>CAVTSC010000010.1:0-22020 GCA_963737355.1 uncultured Pseudomonadota bacterium | reverse complement strand
GAAGCGCGACAGGCTGGTAAAAAAATGGGAGAAGCAGCGGAATCGTTAATTGCCCGCACGCGGGCATTGCAAGGCCAGCAGGTCTGGGCCATCCGCTTCTGGCCCAATGGCGAGCGCCTTTTGGGCACGGTCAAGGATCGGCGAATTTCAATTCACCGATCCTTGAAACGATTGTTTTCAGCAGCGGAGATTTGTTGCTTGCGTTATAGCCGAGCGACAAGTCGATGACTGGCGCCACGCCAGCGAGCGGACGGCTGACGACGCTGGGCGGCAGGAGATTGCGCGCATAAAGCGGCATCAAGGCGATCCCGCCAGTGGATGCGATTAACGACATCGCCATCGAAAGATTATCGACCAGATGGCCGGGCGTGAGATCGATGCCGAGTGTCGCGCCATAGGCGTCGGTGACCGCCCTCAGGGCCGGGGATTTGTCGTGGGGCACGCCGACCAGTTTCTCGCCGGCGATGTCTTGCGGCGTGATCGCCTGACGGCTGGTCAGGCGGTGAGCAGCCGGCATCAGCACGATAAGCGGTTCGTCGATCAGCCTTGTAAAGACGATGCCCCGCGCATTTGCCTCGTGCCGCAGGAACGCCAGGTCGATCTTGCCGCGCGTCAACCCGTCAGCCAGTTCGGGTGAAGACAGGCTATGGATGACGACTTCCGTTTTCGGCAGCGCTTCGCGCATGATGTTCATCACAGCCGCCAGCCATTGAAACTCGTAGCCGGTCAAAAATCCGAGCACAAATGTAGCTTTCGCGGGCGTTGCCGCGCGCCTGGTCGCCTCAATCGCGGCATCGGCCTGGCTCAGCAGCACACGCGCGTGGTCGAGGAGAACGCGGCCAGCGGCGGTCAGTTCAATGCCTTTGACGCTGCGGGTCATCAGATTGCAGCCGAGTTCGGCTTCCAGGTCGCGCATCTGCCGGCTGAGGGAGGGCTGGGCGGTGTGCAGGCGCTTCTCGGCTGCGACCGTCAGGCTGCCTTCTTCGGCAACGGCGATAAAATAACGCAGGTGGCGGAGATCCATGATCCCATACCTATAAGGCATGGCCACAGAGAAACAAAGTATTTTTCCCGTGCACGAATGGTGTCTAATTAGCTTTCACCGGCAACGAAATTTGGCCGAACCTGCGAAAGACACGTTCCAACAGGGCGCGCACTTCCAAACGGTTCAGGCATGATCAACCCCGCCGCTCAGAGAAGGATTTTGCCATGGATACCCCTGTTGTTCTGATCACGGGCGCGCTTACCGGCATTGCCCGCGCCACCGCCTTCGCTTTCGCCGCAACCGGCGCCAAACTCGTCGTCTCCGGCCGCCATGATGATGCCGGCGCAGTGCTCGTTTCCGAACTACGTGCCGCCGGGGCCGAGGCTGAGTTCTTCCGCGCCGATGTCCGGCATGAGGAAGACGTCCGCGCGCTGGTGGACAAAACCGTGGCCCGCTTCGGCCAGCTGGACATCGCGGTCAACGCCGCCGGCACCGAGGGCCAGCCTGGCCCGGCCGCGGACCAGACGGCCGAAACCTATGCCGCGACCTTCGATACCAACGTGCTCGGCACCATCCTCAGCATCAAGCACGAGTTGCGCGTGATGCAGGCGCAGGGGGCTGGCAGCATCGTCAACATCTCCTCCACCTTTGGCCATAGCGGCGGCGCGAATGCCTCCATCTACGCCGCCAGCAAGCATGCGGTGGAAGGGCTGACCAAGTCGGTGGCGCTTGAGGCCGGTGCGCAGGGCATCCGCGTCAATGCGGTGGCACCGGGGCCGATTCAGACCGGGATGCTGGACCGCTTCGCCGGCAGTGAAGAGGGCAAGGCGTATCTTGCCACGCTCAACGCCCAGAAGCGGATTGGTCAGCCGGAAGAGGTCGCGCGGGCAATTGTGTTCATCGGCTCGCCCGGGGCCGGTTTCATCACCGGCCATATCCTCTCGGTCGATGGCGGCAAGTCTGCCGGCTGAACCAAAGGCCGGCCCTTTTGCGCCCGGCCTGCCCTCCAGCATCATAAGGTATCGCAAAATGGCTGAGCAACACGTGAAACTCTACGAATCCAACGGTTCACCAAACGCCCGTCGCGTCCGCATCTTCCTCGCGGAAAAGGGGATCTGCGTCGCCCGCGTGCCGGTCGATCTCGGTGCTGGGGAGCAACATTCGCAAGCCTATATCCGCATCAATCCACGCGGTGTCGTGCCGACTCTTGTCCTGGAAGACGGCACCGCCATCGGCGAAGTCCCGGCGATCCTGCGCTATCTGGAAGAGACGAATCCTAATACGCCGCTGCTCGGCACCTCGCCCAAGGACAAGGCCCTGGTGACGATGTGGGAACGCCGCATGGAGCTAGAAGGCTTCGCCGCCGTGATGGAAACCGTCCGCAACAACGCCGCCGGACTTAGGGGGCGCGCCATCGCCGGACCGCATGGCTACGAGCAGATCCCGGCGCTGGTTGCACGCGGACGTCAGCGCGTCGCGGATTTTTACGGTGATCTCGAAGCCAGGCTGTCCGAGGTGCCGTTTGTTGCCGGCGACCGCTTCAGCGTGGCCGACATTACCGCGCTCGTGACGATCGATTTCGCCACGCAAGCGTTGAATTTGCCGATCCCCGAACACCACGCCGCCGCACAGCTTTGGTATAAGCAAATTGCCAATCGCCCGAGCATGGCGGCCTGATATTTTCCAAGCCGACCGCGGGCGCATGTCGCGCTCGTGAACCACTGGCGGCCCGCCACGGTCAGCCACATCAAGCCAAAGGTCCAACCCATGACCAAGCTCTCAGAAAAAACAGCCCTCGTAACCGGCGGTTCACGCGGTATAGGTGCCGCCATCGCCAAGGGCCTCGCCGCGGACGGCGCGCATGTCGCCATCACCTATACAAGCGGCGCCGCTGCCGCCGCCGCTGTCGTCGCGGACATCGAACGCGCCGGCGGCAAGGCGATCGCCATTCAGGCAGACGCCACCAATGCCGCCGCCAGCCAGGCAGCGGTCGAAAAGACCGTGGCCGCGTTCGGCCGGCTTGATATCTTCGTGAACAATGCCGGCACGGCCATTCCGAAGCCGTTCGAGGAAGCCACGCTTGAGGAGCTCGACCATGTGATCGATCTCAACATCCGTGGCGCCTTCGTTACAACCCAGGCCGCGCTGAAGCACCTGACAGGCGGCGGCCGCATCATCATGATCGGCAGTTGCGTTGGCGAGCGGATGCTGACACCCGGCCTGGTACCTTACGCGGCCACGAAAGCGGCCATCAGGATGTTCACCCAGGGGCTGTCCAGAGAGGTCGGTGCCCGCGGCATTACTGTCAATAATGTCCAGCCTGGGCCGATCGACACTGAGCTGAACCCCGCCTCCGGCGACTGGGCGACACCGCAAGTGGCCTCCACCGCGCTCGGCCGCTACGGCACGGTGGAGGAGGTCGCCGCACTGGTCGCGTTCATCGCCAGTCCGGAGGCATCCTACATCACCGGCGCGAACCTGACCGTTGACGGCGGCACAAACGCCTGACCAGCGCGGATTGCTGAAGCGAAGGTCATTTCATTGCCCGCCCTTACCAGGCGAGCAATGGCATGACCCAAAAAGCGAAAGGGAATATGATGACCGGCGACTTTCCTGATGACCTGCCCGCAGCGCTGCGGGACATTCGTGTAATGCCGCTCTTCGTCCTGCGGCTCAGTGTGCGCCCCCTACAGATCGTGGGGGATACGCCCGGTGTCTTTCGCCGCATTGGCGTTGTCCCCGGCGGCAGCTTCTCAGGTGCGCGGCTGTCTGGCGAGGTGCTGGAAGGCGGTAGCGACTGGCAGTCGGTGCGCAGCGACGGCAGTACCACGCTCGATGTGCGGCTCGTGTTGAAAACCCATGACGGCGCGTTGATCGGCATGACCTATGGCGGCGTCCGGCATGGGCCCGCGGATGTGATCGCGCGGCTTGAAAAGGGCGAAGCCGTCGACCCAGAATCCTATTATTTTCGCATCGCGCCAACGTTCGAGACGGCATCACCGGCGTACGCCTGGCTTAACAGTATCACCGCGATCGGGACCGGCCACCGGACATCCGGCGGACCCGTCTACAGCGTGTTTGAGATTCTTTGACAGCGCCCCGCGCGGGGCCGCAGGGAATTCAACGATTGGTTTGAACAAATGTCCGCTTCCCGCCGCCGGTTTGTCGTGCAGCGGATAGTCAGCCCTCGGCCCGGTCCGGCTGTAAACGGCCCATCCGGTTAGCGCCCATGTCGTCGTTCCCGGGCCCGGGCTCATGACCCGAAAGCTGCCGTTCCCGCGGGAAGGGTTTTCCAGAATTCAAGACTTATGAGAATGCCATATCGCTGAGCGCTGCTTCACACTTGGAAGAATTGGGCTATGCGACCTGAGTCCCCTTCCGCAGTTTCCGGCATCTGCAGGGCAAAAACGACCAAGGCCACGAATGCGGCGCCGCCGGCGGCGAGAAAGGCGGCGCTGTATCCGAAGTGATCGACGATCACGCCGGCCGCCAGCCCGCTCAGCGAGGCGCCAATCCCCTGAACCGTGGCGATAGCGCCTTGGGCCAAGTTGTAGCGCCCGGTGCCGCGCATGATGTCAGCGATCACCAGGGGCGTGAGAGCGCCGAAGATGCCGGCGCCGACGCCGTCAAGCACCTGAACGCCGATTAGCCAAAAGCTGTCGTTGGAAAAGGTATAAAGCACCGCACGGATGGGCAGGATGGCGAACCCGGCGAGAAACAAAGGCTTGCGTCCCCACGTGTCGGCGGTGCGGCCGACCAGCAGCGCAATCGGCAGCATCACCAACTGCGCCGCGATGATGCACGCCGACATCATGGCCGTGGCTTCCTTGGGATGGGCGGCGGCCAGCTTCTGTCCCACCAGTGGCAGCAGCGCGGCGTTGGCGAGATGGAACAGCATGACGCACAAACCGAAGACTACCAGTGGGCGGGACTTGAACAGGATGCTGTAGCCGGCCGCGCTGGCGGCAGTCCCGGCCGTGTCTTGGTCCTCGCGCAGGTCCCGCGCACGGTCATAGTTGATGGCGGCCGCGGGGATTGAGAGCACCGCCAGACCCGCGAGCACGGTGAAGACAGGGACGAGAAGGAACACGGCGCGCTGCGAAAAGACATAGCCGACCGCGCCGGCGGCCATCGCGATGGCGACATTGCCCGCATGGTCGAAGGCCGAGTTCCGCCCCATGCGCCGGGCCAGCTGCTTTCGCGCGTAGAGGCCCAGGGTCAACGCCGCGACCGCAGGGACGAACACGTCGCCGACCACGGCCATCAGGCTGTTCGCAATCGCTACCGGCCAGAACGTCGGCACTGCGAAGATGACGATGGCCCCGAATGCCAACACCGCAAGCGCCAGGACAATCGCGCCCCGCTTGGCGTGGGTCTCGTCGATCGCCGCACCGATGGGCGTCTGGACCGAAAGGCCGAGCAGGCCGGCGATGGTGGTCACCAAGCCGACCTCGGACTGGCTCCAGTGCTGCTGCGTGACCAGAAACACGTTCAGATACGGGCCGAGCGCGCCCCGGACATCGGCAAGGAGAAAATTGACGGCGTCGAGCGAGCGCGGCTGAAAGGCTGCGGTTTTGGGCGGCGTTACGTCAACATCCAGTGGCGTCACATCAACATCCAAAGGGTTCCGATCACCAGCGTTATCACGGTCAGTGGCGCGCCGACCCGGAAATAATCCCAGAAGCTGATCACGACCCCGCGTGTCGCAGCCTTCTGCACCACGATCAGATTGGCGATCGACCCCAGGAGGGTGAAATTGCCGGCGAGCGTGGAGGCCATGGCGATCGTCAGCCAGGCGGTCGCGTGATCGTGGAGGGGTTGCACGAACGGCTTTATCATCAGCACCGCCGGCACGTTGCTGACCAGATTCGAGAGCACCGCCGTCACCCCACTCAAGATCGGGACCTGATCCAGGTGCAAGCGGCCGACCTGTGCAACCAAATCGGGGGTCAAGAGCGCGTGCTGGGCGCCGGCCACGATGATGAACAGGCCGGCGAACATCAGCAGCAGCGACCAGTCGATTTCGGCATAGACCCGCTCGCTCTTGACGCGCCGGGTCAGCAACAGCAGGCCGCCGATGATGATCGCGGCCTTGGCCGGCGGCTGCCCCAGGAAGAATAACGCGACCACTAAGGCCGTCGCCACCAGCGCGCGCGCGACCAGCACGCGGTTGATCCGGATGTTCACGCCCGCCTCCGTCATCTGGCCGCCTCCCGCGAATTCGCCGCGGTGAAGGATGGCAACCAAGCCGACCGTAATGACCAGCCCGACCAGCGCCACCGGCCCGAGCGTGAAGGCGAACGTCGCATATGGAATCCGGGAGAAGCTGCCGATCATGATGTTCTGCGGGTTGCCGGTGATCGTGGCGGTCGAACCGACATTGGACGCCATGGCGACCGCCAGTAGGTAGGGCGCCGGCTTGCGGCCCATGCGCAGGGTCAGCTCGAGCACCAGCGGCGCCAACACCAGGCAGATGGCGTCGTTGACCAGGAACGCGGAAAAAATGCCGGAGGTAACGGTGACCGCGCACAGCAAAATCATCGGGGTTTTTGCGTGCTCGACGACCCAGGTCGTCGCCACCGCGAAGAAGCCTGATAGGCGTAGGCTGGCCACGACGATCATCATGCCGAGCAACAAGGTGATCGTGTTGAGGTCGATCGCCTTGTAGGCATCTTCGAGCGACAGCACGCCCGAGGCGACCATCAGCCCGGCGCCCACCAGCGCCACGCCGGCGCGATCGATATTGAGTCCCGGTATCTTGCCGATCGCCAGCGCGAGATAGCTGGCCACGAAGATGACGAGGGCCGCGACCTTCCTTGTGTCCTCGTCGAGTTTGGGACTGGCCGGCAGCAGGCCGGGCAGGACTGCCGCGATCAAACTGATGATGATAACCAGGAAGACCAAGGCAATACCCACAAGACGGGGCCAACGCCGCCCCTGTGCCGGCGCGTCTGTCTTGATCTGTCGCTTACCGAGGCCGGCCGCCGCCGAGGTCGTCTGACTATCTCGCATATACATTCTTACCACATCGGCCCAGGCCGCAAGATAAGCCCGATTTACGATTCATGCTGTTCCTGGATCGGAAGCCAAGAGCCGCAGGCGGCGAAAAAGTCACGGCATGGTCAGACCATCTCCGCTTAGCACGGTCCACAAACAAGTGTGTATGCCAAAACTACCCAGCGTCTCTGGTAATTGGGGGCGTCCCTGGACTGTGAACTATTGATTTTCGAAAGCCCTTACCCATGTAAAACTGGCCAAACCGGCCTGTTTTGGTTATTCTCCAAAATCAGGCAATGGGCGATGGAGTTCGCCCGTCTCAAGTGCCCCTCTGGGCTGATGACTCCTGTAAGTCTGTACACGACACAATAGTAGTAGTCGCGTGTGCCTGACAGTGGAGCATGAGATGGATTACGCGGATAACCCTAGCTTATTGAACACTAAGGTGGTTTCCGGCGAAGCGGGGCGGCTTAAACCACTTTTACAGCAGCGGCCTGCTCGTGTGGCCTTTGACAGTATCCTTTACGAGGACGGCGTAAACCGCGTCCGGAACGCTCCACGAGACGTTCCAGCGTATTTTCGTGACCTGAACCTCGACCAGATCGTCGATGCGATCACGGCCGGCAAGCAGGAGTATGATCTAAAACCCTTCTTCTATGAACCGTTAAAAACAATCGAGGCGATTGCCTATCGCCATGAGGTCATGCGGGACATGGAGGTTGAACGCATCCGCGACAGTATCAAACCGTTTTCTGATACTATGCGCCTGATGCGCCAGACGATCGTACAGGCGGATAAATTGTACCACAAATACCAGAAGGAGCGATGGTTCTTACGCGCGGTGGAGAGCTATTGCACGATCGTTCTCCGGCTACAAAGCGATCTTGCACAGCTAGACCTGTCGTCGCGCGGGCTTCTCTCGTTTCGTGATTATGTGGCGGATTACGCCGGATCGGATCATTTCGGGCAATTGCTCGGGGCCGTCAACAAGCTGACAAGAGATCTAGGCAACGTGCAGTATTCCATCCTCGTCAAAGATAACGGCTTCAGGGTGCGAAACTACGAGTTGGAGTCCGATTACAGCGCGGAGGTCACCGATGTTTTCAAAAAATTCCAGCAAGGTGATGCCAAGAACTATCTTGTGAAATTCCAGGATTATCTTGGGATGAACTCCATCGAAGGAATGGTGCTTGATTTCGTAGCACTTCTCAACCAGGAATTATTTTCCAGACTCGACGAATTTTGCGGCCAACACGCGAATTATGCAGACCCTGTACTGGTCAAATTCGACCGCGAGATTCAATTCTATATGTCCTATATCGAATATATCTCCCGACTTAAACGGGCGGGTCTGGCATTTTGTTACCCTCTGGTTTCGATCGACGAGAAGGATGTGAATGACGAAGCCGGATTCGATCTTGCCCTCGCAACCAAACTAATCGGCGAGAAAAAATCGATCGTTTGCAATGATTTCCGCCTGAGCGGGAAGGAGCGGATTTTTGTCGTCTCCGGTCCGAACCAAGGCGGCAAAACAACATTCGCACGTACTTTTGGACAGTTGCATCATCTCGCAAGCCTTGGCTGCCAGGTACCCGGGAAAACCGCGAAAGTCTTTCTGTTCGATGCGATATTCACGCATTTCGAACGCGAGGAGGCGATCAACAGCCTGGATGGAAAGTTACAAGACGATCTCATCCGTTTTCACGAGATCCTGAGGGTCGCAACCCCACGAAGCATTGTCATTATAAACGAGATCTTCGGTGCCACGGCTTTGCAAGATGCGGTATTTTTGGCTCGGAAAGTAATCGACCGGATCATGGAACTTGATTCCCTGTGCGTTTGTGTAACATTTCTTGATGAACTGGCCTCGTTGAGCGACCATACGGTTAGCATGGTCAGTACGGTATTGCCTGAAAATCCAGCCTCTCGAACATTCAAAGTGATGCGCAGGCCCGCTGATGGTCGAGCATATGCGATCTCGATCGCCGAGAAGTACCGGTTGACCTATGACTGCCTTACGTCGCGAATGTGCTTTTGATGGCGTGGTCGTCTTCGTGAATTCAGGAGCAGTAATCGATGAAATCCTATCTCATGTACAGAGATCGCGACTTCGACGTCACACAGGATCCACCGCCGCACGCGAACGCCCTTGTTCAGGATCTGGAGTTGACGACGCTGTTGGACAGCATGTGCCGTGACGACAAATGGCTGGCGCCAATCGTCAGGAAGGCCATTCTAACAAGTTTGACGGATCCTAACACGATCCGATACCGACAAGATATTTTAAAGGATTGCCTCCGCGCCGAGGCCGCTATCAGACAGATCTATGATCTTGCAGGAAGGACCCTTGAAAGTGAACGAAAGGACTTCTTCAGTCTCAGTATGGGGTCTCCGAGCGTGATCCTGCACAGGTCCGTCCGGGTGTTGGAGATGCTCGTCGGAATGCTGCGGAAGCTGCGGGCGATCGCTGACCAGAACAGCGACAGATTTGAGTCAGAAGGATTTAAAACACTATTTTCTATGCTGCAGAGGGAGCTCGATGATGCGTATTTTTCAACACTCCGCACGCATCTGAAATTGCTCCAGTTCCGGAAGGGAATGTTGGTTAGCGCACAATTGGGAGAGGGGAATAAAAGTGTAAACTACGTTTTACGCAAGGAGCCTTCGCTGAAAGGAAACTGGCTAACGCGGTTGTTTGAGCCGGAACCGCCCAGCTATACCTACCGACTCCCAGATCGTGACGAAGCCGGCGCAAGGTCACTGTGGGAACTTCAGGATAGGGGCATGAACCTTGTTGGCAATGCCCTGGCACAGTCTACAGACCATGTTGTAAGCTTCTTCAAGTTGCTGCGCACGGATCTGGCTTTCTATATCGGCTGCCTAAACCTGCATGCCAAGATTATTGAAATAGGCGGGACAGTATGTTTTCCAGAGCCTGCGGCACCGACCGCGCACAAACACTCGGCGGACGGACTTTATGATGTCTGTTTGACGTTAAAAGCTGAACGAATGGTGGTCGGCAATGAGGTGAATGCCGACAACAAAGATCTCTTGATCGTCACTGGAGCGAACCAGGGTGGAAAGACCACATTTTTACGAAGCATTGGACTTGCGCAACTGATGATGCAGTGCGGCATGTTCGTGCCGGCGAAGGCATTCGTTGCCAGTGTTTACGCGCGCCTGTTCACCCATTTCAAACGGGAGGAAGACACTGCCATGAACAGTGGGAAGTTTGACGAGGAACTTAGCCGCATGAGCGATATCATCGATGATATCAAACCGCATTCTCTGTTACTGTTCAATGAATCTTTTTCGGCGACCAATGAGCGCGAGGGATCGGAGATCGCCCGGCTAATCGTTTCTGCCCTCATCGATCGGGGTATGAAGGTGTTCTTCGTGACCCATCAATACGAATTCGCGCACGCCTTCGAGACTAAGAACCTACCTGATGTTCTGTTCCTTCGAGCAGAAAGACAGCCAGATGGTGTACGGACATTTAAGGTTAGGGAGGCGCCGCCACTCCGTACCAGTTATGGAGAGGATTTATATAGGCGGATTTTCGCCGAGATGGATTCCGCATAGCGTCAAGCTTTGACGTGCCGAACGATCGGAATATTTACATAAGTTTTTAATGCTTCATCCGTTGTCTTATAACAAACTAATTCAGCGAATTGAACGTCCGTATAATTCTATTGTTCATGCCGGGAACTAAATTTTAGGATCGCCGTACAGTGGAAGAGAAAATCTATGATCAAAGATTACGCTTGCGCCCAAGAAGCCAGCCAAGGAAAAACAGATGAAAAGAATTTCGTCTATATTTGCCCACGAGATTCTTGATTCTCGTGGTAACCCAACGGTCCGCGTCCATCTTTCTCTCGATGACGGCACCAGAGTGTCATCTTCCGTGCCCTCTGGCGCCTCTACGGGCGCAAACGAAGCTGTCGAGCTTCGCGATGGCGATAAGGCGCGCTATGGTGGCAAAGGGGTGCGTAACGCGATAGCCAACGTCAACCATGTGATCGCGCCGAAATTGATCGGCCTCGATCCTTTTCGGCAGGCTGAGATCGACACGCTGATGACCGTGCTCGATGGCACGCCTAACAAGGCTAGGCTAGGCGCCAATGCCATTCTGGGGGTCTCCATGGCGGTGGCACGGGCAGCGTCCCAGGCAGCTGGTTTGCCGCTATACGCCTATCTCGGGAGGCCCGGTGCCACGCGGTTGCCGATGCCAATGATGAATATTCTTAATGGCGGCAAGCATGCGGACAACAGCGTCGACTTTCAGGAATTCATGGTAATGCCGGTCGGCGCCCCCAGTTTTGCTGAAGGGCTGCGCTACGGCGTCGAGACTTTCCACGCCCTGGCCGCACTGCTCAAAAAGAAGGGCTATGCGACCTCGGTCGGTGACGAAGGCGGCTTCGCTCCCAATCTGAAGAGCAATGAAGAAGCCTGCGAATTGATCGTCGAGGCCATCAAGGCTGCCGGTTACCGCCCCGGGACAGATATCGCCATCGCGCTCGATCCGGCCGCCAGTTCGTTTTTTAAGGATGGGATCTATGACCTGGCCAAATCCGGCCAGGGACACAAAACGAGCGAGGAGATGATCACCCTGTTCTCTGGCTGGCTAGATACCTATCCGATCGTCTCGCTGGAAGACTGCCTGGACGAGAATGACTGGGCAGGCTTCTCCCGGATGACTGCCTTGCTGGGGGATCGCGTGCAGATCGTCGGGGACGATATTTTTGTCACCAATCCCAGCTTCATCAGCCGCGGCATCGCGGAGAAGGCCGCCAACGCCGTACTTATCAAACTGAATCAGATCGGCACCGTCAGCGAGACCATGCAGGCCATTACCCTTTGCCGGGCAGCAGGATGGCGCTATGTGATTTCACATCGTTCCGGTGAGACCGAGGACAGCTTTATGGCGGATTTCACCGTTGCAATGGGCGGTGGCCAGATCAAGACAGGCTCGGGCTGCCGCAGCGAACGGATCGCCAAATACAACCGGCTGCTGGAAATTGAGGTGGAACTTGGGGCAGCTGGCGAGTTCGCGCATGTTCTTCGCGCCCCATGGCAGAGTGCCGTTGTCTAATCGTGGTACACAGTCGGCCTGATGATATCGATCAATCGAAGACGGGGAGCGGACCGCAATTCTCCACATTCCTTACCGTAAAAGAATTTGCTGCCACGATGGCAGTGTAATCTTCTTGTTCGAACGACCATAGATGCGGATGGTAGATAACCCGCCGGCAACCGCAAATTTGTCCGCTAAGCGCGAGAACCGGCTTGCCTTCCGCTTTGTTCTGCTGATCGGTATGTTGAGCTTTTTCGCGGATTTCACCTACGAGGGGGCGCGAAGCGTTCTTGGTCCTTACCTAGCCCTGCTGGGGGCGAGTGCGGCGGTGGTAGGGATTGTAACCGGGTTCGGGGAAATGCTGGGCTATGGCCTTCGATTGGTCTCTGGCCGTGCTGCCGATGCAACCGGACGATTCTGGCCGATCATGATTTCTGGCTATGTACTGCAGATGGCATCGGTTCCGGCACTCGCCCTGACCGGCAGTTGGCCAGCGGCCGCAGCCTTGATCATCCTGGAGCGTGTCGGAAAAGCCGTACGTAATCCACCGCGCGACGTCATGCTTTCCCACGCGGCCAAGCACGTAGGTGGTTATGGCTATGTGTTCGGCCTCCATGAAGCAATGGATCAATCTGGAGCCTTGTTTGGGCCTCTGCTGGTGGCCGGGATGCTCGTCTGGCGAGGGAGCTACCATCTCGCCTTTGCGGCATTGCTAGTTCCGGCCGCGATCAACCTCAGCCTGGTGATCGTGGCGCGTCTGCTCTACCCGCGGCCGCAGGATATGGAAGCCGGCCCCATCATGGTTCGCGGTGACAGGCTGCCGGCTGTCTTCTGGGTCTATCTCGCCGGGGCCGCATTAGCCGGCGCTGGCTCCGCCGATTATCCACTGATCGCCTATCATTTCAGCAAGTCACATATCGCGTCAGGGCAATGGATTGCCGTTTTCTATGCCGTCGCGATGGCGGTGAGCGGCTCCGGCTCGCTGGTTTTTGGGAGGTTATTCGACCGCTATGGCTTCAAAGTTCTCATCGCACTCACCGCTGTCTCGGTGGCATTCGCGCCATTGGTGTTTCTCGGCGATTTCTGGATTGCGCTGATCGGTGCCGGGATATGGGGACTTGGAATGGGGGTCCACGAGTTCATCATCCCAGCGGCCGTCACGCCGATGGTGCCATCAGGACGACGAGGCTCAGCTTTTGGGCTGTTTACGGCTGGTTACGGCATCGCCTGGTTTTTCGGGAGTGCCGCTATCGGGATCCAGTATGATCACTCGATCGGATCTGCGGTCGCCTTCTGCATAGTTACTGAATTGGCCGCAATTCCGTTCTTTATTTGGGTCAGCCGACATTATCGGTATGTCGGCGCTGCTAAGGTATAAGGTGTACAAAAATTTCATCGATATTGACGAATTGACCTCGGGAGTTGATCGTTCATCTCATGGATCCTGATGTTGTTCTCTCGCAAAGAGCCGAGAAGCTGCTTGACATCACTGGATATTTACATTTCGATAACGATCGCTTGGCGATGGGGTTCGCCGTGTAACTGCCCTTGGGGCCGATGACTCCTATTTGAACCTGTTTTTCGGGAAGGGGTTTTGCGGCCGGTGTTTAGGGGATTTTTGTTTTCCAGCGATACACTTTGGCTCCCAACTGCCCTAATCTTCGGGGCGGAGCCTTTAAGTCATGCATGAAATACTGCTGCAAATTGCGCAGGTTCTGACGGTGCTGGCCCTCGCCCCCCTACTGCAGGGTATAATATTGCAGTTTGAGGAGCGGGTGCAGCGCTCTCAAGGACCGGGCATTTTCCAGCCTTACCGGGATCTGTGGAAGCTGTTTCATAAACAGGTTGTCGTGCCACAGACCGCCTCGTGGCTGTTCTGGGTGACCCCTATCATCGCCTTCACCACTGTCTTGACCGTACCGATCCTAATCCCCGTTCTGACAAATTTTCCGCTGCCGCTTTCCGACATGGGCGACATATTGGGCGGGGGCCTGATCCTGACGCTGGGATCATTCATGATCACGCTGGCAGGCATGGATTCGGGAAGCGCTTATGGCGGGATGGGATCAAGCCGGTCGGTCATGATTGGTATCCTGGCTGAGCCGACACTTATCCTGGTTTTTGTTGGCATCACGCTGCTGGCCAAGGCCATGTTGCCCTTCGTCGTCAATCATCTTCTGGTCAGCAGTTGGGCGGTTTACTTCAGTCCGGCGCATGTTTTCATTGTTGGCGCGTTTTTTGTACTCCTGTTGGTCGAAACCGATCGCATGCCAATTCACTCCAGCACCCATATTGAAGTCTACATGATCGAGGAAGCACGTATCCTCGAATATTCCGGCCCTCTGCTTGCCCTTCTGAAATGGGCCAGCATGATGAAGCAATTTATTTTATATACCATATTTTGTAACGTTCTACTCCTGCCCTGGGGGCTCTCGATTCTCGGCACGGCGCTGGGTGCTGCCGGCGCCGCGGCCGCGCTGCTCATAAAATTTACTTTAGTCGGTTGCCTGGTTGTCTTCGTGGAAACCGCGCAGTCGCGGCTACGGTTCTATCGCTATCAGGAACCACTCGCCGCTTCCTTCCTGCTCGCCATCCTTTCCATCATCTCATCGCAGATTGCCTGACATGCAATTCGCCCACATTCCCCCGCTGGCCATCTCGTTATTCAGCTTGCTCGCCACCATCAGCCTGCTGTTTTCTTTTGTGATGCTTGGGTCTCGCTGGATATCGAGCTATCTCTACGCGTTTTCAGGCGAGTCCCTTACCATCGCGGTCTTGTCGGCGGCAGTCGGATATTATGGTGGCTTCCCGGAACTCTATCTCATCGCAGTGCTGACGGCACTTTTTCGTGGCATCGTTCTGCCGTTTCTGATCTGGCAGATCGTCCGCAGCACGAAAATAAACCGTGAGATACATGTCATGCTGCAACCGAGCACAAGCCTGGTGCTCGGTGCCTTTTCGGTCGTTTTCGCGCTGCTCATCGCCGTGCGCATCGGCGCACAGATGAATCTCTCCGAGACCATTATCATCCTGGCGCTCACGGTCATGCTTTCGATGAAGTTGATCGGCTTTTTGATGCTGACCCTACGCTATGAAGCCGTCAGCCAGGTCCTGGGCCTGCTCGTCCTGGAGAACGGCATTTTTTTAGGCTCCCAGATTCTGGTCCCCGGTATGCCCATGCTTCTCGAACTGGTCATCCTGTTCGACCTGCTGGTGGTGGTCGCCTGTTTTGGTGTCATGGTTCGCTACCTCCTGCGGCATGTGGGCAGCACGAACACGCAGCAATTGCGCAAACTGGTCGGATAACATGATCCAAATCATACTCACCGTGCTCATCCTGGCGCCGTTGGCCGCAGCCTTGATCGCGTTGCTGAGCAAGTCTTCCCGGGTCGTCGAAGCAATCAACCTTATTGCAGCATTGGTCGTTTTCGTCTGCGTTATCACTCTGCCTTTTATGGTCCACGGCAATATCGACTTTCTGGATGGATATATCGGTATTGAACCACTCTCGGCCTGGATCCTGGTCTGCACCGGCATGGTCTATCTGCTCGCCTCGATCTACGCCGTAGGATACATGCGCATGTTAGGCGAAACAGATCGTCTTCCGCATTTCTATGCGCTGTTCGCAACCTTCGCAGTGACCATGCTGCTGGCGCCATTGATGAATAATGTTGGCTTGTACTGGATTGCGATCGAATTGACGACCTTGGTCAGCACCTTTTTGATCGGCTTCGAACGCGAGGCAGAAGCCATCGAGGCCGCCTGGAAATACATCATGATCGTCTCGGCCGGCATCAGCCTGGCACTGCTGGGCACGATCTTCCTCTATTGGGCCGGCAGCATGGTGCTCGGCCCCACCTATCAAATGACATGGCAGGCGCTGCAATCTGTTGCGCCGCAGCTCAGCCAGCCGGTTCTCCTGCTCGCTTTTCTGCTGATGCTGATCGGCTACGGCACAAAAGTCGGCCTGGCACCCATGCATAACTGGCTGCCGGATGCGCATAGCGAGGGCCCGGCGCCAGTCTCCGTCATGCTCTCCGGCGCGTTGCTCAACACCGCGATGATCGGGATTGTACGCTTCCTCGCCATCGCGGACGCCGCGGGCATTGGTTCGACGTGCCATGCCGCCCTTATCATCCTCGGTGCGCTTTCGCTCCTTGTGGCCACCTTGTTCATCGTCCGGCAAAACGGCGTCAAACGGCTGATGGCCTATTCCAGCATCGAGCACATGGGCGTCATCGCGCTGGGCTTCGGTTTCGGCGGTGCGTTCGGAATTGCCGGCAGCCTGTACCACATGCTCAATCACTCCTTGAACAAATCCCTGATGTTTTTTGGCGCCGGCAATGCGATGCGCGCCTATGGCACCAAGAATATCAGCCATATCCGTTCCGTGGCCACGAAGTTTCCCGTGCAGGGATTGATCTGGCTGGCCGGCGCGGTCGCCATAACGGGGGCGCCCCCCTTCGGCCTGTTCCTCAGCGAGTTCACCATTCTGCGCGCCGGGTTTCATTCGGTTTCGACCTGGGCCGCCTATGTAATGGCAGTTTTGCTGATCGTCATTTTCGTTGGCTTCATCAACCAGTTCCGGCGCATGTATGATGAGCCGGCAGGTGATGCCGCGCCCGTCATGGGTGCCCTGTCGCTCTGGTGCACGGTGCCTATGGTCATGGCCGTCACACCTCTGTTGGTTTTCGGCCTGTGGTGGCCGGCCGCATTCTGGTCCTATTTCCGATTGATCACGAACCAGCTTGGGGCCGGACCTTGAGGAACGCCAGTATGATCACCTGTCCGGCAGCGGATGTTCTCCAAGCATTGGAGCACGAACGCGCTGCCGGCGGACGCGTCGAAATGGTCTACGCGCGGCCACATAATACCTCCCAATATGAATTGCGTTACCTGATCAACCATGCCGAGACATCACGCTTCGTTATCATCGCCTGTGTAACTTCCGGCCCGGTGCCAACCATGGCACGGAATTTCCCGCTGCTTGGCTGGTATGAGCGCGAGATTACCGATCTATATGATCTGAATTTTGAAGATCATCCCCAGCCTTACTCACTGATCCGGCAGGAGCCAGATGCCGAGGACAGCCCCGCCCTGGAAAGCCCAGATATTCAGATCCTCCCCTTCGGCCCGGTGCGGGCGGATGTCGTGGAATCGGCCGAATTTACTTTCTATTATGGTGGAGAATCGATCATCCACTACCATCCCCGCCTGTTCTTCAAGCATCGCGGCATGGAACGGCGTTTCGAAGGCTTGACCCCGCGGACCGGTGTCGTGTTCGCCGAGCGCGTGTCCGGCATCGGCAGTCTGGCACACGCCTTGGCATTCAGCATTGCCTGCGAGCATGCCTCTGGCTGCATTGTGCCCCCCCGCGCGCAGAAACTTCGTGCACTGCTCGCCGAGCTTGAACGCGTCTATAATCATCTCGCCTATCTTGGGCACCTGGCCGACACGACAACGCTGAAAGTGGGGCAGGCGGAAGGCAAACTGCTTGCCGAACGCGCCAAGCAGATCAACGGCAAACTCACCGGCAGCCGGTTCCTGCGCGGTCTTATAACGCCCGGCGGCCTGCGACGGGACATCGCGCTTGAAGCCTGGCTGGAGGTTGACCTGAACGCGCTGCGCACTGAGGCCGAATGGTATGTTCGTCTGTTAAACGCAGACAATTCATTCCGGGATCGCCTTATCACCACAGGGCAGCTTGATGAACGCACGGCCTATGACCAGGGCGCAACCGGGCCGATCGCCCGTGCATCGGGGGTCAACCGCGACCTGCGGCGCGACCACCCCTATGCCGGCTATCTCGGTCTAGCCATTCCCGTGCCCGTGCGCACGGAAGGCGATGCCGACGCACGGTTTCATGTCCGTGTGGCCGAGCTTTTTACCAGCTTCGACCTGATCACCGTGATCTCGCGCAATCTCGAGGACGGCCCCGTCGCGGCGCCCTGCGCGCCGGCGCCGAACACCGAAGGGCTGGGCTGGGCCGAGAGCCCACGCGGCTCACTTTTTTACGCCGTGCATCTAGGCGGCGACGGCCGCTTTGAGCGGGTCAAAATAAAGTCGCCATCTTTCTCGAACTGGCGGGTGTTTCCTTACACCGTTCATGATTCGAACATGATGGATTACGCGATCAACGAGGCAAGCTTCGGCCTCTCAATCGCCGGCTGCGACCGGTAGGGGGAAGCAAAGATGCCGCTCTGGACATTATCGGGCCTGCGCCGTGGCAACGCCTCCACCAAATGGGGCCTGCGTGATGGCGATAACGGGCAAACAGGCGTGCTCGGCATGCCACGCTTTGACCCTGCCGTCTGCGACCCATCATGCAGCGCCTGCGTGGAAATTTGCCCGACTGCCGCGATCACTGCCACGCCAGGCGGTGCGGATCCGATCGCCCTCGACTACGGCAATTGCATAACCTGCCAGCTCTGCGTTGAGAGCTGTCCCACCGGCGCACTCACCCATTCGCATGACTGGGCATTCGGGGTGCGCCGTCGCGAAGACCTGCACTGGCACGCTGAACGCGGTGAAACGCCCGACGTTCACAAAGCACCAGCCGGGTTTTCGCGCAGCCTGCATGTGCGTCATGTTGATGCCGGTTCCTGCAATGGCTGTGAATTGGAGCTACAGGCGCTCAACAATCCGTTTTATAACCTGCACCGGCTTGGCGTCTTCTTCACCGCCTCGCCGCGCTTCGCGGATGTGTTGCTGGTAACCGGCCCGGTGACCCACGCGATGCGGGAACCTTTGCTAGCGACCTTCGCAGCCATGCCGGAGCCACGCTGGGTCATGGCCGTCGGAACCTGCGCGGTGGCTGGTGGCACCGCCGGCGGCGGAGAATTCTGCGGCAACGGGTTGGAAGGCATTCTGCCGGTCGATCTCTATCTGCCCGGTTGCCCGCCCAACCCGGCCGCGATCATCGAGGCATTTTTGGTGCTGCTCGCCCGCAAGCGCCAGGCCGTGGCGGGAGGACGCATCCGTGACTGATCTGGCCCTACTGGTCCCCTTGCTGTTCGTAGCAGCACTTGGGGTTTCGCTGGCGCCAGGCAGCGCAAACCTCGCGCGTGTACTGTTGGTCATCGGCGCCGCTGCCGGGGTGGTGTTATGCTGCCTGCAACTGCCCGCACCGCACCCCGCCTGGGTCTTACCCTTTGGCCCCGCCATCGAGGGCACACACTTCCAGCTGAGCCCTGATGCGTCCTGGCTGCTTGGTTTTGGTTTTGCCGCCGCCGTGCTGGTGTGCATCGCCGGACCAACCAGCGCCGCACCACGGGGTTGGAGTTTCGGCGCGGCGATGAGCCTACTCGGCGCCTATGGCGTCGCCGGACTGCAAGACGGCATGTCGTTTCTCGTCGCCTATGAGGTGATGAGTCTCGGCGGTGCGGTGATGATCATGGCCGACCGGCAAACCGTGGAATCCGGCCGCCCGGTGCTCTTCATGCTGGCGCTCTTGGAGGCCGGCGCCGTGGCCCTCTTCGTCGCGGTTCTAATCCTCACGGCTCAGAGTGGCGCGCCCGAATTTGCAGGGTTTTTGGCCGCTGTTCAGGCGCTTCCGGAGGCCCTCCGCCTTTTCGTGGGGCTTTTGCTGCTTATCGGCTTCGGCGCCAAAATCGGCATCATCCCATTTTACGAGTGGTTTCCCGATGCCTACGGCGCCGCCAGCGGGGCCACCGGCGCGCTCATGTCCGGCATCATTCTCAACGCCGCTTTTTTCGCCCTCGGCCGTGGGTTGCTCACCTGGTTTCAGACAAGCCCGGCGACCATGCTCACCCTTGGCATTATCCTCGTCGTCGTCGGCGTCATCAGCGCCGTACTCAGCGCACTCTATGCGTTTCAGCAGGAGAATTGGCGGCGGCTACTGGCGTTTTCCTCAGCGGAGAACGGTTCCGTGGCTATTGCCTTGCTCGGCGCCGCATTGATCTTCGCACAGAATGGCTCAGGCTTTCTGTCTGGTCTGGCGTGGATTGCGGCACTCCTCCATTTGGCGGGGCATACGCTGGCCAAGAGCGCCCTGTTCCTCACTGCCGATGGCGTGAAACTGGCCACGGGCGATGACCGGCTGGTGCAGCGCGGTCTGCTTGCCATTCACAGGCCCTGGCTCGGCATCGGCGCGCTGATCGCGGTGATGAGCCTGGCCGCGATGCCGCCGCAGGCCGGGTTCGTCTCCGAATGGTATCTCTTCGAGACCTTTTTTCAGGCGTTCCACGTCATCTCCCTCGCCGGCCGCCTGGTCCTTGTGCTGGGCGGCGCCGGACTGGCCTTGACCGCCGCCATCGCCTTCGCGGTCTCGATCAAGGTGTTCGGCCTTGGCTTGCAGGGGACAAATACGGACCCGCATGCTGCCATCCCACCCCGCCACCAGGCCACCGTCTTCGTGCTGGGGGCGATGGTGCTGGGGTTGGCTGTCGGCATGCCGGTCTGGCTCGGCCAATTGGCGCAGGCCGGCTTCAACGCGGGTGCTGGAGCCGCGCTGGCCATGCGCGACGGCTGGCTGCTGGTACCGCTTTCCGCGAATTTTTCCTTCATCTCGCCGAGCAAACTCATCATCGTCATGCCCCTACTGGCGCTGCTGCCGATTTCCCTGCTGCTCCTCGCAGCGCGGCGCTTCTCCGTGCGCCGGGCACCCGTGTGGTACGGTGGCAAACCGCAGGACCCGCAACGCTCGGCCACCACGCAGCTCACCTTCTCCAACGCGATGCGTACGTTCTATGGCTTCGTCTACCGGCCGCGCACGCAGACCGAGCGTGATTTCTCCGATGATCGTTCAGAACGCAAATACTTCCTGCGCAGCCTAAGTTTTTCGCACGATGTCGCGCCAATTTTCGGCCCCTATCTGTTCAAGCCGCTGGAGTGGATGACGCTGGCGCTGGCCCACGCCGCCCGGCGCGTGCAATCGGGCAGTCTCAACCTATATCTGGGGATTATCGGTGTAATCCTCGTTATCATCCTTGGGACGATTTTGTTCTAGGAGGGACGTCATGTTTAATCCCAGAGCGATACGCACCTACCTCGCCGTGGCCATCGGCGGGGCGCTCGGCAATCGCGGCGCCACGCTCACTATGGTGGAGGAGGAAGAGGGGGGGAGGGCGGAAAAGACGGAAGAATGGAGGATATGACCATGTCAAATGTCGTACTCGCGCTCCTCACAAGAACTGAGACCGCCCCCGCCATTCTGGCAGGGGCGGAGCGTCTTTCCGGACTGCTCGATGGCGCACGACTTGAAGCCCTTGTGACGAGAATACTCCCAATTCCACGATCATGGTAACAGAGGAAATTCTATCGAAAGAACAGGAAAGAAAAATCCGCGACCATGAGGTTGAGCGAGCCGCACTTTACGACGCATCTTTGACGCATGGGCCTCAAGGCATGGCGGAGCCAAACCACCACGGTGATCGATGAAGAAGGCATTACCGAAACCCTCGTAAAAAACTGGGGCCAACGATCTGATTACATTGTGGTTGGCCGGCCAGATGCGCATGCCGAGTACGGAGAGCATGATACTTTACATGCTGCATTGTTTGCTACGGATCGACCGGTTTTGATGATGCCGCCGCTCGCAAATACAGAATTCGGGAAAACCATTGCCATCCACCTGTGACGATAAATTTACGGTGCATGCCTTGCTCGCGGCACTTCGCTGCATCTCGCACGCTGAACAAGTCCACGTTTTGATGGGTCGCCGGCCCGGCGATGCGCCACCCAAAATTCCAGACGTACTTATTGAACATGACATTGGCGCTATGGGGCACGAGCTACCCATAGGCAAAGATATTTTTGGCGCCCAGCTTTTGGCCACGGCGCATGAACTGCATGCGGATTTGCTTGTGATGGGTGCGTTCGTCCATAGTGCCTGGCGCAACCTGCTGTTTGGCGGCGTCACGAAGTATATTCTCGCACATTCGGATATACCGGTGCTGATGCGGCATTAGCCCGATGCACGCTACCATAAGCGCCGAGAGGGGGC
>CAVTSC010000009.1:0-107947 GCA_963737355.1 uncultured Pseudomonadota bacterium | reverse complement strand
GGGGGTCAAAAAAGCTGCGACATCAGAGCCCGTCAGAGCTCGTCAGAGCTCACTAAACCATATGGCCCCCTCGATATGGAGGGGCTAACCCATTGATTTAATGTTGACAAATTCAATTTTCGATAGGGAAGCACTGGTAGCGGCGGAAGGATTTGAACCTCCGACCAAGGGATTATGATTCCCCTGCTCTACCACTGAGCTACGCCGCCATGCAGTGTAGCAGCGAGGTAATGCGCCGCGCGCGAGAAGTCAATCCGGCAAAACCGCTTCCCCGCCGCCACCCAAAAAACGGCGGAAACCCGGCATGGCTGACACCGCCCGCCGCCTGCGCTATCCCGTGCTGAGCGCCTTCGTACCGGCGCACCGACCGCACCCGGAGAATTGTATCCTGCGCCTGATCCTCGCCAGTGGCTCCACCGCCCGCCAGACCCTTTTGCGCGATGCCGGGTTGTCCTTCCTCACGATGCCGCCGGAAGTCGACGAGGCCGCGCTGAAGCACGGTTTCACCGGCGAGCCTACCGCCCTGGCGCTTGCTTTGGCCTCGGCCAAGGCCGCCACGGTGGCCAGGCACCACCCGGATGCGCTGGTCATCGGCGCGGACCAGCTCCTGGTCTGCGAGGGCCAAAATTTCGACAAACCCGTGGACCTCGCCGACGCCGCCCAGCACCTCCGTCATTTAAGCGGGCGCACCCACACTCTGGTCACGGCGGTCTGCGTGCACCAAAGCGATGCCTGCCTCTGGTCGAACGTCGCGGAAGCGCGCCTGACCATGCGCCCGCTCTCGGATGCCTTCATCACGCAATACCTAAAAGCCGAAGGGGAGGCGGTCTGCGGCTCGGTCGGCGCCTACCGGCTGGAAGGCCTGGGCGCGCAACTCTTCACCGCCGTCGAGGGCGATTTCTTCACGGTTCTCGGCCTGAACCTGCTGCCTTTGCTCGGCTTCCTGCGCGCGGCCGGCGTGCTGGCGGCGTAACCGGCAAGGCCGCATCCAGCAGCCGGTGCATCGCAGCGACGGTCTCGGGGTCGAGGTTGCGCAACTCCTTGGCGATGCGGTTGCCAAGCGCGGTCTGCTCCGACGTCAGCCCGGCGGCATTGAGCTTCAGCCGCGGCCGCGAGAGCCGGGCGAGCGCCTTCAACTCGTCCGCATCATCCCAGATCAGCCCGAAAAACTCGCAAATCTGATGGATCAGCCCGGCCGATGGCGCCCCGCGCCGCCCATGCTCCAGCGCCGATAAATACGCCGGCGAGACTTCCAGCGCCGCCGCCATGTCCTGCTGCAACACCCCGCGCGCCGCGCGCAATTCCCGCAATTTCTCCCCAAACGGCGTCACAACCCGCGCATCCGCCGCAGCAAAATCCGCACCGAGCCGGTATTGGCCGCATGCGGATGCGCGATCGCCAGAATATGGTGCCGCAAAGCAGGGGCGTTCAGCCAATGCGGCAACTCGCGCGCCAGAATCTCGCCATTGCCGGTGATGATCTCGATGCACCGCACCTGCTCCGCATAGGCGCGTTCGATGAAATGGATCACCGCATGATGCGCCCGCGCGGCGGTATGTCCATGCAGGTCCAGCCGCTGCGCCGCCCGGATTTTGCCAGAGCTGAAGCGCTTCCAGGTCGCCTTATCCAGCCCCGCCGGGGTGATGTCGATGCCAACCGGCCCCGGCTTTGCCAGCGCCTTGGGCTTGGGCGTCACCGGCTCCGGCGGCGGCGTCGCGGCGGCGGCCGGCGGCCTCGGCCGCCACCGGCAGCCGCGTCTTGCCCGGCATCAGGCGCGACAAGGTCTGGCTATACGCCGCCCAAAGCTGCAGATCGGCGGCCGAGAGCCCCCGCATCCGCGGCCGCACCGGCGCCGCATCCTGGACCGGCTTGGAACCTGAAGCGCCAACCCGATTGCGGGACCTAAACCTCGCCATCGATGATCAGCACATGCAGCCGGCGTGGGCCATGCGCGCCAAGCTCCAGCATCTGCTCAATATCCGCCGAGCGCGACGGCCCGGTCACCAGCATCACATTGCGCGGCATTTTCTGCGCCGCGCGCAGCCGGTCGAACGCATCCTCGTAACACGCCCACAATGTCGCCTGCATGCAGCACGACGATGGCATTATCGGCCAGCAGGTTGTTGGAGGTCGGCCGCGTCGGGCCGGAGGGCAGCATCAGCGTCCCGGTCTCGGCAATGCCCGGCAAAGGCCTGGGTCAGGCACACCGAATCGCTCGGCAACGCGGTGCCGAATCGCACGCTCAGCAATGGCCGGTCCGCAGAAGGCAATGCGCTCCAGACTCCGGATGCGGGGAGACCGCCAGTGCCGGCGCCAGATTCTGCTGCGCCAGATACTCCGCAATCGCCCCGGGCACCTCGGCAAGGCTTGCCAGCCGCGCCACGGTGCCGAACTCGCGCTCGACATATTCCGCGAACAGCGCCACCCGGCCCGCCGCATCCAACTGCCCGCGCGCCGGCACCAGATGCCTGGGATGCGCCGCAATGCGCCCGGCCAGCATATCCCGCTGGTCCACGGGCAACGGCCCGCGCTTCAAGCCGCGCTGAATCGCGCCGATAATCGCCTGCCTGGACATCAGTTTTTCCCTTTCTGCCGGGCCGCGTATTGCGCGAAGAACGTATCGCCCTCGGGGGCCGGAAAATCCCGCCCTTGCGTCCACGCCCCGGCCAAAGGCAGGCGGGCAAACGCCCCGCGCTTGGCGCCGAGCAGCCCAAGCCCCCAGGCCGCCACCCGCGTGC
Organism: uncultured Pseudomonadota bacterium; assembly: GCA_963737355.1. Lineage (GTDB taxonomy): Bacteria > Pseudomonadota > Alphaproteobacteria > Acetobacterales > Acetobacteraceae > Acidocella. The sequence goes on along the minus strand of CAVTSC010000009.1, from coordinate 105,209 downwards.
CCATCCGGTACAATGCCGGCCGGCGCGCGAAAAACGCCCAAACCCCCAGCCCGTAGCGCATCGTCTGCGGCGTCAGATGCCGCTCGAACTCGCGCTCGCGCCAATGGCGCATCAAATTCGGCAGCGGGATCTTCACCGGGCACACGCTCTCGCATTTGCCGCAGAACGTGCTCGCATTCGGCAGATGCGCGGCATTCTCCATCGCCCACCAGCATCGGCGTCAGCACCGCGCCCATCGGCCCCGGATAGGTCCCGCCATAGGCATGCCCGCCCACCGCGCCATAAACCGGGCAATGGTTCATGCAGGCCGCACAGCGAATGCAACGCAGCATGTCCTGAAATTCCGTGCCCACCATGCCCGAACGGCCGTTATCCACGAGCACGACATGATATTCCTCCGGCCCATCCGGATCGCCCACGCGCCGCCCGCCGGTCGAGAAGGTGGTATAGACGGACATATCCTGCCCGGTCGCCGAGCGCGCCAGCACGCGGATCAGCGAGAGCGCGTCCTCGATCGTCGGCACGACCTTCTCGATGCTGGTGACCACCACATGCACGCGCGGCAGTGTCTGCGTCAGGTCGCCATTGCCCTCATTGGTCACGATGACCGAGGAACCGGTCTCCGCGATGAGAAAATTCGCCCCGGTAATCCCGACATCGGCGGCCAGAAATTTCTCGCGCAACTTGCCCCGCGCCTCGGTCAGGATATCGCGCCGCTCCCTGAACACCCGCTCCGGCGGCAGGTCGGTATGCGATTTGCGGAAACTCTCCTCCCAATCCTCGCGGTTGAGGTGGAAGGCGGGCGCGATGATATGGCTCGGCGATTCGGCGCGCAGTTGCAGGATATACTCGCCAAGGTCGGTCTCCACCGGCGTGATCCCGTGGTCCTCCAGAAAATCGTTGAGCGCGATCTCCTCCGTCACCATGGACTTGCCCTTGGTCACCGTCTTTGCGCCCGCCGCGCGGCAGATTTTCAAGACCGCCTGGCGCGCATCCTCGGCCGTGGAGCACCAATGCACGACACCGCCGGAAGCCTCGACGGCCGCGGCATAGGTCTCCAGATAAAAATCCAGGTTCGCGATCGCGTGGTTCTTGATGTTCTTGGCTTCCTCGCGCAGCGCCTCGAACTCGGGCAGCCGCGTCCACCGCGGCCTGCGCCGCCCGGTGAATTGCGGCCGCGCATGCGCCAGGGCCTTCTGCAGCCCGGCATTCTCCATCGCCCCCGAGGCGTTCTCCTTAAAGGCCGTACTGGTCTGCAACATCCACTGACTCCATGAGCCCCGGATATTGAGTCAGATTGCCTCGTGGGTCCAGACCGTAAAGCTTTCCAGCGTATTCGGCCCGAACGTATTGCTGATCGCGACATCCGTCGCATCCCGCCCATAGCCGATCAGCACGCGGCCCCAGCGCGGCATGTTGTTGCGCGGGTCGAACATATGCCACGCCCCGCCGAGATACGCCTCGAACCAGCCGGCGAAATCCATCGGCACCGGCGAGTAGGGCACCCCGATATCGCTGAGATAGCCGGTGCAGTAGCGCGCCGGGATGTTCAGGCAGCGGCAGAACGCCACGCGCCAGATGCGCATAATCCCGGCACACGCCGATGCGCTCCTGATAGGCCTGCAACGCCGTGCGCGTGGCGCGCGCCTGCTGGTAGTCGAAGGTGATATGCTGATGCACGAAATCGCACACCGCCTGCACCCGCGCCCAGCCCGGCGGCGTGTTGCCGAACAGCGCCCAGGCGGTCTCCATCAACGCATCGGTCTCGCAATAGCGGCTGCCGAGCAGGTAGACCAGCGTCTCGTCCGGCAGGTCCTGCACCTCGTGCTGCATGGCATCCGGGACCACCGGGTCCGGCAGCCCCGCATCGGCCACCGTGCCCGCGCCGGCGATGCGCACCCGCCCCGCAGGCGCGACCAGCCGGCGTACACCAATTGCCGAACCCGTCGCGATAGGCCGATATCGGCACCGATCGGGTCTGATCGGTCATGGTATCGGCGACGATCATGTCCGCCGCCCGGCTGGAATGGACGTTCAGCATCAGCATCATCGGAGTCGGCTGCGGGAACTGGTAGATCAATTCGTAACCGACCGCGATTTTCACTGTTCCAGCCCTTAAGCGGCCGGATCGGCCGAAGGGCTCTCATACCGCAATCCGGCCGCCGAAATATTTACAAAATGATTTACATTACCTTTAGATTTCTGTCCGGATTCAGGACAGCCATGCCGATTTTTAGGATTTTGGCGGGGTCTTGAAAAACGCCGCGGCCGCGTCGCGATGCGCTTCTTTCGCGGAAATCGCTTGTTTTACGCGGGAAATCTCCGCGTTCAAGTCATCGATATAGGCGTTCAGCTCCTCCACCCCCAGCATGTCCAGGGCAGGCGGGATCAGCAGTTTCCGGGCCGGGCGGGGGAGGTCATCTTCAGGATTTGTCATGAAACGATCTTGACCGATGGGTGGCGCGGGTTCCATACCCCGGCGCAAGCTGGACTTGCGAACTGCAAGCGCACATTTATGTCCGTTCCAGGCCTTACAGGCCTGTGACGTTATAAGGTATTTGAAATCATGTCGCTACCCCTGATGCCCAAAGCTACCGCAGTTTGGCTGATTGACAAAACCGCGCTGACCTTCGCGCAGATCGCAGATTTTTGCGGCATGCACCCGCTGGAAATCCAGGCGATCGCCGATGGCGAGGTCGCGCAGGGGATTAACGGCTATGACCCGGTCGCCAACAAGCAGGTCACGGCCGAGGATATCGCGCGCTGCGAGAAAAACCCTGATCTGCGCCTGAAGCTGCTGGCCGCGGCCGACCCGCACCCGAAAAAGGGCAAAGGCGGCCGCTACACGCCCGTTGCCAAGCGCAACGACCGTCCGGATGCGATCGCCTATCTGCTCCGCAGCTATCCCGCATCTCACCGATGCGCAGGTCATCAAGCTGCTCGGCACGACCAAGGACACCATCCAGAAAATCCGCGACCGCTCGCATTGGAACAGCAGCAATATCAAGCCGCGCGACCCGGTGATCCTCGGCCTGTGCAAGCAGTCGGACCTGAACGACGCGGTCGCCGCCGCCAATGACCGCCTGGCGCGCGAAGGCATGACCCCGCCGCCGCCGCCGACCTCCTCCTCCGAAGCGGCCTGAAAAGGCAAAATGCGGGGCAAGTGGTGCGTGGCCCCGCACCCCTCCTCGCTGATTAAACTTGTTCTGATTTAACTCTTGTCCTGATTAAATTGTTTCGGGCTGAAATCCGCGCCTTAGCGTGATACTTAGGCGCTCCATCTCCTCCTTTAATCGCAATTTTTCGACTTTCATGCGGGCCATGGCCAAATTATCCGGGCGCGGGCGGCGATCCTCCGCCGCGATCTTGCTTTCCAGCTCGGCGTGCCGCCCTTTCAGGGCGTCGAGATGCGATTGTAGGTTCATGGTATCTCCTTGATCAAACTAGCGTATCAAAGCGTGGGGTGCCCGCCGGAGCCGGCACCAGCCTAGTCAGGCTAATCCTCCTGCCACAGGATTGTCATCAAAAATCTGGCCGGCATCTCAGCGGTAATTTCGCAGAGTACTCACACCGCCATGTCTACAGCCAGTACGTGCTAATTCTCCGCCAGGTTTTCCCAGCCGGACGGCTTCTGCCGGCCACTCCTAAAATTCCAGTTTCAGGATCGATGAAAATCCTTCTATTGCTCCCGGCATGTTGACAGACAAAGACAATCTGCTCCGCCGGCTGCACGCGTTGCGCAGCGAGCATCGGGACCTCGATACCGTGATCGCGCGGATCACCGAGCACAGCCCGCTCGACCAGCTGCAAATCCAGCGGCTGAAGAAGCGCAAGCTCGGGCTGAAAGATGAAATCGCCCGGCTGGAGAGCCGGCTGATCCCGGACCGCACCGCATGAGCCCAGCCACCTCGTCGGCCTGATCATGGGCAGCACGTCGGACTGGCCCGTGCTGCAGCACGCGGCGGAAATTCTGGATCGGCTCGGCGTGGCGTATGAGGCGAAAGTCGTCTCCGCCCACCGCACGCCCAAGCGGCTCTACGACTATGCCACCACGCGCCGCAGGCGCGGGGCCTGAAAATCATCATCGCCGGCGCCGGCGGGGCCGCGCATCTGCCCGGCATGGCGGCCTCCATGACCGTCCTGCCGGTGCTCGGCGTGCCGGTGGCCACCACCGCGCTGCAAGGCCAGGACAGCCTGCTCTCCATCGTGCAGATGCCGGGCGGCATTCCGGTCGGCACGCTCGCCATCGGCAAGCCCGGCGCGATCAATGCCGGCATCCTCGCCGCCTCGATCCTGGCTCTGTCCGACCCCGAGCTGAGCGCGCGCCTCGCCGAATTGCGCGCCGAACAAACCAATGCCGTGCCGGAGGCCCCCATCGAATGAGTTTGCACCCAGGTGCCGCCCTACCCCCAGGCGCCGTGATCGGCATTATCGGCGGCGGCCAGCTCGGCCGCATGTCCGCCATGGCGGCCGCGCGGCTCGGCTTCCGCACGCATATCTTCTCGCCCGAGCAGGACGGCCCGGCCGCCCAGGTCGCCACCTTCAACACCGTGGCCGACTATACCGACCATGCGCGCTGCGCCGCTTCGCCGAAGCGGTGGATGTCATCACCTTCGAGTTCGAGAACATCCCCGCCGACAGCCTCGCGCTGCTGGAGAGCCTGCGCCCGGTGCGCCCCGGCGCCAAAATCCTCGCCATCAGCCAGGACCGGCTGCTGGAAAAGCAGTTTTTGAACGATGCCGGCATCGCCACCGCCCCTTGGGCGGCGGTGCACGGATGCGGCAGGCCTCGCCGCGGCGATCGCCGCGCTCGGCCTGCCCGCGGTGCTGAAAACCACGCGCCTGGGCTATGACGGCAAGGGCCAGGCGATGCTGCGCAGCGCGGAGGATGCCGATCGCCGCCTTCGCCGCCCTGGCGCCCAAACCCCTGGTGCTGGAAGGTTTTGTCGATTTCGCCTCCGAGATCTCCGTGATGGTCGCGCGCGGCGCGGATGGCACGGTGGTCGCCTATGACGCGGTCGAGAACCGCCACAAGCACCATATCCTCGACCTCACTCTGGCCCCGGCGCCGCTGCCGCTGGACCTGCTGGAGGAGGCGCGGGCAGATCGCCCGCAAAATCGCCGAAAAACTCGGCCTCGTCGGCCTGCTCGGCGTCGAAATGTTCGTCACCGCCACCGGCGAGCTGCTGGTGAACGAAATCGCGCCCCGCCCGCATAATTCCGGCCATTGGACGATCGATGCCTGCCCGGTCAGCCAGTTCGAGATGCATATCCGCGCCGTGGCCGGCCTGCCGCTGCCGCCCGGCCGTGCGCCATTCGGATGCCGTGATGAAAAACCTGGTCGGTCCGGAGGACATGGCGCTCTGGCCCGCGATTCTCGCCACCCCGGGCCTCATCCCGCATCATTATGGCAAAACCGAAGCCCGGCCAGGCCGCAAGATGGGCCATTTCAACCGGCTTTTCCCCAAAGGCGGCCTGCCCGGCGAATTCGGCATCGAGGACGCGCTAAAACTCGGCTGAGCCACCCAAGACAGGCCAAGGAACGTCCCTTGGCCTGTCGCCTTCAGGCGAAACTGCGCGTCGGCACCAGATTATCCATGAAACGCTGCGCGCAGGCGGTCCAGGAATAGGTCTCGGCATGCGGCCGGCAAGCCGCGCGGTCGATTTTCAGCGCCTCGAGTGCCGCGGCCTGCAAATCCTCATTCAGCGCGCCCACCGGCACCGGGGATTCGCCCAGAATATCCTTCGGCCCGGTCACCGGATACGCCGCCACCGGCAGGCCGGAGGCCAAAGCCTCCAGCACCACCAGCCCGAACGTATCGGTCCGGGAGGGAAACACGAACACATCCGCCCCGGCATAGGCCGCGGCCAGTGCCGCGCCATGCCGCGCGCCCGGCAAAATGCACCTCCGGATATTCCCGCTCCAGCGCCTTGCGCTGCGGCCCGTCGCCGACGATCAGTTTCGAGCCCGGCAGTTTCAAATCCAGAAACGCGCGCAAATTCTTCTCCACCGCCACGCGCCCGACATAGGTGAAGATCGGACGCGGCAAATCCCACGTCTTCCCGGGGCTCCGGATGGAACGCCTGCAAATCCACCCCGCGCGACCAGGCCCGCACATTCTTAAATCCGCGCGCGGTGAGCTCGTCGCGCAAGGATTGCGTCGCCACCATCACCGCCGCCCCCGTGCCATGAAAATTCCGCAGCCAGGCATAGGTCAGCCAAAGCGGGATCTTCGTGCGCGCCTGCAAATATTCGGCAAAGCGCGTGTGAAACGCCGTGGTAAACGCGATTTTCCGCCGCCTGGCATAAGCCCGCGCGGCAATGCCGAGCGGCCCTTCGGTCGCAATATGCAACGCATCGGGCGCGAAATCATCGATCAGCTTCGCCAGCTTGCGGCCGGGGAGCATGCCAGCCGGATTTCCGGGTAGGATGGCATCGGAACGGTGTTAAAACGGTCCGGGCCGATCACCTCCACCACCTTGCCCATCGCGCGCATCTCTTCGGTGATGGTCTGCAAGGTTCGCACCACCCCGTTGACCTGCGGCGTCCAGGCATCGGTTACGATCAGGATGCGGCTCAGCCCCTGGAACGCGATCAGCGTCTCAGGCTCTGCTGGTTTGCGCACGGGCGGCTCCGCAGCGCTCTGCGCGTTCGCGATTTCCGCCGCGACGCTCTGCATCACGGCGGCTCTTGGAGGCGCTGATTTTCCCGGCCGAGCTCGCCAGCAGCGAGAGCTTGTTGCGCGCCACCCAGTCGATCAACTCCAAGCCGCCCGTCTGCATGTTCCACAAGCGCGGTGCAGCTTTCCACCCAGTCGCCGTCGTTCAGATACATCACCCCGTTCACCATGCGCATCTCGGCATGGTGAATATGCCCGCAGACCACGCCGTCGAACCCGCGCCGGTGCGCATCATCGGCCAATGCCGTCTCGAAACGGTCGATCGCCTTCACCGCTTCCTTCACCTGCAATTTCAGCCAGGCGGAGAGCGACCAGTACGGATAGCCGAGCTTGACGCGGATCTGGTTGAAATAGCGGTTGATGCCCAGTGCCGCCGTGTAGGCCCAGTCGCCCAGCAGCGCCAAAACCTTCGCATGCCGCACCACGGAATCGAAGGCATCGCCATGGGTAATCAACAGCCGCTTGCCATCGGCGGTGGTGTGCTCGGCCTCCATCTGCAGCTTCACGCCGCAGACTTCCAGGCCGAGCGGCACATATTTGCGCATCATCTCGTCATGGTTGCCGGGCACATACACCACATTCGTGCCGCCGCGGGCCGCGCGCAGGATCAGGCGCAGCACCTCGTCATGGTGATGGTCCCAGAACCAGGAGCGGCGCAACCGCCAGCCGTCGATAATATCGCCGACCAGATAAAGGTTTTCACAGGACACCGATTTCAGGAAATCCGCGAGAAAATCGGCGCGGCAGCCACGGGTGCCGAGATGCGTATCGGAGATGAAAGATACTGCGATACGCGGTGGTGGTCTGAGTGGCGAGGCAGCACGGTTGCGTTCATGAGCACTGTCAATAGTCGCGTCCCGCGCGCCGGTGACAGTGAAGATTCCGTGACGCTATCAGAGAGATTTCTAAAACTCGAATGTCATGACTTCGTCATCCTCGCTGTCATCGCGCGTGACATATATTTTGAGGCATTAACGGTGCGATTTATCGACTGGTGCTCCGGGGATTCGTTAAATGTTGGTTATTTTCAATCCGGTAGCCGGACGCAGGCGGGCCAGCGCGCTATGGCGCGTGCTCGATCTGCTGGTCGAAAATGGCGTCATGGTGGAGGTTGCCGAGACCCAGCATGCCGGCCATGCAACGGAGCTGGCCCGCGCCGCGGCCGCGCGAGGGCCGCGCCATGGTGGTCGCCGCCGGCGGCGACGGCACCATCGCGGAGGTCGCCAACGGCCTGCTCGGCAGCAATACCGCACTTGGCATCATCCCCATCGGCACCGCCAATGTGCTCGCCAAGGAATACAAGCTCTCCACCGCCCCGCGCGCCATCGCCAATGCGCTGGCCTACCGGCGCACCAAACTGCTCTGGCCGGGCGTCGCCAGGCTGGAAGGGCGCGAGCAGGTCTTCGTGCAGATGCTCGGGCTCGGCTTCGACGGCGCGGTCGTCCACGGGCTGCAGCCCTTGCTCAAACGCGCCATCGGCCGCGGCGCCTATGTCTGGCAGTCGGTCTGGGAATCCGTCGCCTACCGCTTCCCGAAAGTGCGCCTGGCGGTGGATGGCAAGGAATACGAGGCCGCCAGCGTCGTGGTCACCAAAGGCCGGCTCTATGGCGGCCCCTATCTCCTGGCCCCGAACGCCGCCTCCACCGCGCCCGGCTTCCAGGTCGCCCTATTCGAAAACCCCGGCACGTTCGCCGCCTTGCTCTCAGGCGCCGCCCTGCCGCTCGGCCTGCTGCCGCGCTGCCCCGGCGTGCGGGTCATCGCCGGCACCCAGGTCGAGTTCTTCGCCAATAACGGCCCGATCATGACCCAATCGGATGGCGATGCCATGCGCGGCACGCCGGTCTCCGTGGTGAATGCCGGCTGCCCGATCCCGCTCGTCGTGGGGTAGGACTTGAGGAACCACCGCTGCCGAAAGGAGCTAAGGGGTGCGGAATCCGGGCATAAAACCCTCGAATACGGGAGGCTGAAGGAGTCAACATGAAAACTCCCGTTCGCGTTGCTGTTACCGGCGCTGCCGGCCAAATTGGTTACGCCCTCTTGTTCCGCATCGCCAATGGCGACCTGCTCGGCAAAGACCAGCCGGTCATTCTCTCCCTCCTCGACCTGCCAGTCGCGCAAAAGGCGCTGAACGGCGTGATCATGGAACTCAACGACTGCGCCTTCCCGCTGCTCGCCGGCGTGGAGCCCACGGACGATCCGAACGTCGCCTTCAAGGACATCGATATCGCCATCCTGGTCGGCTCGCGCCCGCGCGGCCCCGGCATGGAACGCCGCGACCTGCTCGCCGCCAATGCCGAGATCTTCAAGGTGCAGGGCAAGGCGCTGAACGATGTCGCCAAGCGCACGGTCAAAGTGCTGGTCGTCGGCAACCCCGCCAACACCAATGCCTATATCGCCATGAAATCCGCGCCGGACCTGCCGAAAGGCGCCTTCACCGCCATGCTGCGCCTCGACCATAACCGCGCCACCTCCATGCTGGCCGAAAAAGCCGGAGTCGCGGTCGCGGACATCGACAAAGCTCGCCGTCTGGGGCAACCACTCGCCCACCATGTACGCCGATTACCGTTTCGCCACCGTCAACGGCAAATCGCTGCCCGAGCTGATCAACGACGAGACCTGGTATCGCGGACACCTATCTCGGCGCCGTCGGCAAGCGCGGTGCCGCGATCATCGAAGCCCGCGGCCTCTCCTCCGCCGCCTCCGCCGCCAATGCCGCGATCGACCATGTCCGCGACTGGGTGCTGGGCAGCAACGGCAAATGGGTCTCCATGGGCCTGCCCTCGGACGGCGATTACGGCGTGCCGGAAGACGTGATGTTCGGCGTGCCCGTCATCTGCGAAGGCGGCGAATACCACCGCGTCAAAGGCCTGCCGATGGACGACTTCTCCAAGAGCCGCATCGACCACACGCTCAAGGAACTGCTCGAAGAACGCGACGCCGTGGCATCGCTGCTCGGCTAACCTTCGCGAGTTAAGGCCAGGGGGCGCTGCCCCCTGGACCCCCGCGAAGGCTCGGCTGCGGAGCAGCCTCGTATATATTTGAGTGCGCTCCGCGCACGAGGCCCTTCGATCCGCGTTAACTAAGGGCTGGGAGGGTATGGGGCTGAGAAGCCCCATACCCTCCCAGCCCTTAGTTACTGGATTGCAAAGGCGAGCCTTTGCTGGGGGTTCTAGGGGGCAAAGCCCCCTAGCCTTACTCACGCGGGGTTTGCTAGCGTGACCGTGTGGAGCATTCCGTCACCTTGTTATTTGGCTTGCCGGGGCAGGGGATGCATCTGCGCATCGACGCCTTGTCGGCGCTGTTTCTTTGCATTCTCGCCCCTCAGGTGATTGCGAGCGCGGTCGCGGAGATGCGCAATTCCGCGGCGTTTTGGGTGTTTGTCCTGGGCATGGTCCTGGCGCTCATCGCGGCGGATGCATTCACTTTGGTTTTCGGCTTCGAGCTGATGAGTGCCGCCTCCTGGCTTCTGGTGTTATTGGGCGACAAGCGGCCCGCGACGCTTTATGCGGGAATCGCAATGTTCTCCGCCGCCTGCATCATTCCGGCGGTGTTTCTTGCCCGTAAGCTCCCTGGCCTTTGTGCTGATCCTGCTCGGCGCCGGCGCCAAAGCGGGCCTGGCGCCATTGCATGCCTGGCTGCCGCGCGCGCATCCCGCCCCGCCCGCCGGGGTTTCGGCGGTGATGTCCGGCGGCATGGTGAAAATCGCGCTTTATATCGTCATCCGCTACGGTTTCACGGTGCTTTCGGCTGCGCAACAACCCTGGTGGGGCACGCTGCTCATCCTCGCCGGCGCCGCCTCGGTGCTGCTCGGCGCGCTGCGCGCGATGCTGGAAGTCGAGATGAAGACCATGCTGGCCTGCTCCACCGTCGAGCATGTCGGGTTGATCGCGGTCGGGCTCGGCATCGCCTTGCGCGCGAAAGCCATGGGCGATCCGGCCTTGGCCTCCCTCGGCCTGCAGGCGGCACTGCTCTGCGCGGTGGCGCATGGGCTGTTCAAGCCCATGCTGTTCCTCGGCGCCGGGGCGGTGAAGCACGCCACCGGCACCACCTCGCTGGACTGGCTGGGCGGGCTGATGCGCGGCATGCCGCGCCTGGGGATGCTCATGCTGGCTGGGGCGGCCGGCATGGCCGCTCTGCCGCTCGGCCCCGGCTTCGCGCCGGAATTCCTGCTCCTGCATGCCGTCATCGCGGCGGCGGGAACGGGCGGCATCCTGGCGCGCATCGGCTTCACCGCGCTGCTGGCCGGGCTTGGCCTGGGCGCTGCCTTGTCCTTGGGTGCTGCGGTGCGGCTCATCGGCATCGCCTTTCTCGGCCGCCCGCGCAGCCTGCATGTCGCGGCGGCGGAGGATGCGCCCCGCAACGCATCCTGGCGGCCATGGGCGGGCTGGCCGTCCTCTGCGTGCCGGTAGCCCTGCTGCCCGGGCCTGGTGCTCGCCGGGGTGAGCCCCCGCAATCCGCCTCCTCGTCCCCAGCTCGGCCCCGGCGCCGCTCGGCCTACGCCCCGCTCACACTCGCCTTCCTGGGGCTCATCGCCATCGGCGCCGCTTTGCTGGGCTTCACGCAAATTCGGCCTGCGCGGCACGCGCGAGGTCCATGCCTGGAATGGCGGCTTCGGCCCGCCGCCGGTCTGGCTCCCCTTCGGCGACCCCACGACGCAGCCGAGCGCCACCGGCTTTGCCGAGCCCATCCAGCGCGCCATCAGCCCGTGGCATGCTCGGCGCGCAGCGGTGCGGACCCAACTGAGGCCTATCTCCTCATCCCGCTCGCCCGCCTGCACGGCAAGCTCACGCGGCTGGCCGAGCGCATCCGCCGCGCCACGCATCCGCCAGCGCCTGGCCTTCGTCTTCGCGGTGCTGGTGACCTTCCTGCTGGCCCTCGGCCTGGGGCAGGGCGGCTGATGGTGCTGCTCCTGCATTTTCTCGCCCGCTTCCTCGCGACCGATCACTGCACATCGTGCTGGTCTTCGCGCTCGCCCCGCTGCTGCTCGGCCTTGTGACCACCTTGCGCGCGAGATTGCTCGGCCGGCGCGGCCCGCCGCTTATCCAGCCCTACCGCAACCTTGCCCGCCTGCTGCGCAAGACCACGTTGGTGCCCGAGACCGCCACCGAGCTCTTCCATATCTGGCCCTTCGCCGCCTTCGCCCCGCTGGCGGTCGCCGCCATGCTGACGCCGAGCTTCAGCACCGGGCTGCTCACCGCCGATCTCAGCGATTTCATCACGCTGATCGGCCTGCTCGCCCTGGGCCGCGCCGCCACCATGCTGGCCGGGCTGGAATCCGGCTTCGGCTTCGGCGGCGCCGCCGCGGCGCGCGAGGCGCTGTTCAGCGTCTTCGCCGAAGCCGCCTTGCTCGTCATCCTCATCAGCTTCGTGCTGATCGCCCATTCGCCCACGGTGGACGGCATCGCCGAGGCCTTCCGCACCGGCCATATCGGCATCTCGGTCTCGCTCGGCTTCGCCCTCGTCGCCATCCTCGCCGTCGCCCTGACCGAAACCGGGCGCATCCCCACGGACAACCCCTCCGGCCATCTCGAACTCGCCATGGTGCACGAGGCGATGCTGCTGGAATATTCCGGCCGCTACCTCTTGCTGTTCGAATACGCCGCGATGCTGCGCCTGATGGTCTGGATGTGCCTGATTGGCACGGTCTTCCTCCCCTTCGGCATGGCCCGCGCGCAAGACCTCCTCTCCTGGCCCCTCGGCCTGCTGCTCATGGGTCGGTCAAACTCACCGTCATGGCCATCGCTCTTTCGCTGTTTGAAATCTCCACCGCCAAAATGCGCGTCTTCCGCGTGCCGGAATTTTTGGGCGTCGCCATGCTGCTCGGCATACTCTCCGGCATCTTCCTCTTCGTCGCTGCGAGGATCGGCGGATGACCCTGATCTACCCGCTGACGCATCTTCTGGGCGGCATCATGCTGCTCTGCGCCTTCTCGCTGCTCTCCCAGCGCCGGCTGGCGGCGATGATCACGCTCTACCAGGTCGAGGCCTTCACCCTCGCCGCCGCCGCCTTCTGGCAGGGTTACGCGCAAGGCGCATGGGACCTCTATCTCACCGGCCTCATCACGCTGGCGATCAAAGCCATCCTGCTGCCCATCGGCCTGCGCCAGATCGTGCAGCGCTTCAACCTCACCCGCGCCGTGGAAAACGCGATGCCCATCGGCCTCTCCATGATCCTCGGCGTCGCCTGATCGGCATCGCGGTGCTCGTCGTGCTGCCGTCACGGTCAATGCCGTCTCCCTCACGCGCGAGGACCTCGCCATCTCGCTCTCCGTCGTCCTGCTCGGCTTTCTCGTCATGACGACGCGGCGCAACGCGCATGGCCCAGGTCATCGGCTTCCTCTCGACGGAAAACGGCCTGGTCCTCGCCGCCACGGGCATGCCCGGCATGCCCTTCGTGGCCGAGCTCTCGGTCGCCTTGCTCGTGCTGCTTGCCTGCCTCGTCATCGGCGTGTTTCTGCTCCGCATCCGCGAGCATTTCGACACCCTGGACGTCACAGGCATCGAAGAAATCGAGAGGCGCGGCCGATGAATTTCTGCACCTCTCGCCATCCTGCTTCCACTTCTCGCCGCCCCCGTTCCTCGGCTTCGCTGGGCACCCCGGCCCAGGGCGCCATCGCCAATCTCGTCCTGAACATCGCGGTATTCCTGCTCACTTTGGCGGTCTTCCTCGCCCCGGCAGCGGCCTGATCCACGCCGACGCGCTGGGCATGATCTTCGGCGCGCTCACCGCCTTCGTCAGCCTCACCACCGCCATCACCAACATCGCTTTGTCCGGCACGGCAACGAGAACATGACCGCTTTGCGCTGGCGCATCTACCACGCCATGTGCCAGGTTGTGCTCGGCAGCCACGCTGCTCGGCCTGTATGCCGATAATATCGGCCTGCTTTGGCTCGCGGTCGAAGCTGCGACCATCGCCGCCACGCTCGGCGTCAGCCTCTCGCGCACCGCCTTGGCGCTGGAGGCGGCATGGAAATACTTTGTCCTCGGCGGTGCCGGCATCGCGCTCGCTTTGTTCGGCACCATGCTGGTCTACCTCGCCGCCCAGCCCGCACTCGGCCCGGGCATGCAGTCCATGAGCTTCGCCGCCCTTTCACATGCACGCCGGCAAAGCTCGATGGCGCGCTCCTCACCCTCGCCTTCATCTTCCTGCTCTTCGGCTACGGCACCAAAGCCGCCTTGGTGCCGCTGCATGGCTGGCTGCCGGACGCCTATGCGCAAGGTCCAGCCCCGCTCACCACGTCGCTCAGCGGGCTGATGCTCAACGTCGCCCTCATCGCCATCTTGCGCTTCCGCCACCTCATGCAGGCGAATTTCGCCGCCGGCGGAGGCGCCATGCCGCCCGGACCATTCCTGCTCACCCTTGGCCTGGCTTCTCTAGCGCTCACCGCCTTCTCCTTCGGCCGCAGGCGCGATGCCCGGCGCTTCTTCGGCTTCTCCTCCATGGAGCATTCCGGCATCGCGGTCTTCGCCTTCGGCATCGGCGGTGCCGCCGCCATCTTCGGCGGCCTGCTGCACATGCTCCTGCACACGCTGCATCAAATCGGCCCTGTTCCAGGCGCTCATCCGCGCCGCCGCCCTGCGCGGCGCCGCTTCCCCCGGAAATTACGGCTTTTCGCACCTGCGCGGCATGCTGCACAGCAACAAGCATCTCGGCTGGCTGCTCGGGCTTTTCCGTCTTCGCGCTAACCGGCCTGCCGCCCTCGGGCCTGTTCGCGAGCGAGTTCATCATCATCAGCCAGACCATCCAGCGCGACCCGCTCCTCTCGCTGCCGCTCGGCCTCTGCCTGCTGCTCTGCGCCATCGCCATCATCCGCAATATCGGCCCGCTGATTTTCGCTCCAGCCCCAGCCAACACCAAGCCGCAACCGGCGCGGAACCGACATCGCCGTCATCCCCCTGCATCTCGCACTTGCCTTCGCCACCGCCTTCGCCATGCCCTGGTTTCTCGTCCGCCTGCTCTCCAACGTCGCGGCGGCAATGCAATGATCCTTCTCCACGCGCAGGACTGGCAATCCTACAAGGGCGAATTCATCGCGCTATGGACGGATGCAACCCACGCCTACGCCCTCTACCGCCCCGACACGCTGGTCTGCACGCCTCTGGTCGACAACGCCTACCCCGCGCTGCCCCATCCCGGTGCCGCCTGGTTCCAGCGTCTGGCGCATGACACGCACGGCCACACCGCCACCGGCGCGACGGACACACGCCCCGCCATCGAGCATTTCTGCGCGCCGGACGGCTCTACCCCCTGGCCGGATTACGCCCCCGCCCCGGGCGAAGGCGTGCACCAGATCTCCGTCGGCCCGATCCACGCCGCGATCATCGAGCCCGGCAATTTCCGCTTCTCGCTGCGTGGCGAGCAGGTGCTGAAACTCGAAGCCCGGCTCGGCTATTCCCGCAAAGGCACGCTCGTCCCTCATGCGCGGCAAATCCCCGCGCGTCGCCGCCCGCTTCGCCGCCCGCATCTCGGGCGATGCCACCGTCGCGCACAGCCTTGCCTTCGCCCATGCCGCCGAGGCCGCACTCGGCCTTACCCCGCCCGCGCGCAGCCAATCATCTCCGCGCCGTCATGGCCGAGATCGAGCGCCTGGCCAATCACACCGCCGATATCGGGGACATCGCGGGCGATGCCGGCTTCGCCTTCCTGCAAGCCCGCTTCGCCTGGCAGCGCGAATCCCTCTGCGTCGCCGCCCATTCCGCCTTCGGCCACCGGCTGATGATGGACATGCATCATCCCCGGCGGCGTCGCGAGCGACATCCGCCGCCACCGGCGCGGACGCCATCCCGCCGTGCACTTGATGCCCTGGAGACCGAACTCCCAAGCCTGACCCGAGTTTTCGAGGATTATGCCAGCCTGCAGGACCGCCTCATCGGCACCGGCCTCATCCCCCCAAACCTCGCCCAGGCCTATGCCGCCGGCGGCGTCGTCGGCCGCGCCTCGGGCCAGGACCAGGACGCACGCCGCAGCCCCGGCTACGCACCCTATGAACATTTCGGCCTCAGCGTGCCGGTGGAAACCGACGGCGACGTCGCCGCGCGCATCCGCATCCGTCTCGCCGAAATCGTCGAGAGCATCCGCATCACCCGCGACCTCCTCGCCACAATGCCGGACACCCCGCTCGCCATTCCCCTGCCGCCCGGCACCGGCACGCGCGCTTGGCGTCGCGGAGAGTTTCCGCGGCCCCGTCTGGCATTTTCTCGCCATCGATGTCCGGCAGCATCACGGATGTCTTCATCGCCGATCCCAGCACGCTGCACTGGCCACTGCTCGAACACGCCGCCACCACCGGCATCCTCGCGGACTTTCCGCTGATCAACAAATCCATCAACGCCTCCTATTCGGGAGTTGACCTGTAATGGTCTGGAAAACCGTCGCCCGGCACCTCTTCATGGCCCCGGCCGCCGCGCGCAAGGCCAACCCGGAAATCGCCGCCTCGCTACGCCAACGCCTGCAAACCGCCGGCGCCAACCGCCTCGGCCGCAGCCTCGCCATCCGCCATGTCGCCGCCGGAAGCTGTAATGCGTGCGAGCTCGAACTGCGCGCCACGCAAAACCTCATCTACGACCTCACGCAATACGGCCTCACTTTCACCGCCAGCCCGCGCCATGCCGACATCCTGCTGATCACCGGCGTCGCCGCGCGCAACATGCTTCAAGCCGTCCGCCAGGCGCGCGAGGCCATGCCCGACCCGGTGCTGACCATCGCGGTCGGCGACTGCGCGGTCGATGGCGGCGTCTTTAAAGGCTCAGCGGATATCCTGGGCGGCGCGGATGCCATCCTGCCCATCGACCTCGTCATCTCCGGTTGCCCGCCAATGCCCGCCCAAATCATCGAAGGCCTGCTCGCCTTGCTCGAGGCCCATGGCTGATTTTCCGGCTGATTTTCCCGGCTGAATTTCCGTTGCAATTCGCCAACATTCTGCCTACCAAACGGCATGGCAATAAAAGACCGAAGAATCGTTACCTCCCTTTATCTCCTGGTCTTGGCACTCAGCCTGTTTCTCAGTTTCAAAATCATCGTGGCGATGTTCGGCCTGGATTCCGATACCGCGCATGCCATCATGCTATGGCAGGGTGTTGAATCCGGCGGCCTGAGCACGATAAGAAGCTTCGCTTTCACGCCCGATAACTGGCTGCTCTCCATCGTTCCGTTCAATTTCCTGTCCTTCTATCTCTTTGGCCCGAAGCCCGAACTTGTCATCCTCTCCGGTTGGCTGATCTTCGTTCTCGCGGCCTTCGTCTCCGGCGGCATTGCCCATCGGTTGCACGCGCGCCGCGCCGCCTTTTTCATTCCCATCGTGCTTCTGCTGCTCGGCCTCTATGCGCTGAATAGCGGTTTCGCCGCCTATGCTGTCTCGCATAACATCACCAATCTCTTCGGCCTCACGGCATTGCTGCTGCTGCTGCAATGGTTGAAGACGCCAAAAACCCTCTATCTCCTGGCGCTGCTGGCGCTGCTCACCTTCGGCTCGCTGTCCGATCCCTGGATGCTCCCCGCTTACGACCTGCCGCTTTTCATCACCAGCATCGTCCTGCTGATCTGGCCGGGGCAGGGGCTCCGGCGCCTCAATGTCGCCAAACTCGTCCTGGTTGCCCTAGCCACGCTGTATTTCATCAAGCACCATCTCTTCGGCATCTTCAGATTTATCCCGATGCAACCGGTGCAACGCGCGAGCGAGCCGGTCGCGATGCATAATTTTTTATTCCTGCTCAAAGATACCGGCGGAATGCTCGATATTTTCCCCTGGGAAAACACCAACGCATTATGGCCAAGCGTCCTCTCGCTCGCCGCTTTTGCCGGCCTGATTCTTTTGCATCTTTGGATCGGCTACCGGCACAAAACCGTTACACATAGAGCATTCCTCGTCTTTCTCCTCTTCACGCTTGCCTCCGCCGCCCTCATCAGCGCCGCCTTCGTCGTTGTCGATATTGTAACAGCAGTCTATTCCGCCAGATTTGTCCTGAACATTCTGTATTTCATCGTCATCGGACTCGCCGTGCTCATCGACCTCAACTGGGCCGTCCTCTCGCGCTACAGCCGCGCCGTCTCCGTGCTGCTGGCGGCATTTTTCGTGGTCTCCAACCTCGCCGGCACCTATCCGCTTTGGAGCACGAAGAACATGGTCTTCGCGGAGAACGGCGCCCCCGACTTCATCCATTTCCTGCAGCAAAACAGCCTGAATTACGGCTACGGCCCCTATTGGGGCTCGATGGCCAATACGGTCACCGCCCTCACCGACGGGGCGATCCGGATACGCCCGGTGAATTTCGACCCGCAAACGGGGATGATGCAGGCGCGCTGGCGGGCCGAGGCATTTCGCTCCTGGTACACGCAAAAGGATTTTCCGCCCGGCCAATCCAAGTTTTTCGTCGTCGTCACCTCGGACGGCGAACAATGCCCGGATCTCGGCTTATGCGAGAATGGCGTGAAAACCCAATTCGGCCCGCCGCTGGAAACACTGCATTACGCCAATCTGGAAATCCTGGTCTGGCCCCACCCGCTTCTGCCCGCGCCCCTGGCCACGAAATAGCCCGACACCTCACGCCGTCATCGGGCCTCACCCCGTCATCGCGAGCGCAGCGCGGCGATCCATTCCCACCCAAGCCCGACGCCAGCGCCCCACTCCAACCCCGCACCGCGCCTCACGCCGTCATCGCGCCTCACGCCGTCATCTCGTCACCCCGTCATCGCGAGCGAAGCGCGGCGATCCATTCCCACCCAAGCCCGACGCCAGCGCCCACTCCAACCCCGCGTCGCGCCTCCCCTCGTCATCTCGTCACCCCGTCATCGCGAGCGAAGCGCGGCGATCCACTCCCACCCAAGCCCGACGCCAAATCCCCCACAACCCTCTTCACACTTAATTGCTAAATCAAAACAAACCCAACCAAACTGGGGCGTCATCCCAAAACTTTACTTCACTAACAAAACGTTAGAAGCCGTTGTGCGGTCAATGTTCCCCGTGGAACATCGAGCCCCTTA
This sequence comes from uncultured Pseudomonadota bacterium, assembly GCA_963737355.1. Taxonomy (GTDB): domain Bacteria; phylum Pseudomonadota; class Alphaproteobacteria; order Acetobacterales; family Acetobacteraceae; genus Acidocella. The sequence goes on along the minus strand of CAVTSC010000009.1, from coordinate 86,550 downwards.
TTCCGCCGCCATCGCCCGTTCCGGCTCCACCATATCCACTGCGCGTGCCAGATCCACCGAGAGCAGGCGGGAAATCCCGCGCTCCTGCATCGTCACGCCATAGAGCCGGTCCATCCGCGCCATGGTCAGATGATGATGCGTCACGACCAGGAACCGCGTGCCGGTCTCGCGCACCATGTCCTCCAGCAGCGTGCAGAAACGGTCCACATTCGCATCATCCAGCGGCGCGTCCACCTCGTCCAGCACCGAGATCGGCGCCGGGATTGCATTTGAATACCGCGAAAATCAGCGAGAGCGCCGTCAGCGCCTGCTCGCCGCCCGAGAGCAGCGAGAGCGTGCTGAGCTTCTTGCCCGGGCGGCTGCGCGTAAATTTCCAACCCGGCTTCCAGCGGATCCTCCGAGCCGACCAACGCCAGATGCGCCTTGCCGCCGCCGAACATGCGCGAGAACAGACGTCTGGAAATGCCGGTCCACCTCGGTGAAGACGGCGGATAAGCCGCTCGCGCCCCTCGCGGTTCAAATGCCCGATGGAGCCGCGCAATTTGGCAATCGCCGAGGTGATCTCGTCGCGCTCCCGGTCGATCGTGGCGATCGCCTCTTCCGCTTCCCCCGCCTCGATCTCGGCGCGCAGATTGACAGGCCCCATTTCCTCGCGCTCGCGGTTCAGCCTTTCCCAACGCTTGCGCGCCTTGTCCTCGGCCTCCGCATTCACTTCCGCCGGCGGTTCGGGCAATGCCGGCGTGGCGCCCAGGCGCTCGAGAATCCGCTCCTCCACCGTGCCCCAGCCATGGTTGGCGGCGGTGATATTGCCCTCCTCACGGGCACGGGCCTCGCGCGCCGCACTCAGCGCACCCTCCGCCGCGCGGGCATCGCGCACCGCCTGGTCGGCGCCGCGCTGCGCGGTGTTGCAGCGCTTCGGCGGCACGCCGATGCACGGCTTCCGCCCCGCTCAGCGTCTCCAACGCCTCGCGCCTTGCGGCCGCCGCCTGCTCAGGTGCCGCCTCCAAAGCGGCAATGGCACTGCGCGCCTCGTCATGCCGCGCGGCCAGATCCGTCAGCCGGTCCGTCGCATCGCGTCCGCGCTCCTGCCAATCCGCCATTTCCCGCGTCAGCGACTCCAGCCGCCGCGTGCGCGCGGCATCGCGCATTGCGGAGCTGCTCCAGTCTCTGCCGGGCAGCCGATTCCGCCTGCCGCGTCTGGGCCAGCAGCGCGCGGGCCTTCTCGACTGCCGCGCGGGCAATCGCGACATCCGGCAATTGCGCCGCATTTGCCTTCACCTGCGCGAAAGCCGCCTCGGCCTCGGTGGATTCGGCGGCCAGCTGGTCGCGCTGCGCCAATGCCGCGGCCGCCTTGGCCCCGGCGCGCTCGGCTTCTGCCGTCAGGCGGATCGCCTCGCTGCGCGCGCGGTCGAATTTTTGCTCCGCCAGCCCGCCTTGCCTCGCGCGCGGCGGCCTCCGCGCTGCGCGCCTCGCGCTCGGCGGCCTCGGCCGCTTGGCGCTTGGCGCGGGCGGCCTCGGCGGCGGCGCGCGTGTTGCGTCGCGGTCCTGCTCCAGCACGCCAAGCCGGTTGCGCTGCGCCAGCCGCACGGCCGCCTCGGAGGCCGCCCCGGCGCGCACGGTATACCCATCCCAGCGCCACACCGCACCCGGTCCGCGAGACCAGGATTTGCCCCGGCGTCAGATTGCCCTGATGCGCATCGCCATCCGCCGCCTTCGGGCAGCAGCAGAATATGCGAGAGCGCGCGGGTCAGCGCCTCCGGCCCGGTCACCAGCGTCGGCGAAGCTTTCCAGCGTCGCGGCACCGGCTTCCAGTGGCGGCAGCTTGCGCCAATGCCGCGCCGCCTGCGCATCCGCACTGGCCGATAATTCTTCGCGCAGCGCCGCACCCAAGGCGGCTTCCAGCCCGGCGGGCACCGCGAGCGCATCCAGAATCGGCTGCCGATTCGCGGCCGAATTTCTGCGCCAGCATGGCCGCCAGCGCGTCATATTCCGTGGCGATCTTGGTCGCCGCCGATTCCGCCCCCGCCGCCTCGGTCCGCGCCGCCGCGAGTGCCGCTCTCGGCTGCCGCCCGCGCGGCCTCGGCGGCCGTCACGGCTTCGCGCGCCGCCAGCAAACCGGCTTCCGCCGCCACGCGCTCGGCCTCGGCCGCGGCAACACGCTCGGGCGGGATCAGGCTGGCGGCGATCTTGTTATACTCGGCCTGCGCCTCGGCCAGGCGCAGTGCCGCACGGCGCGCGCGCTGCTCGGCTTCCGCCAGCGCCCGCCTTGCGGCCTCGCTCTCGGCGGCGATGCGCGCGGCCTCCTCGGTCGCGCGATTGGTCGCTGCCTCCGCCTCGCGCATCGCCTCCAAGGGCCGCGTCCTCCGCTTGCCCGGCTTCTTCCAGCGCGGCGGGGGCGGTCAGCGCGTCGGCCTGCAGCCGCGCCTGCTCCTCTTCCAGCCGGCCTTGCGCGGCCTGCGCATCGGCGACCAGCTTCGGTCGCATGGCCATGGTCGCGGCTCAGCGCATCCAGCCGGGTCTTGGCTTCCGCCAGCGCGGCGCGGGCGCGGGTTTCCACCTCGGCCGATTGCTCGCTGGCGATGCGCGCGCGCTCCAGCGCGGTGCGGGCCTCGGCCTCGGTATCGCGCAGCGCCGGCAAGGCGGCTTCGGTCTCGGCGGCGCGCGCGGCGGCCTGTTCGGCGGCCATGCCGGCCTCCGCCACCCGCGTCTCCGCAACGGCGAAGGCGGCGCTGTGCGGCATCGCGCGCGGCCACGGCGATCGCCGCGCTGGATCGCCAGCAATTCGGCCTCGGCGGCGCGGATATTGCCGGAGAGGTTGCGATAGCGGCTGGCCTGGCGCGCCTGGCGCTTTAGCTCCGCGAGCCGCGGTTTCGATCTGGCCCTTCAAATCCTCGGCGCGGGCGAGATTCTGCTCCGCCGCTTTGAGTTTCAGCTCCGCCTCATGCCGGCGGGCATGCAGGCCGGTGATGCCGGCGGCTTCCTCCAGCAGCGCGCGGCGCTCATCCGGCCGCGCATTCACCAGCGCGCCGACTCGGCCCTGGCTGATCATCGCCGAGGCGCGGGCGCCGGAGGCGAGGTCCGCGAACAGCGTCTGCACATCGCGCGCCCGGGCTTCCTTGCCGTTCACCCGGTAGGAGCTGCCCGATCCGCGTTCGATTTTGCGGGAAATTTCGAGGTCGGCCGCCTCGTGGAAGGGCGGCGGGGCGAGGCCCGCCGTTTCCTCCAGCGTGAGGGTCACCTCCGCCAGATTGCGCGAGGCGCGCCCGGTCGTGCCGGCGAAAATCACATCCTCCATCTCGGTGCCGCGCATGTTGCGGGCATTGGCCTCGCCCATTGCCCAGCGCAGCGCCTCGATGACATTGGATTTGCCGCACCCGTTCGGCCCGACCACGCCGGTCAGGCCTGGCAGGATCTCGACCGTGGTGGCATCCGCGAAGCTTTTGAAGCCGGCAATGCGCAGGCGGGCGAAACGGGCGGGCAAATCCTGCGCTCCTTATCCTGCGGCGGCCTGGGCGACCACGGAGGCGAAATCGTCGTATTCCATGGCGCCCGGATATCTTGCCGTTGATGATGAAGGTCGGCGTGGCGTTGACCTGATACTCTTCTCCGCCTGCTTGCTCGCCTGCAGGATGAAGCTCTTCAGCTTGGCATTGGTGATGGCGGCCTGATAGGTCGCCTGGTCCATGCCGGCGAGGGCGGCATATTGGTACAGCAGCGCGCGTAATCGGGCGGATGGTTCGGGTCGGGCACCGGCACGAAGGCCCAGTCGTCCTGCGAGGCGAACAGCGCCTCGATGAACGGGTAATATTGCGCCGGCGGCAGCGAGCGCGCGACCTGGGCGGCCATGAGGGCCACGCCGTCGAGCGGGAAATCCTTGTAGATGATCTGCAGCTTGCCGGTATCGATCAGCTTCGGCTTGACCTGCGGCATCGTGACATTGGCGAAATGCGCGCAATGCGTGCAGGTCAGCGAGAAGATATTCGATCGCCGTGACCGGCGCCTTGGGCGAGCCGATGGAGCGCTGGCCGAAGGGCGAAGCATCCGTCCCATCCGCGAAAGCGGCGGGCGGCGATCATCGAAGCAACGACAGAAGCGCCCACAAGGGATAGTATGTTGCGGCGTGTATCAGCATGGTTTCTCCTACATGTAGTGTAATCAAGTTTTCCGGCGCGAGTTCGAATTCGGTTGCATTTACCGCCGGCTTTGTAAGCCCTTGATAGAGTCGCGCCAAAGCCTCCCCCAGCGGACCCTCCGGCAAATCCGCCGGCGGGGCGACCGGGCGCGCGGAGAGCCGCGCCGTGCCGGGGGCTGCTTGGCGGGCGGGGCTTGCTGCACGAAGCGCAGCCGCTCGATCATGTTCTGGCCCAAGGCCAGGTTCAGCCGGGCGATGATCTGCGGGCTGAGCAGTTGCAGCTCCATGGCAGCTCGGGCCGGTGCAGGCCAGAGTGAGCGTGCCGCCGGCGAATTTTATCGCGGCGGCGCGGGCGCTCAGCTCCGGCCCCGCGAGTTGCGGACCAATCGGCCAGCAATTGCGCCGCGGCCGGCGCGCGGCGGCGGAAGGCCGGGCGCACCAGCGGGGCGACCGATCCCGGCAATGCCGCGCGCGGCATAGTTGCGCCGCGGCTCGGTTCCGGCGGCACATCCTGTTTGGGTGAAACCCGTTTTTCTCCTTCTTCCACCGCCACCGGCCGCCAAACTCCTATCCTGGTATGCCGCCCATCGCCGCCATCTGCCCTGGCGCTCCGCCCCGGGGCAGACCGCCGATCCGTACCATGTCTGGCTCTCCGAGATCATGTTGCAGCAGACCCAGGTCGCCACCGTGATCCCTTATTACGCGAAATTCCTCGCTGCGTATCCCACCATCGAGGCGCTGGGCGCGGCACCCTTGGATGCGGTGCTGGGGCTGTGGGCCGGGCTTGGCTATTATGCGCGCGGCCGGAATTTGCACGCCTGCGCGCAGGCAGTGGCGGCGCAAGGCGCGTTTCCGCGTACCGTCGAGGGGCTGCGCGCATTGCCCGGCATCGGGCCGTATACCGCCAATGCCATCGGCGCGATCGCCTTTGCGCTGCCCGTGCTCCCGGTGGACGGCAATATCGAGCGAGTCGCGGCGCGAATCTTCGCCATCACACGCGCCGCTGCCCGCGGCCAGGCCCATCATCGCCAAGGCGGCCGAAATTTTCATGGAAGATGCGGCGGCCTGCGCGGCGCCGGGCGATTTCGCGCAGGCTCTGTTCGACTTAGGCGCGACCATCTGCACGCCGCGCAGCCCGGCCTGCGGCATCTGCCCCTGGCTTGGGCACTGCAAGGCGCAGGCGCAGGGCAATGCGGCGGAGCTGCCGGCAGCGCGCGAAAAAGCCCGAACGGCCGAGCCGGACCGGCACGGCCTATGTGCTGATGGACGATGCGGGGGATGTATTGCTCCTCCGCCGGCCGCCGCGCGGCCTGTTGGGGGGCATGCTGGCTCTGCCGGAAACGCCGCCGGAAGGGCGGGGCGAACTGGCGGGATCGCGGGCGAGGTGAAGCATGTTTTTACGCATTTCGCGCTGACGCTTGACCGTGATGGCGGCGCGGACCCGCAAACCTGCCTGCAAGCGCCTTGCGCGCGCCCAGCCGCGACCGCGCCTTTGCCGAGCGTGATGCGCAAAGCGCTTGACGCTGGCCGCCGGGCGCTGGACGATAGCTTATGACAATCGATCCGCATGATGGCCTGCTCGCGATCGACACCCATGTCGATATTCCCTGGCCGGAAGGCCCGAGCCCGTTCACCGATGGGCCGCGCTGCGTCGATCTGCCGAAACTCAAAGCCGGGCGCGTCGCGGCGGTGTGCTTTGCCGCCTATATCCCGCAAGGCCCGCGCGATGCGGCCGGAACCTCGCCGCCACCGGACGCGCTAGTGCGATGCTCGACGCCATCGCCGCGATGGCGCCGAAGGATGGCAGTCCGGCGGCGTGCTGACGACCACGGCCGATGCGATCGAGGCCGCCTTTGCCGCCGGCAGGACCGGGATTATCCCGGCGATCGAGAACGGCTACGCGCTGGGCCGGGATCTTGCCACGCTCGATGCCTTCGCCGCGCGCGGCGTGCGTTACATCACGCTCACCCATAACGGCCATAACGATCTGGCCGATGCCGCGATCCCGCGCCGCGGACCTGAACGATGCCGAGGCCGAGCATGGCGGGCTCTCCGAGCTTGGCCGCGCCGCTATTGCAGCGCATGAATGAGCTTGGCATCCTGGTCGATGTTTCCCATGCGGCGAAATCCACCATGCTGCAGGCGGCCGAATTGTCGCGCACGCCGGTGCTCGCCACGCATTCCTGTATGCGCGCCCTCTGCGACCATCCGCGCAACCTCGATGACGAGCAGCTCGACGTGCTGAAGGCGACCGGCGGGCTGGTGCAGGTGACGATCGTCTCTGGGTTTTTAAAGCCGAAAGCCCGCGCCGCCGATCTCTCGGTCGCCGATATCGCGGACCATGTGGATTACGCGGTGCGCCGGATCGGGATCGAGCATGTCGGGATCGGCACGGATTTCGACGGCGGTGGCGGCGTGCGCGGCTTCATGAACGCCGCGCAGACCCCGCACCTCACCGGGAGCTGGCGCGGCGGGGCTATGACCGCGATGCGCTGGCGCGGATTTGGGGCGGGAATTTTCTGCGTTTGCTGCGCCAGGCGGAGGCGTTGAAGGCGTAAGGGAAGGCTCTTCTTTTTGTGAACAAAAAGAAGCAAAAAAACTTTGCGCCTTGGGCCGGTAACTCCCGGCTCAAAGGAGCAGAAGTTTTTTGCGCCGCTTTTTTCAAAAAAGCGGCTACTTTCTTTCACCGCTTGCGCTCGCCCAGAACATACTCCGCCAGCGCCCCGGCGATGAGTGAGAGGATCATGGCCTTTTTCGGGTCTCCGCGGACCCAGAGCGCGGCCAGGCGGGCGATGGCCAGCGTGCCGCCGAATTCGGCGCGCAGGCTGAGCAATTTGAGCCGGTTGCTGCGCAGGATGTAGTGCGCCGCCGAGCCCGATGATGAGTGCCAGCAGCAGCAACGCGCCGGCCGTAAGCGCAGCGGCCAGCGCGTGGTTCAGTATGCTGGGCCAGCCAGATGACGAAGGCGGCCGCGCAGGAAGCCGATGGCGGCGAGCACGATGCAAAGCACCGCCACGGCCATCCCGGCCCAGAGCGCCGCGCCTTTGAGGACAAGACCGGTGCGGCGGGAGAGGGACATCAGCCGGGATTAGTGGCGGCGGATGAGTTGCGCGGCCAGCAGGCCGACACCGAAGGCGACGGCGATGCTCGTGATCGGGCGGTGCCCGACCTCCGTTTCCAGTCGGTTCACGGCGTCCTTGCTGCCGTCCTTCAGCCGGTCGGCCAGATGCTCGAACTCGGTCTCCAGCGAGGCGAGGCGCGAGGACAGGCGGCCGCCATTGAGATACGCGCTGATCTGATCCAGTGCCGAGGTGGCGCCGTCGCTGAGCTTCTCCTGCGTGCCTGCAAGATCCCCGCGGAACCGGTTGAATTCATGGCGCAGGAAATCGAGATCGACAGCATCGGGATGGGTAGGTTGCGTGGTCATGATGTTGCTCCTGGCTGACGGATGGAGGGGCTGACGGTTCGCTGACGGTTTCGATCTCGTAAGGCTGTGCCGGCTTTTCAACGGCATTCGGTGATAATTCCCCGAAATTCCGTGTTGAAAAGGAAGATGACCGGCTTTGCATCTTTCGGCAGCCTGCGCAGAAGCGCTGCTTGCATGCCGGGAAAGCCGGTGGCATGTCCGGTAATTCATGGGCCCGTTCACGATGAGGCATGTTGTGCTGGCTGGTCTGGTGCTGGGCTGCGCCGCAGGCCCCGCGCGGGCGCAGTTTACGCTGTTTGCCGGCCCGCCAGGCTCCTTTGCCGGCTTGGTCCGCGCCGTTGCACCCGCCGTCGTGGGTATTTCCGTGACCGAGGCCTCAGAGGGGGCCAAAGCGGGGGCGGCTTCGGTGCCGCCGGAACCCGCACCGGCGAGCGGCAGCCTCAAAATCCCTGGATCCGAGGCCGCAGGCTCCGGCTTTATCGTCCGCCGCGACGGGATGATCGTGACCAACGACCATGTTATCGAGGGGGCGCCACAAATTATCGTGACGCTGAACGATGGCGAGCGCTATCCGGCGAAACTCGTCGCCGCGGATGATTTGACAGATATCGCGATTATTAAAATTGCGTCATCCCATCCGTTAATGCCTGCCCGCTGGGGCAACTCGGCGGACTGCCAGGTGGGCGATTGGGTGCTGGCCGCGGGCAATCCCTTCGCGCTCGGAAACTCCTTTACGGTGGGGATCATTTCCGCCGAGGGGCGGGATATCGGCGAGGGGCCGTTCGACCATTTCCTGCAACTGGACGCGCCGATAAATCCTGGTAATTCGGGTGGTCCGGCGTTTAACATGGCCGGCGAGGTCATTGGCATAAATTCAGCAATCGTCTCGCCTTCCGGCGGCTCCGTCGGCGTTGGGTTCGCGATTCCGAGCAACAATGCGCGCGCCATCGTGGCGGCGTTGCTGGCGCATGGCACGATCCCGCGCGGCTGGCTTGGCGTCTCGGTTTCCGACCCGTCAGGGCGGGGGGCTGAGCGGGGCGGAGATCACGGGCGTGGAAGCCGGCGGCCCGGCCGATCTCGCGGGCTTGTCCTCCTCCGACATCGTGCTGAGCGTGAACGGCCAGAGTGTTGCGGGAGCCTCGGACCTTACGCGCGCCATTGCTTCCATCTCACCTGGGAGCAAGGTAGTCCTTGGGGTTAACAAAAATGGACATATATTCAGCGTGCCGGTCATTATAGACCGCAGGCCGGTTCAACTGGGAGAGTAGCGATGCGAATACTCGTCGTGGAAGACGACAAGGATGTTGCGGGGTTTGTCGTAAAGGGCCTGCGCGAGGCAGGTCACACGGTGGAACATGCCGATAATGGGCGGGATGGCTTGTTTCTTGCCGCCTCCGAAAATTTTGACGCCATTATTCTGGACCGGATGCTGCCGGGCGGGATCGACGGGCTGCGGCTGCTGGAAACCTTGCGCGCGCAGGATAACGCGACCCCGGTCGTGTTTCTCTCAGCACTCGGGCAGGTGGATGACCGCGTGAAGGGGCTGAAGGCGGGCGGGGATGACTACCTCACCAAGCCCTTCGCCTTCGCCGAACTGCTCGCCAGGGTCGAGGCGCTGACGCGGCGCGGCAAGAGCGACGGGCCGACGACGCGGCTCTCCGTCGGGGACCTGGAGATGGACCTGCTCTCGCGCAGCGTTCGCCGGGGCGCGCAGAAGATCGACCTGCAGCCGCGGGAATTCCGCCTGCTCGAATACCTCATGCGCCATGCCGGTCAGGTCGTGACCCGCACCATGCTGCTGGAGGGCGTGTGGGACTATCATTTTGACCCGCAGACCAATGTGATCGACGTGCATGTGTCCCGCTTGCGCCAGAAAGATCGACAAGCCTTTCGACTTGCCGCTGCTTCATACCGTGCGCAATGCCGGCTATATGCTGCGGTCCGAAGAGGTTTAAGGCCGAACTCTGAGTTGGTAATGGACACTACGCCACAACCGAGATCCGCCCGCCGCGCTGCGCCGCCACGCCGCGTGGGGGTGCCGCGTGCGCAACGGCGCCGGGCAAAGCCGCTGATCCGCTCCGCCGGCATCCGCTTTGCCGTGGTCTATGCCGTGGTCTTCGGCGTCTCGGCCTTCGCGCTGGCGTTCTCGCTCTGGTATTCCACCGTCGGGTTGCTGCAGCGCCAGGTCGAGGTGGCCATTCGAAACGACGCGATTGCCCTGAACGCGCATTATGCCAATGGCGGCCTCCCCGCGATGGTGGATGCGATTCGCGACCGGTTGTCGGATGCCGTCGACAGCGATGGCATCTATCTGCTGCTCGACCCGCAGGGCAACCGGATCGTCGGCAATCTCGACCGCTGGCCGAAAGGGCTGACCCAGACCGCGACCTGGTACCAATTGCCGGTCAGCCGCCAGGGCGAGGCCTCGATCGCCCTGCTGCGCGCCTATACGATGGTGGGGGGCGACCAGCTCCTGGTCGGGCGGGATGTGCGGGCGCGGGCGGAGCTGCGCAATGTGCTGCGCGACGGGCTGCTCTGGGCGTTGGGGCTGATGTTCGCGCTCGGCATTCTGGGCGCCTTGCTCATTCGCTCGTTGTTCCGCCGCATGATCCGCGATATTTCCACGACGACGCGGGCGATCGCGCGCGGCGACCTCGCGCGCCGCATCCAGCTCACCGGCGACGGCGACGAGTTCGACGAGCTGGCCGACATCATCAACGACATGCTGGACCGCATCTCCCGGCTGATGGACGGCGTGCGCCAGGTCTCCAACGCCATCGCGCATGATTTGCGCACACCGATCACGCGGGCCCGCGCGCGGCTGGAGGATGCCTCTCTGCACGCGCATTCGGCGGAGGACCTGCAATCGGCGATAGAGCGCGCGACGCAGGACCTGGATGGCATCGTGGGGGTGTTCGAGGCGCTGTTGCGCATCGCGGAAATCGAGGCTGGGTCGCGCCGCGCCGCCTTCGCCGCTGTCGACCTCGCGCCGATGTTGCACGATATCGACGAACTGTACCGGGCGGTGGCCGAGGAGCGCGGGCTGCTGCTGCAAACCATGATCGGCGGCTATCTGCCCCTGCTGGGCGACCGCGAGCTGATCCAGCAGGCCGTCGCCAACCTGCTCGACAATGCCCTGAAATTCTCAGCGCCCGGGACGATCATTTCCTTCATCGCGCGGTTCGAGGAAGGGTTGATCGAAATCTCTATTGCGGATCGCGGGCCGGGCATCTCGGATGAAGACCGCGACCGGGCGACCGAGCGCTTCTTCCGCGCGGAATCGGCGCGCAGCACCTCAGGCTCGGGGCTGGGGCTCGCCCTGGTTGCCGCGGTGGCGCAGCTCCATAACGGCACGCTGCGCCTGACGGATAATAATCCCGGGCTGCGGGCGATTATTTCCATGCCGGCGCGGGTCGAGCGCATGTCGAGGAACATCAAAGCCGAGGCGTGACGTGAACCGGCAGGGGGCGCCCTGCCGGTTCGTCCAGTTCGTCCTAGAGCATGATCGCTTTAAGTGTGATCATGCTCTAGCTTTTTTATTGAGCGCGAGTTTGTCCTAGACTTGAACGCGGTCCTCGGCGCCGATGCCGAGTTGTTTGAGCTTGCGGTGCAGCGCGCTGCGCTCCATGCCGACGAAATTCGCCGTGCGGCTGATATTGCCGCCGAAGCGCAGCAGCTGGGCCTGCAGATATTGCGTCTCGAACACGTCGCGCGCCTCGCGCAGCGGCAGCGCCATGACATCGGCGGCCGGGTCGATGGCCAGAGCGCGCGGCGCATGGGCGGCAAGCTCGGTCGGCAGATGCTCCGCGCGGAACACCTCCGTCTCGCCCGAGCGCATGATCATCATCCAGTCCATGATGTTGCGGAGCTGGCGGACATTGCCGGGCCAGTCATGCGCCTGCAATGCCGCGATGGCATCCGAGCCCAGGCTGCGTGCCGGCAGGCCGGAGGTTTCGGCCGCACGGGCCAGGAAATTCGCCGCCAGCGCCGGGATATCCTCGCGGCGCTCCCGCAGCGAGGGCACGCGCAGCGGCACCACGGCCAGGCGGTAATACAGATCCTCGCGGAACCGTCCGGCGGCGATCTCGCTGGTCAGGTCCTTGGTGGTCGAGGCGAGCACGCGAATATCGACCTTGACGCGCGCACCGGCCGGGCTGCCGACGCGTTCGAAGCTCTGATCCTGCAGGACGCGGGCGATTTTGCCCTGGGTTTCCAGCGGCATTTCCGAAATCTCGTCGAGCAGCAGCGTGCCGCCATGGGCGCGTTCCAGCACGCCGATGCGGCGCGGGGAGGTGGCCGAATCGACCCCGGCCTCGACGCCGAACAACTCCGCCTCGAAACGCTCAGGGGCGAGGATGGCGCAGTTCATCGCCACGAACGGCCCATCGGCGCGGCGGGATTTGGCGTGGATCAGCCGCGCCACGGTTTCCTTGCCCGAGCCCGGCGCGCCGGTGATGAGCACGCGCGAGCCGGTGGGGGCGACGCGCTCGATCGCCGATTTAAGGTTGACGATGCCATGGCCCTCGCCGGTCAGCGTCGTCTCGTTGCCGATGCGCAGGCGCAGTTCGGCGTTTTCTGCCGCGAGCTTGGCTGCCTCCAAGGCGCGCCGCACGACCAGCAGCAGGCGGTCCGAATTGAACGGCTTCTCGATGAAATCATAGGCGCCGCGCTGGATGGCGGCGACCGCGGTCTCGATCGTGCCATGGCCGGAGACCATCACCACGGGCACGCGCGGTTGTTCCTGGTGCAGCACGTCGAGGATGCCGATGCCGTCGAGCTTCGAGCCCTGGAGCCAGACGTCGAGGATCACTAAAGCCGGGCGGCGGGCGCGGTAGGCGGCGAGCGCCTCGTCGGAATTCCCCGCGCTGCGGGCCTCAAAACCTTCGTCGCGCAGAATTGCTTCGACCAGAAGCCGGATATCCGGCTCGTCATCGACGATCAGGATCTCAGTCATCGTGCGGGCAACTCCTTGTTGTTCAGCGCAGTTTCATTGTTCAGCGCAGTTTCCGGTTCGCCGGCAAGGGCCGGGAGAATTAGGCTAACCTGCGCGCCAAATCCGCCGGGCGCATCCTCAAGTTCCAGACGTCCCCCATGGTCCTCCATGATCTTGCGCACGATGGCAAGGCCAAGGCCCGTGCCTTTTGGCTTATGGGTTACATAGGGTTCAGTCAGTTTCGCGCGATCGGTATCCGGCAGGCCGACGCCGTCATCGGTGACGCTCAGTACCGCCTGGTCGCCGACGGCGCTGACGCGCAGCGTGACATGGTGCGCACCCGGCCGCATGGATACCGCATCGGCAGCGTTTTGCAGCAAATTCGTCAGCGCCTGGCCGATGAGCCGGCGGTCGCAGACCGCGCGTAAGGGGGTGTTGATCTCCACGGCCCAGTCGATCTGTGGCGAGGCGACGCGTTGCAGCACCATGGCCTCGCGCGCGAGGCGCTCCAGCGATTCCGGCCGCATCACCGGGGCCGGCATGCGCGCGAAGGTGGAGAATTCGTCCACCATGCGCCCGATATCGCCGACATGGCGCACGATCGTGTCGGCGCATTGCGTGAAGCCGTCCGGGTCGGAGGTGATCTCCTTGGCGAAGCGCCGCTTCAGCCGCTCGGCGGAAAGCTGGATCGGTGTCAGCGGGTTCTTGATCTCATGCGCGATGCGCCGTGCGACATCCGCCCAGGCCGCCTTGCGCTGGGCGGAGAGCAGCTCGGTCACGTCATCGAAGGTCACGATGAACCCGTCGGCCTCGCCGGCCTTCATCTCCGCGCCAATGCGCACCAGCAGGACGCGTTTATGCATGGCCGGGCCATGCTCGATCTCCGCGGTTGCCGGCCGTTCGGGGGATGCCATCACGGCGGCGATCAGCGCCTCGAATTCCGGCACAACTTCGGCAAGCGTGAGGCCGATTTTCGGCAACAGGTCGATCCGCAGCAATTCCGAGGCGGCGCGGTTCGGCAGCTCGATATGCCCCTTGCCATCGAGCCCGATCACGCCGGCGGAGACGCCGGCCAGCACGGTCTCGGTGAAGCGGCGGCGCTGGTCGAGCTGGTTGTTCACCTCCATCAGCTCCGTGCGCTGGGCGTCAAGCTGCGCGGTCATGCGGTTGAACGCGCGCGAGAGGCCCTGCATCTCATCGCCAGTGCCGCGCTCGGGCACGCGCACGGAGAGATCTCCCGCCCGCACATCCTCCGCCGCGCGGATCAGATGTCCGATCGGCCGCGCGATCTGGTTGGCGATTACCAGGCCGAAACCGACCAAGGCGGAGAGCACGAGCAGAGCGAGAACGGCGATGATGAGCGCGAACGAGATTTCCAGCCCGGCGCGGTTTTTCGAGAGGCGCTGGTATTCCGCCACCGCCTGCTCGGTTTTGTTCACATGGTCGAGAATCGCGGGATCGATCGGCTTTTCGATCATCAGCATCATCGGCTCCGGCGTGTCGAGCTTGATGACCGCCTGCTCCACCGTGCCGCCTGAGTCCGGGAATGACCGGGACCTGGCCGGTCTGCGCCAAGGCGATGTCGCGCGCCGTGGGCACGGTCGCCGCCATGCCCCGCGAACAGGCCGGCAGGCGACGACCGATCTCGCCGGAATCCGGGCGGAAAATCATCGCCTGGGTCAGGCCGCGGACGGCAACCTGCTCGTCCAGATAGGTTTTGAAAACATTCGGGTCGCCGAAGAAATCGTTGCCGATCTGCGACAGATCGCCCGCCATCGTCAGCGCATCGAGCCGGATGTCGTTGTCATGCTCGGCGAGATAGCCCTGCGCGACCTGGTTGCTCTCGTCCAGCGCCGTCTGGACCCGCTGGTTGAACCAGGCCTGAATGCCGAAATTGAAGAAGACAATCGCGAATACCGCGACCAGAAGCGCCGGCACCGCCGCAACGCCGCCGAACAGAAGCACCAGCCGCACATGCAGCCGCGCCCCCGCCGCACCGCGCCGATGCTCCAGCACCACCTGCGTCACCCGCCCGACCAGCACGATGATCAGCAGCAGCAAGCGCAGCAAAATCCGCGACGATCATCCCGACCGCAACGCCGGAATGCATGTTGAATTTTACCCGCCCCGCCAAAATCGCGAACGAGGCAATGCCCAGCGTCAACGCCACCGACGCCACCAGCAACGTCGCAACACGCCCCAGCATGATATCCAGAACATACCCAGGCCACGACCGCGGCGGTGCGTCGTACTCGGCGGCCATTATGCGAGGGACCTTGGGTGTTGGGGGAAGCAAGGCCAGGGGGCGCTGCCCCCTGGACCCCCTGCGAACGGCAGCGCCGTTCGATCCGCTATTTAAGGGTTTTGATCGAGGGGGCGCCTTGGGCGGTAGAACGAGCACGGGCGCCCCCTCGATTAAAACCCTAAAGTAATGGGTTCTAAGGGCTCTGCCCTTAGCAGGGGTCCAGGGGACAGCGTCCCCTGGCCTTACTTCTCCAATGCCCAATGCCCCTCGCATCATCCCACCCGGCGTTGCACGCCGATGCCGTGCTCGCGGATTTTTTTGCGCAGGGTGTTGCGGTTGAGGCCGAGCAGGGCGGCGGCGCGGATTTGGTTGCCGCGGGTTTCGGCCAGGGTCATGCGGATCAGCGGGCGTTCGAGTTCGGCCAGGGCGCGTTCGTAGAGCACGCCTTCCTCGCCGCTTTCGCGGATGGTGGCGAGCAGGCGGCTGACATGGCGTTCGACGACGGTGGCCAGGGTGTCGGGTTCGTCGCTGGAGGTTTGGGTGGGTTCTTCGGTGGCGACGTAATCGCTGAGTTCCTGGGCGAGGATGGCTTCCGTGATGATCGGGTTGCGGCACCAGGGCGGCGAGGCGGCGGATGAGGTTTTCCAGCTCGCGCACATTGCCGGGCCAGCGATAGGCCGAGAGCATGGCCATGGCGCCCTGGTCGATGGTTTTCGCGGGCAGGCCTTCGCTCTGGGCTTTGTTGAGGAAGTGCTGGGCGAGGACGGGGATATCGTCCGGGCGTTCGCGCAAGGGCGGCAGGCGGATGGGGACGACGTTGAGGCGGTAGAACAGATCCTCGCGGAATTGCCCGGTGCGGATGAGGGCGCGCAGGTCGCGGTGGGTGGCGGCGACGATGCGGGCATTGGCGCGGATCGGCTGGCGGCCGCCGACGGTGGTGAATTCGCCTTCCTGCAGCACGCGCAGCAGGCGGGTCTGGGCTTCCGGCGGCATGTCGCCGATTTCATCGAGGAACAGCGTGCCGCCATTGGCCTGCTCGAAGCGGCCGACATGGCGGTTGGTGGCGCCGGTGAAGGCGCCGCGTTCATGGCCGAAGAGTTCGCTCTCGATCAGTTCGCGCGGGATCGCGGCCATGTTGATGGCGACGAAGGGCCCGGCGCGGCGGCGGCCGTAATCGTGCAGCGCGCGGGCGACGAGTTCCTTGCCGGCACCGGATTCGCCGTTGATCATCACGGTGAGGTCGGTGGTGGTGAGGCGGGCGATGATGCGGTAGATTTCCTGCATCGCCGGGCTGCGGCCGATCAGCGGCATGGCATCGTCGGCGGCGGGCTTCGGTGCCTCGGCGAGGCCGGCCGATGGCGGCGGGTTGCTTCAGCGCGCGGTCGACGACGGCGAGCAGGTCGCCGAGGTCGAAGGGTTTGGGCAGATACTCGAAGGCGCCGCGCTGGGTCGCCTGCACGGCGGTGGTCAGCGTCGATTGCGCGCTCATGACGATGACCGGGAGTTCCGGGCGGATGCGGCGGATGCGCGGGATGAGGTCGAGGCCGTTTTCATCGGGCATGATGACATCGGTGATGACGACATCGCCCTCGCCATCCTCGACCCAGCGCCAGAGCGTGGCGGCGGAGGCGGTGGCGCGGACCTGGTAGCCGGAGCGCCCCAGAGCCTGGGTGAGCACGGTGCGGATGGAGCGGTCGTCGTCGGCGATTAAGACAGTGGGCAAGGTCATTTACAGATTGCTTTCGGGGGGTTCCTCGAACACCGGCAGATGGATGCGGAATTCGGTGCGTCCGGCGCGGCTGTCGACATCGATCAGGCCGCCATGGTCGGCGACGATTTTGGCGACGAGCGCGAGGCCGAGGCCGCTGCCGGTTGGCCTTGGTGCTGATGAAGGGCTCGAACAGATGCCGGCGGATATCCTCCGGAATGCCGGGGCCGTTATCGCGGACCGCGACAAAGATCGGCAAATTGGCGCGCTGCCGGCCGGAGGAGGCGGTGAGGCGCACGCCGTGCTGGAAGCCGGTGGAGAGGTGGATTTCGCCATCCGGGCGGTCCATGCGGGCGATCGATTCGGCGGCGTTTTTCACCAGGTTCAGCAGCACCTGGATCAACTGGTCGCGGTTGCCGTGCACATGCGGCAGCGAGGGATCGTAGGTTTCGACGAATTTGATGCGCGTGGCGAAGCCGGAGCCGGCGAGCTTGCGGACATGCTCCAGCACGCGGTGGATGTTGACCGCCTGGCGCTCGAGTTTCTTCTCGCCGAAGGTTTCCATCCGCTCGACCATGGCGCGGATGCGGTCGGCCTCGTCGCGGATCAGCACGGCGAGCTCGCGGTCCTGCGGGGGGGCGCTGGTCTCCAGCAATTGCGCGGCGCCGCGGATGCCGGAGAGCGGGTTTTTGACCTCATGCGCCAGGATCGCCGCCATGCCGGTGATGCTGCGCGCGGCGTTGCGGGCGGACATTTGCTGGTCCAGCGCGCGGGCGGCGGATTCATCCTGCAAGGTGAGGACGACGAAGCCCGGCATGTCCAGCATGGGCGCGGCCTGGACCCAGCAGCCGCGCCGCAGCAGCCGCGGGCCTTCCAGGATCATGTTGTGCTCGGCGATGGTGAGCCCCTGGCGGCGGGCGCGTTCCAGCACCAGGAAGACCGGGTGGTCGAGCGGCAGGATCTCGCTCAGATTGGTGTTCAGCAGCAAGGCCTTGGAGGAGCCGAAAAACTCCTCGGCGGCATAGTTGACGGAGCAGATGACATCCGGTTCGTCGAGCACGATGACGGCCAGCGGCAAGGCGCTGAGGATCTGCGCGGCATCCATCCCATTTTCCGTGGGCTCATGCGGGCCACGGCTGCGCCTGGGACGATGCCAAAGGCGCGCTTAAAGCCGCTCATTTCCAGAAACTCTTGATCATAAAGCTTTTATCGATCCGCGTTGTCGTGCCGGTGCGGCGTTGTGTCATGCCGCGAGCGCCATTTCGTCCTGCCGGACGAAGCCTGCTTCGATCAGCGGGTCGTAGAAGGCGTCGATCAGGGCTTCGACCGCCGGGCCGTTATCCAGCCGGTTCATCTGCGCGCGGAAGGCGGCCGAGCCGCGCAGGCCGTGCGAGTACCAGGCGACATGCTTGCGCCCGAGCCGCACGCCGGCCTGCTCGCCGAAATGCGCGCGGATGGCGGTGTAGTGCTGCAGCAGGATGGTTTTCTGCTCGGCGAGGCAGGGCGGGGCGGTGAGCTCGCCCGTCATCAGGTAGTCCGCGACTTGGGCGAGGAACCAGGGGCGGCCATAGGCGCCGCGGCCGATCATCACGCCGTCCGCGCCGGAGCGGCGCAGCGCCTCGGCGGCGCGGGCCTCGGTTGTGATGTCGCCATTCACGATGACGGGGAGGGTGACGGCATCCTTCACCTGCGCGACGAAATCCCAATCCGCCGTGCCTTCGTAGAATTGCTGGCGGGTGCGGCCATGCACGGTGATCATCGCGATCCCGCATTCCTGCGCGATGCGCGCCAAAGCGGGGGCGTTCAGGTTCTCGCGGTCCCAGCCCATGCGCATTTTTAGCGTCACCGGCACTTCGACCGCGCGGGCGGTGGCTTCGAGGATGCGGGCGGCGTGCACCTCGTCGCGCATCAGGGCGGAGCCGGCGGCCTGGCCGATCGCCACTTTTTTCACCGGGCAGCCGAAATTGATGTCGATCGATATCCGCGCCCTGCGCGACCGCGATGCGCGCGGCCTCGGCCATCGCCTCGGGCTCGCAGCCGGCGAGCTGCACGGAAGAGGGGCCGCCGCCGGCCACGACCTCGGCCATGCGCATCGTGTTGCGATTCTCCCGCACCATCGCCCAGGAGGCGATCATTTCCGAGACGACAAGCCCGGCGCCGAGGGATTTGGCCAAGGCGCGGAAGGGCAGGTCGGTCACGCCGGAGAGCGGTGCGAGGATCACTGGCCTGTCGAGCGTCACCGCCGTCTTGCCGGAGCCCAGCGTGATCGGCTTGATGAGGGGGAAAGAAGCATTGCTCATGATTTGTGCAAACTAACGTCCGACCGCGCGCCGCGCAATCACCGGAGGGGGATTCGTGCCCTAAAAGGTTGACGTGCCTGCCATGCCTCGTCACATCTGCGTCGCAGCGGATTACTTTTGAGCTTAGGAGCGCCCATGATTCCCCGTATCGGTACCGGGTTTGACGTCCACGCGATGGCAGCCGACCGTCCCATGATCCTGTGCGGGGTGAATGTGCCGCACGAGCTTGGCCTGGCGGGGCATTCGGATGCAGATGTCGGCATCCATGCGCTGTGCGACGCGATTTACGGCGCGCTTGCCGAGGGCGATATCGGCCGGCATTTCCCGCCCTCCGAAAATGACATGGAAAGATGCCGACAGCGCGCGGTTTCTGCGCCATGCGGCGGAGCGAATCGCAGCACGCGGCGGGCGGCTGGCCAATGCGGATGTCACGATCATCTGCGAGCGGCCGAAGATCACGCCGCATGCGCCGGCGATGCGCGCGCGGCTGGCGGAACTGCTCGGCGTGTCGATCGACCAGGTTTCGGTGAAGGCGACGACCTCGGAGCGGCTGGGTTTTACTGGGCGCGGCGAGGGTATTGCGGCGCAGGCCGCGGTGATCGTCCTGGTGCCGGCGTAGTTTTTGTGTACTATTATGCAGCGGATTGTGCCCCTTCCGTAAAGGGTATAGGAAAAACAGTTCAGCGCTGCCTGTGTTTTGGTATTGCTGCACTGCGTCAAAGTCACGTTGCGGCAGTTTGCTCCGGTACTCGCGTATATAATTGCTCGCGGGATGAGCTTGCTCTCCCGCTTTCTTGGACGTTTCCTCCCTAAACTTGGCGGCGCTTTCGAGCGCCGCCTTTTTTTTGTTCAGTGGGGGGAGTGCCTATTCGCCGGCGACGGTTTTGGTGGTGACGATAACGGGCGTTGCCGCGAGCCAGGTTTTGGCCTTCTCCAAAGCGGCGGCGAGGTAGGGCGAGGCCATGTGCGCGTTGACCGCCGCCTGGTCCTTATAGGTTTCGAAGAACCAGAAATGCCCCGGATTTTTGATGTCTTCCGTCAGAATATAGGTGATGTTGCCCGGTTCGGCCTTGGTCGGGGGGACCAAGGCGCTGAGCGCCTCGCGCAGGTCGCTCTCCTTGCCGGGCAGGCGATCAGGTCGCGAAGACGTTAAGATGTTCGGATTGTGGCATGATGAATTCCTCTGGTTGCGGTGCTGGCGCTCGGGCCGGGCAGACCGGCCGCTGCGGACAGCTTTGCGCAGATAAGGTGAGGAATGGAAAAGAGTAGGGGGCTTCTGTTGCCCGGTGCCCCCCGAACCGCGCTTAGCTGCTGTTTAGGCAGCGACCGCGAATGCTACGTTGTTATCGTTCGCATTTATAATATAGCCCGATAACGGCGGTACAATGCCGAGCGAAAGATGGGTCTTTACCACGCGTGTCGAGTCTGTGTCGCCCCCATGCTTCTCCAAATCCGCCTCCAAGGGAACCCGGAATATGGTGGAGGCGCCGGGTACCGCCCCCGGGTCCACAACGATTATTCCACGCATCGTTTATCGCCGTAGCCGGCGAACCGGCAAAACCTATATAGGCTTTTTCCGTCGGGATGTGAAAGAGAGGCAGTCATGAGCCTCACACCTGACCAACTTGCGGAAATCGAAGCCGCACGCGCCCGCTTGTCCCAGACCCTGCGCCCCAGCGTTCCAGCACTGGACGCCATGCTGTTCACGCCGCTCCCGGTGCTGGACCATGGTTTTGTCCGCGTCGTGGATTACATGGGCGATGATGCCGCCGTGGTGCAGGCCGCCCGCGTCTCCTATGGCCGCGGCACGCGCAAGATCACCGAGGATGAGGGGCTGATCCGCTATCTGATGCGCCATTACCACTCCACGCCGTTTGAGATGTGCGAGATCAAATACCACGTCAAACTGCCGATTTTCGTGGCGCGGCAGTGGATTCGCCATCGCACGGCGAATGTGAACGAGTATTCGGCGCGCTATTCGATCATGGATAAGGATTTTTATATCCCGGCGCCGGAGCATCTGGCGGCGCAGTCCACGGATAACCGGCAGGGCAGGGGCGCGGTGCTGGATGGCGATACCGCCCAGCGCGTGATGCAGTTGCTGCGCGACGATGCCGAGCAGACCTATGGCCATTACGAGGAAATGCTGGACGCGGACGGAATCGGCCTGGCGCGCGAGCTGGCGCGGATGAACCTGACGCTGAACACCTATACGCAATGGTACTGGAAGACGGATCTGCACAATCTGTTCCATTTCCTGCGGTTGCGGGCGGATGCGCATGCGCAATATGAGATCCGCGTCTATGCCGAGGCGATGCTGGAGACGGTGAAGGCCTGGGTGCCGCTTTCCTACGGGGCGTTCTGCGACTACCGGCTGGGGGCGGTGACGTTCTCGGCGAAGATGCTGGACGTGCTGAAGAAACTGCTGGCCGATGAGCCGGTGGACCAGGCTTCCTCCGGCCTCTCCAAGCGGGAATGGAGCGAAATGCTCTCTGCGCTCGGCAGATAGGCTGAACAAAAAACGGCGCCTCAGGGGCGCCGTTTTAGTCAATGGGGTCCGGGCCGTCGGCCCAAAGGGCCGCTCTTATTTGTCCAACGCGCCTCTGGCGCGTTTTAAGGGGCAGAGCCCCTTGACTTACTTTAGCGGCTATTCCGCTGCCCGAAGAGCTGCAGCAGGAACATGAACAGGTTGATGAAGTTCAGGTACAGCGTCAGCGCGTCGTAGACGCTGCGCTTGCCCGCCATGTCGATGCCGTAGGACGCAGCCGTATTGCAGGTAGGTGGTCTTGATGCGCTGCGTGTCATAGGCGGTGAGGCCCACGAAAATCAGCACGCCGAGGATGCTGATGGCAAAGGCGATCGCCGGAGAGTGCAGGAAGATATTCACCACCATGGCGATGAGGATGCCGATCAGCCCCATGACCAGGAAGCTGCCGAAGCTCGTCAGGTCGCGCTTTGCCGTATAGCCGTACAGGCTGGTGCCGGCGAAGGTGCCGGCGGTGATGAAGAACACTTCCGAGATCGAGGTCTGGGTGTAGATGATGAAGATGCTGGTCAGGCTGGCGCCCATCGTGGCGCAGAACGCCCAGAACAGCGCCTGTGCGGCGGTGGTGGAGAGCTTGTTGACGCCGAAGCTCAGCACCATCACGAAAGCCAGCGGCGCGAAGATCGCGATATAGGCGAGGACCGGAGGGCTGGCGGATGAATTCGCCGCTGGCGGTCTGCACCACGGGTAGAACGCGTTCATCGCGCTGGTATGCGAAATGGCGAAGGCGATGAGCCCGGTGAGGACCAGGCCGGAGGCCATCCAGTTATAGACGCGCAGCATATAGGCGCGCAGGCCCTGGTCGAGGACCGCGGTACTGGAAGCGGCATAGCCGGCTTGCGCCGTGCGATAGGAATTGCCGTTCGGATTATAAGCCATGGAATGTTCGCTCCTGAAAGTGGTTGAAAAACCACGTTCCCTATGATTTGCTCGTTTTGATCTATTTTCAAGTCAAATGACGACGGCAGCGCCCGGGATGCCGAGCCTGTAGCCCTTATTTAAGGGAAACGCTTTGATCGGCATCATGAAATGCCGATCAAAAATCGCGCCGGATTTTGGCGGGTAAGCGTTTGTTGGGTGGTTAAGGCACGTAATTCGGTAGGCTATAGGTACCCCGGCGGGCGTGGGGCCCGCCGGGGGTGGTGAGGGCTTTAGCGCCGCCACCAGCCGCGTTTTTTCTCCGCGGCGGGGGCTTCGGCGCTGATGAGGACCGGCTTGACCAGGGGCTCGGCCGATGCCGCTTCCGCCATGGCCGGTTCGGCCGGCGACGGGTGCACCCGGAGTTGGCGCGACGGGTGCCGGTTCGGCCTGGACGGGGGCTGCCGGCAGGGGGGCGGCGGTTTCCGGCTCGGCTGCGGATTCGACAACCGGGCTTGCTGCCGGGGCGGCGACGGCGGCCTCCTCGGCGGCCTGCCGGGCCTGGATGCGGGCATGCAGAAGCTCAGCCTCGGCGCGCTCGGCAGCCTCGAAAATATCCGCGATATCGGCATAGACCGGCTCGGCAGGCGGTGCCGGCCTCGGCCGGTGCTCTCGGCTTCCTCCTCGCCGGTGCGGCGGCGGCGGCCACCACGGGCGCGGCGGCGGCGCGGTGCGGGTTCTTCCGCGGGCACTTCCCGGCGACCGGTGCTTCCACGGCGGGCGCCATTCCTCGACAACCGGAGCAACGGACTGGGCTTCGGCGGCCGGGTCCCCGAGCTCGGCGGCCAGCACCAGGTCGATCTCGGTGGGCTGGTCGTCCACGGCCGGAGCTAGCGACGGCGGGCGGGGTTCTGCCGCCGCGTCCTCAGAGTTCGGCGTCGCCTTCCGTCGCCGATGCATTCAGCGATGCATCCACCGAGGCATCGCTCGGTGCCATCCGGGCGGCGTTTGCCACGGCGGCGGCGGCGGCGGCGCTTGCGCTCGCCTTCCTCGGCCGTGTCGTTGGCGTTCGGCGCGTCGGCGGCGTTCTGCTCCTCCTCGTCCGTCTCGGCGGCAGCCTCTTCCACCACCGGGGCCGGGCGGCGACTGCCGCTCGATCACGCGCTCCGGCGTGACCGGCCCGGCATAGGAGGCCGGCGGCGGCGCCGGCGGCAGAGCGGTCTGCGCCTTGATCTTCTCGATCCGGAAATTCGTGCCGGTCATCGCGGCATCCGGCGTGAACATCACCCGCATATCGTAGCGCGCCTCGATCGCGGAGAGCCGCTCGCGCTTGTGGTTGAACAGATAGAAGGCGATTTCCGGCGGCAGCACCACGGCGATTTCGGCGGCGCGGAATTTCGCGCCCTCATCCTCGATGGCGCGCAGGATATGCAGCGCCGCACTTTCCGGGCTGCGGACATGGCCCATGCCGGCGCAATGCGGGCAGATGACGAGCGAGGCCTCGGTCAGCGAGGGGCGCAGGCGCTGGCGGCTCATTTCCATCAGGCCGAAATGGCTGATCGTGCCGACCTGGATGCGCGCGCGGTCGTTCTTCAGCGCGTCCTTCAGCTTGCGCTCGACCGCCGCATTATTCTTGCGGCTCTCCATGTCGATGAAGTCGATCACGATCAGCCCGGCCAGGTCGCGCATGCGCAATTGCTTGGCGGTCTCCTCGGCGGCTTCCAGATTGGTGCGCAGCGCCGTGTCCTCGATGCTGCGCTCGCGCGTCGAGCGGCCGGAGTTCACGTCGATGGCGACCAGCGCCTCGGTCTGGTTGATGACGATGTAGCCGCCCGAGCGCAGCTGCACGATCGGGTTGAGCATGGCGTCGAGCTGGGCTTCCACCTGGTGCTTGGCGAAAAGCGGCTGGCCTTCGGTCCAGAGCTGCACTTTGCGGGCGTGGCTCGGCATCAGCATGCGCATGAAGTCGCGCGCGGCCTTGAAACCTTCCTCGCCGTCGACCAGCACTTCCTCCACGTCGCGCGTGTACACGTCGCGGATGGTGCGCTTGATCAGGCTGGCTTCCTCATAGATCAGCGCCGGGGCGATGGATTCCATCGTGCGGTCGCGGATATCGTCCCAGAGGCGCAGCAGATACTCGCAATCGCGCTTGATCTCGGGTTTCGGGCGGTTCGCGCCGGCGGTGCGGACGATCAGGCCCATGCCTTCCGGCACGTCGAGCTCGGCCATCGCCTCCTTCAGGCGGCGGCGGTCGGCGACCGAGGTGATTTTGCGGGACACGCCGCCGCCGGAGGGCGAGTTCGGCATCAGCACGGAGAAACGCCCGGCGAGCGAGAGATAGGTGGTCAGCGCCGCGCCCTTATTGCCGCGCTCTTCCTTGACCACCTGGATCAGCATGATCTGGCGGCGATGGATAACGTCCTGAATTTTATAGTTTTTGATGAAGCGCTGGCGCTGGCGGCGCTCGCGCGCCTCGGCCGCGTCATCGCCGTCGCCGCCCAGATTCTCCAGGCGGCGGCGCTTCCGGGCCGTTCTGCTCGGCTTCGACGGCCTCGCCGTTTTCCACCGGCTTCGGCCGTTCGCGGCGGGCTGCTTCGGCCGCGGCATCGACGTCGCTGGCGGTTTCGGCCTGCGCGGTAGCGGCGTCGCGTCCTGTCAGCCGGTGCGGTCTCGGCCGGTCACGGCGGGCCCTGTCATCGGCGGCCGGCTTCGGCGGTGATGGTGGCTTCGGCCTCGAGCGGCTGGCCTGCTTCCGCGGCTCTCTTCCGGCGGCGGGGCGGCTAAAATCTCGATGGGCTTGATTTCGAGCGGCTGGGCGATCTCGGTTGCAGCGGCCTGGCAGCCTCGGCCTCGGCGCGTGCCTCTTCCTCGGCTGCATCTTCGGCCTGCTGGGCGAGCAGCCGTTTGCGGTCCGCGACCGGGATCTGATAATAATCCGGGTGAATTTCCCCGAAGGCCAGGAAGCCGTGCCGGTTGCCGCCATATTCAACGAACGCCGCCTGCAGGCTGGGTTCGACCCGGATGACTTTCGCGAGGTAGATATTGCCTTTTATTTGCTTGCGATTGGCCGTCTCAACGTCGAAATCCTCAAGCCGGTTGCCGTCCAGTACCACCACGCGCGTCTCTTCCGCGTGGCTGGCGTCGATTAATAGTTTTTTCGTCATAAAAAGGGGAGCTCCGATGCGCGGCGCGCGCTGGCGGCGTTAAGGGCGATATGCCCTTGCCAGCCGCGGCACTGCGATTTTTGAAGGTGTAAAAGGGGGCAGACCGGAGCCGCGCCATATCCGAACGGAAGTGCAAAATGTCGGTCGGCAGTGCGGTCATCGGTCCTTGATCTCGTCGGCCAGGGGTTCTGCGCCCCGACCATGTTGTTATTCCAGGGTTCGTTTGGCGAAATCGGCCGATAAGGGCCAAAACCGCGCTGAACTGAACGCCTTCTTCCTTGATGGCTGAAATATCGTGCAGCCGCAAGAGGGAAGGTAAGCGTAACCTGAACTGATCCGGGCCAGGCGCCCTTGCCGCGGGGAGGGAGAGATGGTCCAAGCTGGGGGGAGCGGGGTAAACGCCAAAAGGTGACGGTCATGAAGTGGTTCTTTTGCTGGTGCCAGGATACCGATTTCAGGGATGACCATAATTGGAAGGACTTGATCAGGGTCTCCGTCGCATTGGCGCGGAAAAACACGGATCTCGAACCTCATTTCATTTATGACGGTGAAGACACCGAATTCGTGCAGGAGCTCAGGGAGAGCGGGGTTAACGTCATTTTTCATCGCCTGTCGTTCACGGACGCCATCCTACGCCACAGCCCCGATGATAAAATGGCCCAGGCCATCGCGCGTGCCGCTTTTCTGCGGTTCGATATCCCCTTGGTCGCTGATCCGTCGGACAGGTTCGTTTTGTACACCGATGCGGATGTGATGTTCCTGGAAAACCCGCGCTTCCAGGGCTATGCGCCGCAGTTCGTCGCCGCGGCGCCGCAATTCGATCGAGGTCGAAGGGCGGACATGAATTCCGGGGTCATGCTCCTGAATCTCGGGACATTCAGATTGATCCATGAAAAATTGATCGCGTTTACGATCGAGAATTTGCATCTCGGCCTGGATCAGGAAGTCTTGCGGGCGTTTATGGGCCCAGATTACATGCTTCTGCCAGATATTTATAATTGGAAACCCTATTGGGGCGTTCATGGGGAGGCGTCGATCCTCCATTGGCACGGACCGAAACCAGAGACGATAGATAATCTCTTAACCGGGAAAATCGCCTCGACCCATGAGGCCTGGCAGCCCTTGTTTGAGCGGGATAAGGCCGCCTATGGCCATTATCTAAAGGCGCAGAACGGGTTTCTGAGCGCGTATAGGCAAGCGAGGCGCGCTCGTTCAGGCGAAGCGCGAGGCGCGCTTCTAGCGCGTGGCAAGCCGACAAAAGTCTTGGTAGACGCGGGGAGTGCCCCTATTCCGTGCTGGCAGATCGATCTTGGGGGGCTTGCCACGATCCAGGAAATCCAGGTCCGCTTCGCGGCTGGGGCGGCGGACGAGGGGCTTGCCAATTTCGGCCTAGCCGTGTCCATCGATGGCCAGGCCTGGGCTGGGCTTGTGGATCACGCGGATCCCGGGATGGGGTTGGCGCCGTCCGGCATGGTCTGGAATGGTCCCGGCACGGCCTGGGCGCGGTTTGTCCGTGTCGCGGCGTCGGGATGGAATGACCTGGCTGTGGACGGGATCGAGGTGTTCGGCCGGGAATTGCGGCCGGCCTTGTATTGACACCGGGCGTTGCGGCATCATGTGACGCTCCGAGCCATTGCAAGGAATTGAATGATGTCAGAAGCCAGAACGACTGCCGCCGGCGGCCTGCAGATTGCCAAGGTGTTTTATGATTTCGTCGTAAGCGAGGCGCTGCCGGGCACTGGGCTGGAGCCTGCGGCTTTCTGGGAAGGATTTGCCGCCCTGGTCGCGGAATTCTCGGCGACCAACGCAGCCCTGATGGCCAAGCGCGATGCGCTGCAGGCCAAGATCGACGCCTGGCACGTCGCCCATAAGGGCCAGGCGCATGATCCCGTCGCCTATCAGGCATTTTTGCGCGAGATCGGCTATCTGGTGCCCGAACCCGCGCCGTTTTCCGTCACCACCGAGCATGTGGACGATGAGATTGCCGCGATTGCCGGGCCGCAGCTCGTGGTGCCGGTCAGCAATGCCCGCTACGCGCTTGAACGCCGCCAATGCGCGCTGGGGCAGCCTGTATGATGCGCTCTACGGTACGGATGCGATTTCCGATGCGGATGGCGCTGCCAAGACCGCCGGGTTCAACAAGGTGCGCGCGGCGAAGGTCGTGGCGCGTGGCCGCGCCTTCCTCGATGCGCATTTCCCGCTTGCCAATGGCAGCCATAAGGACGCGCATGCCTACCGGGTGAAGAACGGCCATCTGGCGGTGAGCCTGCCGAGCGGCGAGACCGGGCTGAAGGAAGGCGGCAAATTTGTCGGCTTTACCGGCGATGCCAGCCATCCCACCGCGATTTTGCTGAAAAACCACAATTTGCATGCCGAGCTGGTGATCAACCCGCAGAATGCGATCGGCAAGGAAGATGCCGCCGGGCTGGCCGACATCGTCCTGGAATCCGCGATCAGCACGATCATGGATTGCGAGGACAGCGTCGCCGCGGTGGATGCGCGGGACAAGGTCGAGGTCTACCGCAACTGGCTCGGCCTGATGAATGGCACGCTGAGCGCGCCGGTTGAGAAAAACGGCAAGGTGTTCGAGCGCAAGCTGAACCTGGACCGCGTCTATACCGCGCCGGACGGCAAGGGGAGCCTCACTTTGCATGGCCGCTCGCTGATGCTGGTGCGCAATGTCGGCCATCATATGCTGACCGATATCGTGCTGGATGCGAACGGGAAGGAAGTGCCCGAGACGGTGCTGGATGCCGTGTTCACCTCGATGATCGCGATGCATGACCTGAAGGCGCGGCGCAACTCGCGCAAGGGCGGGGTGTATATCGTCAAGCCCAAGCTGCACGGGCCGGAAGAGGTGGCGAACGCCAATGCGCTGTTCGGCGCGGTGGAGAAGCTGCTGCGCCTGCCGGAAAATACCCTGAAAATGGGCATCATGGATGAGGAGCGCCGCACCAGCGCGAATCTCAAAGCCTGCATCGCGGCGGCGAAGTCGCGCGTCGTGTTCATCAATACCGGCTTCCTCGACCGCACGGGCGATGAAATCCACACCTCGTTCGAGGCGGGGCCCTTCATCCGCAAGGCGGACATCAAGAACACGCCCTGGATCAAGGCGTATGAGGACCGGAACGTGGATTTCGGCCTGCAAAGCGGGCTGCAGGGCCGTGCGCAGATCGGCAAGGGCATGTGGGCCGCACCGGACCAGATGGCGGCGATGCTGGAACAGAAAATCGCGCATCCGCGTGCCGGCGCCAACACCGCCTGGGTGCCGTCCCCCACCGCGGCGACGCTGCATGCCACGCATTATCACAGCGTGGACGTGTTCGCCCGGCAGAACGAGCTGAAATCCCGCGCGCCGGGCAAGCTTGAAGACCTGCTGACCATCCCGCTCGCCGATCGGCCGAACTGGAACCCGGCGGAAATCCAGCAGGAGCTGGACAATAACTGCCAGGGCCTGCTGGGCTATGTGGTGCGCTGGGTGGACCAGGGGGTGGGCTGCTCGAAAGTGCCGGACATCCATGATGTCGGCCTGATGGAAGACCGCGCGACCTTGCGTATCTCTTCCCAGCACATCGCCAACTGGCTGCATCACGGCATCGCCAGCAAGGAGCAGGTGATGGAGACGCTGAAGCGCATGGCCCTCGTGGTGGACAAGCAGAATGCGGGCGATCCGCTCTACCGGCCGATGGCGCCTGGCTATGACGGCCCGGCTTTTGCTGCAGCACTCGACCTGGTGTTCGAGGGGCGGGCGCAGCCGAACGGGTATACCGAGTTCGTGCTGACGCGCCGGCGGCGGGAAGCGAAAGCGAAAGCGAAAGTATAAGAAAGGTGCCGCTTTTTTGAAAAAAAGTGGCGCAAAAAACTTCTGAGACCTTGGTCCGTGCTGTTTCCAGCAGCACGGACCAAGGTCAAAAAGTTTTTTTGCTTCTTTTTGTTCACAAAAAGAAGAATCCTAACTTTCGCCGCAATCTTTTTCCAACACCGTGGCCACCTTCACGGTCAGTTCCAAATGCATTGCATGCAGCTCGGTCATCAGCGCATGCATGTTCGTCATCGTCTCCATCACCGCGTCATGCTGTTCCTTGGTCAGCTGGTCCGTGGTGCGGGCGGCCAGCAGCGTGCCGACGCCGAGCAATGGCAGCGCGATGAGCTGCAGCACGCCGGAGCTGGCATATTGAACGAAGGGCATGGTCGCCGGCCATTTCAACGGTAATAGCGAAAAGGCGAGGCAGACCCAGAAGAATCCCATGGTGGCGAAAATCTGGTTGGAGCGGATCGCGATCTGGGTGTTGAATTTGGAGAGGCGGTCGAGGGGAAGTTTCTGCAGCATAGCGGGCGGCTTCACATGCGGCTCCTGGATGTTTTGTTGTTTTGTCGTTGTTTATCTTCCACCCTATCACGCGGGCAGGCTGTCCGCTTTTACGTTTCAGCGCACCGGAATGGTCACGGGCGCGAATACGCCGGCCAAGCGCCGGACGGGCGGCGGCGGGCGGCGGCAGCAGACGATCCAATAGGGCAGCACCACCAGAAATGTCCAAGCGAAGTTGCAGGTGAGCTCGCTATGCGCCTCGATCGGCCATTGGAAGGGAAACACCGCGAGATCGATCAGCCAGGCGGTGCGCCATAATAGCCCGGTGACGCGCGCCGCCGGCGCCACCGCCGGCCGCTTGGGCGCGCTGGCTTCGTGGATGCGGATCTGGGCGAAGGTCACGATCACCATGATGCCGAGACACAGCATGTCCTCGTAGAAATCCATGCTGGGGAAGGCATCGAACCGGTGCAGCCAGATGACCCCGATGCCGGCACCCAGCACGACGCAGACTTTCGCAATGGTATAAAGTGCGATGCCCAGATGCCACTCAGCCAGATTGATCCCAGGCTGCAAGGCGCGATCGATGATGAAATCGTCGATCGACTTCGCGAGGGTGACAAGCTTACTGGCCAATTCCGCTATTGCTCCTTGTCGTCTAGTCCCGTAACGCACGCCGCAGCGAGCCTTCCGCCAGTGTGAGCCTTTGCGCCGCCTCCGGGGCAGGGAGGCCAAGCAGCAGCATCACGGCAGCCGTCTTCACATGCATATGGCATTGTTTCAGCGCATTGTGGGCCGCGTCTTCGTCAGACCCGGTAATCTCCATCGTCATACGAATGGCGCGGCGTCGCAGCTTGGCATTCGTGGCGCGAACATCGACCATATATGGGCCAAAGGTCTTGCCCTGCCGGATCATCACCGTGGAGGAGATTGTGTTCAGGGCGATTTTCTGCGTGGTCCCGGCCGAAAGCCGGGTTGAGCCCGCGATCACCTCCGCGCCGGAGGCGATCTGCACGGGGAATTGCGCGGCCTCGGCAAGCGGGCAGCCAGGATTGTTCACCATCGCGCCGGTAAGCGCGCCGAGGCTGTTGGCATGGCGCACAGCCGACAGGGTGAAAGGGGTGGCACCCGAGGCGGCGATGCCGACCAGCGCATCGGCGGCGGAGAAATCATGCACTTGCAAGGCGGCGATGGCAGCTTCTTCGTTATCTTCGGCCCCTTCCTCGGCGCGCAAGAACGCATTGCCGCCCCCGGCCAGGATGGGGATGATCACGCCGTCCGGAATGCCGAAGGTCGGGCCGCATTCCACGGCATCGAGCAGACCGAGGCGACCGGAGGTGCCAGCGCCGACATAGAATAGCCGCCCGCCCGCGCGCAGCTTCGCGGCAACGGCATCCGCGAGTGCTGCCAAAGCAGGAGCGGTGGCGGAGAGCGCGCGTTGCGCCGAGGCTTCCTGGGCGAGGAAGGCGGTGACGATATCCAGTGTTGGCCGTGCATCGAGGTCGGCGAGTTCCGGGCGGGCATGTTCCGTCCCGCGCGCGACATGGCGCGGCACCGCCATTGTCCCCGCCGTCCAGACCTGGCGGACGGTAAAATCATCGCTCCACCAGACGAGATCGGCGCGCGTGCCGGCGGCGAGGCGTCCGCGATCGGCCAGATGCATCGCTGCTGCCGGTCGGATTGTGGCGGCGGCAAAGGCGGTCTCCGGCGCAACCCCCGCCGCGATCAGCCGCCGCACGCCCTCATCCAGCGTGATCCCGGCGCCCGCAATGGTGCCATCCGCGCGCAGCCCGATGCCCTGGGGACCGAGCCGGGCCATGGCACCGCCAAATTCCTGCTCGGCACCCGGCGCCAGACCGGCGATGCGAATGGAATCGGTTACCGCGATGGCGCGCGGGCAGGCGGCGAAGCTTAGTTTCAGCAATAGGGGATCGACATGCACGCCATCGACGATCAGGCAGGGGTGCAGCAATTCGTGGGTCAGCGAGACCCCTGGCGCGCCGGGGGCGCGGTGGCTGAGCGGGGATTGCGCGTTGAACACATGCGTGACCAGGCGCGCCCCGGCCTGCACACCGGCTTCCATTTCCGCGGCGGTGGCATCCGTGTGGCCCAGCGCGACGATGACCCCCGCCGCGACGAGACGCTGAATGGCCGCCAGTGCGCCGGGGCGTTCCGGGGCCAGGGTGATCAGGCGCAACACCTCGCGCATCGGCGCATCGGCCAGCAATTGCGCGATCGCCTCCGCTGCCGGGTCCTGCACCCATTCCGCGCGATGCGCGCCACGCCGGGTCGGGCTTAAGAACGGGCCTTCCAGATGCATCCCCAGGATCGCGCCGTGGCGGGCCATCGCGCCGGCCATGCGCGCCGCTGCCGCGTGCAGCGTGGGGATCGGCGCGGTGATGACCGTGGGGAGCACGGAGGTGACGCCATGCGCCGCCAGCCCGGAGATGAAGGCATCCCACTCCTCCGGCGTCGCATCCGCGCAATCGACGCCAAAGGCGCCGTTATTGTGCAGGTCGATCAGGCCGGGGGAGAGAAAACCGTGCGTCAGGGGGATATCCGCGTTCACCTCGCCCATCACGACGTCCTGGATCAAACCCTGTTCGATCACGACGGCGCCCGGCCCGGTGAACGCACCGTCGAGGAACAGTCTTGGCGCGGAGATGATCATGGGAATCCTGGGATAAAGTTGCGGGGGAAGGGGGGCGGCAAGCGGCCCAGATCCGGCGGGGGAAATTCTAAACGGGTTTTGTGTTTCACTATGATTTTGTTAAATGTTTGATTTTTACTGACGCGCAGTTTGACGCCTTTTCCTTCATACCGCAAGCCTCCAAGGGGAATCGGCGGGGTATGGGAATTTTTGATGACATCGCAACAAATTCTCCTTGGTCTTTCGCGCCGACGGCGTTGCGGCAAGTGTCACGCTTTCTTCACCCACAGCCGGCGCCGGATATGCGACATGCCTCGCAACCACCGGGTATAATCGGTGCCCCTGACCAGTCCGCATGGAGGTGTGTGGAATGAGTCTGGGCGTAGATTTGATCGCGTGTCGTTGCTTCGCCGCGCTGTCGATGTTTGGGGGAGAATACCATGATAAAATATGATCTAGACATGTTCGCCTCCGTGCATCCGCTCAGTTCCACGGTACGGAATGCCGTCTCTCAATCCGACGATCAGCGCCTGGCCGATGACCTGTTGTTTCTCGAGCGCTGGGAAATCTGCCCCGTATTCGGTTCCGCCGCGGCATTGCGGGTCAGCCAGATCCGTCGCGCCAATCCCGAGCTCGCCGCCGCGATACGCTGCGAACTCGCGCCTGGCTATCGTGCGGAGGGTGCGCGCCTCGAGAAGACGCAAGTTTTTGTGCATGCTACGTGACGCTTCTGTTAGAATCTATAGAGATACGGTTATGTTTATTGCGAATTTCTCGCGATACGGCGTGGCCTAGCCCACGGGGCGAGCGTGGAGCAACGACAATACGCGCCAAGGCGAGAGAATTCATTCAAATGACATGCGCATGGATACGGAATAATTTTTGAGATTGTCACATGCCGGACGGTAAAATTGTCATACGCAAAAGCCCTTGCGTTTCCTAGGTAAGATTCAATGCGCGCATGCGAACTATTGAGAGCGTGAAAAAAAAATCAAAGGGGTATGTGCGTTGCAGTTTGATGTTGCGGTTGTCGGTGCCGGTATCGTGGGTCTCGCCCATGCGCTTGCCACGCATCGACAAGGTCTACGTGTTGTCGTGATCGATCGGGAGGCGCAGGTCGTCGGTGCGTCCATTCGTAATTTCGGTTTCATCACCGTCACCGGCCAGCAGCAGGGGGATTGCTACCGCCGCGCCATGCGCTCGCGCGACATCTGGGACGAGGTGGCGCCAAAGGCCGGCATCCCGATTTTGCAAAAGGGGCTGGTTGTCGTTGGTCGCCGGGCGGAAGCAGCGGATGTGTTGGCCGCCTTTGCGTGCAGCGCGATGGGGGAGGGCTGCGCGCTGCTCACGCCAGCACAGGCACGCGCAAAATTCCCTGAATTGACCGGCGATATTTCCGCCGCCCTCTACAGCCCGCATGAGCGGCGCGTGGAATCGCGCGAGGCGATCCTGCGCCTCGCCGCCTGGCTGGAGGATGCATGCGGCGTTACCTTTCTGCGCCGCACCGCGGTCCATCGCGTCCAGACCGGGCGCTGCGAGACCTCCAGCGGGATTGTGCACGCAAAGCACATCATCGTCTGTACGGGAGATGATCTCGCGACCCTTTTTTCCGACCGGCTCGCGCAATACGGGGTGACGCGCTCCAAGCTGCAAATGATGCGCCTCAAGCCGAAAGCCGCCTTCACCCTGACGGCGCCGGTGATGACCGATCTCTCGCTCACGCGCTATCTCGGCTACTCGGAATTGCCGGAAGCAGAACCCCTGCGCCGGCTTCTCATGGCCGAGCAGGCCGAGCATCTCGCCGCCGGGGTGCATCTTATCGCCGTGCAATCGGCCGATGGCTCCCTCGTTGTCGGCGACACGCATGTCTACGGCCACACGCCGGACCCGTTTGCCAATACGCGTTTCGATGACCTCGTGCTCGAGGAACTGCACGCCGTGCTGCCAAACCTTGCCTACGACATCACGGAAAAATGGATCGGCACCTATGCCTCGCTGGGTGACCGGCTGATGCTGAGCGACAATCCGGCGCCGGGGGTTCGCCTGGTCGTGGTGACGAGCGGCACCGGCGCCTCCACCGCCTTTGCCATCGGCGAGGAAACCCTCCAGGATATGCTATAAACGCCGCATAAGAATGACGGCTTTGTAATTTTGCTGTTAGCCTGGGGCGTCGTTTTCCCTGTCAAGATAATGTCATAAAAATTATGCGGGGCCTGCGCTAAGAAGCGAGGTCTTTGCTTCGCCCTGCATCAGGATATTCCTGCTACAGGGTGTTGCGCCGTTTCAAAGCGAATTTTTAAAGCGAGTCTTTCAAAATAAGATTTTAAATAAATAAAGGAAGAAGCTTAATTTTTTTTGCCTGTGAGGGTCGGTATTGAAATTAAAACAGATCTATAAAATGATTGGATATAAAAAGATCGGCTGGAAAATGATGGAGTGAAACCGGGGGAACAAACATGTCGGACGCCGCCGCTACCCAACACAAAATTCCCGACGACGAGCTTAATACCGGTACCAGCAAGATATTTACGGCCCTTTTCGGCGTTATTCTGTTTGTCGGCGTCATCTATTCCGGGGTAAATCTTGGGCAGGACTTGGCTGGCGTTCCAACCGCTTCGGATCTGGTTTATATTTTGCTTGGCATCGCCTTGGCCATTGCGCTCGGCTTTGAATTCGTCAACGGCTTTCATGATACCGCGAATGCGGTCGCAACCGTCATCTACACCAATGCGATGCCCGCCAATCTTGCGGTCATCTGGTCCGGGCTTTTCAATTTCCTCGGCGTGCTCGTCTCTACCGGCGGTGTCGCCTTTACCATCGTCTCGCTGCTGCCGGTGGAATTGATTCTCCAGGTCGGCAGCGCCGCCGGTTTCGCCATGGTGTTCGCATTGCTTGTCGCCGCGATCATTTGGAATCTCGGCACCTGGTATTTCGGCATCCCAAACTCCTCCTCGCATACGCTGGTCGGCTCCA
The DNA here is from genome assembly GCA_963737355.1 of uncultured Pseudomonadota bacterium. Classification (GTDB taxonomy): domain Bacteria; phylum Pseudomonadota; class Alphaproteobacteria; order Acetobacterales; family Acetobacteraceae; genus Acidocella. The sequence continues at coordinate 51,306 of CAVTSC010000009.1, read as the reverse complement.
TCATCGGCGTCGGCCTTGCCAACCAGCTCCTTGGCGGCGCCAACGGCACCAGCGGCGTGGATGTGAAACAAGTGGAAAACGTTTTGCGCGCGCTTATTTTCTCGCCAATCGCCGGCTTCCTCCTCGCGGGATTGCTGATGTATATCCTGCGGCTCACCCTCTCGCGTTTCCCGGCGTTGTTCAAAGCGCCCGAGGGCAATAAGCCGCCGCCGCTGCTCATCCGTATTCTGCTGATCCTCACCTGCACCGGGGTCTCCTTCAGCCATGGCTCGAATGACGGCCAGAAAGGCATGGGCCTCATCATGCTCATCCTCATCGGCACCGTGCCCACCGCCTATGCGCTGAACGGGGCGGTGACCAGCAGCCAGATCGCCGCGTTCCACACCGCCAGCCAGGAAGCGGTCAGCACGTTGAACGCCATCTCGGGGGCGCAGCCGGAAACGGGGGCGGCGGATCAGGTTAACGCCATCGTGACCATCGCCGTGCAGCATCGGGCCCTGCAACCCGATACGCTCCCGGCACTCTCCGCTTTGATCGGCAATATCGACCAGCAGATCGTCAACCGTGCCTCTCTGCGGGAAATTCCGCATGATCAGGTGCGCAACGTGCGCAACGACATGTATCTGGCCGACACGGCGTTGGCCTATGTGCTGAAAAAGCCGGGTCTGATGGCTGATCAGCGCAAAACCCTCACTACCTGGAAGGAAGATGCCACCCATGCCACGCAGTTCATCCCGCCTTGGGTGAAGGTGGCCGTGGCGCTTGCCCTTGGCATGGGCACCATGGTCGGCTGGAAACGCATCGTCCGCACGGTCGGCGAGAAGATCGGCAAGGAGCATCTCACCTACGCGCAGGGGCTGTCGGCGGAATGCATCGCCATGGGCCTTATCCAGGCCGCCACGCTGTATCATTTGCCGGTCAGCACCACCCATGTGCTCACCTCGGGCGTCGCCGGCACTATGGTCGCAAATGGCGCCGGGCTGCAACGCAGCACCGTCATGAATATCGCGATGGCTTGGGTGCTGACCCTCCCGGCATCAATTCTCATCGCCGGGGGACTGTTCATTTTCTTCCGGGCGGTTTTCTGATCCGTCGGCCGAAGCTGGCCGGGGGCGTCAGGGCATAGGCGGCTTTGATTTGGCAATTCGCGGGTAGGAGATGATTCCGATATCCCGGCCGTGTGCTGCACCACGTGCGGGATTTCATGGAAAATCTGGTGCCGGGTGAGGGATTTGAACCCCCGGCCTTCGGTTTACAAAACCGCTGCACTACCACTGTGCTAACCCGGCGCGAATTGAGCCATACCATAAACAAGATTGTCTTCCACCCCCTTGATCTCGAACGTAACCCCGGTCTATACGCTGCCCACGATGGGGCCATAGCTCAATTGGTAGAGCGCCTGCATGGCATGCAGGAGGTCAGCGGTTCAATTCCGCTTGGCTCCACCATTCATTTCCTCGAATGTGAATTCGGCCTTTACGCTGTTCACAGGACGGGGCCATAGCTCAATTGGTAGAGCGCCTGCATGGCATGCAGGAGGTCAGCGGTTCGATTCCGCTTGGCTCCACCACCCCCCTTTCTTCCCCAATTTGCTAAGTTAAAAGGCGCTTGCGCCGGTGTTTTAAAGCCACAAATGAAAACGGCGCCCGTGAGAGGCGCCGCTCTGCAGGTATTCAGATCCGCTTCAGGCGACGGTCAGTTTCACATCCACCGTTTTATTGATCGCATTGGAATACGGGCAGACGATATGGGCCTTCTGCACCAGATCCTCCGCCACGGCCCGCTCGATGCCAGGGGCGGTGATGGTGAGGGCCGCCGTAATCCCGAAGCCGGTGCCGTCTTCGCGCGGACCGATGCCGATATCGGCGGCGACCTTGGTGTCGGGCGAGAGCGTGATCTTCTCTTTGCCCGCGACGAATTTCATCGCGCCGAGGAAGCAGGCGGAATAGCCGATCGAGAAGAGCTGCTCCGGATTCGTGCCGGGGCCGCCATCGCCGCCGAGTTCCTTAGGCGTGCTGAGCTGCACGGCGATGCGGCCGTCATCCGTGGCCCCTTCGCCGGTGCGCCCGCCGGTGGCATGGCCGTGGGCGTGGTATAAAGCCTTCGTCATGGTTGGTCCTCCATTGTTGATCCTCGGGATGTGGCGTCGGTATCGCCACAATCAACCTAGGCTGGGGCAAGCTGGGCCCGGGAGCAGGATTATGTCAGCCCGGCACAGAATTCGGCGATGCGCGTGCAGGCCCGCTCCAGCACCAATTCGGAGGTGGCGGTGGAAATCCGGATATGCGGGCTCATCGCGAAGGCAGCGCCCTGCACGACGGCGACATGGGCCTCATCCAGCAATGCGGCGGCGAATTCCGTGTCGGTGGTGATTTTCCGCCCCGCCGGGGTGGTTTTGCCGAGGCAGCCGGAGATGTCCGGAAATACGTAGAACGCGCCGTTCGGCTTGTGGCAGACCATGCCGGGGATCTCGTTCAGCCGCGCTGCGACCAGATCGCGCCTGGCCTGGTAGGCGGCGGCGCGGGTGGCCAGGAAATCCTGGGGGCCTTCCAGCGCCGCCAGTGCCGCGGCCTGGCCGATGGAGGAGACGCCGGAGGTCGCGGTCGCCTGCACCACGGTGCAGGCTTTGATGAGCGCCGCCGGCCCGGCGCAAAAGCCGATCCGCCAGCCGGTCATGGCATAGCTTTTCGAAACGCCGGTCATGGTGACGATGCGGTCGGCGAGGTCCGGCGCGACGGCGGCCAGAGTCGCATAGGTGAAGTCGTCGAATAGCAGATGCTCGTAGATATCGTCCGAGAGCACCCAGATATCCGGGTGGCGGCGCAGCACCTCGGCGATCGCGCGCAAAGCGGCGGCATCGCAGGCCGCGCCGGAGGGGTTGTTCGGGTAATTCAGGAGCAGCAATTTCGTGCGCGGGGTGATCGCGGCTTCCAGGGCTTCCGGCTGCAGCACGAAGCCGGCGGATTGCGGGCAGGGGATGAAGACGGGCTTGCCGCCGGCGAATTGCACGGTCTGCTCGTAGCCGGCCCAGGCCGGGGCGGGGATGAGCACTTCGTCCCCGGCATTGATGACCGCCATCACGACGTTGAAAATCGCCTGCTTGCCGCCATTGGTGACCAGGATGTTCTGCACCGGCACGTCGAGTTTCTGGTCGCGCAGATATTTCGCGCGGATCGCGGCCTTCAGCGCCTCGGTGCCGCCGAGCGGCGGGTATTTTGTCTCGCCGCGCAGGGCAGCCGCATGCGCGGCCTCGATAACATGGTCGGGGGTCGGAAAATCCGGCTCGCCGAGCGAGAGCGAGATGACATCATGCCCAGCGGCGCGCAGCGCGCGGGCGCGGGCCGCCATGGCAAAGGTGGCGGCGAGTTCGGTGCGGCCCACACGGGCGGATAAAGTCGGCATGGCGCGAAACATAGTCATGCCGGTCATGTCAGCGCAAGGAAAGCGCCGGCGGCGGAGGGCGCGTCAGTGCACGTATCCCGTCCCGAAACCGCCGAAGAGCCAGACCACCAGCAGCACGATGATGATAAGGCCGATGATGCCGCCGGAACCATACCCGCCATAGGTGCGATGCGCGTAATAGCCGCCGCCGCCGCCAAAAATAATGATCAGGAGTAAAATGATTAAGAGCAAGGTCATGGTGGTCTCTCCGCGGAATATTCCCGAGTAGGATTTGACGTTGGGGGCGGCGGCCCCGAGGAGAAGGGCGTTTTTCATTAAAACGCCGTCACGACAACGTTAGGCGGCGCAATTTGCTTGGGCCGGTTTGCGGGGCTATGACCCGCACGCATCTAAAACTCCCCGAAGTGAGGTAGAAATGGCTGAGAATTTCGACGTTATCGTGATCGGATCGGGTCCTGGCGGGTATGTATGCGCCATTCGCGCGGCCCAGTTGGGACTGAAAGTGGCCTGCGTTGAAAAGCGCGCCACGTTGGGCGGCACCTGCCTGAATATTGGCTGCATTCCGTCGAAAGCGCTGTTGCAATCCTCGGAGAATTTCCATCAGGCGGCGCATGCCTTCCAGGATCACGGCATCACGCTGGGCGAGGTGAAGCTCGATCTGGCACGTATGCAGGCCCGCAAAGGCGAGGTCGTGACGGCCAACACCAAAGGCGTGGAATTCCTGTTCAAGAAGAACAAGATCACCTGGATCAAGGGTGCTGCGAAATTCACCTCGCCGACCGAAATCGACGTTGCCGGAACCGCCTATTCCGCCAAGCATTTCATCATCGCGACGGGCAGCGACTCCGTGCCGCTCAAAGGCGTGGAAGTCGATGAGAAGCGCATCGTCACCTCCACCGGCGCGCTGGAGCTGGACAAGGTGCCGGGCCATCTCGTGGTCATCGGCGCGGGTGTCATCGGGCTTGAGCTCGGCAGTGTCTGGCGCCGTTTGGGTGCGGAAGTCACCGTGATCGAGTATCTGGACCGCATCACCCCCGGTCTGGACAACGAGGTTTCCAAGGCTTTCCAGGCCGTTCTGACCAAGCAGGGTTTTAAATTCAAGCTCGGCCATAAGGTCACTGCGGCCAAGACCACCGAGTCGGGTGTGACGTTGACCGTGGAGCCGGCGAAGGGTGGCGAGGCGGAGCAGATCCAGGCCGATATCGTGCTGCTCGCCATTGGCCGCTATGCCTATACCAACGGGCTCGGGCTGGACGCCGCTGGGGTTGCCACGGATGAGCGCGGCCGCGTGAAGACCGATGCGCATTTCGCCACCAACGTGCCGGGCATCTATGCCATCGGCGACGTCATTGCGGGCCCGATGCTGGCGCATAAGGCCGAGGAAGAAGGCGTTGCGCTGGCCGAGCGCATTGCCGGCCAGGCCGGGCATGTGAACTACAATGCGATCCCGAGCGTGGTGTACACCTGGCCGGAAGTGGCGGCCGTGGGCAAGACCGAGGAAGAGCTGAAGGAAGCGGGGATTGCCTACAAGGTCGGCAAATTCCCCTTCATGGCCAATGGCCGCGCCCGCGCCATGGGCGATACCGACGGCTTCGTGAAGATCCTCTCGGACAAGACCACTGACCAGCTCCTCGGCGCGCATATTCTGGGCCCGGATGCCGGCACGCTGATCGCCGAGCTGACCACGGCGATCGAATTCGGCGCCTCGGCCGAGGATGTGGCGCGGATCTGCCACGCACATCCGACGCTGAGCGAAGTGGTGAAGGAAGCTGCCTTGGCCGCTGACGGCCGCGCGCTGCATATCTGAGCCGATACCGTCCCCACCCCGTGCGTTGCGCGGGGTGGGGAGCGTTAGGGGAAGGGTTCTTCTTTTTGTGAACAAAAAGAAGCAAAAAAACTTTGTTAACTGAGCCGTGCGGGTAGTCGCGCCACGGGCTTGAGGAGCAGAAGTTTTTGCGCCGCTTTTTTTAAAAAACGGCCACTTTCCTGCTACTAACCTAACCTACCCCAACCTATCCAGGACGGCATTGCGGATTTCCGCCGGGATTCCGGCAAAGGCCTCGTTCAACCGGGACATGCGCCGGCGCATGTCATAGACTTGGTCGAGCAACGCCAGCACGACCGGCAGGCTCTGCTCCTCCACTTCCATCTCGTGCCGCAGCGTTAAAATCAGCCCGACCCGCGCGGCATCGATCTCCTGAAACCGCCATGCGCCGGGTGGGCCCTCGGCACGGACCAGAGCGGAAGCGATCCAGCGGGCAAGCTCCTCATTGTCGAGGTCTCGGTATTCCCGCCGCAGCGCTTCCAGGCTGATCATTCCGCGGTTCCTTCCATCGCGGCGCGTGGGTTGAACTCAGGCTGCGCCCAGTCTTTCAGGAATTTTTCCAATTGCGCATCCACCGGACCGATGGCCACGCGCAGTTTCACGTACAGATCACCGGCCGGCAGCTTGCCATGCGCCGGCACGCCGCGCCCGCGCAGGCGCATCTCCGTGCCGCTATCGGCATGGGCGTGAAGCTTCATGGCGACGGGGCCGCCCGGGGTCGGCACGGTCACCCGCGCGCCCAGCACCGCTTCGTGCAAGGTCACCGGAAGGTCCATGTAGATATTCTGGCCCTCGCGGCGGAAGAACGGGTGAGGGGCGACGTTGATCTCGATCAGCGCATCGCCCGCGGGCCCACCGTTCTGGCCCGGCTGGCCCCGGCCGCGCAGGCGCAGCACATCGGCATCCGCCGTGCCGGGGGGGATTTTAACGTCCAAGGTTTGGCCATCCGGCAGGGTCAGCCGGCGCGTGGCGCCGTTCACCGCATCGAGAAACGCGGCATCGAGCACATAGCGCGCATCCGCGCCGCGTGCTGGGCCGGTTCTGCGCCCACGCTCGAAGACGTTGGCGAACAGATCCTCGAAATCCCCGGCCCCAAAGCCGGAAGCCGTTGCCGCCGGAGGCGTAGCGCTCGCCATTGCTGGTATCGGCGTAGTGCCGGTAGCTTCGGGGCGGCGCTTTTTCCGCGCCGGTTTCGTCGATCTCGCCGCGATCATAGCGCGCGCGCTTATCCGGGTCCGACAGCAGATCATTGGCGGCCGAGACACGTTTGAACAGGTCTTCCGCGGCCTTGTTGCCGGGATTGAGGTCGGGATGGTGTTTTTTCGCGAGTTTCCGGTAGGCGGCGCGAATATCGTCGCTGGTCGCGCTACGCGCCACGCCGAGGAGTTTATATGGATCGTCTGCCATTTGCCCTACTTAAACATATATTGCGCCGTTTATACCAAAAACCGGCGATCCGGGCTTGGTAGGCGGTCGTTATTTTATGTGGGCGGGAATAGCCACCGCCGGTTCAGGTTGCGTCCTGAAGGCCGAGGCTTAGCAAAGCGGCCTTCGCGGCGAAGCCCAGGCCATAGGGCTTGGACAAAAACGGGCCGAGTTCCGCGACATTGACCGGGCCCAGATTGCCGGAGGTGATGATCGTCTTCGTCGCGGGGTATTCGTGCTTCACCCGGCGGACCAGCTCCACCCCGTTCATCGAGCCGGGCATTGTGACGTCCGAGAAGACGAGATCCGCATCACCGCCGGCCTGCAGATAGGCCCAGGCCTCATCGGCATTCGCCGCTTCCACCACCATGAGACCGTGGCTGCGCAATTCCTCGGCAAGCAATGCGCGAATGAAGAACTCGTCCTCGACCAGCAGCACGGAAGGCGTGGCGCGATCGAGGGGGCAATTAGGTTCCGGGTTCATCGCAACGGGCCAATCCTGAAAATCCTCATTTAGGTAAGGATTTCCACCCGAATCACAATGTGTTATTTCGGTAACAGTACAGGATGTTACGATATTCAGGTTCAGTGCTTCAGCGTACTGGAGAGGAACTGGCGGAAGCGGGGCGAATTCGGGTTGGTGAATACCTGCTCGGGCGGGCCTTCCTCCTCGGTCTGGCCCTTGTGCAGAAACATCACCCGGCTCGCGACTTCCCGCGCGAAGCCCATTTCATGCGTGACCACCAGCATGGTCCGGCCTTCCTTGGCCAGGTCGCGCATCACTTTCAGCACCTCGCCGACCAGTTCGGGGTCGAGCGCTGAGGTCGGTTCGTCGAACAGCAGCACGTCCGGCTCCATCGCCAGCGCGCGGGCGATGGCCACGCGCTGCTGCTGGCCGCCCGAGAGCTGCGCCGGATAGGCATGCAGCTTGGCCGAGAGCCCGACCTTCTCGAGCATCGCCTCGCCGCGCGCAATCGCGGTTTTGCGGTCCAGCTTCAGCACATGGATTGGTGCCTCGATGACATTTTGCAGCACGGTCATGTGCGCCCAGAGATTGAACTGCTGGAACACCATGGCGAGTCGGGAACGCAGGCGTTCCACCTGCTTCGGGTTGGCAGCACCACGGGCACCCTTGCCGTCCTTCATCTCGATCAGCTCGCCCTTGATATGAACGCGGCCTCTATCGGGCATTTCCAGCAGGTTGATGCAGCGCAGGAACGTGCTCTTGCCCGACCCCGAGGCGCCGAGAATTGCGATCACATCGTGCTCATGCGCGGTAACGGAGACCCCTTTCAGCACTTCCACCGAGCCGAAGCTTTTGTGGATATCCTCGACCACGAGCGCCGTGGCGGGGGGAATGATGTCTGACATATGACGCCGATCCTTGTTTTTCAAAAACTTGGTAAAAAATCAGGTTCAACAACCTTGCAAAACCTGTGCCCTGCGTCACTATATAGCTGTCCTTCTTCGGACGCAGGAGAGTGCGGGGCCATTTCAGATGATCCCGCCGCCGAAGGCGCAACCGGCCCCCGGAAACGCTCAGGCAAAAGGGGCTGCGTTCGCAAACGGGACACTCTGGAAAGCCAGCGGAGTTTTGCTTCGCTGCACCGACGGGGTCAAGGATGCGTGCAAGCATAAGCAAGCGTACGCGTCCGAATCTCTCAGGTCCCAAAACAGAGGGGGGTCAGTTCGCCCGAAACTCAATTCGGGCACTGATCTGTGTTGGGGGGTATGTAGAAAAATTGTTCAAAACACCGCTGGATAGCCTGCACCGCGCCCATGGCGCACGCATGGTCGAGCTTCGCCGGATATGAGATGCCGCTGCAATATAGCGGCATCATCGCCGAGCATCATGGCGTGCCGCCAGGGGGCGGCGTTGTTCGATGTCTCGCATATGGGCCAGGCGGAAATCACCGATGCGAAAGCCTTTCGAGGCGCTTGTCACCGGCGATATCATTGGGCTGCAACCGGGGCGGCAACGCTACACGCTGCTGACAAATGCGGCAGGAGGCATCATCGATGACCTGATGGTGGCCAATCTCGGGCCGGCCTATCAGCTTGTGCTGAATGCCAGCCGCAAGGCGGTCGATGTCGCGCATCTGCAGGCGCATGGCGTCAACGTGACGCCGAAATTCGACCGCGCGCTGCTCGCGTTGCAGGGGCCGAAGGCGGTGGAGATGCTGCCAGAGGGGGCGGCGCTGAAATTCATGGCGGCGGCTGCGCTCACCATCGGCGGCATTGCCTGCATCGTGACGCGCTCGGGCTATACCGGCGAGGACGGGTTCGAGATCGGCTGCGCGGCGGCGGATGCCGAGGCGCTGGCCAAGCTGTTGCTGGCGCGCGGTGCGACCCTGGCCGGGCTTGGTGCGCGCGATTCGCTCCGGCTCGAGGCCGGGCTTTGCCTCTACGGCAACGATATCGACATGGTGACGAATCCGATTGCCGCCAATCTCGGCTGGGCGATTTCCAAACGCCGCAAGACCGATTGGGATTTTCTGGGTGCCGGGCCGGTGCGCGCGGCGCTGGAGCAGGGGCCTGCGGAAAAACTGCGTCGGCATCCGCATCCAATCCCGTGTGCCCGGCCCGGGCGGGCGCGGAAATCCGTACCCAAGGCGGCGAGGTGCATCGGCCGTGTCACCTCCGGCTGTTTCTCGCCGAGCCTGAATGCGCCGATTGCGCTTGGCTATGTCCGCGCCGATTGCGCCGCGGACGGCACGGCGCTCGACCTCATCGTGCGCGACAAGCCCGTTCCCGGAATTGTCGCACCGCTGCCCTTCATTCCCCACCATTACGTTCGCTGAAAGGTTCCTCCCATGTCCCAGATGTATTTATTCCAAAGACCATGAATGGGTCCAGATCGGCGAGGATGGTCTGGCCACCATCGGCATTACCGATCATGCGCAGCATGCGCTGGGCGATATCGTGTTCGTGGAACTGCCCGAACCCGGCCGCTCGGTTGCCAAAGGCGAGGCCTGCGCGGTGGTGGAGAGCGTGAAAGCGGCGTCGGATATGTATGCGCCGCTGACCGGGACCATCACCGAGCATAACCCGGCGATCATCGACGAGCCGGCGCTCATCAACAGCGAGGCCGAGCGCGCCTGGTTCTTCCGCATGCGCCTGGCCGATGCCGCCTCCTTCACCGAGCTGATGGACAAGGCCGCCTATGACGCGTTCGTGGAGACGCTTGTGATGCAGGCGCTGGAGCAATTGGCGGCACTGGAAGCGGCGGATTGTTTCGTCGCGCGGCATATCGGACCGGATGCGGAGCGATATCGCCGCGATGCTGCAGACCGTGCGGCGCGCTCAGCCTCGATGATCTGATGGCGCAGACCGTGCCGGAATCCATCCGCAGCAATGCTGCCCTGGCGCTGCCGCCGGCGATCGACGAAGCGGCGGTGCTGGCGGATTTGCGCGGCTCGCCTCGCGCAACGTGGTCAAGAAATCGCTGATCGGGCTGGGCTATCACGGCACGCTCACCCCGCCGGTGATCTTGCGCAACGTGCTGGAAAATCCCGGCTGGTACACGGCCTACACGCCCTATCAGGCGGAAATCGCGCAAGGCCGGCTGGAAGCGATCCTGAATTTCCAGACGATGGTCGTGCGACCTGACCGGGCTTGGCGTCGCCAATGCCTCGCTGCTGGATGAAGCCACGGCGGCGGCGGAGGCCGTCTCCATGGCGCATGCGCTGAACCGGCAGAAATCCAACACCATCGCGGTGGCGACGCGATGTGCATCCGCAGACCCGCGCCGTGATCGCCACCCGCGCCTGGCCGCTGGGCTGGCAGATGCATCGATTTCGCGCCGGGCGACGTGGCGGCGATCGCCGGCAGCGAACGCCTTCGCGGTCGTGCTGAATTATCCGGGCAGCAGCGGGGAAGTTCGCGATCTGACCGGCGGAAATCGAGGCTGCGCATGCGGGCGGCGGGCTTGCCGTGGTGTGCGCGGATCTGCTCGCGCTGACGCTGCTCAAACCGCCGGGAGAAATGGGCGCGGATGTCGTCGTCGGCTCGGCCCAGCGTTTCGGCGTGCCGATGGGATTTGGCGGCCCGCATGCCGGGTTCTTCGCGACCAGCGACCAGTATAAGCGCCAGATGCCCGGCCGCCTCGTCGGCGTGTCGCTGGATGCCGCCGGGCGCCCGGCCATGCGCCTGGCCTTGCAAACGCGCGAGCAGCATATCCGCCGCGAGAAGGCGACCTCCAATATCTGCACCGCGCAGGTGCTGCTCGCCGTCATCGCCGGCTTCTATGCCGCCTGGCATGGGCCGGAAGGGCTGAAGCGGATCGCCAGGCGGGTGAACCTGCAGGCACGGCTGCTCGCGGATATCGCCCAGCGTTCCGGTTTGTCGCTCCGCCATGCGGCGTTTTTCGACACGATCGCGCTGGAGGCGGGCGAGCGCGCGGATGCGCTGATGCAGGCGGCGTTTGGATGCCGGCTTCAATTTCAGGCGCGTGGATGCCACCGGCATTGCGATTGCGCTGGATGAGACGGTGACGCGCCAGGAGCTGGAGATCGCTCGCCGCCATTCTCGGTGGCGAGCTTGCCGAAGCCGCTCCCTCGATTCCGGAATCGCTTGTCCGGCAGCAGCGGCTTTTGCACGGCCGCCGTGTTCAGCGCGCATCATTCCGAGCATGCGATGCTGCGCTATCTCAAAAAGCTCGAAGACAAGGACATCGCGCTCAACCGCTCGATGATCCCGCTCGGCTCCTGCACGATGAAGCTGAATGCGAGCGCGGAGATGGCGGCGATCACCTGGCCGGAATTCGCCAATATCCATCCCTTCGCGCCGGCGGAGCAGACGCAAGGCTATGCCGAACTGATCGACCGGCTCTGCGACCTGCTGAAGGCCGTTACCGGTTTTGCCGGCATCTCGCTGCAGCCCAATTCCGGCGCGCAAGGCGAATATGCCGGGCTGCTCGCGATCCGCGCCTGGCACGAAGCGCGCGGGGAGGGGGCGCGCAATATCTGCCTCATCCCCTCCTCCGCGCATGGCACCAACCCGGCCTCGGCCGCGATGGCGGGCTATCAGGTCGTCGTCGTGGGCTGCGACCGCGACGGCAATGTGGATGTGGACGATCTCGCCGCCAAAATCGCCCAGCATGGCGGATCGTGATCGCGGCGCTGATGATCACCTATCCCAGCACGCATGGCGTGTTCGAGACCGGCATCCGCGATATCTGCCGCGCCGTGCATGCGGCGGGCGGGCAGGTCTATATGGATGGCGCCAATATGAACGCGCAGGTCGGGCTGACCTCGCCGGCCTCGATCGGCGCGGATGTCTGCCATCTCAACCTGCACAAAACCTTCTGCATCCCGCATGGCGGCGGCGGCCCGGGCGATCGGGCCGATCGGCGTGGCGGCGCATCTGCTCCCGCATCTGCCGAACCACCCGCTCCGCGCGGATGCCGGGCCCGGCCACCGGCTATGGCCCGGTCTCGGCCGCCCCGTTCGGCTCTGCGCTCATCCTGCCCATCCCCTATGCCTATATCCGCATGATGGGGCCGGAAGGGATCACGCGCGCGACGAAGCTGGCAATTCTCAACGCCAACTACATCGCAGCCCGGCTGGAGCCGCATTTCCCGATTCTCTATCGCGGGGCGCAAAAGCGCGTCGCGCATGAATGCATCATCGACTGCCGCGGCTTTAAGGCCAGCTCCGGCGTGCAGGTGGAGGACATCGCCAAGCGCCTGGCCGATTACGGCTTCCATGCGCCGACCATGTCCTGGCCGGTCGCCGGCACGCTGATGATCGAGCCGACGGAGAGCGAGAACAAAGCGGAGATCGACCGTTTCTGCGAGGCGATGATCTCGATTGCCGGCGAGATCGCCAGCTATCGCTGCCGGTACCTGGGCCCAGGCTGACAATCCGTTAAAGAACGCGCCGCACACCGCGGAGGAAGTTACGGCGGAGGAATGGAGCCACCCGTATACGCGCGTCCAGGCGGCCTATCCGCTGCCCGTTCGTCATGGCGCAGAAATACTGGCCGCCGGTCAAACGCGTCGATAATGTCTATGGCGACCGTAATCTTATCTGCTCCTGCGCACCGTTGGAAAGTTATGCGGAGGCGGCGGAATAAGCGGCTGCGGCCCGCTATGCGGCCGCTACATAAAAATATCATCAAATTTGCTGAAAAACCTCTTGCGCCCGGGGGGGTATGGCCTCATAAGCCGCCGCTCTTGGCCCAGGGGGGCACGGCGTGGTGCCGTGTTCTACAGGCTATCTACTAGTTGAGGGGGTTCGAAATGAACGCACTTGCCCGACTGGGGATGGTCTCGGAGACTCCGAGCGAAAACCAGACGACAACGGTCTCCGTGGAGCCGGCTAAAGACTATTTCGTGGAACGTGACGGTACAGAAATTCGCCGGCATGCATTTGCTGATCGACCTTTGGGGCGCGTCGAATCTCGACAGCCCCGAACTGATCGACAAAACCCTCTGCGCCGGCGCGCTGGAGGCAGGGGCGACGATCCTGCACAGCCATTTCCACCACTTCACGCCCAATGGCGGCGTGAGCGGCGTGGTCGTGCTGGCGGAGAGCCATATCTCCATCCACACTTGGCCGGAACGCAATTTTGCGGCGCTGGACGTCTTCATGTGCGGCGTCTGCGACCCGCATAAGGTGATCCCGTTCCTGCAGGCCGCCTTCAGCCCAGAATCGATCCAGGTCGACGAACAACGGCGCGGTCTGACCGCGGCGTAAGCTAAGGCGCGGGGGGACGCTGTCCCCCTGAGCCCCTCTGCGAACGGCGGCGCCGTTCGATCCGCTATTTAAGGGTTGTGAAGGGTGGGCGCCTGAAGAGGTTTGAACACCTGAGGCGCCCACCCTTCACAACCCTTATTAAATGCGGATTCCAAAGGCTCCGCCTTTGGCGGGGTTCCAAGGGGCAGGGCCCCTTGGCCTTACTTACCGACACGACAAGGACCATTGCCGATGACCGACACATGGTTGAATGAGACATTGTACCCGGATTGGGGCCAGCGCTTCCGGTTTGTGCGCCAGCTGGCGCGGGTGAAAAGCCCGTTTCAGGATATCGGGGTTTTCGAGACCGAGAGCCATGGCAATGTTCTGACGCTGGACGGCGTGGTGCAGATCACCGAGCGCGATGAGTTCGTGTATCAGGAGATGCTGACGCATGTGCCGTTGCTGGCGCATGGCGCGGCGAAGAACGTGCTGATCATCGGCGCCGGCGATGGCGGCGTGCTCAAGCATGTGCTGATGCATAAGGGCGTTGAGCGCGCCGTGATGGCGGAGATCGATGGCGAGGTCATCCGCCTTTCCAAAGAATTCCTCCCCGGCATTGGCGGCGATGCCTGGACCGATCCGCGCGCCGAAGTGATTGTGGGCGATGGCATCGACTATGTGAAAAAGGCCCCGGATGGCGACGTTCGATGTCATCATCGTCGATTTAACCGACCCGATCGGCGTGGGCGAAGTGCTGTTCACCGATGAATTCTACCAGAACGCGGCGCGCATCCTCACGCCGCGCGGCGTGATCGTGAACCAGTGCGGCGTGCCGTTCATGCAGGCCGATGAATTGCGCGAGACCTCGTTGCGCCGCGCGCAATTTTTCCCGCATGTCACCGCCTATGTGGCGGCGGTGCCGACCTATGTTGGCGGCTACATGACGCTGGGCTGGGCGGGCAAGGACCCGGCGCTTACGCAGACTCACGCCGGAAGTCATCGCCGCGCGTGCGGAAGCTGCGGGCATTACGGGCAAGAGCGAATATTGGACGCCGCATGTCCATGTCGCAGCCTTCTGGCTGCCGCCTTATATCGCGCGGCACCTGCCGTAAGGCTTAATCCTCCAGATTCGTCGAATGCTTCATCATCCTCCTCGGATACCCAGCGGGACGCAGTTGAAGCATTTGCCGGTCAGGTTGAACTGGCCGTATTCCGGAACCTTCCAGTCTGCTGCCGCATTGCACGCAGCCAGCCTCCGGGCGGAGCGAGGTGCGGGCGATGCGCCGAAATCCACGTAAACCGACCTTTGCCCGTTTCCAGATAACTCATTGCCGTGGCTCCTCACATCGTCTTCTGACGCGCTGGCCGAAGCCGCGTGCGCTCATGGATATCTTGCCCTTGTTCAGCCATAATTCAATCAAACACTGTGGCAAATCGGCAACATGTCCGGGATTTCACCTGGACGATAGTTTCGGTTTGTGGCTTTAGGGCCGGGCCGTTGCGGCACCGAGGTTAGTTTTGCTGGGAGCGCAGGTAGTTGGCGGTGTCCATAATCTGTGTGTCCAGGCTGCGCAGCACCGACGCCAAGTCGCGCGGCCAGAGCGTTATAGCGGCTACGTCGCCAAGATACGTGTCCGCCGGCCCGTCCTGCCAAGCGGGGCGCTGGATGCGTATCCGACGGCCGGTTAGCAGTTGTGCGGCGCGGGAGGCGAGTTCGCCGATTTCGATCGCTTCGCCGCCGGTATCGAACCGCCCGGATCGTGGCGGTTCAGCAGGTATCGCCGAGCCCGATATTCAGCACATCACCGACATGCGCATAGCCGCGCCAGACCGGATGCGCCGCGCGGAGTTGGATCGGCCCGCCTTTCGGCGATGTCCGAGAGGATGCAGGCCAGCGCGTAGGAATTCGTTTTGTTGATGAATGGGCCGCCGAGGTTGAAGACACGCGGATAGCGCGGCGGGAAACCCGAGTTGCCGTCGCGAGCTGGGCGAAAATCTCCTCGTCCTCGCGCTTCAACGCGCCATAGGGATTTTGCGCTGAGCGTCGTGCCCGCATAGGCCGCGCCGGAGGAGGGGACGAAAATGCCCCATGCGCCGCAGCGCTTGAGAAATTCCTGCACCATGCGCGGAAATTTTTCGATTTGCGGCGATATAGGCGGAAAGATCCATCGTGGCGGCATGTTCGCGCGTGCAAATGCCAGATGCAGCATCAGCGCGCCGGGTTGTTTCAAGCGCTGGCGATTGCTTCCAGCGCATGGACCGGCACGCGCCACGGTCTGACCGCAGCGCCATGCGAGCGCTGGGGCGGGCGCCGAAGGCGGTGACGCGGGCGGCAAAATCATCGCCGAGCGCCGCGCAAACATTTCCAGCACCGCCCGCCCGAGCCAGCCGCCAGCGCCGGTCATGCACGACGGGGCCGTACTGGCCCTCAGCGCTTCGGCAAATTCAGGCAGAAATTCGAGGCGTTGCACGAAAGAACTGCGCAAAATTCTCCAGCATGTAGTCCAGCTCCGCCGTGCCCGAGCGCCGGGATACACGCCGATCCAGAAGGTTGACGTCATCACCAGATCGGCATTTGGCGTCGCACCCGCGACGCTGAATTTTTGCGCCCCTGCATATAGGGCTGATGGATGAGATTGCCGCCGAACAGATAGCGCGTAGCGATGCGGGCCTGGTTCAGATGCTGCACCAGCGCAGTCGCGCGTAAACGGCGCGCCGGGCCGTACGGTGAGCGGAAAGCCGAACCAGGAGGGCTCGGCGTTTTGCTCCGCCTCGGGCAGGATCAGAAATTCTTCCCAGCGTGCTTCAAGCCGGCATACAGATAGCAAAAATTGCTGCGCCGGGCTGCAATAAAATCATCCAGCCGGTCCAGTTGGGCGACGCCGATTGCGGCCTGCATGTCGGTCATTTTCAAATTATAGCCGAGATGGCTGTAGGTGTATTTATGGTCATAGCCTTCCGGCAGCGCCGCCGAGTTGCCAGCCGAAGCGCTTCTTGCAGGTATTGTCATGGCCCGGGCGGGCACCAGCAATCGCGGCCCCAATCGCGCAGCGATTCCAGAATCCGCTTGAAATGGCTGGATTTTGTGAAAACCGCGCCGCCTTCGCCGGTGGTGATGTGGTGTGCCGGATAAAAGCTCAGCGTGGCGATCTCGCCAAATCCGCCGACGGCTTTGCCGTCATAGCGCGCACCCAGCGCATCGCAGCAATCCTCGACGACGTGCAGATTGTGCTTTTGCGCGACGCGCCATGATGCTGTTGAGATCGAACGGATTGCCCAGCGTATGCGCCAGCACGATCGCGCGGGTGCGCTCGCGTCACCGCCGCCTCGATCGCCTCCACGGCGATATTGTAGGTGGGAAGCGAGACATCCACGAATACCGGCACCAGACCGTTCTGCAGGATCGGGTTGACGGTGGTGGGAAAGCCGGTGGCGCAGGTGATGACCTCATCGCCCGGTTTCAGCGCGTCGTTGCCCAGCATGTGGCTGGTGAGCGCGCTGACCGCGAGCAGATTGGCCGATGAGCCGGAATTGGCGGTGAGCACATAGCGGCTCTCAAGTGCCTGCCGCGAGCTTCGCTTCGAACGCATCGTTGAAGCGGCCCGTGGTGAGCCAGAAATCCAGTGCGGAATCCACGAGGCTGACCATTTCCGGCGCGCCATAGACTTTCCCGGAAACCGGCACCGGCGAGTGCGCGGCATCGAAGGTTTTTGGGCATGCGCGAGCTCCGCATAACGCGCGACCAGGCGCAGAATTTCGCTGCGTAAAACTTCAGCTTCGCTGGCTCATGATTTATCAATATGCCTTGATCTGCTTCCTGGCTGAACGCCGCCATATCCTCGCCCCTCACGCAGGGCGCGGAACCAATCCACGGTTGCGCCCAGGGCCTGCGCCAGCGTCCCAGCCCGGCTGCCAAGCCAGTTCGCGCTTTGCCTTGGCGGAATCCAGGCGCAACACCGCGGCCTCATGCGGCGCGCTTGGTCTGCGGCTTCGATGTGATAGGCGCGCCGCTCGCCCCATAGGGCACAGAGTTGCGCCGCGATATCGGCCACCGGGACCTCGCTTGCCGCATCCGGGCCAAAATTCCAGCGTTGCGCGATTTTGCGCGCTGCTCCGTCCATAAGAACTCCGCCGCGAGCAGATAGCCGCAAAGCGGGTCCAGCACGTGCTGCCATGGGCGGATGGCATGTGGGTTGCGAATCTTCCAGGATTTCACCTGCCAGCATGCTGCGGAAAAAATCCGGCAGCAGCCGTTCGGCGGCCCAGTCCCCGCCGCCGATGACATTGCCGCTGCGCACGGTGGCGATTTTTTGCGCCTCGGGCATCGGGAAAGATGCCGTCACCAGCTCGGCACAGGCCTTGCTGGCGCTATAGGGGTCGTGCCCGCCAAGCCGCGCCGCCTCATCGTGCCGCGCCTGGGCACTCTCGGCATAGACCTTGTCGCTGGTGACGATGATCGCCACCGCAACGCTGGGCGTTTGCCGCACGGCCTCCAGCACATTCGCCGTGCCCATGATGTTCGTCGCGAAAGTTTCCACCGGCATTGCGATAAGATTCGCGCACCAGCGGCTGGGCGGCGAGATGGAAGACGATCTCCGGCTGGAACGCCACCATTGCCGTGGCGAGCGATGCGCTGTCGCGAACATCGCCGATCTGGTGTCGCAGCACTGAGGCGATGCCGCACAGGTTGAAAAAATTCGGCACCGTCTCCGGGGCTAGTGCATAACCGACCGTGATCGCGCCAAGTTCGTGCAGCCACAGGCTCAGCCAGCCGCCTTTAAACCGCGTATGCCCGGTGACAAATACCCGTTTGCCCGCCCAAAAACCCGGGTCGGGCAAGGCCGCGCGTCAGCGTGTCCATGTCATCCATGGCGCTTGTCCGCGTCTCGCAATGCTGGTCGAGCAATAGTCTGTCGCGCAACGTGTCCATCGGCTGCCAGAAACCGTGATGCCGGTAGGCCATCAGCTCGCCGGATGCCGCGAGCTGCTCCATCGGCTCGCGCTCCCACAATGTTGCATCGCCTTCAACCAGATCCAGCGCTTTTGGCGAGAGAATGAAAAACCCGCCGCTGATCAGCCCGGCTTCCTCGACCGGTTTTTCCTCGAAGCGGTCCACGAGGTCGCCTTGCAGATGCAGCGCGCCGAAGCGGGCCAATGGCCGCACCGCCGTTACCGTGGCGAGTTTGCCGTGCGCCTGATGAAAGGCGAGCGCCGCGCGGATATCGATATCCGCCACGGCATCGCCATAGGTCATGCAAAACATCGCGTCATCGCCGAGATATTTTCGGATACGTGCGAGCCGCCCGCCGGTTTGCGTCTCCAGCCCGGTCTCCACCAAGGTGACGCGCCAATCCTCCGCCTCGCTCTGATGGATGGTAATGCCTGAGCGCAGATCCACCGTGATATCGCTGGAATGCAGATTGTAATTGTAGAAATACTCTTTGATCCGTGCGCCTTTATAACCGAGGCAGATGATGAAATCCTCGATGCCGTATTGCGCATAGATTTTCATGATATGCCAAAGGATCGGACGCCCGCCGATCTCGACCATCGGCTTGGGCTTGCGTATCAGTCTCTTCCGACAGGCGCGAGCCGCGCCCGCCGGCCAGGATCACCGCCTTCACCCCCCGCAAGGGCAGGGGCTCAGGCGCCATGGCTTTCTTCCCACATATTCTCAGCCAATTCCGCGCGGGAGAGGAAGGGTGCCATGTCGTGCAGGGGCGAAGAGACCATGCGCCCGTCTTCCAATTTGCGCGAGGAGAGTTTGGGCGCGAAATTTTGCGCCGCATCGAGCATCACTTCGCAAAATTGCGGACCGGTATTGTGCAGGGATGCATCCAGTGCTTTCGCCAGTTCCGCATGCGTTGTAACCTGCTGCACGGGAAACCCGAAGGCGGAGGCGATGCGCTGAAAATCCGGAAAGCTGACACCGCTGGCCGGATCGCAGCCGAACATATTGTCGGAAAAATACGCGGTCTGCGTCTGGCGGATTGAGCTATAGCCGGCATTGTTGAGTAGAAAAATCTTGATGTTCAGCCGTTGCGCGATAATGCTCTGCAATTCCTGCAAGTTCATCATGATGCTGCCATCCCCGGCCAGGCAGATGATGCGCCGCTCCGGCGCTGCATAGGCAGCACCGATCGCGGCGGGCAGGTCATAGCCCATGGAGGCGGAACCGGAATTGGAGAACATCCGCTGCCCGGCTTGCAGTTTTGCCGCCTGAAAGGTGGTGACGCAGGCCGTGGCATTGGCCGTGGCGACCACATCCGTCTCGCCCAGCACCTCGAACAGTTTCTCGGCGAAGATATACGGGTTCACGCCGCGCGCATCATCGGTATATTCCGGCAACACTACGGGATAACGCGCGCGCCTCGCTTGGCACCAGGCGAGATATTCAAGCTGCGCGGCGGATGCGGTATAGCCCGCCATCTCTTCCAGCAGCATAGGCAGAAACTGCTTTAAATCCGCATGCACGGGCCGCTCGATTTGCAAGGTCGGTTTCGCGAGCTCGGCCGCATCCGCATCCACCATGATCCGCGTGGCGTTTGGCGCGAAGGATTCCCAATTATAGCTGATCTGGCGAATGTTCAGCCGGCAGCCGAGGATGAGCACGCAATCCGCATTCTGCACCGCGAAATTCCCGGCACGGTCACCAACCGTTCCGGGGCGTCCGGCATAGCAGGGATGGTTATCGGCCAGCACGTCATGTGCGTTGAAGGCTGTCGCCACGGGAAAGTTCAGCAACTCGACAAGGCGCATGAATTCGGCGTGGGCGCCGGCAATCCGCACGCCGGTGCCGGGCATGATGACGGGGCGTTTCGCCTGCGCGAGCCGGGCGGCGACCTCGCGTGCAGCCTGGCGCAGCGCATCGCCAGCTAACGCATCGTCAGGAACCGGGACATAGCCGCGCAGGTTGTCAGGGTCGATTTTCGCGCCTTGCACATCCACCGGCACGTCGATCCAAACTGGCCCGGGCCGGCCGGAGCCTGCCAGATGTAGGGCTTTTTCCATCACATAGCGCACATCTTCCGGCTCGCGTAGCACGGTTGCGAATTTAGTGATGCCTTGCACCATCTGCACGATATCCGCTTCCTGGTCGCCCAGTTGGCGCAATGGCAGGTTATAACTGCCCACCATCGTCTCGCGCTTCACCTGGCCGGAGATCACCACCATGCCGATGGAATCCGTATACGCGCCATGCACGCCGTTCAGCGCGTTGATGCCGCCAGGGCCTGTCGTGACATTCACCGCCGCCAGTCGTCCGCTTAAGCGGCAATAGGATTCCGCCGCCATGGCGCAGGCCTGCTCATGGTGCAGGCAGACGGCATGCAGGTTCTTGTTGCGCGAGAGCCCGTCATTGAGATGCATGGCGCCGCCGCCGGTCACCATGAAGACATGCTTCACGCCATGTGCCGCCAGGCAGGCAGCGATGTAATCCGCGACCCGCAACGGCTTAGACCAACCGCGGCGCGGCGCGCGCGGGCTCGGGCGTGTCGGCATCGATGCCGCGTTGGTCGATCATTTTGGCAAGCTGCGAATTCGCGCCATAGGGGCTGTCGATATTCGAGAAGGCAATCGCGCCGTCCTTCGCCACGGGCTGCAGCAGCACTTCGCCGCGCATCATCTCGCGGCAGGAGATTTGGCCTTTCTGCAGCGGTACCGCGAGATAAACGGAATCATCGGTGAGGATATGCCCCGCCGGCAAATCGTGCTTTGCATACACGCCGCGGACCAGCGCATCGAGATAGCGCACCTCCTTCTCGGGCGGCACGCGCTTGGCATTGCCCGGCGCGCCGCACATTTCCTCGGCCTTGGCGAAAGCCTTGAACCACGCATCGACCTGCTCCGGCAGGGAGCAATAGGGCGAGACGGGGATGCCGCCGGCCTCGATATCCACATGCCGCTCAAATGTGCGCGCGCCCTTGGCATAGGCGATCAGCGTGGAATCATGCCAATCGCGATATTCATGTGTGGAATAGCCGATCACGTTGTCCGGATAGCGGGCTTTCAGGAAATCGATCTGGTTGATCTCGAGCTCATAATCCTCGCTCGGATAGATCGAGACGCAATGGTTGATCGCCAGCGGGATGCTGCGTTTGCCGAAGAAGGAGACCACGTCGTCCAGGTCGCGCAGCGAGGAGCCGCCGGTGGAGATGATTACCGGCTTCTTCGTGGCCGCGATTTTCTCGATCAGGAACCAGTCCTTGATGTCGGAGCTCGCGATCTTGATGATCTGGATGCCGAGCTCCACGCATTTTTCCACCGAGGTTTCATCGAACGGGGTTGCCATCGAAATCATGCTCGAATTGCGCACGGCGGTGACCATCTGCTGGTAGTCCGACCAGGAGAGCTGCGTGTCCAGCGTCTTCTTGATGTAGCGGATATCCGTGCGATGGCGGAAATCCTTGTGGATGAACGTGTCAACGTCGCGGAATTGAAATTTCATCGCGGCGCGGACGTTGTTGTAGCGCACCACTTTCGCGTAATCCGCGATGATCTTCATGCCACGGGAGACGTCGCCCCAGTGATTATTCGCCATTTCCAGCACGAACAGATTGTCGAAAACAGAGGCGCGCATATAAAACTCCCGAAGGATAAACTATTGTTAATTTAATTGGCCGAGCTTAATTCGTCAATTTGAACCGCCATCGCGTTGCGGTTTCGCCCTTCAGCCGGGCCCCTTCAAGGGTCAGATAAGTCAGCGTTAGCGCGCCGAGTTCGATCACCACCCACCACCACAGGCCTTCCCGGAGCAGCCAGAAATAAAGGCTCGCGGCCTTGTCATGCGCCAGCGCATCCCGGAACACGGCCTCCCAGAGGAGCAAAACAATCACGCCCAGCAGCATTCGCGCGCGGTATTCCCGCCGCGCCAGTTGCGACAAAGCGGGCAAGGTGAGGAGCAGGAAAATTGCCCGGTAATACACGTTCTGCGCCGCGAAAAAGCAGAATACGATCACCGAAGCCCCGGCGATGAGGAAGAGCATCCGCGTCTCATCCAGGCGCTGGAGTTTCTGCGCGCACCCCTTGCGCAGGGACACCATCGCCATGAGCGCCAGTATGCCGCATAGATGCGCGGTGAGTGCCACGACCGCCTGCCCGGAGGAGAAAACCGGCCGGCGGGTTGGGGAGAGAAAATCATTCGCCCGTCCGGCTGTTAGGATATGCAGCAGATTCAGCCCGCGCGGTAGGTCGATGGCGCCGAATGTCGCCCGGAACGGCGTGCCGCTCGGGATGATTTTGACCGCGGCGAGGATGCCGGGCCCGTACAGTCCCGCAAACACACATCCCGCGACCAGGCCGAGCAAAGCGAGTGCGATGAGATTCCGAAACGGCTCGCGCAGCACCGAGACAAGCAACGCAGCGGGATAAAATTTCATCGCCGCCGCCAGGACGAACACGCCATAGGAAACGACGCGCATCTGATGCCATAGCGTGAGGATGCGGATGCCGAGAACGGTCAGGACAAAAATTGCAATATCGAAATTTCCCTGATCCAGCGCGTAAAAAACCGTGGTGGAGAGCGTGCCGGTGAGCTGGGTCCAGAACTCCAAGCGGGTTTTTTGGCGCGGCAGCAAGGCCAAGGCGATGAAGAACGCGAGGCAGAGGAGGACCCCGCCTAAATTCGTATCGCGCGGGCCGATCGGCAGATCGGCGGCGCGCAGCAGAAACGGCGAATAGTTGAAGACCCCGCCATGTAGGCAGGCGCTTGGCTGATACACATCCACGCCCGCCCGCCAGCACGCGCCGGCCTGCAAAATCGCCAGCAGATCGGCAAAGGGGGCGGGCTTGCCCACGCCATCGGCCACGCGGGTGAACAGGACGAAGCCCGGCAGATCCACCGTGCGCAGCAGCCAGAACAGTAGGAATACACCAAACGCCAGCAGGCTGATTGCATGCCGGGCGGCGAGGCGCCGGAGCACCGTGTGGTTCAACGGCACGTTCCTAAAATCCCACGCGTTCCTTCTCGATCACGTAAGGCCGCTTTTGCACATGCGTGTGGATCGCGCCGACATACTCGCCGATGATCCCGAGCGAGACCAATTGCACCGAGCCCAGGAAAAACAGGCCGATCACGAGTGGCGCGATGCCGACATTGAATTGCGACCAGTAGATCAGCTTGTAGAGCAAATAGCCGAGCCCCGCGATGAAGGAGAAGCAGGCGGAGGCGAAGCCGAGTGCCGTCACCAGGCGCAGCGGCACCTTCGAGAGGTTGATGATGCCGAGCATCGCAATGTCGTAGAGCGAATAAAAGTTATTTTTGGTGAGCCCGCGTTTGCGCACCGGCTGGTCGTAGGGGATCGTGCACATGCTGAGCCCGATTTCGGCGATCATGCCGCGGAAATACGGGTACGGATCGTCGAACCGCCGCACCGCCTCCACCACCTGCCGGTCGTACAGGCCAAAGCCGGTGAAATTCTGCACGGTGGTGATGGAGGAGAGCCGCTCCACCAGCGCGTAATAGGTTTTGCGCAGCAGGAACATCGCCGCATCCTCCTCCGAGGAGCGCTTGATGCACAGCACCATGGCAAAACCCTGGCGCCAGCGTGCAACGAGTTCCGGGATCATCTCCGGCGGGTCTTGCAGATCGGCGACGATGCTGATCACCGCATCGCCCTTGGCTTGCAGCAGCGCATGCATTGGCGAGCGGATATGGCCGAAATTCCGCGCATTGACGATGAGCTTCACATGGGGGTCGACCGCAGCGATGTCCTTGAGCTTGGCAACCGTGTCGTCCGTCGAGGCGTTGTCGATGAAGAGATGTTCGTAATCGCAATCCGCGATGGTCGCCATCGCGTTGCGCACGCGGGCGTGCAGCTCCGCCACATTGGCGTCTTCGTTATAGCAAGGCGTGATGATGCTTAAGAAACTCATGGCGCAGCCCTTAACAGATTTGTTCCGCCAATCCAGCGTGCCGCCATCCAGGCATAGGCCGGGCACACCACCAGCAGCGCCACCAACGGGGTGGCGCCCAGGATACCAGCCGCGCCAAAACGCTCGGCCAGGAAGAATTTCAGGCTCAGTGCCAGCACCGTCACGAGGCTCTGCACGAAGAGCTGGCCGCGAAACATTGAGACCGCATTCAGCAGCAGGCCCGCCACGCGGGGCAGGGAGAGGCAGACGATCCACGCCGCCATCGCCCAGAACAGCAGCGGAGGGATATGTAAATCCGCATGCAGCCACCAGCGCAGGACCGGCGCCCCAGCCGCGACGATCATGGCCGAGCCGCCAATGGCCAGCAGCCCCACGGCCAGCGTGCCGCGCCACAGGGTTTGCAACACCCAGCCATGATCATCCGCCGCCACCGCCTCCACAAAGGCTGGCCAGATTGCCTGTGTGGCAACGCCCAGCATCCCGATGGCGGTAATACACAGCCGCATGGCCACCGTCATCCGCGCCGCCGCATCCGGCCCCAGCCAGTGCAGGGCCAGCACATTGTCGAAAATGCAGCTCAGCGAGACCATGATGGAGAGGGCCGAGAGCATCAGCCCGCTGCGCAGCACCCGGCGCAGCACGCTTGTTTTGAGGCCGGACAGCGTGAGCCGGGCTTCGGCGTGCGTCCAGAACAAATGTGCCAGACTGCCGGTATTGCCGAGGATCTGCGCGCCGAACACGGCGGCTACCATGGCGGCAACCCCAAGGCCGAACCGCGCGGCCAGTACGAGCAAAGCGAGGGTCAGCGCCGTCTGCACCAGCTCCCAAATCCCCGAGACATGCCCCTTCTGCAGCCCGAACCAGATGCTCCCGGACAGGCCGAGCGGGATGTTCACCGCGAGACAAACCCCCGCGACGATAAACGGCATTCCGGGCAAGGCAGGTGCGTCCACGAGTGCGAGCACGCCGCCGGCCAGCAGCAGGCAGCCGCCAAGCGCTGCCCCGGTAAGCAGGCTGGCGCTGATGATCGCCCGTATGTCCCCATTGCCCGCCACCGCCTGCGGCACTAACGTGACCAGTGCGCCGCCCAGGCCGAGATCCAGCAACCCCGCCGCCCAGGCCAGAGAGGTGGCCGCCCCCCACACCCCGAACCCCGCAACGCCCAGCGTATGCAGCACCAAGGGCAGGGTGATAAGCCCGGTGAAGAGTTGCAGCAGGCGTTGCGCCACGCCGGTTCCCCCGCTCAGGATGATTTTTTTATTCCGCGCCCGGGTTGCGCTCGGCTGCAAACTCATGGACGCATGATGACGTTTGCGCCGCGTCGCGCCAAGCCCTGAAAACTGCGCCTGCGCGCGGGGACTGCCTTGATCCCCGCACGGGACGTGCCTTGATCCATCGTGAAGGAGGCTCACCTGAAGGACATGACCCTGGCCTATATTAACTGTATCGGCACGGCGCACCCTCAACACGATGTCCATGCGTCGTATCTGAAATTCATCGCCAAGGCGCTCCCCGAGGGCAAGGCGTTGCGCGTGTTCGAGCGGATGGCGCAACGCTCGGGCATCGAGCACCGCTACTCCGTGCTGCATCAGGAGGGCATGGTGGAGGAAGACGCGCCGCCCGGCGGGTTCTACCGCCGCGGCGCCTATCCCGGCACGGCGGCGCGCATGCTTGCCTATGCCGAGCATGCCCCGGTCTTGGCGGAACAGGCGGTGGGCGCGTTGCAATTGGGGGAGGGGATGCGGCGCATCACGCATCTCATCGTCGCCTCCTGCACCGGCTTCATCGCCCCGGGGCTGGACCTCCTTTTGGCCCGCCGGCTCGGCCTGCGGCCGGATGTGCAGCGCACTTTGGTCGGCTTTATGGGCTGTGCCGCCGCCGTTCCGGCCTTGCGCATCGCCCAAGCCACCGTGCTGGCGGATGCGCAAGCGCGCGTGCTCGTGGTGAATCTGGAGCTTTGCACCCTGCATTTGCAGGAGACGGACCGGGTGGATGTGGCACTTTCCTTCCTGCTCTTCGGCGATGGCTGCACCGCCGCGCTTGTCACCGCCGAGAAGCAGGGCCTCGCTTTGGGGGATTTTCGCGCCGCCCTCATCCCGGAGACGGAGGCGCATATCACCTGGCATATTGGCGACCAGGGCTTTGTGATGCATCTCTCGGGCGAGGTGCCGGCGAAAATCACGGGGGCACTTCGCCAGAACCCGGATTTCATTCTGCGCGGCGAGGGCACGCAGGTGATCGATCTCTGGGCCGTGCATGGTGGCGGGCGCACGGTGCTGGATGCGGTGCAATCCGGCCTCTCTCTGGGGGAGGCGGCGCTCTTACCCTCGCGGGCGGTGCTGGCGGCGCATGGCAATATGTCCTCGGCCACCGTCATGTTCGTGCTCGCCGGCATGCTGCAGACCGCATCCCCCGGCGAGCGCGGCCTCGCAATGGCCTTCGGCCCCGGCATGGTCGCCGAGACCTTCCGCTTCACGGTGCAAGGATGAATTTTTCCGCGCGCGCCCAACTGACCGAGCAGATGGACGCGCCGGACCTCGATGCGGCGGTCTATCAGCGCTGCCTGCGCGACCTCGCCACGGTGAACCGCATCACCTTCACGCATCTTCCCACCTTGCGCTGGCTTGCCCGCGCGACACGGGATTACCCCAAAGGGGCGACGCTCTCGGTGCTGGATGTCGCTTATGGCCAGGGGGATTTGCTGCGTGCCATTGCCCGATGGGCGGAAAAGCGCGGGCTTGTCGCGCAATTATCCGGGGTTGACCTGAACCCGCGCAGCGCCGTTGCGGCGCAAGCGGCAACGCCGCCGGGAATTGCCATTGATTATCGCACCGGAGATGTTTTCGATGACGACCCGGCCCCGCTGCCCGATTACATCGTGACCTCGCAATTCACGCATCATTTGACGGACCAGGAGGTTGTGCGCCTGTTGCACTGGCTGGAGGCGCATGCGCGGCGCGGCTGGCATATCGCGGATCTACACCGCCATGCCTTCGCCTATTACGGCTTTCCGCTCCTGGCCCGGCTGATGCGCTGGCATCCGATCGTGCGCAAAGACGGGGCGATCTCCATTGCCCGCGCCTTTACCCGGCGGGACTGGGAGGGGTTGCTCCGAGAAGCTGGGTTGGAGGCGAAAATCGCCTGGCATGTCGGCTTCCGCTTCAGCATCAGCCGGTTGAAATGAGTGAAATTCTCATCGCCGGCGGGGGGCTTGCCGGTGCTGCCGCCGCCACGCGCCTCGCCCAAGCGGGCAGGGAGGTGACGCTTTTCGAGCGCGAAGCGGCCCCGATGCATAAAGTCTGCGGTGAATTTCTCTCAGGCGAGGCGCAAGCCTATCTGCGCCAACTCGGCTTTGAGACCGCGGCGCTTGGCGGACATCCGATCACGCATTTGCGGCTTGCGCGCGGCCCGCATGTCATCACCACAGCATTGCCCTTCGAGGGCCTCGGCCTGACGCGCCGCGCGCTGGATGACGCTTTGCTCCGCCATGCCCAACACGCAGGGGCGACCGTGCATCGCGGATGCGCGATCCGCCATATTGCGACGGAAGGGGGAATTTCCGTGCAGGTGGACCAACAGGCGCCCCTGCATCCCGCAATCCTGCTGCTGGCAACGGGAAAGCACGACATTCGCGGCGCGCGACGTCGTGGCACGGCCAGCACGCTTGTCGGCTTCAAAACCTATTTCCGGCTCAGCCCGGCGCAACGCCAGGCCTTGTCCGGCCATGTCGAATTGATGCTGTTTCCTGGCGGCTATGCTGGGCTGCAATTGGTCGAGGCGGGCCAAGCGAATTTTTGTGTGCTGGTGGAAGCCCGATGGCTGCGCCGCCCCGGGGGAAAATGGCCGGCGCTGCTCGCGCAGTTGCAGGCGTTGAGCCCGCATCTGGCCGCCCGCCTCGCCGGGGCGGAGGAAATGCTGAGCGCACCGCTGAGCATCGCGCGAGTGCCGTACGGCTTCATCCACTGGCCGGTCGCTCGCGATCCGGCAGGGCTGTTCCGCTTGAGCGACCAGGCGGCGGTTATTCCCTCCTTTACCGGAGATGGCATGGCCATTGCCTTGCACAGCGCCGCCCTTGCCGCGCAATCCGTGCTGCGCGGCGAGCCTTCGGCGCACTATCACCGCCGGATGGCGGCGGACATTTCCGGCCAGATCCGCCGTGCCACAGTTCTGCACCGGCTGATCGCAGCGCCATATCTCGGGGGCGCAATGTTCGCGGCGGCATCGTTATTTCCCTCGGCTCTGGCGGTCTTGGCCGCGCTCACGCGCATTCCGCCAACTGCGCGCGTGCTTTTTTCCAGCAGTGATACCGCTTAGGTGACCGAGGGGATGGCGTTTTATATCCGCCCAGCCCCTCTGGCTATAAGATCAGCAAGATCAGAATAATGAGCAACGCGATGCCAAGCCCGCCGCCATAGTAGAAACCGCCGCTGCCCAGAAACAGCCCGCCATGCAGGCCAAATCCGCCACCCAGCAGCAGGATGATCAGCAGAATAATACCAACGGCGTTAAGCATTGACCTGTTTTGCCCAGCTACGTGTTGCGATTGAGGTTATCTTATCTGGCTGCGCCACCAGGCTGTTCCAAGCGCTGCAGCAGGCTTCGACGATTGCCTCCTGAGTTTCGAATACTCTGTTTGCCAGATAATTTTGTCGGAGGAACTGCCATATGTTTTCTTGCGGGTTCAGTTCTGGTGCATAGGGTGGCAATGGAAGTAGGCTGATATTGTCAGGAAGTTTGAGTTTGTCACCGGCCTGATGCCAACCGGCCCCGTCAAGTGTTATGACGGCATGGGCGCCTGGCGTCACGCACTTGCTGATCTCGGCCAGATGCATGTTCATTGCTGCGGCGTTGACGTAGGGCAACACCAAAGCAGCGCCGGTGCCACGGGCCGGACATACGGCACCGAAGATGTAGGCCCATTTATAACGGCAATCGCGTGGCGCTGACGGACGGCTGCCCCGCTTTGCCCAAAGCCGGGTCAGCGTTCCTTGCTGGCCGACCCGCGCTTCGTCTTGCCACCAGAGTTCGATTGGTTTGCCCCGGGCGTGTTGCGGGATTGCGGCGGCGACCAGATCGGGGAAGTTTTTTTGTGCGCCTCCTGGGCTGCAGCATCATGACCGGTGTGGCGTGGCCGGGCCGATAGCCGGCGAAAGCCCAGACGGCGCAGCAAGTCACCGACACTGCGTTCAGCCAGATGAATGCCAAAGCGCGTTTTAATCAGATGCGACAGATCAATGCGCCGCCAGCGCACCACGCCGTGCTCAGACAAACTCGGCCCATCTTGCACCAGCCGTGCAACTTCCGCTTCCTGTTCGGAGGTGAGCCGGGGCTTCGGGCCAGGTGGTATGCGGCTCGATAGCCCGGCCACGCCAAGATCATTGTATCGATGCACCCAGTCGCGCAGCGTCTGGCGATCCATGCCGCATAAAACCGCCGCTTCCGTACGCGGTCGGCCTTCCAGAACCAGAGCTAAAGCCAGCATCCGGCGTGATGCATCCGAATCTCGGGACTGCGCCGCAGCACGGCGCAGTCCCGAGGCATCCAACTCCATCCGCGTAATTGAAACGGCCATGCCACCCCCCGAATCGAACAGAGAGAAGCGAATCACATCATGCGGATATTGGGAATCCCACACGAGTCAAAAACTGCCGCCGTTGGTATAATCAGCAGCAGCCGCATGTTGGCCTCCCAGGGTGATCGCGCATTCCTGGTAATTGGGAGGGTGGCGGCCGCTTCGCCGGACTCTGGCCGGCTGTTCATGAAAAGCTAATGCCCGATGCTGACCGTGCAGGTCATGCCCGCGACCAGCCGCGTGCCGGCGGGGAGATGGTCCAACGCAATGCGCACCGGCACGCGCTGGGCCAGGCGCACCCAGGTGAAGGTCGGGTTCACATCCGCGAGCAGCGTGGGGCTGGCGGTGCGCTCCGCGTCGGTCACACCGGCGGCGAAGCCCTGGACATGACCGCTGATCGCCGGTCCGCCATCCAGCAGCGTCACCTGCGCCGGGTCGCCGACTGCGATCTGCCGCAGCTTGGTTTCCTCGAAATACCCATCCACATAAAGTAAATCGGTATCCACGATCGCCAGCATAGGCGCGCCGACATTCACGTAATCGCCCGGGCGCATCGAGAAATTCGTGATTATCCCGTTCACCGTGGCGCGCACGGTGGTGCGTTGCAAATTGAGCGCCGCCACCGCCGCGTCGGCCTTGGCGAGGTTGTAATCGGCCTCGGCCTCCATCGCGGCGCTGCTGGTGTCATCGCGCGACAGGCCCGAGACCGCATTGGTGGAGAGGGCGGCATAACGGCTTGCGGTGTGCTGGGCATCCTCCATCGCCGCCTGGGTGCGCATCACCTTGGCCTGGGCCTGCTGGATCGCGAGCTCAAAGCGCGTCGGATCAACCTGAAACAACGGATCGCCGACATGCACCATTTCATTGTCATGCACGAAAACCCGCACCACCGGGCCGGTGACATCGGGCGCCAGCGTCACGATATCGGCGCGCACCCGGCCATCGCGCGTCCACGGGTCCTGCATGTAGTAGACCCAGAGCTGCCAAGCGACGACCCCGGCAATGGCCGCCAGAACGAGCGTTACAAGAAAACGAGGTGTAAGCGAAGCGGCGTTCATAGCGTTCTCGTGTCAAAAAAAGCGGTTCATCAGGTCGTTCGCGACGCCGGTGAGGATCACCAGCAAGGCGAGGTCGAATAGCGGCCGGTGCCAGACATAGCGGTATAGGCCCATTTGAGTGAGCGCCCAGCGTAAGGGCATCGAGACCAGCAGCGCCACGCCCAGGGCGACCAGCAAGGGCGGCAGCAGCACGCCGAACAGATTGACCTCGCCGATCATGCCGGCAGTCTCACTTGCGTCATTGTCCATGGCCCGATCTCGGGCGGCGGCGCGGCGGCGAACAATACGAGGCGCAGGCCGGAGAGCGCCAATAGCGTCTCCCTGTGGTGCGCCGTCGTCGCGGCGAGCGGGCAGAGGGCCGCATCGATTGCCTGATGCAGCGCATCCCTAGGCGCCTTGAGCGGATTGCCGCGATAATGCGCCCGGATTTCGGCCAGCACGGCGGTGACATCCGCCTGCGCCGGGTGCGGCAGGCCGGGGAGGGCGCGTTGCAACGCGATTACGTTCAACCCCACGCGTAAATCCCGGAGCAGATCCGCCGCCAGGATATCCTCCCCCGGCGCGATCGCGGCCAGCCTTGGCATCAACACGCCCAGCCGGTCCATCATCCGCCCGGTCATCACCGCCCGGTCCGGCTGCGTTTTGGTCTCGGCGGCGGCCACGATATCCTGCCAAGCGCCGCGCAGCAGTTGCCGCGCACTCCATGCGGCCCCCACGGAGCGGATCAGCCGGGTGACCACCAGGGAGACGCACAGCCCGGCGATCAGGGCGATGCCGCCATCCACAAAGCTCAGAAAACTTCCTTGATACCCGTTATTGATCGCCAGGATCGTCGCGCCGAAGACGCTGATGATCAGCCCGGTCATGAAGGTCTTGGGCCGGGCGATCATCACGCCGGCCACCAGGCAGGCCGGCAGCAGCACCAGCGCCAGTTCGACAAAGCTCTCGACCGGGGGAAGTACGACGAAAACATAAAAGGCCGCGCCGAGGATGCCGATCATGGTATCACGGATCATTAGCGAGATCGCCGGCGCCGGGTCGTCCTGCGTCGCGAAGAAGGAACAGCCGATCGCGCCCATGAGTGCCGCGGTGCCACCGGCGGTCCACTCCGTGCCGATCCAGAAGGCGCAGATCAGCAGAACCGTAATGGCCGCCGCCAAAGCCGAGAGCATGGCCAGCCCGTGATTCGGCAACAGCGCCGCCACCGCGACGAATTCGCCCTTCACCTTTGCCGTATCGGGCGCGGGATCGCCCTCGACCACATGCCGGTGGATCGCGCGCGCATGGCGGAGGAGATGCACCAGTTCTTCCAGGCGCACGGCGAGGCTTGCTTGCAGCAGCCCGGTCCAGGAGTGGGGGTCATGCTCCAGGGTCTTGATCCGCGCCAGGACGGCATCGGCCCGCTCCGGCCCGCTTGCCTGCACCCAGTGGCGCGTCTCTTCCAGCACTTCGTGCAAAGCGGGCGTGAGTCCGTCCATCGCGCGCAATTGCGCGACCCGGTCGCTGATCGAGGAGAGGACCGGCACCAGGCTCAGCACGCAGGCCCGTAGCTGGCGGATATGCGCCACCGCGCCTTGCAGATGCGAGGTGTCGAAGGCCAGTTGCGTCGTCATCATCGCCACATCGGCGGCTTCGACGGCGAGCTTGCGCCGGGCCGGCGCAATGGCCGCCTGTTCATCCTGCCCCGCCAGCGCGGCCGTGGCCCAGTCGGTCGCCGGCCGTACCCAGCCGGCGATTCGCAGCGCCAGCACCGGCCCGACCGGCCGCGGCAGGAAGATTGTGCTGACCAGGGTGGTGCAGAACACGCCGATGGAGATTTCTTCCACCCGGGTCAGCGTGACTTCAAAAATGCTGCCGGGATTGTCGACGCTGGGAAAGCCAATGATCGCCGCGGTATAACCGGCCAGCATGAAGGTATAGGCGTGCGGCGTGCGGTCCAGTAGCGAGATATACAGGCATAGCCCGAGCCAGCACGCCAGCGCCAGGCTCAGCAGCACTGGCGCATCCACGAGATTAGGCACCAGCGCCACCGCCGCCGTGCCGCCGATGAGCGTGCCGATGAACCGGTACAGCGACTTGGAGCGCACCGCCCCGCTCAGCGGATGCGCGACAATAAAGGCGGTCGCCATCGCCCAATACGGATTATCCAGGCCGAGCCAGAACGCCAGATACAACGCCAACATCGCGCTTGCGAAGGTTTTTAGCGCAAATAACAATTCATCAGGCTTGGGCATCCATTCAGGCAAACTATAAATAAGGTGCGAGAGGTAGACGTTCTATGCATCGCCGGGATGCAAGCGCGTTGATTCAGCCGCTGCTGATCGAGTTGCAAATTCGCCGGCAACGACCGGCGGCCTGACGTCAGACGGGCTACGCTATTGCAAACCCAGCCGTTACGGGCTGTTGCCACCTGGAATAGCCATGGACTAGGCTGTAAGCGGATGGTCTGCCGGCGCAGCGATATTGCGCCGGGACATCGGCGTGGATGTTTTGCATCTATGGAGGACAGTCTGCAATGCAGATGAAGTCAGCGTCACATGCTCGATAATATGCCTGATCTCTACCGGCCGCTTCTGGCCAGCCCGGCTTTTGTGGTCGGCCAACTGGGGCAGTCCCTTGACGGCCGGATTGCCACACCGACGGGTGATTCAAAATATATTAGTGGTCATAAGGCGCTTTGCCATCTGCATCAGTTGCGTGCGCTGGTGGATGCGGTGGTCGTCGGCGTGCAGACCGTCATTGCCGACGATCCCCAACTTACCGTTCGCCATGTGGATGGACGCAGTCCGGCCCGTGTCGTGATCGATCCAAATGGCCGGATGCCGCATAATGCCCGGCTGCTTTCCGATGATGGTCCCCCCGTCCTGGTGGTGCAAGCGACCGATCGGCCCAGGCCGCCTGGGGTTATTGGCGTAATGCTCCCTAAGCGGGGAGGGGAGATCCCGCCTTGCAGCATCGTCGCCGCCCTGGCAGAGCTCGGTTATTCGCGACTGTTGATCGAGGGGGGCGCTTATACCCTCTCCCAATTCCTTGCGGCAGGGATGCTCGCACGTCTGCACATCACCGTGGCCCCCTTTATTATCGGCTCCGGCTTGGCCGGAATCAGCTTGCCGGCCATTCGCCTGCTCAATGAAGCGCCCCGCCCGCATGCCACCATCTATCAGCTCGGCGATGACGTGCTGTTTGACCTGGCATTTCAGTAAGCGGCCAGGCGGCTGACGACGCCGGCAACCACGCACGCGGTTTCATGCCAACTGAGATGCCCCAGAGCGGCTTTCCGCGCGCCGGCGGCCAAAGCCTGCTGCAGCGCGGCGTTCGTGAGGATTTCACGTAATGCGGCCGCCAATTGAGAAACACTGCCAGGCGCGGTGAGTAGGCCTGCATCGGCCGGTACAACTTCCGGGATTGCGCCGCCGGTCGTGCCGATAATAGGCAACCCATGTCGCAATGCTTCGGAAAAAGCCATGCCGTAGCCTTCAAAATAGCTTGCCAGCACGAAGATATCCGCCTGGGCGTAGAGCGGCTGGATGTCATCGATTTCGCCCGGAAGGCTGATCCGCGCCGCGACGCTGCTGGCTGCGACCTGTGCGCGCAGCCTTGAGGCTGTCTCTGGGTCGCGATCGAGCGAGCCGGCAATGATGCACGACCACGGTAGATCGGCGATGTCGTCGAGCGCCTGGACCAGGACATCATGACCCTTGCGCGGAATAACCGTGCCCACCGAAAGCAATAGCGGCGGTGCGTCCAACGGCCGCACCTGTCGTGCCATTGGTGGGTCACCGCCCGGCGCTGCGATCGTGACCATGCTCGGGTGGACGCCGAAATCGGCAATCAGGCTGTGCGCGGTCATGGCACTCGTGGTGATGACATGGCGTGCAGCGGACAAAGCCTGACGTTCCGACGCAATAAGCTGACGCTGTAGGTCGGGCGGAAGTCCGGTCTCGTAGCCTAAGGGGTGATGCACCAGCGCGATCAGCCGCAGGCGCCTGGCCTGCGCGAGCATCAATGCGGGCAATGTGCCGAAGGCCAGGCCGTCGATCAGCACGACGCTGTCATCGGGCAATGCCGCGAGGCTGTCGGCAATGCAGGCGCGATCGTGCTCTGTCGGCTGCGGGAACTGGCCGGTCCACATTAATGGCCGCACCGGCATCATGCCGCTCTGGAGCGCTTTGATCACCCACTTATCGTAGATAAATCCACCTGTGAGCGTGTTCAGGTCACCGGGGATTGCAAAATAAAACTCAGCGGCCAAGCGGCGCCTCGTAAGACGCCCGCGCGACAGGGGATTCCGCTAATGTTACCCTTAGACTGCTGATCCCGTGCGCGTGTTGCCCGAACTGCCCATCGCGGATGGCCTGTGCAATGCGTTCGAAAATGTAATGTGCGAGAAATTCCGTGGTCGTCAGTTGGCCGACAAATTGCGGGTGCGCGTCGAGGTTTTTATAGTTCAGCACGGCCAAAATCTCATGCAGTGCGGTTTGCGCCCTACCGATATCGACGACGATGTTGTCGGGGTCGAGGCTGGGCCGAAAAAAAACCGCCTCAACGGCGAAGGTGGCGCCGTGCAGGTCTTGCGCCGGCCCGAAGACTGCTCCCTTCAGACTGTGCGCGATCATGAAATGATCAGAAATCGCCAGACGGTACATCTCGAATTTTCTCAGGTTTCTGGATAAAGGATACGCACGCAGAACGCCCCCGCATGGCCGAGTATGCTGGGCAGCGCATTGGGGAGATCCTGAAACGAAACAGTCTCTTCAAGAAGGATATCCAGCCGCGGATCGGCGGTCAATGAAAGGGCCAGAGTCAGACGCCGCGTGGGGTTCCACCGCGCCCGCCGTTCCGGGGCAATTGCCCCCACCTGGGAGGATCGCAGCATCAGGCGCTGGCTATGAAACGCAGCCCCCAATGGCACGGGCACCAGGGCGGTTCCGTACCAGCTCATCTCGATGATGCACGCCTCGAAACCGGCGATTGCAAGCGCCGTCTGCAATCCGCTGGCCGTGCCCGAGGCGTGAAAGACCAGATCGTTGTTCGTCGGCAATATCGCATCGGGCGTGGCAAAAGCGGCGCCGAATGCAGCGGCGACCTGCTGCCGGCGCGCATCCGGATCGACCAGGAGCACAGAACAACCCGGGATGCGTGCGCACAGATAGGCGACCAGGCAGCCGATGACCCCGCCGCCAATCACGGCGATCCGATCGCCGGGGCGCGGTGCGGCATCCCAAAGCGCATTCAACGCGGTCTCGAACTGCGGGGCCAGCACCGCGCGTTCGGCGGTTATGCCGGGCGGCACTGCGATGGCAGATGCTTGCGGGATCGTGAAATGCGTTTGATGCGGGTGCAGGCAAAGCACGGTCTCGCCGATCCGCGCAAGTGGGCCGTCTTCGATGATCCCAATCATCGCGTAACCATATTTGACGGGGAACGGAAACGCACCTTCCTGAAATGGGCAACGCATCCGGTCATGCTCGCTTTCCGGGACCAGCCCCTGAAAGACCAATGCCTCCGTCCCACGGCTGATCCCGCTGACGAGGGCGCGCACCTGTACATCATCGGGTTGCAGAGGCCCTCTGGGGGCGGTCCTGAGCTCCGCCTGCCCGGGGCCGGTGAACCACAAAGCCTGTGCCGCGGTGGCGCATGTAGCGATATTGCGATCCTCGGTCATGACGCTTTTTTTACCTCACAAGCGCTTCAGGAAACGCTATCTTTGTCCCTCGGGTCAACAGATATCGCTAAGGCAATGGGGGAGGCTGCCTTGACCGGAGCCTTTGCGGTCGAGAGCCGATATTCAGCAGCACGCAACGAACGTCTCTTCTGGCGCCGCGTTATGGTCTTTGCGCTCTGCGCCGCAAGTTGGGTTGGTTTTGGCGCGCTCGCCGCTCATGCGCTCGGCAGTCCTGTGCGCTTTCCGGAAATGCTAGTGCTGGTGTTTTTTTTGGGCGCACTGCCTTGGTCGCTGCTGAACATGTGGAACGCCATTATCGGCTTTGCCATTCTGCGTTTTGCGCGTGATCCTGCTGCTTTTACAAATCCAGCATTGGCGCGCACACCGCTCTCGGTGCCGATTTCCGTGCGTACCGCCATTTGCCTCGCCATACGGCACGAGGCGGTCGAACCCGTTTTCAAGCGTCTGGCAATTTTAATCGAAAGTCTGGAAGCAACGGGGGAAGCCTCGGCTTTCGCCGTTTATATTCTCAGCGACAGTGACAAACCGGAGATCGTTGCGGCGGAGCAAGCCGCCTGCCTAGAGCTGCAGCGGCGGTGCACCCGGCCGGATTTTCTGGCCTACCGGCGCCGCCCGGTCAATGCCGACTTCAAGGCCGGAAATTTGCACGATTTTGCCCAGAATGAAGGAAAAAAATACGATTTTATGTTGGTCCTGGATGCCGATAGCGCGATGTCCGCCGCTGCGGTTCTGCGCCTCGTTCGCGTGATGCAAACCAACCCACAGTTGGGCATTCTGCAAACGCTCGTTGTCGGCCGGCCGTCGCTCAATGCCTTTACGAGGGTTTTTCAGTTTGGGATGCGCAACGGCATGCGCATGCATGCAACGGGGCTGGCATGGTGGCAGGGGCCGAGTGGTCCCTATTGGGGGCATAATGCGATCATACGGATTGCGCCCTTTGCCGCCCATTGTGCGTTACCGGCGATTCCCGGGAAAGGCCCGCTTGCAGGCCCCATTCTGAGTCATGATCAGGTCGAGGCGGCCTTGATGCGCATGGCCGGGTTTGAGGTTCGCCTGATGGCCGATGAGTTTGACAGTTGGGAGGAGAATCCGCCTGATCTGCTGAATTTTATGAAGCGGGATCTGCGCTGGTGCCAGGGAAATTTGCAATACCTGAAACTACTCGGTCGTATTCGGTTGCTGCCGATGGGGGGCTTCCAGCTCGTGAACGCCGTTATGATGTATCTGAGCTCGATCTTTTGGGTCGCGCTGCTGCTCATCGGACTTGCCCTTGTTGGTAGACACGGGAATGCTGACATAGTTGCGGTACGAACGTCTTTTTCCCTCTACCTCATCATGTTTGGCTTGTGGTTCATAGCACGTCTGCTCGGCGTGTTGGAGATCATCTTGAATACAAAACAAAGGCGGCTTTATGGCGGCGCTCGTCGCTTGGCTTTCAGCGGCTTAACGGATGCCGTCTTTACCATTTTGCTTGGAACCGTGATGGCGGTGACACACACAATCTTTATCTGCGGTCTGCTATGTGGGCGTCGCGTGACATGGGAGGCCCAGCGGAGGGAGGGGGGTGGCGTTCGTATCGAGGAGGCGATCCGGTATTTCTGGCCACAAACGGTATTCGGCATGATCATGACCTGCGTGCTCGCATTCTGGGCACCTGGTGTACTGCCCGTGGCGGCGCCCACGTTGCTCTCCTGCTTGCTCGCGATCCCGTTTGCGGTGGTTACCGCATCGGGGCGGCTCGGTTATTTCATGAAACGCCAGGGCCTATGCGCCGCCCCTGACGAGTAAATGGCTCTGCGGCCGAACGGGAGATGATAGGCTGCTAGCGCCTGAACGCTGAGTGGCGTCATGATCGGTCAGCTCCCCATGGCGGCGGCCGGCACGGTGAACTGGAGGACGGCGCCACGGGGTGACCCCGGCGATACCCAGAGGCCAGTGGCCCGACGACCAGCAATGTCGGGGCACTGCGACCGTTCAGATCGATCACCTGCCCGAAAGCATCGACCTTCACGCCAAGGCTGAGTTCATCGGCGCGCAACAAGCCTTGTTGGAAAAGACTTCGTAGAGCCGGGTTCTCGTTCACCACAGTGCCATGCGAGGGGCCTGTCGTGATGATCGGTCAGACGGCCGGCTCCGCCGCCCTGCTTGGCCGCACCAATGGCACGCCGGTCCAGGCGATCAGCGTGACCGCCAATGCCGAGTAGACCGCCCGACAGCACCGCAGGCCCATCGCATGAGCAAGAATTCCGAATTTCGCTGGTATATCCTCAACCAAGTCATATCCGGCCATCGTGGCGATGGCGGCAAGGCCGGGGCATGCCTGAAACTGGAGAAAAGAGCCCCAAAGGGCTGACGGCCTAGGCGCGGATGTCATCATCGTCTGAGGCGGGTCAGTGGGGCAGGGGCATCAGATTCCGAAAGAGAGGGGGAGGCCGGTGGAATGAGAATTTTTATTACTTGCGACATAGCAACATATGAGAAATCTGTTTCTGCCTATTAAAAAAATTCGCAGATGGGCATAGTGTTCTCTCATGGATGTTCGTAGCAATCTGGCTAATCCTGCTCCGCCGATAAATTATAGCCACGCGCAAATCCTGCGGGTCATTAGCGGCATCGTGCTGTGCATGCTTTTGGCTGCCCTCGACCAGACCGCCGTGGTGCCTGCCGTGCCCGCGATCGCACGCGATCTGCACAGCTATGGACATGTCGCCTGGATCGTCACGGCCTATCTCTTAACCTCGACCGCGGTAACGCCGGTCTTTGGGAAACTCTCGGACACATATGGCCGGCGTGCCTTGCTCATTCCGGCCATCGTGATCTTCATTCTTGCGTCGATCCTTTGCGCCATCTCGCAATCCATATCGGAACTCATTATTTTTCGCGGCCTACAGGGCATCGGGGGTGGCGGCCTCTTGGCCATGGCGCAGGCGGCGATCGCCGATGTCGTGTCGCCGCGCGAACGGGGGCGTTACCAGGGCTATCTCGCCGGCACTTGGGCGATTGCCTCGATTGCCGGTCCGGTCATTGGCGGATATGTCACCGATGACCTGAGCTGGCGCTGGATTTTCTGGTCTAATCTCCCCCTTGGGCTGCTCGCAATTTATCTTTGCGATCGCGCCTTGCGTTTGCTCGTCGTCATACCGCGACGCAGCCGAATCGATTTAGCCGGTGCCGCATTGTTGACGGGCAGCATCAGCGTATTTCTCGTCACCTTGAGCTGGGGCGGTGTGGAATATAGCTGGACGTCTGTGCCAGTGCTTTTGCTGGCGGCTTTTGGATTCTGTCTCCTTGGCGTGTTGGTTTGGTATGAGAATTACGTCATCGACCCATTGCTGCCGCCGAGACTTTTCGCGAACGACACCTTCCTCCATGGCGTGGCGGTCGCCTTCTTCGCTTCGCTCG
Organism: uncultured Pseudomonadota bacterium; assembly: GCA_963737355.1. Taxonomy (GTDB): domain Bacteria; phylum Pseudomonadota; class Alphaproteobacteria; order Acetobacterales; family Acetobacteraceae; genus Acidocella. The sequence continues at coordinate 11,384 of CAVTSC010000009.1, read as the reverse complement.
GCGTTTTCGTCGGTACGTTTCTGTTGCCTCTGGATTTTCAACTCCTGTATGGATACCACGCCGAGAGCTCCGGCCTGCTGATTGTGCCCTTCCTGGTTGCCAATACGGCGGGCGCTTATGTCTCCGGCCGACTCACGCGGCGGACCGGCAAAACCAAGAGCATCATCCTTTTAGGACTGGGAGCGGCCGCAATCGGGTTTTTCCTGCTGGCAATCAGCGGCGCGGGAATGAGCGCCGTGCTGCTCATGGTAGAGAGTATCGTCGTCGGCACCGGGGTCGGCATGTGCGGACCAACGTCGATCGTTGTCGTACAGAACACCGTGGAGCGGCGGGATCTTGGGGCGGCCACCGGCGCTTTTCTGTTGCTCCGTTCGATGGGGGGAGCGTTCGGAAGCACGATCGCGGGTGCGCTGTTGACCATGCGCTTTGCGGAGGTGTTGCGCGCTTCTGGCATTGAGAAACCCATCGGTCTCGGCTCACTTAGCCAGGGAAAGTCCGCCTTCGTCGGATTGCCGGAGAATACGGGCTTGATTTTGAGGCACGCGCTCGTCAGCGGGTTCGATATCGCCTATTTCGTAAGCGGAATTTTGATGTTGCTCTCCTTTTTGGTGACGCTCAGATTACGGGATCAGGCGTTAAAGACCACGATCACGGCGGAGCCTGCGATGGCGGGCCATTAGAGCATGATGGCTTTAAGTGCGATCATGCTCTAGCTTTTTTATTGAGGGCGATTTACGTTTTAGCATCCGCGCAAGATGCGCGAACCTAAAACGATCGCACTCTAAGCGGATAGAACTATTCTGCCCGGTCAGTTCAGAGCCGTCTTCTGTTGGTTCCAGCCGCCGCCCAGCGCGCGCACGAGGTCAACGCTTGCCTGCAGGCGGCGGGTGGCGATGGTGAGCGCCGTACGTTGCGCGTCGAGATCGGCAGTCTGCGCGGTGACGACATTGAGGTAGGTGACCGCGCCAAGCGTATAAAGCGAGAGCGAGATTTTTGCGGTGTGGTCGGCGGCGGTTACGGCGTCCGCTTGCTGGGCGGCTTCGCTGGCGAGGTTGTTGGCGAGAATGAGGTTATCCTGCACCTGCTGGAAGGCGGTCAGCACGGTCGCGCGGTAATATTGGCTGGCCTGGTTGAAATTATCCACGGCAATCTGCTCGGCCGCTTTGCGGCGGCCGCCGTCGAACACGGTCAGCGCCAGGGAGGGGCCGAGCGACCACAGGCTGTTGGAGGCGTTGAACAGGTTGAAGCCGCCACCGGCATTCTGGAACCCGCCCGCGGCACTCAAGGTTATTTCCGGATAAAAGGCGGCGCGGGCAACGCCGATTTGTGCGTTGGCCTCGGCGGCGCGGCGTTCGGCGGCGGCGATGTCGGGGCGGCGCTGTAGCAAATACGAGGGGGCAGCGACCGGAATTTGCGGCGGCGCCGGCAAAGCGGGGTTGACGGGAAGGTTGAATACCGAGGCCGGTATGCCGACCAATGTCGCGATCTCGTCCTGGACAACGCCGCGCTGCGCGATCACGTCGGTTTGCTGCGCGAGTGCGGTGTCGTACTGCGTCTGCGCCTGGCCGAGATCGAGGCCGGAGACAATGCCGCCATTGTGCTGCAATTGGGTGAGGCGCAGGGCACTCGCATAGGCCTGCGTCGTTTCGGCCAAAAACTGTTCCTGCGCGTCGAGGCCGCGCAGGGTGAAATAGGCATCGGCGAGCTGCGCTTCGAGGCTGAGGCGTAGCGAGGCGGCGTCGTCGCGGGAGGCCAGTGCCTCATCCTTGCCGGCGGCGACCGTGTTGCGCACCTGCCCCCAGAGGTCGACCTCATAGGTAAACGAGCCGACCAGAATATTGTCGGCAAATTCATCCGGGCCGCCCGAGCGTAGCGGACGGTCATCGGATTGGCGGTTTTGTGAGGTGCTGCCCGCAAGGTCGATTTCCGGGTAGGTCGCCGCTGCAGCCTCGGTCGCGAGCTGCTGGGCCTGGTCGTAGCGCGACAAAGCGATGGCGAGATCGGGATTGCTTGTGTCGATTTTCTGCTCGAGCCCGTCCAGAGCCGGGTCGTTGTAAATCACCCACCAATCGCCGCGTGGCGCGGTGTCGGCGGGGCTGGCCGGAGTCCAAGGGCCCATATTGGCGTAGGTGACGGGCGTGGTCAGTGATGGCGGCACGTATTTTGGCGCCAAAGAACAGCCTGCCAAGGTGAGCGCCATCAAGGTGGCACTGCTACGTCTAATCATGGCTGCCGGGGGAAGCGTAGGCGGTGCTGGGGGCGATTTGCACGAGATCGCCGGTATGCAGCAGGTCGGGCGGATCGTTGATGACGCGGTCATCCGCATGCAGCCCGGTGGCGATTTCCACACTGGTGCCGAAATCGCGGCCCAGTGTGACGGTTTTCAACCGCACCCGGTTATCCGGGCCAAGCGTGGCAACCTCCATGCCGGCATCGCGAAACATCAGCGCGCTGGACGGTAGAGTGAGCGCCCCGGCATCGGCAGGCAGGTTGAATTTAACCTGCGCATAATCGCCCGGTTGCAGTCTATGCTGGGCATTATCCGTCTGGAACTGCACCAGCAAGGTGCCGTTATTGGCGTTGATCGCCCGGGCGGTGGAGACCAGGGTCGCGGTAAAACGCTGGCCCGGATATTCTGGCACAGTAAACTGCGCCGTCATGCCGGGCTTGATATCGGCGGAATAGGCCTGCGGCACGTTGACATAGATGCGCAGCCGGTGCTCGTCGTCGACCGTGAAGAGCGGGGCCTGGTTTGGGCTGCCCACCGAGATGAGCGCGCCGATATCGGTCGAACGGCTGGTCACGACACCATCGAACGGTGCGGTGATGCGCTTGAAAGCCTCCATTGCCTGCAGCCGCTGTACGTCGGCGCGGCCTGCGGCGACCTCGGCGATATTGGCTTGCAGGGCGCCGTTTTTGTCGTCGGCATCCTGTTGCGAGACCGCATCCTGCGCCAGCAGCGCGTTCCAGCGCTGCGCCGTGGTGGCGGCGAGATGCGCATTGGCGATCGCGGTTTCGAGATTGGCCTGTGCTTGCGCCAGTTGCTGGTCGAGGTCCGGGGTCTCGATCAGGGCCAGCACCTGTCCCGCTTTCACCGGCGTGCCGATATCGGCGTACCAGTTTTGCAAATAGCCGCTGACCTGGGCGTAGATCGGCGCCTCGTTAAAGGCGCGGATGTCCCCCGGCAGCACGAGGTTGCGGGCACCACCGGCGGACGGGCTGACCAGGTTCACGGTGGGAACGGCCTCCGCGGTGGTCGCTTCGGCCAGGCTGGCGCCGGCGCGGTCGCGGCTGACGATGCCGGAGGCGACGATCCCGCAGGCGGCAACGAGTACGATGACGCAAGTGAGTTTCAGCCGTCTCGGCGGCGTATATTTCAGGATATCATCGTCCTCGGACATCGGAATCTCCTGTTGGCATTGTGGGGCGAGGGGTTTTGTTGTCGCGCGCATGCACGATGCTGAAAACCGTGGGCACGAAGATCAGCGTGGCGCAGGTGGCGAAAATCAGCCCGCCGATCACGGCGCGGCCAAGCGGGGCGTTCTGCTCGCCGCCCTCGCCCAGGCCAAGCGCCATCGGCGCCATGCCGATGATCATCGCGAGCGCCGTCATCAGCACCGGGCGGAAACGGGTGACACCGGCCTCGATCGCGGCGACGGTGGCGGACTTGCCGGCGGCGAGCTGCTCGCGGGCAAAACTGACAACCAGGATGGAATTGGCCGTCGCCACGCCCATGCACATGATGGCCCCGGTCAGCGCCGGAACCGAGAGCGTGGTATGGGTTGCAAACAGCATCCAGATGATGCCGGCGAGGGCGGCGGGCAGCGCCGTGATGATGACGAAAGGGTCCAGCCAAGACTGGAAATTCACCACGATCAGCAGATAGATCATGACGATCGCGCCGAGCAGGCCGAGGAACAGACCTCGGAAGGCGGTGTGCATGGTCGTGACCTGCCCGCGGAGCACCACATGCGCGCCTTTAGGCAGACCTATCGCGTTTTTCTGAAGCAGCGTCTGGATGTCGCCGGCCACGCCGCCGAGGTCGCGGTCCTGTGTGGTTGCGAAAATATCGATGACCGGCTGGACATTGTAATGGCTCACGACGGCATCCGATTCCGTACGCGAAATGGTTGCGATGCCACCCAGGACCTGCAGGCTGTTGCCTTGCGCGCCGTTCGTGATCGGGGTGTTTTCCAACGCCGAGAGGGTATCGATGCGGTATTCCGGAGTTTGCACGGCGATCGGGTAGGAGACACCGTTGACGGGGTCGAGCCAAAATGCCGGGGCGGTTTGCGAACTGCCGGTCAATGAGGTGGCGAGGCTGTTGGTGACGTTGAGCTCGGTCAGGCCGAATTCGGCGATCCGCGAACGGCTCACATGGACATTGAGCTGGGGGTTGTCCGGCGATTGCTGGATACGCGGATCGGCGATGCCGGGGACGCCGCGCATCTGCCGCAGCAGGTTGATCGCATAGGCGTAGTCGGCTCGCTGGTTCTGCCCGATAACCTGCACGTCGATCGGCGCCGGCGAGCCGAAATTGAGGATCTGGCTGATAATATCGGCAGGGAGGAAGGAGAAGGTCGTGCCGGGGAAATCCGTGGGCAGGATTTTGCGCAAGCGGCGGACGTAATCGGCGGTGGGGTGATGGTTGGCATTCAGGCTGACGAAGATGTCGCCATCCTGGTACCCGATCACGCCTGAATTGCTATAGATCATGTTGATCGAGCTGATCGGCAGGCCGATATTATCGACGATCGAGCCGAGTTCATCGGCCGGGATGGTCTGGCGGATCTGCGCCTCGACTTCGCCGAACAAAATAGAGGAATCCTCAATCCGGGTGCCGACGGGCGGACGCACATGCAAGGCAATCTGGCCGGAATCCACGGTCGGGAAGAAATTCGCGCCGAGGAACGGGGTCGAGGCCGAACGAGGCGATGACCGCGAGCAGGAAGAGGATAACGAAGCCTTTGCGATGCGCGAGCGCCATTACCAGCAGGTTGCGATAGAAGGCGCGGAAATTTTCGAAGCGAGTTTCGAAACCGCGCTGGAAGCGGATCAGCGGGTTGCGCGAACGCAGCACCTTATGCGCCGCCTCCGCCGCGCCATGCGGCTTCAGCAGATACATCGCCATGGTCGGCACCAAGGTGCGCGACAGCAGGAACGAGCCCATCATGGCATAGACAACGGCTTCGGCCATTGGCGCGAACAGGTAGCCCGCCACGCCGTTCAGCGCGAACATCGGCACGAAGACGATGCAGATGCAGAGCAGGGACACGAAGGCCGGAGTGACGATCTGCTGCGCGCCATCGAGGATGGCCTGTTTAACCTCCTTGCCCTGTTCGAGATGCCAGTTGATGTTCTCGATCGTCACGGTTGCGTCATCGACCAGGATGCCGACCGCCAGCGCAAGGCCGCCCAGCGTCATGATGTTGAGGGTCTGGCCGGTCGCGGCCAAGCCGATCACCGAGCACAATATGGCGAGCGGGATCGAGGTCGCGATGATGACGGTCGAGCGCCAGCTACCGAGGAAGATCAGGATCATCAGGCTGGTCAGGGTCGCGGCGATGACGCCCTCCCGAATCACGCCGAGGACCGCGGCTTTGACGAACAACGACTGGTCGTTCAGCGTGCCGACCTGGAACCCGGGCGGCAGGGCCTGCTCGAAATCGGACAGATTGTTCTTCACCCCTTGCACGACCGAGAGTGTCGAGCCCGCGCCGGTTTTCAGGATGGAGGTGAGGACGGCGTCCCGTCCGTTGACATGTACGACGCTTTGTTGCGGCGGTGCACCGTCGCGCACATTGGCGACGTCGCGGATATAGACCGTCGCACCGTCGATGGATTTAATCGGCAGGTTGTTGAGCTGCGCGATCGTATTGGGCGCGTCGTTGAGATTAACAGTGTATTGCTCGGAGCCGATTTTAACCGTGCCGGCGGGTAGGATCTGGTTCTGCGCGGTGATCGCGTTTTCGACATCCTGCGGCGAGAGGCCGTCCGCCTGAAGGGCCTGGGGGTCGAGATCCACCTGGACTTGGCGCACCTGGCCACCATAGGCATAAGGAATGGCGACGCCGGGGACGGTGGTCAGCGCCGGACGCATAAAATTCTGCGTCAGGTCGAGCACTTGCTGCTGGCTCAGGGTCGTGCTCGAGGTGGTCACCTGCAGCACCGGCACGGTTGAGGCGTCGTAGTTCAGGATTAACGGCGGTGTGGTGCCGGGCGGCAGCTGTTTCAGGACGGTTTGAGAGATCGAGGTGACCTGGGCCGTCGCGGTGCGGATATCGACGCCGGACTGGAAGTAGATTTTGACGATGCCCATGCCGGGCAGAGACTGGCTTTCGATATGCTCGATATTATCGACCGTGGTGGAAAGCGAACGTTCATAGGGGGTGATGATGCGCCCAGCCATCTGGTCGGGCGACAGGCCGGTATAGGACCAGGCGACGCCGATCACCGGCACGCGGATGGCGGGAAAAATATCGGTGGGTGTGTTGATCGCGGCGAGCGCACCGGCGATTAAAATGGCGATGGCCAGCACGATGAACGTATAGGGCCGGGCCAATGCAATGCGCACCAGCCAGGTCATGCGCGGCGCCTAAGAAATCGACAGCTTCATCTTAACGGAACCGCGTCATCACGGTCTCGAAAGATGATGTCACAAGCTCAAGTGTTTGCACCTTGGTTGTACAACGATGCGCAACCGTAAAGCCACGGTTCGCGGGTCCCGTTCTTCGAAGATTCAAGTCGTTACCCCTACTCCAAGGCCGTGCGTATTCAATATTCTTTTACTGGCAGCAAAATTGCGCGGTTTCCGCGTTGTCTACAATATTACGCAACATTTTTCCATTCAAGGGTGCGCGCGCCAAACACCCCACCGGAACAAAACAAGAACTTTATATATTGTTGGACACCAATCGATCGAAATTTCGTTCCAGCAATATTTTTCAATAAAATGTCATGATATCGAATGTATTGCTGAGATATTTCGTGCCGATTTCGCATTTAAATAAGTCACGTTCTGCGTCTGTTCTGTTACGATGCTTAAATGCAACGAACTCCCGATTAGGGGTGACGTCGGTCGAATGGGTGAAGCAGCGGGGAGGGCGCGAACCAGCCGGCGCGGCACGGTAATCACAAATTTGTAACAATAGGGAGCCAAAACCTGACGACTCGCTTTAGACGGGCGATGGCCACGTCCACGCTCCGCCTTGTGTGATTTGCATTTCGATCTAATATCGCTCAACAAACCAAATCACCGTAAAGGAAACGACGAATGACTGCGATTTCGCTGGTTAATCCGGAAACCGTCGGGCTGTCCGCGACTCGTTTGCAACGATTGGACCGCTGGGCTGAACGCCTCGTCGATTCTGGAAAGCTGCCAGGTGTGCTTACGATGGTGATGCGTCGCGGGCAAATCGCCCATCTCTCCGTTTACGGAAAAGCAGATGTTGAGCGAGATACGCCCCTGCGTTCCGATACGATCTTTCGCATCTACTCGATGACCAAGCCTCTCACTTCAACGGCAATTATGATGCTGTACGAGGATGGGAATTTCCAGCTTGACGATCCCATAACGCGTTTCCTCCCTTGCTTTCGCAATATGCGTGTCCTTACGGGGGGGGCACGGGGAAGATGGGACAGTGTACCGGCAGAAAGAGACATCACTTTTCGAGATCTTCTGACCCATACGGCCGGATTTACAAATGCCAGCATGGCTGCAACGCAGGTTGATGCACTTTACCGGGAAGCCAATATCGACTTCACCTTTGGTGAATGTAGCCTAGGCGAAATGGTGGAGCGCCTCTCGGAGATGCCACTGCTTGCCCAGCCGGGTGCTGCGTGGAACTACAGCGTCGCGACTGACGTTCTCGGCCATCTTGTCTCCGTCATCTCAGGGCAGCCTTTCGACGAATTCTTGGAGCAGCGCATTTTGGGGCCATTGGGGATGGTGGATACGGGATTCGAGGTTCCCGCATCAAAGCTTTCGCGCCTTGCTGCGAACTATCGGCCGGGCGAAGGAGGGCAACTCGAAGTTATCGATGATCCTGCCAATAGCCGCTACGCGAAGAAGCGTCCAATTGCCTCAGGGGGGGGCGGTCTTGTTTCCACTGCGAGCGATTATATGCGCTTTTGTCACATGATGCTCCGGAAAGGTGAGCTCGAGGGGGTTCGCCTGTTGGGTCGTAAGACGGTCGAACTGATGACCTCCAATCACCTGCGGGGCGATATGGGCGATATGGGCCAGCCGCGCTTTAGCGAATCAACATATCAAGGAATTGGTTTCGGTCTCGGTTTTTCCGTTATGCTCGATCCAGCAAAAGCCCAAATCCTGGGAACGCCCGGTGAGTATGCTTGGGGTGGCGTGGCAAGCACGGCATTCTGGATTGATCCGGTGGAAGATATGGCGGTGTTACTTCTAACGCAGCTTATGCCCTCGTGGACTTACCCAATTCGTCGGGAAGCACGCGTTCTGACTTACATGTCCATCGTCGATTAGCGCGATCAAGATTGGTAAAGTCCTTCGATCATCCGTCGATTTCTAACTTCTTCAGGTCACGGCAGTAGTCCGCGGTGATCTGAAGACGCGCGCGGGACACCATCGCATTAGTTTTCGTGCAATCCAATAATGAAGAGATACGTTTAAATATTATAATTAAGTCCTTTAATAAAAACAAAAAATGCCATTTATGGGAGATGTGATGGTGCTGCCAAAAATTCGCGGAACACGTTGGTATCGAATAATCCCGGCTGCATTCTTGATGTACATGATTGCATTCATGGACCGCGTAAACATTGGATTTGCGGGTCCAGGAATGGCCCACGACTTCCACGTCAGTTCGGCCGCCATCGGGGTTACATTCGGCGCATTTTTTGCGGGCTATACGCTGTTGCAGATTCCAGGAGGCTATATCGCAGACCGTTGGGGAGGAAAACTCTGGGTTACAGTACTTCTCATCGCCTGGTCAGCCTCTGCGCTCTATAGTGGCCTCGCGCAGACCGAACGACAGGAATTGTGGGCCAGATTCCTGCTTGGCGTCGCAGAGGGCGGCTTATGGCCCGCGGTGCTTGTCATGATCGCCAGGTGGTTCCCGCGGGACGAGCGGGCGTCGGCAAACGCATTATTCCAAATTTGTCTTCCTGTCGGAGCGCTCGTCGCCGCTCCGCTTTCCGGTTATCTCGTGAGTTTGTTTAGTTGGCGCGCCATGCTGATTCTCGAAGGGCTGCCCCCCTTGGCCTGGGCGGTCTTCTGGTGGATCGCGATTGAAGACAGCCCCGCAACGGCCAAATGGCTTCCTGATGATGAGCGTGTTTATCTTGCGAAGAAATTCGCAGAGGAACGGTTAGAGCTCGCTCCCGTTGAGACAGGAATTGCCTGGAAAGCCATGATTCATCCTGTGGTGTGGCTGATCACGATCATCTATTTTTTATCGCAAATGGGTGGCTATGGATTGTCGCTGTGGATGCCAACACTCGTAAAATCGCTCGGTGTCAGTAACATGAATACGGGTTGGCTTCTTATGATCCCAAATTTTGTCGCGGTTTTTGCGCTTATCTACGCAGCCCGCCTGTCTGATCGTTTGCGGAACAGAAAGATTTTTGTTTTTTGGTCCTCTGTAGGCGTTTTCATAGGGCTGATGGGGCTTCTATATTTAGGAGAGGCCCATATTGCGTCGGTGCCAATGACAATTCTTTTTATGACAATTACGACCGCAAGTGGCTTTGCAAAATTCGCGCCGTTATGGGCGATCCCCACCCAAATTTTACCGAAAGGTGCCGCGGGATTTGGATTGGCTGTCATCGGTCTCGTGGGAAACCTGGGCGGCCTGTCTGGGCCTTGGCTCATGGGGGCACTCCTGGATGCGACCCATTCTTTCGTGGTTGGCTATGTCGCCCTCGCGGCCTGTGTAGCACTTTCGGCATTTTTGGCTTTATTCATTCCGGAATCCAAGCCGATCAATCTGAATGAATTTAATCCGACGTTTTGGAAAAAGAGTGCGGCCATTACGACGCACAGCTAAATCGGTATAAATCAGCCCCCATGCCGAGCGGGAGATCCTGTCGTCGATCAGGTCGACGTCGGTATGGTTGCTGTTTCATGGGCAGCGGCTATCTGCCGATCACGCCAGAGATGCTGGCTACCGGATCACGCGCAAAGCAGGCATCGTTGGCGGATCACGCCGCGCCGTGTTCCGCCAAGGCGACACCACCGAGCCGGATCCCTTGCCGATTAACGAACAGCGCCATGGCGAGTGCGCCGACCAAAGCGATCGCGGCCGCCACGATAAAGGCGCTGTTGAATCCACCAAAATACTGCACCGTGAAGCCTGTAACCGCGGGGCCGATAATGCCGGATATATTGCTGATCATACCCACGAAGCCGCTCACACCGCCGACCCTTGCCGCCGGTACAAGTTCGCGCACCGTCGCCCAGCACGCTTGGGCCGCAGAGGTCATGAGCATGATGATGATGGTAATCAGGCTAACTGCCATTACCGCGCCGCTCGAGACACTGAGGGCCAACAAGACCAGGACGGCCAAAGCCAAGGGCACCGTCGTCGAGAGTTTGCGCGCGAACAATGGATCGGGCAGGCTCTGGTAGAGATAATCGGAAAGGGTGCCGCCTCCCAAATAGCCAATGATGCCGCATGCCCATGGAATGGCCGCGACGAAGACCATCGTCTTCACCGGCATGTGCAAGCTGTGCGTCAGGTAGGTCGGGAGCCAGGAGAGCAGGATGAAGAACGGATAATTCATGGCAAACAGCCCGAGCCCTAAGGCAAGGACGGCCGGCTGCCCGAGATAGGCGCGCAGCGGCAGCGCCTCCGCCATAGGCTGTGCGCTGTCGCCGATGACGGCGACAGCGTTCCCACGCGGATGATCAGCCATCAGCAGGCGCCAGGCGACCACCCAGAGCACACCGACCGCACCGGTAATGACGAATGCGAGCCGCCATCCTACGGAGATCATCAGCAACCCGACAACCGGCGCCGCAAGCGCGCTGCCGACAGATTGGCCGCAGAGCACGACGCCCACCGTCCGGGATGTTTCCCGGCGCGGGAACCAGTTTGCGATTGTTTTGTTGGCCGTCGAATTCATCGGCCCCTCGGCAAATCCGAAGAGCGTGCGCACGACCAGCAGCTGCGTGAACCCGGCGACGGCGCCGGTCAAGGCGGACAGGATCGACCAGGCCAAAGCCGCCCAGATATAGGCTCTTTTGGGACCGTACCGATCGGCAAGATGCCCGCCGACAAAGGCGAAAAGCGTATAGCCCACGAAAAATGCGCTGAAGATGAGACCAAGCTCGGACGGCGAGAGGCCCAAATCTGTCCTCACAAAGGGCGCGGCGACGCCGAGCGCTGCGCGGTCCATGTAATTGATGGTAC
>CAVTSC010000008.1:50000-1175965 GCA_963737355.1 uncultured Pseudomonadota bacterium | reverse complement strand
AGGTCATAAAACCGGCGAGACCAGCAGCGGATTGCGCGCGAGCGACGCACCGACCTTGCGCAGCGTCGCCCCAAGTGCTGCCTCCTCATGCAGATCGACCTCGATCAGCACGATGGCGCCCGCGAACAACACGCAAGCGGTGAGGATCGTGGCGATGATCGCCGGCACCAGCGCGCTTGGCCCGAGTGCCGCCAGGCAAAGCGGGATCCCCATGAAGCCGGTATTGGCATAGGCCGCATCCAGCCCCTCGATGCTGCGATCGGCCAGGCGATGCGTCGCCGGGCGCGCCTTGCGGCCGCGGCCCAGCACGAAGGAGAGCAGAAACACCGCCATCATCCCACCGGCAAAGGCGACGAGAAACCCGGGATGATCGACCTCCCGCCACGTAATCCCGGCCATCGCCTGAAACAGCAATGCCGGGAGCGCCAGCCAGACCACGAAATTATTCAGGCTCTCGGTCGCAGCCTCCCCCAGAATGCCCCGGCGGGCACACAGGAACCCAGTTAAAATCAACGCGAAAATCGGGAACACCGTATCAAATACCAAATCCATGCCCCTCTTCTCCCGCCTCGTGCGATCCCGAGCAAGGGGCAGCACCCCTGCCCTTACCACACCGCATACCGCTTGCCTTGCGGTCCTGCACGTTTTGTGGAACTCCCCCGCGCGCTGAAAAGGAAGCCGCAATGCCATCTTTGTTCGACCCCTATACCTTAAAGGACGTCACGCTGCGCAACCGCATCGCGGTCTCGCCGATGTGCCAATACACCGCCAAGGACGGCATTCTGAACGACTGGCACCAGGTGCATCTCGCCGCCCTGGCGCGCGGCGGCTCCGGCCTGCTGGTCGTCGAGGCGACGGGCGTCGCGCCGGAAGGGCGCATCACCCCGGGCTGCCTCGGCCTCTGGAACGATGCCCAGGCCGAGGCCTTCCGCCCCGCCGTCGCCGCGATCAAGGCGGCCGGCTGCGTGCCCGGCATCCAGATCGCCCATGCCGGCCGCAAAGCCAGCGCCAACCTCCCCTGGGAAGGCGACGACCATATCCCCGAGACCGACCCGCGCGCCTGGCCGACCATCGCCCCCTCGGCGATCGCCTTCGGCGCCGGCCTGCCGCGCGTGCCCAAAGCGATGACCAAGGAAGACATCGCCCGCGTGCAGAACGATTTCGTCGCCGCCGTCGACGCGCGCCCGCGATGTCGGGTTCGAATGGCTGGAACTGCATTTCGCCCATGGCTATCTCGGCCAGAGCTTCTTCTCGGTGCATGCCAACCAGCGCGACGACGAATATGGCGGCTCGGCGGAAAACCGCGGCCGCTTCATCCTCGAGACGCTACGCGCGGTGCGCAAAGTCTGGCCGGAAAACCTGCCGCTGACCGCCCGCCTCGGCGTCATCGAGTTCGACGGGCGCGACGAAGAGATGCTGCAGGAATCCATCTCCCTGGCGCGCGCCATGAAGGCCGAAGGCCTGGATTTCCTCGACGTCTCGATGGGCTTCAACACGCCGAGCGCGCAAATCCCCTGGGGCCCCGGCTTCCTCGCGGAAGTCGCCGGCCGCATGCGCCGCGAGACCGGCCTGCCGACCTCGACGAGCTGGTATCTCGGCTCGCCCGAAAAGGCGGACGAAGTGATCCGCGCCGAGCAGGTCGATCTGGTGATGATCGGCCGCCCGCTGCTGGAAGACCCGCACTGGCCCTACCGCGCGGCCCGCAACTTGGAGATCGAGCGCGCCTCCTGGACGCTGCCCGCCCCCTACGCGCACTGGCTGGAGCGCTACCGCGCGGCCTGATGTAAGCCACCGGTTCGCCGACCCTTCACGGCCATTCATCCCCCGGGGTGAATGGCCGTTTCGTTTTGTTGCCGCACCCCGCCATCCGTTACGAATAAGCAATCTCCACAGGATTGGGGATAAACCTGTGGACGCGCCATGTATCGCGCCGCATCGGCCGCGTATTGCCTGGGCCGGTTTCAATTTTGCGCCCCGCCCTTGGCTTCCCGCACGCTTTGCCCCACGCGGTTTTTCGATGATGTCTAAAAACCTTTATGACGTCTTGATGCTTATGAAATTCTCAATCATTGCGTTGACACCACACGCGCATCCCCGCTAGGCGTCGAAGGTGACCACAGAATCCCTTGCGCTACCGCCAATAGCCATCCGAGGCCGCAGCTTTATCGCGCTGATCGTCTCGCCCGAACTGCCGCTCGAAAATTGGCTTGCCGCACTGGACCAACAGATCGAACGTTCGGCCGGCTTCTTCAACGACCGTCCCATCATCGCCAATCTCGCCGCGGCCACCGGCGCCGAGGACGGGCTGGAACCCATCCTGAACGCGCTCGAGGAACGCAACCTCAAGGTCATCGGCGTCGAGGGCATCGACCCTGCTTTGCTCGCGGGCACGCGCTGGGAGGGCCTGCCCAAACTCGCCCAAGGGCGCGACCTCAGCCAGGACGGCCGGACCGACCGGCTCGTCGCCATCCCCGGCGATCCGCAACCTCCCGCCACGCCCGAACTGCCAACGCCCGAACTGCCAGCCCCCCCCGCGCCGCCACCCTCCCTGCTGGTCGACCGGCCAGTGCGCTCGGGGCAGTTGGTCGTCTTCGAGGAGGGCGACATCACCATCATCGGCTCCGTCGCCTCAGGCGCCGAGATCATCGCCGGCGGCTCCATCCATGTCTACGGCGCCCTGCGCGGACGCGCCATCGCCGGGCTCAAAACCGGCGCCGACGCGCGTATTTTCTGTCAGAAACTGGTCGCCGAACTGATCGCGATCGACGGGCTTTACTACGCGCCGGAACATTGGGGCAAAGGGCTGCATGGCAATGCCGTGCAAATCCGCCTCAATGCGGGCGATCTCAGCATCTCGCCGCTCAACTGAATGCCGTTCGTCTAACGAAGGAAGGAGATTTTTATCGCATGTCCAAAGTAATGGTGGTGACCTCCGGCAAAGGCGGCGTGGGCAAGACCACGATCTTCCGCCTCCCTCGGTGCCGCGCTCGCCCAAACCGGGCAGAACGTCGTCGTCGTCGATTTCGATGTCGGCTTGCGCAATCTCGACCTGGTGATGGGCGCGGAACGCCGCGTCGTGTTCGACTTCGTCAACGTCGTGCAGGGCGATGCCAAGCTCGCCCAGGCGGTCATCCGCGACAAGCGGATCGATACGCTCTCGATCTTGCCTGCATCGCAAACCCGCGACAAAGATGCGCTCACCGAAGAAGGGGTGGGCCGCGTCATCGAGGAATTGCGTGAAAAATACGATTGGGTCGTCTGCGACAGCCCGGCCGGGATCGAAAAAGGCGCCATGCTCGCCATGCGCTTTGCCGATCTCGCCGTCGTCATCACCAATCCTGAAGTCTCCTCCGTGCGCGATTCCGACCGGATCATCGGCATGCTCGATTCCAAAACCCTGCGCGCGGAAAACGGCGAGAAATTCGAGAAGCATCTGCTGCTCACCCGCTACAACCCGGCCCGCGCCGCGCGCGGCGAGATGCTGAAGGTCGAGGACGTGCTGGAAATCCTCGCGGTCCCCCTGCTCGGCATCGTGCCCGAGAGCCCGGATGTGCTGAACGCCTCCAATCTCGGCTGCCCGGTGACTTTGCATAATCCAACCTCCGCCGCGGCCCGCGCCTATTCCGAAGCGGCCCGGCGTCTACTCGGCGAAAAGATCGAGGTCACCGCGCCCACCGAGCGGCGCGGTTTCATGAGCCGGCTATTGGGAAGAAAGGCAGCCATTGCATGAGCATTTTCGGCTTTTTCACGCGTAACCGTTCCGCGCCGGTTGCGCGCGAACGGCTGCAAATCCTGCTCGCGCATGAACGCGCCCTCACCGGCCGCGCCGACCTCGCAGCCGTGCTGCAGGAGGAAATCCTCGCGGTCATCGCCAAGCACATCTCGATCGATCGCGAGAAGGTGAACGTCAAGCTCGACCGCGGCAAACAATTCTCCACCCTCGAGATCGACATCGAGATGCCCGAAGCGCTTCCCGCCGCGCTCGGGGAAGCCCCGGCATCCCCGGCGAAAGACGCCGCCAAAGACGCCGCCCTGGCACCCAACGCACAGAGCTAAGCCGAACGCCAATCAACAAACGGGAGCCCCGCCGGATGCAACATGCCGGCGTACTACCATCACGGCCATCGCCTCCCTGAAGGCCATACCGCTCCGCCATACTGTCCCTATATCCTAAGCACGAGGGCAGGCAGGAGCGTGCGGATGACGAACCGGCTAAACCAGTTCGCGGCATATTTTCCGAACAGGCCGGACGCGCCATGACGGAGGCCCCAGGCCATCCCGGCATCCCGCCCCGCTGGACCTCCAGCGCCAAGGACGGCGTCGGCACCGCGCTCTCGCCGCATAGCGCGGTCTGGTTCACCCATAGCCACGGCATTCTGGACGAAATCTATTATCCCGGCGTCGATCAGGCCTGCACGCGCGATTGCGGGCTGAGTCGTCACGGATGGCCGGCCAGGCGGCCTCTTCGCCGAGGAAAAGCGCGACACCCTCACCCAAACCCGCCGCATCGCCGACGGTGTGCCGCTTTTCACCATCACCAATACCTGCCCGCAACAGCGCTTCACCATCGAAAAGCGCCTCGTCGCGGACCCGGTGCATGATGCGCTGCTGCAACACATCCGGCTGCTCCCAGGGCCTGGCATCACCGGCCTGCGCCTGTTCGTCCTGCTCGCCCCGCATCTGGTCAATGGCGGCGCCAACAATACCGGCTGGCTTGGCGACGTATAAAGGTGCCCCGATGCTGTTCGCATCCGGCGACGGCACCTCCCTCGCTTTCGCCTGCGCCAATGGCTTCATCGCGCGCAGCGTCGGCTTCGTCGGCGAATTCGGATGGCTGGCAGACCTTGCAGCGCCACGGCCACCTGGCAGAGACCTTTGAGCGCGCGACCGACGGCAACATCGCTTTGACCGCCGAGATCGACGCCACCACCCCGGCTCTGCTCGCCATCGGCTTCGGCCGCACGCCCGATGCCGCAGCCTTCCAGGCCGCCGCCAGCCTAGCGCGTGGCCATCACCGCGCCGAAGCGGAATACGTGGTAAACTGGCGCAACTGGCAAAACACCCTGCAGCCGCTCGATCCGCCACCCGCCGCAGCAGCCGCATAATTACTACCGGATCAGCACCTCGATCCTGCGCTGCCATGAAAGCCCGCTTTTCCCCGGCGGCACCATCGCCAGCCTGTCGATCCCCTGGGGCGCCTCCAAGGGCGATGACGATCTTGGCGGCTACCATCTCGTCTGGCCGCGCGACCTCGTCGAGACCGCCGGTGCGCTGCTCGCTTGCGGCGCGCTCACCGATGCCCGGCGCACGCTGGACTATCTGCGCGTCATCCAGGAGGCGGACGGGCACTGGCCGCAAAACGCCTGGCTCGACGGCACGGCCTATTGGCGCGGCACGCAGCTCGATGAAACCGCCTTTCCCGTCCTGCTGCTCGATCTCGCCTTCCGCCACGGCGCGGTGCCGCAGGCGGAGCTCGCCGAATACTGGCCCATGGTCAAACGCGCCTGCGCCTTCATCATCCGCAACGGCCCCTCCACCGGGCAGGACCGCTGGGAGGAAAGTGCTGGCTACGCGCCCTCCACCATCGCGGTGGAAATCGCCGCCTTGCTCGCCGCGGCCGAGCTCGCGGATCGCATGGACGCACCCGCCATCGCCGCCTTCCTGCGCGACACCGCGGATGCCTGGAACGCGGACATCGAGAACTGGATCTACGTCACCGGCACGAACCTCGCCCGGCAGTGCAATGTTGCGGGCTACTATTTGCGCATCGCCGCGGAGGGCAATCACGACCTCTCTTTGCGCCCGCCGCATGGGCGCATCGCCGCGCATAACCGCCCGGCGGGCGAGAGCGACCTCGCCACGGACGAGCTGGTCGGCCCCGACGCCCTGGCCTTGGTCCGCTTCGGCCTGCGCGCGCCGGACGACCCGCGCATCCGCGACACGATCACCGTCATCGACCACCTGACCCGCGTCGACCTGCCGCAAGGCCCGGTCTGGCACCGCTACAACCAGGACGGCTATGGCGAGCATCACGACGGGCGGCCCTTCGATGGCACCGGCCATGGCCGCGCCTGGCCACTGCTCACCGGCGAGCGCGCGCATTATGCCATCGCCGCCGACGATTTCGCGCAGGCCGAATCGTCTGCGCCGGACCATGGAAGGCTGCACCAGCGAAGGCGGCCTGCTGCCCGAACAGGTTTGGGATGCAGCCGACATCCCCGCGCGCGAACTCTTCCTCGGCCGCCCCAGCGGCTCGGCCATGCCGCTCGTCTGGGCGCATGCCGAATATGTGAAACTCCTGCGCTCGCTTACGCGACGGCGCCGTCTTCGACCTGCCGCCGCAGCCCGTACAGCGCTACCGCATCGACCAGACCCAGCCGCGCTGCCGGGACTGGCGCGAAAGCTGGCAGCGCAGCCGCATGCCGGCGGGCCAGGTCCTGCGCGTCGAGCTCGACGAGCCCGGCACCGTACATTGGAGCGATAATGGCTGGGCGACGGTGCGCGACATCCGCACCATCGATTGCGGCCTGCGCATCCATGCCGCCGAACTGCCGACCAATACCCTGCCCCCCGGCCGGATCGTGACGTTCACCTGGCAACGCGCCGACGGGCGCTGGCGCGGCGCGGATTTTTCGGTGATGATTAGCGCTTAGAAAGCAGCCGCTTTTTTGAAAAAAAGCGGCGCAAAAAACTTCTGCTCCTTTTGAGCCTGGCGTTAAGCGCGCCCCAGTCCCAGGTTAAAAAAGTTTTTTTGCTTCTTTTTGTTCACAAAAAGAAGACCCTTCCTCTCTCTTTTAAAGATGCTTAGTCCGCAGATAATGCCGCGGCGACTCCCCCAAAACGCGCTTGAACATCGTGGTAAACGCGGCCGGGTTGTCATAGCCAAGATCGATCGCAATCCGCGTCACCTTCTCTCCCGCAACCAGCCGCGGCAAGGCGGCAAACAAACAGGCCTGCTGGCGCCACACCGCGAAACTCAGCCCCGTCTCCTGCCGGAACAGCCGGGTGAAGACCCGCCGGCTCACCCGCATCGCCTCGCACCACATATCGATCGTCTCATGCGGCGAGGGACGATCGAGAAACCGCCGGCATTGCTCCGCCAGGGCCGCGTGTACCGGAAACGGCAAAGAGAGCGGCACCACCGGCATCTGCCGCATCTCATGCAGCAGCAGCGTCATCAGCGCCCCGGCCCGGCTCTCCGGATCGTAATCCACCGGCACGTCGATCGCCTCCAGCATCAGGCCGCGCATGAAGGGAGAAATGCTCACCACCTGGCAGCGCTCGGGCATGCCGGCCGCAGCATCAGGTTCCACATACAGGCTGCTGGTCCGCACATCGCCCAGCATCCGCACGTCATGCGTCATACCGCTCGGGATCCACATGCCATGCTGCGGCGGCACCACCCAGGTGCCGAAAGCCGTATTCACCAGCAAGGCGCCCGATGTCCCGTACAGCAACTGGCTACGGCGATGCCGATGCGGCGCCACCACCCTCCCATTGGCAAAATCATGCCCCAGCGCGATCAGCGGGCGTGCTACATCCTCGATATCTTCGACCCGGGTATGCCTGGCCATGGCCCACTCTCGTAAGTAAGAGACCTGAATGCGGTGGAAGGCCACCCCCTTCCGCTCTAACCTTACGCCCAGTCACACGCAACCTCATCCAAATTCCACGAGGAAGAATAGCTTGCCCCCCTTGAGCCAATCCATCGCGGCATCCGATGCGACCGTGTTGCCGGCCCCGAGCACGGGCGGCAAAACGGGCACCATTTTCTCCGTGCTCGGCGCCATCGCCTTCTGCCATCTGCTGAACGACATGATGCAGGTGCTGCTTCCGGCCATCTATCCCATCCTCAAGGGCGGCTTTAACCTCAACTTCGCCGAAATCGGGCTGCTGACCCTGGTCTACCAGGTCACGGCCTCGCTGCTGCAACCCTTGGTCGGCCTGTATACGGACCGCCATCCGCAGCCTTATTCGCTCCCCGTCGGCATGGGCTTCACTTTGCTCGGCCTCGTCACGCTAGGGCTCGCCCCCACCTACGGCATGCTGCTTACCGGCGCTGCGTTGCTCGGCATCGGCTCCTCGATATTTCACCCCGAAGCCTCGCGCATCGCGCGGCTCTCCTCGGGCGGCCGCTATGGGCTGGCACAATCGGTCTTCCAGGTCGGCGGCAATTTCGGCCAGTCGCTCGGGCCCCTGCTGGCGGCATTCATCATCCTCCCGCACGGCCAGCACAGCCTCGCCTGGTTCGCCTTCGTCGCGCTCACGGGCATGGCCATCCTGGGCGGGCTCGGCAATTGGTACAAGAACACCGGCCATGCGCAGCGCGGCGCGCGCAAAGCCGCCACGCGCCATGCCAGCCTGACACGCGGCCAGGTGCGGCGCGCCATGTCGGTGCTCATCGCGCTCGTCTTCTCCAAATTTTTCTACCTTGCGAGCATCACGAGCTATTACATTTTCTACCTGATGCAGCGCTTCCACCTCTCAGCCCAGACGGCGCAGGTCGATCTCTTCGTCTTCCTCGCCGCCGCGGCGGCGGGCACCGTCATCGGCGGCCCCATCGGCGACCGCTTCGGGCGCAAATTGGTCATCTGGGGCTCGATTGTCGGCGTCCTGCCCTTCACGCTGGCGATGCCCTATGCCAGCCTGCCCGAGACGATCGTGCTCAGCGTCATCATCGGCTTCGTCCTCTCCTCGGCCTTCTCGGCGATCATCGTCTACGCGCAGGACCTTCTGCCCGGCCAGGTCGGCATGGTCTCCGGCCTGTTCTTCGGCTTCGCCTTCGGCATGGGCGGCATCGGCGCCGCGGTACTGGGCGTGCTCGCGGACTGGACGAGCATCACCACCGTCTACCGCATCTGCGCCTTCCTGCCGCTGATCGGCCTGCTCACCGCCTTCCTGCCCAACCTGCACCAGGTCAGCGAACCAGCCGGCCTGCGCAAAGCCTGACCTCCAGCAACCTCGCCTCCCCAAAATCCATCCAAATAAAAACCGACCCCAGTTTGGGGCCGGTTTTTTTTCACATCAGCGTGCGCCATCGCCAAAATCATTGACGCGATCGAAACGACCCGTCCAAATCCCGCGACATCCCTCTCGGAGGAAAAAATGCCCCAGGGTCGCGCCTATACGGCTTATACCTGCGCAAACGGCATCGCGGTCATCACCATCGATCACCCCCCGGTCAACGCCATGGGCCAGGCGGTGCGCGCGGAGCTCCTGTCTCACCTCAATACCGCCCTCGCCAATCCTGCGTTGCGGGCGATCGTCATCAGCGGCCAGGGGCGCATGTTCTCTGCCGGCGTCGACATCACGGAATTCGACGGCCCGATGCTCGCCCCGGATCTCAACACGCTTATCGACGCCATCGAGGCCAGTCCGAAACCCGTTATCGCCGGGCTTTTCGGCACCGCGTTCGGCGGCGGGCTCGAACTCGCTTTGGGCTGCCATTACCGGGTCGCCACCTCCGGCACCCGGCTCGGCCTGCCGGAAGTCAAGCTCGGCCTCCTGCCGGGCGCGGGGGGCACACAACGCCTGCCCCGTGCCATCGGCCCGGAAAAAGCCTTGGCGATGATCCTCTCCGGCGCCCCGGTTGCGGTCGAAACCGCGCTCGCCGACGGGCTGGTCGACGCCATCGTGGAAGACCCCATCGCGGGCGCCATCGCCTTCGCGCAAAAAATCATTGCCCAAACCCGCCCGATCCCGCACCTGCGCGAGCGCACGGATAAAATCGCCGCCGCCCGCGAAAACCCCGCCACCTTCGAGGCCGCCGCCCAGGCCGCGCTGGAAAAATCCCCCGATATGGCCGCCCAAGCCGCCTGCATCGCCGCCCTGCGCAACGCCTTCACTTTGCCTTTCGCCGACGGCCTCAAAGCCGAGCGCGCGCTGTTCATGGCGTTGGTGACGGGCGAGCAAAGCCGGGCGCAACGATACCTCTTCTTCGCCGAGCGCCAGGCCGCGAAACTCACCGACGCCCCCGGCCACCCGCCCGCCGAGATCGCCAAAGCCGCCGTGATCGGCGGCGGCACCATGGGTAGTGGCATCGCCATGTGCTTCGCCAATGCCGGAATCCCCGTCACCCTCATCGAGGCCGACGCGAAATCCCTCGTCAAAGCCCTCGCGCGCATCAAGGCCACCTACCAGGCCTCCGCCGCTCGCGGCCGACTCGGCGCGGCGGCCATGGCGGAGCGCCTCGCCCGCATCACCGGCGCCACCGCTTGGGAGCCCATCGCCGATGCCGACCTGATCATCGAGGCGGTCTTCGAAAACCTCGACCTCAAAAAACAGATTTTTACCAAGCTCGACCGCCTGGCCAAACCCGGCGCCCTGCTCGCCACCGACACTTCTACACTCGACCTCGACGCCATCGCCGGCGCCAGCGCCCGCCCGGCTTACGTCATCGGCATGCATTTCTTCTCGCCCGCCAATGTCATGAAGCTGCTGGAAATCGTGCGCGGCGCCCAAACCTCGCCGCAATCCATCGCCACCGCCATCGCCATCGGAAAGCGGCTCGGCAAAATCCCCGTTGTGGTCGCAAATGGCGACGGCTTCGTCGCCAATCGCATGCTCGCCCGCCGCACGGCGGAGGCCGAGCGCCTGCTGCTGGAAGGGGCGGCGCCGCCGGATGTCGATGCCATCGTGCGCAAATTCGGCTTTCCCATGGGCCCGTTCGCCATGGCCGACCTCGCGGGCCTGGATGTCGGAAGGCGCATCCGCCAGCATCGCGGCGAGCTAGCGCCGGTCTCGGATGCCCTCTGCGCGCAAGGCCGCTTCGGCCAAAAGACGGGAGCGGGCTATTACCTCTATATGAACGGCGCGCGCATCCCCGTCGCCGACCCGCGCGTCACCGCTTTGGCCCAACAGGAAGCCGCCAAGCGCGGCATCCCCCGCCGCGAGGTCTCCGAACAGGAAATCGTCGAGCGCATGACCTATCCGCTAATCAACGAGGCCGCGCGCATTCTCGAGGCGGGCATCGCCACCCGCGCCTCGGATATCGACGTCATCTGGACAAGCGGCTTTGGCTGGCCCGCCTGGCGCGGCGGCCCGTGCTTTTATGCCGACCAGATCGGCATCCCAAAAATCTGCGACGCGCTTGATCACTATGCCGCGCGCGCCGGTGATCCCCTGCTCGCCCCCGCCCCCTTGCTGCGCAGGCTGGCCGCAACCGGCGGGCGCCTCGGCGTGCTGCTGCCCAGCGCCTAGAGCGCGATCGTTTTAAGTTCGCGCATCTTGCGCGGAACTAAAACGTAAATCGCCCTCAACAAAAAAGCTGGAGCATGATCGCCCTTAAAGCGATCCTGCTCCAGGCCGGCCGGGCGGTCCGCAGCATTTCGCGAATACGCTTGGTTACACACGCAACCTCGTCCTTCCCCCGGCGCGCCCTTGCCTTCCCCGCCGCACCCCGCCAGAACTCCGGCATGGATCGCCGCCTGCACCTCAACCGGATCGACGCCTACATCTTCGGACAGTTGCTGGTGGCGCTGGTTCTCGTCACCGTCGGGCTGGTCGCGCTCATCTGGCTCACGCAATCCCTGCGCTTCATCCAGATCATCGTCAATCACGGCCTCTCGCCGCTGGTCTTCGTCAAACTCACCTTGCTGCTGGTGCCGAGCTTCGTCGCCACCATCCTGCCGATCACCTGCTTCATCGTCGTGCTGTTCATCTATGCGCGGCTGGGCGGCGACCGCGAGCTGACGGTCATGCGCGCCGCCGGCATGTCGGATTTCGCTTTGGCCCGCCCGGCGCTCGGCATCGCCGCCGGCGCCATGCTCTGCTGCTATCTTCTGAACCTCCTTTTGGTGCCGGCCTCCCTGAGCGCCTTCCGCGATTATGAATTCGAGATCCGCAACCAGATCGCCGCCTTCCTGCTGGAGCCCGGCGTCTTCACCCCGGTCTCCACCAATGTCACCGTCTATGTGCAGTCGCGCAGCGCAGGACGACAGCCTGCACGGCATCATCATCGAAGACAGCCGCAACGCCACCGCGCCCGCCACCATCCTGGCCCGCTCCGGCCAGTTGATGGCCAACGCGCAAGGCCCCGTCGTGCTGCTGGAGAACGGCTCGCGCGAGCAGATCGACCCGAAAACCGGCCGGCTCGACGTGCTCACCTTCAAGCGCAACATCCTCTCCCTGGCCCAGGCCGCCAAAGCCGGCACGCCGGACATGACCGATTCCGCGGAAGCCGCGCTGTCCGACCTGCTGCATCCGACCGCCTCGCTCACCCCGGCCGAACAGGGCAAAATGGCTGGTGGAAGCGCATCGCCGGCTCACCGCGCCGCTGGCCGCGATCAGCTACACGCTGATCGGCCTGCTCGCGACGCTGAGCGGCGTGTTCCGCCGCCATGGCGGGCTGATGCGCCCCGTCGGCGCGGTCATCGCCGTCACGCTGCTGGTGGCGCTCGGCCTCGGCGTCAACAATTTGCCGCCCGCAGCCTCAGCCTGCTGCCGCTGATCTGGGCGACCGCTGTTGCTGCCCGGCCTCGCGGCCGGCCTTGCTGCTGTTCCGACAAGCAGGCCGCCCGATGATCTCGCATCCCCTTCACCCTTGTCGATCTATTTCGGGCGGCAATTCGCCGTCGCCGTCCTGTTCATGCTGGCCGCCCTGGCGGCCCTGGTCTCGCTGTTCGATTTTCTGGAATTGCTGCGGGAATCCGCGACCGCGCCGCATGCCAGTTTCGGCATCATCGTCGAGATGGAATTTCTGCGCGTGCCCTGGACATTGCTGCAGATCCTGCCCTTCGCGGTCCTGCTCGGCGGCATTTTCGCCTTCTGGCGGCTCTCGCGCTCGTCCGAGCTCGTGGTCGCGCGCGCCGCCGGCGTCTCCGCCTGGCAGTTCCTGGCCATGCCGGTCCTGCTCGCCACCCTGTTCGGCGCCCTCGGCACCGGCGCGGTGAGCCCGCTCTCCGCGGTCATGTATGGCCGCGCCGAGACCCTCTACAACGCCTATCTGAAGGTCGGCGGCGGCCCGCTCTCGCTCAATGGCGGCGAGCTCTGGGTGCGCCAGGCGGATCCCGGCCTGGTCCGCCGGACGGCGTCGCCGTGCTGCATGCCGGGCGATGTCCAACTGCACAACAATGTGCTGCGCGCCGATCCGGGTGACCATCCTGCGCCTCAACGACCAGACCATGCTGCTGCAGCGGCTGGAAGCCAGCCACGCCACGCTGGCCGACCGGCGCCTGGGATCTCGACCAGGTCAGCGTGCTGGAACCCGGCGCCGCGCCCCAGCATCTCACGCGCTGAACGCTTCCCGACGGATCTTACCGTGCATCGCGTGCAGGAGAGTTTCGCCTCGCCCAACTCGCTCTCCTTCTGGGCGCTTGCCGAGCTTCATCCAGGCTCCTCAAACGCTCCGGCTTCTCGCCCATCCAGCATGAGCTCGCCTTCCAGGCGCTGGCCGCCTTGCCTTTGCTTTGCGCGACCATGGCGCTGGTCGCCGCCGGCTTCTCCATGCGCCCCTCGCGGCGCGGCGGGGCCACCAACATGCTGGTCAGCGGCGTCTGCCTGCGGTTTTGCGCTGTTCATGATCTCGGAAGTCGCCAACCAATTCGGCACCTCCGGCGCGGTTCCCGTCATCCTCGCCGCCTGGGCGCCGGCGGTCGCCGGGCTCTGTTTTTGGCGCTTGCGTTGTTGCTGCATCTGGAAGATGGCTGAAGCATGAACAGAACCGGCAGATTCGCCCTTGCCCTGACCGCGAGCACCATGCTCGCCGGCGCCGCCTACGCGCAGCTCGCCACGCTGGCCAGCGGCGCAGCCGCCCCAACCCGCTCCAACGCCCCCGTCAATTTCGTGGCCGACCAGATCGTCTATGACAAAACCGGGAATATCGTCACCGCGACCGGCCATGTCCGCGCCATGCAAAACGGCCAGACGCTGTATGCCGACAAGGTGGTCCTGAACCGCAAGACCAATGTCGCCACCGCCACCGGCCATGTCATGCCTGATCCAGCCCGACGGCGACACGGTCTACGCCCACCAGGCGATCGTTGAGCCAACGGCATGAAAGACGCCGTCATGCAGCGGCGTCGCCGCCCGCCTGGCGCAAAATGCGCGCATGATCGCCAATGGCGGGCGGCGCTATAACGGCCAGATCGATGAGCTGTCGAAAGTCGTCTATTCCGCCTGCGACCTCTGCAAGACCAACCCCACGGCAGCCGCCGCTCTGGCAAATCCGCGCCAGCGCCGCGACCCGCGATCTGCAGCATAAAATGATCGAATATCACGACGCCGAGATGGAGATGGACGGATTTCCGGTCTTCTACCTGCCCTACATGACGCAGCCCGATCCCTCGGTGAAGCGCCAGACCGGCCTGCTGATCCCCGAGTATCGGCGTCAGCTCGCGCCTCGGCTCCTTCGCCATCGTGCCCTATTACATCGTGCATCAACCGCTCCTCGGACATCACGCTCACGCCGATCATCGCCACCAAGGAAGGCCCGGCGCTGATCGCCAATTACCGCCGCGTCTTCAACAACGGCCAGCTCAACATCGACGCTCTCGGGCGGCCGCGATAACGGCATCGACGGGCAATTCCGATCTTCTCCAACGGCACCTTCGACCTCAACTCAGGACTGGCGCGCCGGCTTCAGCTACAACCACGCCTCCGACCCACGCTACCTCGACGATTTCAGCATCCTGCCGAACGCCGCCTTCCTGACCAGCAACGTCTATCTCGAAGGCTTCTCCTCCGGCTCCTATGCGCGGCTGGATGCGGAGACCTACCAGGGCCTGGTCACCAGCGTCGACCAGAGCGAACTGCCGATCGTCTCGCCGCATGGGCAATACCATTTCATCTCGAGCCAGGACGCGTATCGGCGGCCAGTTCAGCCTCGATACGGACACGTTCAACGTCGAGCGCAATGTCGGCACCGATACCCGCCGCATCTCCGCCATCCCCGGCTATTCCGTCCCCTTCACGCTGCCCTACGGCGTCGTCGGCACCGCGCGGGTGGAACTCGTCGCCGCCGCCTACGATGCCAGCCATCTCTACGAGCAGCCCAATTACAGCACGCTGAACGACGCCGACACCGCGCGCGCGCAGCCCTATGGCGCGGTCTACCTGCATGGCCCCTCATCCGCCAGGCCGGCCGCTCGGCAGCCAGATCATCGAGCCGGAAGTCCAGCTCGTCGCCTCGCCCAATGTCGGCATTTCGCAGAATGACCGCATCCCGAACGAGGACAGCCTCGACCTCGAATTTTCCGACGCCAACCTCTTCGACCTCAACCGCTACCCCGGCATCGACCGGCTGGAAGGCGGCTCGCGCGTCGATTACGCGATGCACGCCGCCTGGTACCTGCCGCAGGGCGCGTTCGTGGACGGGTTGATCGGGCAATCCTACCGCTTCCACAAGGACAACGACTACCTGCCCGAATCCGGCCTCAACGATAACGTCTCGGACATTGTCGGCCGCCTCGTCCTCGCAGCCCACGCCGTTCTTCAACCTGACCTACCGCACCCGCCTCAGCCATGACGATCTCGGCGCCCGCATGATCGATGCCACCGCCAATGTCGGCACGCATACGCTGAACTTCTCCGGCGGATATCTCTACACCAACACCAATCCCTACGTGCTCTACGATTCGCCCAGCACGATCTCGCCCACGATCGACCCGCCCGCCGGCTATTTCACGCCACGCCACGAAATCACCCTCAACGCCAACACCAATATCGGCCACTGGAGCTTCGGCGCGGGCGTCCAGCGCAACCTGCAGACCGGCCAGTTCGACAATGCCAGCTTCAATGCCGGCTGGCAGAATAATTGCTTCGGCGTCAGCCTCGTGTACAACCAGCGATTCACGTCCTATAACTTCGATGACGGCAGCACGACCGTGCTCATCCAGTTCACCTTCAAAACTCTCGGAAATGTTGGATTCAACGCCCTATGAAGCAGATTTTCTGTGCCGCGCTTCCTCATGGCTTCCACCGCGCTGGCGCCGGCCCTGGCGCAGACCAGCCACGCGCTGACGGCGCCGGTATCGCCGCCGTCGTCAACGGCCAGGTCATCACCACGCAGGACGTCGCCGCCCGCTCCCGGCTGCTCGCCATTTCCACCGGCATGCCCGTCACGCCGGACGATCCTCGCCCGGCTGGCGCCGCAGGTCACCTCGCAGCTTATCGACCAGGCCCTGGAGCTGCAGGAAATCAACCGCCGCAACATCGTCGTCCAGGAAGCCGACATCACCGGCGCCATCGCGCATATCGAGCAGGGCAACGGCCTGCCGCCCGGCGGGCTGCGCGCCAAGCTCGCGGCCGCCGGCGTCCCCTTCGACACGCTGGTCGCCAGTTGCGCATCGAGCTCGGCTGGCAATCCGTGCTGCATCAGGTGCTCGGGCCAGGGCTGCAACCCACGCCGGCGACATGAACGCCGAGAAAGCCGCGCTGAAAGCCGAACTCGGCAGCACGCAATACCATATCGCGGAAATCTTCATCCCCGTCACCGACCCCGCGGACGACGCCCACGGCGCAGAACCTTCGCCAATACCGTCATCGCGCAATTGCGCGCCGGCGCGCCCTTCCCCATCGTCGCCGCCCAGTTCAGCCAGGCCCAGACCGCGCTGCAAGGCGGCGATCTCGGCTTCGTCCAGCTCAGCCAGCTCGACCCCGCCGTCGCCGCCGTCGTCACCACCATGCCGAACGGCGCCATCAGCAACCCGATCCGCGTGCCCGGCGGCTACGACATCGTGCAGCTGCAGGACAGCCACAAGGTCGGCACGGACATGCAGACCATGCTGACCGCTGCGCCAGGCCTTCGCGCCCTACCCCACGCCGATCACCAACGGCACCGTCGGCCCGGCCCAGGCCGCCGGTCATCAACAAGCTGGCCCAGGCCTGGCCGTAACGCGCATTCCTGCGCCGATATCGAGGCGGTCAACACCGCCCTCGGCAATGTCCAGCCCGCCGATCCCGGCCCGGTCAACCTCGCCACCGTTACCCCGCCGGCCTTCCAGACCCTGCTCGCCAACCTGCCCATCGGCCAGGTCAGCCAGCCGCTGGTGGCACAGGACGGCGTCTCCATCGTCATGATCTGCAGCACGGCAAAACCAGGCCGTCGGCCTGCCCTCCGACGACCAGATCTCCCAGATCATCATCGAACGCCGCGTCGAGCTGGAATCCCAGCAATTCCTGGACGACCTCCGCCACCGCTCGATCATCACCAAAGCTGAGGTAGAATTAAGCAAGGCCAGGGGCGCTGCCCCCTGGACCCCCGCGATGGGCTGCGCCCTTCGAACCGCAATTTTAAGGGCCATCAAAAAGGGGGGCGCAGGTGGTGAACCACTCGGGGCGCCCCCTTTTGATGCCCTAACTTATGGATTCCAAAGGCGAGCCTTTGGCGGGGTTCCAAGGGGCAGAGCCCCTTGGCCTTGCTTAAACCGCCGCCTCCAGCGCCGCCTCGGCCGCCAGCCAGTCGCGTTCGGCAGTTTCGGTTTCGCGCTTAATCGCCGCGATCCGCTGGTTGATATAGGTCAGGTCCTTGGCCTTGCCCGGCGCATAAATCCCCGGATCGGCCAGTTTCTTCTCAAGCAACTCGCGCTCCGCGCCGAGCTTCGCCATGCGCATTTCCGCATCCTTCACCGCCTGGCGCAGCGGCGCGGTCCGGCTGCGCGCCTCGGCGCGTTCCTTCTTGTTGTCCGCCCGGTCGTTCTTGCGGGAATTGTCGCGCGAGCCGCCGCCGCTGCTGCCGCTGCCCTCGGTCACGCTGGCGGCATAGGATTTCAGGTCCCCCTCGAAGGCCGTCACCTTGCCATCGGCGACCAGCAGCAGCCGGTCCGCCACCAGGTCCACCAGATACGGATCATGCGAGATCAGCAGCACCGCGCCCTCGAATTCCGCGAGCGCGCGCACCAGCGCATCGCGCGCATCGATATCCAAATGGTTCGTCGGCTCGTCGAGGATCAGCAGATGCGGCGCATCGCGCGTCGCCAGCGCCAGCAGCAGCCGCGCCCGCTCGCCGCCGGACATCGCCCCCACCTTGGTATTCACCCGGTCCGCATCCAGCCCGAACCGCGCCGCCTGCGCACGCACCTGCGGCGGCGTCGCCTTCGGCAGCGCCCGCGAGAGATGCTCATACGGCGTCTCGCCCGCGATCAGGTCCTCCTCCTGGTGCTGCGCGAAATAGCCGACGCGCAAATTCCCGGTCCGGAACTGCCGCCCGCTGAGCGGCTCCAGCCTTCCGGCCAGGCAATTTCGCCAGCGTGGACTTGCCGTTGCCGTTGGTGCCCAGCAGCGCGATCCGGTCTTCCATATCGATCCGCAGCGAGACGCCCGCGCAGCACCGCCTTGCCGTCATAGCCGATATCCACGTCATCCAGGCTCAGCATCGGCGGGGCCAGCTTGTTCGGCTCGGGGAAGGAGAACCGCGTCTCCTTGTCCTCCACCACGGATTCGATCTGCGGCATCCGCTCCATCGCCTTGATCCGGCTTTGCGCCTGCCTGGCCTTGGTGGCCGAGGCGCGGAACCGGTCCACGAATTTCTGCATATGCGCGCGCTGCTCGGCCGACCCGCTCGGCCGCCCGCCCCTATTGCAGCGCCTTTTCGGTCTTGATCCGAACAAATTCCGCAAACCCGCCGGGCGTCAGCGTCAGCTTGCCGCCATCCAGATGCGCGATCGCCTCCACCGCCCGGTCCAGCAATTGCCGGTCATGGCTCACCAGCAAAATCGCGCCGGGGAATTTCGCGAGATACTGCTCCAGCCAGAGGGTCGCCTCCAGATCCAGATGGTTGGTCGGCTCGTCGAGCAGCAGCAGATCGGGCGCGGAGAACAGCACCGCGGCAAGCGCCACGCGCATCCGCCAGCCGCCGGAAAAACTGCTCATCGGCCGGCTCTGCCATTCGGTCGAAAATCCAAGTCCGGATAAAATCGCCGCCGCGCGCGCCGGCGCCGCATCCGCGCCGATCGTCAGCAGCCGGTCATGGACCTCCGCGATCCGCTCATGCGCCGATCGTCTCATCCTCGGCCTCGGCCAGCAGCCGGGAGCGCTCCACATCGGCCTGCAGCACCACCTCCAGCGGCGTCGTCTCCCCGCTCGGCGCCTCCTGCGCGACATAGCCCATGCCGCACCCGCTGGCCGAGCCGGATCGTCCCGCCATCCGCCTGCAATTGCCCCGAGATCAGCTTCAGCAGCGTGGACTTGCCCGCCCCGTTGCGCCCGATCAGCCCGATGCGCCGCCCCGGATCCACCATCAGGCTCGCCCGCTCGAGCAAGTTACGGCCGGCAATGCTGTAGGAAACATTATCAAGAATTAAAACGCTCATGCGCGGTCTCTACCGTGCCGGCCCCCGCTTGCCCACCCTGAAAGGCTTGCGAACGCGGCCTCGCCCCGCTATTTCCCGGCCACTCTTCACAAAGGCAGAAAAGAAATCATGGCAACCGAACGCACCCTCTCCATCATCAAGCCCGACGCAACCCGCCGCAACCTGACCGGCAAGATCAACCAGAAATTCGAGGATGCCGGCCTGCGCATCATCGCGAGCCGCCGCGTGCAGCTCACCCAGGCCCAGGCCGAGGCGTTCTATGCCGTCCACTCGCACCGCCCGTTCTTCAACGACCTGGTGAGCTTCATGATCTCCGGCCCGGTCGTGGCACAGGTTCTGGAAGGCGAGAATGCCGTGCTGAAGAACCGCGACATCATGGGCGCCACCGACCCGAAAAAAGCCGAGCCCGGCACCATCCGCGCGGAATTCGCTGAATCGATCGAAGCCAACTCCGTGCACGGCTCCGACGCGCCGGAAGCCGCCGTCAACGAGATCGCCTTCTTCTTCGCCGGCATCGACATCACCGCCTAAACGCATCGGGGACCGAGGCGCACGCCCCGGTCCCCAATCGCTCTACCCCGTCATCGCGAGCTTTCTTCCTCCGTCATCGCGAGCTTTTTTCCCGCGTCATCGCGAGCGTTTTTACCTCCGTCATCGCGAGCGAAGCGCGGCGATCCATGGCGTTGCGCAGCAACGCACAGCCCCGACGGCATCCCTACCCGATCTTATTTTTCGGATTTCGCCTTCACCACCTGCCGCGCCCGGCCGAACGCCAGCGAGCCCGCGGCCACGTCCCGTGTCACGGTCGAACCCGCCGCCACCAGCGCGCCATCGCCGATATTCACCGGCGCCACCAGCGACGAATTCGAGCCGACAAACACCCGCTCGCCGATCACCGTGCGGTGCTTGTGCTTGCCGTCATAATTGCAGGTGATCGTCCCGGCGCCGATATTCGTGCCCGCCCCCACCTCGGCATCGCCGATATAGGTCAGGTGATTGGCCTTCGCCCCAGCGCCCAGCGTCGCGGCCTTGACCTCGACGAAATTGCCGACATGCGCCTGCGGCCCGATCTCAGCCCCCGGCCGCAGCCGCGCATAAGGCCCGATCACCGCGCCGGAGCGCACCACGCAGCCTTCCAGATGCGAGAACGCCTTGATCTCCGCCCCCGCCTCGACCCGCACGCCCGGTCCGAACACGACATACGGGCCGACGGACACATCCGGCTCCAGCACCGTATCGGCGGCGAAAAACACCGTCTCAGGCGCCTGCATGGCCACCCCGGCCTCGAGCGCCGCATCGCGCAGACGCTGCTGCAACGCCGCCTCCGCAAGCGCCAGCTCGGCACGCGAATTCACGCCCATACACTCGGCATAGGGCGCTTCCAGCACCGCAACCTTCACGCCCTCGGCCTGGGCGATCGCGACAATATCCGTCAGGTAATACTCGCCCTTGGCATTCTCCGCCCGCACCGAAGCCAGCCAGCGCCGCATATCCGCAGCCCCCGCCACGAGGCCGCCGGCATTGCACAGCGTGATCTCGCGTTCCTCGGGCGACGCATCGGCAAATTCGACGATGCGCGAGACATACGCGCCATCCATCACCAGCCGGCCATATTTGCCCGGCTCCGGCGGGCGCATCCCCAGCAGCACCAGCCCGGCATCCCCTGCCCCGGCGCGCGCCAGCAAAGCCCGCATCGTCGCCTCGGAGACCAGCGGGTTATCGGCATAGAACACCGCCACCAGCCCATCGCCAAATTCGTGCTCCGCCTGCCGCGCGGCATGCGCGGTGCCCAGTCGCTCCGCCTGCACCGCCACCGCATGCGGTGCCGCGATGGCCTCCAGCACCTTCATATCCGGCCCGACGACCACGACAACTTGGTCGAACGCGCCCTCCGCGGCCGCCAGCAGATGCTTCAGCATCGGCCGTCCACCGATTTTATGCGCGGCCTTGGGCAACGCGGATTTCATCCGCGTGCCCAGCCCCGCCGCAATGAGTACGGCCGTGCGCTGCATCATTTCGTCAGCGAAAACGCCGCCGGGCTCAGGATCGTGTTTTCCTGCGACACGAAAGCCCCAAGTTCCTTCGCCTTCGCAAGGAAGCCCTGCCAGGCCGGGTCCTTCGCCATCGCCGCGCGGCGCTGCTCGCGATCGGCCTGGCTCTCATAGCCCCAAAGATGCACGACCTGGTGCTGCTTGCCCTCGATGCTCGTGTACCAGCCAAGGCAATTGCCCAGATACTGCTTCTGCACCGGCCAGGCCTCTTTCTCATACAGCGCAACCCATTCCGCCATGCGGCCGGGGTGGCAGGTGTAAACGCGCATATCAACAATCATGAAGTTTGCTCCTTGGTGAAATTACGCCTGCTTGATATCGATCAGGCTTTTGCGAATTTTCCGGCTGCGGACGATCTTATCCTCGATATACTCGGTATCGCCCCAGCGCACGGCCCGCGCCATCGCCTGCGCATCCTCGGAGAAGCGCGAGAACATCTCTAACAGCGCGTCTTTATTGTTGAGGAAAATATCCCGCCACATCACCGGGTCGGACGCCGCGATCCGGGTAAAATCCCGAAAACCGGAAGCGGCGAATTGCAGCACCTCGCCCTTGGTCTCATCGGCGAGATCATCTGCCGTGCCGCAGATGGTGAACGCGATCAGATGCGGCAAATGGCTCACGATCGCGATCACCCGGTCATGATGCGCCGCATCCATCCGCGCCGTCTGCGCACCCAAAATCCGCCACAGCGTCTCGATCTTCCGCACCGCGGCTTCGTCCACCTCGGGCTGCGGCGTCAGCAGGCACCAGCGTCCCTTGAACAGCTCCGCCAATCCCGCATCCGGGCCGGAGAATTCCGTCCCCGCAATCGGGTGCGCGGGCACGAACCACACGCCATCGGGCACCAGCGGGCCGACATCGCGCATCACCGATTGCTTGGTCGAGCCGACATCCGAGAGCACGGCACCCGGCATCAGATGCGGCGCGATCGCCGCGGCAATCCCGGCAAAACTGCCGACCGGCGCGCACAGGATCACCCCATCCGCCCCCGCCACGGCCTGCGCGGCATCCGCCACATACGCATCGCCCAGCCCCAGCTCCTCGGCCCGCGCCAGCGCCAGCGGACTCGGCATCGCAAATCACGATCTCACCGGCGATCCCGCCGAACGCCTTGGCCCCGCGCGCAATCGAGCTGCCGATCAGCCCGATCCCGATCAGCGCCAGCCGCTTGAACACCGGCTCAGCCATGGACGAACGCATTCAGCGCCTCGGCCACCAGCCCGCATTCCTCATCCGTGCCGATGGTAATGCGCAAGCATTCCGGCAGGCCGTAGGATTTCACATTCCGCACGATGATCCCGCGCGAGCGCAAAAACGCATCCGCCGCCACGGCGTGCTCGGGCGAGGTAAATTCAACGAGCAGGAAATTCGCCTCCGAGGGATGCACCTTCAGCCCTGCCTGCGCCAGCCGCGCCGCGAGCCGCGTGCGCGCCTGGGTATTATGCGCGCGCCCCTGCTCCAGCCAGCCGGGCTCGGCCAGTGCCGCCATCGCCGCCGCCGCCGCCGGCGCGCTCACATTGAACGGCGGGCGCATCCGGTTCAGCACATCCACGATCGCCAGCGGCGCATAGGCCCAGCCCAGCCGCGCCCCGCCCAGCCCGAAAATCTTCGAGAAGGTCCGCGTCATCACGGTATTCTCGCCGGCATCGACCAGCGCCGCACCGGGATCGTAATCCGTCCGGTCGACATATTCGGCATAGGCCGCGTCGATCACCAGCAGCACATCCTCCGGCAGGCCTGCCCGCAACCGCTCCATCTCGGCCTGCGGCAGCAGCGTGCCGGTCGGGTTGTTCGGGTTCGCGAGGAACACCATCCGCGTCTGCGGCGTCACCAGTGCCAGGATCGCATCCACATCCGCCGTCAGCGCCGTCTCCGGCGCCTTCAGCACGGTGCATCCGGTGAGCTTGCCGGAGATCTCGTAAATCGAGAATCCGTGCGCGCTCATGATCAATTCCGTGCCCGGCCCGCCATAGGCCTGGATCAGCAGGGTGAGCAGCTCATCGGACCCGTTGCCGCACACGATCTGCGCCGGATCGAGCCCGAATGCCGCGCCGATCGCGGCGCGCAATTTCGCCATCCCGCCATCGGGATAGCGGTGCATTTTCGCGCCCGCCTCCGCCAGCGCCGCCACGGCGGATGCCGGCGGCCCGAAAGCCCCCTCGTTGGAGGAGAGTTTAATCACCCGGGTCACCCCCGGCAGCACGGATTCCCCGCCGACATAAGAGGCAACGGAGAACACCTCCGGCCTTGGCCGCGGCGCGCTCACGCCTCGGCGTCCAGCGGCAGCGCATAGCCGCCGATCACCACCGGCGGCGCCTCCAGCCCGGCAATCGCCGCCAGCCGCGGATCCTCATCCTCGACCAGCCCGTCCACCTCCACCAGCGCCCGGATCCCCATTCCGGCCGCGCCGCGCTTCACCCAGATCGCCCCCGGCGCAAACCCGGCCTCCGTCAGCAGGGAAGTCAGCCGGGTGCGCGAGGTATCGGCCGCCAGCTCGAGCGAGATCAGCCCACGGTCCGCCCCGCTCTCATCCGGCCGCACCGCCGCCACGACATAGGCCTCGCCCATCGGCGCGCCCTCCATCCGGACCGGCCAGAACGGAATTTTCGCGATCACGAACAGCCGGTGCGGCTCGGCGGCGGTCAGCATCGGCCACCAGACGCTCTGCGTCTCCTCATCCTCGCCGAGCGGCGGCAGCACGGCCAGTTGCGCCGTACCACGCGTCAGATCCGCCAAAGTCTGCGCCGGGTTATGATGCCGGCGCACCGGCGTGAACGGCCCGAAATGCTCGCGCGCCAGCGCCAGGCGGTCATGCCCGCCCTCGCCATCGCACACCGCCATGGTCTGGCCGCCCTCGATAATCAGCGCCGCGCCGAACATCTCCCGCCAGAAGCGGATGATCGCCTGGCGCGGCAGGGCGCCCGCATGGCGCGCCAGCAAGCGGCGCAAAATAATCGCCTCGCGCCCCGGCCGGATCTTCGTCCCGGTCTTGCCGCCCGATCGCGCGACGTTCTCCACCACGGCGGCGCGCTCGCATCAGGAGATCATAAATCTGGTCATCAAGCGCATCCAACTGCGCCCGCAGCCGGCTCAACGCAGTTTCGGGGGGAGCTGTGTCATTCATCGCTTAAACTGATACCCAATTGCACCCGCGCCGCCAAGCACAACGCGCGGGGATTGCACCGGGGGTGACGCCAGCGCATATGCCGGATCAGAACAATGGACCAGACTTCCTCCCTGCCCGAAACCCAGCACCAAAGCGTCACCTTCGCACAAGGCCTGACGCTCGATTGCGGCCGCCACCTCAACAGCCTCACCGTGGCCTATCGCTGCTACGGCACGCTGAACGCCGAGCGCAGCAACGCCATCCTCATCTGCCACGCGCTTACCGGCGACCAATATGTCGCCGAGACCAACCCCGAGACCGGCAAGCCCGGCTGGTGGGACCGCGTCGTCGGCCCCGGCCGGCCCGTCGATACCGACAAATATTTCGTCATCTGCACCAATGTGCTCGGCGGCTGCATGGGCACCACGGGCCCGCGCAGCCCGCACGACTGCGAGCCCGACCACCCCTGGGGCACGGATTTCCCGCCCGTCACCATCCAGGACATGGTGCGCGCGCAAAAAATCTTCGTCGACCATCTCGGCATCGACGAAACTCTTCGCCGTCGTCGGCGGCTCCATGGGCGGCATGCAGACGCTGGCCTGGGCAGCCCTCTACCCCGAGACCGTCTTCGCCGCCGTGCCGGTGGCCGCCGCCGCCTATCATTCCGCGCAAAACATCGCCTTCCACGAAATCGGCCGCCAGGCGATCGCCGCGGACCCGTTCTTCTACGGCGGGCGCTACTGGTCCGAGGGGGTGACACCGGAACGCGGCCTCGCGGTCGCGCGCATGACCGCGCATATCACCTATGTTTCCGAGGCCGCCCTCACCCGCAAATTCGGCCGCAAGCTGCAGGACGCCGCCACCCTCTCCGAGCTTGGCGACCGTTTCGAGGTGGAAAGCTACCTGCAATACCAGGGCTCGAGCTTCGTGCGCCGGTTCGATGCCAATGCCTACCTCACCATCACCCGCGCGATGGATCTGTTCGACCTCTCCGCCGGGCATGACGGCGTTCTCGCCAAGGCCTTCGCCGGCACCAGAACCCGCTTCCTGCTGGTCTCCTTCAGCTCGGACTGGCTCTTCCCCACCGCGCAATCGCGCGCCATCGCACGCGCGCTCAACCATGTCGCCGCCAACGTCTCCTTCGTGGAAGTGACGTCGGATAAAGGCCATGACGCCTTTCTGCTCGACGAGCCGGATTTCCACCGCACCTTGCGCGGCTTCCTCGCCGGCTGCGCCGAACATGCTGGTCTGAGATGAGTTCGCACAAAAAAATGCGCGTCGATTTGGCGCTGATCGCGGGCATGATCGCCCCCGGCTCGCGCGTGCTGGATATCGGCTGTTCCGACGGCTCGCTGATCGACCATCTCTTCCGCACCAAGCAATGCGACGCGCGCGGCCTGGAGCTGGACATGGAGGCCGTGACCCAGGCCGTCACCCACGGCCTGCCGGTGATGCATGGCGATGCCGATACCGACCTTGCCACCTATCCGGACGGCGCCTTCGACTATGTCGTGCTCTCGCGCACGCTGCAGGCGGTGGAACAACCCCGCGCGGTGCTGCGCCAGATGCTGCGCATCGGCACGCATGCCATCGTCAGCTTCCCGAATTTCGGCCATTGGTCGCTGCGCCTGCAACTGCTCGCTCAACGGCCGCATGCCGATGACGAAAACCTGGTCGCGCATGTGGTACGAAACACCAAACATCCATCCCTGCACGATCCAGGATTTCTTCCATCTCTGCGAGGCCGACGGCTACAAGGTCGAGCAATGGCTCGCCGCCGACGATGAGGGCGCCCGCGCCCCCTGGCGCCGCTCCGTCGCGCTCGCCAATCTGTTCGGCGAGCAGGGGCTGTTTTTGCTGCGTAAGGCGTAGGAAGGAAGTAGCCGCTTTTTTGAAAAAAAGCGGCGCAAAAAACTTCTACGACTTCAGAGCCGGGAGCCAGATGCGCCCCAGCCCCAGTTAACAAAGTTTTTTTGCTTCTTTTTGTTCACAAAAAGAAGAGACCTTCCCCTTCACCAACAAAAAAACGCGGCCCTTGCGGGCCGCGTTTTTCAGTCCAGGCGGCCAAGGCCGTCTTACTGGTCCTTTGTCGCAATCCCGATATTGGTGATGCCCGCCTTACGCGCGAGGTCCATCACGTTCATCAGCTGCTGCAACTGCGTGCCCTTGTCCCCGGCGACGATCACATCCGTATCGTTCGTCGCCTTCACGCCCTGGAGATAGGTCTCCAGCGCATCCGGCGTCATCACCTGGTCCTTCACATGCATCGCACCCTGCTGATCGATCACGATCACCACCTGCGTATGCGGCAGCGCCTGCGCCGTGGAGGCGCCCGGCAAGGCCAAGGTCACGCCGGAGCTCGGGATCATCCTCAGCACGATCATCACGAAGAACACCAGCAGGAACATCATGATGTCGATCATCGGCACGATTTCGAGCCGTGGGCGTTCCCGCTCCATCACATCGCGGCGTCTACGCATGGCGTTATGCCCCGCCTTGGCGCGCGAACGCTGCGCCGTTGATCTCAGCCACCGCACCCAGGCCCTGGCCATGCAGGCGGTTGATGAGGATCAACTTGATCAGTTCGAGCTGATGCATGATCTGACGCGTCAACGAGCTGAAATAATTCACGAAATACACCGCAATAATCGCGATCAACAGGCCGGCGCCGGTGGAGACCAGCGCGTCGGCGATGCCGCCCGTCACCTTGTCCGGCCCGCCATTGGCGGAGAGCACGTTGAACGCCTGGATCATGCCGATAATCGTGCCGAACAGCCCCAGCAGCGGCGCAATCGTCACCGAGGTGTCCAGCACCCAGAGCCAACGGTTGATCTTCGGCAGCGCATTCATCATCTCTTCTTCGAGATGCATCTCCATGTCCTCAGCATTCTCGCCGCGCGAGGCAATCGCCGTGGTCACCAGATGGCCCTGCAACGTATCGGCCGACTTCATCGGCAATCGCCTGCAGACCGGCGACATTCTGATACGCCACCTGACGCAGCTGGTTATGGATGTTGCGGCCCTGGCGAAGAATTTTCTTCAGGAAATACAGCCGCTCGATCGTTACCGCCAAGGTGATGATGAGCAGCAGCGGCATAATCGCCAGCAACCCGCCCGTCATCATAACCAGCCGATAATTTCTTCCATAACCAAAAACTCCTAACGCGAATTTGACACGCAACTGGGGCGCCGCGCCGATCAATGCCGCGGTGTAGCTGTGTTGCGGGGCTTCAATCAACCGTGCGGTATCGTTCATTTCGACGATACGCCCCGCATTGAGCACCGCAATCCGGTCCGCCATGTAACTCACGACGGCAAAATCATGGCTGATCAGGATGTAGGAAAGCCCCTGCTCGAGGGCGAGGTCTTTCAAAAGATTGAGCAGCATCGCCTGGGTCGAGACATCGAGGCTGGAAGTCGGCTCATCGAGCACGATCAGCTCGGGCTCCGCCGCCAGCGCGCGCGCAATCGCAATACGCTGTGCCTGCCCGCCGGAAACCGCACTCGGCAGCCTGGCCGCCATCTGCGGATTAAGGCCGACGCGCCCGAGCAGGCTCTCCACCTTCACGCGCTGCTCCTCCGCCGAAAGCCCGCCGTGCAACCGCAACGGCTCGGCAATGATATCGCCGATCGTGATGCGCGGATTCATCGATTCCCGCGGGTCCTGGAACACGACCTGGATCCGCCGCCGGAGCGCGCGGCGCGCCCGGCCATGCTTGGCGGCGAAATCCTCGCCATCCAGCAGCACCTGCCCGGAATACGAGATCATCTGCAAAACCGCGCGTCCCAACGTGGATTTGCCCGAGCCGCTCTCGCCCACCACGCCGAGGCACTCGCCGCGCCCGAGCGAAAACGCAACATCGCTGAGCGCAGGGCGGAAGTTTGGATTTGCGCCCAAACCAGCCACTATTGCCGGCATAGCGGACCTCAAGACTCTTGCACCTCGAGCTGCGGCGCAAAATTCGGCCGCGGCGGCTTGTTGCAGCGGCTTCAGCATAGCTGATCCGGTCGCTCAGCGGCAGCGGATGCAAACAGGCCGCCGCCGTCCCGCGCATTGCGCGAGGCCGCGGGATAACCGGCATCGCATTCCGGCTGATGATAGCCGCAGCGCGGCGCGAAGCGGCATCCCGGCGGCCGCGCCTCCGGCTCGGGCAAATTGCCCGGAATACTCTGCAGCCTCGCCTGTCCCAGCCGCGCCACCGAGCCCAGCAGCGCCTCGCTATACGGGTGACGCGGATGCGCGAAAAAATCCTTCGCCGTTCCCCATTCCACGGATTTGCCGGCATAGAGCACATGCATCGGCATCCGCATGCTCCTCCACCACCGAGAGATCATGCGTGACGAACAGCACGCCCATATCCATCTCGCGCCGCAGCCGGGCGATCAGCGCCATGATCTGGCGCGCGATCAGCGGGTCCAGCCCCGTCGTCGGCTCATCGGCGATCAAGCAGTTTCGGCGAACAGGCCAGCGCCATCGCGATCATCACGCGCTGGCGCATCCCGCCCGAGAATTGATGCGGATAATCATCCAGCCGCCGGCGGGGTTCGGGATTCCGACCTCGCCCAGCAGTTCCAACGCGCGCGCCCGCGCCGCTCTGCCGCTGCCGCCATGATGCACCGTCCAGGCTTCCTGGATCTGGGATGCCACGGTGCGGGACGGGTTAAGTGCCGCCAGCGGGTTCTGGAACACCATCCCCACCTCGCGCCCGCGCACCCGGCGCATCGCCGGCTCGTCGAGCTTGGCGAGGTCCGTGCCGCCCAGCAGAATTTCGCCGCTCAGCGCGCGCCCCTTTCGGCAGCAACCGCATCACCGCAAGCGCCGCGATGGTTTTGCCCGACCCGCTTTCGCCCACCAATGCCAGCATCTTGCCGGCTTCGACCGTCAGATTCAGCCCATCCAGAATCGCGACATTCCCGGCACCGCCGCGCGGCAACGAGACCGAAAGATCCCTGATCTCCAGCACCGCGCTCATCGGTTATTCCCCCAGCGGCGCAGCAATCCCTGGCCGGTGAGCGACGCCGCCAGCAGCGAGCCGAACACCATGAATGCCCGGCGGCAGAATCAGCCACCACGGATTGAGCGCGATGATATCCAAGGCCGATTCCAGCAAGCTCCCCCAGCTCACCTGCGGCGGCTGCACGCCAAGGCCAAAAAGCTCAAGGCAGAGAGCGCAAAAATCGCATCCCCCACCATGAATGTGCCATTCACCACCAGCACCGGCGCCATCACGCGCAGCAGATGCACGCGCGCGATATACATCCGCCCGCCGCCCAATTGCTCTGCCGCCAGCACAAAATCCCGCCCGCGCTGCGCCAGCGTTTCATTGCGCACCAGCCGCGCCAGGCTCGGCCAGGAGATAAACCCCAGCAGCAAAATCAGGCTGGTATTGTTCAACGTCACCAGCGAGGCGAAAAACATCAGGATAATCAGGCTCGGCAGCGCCAACACCGCATCCAGCAAGCGCATCATCACCCGGTCGACCCAGGCCGGCGCCAAGCCCGCGGCCAGGCCGTAGGCAACGCCGACAACAAACGCCAGCACCGCCGCCGGCAACGCGACGATCAAGGTCGCAAATCCGCCCGAGAGCAACAGCGCCAATTCATCGCGGCCCAACTCATCCGTGCCGAAGGGAAACGCCCAGCTCGGCGCTTCTAACGCGTGGTCGGCATGTATCGCATACGGATCCACCTGATACAGAAACGGCGCGACAAAGCCGATGAACAGGATCAGCCCGCCGATCACCAGCCCCGCCACCAGCGTCCCGCGCTGCGACACCCAACCCAGCCAGCGCGCCAGAGGTGCCGCCGGCATGCCCGCACCGGATGAGACCGTCAGCTGCTCACTCATAGCTCGCCCTCGGATCCAGCAGGCCATTGACGAGGTCCGCCAGCAGATTTCCCAGCACGGTCAACACGCCGATCATCAACACGATGGCGATCAGGATCGGGTAATCCTGCGACAAGGCCGAACGCCACATCAGCCAGCCAAGGCCGGGATAATTGAAAACCGACTCCACAATCACACCGCCGGTAAAAATATACGGGAAAGGACAGCCCAAGAATCGTCACCAGCGGCCGCAGCGCGTTGCGCAGCACATGGCCGAACAGAATGGCCGGAAACCCCACCCCCTTCGCCCGTGCCGTGCGCACATAATCCTTGCCCATTCCTCATGCACCGCCTCGCCAAAATAGCGCGACAGCGAGGAGATCGGTGAGCAACGAAATCGTCGTCACCGGCAACACCAGATGCGCCGCATAGCTCCCGATCCCGGGATGCACCAGCCGCAAATTCGTCATGCCGCTCGCCGGCAGCCAGGGCAGATCCACCGAGAACCACAGCACCAGCATCGCCGCCACAAAAAAGGCCGGCAGCGCATAAAAGCCAAGCTGCAACGCGCCGATCATCTTTGCCGGCCAGCGCCCGAAATACACGCCCTGCACCAGCCCAAGCAAAATCGACAGCACTGTGCTGACAACGATGGAAACCGTATAAAACACCAGCGTGTTCAGCTCATATTGCCAGAGCAACTGCCCGACAGGCCGGTTGAGCAGATACGAATAGCCCAACTGCCCATGCGCCAGATGCCACCACCAGATGCCGTATTGCGTCAGCAAAGGCTGGTTCAACCCCAGCCGCGCATTCAACTGCGCCACGGACGCCGCCGTCGCCTTCTGCCCAAGAATGGAATAGGCCGGGCCGCCCGGTGTCAGATGCACCATGAAGAACACCAATGTCACCAGAATCAAAATCGTGAGCGCGGAGGAGGCCAGCCGTGTTGCCACCATGCGGATCATTGTTTTGCCACCCCGCCGTGCAATAAAGCTGATCGGGATAATACTGGCCCAATGCCATCCACGAAATTCTGCATGCCATGAATTCGCTCGCGGACCAGGACGGCGATTTGCTCCCGTTCGAAAAAGATCACCGGCTGTTGCGCGCTCGCATAATCCTCATAGGCAAACAGCCCGTTCAGCCCGGGCATGTTGGTGCTCTCCTCGATCAACCTGTCCATCGTCGGATCGGAATAGCCGCCCGAATTCTCGAAACGAATTCGTCGCGAACAGATTCTTCGCCTGTCGGATAGCCAGTATACCGATCTCCGCCAGCCCCGCCGCCTGCCAATCCGCCTTCGGATTGTTCAGCAACGCCATGAGCTGGTTGAACTCGATCTCGTGGACCTTCATCTGAATGCCGACTTTCGCGAAATCCGACTGGATGATCTCCGTCATCTGCTCGATCAGCGCATCATCGCTCAGCATCAGAAAGGTGAAGGAAAGCTTCTTGCCATCCTTCTGCAGGATGCCATCCGGCCCCATCGTGTAGCCTGCCTGCGCCAGCAACGCGCGCGCCTTGGCCGGATCGTAGCCCACCGGATAATGCCCGGCGCGCATCGCGGGCGAGAGAAATGTCGGCGGCATCGGCGGCACCGGCCCATTGATGACCTGCCCCGCGCCATGATCGATCAGCTTGACCATGCCCGCCTGGTCGATCGCATCCGCCATCGCATCGCGCACGCGTACATCCCGGAAGAACGGCACCTTCGGATTTCGCATGTTCATCTCGATTTCGTTGAACGACTGATCCGGCGGCAACGTGACGATCGAAGTATCCGGCACGTGCTGCACCGCATTCCACAACGCATCGGGCACATTCGCCATGTCCAGATCCCCGGATTCCAGACCCTGCACCGCCGCCCCGTCGCTCTCCAGGAATTTGAAGATCAGCCGGTCGAAATGCATTTTCGGCCCTTCAAAATTCGCGTTCGGCACCATGACGAGGTCGAGCCCCATATCCAGCCGCTGCGCGAAAAGCGGGCCGTCGATCACGTTGAAAAATCCCGGCGTGCTCTGCTTCTGCACGATCTGGTCCAGCGTATATTTGCCCCAGGAATGCTGCCGGCAACGGGATCAGCTCGTTCAAGCCGTTATAGATGAACCAGGTCGTGTTCATCGGATGCGTCAGCACGACCTGGAACTGCGTCGGACTGATAATGTTCAGCGACTTGATGATATCCG
Source organism: uncultured Pseudomonadota bacterium (assembly GCA_963737355.1). GTDB lineage: Bacteria > Pseudomonadota > Alphaproteobacteria > Acetobacterales > Acetobacteraceae > Acidocella. The sequence goes on along the minus strand of CAVTSC010000008.1, from coordinate 1,143,542 downwards.
GCATGCCGCCCGCGCCATAACCGGCATAATTCGTGCCGAGCGCCTTTGATCAGGCTGAACGTATAGGCGACATCCGCGCTGGTGATCGGCACGCCGTCGGACCAATGCCAGTTTTTTAGCGTCACATCGTAGGTCGTGCCGTTATCGGGCGAGGTGACGGATTGCGCGAGGCTGCGCGACCAGTCGATCTGCGAGGTGTTCCCGTCGATCCAGAACAACTTGAGGTACATCATGCTCGCGGCCTGCTCATTATAGAGCGAGGTCACCAGCAGGGGATTGAACGAGGTGATATCCGCACCGGTCGATACGCCGAGCCCGGTCGGGATCACCACGGTCCCGCAATCCTGGGGGGCCACCGCCGGCACATCCGCATGCGCCGCTTCCCCCATGAACAAGAGCGGGAGCAGAACCAAAAACCTCTTCATGGCGTCACCGTGCAATAGAGTTTCTCCGGCGCCCAATAGCCCAACGGGTTCATGAAATCCTGCACCCCGTGCAGCCCAGCGCGCACCAGGACGGAATATTGCTCCGTCGGCAGAAAAATCACCGGCTGCTGCGTACTGGCATAATCCTCAAACGCGAACAGCCCCTGCATGCCCGGTTCATTCGTGCTCTGCGTGATGATCTTGTCCATCACGGGATCGGAATAGCCATTATTGTTCAAATACGCGCCGGTCGCGAACAGCCCCTCGCCGGTCGGGTACACCGCCGGATCCTCGGCGATCAAAATCGCATCCCAGTTCGCCGGCTCATCCACCATCTCGGTCATGATCTCGTTGAACTCCACCTGGCGGACCTTCATGTCGATCCCCACCGCATGCAGATCCTGCTGCATCGATTCCGCCATCTCGATACGCAACGGCTGACCCGCCGGAATTTGCAGGGTGAACGACAATCTCTGCCCATTGCGCTGCAGGATCCCATCCGGCCCCGGCACAAACCCCGCTTGCGCCAGCAACGCGCGGGCCTTCGCCGGATCATACCCCACCGGATAATCCCCCGCCTTCGCCGAGGCGGAGAGAAACGCCACCGGCGTCGGCGGCACGGGGCTGTATTCCGGCACGCCATGCCCATGCATCGCGAGGCCGATCATCTCCTTCTGGTTGATCGCATCGGCGATCGCCTGGCGCACGCGCAGATCGGCAAAAAATTTCGTCCGCGCGTTCAGCATATTGGGGATCAGCTCGTGCCAGCTATAGCTCGGCGGCAGTGTCACCACGCGCAGTCCCGGCAAATGCTCGGCCTGGGCGAACAAATCAAACGGGATATTGCTCATATCGAGATCCCCGGATTCGACCGCCTGCAATTCCTGCCCCTCGGAATTCTCGAACTTCATCACCAGCCGGTCGAAATGCATTTTTTCGCCGTCATAATGCGGGTTCGGCACAAACTCGGCATCCACGCCAACGGTCAGATTCTTCAACACCAGCGGCCCATCGACCACCGAGAAGAAAGCCGGGCTGCTCTGCCCCTGCCAGATCTGGTCGGTCGTGTACTTGCCCCAGACATGCTCGGGCAACGGCATCAACTGGTACAAGCCATCCAGCATGAACCATTGCGGGTTGACCTGGTGCGTCAGCACCACCTGCACATGCTCCGCATCGCTGGCGGTGATGCTGGCAATAATGCCGGGCATGTCGCCCTGCCCATAAAAGGCGTAATTCGATCCAAAACTTTTAATCAGGCGGTAGGCATACAGCACATTGGCACTGGTCACCGGTACGCCATCCGACCAATGCCATGGCCGCAGCGTAATGTCATACGTCTTGCCGTTATCCGGTGTCGTCACCGAGCTTGCGATGCTGCGCGACCAATCAATCTGGTGATCGCGGTTGATCCACAGCAACTGCTCGAACAGCAGATAGACGGCCTCCTGATTATATAAAGAGGAAATCAGCAACGGATTGAATGAGGTCACATCCGCCCCAGGCCCGATCCCAAGCCCCGGCGGAATCACGATCGTCCCGCAATTATCCTGCGGCACCTGCGCTGTGGCCGGAGACGCCATGGCGACAGAGACAGTGAGGGCAAGCGCGGCCAGGAAACGAAGACTCATGGGAACGATTGACCTGAAACAAAGCGCGACGGCAAGTGCCGTCGCATAAGTTTTTTCGTCACGGAATTTTTACGATCATTTTATGCGTCCCGGCGGAATTTTATGCCGCCGGGACGTCACTCAACTTAGAACTTCGCCACGAGGTCGAGCTCGAGCGAGCGCGGCGGCCCGATCAGGCCGCTCTCGTACTCGGGCAGGACCGAATAGTAACCACCGCTCGGCAATTCGGAATTATACCGGTAATTGTAATAGTGCCAATTGGCAATATTTTGAGCGTTCAGCGTCAAGGTCAGGCTGTCGATCTTCGCCGTATGCACCGGCAGCTTGTAGCTGATCAGGAAGTTCACGATGAAGTTCGCGGGGTTCATGTTGACCATATCGGTCGTCGTCGCACCGCTCAGCGCTGAGCCCGGATCGCTCGGCGTCAGGATATCCATCGTCTGGTGCTCCCGCCCCGTATACTGACCGGAGAGTCGCGCAGAAATCGGCCCGTTATCGTAGTCCACGGCGATATTCCCGAGGAAATCCGGGATGTTGGAAATCGGCGTGCCCTGCATCGCGTAGCCGAACTGGTCTTCCTGCAACGTATCGAAGGCAAAGTAGTTGCTGAGGTAATCGGTGTTGTTATAGGAACCGTTGCCCTCAATCGAGATCGTCGGCGTAACCCGGAACTTACCGGCAATCTCGACACCGCGCGCCAGATACGAACCGGTATTCGCGTAATACTGCGTGTTCGTCAGGAAGTTCTCATAGAACGAGAAGGCATCGTTAACCTTCTGGTAGAAATAGTCCGCGCTCAGATACAGCCGCGGCGTATCATACCGCAGACCCGCCTCGTACAGGTTCACGATTTCCGGGCTCGGCGCATGCGTGCCTTCCGGGATACCGGCAATGCTCGTCGTACCGGCCGAATAATCCTGCACCGGCGCATCGAGCGAGCTCTTGCCATACGTGGCATAGGCCGTCAGATGGTAAGGGAAGTCGTAGCTGATGCCGAGATATGGCTCGCCGACTTTGCTGAAGTTCTGGAACTTGTGCGGATTCAGCGCACCATCCGTCACCTGCTGGATATTGCTGCTATAGGCAGCATTAACGGCCAGACCAGGCTCGATATGCAGATGGTTGTTCAGCAGGTCGACCTTGTCGTCGATATACCCGACATAAACGGTACGCTGTTCACCGCCACCGTAAACGAAGGAGTTATACCCATTCGTCTCCGGCATGTTCGAGCTGCCATAGAAATATTCGCTCGAAACCGAAGACCCGGAATCGCCGCTTTCCTTGGCCAACAAACCACCAATCGTAATGGTGTTATGCGGCAGGAAGATGCTCAGCTTCGGCGTGACGCCGACCGTGTTGGCCGCACTATTCGTATCTTCGTAAGCTTCGCCCTGCTGATACGAACCGAAGATATCCGGGTTATAGGTGAAGGCGCCCGGATTATCGTCCATGATCGGGCCGTAGAACGAATACGGGGCCTGGACGTTGACCTGATAGGGGAAGGTGCCATTGGTCGTAGCGGCCGAGGCGTAGCTGTCCACCGACTGCGTCGAATGCAGGAAGAACGCCGAGCCGTTGAAAATCAGATACTGATTAATATAGGTCTCGTCGCTCAAAATCGTGGTCAGGAACTGACCAGCCTGGTTATAATAACCCAGCGATTTCGGAAAATTATAGGTGTATTTGTTGCTGTTGATCACAGCAACCGGCACGGGCTCCGTCTGGATATTGCCCTTGCCCTGGTTGAAGATGACAACCAAGCCAACCTTCGACAGGCCGTTATCATAGGGCTTCTGAATGTTAAACAAGAAGTCATGATACTGCGCGTTGGTCCCGCTGACATAACCCGCCGTCTGGCTCTGGTCGTACAGCATGATGGCCTTCGGCGCATCGACGCCATCGCCCATCTTACCGGTATTGATCGTGAAACCGGCATGCTGCGTGTCGAACGAGCCAAAGCCGCCTTCGAGTTCCGCATAGCGGTCATCGGTCGGCTGCTTCGTCTGATACGCAATCGTGCCGCCCACAGTGCCAAAACCCTGCGCATCCGGCGGTGCCACACCGGGATACACGGTCGTACCGCCAAGCTCGTTCAGCGTAATCGCCGAGCCAACGTTGTTCGACAGATAATCGCCCGAGCCGGACATCAGATCGTTGATGGGAACGCCATCCAGCGTTTCCGCCAATTCGTCGTTACGCACACCGCGAATCGCGAGCGTCGGCGCGCTCTGCCCCGGGCCCTGCGAGTAGGCCTGCACCGAGGGGGTCATCTTGAGCAGGGTCTGCACGGAACCCATCGTCGGATTTTGCGCGGCAATATCCTTGCTGTCCAAATTCGTCACAGCACTCGGAACGTCTTTCTCTCTCAGCAACAGCTTCTGATAAAGAATGCGCACTTTTTTAATCTGATAGGCATTCAGATCCGCCGAAGTCCCTTCGCCCGGCACCACCACCGGCGTCGGCACCGCAACGGAAGTCGCTGCCGGCGTCGGCGTCACCACCGTTTGCGCCTGGGCCACCGCGACGTCCATCGTCATGCCCACCATCGTGCAGGCGGTGAACGCCAGCAATCTCCCACGCAAGTTTATTGCGCCCTTTTTCATATGAAGCCCCTTACTCGACCAATTGATTCACGACATCGCTAACAACCGGATAGTCCGCCTGGACCACCCGACCACCTTTGATGTCAGAGATGTGACAGCAAAGTTAATGCCAAACTGTCTGAAACATTACGCCGCGCCATAAAATTCCGCAGACGAGCAAAACTTGCGGCGCATGCAAGCTAAAACGCAGATGAAAACAAAACAGACTCAAATATTATACAATTATGTCGCAACCCACGTTCGACACCACAAAACCTCGGCACCCACGGCAATTCGTTATTAATACTACCCCAAAACCAACAAAAGCTGACCATTTTATTGGCCAGCTTCTGTTCGTTTGCCTAAATTTTAACTAAACTCAGTTGCCGTTTTCGGCGTCAATCTCAACCGGAATGTTGAACGTCTGCGACGCGCTCGGCATCTGCGAATTAAACGGCGGATAATGCGCGTCCTGGGCATGCGCCAACGCGGTCTGGTCGATCAACGGCACGCCGCTGGATTTCAGCACCCGCGCCGAGAGCACACGCCCATCCGGCCCGATCGTGATCTGGATCACGGCCGTCCCGGAAACGCCAAGCTGCGCCAAAGCCGGCGGCACGCTCTGGTTCGCCTCGATGATATTATACATCTGGTTGCCATAGACCGGGATACCGGCCGTCGGCGCCGCGGCCACCGGCGGCGGCTTCGGGCTCACGGGCAGCGGCGTCGGCGGCGGCGGCGTGTGGTTGATGATCGGATGCGGCACCGGCTTATAGATATGGCGCACGGGCGGCGGCGGCTTCGTCGCCACGGAAATCTTGCTCGCCACCGGCGGCGGCTTCGGAATCACGGCCGGAATCGGCTTCGGCGGCGGCACCACTTTCGGCGGCGGCGGCGGCGTTGGCTTCGGCAATTGCGTCAGCTCCGCCTGCGTCACCTGAATCGGCGGCGGCGGCGGCGGCTTCGGGGTCAGGCTGGAAGCCGCCACAAAAGCCGCGGCAATAATCCCCCCAACCAGGAGAATCGCCACCAGCGTGGCCTGTGGCAGCCCGAGTTCACGCGGCTCCCAGTCCGGAAAAGCAGTTTCAGCGGTCGGTGCTTGCAAGTCAAAATCCTTCGTCGGCGCGGTCCGCCTCTTTTTTGGACAACCGCGAATATGTCAAGTTCATTAAAATTTTAAGCAAAAGCCGTGCCGGTCCTCACGCTCATTGTCCCAGGCCGGTGACAATGCGGGCAAGCCGGCGCCCAGGCAAGCTCCGCCGTATGGCAGGCGCTGCATACCCAGCCGGCAGCGGCTGGGCTTCCGGGTGCCCTACCGTCGAGTGCCGCCAGAATATGCTCCGCCCGGCCATCGCTTCCCCCGGCAGCGATCGCCGCCTCGGCATGGCGCCTGGCCTCGCCGGTCAACCGCGCGCCGAGCGCGGTCTCGCCCAGCACCAGCTCAGACTCCGCATGCCCCGGATTGGCCGCCGCCAGTTCGGAGGCTGCCCGCGCCCGCTCGATCGGCGTTGCCACCGGTGCGAACCAGGCCTGCGCGATCAAGGGATGCGGCTTGGTTTTCCAGCCCGCCAGCAAGGCCCGCTTGGCCGCGCGCGGCTTGCCCAGGGCGTTCAGCGCATCGGCCAGCGCCACCACCGCCGGCGCCAAATCCGGCGCGGCGCGGACCGCCTGCTTGGCATAATTCAGCGCGCGGCGCTTATCCGTGCTGGCCTGCGCCGCCCCGGTCGCCAATGCCGCAATCTCCGCCGGCACCCGCGTCAGGCTCAAAGCTGCGGCCCAATCCTCCTGCCGCACCGCCAGTTCCAGCCGCTTGCCCCGCACCCATTGGCTGCCGGGATACGCATCCTCCGCCGCCAACGCATGCGCATGCGCGCGCGCATGCTCGCCCTCGGCAGCACTTTGGCGCAGCAGGCCGCGATGCCCGAGAAACGCCAAGTCCTTATGCTGGGTGAGTTTCTCGAACGCTGCCCGCGCCTGCTCGGCCTGCCCGGCCAGCCGCGCGGATTCCGCGGTCAGCAGCAGCACCAGCGGCGCATCGCCGAGCAATTTGCGCGCCCGCCCGGCTTGCGCCCGCGCCGCTGCCGCATCGCCCGCGGCCAGCGCCACAATGCCGCGCTGCGTCGCGATCTCGCCCAAGCGCTGCCGCCGCCCCCCGCGCCAGGCGCGCATGCCCCCCGGCGCCCGCCGGATACCGCCAATCACCCGCAGCAGCACGGTGAACAACAACGCAATGAGAAACAGAACCAACAACGCCGCCGGCGTCGAGGTCTGCACCGTATACGGCCCGGCATGCGCGGTCACATCGCCGGGCAACCCGCCGATCCACCAGGCCAGCACCAGCAGCACCGCCGCGATCAGGATGAATTTCACCGCCCGCAACATGCAATCACGCCTGTCCGGCAAGGGCGAGCAGCGCCGCCCGCGCCGCCAGCAGCGCATGCGCCTGGTCCAGCCAGCCCGCCATGGCCTGCTTTGTGCTGACACTCATGGTATCGAGCAACGCCACGGCGCCGGCCAAGATCCCCGGCATTCAACAGCGCTCCCGCCTGGGCGACCACCCCCGCCGCCGGCGCGCCGATCAGCACATGCGTGCCATCGCTCACCGTGACGAAATTCTCCAGCCGCGCCAGCGCGCGCGACCAATACGTCCCCTGCCCCTCGCCCGCGATGCTCGCCGCCTCGGCCGCCCGCGCCGCGGCGGGGAACTCCATCCGCAACTGCGCCTCGCTCGGCGGCGCCACAGCGGCGAATTGCGCCAGTGCCGGCGGCGCGTTCGGAATATCGCCGAGCGGCTGCCCGGCATCGAGCGCCATGCGCGCCGTCTCCAGCGCATTCAGCCGCGAGATCCGCGCGGTCAGCTTGGTCAGATCGGTCGCATTCTCCTGCAAGGCAGAGAGCGTGCCATGATCCGTCGCCACCTGCGCCTGCACCGCGTTCACCTGTGCCGCCAGCGTGGCGAATTTCACGGCAAGATCCGCCTGCGCGCTCACCGTGCTGCCGAGCGGCTGCGTCTTTGCCGCGAGCAACCGCAAATCCGCGACCTGCGCCTGCACCACGGCAAGCTGCGTCGCCCGCCCGGAATGCGCCTGATGCAGCGTCCATAAATACCCCTCGCCGCCCGCCAGGAGCAAAAACCCAAGGCCAAAGCACACTGGCCATAGCGAGCGCCGCGGCCGCACCGGCACAGGCACGGCCACCGGCGTCACCGCCGGGCCGGACTCGGTCGCGGGCACGCTCTGTATCGCAGCCCCAATGTTCGGCTCTGTCTCGCTCATGATAATAATGCCATCAAATCCGCCTCGGTAGGCGCCAATGCGACATGGATTGCGCTCCAGGGCAAGCCGCGCAACGCCTCGGCAACCTTGGAACTCAACGCATAAGCCTGGATATCGGGCGGTCCCAACCGGTTTCAATCGCATAAACGCGCGCGCCGTCTCGGCGGAGTAAAACAATGCCGCGCCGATCTCACCCCCCGCCAGCGCCTGCCGCGCGGCTTCCGGCAACACCCGCAACGGCCGCGCCGCGTAAACCTTGCGCCGCACCACGGAAATCCCCGCCGCGCGCAATTGCCGGCACAAGCGCCAGCCCCTGGCGCTCGCCCACCGCCAGCACATGCAGCCCGGCCACACGCCGCGCGGTGACCAGCCGGAACAAATCCTCGGCATCGCCCCCGGCACTCTCCACCCGGCTGAACCCCGCCGCCCGCAAGCTGCGCGCCGTCGCATCGCCGACGCAGAATACCGGCACAGATGCGCAAATGCTCAGGCAGTGCCGGCACCGCCTGGCCGCTGGTGATAATCAGCGCCGCGGGCTGCTCCGGCAGATGTGCGGACAGCGTCGTAATGGCCAGGCAGGGCGCCAGCACCGGCACATGCCCCATGGCGACCAGCCGCGCCGCCGTGGCGCTCGCGCCAGGCTCCGGCCGGGTCACCAGGATTTTCACGGCGCGAAAATATCGTCCGGGCTATCCGCCTTCAGCGCGAGCCCGAGCTCCCGCCCCATCCGCTCCGCATCCGCCACGGCGCCGGTCGCGGTGCGCCTGAAGCAGAAAACTTCCATCCGCCCGCGCCACCAGCCCGGTAAGATGCAGGCTGCCATCCTCCAGCAGCCGCGCATACCCGCCGATCGGCGTCCGGCAGGAGCCATCGAGCGCGCTCAACAGGGCCCGTTCCGCGGTCGAGACCGCCTTAGCCTCCGGATCCTCGATGCCCGCCAGCATCTCGAGCAATTCCGTATCCTCGGTGCGCACGGTAATGCCGACAATCCCCTGGCAGGCCGACGGCACCATCACTTCCGGGTCCAGCACCACGCTGGCATGCTCCTGCAGGCCCAGGCGCCGCAGCCCGGCATAGGCCAGCAGCGTCGCATCCAGCTCGCCCGCGGCGACCTTGCCCAGCCGCGTGCCGACATTGCCGCGCAGCAGCGAGAATTCGAGATCCGGCCGCGCATGTTTCAACTGCGCCTGGCGCCGCACGGAGGCCGAGCCCACCCGCGCGCCATGGGCGAGTGCCGCATACGGATCAGCCGGGTCCGCCGCGTGCATGACCGGGCGGCAGGATCAGCACATCGCGCGCATCCTCGCGCTTGAGCGTGCAGGCCAGCGTGATGCCCGGCGGCAGCGTGGTCTCCAGATCCTTCAGGCTATGCACGGCGAAATCGATCCGCCCGGCCGCCAGCGACTCATGGATTTCCTTGGCGAACAGTCCCTTGCCGCCGATCTCCGCCAGCGCCCGGTCCTGCACCGCATCGCCGGTGGTGACGATGATATGCTCCTGGAACACTTCCATGCGCCGCAGCACCGGGCAGAACTGCTCCAGCAGCGCCGAGAAAGGTTGCGGTCTGGGCACGGGCCAGCGGCGAGCCGCGCGTGCCGACTTTGAGCGGCAGGTCCCGGTGGTGCGGTTTAATCGGGGGTGTTACGGTTTTCACCCGGGTGCTCTAGAGCGTGCATCATGGAAAGAAAAGCCGCGTTCATCTCAATGCCGGTATTAGGAATTGAAAGCTCCTGCGATGAAACCGCCGCCGCGGTGCTGGCGCCGGACGGCACCATCCTGGCCGAGCTCGTGCTGAGCCAGATCGCCGACCATGCCGCCTTCGGCGGCGTGGTGCCGGAAATCGCCGCCCGCGCCCATCTCTCCGCGCTCTCCGCTTTGGTTGCCCAGGTCCTGGAGACGGCCAAGCTTGGCTTTGCGGAGCTCGGCGCCATCGCCGCCACCGCCGGCCCCGGCCTCATCGGCGGGCTGCTGGTCGGCACCGGCTTTGCCAAGGGGGCGGCCATCGCGGCGCAAAAACCCTATCTCGCCATCAACCATCTGGAAGCCCACGCGCTGACCGCCCGCCTGCCGGGCCTGAGCGCCACGCAACCCAGCTTTCCCTATTTGCTGCTGCTGCTCTCCGGCGGGCATTCGCAATGCGTCGTCGGTCGAGGGCGTGGGAAGCTACCGCCAGCTCGGCACGACGCTTGGACGACGCGGTCGGCGAGGCCTTCGATAAAACCGCCAAACTCCTCGGCCTGCCCTATCCCGGCGGCCCGGCGCTGGAAGCTTTGGCGCGACACGGCGATGCCAAAGCCTTTGCCCTGCCCCGCCCGCTGCTGCACCGCCCGGGCTGCGATTTCTCCTTCTCCGGCCTGAAAACCGCCGTCGCCCAGCTCGTCGCCGCGCAAGGCGAGGGCGCGCTCCCCAGCAGCGCGCCGCCGACATTGCCGCCAGCTTCCAGGCCGCCGTCACCGATATCCTCGCCGACCGCCTGCAACACGCGCTCGCCGCTCCGCCCGGATGCCTCCGCGTCATCATCGCGGGCGGTGTCGCCGCCAACACCGCCATCCGCACCCGCCTTGCCGCCCTTGCCGCCGCGCACGCGCAAAACCCTCATCGCCCCGCCTTTGCGCCTGTGCACCGATAATGCCGTCATGGTCGCCTGGGCCGCCATCGAGCGTCTGAATGCCGGCCTGACCGATCCCGCTCACCGCCCCCTGCCGCCCCCGCTGGCCGCTGGAGTCTCTATGAACTACCGCCACGCCTTCCATGCCGGCAATTTTGCCGACTGCATCAAACACGCGCTTTTCCTGCTCTTGCTCCGCGCCATGCAGCGCAAGGAAAAACCCTTCCTGGTCCTCGACACCCATGCCGGCATCGGCAGCTACGACCTCACCTCGGGACCGGCGGAGCGAACCGGCGAATGGCGCGAGGGCATCGCCCGCGTCCTGGCCGCCAATCCGCCCGAACTCGCCGACTACCTGGCGCAGGTGGAACGCCTCGGCCTCTATCCCGGCTCCCCCGCCATCGCCGCCGCTTTGCTGCGCGAACAGGACCGGCTGATCGCCTGCGAACTCCACCCCGAGGACGCCGCCACCCTGAAACACAAATTTTTACGGCACGCAAGGCGTCGCGGTGCATGAGCGCGACGGCTACGAGGCCCTGCGCGCCTTCCTGCCTCCGCCCGAAAAACGCGCCCTCATCCTCATCGACCCGCCCTTCGAGCGCCCGGACGAGTTTGCGACCCTCGCCGAAAACCTCATCGCCGCCCATGGAAAATTCAAATCCGGCGTCTATGTCGTGTGGTACCCCATCAAGCACCGCGCCCCCGTGCGGGCCTTTGTCGAAACCCTGCAACTCTCCAAAATCCGCGATGTCATCAGCGCCGAATTTTTGCGCCGCCCGCCGACCGACCCGACCCGGCTCAACGGCTGCGGCCTGCTCATCATCAACCCGCCTTTCGGCTTCGCCGAGGAGGCGCTGCCCATGCTCAACGCTTTCGGAAAATTTTCGGCGAGCCAGGCCATTCCGCCCAAATCGAAATTCTGATCGATGAATAACGCCAACCCGCATATCGCGGTCATCGGCGCCGGCGCCTGGGGCACCGCTCTGGCCGTCCTGAACGCAAGGGCCGCCAAGCACGTCACCCTCTGGGCGCGCGATGCCGCCCGCGCCGCCGCCATGGCCAAGCACCGCGAAAATCCGCGTCTGCCGGGCATCTCCCTGCCCGAGAACCTGCACATCACGCATGAGATGCCGGCGGCGGATATTTTCCTCCTCGCCGTGCCGATGCAGCATCTGCGCGCCATCGCGCACGCCCTCCCGGCAAATGCCCCGCTGGTGCTCTGCTGCAAGGGGCTGGAGACCGGAACGCTCCTGCTGCCCCCGGAACTCTTCCCCGACCGCCCCACCGCCATCCTCACCGGCCCGAATTTCGCGCATGAAATCGCGCATTGCCTGCCCGCCGCCGCCGTGCTCGCCACCCAAGACGCCGCCTTGCGCGCCGAGCTGATGGCCGCGCTGAAAACCAGCACGCTGCGCCTCTATGGCAGCCCGGACATCATCGGCGCCGCGCTCGGCGGGGCTGCGAAAAACGTCATCGCGATTGCCTCCGGCGTGGTCATCGGCGCCGGGCTCGGCGAGAATGCCCGCGCCGCCCTGATTACCCGCGGCATCGCGGAAATCGCCCGCCTCGCCACCGCGCTCGGCGGCCGGCCGGAGACCGTCTCCGGCCTCTCGGGCCTAGGCGATCTGCTGCTCACCTGCACCGGCGTCAGCAGCCGCAATTTCTCGCTGGGCCATGCGCTGGGCCAGGGCGAGAGCCTGCAATCCATCCTGGCCGGCCGCTCCAGCGTGACCGAAGGTGTGGCCACCGCCCCCGCTTTGCTCGCCCGCGCGCGTGCCGCCGGCACGGACATGCCGATCACCGAGGCCGTGACAAAACTCCTGAGCGGTGAAATGAATGTCGCAGAGACCATGGCGGCCCTGATGGGCCGGGCATTGAAGGACGAATAATGCGGCGCATCGCGGTCAGCCTTTCTCTCGGCATATCCCTCCTGGCCCTCCCCCAGGCTGCCCGCGCGCAAACAGCCACGCCGCCCGCCACCCTGCAGTCGCTCCACGACTGCGAGGCCGCAAACCCGAACACCAGCATCCCCGGCTGCACCGCCATCATCGAGGGCGGGCAGGAGATGGGCGCCTATCTGTTCGAGGCCTATGCCAATCGCGCGGCGGCGGAGGCTGCGCGCGGCGCGCTCGACCCGGCAATCGCGGATGCCAGCCAGGCCATCGCGCTGAACCCGGAAAACGCCAAAATCTTCATCACCCGCGCCAAGGCCTATGGCGCGAAACATGCACTCGACCAGGCCATCGCCGATCTCAACACCTCCATCGCCCTCGACCCCGCGAACCCCACCGCCTTCACCCTGCGCGGCGTCGCCTATCTTGCGCAAAACCGCGCGGATCTCGACATTGCCGACCAGACCAGCGCGCTGGCGCTGAACGCCAAAGACGGCGACGCTCTGCTCGAACGCGCCGTGGCGGAAACCGCCCTCGGCCAAACCGCCCAGGTCATCGCCGATACCTCGCAGGCGCTCTCGCTCACCTCCCCCGCCGACGCCAATCCGCGCCTCTACATCCTGCGCGGCGCCGCCTACGGCCAGAGCAAGGACTGGGCAAAGGACATCGCCGACCAGACGATGGCGCTCGCCCTCAATCCCCGTTTGGTGGACAGCCTGACCGAACGCGGCTTTGCCGAACAGCAACTGGGCGACACGCCCGCCGCGATCCAGGACGCCACCGCGGCCATCGCGCTCGACCATTTTTCCTACACCGCCTGGCTCGACCGCGGCAGCAGCTTCGCCGCCCTCGGCCGGTTCGCCCCCGCCATCGCCGACGAGACCACGGCGATCAGCCTCAATCCCAGCGACCCGCACGCCTATCTCGTGCGCGGCAGCGCCTATGGGCTGCAACAGCAATGGCAGAACGACATCGCCGACCAGTCCCGCGCGCTGACGATCAACCCACGCTTCGCCCCTTCCTATACCGAGCGCGCCTTCGCGGAGCTGAACACGAACGCGATGGACGAGGCCAAGGCGGACACCGCCAATGCCCTCAACCTCAACCCGGAGGACACGCGCGCCTATATCCTGCGCAGCGAAATCTTCCTCGGCGCCAACCAGCCCGACCAGGCGCTGCCCAACATCACCAAGGTCCTCGCACTCGACCCCGCCAATATCGATGCCGGCATCAATCTCGGCCTCTATGATGGCGAGAAATCCCTCTGGAAGCAGGAAATCGCGCAGCTCACCAAAATGCTGCAAACAAACCATCTCAACGCGCACGGCCTTTACCTCATCTTCGCCAACCGCGCGCAGGCCTACCAGCATACCGGGAGCTTCGACGCCGCCATCACGGACGCGACCCAGGCCATCGCGCTCCAGCCGGACGATCCGGACCTCTACGCCGTGCGCGCCGCCGCCTATCAATCCCTCAACCAGCCCGCCCGCGCCGTCTCGGACGACACCGCCGCGATCACCCGCGCGCCAAAACTCTACGCCGCCTATTTCGACCGCGCGCTGGCCTATGAGAACACGCATCAATACAGCGCCGCCGTCGCCGACTACACGATCCTCATCAGCGCCTTCCCGCATGACAGCCTGGTCTGGAACAATCGCTGCTGGATGCGCGCCGTCGGCGGCGACCTGCAAAACGCCCTGACGGACTGCCAACACGCGTTGAGCATCGCGCCGAAGGACGGCACGATCCTCAATTCCATCGGCTTCGTGTATTTAAAGATGCACAACTACCCAGCATCGATCCAAAACTACACCGCCGCTTTGCAGGCCGACCCGAAACAGGCCAGCTCGCTCTACGGCCGCGCTCTGGCCGAGCAGGCTTTAGGCAATAAAACCGCCGCCCAGACCGATTTCGCCGCCGCCACGCGTCTCGATCCCAATGCCGCGCAGGAGTTTGGGACTTAGGAAGAAAGTAGCCGCTTTTTTGAAAAAAAGCGGCGCAAAAAACTTTTACGCCTTCAGAGCCGGGAGCTATGCGCGCCCCCGGCCCAGAGTAAAAAAGTTTTTTTGCTTCTTTTTGTTCACAAAAAGAAGGCCCTTCCCTTTGCTTCCTTTTTGCCGTTGCTAAACCAAAACAAACACGCAACATTGCGGCATGAAGCCCACGGCTTTCCTGCTCCTCGCCGCTCTGCTTTTAATCGCCATCGCGCAGCACCGCGCCGCGGAATATGACGAGGCCTATTCCCTCTTCCTCACCGCGGGCAATCCCCGCCCGCCTTGGCCACAAGGCATTTTCACCCCCAGCACGGTCCGGCATTTCTACACCGGCCATGCCGGCTTCGCGCAAATCGCCGAAAACCTGAAAACCGGGGACGTCCACCCGCCGCTCTATTTTTGGTGCCTGGAATTTTGGCGCCGCCTCTTCGGCCCATCCTGGTTCGCCGCCCGCCTGCTCTCCATCCTCATCTCCCTGGCCACGCTCGCCGTCATCGCCGAGCTTGCCAGGGCCGCCAGAATTCCCGTCCTCGCCGCACTCGCGCTCACCGTGCTGAGCTACGGCTTCGCCTATACCGGCATCATCGCGCGCGACATCGCGCTTGCGCAATTTTTGAACCTTCTCGGCTTTTCCCTCATCTTCCACGCCGTGCGCAGCAACCGCCAGGCCTCCGCTTTGGCTGGCGGCCTCGCTTTGGGCGCCGCCAGCTTCACCAACTACCTCGCCATTTTCATCGCCTGCGCGGTTGTCGCCTGGCTCAGCCTCGCCCCATCCCGCCGCCGGTACCTCACCCCCACGGCACTCGGCCTGCTGCCCTTCCTCCTGCTCGACGCACCTTTTTTCCTCGCGCAACGCGCCTCCCGCACCTCCCAGTTCGCCGCCTTCGCACCCGGCCACGCTTTGGCATTGCTGGCCAAGGATTCCGGCGCGGCGCTGTTCGGCGGCCTGCCGCTCTACGCCGCCCCGTACGGCGCCGCCGTCACCCCCGCTTTGCTGCTGCTCTTCCTCGCCGGGCTTGCCTGCATCCTCCGGCACCACCCTGCGCACAGCCTGCCCTTGGCCCTGGCTGCCATCGCAACGCCCTGCGGCCTGATCCTGCTCGGCCTCGTTTTCCACAACACACCGATTGAAATCCGCTACCTCGCCTTCAGCCTGCCATACTTCGCATTGCTCCTGGCCGCCGCCCTGCCGCGCCCCTTGTGCGTCGCCTTCATCGCCGCCGAAGCCTGCGCCATCGCGGGCCTCGCACTCGCCCCGTCCACCATGCAACCCCAGGCCCTCGCCGCCCATGAGATCGCCGAGCTCGCCCCGCCCGGCGCGCTGGTCCTGCTGCCCTACGGCAATGACGGCGTCGGCATCCCCGGCCCGTTCCTCGCCACCGCTCCACAAAATTTGCAAATCCTGCTGCTGCGCCCAGGCGACATCCCCAACCTCGCGCAGCACAAAACCATTTATCTGGCGATGGTGAACGCCGACAATTCCAGCCGCGCGGCCACCGCGCAAGCCCTCGCTTACTTCCGGATGCAGAAATGTTTCAAGGAAACGCCAGCAACAAACCTGGCGTTAAAAATCCTAAATCGCTGTGCGGATCAGCAGCGCTAAAGCCGCAATGAACTGCGCACCGTCAATCCAGACGGAAATCCCATGCCCGCGATTGAACGCCGCCATGTTCCCCGCCGCACGCAGCCCATCCAGATACGGAATGAACCACGCCCAAAGCCACACCGTCACCAGCGCCACGATCAGCAGCACCACCGCGGAAACCTTCTGCCGGCGGCACAACAAACCGATCACGCCGATCCCGGCGGTGACGATCATATACAAGTAGTAAAACGGAAACGCCGCCCGAATGAACGTTCCCGCAATATCGGGCGGCAATTTCGTGAACACCAACGGCGCCATGACAGCGCCGAAAAACAACATCCCGCCGACCAGCGCCGAGAGACCCAAAACCGTCAGGATGTTGCCGATCTTCATCTTAGTAGCGATACAGCTCGTGCTTGAACGGACCGCTCTGCGCCAGGCCCAGATACTCGGCCTGCTTCGTCGTCAGCTGCGTCAGCTTCGCGCCAACTTTCGCGAGATGCAGCGCCGCCACCTTCTCATCCAGATGCCGCGGCAGCACATACACCTTGTTCTCGTACTTGCCCGCCGGCGCCGTCCACAGCTCGATCTGCGCCAGCACCTGATTGGTGAAGCTCGCACTCATCACAAAGCTCGGATGCCCGGTCGCATTGCCGAGGTTCACCAACCGGCCCTCGGAGAGCACGATCAGGCGCTTGCCATCGGCAAACTCGACCTCATCCACCTGCGGCTTCACGTTATCCCATTTGAGATTGCGCAGGCTCTCGATCTGAATCTCGCTGTCGAAATGCCCGATATTGCAGACAATCGCGCGGTGCTTCATGGCGCGCATGTGGTCGAGCGTGATCACATCCACATTGCCCGTGGCGGTAACGAAGATATCGCCGCGCAGAGCGGCCTCTTCCATCGTCACAACCTCATAGCCTTCCATCGCCGCCTGCAACGCGCAGATCGGGTCGATCTCGGTCACCAGCACGCGGCAACCGGCATTGCGCAGGCTCGCGGCCGACCCCTTGCCGACATCGCCAAAGCCCGCAACCACAGCAACCTTGCCGGACATCATCACGTCCGTGCCACGGCGGATGCCATCCACCAGGCTCTCGCGGCAACCATACAGGTTGTCGAACTTCGACTTCGTCACCGAATCATTCACGTTGATCGCCGGCACCAGCAGCTGCCCAGCCTTCGCCATTTCCCACAGACGATGCACGCCTGTCGTGGTCTCTTCGGAAATGCCGCGAATATCCTTCAGCATCTCGGGATACTTGTCGTGCATCAGCTTGGTGACGTCGCCGCCATCGTCCAGAATCATGTTCGGAACCCAGCCATCCGGCCCGCGCACGGTCTGCTCGATGCACCACCAGAACTCTTCCTCGGTCAGCCCTTTCCAGGCGAACACCGGCACGCCCGCAGCAGCCACCGCAGCCGCAGCCTGGTCCTGGGTCGAGAAAATATTGCAGGACGACCAACGCACGGAAGCGCCCAGCGCCGTCAGCGTCTCGATCAGCACCGCGGTCTGGATCGTCATGTGCAGGCAGCCGACAATCCGGGCGCCCTTAAGCGGCTGGTCCTTGCCGAACTCGGCGCGCAGCGCCATCAGCCCCGGCATCTCATCCTGGGCCATCTCAATCTCTTTGCGGCCCCATGCCGCCAACGAGATATCCTTGACCTTATAATCCGTCGACTGGCTCACATCCGACATTCTATCGCTCCTTCGCAATGCATCTCGCCCGCTCCCATATTCGCTTGCCCCCCCGCTGCCAACTACCCACCATCGCAGGGCTGGCAAAACAAGGCGTTAAGGCAGCCAAGGCCAGGGGCTCTGCCCCTGGACCCCGCCAAAGGCTCGCCTTTGGAATCCAGAACTTAAGGGATCTGAAAAGGGGGGCGCCCCGGGTGGTTCTGACAGCTGAGGCGCCCCCCTTTTCAGATCCCTCAAATCGCGGATCGAAGGGCGCGGCCCTTCGCGGGGTTCCAAGGGGCAGAGCCCCTTGGCCTTGCTTCCCTCAACTCCCTCGTCTCGCCAGCCCGGCGAGGTAGGTGGCCACGGCTTGGGTTTCGGCGGGGCTGAGGGCGCGGGCGATGGACTGCATCACGGGCGTTCCGCCATTGCCGCGCGCATATTGGCCGAGGGTGTTCTCGATGACCCCGGCTTGCAGCCCGGCCAGCGCGGGTGCGCCAATTGCGGCATTCCCGGCGCCATCCGCGCCATGGCAGGCGGCGCAGGGCAGGGCGCCGTTATCATTGCCGTGCAGGACGATCTGCTGCCCCTCACGCGGCGCTGCATGGCCCAAAGCGGGGATCAGCAGCGCCGGCAGCAGCCAGCGCCTCACTGCGGGCCGGCCGCGCCATAGACGGGCACGATGAGCAGGATGCTGGACTTGTCCTGGAAACTCAGCATCAACGGCACGCGCTCGCCGACATGCATTTTCGGCTGCATGCACATCAGGTGATACCCGCCATCGGCCAGGCTGACGCTGCCGCCAGCCGGCACGCGGATGCCGGAGACATCCATCATCATCGACATGCCGCTCGAATCCTTGCTCTGATGCAGCATCATGCTCCCGCAATCGGGGGAGGACGCGCCGATCAGCATGGCATCCCCATCGCCGCTATTCTTCAGCACCATATACCCGCCGGCCGGCAGGTTCGGCAGCAGATAGCGGATCCAGGGCGCGCTGACGCTCACATTCGGCGTCCCGGCGGCATTGGCGGCAAGCGGCCATCCGGCCAGCGCGCACACCGCAAAAATCACCCATAACCCGCTTTGGAACCGTCGCAACGCAGCCTCCTTATGCATGGAATTCAACCTCCAATACGCCGCACGCCTGCCCCCGGAAAGGGGCAGCCCAGCCCAAATCAACGTTGCCTAAACCCCGCCATCGGCGCAGAAACAGCAAATGGACCAACCCCGCTACGCGGACGCCGCCCGCGCCACGCGCCACATGTTTATCCGCGACCTCGTGCTCGCCGCCTCCATCGGCGTGTACGCGCACGAGCACACGGCATTGCAGCGCGTGCGCATCAATATCGACCTCGCAATCACCGATGACAGCCTCAATCGCACCTCCCGCGCCGCAATCGGCCAGGACGATCTCAGCCGCGTCGTCGATTACGAGGCCATCGTGAACCTGGTGCGCGGCATGGTGGCATCGGGCCATGTGCAGTTGGTGGAGACCCTGGCCGAACGCCTGGCGGAAGCCTGCCTCGTCGATCCGCGCATTCTCATCGCCCGCGTGCGCGTTGAAAAGCTGGATATTTTCGCAGACGCAACATCCGCGGGCATCGAGGTCGAACGTCGGGCTTCATAGTTGTCCACGCCGCGATTCCACAGCGAGTCAAGGGGTGCCGACAAAAATTACGCCCTTGACGTTACAATGTCAGAACTAAACTTTTCTTTCAAATCAACATGTTAACTAAAGATAATCGAGTCTTCCCGAATCCTGCCGCGTTTGACCAGCCCGCAGCAAAAGCCATGGCGGTTGACAACGCTCCACAAACTTATCCACAGGGTTATCATGTCCGCTGTGGATGAAAACCTCCCCGCAACCGGGGTCACGATCATCGAAATCGCGCTCGAGACGATGCCCGGAAATCCCGGCGTCTATCGCATGCTCGATACCAAGGGCGATGCGCTCTATGTCGGCAAGGCGCGCAACCTGCGCAAGCGCGTCACCTCCTACACCCAGGTTGCCCGCCTGCCCGAGCGCCTGCGCCGCATGGTGGCGGACACCGCCGCGATGGAGATCCTCACCACCCATACCGAGGCCGAGGCGCTTCTGCTCGAAGCCAACCTCATCAAAAAACTCAAACCCCGCTACAACATCCTGTTGCGGGACGATAAATCCTATCCCTGGCTGATGCTGACCGAGGACCACCCCTACCCCCAGATCGCCAAGCATCGCGGCGCGCAGATCCGCAAGGGCAGCTATTGGGGTCCCTTCGCCTCGGCCTGGTCGGTCGGCCAGACCGTGCAGGCTTTGCAGCGCGTCTTCCTGCTGCGCACCTGCGCCGACACGGTCTTCGCCAACCGCACCCGCCCCTGCCTGCTCTTCCAGATCAAGCGCTGCTCCGCCCCCTGCGTTGAACGCATCAGCGCCGCCGAGTATCAGCAACTCGTTGATCAATCAAAATCTTTCCTCTCCGGAAAATCCAGCGCCGTGCAAAAAGAGCTGGCCGCCGCGATGGAGGAGGCCGCCGAGCATCTCGAATTCGAGCGCGCCGCCGCGATCCGCGACCGTATCCGCGGCCTCGCCCATATCCAGGGCAGCGATGTCATCAACCCCGCCAGCCTGACGGATGCCGACGTCATCGCCTTGCACCAGGAGGCCGGGCAGAGCTGCGTGCAGGTCTTCTTCATCCGCGGCGGCCGCAATAACGGCAATCGCAGCTTTTTCCCCGCCCATGCCAAGGGGGACGAGCCGGGAGACATCCTCGCCGCCTTCATCGCGCAATTCTACGACGACAAACCCACCCCGCCGCTGCTGCTCCTCAGCCACGCCCCCACGGAGACGGAGCTGCTGGCCGAAGCCCTCTCGCTGAAGGCCGAGCGCAAGATCACCCTCCTGGTGCCCCAGCGCGGCGAAAAACACGATGTCGTGCAACACGCCCAGACCAACGCGCGCGAGGCATTGGAGCGCAAGCTCGCCGAGACCGCGGGCCAAGGCAAATTGCTCGCCGCCGTGGCCGAGCTGTTCGACCTGCCCGAACCGCCAAAGCGCATCGAAACCTACGACAACTCCCACATCATGGGCACTTCGGCCTATGGCGTCATGGTCGTCGCGGGCCCGGAAGGGTTCAACAAATCCGCCTACCGCAAATTCGCGATCAAAACCGTCCTCACCCCGGGCGATGACTTCGCCATGATGCGCGAGGTCATGCTCCGCCGCTTCTCCCGCGCTTTGGCCGAGAATCCGGAGCGCGACAACGAAACCTGGCCCGACATCGTGCTGATCGACGGCGGCGCCGGGCAGCTCTCGGCCGCCACCGCCATCATGGAGGAGCTCGGCCTCTCCGACATCAAGCTCGTCGCCATCGCCAAGGGGCCGGACCGCGATGCCGGGCGCGAATGGTTCCACATCCCCGGCCGCGAGCCCTTCCAGCTCCCGCCGCGCGACCCCGTGCTCTATTTCCTGCAGCGCCTGCGCGACGAGGCGCATCGTTTCGCCATCTCCACCCACCGCAACGCGCGCAGCAAAAAAATCACCACCTCAGAACTGGACGACATCGCCGGCATCGGCGCCGCCCGCAAACGCGCCTTGCTCATGCATTTCGGCTCCGCGCGCGGCGTCAAAGGAGCGGGCTTGAAAGACCTCGAAGCCGTCACGGGCATCAACCGCGCCACCGCCCGCGCGGTTTATGCGCATTTTCATCCTGGTGTGAGAATGGACGAAGGTTAAGGCAAGGGGCTCCCGCCCCTTGACCCCGGCCGGGCCTGAGGCCCGGACCCCATTCCCGATCCATGCCTCACTTAGAACGCAGTTTTGTGGTTAAAGCCGCGCGTGGCGACCATTTTGACAGCGAGGCAATCATGCTTAATCTCAGGGGAACGAGAAGGACAACGAAATGAGCACAAATGCCTGGGCGAAACTGACCGCATTGGCCGCCAACCGTCCCGATATCCAGACCCTCTTCGCTGAAAACCCCAACCGTTTCGCGCAATTCTCAGCCTCGTGCGACGGAATGTTGCTGGACTATTCCAAAACCAGCCTCACGGCGGACGCCCTGGCCGCCCTGCTCAGCCTCGCCGAGGCTGCTGGCTTGGCCGCCAAGCGCGACGCGATGTTCGCAGGCTGCCCCATCAACACCACGGAGAAGCGCGCCGTCCTACACACCGCCTTGCGCGCCCCCGGCAACGACCCGATCTTCGTCGACGGCCAGGACATCATGCCCGGCATCCGCGAAACGTTCCAAAGGCTTTACGATTTCGCCGAATCCATCCGCAGCGGCGCGCGCCTTGCTGCCAACGGCGAGACCTTCACCGATGTCATCAATATCGGCATCGGCGGCTCGGATCTCGGCCCCGTCATGGTCACCGCCGCCCTCGCCCCCTATCACACCGGCCCGCGCATTCATTTCGTCGCCAATGCGGACGGCGCGCATCTCGCCGACACCATCCGCCACCTCAACCCCGCCCGCACCCTCATCATCATCGCCTCGAAAACCTTCACCACGGTGGAGACGATGGCCAACGCCCATTCCGCCCGGCGCTGGATCGTGAACGCGCTCGGCGAACAGGCCGTCGCCGCGCATTTCGTTGCGGTCTCCACCGCGCTGGCCAAGGTCGCCGAATTCGGCATCGACCCGGAACAGATTTTCGGCTTCTGGGACTGGGTCGGCGGCCGCTATTCCGTCTGGTCCGCCATCGGCCTGCCGGTCATGCTCGCCATCGGGCGCGAGCATTTCGAAGACTTCCTCGCCGGCGCGCATGAAATGGACGCGCATTTTTGCACCGCCCCGCTGGCGCAAAACCTCCCCGTCCTGCTCGCTTTGGCCGGCATCTGGCATCGCGACCTCTGCGGCTATTCCGCGCGCGCGATCCTGCCCTACGACCAGCGCCTCGCCCGCCTGCCCGCCTACCTGCAGCAGCTCGACATGGAATCCAACGGCAAATCCGTGAAAAAAGACGGCACGCCGGTCGAACACCCCACCGGCCCGCTGGTCTTCGGCGAGCCCGGCACCAACGGCCAGCACGCCTTCTACCAGCTCCTGCACCAGGGCACGAACGTCATCCCCTGCGAATTCCTCATCGCCGCCTCAGGCCACGAGCCGGATATGGGCGCGCATCACAACCTGCTCATCGCCAACTGCCTGGCCCAGGCGCAAGCCCTCATGCTCGGCCGCACGCTGGAGCAAGCCCGCGCCCAGCTCGCCGGCCGCCCCGAGGCCGAGATCGACGCACTGGCGCCGCACAAAGTCTTCCCCGGCAACCGCCCCTCGCTCACCCTCGCCTACCCCAAGCTCACCCCCGCAACCCTCGGCCGCATCATCGCGCTCTACGAACACCGCATTTTCACCGAAGCCACGATCTGGGACATCAACGCTTTCGACCAATGGGGCGTGGAACTCGGCAAGGAACTGGCGACAAGGCTGCTGCCCGCCATCGCCGGCCCGGCAGATCTCAGCGCGCAGGACGGCTCCACCGCCGGCCTCGTGACCTACCTCAAAGCCCTCCGTTAGGAACAAATAACGTCACGTTACCAGCGCCGCGCGCTACCCGGCATCCCGCCGGTACAAGGCTTCCACGCGGTGCAGCAGATCGGCGAACACGAAGGGTTTCACAACATAATCATCGCCCCCGGAATCGAGCCCGGTGATCCAGTCCCGCAAGCCGCCCCGGCCGGACAGGATCAGCGCCGGGGTCGATACCTGCCGGGCCCGCAACGTTTTCAACAGATCCGCCCCATCCACGCCGCCCGGCAGCTTCCGGTCGAAAATCATGACATCGAAACGCTCGCGCAGCGCGTGCGACATGCCATCCGCGCCATCGCTCGCATGCGTGACCTGATGGTTCGCCTCGCCCATTCCGGTTGCAACCAGCCGCGCAACCTCTTCATCATCCTCGATGAGCAATATGCGCATGTCCGAAACTCCCGCATCTGAAACATCCGTTGCCGAAAGCAGGAGTTTAAATATAAAAGGAGTGTTGCACTACTTACCGTATTGTTTACCAATTCTCATCTTCACGGTGAACATGGCGGAAGTTTAATGGAAACCCCAAATGACCGACTCGCCTGCACCGCCACCCGGAACGGACCGATTGGAGCATTTCGCGGCCAATGTCGCGCATGATTTCAACAATCTGCTGACCGGCATGCTCGGCAATCTCGAACTCATGCAGATGCGCGCGAAACGCACCGGCGTCACCAGCTTCGATACCTATCTCGAAGGCGCACGCAATGCCGGCAACCGCGCCGCAATTTTCGCGCAACGCCTGCTCGCCTTCTCCGGCCGCGCCACCCAGGCCCCCGCCTTGCTGGCTCTGGACAACCTCATCCCCAACATCACCGCCCCGCTGCGCGCCGAACGCCCCGCTTTGGCCACCGATCTCGGCGCCGGCAACGCCCAAATCCTCTGCGACCCCGCCCTCGCCGAACTCGCCCTGCAGGAACTCCTCCGCAACGCTTTGGACGCTACCCCCGCCACCGGCGCCATCACCCTCACCACCCGCGTCACAGATCACACGCTCACGCTCACCATCCACAACACCGGCCCGGGCATGACACCCGAAATCCTCGCCCGCGCCACCGAACCCTTCTTCACCACCCGCCCCAACGGCGCCGGAAAAGGCCTCGGCCTCGCCATCGCCGAACGCTTCGCCCGCCAAGCCAACGGCACACTCCACCTCGCCAGCCCCCCAGCCCAAGGCACCACCGCCACCCTGCGCCTGCCCGTGACCCGCGAACAGGGCGTTCAGTAAGGCAAGGCCAAGGGGCTTTGCCCCCTGGACCCCCAGCAAAGGCTCGCCTTTGCAATCCGCTAATTAGGGTTTTGGGTGGGAGGGGGAACGCGCAGGCGATGTCCGATGAAAATTGCTCGGGCGAGAGGGGCGCGTTCCCCCTCCCACCCAAAACCCTGAACTAATGGGTTCCTAAGGGCGAGCCCTTAGCGGGGATCCAAGGGGCAGAGCCCCTTGGCCTTGCTTACTAAACGCCTTGTCTGCAGGCCATGTGCGGGGAACTGGCTGGGACGGGAGGATTCGAACCTCCGAATGGCGGAATCAAAATCCGCTGCCTTACCACTTGGCGACGTCCCAACATGTCGTGTCCCGCTCATATGTCGGGTTAGGCCGGCTCGTAAAGCCCCCCGCCCCAACACCACCATTGCGGCCGGTTCATTGCTGCGGCGGCCGCGCCCGCGGCGGCAGCAGTTTCGAACAAAGCAAAGCATGTTGCGCCCGAGCCGCTCATCCTGGCCAGCAGCGCGCCGGGCAGGCGCTCCAGCACCGCCAGCACCTCACCAATCACCGGCTCCAGGCCGATCGCCGCTGCCTGCAGGTCATTGCTGGTCCGCGCCAGGTCGCGCGCCATGGCAGCCGCACTCTCCCAGGCTGCGGGCAACGCCGCCGGAGCCGAAAACCCACCCTGCCGGGCGCGGAACACGGCGGGGGTCGGCACCGCGACTCCGGGATTGACCAGCACCATGCCAAATGCCGGCAGACGCGGCGCCGGGCTCAGAACTCTCGCCGATCCCGCCCATCCGTGCGGGGAGCGAATCCAGGCAGACCGGCACATCCGCGCCCAGCCCCAGCGCGATCTCATGCAACGGCGCATCCACGCCCCACAGATCGGCCAGCAGCCGCAGCGCCGCCGCCGCATCCGCCGAACCACCGCCAATTCCCGACGCCACCGGCAGGTTCTTCTCCAAATGCAGCTTTGCCCCGGCGCCGGGACGCAACGCATGGGCCGCGCGCAGCAGCAAATTATCCGCCTCCGCCTGCAGCACCGCGCCAAATCGCCCGGAAATGCTCAGCGTCAGCGCCTCCGCCGCCTCCGCCCGCACCACGTCGCCCACGGCGGGAAACACCGCCAGGCTGTCGAGCAGGTGATACCCATCCGCCCGCTTGCCCGTGACATGCAAAAACAGATTAACCTTGGCCGGCGCAAAAGCTCTCGTCATCAGGAAGGCGATCCAAAATGTTGCTGCAATTTATCTAAAATCTCCGTCCGCAGCTTCGGCTCCGGCTGCAGGCTGAGCGCGCGCTGCCACTGGTAATCCGCCTGCAGCTTGCGCCCGGCCTGCCAGAACGCATCGCCCAGATGCGCATTCACCTCGGCATCGTCCGGGTCCAGCTCCACCGCCTGGGTGAGCAGCGCCACCGCCGCCTGGGTATCGCCCTGGCGCAGGCGCATATAGCCCAGCGAATCGATCACCGCCCCGTCATTCGGATCCAGAGAAGCGGCCTCTTTCAGCATGGCCTGCGCGCGATTGAGCTGCTCGCCATGCACCGTCCAGCTATAGCCCAGATAATTCAGCACATAAGGCTGGTTGGGCGAGAGCGAGAGCGCCTTCAGCATATCCTGCTCCGCCCCATGCCAGTCGCCAAGCTGGTCGCGGCAGATCCCGCGGTCGAAATACAACACCCAGGCGGCCTGCGGCGCCGGATCGCCCATCGCCGCGATCGCCCGGTCGTAATAGCCGCGCGCCTTGGCCGGCTGGTTCGCCGCGCGCCACACATCCCCGGCATTGGCGAGCAGCGCCGGATCCCCGGGGCTCATGGCGATCACCCCGTCCAGCAGCGCGCCGGCCTCGTCCGGCCGCCCGAGTGCTGCCAGCAAATTCGCCTGCTGCAACGCCGCCGGCGCATAGAGCACATCGCTCTTGGCCACCGGCTGCAGCGTCGCCAACGCGTTGCGCATCTGCACATCCGTCGGCGTGAGCGCCCTTCGATGCCCGCCCGTCTGCGTCGCCGCCAGCAATAGCCGCGCCGCCGTCAGGTCCGGGCGTAGCTGCAAGGCAAAGCGCAGAAACGTCACCTGCAAAAACCGCTGCTGCGGCTGGTCGAGCGCGCCGGCCAGGGTCAGATACGCCTCCGCCATCCCTTCCGGCGCGGTGGTAATCACCGGCCGCATGACCTGCGCCTGCAATTCCGGCAGCGCGATTGCCATATCCGGATGCGCCGCCACCAGCAGGCCCAGCGTCGCTTGCGCCTGCGGCATATGGCCCTGCCGCGCTTGCCAGCTCGCCAGAATCTCGGCCAGGCGCAGGCTCGGCTGCTCCGGGTCTATCGTCGCATAAAGCGCCGCGGCATCCTTGTTATCCCCCGCCGCATCCGCGATCAGCGCCGCATTCAGCACATAAATCCCGCCAAACGGCCCATTTTTAACCGACGGCGCCAGCCCCGCGAGGGCCGCCTGCGTATTGCCCTCGCCAAACTTCGCCCAAGCCAGCAACAAGGGCCTGATCAACCCGGTCAGCTCATCCTGCGGCATTTGGCTGAACAACCGCGCCGCCCGCGCGAAATCTCCCTGCGCCGCCGCCTGGTTGCCCTGCACCATCAGCGCCAGCGTGCTGTCCTGCATCTGCGGCGCCAGCGCCACCGCCTGCTTGCTTCCCGCCAGCAACGCCGCCAGAAACCCTTCGGTCATGAGCGATTGATTGCCCGGATCGGCCTGCAGCGCCTGCGTATAATACAAGCTCGCGACATCCGGCTGCCCGCGCGCATCGGCATAGCGCGCCGCGAGGAACGCCCCATAAGCATGCGCATTGTCCTGCTTCGGGTCGCCCGTCCCGCCGGCGCCCGCCCCGGCACAGGCTGACAACATCATGCAGGCCGCCACGGCGCCACGGCGCATCAACAGGGAGAGGATATCCATCCTCCCGATGTAGCAGCGCCTCCCGGCACCGGCAAAGGCCAGACTGCTTGTGAGGCGCATCGCTCTCAGCTACCTTTCCCTCATGACTGCAGACTTTCAGGCGACCACCGCGGGCATTACCGTGAAGGTCAAGGCGTTTTATCTCGCCGACCAATCCCGGCCGGCATCCGGGCAGTTCGTCTGGGCCTATCGCATCAGCATCGCCAATGGCAGCCCCATCACGGTGCAATTGCTCCGCCGCACCTGGCGCATCACCGATGCGCGCGGGCAGACCCAGACCATCAAGGGCGAGGGCGTGATCGGCGAAACCCCCGTGCTCGAACCCGGCGAACGCTTTGAATACACCTCCGGCACGCCGCTCTCCACCTCCTCCGGCTTCATGACCGGCCAATTTCACATGTTGGCCATGCTCAGCGGCATGCTGTTCGATGTCGAGATCCCAACCTTCAGCCTGGACAGCCCGCACCAGAACCACCGCCTGCATTGAGCTGAACGCAGAACCGCCAACGGCGTTGCCGGTTTTACAAACTTGCCCATTTCGCCTTTGATAGCGGCGACGATCCCTTCCCAACGCACCTCTTCCCAACGCACATCGTGCATGGAGACCGGTTTTGAACATACACACCCCCGCCGCCCAGCTCGCCCAGGACGCGCACACCCCGGAAAAACCCAGCCGAGCCGAGGCCGAGGCCGCCATCCGCACCCTGCTGCGCTGGGCCGGCGAGGACCCGGCGCGCGAAGGCCTGCAGGACACCCCCGCCCGCGTCGTGCGCTCCTATGAGGAATTCTTCCGCGGCTATGGCGAAGACCCGGTCGCTTTGCTTGCCCGCACCTTCGAGGAAACCGAAGGCTATGACGAGATGGTCGTGCTGCGCGACATCCGCATCGAGAGCCATTGCGAGCACCACATGGTCCCCATCATCGGCAAGGCCCATGTCGCCTATCTGCCCGGCACCCGCGTCGTCGGCATCAGCAAGCTCGCCCGCGTCGTGGACGCCTACGCCCACCGCTTCCAAATCCAGGAAAAGCTCACGGCCCAGATCGCCAATACGATTTGTGACGTATTGCAACCTCGCGGTGTCGCCGTGGTCATCGAGGCCAACCACCAATGCATGTCCACCCGCGGCGTGCACAAGCCGGGTGCGAGCATGGTCACCAGCCGCATGCTCGGCGCCTTCCGCGATGATCCCTCCACCCGCCGGGAATTCCTGGCGATGATTTCGCCGCGCAGCTGCACCGCCGAAGCCTGAAACGGCACCCCGGCGCGTCGCCCAATAAAAGCCCATGCCCCCCGTCGGCATGGGCTTTTATTTAGCTTCGCCTATCGCGACAGGCACCAAATCAAAGCCGCCGGCACAGCGCCAAACAACAGCACCCCGATCGCATAAAGTCGAAAAAACCAGCCCCACGGCCCCATTTTCTGGCCCCCGCGCTGCATGCGCCCCTCCCGGAATTATTTCATAACATCCTATGAACGAAAATTTATCCGGGCAATGATTTTTGGCGAATCCTCCCCTTCCCGTCCGCCCGCACAAAGCAGACCTGCGGAAGTTGCCGGGGCCGGAATTCACGGTTAAGCAACCGCGGGGCCAGTTCTGGCATTTCCATCATGAGGGACGCACCATTTTGCACCGCCAAATTCTCCGCCGTGTCACTGCCCTCGCGGCGCTTTCGCTCCTCTCGGGCTGCGGGCTTGGCCATCAGATGCTCGGCGTGGGCGACGACCAGAGCAATTCCGGCCTCGGACAAACCGCTGCCGCCCCCGCTATCTTCGGCTACGCCGTGGCGGACGAACCCCAGGCCGCCCTCGTCGCCCGCCAGATCCTGAATGACGGCGGCAACGCGGCCGACGCCGCCGCCGCCGCGGGCTTCGCCCTCAGCGTCACTTTGCCCTCGCGCGCCAGCCTCGGCGGCGGCGGCGCCTGCATCGTGAAAATGCCAGACGCCCAAGGCAATCCCCAGCCCGCCGTCGCACTGCTCTTCCCCGCCGGTGCGCCGTCCAGCACCGGCGGCAGCCGCCCCGCCGCCGTGCCCACGCTCACCCGCGGCCTGCTCGCGCTGCAGGCGCGCTACGGCCAGCTCCCCTATGCCAGCGTCATCGTCCCCGCCGAACGCCTGGCCAGCGGCGCCCCCGTCTCCCCAGCGCTGGAAGCCGACCTCAAAGTCGTCGGCAACGCGCTGCTCGCAGACCCGGCCGCCGCCGCCATCTTCGCCCCCAGCGGCACCCTGCTGCCCGCCGGCGCGAATCTCGTGCAGCCGGACCTCGCCACCACCTTCGAGATGCTGCGCACCCAGGGCGTCCAAGGCTTCTATGCCGGCGCCTTCGCGGAACAGCTCGTCAGCGCCGTGGACGCAGCCGGCGGCGGCCTCACCCTCCAGGACCTCGACGAAGCCGCGCCGAAATTCATCCCCCCCACCACCTCCAGCGCGGATGGCCTCACCACCGCCTCCCTGCCCTTGCCCGCCACGGCATCCAACCAGCCCCAGCCCGCCACCGCGAGCTTCGCCGCTTTGGATAAAAACGGCGGCATCGTCGCCTGCGCGGTCAGCATGAACAACCTCTTCGGCACCGGACGCATCGCCCAAGGCACCGGCATCCTCCTCGCCGCCTCGCCCCGCACCAGCCCCGCCGCCACGCTGTCCGCCAGCGTCACCTATACCGGCAATCTCGGCTTCCGCCGCGCCAATACCGGCACCGGCAACAGCGCCATCTCCCGCGCCAACACCATCGCCTGCCCCGACGGCGTCCCCGGCGGCGAAGCCTCCTGCACCGCAACGGCCGACCCGAACGGCCAAGGCCTGGCCATCGGTGGGCGCTGAGTTGAGTAAGCAAGGCCAGGGGGCGCTGCCCCCTGGACCCCCGCGAAGGGCCGCGCCCTTCAATCCGCTATTTAAGGGTTTTGATCGGGGGGCGCCCGTGCTCGTAATGCCGCCCGAGGCGCCCCCCGATCAAAACCCTAAGTTCTGGATTCCAAAGGCGAGCCTTTGGCAGGGTTCCAAGGGGCAGAGCCCCTTGGCCTTGCTTACCAACGGAGCCCATCCATGAAGGTCGGGGCCGGGCGTTCGGTGCCGTCATTTCGGGTGATGGATGTCATCACCCAGGCCAATGCGCGTGCGCGGCTTTTGCCGCCTGGGTCGCCGAAGATTTTGCGCATGGAGGTTGGGCAGCCTGGCACGGGCCTGCCGGAGGGGGCGAAGCGCGCGGTTGCGGCGGCGCTGCAGAGCGGCGACGTGATGGGCTATACCGAGGCGTTGGGCCGGATTTCGCTGCGCACCCGCATTTCAGCCCATATCCGGGACTGGTACGGCATCGAGGTCGCACCTGAGCGCATCGCGGTGACCTTCGGCGCGTCCGGCGCGTTTCCACTGGCCTATCTCTCGGCCTTCGATCCTGGCGACCGTATCGCCCTGGCCGCCCCCTATTACCCGCCTTACGTGAACATCGCGACGGCGCTTGGCTTGGAACCGGTCATCCTGCCTTGCGGGATCGAGACCGGCTTTCAGCCGACGATCGCGATGCTGGAAGCTTTGCCGCAGAAGCCCGACGGCCTGCTCCTCGCCAGCCCCGCCAACCCCACGGGCTCGATGCTCGCCCCCGAGGACCTCGCCGCCCTGGCCCGGTATTGCCATGAGAACGGCATCCGGCTGATCTCCGATGAGATCTATCACGGCCTCACCTACGGCAAACCGGCCGCCTCCGCCGCGCAGTTCAGCGACAGCGCGATCGTCATCAACTCCTTCTCCAAATACTTCTCGATGACCGGCTGGCGCGTCGGCTGGATGGTCCTGCCCGAGGATCTCATCCGCACCACCGAGCGCCTGGCGCAGAATCTCTTCATCTCCTCGCCCTATGTCTCGCAGGTCGCGGCCGAGGCGGCGTTCGACTGCGAGGAGGAGCTGGCCAGCTACCGCGCCACCTATGTCAAAGCCCGCCAGATCATGATCGAGGGCCTGACCGCCGCCGGCTTCACCGAATTCTCCGCCCCGGACGGCGCCTTCTACATCTATGCGGACATCTCCGCCCATGCCGATGACAGCGCCGCCTTCTGCGCCCGGCTGCTGGAAGCGCAAAACATCGCCGCCACGCCGGGCTACGACTTCAATTCCGCCCGGGGCCAAAAATTCGTCCGCTTCAGCTACTGCGCCAGCCTGGCCGATATCGAGGAGGCCGTCACCCGCCTATACCGTATGCGTTAATATCTCGACGCATCCGTGCATTTCCCTCTTTCCACGCGCCAGCACATCCCATATCAAGGAAAACGCCCGTCTAGGGCGCCAATTGAGGGATTACACATGAAGCTGCTGGTCGCCGTGAAACGCGTGGTCGATTACAACGTGAAGGTCCGCGTCAAGTCGGACCATTCGGGCGTTGAGACCTCCGGCGTAAAAATGTCCATGAATCCGTTCGACGAAATCGCCGTCGAGGAAGCCGTGCGCCTGAAGGAAAAGGGCATCGCGACCGAAATCGTCGCGGTCTCGCTCGGTGTCACGCAATGCCAGGAAACCCTGCGCACCGCCCTTGCCATGGGGGCCGATCGCGGCATCCTGGTCGAGACGGACGCCGCCTTGGAGCCGCTCGCCGTCGCCAAGCTGCTGAAGGCCGTCGCGGAGAAGGAGGGCGCCAACCTCGTCCTCCTCGGCAAACAGGCGATCGATGACGACATGAACGCAACCGGCCAGATGCTAGCCGCCCTGCTGGGCTGGCCCCAGGGCACGTTCGCCAGCAAGGTCGAGATCGCCGACGGTACCGCCACCGTCACCCGCGAGATCGATGGCGGGCTGGAAACAGTCGCCCTCACCTTGCCCGCGATCATCACGACCGATCTGCGCCTGAACGAGCCGCGCTACGCCTCCCTGCCCAACATCATGAAGGCGCGCAAAAAACCCATCGACATCCTCAAGCCCGCCGATCTCGGCGTCGATCCCGCCCCGCGCCTGACGACAATCTCCGTCTCCGAGCCGCCGGTGCGCAAAGCCGGCGTCAAAGTGGCGGATGTCGCCGCCCTGCTCGACAAACTGCGTAACGAAGCGAAGGTGATCTGACCATGACGTCACTCGTTGTTCTCGACTTTGATGCCGCTGGCATCAAGCAGCCTTCCCGTTCCGCCATCGCCGCGGCGCAAAAACTGGGCGGGGAGCTGCACGCCCTCGTCGCCGGCGCCAATGTCGCCGCCATCGCCGAGGCCGCCGCCAAGCTCCCGGGCATTGCCAAGATCCTGGTCGCCGACGATGCCGCCTACACCCATGCACTGGCCGAGCCGCTCTCCGCCCTCATCGTCTCGCTGGCCGGCGGCTATTCGCACATCTTCGCCGCCGCCACCGCATCGGGCAAAAACGTCCTGCCCCGCGCCGCGGCCCTGCTCGACGTGCAGCCGATCAGCGACATCTCGGATGTGATCGACGCCGACACCTTCGTGCGCCCGATCTATGCCGGCAACGCGCTCGCCACGGTGAAATCCGCCGACGCCAAAAAGATCATCACCGTCCGCGCCTCCAGCTTCGACCCCGTCGCCGCCGAGGGTGGCGCGGCCAGCATTGAAGCCGTCCCCATCCCGGCCGGCCTGGGCTGCTCCAAATATGTCGGCGCCGAGCTCTCGACGAGCGCGCGCCCCGAACTCACCGCGGCGAAAATCATCGTCTCCGGCGGGCGCGGCATGCAAAGCGGCGAGAACTTCACCAAGCTCATCGACCCGGTGGCGGACAAATTGGGTGCCGCCGTCGGTGCCTCCCGCGCCGCCGTCGATGCCGGCTTCGTGCCCAACGACTACCAGGTCGGCCAGACCGGCAAGATCGTCGCCCCGGACCTCTACATCGCCATCGGCATTTCCGGCGCCATCCAGCATCTCGCCGGCATGAAGGACAGCAAGGTCATCGTCGCCATCAACAAGGACGAGGACGCGCCCATCTTCCAGGTGGCGGATTACGGCCTGGTGGGTGATCTCTTCACCATC
Organism: uncultured Pseudomonadota bacterium; assembly: GCA_963737355.1. Classification (GTDB taxonomy): domain Bacteria; phylum Pseudomonadota; class Alphaproteobacteria; order Acetobacterales; family Acetobacteraceae; genus Acidocella. The sequence goes on along the minus strand of CAVTSC010000008.1, from coordinate 1,110,284 downwards.
CTGCCGGAGCTCGAAAAGGCATTATGAACATCACACACATTGGCGTCATCGGCGCCGGGCTTATGGGCAATGGCATTGCCCACACCGCCTTGCTCGCTGGCTTCAATGTGACCTTGGTGGACGCCGTGGAGGCGGCGCTGCCCAAGGCGGTCGCGACCATGACCAAAAACATGGACCGGCAGGTGGCGAAAGCCACCCTCACCGCCGAGGCAAGGGACGCCGCCCTCGCCCGCCTCACCACCACGACCGACTACGCGGCGCTGCAAGGTGCCGAACTCATCATCGAGGCGGTGCCCGAGATCGAAAGCCTGAAAGAATCGATCTACCAGAAACTCCAGCCCATCCTCGGCCCGAACACCATCCTCGCCTCCAACACCTCCTCGATCTCCATCACCCGCCTCGCCGCCCTGACCGGCCGCCCCGGCAAATTCATCGGCATGCATTTCTTCAACCCGGTACCGATGATGCAGCTCGTGGAAATCATCCGCGGCATCGCCACGGACGACGACACCTACGCCACCATCGCCGCGTTAGCCGAAAAACTCGGCAAAACCGCCGCCACGGCGCAGGATTTGCCGGGCTTCATCGTCAACCGCATCCTCTGCCCGATGCTCAATGAGGCGATTTTCGCCCTGCATGAAGGTGTCGGCGACGTCGCCTCCATCGATGCCGGGCTCAAACTCGGCGCCAACCACCCGATGGGCCCGCTGCAACTTGCCGATTTCGTCGGGCTGGACACGCTGCTCTCGGTCATGCGGGTGCTGCATGCCGGCCTCGGCGACGACAAATACCGCCCCTGCCCGCTGCTGGTGAAATATGTCGAAGCCGGCTGGCTCGGCCGCAAATCCGGCCGCGGCTTTTACGACTATTCCGGTACCGAACCTACTCCCACGCGGTAAAGTGAAAGAAAGCAGCCGCTTTTTTGAAAAAAAGCGGCGCAAAAAACTTCTGCGACTTCAGAGCCGGGAGCTACGCACGCCCCAGGCCCAAACGAGCAAAGTTTTTGGGGCTGTCCCAGATAACTATTGAGAGTGGAGCTTCACCCAGCGCTTTAGGTCTTTCAAGAGGGCTGCCGGCGTTCCGTTGTTGAACCTCCACTCGCACTCTTTGAGGAAGAGGAAAAAGTTCGCTTTAGGGATGCCGTTGTATCGCCTCAGATGCCTCTTTGCCTGGTTCCAGAAGTTCTCGATGCCGTTGATATGGTTATGCCCATCTCCGACAAACTCCTGTCTATGGTTGATGCGGAAATGGTGGAATTCGGAGACGTCCAGGGCGTTATAAGCTGCATACGAATTTGTATAAACCACTGAATCTGGTACAATTTTCTCACGAATGATGCTCATGAGCGTGGTTTGTTGGACGTTCGGGATCATGACCGTACAGACGCGTCCCCCGCGCTTCAGCAGCCCGAAAACCGGGACTTTGCCGGCGGCTCCCCGGCCGTGCTTGCCCTTCCGATGGCCGCCGAAATAACTCTCATCGACCTCGACGCGGCCCGCGATGGGCGACGCTTTTTCCATCTCAACAGCAATGATTTGGCGCAGGCGATGATAAAAATATGCCGCCGATTTGCGGTTGATCCCCAGCAAATCGGCGGCCGTCCGTGCCGTCACGCCTGCGACGAAAAATTCAGCCAGCCGATCCTGGTCTTTTTCCCTTATACGACAATGCCTTAGGTCCATTTTTCTATCCTAGATCCGTTCAGGATCTGGGACAGCCCCAAGTTTTTTTGCTTCTTTTTGTTCACAAAAAGAAGTCTTCCTTCCCTAATGCAGGTTAAACACCTGCTTCGCCGACCATTTCGGCGGCGTGATGGCCTCCGCCACCCCTACCCGCACCGAATGCAATTTCCCATCCAGGCTCCGCGCCCAGAAATCCAGAAATTTACGCAACGCGGGAAATTCCGGGGCCAGGTCCAATTCCTGCCAGATATAGCTCTGCAAGACGCCGGGATGGTCCGGCATATGGTACAGAATCTCCGCCGTGGTCAGCCGGTAATCGCGCATCTGCAAAGCCAGGCTCATGATCAACCTCCGTCATGGTTGTCGGTTCAGCCTCCCAGTTTCACAAATTTGCCACACCGCCGTGCTGGTTTTCCAGTAAATAAATGTGCGATCCCAGCAACTTAGCACTCACCCCCCCGCGAGTGCTGCCGAACTTGACTTTTTTCCCCCGGCTGGTTAGTCCTTTGGCACTCTCCGATAGAGAGTGCTAGCAACCCGCGGTGCCGCGTGCCGGGCCGGACAGGGGGCAAGTCGTGAACGACAAATAGTTTTTAGGAGCGATCTAGATGGCGAAATTCCGTCCATTGCACGACCGCGTTGTGGTCCGCCGGCTGAACGCCGAGGAAAAGACCGCAGGTGGCATCATCATCCCCGATACCGCCAAGGAAAAGCCGATGGAAGGCGAGATCGTCGCCGCCGGCCCGGGTGCGCGTAACGAAGCCGGCGCCCTGGTTCCCCTGGAAGTCAAAGCTGGCGACCGCGTCCTGTTCGGCAAGTGGTCCGGCACGGAAGTCAAGATCGACGGCGAAGAGCTGCTGATCATGAAGGAATCGGACATCCTCGGCATCGTCGAGAACTCCGGCTCGAAGAAGAAAGCCGCCTAATTCACGCACGCTGCCTCCAGCCAGTGCCGCCTCATGCGGCGCGGCGGAGTGCCACACTGCGTTCCCATCCATAAATCAGGAGCACCATCATGGCTGCCAAAGACGTACGTTTTGGATCCGATGCCCGCGACCGCATGCTGCGCGGCGTCGACATCCTCGCCAATGCCGTCAAAGTCACGCTCGGCCCGAAAGGCCGCAACGTGGTCATCGAGAAATCCTTCGGCGCCCCGCGCATCACCAAGGACGGCGTGACCGTCGCGAAGGAAATCGAGCTGTCCGATAAGTTCGAGAATCTCGGCGCCCAGCTGATCCGCGAAGTCGCTTCCAAGACCAACGACCTCGCCGGCGACGGCACCACCACCGCGACCGTTCTGGCGCAGGCGATCGTCCGCGAGGGCGTGAAGGCCGTCGCTGCCGGGCTGAACCCGATGGACCTGCGCCGCGGCATCGACAAGGCGGTTGCCGCTGTCGTCGAAGAGCTGAAGAAGCGCACCAAGAAGATCACCACCCCGTCCGAGACCGCCCAGGTTGGCACGATTTCCGCCAACGGCGAGACCGAAATCGGCGACATGATCTCCAAGGCGATGCAGAAAGTCGGCAACGAGGGCGTCATCACGGTTGAGGAAGCCAAGGGCATCCAGACCGAGCTGGACGTCGTCGAGGGCATGCAGTTCGACCGCGGCTATGTCTCCCCGTACTTCATCACCAACCCGGAAAAGATGATCGCGGATCTGGACAGCCCCTACATCCTGATCTTCGAGAAGAAGCTGACCGCCCTGCAGCCGCTCCTCCCGCTGCTGGAAGCCATCGTGCAGACCGGCAAGCCGCTGCTGATCATCGCCGAGGACGTCGAGGGCGAAGCCCTGGCCACCCTGGTCGTGAACAAGCTGCGCGGTGGTCTGAAGATCGCTGCCGTCAAGGCGCCTGGCTTCGGTGATCGCCGCAAGGCCATCCTGGAAGACATCGCGATCCTCACCGGCGGCCAGGTCATCTCCGAAGACCTCGGCATCAAGCTCGAGACCGTCACCATCGCCATGCTCGGCAAGGCGAAGAAGATCGTCATCGAGAAGGAAAACACCACGATCGTCGAAGGCGCTGGCAAGAAGGCCGACATTACCGGCCGCGTCAACCAGATCCGCGCGCAGATCGAGGAAACCACCTCCGACTACGACCGTGAGAAGCTCCAGGAGCGTCTGGCCAAGCTCGCAGGCGGCGTCGCGGTCATCCGCGTCGGCGGCGCTTCCGAGGTTGAGGTCAAGGAACGCAAGGATCGCGTGGACGACGCCCTGCACGCCACCCGTGCGGCCGTTGAAGAAGGCATCGTGCCCGGCGGCGGCGTCGCTCTGGCCCGCGCCTCGCTCATCCTGGCCAAGCTGAAGGCTGAGAACGAAGACCAGCGCGTCGGTATCGACATCGTCCGCAAGGCGATCCAGGTGCCGCTGCGTCAGATCTCCGAGAACGCCGGTGAAGACGGTGCGGTCATTTCCGGCAAGGTGCTGGACAAGGACGAGTACACCTACGGCTTCGATGCCCAGTCCGGCGAGTTCAAGGACATGGTCAAGGCCGGCATCATCGACCCGACCAAGGTCGTGCGCACTGCCCTGCAGGACGCCGCTTCCGTGGCCTCGCTGATCATCACCACCGAAGCCGGTGTCACCGAGCGCCCCGAGAAGAAGGCTCCCGCGGGCATGCCCGGCGGCGGCATGGGCGGCATGGGCGGCATGGGCGATATGGATTTCTAATCCATCGCCTCTGCCTTCAGGCAAAAAGAGAGCCCCGGGAGCAATCCCGGGGCTTTTTTTGTTGTCGACCCGTCATTGCGAGCGCAGCGAAGCAATGCACCCGCCGTGGCCCAACCTCACTTCGCGCTACGCGCCGCCTGCCTGGCCTTCATCTTCTCAATGGCCTTGGCCGCCTGCACCAGCCCCACCAGCACATTGGCATCGACCTCGACCATCTTGCCCCCGCGCTCCGCCTCAGGGATCTTCTGCAGCGCCTCGGTCTGCTCCCTCAGCGCCTTGGGCATTTTCTCGATCGCCGCCTCAACCTGCGTGAACACCGCATCGACCGTCTTGCGCGGCACGCTCCGGCCACGCACGCTCGGCTTCGTCACGCGCTTGCGCCCTTCCGAGCGCGCCGTCTCAAGCTGTTGCGAGAGCACCGTCACCGCCGCCTCGCCATGCTCCTTCAGCGCCTCAATCGCGGCATCCGGGGAAACCGCCCCGCTGCGCACCAGCTCCTGAACATCCGCACCCGCATTCGCGAGCATCAAAAGCTGTTCAATCCGCGCCACCGGCTTGTTCTGGGAGGCGGCGATGGAAGCCGGCTTGTAGCCCATGCGCAGCAGGCGCAGATAGCCGCGCGCAATATCCAGCGTCTCCAGCTTCAGCCCCTGCGCCGAACGCAACATCACCTCGACCCGCTCGCGGTCATTGCCCTGGAACGGAATAACCGTAACGCGCGGAATATCCGCCCCGCGCGCAATCGCAAGCCGCAACCCACGGCGCCGGCAATGGCCTTCAACCACCACAATCCGCCCGTCATTCGTCGCGCGCACCATCATCGGCGGAACGAAATGGTTGTTCGTATACGATTCACAAAAGGCTTCGATATGCGCAATGACTTTCGGGTCATCATAGTAGCGCAGGTTGAAGCCTTCCTCCTCTTCAAGGAGCATCGGTTCAACCTGGTACAGATAGAGCTTCTTGTTCCCCTGGGCTCGCGCTTCCGCGGTAAAATCTGTCAGCGGGACGGTAACGAATGCCATGAACCTACTAGCCTTAGTTTAGCTTTAGCTTGCTTGCGGTCTTGCATGCGCCATGGGGCATTGCAAGCTTGGGTTGCCCTTATCTCAGCCCGGCCCGAAATAGCTGCAAGTGTCGCCCTCGCTATCGCGATACACCGTCACCCGCACCAAAGCCGGGCAATCGGCCGCAAGCTTGCGCCAGATCCAGGCTGAGAGATTCTCCAGCGTCGCCGCCCCCAGATCCTCCACCTCGTCCAAAAACCGATGATCCAGCCCATCGCGCACCCGCTCGAGCAGGCGGACGAACAATCCCAGATCCATCAACATCCCGCTCTGCGGGTCCGGCTCGCCACGCAGAAAAACCTCCGCGCGGTAGGAATGCCCATGGATCCGCCGGCTGGGCTCCGCATCGACCAAGCGTTGCAGCGTATGCGCCGCCTCGAAGCGGAACTGCTTACTCAATTCATACATCAGGGAATTCCAAGAAATTTATGCGTCTGTAGCGACAAGCGCCAGCGCGGGTTCTTCATGCAAAACGCCACCGCCGCGGCGGTATTGGCAACGCGCTCCGGCCCATCCATCGGCGAGAGCAGAAACTGCGCGAAATCCAGCCCCTCGAAGCGCGATGGCGGGGCTTGCTCCTGCGGGTATACCAGTTTCAGCTCATCGCCCTTGGTCACCACAACCGGCACGTCCGCCTTCGGGCTGACGCAAAGCCAGTCGATCCCCTCGGGCGGCAAAATCGTGCCATTCGTCTCCACGGCGATCACAAAACCGCGCGCATGCAGCGCCGAGACGAGCGCATCATCCACCTGCAACAGCGGCTCACCGCCAGTCAGCACGACAAGGCGATGCGCCGCGCCACCCTCCCAGGCCGCCTCGACCGCTTGGGCCAACAGCGCCGCCGTCTCAAACCGCCCGCCGCCCGTCCCATCCATGCCGACGAAATCCGTGTCGCAGAACCGGCAGGCGGCCGTTGCGCGGTCCTCCTCGCGGCCGGACCACAAATTGCAGCCCGCGAACCGGCAGAACACCGCCGCCCGGCCGGCATTGCCGCCCTCGCCCTGCAAGGTGTGGAAAATCTCTTTAACCGCGTAGCCCATCTGCCAATTCCTTAAGCAGCCGCTTTTTTGAAAAAAAGCGGCGCAAAAAACTTCTGCGCCTCAGAGCCGGGAGCGACAAACGCCCCCGCCCCAAGTCAAAAAGTTTTTTTGCTTCTTTTTGTTCACAAAAAGAAGATACTTCCTTACTCCCTCAAGCCGCCGCGCAGGACTCAAACCCCCGCCGCAGCGCCGGCCGGTTCAAATCCCGCCCGATGAACACGATCTTGCTCGTCCGCTTCTCGCCCTCCTTCCAGGGTGCGACAAAATCGCCATCGGCGATCATATGCACCGCCTGGAAGGCAAAGCGCCGGTCCTCGTTCTTATACGAGAGTATCCCCTTGGTGCGCAGCAGATCCGCCCCCTGCGTCTGCAGCACATGCCCGACCCAGGTCTGGAACTTCGTCGCATCCAGCGGCGCATCGGTGGAGAAGCTGACACTGGTCAGATGCTCATTATGCGTATGCTCGGACTCCTCATCGAGGAAATCCGGCACCTTCTCCAGCACCCGCGCCAGGTCGAACGCATTCACGCCGAGCAGCTTGTCGATCGCCACCTCGCCCTTCGTCGCCTGATGGATCTGCGCGAAGCGGTTGATCCCACGGATCCGCGCCTCCACCGCCTCAACCTCCGCCGCACTCACCAGATCGAGCTTATTCAGCACGATCACATCGGCGAACGCCACCTGGTCCGCCGCCTCCGGCGCATCCTCCAGCCGGGCGAGGAAATGCTTGGCATCCACCACGGTCACGATCGCATCCAGCCGCGTCTTCGCCTTCACATCCTCGTCAACGAAAAACGTCTGCGCCACCGGGGCGGGGTTGGCGAGGCCCGTGGTCTCCACGATGATCCCGTCGAATTTCTGCGACCGCTTCATCAGCCCGCCGACGATGCGGATCAAATCCCCCCGCACGGTGCAGCAGATGCAGCCATTATTCATCTCGAACACTTCCTCGTCGGAATCGACCACGAGGTCGTTATCCACGCCGAGCTCGCCGAATTCATTGATGATCACGGCATATTTCTTGCCATGCTCCTCGGTCAAAATCCGGTTCAGCAGCGTGGTCTTGCCGGCGCCGAGATAGCCGGTCAGCACGGTCACGGGAATAAGGTTCTGGTCAGCCATGTTTTTCATCCGGTTTCATGAGTTTGGGCGTCATTTGGGCTGCCGCCAGGCCTAAGCCAAGCAGCAGAAATTGCCATCCAGACATGTAAAGCGTCGGGAAGGCGTCCGTCGAGGCAATCGGCCAGGAAAAAGTGAGCACGCCGATGAACAGCCCGACCCGCATCGGCTCCGGGTTGCGCCACAGCCCGCGCAGCAACGCCCCCATCCAGGCAAGGTTGAGCAGCACGAACAGCACCAGCCCCGGCACCCCGGCATCGACAAAGGCCTGCACATAAAAATTATGCGGGTGCAGGTTGCACGCCCCCAGCCCGAGCTGCGTCGGCGCAATGCCCAGCCCCGGCAAGCCGCCCGCAAACCTCGGCTCCGGGCAGAATTCCCGGAACCCGTTATACCCCCAGCCATGCCAGGGCGAAGCCAGCCCCATCGTCGTCGCCCGGGTATACAGCTCGCCATACGGGCTCTGCGTGAAATGCGTAATCTGCCGCGAGGTCTCGCCCACCAGCTTGGCATGGGTCGCGGGCGAAATAATGGGCGTCGCCAACAGCACCAGCACGGCGGCGGCCAAGGTCACCAGCGCCACGCGGCGCAATTGCGCGACAAAAAACGCCGCCACCACCAGGCTGAACAGGGCAAAGGCCGTGCCGATGCGCTGGCCGATCAGCACCGAGGTCACCACCCCCAGCGCCGCCAGGGCAAAAGCCGCCACGCGCCGCCCTTTGCCCGCCGCCTGCAAGCCCATGATCACCGGCAGCATCGCGGCAAAGAGCAGATGCGCATAAGGTGCCCCCGCGCGCGGCTTCCAGAACGGCCCCGTCAGCGCTCCGTCCGGCCAGCGATGATCGCCGAAAATATTGCTCCCCGTGAGATATTGCTGCCAGCTTTCCACCCCGATCCACAGGCAGGAGAGTGCCAGCGCCAGCCACAGCGCGCGCCGCGCCTTTGCCGTCACCAACAGCCAGCTTTGCAACGCCACGGCGAAAATCAGTAGCCGGATGATCACAAAAGCCTGCATGAAGCCCATGCCAAAGCCCGCCGTCTGAAACCCGAACCACGGCAGGGAGCACACCAGCAACCAGCCCCACCAGATGAGCGCCACGATAAACCAGGGTTGGCGCGCCCAGGCCGCATCGCGCGCGCGGACCATCGCGGCCAGGAACAGAATATCCGTCACCGCGATCCCGATCTCGGCCAGCACAAAGGCATGCAGCAGCCCCAAAGGCACCAGCAACGTCGCAACAAGCGCCACGGTCCTAAGATGGGTCCGCGGCAGATTTTTGAGCAGCATCAACAGCCTTGCCGCCTCCCCAAGGGAGGCACGGTTAAAATTACGGTTTCGCCCGGCGGACCGCACCAGCCCGCCATGAGGATCAGGGATTTGCTCCTCTTTGCCCGCCGCCATGCGGCTTTGGCAAGGTCGCCGGGCCGCGCCGGGCGGTCCTTACGCATCACCGCGTTGCGCGCAGCGCCTGCAGCTTGGCTGCGATCACCTTCGTGTCGAACCGCTTCGCTTGCACGAGCCCGGCTTCGCGCAGCGCCGCAAGCTTCTCCGGCGCCGCACTCAATTCCACCAGCGCCTGGGCCAGCGCCTGCGCATCATCCGGCGGCACATACACCGCCGCCTCGCCCGCCACCTCGCGCAAACCGCCTTGGCCGGTGGTCACCAGCGCCGCCCCGGAGGCCAGCGCCTCAAGCGCGGTCAGGCCAAACGGCTCCGCCCAGCGGCTCGGCACCACGACGATCGCCGCCGCCGCCATCGCCGCCAGCACCTCGTCATGGCAGCGCGGCCCCTCGAATCCGACCCCCGCCGCCGCCGCCGCCGCGCGCATCCGCGCGACATAATCCGTCTCCGGGCTGTCCGGTCCAAACCGGTCGCCGCCGATCATCCTGGCCGACCAGCCCGGCATTTGCCCGAGCGCTGCCCCACAGGCCGCGATGAACACATCCGGCGCCTTATCCGTCGTCATCCGCCCGACAAACAGCACGGATCGCTCGCGCTCGGCGGCAGGCGGCGGCAACTCCTCCAGGCTCAGCGGATTATGCAGCACTTCTGCGCCCTCCCCGCCCAGCCCCGTCATGAACCGCTCGCGCAGATATTCCGAGACGCAGACCACCAGGCTCAGCCGCCGCAGCGCGAGGCGCCGCTCAAAGCGCCGCCGCAAGCCGCGCATGGTCAGCGGGTCATTATGCAGAAACAGCAACACCCGGAGTTTGGGGAACAATACCGCCAGCAGCATCGCCAAACGCGGCTGCTGGTGCACATCCACCGCTTCCGGCTGCAGCCGGGCAATCGCGCTTATCACCCCCTGCGCATAACGCGCCCCTGAGGGCCTACCCCCGCGAACCGCCTTGCCCGCCGCGATGAACGCCACATCCGCATAGGCCGCATTGCGCACCGGCGCGCCCAGCACCACGGCACCCGGGCTCGCCTGGGCCAGCCTACGCACGACAATCGAAATCGCCCCCGCCGCCTCCGCGCAAAACGCCTCGCGCGGCGGCAACACCATCAACACGCCAGCCTGCATTCAAGCGCGAACCGTCACATAGGATCCCGGCGCATTCTCGATCGCCTTCAACCGCCCCTTGCCCGGCACGCGCGCCGGCACCTGGGTCTTATCAAAGCCCGTCACCCAGCGCTGCCAATCCGGCCACCAGGACCCGGCGACCTCCGTCATCCCGTCATGCCATGCCTCGGCGCTCTCGGGCATCTCGGCATTGATGAAGTGATTGTACTTGCCCCCCTCCGGCGGGTTCACCACCCCGGCAATATGCCCGGAGGCCGCGAGCACGAAGCGCACCGGCCCGCCGAACAATTTCGCCCCCTTATAGGTGCTGGTCCATGGCGCGATATGATCCTCCCGGCAGGAGAGGAAATAAACCGGGATATCGATCGCGCCGAGATCCACCGGCACCCCTTTCATCTCGATCCCGCCCGGCTTCGCCAACAGGTTTTTCTGGTACATGTTGCGCAGATAAAAGGAATGCATCGCCTGCGGCATCCTGGTCGCATCCGAGTTCCAGTACAGCAGGTCGAACGGGAACGGCTCCTTGCCTAACAAATAGTTATTCACGACAAAGCCCCAGATCAGGTCATTGGCGCGCAGCATGTTAAAGCTCGCCGCCATGTCGGCGCCCTCCAGGTACCCCTGCCGGCTCATCTTCTCCTCAAGCTGGCGCAGCTGCTCCTCATCGATGAACACGCCCAACTCGCCGGAATCGGTAAAATCCGTCAGCGTCACGAGGAAGGTCGCGGATTTGATCCGCTCATCGCCCTTGGCCTTCATATAGCCCAGGCTCGCCGCCAGCAGCGTGCCGCCGATGCAATAGCCGATCGCATTCACCTCGCGCGATTGTCGTCGCCTTCTCGATCGCCTCCAGCGCCGCGAACACGCCTTCGACCATGTAATCATCGAAATTCTTGCCCGCGAGCTGCGCATCCGGATTCACCCAGCTCACCATGAACACGGTATGCCCCTGGGAGACCAGATACCGCACCAGCGAGTTCTTCGGCCGCAAATCGAGGATATAAAATTTGTTGATCCAGGGCGGAAAAATCACCACCGGCCGGGAGAACACCGTCTCGCGTTGCCGGCGCGTACTGGATCAACTGCATCAGCGCGTTCTGATACACCACCTTGCCCTCGGAGACGGCGATGTTCTCGCCGACCTTGAACGCCTCGGTATCGGCCATCTTGATCCGCAGATTGCCCCGCCCCTGCTCAAGATCATTCAGCAAATTGTTCAGCCCGCGCACCAGATTCTCCCCGCCGGTCTCGCGCGTGCGCCGCAGCACCTCGGGATTGGTCAGCGCAAAATTCGACGGGCTCAACGCATTGACGAACTGCCGCGAATAGAAATCGATTTTTTGCGCCGTCTTCGGCTCCAGCCCATCCACATGCGTCACCACATCGTTGATATAACGCGCCGAAAGCAGATAGGATTGCTTGATGAAATCGAAAATCTCGTTCTGCCGCCAGGCCGGATCGGCAAAGCGCTTATCCTTGGGGTCGCTCTCGATCACCGGCTCGGGGCTCTGCGCCCAGCATCCGGCGCGTCGTGTTCTGCCATAGCGTGATATAATCGCGCCACAGCCCCATCTGCGCCTGCACCATCTGCGCCGGATTCGCGAGCAGCTTCGCGGTCATTTCGAGAAACGCGCCGCCGACATTCATCGGGTCCAGCTCCACCCCTTCCTTCGCCTGGCGCTTCAGCCAGTCATTCACCAGCCGCTGCGAGCGCGCCGCGATATCGGCCATCGACCGCCCCAGCACTTCCGGGTCCGGCAGATTGATATCGGGGGATGACGGCTCATTGGTCTGCGACATGGCGGGGCGCTCCTTTCCGTGGTGGCATTTCTCGGGCAAACAGATGCCTTAAACGGCTTTGCCTGGACATTTTTGTTGCGGAGAATTTTTCGATGACGGGTCGCGGTCTCGGTAGGGCATTTTCAGGCTTCTTGCTTCTTGTTCTGGCGGGATGTTCCGGTCCGGTCGCACTCTACCACAGCATCGAGGGTGGCGCGATTGCGCAGAAGCGGCAAGCCCCTCCCGGCGCAAATGAGCCCTACCCCAACCTCGCGGACGTTCCCCCGCCCGCGCCCGCCGAACCCGCCGGCAACCGCCGCGGCTTCCATCTCCGAGCGCGTCCACAACACGGCACAAGGCGTCTCGCCCGCCCAACCCAGCTGCCCTCGCGGGGCTTGAACTTCCCACCGCCCCGCCGCCCGTGCCCAATGTCCCGGGCCTGCATCTGCCCGCCACCCCCTCCACGCCGATCATCCCGCCGCCGCCGGCCCCCGTCATCGCGAAGCTGCCGCCCAACGGCGTGCCGGTCGCGCTGGCCTTCCCGAAACACTCCGCCATCCTGCCCTTCGCCGATGCCACAAGGCTGCGCGACCTCGCCATCACCCGCGGCGACGCCAAATTCCTGGTCGGCGGCTTTGGCGACAACACCTCGCTCACTCTCGCCCTCTCCCGCGCCCGTCGCCTGGCCGATGCGCTGACCGCCGACGGCGTTCCCGCCCGCCGATATCCGCCTGCTCGCCATGCAAGCCGGTTCTGGCGGCTTCGTACAATTGGTATATTAAGCCCACATCATCACCCCAAGAGAGTAATCGAGCATCCCATGTCCGAAGAATTCCACCGCATCCGCCGCCTGCCCCCTTATGTCTTTGCCGAGGTGAACGCCGCCAAAGCCAAGGCGCGCGCGGCCGCCGTGGACATTATCGACCTCGGCATGGGCAATCCGGATAGCCCGACCCCGCCGCATATCGTCGCCAAGCTGGTCGAAACCGTGCAGGACCCGCGCAGCCACCGCTACTCCACGAGCAAAGGCATCCCCGGCCTGCGCCGCGCGCTCGCCGACCTATTACGACCGCCGCTTCGGGGTAAAACTCAACCCGGAAACCGAAGTCATCGCGACACTCGGCTCCAAGGAAGGCCTGGCCAACCTCGCCGCCGCCATCACCTCGCCGGGCGACACCATCCTGGTCCCCAACCCCTCCTACCCGATCCACCAGTTCGGCTTCATCATCGCCGGCGCCTCCGTGCGCTCCATCCCCGCCGAGCCGGGCGATGAAATGCTCGCCGCGATCGACCGCGCCGTCCGCCACTCGGTGCCCAAACCCACCGCGCTGATCGTCAACTTCCCCTCCAACCCCACCGCCTACATGGCCGACCTTGCCTTCTACCGGGAGCTCGTGGCGCTGGCGAAGAAGAACGACCTCTTCATCATCTCCGACCTCGCCTACGCGGAAATCTATTTCGACGGGAATCCCGCCGCCCTCCGTCCTGCAGGTCCCGGGTGCGAAAGACATCACGGTCGAATTCACCTCGATGTCGAAAACCTATTCCATGCCCGGCTGGCGCATGGGCTTCGCCGCCGGCAATCCGCGCCTCATCACCGCCCTCACCCGCATGAAATCCTACCTCGATTACGGCGCCTTCACGCCCATCCAGGTCGCCGCCACCGCGGCGCTGAACGGCCCGCAGGACTGCGTCGAAGACATGCGCACCCTCTATAAGGAACGCCGCGACATCCTGATCAAAGGCCTGCACCAGGCCGGATGGGACGTCCCCGCCCCCGCCGGCTCCATGTTCGCCTGGGCCCCCATCCCGCCCCGCTTCGCGCATCTCGGCAGCGTCGGCTTCTCCAAGCTCCTCATGGAAAAAGCCAAAGTCGCCGTCGCCCCCGGCATCGGCTTCGGCGAATACGGCGACACCCATGTCCGCATCGCTTTGGTCGAAAACAACCACCGCCTGCGCCAGGCCATCCGCAACATCCGCGCCTTCCTCGCCAGCCGACAATGCCGGCCCCGTGGACGAACCCTCAGAGGTCTCGCTGTGAACCTGCCAGGAAGCAAGGCCAGGGGGCGCTGCCCCCTGAACCCCCGCCAAAGGCGGAGCCTTTGGAATCCATTAATTAGGGTTTCGCAGGGCGGGGGTGTCTCGGGCACTTCGGCCCGAGACACCCCCGCCCTGCGAAACCCTGAACTATTGCGGATCGAAGGGCCTCGTGCGCGGAGCGCACTCGAAAATATAGGAGGCTGCTCCGCAGCCGAACCTTCGCGGGGATCCAAGGGGCAGCGCCCCTTGGCCTTGCTTACTGAAAGGCTCTCAGCATGAACCCTCTACGGATTGGCCTCGCCGGGCTTGGCACTGTCGGCGCCGGCGTTGTGCGGCTGCTGCAGGAGAACGCGGAGGTCATTACCGCGCGTGCCGGCCGTCCCATCGTGGTCACGGCGGTTTCGGCGCGCAACCGCTCGCGCGACCGCGGCGTCTCGCTGGAGGGCATTGCCTGGCACGACGACCCGCTCGCTCTCGCTTCGGATGCGAATGTGGACATCGTGGTGGAGCTGATCGGCGGCTCGAACGGCCCGGCCAAGGCGCTGATCGAGCGCGCGGTCGCCAATGGCCGCTCCGTGGTCACCGCGAACAAGGCGCTGCTCGCCCTCCACGGCACCGCCTTGGCGCAGGCGGCCGAGGCGGCTGGCGTCATTTTGGCTTACGAGGCGGCGGTGGCCGGCGGCATTCCCGTCATCAAAACCCTGCGCGAGGGCCTGGCCGGCAACCGGATCGAGCGTGTCTCCGGCATCCTGAACGGCACCTGCAACTACATCCTCACCACGATGCGCGAGGAAAAGCGGGACTTCGCGGAGGTCCTGGCCGACGCCCAGGCGCTGGGCTACGCCGAGGCCGACCCGGCTTTCGACATCGACGGCGTGGACGCAGCGCATAAGCTCGCCATCCTGGCGGCGCTTGCCTTCGGCCAGAAGGTGGATTTCTCCGCCGTGCATATCGAGGGCATCCGCCGCATCAGCGCGCTCGACATCAGCTTCGCCGAAGAGCTCGGCTACCGCATCAAGCTGCTCGGCATCGCCCGGCGCACGGCCGAGGGCGTGGAAACCCGCGTGCATCCGGCGATGGTGCCCAAATCCGCGCTGCTCGCCTCGGTGGAGGGCGTGTTCAACGCCGTGCTGGTCGAGGGCGATTTCGCCGGCTCCGTCTTCCTCCAGGGCCGCGGCGCCGGGGCCGGCCCCACCGCCAGCGCGGTCGTGGCCGACCTCATCGACATCGCGCGCGATAACGGCATTCCGGTCTGGAACACGGCGCAATCCGCCCTCGCCCCGGCACAGGCCGTGCCCATCTCGCAGCATCACGGCGCCTATTACCTGCGCCTGATGGTGGTCGACCAGCCCGGCGTTCTGGCCAATGTCACCTCCATCCTGCGCGACCACCATATCTCGCTCGAATCCATGCTCCAGCATGGCCGCAAACCCGGCGAGGCCGTGCCGATCGTCCTCGTCACGCATGAAACCGTTGAAGCGGCGATCGGCGCCGCCATCTCAAGAATCGCGGCACTCGACACCGTGCTGGAACCCCCCGCGCTGATCCGCATCGAACCCAAATAATCAGGAGCCGCCCATGACCCAACGCCGCCTCGAAGACATCTCAGACCGCAACCTCGCGCTGGAACTCGTCCGCGTGACCGAAGCCGCCGCGATCGCGGCCTCGCGCTGGATCGGCCGCGGCAAGAAGAACGAAGCCGACGGTGCCGCGGTGGAAGCCATGCGCCAGGCCTTCGACACGGTCGCCATCGACGGCACCGTCGTTATCGGCGAAGGCGAGATGGACGAAGCCCCGATGCTCTATATCGGCGAGAAGGTCGGCCAGGGCGGCCCGGCGATGGACATCGCCGTGGACCCGCTGGAAGGCACTTCGATCACCGCCAAAGGCGGCCCCAACGCGATCGCCACGGTCGCCTTGGCCGAGCACGGCAATTTCCTGCACGCGCCGGACATCTACATGGAGAAGATCGCGGTGGGCGGCGGCCTGCCGGACGGCGTCGTCAGCCTGGACGCGCCGATCGCGGAAAATCTGCGCAACCTCGCGCGCGCCAAAAAAATCGACCTCTCGGAGCTGATGGTCTGCATGCTCGACCGCGAACGCCACGCCGAGAAGATCGCTAAAATCCGCGAGGCAGGTGCGCGCATCACGCTGATCGGCGATGGCGACGTCGCCGGCGTCATCGCCGCCTCGCAGCCCGGCACCGGGATCGACATGTATCTCGGCTCCGGCGGTGCGCCGGAAGGCGTGCTCTCCGCCGCCGCCTTGCGCTGCATCGGCGGCCAGATGCAGGGCAAATTGCTGTTCGAAGATGAAGGCCAGATCGCGCGCGCCCGCACCATGGGCATCACGGACCCGAACCGGATCTACACCATTACCGAAATGGCCAAGGGCGACGTGATGTTCGCGGCGAGCGGTGTTACCACCGGCCCGATGCTGCGCGGCGTGGTGCATTCGGGCGCCGGCGCGATCACGCATTCCATCGTCATGCGCAGCAAATCCGGCACCGTTCGCTATGTCGAGGCGCACCATAATTTCGCGACCAAAACATGGGGCCGCGACAAATAATCCTGTCAACCCCGCACACAGGTGGCGGTGCCCGTCACCTGTGTTTTACGTGCAACAACCTGTTGTATTTATAACACAACCTCCAAGAAGCTGCGTTCCCCCACTCGCTTTCAAAATTTATAAGACTAAGTAGCATGACGTCTTAAAAACTTGGACGCTATACCAGATCATTGCGATCCATCACCATAAGGGGCCAGTTATGAAGTTACGGAACGCGTTATTCGCGGCGACCATTTTTGCCGCACCTTTTGTTCTTGCACAGGGCGCCAGCGCGCAGCCCGTCACCGGTCCCTATGTCGCCGGCGGCGCAGGCTACAACATCATGACCAGCCCGCGTGCGAAGAACGTCTACCTCAACGGGCCCACGACGGATTCCGGCCATATCAGCCTGCATAACGGCTTCACCGGCGAAGCCAGCCTCGGTTACGGCCTGGGCAACGGCTTCCGCGCCGAGATCGAGGGCGACTACTTCGCCAACACCTTCGACAAGACGAATTTCTTCGGCGGCAAGCAGCGCCCGGCTTCCGGCCAGGAGCAGAAATACGGCGCGTTCGTGAACGCTTTGTATGACTTCAACCTCGGCCTGCCCATCTTCCCCTATCTCGGCGCCGGCGTGGGCTGGCAGTATGGCGACTTCCAGAATTTCTCGTCGAACGGCCTGAACATCGGCAAGACCAAGGGCGCCTTCGCCTATCAGGGTATTGCCGGCCTTGCCATGCCGATCACCGGCGTGCCCGGCCTGTCCGCGACCGTCGAATACCGCTTCACCGCCCTGGCCGGCTCGCGCAAGTATAACGGCTCCTATGTCGGCGGCACCCCGGGCTCGGTCACCGTTGGCTCCGAGTACAACAACTCGATCCAGGTCGGCCTGCGCTACCAGCTCTTCAATGCGCCGCAGGTTGCCCCCGCCCCGACCCCGGCCGCAGCTCCGGTCGCTGCTCCGGCACCTGCCCCGGCCCGCACCTACCTGGTCTTCTTCGACTGGGATAAGTCGAGCCTGACCCCGCGCGCCACGCAGATCATCGCCCAGGCCGCGACCGACAGCAAAACCGCTCAGGTCACGACGCTCGATGTTTCCGGCTACACGGACACCTCCGGCACCCCGACCTACAACCAGGGCCTGTCCGAGCGCCGCGCCCAGGCGGTTGCCGCCCAGCTCGTCGCCGATGGCGTCGCGCAGTCGGAAATCGAAATCCACGCCTATGGCGATACGCATCTCCTGGTCCCGACCGGCCCGGGCGTGCGCGAGCCGCAGAACCGCCGCGTGGAAATCGTCCTCCACTAATCCACGCCGCTCAACGAACCCCGGCAGGCAACTGCCGGGGTTTTCTTTGTTTCATTTTATTTCTATATCGCAATAAAACAGTGCATAACCCTACGAAAGACAGATTATTCAACGGATTATGCGCGAATGTTCCACGTGGAACATTTAAAACAATAAGTTATTTTAGTTAACTAGAGGCCGCTTTTTTGAAAAAAAGCGGCGCAAAAAACTTCTGCGACCTCAGAGCCGGGAGCCAAGCGCGCCCCAGTCCCAAGTGAACAAAGTTTTTTTGCTTCTTTTTGTTCACAAAAAGAAGAAACCTAAAAAAAAAGCGCCGCACGGTCCCCCGTACGGCGCTTCTTCAGGAATAGCAGGCGATTAGCGGCGCAGGCTCAGGCGGCCGATCAGGTCCTGATAGCGCGCGACATTCTTGCGCTTCAGATAATCGAGCAGCGAGCGGCGCTGGCCGACCAGCATCAGCAGGCCGCGGCGCGAATGGAAATCTTTCGCATGCGTCTTCAAATGCTCGGTCAGGTTGGAAATCCGCTCGGAGAGCAGCGCAATCTGCACTTCCGGGCTGCCGGTGTCATTGGCGGCGGTGGCGTATTCGGCAATCAGCGCCGTGCGGCGCTCAGGGGTAATCGACATCGTGATATCCTTCACGAAAGATGTTAAATCAAGCGCTCCGGCTTCAGCCACCCATCGGAGAGTCGGGCCAGCGCCAGAACGCGCCCCGCCGCCAGCACGCGAACCAGCCCCTCATCGGGATTGGCCTCATCTGGAATCCGCCCCATCAGGTCAACCAAGCTAATCGCCTGGCCTTGGGAGAGGGCGTGTGCCTCGGCAGCCGTCAGGGCCAGGGCCGGGATGTCGTCCAGCGCGGTCTCGAGCGGCCGAACGAGTTCGGCAAGTGCGGAGGGCGTATGCGCCGGATTCAGGATGGTGTCCATAGAAACCGCCATGCTTTCATTGAACGGCCCAACCCGCAACCGGCGCAGCACCACGATATGCCCAACCGTGCCACAGGCCAGAGCGAGGTCGCGCGCGAGCGAGCGCATATACACCCCCTTGCCGGAATCGACCTCGAACTCCGCGGTATCGGCATCCGGCCGGCCGATCAGCTCGAAGCGATCCACCTGGGCCGGGCGCGGCGGCAATTCCGGCGGCGCCCCGGCGCGCGCCAGGTCATAGGCCCGCTCGCCATCCACCTTAATGGCCGAAAAAGCCGGCGGCACCTGCATGATCGCCCCACGAAAAGCCGGCAAAGCGGCCTCGATCTGCGCATCGCTCGGCCGGGCGTCGGAGGTCGCGGTCACCGCGCCCTCGGCATCATCGGTATCCCGCGCCTCACCGAATCGAATGGTGAAATGGTATAATTTCGTCCCATCCATCACATAAGGCACGGTTTTGGTCGCAGCCCCCAGCGCGATCGGCAGAATCCCCGTGGCCAGCGGATCCAGCGTCCCGCCATGCCCGGCCTTCTGCGCATCCAGCGCGCGTTTTACCTTATTCACCGCCTGCGTGCTGGTAATGCCTTGCGGTTTGTCGAGAATGAGCCAGCCATCGAGTTTGCGGCCATGCTTTTGCCGAGCCATGTCTTATCCAATCCAGAATTGAGATGCGGCTGATAGGACAAGCACGCGCGCCACGGATAGCACTCAGGCTTTTCACAGCGCGATTACGGTGTGTTAACCCCCCCTCAACCTCTCTCGGCCGATAGAGGCATCGCCGCAAAAAGTCCGACGCGCATTTCCAGGGAGGGTTGCCGCATGTCAGAGATGAACCTTAGCCCCGACACGCGCTTCACCCCGCGGGATGCCCCCGAGCCCCTGCCCGCCCGCAGTTGGGCCGTCTCCAAATCCCCCGCCCCGCTTGCCGCATCGCCCACGCGCGACAAATTCATCGGCTTCGCGCGCGACGAGGCCAGCGCCACGCTGCTGCACGCCGCCTTCATCCACCGCCTGCCCGACAAGAGCAACATCCATATCGCCGGCTTCCGCGCCGCACTCGACATCCTGCACGCCATGGCCACGCCCGAAATCGTGCTCATCGACCTCTCCGGCGAGGACCAGCCGATGAACGCCGTGATGGAACTGGCCGATGCGGTCGAGCCCGGAACCACTGGTGCTCGCGATCGGCGACACCCAGAATGTCAGCTTCTACCGCACCGTCACCAAAGGCATGGGCATCAAGGAATATCTGCCCAAACCCCTCTCCGCCGCGCAGATCGAGCATCATTTTCTTCCCATCCATTGCCAACATGAATCGCAACGCCGCCGCGCCGCGCGGCGGCCGCATGGTCGCACTCAGCGGCGCGCGCGGCGGTGTCGGCGCCACCACGCTCGCCAGCAATCTCGCCTGGTTCATCGGCACCGCGCTGCACCGCCACACCGTGCTGCTGGACGGCGAGCTGCATACCGGCACGGTCGCGCTGAATTTCAACCTCCGCTTCAACAACGGCCTCGCCGTCGCCCTGCAATCGCCGGAACGGGTCGACCAGCTCCTGCTCGAGCGCTCGACGCAGAGCGCCGGGGACCGGCTGCACGTCCTGGCCGGGCAAGAAAACCTGGACAGCGCTCTCGACTACCAGCCCGGCAGCGCCGGCCCGCTGATCGAGGCGCTGCGCACGCGCTATAATTTCGTGGTCGCCGATACCGGCAGCGGCACCGGCCCCTTCGCGCGGGACCTGCTCTATATCGCCGCAACAGCGGATCATCGTGCTGGACCCGAGCATCGTCGCGATCCGCAATCTGGAAAAACTGCTCACTTTGCCCGGCGGCCCCGCGCAATCCCCCGCATGCTGCTCGTGCTCAACAAAGCGGGCACGCCGGGCGGGCTCAGCCAGAGCTATATGGAGCAGCATCATCGGGCTGCGCTTCGACGCCGTGATCCCCGATCTGCCGCGCATCGTGCCGAAAGCCACGCAATTCGGCACCCAGGCGGCCGCCTCGCGCGGGCCATTCCGCAACGGCATCGCCGCCCTGGCCGCATCGCTGGGCGCCACCGTCCTGGTCGAAGCTGCCTGAGCCTACAGAAAACGCGAAAACAAGCCCTGGCACGATTAGGTTAATCCGCGGATTTCAGCTATAAAACGCGTTAGTCCCGACGTTTCTGGAGCAACCGTTTTTATGTCCGAGCCTATGCCGCAGACCCAGCCCGAGCTTTTGAAAGACGATGCCTATGACGCCGCCTCGATCAGCGTCCTGAAAGGGCTGGATGCCGTCCGCAAGCGCCCGGGCATGTATATCGGCGACACCGATGACGGCTCCGGCCTGCACCATATGGGCTTCGAGATCATCGACAACGCGGTGGACGAGGCGCAGGCCGGCTATGCCAGCCATGTCGTCGCCATCCTGAACGGCGATGGCAGCATGACGGTGCGCGATGACGGGCGCGGCATCCCGACCGATATCCATGCCGAGGAAGGCATCTCCGCCGCCGAGGTGGTGCTGACCAAGCTGCATGCCGGCGGCAAGTTCAACCAGAATTCCTACAAGGTCTCCGGCGGCCTGCATGGCGTCGGCGCCGCCGTGGTCAATGCGCTCTCCGAATGGATGGAAGTGCGCATCTGGCGCGACGGCGCGGAATATTTCATCCGCTTCCAGCATGGCGAGACGCAGGCGCCGCTGGCGCTGGTCGGCCCGTCCGACCATCCGAACGGCACCGAGGTCACCTTCAAGCCCTCCGCCGGCACGTTCACCCATATCGATTTCGACTATGCGTGTTCGAACGCCGCTTGCGCGAACTCGCTTTCCTCAATTCCGGCCTCGCGATCATCCTGCGCGACGAGCGGCACGAGCCGTTCCAGGAAGCGAAATTCCATTATCAGGGCGGCGTCGCGGAATTCGCGATCTGGCTCGACCGCGCCAAAACCTCCGTGCTGGCGACCCCCATCACCTCGATCGGGGAGGCCAAGGAGCATGGCATCCGCGTCGAATTCGCGCTGACCTGGAATGATTCCTATCACGAGACGATGCTCTGCTTCACCAACAACATCACGCAGCGCGATGGCGGCACGCATCTCGCCGGCTTCCGCGCGGCACTCACCCGCGTCGTCTCCAAATACGCCCAGGGCATGAGCAAAAAGGACAATCTGGAGTTCTCCGGCGAGGATATGCGCGAGGGCCTGACCGCGGTGCTCTCGGTGAAAGTGCCGGACCCGAAATTCTCCTCGCAGACCAAGGACAAGCTGATCAGCTCCGAGGTGCAGCCGGTGGTGCAGGCCGCCGTGGCCGATGCGCTCAGCCATTGGTTCGAGACGCATCCCAAGGAAGCCAAGGGCATCGTCCAGAAGGTGATGGACGCCGCCGCCGCGCGCGAAGCCGCGCGCAAGGCGCGCGAGCTGACCCGGCGCAAGGGCGTGCTGGATATCTCCTCTCTGCCCGGCAAGCTGGCCGACTGCCAGGAGCGCGACCCCGCGAAGATCCGAACTGTTCCTGGTCGAGGGGGATTCCGCAGGCGGCTCCGCCAAACAGGGCCGCGACCGTAAATACCAGGCGATCCTGCCGCTCAAAGGCAAGATCTTGAATGTCGAGCGCGCGCGCTTCGACAAGATGCTCGGCAGCGCAGGAAATCGGCACGCTGATCACCGCCCTTGGCACCGGCATCGGCCGCGGCGAGCCGGAGCAAGGCGGGTTCGATGAGTCCAAGCTGCGCTACCACCGCATCGTCATCATGACGGACGCGGATGTCGACGGTTCGCATATCCGCACGCTGCTGCTCACGTTTTTCTACCGCCAGATGCCCCAGCTCATCGAGCACGGCTATCTCTACATCGCGCAGCCGCCGCTCTACCGCGCCAAGCGCGGCAACGACCAGCGCTATCTGAAGGACGATGACGCGCTGGAGGCCTTCCTGCTCGACCGCGCCTTGGGCGAGGCCACGCTGACCGCCGCCGACGGCACGGTCTATGCCGGCGAGGAATTGCGCGGCGAGATGGCCTGGATCGGCCAGACCGTGCACCGCCTGAAGGCGCTCTCGAACCTGCTGCCGATCACCTATCTCGAGCAGATGGCGATCACCGGCCTGATGGCGACGGAGCGCTTTGGGCGATCCTGAACGCGACCAGGCGCTGGCGGCTCGGCTGAACGCCTATTCCGCGCCGACCGAGCGCGGCTGGGTCGTCACCTCGGATGCCGCCGGCGTTACGCTGGGCCGCATGGTGCGCGGGGTTGCCGAGCGCTACACGGTGGACGCCGCCGTGCTGCGCACGACCGAGGCACGCTACCTCGCCGAACGCGGCGCCCGCCTGGCCGAATTGTT
Source organism: uncultured Pseudomonadota bacterium (assembly GCA_963737355.1). Classification (GTDB taxonomy): domain Bacteria; phylum Pseudomonadota; class Alphaproteobacteria; order Acetobacterales; family Acetobacteraceae; genus Acidocella. The sequence goes on along the minus strand of CAVTSC010000008.1, from coordinate 1,087,269 downwards.
CGGCACGGATGCGACGCTGAGCATCGATGGTCCGGCCAAGCCGATCCACGGCCCGGCCGCACTCTGGGAGCTCATGCTCGCCTATGGCCGCAGGGGCCTGACGATCAGCCGCTTCAAAGGGCTAGGCGAGATGAACCCTGAGGAGTTGTGGAAAACCACGCTCGACCCGGAAGTGCGCCGGCTGCTGCAGGTGAAGATCGCCGATGCCGAGGATACCGACCAGATCTTCTCGACCCTGATGGGCGATGTCGTCGAGCCGCGGCGCGATTTCATCGTGACCAACGCGCTGAAAGTCGCCAACCTCGATACCTGATTCTGCTCCAGGGAGGCAGGTCATTCCCACAGTGACCTGCCTCCCTGCGCCGCAGAATTTTGCGCGAGCGCAGAATCAATCCCCCAGCAGCTCGAAGATTGTCAGCGCAATCAAGATAGTGCCGAACGCGGTGAGTTCCAGCGTGATCGCCACGCCATAGAGCAGTGCCGGCCAATAGGTCAGCACCGCTGGCATACCACCGCGCCGCGGGCTGACTTGTACAATCCCGCGGGCCTCCAAGCGGATGAGGGCTTCGCGGACAGAGGTTCGCGAATCCTGAAAAAGCGTCGCGAGCGCCTGCTCGCCCAGGCATATGCCGGCAGAAATGCGCCCAGAAAGGAGCGTAAACGCCCGCAACAGGGCCCCGAGCTATGCAAGGCCGCCGGATTTGGGTTACGCCATCAGGGATGGACACGTCCTCCCACAACCCGGTGGCCTGTTTTCGATGAGCAGGACCCGTCTTGTGCCGTTTCTGGCACTCGCCCTGCTATCCCAGGGCCTTTCCGCCTGTGCCACCGCGCCCAGGCCGCAGGCTGCCGTTGCTATGCCGGCGCCCGCTGCGGTGCAGCTGGCGCCGCCCGTCCCGCAATATCTGGCCGCCAGCCCTCCCGTCATCGGCATGGCCTCTTGGTATCGCCCTGGCGCCGGGCTGCACCGCACCTGCACGGGGGAGGTGTTCTCCGGCGGCACCTTTACCGCCGCCTCGCCCTTCATTCCGCTGGGGACTAAGGTGCGCGTCTCTGACATCAGGAACGGCCGCTCCATTGTGGTGCGGGTAAATGACTGCATGCCGCGCGGCCACCGCATCATCGACCTCTCTGAGGCCGCCGCGGAAGAGCTGGGGGTGATCCGCAGCGGCATGGCCGAGGTCACCGTGACCCGGTTGAAACTGGCCGACACGCAGTAACCGGCGTTGTAAATGACGCTGGCGGCTCCCGGCGCGTTCCGGGCCCAGCGCGGGGCAGCCACCCGCCGAAAGGTAGCATGTCCGCCACGTCATCGGAGCGGCACGCGCTTGCACGCGGATCTTGCGGTTCCCCATCCGGATTCATAACTATGTGGGATATGTTTCGCCGAACGCTTGCAAGCAGACCCAGCCCACTTGACCAGGAAGAACATGCATATCGATCCCATTCTGCAGTCAATCGTGACCCTGCGTTCCACCATTCCGGACGACGCCTTCACGGCGGCGACGTTGGGCACCCTCAGGGAGGGCAGCGGCGTCGTCATCCGGGAGAACGGCCTGGTGCTGACGATCGGCTATCTGATCACCGAGGCAGAAGAGATCTGGTTAACAAGCCATGATGGCCGGGTGGTCCCCGCGCATGCCCTTGCCTATGACCAGGAGACCGGGTTCGGCTTGGTGCAGGCGCTCGGTCGGCTCGGACTGCCCGCACTGCAATTCGGCGACGCGGCCAAAGCCAAAATCGGCGATGCCGTCATGCTTGCCGATGGCATCGGCCAAACCGTGCATGCGAATATCGTGGCCAAGCAGGAATTCGCCGGTTACTGGGAATACCTGCTGGATGAGGCGATTTTCATCTCGCCCGCGCATCCTGCATGGGGAGGCGCCGCACTCATCGATTCGAGCGGCAAGCTGCTCGGCATTGGCTCACTTCGGCTGGAGATGAGCGCAGGCAAAAAAAGGGAGGAAATCAACATGGTTGTGCCCATCAACCTGTTGCCGCCAATCCTTGATGATCTGCTCAGTTCGGGGCAAGCGAATAAATTACCGCGGCCCTGGCTCGGGGTTTTCTCCGCCGAAAGCAATGGCAAGGTGGTGATCGTGAATGTCGCCGAAGATGGCCCGGCCGATCGGGCAGGCTTGCGGGAGGGCGATATCATCTCGGATGTCCGGGACGGGGAAGTCGACGGCCTGGCCAATTTCTACCGCAAGCTCTGGGAAAGCGGGCCCGCGGGAACGGAGGTCCCCGTGAGAATTTTACGCAACGGCCGGGATGCATGGTTGCGGGTCAAGTCGGCCGACCGCCGGAGTTTCCTCAAAAAACCGCAACTACAATAAGCCAATGCCGGGTCCACGCAGTTTTCGATAACTTGCGTGATTTCCATGCGCTCGCCAGGGGTTTCCCGAACCGCCGGCGAGATTAATTCACCGCCATCATGCTGGATCTCGCGGTGCGGGATCATATTTCGGGATGAGTGCCAATGATATTGGACGTCCGGAGATGAAAAAGCCGCAACGGAGCACGACTCAGAGAAGCGCGCCGCAACGGAGCGCACGGCGGATCACATCCGAATCCGTGGAGAAGACCGCCATGGGGCGCAGCCTGTGGTCCGGGCAGTTGCGCCTAGCGCTGGTTTCTATCCCGGTGCAACTGGTCTCGGCGGTGAAGACCGGGGCGCGGATCGAGTTCCATCAGGTGGATGCAACCTCGCATAAGCGCATCCGCTATGAGAAAGTTGCCCCCGGCATTGGCCCGGTGGAGGCCAGGAACATCGTGAAAGGCTTTGAGATCAGCAAGGGAAATTACGTGCTGGTCACCGATGAGGATCTCGACAAGGTTAAGCTCGAGGCACGGCGGACGATCGATTTGATCCAGTTTGTCGATCAGGACGAGATCGACCCGGTTTATTTTGAAAAGCCGTATTATGTCCTCCCGGACGGCAAGCTTGCGGAAGAAGCCTATGGCATCTTGCGCGACGCATTGCGGGCCGCGCGCAAAATGGGGCTGGGGCAATTCGTCATGCGCGGACGGGAATATGTCGCGGCGCTGAAACCCTGCGGCCAGGGGATGCTGTTGGAGACGTTGCGCTTTTCCGATGAGGTGCGCAGCGCGGCACCGCTTTTTGCCGATATGGACGATGCTGCGCCGGATAAGGAATTGCTTGCACTCGCGTTGGATTTGATCCAGCGCAAGACAGAGAAATTCGAGCCCGGGCGGTTTCATGACCATTATACGGAGGCGCTGCGCCGGCTGATCGACGCCAAGGCGAAGCACGTCACGCCGGTGGATGACGAGATGATGGAGGAGGCTGGCGAGCGCGGCAATGTCATCGACCTCGTGGCGGCATTGCGGCAAAGCGTGCGGGAAAACCAACCCGCGAAGACTGGGCCGGCGAAAAAGCCGCGCCGTGCGGGCTGATGCGAAAATCGCTCGATACGGCGCTGAAAACCTATCGCGACAAGCGGCGGTTTGCTGAAACGCACGAGCCGCCCGGTGGCGCGATGGGTCAGGGCGCGTTGTATTTAATTCAGAAACATGCGGCGCGGCGGCTGCATTATGATTTTCGCCTGGAGCTGGATGGCGTGTTGCTGAGTTGGGCCGTCACGCGCGGGCCCAGCTACAATACCAGGGATAAGCGGCTGGCGGTGCGCACGGAAGATCACCCGCTGGAATATGGCCAATTTGAAGGGACAATACCGGCGCATAATTACGGCGCCGGTACGGTGATGCTTTGGGATAGCGGCACCTGGGAGCCGGTGGGCGATGCGCGGCAGGGTTTGGAGCACGGCAAATTGGCGTTCGTACTGCATGGCGAGCGGCTGCGCGGGCGATGGGCGCTGGTGCGGATGCGGCCGGATGAAAAGGCTTTGAAAGCAAAGCGGGAAAATTGGCTTCTGATTAAAGAAAATGACGAATACGCCAACAAAAATCCGGATCTGCTGGAGCGGAACCAGGCCAGCGTGGTCAGCGGCCGGACGCTGGAAGACATCGCTTCGGCGGGTGCTGCCTGGGATGGCGCGGCGAAGCCAAGTGGGCTGCCGGCCTTCCAGCCGCCGATGCTGGCCACATTGGTGGAGGCGCCTCCCTCCGGCGCGGATTGGATTTTTGAGATTAAATACGATGGCTACCGGGCGATGATTGCCGCCCACCAAGATGCGGTGAAAATTTTTACCCGTTCCGGCTTGGACTGGACAGGGAAATTCCCCCAGATCGCCAAAGCCGCCGCTGCGTTGCGGTTGGACCGTGTTTTGATCGATAGCGAGATCGTGGTGATTGATGCAAAAGGCCGCACGGATTTCGCGGCACTGGTAACCGCGCTTGAAAGCGGGAAAGGCGCGCTGTCCTGCCTTGTGTTTGATATTTTGTGCGATGCCGGTGAGGATTGTCGCGATGAGACGCTGCGCGCGCGCAAGGCGAGACTGAGAAAGCTGATGGGAAATCCTACAAGAGATGCCGTGATCCAGGTTAGCGAGGATTTTTCCGGGCGCGGGAAGACAGGCGCAAAATTGCTGCAATCCGCCTGCGCGCATGGGCTGGAAGGCATCATCGCGAAGCGGGCGGATGCGCCGTATCGCGGTGGACGGCGTGGCGAGTGGCTGAAAATAAAATGCGGTGATGCGCAGGAATTTGTCGTGATCGGTTTCGCGCCCTCCCTGCGGCGACATTTTGCCTCCATCCTGCTCGCCGTGCATGAGGGTAAGCAGTTGCGGTATGCCGGCCGGGTGGGTTCCGGGATTTCGCAGGCCACGCTGCAGCAACTCAGCACGTTGCGCGATGCGTATCAGGCGACACAGCCGCCTTGCCCGGACGTGCCGGATGAGATGGACGAAGGTGTCATCTGGGTGAAGCCGGTGCTGATCGCCCAGGTAAAATTCAGCGGCTGGACCCGCAATAACAGGATACGGCATGGCCGCTTCATCGGCCTGCGCGGCGACAAAAAACCGGAGGATATCGTGAAAGAAACGCCGGACACGGAAAAACGCGCCGCGCATGCACCGTATATCGCGAATGTACAAATCACCCATGGCGAACGCGCGGTGTTTCCGGAGGATAATGTCCGCAAGGCGGATGTCGCGGCATATTTGCAGCGTGCTTCGGAATGGATGATGCCGTATATCGAAGACCGGTTCGTGAGTTTTCTGCGCTGCCCGCAAGGGGCGGCGGAGAAGTGTTTTTTTCAGCGCCACCCTTCGGCCGGATTCGGCGCGGCATGGATAAGCCGGGACTTTACCACCAAGGACGGAACGCACGAAACCTATATGTATTGCGAAACGCCGGAGGCGATCATCCGCGCCGTGCAGATGGGGGTTTTGGAATTCCATATCTGGGGCAGCAAGGTCGAGGCCGTGGAAAAGCCGGACCGGATTGTGTTTGACCTCGACCCGGATGACGCCGTGACCTTCGATGCGGTGAAGGAGGCCGCGTTCCGGCTGCGCGATGTGCTCGCGGCGCTGGCGTTGCAAAGCCTGCCGCTGCTCAGCGGCGGCAAGGGCATTCATGTGGTGGCCCCGATCCGCCCGCAACATGAATGGCCGGTGGTCAAGCAATTTGCGCATCATCTCGCCGACCGCGTGGTCGCCGACGCGCCGGAGAAATTTCTCGCGACCATGAGCAAAGCCAAACGGCGGGGGAAGATTTTTATCGATCATTTTCGCAATGAAATCGGTGCGACGGCCATCGCGCCGTATTCGCCGCGCGCGCGCAAGGGGGCCGCGGTGGCGTGGCCGTTGACCTGGACGGCGCTGAAATCGGTGCGAAGGGCGAGCGCGGTTTCCATTCCCGACGCTGTTGCGGCGCTGGAAGCGGGCGAGAATGGCTGGGCCGAGTATGGGAAGCTGCGGCAGGAGTTGAGTGCTGCCGCGTTGCGCGCCTTGGATGTGGCGCATTGAGTTTGTACGCCTAACGAAGCGTTCGATCGGGTGAGATCAGCAAGGCAACCGGAAGCCGGGCCAGAAGCGTTGAAACAGGAATGGTTTTTGTCGCGAGCGCGCCGCCGTTCAGCGCATCTTCCCAATGCGTGCCGGGTAGCGCGAGCTGCGTTTGTGCCCAGGCGGCGGCTGAGATTAAGGGAAAATCCGTTACCAGCCCAGCGGAGAGCCGCGAGACGGCGACGACCAGCGTGCGGTTTTGGTGGCGGCGCGCAAAGCCCAAAAATTTTTCGCCTTCCGCGCCTTCGGCCTCCAATTTGAGATAGTCGCCGGATACGAACAAAGCCGGGTGTTGCGCGCGCAAATGCAAGGTGCTGGCGATGATGGCCTGTTTGACCGTGCCGTCCTGCCAATGGGCCAAACATTCGGCCGGGGTGTGATGGCGGCTAAGCGCCCGTTCGCGCGCGGAAAAATCCACGTTGCGACGGTTATCCGGGTCGACCAACGAAAAATCCCAGAATTCCGTCCCCTGGTATAAATCCGGCACGCCAGGTGCGGTGAGCCGGAGCAGCGTCTGCGCCAAGGCGTTCACGGCGCCGGGGATTGCGAGGCGCCGGGCGAAGGCGATGATTTCGGCCAGCACCGGCCGCGCGGGGTCGAGCACGCCGCGCAGGAATTCCACACAGGCGGACTCGTATTCCGTATTCGGCTCCGCCCATTCCGAGGCGAGCTTCGCTTCCCGGAGCGCTTTCACCTGCCAGGCGGCGATGCGTTCGGTGAAGGCGGCCATGCCGGGGGCATCCTCCGCCCGCAGGCCCAGCGGCCAGGCGCCCAGCAGGGTCTCGTAGAGCATGATCTCATCGGCCGCACTCGGCGCGGTTCCGGCTTCGGTATCACGGCGCAGGATCGCGTTCAGGCGCGTCCAGCGGATCAGCCGCGTTTCCCATTCATCCGGGATTTCCGAGAGCACGGCTAGGCGCGCACGGGAATCCTCGCCGCGCTTATGGTCGTGCGTGGCAGTCGCCAGCATCGCCGAGGGCAATTTTTTGCTCCGCTCCAGACAGGCGCCGTGAAACGCCGCCGGCGGCAAGCTGAATTGGCCCGGGTTGGAGCCCACTTCGTTGCGCGATAGCAAGCGGCCATAGCGGTAGAAGGCGGTGTCCTCAACCGATTTTGCGGCGACGGGGGCGGAGAGTTGCTGGAAGCGTACTTGCGCGCGCAGGCGCTCGGCGCGGCGCGGCCCGGCCGCCGAGCTGCGCGGCGCTGCATCGGCAAGCCAGCGCCGCATGACATCGAGCAGCGGGCGGTCGGCATGGCGGAAATTGCGATGTGCGCCGGCCAGCGCCCGTTCGATCACTTGCGCATCGACCTCGGAACGTCCGGCGGGGCCCGCATAAATGCGATAGACCGGGAAATGCACGAGAATCTCGGTGAGCGCGCGGCGGATGGAGGTAAGCGTGAAATCGCGTGTCGCAAGATCGCGCTGGGCGATGCGGTGAAAGGCGGCGGCGGTGGCGTTCAACTCGCTGGCCAGATTGTCGCGCAGGATCTGCCGCCGCGCGGCTTGCTCCTCGGTCACGAATTCCCCTGAACGGCCGGTCTGGCTCATCCAGATATGCGTCAGCGCCGCCTCGCCCTCTGGCGCATGCAAAACGCCGCTCACCTGATCCATAAAATCATAGCCGGTCGTGCCGTTGACCGACCAATCGGCGGGTAGACGCTCGCGGGGGGCGAGGATTTTTTCCACAACGATATAGGGGGCGCCGCGCGGCGCGCCTGCCGGCCGTTGCGTGCCCGTGGCTTCCAGGCGGCGGCGAAGCTTGCGCGTATAGCCACGCGGGTCGGCCAGGCCGTCGATATGGTCGATGCGCACGCCATCGATGAGGCCCTCGGCGTAAAGCTGCAGAATATAGCGATGCGTCGCATCGAACACGCGGGGCAGTTCGACGCGCAGGCCCGCCAGCGTGTTGATGTCGAAAAATCGCCGCCAGTTGATCTCATCCGCGGCGGCGCGCCACCAGGCGAGGCGATAATGCTGGCGTTCCAGCAAGGCGTGCAGGCGCAAGCGGCTCTCCGGGGTTGCGGCGCAAAAGCGATTGTGGATTGCGACAAAAGCCGCGCTGCCTGATTGCGTTTTGAGGGAGGCGGCCAGCGCGGATTTGGCTTCGGCGACGATGGCATAGGCGGCATTGCGCCCGGCAAGTTTGGCGGCGGTTGAAAATGCCTGGCTGATCTCTTTCAGCTCATTGAACAGAACGATCGCGGCGGTGCGAGGGGAAAGCGGGAAATGATGCTCATGATATTCGATATAGAGCGCGCCGGCTGCGGGATCGCAGCGCAATTGAAGTTCCTCATTGGCGAGCACCTCGCCATAGGACGATCCCAGAACAGGCAGCAGAATTTTACCCTGCAGCGAGGCGTCCGGCGGGGCCCATTCGATGTCGAAAAACTCCGCATAGCGGCTCGCTTTTCCCCATTCCAGCACATCCATCCACCAGCGATTATCAGCGCCGCCCACGCCCATATGGTTGGGCACGATATCGAGGATCAACCCCATCTCATGCGCGCGCAAGGCGGCGAGCAAACGGCGAAGGGCCGGCTCGCCGCCGAGCTCCGGGTTGATCTCGTCATGACTGACAATATCGTAGCAATGCGTCGATCCAAAGCGCGCCTTTAACAATGGCGAGGCATAGAGATGGCTGATGCCCAGAGCGGCCAGATACGGCACGATGGCAACGGCGTCATCCAGCGTGAAGCCGGAGAAAAACTGCAGCCTGACCGTGGCGCGCGGCGTGTTGAGGAGCGTCATGGCCGGCCAGGTGCGGCACGGCTCATAGCGATACGGCCACGCTGAGCAAAGCAACGCAATGGGCGCAGACCGTTATCCTTCCCTCTGTGACCTGGAATAGCGGCAATTCCGGGTTTCCGCTTTCCAACTCTACCGCCCAAGGAAAATCCGGATGCGGCAATACAAATTCCCGGTCCTCGTGCGAGGCGTTGAAAAATGTCAGTGTGAGGTCGACCTGCGCGCCATCCGCTGCGGCGCGGCGCAGCGCCAATAATTGTGCGGCGCCATCGGCCCAGGCTTGCGGCTGCAAGGGGGCCCCGCTTTCGTCGAACCAGGCGACATCGGTGATGCCGGGCAGAATTTCCGTGTTGCCGTGCATGAAATGCTCGCTGCGCAGGCTGAAATGTGCCCTGTGCGCCGCTGCCAGTTTGCAAGCGAAGCGGTAAAGCACCTTGGCTGCATTATCCTCCGCCGCGTATAGGGCAGACCAATCGAACCAGGAGATTGCATTGTCCTGACAATAGGCGTTGTTGTTGCCTTCTTGCGTGCGCCCCATTTCATCGCCGCCAAGCAGCATCGGCGTGCCATGCGAAAGCATCAGCGTGGCGAGGAAGGCGCGCTTTACCCGTTCACGGCGCGCCATGATTTCAGGGTCGTCGGTCGGGCCTTCAGCGCCCCAATTGTTCGAGAGATTTTCACCATGGCCATCCCTGCCCTCTTCGCCATTGGCCTCATTATGGCGCTCGTTATAGCTCACCGTATCGTGCAGGGTGAAACCGTCATGGGCTGCGATGAAATTCAGGCTGGCCCAGGTTTTGCGCCGGTGCTTGTCGAACAACTCGGCCGAGCCCATCAGCCTTGCCGCCAATTCCGGCCGCTGGCCAAGATCGCCGCGCCAGTAGCGCCGCGCATCGTCGCGGAAGCGGCCATTCCATTCGGCAAAACCGGGCGGAAAATTGCCGAGTTGATAGCCGCCGGGGCCGATATCCCAGGGCTCGGCAATGAGTTTCAGCCGGGCAAGAACAGGATCCTGCCGGATCGCATCGAAAAATCCGGCGCCCGGGTCAAAGCCATGCGCCTCGCGGCCGAGTGTCGCGCCGAGATCGAATCGGAATCCGTCGATGTGATAAGCGAGCGCCCAATATCTCAAACTGTCCAGCACCATTTGCAGCACCATCGGATGCGCGATGTTCAGCGTGTTGCCGGTGCCGGTATCGTTGACCAGGTGGCGTTTATCCGTTTGATCGGCCCGGTAGTAGCAAGCATTGTCGAACCCCCGCCAGGAGAGCGTCGGCCCCATCTCGCTGCCTTCACAGGTGTGGTTATAAACGACATCGAGAATAACCTCGATCCCGGCGGCATGTAGGCGGCGCACCGTCATGCGGATTTCATCCAGCGCGCCATCCTGGGCGGCGAGATAGGAGGGCTCCGGGGCGAAATAGGACAGGGTCGAATAGCCCCAGTAATTTCGCAGGTTTTTTTGAATCAAAAAACGGTCTTGCAGAAATGCGTGGACCGGCAGGAGTTCGATGGCAGTGATGCCCAGCCTGACCAGATGATCGATGACGTGAGGATCGCCAAGCCCCGCGAAGCTGCCCTGCTCATGGGCGGGAAGCTGCGGATGCCTGAATGTCATCCCCTTCACATGCGCTTCATAAATACAACTATCCCGCCATGACCGGTTGGGGGAAGCGGCAATGCCCCAGGGAAAATGATCGTCCACGACGACCGCTTTTGGCATCGCCGCGGCAGAATCCCGGCGGTCGAAGGAGAGATCCTCGCGCGCATGGCCGACACGATAGCCAAACAGGACATCCGACCAGTGCAACTTGCCGACGAGCTTTTTGGCATAGGGATCGAGCAAGAGCTTATGCGGGTTGAAGCGGTGGCCGGCCTCCGGCTGATACGGCCCATGCACGCGAAAGCCATAGACTAGGCCTAATTTGGCATCCGGCAGATAGCCGTGGAACACTTCATCGGTAGTATCGGGCAGATCGACCCGCGCGATCTCCCGCCTTCCCGCCTGGTCGAAGATGCAAAGCTCCACGCGCTCCGCATGCGCCGAAAACACCGCGAAATTCACGCCAAGCCCATCCCAGGACGCGCCCATCGGATACGGTTTTCCTGCCAATATTTTCGTCGGGATCGGCGGCAATGTTTTGAGCTTCCTCACACAAAAGAACTGTAGCCAGCGTTGGCAAAGATGGGGAAAAAACGCAGGTGCTTTAAAGTACGAAAACGATATACGTTCGCGCTTTAATTTTTTTGTAATGCTGATCGTGCTGAAAGACGCGTCAAACCAACCTGACGGAATCATGATATTTTGACCATGAATCTTCGGGATTTGGGACGCGCTGGCGCCGGCCTCTTTGCATATACACTGCATCATCAAGTCTCTTGATAAATCGTATGCCGAATGATAAGCATCAAAGTTGCAGCAAAAATTATTAATCTGATTCTGCCGCAGCAAGATCATCGTAAACAATTTACGAAACGATGCATGTGTTATGCTTGGGCAGGATACGAAAAAAAGCATCGCTCCAAAAAGGGCTGCCGCAATGACGGGGAATAACGGCGGGAGAAGCCAGCCCAGGAGGGAAACGCGAATGGACAGCAGGAACGCGGCGTCGACGCCCTCGGGCTATGCCGGAACCGGGATTGATGGACTGAACGACGTCCTAGTGGGGGGATTTCGTTACAAGCGGCTTTACCTGGTCGAAGGAAAACCAGGGACGGGCAAGACCACGCTTGCGCTGCAATTTCTCATCGAAGGCGCGCGTCATCATGAGAAGTGTCTTTACATCACATTGTCAGAGACAGAGGCTGAGCTCAGGGCCGGTGCGGCGTCGCATGGATGGGATCTTGACGGGATCGACATCTTCGAGCTGATGCCGCCCGAAAGCCTGTTGGACGACAAGCAGCAGCAGAGCCTTCTCTATTCATCCGACCTGGAAATCGGCGAGACCACGCGCCTCGCCTTTGATGCGATTCAACGGACGATGCCGGTCCGCATCGTGTTTGACAGCCTCTCGGAAATTCAGCTCCTGTCGCAATCGTCGTTGCGATACAGGCGCCAACTCCTTGCTTTCAAGCACTTCTTCGCGCGGCAGGGGGCCACGGTGGTGCTTTTGGACGATCTGACGGAGGAGACAGCTGAAAATCCGCTCCACAGCATCGTGCACGGCGTCATTCGTCTCGAGGAGGTCTCGCCTCCCTATGGCCGGGACCGGCGGCGGTTGCGCGTTATCAAATGCCGCAGCCAATCCTTTCGCGGTGGATTCCATGATTTGGTGATCAAGACCGGAGGCGTGCAGGTTTTCCCGCGCTTGATAGCCTCCGAACATCGCCGGCCATTTCACCGCGACCAGCTGGGTTCCGGCATTGCGGAGATGGATGCGTTGCTGGGCGGCGGGATGGAGCGCGGTTCCTCAGCCTTGATCATCGGGCCGGCGGGTTCTGGAAAATCTTTGCTCACCCTACAATTTTTGAAAGAGGCGGTGAGTTGCGGGGAGCGGGCAGCGATGTTCGCCTTTGATGAGGATATCGGGTTGCTCACCGCGCGCGCGAAACATCTCGGCGTCGATCTTGACGCGATGCGGCGTCAAAATGCGCTCACCCTCATACAGGTCGATGCCGCCGAGCTGGCGCCGGGCGAGTTTGCGCACAAGGTACGGCATTGCGTCGATCATGACGGGGCGCGCACCATCGTGATCGATAGTTTGAACGGCTACCAGCTCGCGATGCCCGATGAGCAATATTTGCTGCTCCATATGCACGAATTGCTGATGTATCTTAATCGGAGCGGCGTCTCCACGTTTCTGACGGTGGCCCAGCACGGACTCGTCGGCGACATGCGCTCGCCCATCGATGTCACCTATCTCTCTGACACGGTGCTTCTGCTGCGCTTTTACGAAGCCCGGGGGCGCATGCTGCGCGCGCTCTCGGTCATTAAAAAGCGGACCGGGGCGCATGAGGATACGATCCGCGAGTTTTGCATTACCCAATCGGGCATTCAACTCGGTGATCCGCTCACGGCATTCCAGGGGATCATGCGCGGGGTGCCCGTTTACGTTGGTACGGAAGCCAATCCAAAGGCCGCGCCGGAATGAGCGGAACGCAGGAGCGGGGGGCGCAGCCCAATTCAGAGCGCATTCTCATTCTGGCGCCCTTTGGCCGCGATGGCGACATCGCCGCGGCGTTGCTGCGCGAGGCTGGTTTGCAGGCTGAAGCCTGCCGTGGCCTCGACGACCTCGTGCAGGCGTTTGATCTCGGAGTCGGCTGCGCCGTGATCACGCAAGAGGCTGTGCACACGGCCGATCTTCGGCCCGTATTCGTGTGGCTTGGCAAGCAACCCTCTTGGTCTGACCTGCCTTTTGTCATTCTCACCGAGCGCGGCGGCGACCCGGATCGCAACTCCGCCGCCATTCGGTTGATGGATGCATTTTGCAACGTTACCTTTCTGGAGCGGCCTTTTCATCCCTCGACGCTGTTATCCCTCGTGCAAAGCGCATTGCGCAGCCGGCGGCGGCAGTATCAGGCATGCGCGCGCTTGCAGGAACTGGTCGATCGAGAAAAGGCCTTGCAGGATAGCGAAACGCGCTTTCGGACCTTGGCGGAGAATATCCCGGTCCTGACCTGGAGCGCCGATGCAGAGGGGTGGGTGTTTTGGTATAATTCGCGCTGGTATGAATATACCGGCACGACGCAAGCGCAGATGGAGGGATGGGGCTGGCAGTGTGTTCATGACCCCGAGACACTGCCTGAAGTGCTTGAGATTTGGAAAGCCGCGCTGCGCAGCGGGCAGCCTTGTGAAATGGTCTTTCCCCTGCGCGGCGCGGATGGGGTCTTCCGGCCTTTTCTGACCCGTGCGGTGCCGGTCAGGGAGGAAGGCCGCGTGGTGCGCTGGCTGGGCACCAATGTCGATATTTCGGCACAGCTTGAGGCCGAAGCCGCGATCCGGGCTAGTGAAGAAAAATTGAAGACCCTGAATGAAACACTCGAACAGCAAGTGGCCGAACGCACGGCGAAGCTGCGCACCAATAAAGCAAGGCTGCGCGCCATCTTCGAGACGAGTTATCAGTTACAGGGCCTGCTCGCCCTCGATGGGACTCTGCTCGAGGCGAATGTCACCTCGCTGGCGCTGATCGACGCGCGGCTTCAGGATGTTGTCGGCTTGAAATTTTGGGAAACGCCCTGGTTCACGGCGACACCGGGAATGCCGGACATTGTGCGTGCGGCCGTGGAAGGAGCGGCCAATGGGGAGAGCATCCGCCAGGAAATCACCGTGGATGTTTCCGTCGGCCGGCGTATTCTCGATTTTTCGGTCAGGCCCATCCATGATGAGCACGGCGCGATTATCGGCATCGTGCCTGAGGCCGTCGACATCACGAACCGGCGGGAAGCCGAAGAAGGCTTGCGGCAAGCGCAGAAGATGGAAGCCATCGGGCAGCTCACCGGCGGGATCGCGCATGACTTCAACAACATGCTGCAGGGTATTTCCGGCAATGTCGAGCTGATCCAAAAACGTATCGAAGCCGGCCGAACGGCAGAGGTGGAGCGCTTCGTCAGCGCCGCGCGCCAAAGCATCGAGCGGGCTGCGGCATTGACGCACCGGTTGCTGGCGTTTTCGCGGCGTCAGGCCTTGGCGCCTAAGCGAGTAGACCTCGAAGAGTTGATTATCGGCATGAGCAGTTTGATCCGTCAGACCATTGGCCCGGCAATCACCATGAATGTCGCGCTGATGGAGGAATGTTGGCCGGCTAGGTGCGATCCCAACCAATTGGAGAACGCGCTGCTCAACCTTGCCATCAATGCGCGCGATGCCATGGGGCCCAATGGTGGTGAGCTGGTGCTTGAGACAGCGCATCGGGTGCTCGGCAAATCGGAGCTTGCCGGGTGGCATGATGCGAAGCCCGGTGACTTTGTGCGGATATCGGTCATCGATAACGGCAGCGGCATGTCGGCGGATATTCTCGAACATGCGCTCGAGCCGTTTTTTACAACCAAACCAATGGGGCAAGGCACCGGCTTGGGATTGAGTCAGGTGTTCGGCTTCGTCAGTCAGTCCAAGGGGATGATGCGGATCGAAAGCCAGGAGGGCCAGGGCACCGCCGTCCATCTCTATTTGCCGCGCCATACCGCGCAAACCGAGGATAAGACGATGTTAGAAGATATGCAGCCGTCCAATCAGTCGCTGACGGGTTCCACGGTGCTGCTCGTCGATGATGAGGCCAGCATCCGAGACCTTGCTTCCGAAACATTGCGGGATCTGGGATGCGAGGTGATCGAGGCGGCGGATGGGTCGAGCGGGCTTAAAATATTACGCGTGCTGCTGAGTGCTGGAGAGCGCAATGTCGATATTCTGGTGGCGGATGTTGGTTTGCCCGGCGGCTTGAATGGCCGTCAGCTCGCCGATGCGGCCCGCGAGTTATCGCCCAACCTGCCCGTGCTGCTGATTACGGGCTATGCCGGCGAGGCGTTGCGATCCGGCATGCAGTCCAACAGCCGGATGGAACTGTTGCGCAAGCCTTTCACGCTCGACATGCTCGCCGCGCGCGTGGAGGCGATGCTGTCGACCGCGAAAGCCGGGAGGACGCGGCTGGCAAAGTGAGACAGGAGCGGGTGGCTTCGCCGCCCGCTCCTGTCGTTCAAGCATGATCGGCCTTTATCGACCGGCCATAATGTCCGCGTGGCCTAACACTCAAATATAATCACAAACAGGCCCGATCATGGCTTGTACGCCGTCAATGCCGCGCGTGGTAATAATCATCGATATTCGTCCGATAGCTCGGCGATGACCAGTCGGGGATATCGGCCATGCCGAAGGACGGGGCATTTTCCAGAATACGCTTGTCCAAATTCACCACATAGCCGTCATAGGCTGTGCTGTAGGTCAGCTCGCTCCAAGGCACGGGATGATATTTTTCGCCAATGCCCAAAAACCCGCCGAAGGACATCACGGCGTAGTTGACATGTCCACTCTGCTTATCGAGCATCAGGTCATAGATCGAGCCCAGTGAGTTGCCTGCCGCATTATAGACTTTGGTGCCGTTCACCCTGCTCGCGGCAATCATTGTCGCTGTATCGTGTTGGCGCCCGGCGCCTGGTGGTGTTGCGTAGCTCATGTCGTTCTCTCCAATGATCTAGGTTCTGTATTGATCGTCACCAAAACAGTGCTGCGTTTTTCTGGCATCGCATGGCATGTTCTCTCCGCTGGCAAATGCGGAAGATCAAGAATGCCTGCGACGGTTTTGCGCGGCGGGAACAGATGCCGGCGGCGCTCGAGGATGTTCCGGCAAGCCCGGCGGGGCGACCGCATCTTCTTGGATCTTTGCCTTGATCATACGGTCGATCTTCGAGCGGCGAAGGACCCTTTCGGCCGCGAGTTGCTGTTTTGACGTCTTCTCATCTGGGTGTTCCATGATGTTTCTCCCGCAATTTTATTTTACGAGACAGGATATCATCTAACCCGCCATGGTCGAAGATCAAGATGATGCGCATCAGGTCAATGATCTTTAAGCTATGCGTAAATTTAGAGGTTTTCTTGCTCTATGAGAAATTCATTAATTTCGACTAAACCGGTTCAGGCTGAGATTGCCATCGACCATATAACCATCCGCTTCGCACGGATCAGGAGACAAACATGGCAAAGGAGAGCAAGTCCCAGAAAGCGACCATCGAACGGGTCATGCATGAGAAAAAATCTGGAACGTTGAAGACATCCGCGGGTAAGCGCGTTAAGAGCCGCAAGCAGGCGGTTGCCATTGCGCTGCGGGAGGCGGGTGTCGCGAAGCCGGGATCGCCGCAGAATGAGCGGGGTACAAAAACCTAACCTATCATGTTGTCTTACTAACCATTTCCGGGATTTCGGCCGCGCCGAGCTGGTGCTGCTGGCGCAGCAGGTCCAGATACGGGCCGGGGCGGGCTGCGAGGTCCTCGGGCGTGCCCTCATCGATAATCCCGCCATCCTGCATGACGATGATCCGGTCGAAATCGCGCAAGGTGGAGAGGCGGTGCGCGACGGCGATGACCGTTCGCCCCGCGGCCAGGCGGTTGAGCGCCTGCTGCACGCTCGCCTCGGATTCCGAATCCAGCGCCGAGGTGGCTTCATCCAGCAGCAAAATTGGCGCATCGCGCAGGAAGGCGCGCGCGATGGCCAGGCGCTGGCGCTGGCCGCCGGAGAGGCGCAGGCCGCGCTCGCCGACCGGCGTGTCATAGCCGGCGGGCAAGGCGTCGATGAAATCCTCGGCATAGGCGGCGCGCGCCGCTTCGCGCACTTCCGCATCGCTCGCCTCCGGGCGGCCGTAGCGGATATTCTCCATCACCGAGCGGTGGAACAGCTGCACATCCTGCGAGACCACCGAAATGGCGGAGACCAGGCTGTCGCGGCTGAGCGTGCTGATATCCACATCGTCGATCAACACCATGCCGTGCGAGGTGTCGTATTGGCGCTGCAGCAGCGCCAGCATGGTGGATTTTCCGGAACCCGAGCGGCCCACGAGGCCGACGCGCTCGCCGGCCGCGATCGCCACGTTGACATCGCGCAGCACCGGCTTCGTCTCGCCATAGGAGAAATCCACCTGGGCGAACACAACCTTGCCGCGCGGCGCCTCGAGCGTTTGGGCATCCGGCGCGTCGGGCATGTCATGCGGCACGAGCAAGGCGGTCAGCGCCTCGCCAAGGCGCGCCCAGTCCTGCACCATTTCCACCAGTGCCACCGCGAGGTCGCGCGTGCCGTGCAGCACGGTGAAGCCCAGCGTGATCACCAGCACCACGTCGCCTGGCGTCGCATGGCCGTGCTGCCAGCGCCACAGCACCCAGAAGAGCAGGCAAGCGGTCAGCACCGCGGTTACAAACGCGTGAACGAGGCGGATCTTTTCCAAATAACGCAGGCTGGTGCGGCGCGCTTGCATCTCCTGGCCGACATCGGAGGCGAATCTCTGGCGCTCGCGCAAGGTTGCGCCGAAGGCGCGCACGACGCTGACATTGTTGATGACATCCACAAGTTGCCCATCCACCGAGGCCGCAGCTTCGGCATAGCCGTGATGCAGGTCCCGGCCGAGATAAGCGAGCCGGCCCAGGATCAACCCGAGTGCGACGGAGAGGGCGACCATCGTCGCTCCCATCAGCGGGTCGACCAAGGCGATCATGAAAACCGAGCCTAGCACTGCGATCATCGGCGGCAGCACGTTCCACACGGTGAGATTCTCGATGCGGAACACCGCATTGCCGGTGGCGGAGATGCGGCCGGCGAGCATGCCGGCGCGCCGCGTGGTGAAGAAGCCCGGCGAGTGGCCGAGCGTATGGTCGAACAAATAGCGCCTGATATCGCCAGTCACTTCGACGAAGCTGCGCGCGGCGACCCAGCCGCCGAGGCGCCAGGACAGATTATCCATGGCGATGAGCCCGGCGAGCAAGGCAAAGGCGGTCCACACCGCGGAAATATCGTGCCGCGCCAGCACGTCCACCACGTGCTTCACCGCGTATTGCGACGTCACGGAACAGCCAACGCCGGCCACCACCGAAAGAAGAATGACGATATGTGCCACAGCGTGATGCGATATCGCATTCAGCACGAAACGTATCGGACGCTGCTCTAAAGTCGTATTTTTGGGATGAATCGGATTCAACAAATTGGTCATTGACCTCTCTGATTGCGACAAACCATGTATCGACGCCATAAACCTTCTCAATGGGGCTACAAAAAGTCATCCTATGCCATAATCCTGCCGCATAACCTGTTTCTTTTGCAATGCACCATCACTCCAGCGAAGAAAGGCCCCGGTGATATGATGCGCATTGCTCAAATCGCACCGCTACATGAAGCGGTACCGCCGAAACTCTATGGCGGCACCGAGAGAGTTGTCTCCTTCCTCACTGAGGAACTTGTCGCGATGGGGCACGATGTGACCCTGTTCGCGAGCGGCGATTCCATCACCAAAGCAAAGCTGGCCGCGGTCTGGCCGCAGGCATTGCGGCTCGATCCGAGCATCCGCGACGCGATGGCGCCGCAGATGTTGTTGATGGAGGAAGTTTATCGTCGCGCCCATGAATTCGATATTCTGCACTTCCATACGGATTATTTGCCTGCCTCGCTGTTTGCGCGCCAGCGCGTGCCCTTCGTCACCACGCTGCATGGGCGGCTGGATTTGCCGGAGCTGCGCCCGGTTTATGCCGGCCTGCCGGAGCAGAATCTGGTGTCGATCTCCAGTTCGCAGCGCCTGCCGCTGCAGGCGAACTTCGTCGGCACCGTGTATCACGGCCTGCCGCTGGATTTGCTGCAGCCGCAGAAGGCAGCGCAGGATTACGTCGCGTTTCTCGGGCGCATTTGCCCCGAGAAGCGCCCCGACCGCGCGATCCGCATCGCCGCGGGGGCGGGCGAGACGCTGAAGCTGGCTGCCAAAATCGACCGGGCGGATGAGGAATATTACACCACCCAGATCGCCCCGATGCTGAACCCGCAGGCGACGCTGATCGGCGAGATCGGCGATGCGGAGAAGCCGGGTTTTCTCTCCGGGGCCAAGGCGCTGCTGATGCCGATCGACTGGCCGGAGCCGTTCGGGCTGGTGATGATCGAGGCGATGGCCTGCGGCACGCCGGTGATCGCCTATAACCATGGCTCGGTGCCGGAGATTATCGAGGATGGCGTCACCGGCTTCATCGTCGGCAATGAGGCGGAGGCGATCGCGGCGCTGAAGCAGGTGCACACGCTGGACCGCCGCGCGGTGCGCGCCCGGTTCGAGGAACGCTTCTCCGCCCGGCGCATGGCCCAGGATTATGTGGAGCTCTACGAGTCCCTGGTCGCGATGGAGCCGCAAAACCTGGCGCTGGTGCGGTAAGCATCGCCGCCGCGCAAGGCAGGCTACCCCCGGTCCAAACGGATATCCCAGCGCGGCTCGATGCGCTGCGCTGGAGCCGTTTTCACCTTCTGCTCGTCGCGGCCCTTGGCATCAGCTGGATGCTGGATGGGCTGGAGGTTACCATCGTCGGCGCGATGGGGGGCGTGCTGGAGAGCCCCCAAACGCTGCATCTGCGCGCCGGCGAGGTTGGCGCGGTGGCGTCGTTCTATCTCGCCGGCGCGGTCGCGGGCGCGCTGGTGTTCGGCTGGCTGAGCGACCGCTTCGGCCGGCGCAGGATTTTTTTCATCACCTTGGGCTGCTATCTGGCCGGGGCCGGGCTCACGGCTTTGTCGTGGAATTTTTGGAGTTTCGCGCTGTTCCGGCTGTTCACCGGGCTTGGCATCGGCGGCGAATACGCGGCGGTGAATTCCGCCATCGATGAGCTGATGCCGGCACGGCTGCGCGGCCGGCTCGATTTGGCGATCAATGGCACGTACTGGCTGGGAGCTGCCCTTGGCGCGGGCACCAGCATTATTCTCCTGAACCCGTCCTTGCTGCCGGTCGATCTCGGCTGGCGGCTCGGTTTCGGCCTGGGCGCCGGGCTCGGCCTTGCGGTCGTCCTGCTCCGCAATTTCGTGCCGGAAAGTCCGCGCTGGCTGGTCACGCATGGCCATCAACAGGCGGCCGAGCAGGCCATGACGGCTATTGAGCGCCGTGGCGCGCAAGTGCGGGGCGCGCATCAGCGGCTGACGGTGTATCCGCGCGCCAGCTTCGGGCTTGGGCTGGTGCTGCGGGTCATGTTTTTCCAATATCGCGCCCGCGCGGTACTGGTCTTCGTGCTGATGGCGGCACAGGCATTTTTGTATAACGCGCTGTTCTTCACCTATGCGCTCGTGCTGGTGCAGTTCTACCACGTACCCGCGGGGCGTGCGGGCGTGTATCTCTTGCCGCTGGCGGCAGGGAATTTTCTCGGCCCCCTGCTGCTGGGGCGCTTCTTCGACACGATCGGCCGCCGCATGATGATTGCCGGGACTTATACGCTGGCCGGGCTGATGCTGGCCGCCACCGGTTATTTGTTCGCCCAAGGGGTGCTGGATGCCACGACGCAGACGATCGCCTGGTCCGCGATTTTTTTCATCGCCTCGGCGGCGGCGAGTGCGGCGTATCTCACGGCCAGCGAGGTTTTCCCGTTGGAGATGCGGGCGCTGGCGATTGCGATTTTCTATGCGCTGGGCACGGGGATGGGCGGCATCGCGGCACCCTGGGTTTTTAGCCGGCTCATCGGGACGGCCTCGCGCTGGTATATTTTTGAGGGCTATCTGTTCGCGGCGGCGTTGATGCTGGGCGCGGCCATCGTCGCGGCCCGGCTTGGCGTCGATGCCGAGAACAAGCCGCTGGAAGACATCGCCGGACCGCTATCGCAGGAATGATGCCGCACCGCTGAGCGGGCATGTGTGCGCGCGTATTGCCGGTTCGCGGCGCTGCTTGTAGGTGCCGCCGCATGATGGCTAAATCCCATGTCGTGGTGGGTCTTGCGGCATGGGTTGCCGCGGCACCGCTGCTGCATCTCTCCCCCGTTGATCCGCTTTATCTTGGCCTGGCCGTGGCCGGCGCGCTGCTGCCGGATATCGACCATCCGCAATCCTGGATCGGCTGGCGCACGCGGCCGCTCTCCACGGCGATTGCGAAAATCCTCGGCCATCGCGGGGTTACGCATTCCGCGCTCGCCGTGCTCGGCCTGTGGGTGCTGGTGCAGCATGCGGGGGACCGGCGCGACGAGGTGCTGGCGCTTGCCATCGGCTATGCCTCGCATCTGGCTGCGGACCTGCTCACCCCACGCGGCCTGCGGCTGGCCTGGCCAATGAAGCGAAGCTGCAGCCTGCCGCTCTGCCGGACCGGCTCGCCCGCGGAGCCGGCGATTGTTGTGGCGTTGGCCGGTATTGTGGCGTGGTGGCGGTTTTAGGGACTTCTTTTTGTGAACAAAAAGAAGCAAAAAAACTTTTTTACTCTGGACCGTGGTGGTAGTCGCGCCACGGGCTCAAAAGAGCAAAAGTTTTTGCGCCGCTTTTTTCAAAAAGCGGCTACTTCCCTACCCACTCCGCCTTACGCTTCTCCAAAAAGGCTGACATCCCCTCAACCTTATCTTCCGTCGCGCAGAGCCCGTTGAACAGGCGGCGTTCGAAGAGGATGCCCTGCGCCAGCCCGGTCTCGAAGGCAGCGTTCACCATTTCCTTGTTCGCAATCGCCGCCAGGGGTCCCATCTCCGCGATGATCTGCGCCGTCTTCAAGGCATCGGCGAGCAGATCGGCCGCCGGCACCACATAGGCGACGAGGCCGGCGCGCTCGGCCTCGGCGGCGTCCATCATACGCCCGGTGAGGCACATATGCATGGCCTTTGCCTTGCCGACGGCGCGGGTGAGGCGCTGCGAGCCGCCCATGCCGGGCGCGATGCCGAGCTTGATCTCCGGCTGGCCGAATTTCGCGCTATCGGCGGCGATGATGAAATCCGCCATCATCGCAAGCTCGCAGCCACCGCCCAAGGCAAAGCCGGAGACCGCCGCGATCCAGGGTTTGCGGGTTGCCGTCACGCGCTCGAAACCGGCGAAGAAATTCTCGCCATACATCGCGGCAAAGCCCTTCGGCTGCATCTCCTTGATATCCGCCCCGGCGGCAAAGGCTTTTTCGCTGCCCGTCAGCACCAGGCAGCGCTGGCCGGGATCGGCATCATAGGCCGCAAAAACCTCGACGAGCTCCGCCAGAACTTTTGCGTTGAGCGCATTGAGCGCCTGCGGGCGGTTGAGCTGGACCAAGGTGACGGCCCCCTGCGGCGCGACGAGAAGCGTTTCATAGGCCATGGCGGATCTCCCGTTTTCGGTGATTCAGGCCCCGGACATTGGCCGCAGCGCGGCTTTCGCACAAGGCCGCGCACCCCTTGCCTTCCCACGGCGACCTCTGCGAAATGGCGCTATGCCAGAGAATCGGCCAAGTTCCGTCAGCGCTGAGCTGATCGCCGTGCTCGTTTCGGTGACGGCGGGGACACCGCGCGTGCTGACCATCGCCGAGGGCGAGTTGCTGCCCTCCGGGCCACTCTCGCCCGAGCATCGCTCGCTGCAGGCGGGCTTGCGCTCCTGGGTGGAGCAGCAGACGCATCATCCGCTGGGCTATGTCGAGCAGCTCTACACCTTCGCCGATAATGACCGGAACGCCGCCTTGGGCGGGTTCGGACGGGCGATTTCCATCTCCTATCTCGGCCTGACCCGCGAGCAGCACCATGTCAGCGACCAGGCCGCGAGCTGGGGGAGCTGGTACGAGTATTTCCCCTGGGAGGACCGGCGCGCGGTGGCGCAGGACGAACCCGGGCCAATGCAGGGCGCCTTGCGACGCCTGGGTGCAGACCGGCGGCGAGCAGGGTCGAGCGCGATCGCCCGGCAGCAGCGCTGCGCGATCGCCTTCGGGCTGGAGGGCCGGCGCTGGAATGAGGAGTTGGTGCTGCAACGCTACGAGCTGCTCTACGAGGCCGGGCTGGTACCCGAAGCGCCGCACCGCAACGGCGCGGCGCTGGCGGCGGGACGGCCGATGCGCCAGGACCACCGGCGGATCCTCGCCACCGGCATTGCCCGGCTGCGCGCAAAGATCACTTACCGGCCGGTGGTGTTCGAGCTGATGCCGCCGCAATTCACGCTGCTGGATTTGCAGCGCAGCGTCGAGGCGCTGGCCGGGCGGCTGCTGCACAAGCAGAATTTCCGCCGCCTGGTGGAACAGCAGGAGCTGGTGGAGGAGACCGGGGCGATGGCGGAGGCAACCGGCGGGCGGCCAGCAAAACTATTCCGCTTCCGCGCGGATATTCTCCAGGAGCGCGCCTATGCCGGGACCAAGCCGCCAATTATTCGCTCTTGACAGGCTTATACTCAACGGTAGTATAAGGGGTTGTACGCAGACGGGCGCATGCCCGTTTTTTTGGCCTCCAATTATGCTCAATGTGAGCATTTAGGTGTAAAAATGCCGACGGATCTGAAGCAGCTCTACCAGCGTGTCTCCCGCATTATCCCGCCCGTCGAATGGGAGATGTTTTCGCCCGATATCGAGGCGATCCACCGGCTCAAGCGCGAGCGCAATGCGGTGATTCTGGCGCATAATTACCAGACGCCGGAAATCTTCCATGGCGTCGCCGATATCGTGGGCGACAGCCTGGCGCTGGCGCGCGAGGCGATGCGGGTGGATGCCGATGTGATCGTGCTGGCCGGCGTGCATTTCATGGCCGAGACGGCGAAAATGCTGAATCCGGCGAAGACGGTGCTGATCCCCGACACGCGTGCAGGGTGTTCGCTGGCCGACAGCATCACGGCCGCCGATATTCGGCTGCTGCGCCAGCGTTATCCCGGCGTGCCGGTGGTGGCCTATGTGAATACCTCCGCCGCGGTGAAGGCCGAGGCGGATATCTGCTGCACCTCGGGCAATGCCAAGGAAATCGTCGAGAGCCTCGGCGTGCCTGAAGTGATCATGCTGCCGGATGAGTTCCTGGCACAGAACATCGCGGCGCAGACGCAGGTAAAAATGATTGCCTGGGCCGGGCATTGCGAAGTGCATGAGCGCTTTACCGCGCAGCGAGATCATCGATTTGCGCGCGGCGCATCCGGGCCTGACCGTGCTGGCGCATCCCGAATGCCCGCCGGATGTGGTGGCGCAGGCGGATTTCGCGGGCTCCACGGCGGCAATGAACGATTATGTGGTGCGGGAGAAACCCGCCCGCGTCGTGCTGATCACCGAATGCTCGATGAGCGATAATATCGCGGTGGCGAATCCCGGGACGGAATTCATCCGCCCGTGCAATCTCTGTCCGCATATGAAGCGCATCACGCTCGGCAATATCCGCGAATGCCTGGAGACGATGCAAACGGAAGTGACGATCGACCCGGCTTTGATGCAGCGCGCGCGCCGGTCGGTGGAGCGCATGCTGGCGGTGAAATGAGCGCGCTGGACGGAAAGCCCGTCATCATCGGGGCAGGTGCTGCGGGGCTGATGGCGGCGTTGTGCCTGCCCCAACCGGTGGTGGTGCTGTGCGCCGGAGCGCTGGGAACGGGGGCGGCGAGCGGCTGGGCGCAAGGCGGGATTGCCGCCGCCATCGGCGCGGATGACACGACCGACTTGCACATTGCCGATACGCTGGCTGCCGGGGCGGGGCTGTGCGATGCGGCGGTGGTGCGGAAGATCATCGAGGCCGGGCCTACGGCGATTGAATTTCTGCTCGGCCTGGGGGCGGATTTCGACCGCAGGGAAGACGGCAAGCTCGCTTTGGGGTTGGAAGCGGCGCATCAGCGGCGGCGCATTGTCCATGCCAAGGATGCCACGGGGGCGGAAATTCATCCGCGTGCTCGTCGCCGCCGCGCGCGCGACGCCGCGCATCACCATCCTCGAACATACCAAAGCCACCGCGCTGCTGGTGCAGGACAACCAGGTGCACGGCGTGCAGGCGGGCGCGCTCACATTGCGCACCGGCTTCGCGGTGATCGCGACCGGCGGCATTGGCGGGCTGTTCGCGCATAGCACCAACCCGCCGGGGGCGACCGGCAGCGGCCTCGCTTTGGCCGCGCGCGCCGGGGCGGATCTGCGCGACATGGAGTTCGTGCAGTTTCATCCGACCGCCTTGGCCTGCGGGCTGGATCCGATGCCGCTGGTCAGCGAGGCGGTGCGCGGCGAGGGCGCCGTGCTCATCGATTCCTCGGGCCATCGCTTCATGGAGGGGCAGGATCTGCTCGCGCGCGATATCGTGGCGCGCGCGGTGGCGGCGAAATATGCCTCAGGTGAGCGCGTTTTTCTCGATGCAAGGCGGGTTCCGGCGGAGAAATTCCCGGCGATTTTCGCCGTCTGCCGCGAGAACGGCATCGATCCCGCGACGCAGCCGATCCCCATCCGCCCGGCGGCGCATTATCATATGGGCGGCATCGCGGTGGATGCGGCCTGCGAGAGCAGCGTGTGCGGGTTGTATGCCTGCGGCGAAGCCGCCAGCACCGGGCTGCATGGCGCGAACCGCCTGGCCAGCAACTCGCTGCTCGAAGCGCTGGTGACGGGGCGCATGGCGGCAGAGGCGATCGCGTGCGCCGAGGCGCCGAGGCTGAAAGCCGTGCCTACCGCGCTGGCCGTGCACGATGACGCGCCTTTGCCCGAGATTCGCGAAATTTGCAGCGCCTCTCTCGGCATTTCGCGCGAAGCGGCGGGGATGTCGGAAGCCGTGCAAAAGCTTAAAGCCTATGCCCAGAAATCCGATGCGGCACTGGTCGCGCTGCTGGTCGCGCAAGCCGGTTTGCAGCGGCGCGAGAGCCGGGGCGGGCATTTCCGCACTGATTTTCCGAATACGCTTGAAGTGGGGGCGTCCTCCCTCCAGAATATTTCGCAACTTCTAGCCACAGGTCTTGCCGCATGATTCCGCATCTGCTCGTTGAACAGGAAGTCCGCCGTGGGTTGCTCGAGGATTTCGGCCGCGCCGGCGACATCACGACCGAGGCCATCGTACCGGCGGCGCGCCGTGCCGAATGCGCCCTGGTGGCGCGCGATGCGGGCGTGATCGCGGGGCTGGATTTTGCCCGGACGGCCTTCCAACTGGTCGACCCCACGATCGCGTTTAGCGTGCAGATCCCGGATGCGACGCTTGTGGCGCCGGGCGATGTGATCGCGCGGATTGCGGGCCCGGCGCGAGGGATCCTCTCGGCCGAGCGGGTGGCGCTGAATTTCCTCGGCCCACTTTCGGGCATCGCCACCGCCACGCGCGGGATCGCCGATGCGATCGCGCATACCAAGGCGCGCATCACCTGCACGCGCAAAACCACGCCGGGACTGCGCTTTGCGCAAAAATACGCGGTGCGTTGCGGCGGCGGGGCGAACCACCGTTTCGGGCTCGATGACGCGATCCTGATCAAGGACAATCATATCGCGATTGCCGGCGGCATCCGCCCTGCTTTGCGCGCGGCGAAGGCTAAGGCCGGGCATCTCGTGAAAATCGAGATCGAGGTCGACACGCTCGAACAATTGCGCGAGGCGCTGAGCGAAAGCGTGGATGCGCTGCTGCTGGACAACATGGACAATGCGATGCTGCGCGAGGCGGTGGCGATGATCGGCGGTGCGGCGATTGCGGAAGCCTCGGGCCGGATCTCCCCGGCGAGCGCACCCGCGATCGCCGAGACCGGCGTGGACTTGCTCTCCGCCGGCTGGTTGACGCATAGCGCGAAGATCCTCGATATCGGGCTGGATTTCGTAAGCGCGGGGTAACCTCCGCCTGGGCGCCGCATGACGGTGACGAAATGTTAGTTACGATATAAGTATTATAACGAATAACATATAATTATATTAAAATAACAAACTAATTTGTGACCAACTGTTAATTTTCTTGTAGGAAAACTTGCGCGCAACCTGCGACCTATATAAGGCAGCCCGCTACGACGGCGCGCTGCACGAGGTCCTGGCTCAACATGTCTCGGAAGTCTAACCCGACCATTCTCCAAAATTTGTTTTGGCGTGTCTGCCGCTACCTCGCGCAACGCCGCGCGGGCGTTGCGCTGATCGTCGCACTATCGAGCCCCCTGCTCATTGCCGCCACGGGACTCTCGGTGGATGTCGGCTATTGGTATCAGGAGCAGGAGAGCCTGCAATCGGCCGCCGATGCGGCGGCCTTGGCGGCGGCGAATGCCGAGATCAATTTCAGCACCGTCACCACGCAGGCTTTGGCCGAACCCTTTGCCGTGGCGGCGGCCAATGCCGCGATGAACCACCAATACCCGTTGACGAGCACCTCGAGCACGACGCCCTGCCTGTATTGCGTGACGGTGATGCCGGCAGGCACCTCCCCCACCTTATGGACCGCGACGGTGACGGCGCCGCGCAGCAGTTTTTTCTCCGGCGTGCATGGCATGGGCCTGACCGGGCTGGCGGCGGGCAACCAGACCGCCATGGCGGTGGCGGCGTATAAAGCCGGCTCCCCGGCGACCGCTTGCCTGGATACGACCAGTACGTCCGGCACGGATATTTCCGTGGCCTCCAGCCAAGGTGAAATCGACGGTGCCGGCTGTGGCCTATATGCGAACTCCGCAACCTGCTCCGGCAGCGACAGCGCGATTTCCGGCACCAATGGCGTCATCGTCGGGCAGACCGTCACGGTCGCAAGCGGCGGTTGCGCCTATGAATCCAATTCGAGCGGCACCTATGTCGGCACCACGGCCGACCAGAGCGGTGCGACCTATAGCGCGACGGGCAAAGGGGTGACGACGGGGGCGCAGAGCGACATCGAGCCCGATATGGATCCGGGCACCACATCGAGTGCCAGCGATCTGACCTGGCCGACGATCCCGAGCGCCCCGACCGCACCGGCTTTGTCGAACGGCGGCAGCCTCAGTGGTTCTGGAAACGTCTATGTGACCGTTGGGAAGAGCTACAGCCTCAATAATCTCGGCAGCGGCGCCTTGGCGATCGGTACGACGGCGAGCAATACATCGACCCTGGCCAGCAGCGGAATCACCGAGATTACCGGCGGCATCTCCGCCCAAAATGGCATTGGCGCGGTAACCTTCGGCGGCAGCGAGGTTTTCATCAGCGGCGGCATCACAATGGACCTGGGCTCCAGCTTTTCCACCGCCGGCGGCACAACGCAGATCGGCAGTGCGACAGCCGCAACGCCCGACCCCTATGTTTTCAGCGGCTCGCTGTCGTTTATGAACGGCAGCAGCTCGCGGACGATTTCGCTCGGCCAGGGCGCTTATTATTTTGAATCCAGCGTCAGCTTCAGCGGCGAGACGGTCACCACCGCTGCGGGCAGTGATTTCTATTTCAACGGCAGCGTTTCGCCCGGCAATAATGAGAAATTCACGTTTGGAACCGGGCTCTATATGTTCAGTAGTGAATATGCGCCCAGCCAAGCGGGCACCTATGTTTTTTCCGGCGGCACGTATTTCTTCAATGGCGGGCTGGTGCTCAATAGTGACAGCGATTCCGAGTATTTCGGACCGGGGATCTATTACGTCAATGGTCCGCTATGGCTGCAGGGCGCGGTGGCTTCGGATGGCGCAACCTTCGTGCTGGAAGGGAACGCGAATTATGAGATCTATAATAACAGCAATGACTCGCTGAATATGGTCGCGCCAACGACAAACTGCGTGCAGCCCTCGAACTTCCCCAATAACGCTTACACCGGCAGCAATGCGCCTTATGACGGCACCAATGGCGAGGGTATTTGCGGCGTTTTGATTTATCAGGCGCGCAACGACACGGCGGAAGACTATATCGTCACCAACACGACAGGCCATATCACGGGGATCATCTACGCGCCGAATGCCGCACTTTCGCTCTCCGGTTCCAACGGCGCGATCTCCGCGCAGTCCAGCACGGCGACCGATCCCGTGACCGGCAGCAACTATTCCGGGGTGTTCGAGATCGAGTCCAGTACCATCTCCGATGCGAATACCGGCAAACTGACCTTTTCCGGGGCCAGTTCGAGTGCGTCAGGCGGAGCGACGGGCAGCCCTTTGGCGCTGTTGGTGCAGTAAGCATCCGGACCCATGGTTGCGAGGCTCCGCCTTCTTCACACAACATTGCGGCGCCTGGGCCAGGCGCGGCGGGCAGGTGCGGCCGTGGAGTTTGCCCTTTGTGGCTTGGCGTTTTTTGCCTTCATCCTTGGCATCGTCAATCTCGGCGTGCTCGGGTTTTCGCTTGGCGCGCTGACCCGGGGCGTGCAGGCGACCGGAAGATGGGCCGCGACACAGGCTTCCAGCAGCTATGCCAATAGCGGCAGCACCATCACATTGCCCTGCCTCGGGCGGGTTGTGACCGCGTTCAACGGCTATGCGGACCCGCCACTGCCGGCCTTGCCGCAACCGACCGGCACATCCGCGAGCACGGGCTCGCAAATCGCGGGACCCATGAAGCTCACCGCGACCTGGGCGACGGCGGGGGCCGGCAGCGCGCCTGGCGTGTACCTGACCTTGACCGCGACCTATTCCTGGGCGCCGTTCGGCTTTGCCGCCTTCGGGCACGGGTTTCCCGTCAGCATCACCACCGCGGCAACCGTGATGGGCAGCGCGCAACCCTCCGTCACCGTGGCACCGGCATGCGACTGATGTTCCGCCGTCTTGAAAAATCGCGCCGCAAGGCGAGCATCACGGTGGAGTTCGCGCTGGTTGCGACCTTTATCCTACTGCCGCTGCTCGCCGGCGGGGCGGATTTTTTAACCATCATCACGGCGCAGGCGCAGCTCAATACCGCATTGCAGGCGCTCTATGATTACGCCTGGACCAACCCGAGTGCCGCGCAAGCGAATACCAACAGCAGCACGGTCAGCGCGCAGAATACGATCATCGCCGCGATCAACGGCGCTTCCGCCTTCCACCTCACTTTGGCGGCGGGGACCGTGGCGGGCAGTGATTTCGAACCTTGAATATGCCTGCGTTAATTCCAGCACGAGCCCGGCGACGGTTACGGCCCTGCAAGCCTATTCCACCTCGCCCGCCTCCACCTGCGCTTCCCCCCAGACCCTAGAGATTTTTGTCCAGTACAAGCTCCACACCAGCGTGTCCCTGCCCTTTCCCTTGCCGTTGAACCTTAAAAACCCGCTGCCGCTGAGCGCGAGCGGGGCCGTCCAGATCTGAACGGCCGGCCGGGGTCGCTTGCCGCCAAGGCGGTTTGGCGCGATGCTCGGGTAAAACACCGTGCCGAACGCGCACGGCAGAGAGGAGCCAGGCCAGAAATGAACCTGAACGAAGTCCGTGTTTACCCCTCCCAGGCAGAATTGCCGCGTGAGGCGCAATTGGCCTGGAAGATCGCCGGGGTCGCCGCCGATAAAATCGCTGTGCCGCGGGATGTGACCGCGATGATCATCAACCGGATCATCGATAATGCGGCGGTGGCCATTGCCGCGATCAATCGCCGGCCGGTTGTCTCCGCCCGGGGCATGGCGCTCGGCCATCCGCGCAAAGGCGGAGCCACGGTGTTCGGCGCCTCGCAGCGGGTGACGGTGAGCCCGGAATGGGCGGCCTGGGCGAATGGCACGGCGGTGCGCGAGTTGGATTACCACGACACCTTCCTGGCCGCGGATTATTCGCATCCGGGCGATAATATCCCGCCGATTTTGGCCGTGGCGCAGAGCATGGGGCGCTCCGGCCGGGACCTGATCCGCGGTATCGCCACGGGGTATGAGATCCAGATCGATCTCGTGCGCGCGATCTGCCTGCACGAGCATAAGATCGACCATATCGCGCATCTCTGCCCGGCCCAGGCGGCGGGCATTGGCGCCTTGCTGGGGCTGAAGCAGGAGGTGATCTACCAGGCGGTGCAGCAGGCCGTGCATGTGAGCTTCACCACAAGGCAATCCCGCAAGGGGGAGATTTCCTCCTGGAAGGCCTTCGCGCCGGCGCATGCGGGCAAGCTCGCGGTGGAAGCCGTGGACCGCGCGATGCGTGGCGAGGGGAGCCCAAGCCCGATCTATGAGGGCGAGGATTCCGTCATCGCCTGGATGCTGGGCGGCAAGGATGCGATATATCAGGTGCCCCTGCCCGCGCCCGGCGAGGCCAAGCGCGCGATCCTGGACAGCTATACCAAGGAGCATTCGGCGGAATATCAGAGCCAGGCGTTGATCGACCTTGCCTTCCGCATGCGCGAGAAGATCCCGGATATCGAGGCGATCGACAAGATCGTCATCAATACCTCGCATCACACGCATTACGTCATTGGCACCGGCGCCAACGACCCGCAGAAGATGGACCCGAAGGCGAGCCGCGAGACGCTCGACCATTCGATCATGTATATTTTTGCCGTCGCCCTGCAGGATGGGGTTTGGGACCATGAGGCCAGCTATGCGCCCAAGCGCGCCGGGCGGGCGGATACAATGCGGCTGTGGCAGAAGATCGAGACCAGGGAAGATCCGGAATGGACGCGGCGCTATCATACGTTGGACACCAGCGAGAAGGCGTTCGGCGCGCGGGTGGAAATCCGGCTGAAAGATGGCTCCGCGGTGGAGGATGAAATGGCGGTGGCGAATGCCCATCCGCTCGGGTTGCGACCATTTGAGCGCGAGGATTACGTGCATAAATTCCGGCGTCTGACGGATGGCATCATTTCCACGCGCGAGAGCAACCGGTTTTTGGAGACGGTGCAGAACCTGCCCAGGCTGAGCGCCGAGGAGCTGGGGGCGCTGAATGTGGCGGTGCCGTCGGGGATGTTAGTCGAATCCAAGCCGGGGATTTTTTAGGGAAGTACTTCTTTTTGTGAACAAAAAGAAGCAAAAAAACTTTGTTAATGGTGGGGTGTGGCACCGCCAGTGCCAAAGCCCCCGCCGCCAAGGGAGTAAAAGTTTTTTGGTTCTTTTTTTCAAAAAAGAACCGCTTTTTTGAAAGGCATCCCCATGAGCGAAACCACCCCGCCGAAGCCAAAAAAATCCGTCGCCCTCTCCGGTGTCCCCGCCGGCAATACCGCGCTTTGCACCGTAGGGCGCACCGGCAATGACCTGCATTATCGCGGCTATGATATTCTCGATATCGCCGAGGCGTGCGAGTTCGAGGAGATCGCGCATCTGCTCGTGCATGGCACGCTGCCTAACCTTGTAGAGTTGAACAGATATAAAGCGAAACTGCGCACGCTGCGCGGGATTCCGGCAGCCCTCCGACCCGTGCTGGAAGCACTGCCCGCCGCCACGCACCCGATGGATGTGCTGCGCACCTATGTTTCCGCCCTGGGCTGCATATTGCCGGAGGGGCATGAGCATAGCCTCGCGGGGGCGCGGGAGATTGCGGACCGGCTGATGGCCTCGCTCGGCTCGGCGCTGCTCTACTGGCACCACTACGTCACCCAGGGAAAGCGCATCGAGGTGGAGACCGACGATGATTCCATCGGCGGGCATTTTTTGCATTTGCTGCATGGCACGAAACCCTCCGAGAGCTGGGTGCGCGCGATGCACATCTCGCTCGTGCTCTATGCGGAGCATGAGTTCAATGCCTCCACCTTCGCGGCCAGGGTGATCGCCGGCACGGGCTCGGATACTTATGCCGCGATCACGGGCGGCATTGGCGCGCTGCGCGGGCCGAAACATGGCGGCGCGAATGAGGCGGCCTTCGAGATTCAGCAGCGTTACGCAAGCGCGAATGCGGCGGAGGAAGATATTCGCCACCGTTTGGAAACCAAGGAGGTGATCATCGGTTTCGGGCATCCGGTGTATACGATATCGGATCCGCGCAATGCGGTGATCAAGCGCGTGGCGAAAAAGCTCTCGACGCAAGCAGGCACGACGAAGATGTTCGACATCGCCGAGCGAATCGAATCGGTGATGGCGGAGACGAAAAACATGTTCGCCAATCTCGATTGGTTCTCGGCGGTTTCCTATCACATGATGGGCGTGCCGACCGCGATGTTCACGCCGTTATTCGTCATCTCCCGTACCTCCGGCTGGAGCGCGCATGTGATCGAGCAGCGGATCGATGGTAAGATCATCCGGCCCTCGGCGAATTACGTGGGACCGGAGAATTTACGGTTTGTGTCGATTTCCGGGCGGTGAGGAAGCGGTTCTTTTTTGAAAAAAAGAACCAAAAAACTTTTACTTGTTAGGAAGTATACGCATGACTTATCTTCTTGGCTCTGATCTTCCCACACAATACGCTGGAGAGCGGTTTCGGAAGCTGTTGGCGCGGCCGGGGATTCTTGGGATTCCGGGCACGCATAATGGGTTGGCGGCGCAGCAGGCCAAGGCGGCGGGGTTTGAAGCGTGTTACCTCTCCGGGGCGGCGATGACCGCCTCGATGGGGCTGCCGGATCTCGGCATTATCACCGTGGATGAGGTGGCGTTTTTCATCCGGCAGGTCACCCGCGCCTCCGGTCTGCCCGTACTGGTGGATGGCGATACGGGCTATGGCGAGGCGCTCAACGTCATGCACATGGTCCGCACCTTCGAGGATGCAGGTGCGGCCGCCGTGCATCTGGAGGACCAGATCCTGCCGAAGAAATGCGGGCATCTGAACGACAAAAAACTCGCGACGCCGGAGGACATGGCCG
Organism: uncultured Pseudomonadota bacterium; assembly: GCA_963737355.1. Lineage (GTDB taxonomy): Bacteria > Pseudomonadota > Alphaproteobacteria > Acetobacterales > Acetobacteraceae > Acidocella. The sequence goes on along the minus strand of CAVTSC010000008.1, from coordinate 1,053,757 downwards.
CCAAGGTGGCCGCTGCGGCACATGCGCGCCGGCATCTCTATATCATCGCGCGGACGGATGCCGCGGCTTCGGAAGGGCTGGATGGCGCGGTGGCGCGGGCAAAGCTCTATATGCAGGCCGGGGCGGATGCGATCTTCCCTGAGGCGCTGAACACGGCGGAGATGTTCCAGGAATTCGCCCGACGGATGCCGGGCGTGCCGTTGCTCGCCAATATGACCGAGTTTGGCCGCACGCCGTTCTTCACCAAGGAGGAGTTCGAGGCCTTCGGCTATAAAATGGTGATCTGGCCGGTGACCTCGCTGCGCGTGGCGGCCTTGGCGCAGGAGAAGCTCTATGCCGCCATTGCGCGGGACGGCGGCGCGCAGAATTGCGTGGACCAGATGCTCACCCGCAAGGACCTCTACGCCACGATCGATTATGCCGGGTTCGAGGCGCTGGATGCCAGCATCGTGAAGACGATCGTCCCCGAGGGGCTTTCCCGATAAGCTTGACGCGCCGCCCCGATCCGTTGGAATACCCGGCATGGATCAAAACGATAAAGCCCTCGTTCTCTTCTCCGGTGGACAGGATTCCACCACCACCCTCGCCTGGGCGCTCGAGCGTTTCGCCTCGGTCGAGACGCTTGGCTATACCTACGGCCAGCGCCACGGCATCGAGATGACCGTCCGCGCGCCGGTGCGCGAGGCGGTTTCGGCATTGAACCCGGCATGGGCGGCAAAGCTGGGGGAAGACCATGTGATCGACCTCGCGGTGCTCGGCCAGGTCTCGGAATCCTCGCTGACACGGGATGTGGAAATCGCCATGGCGGAAAACGGCCTGCCGAACAGCTTTGTGCCTGGGCGCAATCTCGTCTTCCTCACCTTCGCCGCCATGCTCGCCTATCGGCGTGGCGCCCGGCATATTGTGGGGGGCATGTGCGAGACGGATTATTCCGGCTACCCGGATTGCCGGGATGATTCCGTGAAGGCGATGCAGTTGGCGCTGAATATCGGCATGGGCACGAATTTCGTGCTGCATACGCCGTTGATGTGGATCGACAAGGCGGCGACATGGTCGCTTGCCAAGAGCCTCGGCGGTACTGCGCTGGTGGAGGTGATCCGCACTGAGACCCATACCTGCTATAATGGCGACCGCACGCAGCGCCATGATTGGGGCTATGGCTGCGGCACCTGCCCTTCCTGCAAGCTGCGCGCCGAAGGGTTTAAGGCGTTCTCAGAACAAGGGGAGTAAGGGAAGGGAAGACCTTCTTTTTGTGAACAAAAAGAAGCAAAAAAACTTTGTAAGCCTGGGCCGTACTGGTATTCGCGCCGGGGGCTCAAGGAGCAAAAATTTTTGCGCCGCTTTTTTAAAAGCGGCCACTTCCTTCCTAAACAGCCTGCCCGGCGGCAAAGCCGCTGGACCAGGCCCATTGGAAATTATAGCCCCCGAGCCAGCCGGTGACGTCCACGGCCTCGCCGATGACGAACAGGCCCGGGACCGCGCGGGCTTCCATGGTTTTTGAGAAGAGCCCGTCCGTATCCACGCCACCCACCGTGACCTCGGCCTTGGCGTAGCCTTCCGTTCCCGCTGGGAGCAGCGCGAAGCGGTGGATCGCCTCAGCGGTATTTTGCAGGGCTTTGTTGGGCATGTCGCCGATCACCTGATTGGCGAGCGGCGGTTGCAGCAAAGCATGGGCGAGACGGGTGGGCAGCACCTCGCTTAAAATGGTCTTTAATTCCGCGCGCGGCCGGCTGGCCTTGCGCTCCAGCAGAAAGGCGTAGGCATCCTGGCCGGGCAGCATGTCCAGCGTCAGCCTGTCCCCGGGGGCGAGGTAGGAGGAGATTTGCAGGACGGCCGGGCCGGAGAGGCCGCGATGCGTGAACAGCGCCTGCTCCCGGAATTTGCGCTTGCCCGAGGCCGCGACGGACTCGAAGGACACGCCGCTCAGCCCCTGCATCCAGGCCCAGCGCTCGCCCGTGAAGGTGAGCGGCACGAGGCCGGGGCGCCGCTCCGTCAAAGCAAGGCCAAATTGCCGGGCGATATCGTGCGTGAAGCCGGTGGCGCCCATTTTGGGGATGGATAAGCCGCCGGTCGCCAGCACCAGCGCGGAGGCCTGGATGGTGCCGGCATTCGTCTCCACGATGAAGGTATCGGTTTTGGAGATGTGCGAAATTTTGTGGCCCATCCGCATTTCCACCCCACCGGCACGGCAAAGCCCGACCAGCATGGCCAGAATTTCCCGCGCCGAGCCGTCGCAAAATAACTGACCGAGGTGCTTTTCATGATAGGCGATTTTATGCGCCTCGACCATGGCGATGAAATGCTGCGGCGTGAAACCGGCCAGCGCGGATTTGCAGAAATGCGGATTCTGCGAGATGAAATTCTCCGCCGAGACTTTCATATTCGTAAAATTGCAGCGCCCGCCACCGGAGATGATGATTTTGGCGCCGGGTTCGGGCGCGTGGTCGAGCAGCAACACGCGCTTGCCTCGTTGCCCGGCGATGGCGGCACAGAACAACCCGGCGGCCCCGGCGCCCACTACGACCACGTCAAACGCCAAATTCGCCAATATTCTACTCCAGCCCATCGTCTAATGCGGGGCTGTGTATGCGCTTTGACTTTGCTTAGCAAAGGAAGGGGTTCTTTTTTGAAAAAAAGAACCAAAAAACTTTTTCTGTTTTAAGGGGGGCCGAAGCTTCCCCCTTTTAATACTCTTCGTCGGCGACGTAGGAGCCGATGCGCTGCACCAGCTCCGGCGAGCGGTTGGCGAGAATTGCGCCGTAGATGAGAGAGATCACCAGCAGGCCTAGCGCCAGATACGGGTAGATATTGAACGGATAGGACTGGCCGGGTTCGATCAGGCCATAAAGGGGGAAGAGCATGAGGATCGTGCCCAGCACCGGGATGATAAGATGTTTGAGAGCGTTGAAGTCCGCACGGTGATATTTCAGCATATAGACGGGTAGCGCGAGGTTGGTGATGAGGTAGGTCACGATAATCGGGATGGTGCCCAGCGTGCCGGTATCGCCGAAGAGGGTCACTGGGTCGATCGCGTAAATAAAGCCGAAGATCAAGACGATGGCCAAAGCGACCAGAATGTAGATCCACATCGCGACATGGGGGGTTTTATGCTGCGGGTGGATTTTGCCGAAGAAGACCGGCAGCAGGCCCTCGCGGCTGGAATTGAACAGGATGCGCGCCTGCGCGTTGGTCAGGCCGATCAGGCAGGAGAAAATGCTGGTGACGCCCGCTAAATAGGCGACGATGAGCAGCGCCGCGGCCGAGGCCTTGAAGGCATCGACGAAGGGGATCGCGGAAGCGCCGATCGCTTTCGCATCGTTGTGGAAGGCGATCTCTGTCGCGTAAGCGAGAAAGAGATAGAGAATGCCGATGGCGACCGTGCCAGTGATGAGCGCGCGCGGCACGTTGCGGCGGGGATTTGTGGTTTCCTCCGCCAGCATGGCCGAATTCTCCCAACCAATGAAAAGATAGATGGCGAGTGGAAAGCCTGCGCCCACCCCCAATAATCCGCCGGAAATGTTGGAGGGCAGCAAAGGCGCCCAGGTGATGGCGGCATGGTTGATGACCAACATGATAATCGCGCCGATGACCAGCAGCACCAGCTCGAAATAGAAGAAAATGGCCGCCCAGGTCGTGGAGAGGCTAATGCCGCGCGCCACCAGCAGCCCAACGATGCCCGTCGCGATCACGCTTAGGATTTGCCAGGGAATGTTGATGCCCAAGAAGAGCTGCAAGGTGCTGTGCGCCCAGCCGCCGGAGATCACCACTACCGAGGAGGCGGCGATGACATAGCCGACGACCACGAAAATCGAGGCGGCGGCGCCGGCAACCGGGCCGAAGGCCATGCCGATGAAGGTGACGAAGGAGCCCGTGCTCGGGCGGTATTTGGAAAACTCCGCCAACGTGTTGGTGAGAAACAAAACCACAACCATGGCGAGCACGATGGTAAGCGGCGCGCCGACGCCCGCACCCGAGACAATCACGCCAAAGCCGAAGAAGAAACTCATGGCCGGCGCAATGTTGGCCAGCGTGGAAGCGATGATCTGCGATAGGCTCAGGCTGTCTCGTTGCAGGCGATGTCCAGTCATGGCTGGTGCGGTCATGAGTGCTGCTCCCGTTGTTTCTGGCCTTTATGCAATTTTTATTCGGTATGGGAGCAGGTTTCGATCTTTAAACAAGTTTCGTCAAATATATTATGCTGTTACCTCGCTATAATGCCATTTTTCGCGGTTTGGCCGCCCCGGCGCGCGGTTGGCCGAGTATTCGCCGGGGGCCGAAGCTGACTTTAAGCCTCCGCGATGAGCCGCCCGCTTTCCTCCACGCCCAGGGACTGCAGGGTTTTCAGCGCCGCGTTGATGCCGCGGTTGAGCTGTTGGGCACGGCGGTTGGCGCTGACGGAGCGCTTGGCAAAGCGCGTCAGGGCGGAACGCAGGGCATCGGCCAGGCCGGCGGCATGGTCCTCCTCGATCTGGCGGAGCTGCGCGGCGGCGGCGGCAAGGTTGCTGGCGCCGAGCCGGCCCATGGTGTCCGCGATATCCGCAAAAATCGGGGAAGCGGTGTTCAAGGCGAGTTCGACCATGGAGGCGGCCTCCGAAATCTCGTTCGGCTTGCCGGCCAGCAGCAACTGGTCGAGATGCTGCAGCTTGGCGCTGAGATCCTCGACAAGTTCCAAGCCCTGTTGCAGCACGGCGGAGACCGGCGCGCCGTTCGCGCCGTCCATATGGTCGGCATTATCCGTGGGCATGGGGCGGAATTGTCCCGAAATGCGCATCAGGTGGAACTCCTTCAAAACCGCCGCGATGGCCTGGGCGAGGTCGTCCGGGGAGACGTTATAGGTGCCATTCTGCAAGGCGCTGCGGATGCGCGCGACGCTAGCCTGGTCGACCCCCTCGGCCTCACGCGCCGCCGTGAGCAGCCGGGTGGTGGTTTGCGCCTCGGCACTCAGCGTGACCGCTTCGCTCTGCGCCAGGGCTGTGCCCTCCGCCGGGGCGGCCGCGCGCTGGGGGGGCGGCGCCGGGCTCGTGCTCACCTCCGCCGGGGCCGGCGGGGTTGAGAGGATGGAGAGGGTGTTGGTCATGCCGCGGCCACGCTTTCAGAGGATTTTGCCATGTCGCGGTCCAAGATCGCCAAAGCGGTTTCAAAATCGTCGAGTGCCGCAACATCGTTTCCGGTATTGGCGCGCAGCAGGGTGAAACGCAACGCGCTATAGATCGTCATCAGCGCCGGGCCGAGCGTGGTGCCGGGCTCGGTATCCAGAATGCCGGTCATGACATTCAGCAATTGGTCGGCACGCGAAATCATTTCGGCTTTTTGCGCGGTGTCTCCCGCCTCGATCGCGGCGCGGGCCTTGCGCCCGTAAAAGCGCAGGCCCCGCCAGCCTTGTTTCAGCCAACTGACATCCGCCTCGCCGTCAAACATTCCGGCCCGGTACTCGGTGACGCGCGTGGTCATGTGCTGATCATCTCCTGACTCTTCCCAAAAGCAATATCCGATGCGGCAAGTGTAGCAGAACCCGGCCGGTCGGACGAAGTTGCCCGCCAAAATAAAAGCGGGCGCGGTGCGTCCCCCTGCATGCGCGCATCAACCGCTGCTGGAGGCGCCGGTGAATACATCGAGATAGGATTGCGTGATCGAAGCTGCGGTCGCGGCATTTTCGGCATTGGTATATTCCTGGACCAGAAGATTGATCTGCTCGGTATTATCCTTGGTGATCTGCGAAACCTGACTGTCGATCGAGGTGATCATGCCCTGCAGGGAAGCGGTCTGCGCGCCGATCGCGCCGGTGGATTTGGTGGTCGTGGCGGAGCTGTTGGTGGAACTGCCCGAGCCGCCGATCGCGGCGGTGCCGATGCCCTCAAGCGTTTTGTAGATCTGGCCGACCAGCGACTGCACGGCAATGGGGTTTTTCGCGTAGGCGGCGGTGAAGGCGGAGCTGTTGAAGGAGACCGTGCCGGCGCTGCTCACGCTCAGCCCGATGGCCTTGGCGCTAAGCCCGCTGGCCGCGGCGCCGCTGACGGAAGTGAGCAATTGGTCGGACAAATTGGTCGCGGTGAAATTACCGAGCAAGGGCCCCGATTTCGGCGCGCTGCTGCCGCTGGAGGACCCCGCCGGCACGAAGGCGATTTCCTTGGCGATGGTGGAGAGGGCCGAATTCAGGGAGTTGGCGACAGCAGAGACCGCGCTGGCGAGGTTCGTGGGCGCGGAGCTGACGGTCACCGTGGTGTTGCCGGAACCCGCCAGGGACAAGGTGACGCCGGAAATGGCGCTGGAAATGGTGTTGGTGGTGCTGGTGACGGGCACGCCGTTGATCGAGAGCGCGGCGTTGGCGGCGGCTTGCGGCGCGGTTTCGGTGCTGGCGGACGCGCCTGGCGCGTAGGAAAACTGCGCCAGAGCGCCGGTGCCGGCGACGGTAAACGCCTGGCTGCTGCCCGTGGCACTGCCTTGCAGCACGAGACGCGCCCCGGCCGCCGTGCCGATGACGCTGGCCTGCACCCCGCCGGCGGCCTTGTTGATGGCGGCGGCGATGCCATTCAGGCTGAGGCTGCCCGAGCCGACGGCAACGCTCTCGCTCTTGCCGGTTTGCAGCGTGAAGGTGAGCGACCCCGCACCGCCCGGCAGCGTGGCGGAAGCCGGGCCCAGCACGGTGGAATAAATCTCCTGGGCTTTCGCCAGCGTGACGTTGCTCAGCGTATAGGTGCCGGTCTGCGCGCCGATCGCGGCGGTGGCGGTGGCGACGCTGGTCTGCGTGCTGCTGACCGCGCGGTTGTTGATGCTGCTGAGATCGGAGATGCCGCTTAGGGATTTCGAAAGGCTGGAGATCGCGCCGCTGATATTCCCCCAGGCGGAAATATCGGCCTTGTCCGTGGTGATCTCAGAGTCGAGATTCGTGATCGGCGCTTGCAGGCGTGTTTCAACCTGGGTGATTTCGCTGGAGATCTGACTGGAACCTAGACTGGCAACGGAGGTCATGCTGCACCTGAGCGAAGGTTATGAAAACCGCCGGCCGGGGAGACCCGGCCGGCGGGCGGGCTTACGGCAGCAGCGAGAGGTAGGATTGCTGCAACTGGGTCGAGGATTTGAGCGCGGCCACGCCGGACTGCGCCTGGATTTCGGCCTCGGTAAGCTGGTTGCTGACGGCGGGGATGTTGGCATCCTGCACCACGCCCAGCGCCGAGGTCAGGTTCTGGCTTGTCGTGTTCAGGATCATGCTCTGGGCCGGGCTGCTCGGCTATATGGCGGCGGGCGGGCCCATTTGGCTGTTCGCCGCCCTGGCACGGTCCTTCCAGCATGGCGTGGGGGTGGGGAGCCTGAGCTCCTGGGCGGATTTGGCCGGGCTTGGCGGCACGCTGCTGAGTGCGGCCGTGTGCCTGGCGATGCCGGTGCTGGCCGTCTCGCTCTGCGTCAACCTCACGGTCGGGCTGACGACCGTCTTCGCGCCGCAGATGAACCTGCTGACCATCGGCTTTCCCCTGCTCATCCTGGCCGGGCTATGGGTGATGGCGGGGTCGGTTGGCTATATCGGGCATATTCTGCAGCATTTGATGCTCACGGGGATGAGCAGCGTCAGCCGGATGATCCATGGCTGAGGGCGGCGGCCAGGATAAGCGCCATGCGCCCACCGAGCGGCGGCTGCGTCAGGCGGCGGAGCAAGGCGATGTCGGGCGTTCGGCGGATTTGCCCAAAGCGGCGGTGGTGGTGATCGTCACCACTTTGGCGCTGGGTGCCGCGGCGGCGATGGGCGCGCGGCTGGAGGATTTTTGCGCCGCGTGGCTGGCGGCCGCCGGCACCGCGCCGCCCGCCGCCGCGCAAGGCTGGGCCGGCATGTTGATCGTCGTACTCGGCCCCCTGCTTTTGCTGATCGCCGCAATCTCCACCGCCGCCACCTTCGCCACCGGCGGCTGGGTGTTCAGCCTGGCGCCGCTGCAACCGGATTTCTCGAAGCTGACGCCGGCACGCGGGCTCGGGCAGCTTTTCTCGAAAGACGGGCTCACAGATACAGCCAAGGCGGTGCTCAAGCTCGTCCTCATCGGCGGCGTGGGCGCCTGGATGATCCATGGCGACGCGGCGCAATTCGCGGCCCTTGCCGCTTCGCCCCATCCCAGCGCCGGGCCGATCTTTGCCATCCTCCTGCAGGTGATCACGGCGATCTGCGTTGCCCTCGTCCTGCTCGCCGGCGCGGATATGGGCCTGCAAATCTGGCTGCACCGGCAAAAACTGCGTATGTCGGACGCGGAAATCCGCAACGAGATGAAGGATGTCGCCGGTAACCCGCAGGTGCGCGGACGGCAGCGGATGCTGGCCCGCAAACTGGCGCGCGCCCGGCAGATGCAGCGCATCCCGGAAGCCTCCGTCATCGTCACCAACCCCACCCATTTCGCCGTCGCCATCCGCTACCGCAGGGGCGTGGACCAGGCGCCGCTGCTGCTGGCCAAAGGGGTCGGCCTGCTTGCGGAAGAAATCCTCAGCCGCGGGCGGGGCCTGGGCATCCCCGTCGTCGAGGCCCCGCCCCTCGCCCGCGCCGTATACCGCCATGTGGAGCCCGGCGAGCCTATCCCCGTCGCACTCTACCGCGCCTGTGCCGAAGTGCTGGCCTATGTCTGGAAAATGCAGCGCTGGCGCGCCCAAGGCGGCGCCCGGCCCACGCCCCCCAAACCCGCGCCCGGCGACATCGACGTGCCGCGCGGGCGTGGCGGGTAGGTTTGGAAGTAAGTAAAGCCAGGGGGCGCCGCCCCCTGGACCCCCGCTAAGGGCTCGCCCTTATACCGATCCGCCTAAAGACTGACACATGCCCAATCGCGGCTACCGATTGAGTTGATGCGGTCTGGATCGGCGATGAACCAGTTCCATGCGGTTTTGCAGGCTTCCACGATATCTTCGTATGAGTCCCAGACCGTGGCGCAGAGCTTGTTCTGCCGAAGATAGGCCCAGACGTTCTCCATGGGGTTCAATTCGGGACTGTAGGGCGGCAGGGGCAACAAGGTCATATTCGCGGGTATATTCAAAAGTTCGCCCTTCTGATGCCAACCTGCGCCATCGCAGATCAGCAAGGCGTGAGCCCCCGGTGCCACTTGCGTGCTGATTTCGGCCAAGTGCACGTTCATCATCTCGGTGTTTGCACCAGGCGTGATGATCGCAGCCCCAACGCCGCGCTGCGGGCAGATCGCACCAAAGATGTAGGCGGAGTCATGGCGGTTATCGCGTACCATCAGCGGTCGTGAGCCACGTGGCGCCCAGATATAGGCGTGACCTCCCTTCTGACCGACCCTGGCCTCATCCTTACATGAAGGTTCGTTTGTCAACGTTTTTTTGCATGCGATTCTCCGTGCTTTGGTTACTGTAAGTCGAGTAACGTGCTTCTTGGGTCCAGGGCGGTTTGTACCGCAGCTACGGCTGCGTCACCTTACATGCGGTCGGGTCTTGTAACGAACCCGCACCATAATACCTCATGCACGAGACGTTGCCCCGGTTAGACGCGACCCACCTGAAACGCGGTGTCCGTAAGGCCACCAAAGAAGAAGACGGTCGCGTTCCCCGTATTGCCGTCGGCGGAGATGCCGCCCGCAGCAATTTCGTAAGTCTATTGCAAGTCTACGCTTTGGCGTTCGCTTCCTGGCTGATCTTGATGCCCTCCGGCAATAATCCGGTCTCGACATAGCGCCAGAGAGTGATCAGGAGCTTTCTCGCCATTGCCACGATGGCGATCCGCCGCGTGCGTCCCTTCAGTGTACCGACGCGCTCACGGAACCATGTCGCAAGCGTGCTGCCAGGCTGGTAGCGAAGCCAGAGCCAGGCAAGTTGGATGAGCGTCGTGCGAGCTCGTGGGTTGCCAGCCCGGCTGATGCTTCGATCACGGTCCATGCCTCCGCTCTGGTAGGGCATGGGTGCAATTCCGACGTAGCTCGCGAGTTGACGGCGGTTGGCAAAGGAGCGGTAAAGGACCTCGCGCACCAGCACAGCCGAGAAGTTTTCGCCGATGCCGCGGATACGCTGGAGTACGATAATCTTCTGGACCGTCTTATTGTCAGCGGCTGAAGCCAACACCGAAGCCTGCTCGGTTTCCACCTCTCGGATTAACTCCAAGATTATCACAAGCCGGCGGCGGAAGCGGTTGAGTTCGGCTCGCATCAACGGTGGGATTGCACGGCCGTCACCAGTACGCAGCTCGTCTATGTCGCGGACCCACGAGCGCAACGACGGCCTTCTCCGGATGCCCTGTGTGAATAGCAGAGCCTCAATCCGATTCTCGATGCGCTGCCTTTCTTTAACGAGGAGTTCCCGTTCACGGTGGGGGCGTTTGGCGTCCTCCTCCTCGGGCGTCGGCACGCGAACCATGCTGCAAACTTGCCGATCACCACCCAGCCATGCCGCGAGCACGCGCAGCATGCCCTCAGCGTCAAGTCGGTCGGTTTTGGCCCGTCGCGCCCGTCGGTTAACCAGGATGCTGGTTGGTTCGAGTACGTAAGAATTAATGCCGTTCGCCGTCAGCAGCCGGTGCAGCCAGAAGCCATCCCTGCCGGCTTCGAAGCAGCACGCCACATTTACGACCCGGCCGAGTTGATTTGAAGCCCGCAAACGCAACTCAGCGACCAGCGCGAGTAACGCCGCCGTATCCCCACCCTCAATGTGATGCAGCCGTGACTTCTCCACTCCAGGTAAGCGGACGGCAACAAGCCATGACGAGAAGCTGAGTTCAATAGCAACGTGGACAGTATGTTCGGGCGGCATGATGACAGACTCCCCTATCAGGTTGCGGATGTCTCCCAGTCTGACACTCAGTCGAGGCGCTGTCCGCCTTCATAGCATCTGGAACCAAATTTCTATCGGCGTTCCAGCCGTCGTATTGATGAGTGCGGCGCGCGCCAGACTGACGAAGTTTTTTTAAATGTCGTTTCCGCCGCAGCATCCTTCTTGGGATGCACGGGCCGCGGCTGCAATCGCGTCAGGCCGAGCTCACCCAGCCATTTGCCGATCGTGCTTTCATGCACCTCCACCGACCAGCGGCGCGCGACTTCCGCCTGCAGGTCCACGCACCGCCAACGCACCACCTTGTTGGTCGCCGGATCGGGCCCCTTGATTACCAATTCGCGCAGTTCGGCCATTTGTGGCGTTGTCAGATAGGGCTCACGGCCGGGACTTTTGCGAGACTTCAGCCCCTCAATGCCAACTTCGTTGTAACGATGTACCCAATCACGAAGGGTTTGCCGGTCCATGCCGTTCAACACCGCAGCCTCGCTCCGTGGCCGGCCATCCAAAACCAGGGCCAACGCCAGCATGCGACGGACCTGCGCACCATCGGCGCATTTTGCCGACAGCGCCCGCAACTCTGCACCCGTATGATCCGTGCGTGTAATCGCTACTTTCGTCCCCATAACATGCCCCCTGATGCGAAGCTCCCCATCAGGCTATCGAATCGGAAATTCCCCGCCTTGGGAAGCCCCAAGGGAGAGTCAGAGGCAAGGCTGGCTGGTATTAGAACCCATTAATTAGGGTTTGGATGGGTGGGCGCCTCGGGAGTTAGTACATGCACGGGCGCCCACCCATCCAAACCCTTTTTAGCGGATTCCAAAGGCGAGCCTTTGGCGGGGTTCCAAGGGGCAGCGCCCCTTGGCCTTACTTGCCTCCAAAGCCTCCCGCCACGCTCACGCGTGGCGGTTGACGAGGCGCAGGAGGAGTTGTGGGTGGTGGCCCTGCGGGGTGGTCAGGACGCGGCGCCATTGTTCGGGCGGGTGTTCCGGCGGGGGGGCGAAGCTGGTGAAGCCGCATTGCTGCAGAAAGAGGAACTGGTCCGGCAGGAAGTGGCCGGTGGCGCGGATATCGCCTTGGAAGCCATATTTTTCACGCAACACGCGGCCGATGGAAAAGCCGCGGCCGTCCCGGAATTTCGGGAATTCGACCAGCACGAGGTCGAGGGCTTTCAGCCATGGCACGAGGGTTTCGGGCCCAGTGCCGGAAGGGACCAGCACGCCGAGCGGGCACGGCAATTCGGCCGCGTTGCTGGCGAGGAGGGTTTCGAGCGGCAGGATGGCGTTCGGCGCCGGGGCGCTGCCGGGCTCGGGCGTGAACCAGGGATCGGCGATCTCCTGGCCGTGGGAATCAATGACCGGCATAGATCGCCTCCTTGAAGGGTGCCGCGCCGACCCGGCGATAGGTATCGAGGAAGCGTTCTCCCTCCGTGCGGTTTGCGAGATAGGCATTCACGATGGCCTCGACGGCATCGACGACCTGATCGGTCGCGACGGCCGGCCCGATGATCGCGCCGATCGCGGCTTTTTCGTCCGAGGAGCCGCCGAGCGTGATCTGGTAGACTTCCTCGCCGTTTTTATCGACGCCGAGCAGGCCGATATGGCCAACATGGTGATGCCCGCAGGCATTGATGCAGCCGGAGATGTTGAGGTCGAGCGCGCCGATTTCGCGCTGGCGCTCGGGGTCGGCGAAGCGCTCGGCGATGCGCTGCGCCACGGGGATGGAGCGCGCGGTGGCGAGCGCGCAATAATCCATGCCCGGGCAGGCGATGATATCCGTGATGAGCCCGATATTGCCGGTGGCAAGGCCGTTTTCGACGAGCTTGGACCAGAAGGCGTAGAGATCGTCCTTGCGGATATGCGGCAGGATGACGTTCTGCTCATGCGAGATGCGGATTTCCCCAAAGGAGTATTTATCCGCCAAATCCGCGATCAGCTCCATCTCCTCGGCGCTGGCATCACCGGGGATGCCGCCGGTGGGCTTGAGCGAGATCACCGCCGAGATATAGCCCGGCACACGGTGCGGGTGGGTGTTTGTATGCGTCCAGGCGCGGAAGGCTCGGTCGGTCTGCACCTGCATCTCCATCGCCTCCGAGCGGCGCGGCAGTTCGGCGTAAGGCGGCGGGGTGAAGCGGGCTTCGAGCGCGGCCAGGGTTGCCTCCTCCAGCACCGCATAATCCGCCGGCATGGTGGCAAACTCGTCCTCGATCATGCGGATGAAGTTTTCCGGCTTCATGTCGCGGATGAGGATCTTGATGCGCGCCTTGTACATATTATCGCGCCGGCCGAGCGCGTTATAGACACGCAGGATCGCCTCGACATAGCGCAGCAGGTCGCGCACCGGCAGCCATTCGCGGACTTTGACGGCGATGCAGGGCGTGCGGCCGAGGCCGCCGCCGGCATAGATCTCAAAGCCTGGCGTGCCGTCTTTATCGCGCCGGGCGAGGATACCGATATCATGCGCGCGCACGGCGGCGCGGTCGTTCGGGCTGCCGGTGATGGCGATTTTGAACTTGCGCGGCAGATAGGTGAATTCCGGATGATCCGTGGACCATTGCCGCAGGATTTCGGCATAGAGGCGCGGATCCACGATCTCATCGGCGGCCGCACCGGCGAAATGGTCCGTGGTGACGTTGCGCACGCAATTGCCGCTGGTCTGGATGGCATGCATGTCCGCCTCGGCCAGAGCGGCGAGGATGGCGGGCGTGTCTTCCAGGCGCGGCCAGTTGAACTGGATGTTCTGGCGCGTGGTGAAATGCCCGTAGCCGCGATCGTAATGGCGCGCGACATAGGCAAGCTGGCGCATTTGCGTGGCGCTCAGCACACCATAGGGGATCGCCACGCGCAGCATGTAGCCGTGCAATTGCAGATACAGCCCGTTCATCAGCCGCAGCGGCTTGAACTCATCCTCGGAAAGCTCGCCGGAGAGCCGGCGTGCGGCCTGGTCGCCGAATTGCGCGGCGCGGTCGCGCAGGAACTGGCGGTCGTATTCATCGTAGCGGTAGATCCCGGCGAAAGGCGAGGTGGAACCCTCGGAGGGCAGCTTCGGGAGGGCGGGCAGCTTCGCGCCGAATTTCCAGTAGCCGAGGCCCAGATCGCTGCGCACGCTGGGGCCGGTGGCGCGGATCTGCTCGCGATGCGGGATCGGTTGCGGCACATTATCCGCACTCAGCGTGACCGGAACCTCGTGGACTTCCACCGCGACCTGGCGCTGCGCCGGGGCGGTTGCCGCGGCCAGCCCCTCGGCCAAGGCCGATTCCTCGAACAGCATTGCATTGGCCGCCCGTTCTACCCATTTCCCACCTTCGGCCAACCAGACGGCGACGCCATCGGCCAAACGGTTCGCGGTGATAATATTTATAGACATCGCGTATCCATTATCTGTTTACGTAACAAAGTCCGCTCGCTGCGAGCCGCATTTCATGCAAGCCGCCGGGGCTTGTACGATGCTGTCTTACATATGGAAAGGCGGCAAACCCGCTGCAAGCACGGGCAAAACCGCCGATTTGCGGTTGACAGGCGGTCGAAGCGGAGTAGGCTTGCCCCCATGATCCGCCCCGCCAGCTTTTATGTTTGGTATTATTTTCCGCAGCCAATGCTGGCGGAAGAAAGGGTTTACGCGATCTAACGACGCAAGACTAAAACCCCCTCTTAACCGTCAGCCTTGCTGGCGGTTTTTTTGTCCCGCCGGCATGACAAAAAAACAGGATTTTATCATGCTGAGCACGACAGATAATTTACGCATCGTTGGTATTACCGAGCTTGAAACGCCGCTCGAGGTGCAGCACGCCCTGCCGATTACCCCCAGAATCGCCGAGACCGTCGCGCAATCGCGCCGCGCGGTGCATGAGGTTTTGCACCGCGTGGATGACCGGCTGATCGTGGTTATCGGGCCGTGCTCGATCCACGACCCGAAGGCGGCGCTGGACTATGCGCAGCGTCTCGCGGCGGAGCGCGCGGTGCATGGCGATGCGCTGGAAATCGTGATGCGCGTGTATTTCGAAAAGCCGCGCACGACGGTGGGATGGAAGGGGCTGATCAACGATCCGCATCTCGATGGCAGTTTCAAGATCGATGAAGGGCTGCGTCTCGCGCGCAAACTTCTGTTGGAAATCAACGCACTCGGCCTGCCCGCCGGCTGCGAGTTCCTGGATACGATGACGCCGCAATATATCGCGGATCTGGTGAGTTGGGGGGCGATCGGCGCGCGCACGACCGAGAGCCAGGTGCACCGGCAGATGGCCTCCGGCCTGTCCTGCGCCATCGGCTTCAAAAACGGCACGAATGGCGATGTGGGGATCGCGGTGGATGCGGTGCGGGCGGCATCCTCCCCGCATCATTTCCTGGCGGTGAGCAAGGCCGGGCGCGCGGCCATTGCCGCGACCTCCGGCAATGAGGATGCGCATATCATTCTGCGCGGCGGCGGCGGGCGGACGAATTTCGACGCCGCGAGCATCGAGGCCGCGAGCGCGCAGATGGTGCGAGCGGGGCTGGCGCCGCGCCTGATGATCGATGCAAGCCATGCCAACAGCGCCAAGCAGCCGGAGCGCCAGCCGGCCGTGATGGCGGATGTGGCCTGGCAGATCGCACAGGGCGATGCGCGGATCATGGGCGTGATGGTGGAGAGCAATCTCGTCGCCGGGCGGCAGGATCTGGAGCCAGGGCGGCCCCTCACCTATGGCCAGAGCATCACGGATGGCTGCATCGACTGGGAAAGCTCCGTCGGCGTGCTCGCCATGCTGGCCGATGCGGTGCGCGCGCGGCGGCGTTTGGCCTAGGCGAGAACTTCGCGCATCCGCCCGGCGGCGGCCTCGGCCGCCTCGGGCGGGGTGAGCGAGATGCCGAGCAGCAGGCCGGGGCGTGGAGTTTGCAGGTAGAATTGCGACAAGGGCTTGGCGGCGACCGCGCGGTGCCGCAGGGCCTCGGCGATGGCGATGTCGTCCCGGCTTGCATCGCGGAAATAGGCCGCGAGCTGCAAGCCGCCGCGCTGCTCGGGCACCAGCAACACCTCACCGCAATGCCGGTGCAGCGCCTCGAGCGCTGCCTCCATCCGCGCATGGTACACGCTGTTCATGCGCCTTATATGCGCGCGCAGATGGCCGTCGCGGATGAAATCCGCGAGGGCCGCCTGCACATGGATCGGCACCAGTCCGCGATGCCGGGGGGCTGCGGCGACACGCTCGAGCAGCCAGTGCGGGAGAATGGCGTAGGCGACGCAGATGCCGGGTGCCAACGATTTCGAGAAAGTGCCGAGATAGGCGACGGAGGCGCTGCGGTCGATGCCCTGGAGGGCTGCGATGCGCCGGCCGCCATATTGAAAATCGCTGTCGTAATCATCCTCCAGGATCACCGCCTTGGCCCCGGCGGCGGCCTCCAGCAAGGAAAGGCGGCGCGTTAGGCTCATCGTCACGCCGGTCGGGTATTGGTGGGAGGGGGTGACGAAGATCAGGCGCGGTGCCGGGCCCTGGGCGGCGGCGGGGTCGATCCCCTCGGCATCGCAGGGCACGGAGATGAGATTGGCACCGGTATTGCGCAGCACGGAGAGCGCGGCGGGGTAGCCGGGCTCCTCGATCCAGGCCGTATCGCCCGGGCGCAGCAGCAGGCGGGCGATCAGGTCGATGACGACGCTGGTGGAGGGGACGATGATGATCTGGTCCGGATCGGCGACGACGCCCCTGGTTTCCGCGACATGCGCGAGGATGGAAGAACGCAGCTCCAACAAGCCTTCCGGCGCGCCATAGCCAAGGTCGTGCAGGCGCAGCGCGCGGGCCCTCGCCCCCAGGCAGCGCGCCCAGGCGGCGGTGGGAAAGGCGGCAAGATCCGGCACGCCGCTGGCGAAGGCGGCATGGTCCTCCCGCACCGCCGGACGGGTGGCGGGCCGGCGCGCAGGCGTGGCGTGCGGCGGATCGTCCGGTTTTACCGGGGCGGGCAGAAGCGGCGAGACATGCGTGAAACTGCCTCGCACCGCCGTGATATAGCCCTCCGCGCGCAGGCGCTCGAAGGCATGCACCAAGGTGGAGCGCGCGACCCCGATGGCGGCGGCCAGCGGGCGCGTGGCCGGCAGGCGCTGGCCCGCGACCAGGCGGCCGGAGAGGATGCCATCGCGAAACCCCCGGTAGATCTGGCCTTCCAGGTCTCCGGCGTCATGGTCCAAGGTCAGCAGCCCGTCCAAGATCTGCATAGGGCGATTAAAGTGGTCCGATAAAAAAATGACAAGTGGTATTTTATGCGATACCGCTTTGGGTGCTAACGAGAGGGACCATGCAAAACGATCTGCCTTTTGAACCTTCGGCCCCGGCGCGGCTCAGCGTCAACCTCAACAAGATCGCCCTGCTGCGCAATTCGCGCATTACTGGCGTGCCGGATCTGCTCCGCTTTGCCGAACTGGCGCGCCTGGCCGGGGCGGATGGGCTCACCGTGCATCCAAGGCCCGATGAGCGGCATATCCGCCGCACGGATGTGTTCACTTTGGCGGAATGGATGAAACCGTACCGCCCGGCTTTCGAGTTCAATATCGAGGGCTATCCGGAAGAACGGCTGTTCGAGATTGTGGAGGCAGTGCGGCCGGAGCAATGCACGCTGGTGCCCGATGCCGTGGACGTGCTGACCTCCGATGAAGGCTGGCGCCTCGGGGATGCGAATTCCGGCATCGTCCGCGCAGCGGTGGCGCGGCTGAAGGCGGTTGGCTGCCGGGTGATCCTGTTCGTCGACCCCGCCCCTGAAGTGGTGGCGCGGGTGAAGGCGACGGGCGCGGATGGCATCGAGATTTATACCGGTTCCTTTGCCGCCGCCGCACGGCAGGGGCGTTATCAGGATATTCTGCAAGCCTGCGCGGATACGGCGGAAGCCGCGCGTCGGCTTGGGCTTTGCGTGAATATCGGCCATGACCTGAACCTGCAAAACCTGCCGCTGTTGCGCAGCAAACTGCCCAACGTGGCGGAAGCCTCGATCGGCCATGAGCTTACGGCGGATGCGCTGGAGATGGGGTTTGGCCCGGCCGTGGCGGCTTATAAGGCGGCGCTGACGGAGCGGCATGCCGTGCCGGTGCTGCAGCCGGCATAGGAAGGAAGTGGCCGCTTTTTTGGAAAAAAGCGGCGCAAAAAACTTCTTCGACTTGTGAGCCGGGAGCTAGACGCGCCCCCGGCCCAATTAACAAAGTTTTTTTGCTTCTTTTTGTTCACAAAAAGAAGGGCTTACGCCTCAACCCAAGCAAACGACCGCTGCACCGCCTTCTTCCACGATTTATAATGCCGCGCGCGGGCGTCTTCCGGCATCGCGGGGCGCCAGCTTTTATCGACGCCCCAGTTCGCACGCAGATCCTCAGTATTGCGCCAATAGCCGACCGCGAGCCCTGCCGCGTAGGCCGCGCCGAGGGCGGTGATTTCGCTGACTTTCGGGCGTACCACCGGGACATCGAGTATATCCGCCTGGAATTGCATCAGCAGCTCGTTGGCGACCATGCCGCCATCGGTTTTCAACGTGGCGAGCTTGATGCCGCTATCCTCCTGCATCGCCTCCACGACGTCGCGTACCTGATACGCGGTCGATTCAAGGGCGGCGCGGGCGAGATGCGCGCGCGTGGCGTAGCGGGTCAGCCCGGCGATCACGCCGCGCGCATCGTCCTTCCAATACGGCGCGTACAGCCCGGAGAAAGCGGGGACGATGTAGACATCGCCGTTATCCGCGACACTGCGGGCCAAGGGTTCGATCTCGGAGGCGGCATCGAACAGGCGCAAATTATCGCGCAGCCATTGCACCAGCGCGCCGGTGATCGCGATGGCGCCCTCCAGCGCATAATGCGGCGGCTCATCGCCGAACTGGTAGGCGAGCGTCGTCAGCAGGCCGGCTTTCGACTGCACCGGCGCGGTGCCGGTATTCATCAGCATGAACGAGCCGGTGCCATAGGTGTTCTTGGCCTCGCCGGGCAGGAAACAGGTCTGCCCGACGAGTGCGGCCTGCTGGTCGCCCAAGATGCCGGAGATTTTCGCCCCCGCCAGCGGCGCGGTGGTCATTTCCCCATAGACCGTCGAGGATGGCATGATTTTGGGAAGGCAGGAATCGGGAATTTCCAACGCGCGCAGCATGGCCGGATCCCAGTTGCAGGTCGCAAGGTCGATCAGCATGGTCCGGCTGGCATTGGTGACATCCGTGACGTGGACGCCGCCATGGACGCCGCCGGTCAAATTCCAGGTCAGCCAGGAATTGATGGTGCCAAACAGCGCCTCGCCACGTTCGGCAAGTTCCCTGGCCCCGGCGACGTTTTCGAAAATCCAGCGCAGTTTCAGGCCGGAGAAATAGGTCGCGAGCGGCAGGCCGGTGGTGGCGCGGAAACGGTCCTGCCCGCCCTCGGCGATATAGCGGTGCACCAATTGGTCGGTGCGCGTATCCATCCAGACCAGCGCGTTGCACAGCGGCTTACCCGTGCGCTTGTTCCACAGCACGGTGGTTTCGCGCTGGTTGGTGATGCCAATGGCGGCAAGGTCCGCGGCGGTGAGATTGGCGCGCGCCAAGGCCGCGCCGATGACCTCGTTGGTGTTGGCAAGGATTTCCAGCGGGTCATGCTCCACCCAGCCGGGCCGGGGATAGATCTGACGATGCTCCTTTTGCGCCAGGGAGATGATATTGCCGCGTTTGTCGAACACGATGAAGCGCGAACTTGTCGTTCCCTGATCGATCGCGCCGATATAGTCCGCCATGCTGCTTCCTTGTGGTTCCGGTTGTTGTTGTTGGTTGGAGCGGGACGGCCGGCCGCTCAGCCGTGGAGCGGTATGCCCGCGTCCGCATACCGGGCTGGCCGGGATGTTCCAAGATAGGTTTCGAGCCGCGAGGCCGTGTCCTGCGGCACGTGCAGGCCCAGTTTTGAACGGCGCCAGAGAATATCTTCCGCCGTGCGCGCCCATTCATGCGTGACCAGATAATCGACCTCCGCCGCGAACAGGCCGCCGCCGAAATCCTGGCCGAGCTCGGCAAGGCTGGCCGCATTGCCCAGAATCTGCGGCACGCGGGTGCCATAGGCCCGCGCCAGCCGGTGTGCGGCATCAGGCGGCAGGAAGGGATAGCGCACGCGCAAGCCGGCAAGATAGGCGTTAAAATCGCCCCTCGGCATGTCGCCGCCAGGCAGCGGGGCACGCGCGGTCCAGGATGCGCCGGCCTCATGCCCGATCAATGGCAAAAGCTTTGCCAGCGCGTGTTCGGCCAGCCGCCGGTAGGTCGTGATCTTGCCGCCGAAGACGGAGAGCAAAGCCGGGCGCCCGGCGCCGCCTTCGACATCGAGCACATAATCGCGCGTCACGGCCGAGGCGTTCTCCGCGTGATCGTCATAAAGCGGCCGCACGCCGGAATAGCTGCGCACGACATCAGCCGGCGCCACGGCTGTGCGGAAATACCGGGACACGCTCTCGCAAAGATAAGCGGTCTCCGCCGCGCAAATGCGCACCGAGGCGGGATCGTCCGCATAGGGGATATCCGTCGTGCCGATCAGCGTGAAGTGATGTTCATAGGGGATGGTAAAGACGATCCGCTTGTCCGGGTTTTGCAGGATGAACGCGAAATCACCGTCATAGAGCCGGGGCACGATGATATGGCTGCCCTTGACCATGCGGATGGTTTTCTGGCCGGCGCGGCCGAGCCCGGTGCGCAGGATCTCCCCGACCCAGGGGCCCGCGGCATTGAGCAGGGCGCGCGCGGTGATCACCTCCTGCTGGCCGCCGGCGGCCTCGATCCGCACCTCCCATAACGCGCCGGCCCGATGCGCGGAGACCATCCGGGTGCGGGTGCGGATATCGGCGCCATGCTCGGCGGCATCCTGGGCGTTCAGGACGACGAGCCGGCTGTCCTCGACCCAGCAATCCGCATAGGTAAAGCCGCGCGAGAAATCCGGTTTCAGGGTTTTGGCCGCGGAATGAACATCCGATTGCGGGCCGCTTTGGAAGCGCACGGCGCGGGAGGAAGGCAGGCGCTTGCGGCGGGCCAGATGGTCGTAGAGGAACAGCCCGGCTTGCACCAACCAAGTCGGGCGCTGGTCCTGCGCATGCGGCAACACGAATTGCAGCGGCCAGATGATATGCGGCGCGATGTTCAGCAGCCGCTCGCGCTCCATCAGCGCCTCGCGCACCAGCCGGAATTCGTAATGTTCAAGGTAGCGCAGCCCGCCATGGATGAGCTTGGTGCTGGCCGAGGAGGTGTGCTGGGCGAGATCGTGCTGTTCCACCAAAAACACGGAAAGCCCGCGGCCCGCGGCGTCCCGCGCGATTCCCGTCCCGTTGATGCCGCCGCCGATGATGAAAAGATCAACCGGGTCTTTTTGACCGGAACCGAACATGCTCAGGCGGGACTCCACGGCCTTTGTGATGAACACCATAATCGCAGCGGCAAAAT
Source organism: uncultured Pseudomonadota bacterium (assembly GCA_963737355.1). Taxonomy (GTDB): domain Bacteria; phylum Pseudomonadota; class Alphaproteobacteria; order Acetobacterales; family Acetobacteraceae; genus Acidocella. Next base: position 1,032,638 of record CAVTSC010000008.1, on the reverse strand, counting down.
ATTCGCAAGCGAAAGAAGTACTTTGTCCGAGAGCCACAGCAACGAGCCGCGGCAACTGCGTATTGTCGAAATGGTGATCTGGATGGCGGGCTGGCGGCGTGACGGCAGGCACGGGCTGCGGGAGGCGTAACCCCCTCCCCGCCTCAAGCCGGTGCGAGCACCACCAGCAGCGGGCGGTGATCGGAAGCGCCGCGATCGAGGATTTCCCCGGACAGGCATTTCATCCCGCGCAGCAGGCAGCGGTCGAGCCGCAACGGGATCATCCCCTGCATGCGATGCGTCGTCTGCCGCGGGCCGGCATCGTGAAAGCCGGACAGCAAGGGGGCGCCCAGCATGTTGTAATCGCCGAGAATGACCGCGTGCTCGGGCAAGGCGGCGGCAATGCGGCGCAATTGCCGGCGGTTGAGCATTTGCCCGTGCGAGAGGTGAACATTGGCGACGGCGAAGGTGCCAAGGTCGAGCAGTTGGCAGACGCGCCGCACAAGCAGGCCGTTTTGTAGGTTTAAACTACGCGCGGGCGTGTGCAGGGCATGCGGGCTCCATGCCGCGAGCCCGTGCTGGCGGCCAGGCAGGACGATGCGCGCATAATGCCCGCCGAGGCGCTCGGGCAGATGATCGATCCGCGCCGTCGCCTCCTGCATCAGGAACAGATCCGGCCGGTAGCGCGCGATCAGCGCCTGCACGTCCTCGGCCCCAGCGCCCACCGAGTGCAGCAAATTCCAACTGATGATCTTGAACTCAGCCGTCACTGCGGTGCGGATCGGCGCGCCAGAGTTTGCCCGCGCGCCAAAGCAGGCCGATGCCGGGCCAGATCGCGGCGATGGCGATGATCCAGGCGATCAAACGCGGAAGCAGCAGGGCGATGATGCCCAGGAGGAGCAATGCCAGGCCGCCGCTGAGCACGACCAGGGACTCGCCCGGCTGCAACTGCCGGCGATGCGAGAAGGTGGCGGTGAGCGTGCTGCCCAGGCCAATGGCGCCGGAGAGCAGCCGCCCGGCCTGCGTGCCCGTGGCGCGGGAATACCGGCGCGCGCCCAGCGAAGCCGGCTTGTCGATGCCGGCGCGGCCCTGTGCCAGCACGACTTCGGTCGCATTTTGCATATCCGCCTCGAACATCGCCTCCATCTGCGCCGCGAGGGCATGGTCCTTGATCGTCACGTCGAGCTCGCGGTTGGACACCCAGCTCGCCAGGTTGGAATTGCTGGAGCCGATGCGCGTCCAGCAGCCATCGGCCACGGCGGTTTTGGCGTGCACCATCGGCCCATCCCATTCGAACACCCGCACACCGGCCTCAAGCAACGGACGATAGGCGGATTTGGACAAAGCCCCGACCAGCGGCCAGTTGCTGGAGCCGGGCACGAGCAGCCGCACATCGACCCCGGCGCGCGCCGCCCCGGCCAGAGCGCGGACATAGGCGGTGGTGGCGACGAAATAGCCATCGGTCAGCCAAAGCGAACGCTTGGCGATTTCGGCCACGAGCTGTTCGAGCCGGTAGAGGCCCATGCCATCCGGCCGGACGGCGATGACGGAGATCTCGATGCCGCCCGCCTGCGCGTCATCCCCCGGCGGGCCATAAGGCGGCGGCACCGTCGGATGCATCGCCGCTTCCCAGCTATCGGCGAAGGCGGCGTCGATCTGCGCCACTGCGGGACCAAAGATCTCAATGGCGGTATCGCGCCAGGGCGGGATGTTGCGCGCCGGATCGCCCATCCAGTCCTGGCCGATGCACAAGCCGCCGGTAAAGGCGACCATCCCGTCCACGCAGAGCACTTTCCGGTGGTCGCGGCTGATCCAGCGCAACGGGTTGGCCAGATGCGGCGGGTTATAGCGCCGCACCTCGATGCCCGAGGCGGTCATCTGGTGCCAGAATTTCGCCGAACTACGGGTGCGGCAGCCCAGCCAGTCATACAGTACCCGGCATTGCACGCCCCGGCCGGCGGCGGCGATCAGCGCCTCCGCGAAAGCCTGGCCCGTCGCATCCTCCTGGATGATGTAATTTTCCAGATGCACATTGCGCCGCGCCTCGCCGATGACGGCGAGCCAGGCGGCGAAGGTCTCCGGCCCGTCGCGCAGCAGGCGGACCCGATTGCCGGTGGATTGCTGCGCCTCCGCAACACGGCAGAACGACTGGCTTGCCAGCGCCTCGAGAGGGTCCATGGCATCATCCTAGAGCAGGAGGGGCGCAGGACAAATCATTTCTATGGGAAGATGAAGACTTCTTTTTGTGAACAAAAAGAAACAAAAAAACTTTTAAACTTAGGACGGGGCGTGCATAGCTCCCGGCTCACAAGGAGCAACAGTTTTTTGCGCCGCTTTTTTTCAAAAAAGCGGCTGCTTTCCTTTCGCTATTCAAGGATGAAATCGACCGGCACCAGCGCCTCAGGCAGCTTCGCCGCGCCAAGAGCGGCCAGCATGTCGCGCTCGACGGTGCGCACCAGCGCGCCGAGCGGCAGGTCGTTCTCGTCCTGCCCGAACGGGTCCTCAAGCTGGGTGCCGAGCGCATCGAGGCCGAAAAAGGCATAGCTCACGACCGCAACCAGCAAGGGCGTGGTCCAGCCGAGCTGCGCGGAAAGGCCGAAGGGCAACATCGCGCAGAACAGATAGCAGGTGCGGTGGATCAACAGCGTATAGGCAAACGGCAAGGGCGTGGTCTTGATCCGTTCGCAGGCGGCCTGGACCGTGCTCAATTCCACCAGGCGCGCCTCCAGCACGGTGTAGCGCCATTCGCTGACGCGCCCCTGCTCGGCAAGCGCGCTGCACGCAGCACCGATATCGGCCAACACCGCGTTGGTGATATTGGGCTGGTTCGCCAACGCAACGGCAACCTGCGGACCGAGCCAGGGCTGCGCGGCGGCCGCCTCATCGCGGCCGCGCAGCCGGGCGGCAAGCGCATGGGCGAAGCCGCAGACCCCGCGTAAAATTTGCGCGCGCGCCGGATCGTCCTGCAGCATCGACGTCTCGCGAGCGAGCGAGCGCGCCGCGATGATCAGCCCGCCCCATTGCTGGCGGCCTTCCCACCAGCGCTCGTAACAAGTGCTGTTGCGAAAGCTCATGAAAATGGAGATCGAGATACCGATGAACGTGAAGGGGACGGCCCCCAGCTCCGATAACGGGTCCTTATGGTGCTGCGTCCAATAGACCACGCCGCAGGACAGCAAGGTGATCGCGGCGACCCGCCACAACACATGGCCAAAAATGGACCCGCGCGTGGCGAACATGATCTCCCATAGACCCGCTTTTGGCCTGACAATCATCGCCGCGCGGTACGCCGCTCAGCCTGAGCGGCGTCGAAGACCTGTTTCACCTGCTGGAGAGCTTACGATTTCGGTCCGAACCCGAGAAAGCCCGCTGCCGGATCCGGCGTTCCGGGATCGGTGCCCAGCAGCGGCGCGGTTCTGCGCGGCGTGCGATCCGCCGCCGGCACGATGCCCGGATGCGGCTTGGCCTGGCGGGCTTGGGAAACCGGCATGGACGGGTCCGAACCGGCATTCTCCCCGCCCAACTCGTTGCGCGTCGCGAGCAGCAGGAAGGTGATGCTGGAGCGATTGAGGGCCACTGAAAGATCGATCGGCGTTTCACCCAGGGAATTCTGCGCAAACAAATTCGCGCCGCGGCTGAGCGCGTCCTGCGCCGCGTTGTAATCCCCGCTATTCACGGCCGCGAAAAGGGCGGTGGTGGGGTCTCCGCTAATCGGCTTCTGCACCACTGGCCCGGTTGCCACCGGCGCATCCCCAGCGCCTGGCAAGGCCGGCGGCGCGATATCTGGAACCCGCTGGCGCGGCTGTGGCGTGGCGACACCGCCGCCTGGCGTCATCCCGCCCGGCCCCATTCCGCCACCGCCCGGCGCCATCTGCGCGAAGGCCGGCGTGGCGGCGGAGAGCAGCATGAAACCAGCGGCAGCCAAGGAAAAGTTTCTCATGGGAGCAAATTCTAGCACATCAGCGATTGAGCCACCAGAACCCGGCATTGAGATAAAGTTCAAATGTAACCCACCCCAAATAGGGAAGCATCAGCGCAGCCGCGGCGAGGTTGAGCCGCGCGAAGCGTAAAATCGTCCAAAAAACCGCGCCGCAGAGCGCCAGTTGCACGCCCACGGCCGGCAGCAACCAATGCGCGCCGAAGAAAACCGGCGCCCCCAGCGCTTTCAGCCCCAGTTGCCAGCCCCAGGCGCTCAACGCCTGGTGGTTTGCCATCGGCGCATCGGGCACGCGCCAGATCTCCCAGGCCGCCAGCCCGGCCATGAGATAGAGCACGCTCCAGACCGGCAGAAAAACCCAGACGGGCGGCGCAAAACGCGGCGGATGCAGGGAAAGGTACCAGCCGTGTAGCCCAAAGGCGGCCAGGCCGCTCCCGGACAGCCCGACGGCCAGGCACAGCCCCAGAAACCCGGCCAAGGCCGTGACCTGCTCCCGGCGCGCGTAGCGTAGTTTGAATGGACCCCGGTTATTGAAGACACCGCCCTCCGGCACTGACCGGAGCGCAGCATATCCCCCTTGGCCGGCCGCCGCAGCGTTAAAACCGCCGGCCAGTTATTCGGCTTTTCTGGGACGGGCCCGCGCCTGCGCCAATTGCTGCTGCAGGCGCTCGACCTCCGCGCGCAGGCTGAGAATCTCCTCCTGATATTCCTGCAACGCGTCGGGATCGGCTTTCGCCTCGCCTTCGCGGTAGAACGGCGTGAACAAGGTCATCGCCCGCTCCATCATCGCCATGTTCTTGCGCCCGATATCCTCGACGCCCGGCGGCAAAAACGGGCTGAATGTCTTCTGCACGGTCTCGCGCATGGTCTCCTGCTGGCGCGCGAAACTGCTCATTGCCTGTTCCAGATAGCGCGGCACCACGCTTTGCACGTTATCGCCGTAAAACCCGATCAACTGGCGCAGGAAATTGGTCGGCAGCATCGCATGCCCCTTGCTCTCCTCCTCCACGATGATCTGGGTGAGCACGCTGCGCGTGATGTCCTCGCCGGATTTGGCATCGTACACCACGAAATCGCGGTCCTTGCGGACCATCTCGGCAAGGTTGTCGAGCGTGATGTAGCTGGAGCTCTCGGTGTTATAGAGGCGCCGATTGGCATATTTTTTGACGATAACAGGTGAAGGCGCCGGTGCGGCCGCTTCGCTCATACTGCTTTATCTCCCCTCTCGGGCGCCTGGGATCGCCCGCAAGATCCGTTCATATTGTGCGCTGCACAGGCTAGCATGGTGTTTCGCTTATGGCGAATAACTTCTGTTCGCGGTAGAATACGCGTTGGGCGCGCGACCGAGGAGTAGAATGGGGCATGGACGACACTTTGGCCAAGGATTTTGTGGCCATGTGGCAAAGCGAAGTGACGGCCATGGCCGCGGACCGCGAGTTGCGGGAATCATGGACGGCATTTGTAACCCTTTGGGCACAGTCGACAAACGCCGCCCTGGCGCTGCTGCATCGTGAGCCCCAGGCCGGAAGCGCCAGGGCCGCTCAGCCGGCGGGGGCCACGCCCGCTGCTGCTGCATCTCAGCCTGGCCTGGGCGAGATCGAGCGGCTTAGCCGCCGCGTCGCTGAGCTGGAGCAACGCCTGGCTGAATTTATGGCAAACGGGACAGGCCATGCCGGACCCATTGCACCTGCAGGGAACGATTGAGCAGACGCTGAAGGCCGACCGCGCGCTGATCGCGGGGATCGCGGCCTACCGCGCCGCGCCCTATACGCGCCAATTGCCCGAACCGCCGGTGATTTGGGAGGAAGGCGAATCCCGGCTGCTCGATTACGGCGGCAACGGGCCTGCCGTGCTGTTCGTGCCGAGCCTGATCAACCGGGCCTATATTCTCGATTTGATGGAGGATGCCTCCATGCTGCGCTGGCTGAGCGGCCAGGGCATGCGCGTGTATCTGCTCGATTGGGGCTGGCCGGGCGAGGCGGAGCGGCGCTTCTCGCTGACCGACTACATCGCCGGACGGCTGGAGCGCGCCTTGGCCGCGATTGCCGGCCCTGTGGTGCTGGCCGGGTATTGCATGGGAGGGTTGCTGGCTTTGGCCGCCGCTTTGCGATTGCAGCCCAAGGTCAGCGCCCTGGCGCTGCTCGCCACGCCCTGGGATTTTCATGCCGCCGACCCGGAGGCGGCGCGCCGGGTCGCCGAGACGCTGCCGGCCATGGAAGGGATGCTGCAATTTTCCGGCACCTTGCCGATCGATGCGCTGAATGCGCTGTTCACCATGATCGACCCGCATGGCGTGGGTGAGAAATACCGCGATTTCTCGACGCAGGACCCAAGCTCCGCCCGCGCGCGCCGGTTCGTTGCGATGGAGGACTGGCTGGCCGACGGCGTGCCGCTGGCCGCCCCGGTGGCGCGCGAGGCGCTGGGCGAGTGGTATGGCGCCAATACCCCGGCGCGCGGCGCCTGGCGCGTGGCGGGGCTGCCGGTGGACCCGGCGCAACTGGAAATCCCCGCATTTTGCGCGATCCCCGCCCGCGACCGGCTGGTGCCGGCGGTTTCGGCGCAAAAACTGGCGGCGGGACTGCGCCGCGCGACCGTTATCGAACCCGCGGCCGGCCATATCGGCATGGTCGCCGGAACACATGCGCAATCCGCGCTCTGGCGGCCTTTCGCGGATTGGATGCGCAGCCTATGATGCGCGTAATCGATAACATCACAAAGGGAAAAACGATGGAAGATATTGTGATTGTCTCCGCGGCCCGGACCGCGATCGGCAGCTTTAACGGCGTATTCGGCACGACCCCCGCGCATGTACTCGGCACGTTTGCACTGAAAGCGGCGATCGAGCGCGCCGGCCTCAGCCCCGACGACATCGACGAAGCCATTCTCGGCCAGGTGCTGACCGCCGCACAGGGGCAGAACCCGGCCCGCCAGGCCGCCCGCGCCGCCGGTATCCCCGATTCCAAAACCGCCTTCGGCATCAACCAGGTCTGCGGCTCCGGCCTGCGCGCGGTCGCCCTGGCGGCACAGCAGATCCGCACCGGCGAGAGCGAGATCGTCATCGCCGGCGGCCAGGAGAGCATGAGCCTCTCGACCCACGCCGCCTATCTGCGCGCCGGCACCAAGATGGGCGATGTCGGCTTCATCGACACCATGATCAAGGACGGCCTGTGGGATGCCTTCAACGGCTATCACATGGGCATCACCGCCGAGAATGTCGCGACGAAATGGCAGATCACCCGCGCCGACCAGGATGCGCTCGCCCTGGCCTCGCAGCAAAAGGCCGCGGCGGCGCAAAAAGCCGGGAAGTTCAAGGACGAGATCACGCCCGTCACGCTGACCACCCGCAAAGGCGAGGTCGTGGTGACCGAGGATGAATATATCCGTCCCGAGACCTCGGCCGAAGGGCTGGCGAAGCTCCGCCCGGCCTTCTCCAAGGATGGCACGGTGACCGCCGGGAATGCCTCCGGAATCAATGACGGCGCCGTCGCTCTCGTCGTGATGAGCGCCCGGGAGGCAGCCAAACGCGGCCTGACGCCGCTGGCGCGCATCGCAAGCTTCGCCACCGCCGGCGTCGATCCCGCCGTGATGGGCTCAGGCCCCATCCCGTCCTCGAAAAAAGCCCTTGCCCGTGCCGGGTGGAGCGCGGATGCGCTGGACCTGATCGAGGCCAATGAGGCGTTCGCGGCACAGGCCTGCGCGGTAAACAAGGAACTCGGGCTCGACCCGGCGAAGGTGAACGTGAATGGCGGTGCGATTGCGCTCGGCCATCCGATCGGCGCCTCCGGCGCGCGCGTGCTCACCACCCTGCTCTACGAGATGGGCCGCCGCGACGCCAAAAAGGGCCTCGCCACGCTGTGCATCGGCGGCGGGATGGGCGTGGCCATGTGCGTGGAACGCTAAACAAGTACGTGCGTGGAACGCTGAGTTGAAAGAAACGCCGCGCGTCGCCTCCATCCGGGGGACGCGCGCGGCCAGAATGCTAAAAGAGCGGGACTAGACCAAGCGCAGAACAAACCAGAGAAAACCACAAGCGGAGGATACATGGCTGTTTCCAAACTATCCCCAAACGCCACCGCGGCACTTGCGGGCGTGTTGAAGGATGGCATGACCATCATGTCCGGTGGGTTCGGACTATGTGGCATTCCCTCAGTGCTGATCGAGGCGATCCGCGACTCCGGCGTGCGGGACCTCACCATCGTCTCGAACAATGCCGGGATTGACGGCGCGGGGCTCGGGATTTTGCTGGAGAGCCGGCAGGTGCGGAAGATGATCTCCTCCTATGTCGGCGAGAACGCGACCTTCGCGCGGCAATACCTCGCCGGAGAACTGGAGATCGAGTTCAACCCGCAGGGCACGCTGGCCGAGCGCATCCGCGCCGGCGGGGCGGGCATTCCGGCATTCTTCACCGCGACCGGCTATGGTACGCAGATCGCCGAGGGCAAGGAAACCCGCGCGTTCGATGGCCGGCATTATGTGATGGAGCGCGGCCTGTTCGCCGATCTTGCGATCGTCCATGCCTGGAAAGGCGATACCGAGGGCAACCTCGTCTACCGCAAGACCGCGCGGAATTTTAATCCGATCATGGCGACCGCGGCAAAGATCACCGTGGCGGAGGTGGAGCATCTGGTCGAGCCCGGCGAGATCGATGCCGACCATATCGTGACGCCGGGCATCTTTGTGCAGCGGCTCGTCAAGCTGGATAAAATCGACAAACGCATCGAGCAACGCACCGTACGCAAGAGGGCCGCATAATGCCGTGGACACGTGATGAGATGGCGGCGCGCGCCGCCCGGGAATTGCAGGACGGGTTTTATGTCAATCTTGGCATCGGCATCCCGACGCTGGTGGCCAACCATATCCCCGATGGGATTTCCGTGCAGTTGCAGTCCGAGAACGGCATGCTCGGCATGGGCCCCTTCCCTTACGAGGGCGAGGAGGATGCGGATTTGATCAATGCGGGCAAGCAGACCGTCACGCAGATCCCGACCACCAGTTTCTTCGACTCGGCAACGTCCTTTGGCATGGTCCGTGGCGGGCATATCAACATTTCCATCCTGGGCGCCCTGCAGGTGGCCGAGAATGGCGACCTCGCCAACTGGATGGTGCCGGGCAAGATGGTGAAGGGCATGGGCGGGGCGATGGACCTCGTCGCCGGCGTGCCGCGCGTCGTGATCCTGATGGAGCACACCGCCAAGGGCGAGCCGAAAATCCTCAAGGAATGCACCCTACCGCTGACCGGCAAGGGCGTGGTCAGCCTGATCATCACGGATCTGGCCGTGTTCGAGGTGGATAAGACCCGCACGCCGTCGCTGACGCTGATCGACCATGCGCCGGATGTGAGCGTGGAGGAAATTCGCAAGCTGACGGCGGCGGAGTTTGAAGTAAGGTAGCGGTTCTTTTTTGCAAAAAAGAACCAAAAAACTTTTTTTACTCAGGAAGGTGCGTGAGGCGATGTCGATGCCTCAAGCAATGTCCTGAAGCGCAAAGTTTTTTTGGTTCTTTTTGTTCACAAAAAGAACTGCTTCCTTTTGCTTATTCTCCGTACCCAACAATCCCCTTGATCTCCAAAAAATCGTTCAACGCGAAATCCGCGTATTCCCGGCCATTGCCCGATTGCTTATAGCCGCCGAACGGTGCGGTGAAATCGATATCCGGATAATTGATATACACGCTCCCCGCACGCATCCGCAGCGCCACGTCGCGCGCCTGGGCGAGATCGTTGCCCTGCACATAGGCGGCCAGGCCGTAGACGCTGTCATTGGCGATCTCGACCGCCTCCGCCACGCTGTCATAGGGCAGGATGGAGAGCACGGGTCCGAAAATTTCGTCGCGCGCGATGGTCATGTCCCGCGTCACGTTCGCAAATACGGTCGGGCGTGCGTAATAGCCGCGGTTCAGTCCTTCCGGCCGGCCGAGGCCGCCAATGGCAAGCGTCGCCCCTTCGTCGATGCCAGCCTGGATCAGGCGCTGCACCTTGTCGAACTGCGCCTGGCTGACCAACGGGCCGAGCACCGTGCCCTCCGCCCAGGGATCGCCTGTGACCTGCTTTGCCGCCTCATTCACCGCAATGGCCACCGCGTCATCATGCATCGCGCGCGGCACCAGCATGCGCGTCGCGGCATCACAGGATTGGCCGCTATTGATGAAGCAGGCGCCAATGCCGCCGCGCACGGCTGGTTCCAGATCGACATCGGGGAGGAGCAGATTAGCGGACTTTCCGCCCAGCTCCTGCGCGACGCGCTTGACCGTATCAGCCGCCGCCTTGGCCACGATGATGCCCGCGCGGGTGGAGCCGGTGAAGGACATCATGTCGACATCGGGGTGCTCGGCGAGTTTTTGGCCGACCGAAGGGCCATCGCCATTGACGAGGTTGAACACGCCTTTCGGCACGCCCGCCTCATGCAGGATCTCGGCAAAGATGATCGCATTGATCGGCGCGATTTCGCTCGGCTTCAGCACCATCGTGTTGCCTGCGGCCAGTGCCGGGGCGACCTTGCAAACGATCTGGTTCAGCGGCCAGTTCCACGGCGTGATGAGCCCGCAAACGCCGATCGGTTCCTTTACCACCAGTGTCGTGCCGCGCTTCTCTGTAAACGAGAAATTCTCGAACACGCCGATCAGCGCCTGAAAATGCCCCTGGCCAACGAAAGCCTGCGCATCCTTGGCAAAGCCGATCGGCGCACCCATCTCGCGCGTGCAGGCCTCGGCAATTTCGTTGTAGCGGCGATTGTAAATCTCCAGGCAGCGCTTCAGCAGTTCGAGCCGTTCGCGTTGCGTGCTGCGCGAAAATGCAGGGAAGGCTGCCTTCGCCGCGGCCACGGCCCTGTCCACATCCGCAGCGCTGCCGCCGGAAATTTCGGTAAAAGCCTCTTCCGTCGCGGGGTTGATCACCGGAATGCGGTTGGGCACCACCGGATCCACCCACACACCATCGATATAAAACTTCAGATTGTTCGACATGACGTCTCCTCTGCGCGATGACTGTTGCAACATAGCACGGAGTGAGAACGATGCACGCAACCGGCGCTTGTCTCTGCGGATCGATCCGTTACGAAATTTTTTACGCGGCGGGGGATGTGGTGGATTATTGCCACTGCGAACAATGTCGGCGGGCGAGCGGCGCGCCGGTTCTAGCTTGGCTTGAGGTGCCGCCTGAGCGTTTCCGCATCACGCAGGGCACGGCGAGAGGCTTTGCCTCCTCCGCCCGCGCGATGCGCTGGTTCTGCGCGGATTGCGGCACCCAGCTTTACATGACGGATAACGCCGGAAATTCGGTCGGCATCACACTCGGCACGCTGGACAACCCTAATTCCGTGCGCCCGACCGTCCATGGCTGGGAGTCCGAGCGCATTCCCTGGTTTGAGATCGCGGATGATCTGCCCCGTTATGCCCAGGCGCCGCCCTACGCCTTGTAGCAGAACACGCTATTTTTGCGCGTTCGCCATTTCTTCCGCGACGAGTTCTTTTTTGGACAGTTTTCCGACCATGGTTTTTGGCAATGTTTCGCGTATTTCAACGGTCTTCGGCATCTCGATCTTGTTCAGCCGCTCGGCAAGGTAGCTCAGGATCTCGGCCGCCGTCGCATGCTCGCCTTCGCGCAAGGTGACGAAAAGTTTTGGCGCCTGGCCGCGATACGGATCCGGCACGCCGATCGCGATCGCATCCTGCACGGCGGGATGGCGATAGGCGGCCTCCTCGATCGCGCGGGGATAGACATTATAGCCGCCGCAAATGATGAGGTCTTTGATGCGGTCCACGATGAACAGATAGCCATCCGCATCGAGATAGCCGATATCGCCGGTCCTAAGCGCGCCGTTGACCAGCACCGCAGCCGTTTCCTCCGGCTTACGATAATAGCCGCGCATCACCTGCGGCCCGCGGATGCAGATCTCACCTCGCGCACCCTGCGGCAGGAGCGTTTCGGGATTGGCCGGATCGCGGATCTCGATCACCGTGCTCGGCAAAGCCGGGCCGACGCTGCCGCGCTTGAGCGCTTGCGGCAGGTTGCAGGAGACTACAGGCGAGGTTTCCGACAGGCCGTAACCTTCCAGGATCTGGCAGTGGGAGATGCGTTCGAAACGTTCCAGCACCTCGGCGGAAAGCGGCGCGCCGCCGGCGATGCAGAATTTGATGAAGCCAAGGTCGGTCTTGCCGGTCGCCTCGGCAGCATTGCTGATCGCCGTGAAGAGTGTCGGCACGCCCGGCAGCATGGTGGGCCGCCGGCGATACAGCGTGCGCATCAGCAATTTGAGATCGAGCCGCGGCAGCAACAGGAGTTCCGCGCCGATATTCACGCCGATATTCATCACCGCCGTCATCGCGAAGACATGGAAAAACGGCAGCACCGCCAGGATCCGCTCCTGCCCCGGTATCACCCCCTGCATCACCGCCCGGACCTGGGCGGCGTTGCTGGTGAGGTTGGCATGGGTGAGCATGGCCGCCTTCGGCGTGCCGGTGGTGCCGCCTGTGCATTGCAGCACGGCGATGTCCTGCTCGGGATCGATCTGTACGGGAGCGGGTTTGCGCGCACCGGAGATGAGCCGGCGGAAGGGAACATAGCGCGCATCTTTTGGGATTTTAGTCTGTTCCTTGCGTTTGAACAGACGAAAAAGCAGGGCGGTCACGGGCGGCAGTGCCTCGCCCATCCGGCAGAGGATCACGCGCTCGAATACGCCGCGCTCGACAAGCTTGCCGATCTTGGCCTGGATCATGGCAATGTCCAGCGAGACCATGATGGATACGTCCGTGGCGCGCGCCTGGGCTTCGATCTCGGGCAATGTGTAGAGCGGGTTGAAATTCACCACCGTGCCGCCGGCCTTCAGGATGGCGTAGTACATCACCACGAAATAGGGGCTGTTTGGCAAACAGAGCCCGATTTTCACGCCCTTGCTCAGCCCGAGCTTCTGCAAGCCGGCGGCAGCGCGGTTCACGAGGTCTCCAAGCTGCGCATAGCTCCAGCGGCGCCCCAGAAAATCCATCGCCGGCCGAGGGCCGAACTGGCGCACCGCATCATCGAGCAGCGCGTACACAGATGCCGCCCGCGCCTCGAAACCAGCAGCCGCGCATTGCGCAAGGCGACCGTCCATCGTTTCCCCCGTTTTGCGTCAGCCTGCCATTATCGGTCTAAATGCTGACGTTTACGTTAACCTAACGGGGTTCATATCATTTTGCAACAAAAACAACGGGGCCATTCCGGCCCCGTCAGAACTCAGCTTTTGCTGGTTGCTTTGCTGCCGGCGGCACGCCGCCGGCAACGTCTTAGACAGCCTTGAGGTTGATCGCGGCTGCTTTGCCACGTTCCATTGCGATGTCGAACGTGACCTTCTGGCCCTCGTTCAAACCGCGCAGACCCGCAGACTGAACAGCAGTGATGTGGACGAACACATCCTTACCGCCATCCTGGGGAACAATGAAGCCATAACCTTTGGTGGTGTTAAACCATTTTACAGTACCGGTAGCCATCACGCGTTGTCGCTCCTTATATTGGCCCGCCGCGCGCCTGCCGCGCGGTTTAGGGACAACCGGATTTTGGTTAATCTTGTATGCGTCCGGTTTCCGGGTTCGCGCTCCCAAGTCAAGCCAAAGTCGATTGCCCTCAAATCTCGCGCAGAAACATACGGAACTGTCAACGACTTCTTGCCGCCGAACCGTGATTCTACCTCAAAAATTCCATGTTTACACAGCTTTTCGTAATAAATTGTCGTCGAAGCGTGTCAATTTGGTGCGGACATCGACCTTGCCGGGTTGGCTGCCAGTATACCACACTTTCAGCAAAGCAGATTTTTGGGCATAGTGCGGCGTGCTACACAAAAAATACCGGAGGGAAAAATGTCGGACGCTGATATCGTTGCTGTAAAGCCGGAAATCGCAGCCCATGCTTTGCTCACGCGGGCGCAGTATGACGACATGACGCGCCGCGCCGCCGACACGCCCGATGCGTTCTGGGCCGAGGAGAGCAAGCGCATCACCTGGATCAAGGCGCCGACGAAAATCAAGAACGCCTCGTTTTCCGGCGATGTCTCGATCAAATGGTTCGAGGACGGCACGCTGAACGCGGCCGCGAACTGCCTGGACCGGCATCTTGCCGAACGCGGGGACCAGGTGGCGATCATCTGGGAAAGCGATGACCCCGATGTTTCGCGGAAAGTCACGTATCGAGAGTTGCATGAGCAGGTCTGCCGGCTTGCCAATGCACTGACCGCGCAGGGCGTGAAGAAGGGCGATGTGGTCACCATCTACCTGCCCATGGTGGTCGAGGGCGCGGTGGCGCTGCTGGCCTGCGCGCGGATCGGCGCGATCCACTCGGTGGTCTTCGGCGGGTTCTCCCCCAATTCGCTGGCCAATCGCATCCAGGATTGCAATTCGGTCGCGCTGATCACCGCCGATGAGGGCCGCCGCGGCGGCCGCAAAGTGGCGTTGAAGGCCAATGCCGACGAGGCGCTGAAAACCTGCCCCACGATCAAGAACGTGATCGTGGTGAAGGTGACCGGCGGGGATGTGGCGATGCAGCCCGGCCGCGACGTCTGGTATGAGGCGGTCACGGCAAGCCGCCTCGCCCGTGCATGCGGCGGTGGAAATGCAGGCCGAGGACCCGCTCTTCATCCTCTATACCTCCGGTTCCACGGGCAAGCCCAAGGGCGTGCTGCACACCACCGGCGGTTATCTCGTCTGGGCGAGCTTCACGCATCAATACGTGTTCGATTACCATCCGGGCGAGGTCTATTGGTGCACCGCCGATATCGGATGGGTTACCGGGCACACCTATATCGTTTACGGGCCGCTCGCGAATGGTGCGACGACGCTGATGTTCGAGGGCATGCCGAACTACCCTGATACTTCGCGCTTCTGGCAGATCATCGACAAGCACCAGGTGAATATTTTCTACACCGCACCCACCGCCATCCGCGCCTTGATGCGCGACGGCGAAGGGCCGGTAAAGAAAACCTCGCGCAAATCGCTCCGGGTTCTGGGGTCCGTCGGCGAGCCGATCAATCCCGGAGGCATGGAACTGGTATTACCGCGTGGTGGGCGATGGCCGCTGCCCGATCGTCGATACCTGGTGGCAGACGGAGACCGGGGGCATTCTCATCAGCCCGCTCATCGGCGCGATCGACCAGAAACCTGGCTCCGCTACCCTGCCGCTGCCCGGCGTGCTGCCGGTTCTGGTCGATGGCGAGGGTAACGAATTGAGCGGCGCCACGGAGGGAAATCTCTGCATCAAGGAGAGCTGGCCAGGCCAGATGCGCAGCGTGTATGGCGACCATCCGCGCTTCGTGCAGACCTATTTCTCCACCTTCAAGGGCATGTATTTCACCGGCGACGGGGCGCGGCGGGATGCGGATGGGTATTTCTGGATCACCGGGCGGGTGGATGACGTGATCAACGTCTCCGGCCACCGCATGGGCACGGCGGAGGTGGAATCCGCCCTGGTCGCGCATCCGTTTGTCGCCGAAGCGGCCGTGGTCGGCTATCCGCACGATCTTAAGGGCCAGGGCATCTACGCCTATGTGACGCTGGTGGCCGATGCCGAGCCGACCGAGGTGCTGCGCAAGGAGCTCGTCGCCTGGGTACGCAAGGAAATCGGACCGATCGCCGCACCGGATGTCATCCAATGGGCACCGGGCCTGCCGAAGACGCGCTCGGGCAAGATCATGCGCCGCATCCTGCGCAAGATCGCCGCGAACGAAACGGACAGCTTGGGGGATACGTCCACGCTGGCGGATCCGGCGGTGGTGACGGATCTGGTGGATAACCGCGCGGCTTAACGGAGGTAAGGCCAGGGGCGCTGCCCCTGGACCCCGCCGGGGCGGCGCCCCGGACCGCGAGACGGGGACCATGCCAACGCCCGTGGCCTGAAGAGCAAAAGTTTTTGGGGCTGTCCCAGATCCTGAACGGATCTAGGATAGAAAAATGGACCTAAGGCATTGTCGTATAAGGGAAAAAGACCAGGATCGGCTGGCTGAATTTTTCGTCGCAGGCGTGACGGCACGGACGGCCGCCGATTTGCTGGGGATCAACCGCAAATCGGCGGCATATTTTTATCATCGCCTGCGCCAAATCATTGCTGTTGAGATGGAAAAAGCGTCGCCCATCGCGGGCCGCGTCGAGGTCGATGAGAGTTATTTCGGCGGCCATCGGAAGGGCAAGCACGGCCGGGGAGCCGCCGGCAAAGTCCCGGTTTTCGGGCTGCTGAAGCGCGGGGGACGCGTCTGTACGGTCATGATCCCGAACGTCCAACAAACCACGCTCATGAGCGTCATTCGTGAGAAAATTGTACCAGATTCAGTGGTTTATACAAATTCGTATGCAGCTTATAACGCCCTGGACGTCTCCGAATTCCACCATTTCCGCATCAACCATAGGCAGGAGTTTGTCGGAGATGGGCATAACCATATCAACGGCATCGAGAACTTCTGGAACCAGGCAAAGAGGCATCTGAGGCGATACAACGGCATCCCTAAAGCGAACTTTTTCCTCTTCCTCAAAGAGTGCGAGTGGAGGTTCAACAACGGAACGCCGGCAGCCCTCTTGAAAGACCTAAAGCGCTGGGTGAAGCTCCACTCTCAATAGTTATCTGGGACAGCCCCAAGTTTTTTGCTTCTTTTTTTCAAAAAAGAAGCGCTTCTACCCTGAACTTTTTTCCTTATGATACGCAAACGACGCGTTGATCATATCGAGCAAATGCTGCCCGGCGGTGGTCGGTGGATATTTTGGTGTCTCGCCCGGTTGCAGGCAGGTTTGCAGGCAGGACACGGGGGCCGCAAAATCCGGATCAAAGAAATAGGGGAGCGAATAGCGCTCGCGGCCTGAGACGTTGACGACGCGGTGCAGCGTGGAAGTGAACACGCCGTTCGTCCAACGCTCCATCATATCGCCGATATTCACGACGAAACTGCCCGGAACCGGCGGCGCATCGATCCACACGCCGTCTTTGTTGCGCACCTGCAGGCCGCCATTATCGTCCTGGGCGAGGATGGTGAGGCAACCGAAATCCGTATGCGCGCCGGCGCCGAGCTGCGCCTCCGTGATATGGCCGATTTGCGGCGGGTAATGCAGCGGGCCGAGGGTCGTCATCGGCACATCCAGCCAGCCGTCGAAATACGTCGCCTCCATGCCCAGCGCCAGCGCGAAAGCCTGCATCAGGCCGCGTCCCAGCGCCTCCATGGCATCGTAATATTCCTGCATCACCGCGCGCCAGCCGGGCAGGTCTGGCCATTGGTTCGGCCCGTGCAACGGCGTGCCTGCGCGTACGCGCGGATGCTCCGGGCCGAGATCGCGCCCGATTTTGATTCCTTCCTTGAAATCTCCGGATTTTTTCTGTCGCGCCGGGTCGAGGTTTTCGCCGCCGATCTGGAACCAGCCACGGTGGCAGGCGGATTTCTCGATGGCGATTTCGGCTTTTTTCTCGGGCGGCTGCGCGAAAAACCGCTTTGCCTCGGCATAGACGCGCGCGGTCAGCGCCTCCGGCACGCCGTGATTGACCACGTAGAAAAAACCGATATCGCGGCAGGCTTTGCCGATGGCCCGCGCCGTTTGCATCCTGGCCGCCTCCGGCCCGTGGCGCAGCGGGGCAATATCGATGACCGGTATCGCCTCCAGCGAGACTTTTGCCGCGACGAGACCCGGGTCGAGTTGTATGCTGTCAGTCATGCGCATCATGCTAATCCTATCGTCCAGCATCATCCAGGGGGAATTTTGAAACAGCATCTTCTGGGCATCGATCTCGGCGCCGGCAGCCTGAAAGCCACGGTCATCGACGCCACCGGCGCGGTGCTGGGCGAGGCGAGCCACCCGATCACCACGATGGTGCGGCATTTCGGCTGGTCCGAGCAGGACCCGGCGGAATGGTTTTTTGCCCTCTGCGCGGCCGTGCCGGCGGCCCTTGGCCGTGCCAGCATCCAGCCCGAGGAACTCGCCGGGATCGGGATTTCCGCCGGCGCGCATATTCCGGTGCTGACCGACGATTTGGGCACCGTCCTGCGCCCCGCAATCCTGTGGAACGACCAGCGCAGCGCGGCACAGGCGGCAGAGCTGCATGCCCGCGCGGGCGAGCAGATCATCGCGACCTCGCTCAACCGCGTGAACCCGACCTGGACGCTCGCCATGCTTGCCTGGCTGCGGGAGAACGAGCCGGCGGTGATCGCACGCACCAAGCGGCTGTATCTCGCGAAGGATTATCTGCGCTTCTGCCTCACCGGCACCTGGGAGACGGATTTTTCCGACGCCGTCGGCGCGCTGCTGGCGGATAACGCGACGAAAGGCTGGTCCGCCGAATTATGCGGGCTGATCGGCTGGGACAGGGCGCATCTGCCGCCGATCCGCCAGCCCACGGATATCGTGGGCGGGGTCACGCCGGCAGCCAGCCGCGCACACGGGGCTGGCGGCAGGCACGCCGGTGGTATGTGCCTCCAACGACACCACGGTGGAGTTTTTCGGCATCGGCGCGGTGCGCCCGGGCATTGGCGGGGTGAAACTTGGCCACCGCCGGGGTGCTGTTCCTCGCCACACAGGGGCCCAGCGTGCAGTCCGCCGATTTCCTGCTACCCGCATATCGTCGAGGGGATGTTCTACACCGCGACGGGCACGAATTCCTGCGCCTCGGCGCATCGCTGGCTGCGCGATATCATGTTTGCCGAAGGCGGGTTCGCGGCGATGGACGCGCTGGCCGCCGGCGTGCGCCCCGGGGCCGACGGGCTGCTGTTCCACCCCTATCTGCAAGGCGAGCGGGCCCCTTATTGGGACCCGCTGCTGCGGGCGGATTTCATCGGGCTGACGATCTCGCACGGCAAAGCGCATTTCGCGCGCGCGCTGTATGAGGGCATCGGCTTTTCCATCCGCGACCTGCTGGAGGCCGCGCGCGGGCTGGGCTTGAATTTCGGCACCATCCGGCTGATGGGCGGCGGCGCGCGCAGCGCCACCTGGCGGCAGATCATCGCGGATATCACGGGGCTGACGGTAGAGCGCACGGAATCCGCCGATGCCTCCTTCGGCGCGGCGCTCATCGCCGGCATCGGCACCGGCGTGTTTGCTTCGCCGGAGGATGCGGTAGAGAAATGCGTCCGGCTGCTGGATACCACCGTACCGGACGCGGACGCGCATCAATTCTACAGCGACCTGTTCGGCATTTACAAAGACGCGCAGGCCGCGCTGGCGGGGCTGAACCACCGGCTGCATGAGCTAGTCAAAAGTTAGGGTAAGGAAGCTGTTCTTTTTTGAAAAAAGAACCAAAAAATTTTCATAACTTTGGTTTTTGCATGAGGCAACGGCGTTGCCTCATGCGTTGTCCCGCAAGATAAAGTTTTTTTGCTTCTTTTTGTTCACAAAAAGAAGCTCTTACCTTCTCGCTTCACTCCGCCGCGTGCTTGACAGACTTCACGCCCGACATCTTCATCTTCTCATCATCGTCGTTCACCGGCGGCGGCGGGAAGCTGCCTTGCGGGCCCGGATCTGCAATGTAGTCAAACGGCGCGTCGTTCCACGGCCCGCGCGAGTCCTCCCCCTTGCTCAGGTTGAACACGATGTTGACCGTGTCATCGGGCTTGATGTTGCCAAAAAACGGATCATCGAGTTTGCCCATCGCATCGAGCGCTTTCATGAACATATTGGCATGCGTGATCTCGCGCGTCAGCAAATGCGTCAACGCCTCGATCGTGCCATTGTCGTTCGTATGCTTGATCAGCGCCTCGTAGGTTTGCCGGGCGCCGGCCTCGGAGGCAATGTTCGCGCGCAAATCGCGCACCACATTTCCGCCTTCGTTGATATAGGCGGCGGTCCAGCAGGAACCATGGCTGTCGATGAAATGCGGGCCGATACCCTTCATGGCGAAGAGCGGCGCATCATAGACCTTGGTTTGGTCCATCTTGGAGGTATGTTGCGTGATCAGCTTGCCGACCATTTCAAGATGGTTGAACTCCTCGAGCGCGATGTCCTGCAACATGTCACGGATAGCGGCATTCTCGACATGAAAGGACTGCACCCAGTATTGCAGCGCCGCGGTCAGCTCACCGGTTGCGCCGCCAAACTGCTCCAGCAGATATTGCCCGAATTGTGCATCCGGCGTGCCGACATTAACCGGCCGGAACAATTCCTTGCGATGGTAAAACATTTTTCCTCCATGATTGGTTGAGCGACACTTGCTCAAGCGACATGGGGACGCGCGCACCAGGCGAAACAACCACAGCAACCGTAACGAAACTTCCTTTAATCAACCTATAAGATTACATCCGTGTATCATCGATCACATAAGCAGAGGTGATTCCGCCATCGATCGTATAGGCGGAGCCGGTAATGTAGCTTGCCTCGTCGGAGGCGAGGAAGGCCACCAGATTGGCGATCTCCTCGGGCTGCCCCAGCCGCCCCATTGGCATGTAGCGGCGGCGCAGGCGCCAGGCTTCCTCATCAGCGAGGAACGCCTGCACGAGCGGTGTCGCCACCGGCCCCGGGCACACCGCCACGGCGCGGATTTTTTGCCGCGCATACATCACGGCAAGCTCGCGCGTCATGGCGAGAACGCCGCCTTTGGCTGCGGTATAGGCGATCTGCGGGAAGGCCGAGCCGACCAGTGCGACGATGGAGGCATTGTTGATGATCACGCCGCCGCCCGCTTCCAGCAAATACGGAATCCCCGCTTTGCAGCACAGGAAAACCGAAGTGAGATTGGCCGCGATCGTGCGGTCCCAGACGGCAAGCGCAGTCTCCACCGGCCCGTCATCGCCACTCGCGCAAATGCCGGCATTGTTGAACAACACGTCGATCCCGCCAAAGGCGGCAGCCCCTTGCGCGAAGGCGTCCGAGCACACGGCCTCCTGCGTGAGATCGGCGATCACCGCCCCGGCGCGGCCGCCCGCCTCGGCCACTTCCTGCACAGTCCGGGCAGCCGCCTGCTTGTCGATGTCGCAGCAGATGAGCGCCGCGCCCTCGGCGGCGCATTTCAGGGCCGTGGCGCGGCCGATGCCGCTACCCGCCCCGGTGATGAAAACGCGCTTATCCTTCAGACGCATGCGAGAATTTCCTTCAACTGTGCCGCCAGCCCGCCGGCACCGGGGGCGAAACTGCCCTCGAAGGCCGCCGAGCCGATGGTGAACGCATCTGCCCCCGCCTGCACCAGTGCGGCAATACGCGCCGGGCTATCCACCCCGCCTGCGCAAATGAGCGTCTTATCCGGCCCCAGGCCGCGCCTGGCGGCTTGCACCAAAGCGATCGGGTCGGCCCCGGTCGCGCGATAGGCCAACAGGTCCACGCCGGCGCAGCCCTGCGCGGCGAACGCCGCCGATTGCGTTTCCACCAGTGCCGCATCGCCGCCCAGCTGCGTGGGGTGGCCGTGGGGGATACCGGGGAAGGGGAAATATTTTGTGCCGCGTCCCTGCCAGGATGTTCAGCGTTTCTTCCACCTGCGTGCCGCCGAGCAGGCAGTCCACGCCGAGCTCGGCACCCAGGCGGGCAGAGTGCAAGGTGGCTTGCGGCGAGGTGGCGACGACCTCCAGATAGCTAACCGCGCCGAGTGCCTTGATCCCGGCATGCAAGGCGCCCAGGGTTTGCGCCTCCACGCCGATATCCTTGAAGCCGATATGGAGAAGTCCCAGCGGGGCGATCTGCGCCAGGACATCCAGGCAATTGCTCACCGTGCGGTCCTGCCTGGTCAGCATGAAAATGAAATTCATGTGCCTCCCCCTTCTGCCCGGCGCAAATCTGTCACCGGCGCGCGGGCTGGGCAATGACGGGGGCAAAAAATTTATGGCCGTGGCGCATGAAAGGCAATTCCACCGCGTGATGCAGCAATGCCGCCGCAGCCACAGGGAGCAGGATTGCCAGCGGCAGCCATATCGCGGTGAAGGCCGCGCCATCCCCACGCGCCAAGGGGGAAAGGAGCAGCGCCAGGCCACGCTGCAGCGGCTCGTTGACCAGATAGAGCGGGTAGGAGATCGCGCCGAGATATTGCACCCCCCTACCCTGCAACACCGCACCCCAGTTCTGGCGCAAAGCCAGCATCGCCAACGCCCAGGCGAGCGGCACCAGCGCCTTGTCCCAGCCGGCGGAACATTCCACCGCGCAGGCGCCCAGCAGGCAGAGGATGAACAGTTTTACGCCGCCGCCGCGCCGCCATACCGCACTGGCGAGACCCAAGGCGAAATAGGGGGCGGCATCCGGCAGGAAGGCGCGGCTGAACTGCCAGACGGGCGGCAGGCGCAGCAGGTGATACGCCGCGCCCGCACAAAGCAGGGCCAGGGCGAAGACCCAAAGGCGCTTCGGCGCGATAAGACCGATGAGCAAATAGAATTGCCATTCGGTGGAGAGGCTCCAGGCCGGGCCGAGCAGGGTGATATAGGCATCCGGCAGCCATCCCTGCGGCAGTGCGCCGTGCAGGAGCAGCAGATGCGCCAGGACATGGGCGGCAAAATCCGGCGGCAGCCCGGCGGCCCAGATGAGCGGAGCGGCGGGGCCGGCCCAGGGCATCAACGCCAGCGGATTCCCCGCCGGCAGCAAAGCGATGGCAAAACCCAGAACCAGAAAATACACCGGCAGGAGCCGGCGCGCACGCGCCGCCAGGAAAGGCCGAAAATGCCCGCCAAAGCGCTCCAGCGACTGCACGATCACCAGACCGCTGAGCGCGAAGAACAAATCCACCGCGGCCTCGCCATGGCCGAAGGGGGAGATTGCCCAGGAAGGCAAGCAGGTGAACGGCAAGGCATGGCCCAGCAGCACGTAGAGTGCCAGCAAGCCCCGCAGCCCATCCATCCGCACCATTCGTTGCATTTACGCAACTTAAACGCGCAATTGGGGCACAGTCAAAAACGATGGGGGTCCGGGGCCTCAGGCCCCGGCGGGTCGCAGGGCAGAGCCCTGCCCTTACTTCTCTTCCCCCACCAAAGCCCGTGCAAACTCCGTAGCATCGAACTCCCGGAGATCCGCGATCTGCTCGCCGGTACCGACTGCATGGATCGGCAGGCCGAATTTCTCCGCCAAGGCGACGACGATGCCGCCGCGGGCCGAGCCGTCCAGCTTGGTGACGATGAGGCCGGTGAGGTCCACCATCTCCTTGAAAATGCCGACCTGCGTGACCGCGTTCTGGCCCGTGGTGGCATCCAGGGTCAGCAGCACGGCATGCGGCGCGGTGGGGTCGAGCTTGCGGATCACGCGGATGATTTTCCGCAATTCCTCCATCAGCGCGGTCTTGTTGTGCAGCCGCCCGGCGGTGTCGATCAACAGCACATCGGCACCGATTTTCTGAGCGCGGGCGAGCGCGTCATGGGCGAGGGACGCGGCATCGGTATTGGGCGGGGCGGTCACCACCTCGCACTGCGCGCGGGCGCCCCAGATTTGCAACTGCTCCACCGCCGCGGCGCGGAAGGTATCGCCCGCCGCCAGAACCGGGGTGAGCCCGGCCTCGCGGTAGCGCGCGGCAAGCTTGCCGATGGTGGTGGTTTTGCCCGCGCCGTTCACCCCGGCCATGAGGATGACATACGGCTTTTTGCTGACATCCGGGATCAGCGGGCAAAGCGACGGGGTCGAGGATGCCGGCGATTTCCCCGGCAAGCGTCTCGCGCACCTCCGCATCCGTCACTTCCTTGCCAAAGCGCGTGGAGCGGAAATTCTTGATGATGCGCGCGGCAACCGCGGGGCCGAGATCCGCCGCGATGAGCTGCTCCTCCAATTCCTCCAGCGCCGCATCGTCGAGCTTGCGCTTGGTGAAGGTGGCGGTGATGTTCTCCGTCAGGCGCGCGGCGCTGCGGGAGAGCCCGGATTTGAGACGGGCGAAGAAAGCCGAAACCGCCATTAACCGATCTCCGTCCAAATACCGGCAAAGGCCGTGACCGCGGGGCCGCGCATCATCACGTGGTTATCCTCCCGCCAGGTGATCAAAAGCTCGCCGCCATCGAGTGCCAGGGTGGCGCGCCGCCCGATGAGACCACGGCGATGCGCATTCACGAGGGCAGCACAGGCGCCCGAGCCGCAGGCGAGCGTCAGGCCCGAACCGCGCTCCCATACCCGCAGGCGGATGCGCTCCGGGCCCTCGATGCGCGCGAAGCCGATATTCGCGCGCTCCGGGAACATCCGGTTCTTCTCCAAAACGGGGCCGATGCTCTCGATCGGCAGGAGCACGATATCGTCCACGAAGAACGTCGCATGCGGATTGCCCATGGAGCAGGCGGCGGGGTCGGCGACCGGGCCGATAGCGAGGTTGAGATGCAGCGTATCGGCGGCCGCGCTTAACGGGATTTCCTCCCATTCCAGCCGGGGGACGCCCATATCGACCTCGACCAGCCCGGGGCCCAGGATCTCGGCGCGCAGCAGGCCGGAGATCGTGCGGATCGTGATATGCCGCGCCCCGGTCTCCTCGGTGATCAGCGCGGCGACACAGCGTGTCGCATTGCCGCAGGCGCCTGCCTCGCTGCCATCGGCGTTCAGGATGCGCATGAAGGCATCCGCGCCCTCTGCATCCGGCTCGATGATGATGAGTTGGTCACAGCCAATCCCCAGCCTTCGGTCGGCCATCCAGCGTATTGTGGCCGGCGGCAAAGCAAGGGGGGTTGCGCGCGCGTCCAGCACGACAAAATCGTTGCCGGCGCCATGCATCTTCAAAAACGGTATCGACATGGGGCTTTCCTAAAGCGTTTTGCCTAAAAATGGAAACGCACTGGTTTTTCTTTTGCGAGCGATTTCATTCGGTTAAATTGAATCGGGCGATTCAATTTAGCCGAATATTGCGCGAGCGTGCGGCACTTTTGCCCAAAACGGACGCCGGCGTACGACGCAACGGCGCGATTAAAATGCTGCCAGATAAACACCGGCGGGTTGCCGGGAAATGCACGGTGCTCCAAACTCTGCCCGTGACGATCGAACGCCATTAGGATTGAGCGCATGCGGGGCGTCATCTGGCTCAAAATCCTGTTCCCCCTTTTGGTCATTCTTCTGCTTATGATCATCTTCTGGAACTGGGACTGGTTTATTCCCCTGGTGGATGCGCAGGCCTCCGCCGAACTCGGCCGCAAGGTGACGATGCAGCATCTGCATGTCCGGCTCGGGCGCAGTGTGACCGTCACCGCCACGGGAGTTACGATTGCCAATCCCGGCGGCTTTCCCGCAAGCGACCCCCCGCTCGCCAGCATCGACCGGCTGCGCGTGCGGGCCGATGCGCTCGGCTATATCCGGCACGGCACGCTTACCCTGACCTTGATCGAGTTGGATCACCCGGTTTTCAGTCTGCGCCAATTGCCCGACGGCACGAAGAACTACACGATGAAATTTGGCTCCGGCACCACAGGCAGGCTGCCGAAATTGGGTACAATGCGCATCGACCACGGCACCGCCAGCGTGATCCTGCCATCGCAAAAATCCCATTTCGACCTCACTTTCCAGACCCGCGACGCGCCACCCGGGGCGCGGCTGTTCACCGGCGGCGAGATCGTCGTGGATGCAAACGGCACCTATGCGAACGCGCCGGTCACGGGCGAGTTCATCGGCGGCGCGCTGCTCTCATTACGCGATCCCTCGACCCCGTATCCGGTCGATTTGCATGTGCAGAACGGGGCCACGATGGCGCGCCTGACCGGGACCGTGCAGGACCCCGTGCATTTGGCCGGGGCGCATTTGCGGCTGGAGCTGTCCGGCCAGAACATGGCCAATCTCTATGCGCTGTCCGGCATCCCTTTTCCCACGACCCCGCCTTTTAACCTTGCGGGGGATGTCACCTATGCCGACAATGCAGTCCGTTTCGAGCATCTCGCCGGCCGCGTCGGCTTTTCCGACATCGAGGGCACGATCACCGAGGCGCCCGGCGCATCTCGGCCCACCATCACCGCCGATCTTACCTCGCGGCGGGTGGACCTCACCGATTTTATCGGCGTCCTCGGCGCCACGCCGGGCAAGCTCTCGACCCCCGGACAGACCGCCGCGACGCGCGCGGTTGTCGCCAAAGCCAATGCGAGCCCCAATCTCCTGCCGCGCAAGAAAATCAACCTGCCGGCCATCAACGCCGCGAATCTCGATTTGCACTTCCGGGGCCAGAAAATCATCAACCGGGATATTCCGCTCGATAACGTCCTGGCGCATGTGACCATCCTCAACGGGCGCATCACGGTGGATCCGCTGAATTTCGCGGTCGGCACCGGTACCATTGCGAGCACGTTTGTCCTGACCCCGGTGGCGGGCGTGCTGCATGCAAGAGGCACGATCGATTTTCACAATCTGCAACTGGCGCGGCTGATGGCGGCGACCCGCAGCTTCGCGGGCGATGGCACGGTGGGCGGTTCGGCGTATCTCGTGGGGATGGGCAATTCGGTCGCGGAGATTCTCGGCCACGGCAACGGCCATGCGGCGTTTTACCTGCAAAACGGCGCCGATGTGAGCGCGCTGCTGGTCGACCTCGTGGGGTTGCAGATGGGCGATGCCATGCTCTCGGCACTCGGCATTCCGGTCAAGACCCAGATCCAGTGCCTGATTTCGGATTTCGCCCTCAATGATGGCCTGGTCGATACCAAAACCTTCTTGCTGGCGACCAAGGCTGCGAATATTCTGGGGACCGGCACGGTCAGCCTGTCCACCGAGCGGTTGAATTTGGCCCTGAAGACCGAGGCGACGCATTTCTCGATCGGCTCGTTTTCAACCCCAATCGAAATTGGCGGCACCTTGAAGAACCCGAGCGTCCATCCGGCGGCGGGCCCGCTGGCGGCACGCGCCGGGCCGGCCATCGGGCTTGGGGTGCTGTTTCCGCCTCTGGCGCTCATCCCAACCATTCGGTTGGGGCTGGGGGATCAAAATGCCTGCGCGGATACGCTGGCCGCGCTGCGGGAGGGGCATCCGCATAATCCGAAGTAAAAGCACTTCTTTTGGTGAACAAAAAGAAGCAAAAAAAACTTTTTTAACTTTGAGCCGGGGGCGTTGGTCGCTCCCGGCCCACAAGGCGCAAAAGTTTTTTGGTTCTTTTTTTCAAAACGAACTGCTTCTTCTACCTAATGCCCGGCATTCGTGCCCGAGAAATCCGGCGCCAGGCCTGAGGCCGCAAGCTGGCCCGCCAGTTCCGATTTGAGCTTGGAAAGGCCCGCTTCCGATTTGCTCTCCGCCCGCGCGACCAGCACCGCCTGGGTGTTGGAGGCACGCAGCAGCCACCAGCCATCCGGGGTCGTCACACGCACGCCGTCGGTATCGGAGACCGTCTCCCCGCTCGCCCGCAGCCGTTCCGCGACTTCCGCAACGACCGCGAATTTGCGGTCTTCCGCGCAATCGAACCTCAGTTCCGGCGTGTTGATGACGGTGGGCAGGCTGGAGCGGAAGGCCGCGACCGTCTCATCGCTGCGCGCGATCACGCCCAGCACCCGGATAGCGGCGTAGAGCGCGTCGTCAAAGCCATACCATTTGTCGTTATAGAAGATATGGCCGGACATTTCGCCCGCCAGCGGTGCGCCCGTCTCCGCCATTTTGGACTTGATCAGGCTGTGCCCGGTCTTCCACATCAGCGGCGTGCCGCCGGCCTTGGCAACCTCGTCGAACAGCACCTGGCTGGCTTTCACATCGGCGATGATCGTGCCGCCCGGATACGCGCGCAGCACGTCGCGCGCCATCATGATCAGGAACTGATCACCGAAGAGAATATGGCCCTCATTGTCCACAAGCCCGATGCGGTCGGCATCGCCATCGAAGGCGATGCCGACATCGGCACCTTCCTTCTTCACGGCGGCGATAAGCTGCTCGAGGTTTTTCGGCACGGTCGGGTCCGGGTGATGCGCGGGGAAGGTCCCGTCGATTTTGCCGTTCAGCACCTTGTGCCGGCCGGGCAGCTTTTCCACGAGCTTGGCCAGCACGTCTCCGGCCGCCCCATTGCCATTATCCCACACGACATTGAGCTTGCGCTCGCCGTCCCAATCCTGCAGCAGCCGGGCGATATAGGCCTCGCTGATGTCCTTATGCGTCACGCGTGCCGGTGGTCGCGGCCACAACCTCGCCGGCTTCCGCGCGCTCGCCAAGGCGCAGGATGTCCTTGCCGAAGAAAGGCTTTTTGCCCAACAGCATTTTAAAGCCGTTGTAATTCGGCGGGTTATGGCTGCCGGTCACCATGACCGCGCCATCCGTCGGCTCGGTGAAGGCGGCGAAATACAGCATCGGCGTCGGCCCCTCGCCGACCGCGATGACATCCGCCCCGCTCGCGGACAGCCCCTCGATCAACGCGGCTTCGAGTACGGGCGAAGACAACCGCCCATCGCGCCCGACGGCAACGCGTTTGCCGCCTTTCTCCACCACGATCGAGCCGAACACGCGGCCGATGGCAAAGGCGTCCGCCTCCGTCAGCGTGTCCCCGACGATGCCGCGGATATCGTATTCCCGCAGCGAACTGACATGGAATTTATGCGAAAATGTCATTATGCTCTCACGCGTTGACGTAATTTTTAAGGAATTCGCGCACCGACGGCCCAAGGTCCGGCCGCGCCAGCGCGAAGGCGATCTGCGCCTCCAGGAAGCCGACCTTGTCGCCGCAATCGAAGCGCCTGCCCTCGAATTTCAGCCCGTGGAACGGCCCATGACCGATCATCTGGGCCATCGCATCGGTCAACTGCACCTCATTGCCGGCACCGCGTTCCATCCGGGACAGGTAATCGACCACTTCCGGGAGCAGAATATAGCGCCCGATGATCGAGAGATTGGACGGCGCATCCTTCGGCGCCGGCTTCTCGACGAGGCCCTCGACCTCGACGCGATCGCCTTCCGAAGCGCCGATTTTCAGGATGCCGTAGCGGTTGGTGTGCTCATGCGGCACTTCCGCCACGGCCAGCACATTACCGCCGGTCTCCCGGTACACGCCGGCCAATTGCTCCAGGCACGGCGTCTCGCTCAGCACAAGGTCATCGGGGAGCAAAATCGCGAACGGGTCATCGCCGATGAAAGTGCGGGCGCACCAGATCGCATGGCCGAGGCCAAGCGGCACCTGCTGGCGGACGGTCGAGATCGACCCCGGCGGCATCGCCTCGGAACGCAGCAATTCCAGCGCCTCGCGCTTGTTGCGCTCCGCGAGCGTTGCCTCGAGTTCGAAGGCGATGTCGAAATGGTCGATCAGCGCGGTTTTGCCGCGGCCGGTGACCATGCAGAACTGTTCGATCCCGGCGGCGCGCGCCTCGTCCACCGCATACTGGATTAGCGGTTTGTCCACGACCGGCAGCATTTCCTTCGGCATCGCCTTCGTCGCCGGCAGGAAACGCGTGCCAAGCCCAGCGACCGGAAGCACTGCCTTACGCAAAGGTTTAACCAAGAAACACCTCCTCAATCATCTATGGATGAATCACTGCCATGCCCAGGATGGGGCGGCAAGCAGCGCACGCCAAGGCTTCCTCCGTTGGCATGAAACAGTGGTTAGGCAGGGATTGCCTTGGCCTCGGCCGCCGGGGTTTTCATCATGGTGCCGGTCATCGGGATGAAGAACACGCCCATGTCCCGCCTCGAATGGATCTTGCCCGCCGCATCCTTGCGGTACACGTACAGCACCTGGCCCTGCTTGAAGGGCTGGCCGATGGGGATGATCATCCGCCCGCCGGGCTTGAGCTGCTGGAACAGCGCCGGCGGCGCATATTGCGCGGCACAGGTGACGATGATGATGTCGAACCCGTCTTTCTGCTCCGGCCAGCCGTAATAGCCATCCCCGACGCGGGTGGTCACATTATCATAGCCGAGCGGCGCTGAAAATTTTCTTCACCGCATTGCCCAGCGGCTCGATGATCTCGACCGAATAGGCGCGATCGACGATTCGCGAAAGCAACGAGCTCTGGAAGCCGCTACCCGTGCCGATCTCAAGCGAGACCTCGCCGGGCTTGGGCTGGCAGACCTGGGTCATATAGGCTTGGCCGAGATAATCTGAGAGCGCCGAGCCATAGCCCAGCGCCCAGGGCTTGGCCGGGCTGTCATAGGCATCGCCGCAGGTCGAGCGGTGCTCCTGGTAGTTGTAGTGGTAATATTCGCGCGGCATGGCCTGGAAGGCGGCGAGGACCAGCGGGTCCGCCTTGCCCAGCCGCATTTGCAGATACGCCGCGATCGCCCGCATCGCCGCCGGTTTGCGCGCCTGGATGGCGGCGAATTGCGTCGTCGGTCAGCGAGACGGGTCGGCCGGAGGCCGCCATCGCGGCCTCGAAAGCGGCCTTATCCCAGGGCTTGCCGTTCGGCGTGGCCGGCGTGGCCAGCACCGCGGCGGCCGGGATGGGCGCTGACGTATCGGCCAAAAGCCGGCATGGCCGCCAGGGCAGCCATGCCCGCCGATCAATCCGCGACGGCTGAGCGTTTCATTGCAGTGAGCCAAACCGATTGTCTCCTTGGCGCTGGAAAACTCGTTGCCGCAACCAGCATATAGCATAACCGCGGCGCCTAAAACCGCATGCAATCCGCTATTTCGCAGCACCAGATTAGCCAGCGGCGTCGCCACGACGGAAAACGCGCCATTCAGCCCCCAGGCCCAGGCGAGGAAGAATTTCTGTTCCCCCTGGGCGAGGCCAAGCGGAAAGGGCATTCCCATCGCCACGCTGACCGGCGCCATCACCGCCACGACCAGGGTTACTCGGGCGAAAAACGGCAGATGTCCCCGCCAGCCCCGCCGGGCTGGGCAGCAGGAACATCGGCGCGGACCACAATAGCGATCACCGCCGCCGCACCGCCAGACGGCGCGCCCGGGTGTGCGGGAAAAACGTTCCGAGAGAAAACTGCCCAGGCCGGAGAATACCAGCATCGTGCTGAGCACGATGGCAAAGCCTGTGGCGCGGTCGTCGAGAAAGGCGCTGGCCTTCTCGATCCCGAAAATTTCCAGAAACAGAAAGCCCAGCGCCAGAGCTGGGAAATAGAGCATGGGCCGCAGCATCCCCGTAGGAGACGGCGCGTGCGTTTTGGGCGCTGCCAGCGGCACGAGCAGGACCAGAAAGGCGATGAAAGCAGCCTGCGCCAGCACCGCGAGGTTCACCAGCGCGCCGATCTCGGCCTGGGGCAGGATTTGCAGCCGCGCGAGCAGCAGGGAAAGCTGGTTCAGGCGCAAGATCGCATAGAAGGCCGGCCGGTTATCCGTCACCGGGCGCAGGTCGAAGGCCCGGGCGGAGACGGTCTTCTGCCCGGCCAGAATGCCGCCGGCCTCATCGGCGATGGAATCATCCGCGCCGAAGGCGATGACCGTGCCGGCATCGAAGGACACGGCCGGCAGGTCGTTATAAAGGTCATCGCGCGCGCCGATCGACGTCGATGCCCTGGTAATAGGAGACATCGAAGGAGCGGTCATCGCACCATTTGCGTATCGCCGCGATCTCCGCCGCACCAAAGGGCGTGCGGCGGACCAGGATCCGGGCATTCCAGGCGGAGCGGTAGACCACGATATAGGCATCCGGATCGCGAATGCCCTCCAGCGCCAGACCGGCCTTCGCGGTCGCCAGCATGCGCAGCGCATAGGCCGGGAAATCCTGGATCGAGACGGGGATGGAGAGCATGCCGCCGGGGGAAAGGCGGGCGATATCGGCGGCGAAGGCCTGCGCTGAGAAGGCGTAGACATTGGCGGGGGCGGCATCCAGAAAATCCGCGCGAGATATCGATCACATCGTAAAGCGGCCCTGCCCCCGCCACCGCCGCGCGCGGGTTCTCGGATCAAAATCGCCACGCGCGCATCCGGCGCGAAAGCAGGCGAGGTGCCTAGCCCGTGTTTCAGCGCATGAAAGAGCACAGGCTCGGGCTCCAGCGCGGTGACATGGGCCGCACCCAGCGCCAGCACCTCCGCGATGCGAAAGCCCGCCCGATGCGCCGATGAGCAGCACGTTGGGATGCGGCGTCAGCCGGTAGGGCAGCGCATCCAAGGCGCCCGGCGCATAGCCGGTGGCAAACGGCCCCGGCCGCGGCAGGCTCGCGATGCGGATGCCGTCCCGGTACAGCCCGAAACTGCGCGGCGGGTCGGCATAGCCCAGCATCGCGGCATCGTTGGAAATATCGGTATTCACCCGCTCGGTGAAATCATCGAGGAGCAGATATTCGCCGCGCGGATTTTCCCGCTGTGCCAGGATTTTGGCCCCCGGCGTATGCATCGGCGGATAGATCGGCTTGTACTGGCTCACCGCAGCCTGCGGGCCGAGTGCGAGCAACAACTCCGCCGCCGCCAGCATTGCGAAGGCCGCGACCGCCGCCGGCAACCGGTGGCGCCCGATGCAGCAGGCGGCCAGCGCCAAAGCGGGGAGCAAAGCGGGGATAAGGTCGAAGGGCGGGAGCAGATACATCAAGCCCAGCACCAGCACGGAGCCCGCCCCCGCCCCGGTGAGATCCGCGGCATAGACCCGCCCGATACGGCCGGCATTGGTGACGAAGCAGAGCGAGATGAACAGCCCGGCGGCGAAGAAAAACGGCAGCAGTGCCACGTAATACAGCCCGATATTCGCCAATTGCGGCCCGTAGGTCGCCGGGTTTTGCAATTGCAGCGGATTGAACGGGTTGAGGATCGTGCCGCAATAGCCCAAGGCCGCGCTGCCCACGAGGAAAGCCGGCAGCACGGCGAACAGCAGCGCCGCCCGGCGGAGCAGAAAATCGCGCGCCAGAGCCAGGAACACGCCGGAAAAGGCGAACCCCACCATGACGATGGAAATCACCCAATAGCCGTAATCCGACCAGCTCGCGACCGCGAAATAGCGCGTCAACGCCGTCTCCATGCCGACCGCGACGGCGGAGACCAGAAACAGAGGCAGGAATCTCATCACCAGACGCTCGTGGCCAGGAAATGCGCCATCAACAGGTTGAACTGGGGTGCCGTCATCGACGAACAGCGCATGGCCCGGCATTGGGGAACACGGCAATCTCGGTGTTCGGCCGGTCGTGGCGCAAATGATCGGCCTGCGCCTGCAAATGCGGGCGGACGACGTAGAGCACCGGCACGTCGGTCGATAATACCGCCTCCTTCCAATAGCTGCGCGGCACGGGATAGCGCAGCAGCGCCTCGGCATCGGCCGCCGGCAGGCGAAGGGCCGCGCTGCGTCAGCCGCGTCGAGATAGGCCGGCGATTGCGGGGTGTGAAACATCCCCGCCACGAAGGCGCGCATGAACGCCGCGCGCGACAGCAGGCCGGCCCCGCCGAGGATGCAGGATGCCCGGCGCCGGGTTTTCGCCCACGGAATTATCGATCAGCACCAGCCCGGCGAGCTTGCGCGCCGCCCGATTGGTGGATATAGGCCAGCGTATCCAGCACGCCGAGCGACCAGCCGATGACCACGACCTTGCCCGGCAGGCGGGCCAGAAGCTCGCCGATATCCGCCCCCCGCCGGTCCTGGTCGTAGCCGGTGGCGTGATCTCGGAGTCGCCCTGGCCGCGCGGGTCGAACAGCACGACCTGATATTTCTGCTCGAACGCCTGCTGCTGGGGCGCAAAAATCCAGCCCGGCATGGTCCAGCCCGGCACGAAGACGAGGATGGGCGCATCTGTCGGCCCGGTTTGCGCGTAATGCAGAAGCGCGCCGTCGGAGGCGGTGAAATACACATCCCGCGCCATCGCTGGTGGGGCGAGCAGGACGAACAGGAATGCCAGAAGCAAACCGCGCATGGCGGGAATTGGCCCGCCTGGGCGGCGATCTGTCAAATGACGAAGCCGCGACGCGGCGGCCCTGCGCTCATACGCCGCGCCGCACGACACGGAAAATCCAAGTCGCGACCGCCGCATTCGCCACCGCGACCAGGAGCAGAATGCGCGGCGCGCTCATCCCCGCCGCATACAGCCCGGCGGTAAGGCCCGCCGCGAGCACGCTCGCCACCGCGTTCATCACATTATTCGCCGCCACCATCCGGGCCCGGTGCGTCGGCGCGGCGCGCTCCTGCAGCAGCACGTAGAGCGGCACGGAGAAGGCGCCGCCACAGGCCGAGAGCAGCAGCAGGTCGCCCAGCAAATGCCAGCCCGCAGCGGCGCCGAGCATGGCCGCGATGTCGCCAGATGCCCGGCATGGGGGAAGTCCAGGCGAAATCCGCGGTGAAAACCGAGACGCCGAGCCCCGCCAGCCGCGACATAATTGAGCAGCGCGGCATCGCGCACGAACCGCGCCACGGTGAGCGAGCCGATGCCGACGCCGACCGCGAAGACGCCCAGCATCAGCGTCACCACATGGCCATCGGCATGCAGCACATCGCGCGCCAAAGTCGGGAATTCCGCCAGCAGGGTCGCCCCCACCGCCCAGAACCAGCTAATCCCCAAGATCGCGAACCAGACCGGCGGGTTGCGCGCGGCCTGGCGCAGCAGTGCCCAGCTCTCGGCGGCGATGTTCCAGCGCGGCCGCAAGCCCGGCTGCGCCGCCGCGCACCCGGGGATGCTATAGGCGCTCACGATCCCCAGCCCCGCGACGCCCAAGCAGGCTGCCGAGACCGCGGCAGGCCGCCGCGCGGCACCAGCACCAGCACGCCGCCCGCCACCGTGCCGAGCAGAATGCCGACGAACGTTCCGGCCTCGACCAGCCCGTTGCCCGCCACCAGCTCCTCGCCCACCAGGAGATCCGGCAGAATTCCGTATTTCAGCGGCGAGAAAAACGTCGCCTGCACGCCGAGGCCGAACAGCACCGCCATGAGCAGCGCGAAATTCTCCGGTGAAAAAGCCGATGCCGGCCAGCAGCATCAGCCCGAGTTCCCAGAATTTCACCCAGCGGATCAGCCGGGATTTCTCGAACGCATCGGCGAGGTCCCCGGCGGCGGCGGAGAACAGCGCATAGGGCAGCAGAAAAATCCCGCCGGCCAGCGCGACCAGGATCGGCCCGGCATGGGCCAGCCGGAACAATGCCAGCACCACCACGGCGTTCTTGAAAATATTGTCGTTGACCGCGCCCAGCGCCTGGGTCAGGAACAGCGGCAGAAAGCGCTTCGAGCCCAGCAGCGCGCTTAAGCATCGCGGGCGGTCATCAACACCAGGCTGCCCCAGGCGCAGCCCATGCCGGTCAGCAGCCCGCCCAGCACGTCCGCCGATAAAATGGTAATCCGCGCCGACCAGGCCGAACATGACCAGCGCGATCACCACGCCGCAGATAATGCGGTAACGCGGCGCCAGCACCCAGACGACGCAAAGCGGTGCCGCAATATACGAGGTATGGCCGGAGGGAAAACCGCCGAACAACATGCTCTCGGCAAACGGGTGAAAGCTGTAAATGCCGTGATGCAGCCAGGTGCTCGGCCAGGGGCGGCCAAAGATCCATTTCAGCTCGTCCTTCGCCGCCGTCCCGGCCAGGGTGGCGACACTGCTCACCAGCCAGATCCGGCCCGGCCTGCGCGTGCCGCGCAGCCGCGCCAGCACGGCGCAGGCCATGCATATCCCCGCCACCGGCAATGCCAGCAGCGAGGGCGCGGCGCAGAGCTGGAAGAAAAACCGCAGCCGCGATGCTGGCAAAATACTCCGCAACCGGCTGGTCGACGAACCACATGCACAGGAAAATGGCGAGGATGAGCAGGCCGACAAAGCCGGACATCGCCCAGGAGCTTTCCTCCCGCCGGATGAGCGATGCGCTCAGGGCAGCAGGACGGTGCTGCCGGTCGTCCGGCGCGCTTCCAGCGCCGCATGCGCGGCGGCGGCATCGGCGAGGGCGAATGTCTGGTTCACCTGGATTTTGACCGCACCGGAGATGACGGCGTCGAACAGGTCGAGCTCACCGCCAACAGGTCGGCATGCGCTGGCGATATAGGTGGAGAGGCGTCGGCCGGGTGAGGAACAGGCTGCCCTTGGCGCCCAGCATGGCGATATCCACCGGCGGCACCGGGCCGGAGGCGCTGCCATAGCTCACCATCATGCCAAGCGGCGCCAGGCAATCGAGGCTGGCGTTGAACGTGTCCTTGCCGACGCTGTCATAGACCACCGGCACCATCGCGCCGCCGGTGATGCGCTTGACCTCGGCGGCGAGGTTGCGCATGGCCGACAATGGTGTGATGCGCGCCGTTTGCCCGGCGCCAAATCGGCTTTTTCCTCGGTCGAGACCACGCCGATCACATTCGCGCCGAGATAATTCGCCCATTGGCACAGGATCAGCCCGACGCCGCCGGCCGCGGCATGCACCAGGATGGTCTGGCCCTTCTCCACCTTGAAGGTGCGGCGGAGCAGGTATTGCGCGGTCATGCCCTGGAGCATCATCGCCGCCCCGGTGTTGAAATCGATCGCATCCGGCAATTTCACCAGCCGGTCGGCCGCGATCACCCGTTCCGTGGCATAGGCGCCGATCGGCCCGCCGGCATAGGCGACGCGATCGCCCGGGGCGACATTGCGCACCTCATCGCCCACCGCGACGCACGACGCCGGCGCCCTCCATGCCGATCGTTGCCGGCAGCGGCGCCTTGTACAGGCCGGAGCGGAAATACACGTCGATATAATTCAGCCCGACCGCCTCATGGTGGACCAGCGCTTCGGCAGGTCCGGGCTGCGGGGTCGGCACCTGCTCCCATTTCAGCACCTCCGGACCGCCGACGGCGTGGATACGGATCGCCTTGGTCATTGGGCGTGGGCTTCCAGACTGCAGTTTTTCCAAGTTCCAGCAGCGCGCGCTTGGTCGCCAACCCTCTCCGCCGGAATAGCCGCCGAGCCCGGCACTGCCGAGCACGCGGTGGCAGGGGATCAAAATCGGGATCGGGTTGGCGGCATTCGCGCCACCGACCGAACGCGGCGAGCCGCCCGCGACCCGGGCGATCTCCGCGTAGCTGCGGGTCTCTCCCGCGGGAATTTGCCGCAGCGCCGCCCATACTTTTTGCCGGTAGGGGCTGCCCGCCGGTTTGAAGCGGCAGATCATCGGGCAACAGCCGCGCCATCGAAATACGCTTCCAGCGCCGCCTTTGCCCGCAGCAGAACGGGGGATGGATCCTGGACGCTGCCCCAGCCCCATTCGAGGGCGACGATCTCTTCGTCCTCGGCAAAAAGGGTCAGATCGCCGACCGGCGCGTGCATGGATAAAGCGGGCATAAGCGCAGGGTATCTTGTGGGCCAGTTGCGATCAAGCGGCGCCATGGTTTCGCCATGTTTCCGCACGGCCCGCCCTTGCCCCGGCGCGGGCGCATCCGCCAGTCTTGCTGGCAGCAGCAGCCGGCGCATGCGATGGGCCGTACCCTTTATCCGACTTACGGGTTTATCCTTGCCCGGTAATCCTTTACAGCCAGCCGCATGATGCGAGGTGCCATTACGGTCGGGATGTGGACGATGGCGAGCCGCATTTTCGGCTTTGCCCGGGATATCCTGATCGCCGCGATCCTCGGCACCGGGCCGGTGGCGGATGCGTTCTTCGTCGCCCTGCGGCTGCCCAACCTGTTCCGCCGCCTGTTCGGCGAGGGCGCGTTCAACGCCGCCTTCGTGCCCTCGATCTCCACCATCCTGCACCAGGAGGGCATGGAGGCCGCCACCGGCTTTGCCGAGGAAGCGACCGCGGTGATGATCTTCTGGCTGGGCAGCATCACCGATCCTGGGCGAGATTTTCATGCCCTGGCTGCTTTATGTGCTGGCCCCAGGATTCTGCCGGCAATCACGGCAAATTCGCGCTGGCGGTGGTGCTGACGCGCATCATGTTCCCGTATCTGTTCTTCGTCTGTCTCACGGCCCTGTTCTCGGGCGTGCTGAACGCGATGGGCCGCTTTGCCGCCGCCGCGGCGGCACCGGTGCTGT
This sequence comes from uncultured Pseudomonadota bacterium, assembly GCA_963737355.1. Taxonomy (GTDB): domain Bacteria; phylum Pseudomonadota; class Alphaproteobacteria; order Acetobacterales; family Acetobacteraceae; genus Acidocella. The sequence continues at coordinate 995,134 of CAVTSC010000008.1, read as the reverse complement.
TCAACGTCTTCTCCATCGCCTTCATGCTGCTGCTCACCCCGTATACGCCCAATCCGGGCTTTGCGCTGGCCTGGGGTGTTACGGTTTCCGGCGTCGCGCAGCTTTTGCTGCTCGTGATTGCCATGCGCCGCGCGGGGATGCGCATCACGGTTGCCCAAACCCCGGCTGACCGCGCGCATGAAGCAGCTGTTCCGCCGCATGGCCCCTGGGCTGGTGGGCGCCGGGGTGACGCAGCTCAACGTCTCCATCGACATCATCATCGGCACGCTGCTGCCGGCGGGGTCGGTTTCGATTCTGTACTATGCCGACCGCGTGAACCAGCTTCCGCTCGGCGTCATCGGCACGGCAGCGGGCACGGCCTTGCTGCCCGCGATCACCAAGGCATATCGCGCTCGGCGAAGAGAATGCGGCGATGGCCTCGCTCAACCGCGCGCTGGAATCGGTGCTCATGCTGACTTTGCCCGCCGCAATCGGGCTGGCGGTGGCAGCCCGTCCGGTGATGGATGTGCTCTTCGTGCGCGGCGCCTTCACCGAACATAATGCGGTGCTCGCCGGGCCATTCGCTCGCCGCCTTTGCCATCGGCCTGCCGGTTTTCGCGCTGGTGAAAATCCTCACCCCCGGCTTTTTCGCGCGCGGGGATACGATGACGCCGCTGAAAATCGGCGTCGTCGCGGTCGCGCTCAATCTGGGGCTGAACCTGGTATTCATGCATCCGCTGAAGGCGGTCGGCCCGGCGCTGGCGACCAGCCTGTCCTCGGCCTTCAACGCCGTGCTGCTCGCCTATCTCCTGCACCGGCGCGGGCATTTCGCGCTCGATGCCGCCCGCCCGCCACCGCGTGCCGCGCATCCTGCTCGCAGGCGGCATCATGGCGCTCGCCCTCTATGGCGTGGAGAGCGCTGCTCCCGCCCGGCAAAACCACCATCCTGGAATTTCTGCTCCTGACGCTTGTGGGCGGCATCGCCTATGGCGGCTCCGGCATTCTGCTGCGCGCCTTCGACCTCTCCGAGCTCACCGCATTGCTGCGCCGCCGCCGGCGCAAGCCCGCAACCGGTTGACCGGCGCAAAAAACCGGGCGACGTAGCGCCATGACACGTATTTTCTCCGGCATTCAGCCCACGGGCATCGCCCATCTCGGCAACTATCTCGGCGCGCTGCAGAACTGGGTGAAACTCCAGGACGGCAATGAGTGCATTTTCTGCCTCGTCGACCTGCACGCGATCACCGTCGCGCAGGACCCGGCGCAATTGCGCGAGCAGACGCGGCTGAACGCGGCCTTGCTGATCGCCTGCGGGATCGACCCGGAACGGCAGATCCTGTTCCACCAATCCGCCGTGCACGCGCATGCGCGCCTGGCCTGGATTTTCAATTGCGTGGCGCGCTTTGGCTGGCTCAACCGGATGACGCAGTTCAAGGACAAGGCGGGCAAGGACCGCGAGGCGGTTTCCACCGGGCTGTTCGTGTATCCCAACCTGATGGCCGCCGACATCCACGCCTATCACGCGACCCAGGTGCCGGTGGGCGATGACCAGCGCCAGCATCTGGAGCTTGCCAACGACATCGCGGAAAAATTCAACCATGATTTCGGCGTGGAATTCTTCCCCCGGATCGAGCCCTATATCCCGCCCGAGACCGCGCGCGTGATGAGCCTGCGCGACGGCACGAAAAAAATGTCGAAATCGGATTCCTCCGATCAAAGCCGGATCAACCTGACCGACGATACCGACACCATCGCGCTGAAAATCCGCCGCGCGAAGACCGACCCGGCGCCCTTGCCCGAGACAATGGAGGAGCTGGCCGGGCGGCCGGAAGCGGCCAACCTGATCGGCATCTATGCCGCGATGACCGGGCAGACGACGCCGGGCGTGCTGGCGGAATTCGCAGGCTCGGGCTTTGGCCCGTTCAAGGAAAAACTGGCCGAGGCGCTGGTCGCGCATCTCGCGCCGATCAATGCCCGCGCCCAGGCGCTGCTGGCCGAGCCCGCGCATCTCGATCGCATTTTGCAGGCCGGCGCACGGCGCGCGGCGGCGATCGCCGATCCGATCGTGGATGAGGCCGAGCGGCTGGTTGGGTTTTTGACGCGGGGTTAGAGCGTGCGGTGGTTAGCTTTGCGCATATCCTGAGTTTCTGAAGTAGTTGGCGCATTCTTGAGCGGTGTAGGTTTCGAGAATGGCGCCAATGGCAGCAGACACGCTCTCCCTGGTCCTGGCCTGTGCCTCTCGCAGGCGGTGCTTGAGCTTGGCGAAGACCTGCTCAATGGGGTTCAGATCGGGCGAGTATTTCGGCAGCAGCAATAGTTTGGCTCCGGTGTCACGGATCGCCTGGCGGGCAGCGGTGCTTTTGTGGCTGCCCAGATTATCGGCGATCACCAGATCGGAAGGCCGCAAGGTCGGCGCCAGCACTTTTTGTACATAAAGCAGGAAGCTTTCCCCATCGATGGGTCCATCGAGCAGCCATGGTGCCTCGATACGGTCATGGCGCAAAGCGGCGATGAAGGTCATGGTGTTCCAGTGGCCGTAAGGCGCCTTACTCAGCAGCCGCTCGCCGCGGGGGGCCCAACCGCGCAGCGGCGCCATGTTGGTCTTGGTCCAAGTCTCATCAATGAAGACCAGACGAGCGGGATCAATCCGTGTCTGATACTTGCGCCATTGCGCGCGTCGTCGGGCCACGTCGGGGCGCTCTTGCTCACTGGCGTGCACAGTTTTTTTTAAAGCTGAGCCCTTCAGCGCGGACAAAATCCCATACCGAATGACGATCGACCTTCAAGCCGCGCGCTGCCAATTCAGCCACCAGCCCTCGCAGCGTGAAGGCGCCAGTCCGGCACCGTTCGGCGAGCCAAGCGCGATGCGCGCCAGAAATCTTCCGCGGCTTGTGCCCGCCCATTTGCCCAGGCGCCACGCTGCCGCTCTCGCGCACACGCTTGGCCCAGTTGATCGCGGTGCTCGCCGACACATTGAACAGCTGTGCCGCCCGGCGGCATGACATGCCACACCCGACGGCCGCAACAACCCTTTCACGCAAATCCATCGAATAAGGACGTGCCATCAATGCTGGCCTCCCTCCAGCCAGCCCATCGAAATCAAAGCCGCCCCGCGTCGGGGAAGCTTTTTTTGATTCGGCCTTACCCCCACACGCTCTAGGAAGGAAGTAGCCGCTTTTTTGGAAAAAAGCGGCGCAAAAAACTTTTGCGACTTGTGAGCCGGGAGCTACGCACGCCCCCGGCCCTTCCCTTCAGCCATAAAACGCCCGGCGCAGGGCTTCGACCGTATCACGCCAGGCGGCCTGGGTCACACGGGCGTTCTCCACCAATTGGAAAGCGTGGTACGCGCCGGGATAGATATGCATCTCCACCGGCACCCCGGCGCGGGTTAGGCGGCGGGCATATTCCATGTTCTCTTCGAGATAGAGATCCAGCGTGCCAACACTGATAAAAGCGGGCGGCAGGCCGGTAAGGTCTTCCGCTCTTGCGGCTGCCGCATAGGCCGGAATGCCCTCTGCGCCTGGGGCAGCCGGCAGCCAGCATGTCCAACCGAAGGTGCTACCCTGCTGCGTCCAAAAAAACTCCCCGGCATAGGGGTGCAGGTCCGGATGGGTGCAGGTGCGGTCATCGATCATCGGGAAGATCAGATGCTGGAAGGCGAGCGAAACCTCACCGCGGTCACGCGCCAGCAAAGCCAAAGCCGCCGATAACCCGCCGCCTGCGCTCTCACCCTTCACGCCGATCCGGCTGGGATCGATCCCCAGCGTTTCTCCATTGCCGTGCAGCCATTTCAGCACCGCGTAGCAATCCTCCAGCGCGCCCGGATACGGCGTTTCCGGCGCCAGCCGGTAATCCACAGAGAAAACGGCGCAGCCCAGTTCGGCGGCGAGCTTGCGATTGTCCGCGTCATTCATCTCCGGCAGGCCCAGCACATAGCCACCGCCGTGAATATGCAGCAAAGCGGGCCAGGGTCCCGCGGCCTCGCTGGGCCGGTATACCAGGACGCGCACGGGCGGCGCATCCGCCGGGCCAGGCACCAAAAGTTCTTCCATGCGCACCGGCAGGCCATCCGGCACGGCCGCGATACGTGCTTGCGCGACCCGGACGGCGCGCGCCTCCGCCAGGAGATGCTCGGACAAGCGGATCGGCGGGTGAAGATCGAGAAACGCGTCCAGCTCGGGGTCGACGAGGTGCCTGCTCTTCATATCCATCCTTGCTTGCTATTGTGGTTGCCCCTGGATGCCGCAAACCGCGCTGCGGCATCCAGGATACGTGGAAGCTTTAAGGCGTCTGGCCTTTAAGACTTGGTCTTCTTTAAGGCTTGGCCTTGATGAACGTGTCGACCGTTCCTTCCTCTGGATTAACAAAAATAACGTCGCGCGGATCGCGGCGCGGCGCGTCAACGGTGAGGAAGACGACCGGATGCTCAAGCAGTTCCGGGATCGCGTGCACGACGCCCTTCTTGAAGAACACCATCTGTCCGGCTTGCAGCTCGCGCGGCTCGCCGTAATCCACCTCGAACGTGGTGCGTCCGGAGAGGAGGTAGAGATATTCATCGCAGGTCGCGTGATAGTGGCGCGGAACCGGATGATAGGCGCGGAAGATCCGCGAGCTTGCCGCCGGTTCGTCCGTCAGCCGCGTATCCACCAGCATGGTTTCGGCTGAATCCGGGAAGGTGTCCACAATCGCGTGGATGTCGAAATAGGCGCTGCTGCGGCCGGAAGCTGCCGCATCCGGGGATGCGGGTTTCTTATCATTATCGCTCACGTTTGGTCTCCTGATCTGACGCTCAAGGCTTGGCCGGGCCGTAGCCGGCACCGCTTGCCTCGATCACGCCGCCGATTTCTGCCATGTCCGCGGCCGAGAGTTCAAGCGAGGCGGCCGCGATCCAGCCATCCACCTGGGCAGGGCTGCGCGCGCCGACGATTGCGGCGGTGACACCCGGCCAGGCCAGGGTCCAGGCCACCGCGACGGAGGCGGGGGAGACGCCGTGGCGCTGCGCAACGCTGGCGATCGCGGCGGCAACCTGCAGGTTGCGCTCCAGCTTCTCGCCGGTGAATTCCGCATTGCGCGGGCGCCAGTCATTGCTGTCGAGCGTGTCCACACGCTCCTTGCTGAAGGCGCCGGTGAGCAGGCCGGCCTGCATCGGGCTGTAGACGATCACGCCCGTGCCATGCCCATAGCACCAGGCCAGTTCCTTATCGCCGACCTCGCGCTTGATGGCGGAGAAATGGCGGTTGCAGCGTGTCGACATGGCCCAGCGCCTCGGCGATCTCGAGCTGCGCGACGTTATGGTTGGACAGGCCGACGGCGCGGATCTTGCCCGCGGCTTTGAGGTCCAGCAAAGCCTGCCAATAAACTTCGAGCGGAGTGCCGTCATCGGCCGGCCAGTGCATCTGGTAGAGGTCGATCTGCTCGACCTTCAGACGCTGCAGCGAGGCTTCAACCTCGGCGCGGATGCTCTCCGGCGCGCCGCTGCGCTTGGGCATGGCGCCCGGGTTCTGCGCATCCCAGACCAGCCCGCATTTGGTGAAAACATAAGGCCGCTCGCTCTTGGGGATGTCCTGCAGTGCTGCCGCAACCACTTCCTCGGAATGGCCTAGGCCATAGACCGCGGCGGTGTCGATCCAGTTGACGCCGCGCGAGACGGCATGGCGGATCGCCGCGATGGAGTCCTTGATCGTCCTGGCTGCCCCAGCCCACGGCCCAATCGCCGCCGACCGCCCAGGAACCGAAGCCCACCCGCGTGATGTGCATATCCGTTGTGCCGAAACGCTTTGTCGGCAACGCGCCAGCGGTCTTCAAGTCCAAGCTCATACTCTGTACTCCGTTTAAGTATTCACAATTGCACGAGAAAATGGGGATGCCATATCTTAGCAGTCCAGTAGAATATTGTGATTGAACTGATCACTAACAAAGCATAATGACGTCTTGGAGGATAGGTTGGACTTACGGCAGCTTGAGCATTTTGTCGCGGTGGCGGAGGAACGACATTTTACGCGCGCGGCCTCCCGGCTGCATATCGTGCAATCCGGATTATCCGCCTCCATTCGCGCGCTGGAAGACGAGATGGGCGCGCCGCTCTTTTTACGCACGACGCGACGGGTGAACATGACCTCCGCCGGCGAGGCGTTTCTGCAGGAGGCGCGACGCGTGCTCACCGCCGCCAAAATTGCGCGCAACGTGGTGCAGGATCTGCAAGGCCTGCGCCGCGGCCGTCTGATGATCGGCACGATCCAGGGGCTTGCCCCCTTCATCGACCTGCCGAAACTGCTGGGCGCGTTTCACCGGGAATTCCCGAAAGTCGAGATCCACCTCTCCTTCGACGATACGGAAAAACTGATTGACGGCGTGCAGGAAGGCCGGTTCGATATCGCCTTCACGCAATTCGTCGAAGCGCTGCCGCCGGAGCTTGCCGCCACCATGCTGGCTTGCGATCCGCTGGTCTTCGCCTGCCCCAGCAACCATGCGATGGCGGGGCGGAAGGACGTCACACTTGCCGAAATCGCGCAGGAAATTTTCGTCGACCTGCCTTTGGGACATGGCACGCGCCAGCTCGTCGACCAGAGTTTCGCCGAGGCCGGGCTGCGGCGCAAAATCGACTTCGAGGTCAATGATCTGGCGATGCAACTGGATATGGTGGCGCATGGCCTCGGTGTCGCTTTAGTCCCGGAACTGGTGGTGCAAAGCCGCGTGCGCGACGGCGTGGGCGCGTCCCTCGGTTCCGCCTCCCTGGCAGAGCCGGAACCGTGTTGGGAACTGGCGGTGGTGTTCAACAAAAACCTGCCGAACAACCGCCTCACCCATGCTGCCGCCAATGCCTGCCTGGATTTGTTGTCCGCCACGCATCCAGGGTGATCCGCCGCGGCGCATTGGCGTTGCGTGGCCGCGCTAGAGCATGACCGCCTTAAGTGCGGTCATGCTCTAGCTTTTTTATTGAGGGCGATTCACGTTTAGCTCCGCGCAAGATGCGCGAACCTAAAACGATCGCGCTCTAAGGATATGGAGTGCGCGCGTAAAACACCGTTTTTCATCTTTTTACACCATTTGACGCACGGTGTTGTTGAGTTTGGAATAATTTGGCTCTGCGAAATCATGCTCCCTAACCACGAAGCAGGGAAAGAATCCGATGAATATAGCAGCCGATTTTCCCAACAGACTGACGAAGCGGACAACACAGCCGGCCAACGCTTCCCGCGCGCTTCGCATCCAAACCCCGGTGCAGACCGAACGAAGCGCGGGCCTGCACGGCCAGCCACATGCGCAACCGCCGAGCCGTGTCGCCCAGGCAAACAGCCGGAGCTGGCGGCCGGATCGCGACAGCGATTTCATCGTGTGTTACCGGCGCCAGAACGCGCAAAAATCCTACGCCTTATGGATTGGCGAACAATCCGTGCCGCCGGCATCCCAGATGGGACAGCGCACGCAGATCCTGAATCTGAAAGATGACGATAATGTCGAACATCTTGCCCATTCCGGTTGGACGCGCTTTACGCTCAAGCCGGCCGCAGACGGCGTTGCGGCGCATGCGGAGGAGGAATTCGGCCATCCGCGCATCGATGCCGACGGCACGATTTACGATCCAACGGTCTCATCGCTCGCCTCGGCCCTTCTCGTTGCGCATGACACGCCCGACAGCGCCAATTTATGGCTGACGGATTCCGTCGCCCGGATTCTGCACATCTACTACTCGCGCACCTATGGAAAACTCCGTGAACGGCGCTTCCGGCATTCCAGCCTGGCACCTTGGCAGGAGCGGCGGGCGAAGGAATTGATGGCCGAAGATCTGAGCCGGGATATTTCCATCAAGGACCTCGCGCGGGAATGCGAAATCTCGCCCAGCCATTTCTGCCGGGCCTTCAGCCAGTCCACCGGGCTCTCGCCCCGGCAATGGCTGCTCGCCACGCGCGTGGAACGGGCGCGCGATCTGCTCACCGATACCAAGATCCCCTTGGCGGAAGTGGCTGTCGCCTGCGGCTTTTTCGACCAGAGCCATCTGACGAAGATTTTCGCGCGCGCCATCGGCACGACGCCTGGCGCATGGAGACGATCACACCGTACGGCATGAGCTGGCGTCAAACCAGAACCTGCGGATCACCCCTGTTGCCCGCGCAACAGGGGTGATTTTATGGATAATTGCCCGCCTATGTGAAGCGCGACGAACATCACCAATCAGCAAACGATGCAGGCTGCTCGCCGGTCAATCGTGAGTTCCCGGCCGCGCGTCCCCTTATCCGGTCCGCCGGCCCCGCTGCGTTATTTGATTCGCATTTGGTTCATAGGCAGGCGCGCAAGGGGATCACCACCGCCGCCCCTTCCCTGGCACGCTCCAGCCGCGCATCCAAGGCGCCCATCAGGGCGCGGATGCGCTTTGGATAGGTGACATAGGAAAGGAGCTCCTGCTCATTCGTGTATTTAATGCCATCCAGATGCAGCACGAGGGTATCGCGCTTTTGCTCAAGCCAGACTTCGATCAATTGACGGCTGGCTTCGCATTGGACGACAGCATTCAAGAGATAGCGTACCAAATGGGCGAAAATCGCATCGGCCGATTTCGCGGGGGTGAATTTCACCAGCCGAACCTGCCGGCTGACCGGGCTGAAGCGGGTCGGATGCCGGCGCAGCATCGATGCGGTTTCCGAGGAGAGCGTCCGGTAAAGGCATGATTCCAAGCCGTTGCTGGTTTGATCTGCCGTCTTGCTCAGCGCCGCAATGTCATGCGCGACCATGTTCAGATGATGGCGAAGGAATGTATCCTTCGTTTCATCTCCCCGGCGGCTGATCAAATCGGTGATTTCCTGCATCAACTCGCGCGAAAATAAAAGCGCTTCATGCGCCGCCAGTTCAGCCTGGGCGAGCCGCCGGCGCAGATTTTCCACCTCCTCCCGGCCGTCCTTGACGTCGGCTGGATGATTCTGCGGGAGGTCGATTTGGCGCAGCTTGACCACGGTGGACGAACCGAACGCAGCACTGTTTAGCATGTCATCTCTCTCCGCGGGTTTGCAATGTTGCCTGGTTGTCGTCGACCGGGAGACCGGCGACGCGTCGTGCATGCGATGGCGGGGCGCGAACAGCCATGGAACCCTCCTGTCTCCAAGCCTATCGGATGAATGAGGAAAATTGGAACGATCCAAACGCTGGTCGCTCTGGACTGAAACCTCTCCATCAGGCTCGTTGGTAGCGATCCCGAAAAATAAGGCCGATGACGGAACAAAAGCTTGTACATTGTGTGCACCGTTCGGACGAACGGGGGATTTTCCCCGAAGCAGCCCGTCCTGCGCCGCAGGCGCGAAGATGCGCATTTTTCCCGTAGCGTCTGCCATCCGCATCGATGGCGCGCGAGGCTTTTTCAGGCGCGCAATTTCACTCGGTTGGCGGGAATCTCGCGCGGGCGCTGAAAGCGGCCGCGATAGTCGCTCGGTCCCGTCCCAATCTGCCGGATGAACGCCCGGCGCATCGTGTCCGGGCTGGAAAAGCCGCATTTGGAGACGATCCGCTGCAAGGGGATGTCCGTCTCCTCCAACAGCCGCCGCGCGGCGTCCACACGCGCCAGTTCCGCAAACAAGGCTGGGGTAATACCCGTTTCGCTCTGGAAAAGCCGCGTGAAATTGCGCACGCTCATGCCGGCTCGGGCCGCGAGGGCGGTCAAGCCGAGATCGGCGGTGAGATGATCCAGCATCCATTGCTGCACCGCCTGGATGCGGCCTTCCCTGGCGATCTGCGCCGCCAAATGTGCGCTGAACTGGGATTGTCCGCCCGGGCGCTTTAAAAACACCACCAGACGCCGCGCCACTTTCAGCGCGATCTCATGGCCGTGATCGTCCTCGATCAGCTTCAAGGCGAGGTCGATGCCCGCGGTGACGCCGGCCGAGGTGTAGAGGGCGCCATCCGCGACAAAAATCTGGTCCGGCACCACGCGGGCGAGGGGAAAGCGTTCCGCAAGCTCGGCGGCATGCTCCCAATGCGTGGTCGCTTCCCTTCCATCGAGCAACCCCGCGGCGCCGAGGAAAAAGGCGCCCGTGCAGACGGAGCCGTAGCGGCGCGTATGGGGGACGCGCCGGACAAGCCAGGCGTGAAAGGCCGAAGCGTTGTAAGCCTGGGCGTAATCCGGCGTTCCGGCGACCAGCAGCGTGTCGAAATCCTGGTCCGCATCCGCGAGGCTGAGATCGGCGACCAAGGACATGCCACCAACCTTGACCTCCCGTTCCGCGCCGACGGCGATGAGCTGAACCGCGTAAAGCGGGTTGCCCGCCATCTGCCGGTTCGCTTCGAGAAAGGCGTCCAGCGGGCCGGAAATATCCAAGGACTGCGCATTCGGCGGCACGGCGATGGCGATCCGCTTAGGTTCGTTTGCACGCTTCATATCCCTGCACGCTCTCTCTTCTGAACCCCGGTCACAATCGACCCGACCCGCACGGCTTACACGACGGCAAGCCGCCTACAATATCTGCAATCCCACTTATCCTAAAACCTTACCGGCCACGGCCCAAAACGCCCGCTCTTTGGCCAAAAACGTCTGTACCCCATCATTGTGGCCAAAGCCGCAAAAAACTAGGTTCCGGGAACGGACAACAGCATCAGGAGATAGCCCGTGTACAAGCTTCATTATTACCCCGCGAACGCCAACGCCGCCCCGCATATGCTCCTCGAAGAGATCGGCGCGCCTTATGAGCTGCAGATTGTCGATCGCACCACGAACGGACAAAAATCGCCGAAATATCTCGCGATCAATCCGAACGGCCGCATCCCGGCGCTGGAAGATGGCAGCCTCGTTTTGTTCGAAGCCGCGGCGATCATCCTGCATATTGTCGATCGCGATCCGCAGGCCCGGATGGCGCCCGCCATCGGCACGCCGGAGCGCTCCAAATTCTACCAGTGGCTGGTTTTCCTGACGAACTCGCTGCAGGAAGAGCTGATGATCTTCCAGTATCCGGACCGTCTGACCGGTACCGATGCGGCGGCGACGGAAATCGTCCGGCGCGGCGCGGATGCGCGTGCGAGCATGTATCTGGACGTGATCGAGAAGCACCTGGCGAGCAACGGCCCGTTCTTCCTGGGCGATAAGATCTCCGCCGCGGATCTGTATTTGACGATGCTCTCGCGCTGGGCGCGGCCGATGGCCAACCCGCCGCGTTCGCGGCCGCATATCGCCAAGCTGCTCGATGCCGTCACGGCACGTCCGGCCGTGCTGCGCGCCTATGCGCAGGAAGATATCACGGACGGCATCTGCTAAACTCCTGAACCGGGTTGAACGAACCTTAACGGTTCGTTCAACCCATTTTCAGCGGAGGCTTATACCAACGGCGGCAGTTTTTGACTCGTGTGGGATTCCCAATATCCGCATGATGTGATTCGCTTCTCTCTGTTCGATTCGGGGGGTGGCATGGCCGTTTCAATTACGCGGATGGAGTTGGATGCCTCGGGACTGCGCCGTGCTGCGGCGCAGTCCCGAGATTCGGATGCATCACGCCGGATGCTGGCTTTAGCTCTGGTTCTGGAAGGCCGACCGCGTACGGAAGCGGCGGTTTTATGCGGCATGGATCGCCAGACGCTGCGCGACTGGGTGCATCGATACAATGATCTTGGCGTGGCCGGGCTATCGAGCCGCATACCACCTGGCCCGAAGCCCCGGCTCACCTCCGAACAGGAAGCGGAAGTTGCACGGCTGGTGCAAGATGGGCCGAGTTTGTCTGAGCACGGCGTGGTGCGCTGGCGGCGCATTGATCTGTCGCATCTGATTAAAACGCGCTTTGGCATTCATCTGGCTGAACGCAGTGTCGGTGACTTGCTGCGCCGTCTGGGCTTTCGCCGGCTATCGGCCCGGCCACGCCACACCGGTCATGATGCTGCAGCCCAGGAGGCGCACAAAAAAACTTCCCCGATCTGGTCGCCGCCGCAATCCCGCAACACGCCCGGGGCAAACCAATCGAACTCTGGTGGCAAGACGAAGCGCGGGTCGGCCAGCAAGGAACGCTGACCCGGCTTTGGGCAAAGCGGGGCAGCCGTCCGTCAGCGCCACGCGATTGCCGTTATAAATGGGCCTACATCTTCGGTGCCGTATGTCCGGCCCGTGGCACCGGCGCTGCTTTGGTGTTGCCCTACGTCAACGCCGCAGCAATGAACATGCATCTGGCCGAGATCAGCAAGTGCGTGACGCCAGGCGCCCATGCCGTCATAACACTTGACGGGGCCGGTTGGCATCAGGCCGGTGACAAACTCAAACTTCCTGACAATATCAGCCTACTTCCATTGCCACCCTATGCACCAGAACTGAACCCGCAAGAAAACATATGGCAGTTCCTCCGACAAAATTATCTGGCAAACAGAGTATTCGAAACTCAGGAGGCAATCGTCGAAGCCTGCTGCAGCGCTTGGAACAGCCTGGTGGCGCAGCCAGATAAGATAACCTCAATCGCAACACGTAGCTGGGCAAAACAGGTCAATGCTTAACGCCGTTGGTATTAGACCTCGCCCGCGCGGGGCTTGGTAAAATCCACCTTGGCACCCCGGCGCGCTTGAGCACCCCGGGAACTACGCGCATCGAGCACCGCGATGAGCCATAGCACCAGCCCGCCCACGGCCATGGCGCAGCCGACCCAGCCTGCCGACTGCCAGCCGAAGCCGGCGGCGATCGCCATGCCGGCAAACCAAGGCCCCAGCGCATTGGCGACGTTGAAGGCGCTGTGGTTGAGTGCTGCGGCCAAAGTCTGCGCGCCTTCGGCGACTTCCATCAGACGGGCCTGAAGCGGCGTCGCCAGGCCGCCGCCGCCGCCGATCAGGAAGACCACCAGCGTGATCGCCCAGATGCGAATGCGTCGCGAACGGGTAGAGCGCCAGGGCGACGATCGCCCAGATGCAGGACGCCGGCCGCGGTGGGCATCAGCGCCTTGTCCGCGAACCAGGCGCAGACAAAATTGCCCAAGGTGAGCCCGATGCCGAAAACGCGCGAGCACGAGGGGAACGCACGGCCGGCGAGGCATGGGTGACATACAGCAGGGTGGACGCCAGATAGGTGTAGACCGCGAACATGCCCGCCAAAGCCGATCGCGCCGATGCCAAGCGCTCAGCCAGACCTGACGGCTTCTTGAGGATCGCCAACTCTGCCAGCGGGCTGCCGCCCCTCTGCGCCTCGCCGCGCGGGGCGAAGGCGAGCACCAGGATGGCGGTTGCCAGGCCCAGAACGGTCACCAGGGCGAAGGCCCAGCGCCAGCCGACGACCTGGCCGATGACATTGGCCGCCGGCACGCCAAAAATGGTCGCGACGGTCAGGCCGAGCAAGATGCGGGAAATCGCCTGGGCGCGGCGCTCCACCGGCACCAGCGAGGCCGCCACCAGGGACGCCCACGCCGAAATAGGCGCCATGCGGCAGGCCGGCGAAAAACCGGAAAACGCATCATCCACTGATAATTCGGCGCAAAGGCGGAAAGCCCGTTGGTCATGGCGAAGAAGATCATCAAACCGGCGAGCAGCGTGCGGCGCGGCAATTTGGCGCCCAAGGACCGCGATGACCGGCGCGCCGACCACGACGCCCAGCGCATAGGCGCTGATCACATGCCCGGCCCGCGGGTCGCTGATGCCGAAGCTATGGGCGAAATAGGGCACCAGGCCCATGGTGCCGAACTCGGTGGTGCCGATGGCAAAGCCGCCCATGGCGAGCGCGAAGAGCACCAGCGCCGGATGTGCGGCCCGGGGGCTGAGATTGCCGCTCATTGCCCCGGCCCCGCCACGCCAGGACGAATGAATGCGTCAAAAAAACCCTTGGAAACCTTTTGGACCGGGTTTCCGATATCAAAATCACTCACAAACAACCCCTAATCAAAACACAGGCACGCCATGTAACTTTGTGCAACGCAACAATGGGCTGGCGCATCCCATCATTCAAGTAGATAAAGGTGATTTGAGTTATCAGCCAATATGCTGAATGGCTGGCGAACCATAAAAAATCGCCCCAAAAGGGGCGATTTCGAACTAGCCGCTTTTTTGAAAAAAGCGCCGCAAAAAACTTCTGCGACTTTAGAGCCGGGAGCGAGAAGCGCCCCCGGGCCAGGTAGAAAAGTTTTTTTGCTTCTTTTTGTTCACAAAAAGAAGCCTTCCTCTTCCCTTAAACAGTAACGACGATCTTACCGATCTGCGCATTGGACTCCAGATAACGATGCGCCGCAACGATATCCTTCAGCGCAAATTTCCGGGCGATATGCGGCTTGAACTGCCCGGCGGCCAAATGATCGAAGACATATTTCTTCGCCTGCTCGAAAATTGCCGGATCACGGGTGATCTCGAAGAGCACATAGCCTTTGATGGTAAGCTGCTTGGCGAGTACGGGGAAGAGCGGGAACGGGGTAGGCCCCGTCGCCAGGGCGCCATACTCGAAAATGGTGCCGCCGGGCGCGCAGGCCCCAGCCAGCGCCTCGAGCCCCTTGCCGCCGATCGGGTCGAAGACGATCCGGGCATTCTTGCCGCCGGTGATCTCGTGCACGCGGGCGACCAGATCCTCCTCCTCGGTGGCGATGACATAATCTGCGCCCAAAGCCAGCAATTCGGCTTTCTTCTGGCTGGTGCGGGTGGCCGCGATGCTGATGGCGCCCTCGGCCTTGGCGATCTCGATCGCCGCAAGCCCGACACTGCTGCTGGCCGCGGTGATGAGCACGTAGTCGCCCTTGGCGAGATGCCCGTAATGGACGAGCGCGCCATAGGCGGTGAGGTACTGCATCCAGATGCTGGTCCCCTCCTCATAGGAGAGTTTTTCCGGATAAGCGGCGATGGCGCTCACGGGCACAACGGCCACCTCGCCATAGACGCCATAGGCCGTGACATCGAAAGCGGGGACGGTGCTGACGGTCTTGCCGACCCAGGACGCATCCACGCTGGGGCCAACAGCCTCGACAATGCCGGACGCCTCATAGCCGAGCTTGGCGGGCAGGATGGGGTCCCACAGATACTGGCCATTGCGGAACATCACCTCGGCCCGGTTCAGGCCGATGGCTTTCACCCGCAGGCGAACCTCTCCCTGCCCCGGCACGGGCAAAGGCAGGTCATCCAACTGCAGAACCTCGGGGCCGCCAGTGTGATGAAAGCGAACGATTTTAACGGTGGAAGCGGACTGATCTGGCAAGATAACACCTTTCAGGATTTTCATCCTTAAAATAGGTAAAAATCCCAGACCTACAAGGGAACAGCGCGGCGAACAAACCCTCCACAGCGATGCGGGGCGACGTGCGGGTCCAGCCGCACACACCCCGCTCGCCATTTACCGGTATATTATAACCCGCTTTGCATCTCGCTTTATGGCCTCAGGCGATTATTCGTTTTGCCACGCGCCGCACACGTTTTAGTTGTTGGGATATCCATGCCGCGCACGATTGGGTTGCGTCGGCGCATCGATATCCTGGGCATTATAGCGCCGCACACATTTGATTCCCTGGCCCGGGCGCTCAATGAAAACCCAGCCATCCTCCGCAACGAACGTCACGCCCGCACCGCGCAGGGTGCCCGGTTCGTCATGGATCTGGGCAGAAAAATTTTCGGCAATATTTTTTGTCGGCCGACGGGATACCATGTCGCCTTACCTCCGGATTTTCGTTGAGAGCCAGATGCTACCTAGAACGGCCCGAACTGTTCAAATTAAAAAAAAGCATTGCGAGCGCTATTTTGGCCACAAACGTTCCCGCAGCGCTGCAGATTTTGCAAGCATGTCGTGATACCGTCTGATTTTTCCTGGTTTTTTTCTAAAATTGCCTCACCCACCGCAATAAATTAAGGTTGCATTAACTGCACTTAAAGATATAATATGGGGCCAACGCATGAGAGATGTCGACCCTCGGGCTGCGAAGACTAAATCGCCGCATTTTCGTCGCACTGCTTCAAATTTGGACGTTTTTCTGTTGGCCGTTTCAATTTTATTGGTCTTCATCTCACTAAGTGGGATGTTTGGGTTTATTCGTTTGTAAGGCATTTTATTGTTACTTCGAATTATTTTTGAGCTGCATTGACCCGTTCGATGTCACTTTCTAAAAATTTCGGAGTAACCATCTTTGGCATCCGCTATCCTGATTTTCACCGGAATGGCGCGGAGAGTCCGGCTGCTCGTGGACGACAGACGCGGCACGACGCCGTTGGAATATGCGGTCTTCGCGGTTTTCGGCCTGATGCTCGGCGTGACGCTCCTGATCAGCGCGGACGCGGATTTTCAAAAGCCGATCGATCAGATGGCGAATACCTTCCATAAAATGACCCCAGAGGGCGGCAGCGTTCCATGCGGGCCGTCTCCTCCCCCCACGCCCAAGCCGCCGATGTAAGTGCTGCGGGCTTAGGGCGCGGCATCGAGCACGTCGCGGATTTTCGCCGCCAGCTCCGCGAAGCCGAATGGCTTGGTGATCAGATGAATACCGCGATCCAGCCGGCCATGATGGACGATCGCATCGCGCGCATAGCCGGTGGTGAACAGCACTTTAAGCCCGGGCGCAGACTTCCCTTCCCTGGCGCGCCATCTGCGCGCCCGTCATCCCGGCCGGCAGCACGACATCGGTGAACAGCAGATCGACCTGCGAGGGCCGCTCCAGCAGCCGCAAAGCCGAGGGCCCATCAGGCGCCTCGATCACGCGATAACCGAGCTCGCGCAAGGATTTCGACGGAATAGGCCCGGACATCGTCATCATCCTCCACCACCAGGATCGTCTCCCCGTTCGTCGCCGCCGGCAAGGCGGTTGTTCCTCCGGCGGTGCGGCGACGGCCTCGCTGACCCAGCAGCCTGGGCAGATAGATTTTGACCGTCGTGCCCTGGCCGAGCTCGGAATAGATTTTCACCTGTCCGCCGGATTGCTGCACAAAGCCATAGACTTGGCTGAGCCCGAGGCCCGGTCCCCTTCCCCACCGGCTTGGTCGTGAAAAAAGGCTCGAAAGCCTGCGCGATCATTTCCGCGCCCATGCCCAGTCCCGGTGTCGGAGACGGAAATCACGACATAGTCACCGGCGGGCCTTTCCGTCAGCGGGGCGGCATCGGCTGCATCGAGATGGGAATTGGCGGTCTCGATCGTCAGCCGGCCGCCTTGCGCCATGGCATCCCGCGCATTGACGGCGAGATTCAGGATGGCCGCTTCCAACTCGTTGGGATCGGCCTCGACCCGCCATAAGGCCGCGCCGCGGATCGTCTCCACGGCGATGGTTCTCGTCGAACGTGCGGCGCAGCAGCTCCGACATGCCGCTGACCAGGCTGGTTGACGTCCATGGGCTTCGGATCGAGCGGCTGGCGGCGGGAAAAGGCGAGCAAACGCTGGGTCAGCGCGGCCGCCCGGCGGGCGCCGTTCATCGCCTGCAGCGCCGCCCGCTGCAGCGCCCTCGGACTTGCGGCGGGAATATGCGCTGCAGAATTTCCAGATTCCCCCGTGATCGATCTGCAGCAGGTTGTTGAAATCATGCGCCACGCCGCCGGTGAACTGGCCCAAGCGCCTCCATCTTCTGGGACTGGCGTAGCGCCTGCTCGTTTTTTTGCGCAGCTGCTCCGTGCGCTCCACCACCTGTTGCTCGAGCGTGGCGTTGAGGTCGCGCAACGCCTCCTCGGCGCGCGTGCGCTCCTCGATTTCCTGCTGCGCCGCATGGCTCAGCCGCGCATTGTCGATGGCGACCGCGGCCTGGGCGGCAAGCCCCGCCAGCCCGCGCTCCGAGCGTTCGGTGAATATGCCCGGCTTGGCATGGCCGAAGAGCAAGCCGCCAATGACGCTCGCCGGAACGCGAGACCACCGGCACGGCAAGATAGCTGCGCACCGGCAAATGCCCCTCCGGCATGCCCCGGCGCGGCGCGTTGCGGCCATAGCGCGGGTCCTGGGTGATATCATCTGAGCGGACGATCCCCTCGCCCTTGAAAGTGGGGGCGAAAACCTCGGTATTCCGCGGCATCGGGAATTTCGAAAACGCCGCGAGCGGCGCGCCGGAGAGCGTGTAGAGCATGTAGCTCCCGCCGGCCTGATCGACCACATTATAGAAAAAGGCGCCGAATTCGCGCGCCGGTAAGCTCCACCCCGGCATCCGTGACGATCTGCACCAGGCGCTGCACCTCCGTCTCGACCGAGAGCGCCGAGCCCGCCCGGTTGAGCACTTCGAGCGCCCGGCTTTCCTCGCGCACCGCCTCCTCGGACTGGCGGCGCAGGGTCTGGTCGCGCAGGATCTTGATAAACCCGACCACGCCGCGCGGCCCGTCGCGGATCGGCGTGATCTCGCCGGTCGCCCAGAAGCGGCTGCCATCCTTGCGCATGCGCCAGCCCTCCTCGCCACCGCCCCGGCCGTGCGCGCGGCATCCGCGACCCGGCATGCAAGCTTGCCCCGCGTGCGCGGTCTTCCGGGTGAAGAGACGTTCCAGCGTTTCGCCCAGCATCTCCGCCTCGCTCCAGCCGAGAATATGCTGCGCGCCATGGCTCCAGCTCGTCACCCGCCCGTGCGGATCCGTGCTGATGATCGCCGTATCCGTCGCGCTGTTGACGATCTGCCGCCATTGCGAGGCTGTGATCAGCTCCGGCCCTGGCAACCCCGGCTTTGGCAACCCCGGCTTTGGCGGCGTGGCGCAATCGTCCATCTATAAGTTCAGCCTCCTCTTCGGATGACCTGGTCGCAGACATCAGCGCGCAGATATCAGCGCTGGCAGGCCCAGCCTAGAGTACATCAGGATTTAGTAAAGACCTTATGCGGCCTGCGGAAAATCTAACATCACGGCCGCGCCCTGCGGCTTGGGGAAGAAGCCCTGACCCTCTATACCGGCAGGTCCGCGCGCGGACGGTCCATGCCAGGAATATATTCATGCCCATCTTGTCCATCCTCGATCTCGTCCGGG
This sequence comes from uncultured Pseudomonadota bacterium, assembly GCA_963737355.1. Classification (GTDB taxonomy): domain Bacteria; phylum Pseudomonadota; class Alphaproteobacteria; order Acetobacterales; family Acetobacteraceae; genus Acidocella. The sequence continues at coordinate 976,335 of CAVTSC010000008.1, read as the reverse complement.
TAACCGAAGGCGCCGATGCGCGCGCGGCGCTCGACAATGCCCGCGCCCTTGCGGCGCATGCCGAGGCGTTGGGGTACCGGCGCTTCTGGGTCGCCGAACACCATAACATGCCCGGCATCGCCAGTGCCGCGACCTCGGTGGTGATCGCGCATATCGCGGCCGGAACGCAGCGCATCCGCGTCGGCGCCGGCGGCATCATGTTGCCCAATCATGCGCCAATGGTCATCGCCGAGCAGTTCGGCACGCTGGAACGGCTCTTTCCCGGCCGCATCGACCTGGGCCTCGGCCGCGCCCCCGGCACCGACCAGGTGACCCTGCGCGCCTTGCGCCGGGCACCGACCAGCGCCGATAGCTTTCCCCAGGACGTGCTGGAATTGCAGGCCTATTTTGCACCGGTGCGGCCGGAGCAGCGCATCCAGGCCGTGCCGGCCGCGGGCACCGAGGTGCCGCTATGGATTCTCGGCTCCAGCATCTATGGCGCGCAGCTCGCCGCCGAGCTCGGCCTGCCCTATGCCTTCGCCTCGCATTTCGCGCCGGACCAGCTCTTGGCCGCCCTGGCCATCTACCGCAGCCGCTTCAAGCCCTCAGCACGGCTCGCCGCCCCCTATGCGATGGTCGGCGTGAACATCATCGCTGCCGATAGCGACGGGGAAGCGAGGCGGCTGGCGACGACGCAGCAAATGTCCTTCACCGATTTGTTCCGCGGCGCGCGCGGGCTGAGCCGGCCGCCAATCGAGGATATCGAGACCTATTGGTCGCCGGTGGAAAAAATCCAGGCGGGGCAAATGCTCGCACGCTCGATCATCGGCGCGAAGGAGACCGTGCGCGCCGGCATCGCGGAGCTCGTCGCCGAGACGGGTGCGGATGAGCTGATGATCGTCTCGGATATTTACGACCCCGCCGCGCGGCGGCACTCTTATGCACTGATCGCCGCGGCGGCGCAGTCGGGCGGTTAGACCTGCCCCTCCGCGCGGGCATATTCTTCGTCGGAGACAAGCTCCATCCAGGTCGCGGCGGAACCGTCCTGCGCTTCCTGCAGCGCCAGATGGGTCATGGCATTGCCGGCGCGCGCACCGTGCCAGTGCTTCTCCCCCGGCGGGATCCAAACCGCATCGCCCGGCTTGATCAGCCTTGCGGCCTCGCCCCAAAGCTGGATCAGCCCGACGCCGGAGAGCACGTATAAGGTCTGGCCGAGCGGGTGGGTGTGCCAGGCGGTGCGCGCGCCGGGCTCGAAGGTCACCCGCACGGCACGCAGCCGCGCCGGTTCCGGCGCCTCGACCAGGTTCTCCTGCCAGACCGTGCCGGTAAAATACTCCGCGGGGGCGCGTTTCGTGGGAATCGTCTCGGCCAATCGGATATCCATGGTTGGGCTCCTTTCCGGGTTGTTTATGTGCTTGGCCATGTCGCGGGCCGAAGACCGTTCTAGCCACCGGCCGGCGATGTTCCAAGCGCGGCATGCATTGCAGAACTGCTGCCCCAAGCTTGACCAAAGAGGCCTTGTCTGATGCTTTCGTCAACCTCTGAACCCTGGAAAGTTACCCGAATGGCTGAGTTCGCCGACCTGCTAACCTATGCCCATGAGAACCGGAAATTCGTTTTCGTGCGCTTGATCGCGCCGGCGATCGTGGTTTCTTTATTCCTCGCCGCCTTCGTCTACGAGGTGGAATGGCAGGGGCATGACACTTCCTGCATCGCCGGCCAACCGATATGCCACGCCGCCGCGGCGCAAAATTCCGCCTCCTAGAGCAGGATCGCTTTAAGTGCGATCATGCTCTAGCTTTTTTATTGAGGGCGATTCACGTTTTAGCGCCGCGCAAGATGCGCGGACCTAAAACGATCGCGTCCTAGAAGCTGAAGCGCCACGACCGCGCCGCCACCGGGCAGGCTGCGGCCCTTATCCGCGCGCTTTAAAATCTTTGTTGACGTTTGCGCCTGATGTTGCCGATACTTCAAGCTGCTAGCCTCGAAGTGCCAAGCAACCAAGCCCGTGAAAAACAACGGGACAAAAAAACCAGGAGCAAACCTCATGACGTTTACGGCGATTCCGCATACCGCCTCGCATAGGCGCCATTCGACGCCCGTTCCGTTTGAAATTCGCCACATGTCGCTCAAGGATATCCGCGAGGTGCTACTCCTTGGCTTCGAGGACATGCGCCATTTCCGGACGGATGCGCTGACCATGGCGGTGCTCTACCCCGTCGCCGGGGTGTTCATCGCTGCCGCGATCGTCCTGCGGGATTTTGTCCCCTTCGTCTTTCCCGTCTGCGCCGGCTTCGCCCTGATCGGCCCGATGGCAACCCTGTGGTTCGCCGCCCTGAGCCGCCAGCGCCAGCGCAATGATGATTCGGCGGAGACGCTTGGCACCTCCCCCCGTCTGGGGCCGATCCAGCATCTGAGCACGATCGCGGTCCTGCTGTTCCTCGCCTGGAATGTCGTCGCCGGGGTGATCTATGCGACGACGCTGGGCAGCTCCCCGGCGGAATTGCAGGCGCCCTTCTGGGACCGCGTGTTCACGACCCAGGCCGGATGGACGCTGGTCCTCACCGGCTGCGCGACGGGCGCCCTCTTCGCGGTGTGCGCGCTGGCGATCTTCTGTATCTCGTTTCCCCTGGTGCTGGACCGCTCCGTGTCCGCGACACAGGCGATTTCCATGTCCATCCAGGCCATGGCGCGCAATCCGCTCTTCGTGTTCGGCTGGGGGGCCACGGTGGTTCTGGGATTATTCCTGGGGGCCGTGCCGGCGCTTCTGGGCATCGTGGTCGTGCTGCCGGTTCTGGGTCATGCGAGCTGGCATATCTACCGCCGCATGATCGTCTGATCGATTTTAGAAGGGGCGCAAGGCGGCGCGGATGGGCGCCGCCTTGTGCCTTTTCGACGTTATTGCAACATGGTCGGCTGCATGGTCATGCCCGGCATGACATGCGCGCCCGGTATCATGGTCAGCGAGTCCAATTGCTGGAACATCCACACCGTCAAGCCGACGGTGATGATGAAAAGCGGGATGGTCAGGACCAGTGACACGCTCTTCCAGATGTTATGCTGAGCGATGTTCAGCCCATAGAACAGGAAGCACTGCGCCACCAACGCCACCAGCGCCAGGGCGGAAATGGCCCCCAGGAGCTGCAGCGACCCCATGCTGTGCTGTTCGGTCAGCAGCAGCGCCGCGCCGAGCAGCGCCAGGGTGACCAGGAAGCCGGCGGAATAGCCAAACACGGTCGCCTGCTGCACTTCCGGATGCTGCAGCGGACCCGGGCCCGCGTGATGCGTGGACATTAGATCGCCCCCTTCAGGTAAACGAAGATGTAGACGCAGACCCAGATCGTCGCCTGGAACTGCCAGAACAGCCGCAGGTTCAGCAACTGGGCCACCACCGGGGCGGTGAGGCCGAAGCGCCAGATCTGCACCAGCATCACCAGCATCCACAGGATGCCAAAGGCCATATGCAGCCCATGCGTGGCGATGATGAGGAAATAGGCGGAGAGGAACCCGCTGCGATCCGGCGTTGCGCCCTGCGCGATGAGGCTGGCGAAATCCGACAGCTCCAGCCCAATGAACACCGCCCCCAGCACGATCGCGACGATCGTGCCCAGGACCAGCCCGGCGCGGTGGCCATGCTTCAGCGCCACGGTGGCAAGGCTGTAGGCGAGCACGCTGAGCAGCACGGCGACCGTCTGCCCGAAGGCGGCGATCGGATGCACCACCTGGGCGTCCGTCGGCCCGCCAGCCGCGTTCATCGTATGGTCGAGCACGGCATAGGCCGCGAAGACACCGGCGAAGATCAGCGCATCGCTGAGCATGTACAGCCAGAACCCGAAGGTCTTGTTGGCGATAAAATCATGCTCCTCATGGCCGTAATGCCAGAGCGGCGGCATCTTGCCGTCCTGTACGGTCGTGATGGCCATTAGTGTGCCCCTTCCTTGGAAATATATTGCGACTCAGCAATAATGCCGAGCGGTGCCTCGCGCTCCAGCCGGGTCATGACCGCGCCGGAGATGTGATAGCCCGCATCGCGCGCGAAGGAGCGATAGATCACCACGGCGATGATGCCGAGCAGCGAGAAGCCCGCCATCCACCAGATCCGCCAGGTCAAGCCAAAGCCGAACCCCATCGCCAGCACGCCGATGATCAGCGGGATGACCGTGTTGTTGGGCATATGGATCTCTTCGAAATGCTCCGGCTTCGCATCCGCGACGTTGTTGGCATAGCGCCAGCTCAGCTCGTCGCGGCTGTTCACCTGCGGGGAGACCGCGAAGTTATAAAACGGCACCGGCGAATGGGTCATCCATTCCAAGGTACGCGAGGTGCCCCAGGCATCCGCCCCGACCGTGTTCTTCTTGCGGTCCCGGATGCTGACATACAGCATCTTGGCGAAGTAGTAGCAGGAGAGCAGGTAGAACCCGATCCCGATTTCCTCGACGACCAGCGCCGGCATCCATTGCGCATTGTAGAGGTAGTCCAGGCGCCGCGTCTCGCCCATGAAGCCCAGCGCGAACATCGCGGTGAACAGCACAACCGAGCCGAGGTTGAAGGTGATGAAGAACATGATCCCGCTGCGCTCATCGAGCTTGAAGCCGAACACTTTCGGGAACCAGTACGCCACGGCCGCGAAGATGGCATAGGCGATCAGCAGCACCATGCAGTGGAAATGCGCGATCACGAACACGCTATTATGCACGGTGTAGTTCACCGACGGGATCGCCAGCATCATGCCGGTCAGACCGCCGATGAGCAGCATGAACAGCGAGCCGACGGCCCAGAGCATCGGGGAGGTGAAGGTCAGGCGGCCACGATAGAGCGTGAACACCCAGTTGAACACTTTCACGCCGGTCGGAATGCCAACGAGCATCGTCGCGATCGAGAAGAAGGTGTTGACGTAGGGTCCCGCACCCATCGTGAAGAAATGGTGCAGCCAGACCAGCCAGGAAATCCCGGCAATGGCGAAGGTCGCGGCGACCATCGTGACATAGCCGAAAAGCGGCTTCTCGGAGAAGGTCGGGATAACCTCGGAGATGATGCCGAAGGCCGGCAGCACCAGGAAGTACACCTCGGGGTGACCCCAGATCCAGAACAGGTTGGTATACAGCATCAGGTTGCCGCCCAGGCCCGCGGTATAGAAATGCGTGCCGAGGTAACGGTCCGCGCTCAGCAGCGCCAGAGCGACACCGAGAATGGGGAAGGAGGTCAGGCCGATAATGCTGGTCGAGAGCGACGTCCAGGTGAAGATCGGCAGACGGTCCCAGCGCATGCCAGGCGCGCGCATGCCGACGATGGTGGCAATGACGTTGATCGCGTTCAGCGTGGTGCCGATACTCGAGATCTGAATCGCCCACATCCAGTAATCGACGCCGACGCTGGGGCTGTAGGCCATTTCCGTCAGCGGGATCAGCCCGACCCAGCCGGCGGTCGAGAAATCGCCGATGAACAGCGAGGCCATGACCAGCATGGCGCCCACGGCGGTGAGCCAGAGGCTGATCGCGTTCATCGTGGGGAAGGCCATGTCGCGCGCGCCGATCTGCAGCGGGACGATGATATTGCCAAGGCCGGTCAAAATCGGCGTCACCGCGAAGATGATCATCAGCGTGCCGTGCGAGCTGTAGATCTGGTCGAAATGCTCCGGCGGCAGGTAGCCATGCATGGCCCCCAGATGCCCGGCGGAATTCGGCCCATCGGCCATCACCTGCTGGGTACGGATCATCAAACCATCGACGAAGCCGCGGAACATCATCACGAGCCCGAGCAGGATATACATCACGCCGATCTTTTTATGATCGACCGTGGTGAGCCACTCACGGAACAGGTAGCCAACCTTGCGATAATACAGAACCGGGGCGATGACCATCAACCCGGCGACGACCGAGAAGGCGAAGGCGAAGATGATGATCGGGTTGCTGTAAGGAATGGCGGCAAGCGTTAACCTGCCAAACAGCGGAGACCAGGGGCCTGGTACATGGACAAGCACAGGTTAAACCTTTCTCAACGTCGAAGATGCGATGGCCGTCAGAAGCGTCTGAACGGTTCTGATGTTAGTCATTTCCATTTTTTCCCTGCGTATAATCAGCTGTCGCCACTGGAATTTTGACCTCTGTCGGGACCGGATACACGACGCCCTGCTGGGCGGCATTGTAGACGCTCTCGAAAAGGCCGGCTTCAACATTGGAGAAATAGCTCGGCTTCGCGCCGACATTCACCGTGGGCTGTGCCAGCCTGGTGAACTGCGCGTAGGAGAGCTGGTTCGGCGAGGCTTGCGTCTTGGCAACCCAGCTATCGAAGTCCGCCTGTTTGAGGATGCGGGTGGAGAACTGCATCCAGGAGAAACCGGCGCCGCTGTAATCGGCCGCATAGCCTTCGAAATTACCCGGGCGATTCTCCTGGAAGGCATCCGCGGTGCGCATCCCCGGCATGACGTCGATCATCGGTGCGACCTGCGGGATGAAGAAGTCATTCGTCACGCTCGCCGAGGTCAGGCGCAACCGCACGGGACGGCCCGCCGGCACCACGAGGTCGTCGATCGTCGCAATATGCTGCTGCGGATAGATGAAGAACCACTGCCAGTCGGTGGTCACGACATCGACCTGCAGCGGCGCATCGGCGGGGTTCGCCATCTGCAGCGCGGTGGGATTGTACGGATTCACCAGCATCACGCTTTTATAGGAATAATATCCCAAAAACACGACCACGAGGAAGGGAACGCCCCACATCACCAGCTCTAGGCCGAGCGAATGCGACCAATTGGGGTCGTACGCCGCATTGCGCGACTTGCGGTAACGCCACAGGAACACCGCGATCATGAAGGTGATCGGCACAATGATCAGCAGCATCACGCCGACGTCGATCAGCGTGAAGCGCCACTCCACGGAGGCAACCGGACCATCGGGATGGAACAGCCGGAAAGTATCCGGTGAGCAACCCGACAAGAATCAGCGCGGGTAAAAGGGGGAAAAGCCGTAGAAACAGGGAGGACCTGTGCTGCCGTGGCGGTTTCATTTCCAGTCTATCCAAATTCAGAGGGGGAAAAGCATCTGGCGATGCGGCGCAGGACAGCGCCCGCGGGGTGGAATTCTCTCACATACCGCCATCACGTCAGGAAGGAGACGAAAGGCCGCAATTCGTGCGCCGCTTGGCGATAATCGGCGAAATGCGCCGCTTTTTGGCGCTGCGTACAACAACGCCGTCTGGCAAAAAAAGGCATGGACGTCCTTAATTAGTACGGAATGCGATAGCTTGAGGTGCGCAATAAACTAAACGCTCGCGAATGAGAAGGTGCAATGCACCATTTCCGCCCCGGCGGTGCTTGCAGCAGGACCGTATGGCGCGCGGCGTAAGAATGCCGAAACCTGACTTCAAAAAAAATTGAACCCAGGCCCCAGGAATTTCCCCCGGATCGTACAAGAAACACCACAAGCAGCCTATTATGGGCTGTAATGACTTTGTCCCTCAGGCAAAACGATAAGATAGCAAAACTTTACATTTGAGGCGATAAGATAACAATTTCGCTTACCGTACAACGGCGCCGCAGAGCATAGCTCTTCTGCGCAAAAAAAAGCGCCACACAAGTCCCGTGGCCGGGCCGGTGTGGCGCTTTTTTTCACCAGGTGGCGCGGCTGGAACAGCTTCCCGTCGCGCCGCCGTTTCGATGGATCAGTGCGAGAGCGTCGGCTGCGGCGCGTGGATGGCGCTGCGCAGGCTGGCAACCTGGGCCGCATCCACCGCCGCCCCCTGGTTGCCCCAGCTCGAACGGATGAACGTCACGACATCGGCGATCTGCTGGTCCGTCAGCCGGTTGGCGAAGGACGGCATCGTGAAGGAGGTCGGTGCCCCCTTTGTGGCCGGGATCGACCCGCCAGCCAGGATGATATGGATCAGCGATACGGGGTTATCCGCGTTGACCACCGGGTTTCCGGCCAGCGCCGGGAACGTGTCGGTATAGCCCATGCCCGAGCTCAGATGGCAGGCCGCGCAGTTATTCGCATAGTCCAGCGCGCCCGTCGCCGAGACATTGCCTGCGGCCAGCGCCTTGCCCGCCGCCGGATCATAGGTAAAGCCCTGCGCCGCGCCGCCCGCCGGGGGGCTGGCCGGCAGCGATTTCAGGAAATGCGCGATCGCCTGGAGGTCGGAATCGCTCAGATGCGAGGTGCTGTCCTCCACCACGTCGGCCATGCCGCCAAAGGCCGCAGTTTTGCTGTTACGGCCGCTCTTGAGGAAGGCGACGATGTCGGTCTCGCTCCAATTGCCAAGGCCGGTCAGCTTGTCGCCGCGCAAATCGCTGGCGGTATAATTATCAACCACGCCGCCGGCGAGATATTGCGGCCCGTCCTGCGGCGAGAGCGCTTTCTCCTGCAAGCCGATGCCGCGATCGGTATGGCAGGTGCCGCAATGCTCCAGCCCTTCGACGAGATAGGCGCCATGGTCGAGCACCGGATCATCGCTCGTCTGCACCGGTGCCGGCCGCACGGCCGGGGCAAAGGCCCAGCGCCAATAGGTGAGCGGCCAGCGCATCGAGAGCGGCCAGGGCATGTCCACCGGCTTGTCCGCCTGCGCCACAGGCTGCACGCCCTGGCTGAAATAGGCATAGAGCGCCTGAATATCCGCATCGCTGATATGCGCATAAGAGGGGAACGGCATGGCCGGGTAGAGCGAATTGCCATCCGGGCGGATGCCGCGGCGCACGGCGCGTTCGAAATCGCCGTAGGTGTAGGTGCCGATGCCATTGGCCTTATCCGGCGTGATGTTGCTGGTGAACACCGTGCCGATGGGCGTTGCGATCGGCAGGCCGCCCGCGAAGGGCTTGCCGCCCGGGTCGGTGTGACAGGCGGCGCAGTCGCCTTCCACGGCGACATAAGCGCCGCGCTCGATCAGCGCCTGCGTTACCGGCACCGACAGGCTGGCATTACGATCGCCCCCGATTCCGCCAAAGGCTTCAGCGGCCCCAACGGCACCGACGAGCCCGACGGCGCCGAGCACGATCACAGTGGTAACGACGCGCAACGGCGTTATTTTCAATGACATGGGAATCCCCTTAAACCGGAACCAGCGGGCCAGGATTTTTCAGATATTGCGAGCGAATGGCGTCCACCGCGAAGTAGGTGAGCCCGCCGACCAGGCCGGTCGGGTTGTAGCCGATATTCTGCGGGAAGGCCGAGGCGCCGGTGACGAACAGGTTGGGCACGTCCCAGCTCTGCAGGTAGCGATTGACCGCGCTGGTGCTCGGATCGGCACCGGTGATCACGCCGCCGGTGGTGTGCGTGGTCTGGTACTGCCGCACATTGAAGTGATCGCCCGGTTTGCGCATCAGCGTCGAAAATGATTTCGGCGCCATCTGCTTGACGATCTCGTGCGCCCGGTCCGTGAGGAACTGGGTCATCTTGTACTCGTTGTCATGCCAGTCGAAGGTCATGCGCAGCAAGGGGTTGCCCAGCGCATCTTTATAGGTCGGGTCGAGGTCGAGATACGCGTCCTGATAGGACTGCACCGCGCCATGCGTGACCACCGAGGTGGTATGCAGGTAATAATCCTTCGCCGCGCGCTTCCATTCCGCGCCCCAGGCGGGCACGCCCGCCGGTGTTGCCAATTGCTGGATCGGCCGTCCGCCGGTCTGGCCGCCAATGATGTAGCCGCCGCCGACGAAACCATACTTGCTGTGATCAAAATGATCGGAGTTGAACTCATCGATGATCTGCGAGCCGCCGGAACCTGCCGCCATGAACGGATTAATCGGCACGTCCTTGTCGTAGAACACCGAGGTCGCGCTCATCATCTGATAGGCGAAGTTCTTGCCGATCACACCCTTTCCGGTCCGCGGATCATAGGGCGTGCCAATGCCCGACATCAGCATGAGCCGCACATTGTTGAGCTGGAAGGAAGCGAGGATAACGAGATCCGCCGGCTGGATGACTTCCTGGCCGTTCGCATCGATATAGGTCACGCCGGTGGCGCGCTTGCCCGTCGAATCCAGGTTGATCTTCGTCACCCAGCTCTGCGTCCGCAGCTCGAAATTCGGCATCTGCCGCAGCGCCGGCAAAATCGTCGTCTGCGGCGATCCCTTCGAATACAGGAAGCAACCGAAACGTTCGCAGAAGCCGCACATATTGCAGGGCCCAAGGCGCACGCCATACTCGTTGGTGAAGGGCTGCGAGGCGTTCGCAGAAGGCTGAGGAAACGGATGATAGCCAAGCTGCTTGGCAGCGTTGGCGAACAGCACCGCGCCATAGCCATCGGGGAGCGGCGGGTTCGGGAAATCTCGCGAGCGCATGCCCTCGAACGGATTTCCACCCGGCAAAGGCGTGCCGTTGAGATTGCCGGCGCGGCCCGATGTGCCGTTCAGATACTCGAACCGGGCCAGAGACGGCTCCAGTTCCTGATAGGTGATATCATAATCCTGGATCGTCATGTCCGAGGGAAGGAAATTCGCGCCGTAACGTTGCACGTTATGGCTACGGAATTTCATATCCTCGGGCGACGGGCGGTAATGCTGGCCGTTCCAGTGCACGCCCGCGCCGCCAACGTTATCGGGCAGCAAGAATGCGTTGTACTGGCGATACGGCACGGCGGTGTCGGTTTCGTTATGCCGGACGCTCACGCTCTCCAGCGAAAGCCGCCGGAACAAATCGCCGCGGATGCCGTAGCGCAGCTCGTCGGTCGCCTTGGGGTAGGTAAAATCCGGCGCGGTGTCACGGTTGCTCCCGCGCTCCAGCGCGACCACATTCAGCCCGGCTTTCGCCAGCTCAATGCTCAAGATCGAGCCTGTCCATCCCAGCCCGATCACCACCGCGTCCACGGGCTTCATTGTCGTTGCCATGCTATTATGCCTCTTCGCCTTCGATCGACACGGGGCCGAGCGGGTAAACCTTGTCGTATTGCGAGATCCAATCTTTGTAATCGGCGCGCGCTCCGGGGAAGCCGATCATTTTCCAGCTCCCCATATTGAGGTTGCCGCCATACATCGGATCCGCGAAATAGCCTTCCTTCACGTTGGCCAGGAGTTGAATGAAGAATTCGATCTCAAGGACTTTGGAAATTCCAAACGTGCCCTTCTGCAAATGCGTCAGCACCGCATCCTGCGCCGTGCCATCGAGATCGGCGAAATTCTTGCCCTCGGTTTTCTGGCATTGCGCATTGATCATGGGAATCGCGGCACGGTAAAACGCGCGCGGCGTATACGGCAGCTGATAGCCGAGCGTGTAATCGGCCTCCGGGTGGAACGGACCATCCATATACCAGAACTCACCATGGCCGTAGGACGATTCCATTTGCCTATCGATAAATTCCGGAACGTTCAGGTCGATGCCGCCAGGTCCGTCCTCGTTGGAGGGGATCAAACGCGCAACCGCTGCGTTGACGAACGCCCATTCCTCGGCATTCAAATAGGTCGGCGTGTACGCGCTACCCGGCTGGGCTTCCTGAGCCTGCGCATCTTCCGCGGAAAGCGCCCCACCCCCTAATAACGCGGCAGCAGGCACAATGCCCATGGCTTGAAGAATGTGACGGCGTTTGTTGGAAATACTCTCATCGGCCATGCAGCTTCTCCCTATTCATCAGCGGCGCCTCTTAGAACTGACATAAAAGAAGGGGCTGTCCCAGATCCTGAACGGATCTAGGACAGAAAAATGGACCTAAGGCATTGTCGCATAAGGGAAAAAGACCAGGATCGGCTGGCTGAATTTTTCGTCGCAGGCGTGACGGCACGGACGGCCGCCGATTTGCTGGGGATCAACCGCAAATCGGCGGCATATTTTTATCATCGCCTGCGCCAAATTATTGCTGTTGAGATGGAAAAAGCGTCGCCCATCGCGGGCCGCGTCGAGGTCGATGAGAGTTATTTCGGCGGCCATCGGAAGGGCAAGCACGGCCGGGGAGCCGCCGGCAAAGTCCCGGTTTTCGGGCTGCTGAAGCGCGGGGGACGCGTCTGTACGGTCATGATCCCGAACGTCCAACAAACCACGCTCATGAGCATCATTCGTGAGAAAATTGTACCAGATTCAGTGGTTTATACAGATTCGTATGCAGCTTATAACGCCCTGGACGTCTCCGAATTCCACCATTTCCGCATCAACCATAGGCAGGAGTTTGTCGGAGATGGGCATAACCATATCAACGGCATCGAGAACTTCTGGAACCAGGCAAAGAGGCATCTGAGGCGATACAACGGCATCCCTAAAGCGAACTTTTTCCTCTTCCTCAAAGAGTGCGAGTGGAGGTTCAACAACGGAACGCCGGCAGCCCTCTTGAAAGACCTAAAGCGCTGGGTGAAGCTCCACTCTCAATAGTTATCTGGGACAGCCCCTAAAAGAATACAAAATATTTCTTCTGTAACAGGCGGCGTATATCGTTGTGCCGCGACCTCCGTCAATTGCGCACTTAAACCTAATGACGACACCGCTATAATTCCAAAGACAAACCAAAACTCCCAGGGAAAAAGCGGAATCTCCACAAGTTCTGTCGACAATTCCCGTGTTCCACAGGGGCAAAATATCGGGCCTCGGAAGCGAGGTTGGTACCGCCAACCGGCCCACAAAAATGCTGATCGCATGGCGCGCGCGTCACATTCGCCGCCGCACCTGCTTTGGCCGACGGCGTTTTGACCGCCGGACTTGTGACCCCGCAACGGGATCGTTTAGTTAGCAGGTAGAAATAGGAGAAGAGCCTTGTCCGACGCACCGATCTCGAATGAGACCATTGCCGCAGCCGAGACCGTTTTTGGCATCAGCTATACCGAAAACGAACGCGCGCTGATGCGCGACAACCTCGCGCCGCAGATCGAGCTGGCCCTGCGCCGGCGCGCGGTGGCACTCCCCGCAAATCTCGGAACCGCGACACGCTTCGACCCCCGCCTGCCAGGCTTCGCAATGCCGCGCGAGGCAAAATTTGCCTGGAATCCGGCGGCAACCGCGCTGCCGGATTCAGACGAGGACATCGCCTTTGCCCCGGTCAGCGCCTTGGCGGGCTGGATCCATTCGCGCCAGCTCTCCGCCATGCGGCTGACTCAAATCTATTTGGACCGCATCGCGCGGTTCAACCCGAGCCTGCTCTGCTTTGCCTGCGTCACGCCTGAGCGCGCGCTGCGCCGCGCCGCCGAACTGGACGCGATGGCCGCGCAAGGCGTCTTTCTCGGCCCGCTGCACGGCATCCCCTATGGCATGAAGGACATTATCGACACGGCCGGCATTGCGACCGAATGGGGGGCGGAGCCCTATCAGGGCCGGGTGCCGGATGAGGATGCGCATATCACAACGGTGCTGGAGCGTGCCGGCGCCGTGCTGCTCGGCAAGACCAGCGTCGGCGCACTGGCGTACGGCGATGTCTGGACCGGCGGGCGCACGCGCAATCCGTGGAACCTGCAGGAAGGCTCCAGCGGCTCCAGCGCCGGTTCCGCCGCCGCCACCGCGGCCGGGCTGGTCGGCTTTGCCATCGGGACGGAAACCCTCGGCTCCATCGTCTCGCCCTCGACGCGCTGCGGCACGGTCGGGCTGCGGCCGACCTTCGGGCGCGTCTCCCGCCGCGGCGCGATGCCGCTCTGCTGGTCGCTCGACAAAATCGGCCCGATCTGCCGCGCCGTGGAGGACACCGCTTTGGTCCTGCAGGTGCTGAACGACCCGGATCCGCGCGATGCCTTCCAGCTCAACGCGCCCTTCAGCTACGACGCCAACACACCGCTCGCCGGCCTGCGCGTCGGTTATTACGAAGCGGATTTCGCCGATGCCGAGGCGCATGCGCTGGACCGCGTCGCGCTGGAGGCCGCACGGGGCCTCGGCGTGGAGCTGGTGCCGCTGCAACGCAGGGATCTGCCTTATGACTCGCTGATGGGCATCCTGTTAGCCGAAGCCGCCGCCGCATTTGAAGAATTAACCTTGAGCGGCCGCGACGACGAACTCACCTGGCAGGACGCGGATGCCTGGCCGAACGAATTCCGCAAGGCCCGCTTCCTCTCCGCGGTGGATCACGTCCAGCTCGACCGCCTGCGCCGTCTGGTGATGGAGGAGATGGATGCGGCATTCCGCAATGTCGATCTTCTCATCGGCCCCAGCCTGGTCGGCCCGATGCTGGTGATCACGAATTTCACAGGCCATCCCTGTTTGTGCCTGCCGAGCGGCCATCGCCCTTCCCCTACCCGCACGCCGCTCGCTTTGGCGCGCAGCCTCCCGGAAGCGCCCCCCACGGCCGAAGCGGCATTCGACGTGCCGCACACGATCTGCCTATGGGGAAAATTGTTCAACGAAGGCCCGATGCTGGCCCTCGGCCGCGCCCTGGAACAGCAACTCGGCGCCACGCAGCGACGCCCAAACCTGTAACGCCCCGCCTTCTGCGATCTGGCCCGTGTCGGTTCTCGCGCCACGGGCCAAAGTAGCAAAGTTTTTTGCGCCGCTTTTTTTAAAAAAGCGGCTACTTCCCAGGCAACAGCACCGCGTTCACCACCTGGATCACCCCGTTCGATTGATTGACATCAGGCACCGTGATGAAGGCGGAATCCCCTTTCAGATCGGTCACCTCGATGACATCCCCCGACAGCGTGAAGGTCAGTTCCGGCCCTGCCACCGTTGCCAGCATCGCCGTGCCATTTCCCTTCGCGATCAGCGCTTTCAGCTCGGCGGTGTCATATTTTCCCGGCACCACGTGATAGGTCAGGATCCTGGTCAGCGTCGCCTTGTTTTCCGGCTTCAGCAAGCTGGCCACGCTGCCGGCCGGCAAGGCGTCGAACGCCTCGTTGGTCGGCGCAAAAACGGTGAACGGGCCGGGCCCTTCAAGCGTCGGCACCAGCCCGGCGGCCTTCACCGCCGCGACCAGCGTGGTATGGTCCTTGGAATTCACCGCATTCTGCACGATGTTTTTCGAGGGGTACATCGCCGCACCGCCCACCATCGGGTCGGTCGAGGGCGACATCGCCATGGTCCCCGCCAGGCTGGACATCGCCGATTGCGCGAAGCCGGAAGCGGGCAAAGCAGCGGCGGACATCGCCAGCATTAAAATATGCGAAAGACGAAGTTTCATGAAACGCTCCTGATTATTGCCTTCGCCAGGATGGGGAAGGATACAGCAGGTACGGAGCGTCGCGGCTTATAGATGCATCGCCGCGCCTAAATTGCGGAAAATTTTGCCGTGGCGATGATCGGCCCGGTGGCGACGCCGGTGGGCGAGCCGCCCAAAGGCTCGAGCGACACGGCAAGCTCCACGCCGGCGATCGCACCGCTGAAGCCGTGTGCGGCGAGGTTAATGGTGACCGAGTGATCGCTCGCCAGCAGGCCCAGCGAGGCCGGTTTGCGCCCGGGCAGCACGAGCCATAATTCGGCGGATTTGTCCGGCGGCACCACGACATCAGCGGGGCTGACCACCAGCACGGTCCCCGTGGCCGCGTTTTGCGCGCTGGCCACGAACAACCCGGCATGCTGCGTGATGAGCGTTGCGGTGGCGACCGGCACCGCAACGCGCGGGGGAAGCAACAATGCCACCGCCAGCGCCGCCGCGCCAAACGCACCCGCCCCCAGGCCGAAATAGCGCCAGAATTGCAGATTATTCCACAGAACCGGCCGCCTCCGCGACGGTGCCGCCGGCGCCACGCGTGCCGCGATTCCCGCCCAAACGCGGGCCGGCGGCGGCACCGGCGTCAGCGCTTCGGCCAGCGGCATCAGGCGTTGCTCCCAAACCCTTACGGCCTGCTCAAAACGCGGCTCCTGCTGCCGTAATGTGGCCACGCGGGCAAGGCCTTCGGCATCCAGCAGCCCCAGGCAAAACTCCCCCGCCAGCACATCCAGATCGTCATCCGGCGGATCGGTCTCGCTCGCGCTCATGAGTTCGAGGCAGGCTTTCAGCCGCATCAATCCCCGGCGGATCAGGCTTTTCATCGAACCCAAAGGCAGTCCGGCCCCCTGCGCCAGGCGCTCATAGGTCTGCCCGCCAAAAAACGCGGCGCGGATGGCGCCCGCCGCCCGCGCATCGAGCCCCTGCAGGCACGCCTCCAGCCGCCGCGCCGTCTCATGCGCCGCCAGCGCCGCATCGGCCAAGGGAGCCGCATCCATGATCTCCGCCGCCTCGTCCAAACCGCCGAGGCGGGGATTGGCCGACCGCAACCGGTCCAAGGCCCGGTTGCGCGCAATGGCCGCCAGCCAGGTGATGGGGCTGCCCCCCCCCGCGCCAGATCGAATTGCGCTGCCTTGTTCCAAACGGTCAGATAAACCTCCTGCAAAATATCCTCCGCCTCGGCGCGGTCTGACAAGATACGTGTGCAGATGCCAAATAGTTTCGCGCTGGTCCGTTGGTACAAATCCTCCAGCGCCCGCCGGTCCCCGGTTGAAATCCGGAACAGGCAGGCCGCCAGTTCGGCACTCCTGGCTTTCGCCTCCTCCGCCATGCGTGTGGAGACGCTCATGCGCCCCCACATGCGTGGAACCGAGATCTGGAAGCGCTTATGGGCCAGGCGAGACGTATTTCGGTCACTGGAGCCATCCCCTTCTGGCTACGCCGGAAAGGCGCGCGCCGCCGCCTCTATTCAAGCGCCCGACGGGCCGATCATGCAAGCAGCAAAATAAGAACGACCTCGGATCTACCTTGCCCTGAGCCGGCAGAAGAGGAGAGCATCGCCGCGCCCGGTACATCCGGGCGCCGCTTCCCTCGTTTAAGCTAAATCCCAGACGGGATCTTTGAGCCGCGCGACGAAAGCCGCATGAGCGGCGCGCGTTGCCTCGTCCACGACGATGGCATGCGGCGTGCGCGCCTCCGTGCGCTCGTATTGCGCGAAGGCGAGGCCTTGCACGGTCTCGAGCACCAGGCCGCGCTGCCGCCCGCCGGTCAGCTCGACATACACCTCCGCAAGCAGCTTGCAGTCGAGCAGCGCGTTATGGGTGGTGCGGGCGGAGAGATCGATGTCGAAGCGGCGGCAGAGCGCATCCAGGCTGTTGGGCATGCCGGGGAAGCGTGTCTTCGCCAGCACCAGCGTGTCGATCATGCGCGCGCGGCCAAGCGCTGGGCGGTTGATCCGGGCGAGCTCGGCGTCGATGAAGTTGAAGTCAAACGGCGCGTTATGCGCAACTAACGGCGCATCGCCAAAAAACGCCAGCATGGCATCGGCGATCTCGGCGAATTTCGGCTTGCCCGCGACATCGGCGCTGGTGATGCCGTGGACCTTCGTGCTCTCCGCCGGAATATCGCGCTCCGGGTCGAGCAGGACATGGAACTGGTTCTCCGTCGGCAGGTCGTTGATCAGCTCGATGGCCGCGATTTCGATCACCCGGTCGCCGGTCAGCGGATCGAAGCCTGTCGTCTCCGTATCGAACAAAACGCTCCGGCTCACTGGCCGAGCTCCCGGACGATGCGGCGCACCGCGCGCATGGCGTGGAATTTGGAAAGCCCCGTGCGGACCACCTTCGTCGCGCGGCGGCGTTTCTCGGCATCGGGCATCTGCATCGCGATGAGCGCCTCCACCTGTTCGCGCGGCAGCCCGCGCTTGAGCACGCGCGCGACCTGCACATCGCGCGGGGCGGAGACGGTGATCGTCGTCTGAAAGCGGTTCTCCCCGCCGGTCTCGAAGAGCAGCGGAATATCCATCAACACGGCGCGGCGATGCGCGCGGAAGGCGGCGGCACGGAATTTCGCCTCCTCCTGATGCACGAGCGGATGCATGATCGCTTCCAGCCGACGCATCGCCTTGTCATCCTTCAACACCAATGCCCGAAGTTTGGCGCGGAGCAGCACGCCGTTTTTCACCGTGCCGGGAAAAGCGGCGGCCAGCGCCGGAATGGCCCGGCCGCCGGGCGCCTGCAGGCGATGCACGGCATCATCCGCGCTGAAAGAGGGGATGCCGTGGGCGGCGAACATCTTGGCGATCGTGGACTTGCCCATCCCGATACCGCCGGTGAGGCCGATGACGATCATGACCCAGCGACAATGCGATAGAGCTCGGCATCCACGACCGGCGTCACGCCAAACCAGGCGCTGAAACCCGGCACCGCCTGGTGCAGCAACATCCCCAGCCCCTCGACGGCCGTAAAACCCTGCGCCCGCGCATCGGCCAGAAGCCGGGTTTCCAGCGGGGTGTAGACAATGTCCGACACGACAAGTTTCTTGCCGCGCGCCAGATCCATCTCCAGCGCCGGTTTGCCTTCCATGCCAAGGGCGGTGGTGTTCACCAGCAGCGCGTAATCGCCGATTGCGGCGGCGCGGTCTGCCCAAGGGAGCGTGCGCGCGGGGGCCAGATGCGCGGCCAAAACCTCGGCGCGCTCGGGCGTGCGGTTGCACAGGGTCACGGGCACGCCTGCCTCCTGCAAGGCGGCGGCAATGGCGCGGGCAGCCCCCCCGGCACCGAGAATAAGCGCCGGGCCGGCGGCCGGGTCCACGCCATGGGCGCGCAGATTCTGGAGGAAGCCGTAGCCATCGGTATTCGAGCCCTCGATGCCATCCCGAAACACCAGCGTGTTCACCGCCCCCGCCCGCCGCGCGGAGGGATCGAGCCGGTCGCACACCGCAAAGGCCGCCTCCTTATGCGGCAGCGTGACATTAACGCCCGCGAACCCCGCCTGGGCGAGGCTGCGCACGACGCCGGCAAAATGCTCAGGGGCGACGGGCAGCGGCAGATACGCGCCGTCGATGCCAAAGCGGTTCAGCCAGGCGCCATGGAGCTTGGGGGATCGGGAATGGGCGACCGGCCAGCCGATGACACCGGCAAGGCGGGCGGAACCTGTAAGGAGTCGCATCGGCCGAATCCACCACGGCGCGCAGCGCTTGCCAAGAGTGCCAGGAGCAGAACGGGGGCGGCATGCGCGAATTGCGGGTCCCAGGGGAGCAGGCCGGGGCCGAACCAGGCGAGGAAGAACAGGATGGGCTCGCCCGGGGCAAAACCGGTGACAAGCCGGTTGCGCACCAGCAATGCGACGGCCAGCGCGACGCCGACCAGATCGTAATCGTGCAGATAGGGACAGGCCAGCGCCGAGAGGATCAGCAATGCCGCCGGGGATTCCACCCATAGGCCAGCCGCGATGCAAGCCAATGTCAGCGCAGCTTGGGCCAGCAGCGCGTCCTGCACGCCAAGCGGGCGCGCCAAGGCAAAAACATTGATAAGCCCGCCCGAAAAGTCCGGAGGCTGGCCGGTGAGCAGGACATTGCGCATCACCGGGCCGGTATAGTGGATAAAGCCGAGCCAGGCGGCGGGGCCAAAGGCGAGATACGAGGCCCCGGCCAGAAGCCCCGCCGCCAAAGCGGCGGCGACAAAGGCGCTGGGGGCACGGCGCAGCAGGTAAAGCGGCAGGACCAGGCCGAGCTGCGGCTTGATCGTGGCAAGACCGATCAGCACGCCGGCGCCAAGGCGGCGGCGCGGCAGGAGCAGCAGGCCGCCGCCGATGAGTGCCGTGAGCAAGGCCGCATTCTGATGCTCGAGCAGGCTCTCAAGGCTCGCCGGGCTCGCCACCACCGCGGCGATGAGCCAGCCGCTTTGGCCGGACCAGCGCAGCAGACATACTAACAAAACAAGGGAACAGGCATCGAACGCCAAAACCGCGTGCCAGGGCGAGAGCCAGCCGAACCCGCTCGCCAGCAGCAAATAATTGGGCGGGTAGCTCCAGAGATGATAGGGCAGCGCGCCGTACTGGCCGGTGAGAAAATCCTGATAGGCGAGATGATCGTACAGCATCGCCAAATGGCCGTGCAGTGCGAGAAAACCGCCCGCCCAGAAATCCAGCCCATCGCGCAGGGCCTTCCCCGTCTGGCCGTGGCGCTCCCCCCAAAGCACGGCATAGCCCTCCGCGCAGGAGGGAATGGCGCAGAGTGCGACCAGGGCAATCAGTTTCAGGCGGGTCCAGGTTTGACTTTTCGGGCTCATTTGCCAATATTCCGTGCTTTCCGCTCTGTGAAAGCACATCCATGATCGCTGCGCTAATGCCGAACTACAGCCGGGCCGACCTCGCTTTTGAGCGGGGGGAAGGTGCCTATTTGTTTGACACGGCGGGGCGACGTTTTTTGGACTTCGGCGCCGGGATCGCAACAAGCTCCCTGGGCCACGGGCATCAACATCTAGCCGCGGCGATAGCCGAACAGGCTGCCAAGGTCATTCACGTCTCCAACCTCTACCGCGTGCCGGGCGCCGAGCGCCTGGCACAGCGCTTTGTTAAGGCGAGCTTCGCCGATTTGGTGTTCTTCTGTAACTCCGGGGCCGAGGCCAATGAAGGGCTGATCAAGTCCATCCGCAAGACCATGGCCGATGCGGGCAAGCCGGAGAAATACCGGATCATCTGCTTCGAGGGCGCATTCCACGGGCGCACGCTGGCCACCCTGTCCGCGACCGGCAACGCGAAATACCTCGCCGGCTTCGGCCCGCGCGTGGATGGCTTCGACCAGGTGAAGTTCAACGATCTGGACGCCGTGCGCGCCGCGATCACGCCGCAGACCGCGGGCATCCTGATCGAGCCGATTCAGGGCGAAGGCGGCATCCGCCCGGCGCCCGCCGCGTTCCTGCAGGGCCTGCGCACGCTTTGCGACGAATTCGGCATCCTGCTCGGCATGGATGAGGTGCAGAGCGGCATGGGCCGGACCGGAAAACTCTTCGCCTGTGAATGGGCGGGGGTGGAACCGGATGTGATGTCGCTGGCCAAGGGCCTTGCCGGGGGTTTCCCCATGGGCGCGGTGCTGGCGAAGGAACACGTCGCCAAAGCCCTCGTTCCTGGGAGCCACGGCACGACCTTCGGCGGCGGGCCGCTCGCCTGCGCTGCCGCCAATGCGGTGCTGGACGTGATTTTGGCCCCCGGCTTCCTGGCGGAAGTGGAGGCAACGGGCGCGTATCTCTGGCGCGGGCTGGAGGCGCTCTGCGTGCGCTATCCGGATGTGTTCACCGGCGTTCGCGGCGGCGCCGGGCTGATCTGCGGGCTGAAATGCGTGCTGCCGAATACCGACTTGCAGAACGCCGCGGTCGCCGAAGGGCTGCTCACCGTGGCTGCCGGGGAAAACGTGCTGCGGCTGGTGCCGCCCTTGATCGTCCGCCAGGCCGAGTGCGACGCGGCCTTGGCCCTGCTCGACCGCGCCGCGCGACGCTGCCTGCCCGCCGCTGCACAGGAAGCCGCCAAGTGAGCGCCGCAATGGATCTCCCCGCCCCCGTGCCGCGGCATTTTCTGGATCTGAAGGATCTCTCCGGGGCGCAATTGCGCGCCATGCTGGATGCGGCGGCGCGCTTCAAGCGTCAGCGCCGGACCGGCAATAAAAAGCCGCTGGCGGGCAAGACGCTGGCGATGATTTTCGAAAAACCCTCGACCCGGACGCGGGTTTCCTTCGAAGCCGCAATGCGCGAGCTGGGCGGGGACGTGATCGTGCTCTCCTCGCGCGACATGCAGCTTGGCCGGGGCGAGACGATCTCCGACACCGCGCAGGTGCTCTCGCGCTATGTCGATGCGATCCTGCTGCGCACCGACTTGGCGGAGAAGCTGCACGAGCTGGCGCGCCATGCCCGGGTGCCGGTGATCAACGGGCTGACCGAGCTCTCGCATCCCTGCCAGATCATGGCGGATGTCCTGACCTTCGAGGAGCATTGCGGGCCGATCGCGGGCCAAGTGCTGGCCTGGGTCGGCGATGGCAACAACGTCTCCGCCTCCTTCATCGAGGCCGCGGCGCGCTTCGGCTTCACGCTGCGCATGGCCTGCCCCGCCGGGTACTGGCCGGAGGCCGGCGTGCTGGAATGGGCGCGCGCGGAAGGGGCGGATATCAGCGTGACGATCGACCCGGAAGCCGCCGTCCAGGGCGCTGCCTGCGTGGTGACGGATACCTGGCTCAGCATGGCCGATTCCCCGGATGAGGCCGCCGCCCGGGCGGCCACCTTCGCGCCCTATCAGGTCACGCCCGAGCTGATGGCGCAGGCCGCACCCGGAGCGATTTTCATGCATTGCCTCCCCGCCCATCGCGGCGAGGAAGTCGCGGCGGCGGTGATCGACGGCCCGGCCTCCGTGGTGTTCGACGAGGCGGAAAACCGGCTGCACGCACAAAAGGCGATTCTGGCCTGGGCCCTGGGGCAGCGTTAACGCTGCCTGGAGCCTGCGCCAGCGTTAGCTGCGCAGCCCCGCCGGCAGGCGGGGCAAAATCCGCTTGAAGCAGAGCCTGCAATGCTTAGTTCCTGAGCTTAAGGAGGACTGAAAATGGCCCTGCTCACGCAAGCGGAATTGCAGAATCTTCCAGGCAAATGGAGCCTGTCGAAGGACGGCAAATCGCTCCATCAGAATTTCAAGTTCAAGACCTTTGCCGAGGCCTGGTCCTTCATGACGCATGTCGCGTTGCTGGCCGAGCGGGCGGACCACCATCCCGATTGGTCGAATTCCTACAACCAGGTAAATATTTCGCTCACGACGCATGATGCCGGCGGGGTGACGAAGCGCGATATCGCACTGGCGCAGGCGATCACGGATTTTGTCTGGCTGCCGCAGTAATGCGCGCGCCTGCCGCCCTGGCGCAAAAATCACGGACAAGCGAAAAGAAGCTCTTGTGCCCGAGAGACGGTTTGAATACATCGGAGAGGTTGTTCAAGGGATTCCACCGGTGCTTCGGGCCGGGCCAATCCGCTGCATAGGAGCGAAATAATGAGTAAAGTGATCGGTATCGACCTTGGTACCACCAATTCCTGCGTTGCTGTCATGGAGGGCAAGGATGTCCGCGTGATCGAGAACGCGGAAGGTGCCCGTACCACCCCTTCCATGGTTGCCTTCAGCGATTCCGGCGAGCGCCTTGTCGGCCAGTCGGCCAAGCGCCAGGCGGTGACCAACCCGACCAACACCCTCTACGCCGTGAAGCGCCTGATCGGCCGCCGCTACGACGACCCGACCGTGACCAAGGACAAGGGCCTGGTGCCCTATGCCATCGTGCGCGGCGATAACGGGGATGCCTGGGTCGAGGCGAAGGGGCAGAAATATTCGCCCTCGCAGATCAGCTCCTACATCCTGACCAAGATGAAAGAGACCGCCGAGGCGTATCTCGGCGAGACCGTGACGCAGGCGGTGATCACCGTGCCTGCCTATTTCAACGACGCACAGCGCCAGGCGACCAAGGATGCCGGCAAGATCGCCGGGTTGGACGTGCTGCGCATCATCAACGAGCCGACGGCGGCCGCCCTTGCCTACGGCATGGACAAAAAGAACGCCGGCACCATTGCGGTCTATGACCTCGGTGGCGGCACGTTCGACATTTCCGTGCTCGAGCTGGGCGACGGCGTGTTCGAAGTGAAATCCACCAATGGCGACACCTTCCTCGGCGGCGAGGATTTCGACCAGCGCGTCATCGATTACCTCGCAGACGAGTTCAAACGCGACCAGGGCATCGACCTGCGCAAAGACAAGCTGGCACTGCAGCGCCTGAAGGAAGCCGCTGAGAAGGCGAAGATCGAGCTTTCCTCGTCGAAGGAAACCGAGATCAACCTGCCCTTCATCACGGCGGATGCCTCCGGTCCGAAGCATCTGGTGCTGAAGCTGACGCGCGCCAAGCTGGAATTGCTGGTTGAGGACCTGATCGAGCGCACGCTCGGGCCGTGCCGCGCCGCACTGAAGGATGCCGGCGTCACAGCCGGTGAGATCAACGAGGTGATCCTGGTCGGCGGCATGACCCGCATGCCGAAGGTCATCGAGCTGGTGAAGAACTTCTTCGGCAAGGAACCGGCACGCAACGTGAACCCCGACGAGGTCGTGGCGATCGGCGCCGCGATCCAGGGCGCGGTGCTGAAGGGCGACGTCAAGGACGTGCTGCTCCTCGACGTGACCCCGCTTTCGCTCGGCATCGAGACGCTGGGCGGCGTGTTCACGCGCCTGATCGACCGTAACACGACGATCCCGACCAAGAAGAGCCAGACCTTCTCGACCGCCGATGACGGGCAGACGGCCGTGACCATCAAAGTGTTCCAGGGCGAACGCGAGATGGCGGCGGATAACAAGCTGCTCGGCAATTTCGACCTGCAGGGTATCCCCGCCGCACCGCGCGGCGTGCCGCAGATCGAGGTTACCTTCGACATCGACGCCAACGGCATCGTCTCCGTGCAGGCGAAGGACAAGGCGACCGGCAAGGAACAGCAGATCCGCATCCAGGCATCGGGCGGTCTGTCGGATGCCGATATCGAGCGGATGGTGCGCGAAGCCGAGGAAAACGCCGCGGCCGACAAGGCACGGCGCGAGGCGGTGGAAGCGCGCAACCAGACCGAGGCGATGATCAACCAGGTCGAGAAAACGCTGAAGGAAGCCGGCGACAAGGTTTCGGCCCAGGATAAGGGCGAAGCCGAAGCGGCGGTGGCGGCGGCGAAATCGGCGCTTGAGAGCGGCACCGCCGAGGCGATCAAATCCGCCGGCGAGCGGCTCTCGCAATCGGCGATGAAACTCGGCGAAGCGATGTACAAGGCCCAGGCCGAGACAGCGCAAGGCGGGGCAGCCCAGCCGGAAGCCGGGCCGAGCGGCGAGAAGATCGTCGATGCGGATTTCGAGGAAGTCGACGACAGCAAGAAATCCGCCTGAGGTCCCACATCATCCAGTAGACGCAGCAATGATCCCGGGGCGGTTGCCCCGGGATTTTGTGGTTCTAGACTATGTCGAGAAATGCACCGGAGGCTGAGGCCGAACCGCCTCGTACAAGACCGCTCCGGCCGGTTTGAAGGAAGATACCGCCGCTATGGCCAAACAGGATTACTACGCCACGCTGGGCGTTGCGCGCGGCGCCAGCGCCGAAGAAATGAAGAAGGCCTACCGCAAGCTGGCCATGCAATATCATCCCGACCGTAATCCGGGCGATGCGAAGTCCGAGGCGAAGTTCAAGGAATTGAACGAGGCCTATGACGTGCTGAAGGACGACCAGAAGCGCTCGGCCTATGACCGCTACGGCCATGCCGCCTTCGAGAATGGCGGGCCTGGCTCCGGCGGCGGCGGTTTCGGCTTCGAAGGTGGCCTCGGCGATATTTTCGAGCAGATGTTCGGCGCCACAAGGCGCGGCGGCGAGCGCGCGCAGACCGGCGCGGATATCCGCGCGCAGGTCGAGATCGACCTGGCGGAAGCCTTCACGGGCATCAAGACGAATGTACGGGTCGCCACCCGCGTGACCTGCGATGCCTGCACCGGCAGCGGCTCGGCGGATAAAAATGCCGGATCGGACACTTGCGGCACCTGCGGCGGTGCCGGGCGCGTGCGCGCGCAACAGGGCTTCTTTTTGGTCGAGCGCACCTGCCCGACCTGTAGCGGCTCCGGCCGTGTGGTGCGCAATCCGTGCCGGGCTTGCTCGGGTGCGGGCACCGTGCCGCGGGAAAAGACGCTGGCCGTGCAGGTCCCGGCCGGCGTGGAAGATGGCACGCGCATCCGCCTTTCCGGCGAGGGCGAGGCCGGCGGGCGCGGCACCGCACCCGGCGATCTCTATGTGCATATCGCCGTGCGGCCGCATGCGATTTTCCAGCGCGACGGCGCGAATATTTTTTGCCGCGTGCCGCTGCGCATGACGCAGGCGGCGCTGGGCGGCGAAATCGAGGTCCCCGCGATCGATGGCACGGGGGCGAAAGTAAAAATCCCGGCCGGCACGCAGACGGGCGACCAGTTCCGGCTGCGCGGCAAGGGATTCTCGGTCCTGCGCAGCACGCAGCGCGGCGACATGTACATCCAGGTCGCGGTCGAGACGCCGCAGAACCTCACCCGCCGCCAGCGCGAGCTGCTGGAGGAATTCGAGCAGGAATCCCGGAGCCATGCCACGGGAAGCCCCGAACACGAGGGATTTTTCGCGAAAGTGAAGGATTTCTTCGAAGGCCGGAACTAAGACCCAGGGCGTTTGCGGCAGGTGCTTGCGCGCTTGCCGCAACCACCTCTGGACCGTTTCGACAAAAAAAACGCCTAAACGCCCAGAAAACGCCGGATAAGGGCCTTTTTTCGCCCGCATGACGCGATAAATTTCCGTTCGATACGAATTGTAAGCCCAGCCGCCGGACGCGTTGCCGCCCGGAATGACCGGGGGTACATAACGGACTGATCTTATTACACGCGAGCCTAACAGGAGCGTTTGAATGTCTACGGGGAAAACAAGGAAATATTTCGGGCTGGCCTTGCTGCCGGCCTTGGGCCTAGCCTCCTGCACCGTGGCCCCGCCATCCGGGCCCACAGTGGTCGCCATGCCGGGCCAGGGCAAAAGCTTCGCCCAATTCCAGCAGGATGACGCGACTTGCCGCAATTACGCGCAGTCCAAGATCGCGAATGCCGGGCAAGTCTCGGCCAACGCGCAGAACAATGCCACCACGTCGGCCGTAGCCGGCACGTTAATCGGCGCTGCGGCCGGCGCGGCGCTGGGCTCGCTGGCCGGGAATGTGGGTGCGGGTGCTGCCGTCGGCGCCGGGGCCGGGCTGCTCGGCGGGGCCGCGGTCGGCTCAAACAACACTCAGGCTGCTGCAGATTCGCTCCAAGGCAGCTATGACGTGGCCTATGCCCAATGCATGGTCGGAAATGGTGAGACAATTCAACAGCCGCAGGCGCCCGTGGTCTATGCCGCGCCGCCGCCGCCCGTCTATTACGCCCCCGCACCTGCCTATTATTACCGTCCTTACTGAACCCTCCGTTTCCGCAACCCACCCTGTTGCGCTAGCGGCAAGCGAACGGCTTGCCGCCCCCCTCCCGCCGCGGCGCTGGCGCCTCCTCAACCAGAGGATCGCCTGGGCCGCGGCGGTGCTTTTGCATGTCGCACTGATCGCTTTCGTGCTGCTCTTTGCGCGGCATCGTGGCCTGCCGGCGGAAGAGAGCCCGCCAGGCGTGTCGGTAGTGTTCGAAAATGGCGGCGCGCCGCAGGCGCAGGCCCCGCCAGCCCCCCGCCCCGGCCCAACCAGCGTGGCGCAGATGCCGCCGCCCGCCGCCCCCCCGCCCCCGCCGCAAACGGCGCAGGCTCAGCCGCAGGTGAATTTGAACATGCCGGCCGCGCCCTTCGCCACGCTGCAAAGCGCGCCGCAGATCCCGCCAATGCCGCAATTGCCGCTCGAGCCTCGCCCGCAGCCGCGCCCCAACCCAAGGCCGGCGCCCAAATACATGGTCATGAACAACATGTCCTTTGGCAGCCCGGGAACCCCCGCGCCGCCAATGGCGCATGCACAGCGGGCGCTGAGTTTGAACCTGCCGCAATCCGACGCGCAGGCCGCGAATGCGCCGGAGCTGACGATCAAAGGCGATATCGGCGCGGACTGGAATGCCGAGCTCAACCAATGGGTGAACGACCATAAATACTACCCGCAAGCGGCCCTGGAGCAGGGCCAGCAAGGCAGCGTGGAGATCGAGTTCACCGTCGACCGTGCCGGCCGGGTCACCGGGCTGCATTTGTTGAACGGCTCAGGCTCGCCGTTTCTCGACCAGGCCTGGCTCGGGCTGTTCGCGCAGAACCAACTGCCCGCCTTCCCGCCCGGCACGAAGGCCGATCACGTTACCGTGGATGCAACCATGCATTACGAACTCATCCCCTGATTTGCCTTGCGCCAACTCGGGCTGGCCGATTCAAGCGGGGGATGATGAACGACCATGCGTTTGGGGTGAAGCAAAGCCTGTCCGGCCGGGCCTGGGTATGGCGCAGCGCGCAGGAGGACCGGGTGGGCCAGGGCATCGCCCAGGCGCTTGGCGTGCCTGAGCTGATGGGACGGCTGCTCGCCGCGCGCGGGATCAGCGCCGAACAGGCAGCCGATTTTCTCGACCCGACCCTGCGGGCGATGCTCCCCGACCCTTCCTGCATGACCGATATGGACACCGCCGCCGCGCGCCTGGCCGATGCCGTGATGGCGCACGAATGCGTCGGCGTGTTCGGCGATTACGACGTGGACGGCGCCTGCAGCTCCGCCTTGATGGTCACGGTGCTGCGCCAGTTCGGCTGCGAGGTGCTCTACCATGTGCCGGACCGCATGCTGGAAGGCTACGGCCCCAACAGCACCGCGTTACGCGGCATGGCCGAGCGCGGGGCCAGCCTGCTCGTCTGTGTCGATTGCGGCACCAGCGCGCATGATGCCTTCGCGCCGCTGCATAACCTCGCCGACGTGCTGGTTTTCGACCACCACAAGGCGGAAGGCCCGCCGGCGCGCATCCATGCCACCGTGAACCCGAACCGGCTGGATTGCGCCTCCGGCCTGACCACGATCTGCGCGACCGCGGTCGCCTTCATCGCCTGCATCGCGCTGCTGCGCGAACTGCGGCGGCGAGGGTTTTTCGCCGAGCGCGCCGAGCCGGATCTACGCGAATTCCTGGACCTCGTTGCCCTCGCGACGATCTGCGACGTGATGCCGCTGACCGGGCTGAACCGCGCGCTGGTCACGCAAGGACTGCGCGTGATGGCCAGGCGCGCCCGCCCGGGGATCGCGGCTTTGCTCGAAGTCGCCAAGGTGAGCGAAGCGCCGACCGCGATGAATTGCGGTTTTGCCCTCGGCCCGCGCATCAACGCCTCGGGGCGGATCGCAGAATCGGATATGGGCGTGCGCCTGCTGCTAGCGGAAGACCCCGATGATGCCGCCCAGCTCGCCCAGACGCTCGACGAGGTGAACCGCCAGCGCCAGGCCGTGGAAGCCGGCATCATGGAAGCGGCGATGGCGCAGGCCGAGGCGCAGGTTGCCGCCGGGCAGACCGTGATTCTGCTGGCGCAGGCCGAATGGCATCCCGGCGTGGTCGGCATTGTCGCCGGGCGGATCAAGGAAAAATACAACCGCCCGGCTCTGGTCGCTGGCATCGTCGACGGGCTGGCGAAGGGCTCGGGCCGTTCGGTGCCCGGGCTGGACCTTGGCGCGGCCGTGATCGCGGCCCGCCAAAGCGGGTTGTTGAGGACTGGCGGCGGCCACCCGATGGCCGCCGGCTTCTCGGTCGAGGAAGCCGGCTTGGCCGAATTGCACGCATTCCTGAACGAACGCCTGGCCGGTGAAGCCCCCCTGCCCGGCTTGGAGGCCCTGACGCTGGAAGGCGTGCTCGGCATGCACAGCGCCGATGCCGCACTGGCGCAGATGGTGGCCAGGCTTGGCCCCTTTGGCACCGGCAATGCCGAACCGCTCTTCGTGCTGCCGCGCGCCCGGGTGGTGAAGGCCGACCGCATCGGCAAGGATGGGAATACGATCCGCGCCATGGTGGAAGGCGAAGGCGGCGGCCGGCTAAAAGCGCTGCTGTTCCGCGCCAAGGAAGGCCCGCTCGCCGACGCCCTCACCCGTCCCGGCGGCGCGCCGCTGCACCTGGCCGGCTATTTACGCGCGGAAAGCTGGCAGGGCCGCGTCTCCGCAGGTTTTTTCATAACCGACGCCGCCCCCGCTTGACGCGACGCGCCCGACAGCGTAGCCAGAGCCGCGCTGTCCCGTTCGTCTAGAGGCCTAGGACGCTGCCCTCTCACGGCGGTAACAGGGGTTCGAATCCCCTACGGGACGCCATTCATTTTCAATGGCTTATAGCACTTATCCCCAGCCCTTTTAATTCCATACGGCATATACGATACGGAACATACCCGGATAAACGTATGTGCCCCCCGAAGCCGTTAAGTTATTTTTTCCCACATGAGTGGCATAGGGCATAGGGGTCATAGGATATGGCTGCACCTATGAACCTCGGTTGCTGGAACACTGCAGTGCGTGGGGCGACGGATATTCGCCGGCGGGCTCAACCGTAAGGATCGGTGCCAGGCGGTCCCCGAGGCGTGAACTAGTACAACATCCCGTAAATAGCTTGAATAATTAAGTGCTTGGGCTAACATGTCGGGATGAGCCGAGGTCGTCATGCAACGCCAGTGAAGCTGGCCAAGAAGGAACAAGTTGAGCTGCTATCGCTGATCGAACGCAGGACAGCGGCCCAACGGGATGTGATGCGGGCGCGGATCGCCCTGTGGGCCCACGAGGGACATTCGAATACCGTGATTGCGCGGGAGCTGGGTGTCTCAGTGCAGACGGTTAGCGCGTGGCGCAGGCGCATCGCCCAGCAAGGTGCGCGGGGCCTACGCGAGGGTGAGCGCAGCGGCCGCCCGCCACGCATCACGCAGGAAACGCGACTGCAGTTGATTGCGCTGGCATGTGAAGCGCCAGAACCCGAGGGGCGCGTCACGCCAACGCTGGACGAGATTGTGGTGCGCGCAATCGAGCGCGGCATCGTCGAACAGATCAGCCGCAGCCATATGCAACGTATCCTGCAGGCCGGCGATGTGCGCCCGCACCGGGTCAGGCAATGGTTACACAGTCCTGATCCGGCCTTTCGCGAAAAGGTCAACGTGATCTGCGAGCTGTATCGCAAGGCGCCCAAAAACGCAGTGGTGCTCAGCATTGATGAGAAGACTGGAATTCAAGCCATTGAGCGCAAGCATCCGGGGCGCGCGCCAGCTCCGGGCCGGCTGCGTCGTCGCGAATTCGAATATGTCCGCCATGGCACCCAGACGCTGATCGCCGCATTCGATGTTCATAGCGGCCAGGCGTTGGCAGAGTGCCGCGAGCGGCGCACCCAGGATGACCTGGTCGCCTTCATGGAGCGCGTGGCGCTCGCGCACCCGAACAAACAGATACACGTCATTTGGGACAATCTGAACACGCATTGCGCACGAGCTGTCTGGCAGGCGTTTAACACACGGCACGGCGAGCGGTTTCACTTCCACTTCACGCCCCTGCATGCGAGCTGGGTCAATCAGATCGAACTGTGGTTCGCCCGCTACACGCGCCGGGTGCTACGCCACGCCAGCCACACCAGCACCGCGCACCTGCGCGAGCGCACCGAGCAGTTCATCCACGAGCATAATCAGGCGGCACGCCCTTTCAAATGGAGTTTCCGGGGCTATCCGCTGCAAACCGGCGCATCATAATCGAGGAACGACATGCCAGCTTTACCCGCCAGACACTCCGCAGCCGAACTCCAGCGTCAACTGCGCCGCCTACTCGGCCATGAGCAGATCGTCACGCAAGCCTATGGGTGTCACCTGCTGATCAAACGTCTGGACGATGAGGAGGCAACGGTTGTGGCGCGCCTCACTGAACTCAGCCGCAATCGTTATAGTGCCGCCTTTCGTAGCCACAATGGCCGATGGGAACCGCTGCCCGGCACGGGGTCTCTCGACGAGATGACCGAGGTCGTCGTCACGCTCCTACAGCCTTACTTGCAGCCCAACATTTATTAAAGATATTTACGGGATGTTGTACTAGTCGCCTTGGGCAAGAGCCGGCGAAGGCGCGGTATGGGGTTTGCCTTGTGGATCAAGATGGCGGTTCTGTTGCAGCCAGAGATGGCGATAGATCGGGCAACGTTCGACGAGTTCGTGATGCGTGCCGAGATCGACGGTGCGGCCGCGATCGAGCACCATGATGAGGTCGCAATCGATCAGCGAGGAGAGCCGGTGCGAGACGATGACCATGGTTCGGCCATGGGCGATGCGCAGCAGATTGGCGTTCACCAGAGCTTCGCTTTCCGGGTCGAGTGCCGAGGTCGCCTCATCGAGGATCAGCACTTTCGGATCGGCAACGACCGCGCGCGCGATGGCCAAACGCTGCTTCTGCCCGCCGGAGAGGTTGGGCGAGCCCTCCTGGATGAAGGTGTCATAGCCCTGCGGCAGGCGCTCGATAAACTCCTCGGCTCCGGCAAGCCGTGCCGCGCGTACCGCATCCTCGAAAGAGAGGCCGGGCCGGCCGGCGATGATGTTGTCGCGCACCGTGCCGCGGAACAGGAAGTTATCCTGCAGCACCATGCCGAAATTCTTGCGCAAATGCCGCAGGTTGATCTCCCGCATATCGGTGCCGTCGATCTTGATGGCACCGGAATAGTCGCGGTTGATGCCCTGCAGCAGCCTGGTCACGGTGGATTTGCCGGAGCCGGAGCGGCCGACGAGACCTAGCATGGTGCCGGCCGGGATTTGAAAGCTCATTTTATCCAGCGCCGGGGTTTTCGTGCCTTCATAACGGAAGGTCACATCATCAAACGCGATCGCGCCTTCAAAGCGCGGGCGCAGGCCATGCGTGAGTGCCCGCTTCTCGTTCGGGCGGTTGAGCACGGAGCCGACCATGCCGATCGCGGCTTGTGCCTTCTGGACGTCCTCCATCAGCCCGGCGAGGCTGACCAGCGGCCCGGCGACCCGCCCGCCCAGCATCATGAAGCCCATCAGGCTGCCGAGGTCGAGCGCGTTGTTCGAACTGAGCGTGATCCAGGCGCCGAGCAGCATGACGCCGTACGAGCAGTAGCGCTGCAGCGGCATGCTCAGTGTCGCCGGCCAGTTTCCGAGTTTGCTGGCCTCGACATGAAGGTCCGCTGTTTCCGCGACCCGCCGGTCCCAGTCGGCTGCGCGCATCGGCTCGAGCGCCAGCGCCTTGACTGTGCGAATGCCGTAGATGCTCTCCACCAGGACCGAGCCCTTGGCCGATTCCGCCGCGATGATTTTATCGGTCATGATGCCCATCGGCCGCAGGAAGGCGGCGATGATCAGGGCGATGATTGCGGCTGCGACCAGGATCGTCCAGGCCATGACAGCGTTCATGTAAAACAGGATGGGCAGCAGCAGGGCGACCATGAACATGTCGATGAACGTGTTCATCAGTCTGCCGGTGAGGAACTCCCGTACCTGGTGGACCTGGCCGATTTTATGCGCCAGCGTGCCGGCCTGTTCGCGCTCGAAAAATTCGATGGGCAGCGCCAGTAGACGGTCGAAGATCATCAGGTTGAGCCGCGCGTCGAGCTTCGCGGCCATGGTGACCTGCAGTAATTTTCGGCCCCAAGTCAGCAACTGAGCTGGCCCCGGGATTTGGGACCAGTGGTTAAGGTGGAAGCGGTGCCGTTCTGTCGTGTAGATGGAGCGGATTATGAGCAAGACGAGACGGACGATTGATGCGGCGCTGAAGGCGAAGATCGCCTTGGAGGCGTTGCGGGAGGAGGCGACGGTTGCCGATTTGGCAACTCGCTACCAGGTTCACCCGAACCAAATTTATGCCTGGAAGAAGCAGCTCCAGGAGCATGCAACCCGGGTGTTCGACCCGAAGATTGGTCAGGATGCCGAGGCGGCGTCGAGCCGTATGATCGAAAAACTGCATGCGAAGATTGGTCAGTTGACGATCGAGAATGATTTTTTCGCAAAGAGGCTCGGCAAATGAGCGCGCCGGACCGCAGAGCGAAGCTCGATCGGAATCACCCCGACCTGTCGATCCGGCGGCAATGTACAATGCTCGGCGTGGCGCGATCGGGCGTGTATCGGGCGCGGCGTGTAGCCAACGACAATGATTTTGATCTGATGCGCCGGCTCGACGAACTGTTCCTGCGCTGGCCGTTTCTGGGATCACGGCGGATGGTTGCGCTGCTGGCGGCGGAGGGGGTGCTGGTGAACCGCAAACGGGTACGCCGCCTGATGCGGCTGATGGGGATCGTGGCGCTCGGGCCGAAACCGCGGACCAGCAAACCCGGCACCGGACACAAAATCTACCCTTATCTGCTGCGGGAGCTGGCGATCGAGCGGGTGAACCAGGTCTGGTGCGCCGACATCACCTATTTGCCGATCGGCCGGGGCTTTTTATATCTGGTGGCTATCATGGACTGGCACAGCCGCGCGGTGTTGGCCTGGCGGATATCGAACACGATGGATGTGCGTTTCTGCGTCTCGGCGCTGGAGGAGGCCATAGCGCGTTTCGGCAAGCCGGAGATCTTCAACACTGACCAAGGGTCACAGTTCACCTCGGCGGAATTCACCGGCACGTTGAATGCCGCCGGGATCAGAATTTCGATGGACGGCAAGGGGCGCTGGATGGATAACGTCTTCATCGAACGGCTCTGGCGCTCGCTGAAGTACGAGGATCTCTATATCAAGTATTACGCCGATGGGATCGAGGCGCGGGCCGGGATCGCCGATTGGATTTCTTTTTATAACCATAGGCGCCCCCATCAGGCCCTGGGTAACCGAGCGCCGATGGAGGTCTGGCATGAAGCGATGGTCGGCGTATTGCCGCCGATGGCTGTGGATATGACGCTTCGCTTGGACAACGCTAACGCGTTGCCCACATACCCACAGCCACAACAGCAGCAAGCAGCCTAATTTTATATGGAAGATAGAACGGCGCCGACTTCAACTTAAATCCGGCCGAAAGTGGTCCTCACCGCGGGGGCCAGCTCAATCGCAAGGACGGCAGCCGCGTGCCCGTGCTGGTCGGCGTGGCGATGTTCGAGGAAGGTGGCGACGAGGGTGTCGCCTTCATGCTGGAGCTGACGGAGCGCAAGCAGGCGGAAGCCAAAGCGCACGAGAGCGAGCGGCGCTATCGCGAAGTACAGACGGAGTTGGCACACGCGACCCGCGTCGCGACGCGTGGGGCAATTAACCGCCTCCATCGCCCATGAGGTCAACCAGCCGATCGCCGCAACCGTCACCAACGCGGAGGCCGCCCGACGCTGGCTGCAAAGCAGAACCGCCAGGCCTCAAAGAGGCGAGAGTTCCACAACTCAATCTCATGCATCGCACCAAATATTCCCCTCCATGCCGCGGATTGACGTAGAACTGGCCCTGCTTCGGCGACGAGACCGGCTTTCGGCATGA
The DNA here is from genome assembly GCA_963737355.1 of uncultured Pseudomonadota bacterium. Taxonomy (GTDB): domain Bacteria; phylum Pseudomonadota; class Alphaproteobacteria; order Acetobacterales; family Acetobacteraceae; genus Acidocella. The sequence goes on along the minus strand of CAVTSC010000008.1, from coordinate 941,904 downwards.
CCTGACCTTCGAAACCTGTCCAAAACAAGCCGCCACGGTTCGATCGTTGAACGGCTTCTAGCGTGGATGTTGCTGCTGCCTATCGGCGGCACCGGGCCATGCTCCCTTTTTCAGCCCGGGCCCGTCCGCCGGGCATCTCAGCCCAATGGAGTTCGAAGCCAAAGCCGTGCTAACATCACTCACGTTCCACCAAACCGGCCGCGGCCATTAATTAGGAGACCGAATGTCGCCTGTCCGGGCAAAACGAACTGAGGTTTCGCCGCCAAAAGTTCCACACGAATCCCTTGTCGTCATGACGCTCAATACCTGGAAGGGCGACGGCGCATATCGAGCGAGGCTTCGGCTGATGGCCGAGGAAATCCGCCGGCTGGCCCCCGATATTCTGCTCTTGCAGGAATGCTTCGCAGCACGCGAGCTTGGCCACGACACCACCGCGGCGCTGAGCAGTGCGACGGGCTTCCATTCGGCGCATTGCCCCGGCCGCAGGAAAGTTCGTCTTTGCGAGGGCGCTGAGGCGGTCAGCACGTCGGGGCTGTCCGTGTTGTCCCGTCATCCGATCCAAAGATGGCGGACAGTGCCGCTGCCGAGCGACCCCAGGGACGGCGAACGCGCCGCTCTATTCGTCGAAATCGACCATCCCGCTTGCCCCATTCTGGCGGTCTCCCTGCATCTGACCCATTTGCGCGATGCTCAAACCCTCCGTCGCCGGCAATTTGAAACCATCATGGCAGAGCTGGCAGGCGTATCGCCGGCAATTTTAGTGATCGTCGGCGGCGATTTCAACGCCACGGCCGATGCCGCGGAATTCGCGAATGTTGATTCTCCAAACGGCGCCCGGCTGGTGGACTGCCGAAAATTGGCCGGCGTGCCCGCAGCGGTGACCTGTGCCGAGGCCAATCATGGTGATGGCGCCTGCATCGATCACATCCTGATGCGGGTTGTGAACGACATGGAAGCTTGGCAGACAATCGCCGTGGCGACCGTCCTCGATCAACCCGATCCGGAAACCGGCCTGTTGGCGAGCGACCATTTCGGCGTGAAGGCGTCCATGATCGTAAACGCACACCAGCCGATGTAGCGCGAGACTGCTCTTATCGGGATCGCAGCACCAGCATCTGCGACAGCGCGCTTATCTCCAAGGTATTTCTACAATGTTTCTGGAGATTGATCCGATCACCGGGACAAAACCCACCGGCTTGTCACTTGCAGGCTTCCAGAGGATAAGGCGCCACCCCGACGATCCGGGGAGAAATAAAGAGAGATGTCTATGCACAAACCCCACACCGCCCGCGCGGTCGCCGCAGCGGCGTTCATGCTGCTCGCCCCCGCCGCCATGGCGCAGACGACAACCCTGGCGCCCCGCCTGGAACCCGCGAAAACCATTCCCGTGCCAACCGATGTCAGCCCGCAACTGCAGGCCGTTATCGCCAAGCCGCTGACCCCCGGCTGGAACACGCCGCCGACCACGCCCCAGGGCTGGCAGCAGCTTTCCGACAAGCTCGCGGCTGGCGTCGCGGCACAGGTCGGGCCGATGGCGCAGCGCCTGCACGTCACCATCAAGCCCGGCACGATCGACGGCGTCAAAGTCTATTACCTGACGCCCGACACCATCCCCGCGCGCAACGCCAAGCGCCTGCTCATCCATGTGCATGGCGGCTGCTACGTACTGGGCGGTGGCGAAGCCGCGTTGCCCGAGGCCTTGCTGATGGCCGGCATGGGCCATTTCCGGGTCATCGCCGTCGATTACCGGATGCCCCCCACCGCCTATTTCCCCGCAGCGCTCGATGACGCGATGACCGTCTACAAGGCCGCGCTGAAGATGACGAAGCCGCAGGATATCGGCGTGTTCGGTCGCTCCGCCGGCGGCGCGCTGACGCTGGAGATGATGCTGAGCGCCAAGCAGGACCACCTGCCGATGCCGGGCGCCATCGCGGTGAACACGCCGATGGCGGATGTGGTGTATCAGGGCGATTCCGCCCAGACCAACGCGCTGGTCGACAATAACCTGGTCTCGCCGACCGGCTATTGCGAAGCCGCGGCGACCTTCTACGCCCATGGCCATGACATGTCCGACCCGATGCTCTCGCCGCTGAATGGTGACTTCCACGGCATGCCGCCGGCCATCCTGGCCACCGGCACGCGCGACCTCATGCTGAGCAACACGGTCCGCACGCATCAGAAGCTGCTGCAGTCCGGCGACCATGCCGACCTGCTGGTGTTCGAGGGCATGTCCCACGCGCAGTTCTCCCTCGACGACCGCATTCCCGAAGACCGCCAGGCCTTCACGGAAGAGGCCGCGTTCATGGACAAGCATCTGGGCCACTAGAGCATGATCGCTTTAAGTGCGATCATGCTCTAGCTTTTTTTGAGGGCGATTCACGTTTTAGCGCCGCGCAAGATGCGCGGACCTAAAACGATCGCGCTCTAAAACCTTGGGCGAGGGCCGGAGAACCACCGACCCTCGCCGCTTTGCCTCAAATCCAGGCACAAGCGGATTGCCCCGAATAAACCTGACGAACCCGCCAATCCCCGCTAAGCTCCCCCTCCAACCGGCAGGAGCGTCGGATGAGCGGTACGCACGACCATCCCTCTCAGATAGCCACAGACATCGCAGCGCCAACTACACGCCCCATCCCAGCGGTTCGGCGCGAAACCGCTGTTAGGATCGGTGCCGCCGCGTTAGGCGTGCTGGCACTCGGCGCCTTCGCCGTAGGCGCATTGGCCATCGGCAAGCTCGCCATCGGGCAGCTCGCCTTGGGCCGCGCCAAACTGCGCAGCGGCAAAATCGATGAGCTCCGGATCGCGCGCCTGATCATCGACGAATTGCAGATCGGCCGCGCGCCGGATCACTGATAGAACGGCGAGGCGTTGCAAATAGAAAGGCGCGTTGCCAGCGCCTATCCCGCATCCCGCCGCTGGCGTCAGCTCATCACGCCAATCTGCCACGGCACGAATTCATACCGCCCGACGCCCAAAAGCTCGCTCTTGGATTTCTCGCCGGACGCCGTGCGCAGCAGCAGCTCGAAAATACGCGCCCCCATCTCCTGCAGCGTCGCGGTGCCGTCCAGGATCTCGCCGCAATTGAGATCCATGTCCTCTTCCAGCCGGCGGAACATCGGCGAATTCGTCGCAAGCTTCACCGACGGGGTAGGCTTGGCCCCGAACATCGAGCCGCGCCCGGTGGTAAACGCGATCAAATTGGCGCCGCCCGCAACCTGCCCCGTCGCCGAAACCGGATCGAAGCCAGGCGTGTCCATGAACACGAGGCCCTTGGCGGTCACCTGCTCGGCGTATTTATACACTTCCATCAGCGGCCCGGTACCGCCCTTCATGGAAGAGCCCAGCGATTTCTCGAAAATATTGGCCAGCCCGCCTTCCTGGTTGCCCGGGCTTACAACGCCGTTGATCTGCGTATCCCGCCCGGCATTATACTCGTCCTTCCACCAGCGGATGCGCTCGATCAGCTTCTCGCCCACCGCGCGGCTGACCGCACGGCGCGTCAGCGTGTGCTCGACCCCATAAATCTCCGGCGTCTCGGACAGGATGGCCGTCCCGCCATGGCGCACCAGCATGTCCATCGCCGCACCCAGAGCAGGGTTGGCGGTGATGGAGGAGAACCCGTCCGACCCGCCGCATTGCAGGCCGACGGTCAGGTGGCTCGCCGGAACCGTCTGCCGCTGCGCCTGGTTGGCCTCGGGCAGCAACGCCTTCACCGCCTCGATACCGGCCTCGATCGATTTACGCGTGCCGCCCACCTGCTGCATGGTGAAAACCTGGAGGTTGGCGCCGACCGAGAGCCCCTGTTCCGCCAGCAGCCCGGCAATCTGGTGCCGCTCGCAGCCCAGGCCGATGACGAGCGCCGCGGCGATGTTCGGGTGCCGGACATATCCGGCCGTGGTCCGCCGCAGCAGGGACATCGGCTCGCCCGTCATCTCCATGCCGCAGCCAATGCCATGGCTGAAAGCGACCACGCCATCGACGTTCGGATATTCCGCGAGCCGCTCCGGGGTAAAATAATCCGCCACCGCATGCACCACGGTCGCCGAACAGTTCACGGTGGACATCACGCCAATAAAATTGCGCGTCCCAACCCGCCCATCCGGCCGCACATAGCCCTGAAACGTCGCGCGCTGCGCTTCAGGTACCATCTCCACGGGGCGGTACTCCGCGCCATAGGCATAATCGCGGTCGAAATCCTGAAACGCCGTATTATGGCTATGCACCAGCGAGCCGGGCGCAATATCCTGCGCCGCGAAGCCAATGGTCACATTGTATTTTTGAATCGCCTCGCCTTTAGCGATGAATCGTGTTGCGATTTTATAGCCGGCCTGCACGGCTTCGAGGATGGTGATGCCTTCTTCCGGCAACGAAGTGCCCGCCGCGACCGGGACGCGGGCGACGACGACATTGTCTTGCGGGTTCAGCCTTATGGCCGAGCCGATCATACGTTTGGCGGATAAGTCGATCATCGTTTCCTCTAACTTTTATTGGCCGCCCGTGACGGGACGGATCAAGCTAGAGGATCCATTTGCGCGCGACAACGCTCAGCGACGCGGCTTTCTGTTGGTTCAGACTGAAGAAATTCTTTGCTTTGGCCCTTTAAGACCGAATCAAAACTGTTATGCGAAGGAAGTGGCCGCTTTTTGAAAAAAAGCGGCGCAAAAACTTCTGTTTGTTTGAGACTGTGCGGTTGCGCCCGCACAGCCTCAATTCGCAAAGTTTTTTTGCTTCTTTTTGTTCACAAAAAGAAGACCTTCACTTCGTCTTTAATGCCCCAAATGCCTGTCCAAAAACGCACTGATCTCCGTAAACGCCTGCCGGTCCTCCGGAATGCGGTCATCCAGGGTGAACTGCGCATGGGACATGCCCTCGAACACCAGCAAATCGGCATCGACGCCGGACTGCAGCAGTTTCTGATGCGTGCGCACCGTATTGCTCAACAGCAAATCGCGCGTTCCCGTGGTCAGAATCGTCGGGGGAAAGCCGTGAAGGTCGCCATAAACGGGCGAGAGCATCGGGTCGGCCAGGTCGTGACCATGCGCGTAGAAGCGGGTCGCGGCATCGCAGAACCCGGTCGGCGACACCAGGACGTTATCGACCAAAGCATTGGTCTGGAAGGAATCCCCCTGCCCCGTGACATCCGCCATCGGCGTGCCCGGTGCGATGGCGCCGGGCAGCGGCAGATGCGCCTGCTTCGCGCGCAGCACCATCTCCAGCGTCAGCGCGCCGCCGGCCGAGCTGCCGAACACGCCGATATCCTGCGGCTTCGTCATCTTCAGCGCGGCCTTATACACGGTCATCGCATCGTCGAGTGCGGCCGGGTAATAGGCCACCGGCGGCATCCGGTAATCCACGGAGATGACCCGCATATGGCCGATCCCCGCCATCAGCACGGCCTCGGGCAACGCGGCCGCGCCTGGGTTCAACACGTAGCAACCGCCATGAACATGGATGAGCAGGCGCTTGGCGTTGCGCGCCGGGATGCGGTCCGGCGTGACGTAATAGAGTTTTACACCGTCGATCGTACCCGGCTTGATCGTGACATGCAGGCGCTGCGCCATCTGCGCCACCACCGGCCCGGCGGCGACCGCCTCGGAGGTTGCGAGCTGCTGCCAGCCCTGCGGCGTGGTCGGCGGGGTGTTCCAGCCGCTATGCAGCGGCTGCGCGATAACGGCCTGCAGTTGCGGGCTGACATCACTCGGCACCGGAATGCTCTTCGCGGGCACATCACGCGGCGCCAGGGTGGTCTGCGCCATGGCGGCGGGGGCAAGCAGCATGAGAACCGCCGCAGCGGCGGCGCGGGCGGTGTAGGATTTATGCATCGACATCTCTCTCCGTCTCTCCCCGGATTTCGGGGTCCGCGCTTATTCTCTGGAAGCAGATCGAGAGGCAAGCGCGCAGCCGGTGACCAGCAGGCATGCCAAAACACTTTGCGGCCGAATGATTGTCAGAGATGCTGTCATACTATATGGGTCAAGGCCCAACAGCGAATTTAACCTATGCCCCATATTTTAAATCATTTCTACAACGCAAAAATCTGCGCGCTGCCGGTCGCCGTCCCATGAGCGCCCCCTCCTCGCGTGCACTCGTCATCGGCGCCGTCATGGCCTCCATGGTGATGGTGGCCATCGAAGCTACCATCGTATCCACGGTCATGCCGCAGATCGTGGCTGAGCTTGGCGGCCTGCGCCTCTATAGTTGGGTCTTCTCGTCCTTCCTGCTGACGCAGACCGCCATGACGGTCGTCTTCGGCAAGCTCTCGGATATTTACGGGCGCAAGAACATCATGCTCCTGGGCATCGCCATCTTTCTCGTCGGGTCGATCCTCGCTGGCTTCGCCTGGTCAATGCCCTCAATGGTCTTGTTCCGCTTGATCCAGGGCGTCGGCGCCGGCGCCATCCAGCCCGTCGGCATGACGATCGTGGCGGACCTTTACCCGGCGCGCGAGCGCGGCAAGGTGCAGGGCTGGCTCGCCAGCGTCTGGGCGGTCTCCGCCGTTCTCGGGCCAGTCGTGGGCGGCCTCATCCTGCGCGACTTCTCCTGGGCCTGGGTATTCTGGATCAACGTGCCGATCGGCCTTGCCGCCGCCGCGGGCTTCATCCTGTTCCTGCACGACACGCCGAAGCATGAGCGCCGTTCGATCGACATCGCGGGCGCCACGCTGTTCACGGTGGCCATCGCCGCCATGCTGATCGCCTTGACCGAGATCGGCGCGTCCAGCGACAAAACCGTGCTGCTCCTGGCGGGCCTGTTTTGCGTTTCCTCGGCCTTGTTCGTGCTGCAGGAACGCCGCGCGGCCGACCCGATGATCTCCTTTGCGCTCTGGAGCCACCGGCCGATCGCGGTCACCAATGCCGTCGGCGTGCTCGCCGGCATGGCGCTCATGGGGCTCACGACCTTCCTGCCGATGTATGTGCAGAGCGTCCTGCATCGCTCGGCGGTCGTCGCCGGCCTGACCCTTACGATGATGCTCGTCGGCTGGCCGACCGGCGCCACGATCGCGGCGCGAATCTGGCAGCGCCTGGGCCTGCGGCGCATCCTGATCGCCGGCGGCGTGCTCATGCCGGCCGGGGCCGGCGTGTTCATCCTGCTGGGCCCGCAAAGCTCGCCGGTCACGGCCGCTTTCGGTTCCCTCGTGATGGGCTTCGGCATGGGCCTGATCAGCGTGAGCTCCCTGATTCTGATCCAGGAAATCGTCGATTGGTCGCAGCGCGGCAGCGTCACGGCGGCAAACCTGTTCGCGCGCAACCTGGGCAGCACGCTGGGCGCCACGGTGCTTGGCGCCGTGCTCAATTACGGCCTCACCCATGCCAAAGGCGGCAGCCCGATCACCTCAGACCAATTGCGCCAGCTTCTCTCGACGCCAAGCCATGCGGTCAGCGGCAACGATGGCGGGATTTCCCTGATCCTGCAGCAATCGCTGCACCTGACCTTCTGGGCCATGCTCGGGATTTCGCTCTTTATCGTGCTGCTGGCCTTATGGGTCCCCGCCGTCCGGGCCGGCCAGCTCGGCGAAGCGCCCGCGGAGTAAAATCGGCGGGTTGAACGGAGCCCGTCCGTTCAACCCGCCTTGAGGATCAGCAGGCGCTCGCCTTGACCGTCTTCTCGACCGCCAGGCCGAAAAGCGGCCGCAGATAGGTGCCGGCGATGTTGCCGCTAAAGGCGCAGACCAGCCACAGCCAGCCATGCAGGCTGCCCGACACGATCCCGCTGAAGTAAGAGCCGATATTGCAGCCGAAAGAGAGGCGCGCGCCATAGCCCAGCAGCAGCCCGCCCAGCACGGCGGCGGCGAGCGAGCGCACCGGCAGCCGCCAGACCGGATCAAACCGGCCCGCCAGTACGGATGCCGCAAAGGCGCCGAGCATGATGCCGATATCCATCACCGTCGTGATGTCGAATGAGAGCGGTGCCGAGAGCGCCTTGGCTTGGCTCTGCCAATAGGGCCAGCTCGCCACATTCACGCCGAGCGCCGTCGCCCCCTTGGCGCCCCACAGCGCGAAGGCCGAGGTAATGCCCCATGGCCGCCCGGCGAGCGCCAGGGTCGCGAAGTTGAGCACGGCCAGCGCGATCGCGCCCACCCACATCGGCCAGGGGCCGACCAGCCAGCGCGCGCCGCTGCCACGCGCCGCCGGCGCATCGGCGGCCAGCGCGCCATGCCGGCGCTTCTCGAGCACCACGGTGCCCCCGGCAATCGCGGCGAACAGCACGAGGTTGAGGGCAATCGCCGGGAAAAGGCCAAGGCCATGGATGATCGAGTACGGCTTGAAGGCCGGCTGCGCCGCCCACCACGGCAACTGCGCCGTGCCGATCAGCGAGCCGATCACGAAGCTCGCCAAGGTCACGATCATACGCGTGCTGCCGCCTCCCACGGCAAAGAGCGTGCCCGAAGCGCAACCGCCGCCCAACTGCATGCCGACGCCGAAGATGAACGAGCCGACGGCAACCGACACGCCGACCGGGTACACGTAGCCGGTCACCGCATGACCGAACAGCGTACCGGAGGACAAAGCGGGGAAGAATAAAACCACGCCCAATGCGAGCATCAGCATCTGCGCGCGCAGGCCAGCGCCACGGCGATCCGCGATGAAAACCCGCCAGGCGGAGGTGAAGCCGAACGAGGCATGATAGAGCACCGCGCCCAGCAGCGTGCCGACGACCCACAGGGCCGCCTGCCGGTCGCTGACAGCCCGGTCGAGATAGATGAGCCCGGCGGCGAAAACGAGCAGCGCCAAGCTCAGCGCCCGCGCGGGCGCACCGGCGAACAGGGGGCGGGCGCCGAGGGATAGGTCGGACATCGTGAAAGAAACTCCGGGAAAACAGGCAAAGGATACTGCGGCCTCGGGAGCGCGCAGCTTCCAGGGGGGCCCTTATGGGAGCACAGGCAAAGCCCTGACAATAACGTTCATTGCACAAAATTTATTCATCTAAACAACGCGCGATGGACGGGCGAAACATTCTCCCGCACGCCGCCGCCGGGAAAAAACCTGTCGTCCCATGCCAAGGCTTCGCGGGCATCCGATCCGGGATCTGCGCCTTGAACTGAAGCAGAATCGGGTATTCTGCCCCTCCCCTGCCCCAGCATGCGCCGCGCGCGCCGCCACAATCCGCACTTTCCGATCGACCCGGGAAGCTCTGGCACAACCCTTGCATAATTTTTTCGACAGAACATGCTTTCATCGCCGCCACCAAGCGGCGGCGAAAGCTGAAGGCGGCGGGAATTGCGACCGGCATGGCATTGACCCGCTCAAAACCGCCCCCGCTTTGCGCGGGACAAAGGATTAACCGCCCATGCCTTGGGCAACAGGAAGATGGGACACGATGACGACGACAAATAAAATGACCCGCTGGCTCCAACTCATCCTGGGGCTGGTCTGCATGGCGGCCATTTCCAGCCCGCAATATGTCTGGGCGCTGTTCACCAAGCCGATGACCACCGCCCTCGGCGTGGGCCTGCCCACCCTGCAGGTGGCTTTCTCCATCCTGATCATCCTGCAAACCCTGATCGGTCCCTTCCAGGGCTGGCTTATTGAGAAATTCGGGCCGCGCTGGCTGCTCTCGGCGGGTGCGCTGTGCACCGGGCTGAGCTGGGTCCTGGCCGCGCATGTCACCACAGTGACGGGCCTCTACCTCACCTATGGCCTGTTGGGCGGTGTCGGTACCGGCATGATCTATGTCGGCGTCGTCGGCCATATGGTGCAGTGGTTCCCTGACCGGCGCGGCTTCGCGACCGGCATGGTCGCCGCCGGCTACGGTTTTGGCGCGGTCCTCACCACCTTCCCCATTTCCGAAGCCATCAAGGCATCCGGTTACCAGCATGCGCTGCTGGTCTGGGGCATCATCCTCGGCGCCGTCGGGATCGCTCGCGGCCCTCGGCCTGAAGCGCCCGGACCCGGCCTGGCAGGCCACGATGCAGCGCCAGGCAGGCTCCGCCCGCCCGGCAATGAAGGAAAGCGCCCGCAGCTTCACCTCCGGCGAAATGCTGCGCACCCCGCTCTTCTGGCTGATGTTCATCATGATGACGATGATGGCGAGCTCGGGCCTGATGGTCATCTCCCAGTTCGGCGCCTTCTCGCGCGATTGGGGCCTGGCGGATTCCCTGGTCTTCGGCCTGCCGGCGCTGCCTTTGGCGCTCTCGATCGACCGTGTCACCAACGGCCTGACCCGGCCGTTCTTCGGCTGGGTGTCGGATCGCGTCGGCCGCGAAAACACCATGCTGCTCGCCTTCGCGGCCGAAGGGGTGGCGATCACCATCTGGCTGCTGACGCGCGACCATGCGACCGTGTTCGTGCTGATGTCCGGTGTGGTCTTCTTCGGCTGGGGCGAGATTTTCTCCCTGTTCCCCTCGACCCTGACCGACACCTTCGGCACCAAATACGCCACGTCGAATTACGGCTTCCTCTATCTCGCCTTTGGCGCGGCTTCCGTGGTGGGCGGCCCGCTCGCCGCTTTGCTGCATAAATCGACCGGGTCATGGATGCCGGTATTCGAGCTGGTCATCGCGATGAATTTCCTGACCGCCCTCCTCGCCATCTTCGTGCTCAAGCCGATGCGCCGCCGCTGGCTCGCTTCGGCCGGCACGCCGGCCCGGACCGCCGGCACCGGCACCGGCCGGGAAGCCCTGAAGCGCGCCTGAAGCGCCACCACATCCTAAAAACGGGGCGCCGCCGGCTTGTCACTGCCGGCGGCGCCCTCCGCTTTCTGTTCCTGCCTTGTTCTGTTATCCCCGGCAGCCCGGCAGTTTCGCCTTTTGCATTCCCAAGGATCCGTCGATGCGTCACTCCCTCCAAGCGACCCGCGGCATGGCCGTTGCCCCGCACGCGCTCGCCTCCCAATCGGCGCTCGCCGTGCTGCGCGATGGCGGCAATGCCGTCGAAGCCATGATCGCCGCCGCCGCCACGATCTCCGTGGCCTATCCCCATATGAACAGCATCGGCGGCGATGGTTTCTGGACCATTTCCGTCCCCGGCCAGGCGCCGCGTGGGCATCGAGGCCGCCGGCACGGCGGCCGCCATCGCCTCGCGCGACTTCTACCAATCGCGCGGCCTCGCCACGATCCCGCATCGCGGCCCGCTGGCCGCCAACACGGTGGCCGCCACGATCTCCGGCTGGGACGCCGCCTATGCCTATGCCAACGAAATCGGCGGCAAGCTGCCGCTCTCGCGGCTGCTCAGCGATGCCATCCATTATGCCCGCGAGGGCGTGCCCGTCACGGAATCGCAGGCGGAAAACACGCGCAAAAAACTCGCCGAGCTGATCGACCAGCCGGGTTTCCGGGAGACCTATACCGAGGACGGCCAGGTCCCGGCGGCAGGTGCGCGCTTCCGCCAGCCGCGACTGGCCGTAACCCTCGAACGCCTCGCCGAAGAAGGGCTGGATTCCTTCTACCGCGGCGCCCTGGCGCAGGACATCGCGGCGGATCTGGCAGCAGTCGGCAGCCTGGTCAGCGCACAGGATCTCGCCGGCCTACCGCGCTCGGCGCGTGACACCGTTGCACCTGCAGCACTCGCTCGGCGATCTCTACAACATGACCCCGCCCACCCAGGGCCTGGTCTCGCTGACCATCCTCGCACTGCTCGATCGCCTCGACCTCGGCCGCTATGCAGGCCGACAGCGCCGAACATGTGCATCTGGTCGTCGAGGCCACCAAGCAGGCCTTCCGCATTCGCGACCAATACATCACCGACCCCGACCATATGCCGCTCGACGCGCAGGACTGCCTGACCGACGCCTTCCTCGCCCCCTATCTCGCCGCGATCCGTACCGACCGCGCGCTGCCCTGGGGCAACGGCAAAGGCCCGGGCGATACGGTCTGGATGGGCGTGATCGACGGCGAAGGCCGGGCGGTGTCCTTCATCCAGAGCATCTACCATGAATTCGGCAGCGGCCTCGTTCTGCCCAAAACCGGGATCACCTGGCAGAACCGGGGCTGCTCCTTCTCGCTCGATCCGGCCCATATCAACACGATCGAGCCCGGCAAAAAGCCGTTCCATACGCTCAACCCGGCGCTTGCCAAGTTCAACGATGGCCGGGTCATGGTCTATGGCACGATGGGCGGAGACGGCCAGCCACAAACCCAGGCGGCGGTCTTCACCCGCGTCGGCGGTATTCGGGCAACACCCGCAACAGGCGATCACCGCGCCCCGCTGGCTGCTCGGCCGCACCTGGGGGCTCTCCTCGGAGAGCCTGAAGCTGGAAGGCCGCTTCAGCCCTGACATCGTCGCTCGCCTCAAGGCGCTCGGCCATGACGTCGAACAGATCGCCGATTTCGACGAGAGCGTCGGCCATGCCGGCGCGATCCTGCGCCACCCGAACGGCACCTTCGAAGGCGGCGCCGACCCGCGCAGCGACGGCGGCGTCGCCGCGTTCTAAGCGGGCAGGAAGGTCTTCTTTTTGTAAACAAAAAGAAGCAAAAAAACTTTTTTAACTGGGCCGGGGGCGCGCTTAGCTCCCGGCTCTGAAGTCGTAAACATTTTTGCGCCGCTTTTTGTCACATTTCCGCAACCAATTCGTCACAGTATCATAACAAAATCCCTTTAAGCACGCGCGAAACGTGAATCAGGGATTAAACGCATGAAACGCCGCACACTGCTCGCCACCGCCGCCGCCGCCTTGCCCGCCGTCGCGCGCGCCGACACCCGCACGAACATCGTGTTCTGGCACGCCATGTCCGGCCAGTTGGGCGACACGCTGACGGGAATCGTCAACAAGTTCAACGCGAGCCAGATCGGCCGTGACGGTGCAGCCGGTCTATAAAGGCGCCTATCCCGATACGCTGACCGCAACGATCGCCGCCTGGCGGGCCGGCACGGCGCCGCATGTCGCGCAGATTTTCGATGTCGGCACCGCGACGATGCTCTCGGCCGGCCCGGCCGTCGTGGATGTCTACAAGCTCGCCGCACAGACCGGCGTAAACGATCGATGCGAACGCCTATATCTGCCGTCGATCCGCGGCTATTACGCGCTGAACGATGGCTCGATGGGCGCGCTGCCCTTCAACTCCTCGACGATCGTGATGTGGATCAACCGGATGCCTTCGAGAAGGCCGGGCTCGATCCCACCAGCCGCCTGCCGACCTGGCCGGAAGTGATCGCCGCGGCGCGCAGCGATCAAGGAGAAGAACGCGGCAAAAATTCCGATGATGACCGCCTGGCCGACCTGGGCGCATTTCGAGCAATTCGCCTCGATCCATAATGTCGAATACGCGACGCTGAATGACGGCTTCGCGGGCAACGATCCCTCGCCTCACCATCGCAACCAACCCCTTCATCACGCAATCTGCAGCGCCTGCTCGATGCCGAGAAAGAAGGGATCTTCAAATATACTCGGCCGCGACGGCATGCCGAGCCCGATCTTCTATTCCGGCCAAGCGGGCATCACCTTCGATAGCTCCGGCATTCGCGGGCAGCTGAAGAGCTCGCCACCTTCCGCTACGCCGCCGGCCTTCCTGCCCTACGATCCCGCGATCATCGCCAAGCCGATCAACTCGATCATCGGCGGCGCCTCCCTCTGGGCGATGACGGCGCCGCAGCGGAGCGCCGCGGAGTACAAGGCGGTGGCAGCAGTTCTTCGCCTTTATGGGCCAGCCGGGCACGGATGCGACCTGGTCGCCAGGCAACCGGCTACGTGCCGGTCACCCATGCCGGCTATGAGCAGAACACGGCCGAAGGGTATTACGCCGCAGAATCCCGGCGCCGATCTTCCCGTCAACCAGCTCGCGCGCCAGCCGATCGACCGACTATTCGCGCGGCATCCGCCTCGCCGGCATGCCGCAAATCCGCACGATCATCGAAGCGGCATGGGAAGGGGCGATCACCAGCGGCGCGCCGGCCGCCGAGGTGCTGGCCACCGCGCAGCGCCAGGGCGATGCGGTGATCGCGTCCTTCGCCCGCACCTAAATCTTGGACCGCCGCACGCTTTTTCCCGGGGTCGCCCTCCCCGTCCTGCTGATCGCGCCGCAATTGGCGCTGACCGTGCTGTTTTTTCTATGGCCGGCAGCCAAGGCGGTGCAGCAGGCGGTGACGGCGAGCGATCCGTTCGGTACCTCCACGCTCTTCGTGGGGCTGGATAATTTCACCGCGCTGTTCGCCGACCCGACCTACCGCGCCGCGATCCTGCGCACCGCGTTGTTCTGCATCGCGGTGACGGCGTTGGCGATGACCGGGGGGTTGTTCTTCGCCAATTTCGCCAACCGCCAGCTACGCGGTGCGAAAATCTACCGGACGCTGCTGATCTGGCCCTATGCGGTGGCCCCGGCCCTCTCGGCCATCGTCTTTGTGTTCATCATGGACCCGCAGATCGGGATTCTCGGGCGGCATTTGGGTTCGGGGTGGAATTACGCGCTAAATGGCGGACAGGCGATGGCTTTGGTGATCGGTGCGAGCGCCTGGAAGCAGGTAAGCTATAATTTCATTTTCTATCTGGCGGCCTTGCAGGCGATCCCGCGCAGCCTGATCGAGGCCGCTACCCTGGATGGCGCGCGCGGTTTCACGCGCTTTCGCACGATGATCTGGCCGATGCTGCTGCCGACCACCTTGTTCCTCGCGGTGGTGAACCTCGTCTACGCCGCCTTCGATACGTTCGGGCTGATCTATGCGCTGACCGGCGGCGGCCCGGCCGGGGCGACGGAGACGATGGTCGTGAAGGTTTATGAAGACGGGTATATTGGTAATGATCTCGGCGGCTCGGCCGCGCAATCGGTGGTGCTGATGGTCCTGATCATCGCCCTGACCGCCGCCCAATTCCGCCTGCTCGGCCGCCGCACCCGATGAGGAACAGGCCGGATTACCTCGCCCATGGCGTGCTGCTGCTCGGCGTCGCGCTCTTCATTTTGCCGATCTGGGTGATGCTCGCCGGGGCCACGCAGGATGCCGGCGCGATCGCGCGCGGCGGCCTGTCCCTCATCCCCAATCCGCGCGGCTTTGGGATCTTCGCCCATGCGCTGTTCTTCGGCGGCACCAGCCATGCGGGCGATCCGGTCTGGCGCATGCTGCTGGTCTCCTTCGCCATGGCGGCGGGCATCGCGCTGGGCAAGATCGCCATTTCCCTGACCAGCGCCTTCGCCATCACCTTCTTTCGCTTTCCGCTCCGCAAACTCGCCTTCTGGACGATTTTCCTCACTTTGATGCTGCCGGTGGAAGTCCGCATCATCCCGAGCTTCGCCGTGGTCTCCTCACTGCATCTGATCAACACCTATGGCGGCCTGACCCTGCCTTTGATCGCCTCGGCCACGGCCACCCTGCTCTTCCGCCAGGTATTCTCCGCCATACCCGACGAACTCGTGGAAGCCGCCCGGCTGGACGGCGCCGGGCCGCTCGCCTTTTTGCGCGACATGGTGCTGCCCGTCTCACGCGCCAACATCGCGGCTCTGTTCGTGATTCTATTCGTCTATGGCTGGAACCAATATCTCTGGCCGCTCCTGGCCGCGAGCAGCCCTGCCTATACCACCGTAGTGCTGGGCATCGTGCAGATGATGGCCCCGGACCAGATGACGCCCTGGAACCTCATCATGGCGACAACAACCTTGGCCCTGCTCCCACCTGTGCTGGTGGTGGTCGCACTGCAAGGCGCTTTCGTACGCGGGCTGACGGAGACCGACAAATAATGGCCACACTCGAACTGCAAGGCCTGGAAAAGCATTTTAGCGAGACCTCCGTGCTGAAGGCGATCGATCTTTCGCTGGCCTCCGGCGAAATGCTGGTCATCGTCGGCGCCTCGGGCTGCGGAAAATCCACTTTGCTGCGGCTCGTGGCGGGGCTCGAGCGCCCCAGCGCCGGGCGCATCCTGCTCGATGGCGCGGAGATCACGCAAAAGGATCCCTCAACGCGCGACATCGCCATGGTGTTCCAGAATTACGCGCTCTATCCGCATATGACCGTCGCGCAGAACATGGGCTACGCGCTGAAACTGCGCGGCGAAAACCGCAGCACCATCGCCGCCAAGGTGCAGGCGGCAGCCGATTTGCTGGGCCTCGGCGAACTTCTCACGCGCCGCCCCGCGGCAACTCTCCGGCGGCCAGCGCCAGCGCGTCGCGATGGGTCGCGCAATCGTGCGCGAGCCGAAACTGTTCCTCTTCGACGAGCCGCTCTCCAACCTCGATGCGAAACTGCGCGTCTCGATGCGCGCGGAAATCCGCCGCCTGCAAAAGCGCTTAGGCATCACCTCGCTCTACGTCACGCATGACCAGGTCGAGGCAATGACGATGGCGGACCGGCTGATCGTGATGCAAGCCGGCCGGGCGGCGCAGATCGCCACCCCGATGGAAGTTTTCGAGCGCCCGGCGAATTTGTTCGTCGCGCAATTCATGGGCGCGCCGGCGATGAATATTCTGGATCCCGCGCAAGCTTGCATGCCAAACATGCCGCCCGGCGCGCTGGTTGGGATCCGGCCGGAACATGTGGAGCTCGCCGAAGACGGCATGCCGCTCGCGGTGGAGCTGATGGAGCCGCTGGGGAGCGAAACGCTGATCCACGGCTCGCTGCGCTGCGGCCAATCTCTCACCTTACGCCGCGCCGGGCCGCCGCCATCGGCGGAGGGGCTAAAAATCCGTTTGCCCGAACCGTCGTTGCATTTTTTCGACGCAGCCAGCGGCGCACGGCTTTAGAGCGCGATCGTTTTAGGTTCGCGCATCTTGCGCAGAACTAAAACGTAAATCGCCCTCACAAAAAAGCTAGAGCATGATCGCACTTAAAGCGATCATGCTCTAGGCCTCGACCGCCCCTCGCCTTTTTGCTTCTGTTTGCGGCAAAACTAGCGCATTCTCGATCCCTCCGCGCAACGTCGCACCGCGCATTTCGGACGGGGGAACAGGGATGGATGCAGACAAGCTCAACATGGCCGTGCGCAAATTCCTCAAAGGCGTCGGCGTCAGCTCGCAGCGCGAAATCGAGACGGCCGTTGTCGCGGCGGTCAAATCGGGCGCCATCAAGCCCGACACCCAGCTCAAGGTGAAGATGACGCTGCAAATCGATGAAGTACACCTCACGCATATCCTCGAGGACAGGATCGATCTCGGCTAGAGCGCGATCGTTTTAGGTCCGCGCATCTTGCGCGGCGCTAAAACGTAAATCGCCCTCAATAAAAAAGCTAGAGCATGATCGCACTTAAAGCGATCATGCTCTAGCGCCCGACCAAGGCACAAAAAAGAGGGAGCGGCTTGCGGCCCCTCCCTCTTTTGCGCTCACCCCAATTTGCCGCGCATCACGCCGCGCGGCGCGTAATCCGCACGGGGACGGATTTATACGACGGCGTGCCGCTGACCTTGTCGTTATAGGTGAGCGGGATCAGCGGGTTGGTTTCCGGGTAATAGGCACCGACCGACCCACGGGCGATTTCATAGGCAATCACCGTAAAGCCCTCGACCCGGTTGCGCTCGCAACCCGGCAGCGCCGTCTCGATATCGACGACATCGCCATGTTCGAGATTCTGCGCCGCCATATCCGCCTTGCTCATGAACAACACGTCCCGCCGCCCGAACACGCCGCGATACCGGTCATCCAGCCCGTACACCGTGGTGTTGTACTGGTCGTGGCTGCGCAGACGTCGCCAGGCGGAACATACCGTTGGCCTCCTCGTGGTTCGCGTTCAGCCCCTCATAGATCAGGAACTCGGCCTTGCCGGACGCGGTCTTCCAAACCCGTTCGGTGTGCGGCCAAGGGCAGCCGGAAACCGCCAGGGACACGCACGCGCGCGTTGTAGTCCGCAAAATCCGGGAACACGGCTTCAATCGCATCGCGGATCCGGTCGTAATCCTCGACCATGTGATGCCAGTGGACCTTCGTTTCGGCAAGGTGGCGACGGCGATGCCCGCCACGATCGCCGGCTCCGAGCGCAGGGATTTGGAGGCCGGCGGCAGATTGCCCTTCGAGGCATGCACCATCGACATGGAGTCCTCGACCGTGACGAATTGCTGCCCGGTTGCCTGGATATCCGCCTCGGTACGGCCGAGGCAGGGCAGAATGATCGACTCCTTGCCGATGAGCAGCGTGGAGCGGTTCAGCTTGGTGAGCACATGCACGGCCATGTCGAGATTGCGCATGGCTTTGTTGCACATCTCCGGATCGGGCATGGCGATTGCGAGATTGCCGCCCAGGCAGACCAGCACCTTGGAGCGCCCCTCGACCATCGCCTCGAACGAGGCCACGGCGTCGTGACCGTGATGCTGCGGCGGCGTAAAGCCGAAGGCGCGCTCGATGCCGTCCAGCAGCGCCTGGGGCGGCCGCTCGTTAATGCCGACCGTACGGTCGCCCTGCACGTTGGAATGCCCGCGCAAGCGGGCAGATGCCGGCACCTTCCTTGCCGAAATTGCCGCGCAGCAGCAGCAGGTTCGCGATCTGCTGAACATTCTGCGTGCCCACGGTGCTCTGCGTGATGCCCATGCCATAGGTCACGATGGTCGCCTTCGACTTGGCATAGGCGACCGCCACGGCCTCCAGATCCGCACGGGCAAGCCCGCTGGCGGTCTCGATATCGGCCCATTCGGTGGCGCGCAGATCCGCGATCAGCGCCTCGATACCGTTGGTATGGGTCTTGATGAAGTCATGGTCCAGAACGGTGCCGCCGGCAGCCTCGTCCATCGCGACCAGGGCTTTCATGATCCCCTTCAGCGCCGCCCCGTCGCCGCCGATCTTCACCTGGTAATAGGAGGAGGCGATCTTCGTGGAGCCGAAAGTCGCCATTTCCTTCACATTCTGCGGATCGGTGAAGCGCTCCAGAGCGCGCTCGCGCAACGGATTGAACACGATGATCGGCACATTGCGATGGCGCACCTCGTGCAGCGTGCCCATCATGCGCGGATGGTTCGTGCCCGGGTTATGGCCGATGGCGATGATCAGCTCGCAATGCTCGAAATCATCCAGCGACACCGAGCCCTTGCCGACGCCGACCGACATCGGCAGGCCCTGGCTGGTCGCCTCGTGGCACATGTTCGAGCAATCGGGGAAGTTGTTCGTGCCGTATTCGCGGATGAAGAGCTGATAGAGGAAAGCGGCCTCGTTGGAGGCGCGGCCGGACGTATAGAACTCCGCCATGTTCGGGTCGGGCAGGCGCGCAGCGACGTCGCCGATGCGCTGGAAAGCGTCTTCCCAGCTGATCTGCTTATAGGTGTCGCTCGCCTTGTCATAGGCCATCGGCTCGGTCAGGCGGCCTTCGAATTCCAGCTCGTAATCCGACCAGTTCGAGCAGCTCGGTGACCGTATGGCTCGGCGAAGAATTCCGGCGTGACGCGCTTTTTCGTCGCTTCCCAGGTCACCGCCTTGGCGCCGTTTTCGCAGAACTGGAAGGTCGAGGCATGGTTCTTATCCGGCCAGGCGCAGCCCGGGCAGTCGAAGCCGTCGGTCTTGTTGGTATGAAACAGCGTGATCGGCGCGTTGATCGGGCCCATCTGTTCCTTCACCGCCTTCGCCGTGGCCTTTAGCGCGCCCCAGCCGCCGGCCGGATGGTGATAGTCCCGTATCCCGGGTACATTACGCTGTTCCGACATCTCAAATCTCCTGTTTTGCGAATGTCAGGCGCAGTGTTCGTCGGCCGTCGGTCGAAAAATCAGGTACACCCATCATCAGCGGGGCGCGTATGAGCCGCCGCAAGAGGGGCATCAAATGAAAGTCTTGAAACGATCGATAGAGAATCGTTGATCAAACCGGCCCGTCTGGCGCTCAATTCTTGATCGAAATCGGCCTTTAAGGCGGTCGCCATCAGCGCACCGGCGATCGGCGAGAGCGGATCGCGGCTCGATATGACCAACCCGATGGACGTGGGTTGCAACCGGCTCGACCAGCGGAATCGCCACGATATCCGCCGACCGGCCGAGCACGATGGGAAACAGATGCGGCACGATGCTCGACCAATCCCCCTGGACGAGATGCGAGCAGACGGCCGGCGAACGAATTGGTCACGACGTTGGCGCCGATCCGCAACCCGGCCGAGGCGGCGATCTTGTCGATGATCCGGCGGTTCTGCATGTCCTCATTGGGCAAGCACAGGCGCTCCTGCACCGCCTCGGCCCAGGTCAGGCTCTGCCGGTCGGCATAGCGGTTGCCGCGCTTGGTGATGAACACGTAGCGCTCCTGGTAGAGCGGCACCTGCCGGACATTCTCCAGCGGCTCATTGTCCAGATAGGTCAGGCCGCACTCGATCTCGAAACTATCGATCGCGCGTTGAATGGCCCGCGAGGTCATCGACTGGATATCGATGGACACGACCGGGTGCGCCGCGGAGAACAGCGATGTCAGAAACGCCACGGCCGGCATCGCGGCGGGGATCACCCCTAAGCGCAGCGTCCCGGTCAGGCCGCGTATGCGACCCGCTCAATCCTTCCCGCAGGCTCGCATAATCGACCAGAATGCGCTGCCCCCATTGCAGCACCTTCTCGCCATCCGGGGTCAGGCCGATGAACCGGTGCCCGCGCACCACGAGATGCACCTGCAGATCCTCCTCGAGCTTGCGGATCGCCGCCGAGAGCGTCGGCTGGGCAATGTTGCAAGCCTCGGCCGCCCGCGCATAATGCTTGATGCGCGCCAACGTCACGAAATAGGACAAATGGCGGATCAGCACGGTTTTAACGCCCCGCACTTCAACACCGAGTGCCGCTTTAACGCCGAGATTTTCGTCTTGCGCATCGGAAAACCCTATTAGCCGTTCCAGGGCGTTATTGGAGGATAGGGGCGATGCCGGTCAAATACAGCCCCCTTCGCCACGGCGTTGTTGACAAAGCCCCGGCCTGTCCGGACAATTCGCTTACCCACTCTGTCGCCGGCGATACATTCGGCGGACCACGCCCAGCACGCCAATAAGACCGATCACCCGACATTACCGACCACACCGACAACGCCAACAACAACAAGGGGACCAAACGTCATGCCATGGCTGATTTTCGGTCTGTTGCTGTTCATTGGCATGCATTCACTGCGCATCTACGCCCCGGACTGGCGCGCAGCGCAGATCGCACGGCTGGGCGCGCAACGCTGGAAGGGGATCTTCGCGCTGGCCGCCCTGGTCAGCCTCGTGCTGATCATCATCGGGTTCGCCCAGGCGCGGCTGCAACCCGTGCTGCTCTATGTGCCCCTCCCCACGCTGCGCACGCTCAATCTTCTGCTGACCCTGGCCGCTTCCGTGCTGATCTGCGCCGCCTATGTGCCGCGCAACCACATCAAGCAAGCCGTCGGCCACCCGATGCTGGCGGGCGTGATCCTCTGGGCGCTGGGCCATCTGCTCGTCACCGGCATGGTGCATGATGCCGTGCTGTTCGTTGCGTTCCTGCTCTGGGCCAGTGCCGATTTCATCACCTCGCGCTGGCGCGACTGGGCTTCCGGCACGCGCTACCCGACCGGCACGCGGCAAGGCGATGTTCAGGTCCTGGTCATCGGAATCGCCGCCTGGGTCGTGGTCGCCTTCTGGCTGCACCGCCTGCTGATCGGCATGTCTCCCTTCGCCTGACCCGCCCCGCTACGTGCCGCAGAAGGTCCGGAACACGCGCTCTTCCGGCCCCGGCGCTTCCGCATAGGCCGCCTTGTCCGGCTGGTCCTCATAAGGCCGCGCCAGCACGCCCAGCAGCGCCTCGAACGGCGCGAAATCCGCCTGCTCGACCGCCGCGTTCAATGCCGCCTCAACCCGGTGATTGCGCGGAATGAAGGCAGGGTTGACCCGCCGCATCGCCCGCGCCGACGCCTCGCCCCCCTGCCCGTCTCTCTCCAGACGCGCCCGCCACTGCACCGCCCAGGCATCAAAATCGCCGGGTGCGGCGAAGAGCGCGCGCACGCTTGCATCCTGCTCCGGGCCTGAAACGGCATCGCAAAGCCGCCGGAAGGTCAGGGTGAAATCCGCGCCGTTCTTGTGCATGGCATCGAGCAAGGCCTGAACCAGCGCGCCATCCCCCGCCTCCGCGCGGCACAGCCCGAGTTTTTCGCGCATCCCCGCCAGCCAATGTCGCCCGAAGCGGTCGAGAAACCCGACGATCACCTCGCCCGCCAGCGCCACCGCCCGGTCCTCGTCGGCATCGATCAGCGGCAGCAGCGCCTCGGCGAAGCGCGCGACATTCCACTGCGCGATACGCGGCTGGTTGGCATAGGCGTAGCGGCCATGCTGGTCGATCGCGCTGAACACCGTCGCCGGATCATACGCATCCATGAAGGCGCACGGCCCGAAATCGATCGTCTCGCCGGAGACGGCCATGTTATCCGTATTCATGACGCCGTGAATGAACCCCACCTGCATCCACCGCGCGATCAGCCGCGCCTGGCGCTCGGCCACCCCCTCCAGCAGCGCCAGATAGGGGGCTTCGGCCCCCTTGGCCTCCTTGTAATGCCGGTCGATGACATAATCGGCGAGTTGCCGGACCGCCTCCATCTCCCCGCGCGCGGCAAAATACTGAAACGTGCCGACACGCACATGGCTCGCCGCAACCCGGGTCAGCACCGCACCGGGCAAGGGGCGTTCACGATACACCGTCTCACCAGTCGCCACGGCGCAAAGCGCCCGCGTGGTGGGAATCCCCAAAGCGTGCATGGTCTCGCTGACGAGATATTCGCGCAGCACCGGCCCCAGCGCCGCACAACCATCGCCCCGGCGCGAGAAGGGCGTCTGCCCCGCCCCTTTGAGCTGGATGTCGCGGCGCACGCCGTTGCCATCGATCACCTCGCCCAGCAGGATCGCCCGTCCATCGCCCAGCTGCGGCACGAAATTCCCGAATTGATGCCCGGCATAGGCCATCGCCAGCGGCTCCGCGCCCGCGGGCAGGACATTGCCCGAAAACAGCGCCGCCGCCCCCAAGGCTGCGATCGCGCCAGTGTCCAAGCCCAACTCCGCCGCAAGCGCGCCATTCCATTGCAGGAGCTGCGGCTGCGCGACCTTGGCCGGCGCCTGGCGCACGAAAAACGGCGCCGGCAACCTGGCATAACTGTTGGAGAACGCGACGATCGGCGGCGCGGTCTCAGCTTCCGGCAAAATCGCTTCGTCCGTCATCGGCTCAGTAGCGCCGCACGGCGTGGTCGATCTCGCGCGACCAGGCATCGATGCCGCCATCGAGATTAACCGCGTTATCGCGCCCCGCGCGGCGCAGGAAATTCACCACCGCCATGCTCCGCATGCCATGATGGCACATCACCACGACGGGAATATCGGCGGGCACCTCCGTAAGGCGCGCCGGAATTTCCGACATGGGAATGTGCACGGCCCCCTCCAGCGCGCAGACCGCCAGCTCGTTGGCCTCGCGCACATCGAGCACGATATGCGCCGCCGCATCCTGGCGCCACGCGGCAAGCGCCTGCACCGAGATCGACATCGATTGGGGGGTCTCCATGTTCACGTGCAAGCTTCCTCAAAATAACCTGTTGGCTGGCGTCAGAACATGTTTACACGCCGGCGCCGGGGCGATGTCCACCCTCCCGAGGCGTTAATCCATCCGGCCGGAATATTGCGCCCCCGAAGAAAAGGCTGCTAAGCTCCTGGCGGATAAGGACTAATTGGCTGATTTGGCCAGCGCTTGAAAACCCGACAGACACACAACCACGCCCACGGGAGCCCGCAGCAATGGCAAGCCACGGTACAATTTTTCTGGACGCGTTTGCGCGCCGCCGACGCCGCTTTCATCCTCGCATTGCCGTTAATTCTACGATAAGTTGTCCTCTATGACCAAAGGCATCCCCCCCCTTCGCCGGCTTGGCGCGCGTGAAATTTGGGATGTGAAGGCCGAGCACGGCTAACATGACGCAAATCGCGACGCCAACCATCCTGATCATCGACGATAGCGCGACGAATTTGCGCATCTATTCCCGGCTGGCGCACCGGCTCAATCCAAATGTCACCGTCCACGCCTATGGCCATGCGGAGGAGGCGTTGATCTGGCTGGCGCAAAACTGCGCCGATCTCATCATCACGGATTACAAAATGCCGGGCATGACCGGCGACGAGCTGGTCCGGCGCGTCCGCTCCCGGCATACCGACCCGGATGTCCCGATCATTGTGGTCACCGCCTATGACGACCGGAAATTCCGGGTGGAATCGCTGGAGGCCGGGGCGACCGATTTCCTGCTCA
The DNA here is from genome assembly GCA_963737355.1 of uncultured Pseudomonadota bacterium. Lineage (GTDB taxonomy): Bacteria > Pseudomonadota > Alphaproteobacteria > Acetobacterales > Acetobacteraceae > Acidocella. The sequence goes on along the minus strand of CAVTSC010000008.1, from coordinate 917,879 downwards.
GCCCGGTGGACCATATCGAATTCGTCACCCGCGCCCGCAACCTGCTGAAATTGCGGATGCAGCAGCAGATGCTGGTGCATCGCGCCAATGTGCTGGAACGCCGCCTGGAAGTCAGCCTGACCGCCCAGGAACAACTTCTGCGCGAAAGCCGGGAGGCCCTCGCCCAGGTCATCGACACGGTGCCCGCCCTCATCAGCGCTGCCGACCATGACGGCAAATGCGTTTTCGTCAACGCGCTCCAGGCCGCCTCGGTCGGCGCGGTTCCCGGCGATCTCGTCGGCGGGTCCGTGGACCTGCTCTTCGGTCCGGAGCGCGCCGCCTCCAGCCGGCGGCTGGACAAGCTCATCCTGGAAACCGGCCAGCCGCTCCCAACCCGCGAGGAGGAAGTCCCCAGCGCCTCCGGGGAATCCCGCGTGTACCTGACCAGCAAGGTGCCGCTGCGCGACAGCCAAGGGGCCACCGTCAGCGTCCTGACCACCTCGGTGGACATCACGGAACGGCGGATCGCCGAGAAGCGCCTGCAGCACATGGCGAACCATGACGCGCTGACCGGCTTGCCCAATCGCGGCATGCTGCGCGACCGCATCCGCCGCGAACTGGCGCGCGGCCGGCGCGGCGACCAGCAATTCGCGCTGCATTTCATCGACCTGGACCGTTTCAAGGCGATCAACGACGTACAGGGCCACCATGGCGGGGACGAGGTGCTGTGCCGCATCGCCGATGCGCTGGCGAATGTGGTGCATGAAAACGATACCGTCGCGCGCATCGGCGGCGATGAATTCGCCGTGCTCCAGCCGGATATCGCGGGGCCTGAGGATGCCGCACGCCTGGCTGCGAAGATCGTCGCGGCACTCAACCAGCCGGATGGCGTGCAAGGCGGGCTGACGGTCGGCGCCAGTATCGGCATCACGCTTTCCCCACAGGATGGCAACCAGCCGAACGAGCTGCTGAAGAACTCCGACCAGGCGATGTATTCGGCAAAAAAGAACGGCGGCAATAGCTGGTGCTTTTTCGCGGCCGACATGCGGCCACGGGCCAGCCAGGCCGCGCAGATGGAGGCGGAGCTGCGCGGCGCGATCGCGCGCCAGGAATTCGTCCTGCATTTCCAACCGCAGATCGACCTGCGCCGGCGCACGATCATGGGGGCTGAGGCCTTGCTGCGCTGGCGCCGGCCCGGCCACGGCCTGGTGCGCCCCGGCAATTTCCTGGCTTTGGCCGAGGAAACCGGCCTGATCGTACCGATCAACGAATGGGTGCTGCAGGAAGCCTGCGCGCAAGCGGCTGCCTGGGAGGCGGCGGGGATTTCCGGCCTGCGCATGTCCGTCAACCTCTCGCCGATCCAGTTCCGGCGCCGCAGCGTCCATCAAGCGGTCGCCGCCGCCCTGCAAGCCTCCGGCATCCGCCCCGCCTCCCTCGACCTCGAACTCACCGAGAGCATCCTGCTCGGCGATGCCGAGGATGTCATCTCCCAGCTCCACGCCTTGCGCGCGCTCGGCGTCACTTTGTCGCTGGACGATTTCGGCACGGGCTATTCCTCGCTCAGCTATGTCCGCAATTTCCCGCTCGACCGCTTGAAGATCGACCGTTCCTTCGTGCAGGGGTTGGCCAGCAACCATAGCGACCTCGCCATCGTGCGCACGATCATCGATCTCGGCCATATCCTGGGCCTGCGCGTGCTGGCCGAGGGCGTTGAGACGGATTCCCAGCTCTCCTTGCTGCAAGCGGAAGGCTGCGATGAGGTGCAGGGCTATTATTTCAGCGAACCGGTGCCCGCGGATACGTTCCGCGCGCGGCTGGCACAGCACGCGCGCAACCCCGCGCCGGAGCCCCCGCTTCTGGCCGGGCGGTAACCGCCTGCGGGGAACCGCGTAGCACAGCGCCCTCCCTCAACCCATGCGTGCAGAACGACGCCGAAACGTTACATTCAAACAAAGATCATACTCATTGCGGATTAATTATGTTTGTCAGCCCGCCTCACGGGGCCGCTGACAAGCCAATTTCTCCTGCGCCAATTGTTCTAACCGAGCGTAAACCACCCTTGCGCGACGCCTGCATGCCAAAAAACCTTGACTTTCCTGCATCCTCCACAAAGGCAGCGGCTGATCGCAGCCAGGCCAATCGTCGCCGGGCGGCTGTCCACCGCCATTCCCAAAAATTTTGAATAATCGCAAAATTAATTCAAAATACAAATCCATACAGATTAATTAACAAAAGGATAGACACCCAAAATAATTTCTGGTGTTATACGGAAATGCGTTTCCTATGCCGGGTATAGAGAATTTGGATTCCGTGCATCCAAACTCTTGTTTGGTGGAGCAGTCCAGCTTCTGGCGGCAGGCCGTCTCCACGACAACGCAACTCTTGAAGATCCTCTCCTTTTCGGATTTCTTCAATACGACGGCCGCAAGTCTCGCACAGCTTCTGGACGCCGATGGCGCGGCGCTCATTGTCTATGATGGCGCCGAGCATCTCCGCTACCGGCTGTTTTACGGCCTGAATTCGGTCAATCACGATACCGTTACGAAATTTAGATTTCCGGCCCAAACCGGCACGGTGGGCCGCGTCCTGGCTTCCGGCGGCTATCTGTTCACCGGGAATTACCCCGAGAGCCCGGATGCAATGCCCGAATTCGTCGCGGCGGGGATCAAGTCCAACCTGGTCTTTCCCCTGCCGGGCCCGAACGGCTTCATCGGCGCGATCGCCATTTCCTGGATCAGCCGCCCGGCCCCCGAGCCTGAGCAGGCGACGCTCACCATCGTGGAGATGTTCGCTGCCTTGCTGGGCGCGACCCTGCATCGGGAAGCCTTGGAGCAGCAGCTCGAATATCTCTCGCTGCGCGACCCGCTCACCGGGCTGCCCAATCGCCGCATGCTGATGACCCGGCTCGCCGAGGCGCAGCGGCGCTCGGTCCGCCGGCAAACCTTGCTGGTCCCCGCGATTCTGGATCTCGACGGCTTCAAGCAGTTGAACGATATGTTCGGGCACGCGGAAGGTGACAAGCTGCTCGTCGCCGCCGCAAGCCAGATCCAGCAATCCATCCGCGCGACCGATATGGTCGCCCGGCTGGGCGGCGATGAATTCGTCATCCTTCTGGAAGATGTCTGCTCGCTTCAGGAAGCAAAATCGACCCTCGATCGCCTGGCCGCCTTGTTGCAATTCCATCTCGAGCGCGACGGCAAATCCGTCTCCATTTCCCCGAGCATCGGTGCTACGGTCTATCCGTTCGATTTCGTCGATCCCGAAACCCTGCTGCGGCATTCTGACAAAGCAATGTATATGGCCAAGCAGGCCGGCGGCAATCGCGTCGTCATGCAGATGCAGTGGTCAACCGCCGCCCCGCATCGCGGACAGCCCGGCGACATTAGTCAATATTAAAAGCATGGAAACCGCGCGAAGAGGCCAAAGCGCGGAAAAAGCAGGCCCGACATAAAACGGAGGGCAAGATCAACATGCAACAACACCCGGTCGTATCCCATGATACGTGGCTCGCGCAACGCCAGCTGCTCCTGACCCTGGAAAAACAGGCCACGCATCTGCGCGACCGGATCAACGCGGAACGCCAGGCCTTGCCCTGGGAGCTTGTGGAAAAAGACTATGTGTTCGGCACGCAATCCGGCCCGCAACCCCTCTCACAGCTCTTCGACGGCCGCAGCCAGCTCATCGTCTATCATTTCATGCTGGCCCCCGGCTGGCAGGCGGGCTGCAAGGGCTGCTCCTTCCTCGCCGACCATCTCGACGGCGCCTTGCCGCATCTCGAACATCACGACGTCACCCTGACCGCGATTTCCCGCGCGCCTCTGGCCGAGATCGCGGCCTATCAGCGCCGCATGGGATGGCATTTCCCCTGGGCGTCGTCCTACGGCAATGATTTCAACGCCGATTACGGCGTCTCCTTCACCGGGGAAGCCAGCGCCACGGGCAAGGTCACTTACAATTACACGGAGATGGACGCTTCCAGCCCTGAGACCGAAATGCCGGGCTTAAGCGCCTTCTTCCAGAATGAGGCAAGAGAGGTTTTCCACACCTATTCCGGCTATGCGCGCGGCCTGGAAGAGCTGATCGGCACGCTGATGATCCTGGACCGCGCGCCGCTCGGCCGCAACGAGCGGGCGACCATGGATTTCGTCCGTCGCCACGATGAATACGCGGACACGCCGCAGGCCCGCCGCATTTCCTGACGCCCGCCATCAACACGCCGCCGCACAAGCAACCACCGCACAAGGAGAACGAGGATGTCCGAGCCCCATGGGAAATTCTGCTGGTACGAGTTGATGACCACCGATCCGCAAGCGGCCGGCGCGTTCTACACGCGCGTCATCGGCTGGCAGGCGGAGGATTCCGGCCTCGCGGACACGCCCTACACCCTCTTCAAGGTCGAGGGCCAAGGTGTCGGCGGCGTCATGGCGGTGCCGGAAGAGGCGCGCCAAGCGGGCGCGCGGCCGGGCTGGATCGGCTATATCTGGGTCCGCGACCTCGATGCCGCGCTCGCGCAACTGCAGGCCGCAGGCGGGGCCATCCGCCGCCCGGCCGGCGAGATCCCCGGCGTCGGGCGCTTTGCCGTCGTCGCCGATCCGCAAGGCGCCATCTTTGTCCTGTTCCGCAATTTCGGCGAGCAGGAAGCCCCAACCGCCCCCCCCGGCACGCCCGGCCATATCGGCTGGCACGAGCTGCATGCGGATAACTGGGAAAGCGCCTTCGACTTCTACGCCGGCCAGTTCGGCTGGACGAAGGCGGACACGTTCGACATGGGCCCGGAAATGGGCCTCTATCAGATCTTCACGACCCAAAGCGGGCAAGGGGGCGGCATGATGAACCGGATACCCATCACCCCTGGCCCGTTCTGGAATTTCTACATCAATGTCGACGATATCGACGCCGCGGCAACGCGGGTGAGTGAGGCCGGCGGACAGGTCATGCATGGCCCGCAAGAGGTCCCGGGCGGCAATTGGATCATTCAGGGCCGGGATCCCCAGGGTGCTATGTTCGCGCTGGTCGGGCCGCGGCGCTGAACCTAAGTAGCCGCTTTTTTGAAAAAAAGCGGCGCAAAAAACTTCTGCCCTTGAGAGCCGGGAGCGACAAACGCCCCCGGCCCAAAGTAAAAAAGTTTTTTTGCTTCTTTTTGTTCACAAAAAGAAGACCTTCCCCTGCATTTCTCCGATATATACGATACGATATCAAAATATCATCGACGGAGAGAAACATGCAGCCCGCTCGCAGCCCCGCCTAGACGCGCATGCTGTTCTACGAGCCACTTTTTCTCTTCGTTTTCTTTCCCCTTGTCTTCGCCGCGTTCTTCACGGTGCGCCGCCGGGCCGGGCCGCGCGCCTGGGTGCTGCTCAGCGCCAGCGTGTTCTTCTACCTGTGGAGCCAGCCGCTTTTCGTGCCCGTGGTGCTGGCGAGCTGCATCGCCGATTACGCCCTGGGCCTGCAGATCGCACAGCGCAAAAACCGGCAGCGCGGCGCCCTTGCCTGCGGCATCATCCTCAATCTGAGCATGCTGGCCTATTACAAATATGCCGATTTCACCGTAAACAATCTCGATATCCTGCTAACCAAAGCCGGCTTCGCCCCGCTGCACCTCGCCCCTATCGCCTTGCCGATCGGCGTGTCCTTCATCGTCTTCGAGAAGATCACCTATCTCGTGGACATCGCCCGCGGGCGCAGCCGCCCGGCGCCGAATTTCCACACCTATCTGCTCTATGTCTTCCTTTTTCCAAAACTGCTCGCCGGTCCCATCATCAAATATCACGAGCTGGAAGCGCAATTGCGCACCTCCGGCGTCAACCGCGCCGGCGATCTGCTGGAAGGTTTCAAACGCTTCATGCTGGGCGTCGTGAAAAAAACCATCCTTGCCGACACGCTGGCAACCGGTGCGGACATGACTTTCAACGCCAACCCGCATACGCTGAGCTGCGTTGATGCCTGGTGGGGCGTGCTGTTTTTCTCGTTCCAGATTTATATCGATTTCAGCGCCTATTCGGACATGGCCATCGGCCTCGCTTGCATGTTTGGCTTCCGGCTCAACGAGAATTTCAACAAGCCTTATATCTCCTTGAGCATCACCGAGTTTTGGCGGCGCTGGCATATCTCGCTCACGAGCTGGATCCGCGACTATCTCTACATCCCGCTCGGCGGCAACCGCGTGCCAGTCTGGCGCCGCTACGCCAATCTCTGGATCTGCTTCCTCGCCAGCGGTCTATGGCACGGCGCCGCCTGGCATTATGTCATCTGGGGCGCCTATAACGGCGTGTTTCTCATCCTCGACCGGCTTTTCCTGCTGCGGGCACTGGAGCGCATGCCCAGCATCCTGGCCAACGCGATCACGTTTCTGATCACGCTGGTCGGCTGGACGATCTTCCGCGCGACCTCGCTGCCCCAGGCCGGAAGCTTCCTACACGCCATGGCAAGCCCCGGCCTCGATCCCCACGCCTCCGCCCTCTGGCGCACGCCCTTGCTGCTCTCAGCGGCGGCTGCGGCGGCCCTGATCTCCTTCCTCCCGCGCGCCCCGGGCTATAACCGCGCAGCGACGAACATTCTCGCAGCCCCCGCGGGGCGTTTTTGCGTCAACCTCCTGCTTGCGTTGCTCTTCCTCTTCGCGCTCGCCAAGGCGCTGGCGGATCCCTTCAAACCCTTTTTGTATTTCCGGTTCTAGCCATGCCAAAGCCACGCCGCCCGGATTGGTCCGATATTCCCCTCGCCATCGGCGCCGCCATCTTGAACGTCGGCAGCCTGCTGCTGCTCCTGCAAATCGCCATCGGCATCGCGGTGCCGGGCAAACGGATGAAACTCTCCGCCGCCCTCATCGGCGTCGTGCAGCCGCCGCCCGACGTGCCCCTCTCCATCGATACGCTCACGCGCGGCACCTACCAATCCGCCCTGGCGCAGCGGATCGGCAGCGATCAACCCTATTACCCCACGGCCATACGCTTACGAAACCAGATCGAATTTTCACTCTTCAACGTCGCCGCCGAGCCCGGCATCGTCATCGGCCGCAATCGAGAGCTGCTGCAAACCGAATACGTCACCGATTACTGCTCGCGCAATTTGAAAAAATTCATGGCGACCGCTCCCGCCTGGGCCGATAAAATCCGGCAGATGCAGGACGCGGCAGAACGCAGCGGCCAAACCTTCCTCTACGTCCTCACCCCGTCGAAAGTCGCGCAATACCCGCAGGATCTCCCCTCAGGAATGCCCTGCCCCTCCACGCCAACGGACCGCACGGCGCTCGTGCCCGCCTGGGCATCGCTCGTGCGCCAACAGGGCGTGCATTTCATCGACACCACGCAGATCCTCTTCGCCGCGCACAGCAAATACCCCTTCGCGCTCTACACGCCAGGTGGCATCCATTGGAACGAGATCGCAAGCGCGCTGGCCGTGCAGGCGATCGAGGCCAATCTGCAAGCCCAACGCCAGGACGCCACCTTCACGCCGCTCCGCTTCACCTGGCACATGACCACACACCCCGTGCTGGTCGATATAGACCTCGCAACCCTGCTCAATCTTTTCACGTTACCTAAAGAATACCTGGACGTTCCGGAAATCACGGAAACCCAGGCGCTGATGCCGCCGCTCTGCCGCAGGCTGCGCGTGGTCATCGTCGGCGGCAGTTTCATGGAACCCGTCGGCGCCGCGCTCAGCCGCCTGCCCTGCGCACCGCAAGTCTCGCAATATTTCTATTGGGAAATAAACCGCTTCACCTGGAAAAACGGTGTCGTCACCGTGCAGCCCGTCGACCCAGCCCTGCGCGATGCCGAGCTGCGCAAGGCCGACGTGCTGCTCTATGAGGAGAATGAGGCGATTTTGGGCCATTCCAATCACGGACGCGCCCTCTACCAATGGCTCTCCGCGCAAAGGAAGAAGCCGCTTTTTTGAAAAAAAGCGGCGCAAAAAACTTCTGCGCCCTGGAGCCGGGAGCGAACCACGCCCCCGGCCCAGGTCAAAAAGTTTTTTTGCTTCTTTTTGTTCACAAAAAGAAGGCCTTCCTTTCTCAGTAAATCGCCGGCTCCTTATTCGGCGCCCCGAATTCGGTGCGCAAAAAGTCGAAATCGCAACCTTCATTCGCCTGCTGGATATGCTTCGTATACACCCAGCCATAGCCGCGCTCGAAACGCGTCTCAGGCTGCACCCAAGCCGCACGCCGGCGGGCAAGTTCCTCTTCCGAGACCTCCATGTTGATCGTCCGCGCCGCGACATCGATGGTGATGATATCCCCGGTCCGCAACAGGCCGAGCGGCCCGCCGACAAAGCTTTCCGGGGCGACATGCAGCACGCAGGCGCCATAGCTGGTGCCTGACATCCGCGCATCCGAGAGGCGCAGCATGTCGCGATGCCCCTCTTTCAGCAGGCGCTTGGGCATCGGCAGCATGCCCCATTCCGGCATGCCGGGCCCACCTTGCGGGCCGGCATTGCGCAGCACCAGCACATGGTCCGCCGTGACCTCCAAATTCTCGTCATCCACCGCCTTCTTCATGCTGGCATAATCGTCGAACACCAAGGCCGGGCCAGAATGTTTCAGGAATCGCTGATCCATGGCGGCGGGCTTGATGACGCAACCATCGGGGGCAAGGTTGCCGGTCAGCACCGCGAGCGAGCCTTCGGCATAAATCGGCTTGTCCAGGCTGCGGATCACATCCTCATTATACACTTCCGCGCCTTCGATATTCTCGCCCAACGTCTTGCCGGTCACGGTCAGGCAGTCGAGATGCAGATGCTGCTTCATCCGGCTCATCAAAGCGCGGATGCCGCCGGCATAATAGAAATCCTCCATCAAATATTTATCGCCGGTCGGGCGCACATTCCCGATCACCGGCACCTTGCGGCTATAGCGCTCGAAATCGGCGAGACCGATCTCCTGCCCGGCACGGCGCGCCATGGCGATGAGATGAATGATCGCATTTGTCGAACAACCCATCGCCATGGCAACCGCGATGGCATTCTCGAACGCCGCATGGGTCTGGATGCGCTTGGGCGTCAAATCCTCCCACACCATCTCAACAATGCGCCGCCCGGATTCAGAGGCCAGGCGAATATGCCCGGCATCGGCCGCCAGCACGGAAGAGCCGCCAGGCAACACCATGCCCACCGCCTCGGCGATCGCCGTCATGGTGCTCGCCGTGCCCATGGTCATGCAGGTGCCATAAGAGCGCGCGATGCCGCCCTCCACACCCAGCCAATCCTGCTCGGTGATTTTCCCGGCCCGCAATTCATCCCAGTATTTCCAGGAATCGCTGCCCGAGCCTAAGGTTTTGCCATGCCAATTGCCGCGCAGCATGGGGCCTGCGGGCAGGAAGATCGCGGGGAGGTTCGCACTCGTCGCCCCCAGCAGCAAGGCCGGCGTCGTCTTGTCGCACCCGCCCATCAGCACGACGCCATCCACCGGATGCGCGCGCAGCAGCTCCTCGGCCTCCATCGCCAGCATGTTGCGATACATCATGCTGGTCGGCTTAAGGTACGTCTCGGAGACGGAGAGTGCCGGCAATTCCACCGGAAAACCGCCCGCCATGAGAATGCCGCGCTTCACATCCTCCACACGCTGCTTGAAATGCATGTGGCAGGGCTGCAGGTCGGACCAGGTGTTAAGAATGGCGATGACCGGCTTGCCGGTCCACTCCTCCGGCGCGTAGCCCATCTGCATCGCCCGCGAGCGGTGCCCGAAGGAGCGCAGATCGGCCGGGCCGAACCAGCGCGCCGAGCGCAGCTCAGATGCGGTCTTCCGTGGATGCGGCGTGTTCGACGCGGACAAATCATTCGCCATGGCAGCGGTCCCTAACGTTAAGTTTTAAACATTCAACACGGCTTCCCGCCGCGATGTCACTTCGGCAGATCGATGCGCCCGTCCAGCAAACGCGGCACGTTGCACGGATTGCCGTCGCGGATCGCCTCGGGCAGCAAGTCCGCACCGAAATCCTGATAGCAGACCGGGCGCAGGAAACGGCGGATGGCCAGCGTGCCAACCGAGGTGGTGCGGCCATCGGAGGTGGCGGGGAACGGGCCGCCATGCACCATGGCATGGCAGACTTCCACGCCGGTCGGCCAGCCATTCACCAACAGGCGCCCGGCCTTGCGTTCCATCACCGGCAGCAGCGCGCGCGCCGCCTGCGCATCCGTGTCCTCCATCTGCAACGTCACGGTAAGCTGGCCCTCCAGGCTCTCCAGAACCTGCCGCAGCGCCGCCACATCCGCGCAGCGCACGACGAGCGAGGACGCCCCGAACACTTCCTCGCCCAGCGCCTTGTCGGCCAAAAATTTTGCCGCATCCGTCACGAACAACGCCGCCTGGCAGCGGTTCACGCCCTCCGCCGCCTGCCCGCGCGCGACCTCCGCCACACCCGCATGCGCCGCGAAATGCTGCACGCCGCGCGCATAGGCCTGCGAGATGCCGCTGGTCAGCATCGTGCTCGCCGGTGAAGCCGCCAAAGCGGTGGCGGCAGAATCGATGAACTGCTGCAGCTCCGGACTATCCAAGGCCAGAATCAGCCCCGGATTGGTGCAGAACTGCCCCGCCCCCATGGTCAGCGAGCCGACAAAGGCCGTGCCGAGCTCCGTCGCGCGCTTGGCCAGCGCTCCGGGGAAAAGGATAACCGGATTGATGCTGCTCATCTCGGCATAAACCGGGATTGGCTCCGGGCGCTGTGCCGCAATCTGCACCAGCGCCAAGCCGCCATGGCGCGAACCCGTAAAACCCACGGCCTTGATCCGCGGATCGGCCACCAGCGCGCCGCCGAGGGCATTGCCGACGCCAAACAGGATCGAGAACACGCCATTAGGCAGGCCGCACGCGCTCACCGCCGACTGGATGGCGCCCGCGACCAGCGCGGAGGTGCCGGGATGTGCGGGATGCGCCTTGACCACCACCGGGCAACCAGCGGCAAAGGCCGAGGCGGTATCCCCGCCGGCGACCGAGAAGGCGAGCGGAAAATTGCTCGCGCCGAACACCGCAACCGGGCCGATCGCGATATTGCGCATGCGCAGATCCGAGCGCGGCATCGGCTTGCGCTCCGGCTGCGCCGGATCGATCCTCGCATCGAGCCATTGCCCATCCCGCACCACGGCGGCGAACAGGCGCAACTGGCCCACAGTACGGCCGCGCTCGCCCTCAATCCGCCCGCGCGGCAGGCCCGATTCCGCCACGGCGCGCTCAACCAGCGCATCGCCCAGCGCCAAAATATTGGCGGCGATGGTCTCCAGAAAGACCGCGCGCGCCTCCAGGCTGGTTTCCCGGAAGGCATCGAAGGCGGCATCCGCCAGGGCAGCCGCGCGCGCGACATCTGCTTCACTCGCCTCGCCGAAAGCCGGCTCAAGTGCCGCGCCCGTGGCAGGGTTCTGGCCGTGGAAACTGGGCTTCCCCTCATGGCGCTGCCCGTCCATGATGACGGAGAGCCCCGTCACGCCGGTCAATTCATTGGATGTGCTGCTCATGGTTACGCCGCCTCCGTTGTCTTTTTTGTCAGGCCCCATTCGGCCAGACGCATACGAAGCGCCGTCGCCTGCCGCTCTGTCAACGGCCAGGCGCCCGGCGGGCGCACATGGCCGCAATCATTCCCCATCATCTGCAACGCCGTCTTCACGACCGAAACATTCGTGCCATTGCCTTCCTCGGCGCGCAATTCCTCAAACGCGCTGACCTGGGCGATCAGCGCATTGGCCCGGCGATAATCCCCGGCTTCGAGGGCGGCATGGATCGCCACCGAATGTTCCGGCCAGACATTGATCAGCCCCGAGGTGAACCCGCGCGAGCCCACCGCATAGAAGGGCGGCGCCCAGGTCTCGGCCAATCCGCCGACCCAGACGATCGAGGGATCGGCACGGCGGATGCATTCGGCCAGGCGCAGCGGCGTCGGGCTCGCCCATTTCACACCGGCAACACCGGGGATTTCGCAAAGCTTCTGGATGGTATCAAGGCCGATATTATCATTGCGCAGATAGATCACGACCGGCATTCCCTGCGCCGCCTCGGCAATGCGCTGCACGTAGCCGACCACGCCGCGCGGGGCGACAAACGGGTCGGGCGGCTGATGCACCATCAGCGCCGCGGCGCCCGCCGCGCGCGAGGCTTTCGTCAAGGCCAGCGCATCGCCGATGCTGCGGCCGATCCCAGCGAGCAGCGGCACGCGGCCATCGATCAGCTCGGCGGCCGCATGCACGGCCTGCTCCGCCTCGGCGGTGGTCAGGCCATAAAACTCGCCGGTATTGCCGTTCGCCGTGAGGATATGCACGCCGGCCGCAACGGCGCGGTCGATCACGGGTTGCAGCAAAGCGGGAACAAGCCGGTCGTCCTGGTCAAAGGGCGTGACCAGAATGCCGGAAATACCGGTCAATTTGGCGCGGAACGTTTCTGCGGTGGTGTTCATGATACTTCCTTTGCAAGCGATACGGCAGAGAACCGTGTTGCGATGTTACGCCTCAAGTCGTCTGACAAATTAACAAGCTTCAATTTCCGGCCGATCAGCCACGCGCTCCACCTTCCCGACCAGGAAAATGTAGGACGCCGCACCGATCACCGCCACGGCGGCGATATAGCGCAAGGCCGGCGCGAAATCCGCGCCCTGGATCAGGTAGCCGACGACCAGCGGCACGACGATCCCCGGCAAATTGCCGAAAATGTTGAAAATGCCGCCGGTCAGCCCGATGAGGCGGCGCGGCGCCACGGCGGAGACCAGCGACCAGGTCTGCGAGGCAAAGCCATTGCCGAAGAAGGCCAAAGTGAGGAAGAAAATCACCAGCCCGGTCGAGCCGACATAATTCGCGCCGACAATGCTGGTGGAGAGCAAAAACCCGGCAATGATCGGCGTGCGCCGCGCCATCCCGAGCGAGAGCCCGCTCCGCAGCAGATAATCCGAGAAGAACCCGCCGCAGAGCACGCCGCAAAACGCCGCGATGAACGGCAGCGAGCCGTAAAACCCGGCTTTGATGAAATCCATATGCCGGTAATGGACGAGATAGGTCGGGAACCAGGTGAGGAAAAACCATTGCGTGGAGGTCAACGCGAACTGGCCGATATAAAGCCCCCAGAGCTTGGTGCTGCCGAGCACGATCTTGAAATCGGCCAGGCCGATGCGGGCCGGAGCCCGCCTCGCACCGCCATCGGCCAGGCCGCCATGCTCGCGGATATAGGCAAGCTCGGCCGCATTGACGCGCCGGGACTGGCCAGGCTCGCGGTAGAAGGCATACCAGACGGCGGCCCAGACCAGACCGATCATGCCGGTGAGCACAAAAATACCGCGCCAGCCGAAATGCGCCTCCGTGATCATCAGCACAGGCGTGAGGAAGGCCAGGCCGACATATTGGCCGGACGTGTAGAACGAGATCGCGCTGGCCCGCTCGCGTTCGGGCATCCAATAGGTCACGATGCGGTTGTTCATCGGATAGGACGGCGATTTAAACGCCCCCACCAGCAGGCGCATCACGAACAGCACGGTGATGCCCAGGGAAAACCCGACGAGCAGCGTGGTGAGCGACCAAAGCCCGATCAGCAGCGGATAGAAAACGCGCGGATTGACGCGGTCGACGAACAAACCGCCGGGGATCTGGCACAGCACATAGGACCAGCCGAAGGCGGAGAGGACAAAACCGAGCTGATGCGTATCGAGGCCGAAACTCTGCCGCAACGCAGGCGCCGCGACCGCCATGTTCGCGCGATCCAGATAATTGATGACGACCGTAACGAAGAGCATGAGCACAACCAAAAAGCGCGCGCGCGACGCCCTTTGCGTGGTCACATAGCCGGCGAGACTATCCATATATCCTCCGTATTTTTACACATTGGCCTTCGAGCGGCGGATAGCTCCGTGCCGGGCAAAAAATGGTTAAGCCAAAACAAAATCCGGCGCAACCGATTTGTCAACTTGTCAGATGAATTTTGCTCCGACTAATTAAGTTTAGATGAAGCTTTCGATCGCAGTTTATGCTATCAGCACACGCTGACTTCGACGCTGCGTCATGACGGCGCCAATACAGAACCAATCAATGCACGGGCCAATAAAGGGCCGACAGGAGAGCATTTTGACAGCAACGGCCAAACCCACGGTCGCGCAGCATGGCGAGGGCGCCTCCGCGCTTGCCGGCTTTGCCCCGGTGCGCCGGTCCGAACGCCTGGCCGACCAGCTCTATGAGCGGATCGTCAACCAGATCGTCACCGGCAGCCTGCCCACGGGCGAACGCCTCCCCTCCGAGAGCCGGCTCTGCGAGATTTTCGGCGTCTCCCGGCCGATCGTGCGCGAGGCCATCATCCGCCTGCAGGCCGACGGCCTGGTCGTCACCCGGCACGGCGCAGGCACCTTCATCGCGCGGCGCCCGCGCGATGAATTCTTGCGCCTGGCCCCCATTGGCGGCGTGGCGGATTTGATGCGCTGCTATGAGCTGCGCATCGCACTGGAGGGCGAGGCCGCCTATCTCGCCGCCAGCCGGCGCACGGCGGCCGAGCTCGCGGAAATCGACAGCGCGCTGGCGGAACTCGACCAGGCGATCAAATCGCAGGCGGTCGGCGCCGATGCGGATCATCGTTTCCATGTCGCCATCGCCAAAGCGAGCCAGAACACCCTGTTCGTGCAGGCGCTCGACGCCCTCTCCGCGCATATTTTCGCCGGCATGCATGTTGCCCGCAGCCTGTCGCTCGGCCATAGCCCGCAGCGCCTCGCCGAGGTGCAGCGCGAACACGAGGCGATCAGCCACGCCATAAGGGAAGGCGACCCGGCACTGGCGCGTGAGACGATGCGAAGGCATATCGACAATGCGCGCGCCCGGATTCTGGGCGACGCGGCAACCGACCAAAACGACTCTCCTGTCACCAAGAAACAGAGGAACGCTTGAATGTCTGAGTCCGCACAAATCGCGATCGTCACCGGCGCCGGGAGCGGCGTTGGCCGCGCCGCAGCCTTGGCTTTGCTCAATGCCGGCTGGAAGGTCACTTTGGCCGGCCGGCGCGCCGCAGCGCTCGAGGAAACCGCCGCCCTCGCCACCGCCGGCACCGCCCTCATCCACCCCACGGACGTTACCGATCCGGACTCCGTGGAAGCCTTGTTCGACCGCACGATGGCGGAATTCGGACGCCTGGACCTGCTGTTCAACAATGCCGGCGGCAACGTGCCCAGCACCAATTTCGGCGACCTCACCTGGGCGCAATGGAAAAGCGTGACCTCGGTCAATCTGGACGGCATGTTCCTCTGCGCCAACGCCGCCTTCCGCCGCATGCGCGACCAGACGCCGCGCGGCGGGCGCATCATCAATAACGGCTCCATCTCGGCGCACGCGCCCCGCCCCGGCTCCGCCCCCTATACCGCGACCAAGCATGCGGTCACCGGCCTGACCAAGACGATCTCGCTGGACGGCCGCGCCTTCGACATCGCCTGCGGCCAGATCGATATCGGCAACGCCGCCACCCCGATGACCGAGCGCATGACGCAAGGCGTGCCCCAGGCCGATGGCCGCATGGCCACCGAGCCGCGCATGGATGTCGCCGACGTCGGGCGCACCTTGCTCTTCATGGCCGGCATGCCGCTGGATGCGAATGTCGCGTTCATTACGGTGATGGCGACCAAGATGCCGTTTGTCGGGCGTGGCTAAGAAGGAAGACTTCTTCTTTTTGTGAACAAAAAGAAGCAAAAAAACTTTGCGACTTTGAGCCCGGGCGCATCTAACGCCCGGCTCTGAAGTCGAAGAAGTTTTTTGCGCCGCTTTTTTTCAAAAAAAGCGGCCACTTTCTTCCCTTCAATACCCCCGCTTGGGATCGCACAAATTCCGCATCCCCCACCCGGCGCGCCAATGTTCCAGATTTTCCATGAAAATCCCCAGAACATCGCCTTCCCACCCTTGTGTATCGGAAATCCCATGCGGCGTGATCACGGTATTGGGCGCATGCCAGAGCGGGCTCTCCACCGGCAGCGGCTCAGTCTCGAACACATCCAGCGTCGCCGAGCCGATCGCGCCTGAGGCGAGCTTCTCGCACAATGCCTGTTCATCGACGATCCCGCCGCGCGCGATATTAATGAGATGCGCGCCATGCTTCATCGCCCCCAGCATCCCGGCATCGAACAGGCCGCGCGTCTGCGCCGTCAGCGGCGTGACCAGCACGACATAATCCGCGCGGCCCAGGGCCTCGCGCAATTGCCCCATGCCGATCACCTCATCGGCCTCCGGCGCGGGCGCCGGATCGCGCCGCACCCCCAAAACATGGAAGTCGAACGCACGCAGCCCCCTGCCGATCTCGCGGCCAATCCGCCCGAAGCCCACGATCACCACAACCTGGCGCGGCGGCAAATCCAGCTCATGCGGGAGCCACTGCCGCGCCTGTTGCTGGGCCGCGAAAAGTGGCATGCGCAGCGCCTGGTTGAAGATCGCCCAGGTCACCAGCATCGCCAATGGCCGGCCGTGAATACCGGACGAATTCGTCACCACGACCTCCGCCGGATCCCACGCCCCCAGATGGTCAATCCCCGCCCCGCCCACATGTACCCAGCCCAACCCACCGCCTTGCAGCAAGGCCGCCCCCGGAAACGCCCCTTGCCCCGATATTTTATAGGTCAGCGCCACACGCGGCCGTGTCTCGGCAACGACGCGCGCAACATCGGCATAGCGATCCACCGCAACGAAGCGCAGCTCCGGAAACCGGGACGCCAATTGATCGATCAAACGCTGCGGCTGTTCGTGCAGCACCAGCACGGTCTCCGCCCCTCTTGGGTCGGAAGGATTCTGCGAGCGAATTGCGTCCATCGTCCATTGCCTCATGCAACCGGGGCCGTGCCGGCGGTTAAATCCCTGCCCCCTCCATACCAGCGCCGCGTCATAAAGATAGACGCTTTTGCCTCGCCAAAACGCGCTTGACCGGCACGGAGAAATTGCGCAACGAGCGTGTCCGATAAGGGACCGTCGAAAACGACGGCATGCCGTGCCTCTCTGCGAGATACGGCGATCAGGGCTAACGGCAGGCTCGGGGCAAAGACTTTTTGGCTGCGACTTTGGGAGATTATATGACTAGCTTTCGAAACGGCCTGTTCGGCCTTGCCTTCACCACCGGATGCTCGGTTTTTGCGATGCACGCCGCCTTCGCCTTGAACGGCCCAACCGCGATCCAGATCGATGGCGGCCCGTTGGGCTCACTGGAACTCTCCGGCGGCGCGTCCGGTTACTTCTACGCCCAGAGCGGCACATCCGATAAAGGCGGCGCCAGCATCGTCGGCGACCGTTCCACCGGCGCCAATCTCGCCCAGGCTTTGGTCGAGCTGCAAAAGACCAGCGGGATCCTGCAATTCACCATCGAGGTCGGCCCCTCCGGCGGCGCCCCCACGCTCGGCGTCGCGCCGACGAAGGCCAGCGTCACGGTCTATCGCGCCAGCCCGCTCTATGAGGGCTATGTCACGATCGCGCCGACCGGTTCGCCCATCACCTTCTCCGCCGGGCAGTTCGCCTCGCTCGAAGGCTATGAGAGCGGCGTGTCCTGGACGAACGCCAATATGTTCCTGTCCGACATTTTCTATGTCCAGAACAGCTCGAGCGTCGGCATTTCAGCCACCTACACCCAAGGGCCGCTTTCCGTGGATGTCGTCTACGGGGATGGCTGGGATACGCGCGTGGCGAACTTCCTGCAGGCGCTGGCGACCTACACGATCAACAGCAATAACAGCGTGAACGTCTACTATGCCGGCAATCTCGGCCGCACCGGCGTGAACGCCACCACCTACTACCAAGAAGCCGTCGGCACTTACGGCCCGTATTTCGTCAACTCGCAGATGCTCGGCGGCTGGTACAGCTACACGCATGGCAACCTCAACCTCGTGCCTGAGGTGCAGTATGTCTACGCCAAGCCGGATCAACAGGTCGGCATTCCCAAATTCACCAGCAATCTCGGTGCAGCCTTGTTCGGCGATTACGCCTTCGGCACCTCGCCCTACTCGCTCGGCAGCATGGCGGAGTATTTCAACAATAATGGCGGCGGCGACTGGTTCATCGCCCCGCATGCGCAAGGTGTCGGCTTCGAGCTGACGCCGACCTGGCAGTATAAAAACC
Organism: uncultured Pseudomonadota bacterium; assembly: GCA_963737355.1. Lineage (GTDB taxonomy): Bacteria > Pseudomonadota > Alphaproteobacteria > Acetobacterales > Acetobacteraceae > Acidocella. The sequence goes on along the minus strand of CAVTSC010000008.1, from coordinate 899,879 downwards.
TGTATGCACGCGCGAGCGTCGGATACCTGCATCTACTCAACACCGGCACGCCCGGCGCTGGCTACGGCAATAGCGGGGATGGCCGCAATATCGTGCAGAGCGGCCTCGAAGCCGGCCTGCTATTCTAACACCAACCTAACACCAACCGCGGCCCGTTACGGGCCGCGGTTTTTTAGCTTCAACGCGCGGTCCCAGACACGCTGCCTGCGGCCGGCGCGTACAACACAACCCGGCGTCCATCGACGTCTATGCGCTGCACTTGTTGATACCCGCTTTTGCGCGCCAGTGCGCCGGCATCCATCTCAACCGGGCAGGAAAACCCGATCACAAGCAAAGCAGGATGCCGCGCCAACGCCTGCGCGAACGCTGCTTCAGGCGTGATCACCGGATTACTTTGATAACAGGTGTCGATATAATGCGTCGGCCAGATATAACGGCTCGCGGCGTCGCGATGCGACAGAAAATAAATCGCTGGCGTTTCCGAAAACACATAAATGCTCTGGCCCGCCTGGGTGAGCCGATCCACCGCGGCCGATGTCTGCACGGCAAATTGCGACATCCGGAACATCGCCGGGAGATGAAGCACGGCGCCCACCGCCAGAACCGCCACGAATAACAATAGAAAATCCACGCCGACCCGCGCGCTACGCTCGGAACTGCGCTTGAACATCATCGCGATGAGCAGAGAAATCGCCGGCAAGGTCAGGATGGAATAATGCGAGTACATCCGATTGGACGCCAACATCGCGATAAAAGCCCCGGCCAATTCCAAGCCGATCACCAAAAACGGCGCGGAGAAAACCAACGCGGCACGCTCAAGCAATGCCAGCACCCCCAACGCCCCGAGGATGGGGACGCTCACAAGGCCGATGAGCCTGATGCTGCGATACATCCACGCGACGAAGCTGGGCGAAGCCACACGATAATGCTCATGATAGCCTACCTGTTGCGCCATATATTCGTGCCAGTTTCCGGCAAGCAACTGCGGCGTCCAGATCAGCAAGGTGAGCACGCCAAACCCCACCGCCATCAAGGCCGCGTCACGCAATCTCGAAAATCGCGTCCGATGCGCCCCCAACGCCAAAATACCCAGCGCCATCAAGGCAAAGCTCGGAACGGCAAGATAGGTGATCTGGCAGACGATGCCGAAAATAGCGCCGCATCCCAGGAGAAACCACGGTTGATGCCATTTCTCCTGCAGCACCCAGTAATTGACCAGCGCCAGAAACGGGCATGCCACTAGCTCCGACATGGAAGCCCAGCCATCCCGGTTCAATACTTCGAAGAGAAACAAAGCCGTCACGGCAATGCCCAAAGACGGCGCCAATTTCTGCCGGCGCGTGGAACCATACAGGATCAATCCGGTTGCCGCGGAAGCAACAAAACCAACGGCATGCAACGCAACGACGGACTGCCCACCGATCCATTCCGATGCTGCAAACACATAAATCAGACCGACGGGTTTATTATCGAAAATCCCTGTGTAGGGCAGCTTTCCCTGCAGCACATCCCGCGCCACCAAGCCAAAGGCATAATCATCCTGATTAACAACGACAGGTATCTTCATGCTAACGGCGCGGACCATCAAAGCCAGCACGACGAAACCAAAACCAATCCAAACCAGCCGTTGCTGAAAATGGTAATGCGAAACCGAAACAGAAGCCGCTCGGCGTCCGGCGCCACGGGCGTAGGCATCACGGGCAGCAGATCCATGGCGGGTTATGATTGTTTTTTTGCCATCTTTCACAATGACTTTCAAAACGGCCTCCTTAAACCTCTCCTTACGAAAGAAGAAGCACAAACGGGGGAGACTGTTGGCGCGATGGCTAGCCGGGTGCGCACCGCTGATGCAGCAAAAACTACATCGCCAAAATCAGCTAGGACGATTTTCTAAGCACGACGACCGCGAAATTGTCAAACGCAAATCCCGATTCTGTCGCAAATTTTACAACTTCCCAATGTCGCCAAGCGCCTCACCCTGCGCATTTTTTGCCGGCGCGCTCCCGATCACGCGGGCAATTTAAGCCTGCTCTTCTCCATGAGTTTTGCAACCATCACGTGACGGACCAGCGGCAGGCGCTCGCCGAGACGAAGCACCGCATCCCGCAGCACGCGCGCGGGCAGGCTGTCATCGGTATAGAGCAACGCCGTGCCGTTGGTCGCGAGGTAGAGCGGCTTTGTTGCGAGGCGATGGGCCTGCTCGTAACGCTGCAACAGCGTGAGCGCGCCGATATCGCTTTTGCGCGCAGCGGCCTTGGTGATGAGCCCGGCCAAAACGTGCTGGCCGCGCAATCCGAAATTGAAACCATGGGCGGTGACCGGATGCATGCCGACAGCGGCATCGCCCACCAGCGCGAAGCGCGGGGCGGCAAAGCGCTCCGCATAGGCCGCGACCAGCGGATACGCATGGCGCGTGCTGATCAGGCGCATCGCGCCAAGATGATTTTCGTAACGCCGGGTAATCTCGGCGCCGAAGGCGGCTTCATCCAAGCCACGCAGGCGTTCGATCTCGGCCGCGGGCAAGGTCAGGACCAGGGACGAGCGATGCGGCATCTCCGCCGTACCGTTGAGCGGCAAAATGGCGATGGTCTGTCCGTAACCGAACCATTCGGTGGCGACCTCATGATGCGGCTTCTCATGCGCCATGCGGCAAACCAACATGCTCTTGCCGAAATCACGCATCGTCGCGCCGATGCCCGCACGTTTGCGCATCTCGGAGAATCGCGTATCGGCGGCAACGACCAATGGCGCCGTCAGCGTCGTGCCAGAGGCCAAAGTGAGCGCGGCATTTGCATCCGCAACCGCAATCGCGCTCGCCGTGCTTTCCGCAAAAAGGTGAATATTCGGCTTGCTTTGCGCGACCGTAAAAAGCGCGCGGCGAATTTCGCAATTGGGCACGAGTTGGCCAAGCCGCTCCCCTTCGGCTCGGCTCGGGCTAAGGCGCAGCGCATGCGCCGCCGCCCCGTTGCGCACATGCGCCTCGCAAAGCGGTGAAATCACCTCAGGCGGGATCTGCGCCCAGGCGCCAAGGCCGCGCAGAATTTCGACGGAAAAATCCGTCAGCGCAATCTCGCGGCCATCGAAGGCGGGATCCGCGAGCGCCGCACCAGAGAGCCGCTCGACCAGGGCAATCTCCAGGCCCTGTGCCGCAAGCGAGGCCGCGAGGCTGAGCCCAACCGGACCGGCACCGATAATGACGACGTCGTAATTTGTCCTAACGGCAGTCATTCTTGCGCTCCATCTGCGCTTCACAAATCCACGATACCAGCGCGCAGAAGCGGTTTGTCCGGACAGATCAGCGGTCGGGCCCAGCGATGCGCCGCTGTGCCCGAAGCCGCTCATCTATGCCGCATGCAAGGGCGCTATTCCCAGGAAAGCGCGCCGCCATTCTGATATTCGATCACCCGGCTCTCGAAGAAGTTCTTCTCCTTCTTGAGATCCATCGCCTCGGACATCCACGGAAACGGGTTGGCCGTCTCGGCAAACACCGGGGCCAGGCCGATCTGCGCGCAACGGCGGTTGGCGATGAAATGCATATACTGCTCGCACAGCGTCGCATTCAAACCGAGGAAGCCGCGCGGCATGGTTTCGCGGCCATAGGCCGCTTCCAACTCCGCCGCCTCCCGCACCATCGCGCTCACCTCCTCCTGGAAGGCGGGCGTCCAGAGATGCGGATTCTCGGCTTTGATCTGATTGATCACATCGATGCCGAAATTCAGATGCAGGCTCTCATCGCGCAGGATGTACTGATACTGCTCGGCGATGCCGACCATCTTGTTGCGCCGGCCGAGCGAGAGGATCTGCGCAAAGCCGGTATAGAACCACATGCCCTCGAAGATCACGTAGAAGGCGATCAGGTCGCGCAGCAAAGCCTGGTCCGCTTCCGGCGTGCCGGTCTGGAAATTCGGATCATCGAGGTGGCGCGTGAAATTCAGCGCCCAGGCCGCCTTCGCCGTGATCGAAGGAATTTCCCGATACATATTGAACAGCTCGCCCTCATCGAGGCCGAGGCTTTCAACGATATATTGGAACGTATGCGTGTGCACCGCCTCCTCGAAGGCCTGGCGCAGCAGATACTGCCGGCATTCGGGATTCGTGAGGTGGCGGTAGATCGCCAACACGATGTTATTGGCAACCAGGCTCTCGGAGGCCGCGAAGAAGCCGAGATTGCGCTTGATCGCATGGCGCTCATCCGGCGTCAGCCCGTCGCGCGATTTCCAAAGCGCGATATCCGCCTGCATGGAAACCTCGGTCGGCATCCAATGGTTGTTGCAGGCGGCAAGGTATTTGTCCCACGCCCAGCGATATTTCAGCGGCAGAAGCTGGTTCACATCCGCCCGGCAATTGATCATCGCCTTTTCATCGACAGAGACGCGGCCGCCGGTCGGCGCCGCCTCGTTTTGGGGCCAGTCAAGCATCGTATTCTTGTCTCCAGTATTCACAGCGCCGCTCACTGGCACGCTTCGCAAGTCGGATCGTCAATCGCGCAGGCCTTGCCCCAGGCTTCGCCCGAGAACTCGGGCGCCGCCACTTCCACGGGGCTGGGTGCGGGCACCACCGGCACGCTCACGGCAACCGCATTGAGCTTGCCGTCCGTGCCCCGCAGCGTCGATTTCTCGACATGCGTCGCCGAGCGCGAGCGCAGATAATAGGTCGTCTTCAGGCCACGCTCCCAGGCCAGCCGGTAGAGCGCATTCAAATGCCGCCCCGAAGGATTGGCAATATAAAGGTTCAGCGACTGCGCCTGGTCGATCCATTTCTGCCGGCGCGCGGCCGCCTCGATCAACCATGCCGAATCGATCTCGAAAGCGGTCGCATACAGCGCCTTCAGCGTGTCCGGGATACGGTCGATCTCCCCGACGCCGCCATCAAAATATTTCAGATCCGAGACCATCACCTCGTCCCACAGCCCCAGCGCCTTCAAATCGCGCACCAGTGCCGCGTTCACCACGGTGAAATCGCCCGACATGTTCGATTTGACGAACAGGTTCTGATAGGCCGGTTCAATCGACTGCGACACGCCGCAGATATTGGAGATCGTCGCGGTCGGCGCGATCGCCATCGTGTTGGAGTTGCGCATGCCGATGCGCATCACCCGGGCGCGCAGGTCGGACCAATCGAGCTTGGACGAGCGATCGAGCTCAAGGCCGCCACGGGCCTGCGCCAGCAGCTCGACGGAATCGATCGGCAGCACGCCCTGCGACCAGAGCGAGCCCTCGAAGCTCTCATAACGCCCCCGCTCCGCCGCGAGTTCAACCGAGGCGGCGATCGTGTGGTAGCTGATCACCTCCATGCTCTCATCGGCAAAATTCACCGCTTCCGCCGAGGCATAGGCCAGGCGCAGCGTCTGCAGCGCATCCTGGAAGCCCATGATGCCAAGCCCAACCGGGCGGTGCCGCAGATTGGAGTGCCGCGCTTCCGGAATCGTATAGAAATTAATGTCGATCACGTTATCGAGCATGCGCATCGCGGTCTTCACCGTGCGCGCGACATGCGCCTGATCGAGCCCGGCAGGCGTCACATGCGCCGCGAGATTGACCGAGCCGAGATTGCAAACCGCAACCTCTTCCGTTGAGGTATTGAGCGTGATCTCGGTGCAGAGATTGGAGGAATGCACGACACCGGCATGGCGTTGCGGCGAGCGGATATTGCACGGATCCTTGAAGGTCACCCAAGGATGCCCGGTCTCGAACACCATGGTCAGCATGCGCCGCCACAGATCGCTCGCGCGCATCTGCTTGAACACGGCGATTTCACCGCGCGCGGCACGCGCCTCATAGCCCTCATAGGCGATCTTGAATTCCTGGCCGTACAAATCGTGCAGGTCCGGCGTCTCATCCGGCGAGAACAGCGTCCACACGCCATCCGCGGCGACGCGCTGCATGAACAGATCCGGAACCCAGTTGGCGGTGTTCATGTCATGGGTGCGGCGGCGGTCATCGCCGGTATTCTTGCGCAGGTCGAGGAATTCCTCGATGTCGATATGCCAGGTCTCGAGATAGGCGCAGACCGCGCCCTTGCGCTTGCCGCCCTGGTTCACCGCAATCGCGGTGTCATTGGCAACTTTCAGGAACGGCACCACGCCCTGGCTGTCGCCATTGGTGCCCTTGATATGCGCGCCAAGCCCGCGCACCGGGGTCCAGTCATTGCCCAGCCCGCCGGAATATTTGGCTAGCAGCGCATTGTCCTTGATGGATTTGAAGATACCATCCAGGTCATCCGGCACGGTGGTCAGGAAGCAGGAGGAAAGCTGCGGGCGGCGCGTGCCGGAATTGAACAGCGTCGGCGTCGAGGCCATGAAGTCGAACGAGGAGAGCAGATCGTAGAATTCGATCGCCCTGGCCTCGCGCTCGGTCTCGCGGATGGCCAGGCCCATCGCAACGCGCATGAAGAAGGCCTGCGGCAGCTCGAAGCGAACCCCCCGCACATGCAGGAAATAGCGGTCATAAAGGGTCTGTAAACCGAGATAGTCGAATTGCAGGTCGCGCGCGGGCTTCAGCGCCGCGGCGAGACGCGGCAGATCGAAATTGGCGAGCTCGGGATCAAGCTGCTCGGCCGCGATGCCCGCCTTCACATAGCTCAGGAAATAGTCACTATAGCCCACCGCCATTTCGGCATGGGTGGCCTGCGCCGGCGCGCCGCCAAGGAAGCTCAGCGCCTCGCGGCGCAGCTTGTCGAGCAGCAGGCGCGCGCTGACCTTGGCATAATTCGGCTCGGTCTCGATCAGGGTCCGGGTCGCGAGGATCGGCGCCAGCGCCAATTCGTCGAGCGAGATGCCGTCATAGAGGTTGCGCTGCGCCTCGCTGAGGATGGGCTCGGCCTGAACATCGGCGAGTCCCTCGCAGGCTTCCCGGATCACGGTGGCCAACCGCGCGGCATCCAGCGCGACCAGTGAGCCATCCGCCGCCTTCATGCGCAAAGCCGGCACCGGGGCCGCGGCCACGCTGGCCTCGGCCTCCTTGCGCTCACGCTCGCGGGTCCGCTCCTCGCGGTAGAGCACATAAGCCCGGGCGACCTTATGGTGTTCGCCGCGCATCAGGGCGAGTTCCACCTGGTCCTGCACGTCCTCGACATGGAAAGTGCGGCGCGCATCGGCGCGGCGGTCGAGGCTGGCGACAACCTGCGCGGTGAGATCGGCCACGATGTCATGCACCCGGCGCGAGACGGACGCGGTATTGCCCTCCACCGCCAGGAACGCCTTGGTCAGCGCGACCGAGATTTTCGAGGCATCGAAGCCGGTCACCGCCCCGTTGCGCCGGATCACCTGATAGGCGGGAGACCCCACGGACGTCTTCGGCGTGCGGTCGGTTTCCAAAGTAGCTGACATCGACTCAATCCCATCTGTTGGGGACGAAAGCCGGCGATGGCATAACGGCACCACGGCGGGAGCCGTTATTCCATCAGGCAATCCACCGGGCACCCGCCCGCGGAAATTTGTTTCGTCCCGGCAGGGCTCCTAACTCGCGGCACCCCGCGGACAGAAACTGCCCGGCCTCGCCATCAGGCAAACCGGTTTTCCTTTTAGTTCCAGACCTTGCGATCAGGAGACCGTGACAACTAGATATTGTGTTGATTTCTAGCTCAATGTCAATATCAAGTATGTTCACGCCTTGGCGATCACGGCAGTTATATGCGTTGCCTTAGCCCCGCAGCAGCCAAATCAGGCGCTCCGCGATCCTTATTTCATCCCCGCCTCAGGGATGCTAGTCTAAATTCCCTGCGCGGCTGATTTTGCCCGGCCAAGCCGAAGTGAGCCCAGAACAAAAACGTCAGCATACCCCACCGAAGGGAGCACCGCCATGAAAGGCGATACCGGCGTTATCGACTATCTCAACAAGGCGCTGCGTCACGAACTCGCGGCCGTCAACCAGTACTGGCTGCATTACCGCCTTCTCGAAAATTGGGGCTACCGCGCGCTGGCCAAAAAATGGCGTCTGGAATCGATCGAGGAGATGCAGCATGCGGACAAACTCATCGAGCGCATCCTGTTCCTCGAAGGCACGCCGAACATGCAGACGCTGGACACGCTGCACATCGGGCAAACCGTGAAGGAGGTCATCGAGCGCGACCTGCAAGCCGAAATCAAAGCGCGCGCCCTCTACGAAGCGGCCGCTTTCCATTGCCACAGCGCCAAGGACTATGTGACGCACGACCTCTTCACGCAGTTGATGCAGGCCGAGGAAGCGCATATCGATTTTCTGGAGACTCAACTCGATCTGATCGGCCGGCTGGGCCTCGAGCTTTACGCCCAGCACCATATTGGCGGCCTCCCAGAGGACTGACCCTGATTTTTTGCCCGGCCCCCGCCTTTGCCGCATTGCCGGGGCCGCGTGGGCGACGCATGTTATTCCGGTATCAACCTAATTCCGCCTCCAACCATGCCGGCGCGCCTCGCTTCGCGGAGATCGCGGCCTCAATTTCTTCGAGCCGCAGCAGCAACAGCGCCATCCCCGGCTCCTCGACCAATTCGGCGGCTTTCGCGACCGTCATCCATTCAAGCCGCCGTTCCGCCCGCTCAGGCCAATGCTTGAGCAGTTTTTCAACCCGCAGGGCATAGACTTCAACCGTAGCTGGTTTCGCGATGCCTGAGCGCAGTCGCTTGCCGTAGGTATAAATGCCGAGCGGAAGCGCAGAGAGCACCCCTCGGATTCCGGCTTCCTCATAGGCTTCCTGCGCCGCGGCCTGCGCCGCCGTAAAGCCCTTTTCAACGCCCCCCTTTGGAATGACCCAGCGCCCAGTATCGCGCGAGGTGATCAACAGCACGCGCAAGTCATTATTATCATACCGAAACGGAATCGCTCCCGCCTGCCGGAGAATTTCGGTCATGCCGCCAGCCTCGAAATGATCACACTCTGGCCGTCCGTTGAATCCTGGCATAGATCATGCCCAGACTATGCACCGGACCTTGGCACGCGAAAACCCCGGGCTTGGTTTTACACCACAGCTAATTCGCCCCCGGATTGTAAAAATCGCATGCTTCGTCCAGCAGCCGGATCACCTCGTCATCCGGGGTCTGGCGAAAATCGACATAATGCATCCCCACCGCCCCCAACGGCTCGGGCTCCTTAAGACAAACCACCGCATCGGCTTCCCCCCACAGCGCCTCGATCACCTCGGCCGCGGCGACGGGAACGGCGATCACAATGCGCAGGGCGCCGCTCTGGCGCACGGCCTGCAAGGCGGCCCGCATGGTGCCCCCCGTGGCTATGCCGTCATCGACCAAAATGACGGTGCGCCCCTGCAGCGCCACCTGATGCCTGTCGCCCACATAAAGCCGCCGGCGCCGTTCGATCTCCTTCACCTGGCGCAGCACTTCGGCTTCCACATAGCCCGGCGGCGGATGCACCAGCGCCATGGCCTCCGCATTGAGGACGATTTGCGGCGCCTCGCCGTCGACCACCGCGCCGAGCCCGAACTCCTCATGCCCGGGCGCGCCGATCTTGCGCACAATCAAAAGCTCAAGCGGTGCCCGCAACGCCTTCGCCACCTCGAATGCCACCGGCACGCCGCCACGCGGCAGCGCCAGAATGACCGGCTCGGTTTCGGCAAAGCACATCAAAGCCCTGGCCAGCTCCCGCCCGGCCTCCCGGCGATCCGAAAATTTTTTACGCCGATCGAGCATGCTTCACCTTTGTTTCCCGTCATTGGGCGATGCGCAAATCCTTTGCGCAATGATGGGTCCCGATAAATTATGGAGCAATCGCGGCACCGGCATTGACCTGCGTCAAGCAATGCCGGCATGGCGTTCCGGACAGAATGCGCTATAAAAATCCGTTAGATAACAAGCCGAAGCAGTGCGACCCGGCAATCTTAACGATAATATGAATGACCCGGCCCTCTAGGCTGCGATAATGATGCTTGCCAAATCATCAAAGGAGGTACGCACATGTCCAAGAACATCGTCCTGGTCCACGGCGGCTTCGTCGATGGCTCCGGCTGGCAAGGCGTCTACAACATCCTGAAAAAGGACGGCTACAATGTCAGCATCGTCCAGAATCCGACCACCTCGCTGGCCGATGACGTGGCCGTGACAAGGCGAACCATCGCCCAGCAGGATGGCCCCGTGGTCCTGGTCGGTCACTCCTATGGCGGCGCTGTCATCAGCGAAGCCGGCACGGATGAAAAGGTGAACGCCGTCGTCTACATCACCGCCTTTGCCCCCGACACGGGCGAATCCGTCTCCACCTTGATCGCCAACCCGCCCGCCGGCGCCCCCGTGCCCCCGATCCTGCCGCCGGTCGATGGCTATTTGTTCCTCGACAAGGCCAAGTTCGCCGACGCCTTCGCCGCCGATGTCGATGCCGAAACCGCATCCTTCATGGCCAACGCGCAGGTGCCCTGGGCGGTGGACGCGCTGACCGGTGCGGTAACCAATCCAGCCTGGAAGAGCAAGCCGAGCTACTATCTGGTCGCCGCCGACGACCGCATGATCCCGCCGCCGGCCCAACGCATGATGGCCCAACGCGCTCGATCGACGATTGTGGAAACCCCCGGCAGCCACGCCGTCTATGTTTCCCACCCGCAAGCCGTCGCCGCCCTGATCGAACAAGCCGCAACCGCCCATTGAATCTCCGCCTCTGCCAAACGCCGGAGCCTCCCGGACGCTCCGGCGTTTGCACGAAATAAACAGCCCGCAATCGCGACCAGGCGCTAAGCGGCCATGCCAAACCGCCGAGCCAGCCGGCCCAAGCGGCGTATTAGCCGCACTGCCTTTGAGTCTTGCATGCGGCGGATCTCCTCCCGCAGCCGCGTTATTTCGCGACCAAGGGCAGCGCGGCTTACAATCTCATCCGCCGACAACAATGCCTCGACCTCATGTCCAACCCGGACTTTTGTCGGCTCCGCGATTTTTCGATGTGCGGCAAGGCTTCGTTCCAATGTGACCGTCTCCGGCAAGACGGGTGCAAGCTTCGAATAGAGATATTCCGCGTCTTGAACATGCCTGGGAAACGCGATCAAAATAAGAGGAATGTCCGCTCTCACCAGCCGATGGAGCAGCTTATGGAAGCCATGCGCCAGGATCCGTTCCTGATCCAACTGATGCAGCGAGAAAACGGCCCCGCCAGGCGTATGTCCCCAATTCTCAAACGGTCGCTCCAGTTGGGTTGTCCAAGGTGCCGCCTCCGCCATGGCCCGAGATTCGGTGATGAGACGGCTGGACGCCACGTCGGCCAGGTCACGAATGGGCAGGATCGCTTTTCATGGAAAGCCTCCGTCCGCACCACGCCCGCAGGACTGGTGACAGCGGCACTTCTTGTCTCGGCGATTCTGATCCCGGCACTCTGGCGCAAAAGACGGACATAAACGGGTCAAACGCCTAGAGTGCGATCGTTTTAGGTTCGCGCATCTTGCGCGGAGCTAAGACGTGAATCGCCCTCAATAAAAAAGCTAGAGCATGATCGCACTTAAAGCGATCATGCTCTAGCCGTACCACGAAAACCTAGTGTGACGTTCCGGGATCAGCGCGCGGCAGGAACGCGCCAATCACATCGCCATCCCGATGTGACACAGCCGGAATGACACGCTACCATGGCGGAAAACGAACAGGGAGCAACCATGAAACGATCGATTCTGCTGGGTTTCGCATTGGCGATGGCGCCGGTCCTTGCCTGCGCCGACAGCAACACGGACAAATTCAACGCCGGGCTGAAACCCATTCTGCTGCAATCCGCCCAGGTTCAAATGGCCCTATCGTGCCGTTTCGTCCCAGGCTCGCTCGCCCAAAGTGCCGCAACGAAGATGACCGCGGAGATGGAAGCACTGATCGTTCATGTCTGGAGCATCGACCCCAATTCCGTCCTCACCGGCGCTCCGGCACAAGCGTGGAGCTCTGGAATGCAGCAGGCCGAAGTCGCCGGGGCCACCGCCTTAACCCCGACGAATGCCGAATGCCGGGCGTTTCAAAGCAAGGGCGGCCTCGATGCGGTTAAGGCGACTTTTGGGGGCGGCTGATCGACCGCGCCGCGCAGCGGCGCTCTGGCGCCAGTGCCCGGGATTTGACTCCACGATCTGATCGGCTGCTTGTAGGAGATGCGGATGGCGTTGGTGAGGATCTTATCTGATGTTCAAGCCTCTTCGATACAGTGTAATCGCCTTTGCGGCGCTCGGCCCCGCCCTTTTGGTCGGCTGTGGCGCTCAAAAACCTCCCGCCGCCACGGCTTCGTCCTCCCTGGCAGCGGTGCCCGGCCCAACCTTCTCGTTGGACACTCCGGTGGAACACATCGCCGCTGATCCGCGCGGTAAGGCGATCCTGAACCACGACGTCCCAGGCTTAATGGCCAGTCCAAGCTATTTGCTGTTCGACGACATGAGCCTCTCCCAGATAGCTACGGTCTCGGGAGGACGACTCACCAAAGCCAAGCTTGATGTGGTCCAAGCCGATCTTTCTCAACTCGCTACAACTGAAAAAACCGGACAGTAGAATCGGCGCGTCAGAAGGTCGGGGCAGCTGGCGGGCTGAAATGCCCCGTGTCCAGCGCAATGGGTGCCTGCCTACTGTAGGCGCGAGGTTTCTGGGGCGGCCCATTTGCTGATGTCCGTCCCGCGCTCACTGAGCGTTTGGGCAGCGAGCCGGAGCATCTGCCTGGCTTTGGTCCGATCCTCCGGATCGATATCTTCAGAACCAGCAATTTCCGACAAAGCCGCGAGAGCCGTGCCCATGTGTTGCCGCGCATGCAAAGCCGCGACAGCTTGTAGTTCGCATGCAATCCAGAGATCTTCGGGTTCTGCCGTATCCTCTGTAAAAGAGTCGACGGCCTCGATAAGGTCGAAGACAGCTTCTAGCTGATCGTCCCTGCTGACGGTGGGGTCCGAACTTTTCCTCACTAGGAAGGCAATATAGGGCAGTCGATCGCTTGTACTCATCTCGTCATTGTCCCCGGGATACGGAGTCAACATAAAGAAGAGGCCCCGGATTGCTCCGGGGGCAGCTATGGTGGGTCGAGTCAAATGGGGCAAATAATAAGGTCGTGATGCGTTTGGTCGCCACATTCGTCGCAAAGGGGATGCGGTTGCCTCGTAAGACGGGCGAAGCCCCTGAATTGGCGGGTTCCTCCCCACCCCCCGCGGCCGGGGCGGCCGCGGCAAGCCCGCGGCCATGTACACCCCCCTATGCTTTTGGCGGCAAAGCCAGCAACGCCAGGAAGATAACCGCGAGCCCAAGCAACACCGGTGCGGCCCAATCGGGCCCAACCCACAACCAGGTGACGGCTGTCGTGTGATCGAACTGCATCACAATCTTACGGCCTGCCACCGAGGCCGGATCGGCCGCAAAAACAAAACGAGAAGAGGATCGGGAACCATGTGCGTGTGCTTCCATTGGGCGGCTGATAATCTGGGCGGTTGCGGACAGCCTGCTTAAGACCGCCTAAACCGCGGGTCTAAGAACCCAGCCAAATCAACTTTTATTGGAGAAACACAGCCGTTTTGGAAAAAACATGCAAAAAACGCAATCAAAGCAACCCAATAAAAGGCCCAGATCGCTCCGGGGCCCTTGTGGATCATCCCCTTCCACCGGCCATCGCCCGATCACCCGCGGCGGTGGTTTCGGCTTATTTTGGCTGGCGACTGGATGGGTCGTATCCTGGCAGTCTCGCCGACGCCCCTTTCTCCCGGCCTGCTTCCGTACGGGAGAGCATTGGGCGGAGTTTATGCCATAGGCTATAACCCTCGCTGACATTGCCTCCGGCCTCTTCCCAAATTGTGAACGCGCGCTCACGCAGGCGGGTGTAAGCGTTGTTGCTGAGCTGTTCCATATTTACCCTCATGCATCATGAACGGATGCGCATGGTACTACCCATGGCGCGATGGCAGCCTACGCTCTAGCCGGAAGGAAGCAACTTAGCATCACATGGACTTTTGATCATGCCATTCGGGGCCGGACTTGGTGGCAGCCGCGAACGCGGCGGCCCACAGCCCAGCGAAATCGCAATGATTAAGCTGCTGGATTTATTCGTTTTTAAGCATTGGTGCATGGGGCTCTGGCGGAAGAGGCGCTCTTCATAACCCGTTATATTTCAATCACTTACATAGATTTTTAAGAAAAATGCCCCCAAAAATACCCCCACATTAGGGAGTACAAAAAAATTGCGCGTTTAATGTCCCAGTGTCCTCAGACCGCAATACTTGGGCGTCTCTACCGGTTTTTTCAAAAAATTAACCGTGCGAGGCGATGGCCCTCCCATGCTAAGGCTTTCCGCCCGCGTCATTGTTTACGATCAAGCGGATCTGGATTTATGGGCGGAATCCCGGCGGGTTGCCAACACATCAAAGGGAATTTGGAGTATCCTATAAGTGCCCCCGAAAAAGAACCCCACACTCCTGGCGGCAACCAGGAAATGGGGGCAGATAAACGACGCGAACAGCAAAATTTTAGCATACCACTCATCAAACAAGCGAGAAAGGGCTCGTAACGCAGGTATCGGCGAGGGCTGCGATGCTGTCTCGGCAATGCTGAACGCCACTGGCACGGTCCTGCCTTCATCATACCCGCGTTGGCCCAATCTTCCAAGACTCACCAAATTTATAATCCCATTCATCGGGAACAAACCTCATAAACCCCGCTAACGGGTAGAAAGTAACTTCTCCAAATAAGATGCCCGGCGGGTTAGAATACAGATCAACCCGCACAAAATCGAATTTACTCCCGATTTTCTGTGCAATGTCGATCATATCTTCCAGGTTTGACGGCCTTGAAACAGGTCGAGATGTTTTTGGTGCGTCATGCAGTTCCACGGGAAGAAGCCTCCATTCAGGATCATAAAAATTAACCTTACGAGAGTTAAATTTATTAAAAACCACCTGGATAAAATTAACACGCCCATCGTATACAAAGAATTTATAGTCTTCTGGGACATCATCTTTCGGCATTTCAATCATACGCTCGACCAGCACTCTATGCGGAATATCTAAGTATCCCCATTCTCTGAGCATATGCCCATGCGAAAAACGAAGATGTTTATTTATGGATTCGATAATTTCAGGCCTGTTGAGATCCCGTTTCGTGTGAACAAATATATTGCCTCCACAACTATGGTTAACTTTGATCACATAGGGCGGCGTCAGGTCATCAAAAGGAATATCATCTGGATTATCTCCTATCCATAAAGTCTCGATGATGTGTTGATGGCCAATGATCTTTGCTATTTCAGCCTTAACTGCAATTTTGTCTGCAAAAATCGGAAATAGTGGATTTTTTTGGTAAAGTTTTCTCCAAGCGATTTTGTCATTCAACGTCTTGGGAGTTTTTAGGTTGGGAAACTTTTTAAAGCGCTGAAAATATTGCAGATGAATAGCCGCATAATCTGGGAGGCGATCCATTACATTATCTGGGATGCGATCGATTACATAAGCCAGGCGATCCATGACCAACCGGTCGATCTTTTTGAGAATATTCCTGTCCAATACTTCGCTCCTGTTTCAATTTTAAAATGGCGATTTGTTAGTTGAAAAAACTACCATTGTCGAGTTCCGCGGCAGATTGGTCCGGTTTCCTAAAGTTGCCCCTTGAACCCGCTTGGCGGCCAGGGTGGCGCGGGTGCGCTCCGCAAGCAGATTGCGTTCTTTCTCTGCCAGGGCGGCATAGACATGGAGCATGAACGGGTCTGCAGCACCAGGGTACAGCCCAGAGCGTGGTGACACCCACTGGCCTGTACCGAATGATGGGCAGCACAAGCGCATCTACCGCATCTATCGTGATGCTGGAGTTGAACCTGCGGATCAAGCCCCGCAAGCGGCTGCGCCGGGAGCAGCCTGACGCGTTGGCCGTCCCTGCGGCGCCGAACCTGGTCTGGTCGATGGATTTCATGGCGGACCGACTGGGCGATGGCCGGGCGTTCCGGTTGCTGAACGTGCTGGATGATTTCAACCGTGAAGGTCTGGGCATCGAGGTGGATTTCTCATTGCCGGCCGAACGCGTGATCCGCAGCTTGGACAGGATCATCGAATGGCGGGGCAAGCCTGAAAGCATCCGCGTTGACAACGGCCCGGAATATATCAGCGGCAAACTGCTGGCATGGGCTGAAAAGCGTGACATCAGCATCCGGCACATCCAGCCAGGCAAGCCGCAGCAGAACGCGTATGTCGAGCGCTACAACCGCACGGTCCGGCATGTGCCGCGCGACAATCAACATGAGAATGCGCGACAATCAGGATGAGAATCCGGGCTGGGGGCCTGCGAGGGCGTAGCCCGAGCAGACCCCCAGCCCGGATTCGGTCCCTTTTTTTGGGGCGTCTGGCTGACCGTGATCGGCCGGATAAGGTTTGGCTCCATTATAGGAGCCGCAACTTTGACCGGTCGCCCGATCACCGTTCAGCAGAAGAAGTTGTTCATGAAATTTCGCACCGAGGGGAACACCCCCCAGCAAGCCGCGGCCAAGACCGGTTTCAGTACAGCGACCGCCTATCGGATCGAGCGAGCTCCGCAGGCGTCCGTTGAACCCAAGGCACCGCGCGGGCGCCGCCGTCCCGACCCGCTGGAAGCGGTCTGGGACAGCGAGATCGTGCCGATGCTCACCGCCGCCCCAAGCCTTCGCGCCATTGCCATCCTGGACGAGTTGCGCCGCCGGCATCCGCAGATCGATGCCGGCGTTCGGCGCACGCTGGAACGCCGGATCAAGCAGTGGCGCGGTCTGCATGGGCCGGCCCAGGACGTCATGTTCCGCCAGGTCCATCCCCCCGGTGAACTCGGTCTGTCGGATTTTACCGACCTATCCGGCCTCGGCGTGACCATCGCCGGCGCGGTGTTGGACCATATCCTGTACCATTTCCGGATGGCCTATTCCGGCTTCGAGTATGGCCACGTGATCCTGGGCGGCGAGAGCTTCTCAGCTCTCGCCGTGGGGCTGCAAAACGCCCTGTTCGCTCTGGGCGGCGTACCGATGCGGCATCGTACCGACAGCCTCTCGGCAGCGTTTCGCAATCTCGATCGGGCCGCGATCGACGACCTGACCACACGCTATGCGGCACTTTGTGCGCATTTCGACATGGAGCCCACCCGCAACAATACCGGCATCGCCCATGAGAACGGCACCATAGAAAGCGCCCACGGGCACACCAAAAAAGCCCTCGAGGACGCCTTGCTGCTGCGCGGCAGTCGCGCGTTTGATGATCTGAAAGTCTATCGCCGTTTTATCGACGAGCTCTTCTCCCGCCACAACGCCCATCGCAGCAAAGCAATCGATATCGAACGTATCGCTCTCAAGCGCCTGCCGGCCAACCGCACCATCGACTACGAAGAAAGCCTCATTCAGGTCACATCCTCCAGCGGTTTCGTCCTGCGTAAAGTGTTCTATTCCGTACCGGCGAGGCTGATCGGCCAGCGCTTGCGCGTGCGGCTCTACGATGACCGGCTCGAATGTTTCCTCGGTGCCAGCCACGTGCTCAGCCTCGCCCGTGGCCGGGCGCAGCCGGCCAGCGGCAAGCATGGTCACGTCATTGATTATCGCCACATCATCCATGCCCTGCGCCGCAAGCCGATGGCGCTGCGCAACCTGGTCTATCGCGACCATATCTTTCCCCGACCAGCCTATGCCCGGGCCTTCGATGCCTTGATGGACCAGAGATCCGACAAGGTCGCCTGCAAAATCACCGTCGAATTGCTGGCGCTGGCGCATGATTACGCCTGCGAGGCCGAGCTTGCCCAAGCACTCGATGCCGAACTGGACGCCGGCCACTTGCCCTGTCTCGACCTCTTGCGCGAGCGCTTCCGGCCCGCAACCGCCAGCTTGCCCGGGGTCATGATCCAAACGGTGTCACTCGGCCTTTACGACGAACTGGCCACCGTTCGCACCAGAGGGGCCGTATAAATGACCCGCAACAATGCGGCCGACGCCGCGCGTCTCGCCTTTCTGCTGAACGAACTCCGCCTACCGGCGATCAAACATCTCTGGCCAGATCTCGCCGCCCAATCGGACAAGGAAGGTTGGCCAGCCGCGCGCTTCCTCGCAGCGCTCGCCGAACATGAACTGGCCGAACGCGAGCGACGGCGCATCGAGCGTCACTTGCTCGATGCCCATTTGCCGATTGGAAAAACCCTCGACAATTTCGACTTCAATGCCGTACCCGTCATCAGCAAGGCCCACATCATGGCGCTGGCCTCCGGCAATACCTGGCTCGATACCGGCGCCAATCTATTGTTGTTCGGTCCAGCCGGAACCGGAAAATCGCATCTCAGTGCCGCCATCGGCCTCGCCCTCGTCGAAGCCGGATTCCGCGTCCTGTTCACCAGAACCACCGATCTCGTTCAACGCCTCCAGATCGCACGCCGCGAACTCGCCCTCGAAGCCGCCATCTCAAAACTCGATCGTTATCATCTGCTGATTTTCGACGATATTTCCTATGTCACCAAGGATCAGGCCGAAACTTCCGTCCTCTTCGAGCTGATCAGCCGCCGCTATGAACATCGTTCCATCCTGATAACCGCAAATCAGGCTTTTGGTGAATGGAACAAAATTTTCCCAGACCAGGCAATGACTCTCGCGGCCGTGGATCGCCTCGTTCACCACGCCACCATCATTGAAATGAATGTTGAAAGCTACCGGCGTCGTGTCGCGCTCGACAACAAACGAACCAGAGGGCGGCCAGCAGCACACCAGACGATCAAAACAGCCGCACCACACCAACAGTCTGATTGACGCGCCGCGACAATCAACGGCGAATTATCCCTTGCATTCAATCGCCGACCAGATATCCTCCCCCCCATCGCGGTCAGATTTTCTCATCCTGATTGTCGCTCTTTCTCACCCAGATTGTCGCGCTACAGGCATGAATGCGCGACATCCCACTGACGGCTTACGAGTACATAGTAAACGGCAAGCCCGCCCTGGATTGGGTAGTCGAACGCCAATGCGTTAAAACCGACAAGGATAGCGGGATCGTGAACGACGCCAATGGCTGGGCAATCGAAACCATGCACAACCGTCGCTACCCGCTCGAACTGTTCCAGAGGGTCGTCACCGTGAGCCTGGAGACCTTGAAGATTGTGCGAGGGCTGCCCTCATTGGAGATCGCCGAGATCCCAGTCACGATCATGGAGCTTAACATATGAAGCGCGAGAGATTTCGCGCATCGTCGTCACCGGGGAAAGCGGCGGCGGCAATCTCGCCCTCGCGGTCGGGATGAAGCTGAAGCGGGACGGCGAGCTTGGCCTGATCCCACTACGGTCAAATAGGGTAATTTTTCCTATACATGGATGGTCTGTAATGTTTTAGAGTTGTACTTTTCTAATTTTTCCGGGACCCCCTTGGCTTATAGGCCACCAAGAACCGGTTCCTGTCCGCATGTCCCACCCGGGGTAGCGCCAGTGTTCTCGCTCAACAGTCTTCTGGTAACGTCTGACAGAGCAAAGGGAAGGTCCCCACAATTCGCTTGCGCGCTCCGCTTTGTGGGCGTTTTTGTGGGCAAAGTTAAGTCGAAGTCAAAAATATCAAGCAATTTCAATTAGTTGCGCAAGTAAATTGGCGGAAGAGGTGGGATTCGAACCCACGGTACGCTTTCACGCACGGCGGTTTTCAAGACCGCTGCCTTAAACCACTCGGCCACCCTTCCCACGCGCCCTAAAGTGTTGTCTTACATGGACTTTCGTCCAAAAAGTCAACATAGCCTCCAGCCCGACACGGCAAGCCCAGGGCCTAATCCACCGATCAACCTGCGGCCCTTACCCTGCGGGCTGCTTCCTGCGCTGTCTCCGCCGAATAATCAAGGCCGATAACGCCCCCGCATCGGCCGCCGTTCAGCCTTTCACCGGCACCGCCGGGTCTTGCAGGCGATAGCCCACGCCATTCTCCGTGATGAGCAAAGCGACAAATTCGGGCCCAAGCTTCGCGCGCAACCGTCCGATATAAACCCGCAGATACGCGATATCCTTAGCGTGGGCATGCCCCCAGATCGCCGTCAATATCTGGCTATGCGTCATGACGCGGCCGAGATTTTGCGTGAGCAGCAGCAGCAGCGTGTGCTCATGCTTGGTCAGCCGCACCGTGCCGCCCTGCACCGCCACGCGTTGCACAAAGGGATCGACCATAAGCCCGCCTAAGCGCACCGCTTCACGCGGGCTGCTCCGAACCCGGCGATGCCGCAACCCGGCTCTGATCCTGGCCAGCAGCTCGCCCAATTGGAACGGCTTCTTCACAAAATCGTCGGCGCCCGCATCCAGCGCCCTGATCTTATCCACTTCGCGGTTGCGCGCTGAAACAATGATGATGGGGACATCCGTGAATTCGCGCAATTTCACGAGCACGTCCTGCCCGTCCATATCGGGCAGAGCAAGATCCAATAAAATCGCATCGGGGCAGTGCGTTGCCGCGGCGCGCAGCGCCTCTTCCCCGGAAGTCGCACGGATCGACCGATACCCCACCGCGCGCAGGGCCGAGGCCAAATAACGAGGCACCTGCGCTTCGTTATCGATCAGCAGTATATTGGCCAGCGCAGACATCACAAGATTTCAGGCCCGGACGGGAACTTTGCCATCCAACACGCTGCAAAGCACCCGTCCATGACCAACCAGCCATCCGCTACTGGGCTGCCGGCAGCTTATCCAGCGCAAGGTTGAGTTGGAGGACGTTGAGGTGGTCGGTGCCGACAATGCCGAGGAAGGCATGGTGGGTCATCTGGTTGACAAGGCCGACGACCGTGTCGACCGGGAGCTTACGTGCGGCGGCAACGGCCGGGGCCTGACGCAACGCATTGGCCAGCGAGATGTCGGGGTCGATGCCCGAGCCGGAGGCGGTGACGGCATCGGCCGGGACGGGTCCCGGGCCATAGGCCTTGGTGTAGGCGGCGACGCGCTGCTGGATGCTGGTCAGCAGCGCCGCACTGGTGGGGGCAAGGTTGGAGGCGCCGGATTCACTGGCATTATACGGCGTTGCGATGCTGTTGCCCTTGGCATCGGTGCCCATCAGCGCCGAGGGGCGCGGCTGGAAGTATTTCGCATCGGTGAAATTCTGCCCGATCAAGGCGGAGCCGATGATCTGGCCGTTTTCGGTGATCAGGCTACCATTGGCCTGCGCCGGAAGGACGACCTGCATCGCGCCGGTGAACGCCTCGGGGAGCAGAAACCCGGTAAAGGCGGTGAAGAGGACGACCAACGAAACCGCCGGCCGTATTTCGCGTAAAATGGACATGATGTTGTTCCGTTACGAAAAGATATGAAACACGCCGAGCAGCATGTCGATCGCCTTGATCCCGATGAAGGGGGCGATGATGCCGCCAACGCCATAGACCAGCAGGTTGCGGCGCAGCAGGGCGGCGGCCCCGATGGCGCGGAATTTCACGCCGCGCAACGCGAGCGGCACGAGCACGACGATGATCAGCGCGTTGAAGATCACGGCGGAGAGAATGGCGCTCTCCGGCGTGCGCAGATGCATCACGTTCAGCACCGCGAGCTGCGGGTAGGTCGCCACGAAAATCGCCGGCAGGATCGCGAAATATTTCGAAATGTCGTTGGCGATGGAGAAGGTGGTGAGCGCGCCGCGGGTGATCAGCAATTGCTTGCCGATCTCGACGATCTCGATCAGCTTGGTCGGGTCGCTGTCGAGGTCGACCATGTTGCCGGCCTCGCGCGCGGCCTGCGTGCCGGTCTGCATGGCGACACCGACATCGGCCTGCGCCAAAGCGGGCGCATCGTTGGTGCCGTCGCCGCACATCGCGACGAGCCGGCCCTCGGCCTGCACCTTGCGGATATAGTCGAGCTTGTTCTGCGGCGTCGCCTCGGCGATGTACTCGTCCACCCCCGCCTCGGCGGCGATGGCCGCCGCGGTGACGCGGTTATCGCCGGTCACCATGACGGTGCGGATGCCCATGTTGCGCAGGGCCGCGAAGCGTTCCTTGATGCCCGGCTTGACGATGTCCTTCAGCTCGATGACGCCGAGCAGACGCCCATTGGCGGCGACCGCCAGCGGCGTCGAGCCGGCGCGGCTGATGCGCGAGACGGCATCGTTGAAGGCGGTATCGCCCTGGGTGCCGAGCGCCTTCAGCACGGAATCCACCGCCCCCTTGCGATAGGTATCGGCCAGGCAATCCACGCCCGACATGCGCGTATTGGCGCTGAAGGGGATGATCTGCGCCTCAGCGGGCAGCGTCGGGACGATGTTGAACTTGTCCCGCGCCAGTGCGAGGATCGAGCGGCCCTCCGGCGTATCGTCGCCGAGGCTCGAGAAGGCGCAGGCCTGCGCCAGGTCGCGTTCGCCAACGCCTGCGACAGGATAGAAACCCGAGGCCATGCGGTTGCCGAAGGTGATGGTGCCGGTCTTATCGAGCAGCAGCGCATCGACGTCACCGGCGGCTTCCACCGCGCGGCCCGAAGTGGCGACGACGTTGAAGCGCACCAAGCGGTCCATGCCCGCAATACCGATGGCCGAGAGCAGGCCGCCAATCGTCGTCGGGATCAGGCAGACGAGCAATGCGGCAAGCACGGGGATGGCGAAATGCGTCGCGGAATATTTGCCGAAGCCGACCAGCGTGACGACCGCGATCAGGAAGATCAAGGTCAGGCCTGCGAGAAGAATATTCAGCGCGATCTCGTTGGGCGTCTTGCGCCGCTCCGCCCCTTCGACCAGCGCGATCATGCGGTCGAGGAAGGTGTGGCCGGCATCGGCGGTGATGCGCACGACGAGCCAGTCGGAGACAACCTGGGTGCCACCGGTCACGGCCGAGCGGTCGCCGCCGGCCTCGCGCACCACCGGTGCGGATTCACCGGTGATGGCACTCTCGTTCACGCTCGCGACACCTTCGATGATCTCGCCATCGGAGGGCACGAGATCGCCCGAGGCGACCAGCACGACATCGCCTTTTTTAAGGTTCGTCGCCGGCACCGCGGTGGTCTTCGCGCGGTTCTTCGGATCGCTCATCAGCCGCGCCATGGCATCCGAGCGCGCACGCTTCAGGCTCTCGGCGCGCGCCCGGCCGCGCCCTTCCGCCACGGCTTCGGCGAAGGTCGCGAACAGCACGGTCAGCCACAGCCAGGCCGCGATGGTAATGGGGAAGGCCGCAGCCTTGCCCCCGACGAGATCTTCCACGCCAACCACGCTCACCAGCACCGCGACGATCTCGGTGACGAAAATCACCGGGTTGCGCATCAGGGTGACGGGGTTGAGCTTGGCAAAGGAATCGCGCGCCGCCCGGCCGATAATCGCCGAATCGAAGAGCGAAATGACTTCAGCATTTTGAGTTGTCATTGCATTAAACCCTTAAAATGTCTTGCCGGCATAGAGCAGGAAATGCTCGGCCAACGGCCCCAGCGTATCGGCCGGGAGAAATTGCAGGCCGCCCAGGATGATGATCACGCCAACCAGCAGGCCGATGAAGAGCGGGCCGGTGGTCGGAAACGTGCCGGCACTTTCAGGCAGTTTCGGCTTGGCGGCGAGCGAACCCGCGATCGCCAGGACCGGGATCATGAAGGCGAAGCGCCCGAACAGCATGGCCGCGCCGAGCCCGAAATCGAGCAGCGGGGTATCGGCGGAAATACCGGCAAAGGCGCTGCCGTTATTCTCGGTCGCCGACGACCAGGCATAGAGCATCTCCGAGAGGCCATGCGGACCGGCATTGGCGAGCGAGCCGACACCGGAGGCGGTGACCAGCGAGAAGCCGGCACCCGCCAGGATGAAGAGCGTGAGGATCAGCACGCCCAGCATGGCGAGCTTGATCTCTTTTGCCTGCACCTTCTTGCCGAGATATTCCGGCGTACGCCCAACCATCAGCCCGGCAACGAAGACCGAGAGCAGCGCGAAGACGATGATGGTATAGAAGCCCGAGCCGACACCGCCGGGGGTAACTTCACCCAACTGCATCAGGAACATCGGAATAAGGCCGCCGAGCGGCGTGTAGCTGTCGGTAAAGCTGTCCACCGCACCGGTGGACGTGCCGGTCGCGGAAACGTTGAAGGTGGTGGAAGCGGGAATGCCGAAGCGCACTTCCTTGCCTTCCCAGTTGCCGTCATGCGCGGAGACGCCGGCGGCGATGTGCAGCGGGTTGCCCGCGGCTTCCGCGGCATAGGTGCCGACGCAGCCGAGCACGAGGATGACGGCCATGGCGGCCATCAGCGCGCGGCCCTGCGGCTTGTCCTTGACCATGATGCCAAAGGCGATCGGCAGCGCGAAGCCGACGACGATATCCAGCCAGTTTTCCAAAAGATTGGTCCAGGCATTCGGATTCTCGAACGGATGCGCGGAGTTCGCATTGAAGAACCCGCCGCCATTGGTGCCGAATTCCTTGATCGCTTCCTGGAACGCAACCGGGCCGATCGCGATGGTCTGCGAACCGGCATCCACCGTATGCGCGGTGACGAAGGCGCCGAAGGTCTGCGGCGAGCCCGCGATCACCAGCAGCACGCCGGCGACGATCGTGACCGGCACCAGCAGATAGAGCGAGATGCGCGTCAGATCGACGTAGAAATTGCCGATGGATTTCAGGCCGCCCCCGGTGAAGGCGCGCATCACGGCAGCGGCGGTGGCGATACCGGCGGCAGCGGAGACGAACATGTGCACGACGAGGCCGAAAACCTGCGCGCCGTTCGAGATCTGCGATTCCGGCGCGTAAGCCTGCCAGTTGGTGTTCGTGGTGAAGCTCGCCGCGGTGTTGAACGCCAGGCGCGGCGACATGCCGGTGATGCCCTGCGGGTTCATCGGCAGATAATATTGCAGGCGCAAAATGGCGTAGAGCAGGACAAAGTGGATGACGCTCAGCAGCAGCAGCGTGACCGCATAATCCTGCCACTTCATGGCGCGCGCGGGATCAACCCCGGCGAGGCGGTAGAAGCCGTTCTCCAGCGGGGCGAGGAACCTGACGCGGCCCTCAAAAATCGCCGCCATATAGCGCCCGAGCGGAAAGGCGCATCCCAGCACCAGCACGAAGACCAGTGCGATGTAAAGCAAACCCTGAATTGTCATTGGATGAAACCTTTAAAAATCTTCAGGGCGTAGCATCGCCCATATCAGATAGACGAGCAGTCCGGCGGAAATGATCCCGCCCAGAACCAGATCAAACATGGCTATACCTTTTCGCAGGCCGGAACATAACAAATCAACAGCGCGAAAATCACCACGCCGAACGCAATGGATATAACGTCACCCATGAGCCAATACCCTCCTCAAAGCTGCGGCACTTCTGCGCGCATGCGGATAAAGCCGCGAGACGGAACGCCCCCCCAATGCATAAAGGAGGCGTAAAAAATCGCCGCCCAATCCCTTGCAAGCCGCTCCGTCCGCGCCAAATTATCGTAGAATAGCCATCGAATCCGGGGGTTACCCGGTGTCTTCGGGCGCATCGCCGCCTGGCGATGCGCCCGGCCCTTCAGCGCTCTCCGAATTGATATGCCGATTGCCGTGCGCATCGCTAAAATTCATATAAAATTTACCCCCCTCGCGCTGGCCTTCACGCAGCCTTTATATCGCGGGACAAAATTCGATATCGACGTTTTATTTCCGGCCAAATATACGCTACGGATCTTCGAATCAAAGGATAGCGGCTTGCCTCGAAATAACCGACCTTCCAGTTCACCTGACGAGCGCAAGCCGGTCACGGAACGCATGGCGAAGCAAAGAACAAGCGAGGCCCGGCTTCACCGCTTCGACCTTGCCGCAAAAAGCCTCTTTGGCCTGATCGCCCTGCTTTTCATCGCCGGCCTCTGGCATGGCAGCGCCACCGGCGTGACCCCGGTCGCCGAGGTCGGAGACCGCTTGCACTTCACGCACGCAACCGCCTCCGATACCGCCGCCCTCACGGCGGTCCCCGCGCAGCACGTCTCTGATCTCTGGGCATCGCCCGGCGGCCAATGCCTGCTCGACGTCCCCACCATGATGCAGCCCGGCGGCGCGATGACGGTGATGGCGCTGCGGGCCGATGGCGTCCTGCTGCTCTGGGCCGGCGGCGCAACCGCTCCGGGCCCCGCCAACTGCCAGGGAAAGGACGAAATTCTCGTCTCCGATGCGAATTACGCGCGCCTGGAAAAGGCCGAGGCCCCGGCGCCTCTCCTCAATCTCCAATAACGGCGCGCCAACCTACAAACGCGCCCCTCGAAATAGTTGCAACATCAGGGCCAAGCTGTCTAATACCGGAAGGAGCGACACAGGCAGCTCAGGACTGGTATGCCCCTCACGACCACGACCCGCACGCCCCCCCGATCGATCGTCCCCAACACGGCGCGCACAGGCCGTGACAGCCTCTCCATCGCGCTGCACTGGGGCATCGCCCTGCTCGTGATCCTTCAGTTCATCCTCGCCGAATTCTGGGGTTTTGCGCCGCAACCCGCCCACCATCTGATGATCGCCTCCCATATGTCGCTGGGGATCGTGCTGACGATGATCCTGATCGCCCGCACCGCCTGGCATTGGGCGCCCGGCCGCCGACGACACGCCAGCACCACCGGCCTCGTCGAACTGGCCGCGAAAACGATGCATTCGGCGCTCTTCCTCCTCCTCCTCGCGCAGGCCGCGATCGGCTTTGCGGTCCGCTGGACGGATAATGAGGCACTCACTTTCTTCGGCCTGCCGATCCCATCGCCCTTCGGCCCCTTTTCCAAAGCAACCGGCCAGCTGACCGATCAGGTCCATAACGTGACAGCCTGGCTCATCATCATCCTCGCCGCTTTGCATGCCGGCGCGGCGCTCTTCCACCATTTCATCCTACGGGACGACGTATTGCGGCACATGCTGCCCGGCGCCCCGCGAGAAACGAGCGGTTAAACCAAGGCGCAGCCGGCCCCCCTTGGCATCCTGCCTGACACTTCGTAGCGTCAGCCCATGCAACACCAGACCCAGGTTACCCAAGCGGCGCCCCGCCTCGGCCTCCGGCATGTCAGCATCCTGCCCTATATCGTCGCCGCAACGTTTTTCATGGAATATCTGGACACGACGATCATCGCGACCGCTTTGCCGCAAATCGCGAAATCCTTCGCCATCGGCGCGAACGAGGTCAGCCTCGGCATGACCGCCTATATGCTCACCCTCGCGGTCTTCATTCCGGTGAGCGGCTGGATCGCAGATCGTTTCGGTTCGCGCACCGTGTTCGCCGGCGCGATCATCGTCTTCACCCTCGCCTCAATCTCCTGCGGCTTTGCCTCGGGCATCGTCTCCTTCACGGCGTCCCGCGTGCTGCAAGGCATTGGCGGGGCGATGATGGTGCCGGTCGGCCGCATGATCGTGGTCCGCAATACCGAGAAAAGCCAGCTCATGCAGGCCATCTCCACCATCACCTGGCCGGCCATCATCGCCCCCGTGGTCGGGCCCACCGTCGGCGGCTTCATCACCACCTACGCCTCCTGGCACTGGATTTTTTTCCTCAACGTCCCCTTTGGCATCGCCGCCCTCATCGCCATTCTCATCTGCGTCCCCAACCAGCGCGAGGCCAAACGCCGCAAGCTGGACATTTCCGGCTTCCTGCTCACCGGCAGCGCCCTCATCCTTCTGCTCTACGGCACGGAGATGGCCAGCCGCCAAAATGCCAACCTTGGCCATGCCGCCCTCATCGTCCTGGCGGGCCTGGCCTTCGGCTTTACCGCCATCCGCCATGCCAACGCCGCCTTGCACCCGTTGCTCGACCTCTCCACGCTCAAAATCCCGACTTTCTCGGTGACGGTATTATCCGGCTCGGCCAGCCGCATCGGCATCGAGGCGGTGCCCTATCTCTCGCCCTTGCTCTTCCAGCTCGGCTTCGGCCTCTCGCCGTTTCATTCCGGCCTGCTGCTGCTCGCCACCGCCTCGGGAAATCTCGGCATGAAAGCCTTCACGACACGGATCCTGAACCGTTTCGGCTTCCGCAATGTCGCGGTCTACAACATCCTCATCGCCGCCGCCTTCATCGCCGCCTGCGGCTGGCTCGCCCCCAGCACGCCGCTCGGCCTCATGCTCGGCGTGCTGTTCATCTACGGCCTGTCGCGCTCGCTGCAATTCACCACGCTCGCAACCCTGGCCTATGCCGATATCGACGACACGCATAAAGGCCCGGCCAGCACCTTATGGAGCGTGGCGCAGCAAATGACGATCGGCATGGGCATCGCCTTCGGCGCGCTCTCGCTGCGCATCTCCACCGCGGTTTTTCCCACCGCCGGCACCCATCACTTCGCGCTCGATAATTTTCGCTGGGCCTTCGCGATGGCGGCCTTGCTCACCTTCGTCTCCATCATCGGCTATGTTCGCCTGCCTTGCGACGCCGGCAACGCCATCGGCCAACGCGCAAACAGGTCCCAACGCCGCAGATAAATCTCACGCGCGCAGCGCCTCCCGCGCCGGCACGCCCCCCCCAGAGCCGACCGGATAAAGCCGTCCCGCCGCGATGAATTGCAATATTTCCGGCTCCAGCTCCTCAACAAAACTGGACGCCAGCCGCGTCACCGGATGATGCCGCGACCACAGCAATCGGCATTTCAAACGCACGTTGGGATGAAACGGCTTCACCACCAGCTCCTCATCCGCATGCGCCATCAACGCAAACCCGTCCATCACCGCAATCCCCGCCCCGGCACGGATCAACGCCAGCGCAGTGGCCGATTGCGAGACCTCGATATCCACGACAGGGCGCATCTTCGCCGCCGCGAACGCCTCGCCGATCAGCGCGCTTAGCGGCTGGTCACGGCCAAAGGATATCAGCGGATATTCGCTGAGCTCGCGCGGCCCCACCTGCGCCAGCCCCGCCAAAGCATGCCCCTTCGGCAGCACGCAAACCAGGTCCGTGGCACAGATATCGCGCGTGAACGTATCCTGATCATCCGCCGGCGACATGACCAGGCCGAGATCGACGCGATGCTCGGCCACGAGCCGGACCACCTCGTGATTGGTCATGGAATGCAACGTCACCATGACATTCGGCCGCTGCGCACGGAACCGCCTTATGGCATTGGGCAGAATACTCGTGGAAATCGACGGCACGGCGGCGATGCTCACCGCGCCGGAGCGCGCGCTCTTCAAATCATCGGCAAAATGCTGCACCGATTCCATCGCGGAAATCGCCTTCATCACCTCCGGCAGCAACGCCCGCGCCTCCGGTGTCGGCGTCAACCGCCCATGGTCGCGGATGAAGCATTTAAACCCCAGCCGCTCCTCGGTCTGCTGCAGCATCTTGCTGATGGCCGGCTGCGTCACGCGCAGCATGCTGGCGGACACGGTGATGTTTCCCGTCTCCATGATCACCCGGAACACTTCCAACTCACGAAATTTCAGTAACATGTCGTTATCCTGTGCCTTCCTGTCCCCGCACGCCCCGGCGATTGCCGCAACAGCATAACCCAAATTTATGTTGCGATGCCATTTACTTATTTGACATTATGGCCCGAAGCAATGAAATTTCGCCCAGCATTCATTACGAACATCGCTGGAGCATAACACCAAGATGCAAAAAATTCTAACGCACCGGCCCGCTACGGTGCGGCAATGACCGTGCCCCCCTCCCCCGTCTCCGCGGATGCCGCCATCCAACTTTGGATCGCGCGCTTCAACACCCGCGATCCCGCACAGATCGCGGCACTCTATGGCGACACGGCAACGCTGTTGGGCACCTCGAAATCCCGTCTCTATCGCGGTCGAAATGAGATCCTCGGCTATTTCAGCGGGGCAGCCACCGTGGAACTCTGCGAACAGAGCCTCCAAACGCTGAGCGAGGACACCATCCTCAGCGTCGGGACATATCGCTTCACGCGCATGAACAACGGCGAAGCAATCTCTTCCCCCGCGCGTTTCTCCTTTGTCTTCCAGCGGCACGAGGATAGCTGGCAGGTGCTGCACCACCATTCCTCCGCCTATCCAGATTAAGCGCGAGGCATGCCATGAAAATCACCAAAGCCGAAACGATCCTGCTGAAAATCCCCTATGATATCGGCGGCGGCGCGCGCATCATCGCGGGCCAGCCGGCCAGCTTCCTCAACGTGCTCCTGCTGCGCATCGAGACGGATGAAGGCCTCATCGGCTGGGGCGAAGCCTTCGGCCATGCCGTGTCCCCCGCCACGAAAGTCATCCTGGATACGATGATCATCCCCCAGCTCATCGGCCGCAATTCCTCGCATATCGAGGCCATCATGCTGAACCTCACCCAGGCGCTGCACCTCTTCGGCCGCAACGGGCCCGTGGTCTACGCACTCTCGGGCGTGGACATCGCCCTATGGGACATCGCCGGAAAACGCGCCAACCTGCCGCTCTACAAGCTCCTCGGCGGCGGTTTCCGCGACGAGCTGGAGGTCTATGCCAGCCTGCTGCGCTACGGCAATGCGGAAACCCTGGCCGCCAACGTCCACCGCGCCGTCGGCATGGGCTACCAATCCATCAAGCTGCATGAAATCGAACCCGAACTCGTGCGCATCTCGCGCGAGGCGATGGGCCCTGAGCGCCGCCTCATCGTCGATACCAACTGCCCCTGGAGCGTGCCGGATGCTTTGGAAAAAGCCCGCGCCATGCAGCCCTATGACATTACCTGGCTGGAAGAGCCCATCTGGCGGCCGGAGGACCATCACAGCCTCGCCGAATTCCGCCAGTACGGCATCATCCCCGTCGCGGCGGGCGAGAATGCCGGCGGCCTGCATGGCTTCCGCGACCTGATCGAACAAGGCGCGATCGACATCGCCCAGCCCAGCGTCACCAAAATCGGCGGCATCACGGAAGTCCGCAAGATCATCGCGCTCTGCGAGGCCTCTGGCGTCCAGGTCGTCCCGCATTGCGCCTATTTCGGGCCGGGCTACATGGCCTCCATGCATATCGCGGCCTCCCTGCCCAATGCAGCCCCCCTGGAGCGGCTCTTCATGGAGCTCGAGGCCAGCCCCTTCCCGCCTTATACAGACCCCGTGCACGGCCGCGTCAAAATGCCGCAAGGCCCGGGGCTCGGCTGCGACCCCGACCCCGCGGTCATCGCGCGCTACCGCGTCGCGCCAGGGGGAGACCACTAGCGCAGCATCACGCTGCACGCCCCATTCCATTCAACCGAATGGAATACCGACACCCGGGCGCGTTTCGCTCCGCAGGGAACGCGCCTGCGCCCGCCCGTTAAAAAACCCTGTGACATAATCAACAAGAACGCCCTTCGGAGAAACGTCATCATGCCCTCCCTCCTCACCAACCGCTGGGCCCGCGTGCTCGCCCCCTTGCTGGCGCTCTACATCATCAACTTCATCGACCGGAACAATATCGGCTTTGCCGTCATTGGCGGCATGAACACCGACTTGCATCTCGGCCCCGCTTCCAGCGGCCTCTCGGGCGGCATCTTCTATCTTGGCTACTGCGTCCTGCAGATCCCAAGCGGCATCCTGGTCGAGAAATTCGACGCCAATAAGCTCATCATGCTCTTCTCCGTCGCCTGGGGCGCGGTCGCCCTGGCCACCGGCTTCGTGCAGAACGGCACCGAGCTGCTCGCCCTTCGTTTCCTGCTCGGTCTGATCGATGGCGGCGTGTGGACGATGATCCTGGTCGTCCTGGCGCGCTGGTTCCCCGGGCACGAGCGCGCCACCGCCAACAGCATCTGGCTGACCTGCCTGCCGATCTCCTTCATCATCATGGGGCCGATCTCGGGCCTGCTCATCGCGCATTTCAACTGGCGCGCGCTTTTCATCCTCGAGGCCATTCCCGCCATCCTCCTCGGTATGCTTTATTTCGCCATCTCCGCAAGCCACCCGGAGGAAGCGCGCTGGCTCACCCAAAGCGAGCGCACCCGCCTCATCGCCGCACAGCCCTCCGCCACGAAAATCCCGCATGGCGGCTATCGCCCGGCAATGCTCAATCGCAGCGTCCTGCTGATGAGTGCCACCTATTTCTTCTGGCTGGTCGGCGCCGCCGGAATCTTCATGTGGATCCCCGCGATCATCAAGGAACTCTCAACCCAGGCGATCACCGAAACCGGCCTGCTCTCCACCCTGCCCTATTTCGCGGCTCTGGCCGGGCTGCTGATCATCGGCCGCATCTCGGATCGCACCGGCAACCGCACCCGGCCCGTCTATGTCTCCCTGTTTTTCCTCGGCTTCTTCCTGCTGCTCTCGGTCTTCTCGCACCAGGCCGTCATCTCGCTCGCCTTCCTCATCTGCGCCGGCACCTTCCTCTTCTCGCCGCACGCGCCCTTCTGGGCGATCCCGGCGGAAATGTTCGCCCCCAATCTGCGCGGCGCCGCAATGGGCATGATCTCGCTCATCGGCAATTTCGGCGCTTTCGCCGGCCCTTGCGCGGTGGGCTATGTGCGCCAGGAGACAGGATCGTTTTCCGATGGCATCTTGATCCTCGTTGGCAGCCTATGGATCGCCGCCTTTCTCGCCGCCCGCATCAAGCGGCAGAATTCCGGCGCGGCGAACACCATCCATGCCGTGCCTATTGGATAGATTTTCGCTACAGTTTATTGCGCATCCGAATTGGAGGAAACATAGAATGGTCACATCAACCCATCGCCTGGAATTAAGCGCCGCGACAACCCTGCCGCAGGACGCCGCAACGGCCGCACTCGCCGGGCGCATCTGGCGCCCCGAGCTGGACGGCCCCTCAATCGTCGCGTTGCGCGGCGGCAATGTCATCGACATCACCGCGCACTTCCCCACCATCCGCGACCTCTGCGAATCCCCCGACCCCGCTACCGCCTTGCGCGACGCCTCCGGCAGCGTGATCGGGGATGTCGCCACCATCCTCGCCAATACCGCGGCAGAGACGCGCGATCCGGCAAAACCCTGGTTCATCGCGCCGATCGACCTGCAAGCCGTCAAAGCCGCCGGAGTCACCTTCGCCATTTCGATGATCGAGCGCGTCATCGAGGAGCGCGCGCGCGGCAACGCGGATGCCGCCAACGCCATCCGCGCCGAGATCAACCGCCTGGTCGGCGACGATCTGCAAAAACTCAAACCCGGCTCGGCGGAAGCCGATGCGCTCAAGCAGGTGCTGATCGAAAAAGGCGCCTGGAGCCAATATCTCGAAGTCGGCATCGGCCCGGATGCGGAAATCTTCTCCAAGGCGCAGCCCATGTCCGCCGTCGGCACCGGCGCCGATGCCGGCCTGCACCCGATCTCGAACTGGAACAATCCGGAACCGGAAGTCGTCCTCGCGGTGACCTCCACCGGCCGGATCGTCGGCGCGACGCTGGGCAACGACGTCAACCTGCGCGACGTCGAAGGCCGCTCCGCGCTGCTGCTTTCCAAAGCCAAGGACAACAACGCAAGCTGCGCCATCGGCCCGTTCCTCCGCTTCTTCGACGCGCAATTCTCGCTGGACGATGTCCGCCAGATGACCGTCACCCTCACCGTCGAAGGCGAGGACGGCTTCCGCATGGAAGGTTTCTCCAACCTCAAGCTCATCAGCCGTGACCCCGCCGACCTCGTGAAGCAGATGCTGGGCAAGCATCATCAATATCCCGACGGCGCGGTGCTCTTCCTCGGCACGCTCTTCGCGCCCGTGGAGGACCGCGACGCGCCGGGCCAGGGCTTTACCCATAAAATCGGCGACATCGTCACCGTGGCCTCGCCGCAGCTCGGCAGCCTGGTCAACCGCATGCGCTATTCCACGGATTGTCCGCCTTGGACTTTTGGCACCAGCCATTTGATGCGCAACCTCGCCAAGCGCGGTTTGCTGTGAGCAAGTAGCCGCTTTTTTGAAAAAAAGCGGCGCAAAAAAACTTCTGCGCCTTGAGGCCGTGCTGCGAGAACCAGCACGGCCCAAATTAGTAAAGTTTTTTTGCTTCTTTTTGTTCACAAAAAGAAGCTTCTACCCCCCGCATCGCCGCCGGCGCGCCTTCCAAAAACCGCACGACGGAAGCCTCGATCAGCGGCAAAAGATCCCCCGGCATGGGCATGCCATACACCCAGTGCCGGATCGCCAGATAAAACAGCTCGCCATGCAGCCCCCAGGCGATCTCCAGCTCCGCCGGCGATAACGCCACGCTTTCGATGTCCGGCAGTCCGGCCGCCGCCCGCAATTCCAGCGCCAGCGGGGCCACCACCTTGCTCTGGATGAAATCGAGATAACGCTGCGTGATATCCACGCCCTTCAACCCGGCGAACATGAAGATGCGCACCCAGTCATAGCGGAAAATCGCGGGCAGATAGGCGGAGTAGAAATGGATCAGCCGCGTCTGGAGCGGATGCTCCCGGTCATTGAGCAACCCCTCCCATTCCGGCTGCCAGCGGTTGAGATACACCTCCCGGTAGACCCGCTCGATCAAGGCCTCCTTGGTCGGAAAATACCGGAACAGATTCTGGTGGCTGATGCCCAGCCGCCGGGCGAGGTCGCGCACCCCCCCGGCAAAGCCCATCTCGGCAAAAAACGCGATCGCCCCGTTCACGATCTCCCGCTCGCGCGCCTCCGGGTCCATCCGTCGCCGCCTGGGCGCCTCGCTGGCCGGGCTGCCCATCTCAGGTTTTTTTGCGAGTCCGTTCAAGGCAATCCCACACTCCCGTCCATTCCCCTGAAGCTTGGCCCACTAATGACCGAATGGCAATTAACCTTGACCCACGGGAAACCCTTCGATACCTAATGACCGAACGGTCACTAATTTGCTCCGCCGCAACCCCGAAGGATGTGTTCTTGAAGCCCCGCGAAATCCCGGCAAAAGCGCGCTCGCCTGCCTCATGGCCGAATTCGGCAGCGGCCATCCGGATTTGTCGACGCGCGCGCCAACCACGCCACGACACCGCAGCCTGCTCGGAGGCTTCAGAACCGGCCAGTCAACCCCATGCCCCCCAGGCCGCACAGGCCGCACCCCCATCACATGCAAATGCCGCCGGGCGGCATTTGCATGGATCGAACGTTGAAGCCGGGCCACTCACGCCCCAGCTTTAGCGCCGCGACACGACCCTACGACCACCCTTACTACTTGGAGAAAAACCTTGCTCACATGTACTGGCTACGCGGCCCAGACGGCAACCGCCCCCCTGGCGCCCTTCACCTTCAACCGTCGCGATGTCGGCGTGAACGACGTGCAGATCGAAATCCAATTCTGCGGCGTCTGCCATTCCGACCTGCACACCGCCCGCGGTGAGTGGAACAACAGCGTATTCCCCGTCTGCCCGGGCCATGAAATCGTCGGCCGCGTCACCAGCGTCGGCAGCGGCGTCACCAATTTTAACGTCGGCGACACGGTCGGCGTTGGCTGCATGGTCGATTCCTGCCAGAATTGCGCGGCCTGCAAAGAGGGCCTGCAGCAATATTGCGAAGTCGAATTCATCGGCACCTATAACAGCCCGGAAAAAGTCATCGGCGGCCAGACTTTTGGCGGCTACTCGAACCAGATCGTCGTCGACAAGAACTTCGTGCTGCGTATCCCCGCGGGCATGAACCTCGCCGCCGCCGCCCCGCTGCTCTGCGCCGGCATCACCACCTACTCGCCGCTGCGCCATTGGGGCGCTGGGCCGGGCAAGAAGGTCGGCATCATGGGCCTTGGCGGCCTCGGCCATATGGGTGTGAAGCTCGCCCACGCCATGGGCGCGCACACCGTCCTGTTCACCACCTCGCCCTCGAAGGTCGCGGACGGCAAGCGCCTCGGCGCCGATGAAGTCGTGATCTCCAAGGACGCCGAAGCAATGGCCAAGCACGCCAACAGCTTCGACCTGCTGATCGACACCGTCGCCGCCAACCACGACCTCTCGCCGTATTTCAACCTGCTGAAGCGGGACGGCACGATGGTCCAGGTCGGCGCGCCGGAACACCCGATGCCGATCGCGGCCTTCGACGTGATCTTCAAGCGCCGCGCCTTCGCCGGCTCGCTGATCGGCGGCATCCCCGAAACCCAGGAAATGCTGGATTTCTGCGCCGCCCATAACATCGTCTCGGATATCGAGCTGATCCCCATCCAGCGCATCAACGAAGCCTATGAGCGCATGCTCAAGAGCGACGTGAAATACCGCTTCGTGATCGACATGAACTCCCTGAAGGACGCCGCCTAATCCACGGCCTACAGGCCAGCCGGGTTCATCCCGGCTGGCCGTTCCCATCCCAATACGGCGGCGCGCCGATATGCGCCGCGAACCCATCAATAAACACCCGCACCTTCGGCGCCACCACGCGCTTGGGCGGATAGATCGCCCAGACAAACCGCTCGCCCGGCGCGAACATCGCCTCATAGCCCGGCAGCAGCCGCACCAGCCTTCCCGTGCGCATCGCATCGCCCAGAATCCAGCTCGGCAACAGCGCCACCCCCAGCCCGGCGACCGCGGCGGCGAGCAGCGCCTCGCTGTCATTCGCACGGAACGCGCCGAACAGCGCCACATCCTCCCGCTGCCCGGCCGCATCCACCAGGATCCAGCGGTCATTCGGCTGCAGGCTGAACAGCAGCGCCGGGCAGCGCGCCAGATCCGCAGGTGTCGTAATCGGCCCGTGCGCGGCGATGAACCCGGGTGCGGCGCAGAGCACCCGCCGGTGCGGCGCCAGCTTGCGCGCGATCAACCGGCTATCGGACAAGGTGCCGGTACGAATGGCCAGATCCGTCCCGCTCTCGATGATATCCACAATCCTGTCCATGAAGGTGATATCCAGCCGCACCTCCGGATACGCCGCCGCGAAGGACGGCAAATACGGCAGCACATGCAGCCGCCCGAACGCCGCCGGCACGTTCAACCGCAACAGCCCCTGCGGCCGCGCATTCAGCGCCATCACATCGGCGAAGCTATCATCCAGCTCATCGAGGATCTGCCGCGCGCGGACGAGGAAGGCGCTGCCCACCTCGGTCAGATGCAGCCGCCGCGTCGAGCGGTTGAACAGCGCCGCCCCCAGCGTGCCCTCAAGCTCCGTGATCGCGCGCGAGACCGAGGACGGCTTGGTCCGCGCCTCCACCGCCGCGGCGGTGAAACTGCCCAGTTCGGCGGCGCGGACGAAGCAGCGAAGCTGTGCCAGCCGGTCCATTCATCCCCAATTTTGCAAAAATGTTATGCCGATTTGTACGCTACCAAAGCGGAGTGGATGGGCGCAACAGCTCCCCCGCTACCCCCAACGAAGCCCCGGTTGGGACACTAAACCCCATAGGCAAGTTAAAATGTTAAAATCCTTCAAACGCACTACCCTGACACTGTCCCTGGTGCTCTCCGCTTTCACCGGCACCGCCGCTTTTGCCGCTGCCAGCCATGATGTCCCGTGGTATCTCTCCAACGCGAATGCGCGCGCCGCGACGCTGGCGACCTGCAACGCCGATCCCGGCGACCTGGCCGCCACGCCGGACTGCGTCAACGCTGCGGCGGCCGCGCAGGACGCCCTCGAATTCCATCCTCTAACCGCTTTGATGACTGACCCGCGCAACCTCCTCCGGATCGCCTTCGGCTTTGTCATCCTGGTGGGGATCCTCAGGCTCGGGAACCTGGCAGCGCATTGGATCCCGCTGCCGGGCGCCCTGATCGGCATGCTCCTCCTCGCTTTCCTGCTGGGCGTGCATGACGGTGCGGCGGCGCGGGCCGTCATCGCCTGCGGCTCCCTGCTGCTGCGCTATTTCGCGTTCTTCTTCATCCCCGCCGGCGTCGGCGTGATGGTCTATCTGCACCAGCTCCGCGCGGATTGGTTCGCCGTCACCGCGAGCCTGATCCTCTCCTCGCTGGTCTCCCTGGTCGCCACCGCACTCACCATGCACCTGCTGATGCGGCGCAACCGCGCCACCAGCCTCGAACCGAACGCGATCCGTGATTAACATGACGAACATTCTGCTCTCGGGCGTTTTCATCGCCCTCTCAGTCGCGGCCTTCGTCACCGGCAAAACCCTCAACCGGCGCCTGCGCCACCCGGCCGCGAACGCCACCCTCATCGCCATCGCGCTGGTGATCGCGGTGCTGTTCGCAAGCGGCCAGAGCTACGCCACCTACCTGCATGGCGGCGGGCTGATCGCCTGGCTGCTCGGCCCGGCGACGGTGGCCCTCGGCATCCCGCTCGCCCGCCACCGCAAGGCCATCGCGCAGGACGCCAAGGCGGTCGGCATCGCAGTCCTGGTCGGCGCGGCGGTCTCGGCGATTTTCACGCCGCTGCTCATGCGCGCCCTCGGCGGCTCCCCGCTATTGGCCTTGTCCATCGCTCCGAAATCCGTGACCACACCGATCGCCATGGCCATCGCGGCGCGCACCGGCGGCGTGCCCGCTCTGGCCGCCGTGTTCGCGATTATCGGCGGCGTGATCGTCGCCGTGCTCGCCGACCCCATCCTGCGCCGCTTCGGCATCCAGGACCACCGCACCTTCGGGATCACCGCCGGCGTCGCCGGCAGCGGCATCGGCGCCGCCCAGGCGGTGGACCGCCACCCGCAGGCCGGAGCTTATGCAGCACTTGCCGTGGGACTCAACAGCATCCTCACAGCGGTGCTGGTCCCAGTTTTTATTCATTTGCATTGGATTTAAGGATTCTTCTTTTTGTGAACAAAAAGAAGCAAAAAAACTTTTCTAACTTGGGCCTCGGACGCTTCTAGAGCGTGTGGGGGTAAGGCCGAATCAAAAAAAGCTTCCCCGACGCGGGGCGGCTTTGATTCGATGGGCTGGCTGGAGGGAGGCCAGCATTGATGGCACGTCCTTATTCGATGGATTTGCGTGAAAGGGTTGTTGCGGCCGTCGGGTGTGGCATGTCATGCCGCCGGGCGGCACAGCTGTTCAATGTGTCGGCGAGCACCGCGATCAACTGGGCCAAGCGTGTGCGCGAGAGCGGCAGCGTGGCGCCTGGGCAAATGGGCGGGCACAAGCCGCGGAAGATTTCTGGCGCGCATCGCGCTTGGCTCGCCGAACGGTGCCGGACTGGCGCCTTCACGCTGCGAGGGCTGGTGGCTGAATTGGCAGCGCGCGGCTTGAAGGTCGATCGTCATTCGGTATGGGATTTTGTCCGCGCTGAAGGGCTCAGCTTTAAAAAAAACTGTGCACGCCAGTGAGCAAGAGCGCCCCGACGTGGCCCGACGACGCGCGCAATGGCGCAAGTATCAGACACGGATTGATCCCGCTCGTCTGGTCTTCATTGATGAGACTTGGACCAAGACCAACATGGCGCCGCTGCGCGGTTGGGCCCCCCGCGGCGAGCGGCTGCTGAGTAAGGCGCCTTACGGCCACTGGAACACCATGACCTTCATCGCCGCTTTGCGCCATGACCGTATCGAGGCACCATGGCTGCTCGATGGACCCATCGATGGGGAAAGCTTCCTGCTTTATGTACAAAAAGTGCTGGCGCCGACCTTGCGGCCTTCCGATCTGGTGATCGCCGATAATCTGGGCAGCCACAAAAGCACCGCTGCCCGCCAGGCGATCCGTGACACCGGAGCCAAACTATTGCTGCTGCCGAAATACTCGCCCGATCTGAACCCCATTGAGCAGGTCTTCGCCAAGCTCAAGCACCGCCTGCGAGAGGCACAGGCCAGGACCAGGGAGAGCGTGTCTGCTGCCATTGGCGCCATTCTCGAAACCTACACCGCTCAAGAATGCGCCAACTACTTCAGAAACTCAGGATATGCGCAAAGCTAACCACCGCACGCTCTAACTCCCGGCTCGTAAGGAGCGAAAGTTTTTTGCGCCGCTTTTTTTCAAAAAAGCGGCCCCTTACTTACTTAAAAAATCGGGGCGGGATGCCCGCCCCGATCCAACTTACTTCTGCCCAGAATCCTTAGCGGCCAACTTCCCAATCGCCGACCAATCGAGATTTTCCCCACCATTGGCCATCAATGTCAGGAAGCGGTCGCGCAGCAGGCTCGCCAACGGCATCGGCACCTGCAAATTCTCCGCCGCCGCCAAGGTCAGGCGAATATCCTTCTGCCCCAAAGGTGCGGCAAACCCGGCCGGCTCGAACTTCGAATCCGCGATCAGCGCACCATAGGTCTTGTACACCGGCGCCGAGAACAGCGTGGAAGTCAGCAGGTCGAGATAGGCATGCAGGTCGACCCCGCCTTTGCCCACCAGCGCCATCGCCTCGCCGAGCGACTCGATCACCGAAGCGATCAGGAAATTGCCGCTAAGCTTCACGAGATTAGCCGATTCCGGCTTGTCCGAGAGCACGAACGTGCGCTGGCCGATCACGTCGAACAGCGGCGCAACGGTCTTCAGCGCCGCCTCGGAACCAGCCGCCGCAATGAACAGCTTCGCCGCGGCGGCAGCATCCGGCCGGCCAAACACCGGCGCGGCAACATAAATCTGCCCCGCCTTGGCATGCGCCTCAGCCAGCCGCTCGGACAGCGCAACGCTGATCGTGCTGGAAGACACATGGATCGCCGATTTCGCTAGGCTCGCCACGATCCCGGCCTCGCCAAGCACCACCTGCTCCACTGCCGCATCGTTCGCCAGCATGGTGAACACGACGTCGCCACCACAGGCATCAGCCACCGATGCCGCCTCGCGTGCGCCCTGTTCCACCAGCGCCTGGGCCTGGCCAGGGGAGCGGTTATACACCACCACCTCATGGCCCGCCTTCAGCAGATTCGCCGCCATACCGCGGCCCATCTTGCCGAGGCCAATAAATCCAACCTTCATGAAGCTATCCTTAATCTTCGAATGTTGGGCTTAAGGACCCGGCAGGCCCGCATCACACGATGCGGGTTCGCACGGCCCCCACGCCCGCAATTTCACCTTCCAACAGATCGCCGCGAACCACCGCCGCGACACCATCAGGCGTACCGGTGAATATGAGGTCGCCCGGCGCCAATGCAACAAGGCGCGAGAGCACGGCGATCACATCGGGCACCGCCCAGATCTGCTGCGCCAGATCGCCTTCCTGCCGCACCGCGCCATTCACCGTCAACGCGATGCGCCCGGCCGCCGGATGCCCAACCACGCTCGCCGGAATAATCTCGCCGATCGGCGCCGAAGCATCGAAGCCCTTGCTCATATCCCAGGGCCGGCGCGCGGCCTTGGCCTCGTCCTGCAAATCGCGCCGCGTCAGATCAAGCCCGGCAGCATAGCCGTACACATGCTCCAGCGCATTTTCCGGCTGAATATCCGCACCGCCGCGCCCGATGGCAACGACCAGCTCCATCTCGTGATGCAGGTTCGCGGTCGCGGTCGGATAGGGCGTATCCGCGCCATGGGCGACCAGCGCATCCGCCGGTTTGGTGAAAAAGAACGGCGGCTCGCGGTTCGGATCATGGCCCATCTCACGGGCATGCGCGGCATAGTTCCGCCCGACACAGAAAATCCGGCGCACCGGAAACTGCTTGCCGCCCGCCACGGGGATAGCAACAACCGGCAC
Source organism: uncultured Pseudomonadota bacterium (assembly GCA_963737355.1). GTDB lineage: Bacteria > Pseudomonadota > Alphaproteobacteria > Acetobacterales > Acetobacteraceae > Acidocella. The sequence goes on along the minus strand of CAVTSC010000008.1, from coordinate 858,825 downwards.
GGGTGCAATGACGTAGTCACTCATTCGCCTATTCCTCTATCAAATTTTCGCCCGCGCATCATGGCGCGCGACGCGGCTCAACAGATAATCGATCTCTGCGCGTGCTGCCATGCTCAACCCGGCGGCCGGCGCGCGCTGCGCGTCATGCGCGATCGCGCCGCGCTTCTGCAGCACGTATTTCCGTACCGCGAGGCCGATCCCCTGTTGCTGTTCGTAACGAATTAACGGCAGATGCGCATCGAAAAGGTCATGCGCGGCATCCCGCTCGCCCGCCTGCGCCAGGCGCACGACATCGGTCAACATGTCCGGGAAAGCATAGCCCGTCATCGCGCCATCGGCGCCGCGCTCCATTTCGAAATCCAGGAACAACCCGCCATTGCCGGTCAAAATCGAGAGCGGGCGCAGCGAGCCCTCGCGCTGGAAACCGCGCAGGGTGGAAATCTTCTCCAGCCCTGGCCAATCCTCATGCTTCAGCATCACGCAGGAGGGATTATCCATCACGATCTGCCGGATCACCTTCGGCGTCATCACCACGGTCAGCGTCAACGGGTAATCCTGCAGCACGAAGGGAATATCCGCGCCGATCGCCGCCACCGCCTGGTGAAAATAGCTGACGATCTGGTCATCGGTGCGCAAATGCGATGGCGGGGCGATCATCACGCCCGCCGCCCCGGCCTCCATCACGCCGCGCGCCAGCGCGCGCATCGCGGCAAAGCCAGGTGCTGACACGCCAACGACCACCGGCACATTCGCCCGGCTGATCACCTGCCGCGAGATCGCCAGCGCCTCCGTCTGGTCGAGCTTCGGCGCCTCGCCCATGATCCCGAGAATGGTCAGCCCGGTGACACCGCTTTCCAGATAAAAATCCGTGAGCCGGTCGACCGATTTGCTATCAACCGCCCCCTCAGGGGTGAACGGCGTCGCCGCGATCGCATAAACGCCCTTTGCGGTGTGGTCTAATTTCATTGGCCGTCCCCGTCCCTTCCGTTATTATTTCTGCCGTACCGTCACCGGCGTTTCCGCCACCGGCGTCAGCGGCCCGTTCCCGTCGAACCAGGAACGGACATTATCGATCACGAGCTGGCCCATCAGCCCGCGTGTGTGGTGCGTCGCGGTGCCGATATGCGGCAGCAGCACCACCTGCTCCATCTCCAGCAGCGCTTCCGGCACCTTCGGCTCCTGCGCGAACACATCGAGCCCGGCGGCCAAAATCGTGCCCGATTGCAGCGCCGCAATCAGCGCCGCCTCATCGACCACGGAACCGCGCGCGACATTGATGAGCACGCCATTCGGCCCCAGCGCTTCCAGCACCTGCGCATCCACCACATTCACCGTCTGCGGCCCGCCCGGCAGCACGACGATCAGCGTATCCACCGCCGCCGCCAGCTCGCGCAAATCCGAATAGAACGGATAGGCCAGATCCGGCTGCTTGCGCCGTCCGTATACGGAGATCGGCACGTCGAAGCCTTCCAGGCGTCGCGCGATCACCTTGCCGATCCGCCCCATGCCCGCAATGCCGACGCTCCGGCCGCGCAGCGAGGGGGCCAAGGGAAAATTCTCCCCCTTGCCCCACAGGCCGGAACGCACATGGCGGTCCGCCTGCGGCAGCCGGCGAATCGTCGCCAGCAACAGCCCCACGGTGAAATCCGCCATCTCGCCGTTCAGCACATCCGGCGTGTTCGTCACCACCACGCCACGGGCCGCCGCCGCGGCGACATCGATGGAATCATACCCCACACCGAAATTGGCGATCAGCTCCAATTTCGGCAGCCGCGCGATCAACGCCGCATCGCTGCGGCACCGCCCGCGCGTGATGATCGCCGAGATCTCGTGGCCATGCGCCGCAACCGCGCTCTCCAGCCCGGTCGCGTCATCGCGGTAAATCTCGAAGCGCTCCAGGAGCGCCTCGTCGACCCGCTTGTCCATCTGCCCGATGCTGAGAATTTTCACCTGCTTAGACATTCGTACCCTCATCTCCTTCACGCAGCAGGAAGTCGAAATCGCATCCCTGATCCGCCTGCAAAATGCTCTTCTCAAACAACCTGGCATAACCCCGCTTGGCCGGTTCATGCACCGGCGGCTGGCTCTTCCACACCGTCAGGCGCCGCTGGATCTCGGCATCGTCCACCAACAGCTCGATCCGCCGCGCCGCGACATCCAGGGTGATCTTATCGCCGGTCTGCACAATCGCAAGCGGCCCGCCCACCGCCGCTTCCGGCGTGATATGCAGCACAATGGTGCCAAACGCCGTGCCGCTCATCCGCGCATCGGAAATCCGGACCATGTCCTTCACGCCCTGGCGCGCAAGTTTCAGCGGGATCGGCAAATACCCCGCCTCCGGCATGCCCGGCGCGCCCTTCGGCCCGGCATTGCGCAGCACGAGAATGTCATCTTCATGCACATCGAGATCCGGCAGATCGATCCGGTTCGTCAGATCCTCCACCGACTCGAACACCACCGCGCGCCCGGTATGCTTCAGCAGATTCGGCGAGGCGGCGGAGTGCTTGATCACCGCGCTGTTCGGCGCGAGATTGCCATGCAGAATCGCCATCGCGCCTTCATTCTTCAGCGGGCTGGCAAAGCTGTAGATCACATTCTGCCCGGGCACGATCTCGGCTGCGGCAATCGCATCGCCCAGCGTCCCGCCGGAGACACTCGGCGCGTTCAAATCCAGATACGGGGTGAGCTCGCGCATCAAGGCCGGCAGGCCGCCGGCATGATGGAAATGCTCCATATAATGCTCGCCGGAGGGTTTCAGGTTGAGCAGCACCGGAATTTCCCGCCCGAGCTTATCGAACGCATCCATATCCACCTTCACCCCGGCGCGTCCGGCCATGGCGGTGAGATGGATCAGCCCGTTGGTCGAGCCGCCAATCGCCTGCAGCACGATCATCGCATTGCGCACGGAGGCTTCCGTGATCAGATCGCTCGGCTTCGGCGCACCGGAAACCGCCATCTCGGCCGCGCGCTTGCCGCTCGTCTCAGCGACGCGGCGGCGGTCGGCATGGGTGGCGGGCGCGGCAGCGCTCATCGGCAGTGCGAGGCCCAGCGCCTCGATGATGCACGCCATCGTGCTCGCCGTGCCCATCACCATGCAGGTGCCGACGGAAGGTGCGAGGCGCCCGCTGATGGTCTTGATCTCGGCCTCGTCGATCTTGCCGGCGCGATGCTGGCCCCAGAGCCGGCGGCAATCCGTGCAGGCGCCCAGCACCTCGCCCTTATGATGCCCCACCACCATCGGGCCGGTCTGCACCACCACGGTCGGCAGATCCGTGCTCGCCACCGCCATCACCTGCGCCGGCAGCGTCTTGTCGCAGCCGCCGATGACCACCACCGCATCCATCGGCTGCGCGCGGATCATCTCCTCGGTGTCCATCGCCATCAGGTTGCGCAGGAACATCGAGGTCGGATGCGCGAAACTCTCCCCGATCGAAATCGTCGGGAACACCATCGGCAGGCCGCCCGCCAGCATCACGCCGCGCTTGACGCTCTCGATCAGATCCTCGGCATTGCCATGGCAAGGATTGAAATCGCTGGAAGTGTTGGTGATGCCGATGATCGGCCGTTCCAACGCATCATCCGAATAGCCCATGGCCTTGATGAACGCGGTCCGCAGGAACAGCGAAAACCCCGCATCCCCATAGCTGGTCAATCCTTTACGGAGTCCTTTGGTCATATCTCGTTCCCTTGTATCTTTTAGAAATAGTCGAGCTTTTAGATGTCGCCGTACGGCGACAGCGTATTCTCATTCCAGGATACAAGTCCAGGAGACAAAAAAAATATAGCTTCCGGTATGTTTAGACGATATGTTTTATACGTAATGGACACCGAGTTTCTCGAGAGCTTCGTCAAGGTCGTGGAACACGGTTCGGTGGCGGAAGCCGCGCGCCGCCTCAACCTCACCGCCGCCGCGGTCACCCAGCGCATCCGGGCGCTGGAGCGCGAAATCGGTACGATTTCTGGTTTCCCGCTCGGGCCGCAACGTGCGCGCAACGGAAGCCGGGGCTGCGATCATGGCGCAGGCCGAACAATTATTGCGCGGCATCCGGGACCTGCGCACCACCGCGAATGAGCAGAATTTCGCCGGCGAACTCAGCCTCGGCGCCGTCTCCAGCGCGCTGACCGGCATTCTGCCGCCCATCCTCTCGCGACTCGCGGAGAACTACCCGCTGATTACGCTGCATATCTATCCCGGCACCTCATCGGACCTGTACCGGCGCGTGGCGGATGGCGATCTGGACGCAGCCGTCATCGTCGAGCCGCAATTCACCTTGCCGAAAACCTGTAGCTGGGTCACCTGGCGCGAGGAGCCGCTGGTCGTCATCGCCCCGCAACGGATCACCGACCGCGATCCGCACCGGATTCTCGCAACCGAACCCTATATCCGCTACGACAGCAAGCAATGGGGCGGCAGGCTGGCGGAGAATTACCTGCAACAGGCCGGCATTCACCCGCATGACCGCTACGAGCTCGACTCGCTCGATGCCATCGCCGTGCTGGTGGACCGCGACCTCGGCGTCTCGCTGGTGCCCGATTGGGCGCCGCCCTGGCCGGCCGGCCTGACGCTGCACAAGCTTGCAATGCCGATACCGTTTCACAAACGCCGTATCGGCGTGCTCTGGCGCCGCGCCTCCGCGCGCGTCCGGCTCGTCCAGGCGCTGATTGCTGAGACGCAAGCCGTTTAAAAGGGAAGGCCTTCTTTTTGTGAACAAAAAGAAGCAAAAAAACTTGGGGCTGTCCCAGATAACTATTGAGAGTGGAGCTTCACCCAGCGCTTTAGGTCTTTCAAGAGGGCTGCCGGCGTTCCGTTGTTGAACCTCCACTCGCACTCTTTGAGGAAGAGGAAAAAGTTCGCTTTAGGGATGCCGTTGTATCGCCTCAGATGCCTCTTTGCCTGGTTCCAGAAGTTCTCGATGCCGTTGATATGGTTATGCCCATCTCCGACAAACTCCTGTCTATGGTTGATGCGGAAATGGTGGAATTCGGAGACGTCCAGGGCGTTATAAGCTGCATACGAATCTGTATAAACCACTGAATCTGGTACAATTTTCTCACGAATGATGCTCATGAGCGTGGTTTGTTGGACGTTCGGGATCATGACCGTACAGACGCGTCCCCCGCGCTTCAGCAGCCCGAAAACTGGGACTTTGCCGGCGGCTCCCCGGCCGTGCTTGCCCTTCCGATGGCCGCCGAAATAACTCTCATCGACCTCGACGCGGCCCGCGATGGGCGACGCTTTTTCCATCTCAACAGCAATGATTTGGCGCAGGCGATGATAAAAATATGCCGCCGATTTGCGGTTGATCCCCAGCAAATCGGCGGCCGTCCGTGCCGTCACGCCTGCGACGAAAAATTCAGCCAGCCGATCCTGGTATTTTTCCCTTATACGACAATGCCTTAGGTCCATTTTTCGTAATACCGGCAAAACCTGGGGCATTGGCTGCGTCAGGCTGGCTTCTGTCGACGTCGGATGAGGTTTGGCAATGGCGGGATGATGGGCTGACCAGGGACGCCGAGACGGCTTCCGAGATAGTCCCAGAATGCCACGCCGAGTTTGGCGCAGGTCTTGGCCAGTCCGAGGAAGGCGTCGCGGCAGTCACGTCCGAGATCGCTGCGGGTTCCAGCGCTGATTTTGCGCCTTGTTACCTGGCATCGGATGTCGTTCTCGGAGCCATTGGTATGCAGTGGGATTTCAGGCCGTTGCAGGACCCTCAGCAGCTCGTCCTTGTTGGCATAAAGTCTTGCCAGCAGGCGATCCAGGGTGACGAAGTCGGTGCGTCGGCGGAAGATGCGATCAAAGCGCAGCCGCAACCCCAGACGGCGTTTGGCCGTGGGTGCCAGGCGATAGTCCTTCAGATCGGCATAGAAGCGCCAGATCAATCCACGGACACGCTGTTGGGCGGCGCGGTGCCGGTCGGTGAAGGTATCGAGCTTGTGGACCAGCCGTTCCGCATGCACCCAACACAACGCGTGCAAGCCGATGTTGAACTGGCCGGCATCGTCGCTCAGCACGACCGTATCGCGCAGGAATTCATGCGCGTAAATGCTGCCCCAAATCGCGCCTTCGGTGGCGATGCTCACCGGATCGGGCGTGACGCGCCTCAGGGCGGTGAAGCCCAACCGTTCGAGCTTCGCCGACCAGGCAGCCTGATCGAGGAAGATCGTCTCCGGTTGTGCGGCCAGTCGGGCGATCAGGGGCGCGGACAACCCCCGTTCGCGCATGTAATCGTACGCCGCTGCGTTGAGCACATAATCGGTATGGCCGGCCCGCAGCAGGTCGAGAAAGTTCAGCCGGCTCTTCGATGAGCGGGTGCCAAACCAGGTGAAATTCTCGTTGCCGATCTGTGTACAAAAGCCGTTCTTGGCCTGGTGGCGGGCGCCGGTATCATCGGTCGAGACCCAACGCGACCCTTGTAGACCGGCGCGAAGAACATCGCGTGCTTCGTCGAGGAAATGGTCCTGCTGATCGGTCAGGCATCGCTGAACCTCGCGTTCAGAGATCGACAGACCGAACCCATGCAGCAGCGTCACCAAACGGGACAGCGTCGTCTGGCCCTGGTGATAAAGCATCAAAATGAAACGCCGAACCTCGGGCCCAAAATGACCATTGGTCCCTGTCGGCAGAGATGCGATGATCGTCTGACCATCCGGCGTCACCCAACGCTCCCGGCGATAGCGGATCGCGTGCACCGACAGCACAAGGTCCTGGATCAAATAGCTTACATAACCTTTAAACCGCGAGCCAGCCGGAACCGCGGCACTCAGAATTCGGTCTTCAACGCTTACGCGCGGTCTGATCTTGCCGCGCCCAGGCCGCATCTGCTGTTGATCGCGCTTTGCCGGTTCGGTGCCTTTGTCCATGCCGCTCGGTTTGATAGCCGGAGGGCCTTTCAGCCCTTTCAGCCGGGCGATCTCCAGGCGTAATTCAGAAATTGTCCGATCCTGTTCGGTGAGTTTTACAAACAACTTGAGCACCAGCTCCCGAAGCTGGGTCGAAGACAGGTAGTCAAGATTGTCCGGAGCGCTCACACATAGCTTGAATCGGAACTACTCGCGTCGGCGCAAGCAAAAAAAAGCGACCGCGCCCCAGATTTTGCCGGTATTACCATTTTTCTATCCTAGATCCGTTCAGGATCTGGGACAGCCCCAAAAACTTTATGACTTTGGGACTGTGCGGTATCGCTGCACAGTCCCAAAGGAGCAGAAGTTTTTTGCGCCGCTTTTTTTCAAAAAAGCGGCTGCTTACCTGTTCACCAACTTCGCCGGCACCAGCGTCAGGACCAGCACCGCCGAGATCACCAGCGAAGCCGCGACCAGCAGCAAGCCGGAATTCAGCGTCCCCGTATAGTCCTTCAGAATCCCGATCACCGTCGGGCTGACAAACCCCGCCAGATTGCCGGTGCAGTTCACCAGCGCAATGCCCGCGGCAGCGGCCGTGCCGCCGAGAAACGAGGTCGGCAGCGCCCAGAACATCGGCAGCGCCGTCACCACCCCCACCACCGCCATCACCAGCCCGAGCATCGCGATCACCGTGCTGCTCCCGGCCAACGTGCAGAGAATAAAGCCCGCGGCGGCAACGAGATTCGGCACCACGACATGCCAGCGGCGCTCGCGCAATTTATCCGCATGCCGCCCAACAAGGATCATCGAAATCAGCGCCAGCGTATACGGCACCATGGTCAACAACCCGATATCGAAGGAATCCTTGATCCCCGATTCGCGGATGATCGTCGGCTGCCAGAAGCCAATGGCATAGGACCCCATCACGATACCGAACAGAATCACGCACATCAGCCAAACGCGCGCGCTGGTGAAGACCGAGCTCACGGAGTTATGCGTTTTAACCCGCGCCTCGGCATTCACCTCGGCTGCGACGATCGCCTTCTCCTCAGGCGACAGCCATTTCGCATCGTCCAAACGATTATCGAGGTAAAACAGAATAACGATGCCCAGAATAATCGCGGGCAGCGCTTCCACCACAAACAGCCATTGCCAGCCGGCAACGCCGCCGACACCGCCCATGCGGTGCAGAATATAGCCCGAAATCGGCCCACCGAGAATGCCCGATACCGGATTGCCCGCCATCAGCGTCGCGATCATCTTCGCGCGCCGGTGCGAGGGAAACCAATAGGTGAGATACAGCACCATGCCGGGGAAAAACCCCGCCTCGGCGACGCCGAGCAAAAACCGGACGACATAGAATTCCATCGGCGTGCGCACCAGCGCCGTGCAGGCGGAGACCAGCCCCCACACCACCAGCACCCGGCAGATCCAAACGCGTGCGCCGATTTTATGCAGCAGGATATTGCTCGGCACCTCGCAGAAAAAATAGCTGATGAAGAAAATGCCCGCACCCAGGCCATAGGCCGAATTGCTGAACTTCAAATCGCCCATCATCTGCAATTTGGCGAAACCGACATTCACCCGGTCGAGATAGGCAATAACATAACCGATGAACAAAATCGGCATGATCCGCCAGGCGATCTTACGGTAGAGCGGCGTAGTCCCGGTGAGGCTCAGCATCTCCGGCGCGGCATAGCTTGCCTGCGACATTCTTCCCTCCAAACTCTTAATTCATTTTTAGATACCTTACACTAACACAACGACCAGGCCTGCGGTCAAAACAAAAAAGCAGAAAAACAAAAATAAAATCGGCGTCAAAAAACCAAACGCTGTGTCCAAAACGAAAACAAAAAAAATGCGCGCGATCCGTCTCCGGCAGCGCGCGCATCCATTTGCTCAATCTCGGCCGGCAAAAACAGCCGGGCCTGTTACTTCCTTGCGAACAACGCCACCGGCGCCGGGCTCTCGCGCGAATAATCGCGCGCGCAATAACCGCCGCCCTGATAACGCTCGGCCACCGCGTTGCCGCTGGTCTTGCCGTCCAGCGCCTCGGTATAGGCATCCACGCTATCCTGCGGCGCCCAGCCGATCACCGCGCGGCCATCCTTGCGCCACCAATTCATGCGCCTATTGTTCGACACGCCCCAGATCACGATACAGCCGGAAGCCCCCGTCGTCTCCGCCAGCGTGCTGCGCTCGACGAGCCGTGTCAGATCCCCATAGGAGAACCAGGTCGTCAGCATCCGGTCGTCGATCGGCTCTGGGGTACAGGAGCCGATGCGCAGAAACACACTTTCCACGCCATGCTTGTCCCAATACAGCCGCCCGGTCAGCTCGCCATAGGCTTTCGACAGGCCATAATAGCCATCGGCACGAAAATAGCTGTCATCATCGAGCACTTCGCCGCGCTCATGAAAACCGATCGTGTGATTGGACGAGGCAAACACCATGCGCGCCCCCTCACGCCGCGCCGCCTCATAGGCATGGTACAAGCCGCGAATATTCGGACCGATCACATCCTCAAACGGCTGCTCCACGGAAATCCCGCCGAAATGCAGAATGGTGCCGCAGCCTTCGGCCAAGCGCAGAATGGCCGCGCCATCATTCAAATCCGCGCGCGTAAAACTCGCATTCTCCGGCACCGGGCCTGGAAACGGCGCGATATCCGTCAAGCGCAGCTGCCAACCCTGGGCGGCCAGCGCCTTGGCCAGCATCCGCCCCAGAACACCTGAAGCCCCCGTCAACAATACCGGCTTCGCAGGAATATTCATCATCTTCTCCCTTGATTCAATTCACGCCTGGCCCGGCCTCTGCACAGCCGGGAACATCGCCGGCCGCGTTTCCGGCCGCTTGACGCACACCGCCATCGCCACGACGCCGGCCAGCGCCAGCGCCGAGGCAATCGCAAAAGCGCTGCTGTAACCGCCCAGATATTCCACCGCAAAACCGGTCGCCGTCGGCCCGATAATGCCGGAGATATTGCTGAGCAGATGGATAAACCCGCTCACCGCGCCAACGCGCGTTTCCGGAACAATTTCGTGGATTGTCGCCCAGCAGGATTGCACGGAACAGGTGAGCAGCATCACCGCCGCGGCGATCAAGGACACCGCACTCACCGTCCCCGTCGCGAAATTCACCATCAGCAGCGCCGCGGCAGCCAGGCCCAAAGGCAGGATCGTCGTGATCTTGCGCGCCGTCAGCTTATTTTCCATCCGGCGATACACATAATCGGCGACCACGCCACCGCCGGCATAGCCAACAAAGCCGCACGCCCAGGGAATCGCCGCGACGAACGCCATATGCTTGATATCCATATGCAGCGCGCTCGTCAGATAGCTCGGCAGCCAGGAGAGGAAAATGAACAGCGTGTAGTTGACGGCAAACATGCCCAGCCCCAGCGAGAGCGTGCTCGGCCGCAGCAGATATTTGCGCAGCGGCAGCGCGTGATCCTGCTTGGGCACCAGCGAAACTTCACGGCTCGCCGCCACCAGCGCGACCTCCGCCTCGCTCACACGCGGATTCTCGCGCGGCGTGTCGGTCATGAAGATGCGCCAGGCAACCACCCAAAGCAGCCCCAACGCGCCGATCGCGAAAAACGCGATGCGCCAGCCATAGGCCAAAGCCAGCAGGCCGACGACCGGTGCGGCAATCGCGCTGCCCACGGTCTGGCCCGAGAAAGTAAAGCCGATGGTGCGCGAGGTTTCCTCACGCGGAAACCAGTTCGTGATCGTGCGGTTGGTGGTAGAATTCATTGGCCCTTCGGCAAAGCCGAACAGCGCGCGCACGACAAAGAGCTGGCCAAATCCCGTGACAACGCCTGTCAATCCGCAAAGCACCGACCAGAATCCGGCCGCCCAGGTATACACCTTGCGCGGGCCATAACGGTCGGCGAGCTGCCCGCCGACAAAGGCGAACAACGCATAGCCGACAAAAAATGTACTGAAAATCAGGCCAAGCGACGAAGGCGAAAGCCCAAGATCCTTCTTCACAAAAGGTGCTGCCACGCCTAACGCTGCGCGGTCCATGTAATTGATGATCCCGCCGATAAACAGCAGAAATGCGATGACGAAGCGATACTTGTTCTTCATATTGTCCCCTCCTTCGCCGCTTTTCGGCGGCGCACTCAACGATTCAGACGGCTGCGTATTTCACAGTTCTCGTCCTTTAGGCCCGGCTATAAAAATATTATTGTACAAGGGCTCTTCACCGGCAACATATTTGTCTGCTGCGTCAGCTGCCCGCTTTGCGGCGCGATCGTGAATTCCGCGATGCTATCACCCTGTTCCGCCGCAACGATCAAGCGATCGCCTTGGCAGTTGAGCGTCATGAAACGCGGGTCGCGCCCATTCGCCGGCGTCCAGCCCATAACATTCAAGCGCGCCTGCTGCGCATCGAAGCGCAGATGCGTGATACCGTCCTGGCCGCGATTTGAGACATACACATGCTCACCATCGGGCGTGATGACAATCGCGGCGGTCGTGCTGGCGCCAAAAAATTCCGGCGGCAGGCAGGGGGTGAGTGCCAGCGGCGTGAGCACGCCGTTTGCCGCATCCCAGCGGCAGGTCGCCACCGTCGAATCCAGTTCATTAACAACAAAAGCGTAGGCCAGATGCGGATGAAACACCATGTGCCGCGGCCCGGCGCCGGGCCGCATCACCACATGGCTCACGATCTCCAAGCGCCCGGCCTCAAAGCCCAGCACGAACACGCGATCCAGCCCCTTATCCGGCACAATCACAAAACGCCCGGACGGATCGAACACAATCTGATGCGGATGCGAGATTTTCTGTTCCGTGCGGTGCGGCCCAATCGGCCCCGGCAATTCCAGCACCTGCACGAAATCACCGGGCGTACCGTCCTGCGCCACGGGCAGCACGGCCACGCTGCCGCTCGCATAATTCGCCACGAGCAAAAACCGGCCGGTCGGATCCAAGGCGGGATGCACGCCATTCATCCCGCCGGTATTGGCGCGCCCCAGCCGGTGCAACCCGCCCTGCTCGGGATCGATGGAAAACGCCGTCACATAATCGCGGTCGCCATGCACCGTGTATAACACAAGGCGTTTGGCATCGATCGTGAAGTAGGACGGATTCTCCAAATCGCCGATCTGCTGGGTCGGCATCCACGCGCCCGAGTCCGGATCGACCCGATAGACATGAATGCCCTCCCCGCGCGCCTTACGCTCGGCGGTGGTGAAACTCCCCACCATCGCCAAGCCATGCGCCAAGCTGCGGCTTGGCGATGGACAAACAATATTTTGTATCTCCATCGCCATCGCCCCGCTTACTCGGCTGCCTTCGCCGCTTTCTTATGCGCCTCGTAGCGCGCCACGTTCTCCGCATTTGGCGGATACAGGCCAGGCAGGCTGGCACCGTTCTGCACTTCGCCGATGATCCAGGCTTCGAGCCTCTCCGCCTCAACCGCGGCGGCAACCACATTGGCCACCAGCGCGTTCGGAATCACCACGGCGCCGTCTTCATCGACGACAATCACGTCATCCGGGAACACCGCAACACCGCCGCAGCCAATCGGCTCCTGCCAGTTCACGAAGGTCAGCCCGGCCACCGATGGCGGGGCCGCGGCACCGCTGCACCATACCGGCAGATCCGTGCCGAGCACGCCCGTCACGTCGCGCACCACGCCATCCGTCACCAAAGCGGCGACACCACGCACCTTCATGCGCTGGCACAGAATATCGCCGAAGATCCCGGCATCGGTCACACCCATGGCATCCACCACGGCCACGCATCCGGCCGGCATCGCCTCGATCGCGCCACGCGTGGAAATCGGCGAGCTCCAGGAGGCCGGGGTCGCGAGATCCTCACGCGCCGGCACGAAGCGCAGCGTGAAGGCTTTGCCGACAACGCGCTTCTGCCCAGGGCGCAGCGGCTTGGTGCCGCGTAGCCACACATTGCGCAGGCCCTTCTTCAGCAGCACCGTGGTCAGCGTCGCCGTCGTCACATTGGCCAGCGCATCGAGAAGTTTCTGGTCTATTTCTGCCATGTTCTGATATCCACAAAGTTAATGTTACAAATATCGCGTGTCGTTTCTCAAACGCTGGCGATAAGCCCGCCATCCACGCGAATCACCGATCCGGTCAGATAAGCCGCGCGCGCGCTGGCCAGGAAGGTCACGACATCGCCGTATTCCTCCGGCTTGCCGTAGCGCCCCACGGGAATGCTGCCCGTGCTCTCGGCCGACACCTCCTCAACCGTGCGCCCCTCGCGCTTGGCCTTCGCCTCGTCGAGGAACTTGATGCGGTCGGTCGCGATGCGGCCGGGGAGGATGATATTCGCGGTAATGCCGTCCTTGCCGACTTCGCGCGCCAGCGTCTTCGACCAGCCGACGAGCGTGAGGCGCAGCGCGTTGGAAATCCCCAGATTCGGGATCGGCGAGACCACGCCCGAAGAGGTGCTGGTAATAATCCGCCCCCATTTGCGCGCCCGCATATTCGGCAGCACACGGTCGGTAATCGCAATCACCGAGAGCACCATCGCTTGGAAATGCTTGTTCCACAAAGCCGGGTCCTGGCCGCTGGCCGGGGTCGGCGGCGGGCCACCGGTATTGTTCACCAGAATATCAACCGGCCCAAACACGCTCTCGATTTTCGCGATATGCGCCTCGATCTGCGCCAGGTCGGCAAGGTCCCAAACCAAGCCGGTGCTCTTGCCCCCGGCCGCGGCCACGGCCGCTTCGGTCTCCGCAATCGCCTTCGGCTCGATGTCCGCGACGGCGACATTCACGCCCTCTGCCGCCAACGCCGTGGAAATCGCGCGGCCCAACCCACCGCCGCCGCCTAGAACCAATGCGGTTTTACCCTTTAAACCCAAATCCATGTATCGTTCCCTTCGCGCAGGTGTCACCGCAACGTCATCTTTCGAGGAACGAACCTTAAAGCCCGCCTGAATTTAAAAAATATAGGTTTGTATTTATTCAGAAGATAGTTTTTTTTGCCTTCAGCCCCCTCTCCGGCGCGGCAAAGCCACGGCCGCGCCCCGCAGCGCGACCGCGGCCATGGGCCGGGTCAAGCCGCTAATAGCTCAGCGCAATCGCGATATCTTCCGGCCGGCCCGCCACCGTCCAGCTCTTCCCCTCCGTCAGAATAAGGGTCGTCTGCGCATCGTGATGGCCATGGCGGTGGAGAAACAAAACCTGCGCCGGATTGATGAAAATCTCCCGGCGATCGTTCATCTGGTCGACTTGCAGTTTGACAAATTCAGGCAAGGCCGCCTCCTTTTGTATGGACGTGAGTCTCAGGGATGCATCCCCGACCCAGCCTATCACGGCGGAAGCTGGACTTCACCCTGTGAAAGCTTCACTCTCGCGCCAACCCCATCACCCAGAGGATCGACGATGATTTACGAACTCCGCGTCTACCGCACCGTGCCCGGGCGCATGCCCAACCTTCTGGCCCGCTTCAACGACCACACGCTGCGCATCTGGGCCAAGCACGGCATCCGCCAGGTCGGCTTCTGGACCACCCTGGTCGGCGAATCCACCAACGACCTGACCTATATACTCGCCTGGGAATCGATGGCCGAGCGCGAAGCCAAATGGGCCGCCTTCGGTACGGACCCGGAATGGCTGGCCGTGCGCGCTTCCAGCGAGCAGGACGGCCCGATCAACGCCAATATCAGCAACCAGTTCCTCACGCCGACGGCCTTCTCCGCCCTGAAATAATTCCCGCCTCGCACGCGGCGCTCACGCCCGGAAAACCCGAGCGTGAGCCAACCGCGCGCCCCAGCCAGATCATCTAAGGATAAACATGAAACGCTTCGCCTTATCTGCCGTCCTCACCTTGGGGATCGGCCAGGCCGCCTTCGCCGCTCCGGCGATCACCAGCCCGGCGCCCCCCACCTGGCAGCCCTATTTCAAAACCCATTCCCTCGATTTTCCGGAAATCTTCCGCGCCCGCCATCCGGGACCGAATTGGATCCTGAGCCACGGCACGCAGCTGCATCTCACCAGCGCCCAGGTCACGACTGAAAAACAACTCATGCTCGGCATGGTGACCTCGGCCAAAACCAAGGTTGCGGCCCTGCAGGCGGCCTATGCCAAATACCAGGCCGACGCCGCCATGCCAGCCCCCGCCTTGCCGGTCATCACCGCCGATATCGACGCCGTCGGACAAGCGCAAACCGCCCTCGGCCTGGCGATGGTTCCCTATCATCTCAAAGCCTATGCGGCCCTCACTCCCGCGCAGCAAGCAACCTTCCAGAGCCTCGTCGCCGCCCCGGCCAAGGGCTGATCCCAGCCCCAGCCCGCAACCGGCCGCGCCGGGACCCGCTTTCGCATCTCCGGCCCCGCGAACATCAGCCAGACCGTTTACCTGCTCGACGGCCCGCCCTCCGCTTGATAAGCCCCTGCGCTCAAGGAGGCTTCGAGGCAGGACATGACGGTTGCGATCGCGATGGGACACACAACGTCAGGTACTGCGGCGACGCTTGACCTTGAGGAGCTGCTGGCCACCCGCCTGCTCGTCCAGGGCAATTCCGGCTCCGGCAAATCCCATCTGCTGCGCCGGCTGCTGGAGCAAAGCGCGCCCTGGGTGCAGCAGGCGATCATCGACCCGGAAGGCGATTTCGTAACCCTTGCCGAGCGCTTCGGCCATCTGGTGATCGACGCCGAGGCGCATACCGAGCAGGGATTGCAGCTCGCCGGCGAGCGCGCGCGCATCCATCGCGTCTCCGCCGTGCTTAACCTCGAAGGCCTCGATGCCGAAAACCAGCTCCGCCGCGCCGCCGCCTTCCTGGGCGGGCTCTTCGATGTCGAGCGCGACCATTGGTACCCGATGCTGGTCGTGGTGGACGAGGCGCAGCTTTTCGCCCCGGCCATCGCGGGAGAAGTCTCGGACGAAGCCCGCAAGCTCTCCCTCGGCGCCATGACCAACCTGATGTGCCGCGGCCGCAAGCGCGGCCTGGCCGGGGTCATCGCCACGCAGCGCCTGGCCAAGCTCGCCAAGAACGTCGCTGCCGAGGCCTCCAACTTCCTCATGGGCCGCACCTTCCTGGATATCGACATGGCGCGCGCCGCAGACCTCCTGGGCATGGAGCGCCGCCAGGCGGAAGCCTTCCGCGACCTCGAGCGCGGGCATTTCATGGCGCTCGGCCCGGCCATTTCCCGCCGCCCTCTGGGCCTGAGCATCGGCCCGACGGAAACCCAGCCGCGCAACGCAACCCCGCGTTTGATGCCGCTGCCGGAGGCAACCCCGCTCGAGGACGCCCGCGCCGTCATCCTGGCCGCCCCGCCACCGGATGCCCCCCGCCTCCAGCGCCGCCCGCCCGCACCCCCGGCCCCGGACCTGCTCAGCCAGCTCATGGCCGCCAAGCCCGCTCTGGCGGAAAGCCGCGCGGAGACCGTGGAAGAACCGCCCAGCCCTGAAAAACTCGCGGAACACCGCGCCCGGCTGGACCGCATCCTCACCGCCATCCTGGCCGATCCCGAGGCCGGGTTCCGCGCCATCGGCGTGCTCTACCAGGATTTCCTGGTCCGCTGCCGGATCGAGGGCCTGGGCTCCGGCGCCCCGGATCTCGGGGCCTTCCGCCGCATGCTCACCCGCGCCCGCGCCGGCATCGGCACGGAAATGGCGGAGGACGATATCTGGCAGGACATCTCCTCCCGCGCCGCCATCCTGCCCGAGGACATGCAGGGCATCTTCATGATGCTCGCCCGCGCCGCCCGCGAAGGCCAGCCCTGCCCGGGCGATCCCGCCATCGCACGCGCCTACGGCACCCGCTCGCTCGGCCGCGCCCGGCGCGTGCTCACTTATATGGAAGAACAAGGGCTGATCGTCTGCCAGCAGGACGGCGCCGGAAGGCGCACGGTGACGCTGGTGGAACTCGCCTGGGCGACCGCGCCGGGGGATCCGAATGCGGATGATTAGATAAGAAAGTAGCCGCTTTTTTGAAAAAAAGCGGCGCAAAAAACTTCTTCGACTTCAGAGCCGGGAGCTAAGCGCGCCCCAGCCCCAAGTTAGCAAAGTTTTTTTGCTTCTTTTTGTTCACAAAAAGAAAACTCTTCCTCCCTTAAGCATGCAACCCCGGCGCTTCCTGCCCAGTCCGCGCGACATATTCCGTATACCCACCATCATACTGATGAATCCCCTCCGGCGTCAGCTCCAGCACCCGGTTGGAGAGCGCGGCGAGAAAATGCCGGTCATGCGAGACGAACAGCATGGTGCCCTCATATTGCGCCAGCGCCGTGATCAGCATTTCCTTGGTCGCGAGATCGAGATGGTTGGTCGGCTCGTCCAGCACCAGAAAATTCGGCGGGTCGAACAGCATCAGCGCCATCACCAACCGCGCCTTCTCACCGCCCGAGAGCACCCGGCAGCGTTTCTCCACCTCATCCCCGGAAAACCCGAACGCCCCGGCCAGCGAGCGCAACGCCCCCTGCCCGGCATGCGGAAAGGCCGCATCCAGCGTCTCGAACACGGTGCGATCGCCCTCCAGCAGATCCATCGCGTGCTGCGCGAAATAGCCCATCTTCACGCTGCCCCCCAGCGTCACCGAGCCTGCATCCGGCGGCGTCGTCCCGGTCACCAGCTTGAGCAGCGTGGACTTGCCCGCGCCGTTCACGCCCAGCACACAGCAGCGCTCCTTGCGTCGCACCAGCAGATCCAGCCCCTCATAGATCACGCGGTTGCCATAACGCTTATGCACCCCGCGCAAATTCGCCACATCCTCGCCCGAGCGCGGGGCCGGGCGAAAATCAAACGCCACCGTCTCGCGCCGCTTCGGCGGCTCCACCCGGTCGATCTTTTCCAGCTTCTTCACCCGGCTCTGCACCTGCGCGGCATGCGACGCCCGCGCCTTGAAGCGCTCGATAAAACTGATTTCCTTGGCCAGCATCGCCTGCTGCCGCTCAAACTGCGCCTGCTGCTGCTTCTCATTCAAAGCCGCCTGCCGCGCGTAGAATTCATAATCGCCGGAAAAACTCGTGAGATTCCCCGCATCGATCTCGATCACCTTATTGATCACGCGATTCATGAATTCGCGATCATGCGAGGTCATCAGCAGCGCGCCATCATAGCCCGCCAAAAATTGCTCCAGCCAGATCAGGCTCTCCAGGTCGAGATGGTTGCTCGGCTCGTCGAGCAGCATGACATCCGGGCGCATCAGCAAAATGCGCCCCAACGCGACACGCATCTTCCAGCCGCCGGAGAGCCTGCCGACATCGCCGTCCATCATCTCCTGGCTGAACCCGAGCCCGTCGAGGACCTCGCGCGCCTTGCCCTCCAGCGCATAGCCGCCCAGCTCCTCGAAACGCGCCTGCACCTCGCCGAAGCGCTCGATGATCGCATCGAGCTGGTCGAACTGCTCCGGATCCGCCATCGCGGCCTCCAGCTTCGCGAGCTCCGTGCCCACCTCGCTGACCGCCCCGGCCCCCTCCATCACCTCGGCAACCGCGCTGCGCCCCGCCATCTCGCCGACATCCTGGCTGAAAAACCCGATACTCACCCCGCGATCGACCAACACGAGGCCCTCATCGGGCTCCTCCTGGCCGGTGATCATGCGAAACAGCGTCGTCTTGCCGGCGCCGTTCGGCCCGACCAGGCCGATCTTCTCGCCCTTCTGCAAGGCGGCCGAAGCCTCGATAAAAACCAGGCGGCTGCCGTTCTGCTTACTGATATTGTCCAGGCGAATCATAGGTCCTCAGGCGGAGAGTGGTTGCGGGCTCTTAAACCAACTCGCCGCCCCCGTGAACCGCCTAGAGCGCGATCGTTTTAGGTCCGCGCATCTTGCGCGGCGCTAAAACGTAAATCGCCCTCAATAAAAAAGCTGAGCATGATCGCACTTAAAGCCATCATGCTCTAGAAGGCCGGTTATATTTTAAAGCGGCGCATGAGCGCTGTGCGGGATTTCGGGACGCAATACAGGGCACATCCCTGGGTCATCTCAAATTCTCCGCGATATTCACTGAACATCGGAACGCCGGGGTGATCGATGAAGCACGTGTAGCAATCCAGCTTGACATGCTCAAAAATATCGGCGGACGATCGATTGAAGCGCGGCAGAAAGCCGGGATGTACCTCGATATACAGCGCCGGCTCTTGCGCCAACACCTCATGCGCGCCTTCGAGCGCATTCACCTCCGCACCCTCGATATCGATCTTGATGAAGCCTGGCCGCATCGAGGCGAACACATCCAACGGAACCAAATTGACGCGCACGGAATCAATCGCCAACTCATTTTCCATGCCAACGCATTGCTCGGCTGCCGCCACAACCAGGCTGCCTGCTTTATCGGAAAGGCCAAGCCGAATGAAATCGATATTGCCCGCATCGTTAAGATACGCGTTGAACCGGCCAATATCGCAATTAAGCGCAAATGGATCGAACGCGATCACGCGGCCATTTGTCCCAATGGCTTGTGAATAGAAAAGAGAATTGATGCCTTGATTCGAACCGCAGTCGAAAACGGTGTCGCCTTGGCGGATCATACCCAAACGCAAAAGATGTGGCAGTTCCGTTGAATTATGATTGTCATACCAGTCCCGACCTTCCCTTGTGGCAATGATGATATGGCCGATCCGGTCGTAAATCATGCGCTGCAGCAGATAGGGTTCAATAAATTCCTGACCGCCACGGAGACCACTATGTCGATACTTGTCCGCAATCTGTTCCCACTCTTCCAAGTAGCGGTTCACTTTCAGGGAGGAAATCTCGGCATTTTCCATGGAATATCCTTTTTACAGATACGTCTAATTATTAGCGCCCATTTACCAATGAACAGTCGCCGACCCTTATTTTAGACGCTTAAATGGACGCATAATCCGGCTCACTCACAGACAACCATTACTATATCTTAATAGATATGTCACCAATCCAAAACATTATTTAAGCGATACCTCAATTAACATCATTTTAATCTGAATTATGGAACGACAAGATGCGCATTTTGTTCGCGTCGACACATCAAGTTTCATGCGGGATCGCCGATTATAATGCCGACATGATGAACAGCGTCGGCGACAGTCACAAATGCGATATCGCGGAATTTCCTCAAGACGCACCGCCCACCAAGGCGGAACTGCTGGAGATCGCAGACCGTGCCTCCCTCTATGATCTGCTCATCATTCAGCATGAATGGTCATTTATCGGTGCAGATCCCGTGCAGAAATACGATCACCTGCACGTTCTATTGAAACGATTGCGGCGCAACCAGGTCCCGACCGCCTTTATTTTTCATTCGGAATTCATCCCTCTCTTAGGTCATCGCCGCTCCAGGCTTTTCTGGCGGATGCGCATTGCGCGGCGGCAATTCATCAACGAGATCAACAAATCACCGCTTCTGCGGGTCTATGTCCATGGCAAGACTGCCTCGCAGAAACTCCTCGAGCAAACGATCAAGCCGGAAAAAATCAAGTCGGTCGCCTTTCCATTGCAAATTCACCCCCACACCCTACCCAGAACACGCCAGACGGGCCCAATAACGCTCCTGATGTTCGGCTTTGTCAGCGAGTATAAGGGCTACGAGACAGCGCTGAACGCCTTGCGCCTGTTGCCCGAGAATTATCATCTCGTCATCGCCGGCGGGCAGCATCCCAAGAATCGCCAGGATCTAACCTACGAGAATATTCTTGGCTTCATCCACCATGGCGAATGGGACCGCGGACGACAGATCCCTTCGGTTGGCCGTAAGTTTACGCACCGGGAGCGAGAAGCCTTTGCCGCGCGCGTGAGGGTCACGGGCCATCTCTCGCCAAGCGAGATCGTGGAGCATATTAAATGCTCGGACATCGTGCTTGCCCCCTATTTCGCGGATGGTGCACCGTCCGGTTCTGCCGCGGTTGCGTGGCCGATCTCTCTGGGCAAGCCGACCATCGTATCTTGCGCGCATACATTCGATGAATACATCAAGGCACAATGCGTTGCCGTCGTCGCCCCCGGCGCGCCACACCAGCTTGCTGAAACCATCCAAAATCTCGCGGAACGTCCCACGGAAATGGAGCGCCTATCTTCTGCGGCACTTCGCTTCGCCCGCGAGAATAGTGTCGAAGCGCTCGTCTGGCGGATCATTTCGACGGTAACGAATCTGAAATCGCCCAAGAAAATCACTTCTATCGCGGGGAATGCACCGCAACTGGCGGGCGCTGAGCAGAGAAATTGGCAAAACAGCACCGCAGCCGATCAGGCTTGAGCGTTGCCGCTTCCTGCCAACTCCGCTATCGTTGCTTTATGAATACGATCACGCCGAGGCAACGCAGATCCGCGACGGAGGCTTCGCATCTCATGCAACCCGCGGGACGAAGGATGTCGATCTCCGCCGCCCAAGGCTGGGGGCAGCGCTTCACCCGCGCCGGCATGGATCTGGGCGAGACCCTGCATTTGTGGCGGCTGGTCCTGGCCCTCAGCTTCATGGACATCAAGCTGCGCTATCGCGGCTCGCTGCTCGGCCCGTTCTGGCTCACTCTGTCCACGGCAGTGATGATCGGCGCCATCGGCTTTCTCTATGCCGGGCTGTTCCACCAAAATGTCAGCAATTACCTACCGTTTTTGTCGATCTCTATCGTCTCCTGGCAGTTTCTAAGCTCACTGACCGGCGAAGGTGCGACCTCTTTCAGCGCCGCGGAGGGCATGATCCGCGCGCAGCGCATGCCGCTCTCGCTGCACGCCGCACGGGTGGTCATGCGCAACGTCTTCGTGCTGGCGCATAATCTCGTCGCCATTGTCGTTGTATTCGCCATCTTCCGCGTCGTGCCGAGCAAGGCCGTCATCAGCGAGATCCCGGCGCTGCTGCTCTGGCTGGTCGACGGCATGGCCATATGCCTGCTGCTCGGCACCATTCGGCGCGCGCTTCCGCGACATCCCGCCGATCGTCACCAGCGTCGTGCAGATCGTCTTTTACATAACACCGATCATCTGGAGCCCGAGCATGGTGACGAACCGCCATCTCGGCCGAATGCTGGTCGAATGGAACCCGTTCTACGCCATGATGGAGATCCTGCGCGGGCCATTGCTCGGCTCACCGCTGGAGCCCGAAGCCTGGGGCGTGTCGCTGCTCTCCTCGGCGCTGCTGGTCGTGCTGAGCGCCCTTATTTTCACCCGCGCCCGCGCGCGCATCGCCTACTGGGTCTGAACCGTGACACGCCTGTATTTCAACAATGTCTCGGTCTCCTTTCCGCTCTATCACGGCGAAAGCCGCAGCCTGAAAAAGACCGTCTTCGCCGCCGCCTCAGGCCGGCTCAGCGAGGACCGGAAACACCGTTTGGTCGTGCAGGCGCTGCGCAATACCTCCTTTGCACTGGAAAGCGGCGACCGGCTCGGCGTCGTCGGCGCCAACGGCGCCGGCAAAACCACGCTGCTCCGCACTATGGCCGGCATCTATGAACCCGTTGAAGGCCATATCGAGATCGACGGCGCGATCACAGCCCTGCTCGACCCCGGCCAGGGCATGAACATGGACCTGACCGGGCGCGAGAATATCCGCCTGCGCGGCCTCTATACCGGTTTGAGCCAGGCGCAGATCCTGCGCCTGGAAGAGGATGTCGCCGAGTTTGCCGAACTGGACCGCTTCATGGAGCTTCCAGTGCGCACTTACAGCTCCGGCATGGTCATCCGTCTCGGCTTCGCGCTCGCGACCGCCATCCGGCCGCAGATCCTGCTGATGGATGAATGGATCCTGGCCGGCGACGCCTCCTTCCTCGACAAAGCGCGCCGCCGGGTGGAAGGTATGGTCCAGGGCGCGGAAATCCTGGTTCTATCCTCGCACAGCGCGCAGACCATCCTGCGCTGGTGCAATCGCGTGATCTGGATGGATGGCGGACAAATCAAGCTCGCCGGCTCTCCCGAAGAGGTCCTGGCCGCCTATCTGACACCCGAGCAATTCGCTCAGCTTCAGGCCGTCACGTGCGTGACTGCCTGAGCGGTTAGCGATCACAGCCAAACTGGCAGAGGCGCAATGTCCCACTCTGTACGAGCATGTCCGAGCAATCTTGATGCCCCAGCAACCAGGGCGCCCGCGTGATGCCTACAAAATGTCTAGCAACCCATTGAAAAAGACTGGTGCCGACACCCGGGATTGAACCGGGGACCTACTGATTACGAATCAGTTGCTCTACCGCTGAGCTATGTCGGCCACCTGGGTTCAGCCTATATCGGAGCTACAGCGTCACCGCAACCGTCGCCATTGCCGGGCCACGAAAATACTGCCCCAACACCAACCGCCGCCCACGCCACGGCGGCAGGGCTGCCCGGCCTCCCGGGCAGCCCGTCCTCCTTTAGCCCGGGTTGTTGGCGCCGCTCTTGCCGAGGCCAATCCCCACGAACAAGGCCTCTCCCTGGCGGATAATCCGCAACGCCACCGCCGGCACGCCCGCCTTACGGGCGGCCTGGATAGCGGCCACGGCATCATCCGGCGAGGTCACCGTCTGCGGGCCGACGCCCACCAGCAGGTCGCCCGGCTGCAAGCCGGCCTGGTCGGCGGGCGAGTTCGGCTTAACGTTCGAAATCACCGCGCCGGAGGCATCGCTTGGCAGGTTGAGCTGGCTGCGATCATCCTGGGTCAACGGCGCCAGGGTCAGCCCCAACGCGCTCTGGCCCGAGGCCGGCGCCTGCGCGCCGCCGGTCTGGAAATCCGCATCCGGGTTGGACGGCATAACCGCCACCGCCACCGAGATATTATGCGTCTTGCCATCGCGGATGAAGGTGATCGCGGTGTCATGGCCCGGATCGACATTGGCGATATCATCCGCCAGGTCGCTCGGATTGGTCACTGCCACGCCATCGACGCTGGTGATCACATCCCCCGGCTTCAACCCGGCGCGGAAAGCGGGGCTATCGGGGGAAACCGCGGCCACCAGCGCGCCATCCTTGGACGGGGTTGCGGTCGGCAGGCTCATCGCCTGCGCCATCTGCGGCGAGATCTGCTGTGCCGCGACGCCGAGATACCCGCGCACCACCTTGCCGCCGTTCTCGAGCTGGCTCACGACGCGCTGGATCATATCCGCCGGTATGGCAAAGCCGATGCCAACCGAGCCGCCGCTCGGCGTCAGGATCGCGGTATTGATGCCGATCACCTGGCCGCGCTGGTTGAACAGCGGCCCGCCGGAATTGCCCTCATTGATCGGCGCATCGATCTGGATGAACTTGTCATACGGCCCATCGCCGATATCGCGCCCGAGCGCCGAGACGATCCCCGCCGTCACCGTGCCATCCAGGCCGAACGGGTTGCCCATGGCCACCACCCATTCGCCGGGTTCGACATCCGCGGACTTGCCGAGTTCCACATAAGGCAGCGGATGCCCGGCGGAGATCTTCAGCACCGCGAGATCGGTCTTCGGATCCGTGCCAATGATCTTCGCCGGATAGCTCTGCCCGTCCGAGAGCGTCACGCTGATCGTCTTGGCGTCCTTCACCACATGGTTGTTGGTGACCAGGATGCCGGAGGAATTAATGATAAAGCCCGACCCCTTGGCCTCGACCGCCTGCGGCTGGGCCTGGCCCTGCATGCCGCCAAACGGGAAACCCGGCGGGAAACCCGGGAGCTGCGGCAGGCCGGGCATGCCCTGCCCCTGATCGCCATTGCCGTCATCCCCATCGCCACTGCCATCGTCCGACGTCTGATCGAGCTTCAAATGCACATCGATGGACACCACCGCCGGCGCCACTTTTTTCACGAGATTGGTGAAATCTCCCACCGGCGTGAAATTCTGCTGCACGGCGGCGGTCTCGTTCAGGGACGAATCATCAGCGGCATATGCCTGACCCAAGCCGAGCCCGCCCAGCGCGGTTGCCCCGATGAGGGCCAATGTCAGCGCCGTGCCACGATTGAGTTTTGTACGCATTGGTAAATCTCTCTCCTGAGGAGTGGGTGATAACGAACTCGTAACGCGACATAATGCACGTTCTCTATACAGCGATAAGCCTCCGCCGTGAAACAATTGTCACCCAAATATCACAGGCAACCGCAAATTGCGCTCCGCGGTTTGAAAAGTTACAATTTTTCACGGGCGGGTTTCACAGGCTGCCTCAGCCTTGGTCGCGCACATCCACGAGCACGATGTCCGCCTCCGCCAGCGCCTCAACCTCGATCTCGGGCTCCTCGCGCAGCGCCACGCCGTCCCTCGCCTGGGCAGGTACGCCGTTCACCTCAATCTCCCCGGTCGCGGCAACCAGATACGCCGCCCGGCCGCGCGGCAGCTTATAGCGCGCACGCTCGCCCGGGGCGAGACGGGCGGCCAGCACGGCGGCATCGGCATAAAGCGGCAGCGCGCCCGAATCCGCATCCGCCGCCCGGCCGCTCGCCAATATCTGCAAACCCTGGCCGGTGCCGCGCGGAAATTCCTTCGCCCCCCAGCCGGGCGCCACCCCGGTTTTATCCGGCGCGATCCAGATCTGGAACAGCCGCGTCGCCTCGCGCTCCTTATTCAGCTCCGCATGGGTAATCCCCGTCCCGGCATGCATCACCTGCACATCACCGGCCCGCGTCGCGCCCTCATTGCCCAGGCTGTCCTGATGCGTGATGGCGCCCTGGCGCACATAGGTGATGATCTCCATGTCCCGGTGCGGATGCGCGCCAAACCCGGTGCCCGGGGCGATCTCATCGTCATTCCACACCAGCAGCGCGCCGAGCCCCATGCGCTCAGGGTCACGGTACTGGCTAAAACTGAAATGATACCGCGCATTCAGCCATTCATTACGAAACGCACCCAGCGAGGAAAACGGACGGACATCGATCATGTTGCGGACCCTCCAACTGCATGGTCCATCATGTAGGTCGACCTCGACAGGAAGCAGCCGCTTTTTTGAAAAAAAGCGGCGCAAAAAACTTCTGCGCCTTACGCCGAGGCGCGAACTCCCAGCACGGCCCAGATTAAAAAAGTTTTTTTGCTTCTTTTTGTTCACAAAAAGAAGTCTCTTCCTTTTCCTACCGGTTCATCAGCACCGGCAGCGTCGCATGTTCCAGAATATGCCGCGTCGTGCCCCCCAGGATCAGTTGGCGCAGCCGGGAGGCCGAGGAATACGCGCCCATGGACATCAGATCCGCCCCGAAACTTGCCGCCGCCGCCAGCATCCCCGCCCCGGCCACGCGGTCAATCGCGCGGAACGGCACAATGCTGGCCGCCACGCCATGGTGCGAAATATACGCCACCACCTCGGCCGCGGACGGCCCCCGGCGGAAATAATCCTCCGAGGTCAGCACGCACACCGCCTCGGCCTGGCGCACGAAGGGCATCACGGAAGCCAACGCCGAGGCCGCATTCGCTGTGCCGTTCCACGCAATCGCCACCCGCTTGCCGATGCTCACCGGCCGCTCGACGGGTGCGAGCAGCACCGGCCGGCCAGAATCGAACAGCACCGCATGCAACGCATCCGCCGCGGCCACATCCTCGCCCGCCTGTGGATGCGGCACGATGGTCAGGTCCGCGAGCCGCGCATGGAAGGCGATCATCTCCTCCTCGCGTCCAGTCATCGTGGTGAAGCTGACACTCGGCTCATTACGGCCGCGCACGGCATCGCCCACGGGCACCGTCTCGGCCTCGGTCGCGGCGTCGAACATCTCGCGCAAGCCCAAAGCGCGCGAGCCACTCTCCTGCTCCGTGGCGCTCATCATCTCCTCGATCATCGCACCCGACAGGCCCTCGCCCGCCAGCGGCGCAATCTCACGCGAGTTGACCCGGATATGCAGCACTTCGAGATGCGCATTCCACATTTTCGCCAAGAGGAGTCCGGCATGCAGAGCCGCCTCGGCCGAGGCCGGGCTACTGACGGGGAGCAGAAACTTGCGGACCGACATCAATCCCTCCTGGGTGCGATGAACCTACTCTATATAGCTCATTCCGGGTTCAAAAAGGCAATGTCGCGCCCGCGATGCGTCAAATGCTCGCCGCCATCCACCGTCAGCACCGTCCCGGTGACCGATGGCGTCCGCACGATGTAGAGCGCCGCCGCCGCGATATCCTCCGGCGTCGCCCCCCGGCGCAACGGATTGGCCCGCCAGGCCTGCGCGAATTTCTCCGGCGTCTGCTTCGCCCCGGGCAAGGTGAGCCCCGGCGAGATCCCGCAAACCCGGATCGCCGGCGCGAAAGCCTGCGCCATCATCTCGGTCGCCGCCGCCAACGCCGCCTTGCTCAGCGTATAGGCAAAGAAATCCGGGTTCAGATTGCTCAGCTTCTGGTCCAGAATATTGATGATCACGCCCCGCTCAGGCTGTTGCGCGGCGAATTCCCGCGCCAGCAGCACCGGTGCCACCAAATTCGGCGCCATATGCTCGGCAATGCGTTCCGCCGTCACACTCGCCGGGCTGTCGAACACGAAATGCGAGGCGTTATTGATGAGCCCCAAAAGCGGCCCCGCCTCGGCGATCAGCCGCGCGGGTGTGGCCGGATCGGCCAGATCCCCCAGCACCACTTGCGCGCCCAGTTCCGCACCCAGCGCCTGGGCCTCTTCGACGGAACGATGCGCATGCAGGATCACGGGATACCCCGCCTGTACCAAAGCACGGGCCATCGCGGCCCCCAGGCGCCGCGCGCCGCCGGTGATCAAAATCGGGTTCATCGCGATGGCTTATAACAAATCCCGCAGCCGGAAATAGGTGGTGGCGAGCAGCAACGCCGGCACCCTGAAAGCCCGCCCACCGGGAAAGCGCGCATGCGGAATCCTCGCGAACACATCGAACCGCTCCGCCTGCCCGGCAATCGCCTCGGCCGCCACTTTCCCGGCAAACCCGGTCAGCGCCAGGCCATGCCCGGAAAACCCATGGCAAAACAGGATATTATCCGTCAGCCGCCCAAAATGCGGCGCCCGGTTCTGGCTGATATCCACATTCCCGCCCCAGAGATATTCCACCTTCGCATCGGCCAATTGCGGAAACACCCGCACGGCGCGCGCCAGCATGGACGCTTTCAGGCTCGGCGGCGGCAGCGTGGAATAGGAAACCCGCCCGCCGAACAGCATCCGCTCATCGGCCGAGCGCCGGAAATAATCCAGGACGAAATTCAAATCCGCCACCGCCTCATTGCCGGGGATCAGGGTCTTCACA
The DNA here is from genome assembly GCA_963737355.1 of uncultured Pseudomonadota bacterium. Classification (GTDB taxonomy): domain Bacteria; phylum Pseudomonadota; class Alphaproteobacteria; order Acetobacterales; family Acetobacteraceae; genus Acidocella. The sequence goes on along the minus strand of CAVTSC010000008.1, from coordinate 830,997 downwards.
TCCGCGCGCGGCTCGGTCGCGATGATATAGGTCCCAACCGGCATGATATAGCCCGAGAGCTGGCGCATCAGATCGCCCAGATACGCCCCCCCGGCGGTCAGCAAAAACCCTGCGCGCACCGTGCCGCGCTGCGTCCGCACCGTCACGCTCCGCCCCGGCACCACCTGCGTCACCCGCGTCCGGGTATAGAGCTTCGCCCCCGCGCGCTGCGCCGCCGCCGCTAGGCCCAACGTATAGTTCAGCGGATGAATATGGCCCGAGACGGGATCCTCCAACGCCGCGACATAACGCGGGCTGGCAAGCCTGGCGCGCAACTCCTCGCCCCGCAAAATCCGCCCCACCGGCGCGCCCAGCGCCGCCAGCTCCGCCTGGGCTGCTTCCAACTCCGGCACCTGCCGTGGCTTGATCGCGGCATGCAGATAGCCCAGCACCGGATCGCATGGGATGCCCAAGCGCTTGATCTGCGCATGCAGCAGATTCACCCCCTCGATAGAAAAATCCCAAAGCTGCTTCGCCCGCGCCGCCCCCACCAGGGCTTTGATCTTGCTCTGGCTCGCCCCGAACCCGGACAGCGCCTGCCCGCCATTTCGCCCGGACGCCCCCCAGCCGATCTCCTCGGCCTCCAGCAACGCGACGCTATAGCCGCGCTCGGCCAGATGCAGCGCCGCCGAAACCCCGGTAATCCCGCCGCCGATAATCGCGGCATCCACCGTCACGTCGCCCGCGAGCGGCTGCGTGACGAGATCGATGCGCCTCGTGGCCTGATAGTAATTTCCTAACGCCATCCATCATCCAACGTAAAAAAGTGCCTCCGGCGGCTGGGACCTGAGGCCCCAGACCCCATTAATGGGGTCCGGGCCTCAGGCCCGGCCAGGGGGTCCAGGGGGACGGCGTCCCCCTGGCGCGGCCTAAACGTTCAGCAGCAAATGCTCCCGCTCCCAGGAGCTGATCACCCGCAGATAGGTCTCATATTCCAGCCGCTTCACGGCCACGAGCACATCCACCAACTTCTCGCCCAGCACCTCACGCATCGCCTCGGACCGATCCATCGCATCCAGCGCATGCGAGAGCTCCCGCGGCAGCGTATATTCCCCGGAATAGGCCGAGCCGACCTGCTCGGGCGTTGCCTCCAGCCCCTCGACCATGCCGAGATACCCGCAGGCCAGCGTCGCGGCGAAGGCGAGATACGGGTTCGCATCCGCCCCCGGCACGCGGTTTTCCACCCGCATCGCGGAGGCATCGCCAAACGGCACGCGCAGCCCGCAGGTCCGGTTGTCATACCCCCATTGCAGATTGATCGGCGCATTGGAAAAACGCGTCAGCCGGCGATACGAATTCACGTTCGGCGCAAAAATCGGCATCGTCGCCGGAATATATTTCTGCAACCCGCCAATATAATTCCGGAATAGCGGGCTCGCTTTGCCATCGGCGGCTGCGAACAAATTCTCCCCCGTCACCGGGTCCACCACGCTCTGATGCACATGCATCGCACTGCCAGGCTCCGTGCCCATCGGCTTGGACATGAAGGTCGCATAGATATTATGCCGGAGTGCGACCTCCCGCACCGTGCGCTTGAACAGGAAAACCTGATCCGCCAAATTCAGCGGATCGCCATGCAGGAAATTAATCTCCACCTGCGCCGCGCCCTCTTCATGGATGAGCGTATCGAGGTCGAGCTCCTGCAAATCGCAGAAATCATACATTTCTTCGAAAAGCGGGTCGAATTCATTCACCGCATCGATCGAGTAGGATTGCCGCCCCGTCTCCTGCCGCCCGGAACGCCCCACCGGCGGCACCAGCGGATAATCCGGGTCCGTGTTGCGCCCAACGAGATAAAACTCCAGCTCCGGCGCCAATACCGGCTTCCAGCCTTTGTCCTCATAGAGCTTCAGCACACGCCGCAGCACCTGCCTTGGCGCCATCGGCACCGGCGTCCCATTCGCATAATGGCAATCATGAATAATCTGCGCCGTCGGCTCATGCGCCCAGGGCACCAGGCGCACCGTATTCGCATCCGGCACCAGCTTGATATCGATAATCGCCGGATCGGTTAGCGTATCCTGCGGGTCCTCCGGATATTCGCCGGTGACGGATTGGATGAAAATCGCCTCCGGCAACCGCGGTGCGCCACCTTGCAGGAATTTCTGCGCCGGCATGATCTTGCCGCGCGGGATGCCGGTAATATCCGGCACCATACATTCAACCTCGGTGATCCGGTGTTCGTCGAACCACTCCTGTAAATCGACTTTACGCATAAAACCCTCGGTTTCTGGCGGCGCAAGAGGATTCCCGCGCCGCCGGTTCGGCTTATTGAAGCACGCTGGTCCAGATCTGGTTGAACAGCTTGTACTGCGCCCCGCGCAGCGGCTGCAGGAACATCAGATGCTTCATATCCTCATCATTTGGCACGATCAGACGCGTATTCAAAATACCGGTCAAATATTTCTGACTCGCCTGATTCGGACTCGCGTATTGGTTGAAGGTGGAAAGATCCGCGCCGGTATGCGGGCTGAGAATATAATTGATGAACTGCAACGCCAGTTGCGGGTTCGGCGCATGCGCCGGAATCGCCATCGTATCCACCCAGATCTCGGTCCCCTCGCTCGGCAGATAAAATTTCAGGTTAGAACAACTGCCATCGGCATAACAGCTCGCAATATCGCCGTTATACGCCATGGAAACCGCGATCAGCCCGCTCTTCATCTGGTCGCGCGCCGGCGTTTCATCGACAAACCCGGCGAAATTCGGCCGCTTCTTGGTCTGCTCGATCAACTTCGCCGCCGCCAGCCATTGGCTCTCCTGCGAACAATTGAACCCATAGCCGAGATACGCGCAAGCCGAGGCAATCTGGTCACGCCCCTCGCCCTTGGGCAGCACGAAGGGATAATTCGGATTCACCTTGGGATCATACAACACCCCCCAGCCTGTACCGGGATTGGGAATCTTCTTCGGATCATACACAATCCCCGTGGTGCCCCACTGATAGGGCACCGAGTATTTGTCATTGGGATCGTAATCCGGATTCTGAAATCGCGGAAACAGATTGCTCAAATTCGGGATCTGGCTATGGTCGAGCGGCTGGATCAACCCCTCATCGGCCAGCTCCGGCACATAATAGCTGGACGGCACCACCACATCATATTGCGCATCGCCGCCGGCCTTCAGCTTCGCCGCCATCTCCGCATTGCTGTCATAATCCGTCTCGACAACCTTGCACCCGCATTGCAGCTCAAACCCGTCAATGATGCTCTCGGTGATGTAGCTCGACCAGATGAACAGATTGAGCGTCGGCGTATCCGCCGCGGCCATTTGCGGCGCGCTAATGCCAACGGCCAGCACGGCGGCGGCAATGGTGCATCCAAACTTCATGAGCATTGTCCTCACACGGGTAGCCGGCTCGCACGATCGCGATGCCGGGTAATCAAAAAATGCACGAACGCCAAAGCGATGATCGCGGCGATCATCAACGTACCGAGCGCGTTGATCTCCGGCGAAATCCCCTTGCGCGCAATCGCGCCATAAATATAAATCGGAAGCGTAACACTTCCCGGTCCGGAGGTGAAGAAGCTGATGGTGAAATCATCGATCGAAAGCGTAATCCCCAGCAAAAACCCGCCAATAATCGCAGGCTGCACCACCGGCACGATCAAATAGAAAAAACTCTTGACCGCATCGGCATATAAATCATGCGATGCCTCGAACAAATTCGGATCCAACCCCGCCAGCCGCGCAAACACCGTCAACGCCACATACGGCACCTGGAAGGTGATATGCGCAATCACCATCGTCATCAGCCCGGCCCCCAGCAACCCCGTCGCGCCATGCACGAAGTTGAAGAAAATCAGCTCGGAAATGCCAAATACCAGGCTCGGCATGATGATCGGCGTATAAATAATCAGGCTCGGCAAATTCGCCGCCACCCCCCGCGCATTCGCCACCCGGTACCGACACAACCCATAGCCCAGCAACGTCCCCAACACCGTCGATACCGTCGCCGACCCCAACGCCAAAATCAGCGAACGCTGCAACGCCGTGAACACCACGCCATCATGAAACAACACATCATACGCATGCACCGAATGCCCGGTGGAATTGGGCGCCGGCGCAAACGAATAAAACGCCACCAACGCCAACGGCGTATACAACAACACATAAATCGGCCAGGACACCCAATTCAGCCCCGCTTTCACCCGCGCCGGTATCGGGATCATGGCGCACCTCTTGTCGGCAAGTAAGGCCAAGGGGCTCTGCCCCTTGGAACCCCGCGAAGGGCCGCGCCCTTCGATCCGCGATTTGAGGGATCTGAAAAGGGGGGCGCCTCAGCTGTCAGAACCGCCCGGGGCGCCCCCCTTTTCAGATCCCTTAAGTTCTGGATTCCAAAGGCGAGCCTTTGGCGGGGTCCAGGGGCAGAGCCCCTGGCCTTCCTTGCCCGCAAAAGCTGCGCCATCATATCGTCGCCTCCCCGGCGCCGCCGAGTTTGCGGGTCAGGATGCGGAACGCGACGAGGCCGGCGCCGGTGAAGACGAGCATGATGATGGTGAGTGCCGCGCCATAGGGCCAGTCGGGTGTTTCGGTAAACTGGTTAGCGATCAGCGAGCCGATCATCAACGCGCGGTCGCCGCCGAGGAGCTGCGGCACCACGTAATCGCCGAAGGCCGGGATCGCAACGAAGATAACGCCAGAGAGCAGCCCCGGCACGGTCTGCGGAAACACGGTATGCCAGAAAAGTTTCAGCCCCGAAGCGTAGAGATCCCGCCCGGCCTCCACCAGCGTCCAGTCCAGCCTTTCGGCGGAGGCATAGAGCGGCACAATCATATAGGGCAGGTAGTTATAGGCGAGCCCGGTGGTGACGGCGAAGCTGCCGGGTGCGATGCCCAAATCCGGCGGCACGATATGCAGCGCATGCGCCAGCCAGGTTACCGGCGCATTCGGCCCCAGCAGCTCCAGCCACGCATAGGTGCGCACCACCTGGTTGGTCCAGGAGGGCAGGATGATGAACAGCAGCAAGATCGGCCGCAGCGAGGCCGGCCGCGTCATAATGAAAAACACCAGTGGATAGGCGAGCAGCGCGGAGACAATCGTGGCGATCCCCGCCTGGCGCAGCGAGCGCAGAAAAATGACGATATTCCCATCATCCCAGCCCAGCAGCGAGAATCCCGCAACCTGCCGGAAGGGCGTCAGCGTCACCGGCAGCATCGGCGAGCCATAATCGTTGGAGGAGAAAAACCCGATGGCGAGCAACACCGCACTCGGGATCAGCAGGAACAGCACGATCCAGAACAGCCCCGGACCGGAGGTGATCCAAAGCCGGATCGCCCGGCTGCGCGCTTCGCTCTGCACGGCGGTGCTCATGCGCTCATCCTCTCTCGGCTCCGCGCCTTGGCATGGTTCAGGCCTCGATCAGCATGATGTTTTCCGGCTTCAGCTCCACCGCCACCGCCTCGCCCGGCCGCCAGCTTCGCTCCGCCGCCTGATTATTGGTATCCAGCGCCAAAATCATCTGCCCGCCGCCAAGCTCCACCCGGTATTGCGTGGACGCCCCCATATAAATCGCCTCGCGCACGCTGCCCAAAAACACGTTGGGCCGCCCCTGCGGCGCATTCGTGTCGTTATAAATCCAAATCTTCTCAGGCCGGATCATCGCCTTTTCCGCCGCCCCGATCCCGGCCGCAATCTGCACCTTCCCGATCGGCGTCTGCGCCACATCGCCGGCGGCGCTTAAAATCGGCCAGATATTGGAGAGCCCCAAAAACTCCGCAACAAACACGTTGCGCGGTTTTTCATACACATCCAGCACCGGCCCCACCTGCTGCAACTGCCCACGCGACATCACGCCGATCCGGTCGGACATCACCAGCGCCTCATGCTGATCATGCGTTACAAAAATAAACGTCATGCCCAGGCGCTTTTGCATGCGCAGCAATTCGATCTGCAATTCCGCGCGCAGTTTCGCATCCAAAGCGGAGAGCGGCTCATCCAGCAGCACCACTTCGGGCTCGTTCACCAGCGCCCGGGCCAACGCCACGCGCTGGCGCTGCCCGCCCGAGAGCTGCGCCGGATTGCGCGCGGCAAACTGCCCGATCTGCAACAGCTCCATGATGGCATCGACACGTTTATGCCGTTCCGGCTTTTTCACGCCCCGCATCGCCAGGCCAAAGCCGATATTGCGTGCCACGTTCAAATGCGGAAACAGCGCATAGGATTGGAACACCGTGTTCACCGCGCGCTTATGCGCCGGAACATCCTGCATCTCGCGGCCGGAAATCAAAATCCGCCCGGCGTCGGGGGCCTCGAATCCCGCGATCATGCGCAGCAACGTCGTCTTGCCGCAGCCCGACGGCCCCAGAAGCGTAAAAAACTCGCCGGCCTTGATTTCCAGGTCGACATGATCGACCGCCGGCACCGTGCCGGCGAAAATCCGCGTAATCCCGGAGAGAGAGATGGCGCCCCGCGCCGCACCGGAGAGGTCGGGGGCAACCGGCGGCGTCACGCGATCGAACATCGGCATGTCGCCATCGCGGCAAAAGGCGCCTGGCTAATTCCCCAAATTACAGCATCAGCCTGTCGCTGGCTCCAATGCCACAGCACGCAAATCCCCGTTTCTATTGCCGTATCAGTTTCGCGCATGCACTAGGACGCCGTCAAGAATAATTGATAAAGTGTTACAAATTTTTGACATAAAGAAAAATTTTACATTGCGGCAGACGCCGCGCTGCGGCTACGAATGATGATAATTCTAAACGCCCGGAACACTCCGTCATGTCCGCAGCCTTGCGCCCCGAAGACCCCATGGCCGAAATCGGCGCGCGCCTGCGCCTGGTGCGGCAGATCTACGGGCTAACGCAGCGCGAACTGGCACGTCGGGCGGGCGTCACCAATGGCGCGATCTCGCTGATCGAGCAAAACCGCGTCAGCCCCTCGATCTCGTCGCTGAAAAAAATCCTGGACGGCATCCCGCTCTCGCTGGCGGATTTCTTCACCCTCAACTTCTCGCCCTCGGACAACGTCTTCTTCACCGCGCCCGAACTCACCGAAATCGCCTTCGGGGACAGTATCTCAATGCGCATGGTCGGCCGCAACCTCCAGGACCGCGCCGTGCAAATGCTCCATGAGACCTACCAGCCCGGCGCCGATACCGGGGATGCCATGCTGCGCCACAAGGGCGAGGAATGCGGCATCGTCATCTCCGGCTGCCTCACCGTCACGGTCGGCGTGCAGGAGAAAACCCTGCACCCGGGCGATGCCTATTACTTCCGCTCGGACATCCCGCACCGCTTCCGCAATCCCGGCACCGAACCCTGCATCCTGGTCAGCGCCAACAGCCCGCCGAGTTTTTAAGGAAGTCGCCGCAGAGCCGCAAGCGAGGAACGCCCCCGCCCCAGGGCAATCGGGTGAAGAACCTCGTGACAAGCTGTTAAAAGTCTGAATCTATACGTGTCCTCCGATTCGCTTACGGAGGAATATCATGGAAGCGTTTTCGGCGGCTGGGGATGCGGGTTGCGAGGCGGTTGTATTTCTTGGGTATTTTGAAGATTTGCCCGACCCGCGTCAGCGCGGCAAGGTTATGTATCCGCTGGATGAGGTGTTGCTTTTATCTCTGCTCGCGGTGTTGGCCGGGGCCGAGACGTTTGTTGATATCGCCCGTTTTGGGGCCAAGAAGCTCAGCCTTTTGCGCCGGTTCCGGCCGTTTGTGGATGGCACACCCTCGCATGACCATCTGGGCGACATCTTCGCCAGCCTCGATGCCGAGCACTTCCAGCGTTGCTTCGTGGCCTGGGTTTCGGGTCTTACTGGGGTACCAGCCGGGGTGATCGCCATTGATGGCAAGACCTCGCGCCGGTCGAAAGGTGCGAACGCGCCGATCCACATGGTCTCGGCCTTTGCGGCGCGTCAACGGCTTGTGCTTGGCCAGGTGAAGGTTGCTGAAAAATCCAACGAAGTCCTTGCTATCCCGAAACTGCTCGACATGCTGGCGATCGAGGGAGCCATTGTCACCATCGATGCGATGGGATGCCAACGTCACATCGCGCAAAAGATCGTCGACAAAAACGCCGATTACGTGCTCGCGCTGAAAGGCAATCAGGGCACATTACGTGATGATGTTGAATTATTTGCCACCGAGCAAAAGGCCCGCGGCTTCGCCGACAGCAAAATCAGCCAGGACACCACCGTTGATGGTGACCACGGCCGGATCGAGACCCGCACAACCACCGTTATCCACGATGTCGAATGGCTGCAAAAACACCATAACTGGCCGGGCCTGAAAGCTATCGTCGTGGTCGAAAGTAGCCGCGAAATCCAGGGGAAAATCGAGCAGGAAACAAGGTTTTACCTCACCTCGCTCGGGATGCTGGCCGCCATCCTCGGGCCAGTCATACGAAGCCACTGGGCAATTGAGAACAGCCTGCATTGGGTGATGGACATGGTCTTCCGCGACGACGAATGCAGGGTCCGAACCGAACACGCCCCGGCCAACTTCACCACCATAAAGCACATGGCCCACAACCTGATCCGAAGAGCACCAAGCAAGGACTCTATGCGCCTCAGAAAAAAGGTCGCAGCTTGGGACGACGAGTTCCTCGTCAGCCTCATCTCAGCGTAAAAGCTTCACCCGATTCCCCTGGCCCCCGCCCCAATTAAAAAAAGTTTTTTTGCTTCTTTTTGTTCACAAAAAGAAGGCCTTCAAAACGTATCCTTCTGCTTGCGCAGCCGCCCCAGCGTCTCCGCATCCGGCGCACGCAAAAACGGGTTGGTCTCCCGCTCCGTGCCCAAGCGCACCGGCAACGTCGCCTTACCCGCCGCCCGCAACGCCGTCACCTCGGCCGCGCGCGCCTGCAACGCCGCATTCTCCGGGTCCACCGCCAGCGCGAACTTCGCATTGGACGCGGTATATTCATGCCCGGCGCAAACCAGCGTCTCGTCCGGCAGGTCGGAGAATTTCTGCAGCGAGCGGAACATGTCCGCCGCCGTGCCCTCGAACAACCGGCCGCAGCCCAGGCTGAACAACGTATCCGCCGGCAGCAAAACCCCGCCATCGGCGATGTAATAGGAAATATGCCCCAGCGTATGGCCGGGCGTGTCGATCACCCGCACCTTCGCCGCGCCGAAATCCACCAGCTCGCCCTCATGCACCGCCACATCCAGCTTCGGCAACCGGTGCGCATCCGCCGCATTGCCGATCACAACCGGCTTATACCGCGCCACCAGCGCCGGCACGCCATCAATATGGTCGCCATGGTGATGCGTGAGGAAAATCACATCCAGCCGCCCGCCTGCCGCCTCGATCGCGGCAATCGCCGGCTCGGCCTCAGCCGGATCGACGATCGCCACCTTGCCCGAAACCGATTCCCGCAAAAGCCAGGCATAGTTGTCGCTCAGCATCGGGATCGCCGTCGCGGTTACTGTCACGTGTGTCGCTCCTTAATCGTTCAACGTGTATATAGGGGGAATGGCGATCGATGCACGAGATGCAGCCGAATTTTATGCAACCCCGCTGGGGCGGATGACCGCAGCCCTGCTGCGGCAAAAACTCCTAAGCATCTGGCCGGATTGCGCCGGCATGGCCATCCTTGGCCTCGGCTATGCCGGGCCCTATCTCCAACTCTGGCGCGAGCAGGCACAGCGCAGCATCGCCGTCTCCCCGCAACAGCTCGGCAACGCCCCCTGGCCGCTCGGCCGCGCCAGTCTCGCCTGCACCGCCGAGGAAGACGCCCTGCCCTTCGCCGATCTCAGCTTCGACCGCATCCTCCTCGTCCACGGCCTCGAACAAGCCGACAACGCCCGCCGCACCCTGCGCGAAGTCTGGCGCCTCCTGAAAGACGACGGCCGCCTCATCATCGTCGCCCCCAACCGGCGCAGCATCTGGGCCTATGCCGAAAGCACCCCCTTCGGCCACGGCCAACCCTATTCCGAAGGCCAGCTCGCCCGCCTCCTCACCGGACTGTTCTTCAAAGTCGAACAACAACAGCCCAGCCTCTTCGCCCCGCCGCTGAACTGGCGCCCCCTCCTGCGCCGCGCCAATGTCTGGGAACAAGCCGGCAGCACCCTCGCCCCGCAACTCGCCGGCCTCACCATCGCCGAAGCCACCAAAGACCTCCACGGCCTCATCCCCGCCCGCCGCCGCACCTCCGGCCGACGGGTGTTGGTGGATGCGCGGGGATAGGAAGCAAGGCCAGGGGCTCTGCCCCTGGACCCCGCCAAAGGCTCGCCTTTGGAATCCATGACTTAGGGATATAAAAAGGGGGCGCCTCGGGCGTGAATTCCACCCGGGGGCGCCCCCTTTTTATATCCCTTAAAATCGCGGTTCGAAGGGCGCGGCCCTTCGCGGGGTTCCAAGGGGCAGAGCCCCCTGGCCTTACTTCCTTTCCTGCGCCGCCACCGCCACCGGCTGCCGTGGCGGGGCGGGGGGGAGATAGGTGTACGGGATTTCGATGCCTTCGGCTTCGAAGCGTGCTTTGACGCGGCCGTAGAATTCGCGCCGAACGGCCCAATGCTGTCCGGGTCCGGTGCGGATTTGGCCGATGACGACGAGGCTTGAGGCGCCGAACTGGTCGAGCCCCTGGATTTTCAGGTCCTCGCGCATCAGCGTCTTCCAGGCGGGTTCCGCGCGCATGGTCCGCGCAATATCCGCGAGCACCTCATACACGCGGGGAAGATCCTCCTCGTAGCTGACCTCGATGGAGATCTGCGCGATGCTGAAATCGCGGGTCATGTTGGTCACGGTGGTCACCGCCGAGAACGGGATGATATTCACCGAGCCATCGCTCCCGCGCAGGCGGATGGTGCGGATGGACAGGCGTTCCACGGTGCCGGACATGCTGGCGAGCGAGACGTAATCGCCCACCTGCATGGCGTCTTCCAGCAGCAGAAACAGCCCGGTGATGATATCCTGCACCAGCTTCTGGCTGCCAAAGCCGATGGCGATGCCGAGCACGCCGGCGCCGGCGAGCAGCGGTGCGGCATTCACGCCGATCTTGGAGAGACAAATCAACCCCGCGATCAGCGCGATCGTCACCCCGATACTGGCTTTGAGCATCGGCACCAGGGTGCGCAAGCGCGAGGCCTGCCGCGCCCGGTCGGTCGCGGTGAGCCGCTCGATCCGGTTATTGATGAAGGCATTGGCCCATTCCCACAAGGCAAGCGCCACGGTGACGGTGATGACGATCGAAACAAACGCATCGATCAGGCTGCGGCTGAACGGATCGTTCAGCAGCCAGCCAAAGGCGTTCACCCCCCAGCCTTGCAGCGTCAGCAGCACCACGAGAACCCCGATCACAACCCGGATCAGCCCGCGCAGCAGCGGGTTATAGGCATGGGCGCGGGCAAACAAAGCCGGGCGCCGCGCATTGGAGATCGAGGGATCGGGAAAGGCGCGCTCCAGCAGCGTGGAGCAGCCCTTCCAGGCCAGGCGGCCGATCAGCGCGGCGGCGGCAACCACGACGACGATCCGCAGCAGCACCGTAAAGGCGTTATGCACGCCCGCGGTCCAGGCGATCCACAACGCAAGGATATAAAACAGCGCCGGGATGAACCAGATTTTCCCCAGCCCGCGCCGGAACCCCGACAGCGCGCTTAGCCCATCCGGCTTGCCCGCGATCCAGCGCCCGACGACATGGCGGCTCTGCCAGATCCCGACCGCGAGCTCGACATGGATCACGAGCGCGGTGAGGCGTGCGAGCACCTGCCCGCCCTCATGCGGCAGGCCGAGCACCTCGCTGACCGAAACCACCACATAGCCGGCAAATCCCGTGCTCAGCAGCAGCCTTGCCTGGCGGATCAGCCAGGCGGCGCGCTTCTCCGGCATGGAGACCACGCGCAGGCTGGGCGCGCCCGGCGCAAACAGGAACCGCAGGCTCTCCAGCGCAATGCGGCAGACCAGATACGCATTGGCGATGCCGATCACGGCGAGACGCGCATCGCGCGTGGTCAGCACGCCGCCCGAGATCAGGCTCTGCAGGACGATGACGAAGCCGATCAGCGGCACGATCGCCAGCCCGAAATGCAGCCAGCCGAAGACAAAGCGCCGCCCCCAGGCGAGCAGCGTATCGCGCCGGCGCGGCCGCCTTTCGGTCTCTCCGGCCTCCGCATCGGCCAGGCCGTTCTCACCGGGCAGCAGCTCCGCCGGCACACGCCCCGCCGCCCGGCGGGCCAGCCCCGCGCGCGGCCGCGCCAAGGCAAAGTACAGCGCCCACTCCACCACGACGCCCGGCAGGATGGTGATCCCCAGGGCCATCAGAATATCGAGTAAATGCGCCTGCCGCTGCGGCGCCTCGGGAAAGCTCTCCAGCCATTTCAGCACCGAACTCGGCTGGAGAGAGCGCTGCAGGGCCGCGCCAAAATCGCCCAGGCTCCGCCCCGCCTCGGCGCTGAGCGCGCTGGTGACGGATAAGCCAAAGGCATCCGTCCCGAACGGCGCGGGGGTATTGGCATCCGCCTGCGATGACGCCGGTGCGACCCCGGTCAGGGCGGCCAGCGGCGAGCCTGGAATAATCGCCCCCGCGGGTTTCGCCGGCGCGGGCTTCGCCGGGGCGGCCGTCGACGCTGCTTCAGGGGAATGGCTTGCAGGCGTCTGCGCGCCGGCCGGCATCCCGAGAACAAGGCCAAGGAACAGAAGGACGGGGAAAATACTGCGCATGGCGCCAGCCAAAAAGGGTAATGGCCAGCAAGTCAATCGCCAAGCGGTATGCATAAACGCAAGCGCCTGCTTATATGAACGCCATGAGGCTGTTCCTTACCATCCTGCTCGGGATCGATATGCTCGCCGTCGTCGCGGTCATGCTCGTCGGCGCGCTGGGAATGGCCAATCCCAACCGCAACCCGCGTACTTCCAACCAGCTCATGCGCTGGCGCGTCATCCTGCAGGCCGTCGCGATCGGCTTGGTTGTGCTGCTGATGATGACAGACAAGTAAGGCTCTTCTTTTTGTGAACAAAAAGAAGCAAAAAAACTTTGCTTACTTTGCGCCGTGCTGGTTCTCACGCCACGGGCTCAAGTCGCAAAAGTTTTTGCGCCGCTTTTTTCAAAAAAGCGGCCACTTCCTTACTTCCTAGCGCGCCGAAAAATCCACCACGCCAGCAAACCCCGTCTCAGTCCCAAACGCCAGATGCGAGCCCGACGCATTCCACGCCAGCGCGCTCACCGCACCCCTTCCCGGTGCCGCCACCGGCAGGATCTGCTGCTTGGCGATATCCGCGATCATCACCAGCCCGTTATCATAACCCGCCGCCACCACCTCATGCTCGGGATGGCAGGCGATGCGCTTGACGATCCCCTCGCCCTCGCCCAGCTCCGTCGGCGCCTTGCCCATCGGCCCGCCGCCGAAGAACGGCCACAGCACGATGCTCTCCGCCCCGCCGCTCGCCAGCCACTTGCCGGATTTGGTGAAGCCGAAGGATTCCGGCTTGGCCGGGTAGCCCGCCATGCGCATATGCTTGCCCTCGGGCAGGGTCCAGCCATGCATCGCATTCTCCTGCATCGCGGTCACCAGCGCCTCGCCGCCGGGATGAATCGCCACGCCAAGATGGCTGCCCTTCCATTCCAAAAAGCGCGGATTCGCGGAATTCGAGGCCGTGAACCACAGCGACACTCCATTATAATGCGCCGCCGCCACGCGCTTGCCCTTGGCGTCGAACGCCATGCCGGTCACAGTCGAGGGATGCGCCAGCGAGCGGGTCTTCTCCCCCGCCCCGGTGAACAAATGCACATTCTTGCCCACGGACGCCGCGATCAACGGCGCCTTGCCGGCAAAGCACGCAATATGCTCGACCCAGCGCGACCCAAAGGCCGCAATCTCGGCCACACTTCCATCCAGGCCGATCGCGAGCAACCGCCCGTCATCCCCGCCCGTGCAGAACCCGCCGCGCACCGGATGCGCCGCCAGGCTCAGCACCGCCCCGTCATGCGCGGCAATGCTGCGCCAGTCCTGCGTGTCGCACAGCCGCAACGTACCGTCGCCGAGCGCGAAGCCGGCATGGCTGCCGGCGGCGCAAAAAGTGGCGGCCACCACATGGGCGCCGAGTTCCGCGGTCACACCGCGTTCTTTTAAGAGCTGATCGAGGTCTGGCATGGCCTGCTCTGTGCCGAACGCACGCGCCCGGCGCAAGGCCCGAAATACCGCCCCCGCGCCACGCAAAAAAAACCCCACCGCCTTGGCCACTGTTCCAGGCCGGAAAATGAGCAAGTTAAACCCCGGAATTCCCAGCTTCTTTACGACCCTTTTACAATTCCCTTGAACTCCCTTTATGCCTGTGTCACGCTTGCGCATGGTTTCGGCAACCTATTCCATCGTGCTAAGCTTTAAGGCAGAGTTGCTTATTCTCTGCGCACGTATCGGCTTCAGCCCACCGCCCGTCTGAAAACGGCCATCGCCATGCCACCGGGCACGGCGCATCTGTTTCACGGGAGGATAAAAATGTTGGATGAACTCAGCGGAGCTGTGGACTGGCAGGGTCTGGACACGGCGCATCACTTACACCCCTTCACGGACCACAAATCCCTGCACGCAGCGCCCATCCGCGTCATCACCGGCGCGGAGGGCGTGTTTCTGCAGGACGACAAGGGCCACCGCATTCTCGACGGCATGGCCGGGCTCTGGTGCGTCAATGTCGGCTATAGCCGGCCCGAGCTGGTAGATGCCGCCGCCGCGCAAATGCGCCAACTGCCCTATTACAACACCTTCTTCAAAACCACGACGCCGCCGGTCACTTCCCTCGCCCAGCGCCTGGCCCGCCTCGCCCCCGGCGATCTCAACCACGCCTTCTTCGCCTGCTCCGGCTCGGAGGCCGTGGATACGGCTTTGCGCATGGCCCGCGTCTACTGGCAGACCCTCGGCAAACCCGGCAAAAAAATCATCATCGGCCGCGAATACGGCTATCACGGCTCCACCACGCTCGGCGCCTCCGCCGGCGGCATGGAGGACATGCACCGCCAGGCCGGCGACCTGCCGAATTTCGCCCATGTCCTGCCGCCCTATTGGTACGGCTATGGCGGCCAGATGAGCCCAGCCGAATTCGGCCTCTACGCCGCCAAACAACTGGAAGATAAAATCAAATCCCTCGGCGCGGACAACATCGCCGCCTTCATCGGCGAACCACTGCAAGGGGCCGGCGGCGTCATCATCCCGCCGGAGACCTACTGGCCGGAAATCAACCGCATCTGCCGCGAACACGACATCCTGCTCATCGCCGATGAAGTCATCTGCGGCTTCGGGCGCACCGGCAAAATGTTCGGCTCGGAATATTTCGGCATCCAACCGGATATGATCACGCTGGCAAAAGCCGTCACCTCCGGCTACCTGCCGCTCTCCGCCGTCATGGTCGGCGATCGCGTCGCCAATGTCATGATCAACGAGGCCGGCGAATTCTATCACGGCTTCACCTATTCCGGTCACCCCGTCGCCTGCGCCGTCGCCCTGGCCAATCTCGACATTATCGAGAACGAGAACCTCGTCGAACGCGCCGCCACGATGGGCGAAATTTTACGCACCAAACTGCACGCAGCGCTCGCCGACCACCCGATGGTCGGCGAGATCCGCGGCATCGGCCTGATCGGCGGCATCGAGCTCGTCGCCGACAAACGCACCCGCCGCTTCTTCGAAAAACGCGGCCGCATCGGCCTCATCTGCCGCGACCATTGCATCGAGAACGGCCTGATCATGCGCGCCGTGCGCGACACCATGGTCTTCTCCCCGCCTCTGGTCATCTCCGAGCCCGAAATCGACCTCCTGGTCGCCCGCGCGCAAAAATCCATCGACCAGACCTTTGAGAAGGTGAAAGCCGAGGTCGCACGGTGAACGTCATCTCGAAACCTGAAATCGCCGCGAAAGCGGCGCTGATGGCCGAGAGCGAATTCATCGAGGCCTTCATCGTGGACGTCAACGGCGTGCCGCGCGGCAAATGGCTGCAGCGCGACAAGGCGAAAGCCCTGCTCGGCGCCGGCATCGCCATGCCGCGCTCCGCCTTCCTGCTCGATATCTGGGGCCGCGACGTGGTCGAAGGCGGCATCGTGGCGAATACCGGCGATCCGGACGGGCTCTGCGTCGCGGTCCCGCACTCCATCACCCGCATGGGCTGGGCCGAGGGCCATGCCGCCCAGGCGCTGCTCACCATGCGCGAGCCCGATGGCAGCATTTTCTACCTCGACCCGCGCGGCATTCTCGCCCGCGTGGTCCAGCGTTACGCCGCCGCCGGCCTCACCCCGGCGCTCGGCGTCGAGCTGGAATTCTACCTCGTCGATTCCGGCCATACCGGCGGCCTGAAAATCGCCCCGCGCGGCGCCGATGAATCCGGCTGGCGCGGCTGGCAGATCGACGCCGTCGGCCTCGGCGAAATCCACGACTACGAACCCATCCTGCGCGAGATGATGGCCGCCGCGAAAATGCAGGAAATCGCGCTGGAAACCCTGGTGAGCGAAAGCGGCCCCGGCCAGTTCGAGGTCACCCTCAAATACGCGACGGACGCGCTGCGGGTCGCGGATTCCGCCACCCTCTTCAAACGCACCATCAAGCAGGTCGCCCGCAAGCACGGTCTCACCGCCACCTTCATGGCCAAGCCCTACGGCCATTGGGCGGGCTCGGGCATGCATGTGCATCTCTCGGTGCTGAACGCTAGGGGAAGGAACATCTTCACCGGCACCGGGGAACGCGCCGCCCCATCCCTCTACCATGCGCTTGGCGGCGTCATCCGCGCGATGCCGGACACCATGCTCACCCTCGCCCCGCACGCCAATTCCTACCGCCGCTTCGCCCCCGGCGTGCACGCCCCCACCTATGGCGATTGGGGCCACGACAACCGCATGGCCGCCATCCGCGTCATCAACGCCGAGCCCGAAGCCGCCCGCATCGAACACCGCGTCGCCGGCGCCGATTGCAACCCCTACCTCGCTTTCGCCGCCTTCCTGGGCTCCGCCCTGTCCGGGATAGAAACCGAGGCCGATCCCGGCCCGGAAACCTTTGGCGACCAGCGCAGCCCGCTCGCCCCACGTTTGCCCATCGCCTGGTCGGGTGCGGTCGACAAATTCGCCGCCTCGCCGCACATCGCAGATATCTTCGGGGCGGAGTTTCAAAACGTCTTCGCGGCATGTAAACGCCAGGAAATCAGCGAATTCCGCCGCCGCATTTCCGATGTCGAATACGACGCCTACCTGAAGAACGCATGAGATGAACCGATGAGAAAAGTCACCGTCGCCGCCACGCAAATGGAATGCGGAACCGACCCCCGAGCCAACATCGCGCGCGCCGAAAAACTCGTGCGCCAGGCAGCCAGCGCCGGCGCGCAGATCATCCTCCTCCAGGAACTCTTCGAGACCCCGTATTTCTGCCAGGACCAGATCCACGCCAATTTCGCCCTCGCCAAGCCGCTCGCGGAAAACGCCGCGATCGCGCATTTCGCCCCGATCGCCAAGGAACTCGGTGTCGTCCTGCCGATCTGCGTCTTCGAGCGCGCCGGCCAGAACTTCTTCAACACCATCGTCATCCTGGACGCCGACGGCACCAATCTCGGCCACTACCGCAAATCCCACATCCCCGACGGCCCCGGCTATTCCGAGAAATTCTACTTCTCCCCCGGCGATACCGGCTTCAAGGTCTGGGACACGAAATACGCGCGCATCGGCGTGGGTATCTGCTGGGACCAATGGTTCCCCGAATCCGCCCGCGCCATGGCCCTCCTGGGTGCCGAACTCCTCTTCTACCCCACCGCCATCGGCTCCGAACCGCAAGACCCCAATCTCGACTCCCGCGACCATTGGCAACGCGCCATGCAAGGCCACGCCGCCGCCAACCTCATGCCCGTCATCGCCTCCAACCGCATCGGCACCGAGCCCGGCGCCAAAGGCACCGCGCTGACCTTCTACGGCTCCTCCTTCATCGCCGATAACACCGGCGCCCTCCTCGCCGAAGCCACCCGCACCGAGGAAACCACCCTCACCGCCACCTTCGACCTCGACGAACTCGCCCACACCCGCGCCTCCTGGGGCGTCTTCCGCGACCGCCGCCCAGACCTCTACGCCCCCCTGCTCACGCTGGATGGCAAACATGGGCGCGGGGGGCTGTGATGGGGGCTTCGCCCCCATGCCCCCACCAGGGGACGCTGTCCCCTGGCCCCCTGCCAAAGGCTCGCCTTTGGAATCCATTAGTTAGGGTTATGGGAGGCGGGGGGATTCGAGGCCTCTCGGCCTCGCATCCCCCCGCCTCCCATAACCCTTATTATCGCGGATCGAAGGGCGCGGCCCTTCGCGGGGGTCCAGGGGGCAGCGCCCCCTGGTCTGGCACCGAGGAGCGTGCCCCATGACCACCCCCCGCGACCAAGGTTTTGCCATGCCGGCGGAGTGGGCGGCGCATGCGGGGTGCTGGATGATCTGGCCCGAGCGGCCGGATAACTGGCGGCTGGGGGCCAAGCCGGCGCAGGCGGCGTTTGTCGCGGTGGCGTCCGCGATTGCGCGGTTCGAGCCGGTGACGATGATGGTGAGCGCCCGGCAATTCGCCCAGGCGCGCGCGCTGCTGCCGGAGGCGGTGCGCGTGGTCGAGGTGAGCACGAACGATTCCTGGGCACGCGATGTAGGGGCGAGCTTCCTGTGCAACGCAGCGGGCGAGCTGGCGGGCGTGGACTGGCCGTTCAACGCCTGGGGCGGCTTGGCAGAGGGCCTGTATTTCCCTTGGGATTTGGACGACCAGGTGGCCGCGAAAATGCTCCAGATGGAACGCGCAAAGCGCTTCCGCGCGCCCAAGATCATCGAGGGCGGGGCGATCCATGTGGACGGCGAAGGCACGGTCTTGGTGACGGAAGCCTGCCTGCTGAACGAGAACCGCAACCCCAACGCCACGCGCCAGGAGATGGAGCGGGTCTTAAAAGACTATCTCGGCGCCAGCCATGTCGTCTGGCTCGGCGCCGGCGTGCCGGGCGATGAGACCGGCGGGCATATCGACAACCTCGCCTGCTTCGTGCGCCCCGGCACGGTGCTCTTAAGCTGGTGCGACGACCCAACGGACCCGCATCACGCCGTCTCGCGCGACGCGGAGGCGAGGCTCCTCGGCGCCCGCGACGCACAGGGCCGCGCGCTGGAAGTCCTGCGCATCCCGATGCCGACGCCGATGTTCATCACGGAGGATGAAGCCGCCGGCATCGACCACGGCGCGAACGGCATGAACCGCGCGGCGGGCGAGCGCCTCGCCGCCTCCTACGTCAATTTCTACATCGCCAATGGCGCGATTATTGCACCGTCCTTTGGCGTGCCAACCGATTCTTCCGCGCGGTCAGTGCTGGAAAGCATCTTCCCCGACCGGGAAATCGTCATGATCCAAGCGCGCGAAATTCTCCTGGGTGGCGGCAATATCCATTGCATCACCCAGCAACAGCCTAAAACGACTGGAGTAACAACCTGACGGAGTAACACAAAAAGGGGGCTATTGATGCGTACCGAGCTAAAGGCCAATTCTCTTTCCTTTTTCGAATCGATCATCATGGGCATTGCCGGCAGCGCCCCTGGATTTTCCATCGCCGTTGCCATTTCCGGCCTGCTCGCCGCCTCCGGCAAAGTCTCTCCCAACGCTTTGCTGACCTTCGCTGTCCCGATGCTCGGCATCGCGGTCGCCTATAAGGGCCTCAACAAAAAAATACCGAATGCGGGTGCGGCCTATGAATGGACGAAAATCGCCTTTGGCGGTTTCTTCGGCTATTTCTCCGGCTGGGCGCTGTTGATTGCCTCTTTGGTATTCATGGTCACCGGCAGCGTGCCGCTCGGCACCGCCACGATCGACCTGTTCAACCCCGCGCTCGCCACCAATGTCTGGCTCACCACCGGCATCGGCGCGGTCTGGTTCCTCGTCATCGGCGCCGTGCTCATCGCGGGCATCGAACTGACCAGCCGCATCCAGGTGGTGATGACCTCGATCGAGCTGACGATCCTCTTCGCCATTTCCATCGCCGCCTTCCTGCATACGGGTGCCGCGGGCGCGGTGACGCATTTCTCCTGGTCCTGGTTCGGCTTCAACTACCCCCCGGGCACCTTCGCCGCCTCCGCGCTGATCGTGGTCTTCCTCTATTGGGGCTGGGACGTCACCTGCAATCTGAGCGAGGAAACCAAGGGCCATCCCCCCAACGCCGCGGGCAATGGCGGGTTCTTGAGCATCTTCGTCACCATCGCCTCCTTCGTCGCCTTCACCGTCGCGGCGCTGATGATGTTCACGCTCTCCACCGCCTCGGGCTTCTCGGATAATTTGATCTACCATGTCGCCCTCGCCGCTGGCCTTGGCCCCGTGGGTGGCTACGCCGCCTCGCTCGCCCTGATCCTCTCCAGCGTCGCCACCCTGGAGACCACGATGCTGCAATTCTCCCGCACCTTGTTCGCCATGGGCCGGGACCGCGCATTGCCGCAATATTTCGGCGCGGTGCACGAGCGCACCATCACCCCGGTCCGCACCATGTATCTGCTGCTCGCCGTCGGCCTGGTGCTGCTCTTCCTCTCGAGCTTCCTGCCCACGATCGGCACCATTCTCACGGACTCCGTCAACGCGATCGCCGTACAAGTGTGCTATTATTACGGCCTCGCCGGGCTGGTCTGCGCCTGGACCTATCGCGACAGCTTCAAACAATCCGCCGCCTCCTTCATCGGCTACGTCCTCTTCCCCGGCCTGAGCGCGCTCTCGCTCTTCATCCTCGGGCTGTATGCGATCTCCACCTTCAACATGACCACCAAGATCGTCGGCATTGGCGGCTTGCTGATCGGCATCGTCTTCTTCCGCCCGAAAGGCTATGGCAAGGCTTCGCTCGCGCCGGCGGAGTAAGTAAGAAAGCGGTTCTTTTCCGGCGCGCGGGCGTGGCGCCGGAGAAGCCCCAAGCACCGTCCCAGTCGCAAAGTTTTTGGGGCTGTCCCAGATCCTGAACGGATCTAGGATAGAAAAATGGACCTAAGGCATTGTCGTATAAGGGAAAAATACCAGGATCGGCTGGCTGAATTTTTCGTCGCAGGCGTGACGGCACGGACGGCCGCCGATTTGCTGGGGATCAACCGCAAATCGGCGGCATATTTTTATCATCGCCTGCGCCAAATCATTGCTGTTGAGATGGAAAAAGCGTCGCCCATCGCGGGCCGCGTCGAGGTCGATGAGAGTTATTTCGGCGGCCATCGGAAGGGCAAGCACGGCCGGGGAGCCGCCGGCAAAGTCCCAGTTTTCGGGCTGCTGAAGCGCGGGGGACGCGTCTGTACGGTCATGATCCCGAACGTCCAACAAACCACGCTCATGAGCATCATTCGTGAGAAAATTGTACCAGATTCAGTGGTTTATACAGATTCGTATGCAGCTTATAACGCCCTGGACGTCTCCGAATTCCACCATTTCCGCATCAACCATAGGCAGGAGTTTGTCGGAGATGGGCATAACCATATCAACGGCATCGAGAACTTCTGGAACCAGGCAAAGAGGCATCTGAGGCGATACAACGGCATCCCTAAAGCGAACTTTTTCCTCTTCCTCAAAGAGTGCGAGTGGAGGTTCAACAACGGAACGCCGGCAGCCCTCTTGAAAGACCTAAAGCGCTGGGTGAAGCTCCACTCTCAATAGTTATCTGGGACAGCCCCAAGTTTTTTTGCTTCTTTTTGTTCACAAAAAGAAGATTCTTACTTCGCCTTCCTAAAAGTAAGATTAACCCTCACCCTTCCCAGCACCGGATGCTCCCCCTCTTGCAGCGGCAAAATCCCATGAAAATTCAACCGCGCCACCCCGCCCCAAACGAGCACATCGCCGCTCACCAACGGCACACGGCTCGCTTTATCCGTCCGCGCCGCCCCGCCCCATAAAAACACGGCTGGCAGCCCGAGCGAGACCGACACAATCGGCGCCGAAAAATCCACCTCATCCCGGTCCTGATGCAGCGACATCTTTGCGCCGGGAACATACCGGTTCACCAGACACGCATCGGGGCAAAATTCCCCAAACCCCGCCGCCCGCGCCGCCGCAACCGCCACCGCCCGAAACACGTCCGGCATGGCGGGCCAAGGCGCACCCGTTTGCGGATCAACGCCGGAATACCGGTAGCCCCGCCGGTCCGTCACCCAACCCACCGCGCCGCAATTGGTCATGGCGACGGACATCAGCTTCCCCCCCGGCGTCGCCATCTGCCGGAAGGGCGAGACTTCTGCCACCGCCGCCACCGCCGCGATCAATTCCGCCTCCCGATCCGCCGCAAAGCCGGGCATGGGAAAAAACCCAGCCCCACCCAGCGTCTCGGGAAACAGATCCCCCGTCATAGCGTCAGCACGCCCTCGATGCAGGTCACGCTATACCCGCCGATCCAGAAATCATCACCGGACTGCTCGACATAAATCCGCCCGTCCCGGCCAAGGCGCGTGCCCTGCGCCGCCACGTAGCGCGATGGCGCCACCTTGCTGCCGATCAGCCAGCGCGCCAGCCCGGCATTCAGGCTCCCCGTCACCGGATCCTCGCGCAGGCCCAGATCCGGCGCGAAGGCCCGCACCTCGAACTGCGTCTCCCCCGCCGCGCAAGGTGCCACCACGCCGATCTTCAACGCCCCCATGGCGCGATAATCCGGCTCGATCGCCAGCACCTCCTCCCGGCTGCCCAAGCGCACCGCAACCCAGCCCGGCGCCTTGCCCAGCCATTGCGCATCCAGGATAGCCCCCTCGGCCACGCCGAGCGCGCCGGCAATCTGCGTCAGAATTTTCGGCTCCACCGCGCGCTGGTCCGCCGGCGGCGCGGCAAAGGCAAGCCGGCCCTCGCTTTGGCGGATCCGCACCAGCCCCACCGCGCATTCCTGCACAATCTCCTCGCTTTTCGGCCGCCCGCCGGCCGCCAGCCAGGTATGGCAGGAGCCCAAAGTCGGATGCCCGGCAAACAACAGCTCCGCGGCGGGGGTAAAAATCCGCACACGATAATCCGCACCGGCCACCGTGGGGGCGAGCAGAAACGCCGTCTCGCTGAGATTGGTCCAGTTGGCGAGTGCCGCCATCTGGTCATCCCGCAACCCATCCGCGCCCATCACCACGGCCAGCGGATTGCCCTTCAGCGCCACGGACGTAAAAACATCCACCTGCGCGAACGAAAATTTCGGCATCGCCCTCACCCCTCCGGTAGCATCAGTTCCGTCACCCGGCCGCCCGCCTGCACATGCTGCTCCAGCACCGCATCCACCGCCGCGAAACTATCCAGCCTGTACCACACCCCTTCCGGATACAGCACCGCGCACGGCCCGAGCTCGCAGCGGTCCAGGCACCCGGCCTGATTCACCCGCACGCCTTTAATCCCCAGCTCCTTCACCCGCACTTTCATATAATCGCGGATTTTCTCAGCCCCCTTGGAGGCGCAGCACCCGCGCTCATGCCCCTCGGGCCGGCGATTGCCGCAAACAAACACATGGGTGGAAAAATACTGGGCTGGATCAGTCGGCAGGTTCTTACCCAAAGCTGTTACTCCATTCGGTTCGCACCTATCTATGCTGCGCACCATCCCTTGGGGAAGCCAGAAATGCCAAACATGCTCCACACGGCATCCTCTCTTTATTTGCAACAACACCAGGACAACCCGGTTAATTGGCAGGTCTGGGGACCGGCGGCCCTGGCCGAGGCCAAATCCCGCAACCTGCCCATCCTGCTCTCCATCGGCTACGCCGCCTGCCATTGGTGCCATGTCATGGCACACGAGAGCTTCGAGGACCCGCGCGTCGCCGCCCTCATGAACGCGCATTTCATCAACATCAAAGTCGACCGCGAGGAACGCCCGGAAATCGACCAGATCTTCATGACCGCCCTGCACGCGATGGGCGAGCCGGGCGGCTGGCCGCTCACCATGTTCCTCACCCCCTCGGGCGAGCCCTTCTGGGGCGGCACCTATTTCCCGCCCACCCCGCGCTTCGGCCGCCCGAGTTTTACGCAGGTGCTGGAGGCCCTTGCCCAAGCCTGGGAAACCGACCGGCCCCGCATCGAGCAGACGGTCGCCTCCATGCACCGCGCCTTGGCCGCCAACGCCGCGGCCCGGCCGGGCGATGTCCCCGGCCCGCAAATGCTGGACCGCATCCGCGCGCAATACCTCACCGGCATGGACTGGCGCCAAGGCGGCCTCGGCCAGGCGCCGAAATTCCCCAACGCGCCGGCCTTCCGTTTCCTCTGGCAGGAGGCCTTCCGCACCGGCGATGCAAAAGCCGCCGAGGCGGTGCATCTGCTCCTCACCGCCATGTCGCAAGGCGGCATCTATGATCATCTCGGCGGCGGCTATGCCCGCTACGCCACGGATAATGCCTGGCTCATCCCGCATTTCGAGAAAATGCTCTACGACAACGCCCTGCTGCTCGATTTGCTTTCCATGGCCCATGCGCAAACGCCCAACCCGCTTTACGCTGCAAGGGCGCGCGAAACCGTCACCTGGATGCTGCGCGACATGACCACACAAGGCGCCTTCGCCGCCGCCGAGGATGCCGACAGCGAAGGCGAGGAGGGCAAATTCTACGTCTGGACCGCGGATGAAATCCGCGACGTCCTAGGCCCCGAGACCCCTTTCTTCGCCGAACATTACAGCCTGCCCGAACACGGCAATTGGGAGGGAAAAATCATCCTGGAGCGTAAAACGCCGCTGCAGATCGAGGCCACCGAAACAAGCCTTTCCACCTGCCGCGCCTTGCTCTTCACCCGCCGCCTCACCCGCACCCGCCCCGCGCGCGACGATAAAATCCTCGCCGACTGGAACGCGCTCGCCATCGCCGCTTTGGTCCGCGCGAGTGCGGTCTTCGAACAACCCACCTGGCTGGCGCAGGCAGAAACCGTCTTCGACTTCATCCTGACCAAAATGGGCACCCCCGATGGCCGCATCGCCCATGCCTGGCGCCACGGCAAAATCTCCGCCGCCGGGCTGCTCGAAGACCAGGCCGCCATGCTCCGCGCCGCACTCTCACTCTACGAGGCCACCGGCAACGCCACCCGCCTCGCGCAAGCAACAAGAATCCTCGCAGCCACGGAACAAAAATTCGCCGACGGCGCGGGCGCCTTCTACATGGCCGCCGAGGATGCCACGGACATCCCCGCTCTGCGCAGCCGCAACGTGATGGACGGCCCGACCCCCTCGGGCATCGGCCTGATGGCCGAGAATTACGCGCGCCTCTACCACCTCACTGGCAACCCCACCTACCGCGCCAAGGCCGAAGCCGTGCTCGCCACCTATGGCGCCGGGGCCGACCTGCTCGCCAACTCCCCGGTCCTCCTCGCCGCGTCGGATCTGCTGGAAAACGCGACCTGTATCGTCCTCACTGGTGGCGACACCGAACTCGCCCAGGCAGCGCTTGCGGCGCCCGACCCAGCCGTGGTCGTCCTGCAAGTCCAGGATGCCGCAACCCTCCCGCCGACGCACCCGGCCTACGGCAAACCCAGCCAAAGCCCCGCCGCCTTCGTCTGCCAGGGCCAAAGCTGCGCCCTGCCCGTCACCACACCGGGCGCTTTACGCGCCTTGCTCCGCGCCATCGCCCAAAAAGTGATTTTTCCCCACCGCCCGCAAGTGGGATAATCCGCCATGGCCCAAACCTCCCGGCGCAACACGCTCCTGCTCGGTGCTACCGCCATCGCGGTGGTCGCACTCTCGCGCGGCCTGCGCCGCCCCCCGGCGGCCGAGGCCGCACCGCCGGTCTACGAGGTCACGCATACCGATGCCGAATGGCAGAAGCTGCTCACCCCCGCGCAATACAACATCCTGCGCCAACAGGGCACCGAACTGCCTTTCTCCAGCCCGCTCCTGAACGAGCACCGCAGCGGCATTTTCCACTGCGCCGGCTGCGCCCTGCCGCTCTTTTCCTCGACAACGAAATTCGACAGCGGCACCGGCTGGCCCAGCTTCTGGGCGCCGCTGCCCCATGCCGTCCTCACCGCGGACGATACCTCGCTCGGCATGGACCGCACGGAGGTGCATTGCCGCCGCTGCGGCAGCCATCTCGGCCACCTCTTCACCGACGGCCCGCCACCGACCGGCCTGCGCTATTGCATGGACGGCCTGGCACTGACCTTCACGCCAGCGTAAGGAAAAGGGAAGCACTTCTTTTTGTGAACAAAAAGAAGCAAAAAAACTTTACGAACTGGGCCTGGGGCGCATGCAGCTCCCGGCTCTAAAGTCGCAAAAGTTTTTGCGCCGCTTTTTTCAAAAAGCGGCCACTTTCTCACTCATGCTTAATTAGTGAAAACTGCCAAGGCACCGGATTCTCACTAAACGCAACCTCCGCCCCAGGCGCCGCCCGGTCAAACACCTTCGCCTGCTGGTGATAATCCGTCACTGCGTAAGGCGCATAAGCCCAATCGCCCACCACGCCGATCGCACAACACAACACCGCCCCCCGGGCTAGCCACGCCCACCACTGCCTGCCGCTGGCCAAAACCAGCACCGCAACGAACCACGCCAAGATCGGCAGCATGAAATAGCGCCCCCCGATGCCGGGAAACACCATCGGCAACCATTGCGGCCGATCCAGGGTCACCATCGGAGACGCCAAGGCGCTCGCCACGATCAGCACGGCAAATACCGCGAATTGCCGAAACACCACCGGCCCCTTGAGAAACGCCGCCCCCCCAACGCCCAAGCCCAGACAACAAAAAATCAGCGCATAGCGCGACCGCGTCCACCATAGCGGTCCCGTAGGCGCCAGGCCGAACGGTCCCGTCAGGTAATGGGAGACAAATTTCATCCCCACAATGCCACCGGCAAAAACCTGGTTCACCAGAATATGCGCCAACAAAACCGGGCTCGCCCCCAAATGCCCATGCCTGCTCGCAGCCATATGCGTGATCAGCACCGCCGCCTGAAATCATCGCACAAAGGCTCAACGTAACGGCATAAAACACGTTGAATTCAGCGCCGTCCTCATCGCGCTGCGCAACCCAATGCCACCACGCAATCGGCGCCAGGAACAAAACCATCGGCCCGCTCACGCCCGCCAACAGCAGAACCAACAGATCCCATACGCACCCTAACCCCGTTCGAGGTTTCGGCAGAACAATCAGCAAAAAAGCCGCCAAGGACAAATGCCACATGGCATTGGTCAGATTCACATAAACTTCCGACGAATTCGGCGCGCCAACGTAATACAACGCCATCAGCCCGCGCAGCAGCAGCGAGGGAACCAACCCGTCCCCTCTGGCGGACAGCAACAAAACCACCGGAAAAAGCTGCACCAAAAATGCCGCCCACGCGAACAGCAAGGGCGCCATCGTCAGGGGAAACTGCACCGCCAACAGCGCAACAAGCCGGGGCAAGGTCTGCAAATACCCCGTCCACGGCATCCACAGGCAGGAAACCCCGTAATCATAAGCCTGGCTCAGCCACATCGTGCCATCTTCCGCCCACAGCCCCGGCCGCAGCAAATGCCCCGGCTCGCGGCTGAACAACAGAACCGCGCAAAGCAGCATCAACCCAATGGCCGCGGAAGAGGATTTCCGCAGCTTCTGTCTCCGTCGCCCCTTGATCGTCATGCTTACGCTTCTTGCCTTCCGAAGGACGTCGATTTGTTGCTATCTCAATCTAATAGCGCCTAAATCGACCGCGCAACGGTTTTTGGCAAGCCCCCATGACCGTTCATTTCATGGGCCATCCGCCCAGCGATTTACCGTTTAAGCCCCCCAACCCGTGAGACACCGCTCATCAATCCAGGGCCGGCGATTTGCCCGCTGCCAACAGCGCGACTGCGATTTCTTGCCATTCCGCATCGAGCGAAGCGCTGGAAAATGGCTTCCGCGCCCGACGATACCAATAGGCGGCGTTGCTCGCGTCACCTTCCTTGCGATGAAGATAGGCATGGACCCAGTCCGCGACGCCCCCTTCATCCGCCTGCGCGGCGTCGTGCGCGGCCTCCCAATCCCCTTTGGCGTCAAACCACAGGGCGCGTAGGGCGAAGTTGAGGCTCGGAGGCGGCTCGGCGCGCGTCAGTGACGCTCGAAAGGTGACGACATCCATGGGCTTTCTCCTATCTCGCCTTCTCAAACTCGTTTCAAACGCTCCCGCGCCTCCGTCGCCAGCACATCCGCCCGCTCATTCATCGCATTGCCCGAATGCCCGCGCACCCAGCGCCACTCGATCTGATGCGGTTTCGCGGCATCGAGAATCCGCCGCCACAAATCCATGTTCTTCACCGGGTCGCCCGCCGCATTGCGCCAGTTCTTGCGCACCCAGCCGGCATGCCAGCGCGTGATCCCGTTTTTCAGATACTCGCTATCGGTATGCAAAATCACCGTGCACGGCCGCGTCAGCGCGCTCAGCGCCTCGGCCGCCGCGGTCAGCTCCATGCGGTTATTGGTCGTCTCCTCCTCCCCGCCGGAAAGCTCCTTCACCGTGCCTTTGAATTTCAAAATCGCCGCCCAGCCGCCCGGCCCCGGATTAGGCTTGCACCCGCCATCCGTCCAAACCTCCACCGTATTCGCGGCATCGATATCCGAAATTTCAGAGTCCATAGGCTGAGGCATCCTGCACAGAATGATGAAAACGCAAACGGCGGTAATAATCCATCGGGTCCTTCGGCGTCACCAACGCGCCCGCCGGCGTGTTCAGCCAGTCATAGAGCCGGGTCAGCAAAAACCGCATCGCCGCCCCTTGCGCCAGCACCGGCAGCGCCGCGCGCTCGGCATCGCTCAACGCCCGATGCGCCATATACCCGCGCAGCAACGCGCGCGACTTCGTCACATTGAAGCTGAAATCGCGCTCGAAACACCAGGCATTCAGGCAGATCGCGATGTCATAGGCATAAATATCCGTGCAGGCGAAATAGAAATCGATCAGCCCCGGAAATCCGCCCGTCGAGAAAAAACACGTTATCGGGGAATAGATCCGCATGAATATGCCCAACCGGCAGCCCCACCGGCCATTGCGCGGTAATCTCCGCCAGCCGCGCGGCCAGCTCGTCGGCCAGCCCCGCCTGCACGCTATCCGCCTCGCTCAGACATTTTTGTAATAAAGCGTGCCAGGCTTCCGGCCCCAGCGCGTTCCGCCGCTGCGGCGCAAAATTCTCGCCGGCCAGATGCAACCGCGCCAGCGCCGCGCCCAGCGGCTCGCAATGCTCCACCGCGCACACGGCGCGGCCACACCCCGGGCAAAAACGTGGTGATCGCCGCAATCCGTCCCGCCAGCGGGTTCAAATTCCGCCCATCGCGCGCCCGCACCGGCAGCGGGCAGGTCAGCCCCTGCGCCGCCAGATGCTCCATCAGCCCCAAAAACCACGGCAGATCCGCGGCATCGACGCGCTTTTCATACAGCGTCAGGATAAAATCGCCCTGCGTCGTCTTCAGCGCGTAATTGCTGTTCTCGACCCCCTCGGCAATGCCGCGAAACGCGACCATGCCGCCGATGTCGTATGCGCGCCAAAAATTCCGCCAGCGCGTCGTCCGTCACTTCAGTATAAACCGCCATGCCCTGTAGATGACCGCCACAAAAATTTCTGGCAAGGGAGGGCCCATGAAACGATCCCGCGCCGCCTCCCTGTTCGCCCTTCTCACCCCCGTCGCGCTGGCCGGCTGCGCCTCGGATGCCGACCCGCCGAACCTGCCCTGCCCGCAGGTCGCGGTCCTGCAACAGACGCAATCGCTCACCGCCTTCCTGCCCGGCCGCAGCGACGTCGCCGCCCAGATCACCACGGCGCAGATCACCGGCGTCGCCGGCGCCTGCATCGCTGCGCCCGGAAAAGCACGCGCTGGACGTCAAATTCCAGGCCGGCTTCTCCGCCACCAACGGCCCCGCCAACAACGGCGCCCCGCTGAACCTGCCCTTCTTCGTCGCCATCACCCAGGGCAACCACATCCTCTCGAAGGCCGACTACACCATCGCGCTGAAATTCGACGGCAATATGAGCACCGCCCAGGCGACCTCCAAGCCGCATCACGGTCGAGCTCTCCGGACCATCATTCGAGCACCCACATCCAAATCCTGGTCGGCTTCGAGCTGACGCCCGACCAGCTCGCTTACGCCGCCTCGCACCCCGTCGGCGGCCCCTGAGCCTCCTGCCCCGCCGCATCTTGGCAGCGGCTGGCTTCCATCGCCATCTGCAGCACAAACTTGGAGACCGCTTAATGGAATATGTCAGACTTGGCCGCACCGGCCTGGAAGTTTCGAAAATCACCCTAGGCTGCATGACCTACGGCACGCCCGATCGCGGCACCCATCCCTGGACGATGCCCGAGGATGCCAATCCCGCCCGCTCATCAAACAGGCGCTCGAACTCGGCATCAATTTCTTCGACACCGCGAACATCTATTCGGACGGCACCTCCGAGGAAATCGTCGGCCGCGCCTTGCGTGATTTCAGCACGCGCGACGAAGTCGTCATCGCCACCAAGGTGCATGGCCGCATGCGCCCGGGCCCAAATGGCGGCGGCCTCTCGCGCCGCGCCATCCTCGACCGAAATCGACCACAGCCTGCGCCGCCTCGGCGTTGAATATGTCGATCTCTACCAGACCCATCGCTGGGACTACGAAACCCCCATCGAAGAGACGATGGAAGCGCTGCACGACGTCGTGAAAGCCGGCAAAGCCCGCTATATCGGCGCCTCCTCGATGTATGCCTGGCAATTCGCCAAGGCCAACGCCTTCGCGCGCGCCAACGGCCTCACCGAATTCGTCTCGATGCAGAACTACGTCAACCTGCTCTACCGCGAGGAAGAGCGCGAAATGCTGCCGCTCTGCCAGGATCTCGGCGTCGCGGTGATCCCCTGGAGCCCGATGGCGCGCGGCCGCCTGACGCGCGACTGGGATGAAACTTCGGCCCGCACCGAGACCGACGAATTCGGCAAAACCCTCTATGCCGCCACCGCCGATGCCGACCGCAAGATCGTGGAACGCGTCGCCGAAATCGCCAAGGCCCGTGGCGTGCCCCGCGCGCAGGTGGCACTCGCCTGGGTCATCCAAAAACCCGGCATCACCTCGCCGATCGTCGGCGCCTCGAAGCCCGGCCACCTGACGGACGCCGTCGCGGCGCTGACGCTGAAGCTGACGCCGGAGGAAATCACCTTCCTCGAAGCCGCCTACGTGCCGCACGCGGTCACCGGCTTTAAATAAGAAGCCCCACACAAAAAAGCCGGACCATAAGGTCCGGCTTTTTTGTTAAGCAGCCGCTTTTTGTGAAAAAAAGCGGCGCAAAAAACTTTGCTCCTCAAGAGCCGGGAGCCAAACACGCCCCAGGCCCAAATCAACAAAGTTTTTTTGCTTCTTTTTGTTCACAAAAAGAAGTGCTTTCCTTTTCCCTTAATACATCGACGACAACACCGTCCGCAGCCGCTTGATCTCTTCCAGCGCCCGCCCGGTGCCCAGCGCCACGCATTGCAGCGGGTTCTCCGCCACCATCACCGGCAACCCGGTGGACACGCGCAGCACCTCGTCCAACCGGTGCAGCAACGCGCCGCCGCCCGTCAGCATGATGCCCTTATCCACGATATCCGCGGCCAGCTCCGGCGGGCAATTCTCCAGCGCCACCTTCACCGCCTCGACAATCTGCCCCACCGGCTCGGCCAGGCTCTCGGCAATCTGGCGCTGCGTCACGGTCACTTCGCGCGGCACGCCATTAATCAGGTCACGCCCCTTCACAAAGCGCGACGGCCCATCCTCGGGGCTGTCCATCCACGCGGCACCGATATCCATCTTGATCCGCTCCGCCGAGCTCTCGCCGATCAACAGGTTAAACGTGCGGCGGATATAGGAGATAATCGCCTCGTCCATCTTATCGCCGCCAACCCGCACCGAGCGCGCATACACAATGCCGCCGAGCGAAATCACCGCCACCTCGGTCGTGCCGCCGCCAATATCCACCACCATCGACCCGGAAGGCTCCGTCACCGGCAGCCCCGCCCCAATCGCCGCCGCCATCGGCTCCTCGATCAGATGCACCTTGCGCGCGCCCGCGGATTCCGCCGCCTCCTGGATCGCCCGGCGCTCCACCGCGGTCGACCCCGAAGGCACGCAAATAATAATCACCGGCGAGCTGAAGCCGCGCCGGTTATGCACCTTGCGGATAAAATGCTTGATCATCTCCTCGGCGACTTCGAAATCCGCAATCACACCGTCGCGCAACGGCCGGATCGCGGAAATATTGCCCGGCGTACGGCCCAGCATATGCTTGGCCTCCTCGCCCACGGCCAGCACATGCTTGCGGCCCTTCACATCCGTAATCGCCACCACGGAAGGCTCCGCCAGGACAATGCCACGGCCCTTCACGTAAACCAGCGTGTTCGCCGTGCCCAAATCAATCGCCATGTCCGCCGACATGAGCCCAAGAAGCCGAGAAAACATCAAAAACCTTTCTTTCCGCGCAGCGCCGCCCGTCCATCGCAGGGATTACAGCCCGTAATGCAACGCGGCAAGGTCTGCGCCGGACACGAAATGCCCCACGCCGCGCCAAAAACTAACCAGCCGATGAACGAATCGTCAGGTCAGCCGCCCCAGCATCGTTCCGGCTTGAATTCACCCAAGCCGGACGAAACATGACACATAAAAGCAATGGAGAACCATCATGCTGCGTAAATTCGCGTCCGGGCTCCTGCTGGCAGCCGCCATCACCGCGCTCGCAGGCTGCGGCCACACCACCGGCCAGCGCGCCCTCTCCGGCGGCGTGATCGGCGCCGGCGGCGGCGCCATCATCGGCGGCGCAACCGGCCTCGGCGCCGGTACAGGCGCCCTCATCGGCGCCGGCGCCGGCGCCCTCACCGGCGCCGCCACCACGAACCATTAGCGCCATTGCGGGAACTGACCCAGGATTGGGGATCAAGTAAGGCCAAGGGGCGCTGTCCCCTTGAACCCCCTGCGAACGGCAGCGCCGTTCGATCCGCTATTTAAGGGTTAAGAAAAGGGGGCGCCTCAGGTGGTGATAACCACCCGGAGCGCCCCCTTTTCTTAACCCTCAACTAATGGGTTCTAAGGGCGAGCCCTTAGCAGGGGTCCAGGGGACAGCGTCCCCTGGCCTTGCTTAAACCCAACCCCGGATCAGTTCCCCGCGATGGCGTTGGCGATGCTGCGGACGAAGGCGGCGGGGTCTTCGGGCAGGTCGCCTTCCTGGAGCTTGGCCAGGTCGAGCAGCAGGTTGGCTTCCGTTTCCAGCTCGGTTTTGGCGAGCAGGGTTTGGATGAGCGCGTGGGCGGGGTTGATTTCCAGCTTCGGCGGCAGTCCGAAAACGGGCCGTCCGGCGCGGCGCAGCAAGCGCTGCATGGCCAGATCCGGGCCCATTTCGGCGGCAACCAGCATGGCCGGGCTGTCCTTCAACCGCGTGGAGGCGGCAACGCCGGAGACCTTGCTCGCCCAGCGCCTTGGCCAGGTTTTCGCACAGGGCAGCCACATCTTCCGCCGCTTCCGCCGGGGCGAACAGCGCCCCCGCCTGGCTGACGCTCTTGAACTTCTTCTCCTTGTAGCTCTCCGTCCGGGTCGGCCAGAAGGCATCGATCGGATCATCGAGCAGCAGCACCTCATAGCCCTTCTCGGCAAAGCCTTCGAGCTGCGGCGAGGTCTTCAGGTTTCCGCCTTCCGCACCGGCGAGATAATAAATCTCCGTCTGCCCTTCCGGCATGCGGGTGATATATTCATCCAGCGTGGTAACGTCCTCCTTGGTCGAGGCAAAGCGCAGCAGCCCGAGGATCTCGGCGGCATGGCCGGTATCCTCATACAGCCCCTCTTTCAGCACATTGCCGAAATTCTCCTGGAAGGTCTTGAACGCCTCGGCATCCTTGGCCTTGGATTTCAACTCCGAGAGCACACGGTTGACCAGCGCCTTGCGGATCTTGTCCAGCACCGGGGTCGTCTGCAGAATCTCACGCGAGACGTTGAGCGGCAGATCCTCGGTATCGACCACGCCGACGACAAAGGACAGCCAGTTCGGCAGCAGCTTCGCCTCATCGGTGATGAACATGCGCTTCACATGCAGCCGGACCTTGGATTCCTTGGTCTCCTCCACCGGCATGAACGGCTTGGAGGAGGGGATGAACAGCAGCGCCGAGAATTCCAGCGTGCCCTCCGCCCGCCAATGGATCGTCGCCCAGGGCGCGTCGAACACTATGCCCCAAATGGTTAGTAGAACCCGGCATAATCCTGCTCGGAAACCTCAGCCTTGCTCCGCCGCCACAGCGCGGTGCCCTCGGTCACCGCCGTAAACGCGCCATCCTCTTCCAGCTCGATCGGCAAGGCGACATGGTCGGCCCATTTGCGGATCACGGTCTTGATCCGCAGCGGCTCCAGATACTCCTCCGCATCGGGCTTCAGATGCAGGATAATCGTGGTGCCCGCATCCTCGCGCGCGGCGGGTTTCAGCGTATAAACCCCCTTGCCGGCGGAAACCCAGGACCAGGCCTCCGCCTCGCCCGCTTTGCGCGAGATCACCTCCACCTCGTCGGCCACCATGAACGCCGAGTAGAACCCAACGCCGAACTGCCCGATCAGGCTCGGCCGATCCTCCGGCTTCTGCGCCGCCAGGCTCGCGGTAAAGGCCGACGTGCCCGACCGCGCGATCGTCCCCAAATGATCCGCCAGCTCTTCCTTCGTCATCCCAATGCCGTGATCGACAATGGTGATCGTCTGCGCGAGCTTATCCAGCGAAATCCGAATCGCCGGGCTCTCCGGCAACGCCAGCGACCCATCCGAAAGCGCTAAAAACCGCCTTTTATCCGTCGCATCCGCGGCATTCGCCACCAGCTCGCGCAGAAAAATCTCGCGATCCGAATAGAGCGAATGCACCACCAGATCGAGCAAACGCCCAACCTCCGTCCCAAAATTGACGGGTCTCTTCAGCAATATGATTGTCAGACATACGATCCTCGTTGAAGGCCGAATGTAACAGGCGATGCGTTACAACCCTGGCGGATGGTGAGCAAGGCCAGGGGGCGCCGCCCCCTGGACCCCCGCCAAAGGCTCGCCTTTGGAATCCATGACCTAAGGGTTATGAAAAGGGGGCGCCCCGGGTGGTATTCCCACCTGAGGCGCCCCCTTTTCATATCCCTTAAAATCGCGGTTCGAAGGGCGCGGCCCTTCGCGGGGTTCCAAGGGGCAGAGCCCCTTGGCCTTACTTCCCATCCGCCAGGGCTTTAACCGCAGCCGCATGCAGCGTCGCGTTCGCGGCTGCCAGCACGGAGCCGTCGCTGCCGAGGCGCAGTTTGTTGCCGGACCAATCGGTGACGACACCGCCTGCGGCTTCGATGACGGGTGCCAGCGCCGCCCAGTCCCAGGGTTTCAGGTTGCATTCCACGACGATATCGATCTGCCCGAGGGCCAGCAGCCCATAGGCATAGGCATCGCCGCCCCAATACATGCGGCGGCATTGCGCCTTCAGATTCTCAAAGCGGGCCAGTCCGCCGCGCAGCATTTCGGGCGAAGTGGAGGAGAGTTCCGCCTGCGCCAGCTCGGTCACGGCGCGCGTGCCCATCCGCCCGCCGAAATTCCCCCGGAAGGAAGCCGCCACATCCCGCCCGCCGATCCAGCGCTCGCCGGTCACTGGCTGGTCGATCAAGCCCAGCACCGGCACGCCGTCTTCCAGCAGCCCCACGAGGGTGCAGAAGCTCGGCCGCCCGGTGATGAAGGCGCGCGTACCGTCGATCGGATCGATCACCCAAACATGCTTGGCGCCGATATTATGATCCGGGAATTCCTCCCCCATGATCCCGAAATCCGGGAATGCCTCGCTGAGGATCCGCCGCAGCGTCTCTTCCGCCATCCGGTCGGCCACCGTCACGGG
This sequence comes from uncultured Pseudomonadota bacterium, assembly GCA_963737355.1. Lineage (GTDB taxonomy): Bacteria > Pseudomonadota > Alphaproteobacteria > Acetobacterales > Acetobacteraceae > Acidocella. Next base: position 795,333 of record CAVTSC010000008.1, on the reverse strand, counting down.
GCTTTCGTCGGTTTTCTGGTCCGCCGCCACGCCGGCGCGAAAATAGGGCCGAATAATCGCACCGGCGGCATCCAGCGCCGCCTCCGCCACCGTCATCAAGGAAGTCATCTCAGGTCCCAGGCAATTTGCCCGGAGTATTCCCGTTTTTATTGAGGTACGCAATCACATCGGCGCGCGTCTGCACGTTCTTCACCCCGGGGAAGGACATGGCGGTCCCCGGCGCATAGGCTTGCGGGTCGGCCAGCCAGTCGCTCAGCGTATCCGCCGTCCAGGGGGCACCGGCCTTGCCCTTCACCGCGGCGGAATAGCCAAACCCGGCCTGCGAGAACGCCTTGGCGCCGACGATGCCATAGAGGTTCGGCCCCACGCCCGCCGCCCCGCCTTTGTTCAGCGTATGGCAGGCCGAGCATTCCTGCTGCACCACCGCCTGCCCCTTGGCGACATCCGCGGAGGCGAACAGCGTGTCGATCGAAACCGCCGCCGGCGCGCCGCCGGGTGCAGCCCCGCCCGGTGCGGCGGCAACCGGCGCACTCGCCGCCTTCACCTCCGCCGGGCTCGGCAGGGCCAAAGGCGCGCTTGAGAGCGTGCGCAGATACGCCACCACATCCGCCCGCGACTGCGTGTTCTTGATCCCCGGATAGGACATCGCGGTCCCCGGCGCGAAACTCGCAGGGGCGGCCAGCCAGGCATTCATTTTCGCATAATCCCAATTGCCGCTGGCCTTGCCCTTCGCGGCGGTGGAAAACGCAAACCCCGCCTTGGCGAACATCGGCCCGCCCAGCACGCCATACAGGTTCGGCCCCACGCCATTCGCACCGCCTTGCGTCACCGTATGGCAGGCGGAACATTGCTCCTGCACGAAAGCCTGGCCCTTCGTCACATCGGCACTTGCCAGCAGGGGAATAATCGATCCCGGCCCCGCCGCCGCCGCAACCGGTGTTGCCGCCGTCTGCAACCCGGCCAGCTTGATCGCCGGGGTCTTCGGCGCCTCATCCGGCACCACGACATCGGCAATCCGGTTTGCGCCCCAAAAAATCAGCCCCGCGGTCAGTAGTCCAGCAGCAATCTTATTGCCCAGCAAACTATCCTTGCCCGTCCGGCTCATGGTTGCTCCCACCTTCTTGTTTTATCGTGATTGCGCTTACCCCTATAGCGAATTAGGCAGTCCCGACAAGCAAAAGTGAGACAGCGCACCCGATGACCCCGATCATTCTCATCCCCGCCCGCCTTGGCTCGACGCGCCTGCCCAACAAGGTGCTGGCGGACATTGCCGGCCTGCCGATGATCGTCCACGTCCTGCACCGCGCGCGCGAAGCCGGGCTCGGCCCCGTCGCGGTGGCCTGCGGCGAGGCTGAAATCGCCGCCGCCGTGCGCGAGGCCGGCGGCACCGCCATCCTGACCGACCCGGACCTGCCCTCGGGCTCGGACCGCATCTTCGCCGCATTGGGCGAAATCGACCCCGCGGGGCATCACGACATCGTCATCAACCTGCAAGGCGACCTCCCCAGCATCGACCCGGCCTATTTGAAAGCCGTCCTCACCCCGCTGCAGAACCCGGAGGTGGACATCGCCACCCTCGTCGCCCCCATCACCTCAGCGGAAGAAGCCGCCGCCCCCTCCGTCGTCAAATGCGTCTGCGCCTTCGCGCCCGGGCAAACCACCGCCCCGGCGCTCTACTTCTCGCGCAACATCGCCCCCTCCGGCGAGGGCCCGCTCTGGCACCATATCGGCATCTACGCCTATCGCCGCGCCGCCCTCGCCCGCTTCGTCGCCCTCGCCCCCTCGCCGCTCGAGCAGCGCGAAAAGCTCGAACAGCTCCGCGCCTTGGAAGCCGGCATGAAAATCGGCGTCGCACGCGTCCCCCACGCCCCATTCGGCGTCGATACCCCTTCCGATCTCGACCACGCCCGCAACATCTTGGAATCCAAACAATGACCAGCATCGCCTTCCAGGGCCAGCCCGGCGCCTATTCCGACCTCATCAGCCGCCTCGCCTATCCCGGCATGGCCACCCTGCCCTGCGAAACCTTCCAGGCCGCCATTGAAGCCGTGCATGAAGGCCGCGCCACGCTCGCCATGCTGCCACCGGAAAACTCGCTCGCCGGCCGCGTCGCGGACATGCACGCGCTGCTCCCGCAAAGCGGCCTTGCCATCATCGGCGAGAAATTTTTGCGCGTGGAACACTGCCTCCTCGCTCCACCCGGTGCGACCCTTGCCAGCATCAAGCGCATCCACTCCCACCCCGTCGCCCTCGGCCAGGTCCGCAACCTGATCCGCGAACTCGGCGCCACCGCCATCGTCGAATACGACACCGCCGGCGCCGCCGAAATCGTCGCGGCGAAAAACAGCCTCGAGGACGCCGCCATCGCCTCCTCCCTCGCCGGCGAGCTGCACAACCTGCAAATCCTGCGCCGCAATGTCGAGGACGAAGCCCATAACACCACGCGCTTCTACGTGATGGCCAAAAACCCCCTCACCCCGCCGCCCGAAACACCCAACCTGATGACCACCTTCGTCTTCAGCGTCCGCAACGTCCCCGCCGCCCTCTACAAAGCCCTCGGCGGCTTCGCCACCAACAGCGTCAACATGACCAAAATCGAAAGCTACATGGTCAACGGAACCTTCACCGCCACCCAGTTCCTCGCCGAAGTCGACGGCCACCCCGACCAAACCCCACTCCGCCTCGCCCTCGAAGAACTCGCCTTCTTCTCCACCGAAATCAAAATCCTCGGCACCTACCCCGCCGACCCATTCCGCCTGGCGCAGCAAGGGAAGTAAGGCCAGGGGGCGCTGCCCCCTGGACCCCCGCGAAGGGCCGCGCCCTTCGAACCGCGAGAATTAGGGATCTGAAAAGGGGGGCGCCTCTGGGGGTAGAACCGCCCGGGGCGCCCCCCTTTTCAGATCCCCTAAGTCATGGATTCCAAAGGCGAGCCTTTGGCGGGGTTGCAAGGGGCAGAGCCCCTTGGCCTTACTTCCTTGTCCTACTCCGGCGGCCAGAGCTGGGCAGCGTGTAACACGCGGAGGATGCGTACGGTGAGGGCGTCATCCTGGTACACGACGACGAAGTTTGACCAAACGACCATTTCCCGTGTGCCTTCAATTCGGCCGGGCCGGTAAAGCTTTGGGAATTCGGGGAGCTTTGAGGCTTTCGCCTCGATGTCGTCTTTTAAACGCTGGGCCGCATCCGGGTTATCGTCTGAAATATAATCGACAATGGCGAGCAGGTCGGCACGAGCCGCCTCCGACCATTCAAGTTCGGGCACGGCGCTTTTTGTCGATCAATGCTTGAACCTCATCCATGACCTGCTGATGCGGTACTGTCGGGCGAGTATCTGCCAGGGCTTCCCTTACCTTAGCGCGGAACCATACGTCATGGGCCTCTGGGTCAGCCGTCAGGCCGGCCGGCAGGGCACCTTCCTTGGCAACGCGGGTGAGCAAAATGCGCACGGCGTCCGAAATCGTCAGGCCGAAGGTAGCGAGCCTTTCCGCTGCATCGGCCTTCAACTGATCGTCGACACGGATATGGAGCATTGATGTTTGAGCGGCCATCGTCATTTCTCCCATTGGCACGCTTTTGTGCATCTCAATTGAGATACATTCAAGTCCCATCCATCCTCCGCTCGCCTATCCGTGTCGCTTTCATCGTTCAAAATCGCCTATACCGGCTTGTCGCCCAGGATGGTGGCACGGCGGACGCGGCGGTGATGGGGGAAATAGTCTGAGACGGCGTAGTGTTGGGTGAAGCGGTTATCCCAGAAGGCGACGGAGCCTTTTGCCCAGCGGAAGCGGATTTGGAACTCGGGTGTTTCCAGGTGGCGGAAGAGGAATTCCAGCAACGCGGCACTTTCCCCGCGCTCGAGACCTTCGATGTGGGAGGTAAAGCTGCGGTTCACGAACAGCCCGCGCCGCCCGGTTTTCGGATTGGTCCGCACCACCGGGTGCAACACCGGTTTGTGCTTGGCGTAGGTTTCGCTTTGTTTTTCGCCAACGTTGTAGGTACGGAAACGTTCCGGCGTGAAATTTTTCGCGAAATCATGCACGGCGTTCAGCCCGGAGAGGAAATTCTGCAAAGCGGGGGAAAGCGCTTCGAAGGCCGCATAGGCGCTGGCCCAGATCGTATCCCCACCGGTGGGCGGCACATCGTCGGCATAGAGGACCGAGCCGAAAGGCGGGGTTTCGATAAACGTCACATCCGTGTGCCAGTTATTCTGATGGCCTTTGAGCTTGTCGTCATATTCCAGGATCATGATCTCCGGCACGGTCTCATGGCTTGGATAGACGGGATGCACATGCAGCGCGCCGAAGCGCGCGGCAAAATCACGCTGCTCGGCGGGGGTCAGCGTCTGGTCACGGAAAAACAGCACGAGATGCTCATCCAGCCCATCGCGGATCGCCTCGATCACGGCATCATCAAGCGGCCCCGCGAGGTCGAGATGATGCACCACCGCCCCCAAAGCGGGCGACAATTTTTCGAACTCAAGCACGGCACTGCCGGACCGGACCAAGCGTGGCGGAATATCGGCGCGGATATTGTTCATGGTTAGCTCGCAAATACTGTGTTTTTCTCATCACAGCATTTTTAATCCATAAAGTCTACTGTTAATATGGAGTTATTTGGCAGGCAGGCAAGCAAGGCCAAGGGGCTCTGCCCCTTGGAACCCCGCCAAAGGCTCGCCTTTGGAATCCATGACTTAGGGATATAAAAAGGGGGCGCCTCGGGCGTGAATTCCACCCGGGGGCGCCCCCTTTTTATATCCCTTAAAATCGCGGTTCGAAGGGCGCGGCCCTTCGCGGGGGTCCAGGGGGCAGCGCCCCCTGGCCTTGCCTTGCTTACGCCTGCGGCACGGAGCCCTGCGGCGGGGTGAAGGGCGTGAAGACGGGCGGTTTGGGGCCTTCCGGCGCATTCACGTTGAGCGCGATGCTCGCCCCCAGCGCATTGGCCATGTCGGTCGGCACCAAGATGGTCACGCCGCGGTCTTTGTTCATGTCATAGATCAACCCCATCTGGCGGATCTGCAGCGCCACCGGATTGTTGGCATAGATATGCGAGGCCTCGGAAATCTGCTGCGCGATCGCAACCTCGGCGCTGGCGAGCGTCACGCGCGCCTGTTTTTCTTTCTCGGCCTGCGCATTGCGGCTCATCGCATCGTTCAGCTCTGGCGGGATTTTCACGTCGCGGATTTCCACCGTGATCTCGCCAATCCCCCAACCGGCGGATTTCTTCATGATATAGGCTTGCAATCTCGCATCCATCGCCTCGCGGTTGGCGAGGATATCGTTCAGCGTGGTGGCGCTGATCACCTCGCGCAGCGAAGTCTGGGCGATCTGCGCGATCATGGCTGCGGTAATCGGTCAGTTCGGTCGCGGCCCGCTTCACATCCGAGACGCGCCAGAACATGATGGAATCCATCGTGACGGAAACCGCATCGGCGGTCAGCGTATCCTCAGCCGAAATCCGCGTGCTCTGCCGGCGCGTATCGACCACCGCATACACGACCTCGAAGGCCGGGATCAGGAAATACAGCCCCGGCCCGCGCACGCCGGCAAACCGCCCGAGCCGCAGCACCACCGCCCGCTCCCACTCCGCCGCCGTGCGCAAGGTCAGCGCGAGGATAATCCCGATCAGCACCACGATGCCACCAATAACCGGCAGGCCGAGAAAATAACCAATCGCGACCCCGGCCAAAATCACGATTATGGCGATCACGGTCACCGCGCTGTTCATGGGGCGCATGGGTTTATTTTGCCTTTCTGGTTGCAGAGTTCACAATCGCGCGATCCGCCCGGGCAAACGCCTCGGCGGCGGGTTTTTGGCGAAATCAGACATTTCCACTGCCCCTCTCGACAGACTGACCGGCCATGAAAGCCTCCCTTTGTGCGCGACTTCGGATGATTTTGCTAGATTGCTAGCATGAACACCGAATTTTTGTTGCTGATTTTTATCGTTCCCCTCGCCGCCATCGCGGCCGGGCTGGGCTGGCAGAGCTGGCGCGCGGCGGCATGCGCCCCGGCGCGGCTGCAACTCGCGCTGGACAAGGTGCTGGCCGGCAGCCGCGCCGAGGCCGAATTCCTCCGCGCCAGTCTGGCGGCAGTGGAAGGCCGGCTGAACGCCGCCATCCAAACCGGCACGACGGACGCGCTCTCCAAAGCCTTCGCGCAGATCGGCACCGCGACCCAGAGTGTCGCCACCACGGTCGATGCGCTGCGCCGCCAGGCGGCCGAGGATTCGCAAAAAACCCTCCTGCTCCTGGAGACGCGCCTGGGCGCGATCCAAACCTCGGTGAACGAGAAGCTGCACGAGGCGGTGGAGCAGCAGATGAGCAACAGCTTCGCCCGCGTGCTGGAGCAATTCGCCCAGGTGCAGCAGGCGATGGGCGAGGTGCAATCCGCCGCGGCGCAAATCGGCGACCTCAAGCGCATTTTCTCCAACGTGAAGACGCGCGGCGGCTGGGGCGAGGCGCAGCTCGGCGCGATGCTCGAACAAGTCCTGCCCCCCGGCGCGTTCGAGCGCAATTTCGCGCTGAAGGAAGGCTCGCGCGAGCGCGTGGATTTCGCACTGCGCATGCCCTCGCGCGTCACCCTCTGGCTGCCGGTGGATTCGAAATTCCCGACCGAAGATTACGAGCGCCTGCTCAACGCCGCCGAAATCGCGGACCTGGAAGCCGAGCGCGCGGCGCGCGAGGGCATCGCGCGTGCGCGTGCGCCTGGAAGCCAAGAAAATCCGCGAAAAATACATCCATCCCGCCGGAGACCGTGGATTTCGGCGTCATGTATTTGCCAAGCGACGGGCTGTTCGCGGAGGTCGCGCGCATCCCCAACCTCATCGATGAAATCCGCGTGCGGGAAAAGGTGATCGTCCTCGGCCCGACTCTGCTGCCCGCGATGCTGCAAACCATCCATCTCGGCCATATCACGCTGGACCTGGAAAAGCGCGCCGCCGAAATTGGCAAGCTGCTCGGCGCCACCCGCTCGGAAATGACGAAGATGGACGATGTGCTGGGCAAGCTCGCGGCAAATGCCTCGGCCATGTCTTCGAACATCGAAAAAGCCCGCGTGCGCACGCGCGCCGTCGGGCGGGTGCTGCGCACGGTGGAAATGGTCGAGGCGGGCACGGCACAAACCATGCTCGGCCTGCCCGACGACACGGAGGGCGATGCCGGTTGAAAAATTTCACCGGCGATCGCAACATCGCCGCATGAACATGATCTTCTCCGACATCAAAACCACCACCCCCACCCCGAGAGTCTCGCCGCCGCCTATGCCGCGATCAATGCGCGGCTCGATACCGGCGAGCTTGCCCCGGCGATCGCCGATTGGGAGCATCTGCGCCGCGAGGTGGAGAGCTGGAGCGCCCTCACGCATCTGCGCTTCGAGCAGGACACGGCAAATGCCGCAGCCAAGGCCGCGATGGATTACCGCGACGAGCTCGCCCCCACCGCCACCAACCACGAGATCGCGTTGAAGCGCCGCCTGCTCGCCCATCCCGACCGCGACGCGGTGGCCGCCATCACCGGCACGCATGCGCTGCGCCTGTGGGAGACCGACATCACCACCTTCACCCCCGAGATCGAGGCCGATCTCCAGGCCGAGTCCAAACTGCAATCGCGCTACACGGAGCTGCTCTCCTCGGCAAAAATCGAGATCGAGGGCGAGACGGTCAACCTCTCCGGCCTGGCCCCCTACCAGCAGAGCCTGGACCGCGACATCCGCCACCGCGCGGAAGCCGCACGCTGGGCGTTCTTCGCCGAACATGCCGAGAAATTCGACGAAATTTACCACGACCTCGTGCAGTTGCGCCACGGCATGGCGCAGAAACTCGGCTATGAGAACTATATCGAGCTCGGCTACCGCCGCATGCGCCGCGTGGATTACGATGCGGCGGATGTCGCCCGCTATCGCGCCCAGGTCGTGGAACATGTCGTCCCCCTGGTCGCAAAAATCCTCGAAGCCCGCCGCGCCGAACATGGCTGGGACAAACTCCATGCCTGGGACGAACCGCTGACCGACAAGCAAGGCAACGTGCTCCCCGCCGGCGATGAAGCCTTCATGCGCAACCAGGCGCAAAAAATGTTCGATGCGATGGACCCGCGTCTGGCGGAATTCTTCCGCATGATGAACGAAGGCGGCTTCCTCGACCTCGACAACCGGCCGACCAAAGCACCCGGCGGCTTCTGCACCTCCTTCCCCACCGACGGTGTGCCCTTCATCTTCGCGAATTTCAACGGCACGCATCACGATATCGATGTGTTCACCCATGAAATGGGCCATGCCTTCCAGAACTATCAGAGCCGCGAGCAGCCGGGCTTTGACTATCTCTGGCCGACCTATGAATCCGCCGAGATCCATTCGATGAGCCTGGAGCATCTGGCCTATCCGCAAATCGGCCTGCTGGTCGGCGAGGATCAAGCCGAGCGCTACCGCCGCATGCATCTCATCCAGGCACTCGCCTTCCTGCCCTACGGCGTCTGCGTCGATCATTTCCAGCACGAGGTCTACGCCAACCCCGGCGCAACCCCGGCCGAGCGCCATGCGATGTGGAAGCACCTGGAAAAACTCTACATGCCGTGGCGCGATTACGGCGATATCGCATTCGCCGCCAAAGGCGGGCGCTGGCAGGCGCAAGGGCATATCTACGGCTCGCCCTTCTACTATATCGACTACACGCTGGCCCTCTGCTGCGCCCTGCAATTCTGGGTAAAATCGCGCCAGGATTACGACGCGGCACTGGCGGATTACGTCGCCCTCTGCGCGCGCGGCGGCTCCGCGCCATTCCAAGGGCTCGTCGCCTCCGCCGGGCTGATCTCGCCCTTCGCCGAGGGCGCGCTGGCGGATGCGGTGCGCGAGGCGGCCACTGTGCTTGCAGCGTAAGACAAAAGGAAGGCCTTCTTTTTGTGAACAAAAAGAAACAAAAAAACTTTGTTCACTTTGGGCCTGGGGCGTTCGTCGTTCCCGGCTCAAAGGAGCAGAAGTTTTTTGCGCCGCTTTTTTTCAAAAAAGCGGCTACTTAGCCCCTCTTGTAAGACGGCCAGCAGGCGCGCACACTCCCGTAATGATCCGGCGGTTTGTGCTCCTGCTCCCGTTGCTGGCTTTGGCGGCATGCCACCATGATTTATCGCCGCAGGATGTGAGCATCGCCGGACTCGTGCCGGATTTGGCGTTCTCCATGACCGAGACGCAGAGCGGTGCTCCGGTGACCGCCCAGGATTTCAAGGGCAAAACCGTGCTGCTGTATTTCGGCTATACGAACTGCCCAGACGTATGCCCGGCGACGCTGTATAACCTGGACCGGATTTTCAAGGCGATGGGACCCAAGGCAAAGAACGTGGACGTGTTGTTCGTCACCGTGGACCCGGACCGGGATTCCGCCACGGTGATGACCCAATATACCGCCTTGTTCGGCCCGAACGTGCTGGGGCTGCGGGGGAATGCAGACCAGCTCTATACCCTGGCGCGGCGCTACCGGGTGGTGTTTTCCGTCACCAAAAAGCCGGTCTATTCGGTAACACACTCGGCCGCAGTCTATGTGTTCGATGCTTCCGGCAAAGCGCAATTCATCATCGCGGGGCTGGATACGGCAACGCCGGATATCACGGGGATCGCGCGCGACCTGAAGCGCATAACGTCAGGTTAGTTTTTAACGGCTAACAATTTTGTTGCGATATCGTTATATCACCGTGTCAACCAAAACATTTTCATCCAACAATTGCTGATCTAACAATAGGTTAGCCGGTCAAAATGGGGCGAATGTTCCACGTGGAACATTCGGGCGTTGCTAAAGTAATGGGGTCCGGGCCTCAGGCCCGGCCAGGGGTGCAGGGGGTGGAACCCCCTGCTGGGGTCCAGGGGGCAGCGCCCCCTGGCCTAGCCTTTAACTCCGATAAGACCCGTTAATATCGATATAGCCATGCGTCAGATCGCAGGTCCACACGGTGGCACGGCCCTGGCCGAGGCCGATATCGACTTCAATGTCGATTTCCCGGCCCTTCATATGGGCGACGACCGGTTCCTCGTTATAGCCGGGCACGACGCCGCCGGCTTTCGCCATCCAGGTGCCGCCGACGGCGATGGCGAGCTTATCGCGGTCCGCTGGTTCGCCGGCCTTGCCGACGGCCATGACGATGCGGCCCCAATTGGCGTCCTCGCCGGCGATGGCGGTCTTCACCAAAGGCGAGTTGGCGATCGCCATGGCGATGCGCCGCGCGGAAGCGTTGGAGACAGCACCATCCACGGTGATCTGCACCAGCTTCTGCGCCCCCTCCCCGTCGCGCACGACCATCATCGCGAGCTCGTGCAGGACTTCGCCCAAAGCGCGGCGGAAATCCGCCAAGGCAGCGGGATCATCCGTCGGCTTGTTGCCCGCCTGGCCGGTGGCAAAGAGCAACACCGTATCCGAGGTGGAAGTATCGGAGTCGATGGTGATGCAGTTAAAACTATGGTCCACGCCCTTGGCGCAGCATGGCCTGCAATGCCGGGGCCGGGATAGCGGCATCGGTGAAGAGGAAGGCGAGCATGGTCGCCATGTCCGGCGCGATCATGCCGCTGCCCTTGGCGATGCCGGTGATGCGGACTTCCTCGTTACCGAGGCGCGCGGTGCGCGTCGCGGCTTTGGGGAAGGTATCCGTCGTCATGATCGCGTTTGGCGGCTTCGGCGAAGCGGTCCTCGGCGAGGTCGGCCTTGAGCTTGTCCAGGACATCGACGATTTTATGCGCCGGGAGCGGCTCGCCGATGACGCCGGTGGAGGCAAGGAAGATCTGCTCCGGCGTGGTGCCGAGCGTCTTGGCGGCGGCGGCAGCCGTGGTCTCGACCGCGCGAACGCCGACCGATGCCGTTAAAAACATTGGCATTGCCGGCATTGACGACGAGGCCGCGGGCGAGGCCGCCTTTCAGGATCTCGCGGCAATAGGTGACCGGCGCGCCGGGGCAGAGGTTTTTGGTGAAAACCCCCGCGACCGTCGTGCCTTCGGCAAATTCCGCGAGCAGCACATCGGTGCGGCCCTTATAGCGGATTCCCGCCTCGCCCGTGGCCAGCCGAACCCCCGCCATGCCGGGAGTTCCGGCAGCGGGAGCGCCAAGGGCGAGCGCGGGATTGGGCCTGCCATTATTTGGCCGGAGCGGTTTGCGGGCCGGGGGTGCCGTCCGCATTATAGATTTCGATCTTCACCTGCTTGCGGGCATTCGCCAGCGTGGCTTGATGGCGGCATCCGCGAGGTTCTGGCGGATCTGGTCCTGCACATCGGCCAAAGCCGGGGTAGGCGCGGTGCGCTTGCCCTCGACCAGGATGACGTGCCAGCCGAACTGCGTCTGCACCGGGGTTTTGGTGTACTGGCCAACGGGCAGCGCGAAGGCGGCGTTGGCGAAAGCGGGGACCATCTCATCCTGGCTGAACCAGCCGAGCTCGCCGCCATTCTTGGCGCCGGGATCGATGCTGTCCTTTTCGGCCAGGGTCGCGAAATCCGCGCCATGGTTGAGCTGGTCGATAATGGCTTCAGCCTCGGCCTGGGTCTTCACCAGGATGTGGCGGGCCTCGACCTGTTCCGGGCCGGGCTTGCCGGCATATTCCTTGTTGTATTCAGCCTGCACGGCGGCATCCGTGACGGCCGGGGCGACATGCTGCTGGACATAGGCGTTTTCCAGCTGGACGTTGGCGGCCTGCGCCATGTCGGCGGCCACCTGCGGGTTCTTCTCCAGATCTTCATGCTCAGCGGCGACGAGCAGCGCGCGGCGGTCGATCTCCTGGCTCACCAGCAGCGGGAAGAGCTGGGCCGGGGGGAGCTGCTGCAGCTGCTGCGGCGCGTTCTGCGCATCCTGCTGGATTTCGCTCATATGGATTTTCAGGCCGTTGACGGAGGCGACCACCGGGATCGGCCGTGGGCTGGCGGCGGGGCCGGGGTGGTTTGCGCCAAAGCGGCGGGGCCGACGAGGCTGGCGCGCAAGCGCCAGAAGAGACAAGGTAGCGGATAAACGCATCGGGCGAATGACCTTCCAGAATTTTTGCCAACGTATGAGCCAAGTGACCCGTTGCGGCAAGGGTTTGACCGGCTGCGGGGCGGCGCTTATGTGATCGGGGAGAAGACCTTATATAAAGGGTACGAGGCGCTCGCCCCTGCTTTATGGGTTTGAGGTGCTCGCCTCGCTGGCCCCCGGAAAGACAGAGTGTATGTTCGCAAGCCTTGCCCGTGCAGTATTCGGTACCAGTAACGATCGCGCCCTGAAAGCCTATAAGCGCCGGGTGGCGGCCATCGCCGCGCATGAGCCGGCGCTCGCCGCCCTCGATGACGCCGCCCTGCGGGACAAGACCGCGGAATTCCGCGCGCGGCTGCAGGCGGGCGAGACGCTTGATGATCTGCTGGAAGAGGCCTTCGCCGTGGTGCGCGAGGCGGCCAAGCGGGTGCTCGGGCAGCGGCATTTCGACGTGCAGATGATCGGCGGCATGGTGCTGCATGACGGGCAGCATCGCCGAGATGAAGACCGGCGAGGGCAAGACGCAGATGGCGACGCTGGCGGCGTACCTGAACGCGCTGCCCGGCAAGGGCGTGCATCTGGTGACCGTGAACGACTACCTGGCCAGCCGCGATGCCGGCTGGATGGGGCAGATCTACGGATTCCTCGGCATGACCGACCGGCGCGATCGTGCACGGGCTGGACGATGCGCAGCGCAAGGCGGCCTATGCGGCGGATATCACCTACGGCACGAATAACGAGTTCGGCTTCGACTATCTGCGCGATAATATGAAGTACCGGCTGGAGGATATGGTGCAGCGGCCGTTCAACTTCGCCATCGTCGACGAGGTGGATTCCATCCTGATCGACGAGGCGCGCACGCCGCTGATCATCTCCGGCCCGTCCGACGAGCCGACCGAGCTTTATGCCACCGTGGATGCGGTGGTCGCCGCCTTCATCACGCGCGGCCAAGCGGCGGATGGGACCAACGCCGTTCTTCGAGAAGGACGAGAAGGCGCGCACCGTGGTGATGACCGATCTCGGCTCCGAGACGGTGGAGGACATGCTGCGCGATGCCGGGCTGCTGACCGAGGGCAATCTCTACGATATTTTCAACATCTCGCTGATCCACCATGTGCAGCAGAGCCTGCGCGCGCGGGTGCTGTTCACGCGCGATGTCGATTACATCGTGCGCGAGGGCAAGGTGGTGATCATCGATGAGTTCACCGGGCGGATGATGGAAGGGCGGCGCTATTCCGACGGGCTGCACCAGGCGCTGGAGGCCAAGGAGCGGGTGAATGTGGAGCGCGAGAACCAGACGCTCGCCTCCATCACCTTCCAGAATTATTTCCGGCTCTTCCCCAAGCTCGCCGGCATGACCGGCACGGCGATGACCGAGGCCGATGAGTTCGAGCAGATCTACAAGCTGCAGGTGGTCGAAATCCCGACCAATGTGCCGGTGTAGCGCGGCAGGACCATGACGACGAGGTGTATCGCTCGGCGGCGGAGAAATACGAGGCGGTCGCCAAGCTGATCGAGGAATGCCGGGAGCGCGGGCAGCCGGTGCTGGTGGGGACCACGAGCATCGAGAAGAGCGAGATCATCTCGGCGCTGCTGGATAAGAAGAAGATCAAGCACAGCGTGCTGAATGCGCGCTTCCATGAGCAGGAGGCGAAGATCGTGGCGCAGGCCGGGGCGCCCGGGGCGATTACGATTGCCACCAACATGGCCGGGCGCGGCACGGATATTAAGCTCGGCGGCAATCTACGAGATGCGCGTGGCGCTCGAGCCGGAGACGGACCCGGAAGTGATCCGCGCCGAGATTGCGGAGAACCATGAGGCGGTGAAGGCGGCGGGCGGGCTGTTCGTGATCGGCACCGAGCGGCATGAGAGCCGGCGCATCGACAACCAGCTGCGCGGGCGCTCCGGCCGGCAGGGCGACCCTGGCGGCTCGCGCTTTTTCCTCTCGCTGGAAGACGACCTGATGCGCATTTTCGGCTCCGACCGGATGGGCGGGATGCTGCAGCGGCTGGGGCTCCAGGAGGGCGAGGCGATCGTCCATCCCTGGATCAACAAGGCGCTGGAGAAGGCGCAGAAGAAGGTCGAGACGCGCAATTTCGACATGCGCAAGAACGTGCTGAAATATGACGACGTGATGAACGACCAGCGCAAGGAGGTATATGCCCAGCGCCGGGAATTCATGCGCAGCGAGAGCGTCTCCTGCCGTGGTGGCGGAGATGCGCGAGGATGTGATTTCCGCCATGGTGGCGAGGCGCATCCCCGAGCGGGCCTTTGCCGAGCAATGGCAGACCGCGGAACTCACCGCTGATCTCAAGCGCCTGCTCGGCCTGGATTTGCCGGTGGCCGATTGGGCCGCGGAAGAGGGGATCGACGAGACCGGGATCCGCGAGCGCGTGACCGCCGCGGCGGAGGCGGCGACCGAGGCGAAGCGCGCAGCGTTTTGGCGCCGAGCTGATCGAATTACATCGAGAAATCCGTGCTGCTGCAGACGCTCGACCATGTGTGGAAGGAGCATCTGCTGGCGCTGGATTATCTGCGCCAGGGGATCGGCCTGCGCTCCTACGGCCAGCGCGACCCGCTGAACGAGTATAAGCGCGAGGCGTTCGCGCTGTTCAACGCACTGCTGGATGAGCTGAAAGAGCGCGTAACGAATGTGCTGGCGCATGTGACCGTGGGCGAGGCCCCGCCTGCCCCACCGCCGCCGCCGATGATGGTGGAGAACCATCCGCAGCCGGAAGCGATGGCCGGGGATGCTGGCGCTGGCCGAGCCGATATTGCGCCAGGACGCCGTGCGGCCGTACCGGGAAGAAGAGATCGACCCGGCGCGGCCCGAGACCTGGGCCGCGACCCCGCGCAATGCCGCCTGCCCCTGCGGCTCCGGCAAGAAGTATAAATACTGCCACGGTAAAGTTTAAAAGCGTTTGTTTTTAAGTGCCGTAAAAACCCCCGTTTTTGCCTAGATGCTGCCTGGATACCCAAGCGATTTCAAAGGGTTTCCAGGCAAATGTTAGGCAAAAATCGGCGACGCGTACGGCTTCAGGGCGGCCGCGCTGGGCTGTCGGCACTAGAGCATGATCGCTTTAAGTGCGATCATGCTCTAGCTTTTTTATTGAGGGCGATTCGCGTTTTAGCTCCGCGCAAGATGCGCGAACCTAAAACGATCGCACTCTAAACAGACGTGAGGTCGGAACGCTTCGAACTAGTGCTGCAAAATACGGGACAGAAATAGCCGGGCGCGCTCCGTGCGAGGCTCGGTAAAAAACAGATCTTTCGGCGTATCTTCCAGAATTCTGCCTGCATCCATGAATACGACGCGATCCGCCACGCGCCGGGCGAACCCCATTTCATGCGTCACGACCACCATCGTCATGCCCTCCTGCGCCAGGGAGACCATGACATCCAGCACTTCATTGATCATTTCCGGATCAAGCGCGGAGGTCGGCTCATCGAACAGGATGGCCTCCGGCTCCATCGCAAGGGCCCGCGCGATCGCAACCCTCTGCTGCTGGCCTCCCGATAACTGCAATGGATATTTTGCGTCATGCGCGGATAAGCCCATCCTGGCCAGGAGTTGATTTGCTTTGGCGTCCGCTGCGGTGCGGGACCGCCCGAGAATTTTCATTTGCGGCAGCGTGATGTTCTCGAGAACGTTCATATGCGGAAACAGCTCGAACGACTGGAACACCATTCCGACACGCGTGCGAAGCCTTTTAAGGTCGCCGGATTTCGCCCGTAATTCTTTCCCCGCGATGCGGATGGAACCGGTCTGGAAGGGCTCAAGGCCATTCACGCAGCGGATCAGCGTGCTCTTCCCCGACCCAGAAGGGCCGCAGATCACCACGACCTCACCTTTCTCAATCTTCAGAGAACAATCCTTCAGGACCTCGTGAGAGCCGTAAGATTTTCCAATTTGGCTCAGTTCAATCATCTTACACTCCGAACGCGAAGGCGGGAAACCACGAATGACCCAGAGAGACAAATCACCAGAAACACAACGGCGACGGTCATATAGAGTTCGAAAGGACGGTCGGCATTGTTCGCGACAATATTCGCCGATGTCAGAAAATCTCGCACTCCGACCACATAAACCAACGATGTATCCTGGAACATGGTGATCACCTGGCTCAACAATACCGGGACCATGGCCCGAATTGCCTGCGGCAGGATAACGAAGCGCATGACCTGAAAGGACGAAAAACCCAGCGCGAGTCCGGCATCAGCCTGTCTGCGCCGGACACCGGAAATACCGGCGCGAATGATCTCGCAATAATAAGCCCCTTCGAACAGTATAAAAGCGATAACGACCGAGCGGAAGGCGCCTGTTGATTGTCCGATCAATTTCGGCACAAGGATGTAAAACCAAAAAATCACGAGAATCAGCGGAACAGACCTGAACAGGTTGACGTAAGCAGCGCTCACCCAAGCGATCGCAGCGATTTTTGACAGGCGCAGGACGGCAAGACCGCATCCCAAAAGGAATCCGAACACCGCGGCGATGACGGTGATTTCCAGCGTCGTGACGAGACCGCGAAGCAGGAAATCATGGCTTTGCAGCAAAATCTGGAAGTCGAAATGCTGATCCATCTTTTAGCGACCCACCGCGAGCGTGCCGGTAACCTGCATGCGCCGCTCCACCACACGCATGACCGCCATCGTCAAAAAAGTGACCAGTGCATACAATATCGTGGCGGCGGTAAATGGCTCGAAAGTTTGAAAGGTGTAGTCCTCGATTTGCCGTGTCGTTGCCGTAAGTTCCATTACACCTATGGTTAGGGCAAGCGAGGAATTTTTAAACACGCCCAGAAACACACTCGTCAAAGACGGGATGATCATACGGAAAGCGATCGGCGCAAAAATATAGCGATATGCCTGAAACTTACTGAAACCGATTGCAAGTGCCGCTTCTTTCTGGCCACGCGAAATGGCTAAGATGCCCGAACGAACCTGCTCGCCGACATTCGCGGCCGTATACAGCCCCAACCCGACCACGGCCGTCCAAAATGGCGCGTAAGGCAGATCTCTGATGAGCCATGTTCCCCAGGTTGTGGGGAGAATTTGCGGCAGGACGTAAAACCAAATGAATAATTGGACGAGGAGCGGAATATTTCGGAACAATTCTACGTAGATCGTTCCAGCAATTTTTGCGACACGATTGTCAAGCGTGCGCGCGATGCCGACGGTCACCCCGATAAAAAACGCGATGGTACAGGCCAACACAGAAATAAGGCATGTCAGGCCGAAACCGGTCAAAATCCAACCCAAATACGGGCTCGTATAAAGTACGGCCCAATTCCAGTGGTAATTCATGTTTGAGTTAAGATCCGGTTTTCATGACGCATCAGCCGCCTCGACCGACGAGGATCACCGCCAACGCTGAAACCAAAAGAGTTGATGCGCGCCTCAAGGCAAAAACAGTGCATCGGAAAACGTCTAGTGGAAGAGCCATCACACCAAAACCCTATATTTTATTTCCTCAGATCATAGATAATATGATTTGTTGTGTACCGTCCAATCAATTAATCGTTGTTCCAAGAATTTCTGTGGCTTTGGGGGTTGATTATGGTGCTTCGTCGACTATCTATCGCGTTTTTCTGCACGGTCGTTCCTTCCATTGCCGCCGCCGCTTCACCGCAAGGCCCCACGCTGCAGCGGATTGTTTCCTCCAACACGTTCGATATCGGATACCGTGATTTGTCGGTTCCTTTTTCCTATGACGATAGCAACGGCAATCCTATTGGATATTCCATCGATATTTGTAGAAAGATCGCCGATTCACTTAAATCTACCTATCATCTGCCCAATTTGAATGTGCGGTTTATTCCCATCACGCCGCAAACACGACTTGCCCTCATCGCCAACGGCACCATCGATATTGCCTGTGAATCCGCCGGCATTACCTTAAGCCGCTATCAGCAAGTTGATTTCTCGACCCCGGTCTTCATCGCCGGCTCTAAAATCATGGTAAAGACGGGTTCGAGCATTCACTCGTTAGACGATATGAACGGCAAAGTTCTGACCGGCATCCCGGGAACGACAAATCTCAAAGCCGCGATTGCTGAAATTCAGCAGAAACATTTGAACGTTCAGATCCTGCCGGCGGTCGATCATGCCCAGGCGATGCTCAATCTTGCGCAGGGCCGGGCAGATGCCTCTGTCGCAGATGATATCGATTTGTATGGCACAAGAAGCACCCTGTCCGATCCGAATGACTATACCATCGTTGGCCCGTCATTCACGTATGATCCATACGCGATGATTATTCCAAAAAACGACGATGATTACCGGGCATTTGTGGACGGCGTCATTTCCCAGATGATCACCTCGGGACAATTGACTTCCCTATATAATAAATGGTTTGTCCCAGGCCCCACCCATATTAATGTGCCGATGAGCGACCTGACGAAAGCCGCGATGGAGCTTGGCGCTTACGCCAATTGATGCAGCGCGAACGCTGATTGTTGCGTGCGGCCGAAATCAGCTTTAGGCTGTATTTCGGCCGCACGCCCCCGGATCATTCAATTTCGGCGATCAACTCGATCTCGACCGTGCAGTCATGGGGAAGGCTGCCCATCCCAACCGCCGATCGCGCGTGCTGGCCACGCTCGCCAAACACGGCGACCAGCAGATCCGAGCAACCATTGATGACCTTTGCCTGTTCGCGAAAGCCGGGCGCCGCATTCACCATGCCGAATACTTTGACGATCCGCACCACCTGATCGAGATTTCCGGTCGCCTGTTGCAACACGGCGATGAGCTGCAATCCGACGTGACGCGCATGGCCCTGGGCCTCATCTGTCGTGACCTCCCGCCCGACCGTGCCGGTGTAATATCCCCCCTCCACACGCCGCGGCGTCTGGCCCGAGAGGAAGAGCAGATTGCCGGTCCGCACGAAGGGAACATAGGTTGCGATCGGTTGTGGAATCACCGGCAGCGTCAAGCCCAACGCCTGCAACCGCGCCGCGACAACGCCTTGCCCTTTTGCAGGTGACATTTCGTTTTTCCCGGTCATTGCACCTTCCCTCGCGCCGCAATCGTGAACATCGCTTCGATGCGGCCCGCGCGCATGGCCGGGATGCGGTCGAAAAGATTGGTCACCACACAAACATGGTTCGGCACGATCGTTAGTCTTTCCCCGATGGCAGGCCCCTTTATTCCGGGTGGGATGTGACAATGTCCATGTTCTTCGCTCAGGGCGACGATGCCGATCTCCGGATATTCGAGAATATGGCCGAAACCCGCTAACCCTTGCGTATCGGAAGAGAGCGTCTTCGATCCCGCATCTATGATGCAGCGATCCTCGGAAGGGCGCGAGACGACGGTCGTGACGATCCGCAGCGCGCAATCATCCAGCGTCCCGTGTCCATGCGAGACCTGCGCCCGATCCGAATAGATATAGGTGCCAGGACGATATTCCGTGATCAAGCGCTGCTCATGGGCTTGGAACAAGTTGGGCGTTCCCCCCGAACTGATCACTTCCACCTCGAGGCCCGCCCGGCGACACGCCTCGCGCGCCGCCTCGAGCCAGGCGGTTACTTCGCGCACATGGTGCTTGGGCGGATAGGTCATGAGGCCATGAAAGGCGAGCCCAGGCAGCGCAACCGCCCGCGTGGCCAAAGCGGCGGCCGCTTCAGGCGTCGCGACACCGCAGCGCCGGGCGCCAGTATCGCACTCGATCATCACCGGCAGACGTCGGGTTTCGTTGGCAAAGGCATCGGAAAGGCCTGCGAGAACAGTTTCGCTGTCCGCGACCACTTGAACATTGGCGCGCCGCGCCAGACTGCGCAGCCGCTCCAACTTAGCGCGCCCGACAATGTTATAGCTGATCAAAATATCGGTAATGCCGGTATCGGCCATCATCTCGGCCTCGCCGATCTTTTGGCAGGTAATGCCTTTGGCCCCGGCGCGCAGCTGCAAATGCGCGAGCTCGGGGAGTTTATGCGTCTTGATATGCGGGCGCAGGGCAAAGCCATGCGCATTCGCGTAGGCTTGCGCGCGGTGAACATTATGTTCGACCACATCCAGGTCGATGACGGGTGTCGGCGTATCCAGATCATGCACGTTCATGGCAACCTATCCTGGCATTTCAAAGGGAAGTCAGCGCCGCGACAGGGCGGCCAGAGCGTCGTGAGTGGAATATGGATACGCTCGTCGCCGCCGGCATACAACGATGCGCGCTCCGCGCCGTGTTCGGCCGAGCATTGAGCTCCGTTGATTCCGACGGCGCGCCGTGAACAAGTTCACCAAAATGGTGCGCTTGCCCCGAAAGCAAGTGAGGCGGTGGCCTATAAGGTGAAGCGAGTTAGGGTGGCCATCTTGGAGAAACTGGCTGAGAGGATTGACTGCGACATCACGGCGTTTTTTGATGAGCCGGATGGCGAAGAAATCCCGGGTGTCGAAGGCAGGGCGCAGGCGGCTCGTAGATCAGAAATAACGCATTGAAATAGCTAGGAAACCCCAATTCACGCGCATTTCTACGGATTGCGGTCATTATTAATGACTAAGGGCTAATTTTGACACTACCTCGACACCGCGGGACGTCTAGATGACTTATAGACAAGCCCCCTGCCCCAACTAGATCCAGCGTTATACAAGCGCGCTTGGGGGGCCACGCTCGTATAAATACTGCCACGGTAAAGTTTGATGGCGGCATGCGCCCCTGGACCGGTTGCCCGGGCCGGGGATTGCAGATAGAAGAGGCGTGACGGACCCGTAGCTCAGCTGGATAGAGCGTTGCCCTCCGAAGGCAAAGGTCACGCGTTCGAATCGCGTCGGGTCCGCCAATCTTTTCAATAGCTTATTGTTGCCTCGCGCTTTGCCTTTTTTATCCGGGTAAGCAGGAGGTAAGCACGGCGCGGTAATTTCAAGGTAATTTGGGTAATCCGTGTGCCCAGCGTAGCGGCGCCTGAAGCGTCACATGCGACAGTCTCTGTCGCAGAAGCTGTGACATGTCTGTCTCAAACGTCGTCACAGTAATTGAGCGGCCTGCAACCTCGCACTATAGCCCACTGCGGCTGGGAACTGTGCAGCGCAGGTCCTAACGGCCTTTTATAGACCCTCGCCTGCTCTGGTCGTGAAATCGACAATGATCTCGTCCGGGAGCTGTTCGAGGGTGATCTGCACCTTCTCCGGCGTGATGTCTTCGGCGACGTGAATCCGCACCGCGGCCCGGAACATCGCTTCGCCCGTGAACGGGGCGTTTTCAATGTCGCTACTGAACGCTTCGATGTTGGCTGCGGGGTAATCCCCCCGTTTTTAACGGGGCTTTGCAGTAGAATTTACGCAGCCAATTTAAGTTTTCGGGCGGGGGTTATCCCTGACCAGCCAGATCAAATCGCCTTAACGGACGGCATTGCTGACATTTTTGTCCCGTGGGACAAAGCTACCCGATTGGGGATGAGGTGTTTTGTGGCGACATTGGTGACTTCCGCGCAGCGGGCGGTCATGGCGCGGGTTTGGCCGTTTCTGGCGCTGCTGTTGGCCATGGTGTCCGTGCAGTATGGGGCGACGTTTGCGAAAGGTTTGTTTCCGGCGGTGGGCGCGCAGGGGGCGACGGCGTTGCGCCTGGGGCTTGGGGCGATGATTCTCGGCGTGGTTTTGCGGCCTTGGCGGACCAGGGTTTCGCCGCGGGCAGTGCCGGCCTTGCTGGGCTATGGCGTGTCACTCGGCCTGATGAACCTGACCTTTTACATGGCGCTGCGGAGCATTCCGCTGGGGCTAGCGGTGGCGCTGGAATTTACCGGGCCGTTGGTGGTGGCGGTGTTCGCCTCAAGGCGAGCACTTGATTTCTTGTGGATTGCGTTGGCTTTCACCGGGATTTTGTTTTTGCTCCCGCTGGCGGGCGGCGCGCATACGGCTGATTTGACCGGCGTGCTTTATGCGCTGGCCGCGGGGGCGGGATGGGCAGCGTATAGTGTGTTCGGCCAGAAGACCGGGGCTGCGCATGGCGCGGCGGTGCCGGCGATGGGGACGGCGATTGGGGCGCTGATTGCCGTGCCAGTCGGGATATTTCATGCGGGCCCGGCGCTGTTTGCGCCGGCGATCCTGTTGAGCGCTTTGGTGGTGGCCGTCTTCTCCTGCGCCATTCCCTTTACATTGGAGATGGTGGCGCTGGTGGGGATGCCGTCGCAGGTCTACGGCACGGTGACGAGCGTGGAACCGGCGATCGGGGCAATCGCCGGCCTGGTATTTCTGCACGAGCATCTGACGGTGGTGCAGGTCGCGGCGATTGGGGCAATCATGGTAGCTTCGGTGGGAACCGCAGCGGCGGCGAAGCCGAGCGTGCCGGCGGGGGCGTAAGACCCCCTTCAATGGGTACTTTGGCCGCTGCGGCCAGCCCCTGGTTAGCGCAGGGCTTCGCGCCCCTGCGCCTTGCCGCCTCGTGCCGCCCCCGCAGGCGGAGTAAGGCGGAAGCCCGCGGCAGATGCCACAGGACGGACTGTATTCAAATGTCTCTAAATCGGAATAATAAGTTTCCATGCCCCTGACTGGAATTGAGCTTTCCCATCAACAGAGTTTGAAAGCAGCGCTTCAGGCAGAAAAAAATGCAAACAAGCTAGAGAACCTTGCCGCAGGGCTTGTCGGCCGCTTGCTCGATATTTCGGTCGCGGTTGCCAAGCCTGGATTTCAACATGGAGGCGATGCCGGCGCCGCAGGCCAGCAGGGCCGCCGATTCCGCTTGGAATGCAAGAAGTACAGCGACGGCACCAGCCTCAGTGATCGGGAGCTACTTGGCGAAATTGACCACGCGTTGGCACATGACGAGGCGTTGGAAGCGTGGTTTCTAATAGCCACCAAGAGTGTCCCTGAGCAGCTTGCACAGAATCTCACACAGAAGGGCGAACGGCTTGGCGTCCCCGTTCTCGTCATCGACTGGAAAGAACATGAGCTTGCACCGCTCGCGGCTCTTTGTGCGTTTGATCCAAGCCTCGTCGAGGCCGAGTTCTCAAAGGACGCAGCCGATCACGCGCGCGCGCTCCAACCCATAATGAGCGATACCATCGCCGCCGTGCGCCGTAATCTGCAAGCTTGGTGCCTAGGCTTCGAGACCTTGCGATTCCAATCGCACTGCCAACTGGAGCGTATCTGGACCTCGCCGCGCGTGTCGAGCGCAGAACTGGGGCAGGACGCATCAGGAGGCGCGCAGCCGAAAAAATTAAGGCGCCAGTCGGTTCACAACGAGCTCGACGGTTGGTGGCAGGATCAGGCGCGAAATGATTCCCCAGCTGCCGTTGTTGGTCGGGATGGTGTTGGCAAGACCTGGGCTACGCTTTACTGGCTGATCGATCGGAGAGCTGAACAACCGATTATCCTGACCGTCCCGTCCTCTGCGATTTCCGGCATGACTGGAATCTCGGAATCATCTCTCAAGTATCTCTTGGCCGAACGGCTCCGCGATCTCACCGGCATCCGTGATTCCGGCCATTGGCTACGCCGCCTCGAATACTTGCTTAAACGCCCCAAGGCGGAAGGACCGGTTTTCACCGTCTTTTTCGACGGGCTCAATCAAGAGCCGTCGATTTTGTGGTTGTCGCTCCTCAAGGCGCTTCAGGGAGCCTCCTTCGAGGGTAGGGTGCGTGTGATGCTGAGCACGCGCCAGCATCACTTTGAAGACAAACTCTCAGGTCTTCGCGGGCTTGTGGTCCCGGCCGTGCCGATTGTTGTCGACTTATACGACGCTACAGCGGGCGGTGAGCTTGATCAGATGCTCGATTTCGAGGGGCTCAAGCGAGCGGATTTACATCCGGAGCTCGTGGACCTTGCGCGCACACCCCGCCTGTTTAGGCTCGTGATCCGCTTTCGGGACCGGCTCGTAGAGGCTGGCCAGGTCACCGTTCATCGGCTGTTGTGGGAATATGGACGCGATACCTTTGGTGTTCGCGCCGGCAAATCCTTTAGCGAAACCGAGTGGCGCGCGTGGCTGGCTGAAATTGCCCGGCGCTATCGAGGCGGCACTCAGGAATTTTCACTTAAGAGCCTTGGCGAAACGGCAAGCCGGCCTGATCTCTCGGCCGGCGAGGTCTATGCAAGGCTCAGCGATATCATTGACGGGCGTTTCGCGATGCAGGGACTGGCGGGTGCCATGCAGCTCAGTCCAACCACCGTGGCTCACTCCCTTGGGGCGGCACTGCTTGCGCACCTTGATTCCATGAGTGACGCCTCCTTTGGAGCAGCCGAAGCCGAGGTCTCTCAATGGTTGGATCCGATTGCCGGCCTTGATCAGCGCGCTGAAATTCTTCGCGCGGCGGTGTCGATTTTCGTTGAAAGAGATGGTTCGAACACCACACCCATTGGAGGTGTGCTCGTTACCGCGTGGCTGCAAACTCAAAATGTTACCGACGGTCACAGGCTCGAGCTTGCCGGCCTTGCGCCCAGCATTCCCGAAGCACTTCTTGATGCCGTGGAGCAATCGAACGCACACGCGCAAGCCTCCGCCCGGCTTTGGGCGGTTAATGCGCTCCGCGCAATCCCACGTACTGAAGGCCAGCCATTGACGGCCATCGTTGCGCGGATCCGGACCTGGTTCTCAATCGTATCCCGCGAAGTAGACAACAGGCCGGACGCAAATGCGGATTTTGAGAAACGGCGCGCGGAGCGCTACCGGGCCCGGATCGGCGTTGACGCGTCGGGACCCTTGACCGCCCTCGGTGTCAAGCTTTGGCTCGTTGATTGCCACGATGGTAGGCTGCAGGAGGTAGCGCCTTCGATCCTTGAAGGCTTTCCTTTGGCTAAGATTCTTACCTGTTTCGAAGTCATAGCGGTCGCGCTCGCTGTGCGTGGGCATACGGATGCTTGGCCGGGGCTTAAGTGGCTCTCCTACCTGAATGAGGTCGACCATGAACCTACTGCTGCTGCGTTCCGCATCCTGTCCGCAGGACTCCGCGCCCGCCCGCCTGAAGCCGGCGTTCATTCCGAGCTTCCTGCGCGTGCTGCAGCGCTACTGCTTTGTTTAAGCGGCTGCGAAGCCGACGAAGAAATAGCTGCCACCATCGACCCCCGCATTGACCATCGGTTCTCCTATGAGAAGGACTACCTGCTAAATCCAGGCCGGGCCCTCTTTGCGCTTGAGCGCAGGCATGCGGACATCGTGCTTAATGGTAAGGAGTGGCCTCTCCGCACCCGCCTCCAACGCACTAAGGAGCTGTGGTTCGATCCCGACTTTAAGCCGCCGTCGGGCTTCGTCGAGGAGCTACGTGCCGCGGCTGCCGCCTTCGAAGTTGAGAAGCTCCATCGGCAGATGGGAGCCACACATGAAGAATGGCTATTCGAAGAAATGGAGCCGGTGCTGGCGCGCTGCGCGCCAGATCTTCTGGCAGAGTTGATTCGCCGCAAATTGCTGAGCTTGGCCTCGTGTCCGCCGGAATCTCGCTACTGGGGCGCCATCCAGGCCACCGAGCATTTGATTTTAGCGGGCGCGTCTGAAGCGTCGGCCGCGCAAGCCCTGCGCCTGAGCGCGCGTGAGGAGGATGAAAGCCGCGAGGCGTTTGCCGCGAGCAACTTGCTCAAGATCGAACTGCTGCATTGTGCCGACGTCCAAAGCCAATTTGACCGACTGATCGCTGCCGATTTGAAATTCATTCCTGCCAATTTTTCCGAGATCATGCGGGCGCCGACGGCAGAGGATGTTGACGCCCTCATTACGCGGTACGGAGCGGCGCAGGACAAGCAACAGGACGACCTTATCGTGCTGTTGTCGGTACACCCAGTCGCCTTCAGCGATGACGCCTGGTCGTGGCTCGGCGGGTTAGCCAGTCAGCCAGATCATAAGCTGCGCGGTGTGTTGTTCCGGATGTTGACGCTGGCCGATGCCGCTCGTTTCGGGCGCATCCTCGTAGCCAGCGACTGGGCATGGAATTCGTTGGCCGAGTTCTGGGTCAACGATTACGGCACGACCGCGTTGATAAAGGTTGAACCGGCATTGCCTTTCGACCAGTTAGCGCCGCGACTTGCACCCTGGCGTGTGCTCGAAGCGGCGCGCGTGCGCGGAGGGGACCCCGGCGAAGTGCGGTGTGCGGCCAAGATTTTCGGCCAAGCGTTGGCCGCCGACAAAATCCCGGAACCGGACCCAGGTTCGAACTCTTACCGTGGATCGCACCGCCAAGATGTTTACGCCATTTTTCTTCTCCGTGCGGCCCAGGCCAAGTCCCGAAGGACAGGATGAGTTCGATGTGGAGGCCCAGGCCAAGGCCCACATGCGTGCTGCCGAAACAGCAAAAAGGCGTATCGAAGATGCGCGCAAGTCAGGGGCGAGTCTTTATCTCACGAATATTGAGTTCGCCGATATGGAACCCGTGGTTCGGCATGCCCCGGATCTGCTTGATCGCTGGCTAGAAGGGTTTCGTGATGTCACGACGGATTTCCGGCGGCGTGTACGTCTTGCGGAGACCGCTTTTCTTGCCCTGTGCGAGACGCTACTCATTTGCGCGCCTGAGCGCGGCGCGTTGCTGTGGCGTGCGCTTCGCGTAACTATGGCGACACGCTATCTTGGCGCTGCAGACGTAGACGATTTATTGCACATAGTTTTTCGCGTTCCAGATTCGGAGCCCGTTACAGCACTCCGTGACGAGGTTATCAGCTTACCCCTCTGTAACACGGATCAGGCTCTATTCGATGTCGCGGCGGCAGCTTCCTACAACGGAAAGTCTGCTTGGATCGCCGCGCTGGCAGTCGCGGATCAGGAGTCGCCATTGGCGTGGCGGCAACGTCGCGGCATTCTGCTTGCCGGGCTAGGCACAGGATATACGCTTCCCGTTGCGCAACTGGTCGCCTGCCGCGACGAGCGAGGTCATGTCTTCCGGCGCATTCTCGTTGCCACCGGCCATGGCGCGAGAGAGCGTGTCGATGACGATCAGCACCGGCATCGACACGCACTCATCCTGGATTTGCTCGGCAGTTTTGATGATCGCGGCGAGGTCGCCCGCCGGATCGAGCAGGTTCAACGATTGGGGAACGACGAAGAACGGGATGGCCCCATCTTCAAGGCCATGTTCCGACCTGTAGGCCACGATCCGATTCCGGATGCCGTTGCCTCCCTCCAGGGCCAGATAAAGCACCGGGCCCTGGGCGACTTCGCGGCCAAACCACGACCTCCCCTCGGCGATGTGAAGTGCCAGGTCGAGCGCCAGGAATGTCTTGCCGCAATTGCTTTCGCCGTACATGACTGACATCGCGCCAGAGACCAGCAGCCGCTCGACAAAATCGTTGGCATGCAGCGAGGGCTCGACATCCTCGAACCGAATGAACGGAAGTGGTTCGGCTTTTTCTGCAGGGGCAACTGAACTGGCGCCAGCGCCAACCTCGTCACCGACCGGCAATGCCCAGGTAGGATCAGCGTCCATTACGCGGCCCTCCGGTGTTTCACGGGTCTGCGAAAGCCCGCGGCGACCGCATCAAGGTTATCGTCAGTGAGATAGGGCCAGTGGGCAGGGAACCGGTTCCGAGCCTGCCGAAGAACCTGCTCAATCCCTGCCGGACTGCCGGCGATTTTGATGTGGGACAGGGCGGTCATTCGAAGTTTGTCGCCCACCTGCACGGCCGCTTTCATGCCGGCATCCCATTCCGCATTGAACGCCGCCCGCGCTTCTTCCGCCGTAAGGTCGTGCTTGGCGGCCAGGAACGCGCAAAGGTCGGCGCATTCGAATTTCGGATCGGTAATGCATTGATCGGAGCACGAAGTAGGCAGCCGGAAAAACGCCCTGGCGGCGAGATCAAGAATGTATCCCGAGACTTGAGAGCGCAGCCAGCGGACTCGCTCCGGGCTTTCCATGCGCGCCAGCCTGCGCGTGTCGGCATCGCCGGGGATCAAAACGGCAGCTCATCGGTTGCGTCGAGCTCGCGCCGTGCGGCGGTTGCGCGAGTTGTTTCGATCTCAACAAGTGCCGCTTCCAGCTCCGCGGATGACATGCCAGGTGTTAGGCAGCCGCGCAGGATAAAGAACTTGCCAGCGCCATCTTCGCCGATGCTGGCCTCGATGTGCGCCGATCGGCCGGAGGGCAGGCTAAGCTCGCCCTGATATTGCCAGGGTGCCGGCGCGGCGCGGTTGAGGCGCAGGTGTCCGGTCATCATCGTGCCGGTCCTTGCGCGGGTGAGGCGCTGACGGTGGCGGCGATCCCGCGCAATGCTCCGATCGTGCCTTCTAGTTCGTCAGCCAGGTCGGCCGGTGACGGGTGGCTCTCGGCCCATGTGCGGAACGCTCGCAGCGCATCGCGCCGGCGGGCGCAGAGGGCGTCATACGGATCGAGACAACTTTTCTCGACCGCGGAGGCGGTGGTGACTTGGCGATTTTGCATCGCTAACTCCTGATTGCTCTTGATGGCAAAACAGGGCTTGCGTAAATGCGGCGCTGAATCGAACGCATTTACGAAAACCTTGTATCGGCCCTGAGGGCCAGTGTTTCGTTTAGGCTGCCTCACCAAGGTCAGAGGTCGATCGCTTCAACGGCGACATGATAGATGCGGCCCATGCGTCCAGCTCCGCCTCACGATAGAGTGGGATGCGGCCAGCATGCTCAAACCTTGGACCGCCACCAAGGCACGCCAGCTTTGCAAGCGTGTTTGCTGTGCGGTCAATTCCCCACTTTTCTTTGAGATACTGAGACGCTTCGGAACGGCGAAGTCGGCGGCTTATTTGCGGCATATCGTAACCCTCTCGAAGTGCCGGTAAACACCAGCAATATACGAGGGCTACCACAGTACAAAAACAACGCAATATCAAATAGTTATTGGGTAAATAACTATTTCATGGAGATAATTACCCCATAGAACGACCGCCCCTGTTTCTTTTGCTGATCGCCTCCTTGATAGCATCGTCGATGTTGGCGTCCGTCACCGATGTGTTGAGCAGCGATGCAATCTCCCTTACGAACGTGAGGCACCTAGCTGAGCGCGTGGCGGGGCGGCTTTCTGTGTCGAGCGCGCTGATTTCTACGGTCCGGGATAGCCCTTGCCCCGTGTGTTCGATCAAAAGCTGGTCTAGGTCAGCAACCAAACTCCGGAAAGTGTCATCTGGGCCGCGTTTCCTCTTCTGTATGTGCTCCAAAGATGCTGACAAAAGGCCCTGAAGGTCATCAATTTCTTGAATTTTGTTTGCGTAGAACTTGTCAAAATCTATAGCCCATACGATGCCACTTTCCGAGACTGGATTTGACGCCAGTGTCATCGCGACTTTCGCAGTGCCGTCTTTATTCAGTGCCTTGATTTCGGAGCTGAGCCGTTTAGCAAGGTTCGAGGCCGTTTCAAATTTTTTGCGGACCTCACTAGGCGTCATTCCATCGGTGCGATTTAATTTCGCCCTCGCCATACGAATAAGTTGCGCGAGAGCGAAGCGAGACTTTACGGGAAGATTGACCAGGGCTGAAAAGCGCTCCCACGTGCCCTTATCGAATTCATGTGGGAAATCTCGTTCTTCGTCGGGAAAATCAGGAATACTGCCTAATATCGTTGAAGGCATTACGCGCTCGCCCGAAACTGTACGACCAACCCACCACCTTCCCTGCCGTCCATCGCTGCCGCGATGCGGGCGGAGACCCGGTCGGCGGCTGCCACAAGCGCGGTGTCAACGTGATGAATGTAGCGACCCGTCACGCTCGCTGCGGAGTGGCCCAGCAGGGCAGCAATGGTGATCTCGGTCAGCCCCAGATCGGCGGCGACACTGGCATAGCCGTGCCTGAGGCCATGCGGTGTCAGTTCGGTCAGGGAGGCAGCGTCAGGGCTAGCCTCAATCGCGTTGGAGCGCTCGATGATCCGCAACCATGCCTTGGGAAGCCCGGTGAAGGGACGCTTTCCACTGCGGCCTGGCAGTACGTACGCGCCGGAGCGAGACAGGGCTGCCAGCGCGGTCGCTGCCGCAACCCCCAGTGGCCGCACGCTTTTGCCGGTTTTGCTGTCGGAGAGACGCAAGCAGCGCCCGGGAAGGTCAACGTCAGCCCATTGCAAGGTCTCGATCTCGCCGCGCCGGCAGCCCGTCAGTGCCAGCAAGCGAATGGCGGTGACCACCTGCCAGGGCTCGCCAGCGGCCGTCGCTGCCTCGAGTGCCTGGCCCAAAAGCCGGTACTGGTCGTCTGACAGGCGGACCTCTAGGCGCGCGTCCGACGGCCTAGTCACGCCGCGGACCGGGTTGCTGGTGATGACGCCGTCGCTGACAGCAAAGGATAGGATGCCGCCCAATAATCCAACGGTGCGCGCCGCGGTGCCGGCGCCGCCTTCGACGATGGCGCGGCCACGCTTGCGGGTCTTAATGTCGGCGGCCGTTCTGCCGGTGCTGACATCTCGTAGGAAGCGGTTGATATCGGGCGTCTTTAGGTCGCGCACCTTGCGATGGCCCAATAGCGGAAGGATGTGGCGGGTGATGCGCCCCCGGTCGCTGACCATGGTCGACGCCTTCTTCGGCAACCCGCGCTTGCCGAGGATCAGCCCTTTTCCGAGGGCCACCAAGTAGTCGTCGCAGAGCTGTTTCACAGTCATCGCCTTGCGCTCTTCCATCTTAGCCTCGGCCGGGTCGCCACCCTTCAAGACTTCGGCCAGTTTCTCCTTCGCGAGACGCCGCGCTTCGTCCGCGGTCAACACACCAGCCTTGCCCAGGGTCACCCGGCGACTTGCACCGCCCTTGTTGCGGTACTGCACCATGTAGGACCTCACCCCACTGGGTTTGATCCGGATTCCGAAGCCAGAAAGCTCGTCGTCCCAATGATAGGAATCCCTCACCGCGTCAGGGGTAAGGAGATCAACCGTCCGTTTGGTCAGCTTCATGGGGCCTCGCCGGGTAAGCAGGGGGTAAGCACGGGTAAGCAACTTCGGGTAAAATGCGGTAATTACCCTTGTCTACCACTGCGCTGATTTATGCCCGGTTTTCAGAGAATTAGGAAGATGTGGAAATAACGGGCAAGCGTGATAAACTATCAATCCTTAGCCCTCCGAAGGCAAAGGTCACGCGTTCGAATCGCGTCGGGTCCGCCAATCAAATCAATAGGTTACCAAAAGCGCGCTCGGTTGTGCCGGAGCCGCTTACACCAAATCGATACCGACGAAGGTAAATCGATGTCCGGAGAGAACGGTTTCACGCGCGCGCGTAGGCCAGAATGGGCCTCCGGTGATGACAAGCCGCGATATGTTCAGGTGCGCCGGAACTGGTTCATGGGGAGTTCTTCCCCCGATGAACGGCGGCGGGATGCGGTTGAGGAAAGGGGCATTCAAGCCCCCTGATGCAGCTTTTCTTGACGACGGAACGTTCCGGATGTCGACTCCCTTCAACCCGGGGTATAAATTGGGCAAAAAAAGGCAAGCCAAGGTGAAACGTTTAGCCTTAGCAGCTGCGTTGTTCGCTGCTCCCTGGGCGGCGCATGCGCAGTCCCTCATGATGCCCGTTCCACCCGAGACAAGTTGTAGGGATGCCCTCAAGAGCAGGCTGCCTTTGGAGCCCACAATTATTCTCGTCTGGGCCGGGTGGGATCATTCGGCCGCGGTCTCGGATGCCGCCGCACAAAAATCTGGTTATCCAGCTCCAGTTGTTCATAGGAATAATACCGCTCTTAGATGCCCCCAAGTATATTCAAGAAGTTAAACAAATGTGTATTCGACACCCTGATATGACTATCGGGTTTGCGGCGGAAGTCATCTACACTGAGCCCCCTGGAGCCCGTATCACGGCATGTTTCAGGGGGCGGTAACGAATTAAGAACAAACAAAATAGAAGCACAAAAGGGACGAATTTTTGGCCCGTGTTTTTCGTGCTTTCATTTTATTTTTTGTCCTGTTTTGCCAAAACGCGCACGGTTTTGACCGTGCCCGGTGCGCGCCCATATGGCGGAATTCGGCATCACCGCGGCACAAGGGCTTGCCCATGTTGAGGAACTGGTGGCTGTCATCCACAATGGACAGTCGCCATTGCCGGAATTGGCCCGTTCGATTCTGCGTATGGTCATGGCGCAACTAAAGGATACCATCGCACGGACGCGTGAGAGTGAACTGTGGTAACAAACAGCGTGGTTTGGTCGTTGCGTTTCCGTCTTTCAGGTTGCACGGCGTGACGCCGGTAACATCCGGCATTCGGAAGACAATTGTAATATGGGTCCCCTGGCCGGCGTTCAGATAGATTAAACAACCCATCGTTCCAAAGCGTATGGACGTCAGCGCATCCTGCAACCTCCGAGCACGATTTCGCGCAGTTAAGCCCCGGCTGACGGTGCCGCAGGGCCGGGAGTACATGCCGCGTTTCGGTCGCGGCCCCCCCGGGCTGACCTCACGCAATTTTGTTTTTTTATTTTTATAAATTGCAATAAGATGTAACGAATTACGCAGAAACGCCGCTTCAAAAGCAATAAACGCGTTTGAATTCCGCCTGGGGACGTCATTGATTTTAATATTTTAATGTAGTGTCGGTTTCTGGATATGCCGGGCGAGCGCGATGCATGCTGCCTCTTTTGTTTTGCTTCGGGTCGTTCCTCTCAAACGGGAGCAAGTTTATGGACTGCCCTTCCATCACACAACATGGCGCCACGGCGCTGCCCGATGGGTCCAGGGTCCGAAAAAATGCCGGATTACTTGCGCCGACGATCTTTCATCAAGGCTGGTGGCTGGATGTCGCGACCAAGGGGCAATTTGAAACGGTCGAGGTCAGGGAGGATGGCCGCGTCGTCGGGCGGCTGCCCTTTTGGCGAAACCGGCGTTCTGGGCTGCAGAGTTGCAATATGCCGCCGTTCACGCATTTTCTGGGGCCAGCCGTCGATCCCGGTTCGGGACATCACACGGCGCGTTATTTAAGGCAGCTCTCAATCACCGCCGCGCTCGTGGCCAAGTTACCTCCGGTGGCGTCGTTCCGACAAAAAATGCATCGGGGCGTTATGGATCTTTTGCCGTTTCAAGCTGCCGGGTTCGATGCTTCCGTGCAATTTACGTATGAAATACTTGCCGATGCCGAAGCCGTCGCCTGGGATGCGATGCGCGATAAGACGCGCAACGCGATCCGGAACGGCGAAAAATTCTACACCATATCCTGGGAATTTGAGCCTGACGCCTTTATCGCGTTCTACCGAAACAATCTGGCCGCGCGGGGGCAAAAGGAGAATGTCGATCTGAGTATCGGGCGGAATCTCATCCGGCGTTGCCTGGAGAAAGGCTGTGGACAGTTTTTTGTGGCGCGAGAGTTTTCCGGGGCGCCGAAAGCGGCCATTTTTGTCGTTTGGGACCGGAGCGCATGCTATTACTTGATGGCCACGCGTTCTACGGATAGCAGCTTTGGCGCGATATCGGCCGCGTTATGGGCGGCGATTAAGCTTGCGATATCGAAGCAATTGATTTTTGATTTCGACGGCGTATCCAGCCTCGGGGCGGCAAGGTTTTTCGCCGGCTTTGGCGGCACCGTAACGTCGCGCTTTGTCGTGCAAAAAGCCAATTTTCCGTATCGGCTCATACGGGAGACGCGGCGGCAGATCGTGCACGGAGAGAATAGCTTTTGCTAACTTCTTTTCGTGAACAAAAGTTTTTTTACGCCGCTTTTTTTCAAAAAAGCGGCTGCTTTCTACGCCCCCTCCCCTGCGCTGGTGAGATCCACCATGATCTCATCCGCAAGCTGTTCGAGGGTTTTTTGTACATCCGCGCTGGTGATTCCGGGGGGGACATGCAGCCGGGCCGTGGCGCGGAACATTGTCTCGCCTGTGAAGGGCGCGCTCTCGACGCCGCTGCTGAAGGCTTCGATATTGGCGCCGATCTGGCCCAAAGCCTGGGTGACGTCGCGCACGATGCCGGGGCGGTCCTGGCCGATGAGGTGCAGCTCGAAGATCCCATCGCTTGCCACTGGCGGTGGGGCGCTGCTGAGGGCGACGGTGATTTTGAGGCCGGAGGTTTCGAGGTTGCGCAAGGATGTGGCGAGGCCGGCGGCGGCCGGCTCTGCCACGCTGATCAGCACGATGCCGGCGAATTCGCCCGCGAGATGCGCCAGGCGGCTCTCCAGCCAACTGCCCCCGGCGGCGGCGATGGTCTCGGAGAGCGTGTTCACGAGGCCCGGCTGGTCGGGGCCGATGAAGGTCAGCACGAGGGAGGTTGTCATGGTGGAAGGTCCTTCTTTTTGTGAACAAAAAGAAGCAAAAAAACTTTTTTACCTTGGACCGTGCAGGTAGTCGCGCCGCAGTCTCAAGAGCAGAAGTTTTTTGCGCCGCTTTTTTTCAAAAAAAGCGGCCTCTTACTTGTTCAAACGCCAGCAAAGGCATCATAGCCCTGATTTTCCCAATATCCACCAGGATAGTTGTTGGTCACCTCGATCGATTCCAGGTTTTTCGCACTTTTAAAGCCGAGCTTTGTGGGGATGCGCAAGCGCAGCGGCGCGCCCCATTGCGGCGCCAAAGGCTGGTTGACGAAATCCAGGGCCAGGAGCGTTTGCGGGTGCAGGGCGCTCGCCATGTCCAGGCATGTGGAATAGCCGTCGAAACAGGTGAAGCTGACATAGCGCGCGCGCAGGTCCGCGCCGACGCGGCGGAGGAAGACCTTGAGCGGTACGCCGCTCCATTCGCCGATCTGGCTCCAGCCTTCGATGCAGATATGGCGCGTGATCTGGCACTCCTGCGGCAAGGCGCTGAGGGCGGCCAAGGTCCAGGGGGTTTTGTCCGCAACAAGGCCGGAGACGGCGAAGCGCCAGGCAGTGGGGTCCACCGTTTGGACCTCCCATTCCGGGTAGAAGGCGTTGAAGCGGAAGGGGTTGGTGATGGCGCTCGCGGGATAGGTTTCCGCCAGGCGGGTGCGGCTGAACAGGGCGGCCTGCACCCGGTCGTCGAAGCGCAGCATGGCTTCCAAGGCGGCATCCACGCCGGAATGGGTGGAGAGGTCGCAGCCGGTGAGCAAAGCGAGCGCGCCCAACGAAAGCGTGCCGCGCAACAGGCCGCGCCGGCGCAGGGGGGCGAGCTCCGGTTGGAGGTCGGCTTCGCGGACCGCAGGAAGCAGGGTGGGACGGACGCGAGTCATGGCAGGTGCTCCGGTTCGGCGGGGATGCGGGAGAGCATGGAGACGAAGGTGCTCGGGTGGAGGGCGACCAAGGTGACATGCAGCGCCACGAAGGCGACGATCAGGAGCATCGCCGCGAAATGCAGCACGCGGGCGACGGGGTAGCCGCCGTAAAATCCGGCGAGCCAGCCGAGCTGCACGGGTTTCCAGAGGCTGAGCCCGGTGGTGACGGCGATGAGGACGACGAGGATCAGCCCGGCATAGAGCAGGCGCTGCACTTGGTTGTAATGGCCGAGCCGGTGGCCGAGCCGCAAATGCAGTGCGGCGCCGGCATCACGCGCCAGGGGCGCAAAACCCTGCGGGCGCAGATTGCGCCGGAAATGGCCGGAGGCGAAGCCGTAGAGCAGATAGGCCGCGCCATCGGCAAACAGCAGCCACATCGCGCTGAGATGCCAGGCGAGCGCGCCGCCGAGCCAACCGCCGAGCCCGGCCCAGGACGGAAAAATGAAGGGCAGCAGCGGCGAGGCGTTGTAGATCACCCAGCCGCTCAGGATCATGCAGGCCATGGCGTAGACGCCGATCCAGTGCATGACGCGGATGGCCAGCGGATGCGCGGGGCGGGCTGCGCCGTTCGGCGACGAGGCCATGCGATGCTCCTTTGTGGGAAATATGTGACGCGCCGGAACAAGCAACTGCTTGTTCCGGCGCGTCCGGGCCGAATTACATCGGCGGGCGCACGCCATCCACGCCGACCGCGACGACATTGGCGGTGACGCCATGGCCATCGTTCACGCCGTTGACGAACACGGCGGCACCCTGGGTCACCTCGGCCATGGTGCCGGGCTGGAAGGTGACGATCGGGGCCGTCGGCGGCACCAGAATGCTCTTCTCGCCGCCTTTATAGGTGACGGTGAGCTGCTGCGCGCCGTTATTCACGCTGGCCGCGGCGACGGTGCCGTTGGTCATGGTGCTGTTGACCGTCGCGGAGCCGGATGACTGGACCGTGGCGACCGTGCCGTTGGTCATGGTGCTGGCCGTCGCGGCGCCGCCGCGCGTCGTATCCGGCAGCTTGTCCCAGGCGTAATGGCCTTCGCCGGTGCCGGCCATGGCAGGCGGGAAGATCACGACTTCAAGGGCGACCATCAGCGAGCCGACGGATTTCGTCGCCGTGCCGATGAAGCTGCCGGCGGCGATGTTGCCGAGGCTGGATTTGGCGACCTGCAGGTAATGCGTGTTGCCGGTCAGCGCGACGGAGATGTTGGCGCCGCTGGCGGTGTGCACGACCAGCGTCGTCGGGCTGATGGAGGACACCGTGCCGCGCACGCGCTCATGCTGCGGGGCGGCGATGGCCGCCGTGGAGAGCGCAGTGGAGAGGGCAAAAGCGAGCCCGAAAACTTTTTTCATCGAAAATCCTCTGAGTTCAGCCCGCAGGATGCGGGTTTTGATAACGCGACACGAGGTAAGACACGCGACACGCGAGATTATTCCCGCGTGACGTGTGTTTTTTTACGGATCATCCGATCGACGCACGGCCCGATAAAAAGAGTTCGATTGTGCGGGAATAAACGGCATGCCAGGACGTCTCACGCGACAGGGATGGCCTTGAGGCACTGTCCGGGGATTTGCATGCGATTGGCATTATCGAGGAATTCGGGAACGACCACCGCATGAGCGATGATTTGATGCGCCAGGTCGAACCGTTGATCCCAGCCTTGCGGCGCTATGCCAGATCGCTGTTGCGCGAGCCGGCGGCGGCGGATGATCTGGTGCAGGATTGCCTGGAGCGCGTGATCAGCCATTGGCATCAGCGCCGCGCCGATGGCGATACGCGGACCTGGGTGTTCACCATCCTGCATCACCTCGCGATGAACCGGCTGCGGCAGGCCAAGCGGCGCGGCTGGCATGGCGCGATAGAGGACGTGAACGAGGCGGTCTTCGCCCGGCCCGCCGCACAGGAGGATGCCTTGCGGCATCGCGATTTGCTGCACGGATTGGAGACGCTGGCCGAAGACCAGCGCAGCGTGCTGCTGCTCGTCTCGGTGGAGGGGCTTGCCTATGCGGAGGTGGCGAAGGTGCTCGACATCCCGGTCGGCACCGTCATGTCCCGCCTGGCGCGCGCGCGCCAGAAACTCATGCAGTCGATGGAGGGAAATAACATTGTTGCCATCCCCAAGGCGCATTTGCGGAGCGTAAAATGACTCTTGAGCGGCCGATCACGGAAGAGGATTTGCATGCCTATGTCGATGCCGTGCTGGAGCCCGCGCGGCGGCGGGAGGTCGAGGCGTATCTCAAGGCGCACGCGGATGTGGCACTTCGCGTCTCGGGCTACCAGCAACAGGCCGAGCAGTTGCGGGCGGCGTTCGCGCCGATTGCCCAGGAGCCGGTGCCGGCGGAGCTGAATCTCGCCAGGCTGGTCGAGGCAAGGCGGCGGCCATCGCGCCTGGCCCCCTGGCGGGCGGCCGCGGCGGCGATTCTGCTCGTCGGCCTGGGCGCTGCCGGCGGTTGGACGCTGCGCGGGCAGGCCCCGGCTTCGGCACCGGCCGGCCTCGCGGCCCTGGCCCAGGAGGCGGCGTATAATTTCGCGGTCTATGGCGTGGAT
Source organism: uncultured Pseudomonadota bacterium (assembly GCA_963737355.1). Taxonomy (GTDB): domain Bacteria; phylum Pseudomonadota; class Alphaproteobacteria; order Acetobacterales; family Acetobacteraceae; genus Acidocella. The sequence goes on along the minus strand of CAVTSC010000008.1, from coordinate 757,848 downwards.
CATGTGCATCCCGTCGCCGTCCGCGCCGCGGCGCGCGAGGCGCTGGTCGGCTGGCTCTCGAGCCGGCTGCAAATGCCGGTCACCGTGCCGGATCTCAGCGCGTCGGGCTATCGCTTCATGGGCGGCAGCCTGGTGGCGACCGCGCATGGCCCGGCGGGCATGCTGATGTATGATAACGGCCATGGCATACGGCTCGTGATGTATATGCGGCCCATGGCGATCGACAAGAATGTGCCCATCATGGTGCAATCCGCGACCGGCGCGATTGCCGGGTTTTCCTGGTCGCATAACGGCATTGGCTACAGCCTTGTGGGCGCGGCCTCACCGGCGGTTTTGCATCCGCTGGCTAATGCGGTGCGGGCGCAGATTCCGGCGGGAATTTAGGCGGAAGAACTTCTTTTTGTGAACAAAAAGAAGCAAAAAAACTTTTTGACCTGGGGCTGGGGCGTCTCTGGCTCCCGGCTCAGGAGGAGACCCTCGCGGCCCTGATGCCAGGGCCGCTGAAGGCAAAGGCGACGTTGTTAGCCGCCCATGAAGTCACGGAAGGTGTTGGCGGTGACACCCCCATACAGGGTCGTCGGGTTATCAATGGTGGCGGAGCTCGCCGTCACTTCCGAAACGCGAACCCGCTCGTGGTGATGCGATAGCGGGGCCAGGTAGTACTGAGCCGGGCCGGGCTGCCGGTCCTGGCGGGCGTGAGCGGCGACCGGGGAGAGCGCGAGCGCCAACGCGACGGCCGGCAGGATTTTCGAAGAGATAGACATTTTTTTCGGGATCTTTCTGGATTACGGCCCAGGCAAGGTGTCGTAGGTCGTGATGAAGGTTAAAGCGTTGGAAAAGGCTTAGCCGCCGAAGGAATCGCGGAAATAGGCCCCGCCGGAATGCACGACGGTGTGGTGATTGCCCTGAACCGGCGGTTGTGAGGGCTTCGCCTGGGCGGCGAATGGCGCCAAGGCGATGACCAAAGCGAGGACGGGCAGGATTTTCAGAGACATAGACATTGTAAGGAACTCTTTGTGTAAGCCGACAAAAGCGTCGACGGGCAGCAATATGTACGTACACACCGAAAAGGACAAGCGTATGACAGTTATGTTGCACCGCAAAAACCGGGGCTCTCCTGACCGGATAAGGAATGGCTCGGAATCTGAGGCATTCCCTGCCCGGAGCACGAGGCTTGACAAAAACTATGGTCGGACATGTTGTTTTCCCATGAAACGGATATCCAATCGCGACCGGATTTTGACCGCGGGCCTTCAGGTGGTGCATCAGCATGGATTTGGTGGGGCGAGCGTGCGCGATATCGTCGCTGCCGCGGGCGTGCCGCAAGGCTCCTTCAGCAATAATTTTGTCTCGAAGGAAGCCTTTGGCCTGGAGATTTTAGACCTTTATTTTGCCGATCTTCGCCAGATGGTTAAGACGACCTTGCAGGACGAGACGCTTTCGCCCTTGCAACGCTTGTCCAACTATATTGACGAAAACAAAAACAGCGTGATGGTCAATGATGGGCGCAGCGGCTGCTTGCTCGGAAATTTCTCGGCGGAGACCACGGGCCGGAGCACGGCGATCCGTCACCGCCTGGTGGAGTGCTTTAATGAATTGCAAGCCGCGTTGGAAACTTGCCTGAAGGCTGCGGTTAAAGCCGGTGAGTTGCCGGGCGATTTGCAGAGCGGCGAGATCGCAAGCTTCATGATCTCCTCGCTGCAAGGCGCCATTCTTCTGGCAAAAACCTATCACGACCCGGCGCCGATCGATAATTTCAAGAAGATTCTATTTGCCACAGTGTTGCCCGTGATCGCTGCCATGAAGGCGTGAGACAAGGCGGGAGATTTTTCTCGGGCGGGCTTAAGCGTTTGCCAAGGCTGCCTCGGGTGCGAAAAATTTCAAGACCTCCTCGAGCGGCAGGGGGCGGGCGAGGAAATAGCCTTGCGCGCGCTCGATGCCGATGCTTTTCAGGGTCGCGAGTTCAACCTCGGTCTCGACACCTTCCGCGATGACCTTCCGGCCGGTTTCCCGCGCGAACTGGATCACGACGCTGGCCACGGCCCGGCGCATCGGGTCGCGGTCGATATCGCGGGTGCAATCCATGTCGAGCTTGATCACGTCGGGCTGCAGATAGAGGATGCGTTGCAGGCTGGCATAGCCGGCACCGGCATCGTCGATGGCCAGCCGCAGGCCGCTTCTGCGCAAGGGAAGCAGGGCCTCGAGCAGCTGGTCATAATCCTCGATATCCGTTTGCTCCGTGAGCTCCAGGATAATCCGCTCCCGGTCATAGCCCTGCAGCACTTGCCCAAGCCCGGGGCTGAGCGCGGTGGCCGGAGAGACGTTCACGGTAACATACGCATCCGGGGGCAATTCAGCCAGGGCGCTAAGCCCCAGGCGGACGGATAGGAGTTCGAGTTCCACGCTCAAGCCCGCTTCGGCTGCTTCGTTGAACCACTGATCCGGCGCGCGGTATGGGAGGGGCGAGAAGCGGGTCAGGCACTCCACCCCGATGGCACGGCCGGTCGAAACGTCCCAAATCGGCTGATAGACGATGGCGAGGCGCAGTTCATCGATCAAGCCGCGGATGCGCAGGCGCTTTGCCTCCATTTCCCGGACGGCTTCGAGGTCGCGGCCGATCTCGAAGGCGATGAGTTCGGCGAAAGCCCTCATGACCTGCAGGTCGCGGTCCCGCAGCGAGGGGTCGGCTTCATGCCCGAAGCAGCAGAACATGCCGAAGACGCTGCCATCCGGCAGCTTGATCGGCACGCTGATATGCCGGCCGACCTGGAAACGCTCCGTGAAGCTCAGGCCCAGGGCCGCGGGCTCGGCTGAAATGTCCGGAATGTAGCGCGACAATCTGGGTGAGAAAGAGCGACAATCAGGATGAGAAAATCTGACCGCGATGGGGGGGAGGATATCTGGTCGGCGATTGAATGCAAGGGATAATTCGCCGTTGATTGTCGCGGCGCGTCAATCAGACTGTTGGTGTGGTGCGGCTGTTTTGATCGTCTGGTGTGCTGCTGGCCGCCCTCTGGTTCGTTTGTTGTCGAGCGCGACACGACGCCGGTAGCTTTCAACATTCATTTCAATGATGGTGGCGTGGTGAACGAGGCGATCCACGGCCGCGAGAGTCATTGCCTGGTCTGGGAAAATTTTGTTCCATTCACCAAAAGCCTGATTTGCGGTTATCAGGATGGAACGATGTTCATAGCGGCGGCTGATCAGCTCGAAGAGGACGGAAGTTTCGGCCTGATCCTTGGTGACATAGGAAATATCGTCGAGAATCAGCAGATGATAACGATCGAGTTTTGAGATGGCGGCTTCGAGGGCGAGTTCGCGGCGTGCGATCTGGAGGCGTTGAACGAGATCGGTGGTTCTGGTGAACAGGACGCGGAATCCGGCTTCGACGAGGGCGAGGCCGATGGCGGCACTGAGATGCGATTTTCCGGTTCCGGCTGGACCGAACAACAATAGATTGGCGCCGGTATCGAGCCAGGTATTGCCGGAGGCCAGCGCCATGATGTGGGCCTTGCTGATGACGGGTACGGCATTGAAGTCGAAATTGTCGAGGGTTTTTCCAATCGGCAAATGGGCATCGAGCAAGTGACGCTCGATGCGCCGTCGCTCGCGTTCGGCCAGTTCATGTTCGGCGAGCGCTGCGAGGAAGCGCGCGGCTGGCCAACCTTCCTTGTCCGATTGGGCGGCGAGATCTGGCCAGAGATGTTTGATCGCCGGTAGGCGGAGTTCGTTCAGCAGAAAGGCGAGACGCGCGGCGTCGGCCGCATTGTTGCGGGTCATTTATACGGCCCCTCTGGTGCGAACGGTGGCCAGTTCGTCGTAAAGGCCGAGTGACACCGTTTGGATCATGACCCCGGGCAAGCTGGCGGTTGCGGGCCGGAAGCGCTCGCGCAAGAGGTCGAGACAGGGCAAGTGGCCGGCGTCCAGTTCGGCATCGAGTGCTTGGGCAAGCTCGGCCTCGCAGGCGTAATCATGCGCCAGCGCCAGCAATTCGACGGTGATTTTGCAGGCGACCTTGTCGGATCTCTGGTCCATCAAGGCATCGAAGGCCCGGGCATAGGCTGGTCGGGGAAAGATATGGTCGCGATAGACCAGGTTGCGCAGCGCCATCGGCTTGCGGCGCAGGGCATGGATGATGTGGCGATAATCAATGACGTGACCATGCTTGCCGCTGGCCGGCTGCGCCCGGCCACGGGCGAGGCTGAGCACGTGGCTGGCACCGAGGAAACATTCGAGCCGGTCATCGTAGAGCCGCACGCGCAAGCGCTGGCCGATCAGCCTCGCCGGTACGGAATAGAACACTTTACGCAGGACGAAACCGCTGGAGGATGTGACCTGAATGAGGCTTTCTTCGTAGTCGATGGTGCGGTTGGCCGGCAGGCGCTTGAGAGCGATACGTTCGATATCGATTGCTTTGCTGCGATGGGCGTTGTGGCGGGAGAAGAGCTCGTCGATAAAACGGCGATAGGCTTTCAGATCATCAAACGCGCGACTGCCGCGCAGCAGCAAGGCGTCCTCGAGGGCTTTTTTGGTGTGCCCGTGGGCGCTTTCTATGGTGCCGTTCTCATGGGCGATGCCGGTATTGTTGCGGGTGGGCTCCATGTCGAAATGCGCACAAAGTGCCGCATAGCGTGTGGTCAGGTCGTCGATCGCGGCCCGATCGAGATTGCGAAACGCTGCCGAGAGGCTGTCGGTACGATGCCGCATCGGTACGCCGCCCAGAGCGAACAGGGCGTTTTGCAGCCCCACGGCGAGAGCTGAGAAGCTCTCGCCGCCCAGGATCACGTGGCCATACTCGAAGCCGGAATAGGCCATCCGGAAATGGTACAGGATATGGTCCAACACCGCGCCGGCGATGGTCACGCCGAGGCCGGATAGGTCGGTAAAATCCGACAGACCGAGTTCACCGGGGGGATGGACCTGGCGGAACATGACGTCCTGGGCCGGCCCATGCAGACCGCGCCACTGCTTGATCCGGCGTTCCAGCGTGCGCCGAACGCCGGCATCGATCTGCGGATGCCGGCGGCGCAACTCGTCCAGGATGGCAATGGCGCGAAGGCTTGGGGCGGCGGTGAGCATCGGCACGATCTCGCTGTCCCAGACCGCTTCCAGCGGGTCGGGACGGCGGCGCCCGCGCGGTGCCTTGGGTTCAACGGACGCCTGCGGAGCTCGCTCGATCCGATAGGCGGTCGCTGTACTGAAACCGGTCTTGGCCGCGGCTTGCTGGGGGGTGTTCCCCTCGGTGCGAAATTTCATGAACAACTTCTTCTGCTGAACGGTGATCGGGCGACCGGTCAAAGTTGCGGCTCCTATAATGGAGCCAAACCTTATCCGGCCGATCACGGTCAGCCAGACGCCCCAAAAAAAGGGACCGAATCCGGGCTGGGGGTCTGCTCGGGCTACGCCCTCGCAGGCCCCCAGCCCGGATTCTCATCCTGATTGTCGCGCATTCTCATGTTGATTGTCGCGCGGCACCGGAATGAGTTCAGGCAGCAGCCCCTCGCGGACTTGATAGCAATAGCTGTCCGGGAAAGTCGAGCAGAGCCCGACCTTCAGCGTCTCTTGCAGCGCCGGTGTGGCGACGACCTCGCGCAGCACCGCCTGATCCTGCGTGAATTCGGAGACGTAGGCGACTGCCATGCCCAGATGCGCGCGCATCGCGTTCAGGATGCGCTTGACGATGCCATCGACGCTCTCGCCCTTGCCCGACGCCAGGATCAGGCTGTGCAGAGGGGTCTCACGCTCGGCTTCCATACGCTTCATGCTCCATCCAGGCCCTGGCCGGGGATTTCCGGCCGATGCTGCGCCACATATATTTGCGTATCGAACACTGCTTCAATAGGTCAAACAACCCGCAATTGTTGCGCCGTTGCGCTGGCACAGAGATGCCGTGCCGCGCACCGATATGCCGTGCCGCGCGCACAAGGCTGCTTTGCGGATCAGGCTGGCCGGTCCGCCCGGCCTGTTTGGCGCGTTAGAGCATGATCGCTTTAAGTGCGGTCATGCTCTAACGCTTTTATTGAGGGCGATTCACGTTTTAGGTCCGCGCAAGATGCGCAAACCTAAAACGATCGCACGCTAGAAGCGATAGACCAGGCCGAGATTGAGCACCGGCCAGGCCGTGAGGAAGGACACATCGTGATTGAGGCGGCTCTGCATGCTGGCGATGTCCGCCGAGGCACCGGGGATGTTGGCGGCACCGGGTGCACCGAGGCGGATATTCGTCTCGCCCTCGAGGATCACCCCGGCATTGGCCGTAAACGTCCATGTTCCGCCGAGGAAGGGGTCGCCCCAGCCGATGCCGACATAGGGTGCCACCTGCCTGAAATGCGTGCCGCCGCTCAACGTGCCGATTTGCGCCGTGGAATAGGTGTGGCCGTTGATGGTGTAGGCGCCGTTGAAAGGCATGTCTGCCGTGGCGGAGAAGCGGTTGTTGTTGATGAAGAGGCCGCCATCGAGGTGGAAATTCCCGGCGAAGGGGAAGACCGAGAGATAGACTGGGACGCCGCCGACATTGAGCTTGCCGTGATAATGCACGCTGTCGACCGAGACGTTGTAGCCGACGCCGAGCGTGGAGAAGCCGGTGGTGATGTTCAGATATTTCGGCCAGAGCGGGGCGGAGACCTGAAGTCCCGGGCCGCTGGTGCCGATGACGGGGCCGGCGGCCAGAGCGCCGAGCGGGGTGGCGGCGTGCGCGCAAGCGGCAAAAGCGGTGGAGAGCAAGGTGGCGGCGAGAAGATAGTTAGAGCGTGCGGTGGTTAGCTTTGCGCATATCCTGAGTTTCTGAAGTAGTTGGCGCATTCTTGAGCGGTGTAGGTTTCGAGAATGGCGCCAATGGCAGCAGACACGCTCTCCCTGGTCCTGGCCTGTGCCTCTCGCAGGCGGTGCTTGAGCTTGGCGAAGACCTGCTCAATGGGGTTCAGATCGGGCGAGTATTTCGGCAGCAGCAATAGTTTGGCTCCGGTGTCACGGATCGCCTGGCGGGCAGCGGTGCTTTTGTGGCTGCCCAGATTATCGGCGATCACCAGATCGGAAGGCCGCAAGGTCGGCGCCAGCACTTTTTGTACATAAAGCAGGAAGCTTTCCCCATCGATGGGTCCATCGAGCAGCCATGGTGCCTCGATACGGTCATGGCGCAAAGCGGCGATGAAGGTCATGGTGTTCCAGTGGCCGTAAGGCGCCTTACTCAGCAGCCGCTCGCCGCGGGGGGCCCAACCGCGCAGCGGCGCCATGTTGGTCTTGGTCCAAGTCTCATCAATGAAGACCAGACGAGCGGGATCAATCCGTGTCTGATACTTGCGCCATTGCGCGCGTCGTCGGGCCACGTCGGGGCGCTCTTGCTCACTGGCGTGCACAGTTTTTTTTAAAGCTGAGCCCTTCAGCGCGGACAAAATCCCATACCGAATGACGATCGACCTTCAAGCCGCGCGCTGCCAATTCAGCCACCAGCCCTCGCAGCGTGAAGGCGCCAGTCCGGCACCGTTCGGCGAGCCAAGCGCGATGCGCGCCAGAAATCTTCCGCGGCTTGTGCCCGCCCATTTGCCCAGGCGCCACGCTGCCGCTCTCGCGCACACGCTTGGCCCAGTTGATCGCGGTGCTCGCCGACACATTGAACAGCTGTGCCGCCCGGCGGCATGACATGCCACACCCGACGGCCGCAACAACCCTTTCACGCAAATCCATCGAATAAGGACGTGCCATCAATGCTGGCCTCCCTCCAGCCAGCCCATCGAATCAAAGCCGCCCCGCGTCGGGGAAGCTTTTTTTGAATTCGGCCTTACCCCCACACGCTCTAGACCAGCGCATGAGAACTCAGGCATTCCTTCAGACGGGGGCAATCGCGAGCGATTGGAGCAGGGCCCCCCTGCTCCACCCTATATTCAACAATTCAACCTGAAGTTTTCCTGAAAAATTTTACGCCCGCTCGGCGTGTCCCGGGCGATGGCATTGGCAGGCTCGGCGGAGCTGAAGGAGATGGCGGATGCGCGGCTGGACTGGCCACGCATCCATGGGACGAAGCGCCCCGGAGGGGTCAGGCCGCCGCGCGCGGCATGGCTGCGCTTGTCTGGGTCTTGCGCGCCAGGACATAGTAGATGGGGCTCACCACCAGCAGCCCGACGATCCAGGAAATATCAACGCCGTTCAGCCGGTTCGCGACCGGCCCGGTATAGAGCGTGGTATTGACGAAGGGGAGCTGGATGACGATGCCGAGGAGGTAGCAGAAGATCGCCGCCTTGTTGAACTTGCCGTAGATGCCGCCATCGCGCGTGAAGAAGGCGGAAACGTCGTAATCGCCGTGGCGCACGAGGTAGAAATCCACGAGGTTCACCGCCGTCCACGGCACCAGCACGTAGAGCAGCAGCAGGATGAAATTGGTGTAGTTGGCAAGGAAGTTCGCCGCGGCGAAGAGCGCGATCAGCAGGCCGATCGCGGTGATGGCGAGCGCCGTGACGATGCGCGCGGCGGGTCCGGCTTTCCAGCCCGGCGCAAAGGTCTGCGCCAGCGTCAGGGTGGAGAGCACGCCGCAATAGAGGTTCATCGCATTCGTGCCGGCGATGCCGATCGAGAAGATGAGGACGATGGGGAGGCTGGCCGCACCGGTGAAGGTGGTGAGGCCGCCGACGACATCGCCATTGGCCGCGACCAGGCCGAGCATCGCGCCCAGGATCATCGGCAGGATCGAGCCCAGCGAACAGCCCCAATAGGAGGCCCAGAAGGCCGGGGTGGCGCCGGTGTCCTGCGGCATGTAGCGGGTGTAATCCGAGACATAGGGCGCATAGGCGATCTGCCATAAGGCGCCGACCGAGACCATGCTGAAGAAGCCAGCCGTGCTGTAGGCGTTCATGACGAGGAAATTCGCGGGCAGGCCGTGGACGAAGACGATCCAGGCAAAGGCCGCCAACAAAGCGAAGCCGGAGAGCCAGGAGAGCACCCGCGCATAGGCATGGATGAGATCATGGCCGAAAATCGTCGCCATGACGCTGACCCCCGCGATCAGCACGATGAACCGGTTCTGGTTGATGCCGGGCGCGATGCTGTGCAGCGATTGGCCGCCCAGCACGATGTTCGAGGCGAGGAAGCCGACATACATGATGATGACGACGGCCACGACCAGCACGGCGCCGATGGCGCCGAACTGGCCGCGCGTCTGCACCATTTGCGGGACACCGAGACGCGGCCCCTGCGCCGCGTGCAGCGCCATGAAGATGGCGCCGACGAGATTGCCGAGTGCGATGGCGCCGATGGCGCTGAGAAAGGAGAGCTTGAAGACGGTCGTGGCCAGGGCGCCGGTCACGATGGTCAAGATCATCAGGTTGGAGCCGAACCAGATCGTGAACAGGTCCCGCGAACGGCCATGCCGTTGGTCCGTTGGAATCTGGTAGATCGTGTGTTGTTCGATCTTGCCTGGATTTTCGCTGAGCGTTGCCAAAGCCTGCCTCCTTGACGAACCATGCGCGCATTATTCCACAATCATGACGGAACCGGAAGAGTCTTCTTTTTGTGAACCAAAAGAAGCAAAAAAACTTTTTTACTGGGACTGGGGCGCATGTCGCTCCCGGCTCACCAGGAGCAGACGTTTTTTGCGCCGCTTTTTTTCAAAAAAGCGGCTGCTTTGGCTGGTAACGGCTGCCGAGGCTGTACCGGCTCCCGGGATGGATGAGGCGCGAGGCGGTGGCGGGACCGCAAGTGGTCCAGGTGCGGCGCTCGACCAGAAGGCATGGCTCGGCGGTGGGATTTCCAACAAGGTTTTGCATGCGCGCATCCGCTGTGATGGCATGAACGACATGCTCCACCTCGCTCGCCGCCGCGATGCTCTGCAAATAGCGGTTGGTGGTCTGCTGGGTGAAATCCTGGTCGAGATAAAGCGGGGCGAAATGGGGCGAGACGAAACGTTCCTCGAGCTGCACGGGGATATCATCCTCGGTATGCACGACCTCGGAATAAAAGATTTTGCTCCCCGCGCGGAGCGTAAATTTCGCCGCGGTTTCGGCATCGGCGCGGCGCGCTTCCAGGCATAGGATGCGCGATTGATGCGCATGACCGCGGCGCAGAATATCCTCGGAGATGTCGAAAATCTCCAGCAGGCCGGAACGCGAGGTGGGTTTGCGCACGAAACTGCCGACGCCCTGGACGCGGTGCAGGATGCCCTCGGCGGAGAGTTCGCGCAGCGCCCGGTGCACGGTCATGCGCGAGGCGCCGAGCGTGTCCATCAGCGCGTATTCCGAGGGGATTTTGCTCCCATCCGGCCATTTTCCGGCGGCGATATGGTCGCGCAAATATTGTTTGACGCGCGCGTAGAGCGGCTGGGGCTTGGCTGCGGAGAGGACGGAATCGGTCATGCGGCTCCTTGAAGCAGGCTTTGCACCACCGTGTCGAAGCGGCGTTTTGCCGCCTCGGCCAGGAGGTGTTTTCCGTCTTGCACCTGCAGGCGGCCGCGCACCCAGACGTCTTGCACCTGCGGTGCGCGGGCGGTGAAGAGCGATTGCGCGAGGGCGAAAGACGGGTCGCTGCCGGCCAAAGTCACGATGTTGGCCGCATGCCGACGGCAAGGCCCGCCGGCATGCCCAAAGCCTGCGCGCCACCCGCCAAAGCGTTCTGGTATAAGGCGGTGGCGGTGTCGCGTATCGTGGCGCTGGCCATGACATTGCGTTGGCGCAGCAGCAGGCGCTGGGACATATTCCAGCATGCGCAATTCCTGCGCGACGCTGATCAGCACATTGGAATCCGAGCCGATCCCCCAGGCGCCCGGGGAAAGCATAGGCGGGGAAAATACCATCGCCGAAATTCGCCTCGGTCATCGGGCAAAGCCCAGCCACGGCGCCGGCGGCGGCGATGCCGGCAAGTTCGGCTTCATTGGCGTGGGTGGCGTGGACGAGGCACCAGTTTTTCGCGACCGGCGCATGGCGGAGCAGAAATTCGATGGGGCGCTGGCCGGACCAGGCGAGGCATTCCTCGACCTCGGCGGTCTGCTCGGCGATGTGGATGTGCAGCGGGCGTTGACCCGCGAGGGTTGTGAGTTGTGTGAGCTCCTCCGGCGTTACGGCGCGCAGGGAATGCGGCGCGACGCCGGTGGCGGAAAGCGTTTCGCAACGCGCGAGGAGTTGCTCGTAGGAATTGAGGTTGTTGATGAAGCGGCGCTGCGCCGGTGCCGGGGCAGGCCGCCGAAACCCGCATGGGCGTAGAATACCGGCAGCAGCAGTCAGGTCGATCCCCGCGGCGGCGGCGGCGGCGGCGATGCGCGTGGCCGTCTCGGCGATATCGGCATAGGGCGAGCCGTCCGGCGCGTGGTGCAGATAGTGGAATTCCGCGACGCTGGTGAACCCGCTTTCGAGCATTTCAATAAACGCCTGGGTGGCCACGGCCTCGATATCATCCGGCGTCATCCGGAGCGCAAAGCGGTACATCAGGTCGCGCCAGGTCCAGAAACTATCGGTGGTGTTACCCCTTCGCTCCGTCAGCCCGGCAATGGCGCGCTGGAAGGTGTGGCTGTGCAGGTTCGGCATGCCGGGCAGCGCGATGCCGTGGCCTCGCCCGCTGGGCGCCGCGCCTGGTCTCGAGCGCCGCTGATCACGCCCCTCCGCGATGCGGATGCGAACATCCTGCTCCGCCCAGCCGCCTGGGCAGCAAAGCGTGCCGGAAATACATTTCACTTTTCCACTGTACAGCTCCGTCTTTTGATCCTATTGTATATACAAGCAAGACCAAGCCGGCCAAGGGCTATTTGCATGCATGCGGATTGCGTTTTCACCAATGCCCGCCTAGCGACGATGGCACCGGACCAGCCTGGGATCGGGGTGATCGTGCATGGCATGGTGGCGGCGGTAGCGGGGCGGATCGTGTATGCCGGGCCGGCGCAGGCAGTTTCCGCGCCGGAAATCGTGGATTGCGGCGGGCGCTGGGTGACGCCGGGGCTGATCGATTGCCACACGCATCTGGTCTATGGCGGCAACCGCGCGGCAGAATTCGAGGCGCGGCTGAAGGGCGCGAGCTATGCGGAGATCGCGCGCGCCGGGGGCGGGATTGCCTCGACCATGCGGGCGACGCGGGCGGCGAGCGCGGCGGAGCTCTATGCGGCCAGCCTGCCGCGACTGGACGCATTGCTGGCCGAAGGGGTGACGACGGTTGAGATCAAATCCGGCTATGGGCTTTCCGAGGACTCCGAGCTGAAATTGCTGCGCGTGATCGGCGAGATGCGGGAGCAATGCGAGGTGGATGTTGCCGCGACGTTTTTGGGTGCCCATGCGCTGCCGCCGGAATTCTTGTCTGACCGCGCGGGCTATATGCGGCTGCTTTGCGAGCGTGCTGATCCCGCAAATCGCGGCGGAAAAATTGGCGGATGCCGTCGATGGGTTTTGCGAGGGCATTGCGTTTACGCGCGAGGAGATTGCGCAGGTGTTCGCGGCCGCAAAGGCGCATGGGCTGCCGGTCAAACTGCATGCGGACCAGCTTTCCAATTTGCATGGCGCGGCACTGGCGGCGCGCTTTTCCGCGCTCTCCGTCGATCATCTGGAATATACCGATGCGGAGGGTGTCGCGGCGATGGCGGCGGCGGGAAGTGTCGCCGTGCTGCTGCCCGGCGCGTTCTATACGCTGCGCGAGACGCAATTGCCTCCGGTGGCCGCCTTGCGCGAAGCGGGCGTGCGCATGGCGGTGGCGACCGACCTTAATCCCGGGACCTCGCCGCTGAATTCCCTGCTGCTGGCGATGAACATGGCGGCGACGCAGTTCCGCCTCACGGTGGAAGAGTGCCTGCTGGGCGTGACGCGAAACGCCGCTGCGGCACTCGGGCGCAAGGATGTCGGCGTGCTGGCGCCCGGTGCGAAATGCCATCTGGCGATCTGGGATATCGAGACCCCGGCCGAGCTTGTTTATCGCATCGGCTTCAACCCGCTTTACCGACGCATTTGGAGTGCCGCATGATTCTTGACCCTGGCAATGTGACTTTGGCGCAATGGCGCGATCTTTATCGCGGGGCGCGTTGCGCGCTTGACCCCGCTGCTTTGCCCGTGGTGGCGCAGAGTGCCGAGGCGGTGGCGGCGATCTTGGCGCGCGGCGAGCCGGTTTATGGGATCAATACCGGGTTCGGGAAGCTCGCGACGGTGCGCATTGCCGATGCGGATTTGGAAATTTTGCAGCGCAATCTTGTGCTCTCGCACGCCGCTGGGGTGGGCGAGGCGATGCCTCTGCCCGTGGCGCGGCTGATGATGGTGCTGAAATTGGGCGCGCTGGCGCAGGGGGCTTCCGGCGTGCGCGTGGCGACCGTGCAATTGCTCGAACAGATGCTGTTGCGCGAGGTGATTCCGGTGATCCCGGCGCAGGGGTCTGTGGGCGCTTCCGGCGATTTGGCACCGCTCGCGCATATGACCGCCGCGATGCTCGGCGTCGGCGAGGTCTTTTGCGCCGCCGGGCGCATGTCCGCCGCTGAGGGGCTGGCGCAGGCGGGGCTCGCCCCGATTGTTCTCGGGCCGAAAGAAGGGTTGGCGCTGCTCAACGGCACGCAATTCTCCACCGCCTATGCGCTGGCCGGGTTGTTCGAGGCGGAGAATTTGTTCCGCGCGGCGCTGGTGACGGGCGCGCTTTCCACCGATGCGGCGCGCGGCTCGGATGCGCCGTTCGATCCGCGTATCCACAAGCTGCGCCGCCATGCGGGGCAGATCGAGGTGGCGGACGCGCTGCGCGGGTTGATGGCGGGCAGCGCCATCCGCGCCTCGCATCTCACCGGCGATGAGCGCGTGCAGGACCCGTATTGCCTGCGCTGCCAACCGCAGGTGATGGGCGCGGTGCTGGATGTGCTGCGCCAGGCGGCGACGACGCTGGCGACCGAGGCGAATGGTGTCACGGATAATCCGCTGATCTTCACCGACCCCGCCGAGGCGCTCTCGGGCGGGAATTTCCATGCCGAGCCGGTGGCTTTTGCCGCCGATATGATCGCCATGGCGGTGTGCGAAATCGGCGCGCTGGCGGAGCGGCGCCTGGCCATGCTGGTGGACCCTGCCCTCTCCGGCCTGCCGGCTTTCCTCGCCCCGAAGCCCGGCTTGAATTCCGGCTTCATGATCCCGCAGGTGACGGCGGCGGCGCTGGTCTCCGAGAATAAGGGCCGGGCGTTTCCCGCGGTGGTGGATTCCATCCCGACCTCGGCGAACCAGGAGGATCATGTCTCGATGGCCGCCCATGGCGCGCGGCGCTTGGGCGCGATGACCGAGAATTTGCGCGCGATCATTGCGATTGAATTGCTCGCGGCGGCGCAAGGCTGCGATTTTCATGATCTGCGCTCGAGTGCCGTGCTAGAGGAGGTGCGCGCAACCCTGCGTGCCGCCGTGCCGCGCCTGGAGGATGACCGGTATTTTGCGCCGGATATCGACGCCGCGATTTTGCTCCTTGGCCGCGGGGCGTTGCGCTTTGAGACGCTTCCGGGTGTGACATGAGCTTTTTGACCCTCCGTTCCGGCTCGGCGCCGCTCATTCTCAGCATTCCCCATGCGGGGGTGGAAATTCCCGATGCGTTGCAGCCGGCGCTGCGCTCGCTCTGGCTGGCGCGCAAGGATGCGGATTGGTTTTTGCCGGAGCTCTACAGCTTTGCCGAAAGCCTGGATGCGACGATCCTCCAGACCAGCCTGTCGCGCACGGTGATCGATGTGAATCGCGATCCCTCCGGGGCGTCGCTCTATCCGGGCCAAACGGTGACGGCGCTTTGCCCGACCACGACCTTTGATGGCGAGGCGCTCTACCATGAAGGGCGGCAGCCGGATGCGGCGGAAATCGCGCGGCGGCGCGCGGCGTATTTTGACCCGTATCATGCGGCGCTAACGGCGGAAATTGCGCGGCTGCGGGGGCTGCATCGCAGCATCGTGCTGTATGACTGCCATTCCATCCGCAGTGAAATTCCGCGCCTGTTTACGGGGGTTTTGCCGAATTTCAATATCGGCACGAATGCCGGCAAAGCCTGCGATGCGGCGATTACCGATCGTGTCGCGGCGATTTGTGCGGCGGATGCGCGGCATAGTCATGTGGTGAACGGGCGTTTTAAGGGCGGCTGGATCACGCGGCATCACGGCGATCCGGAGGGCGGGGTCAACGCCCTCCAGATGGAGCTCGCCTGCCGGGGGTATATGGACGAGCCGGAATGGCCGATGCCGGAGAATTGGCCGGGGCAGATTGACCCGGCACCTGCCATTCTACCTGTGTTGAAAACCATCATCGAAAGTTTTCTGCCATGAACCGTCTCGATAATGCCCGCCTCATCCGCGCGCCGCACGGCAATGTGCTTTCGGCGAAATCCTGGGCGACGGAGGCGCCGCTGCGGATGTTGATGAATAATCTCGACCCGATGGTCGCCGAGCGGCCGGAGGAGTTGGTGGTGTATGGCGGTATCGGCCGCGCCGCGCGGGATTGGAATGCGTTCGACTGTATCGTGGAGACGCTGCGCCGCCTGGAGGCGGACCAGACGCTGCTGATCCAGTCCGGCAAGCCGGTCGGCGTGTTCACCACGCAGGAGCATGCGCCGCGCGTGCTGCTGGCGAATTCCAACCTCGTGCCGCATTGGGCGAACTGGCAGCATTTCCATGAACTCGATCGCAAGGGGCTGATGATGTACGGCCAGATGACGGCGGGGTCGTGGATTTATATCGGCACGCAGGGGATCGTGCAGGGCACGTATGAGACTTTTGTCGAGATGGGCCGGCAGCATTACCGGGGCGATCTTTCGGGCAAATGGATTCTCACCGCAGGCTTGGGCGGCATGGGCGGCGCGCAGCCTTTGGCCGCGACCATGGCGGGGGCGAGTTGTCTCGCGGTGGAATGCCAGGCGAGCCGGATCGAGATGCGGTTGAAGACGCGCTATTTGGATCTGCGCGCGGATACGCTGGATGACGCGCTGGCGATCATCGACCGCTCGGTGGCGGAGAAGCGACCGGTTTCCGTCGGCCTGCTCGGCAATATCGCGGAAATGCTGCCGGAGCTGCTGCGCCGGGGCATTCGCCCGGATGCGCTGACCGACCAGACCTCGGCGCATGATCCGATCAACGGCTATCTGCCGAAAGGCTGGAGCGTCGCGGAATGGGTTGCGCGCCGGGAGAGCGACCCGAAGGCGGTGGAGATCGCGGCCCGCGCTTCCATGGCGGGGCATGTGCGCGACATGCTGCGCTTTGCGCAGATGGGCGTGCCGACCTTCGATTACGGCAATAACATCCGGCAGATGGCAAAAGAGGAAGGGGTAGCCAATGCCTTTGACTTTCCGGGTTTCGTGCCGGCCTATATCAGGCCGCTGTTTTGTCGTGGGGTCGGGCCGTTCCGCTGGGCGGCACTCTCGGGCGATCCGGAGGATATTTTTAAGACCGACGCCAAAGTGAAGGAGCTGATGCCGCATGATACGCATCTGCATCACTGGCTGGACATGGCGCGGAACAGAATCGCGTTTCAGGGGCTGCCCGCGCGCATCTGCTGGGTCGGGTTGGGGGACCGGCATCGGTTGGGCCTCGCCTTCAACGAGATGGTCGCCAAGGGCGAGCTTTCCGCACCGGTGGTGATCGGGCGCGACCATCTGGATTCCGGCTCCGTCGCCTCGCCCAACCGCGAGACCGAGGCGATGGCCGATGGATCGGATGCCGTCTCCGACTGGCCGTTGCTCAATGCGCTGCTGAATTGCGCGTCGGGTGCTACCTGGGTTTCGCTGCATCATGGCGGTGGCGTGGGCATGGGATTCTCGCAGCATGCCGGCATGGTGATCTGCGCGGATGGCACGCCGGAAGCGGCGAAACGGTTGCGCAACGTGCTGTGGAACGACCCCGCCTCCGGCGTGATGCGCCATGCCGATGCCGGTTATGCAAGTGCACGGAACTGCGCGCGGGAATTCGGGCTGGATTTGCCGGGCATTCTGGGCTGAGCCATGCGGCTCCTGCGGCACGGAGACTATCGCGAAATGCCGTGGAAGAATGGCGGCGGGGTGACGACCGAGATCGCGGTTTTTCCGCGCGATGCAAGCGCGTTCGACTGGCGGGTCAGCATGGCAAGGGTTGCGGCCGATGGCGGGTTCTCGGAATTTGCCGGGGTTGACCGCACACTCTCGGTGCTGACCGGTGCTGGCATTGAGCTTGCGGTGCGCGGCGGCGCGGTGCGGCTCGGCCCTGATACCGCGCCGCATTTTTTCCCCGGCGATGCGCCGGCCTATGCGCGGCTGATCGACGGGCCGATCCTTGATCTCAATGTCATGACGCGGCGGGAGCGTTTTGCGCATCGCGTGGCGCGGCTGGCGGCATTGCCAACGGACTGGGCATTGGCCGCGGATGTCACCTTGTTCCTCGCTTTCGGCACCGCTTTGCGCGTCGCCGCGGGCGCGGAGATGGCGGCGCTTGCGGCTGGGGATAGCGTGATGTTCGAGGGCAAAGGCGGAACGGTGGCGCTGGACGCGGCGGGACCGGGCGACGTGTATGTGATTGAATTTCTTGAAAAGGGTAGAGGAAGACTTCTTTTTGTGAACAAAAAGAAGCAAAAAAACGTTTTCACCTGGGCCTGGGGCGCGCTTAACGCCCGGCTCTTAAGGCACAAGTTTTTTGCGCCGCTTTTTTTCACAAAAGCGGCTGCTTATCCTGCCTTCGGCAGCAGATTTTTACGTTTACGATGCCGTTATTTCTATCTATGGGGATACAATGCTCAACCTACAAAGCGCAACCTACCTTCCTTTACGCTTAACAAAAAGGCTTGGTTAGTATAAATAACCATTTTGCAGGATACACAAAATTCTGCCCACGCGCTCTCGTGGAATGCGTGTGACCAAGACGTCCAGACTATTGTTTCTCAGTACAATGATGAGCTGCGGAGCGCGTCTAATTATCGTCAAGGCGATGTTGTGGACCGAAACAAATCCCCATGCACTTGGCAACGCATGGGAAACCGCTCCCCTGCAGTCGACGAATCGGGGTGATCTGAGCTGGAGCTATATGATGAATAACGCGGCTAAAATGAACCTCATCGTGCCGCCCAGTTTGCGCAACGCCGTCGGCTCGCCCGATCTCAACGCGGTGGACAAGATTGCCGCCGGCGTCGGCGACTTGCTCTACCCTACTGCGGAATTCGGCCCGAAAATGGAAGTGGATCAGAAGGATATCAAAACCGTTATCGTCAATCCCGGTGACAGCCTGTAGGCCATCGCCCGGCGCATCGGCACCACGGAGCAATGCAACCCTGCCCCAGGTTACAGAAGTTTTTTCGCTGCTTTTTGTTTACCAAAAGAAGTCTTCCTCTCCGCTTCCCTAAAATTTCACGCTTACGTTACAAATACTCTGGACAAATCCTCCTTCCTACGGTTCATTGCATATAAATAACAAGACCGCATCGGCAGGGGAACAATGAGATGACGCAAGAAGCGACACGGCGTGCAATGCTGAAGACGATGGGCATGGGGGCGATGGCCGGGTTTACCGTGCTCGGCATGAAGCGGGGCTTCGCGCAGACGCCGGGGAAGAAGTTCAAGATCGCGCTGTCCAACTCCTATATCGGCAATAAATGGCGGCTGGAGATGGAGAACGTCTTTAAAGCGGCGCTGCTGATGGAGCCGTTCGCCTCCGAGGTCGAGGGCTCGGTGTTCAATTCCGGCAACGATGTCAGCAAGCAGTCGCAGCAGATTTCCAATCTGATCGCGGAGGAGGTGGATGCCATCGTGATCGATGCCGCCTCCCCCACCGCGCTGAACGGGATTATCCACCAGGCGACGTCGCGCGGGATCCTCGTCGTTTGTTTCGATAATGCGGTGACCGCGCCGTCGGCCATCAAGGTGAATATCAGCCAGGAGGATCTGGGGGCGGGGCTGGCGGAATGGCTTGCCCAGCAGATCAACGGCCAGGGCAATGTGATCATGGTGACGGGCGTGGCCGGGACGCAGGTGGATTTGGACCGCAACAAGGGGGCTGAGGCGGTTTGGGCGAAATATCCGGGCATCAAGGTGGTCAACCGCTTTACCGGCATGTGGGATTCCTCGACCGCCGAGCGCAATACGGCGGCGGTGCTGCCCTCGCTGCCGAAGATTGACGGCATCTGGTGCCAGGGTGGCACGGATGGCGTGTTGAAAGCGTTTATCTCGGCGAACCGCCCGCTGCCGCCGACGGCCGGTGAATGCGAGAACGGCTTCCGCAAGATGATGCTGGGCATTGGCGGCCACCAGGTGCAGGGCTGCTCCGCGGGGTCGCCGCCTTATCTCTCGATCATCGGGTTGGAGCTCTCGCGCCGGATCCTGAACGGCACCTATCCGAAAAAGAATATCGACGTGCCGAACGTGTTCCTGACGAATGCGGATTTAAAACTCGGCGTGAATGTGTTCCCCGACCAGCCGGACAGCTTCTTCGACGATTTTACCGCCGGCGGCGCGGACTCGCCGGTGCAGATCTGCGTCGAGGCGGCGGTAAGCGGGACGGCCTGCCCGGATAAGCTCGTCATCAATTTGCCAAAGGTGTGAGCTTGGGCGAGCCGGAAGGCGTCGTGCTGCAGGAGGCAAGCCCCACGGCGGGAAGATTGGCCGTGGAGGCTGTGGGGGTGGGCAAGGCCTATGGCGGGGTGGCGGCACTCGAGGCGGCGTCCTTCAGCGCCACCTACGGCGAGGTGCATGCGCTCGTCGGCGAGAATGGCGCCGGCAAATCGACGCTGATCAAGATTCTCGGCGGGCGCGTGCGGCCAGATTGCGGGGTGGTGCGCCTGCATGGGCAGGCGGTCTCGCTCGCCGGGCCGCAGGCGGCGCATGAATTGGGCGCCTGGACGGTGTTTCAGGAGCTGACGCTGCTGCCTTGGATGACGGTGGCGGAGAATCTGCTGCTCTCGCGCGAGCCGAAAGGGTTTTCCGGGCTGATCGACCGCTCGGCCACCGTGCGCGCGGCGGATGCGCTGCTCGCGCAATACGGCGTCACGCATATCGATCCGCGCGCGCTGATCGAGGATATTTCGCTCGCGGAGCGGCAGACCGTGGAGATTGTGCGCGCGATCAGCCACGCGCCGCGCATTTTGTTTCTCGATGAGCCGACCTCCTCGCTCGTGGAGCGGGAGGTGGAATGGCTGTTCGGGCAAATCCGCCGCTTGCGCGCGGCCGGTACCTGCATCGTGTTCACCTCGCATCGCTGGGCGGAAATTCGCAGTATTGCGGACCGCATCACGATTTTCCGCAATGGCCGGGATGTCGGCACGTTCCGCGATATCGCCGAGGACGAGGCGGTGCGGCTGATGACCGGGCGGCGCGTTGAGGCGCTCTACCCGCCGGTGCCGCCGGTGCCCGTGCCGGCGCAAACCGCGCTGGAGGTGAAGAACATTTCGGGGCTGAATGTGCATGGCGTTTCCTTCCGCCTGCAGCGCGGCGAGGTGCTGGGCGTGGGCGGACTTGCCGGCCATGGGCACCGGGAATTGTTCCGCATGCTGTTCGGGGATGCGCATGTCGCCGCCGGGCAGTTGCTTGTGGATGGGCGGGTACGGCGCTTCGGCTCGCCGCGCGCGGCGATTGCCGCCGGGGTCGCGCTGGTGCCAGAGGACCGCAAGACCGAGGGGCTGCTGCTGCAGATGAGCGTGCGCGATAATGCGACGCTGGTGATTTTGAAAAGCCTCGCGCGCTTCGGCGTGCTGCGCAAAGCGGCCGAGCGGCAGGCGGCGCAGGGGGTGGTCGACCAATTGCATGTGCGGACCAGCGGGATTGGCCTCGCGGTGGGGGCGCTGAGCGGCGGCAACCAGCAGAAGGTGCTGCTCGGGCGCTGGCTGCTCGCCGGATGCCGCGTGCTGCTGCTCTATGATGTGACGCGCGGCGTGGATGTCGCGACCAAGCATGAGATTTACGAGCTGGTGCTGCGGCTCGCCACGGAGGGACATGCCATTCTGTTTTATTCGAGCGATGCGGAGGAGCTGGCGCATCTCTGCCACCGCGTGCTGGTGATGCGCGAGGGCATCGTGGCGGCGGAGCTGCCCGGCCCCGGGATCACCGCCGAGGCTATCGTCTCGGCTGCCGTGCGTGATCCTCATGCCGCCTGATCTCATGCAACCCGAGCAGGTGGTACTGACCGGCGGGGCGCGGCGCAGCAGAATGGCGCATGCGCTGGTACAGAATGTCGGGCTCGCGCTGGTCATTTTCCTACTCAGCGCCTGTATCCTTGCCTATTGCGTGATTTTTTACGCAACCCAGCATCGGCTGCCCGGCGGGTTCGAGCTGACCTCGACGCTGGATAACACCATGCCCCTGGCGTTCGCGGCATTGGCGCAGACGCTGGTGGTGCTGACGCGCGGCATCGATCTTTCCGTTGGCGGCGTGATCGACCTTACCAACGCGGTCGCGGCGCAGACGCTGAACGGGCCGCCGCTAGGGGATGCGGTCTGGACGGTGGCGATATTGCTCATTGGCGCTGCCTGCGGGCTGGTGAATGGCGTGCTGGTGGCGGTAGGAAGGTTGCAGCCGATCATCGTGACGCTGGCGACGCTCTCGATCTATCAGGGCCTGGCGATCCGCATTCTGCCGCAGCCAGGCGGGGCGATTGCGCCTGGCATCACCACTGTGCTCGCCAATCCGGATTATCCGCTCTCGCTGCTCTATATCCCGGCGATCGGCGTGCTCTGGGCGGTTTTCCGGCGCACCCGGCTGGGCGTGTCGGTCTATGCCGTTGGCAATGACGCGGCGGCGGCGAGCAGCCATGGCATTCCGGTCCGGCGCACCATCATTCTCGCCTATACGCTGGGCGGCGTGGCCTCGGCGCTGGCCGGGCTGTTCCTGGCCGCCAATGCGACGGCGGGGGATGCGACAACCGGGGATACCTACACGCTGACGTCGATCGTCGCCGCCGTGCTGGGCGGGGTCAGCCTGTTCGGCGGGCGCGGCAGTGGGCTCGGCGCGCTGTTCGGCGCGTTCGTCACCGTGATGGTCGTGAACATCTTGTTCTTCGCGCATATCGATCCGCTGTATCAGACCTTCTATGAGGGCGTGTTCCTGCTGGCGGCGGTGGTTTCGGCCAATATGATCGGACAATTCGTGAGGCGCCGCCGATGAAAAATTTCCTGAGCGTCGACCAGCGGCGCATCGCCTATGCCTTCGTCGCGGGGATCGTGCTGTTTGCGCTGGGCGAAATCGTGCGGCCGGGATTTGCGAGCCTGGATGGCATCCGCGCGATCCTCGTCGTGGCCTCCTTCGTCGGGCTGGTGGCGGCGGGGCAGACTTTTGTGATCCTGATCGGGGGCATCGACCTCTCAGTGCCCTGGGTGCTGAATGGCGGCGCGATCCTGATGGTGACGAGCTCGCTCGGCAGCGATGCGCGCGCCCTGCCGGCTTTGGCGCTCACCCTCGGCATGGGGGCGTTCGTCGGCGCGCTGAACGGGGCGGGCATTGCGCTGCTCGGGATTCCCGCCGTGGTGATGACGCTGGCGATGAACGGCATCATGCAGGGGCTGACCTTGGGCCTCAGCGGGGGGATGACCTGTGCGAGCTGTGCCGCCTATGCGCCGCCGATTGTGCAGGCGGCGGTGCATAGCGGGCTGCTCGGCCTGCCGATCGCGCTCTGGCTCTGGCTGGCGGTGATCATCATCGTGTCCTTCGTGCTGGGGATGACACGGTTTGGGCGCAATACCTACATGGTGGGCAATAATGCGCGGGCGAGCCATCTTGCGGGCGTGAATGTCGCGGCGGTGACGATCGCGCTCTATACGCTGAGCGGGTTATTCGCCGCCCTGGCCGGGATCATGCTGGTGGGCTTTGGCGGACAGGCGGCACTCGGCATGGGCGATCCTTATCTGTTCCAGTCGATCGCCGCGGTGGTGATCGGCGGCGTTTATATCCTGGGTGGGCGTGGGCATTATCTCGGCTCGGTGGCGGGGGCGATCAGCCTGACCGTGCTGGTGAGTGTGCTGCTGGCGTTCAACATGCCTGATTATGGGCGCAGCATTATTTATGGGTTGGTGATCTTGGCGCTACTGCTGCTCTATGGGCGCGAGGAAGAGGCTGCATAAGGGAAGTCTTCTTTTTGTGAACAAAAAGAAGCAAAAAAACTTTTTTAACTTGGGCCGGGGGCGGATGTGGCTCCCGGCTCTAAAGTCGCAAAAGTTTTTTGCGCCGCTTTTTTTCAAAAAGCGGCTACTGCCTTACCTGCCGCCTGCTACCCGCCAGCGTGATGACCGCGATGATGAGCCCGGTGAGCAGGTCGCGGTGCCGGATCCGGTCCTCAATGTCCCGGGGCTATCAGGGCGTCTCAGGATACGACATATAACGGATTATCTTCCATGCTCCGCCCGTATCCCGTCTGAACACGTCCAACCCAGGCTCTTCTTCGGTCACTTGTCGGCCGTCTTTTTCGGTCAGGATAGAGGTCCAGGTCAGCCGCACCACCGCGAGGTCGCCGGAAACGATGATCTCCTTGATGTCCAGTCCGTAGTGATAGGATTGTGTCGGGTTCGCGAGCGCGCGATGGAGACGGTCGCAAAGAAGCGCGTAGTTTTGCTCCGGCAACCCTTGGAAATCATAGCGCAGGTCGTGCGCGAACAGGTCGCAGATGTGGTCGGCGCGTCCGGCATTGAAGTCTTCGCGCCAACGTTCGAGCTCCGCACGGATTACGGTCGGTGGCATAGGGGACGCGGAGGCGCGTTTTCCGCCGCACGGTGTCGCTCCCAGCACCAACATGGTCGCAAGTGCCATGCGCTGTGCGTTTGTCATTAGACGCAGCCCTGAAATCGGTACGATACCGAGTGTATTTTGAGATCTTTGGAAGCGTATTTTTTAAAATTATTAATTGGAAACAAATGGATTTACTGAGAAGCTTCTTCGTAAGCACTCTCCTCTGTATTATACCACACCTTCATGGTTCCAATTGTACAAAGATTTATATTGTCAAACTCGTGTGGAGTATTGTTGTCGCCATGAAAATAAAATTCAATGTCATGCTCACAACCATACGCGTTGGTTATTCTAAACTGTTCGGTGTCGCCCGACGACACAACATCGTTCTGTCCCAGAAGATCGTCGGACCATTGAGCTCCACTGTCCGATGGACGAACGAAAACGTTGTCTATTTGGTTTGGCGTATTGTTGTTAATGGAAAAATCCAACACGCTGCCCTGCGCGTGGGATACGTGATGGATTGTTGAAATTAGTAGCAAACATTCAACTATAGCAACGCCAATCAACGTCTTGATTTTATTCATAGCGTGCCTCCATCCAAAAATATAAGAAAAATTAAGACGCCATATAATAAAAAAGAACCCAATATTTGCAATTGAATGTTTGGCAATTCAAAGGCAACGAATTCAATCCAAATATCCCGTTCAATTTTTGGCCAACTCAGGTCCTATGAAGCGTTCTCAATTGAAAAAGGACTTCAGTGAATTACAGAGAAGTCAAGAAGCAGCTGTCGAAGTAATCGACGGATGCGGTGATGACATGAGGCTACTTTGGGTTGAAAATTAAACAATGGACGAGGGTGGAACCATTGCTTCCGCCATTTAAAGGCGGCAGGTGCTGCCGATCGATGATCGACGTATTCTCATCTGGATTATTCAGGTTTGCATTATCGTGCCGATGATTTGTGGCGCCGCGTATGACTGTCGGAAGCGGCAATGGTCGGCGTCGTGCTGCCGATGACTGTGAATATGACGCTTCGCGTGGACAACGCTAACGCGTTGCCCACATACCCACAGCCACAACAGCAACAAGCAGCCTAATTTTATATGGAAGATAGAACGGCGCCGACTTCAACTTAAATCCGGCCGAAAGTGGTCCTCACCGCGGGGGCCAGCTCACAATATGCCCGCCATTTAACGCGAAATCGAAATAAGCCAAGCATATGTCGCAGTGTCGGGCGTCGGCCAAACAGCGCCGACGCCAAAACAAATCAAGAACATCCTATGCCGCCGAACAGCAACCCGTCCGCAGTTCGGTTCGCGTACGACTTTGCATAAAATAGCCCAATGCGTCGGCATTGACGCGACATTTTATGTCCGGATTCGCATCGAAACAGGTCATGCTCTATGCCTGCTCACTGTTGGTGCTTGGTCACAACAAATACTCGCATCGGGTCGACGCCGGTCTAACGGAAGCGGGCCGTTCGATGCCGCGTCCGGCGTGCAGCCCTCACCTCATTAAGCCGGTTCAGATGCCCCTGGGCGATTGTCAGCGGCGCGCCGCCGCCCAGCGTAACAGAATGATCTTCACATTCCTTTGATGCAATTGCCTAAGCAACACGCATGGCCGCGCCGCCCTGACGATGGTCAACGCTTACCCCCAGCAGCTCCCGTCCCCCAGCGCAACCACCAGAAGTCGAAAGGCACAACCTTGTCTCCCCGCCTGAGCGCTTCGCTCGCCGCACCTAAATTCATCTGCAGATGCCATATTTTCCAGCCAAGATGGCCAGCATCGAGCACATAGAGCGGCGCATCCGGCGCAATTTGATCCGCCGCGTATAAGGCGTCGGCTGCCGTTCCACCATGCGCGAGAATGGCCTGCGAAGCATGGTCAAACGCCAAATATCGGAACGGCATCCAGTATCTCTCTGTCATCCCCAAAACCTAACGAATTGGTAATTTGATGCATATTACCAACGAATGTCAACTTTTGGTTGCCGAACATTGCACAACCGCAACTTGGTCGCGCCAGGTCCAGCCCCGCTGTAAAATCCGGCGCCCTTTTGAACACAGTAAAGTCGGCGACTGTCGCTGCGTTCAGGGATACCGCGAGGGGCCGTCCCCCATCTGTACAAGGTACTTGCCGGAGGACGGCCCACAAGCCTGCCTATGGATAATGGTTTTATGATGAGCCACGTCTGATTCGGCATTAGACGTGTATCGCGGTGGCGATTAACCTCCACCATGTCGAGACCGGCGAGAGAGAGGACGGTATGCGTTCCCTCGGTTAAAACAGCCGAAACGACGGGAGAACGATGATGCGGCCGCCGATGCCCCCGTTCACGCGGGTCGAGCTGCTGGAGATCGCTCTGCGACGTGACCCAATGGTTCTGAGGTGGGGACGATAATATGCGACGCTGCGAAATTCTCGCCGACCGGGACTTCACCATCGGCGCCACCGATAAACGACTGTTCGGCGCGTTCGTCGAGCATCTCGGCCGCTGCGTTTACGGCGGCATCTACGAGCCAGGGCACCCGACCGCGGATGAAAATGGATTTCGCGGCGATGTGCTCGCCATGGTTCGCGAGCTAGGTGCCACGATTGTGCGTTACCCCGGCGGCAACTTCGTCTCCGGCTACAATTGGGAGGATGGCGTTGGCCCGGCGGAGCAGCGGCCAAGGCGGCCCGACTATGCCTGGATGTCCACCGAGCCGAACAGCTTCGGCACGAACGAGTTCATGGATTGGTGCCGCCAAGCCGGAATTGAGCCGATGATGGCCGTCAATCTCGGCACGAGGGGAATCGAGGAAGCCGGCCGCTTGGTAGAATACTGCAACCATCCCGGCGGCACCGTCGTATCAGACCTTCGTCGCGCCCACGGCTGGGAGAAACCGCACGGCGTGAAGTTCTGGTGCCTGGGCAACGAGATGGATGCGCCTTGGCAGGTCGGCGCTAAGACGGCGGAGGAATACGGCCGTGCCGCGGTCGAGGCCGCCAAGGTCATGCGCTGGGTGGATCCCACGATCGAACTCGCCGTGTGCGGCTCCTCTGGGCGCAATATGCCGAGCTTTGGCCGTTGGGAAGATACGGTCCTCGAGCACTGCTTTGACGAGGTCGAGTGGATCTCGTTGCACATGTATCTCAACGACTACGCCCGAGACACGCCGGCCTTCCTGGGCGCCGCCGATATCGTGGATCGCTTCATTGAGGAGGTGATCGCGACCGCCGATGCCGTGGCCGCGCGCCGTCGCTCCGACAAGCGGATTATGCTGAGCCTGGACGAGTGGAATGTTTGGTACCGCACGCGCCGGCCGCGCGCGACGCGGGTCAAGCCGGGCTGGCCGATGGCGCCGGCGATCCTCGAGGAGATTTACACGGTCAAAGACGCGCTGGCTTTCGGCGGCATGGTGATCGCCCTGCTCAACCACGCCGATCGGGTGCGCTGTGCGTGCCTCGCGCAACTCGTCAACGTGCTGGCGCCGATTATGACGGAAGCGGGCGGTGCCGCATGGCGGCAAACGATCTTCTGGCCTTTCGCGCATATGGCGAATTTGGGTCACGGCACGGTCCTGCGCAGCCGCGTGTATAGCGACACGTACGCCGCAAACTACCACGATCCTCTGGGCGCGCTCGATCAACCCATCGCGCTGCCAGCGGTGCCATACCTCAAGCTCGCGGTGGTCGAGACAGACGCGGGAATAACGCTCTTCGCCCTCAATCGCGATCTCGAGCAGCCGATGCGGGTGACGGGCCAGCTGCGCGGGTTCGGTCCGCTGCGTGTCGTTGACGGCATTAGCCTCCACGACGCGGACCTCGAGGCCGCCAACACCCGGGAGCAGCCTGAGCGCGTGCTGCCCACCGAACTCACGGACATCGACATAGCAGGCCACGCGATCACCATGACGCTGCCCCCCGCATCCTGGAACGTCATCCGGCTCGCCCAAGCCGCCGGAACCTAGCGGCCGCCGGCGCGCGGCCAAGGAGGAAAAGTGAAACGAACCGGAAGGTTGCGGCGTCTGCAATGGGTCGCGGTGCTGCTCTGCGCCATGGTCATCGCCGTCAATTACATTGATCGCGCATCCGTCGCGGTCGCCAACCAAAGCATCCGATCGGACTTTGGCCTGAACGCGACAGAGATTGGCGCCCTTGTCTCTGTTTGGTCGCTATCCTTCGCGCTGTCTCAACTCCCGATGGGATGGCTGGTTGACCGCCTCGGTCCACGGCCGCTGCTCGGCTGGGCGCTCTTGCTCTGGAGCCTCGCGCAGGCGGCGGGCGGGCTCGCCGGAAGTTTCGGGCAACTCCTCTGGGCGCGTGGCGTCCTGGGCGTGGGCGAAGCGCCGGCCTATGCTACCTCTGCACGCGCCGTCACGAACTGGTTCCACGTCTCAAAGCGCGGCTTCCCAACCGGGGTTTACAATATGGCCGGAAGCCTTGCGCCGGCGATCGCGCCGCCGCTGCTGACGGTGCTGATGCTTGGATTTGGCTGGCGCGCGATGTTCATGATCATGGGCATCATCGGCATCATCGCCAGCGCCATCTGGTTCGCGATGTATCGCGATCCCGATCGTCAGGGCCTGTCTCGCGCGGAATTCGACAGCTTGCGCGCGGGCGACACCCCGCACAGCGCTGACGTGACGCTGGGGCAGTGGGCGCGCCTCTTCACCTTCCGCACGATGTGGGCAATGATGCTTGGCTCGTTCTGCCTAAGCTATGTGCTCTGGATGTTCCAGGCTTGGCTTCCGGGCTATCTTGAACTGCAATACCATTTCAGCATCGTACGCACCGGTTGGGTCGCCGGGATTCCGTATTTATTTGGAATCATTGGCTCGCTGACTGCGGGGCTTGTATCGGATCTTGCAGCCCAACGCGGCCTCGACCTCATCCCAAGCCGCAAGGCCCCGGCCATCATCGGCTTGCTCTGCGTGGCGCTGTTCACGATGCTCGCTGCACACACCCGCAACAGCACGCTCGTCATCGCGGAGATTTCCATCACGATGTTCTTCGTACAGACCGCCGCCGCCGGTGTCTGGATGATTCCCGGCGCGGTGGCGCCGCATAATTACGTTGCGTCCAGCGCCAGTATCCAAAATTTCGGCGGCTACCTGGGCGCCACCGTCTCGCCAATCCTGACCGGGTTTATCGTGGACCGCACAGGATCGTTCGAAATCGCCCTGGTCATCGCGGCGGTCGTCGCTGTTGTGGGCGCGCTCTCTTACGCGTTAGGGGTACGGACCACGATCGCGGCCGACGCTTTGGTCAATGCGCCGATGGCGGCGCGGGTGGTGTGATGCGCCCAGCTTCGCGAGCGGTGAGAACCGCAAGGAAGATCAGCTTGCATGCTATCCCAATCTGGGGGACGACCTCGAATACGCCCTTTGGAGGGCGTGCTCAGCGCGCAGGCTCTGGTGCAAATCTAGAACTTGGGTAGGTCATCTAGAAGCGAAAAAGCGTGATTCGTGCCCAATCGTTTTGGCATTCATGGCTAGAGCATGATCGCTTTAAGTGCGATCATGCTCTAGCTTTTTTATTGAGGGCGTTTCACGTTTTTAGCTCCGCGCAAGATGCGCGAACCTAAAAAGATCGCGCTCTAAGCTGCAGCCGCGCTCTGGACCGCGCTGCGGTCGGCTTAGAAATCAGCTTGCGCAAAAATGCACTCGACCAAGCTAAATTTGTACCGGAGCGCCAAGACGATGGGGACGCCGATCCTCGGAATGGAAGTTCTTGTTGCGGTGATGACCTTCGCTTCGTATCTTTCCAGATCAGGTCCTCAACAGGCATTTCGCAGACCGGCCCGATAAAGCGGCAGCATAGCCGTCGCGTGTGACGCGCACCGGCGTCCGGCTCTGCGTCTCTGTTCTCCAGGCTCGGGATTTTTTTCACCGTATCATTCTCATCGTCAGAAGCCTACAGCCTATCCAAATTCAATCGTTGCACCGAGCCTTCCTGATGCATCGGATATTACTCTAGCCATGCCTGGTCTGGCGCCGGCCGCCCGCCAGCGTGATGACGGCGATGATGATGAGGCCGGTGAGCAAATCGCGCACGCCGATGCCGAGGCCCGAGGCGTTCAGCAGCGTGCCGATCATGAACAGCATGAGCGCGCCGCCCCAGAGCCCAGGCACGTTCGCGAGACCGCCGGCCACCGAGGTGCCGCCAATGACCACGACCGCGATCGAGGTGAGCAGATATTCCGCGCCGACATCGAGCGAGGAGCCGCCGGTAAACCCGGCCAGGAAGGCGCCGCAAAGCCCGCCCAGCCCGCCGCAGAGCGTGTAGGTAAGCCAGCGCACGCGCCCGACCGGGATGCCCGCGAGGCGCGCCGCGCGCATGTTCTGGCCGACCGCGAGCATCGAACGGCCATAGACCGTGCGCGCCAAGACCAGGGCGGCGAGTGCTGAGAGGGCGAGGACCAGCACGGCCAGGAGCGAGATGCCGCCGAAGCGCTCGGTGGTGAGGTAGGTAAAGCCCGGCGGCGGCACGATCTGCAGGCCGCGCCCGTAGGAGATGCCGACCGAGCGGATGACGAAGCTGGCCGAGAGGGTGGCGATGAGCGGCGGGATGCGCAGCAGGCGGATGAGCAAATAGTTCGCCATGCCGATGACCAGCCCGGCGGCGACCGCCGCGGCGAGGCCGAGGGCGATCCGGGAATCCGCGCCGTCCATCACCTTCATCGCCACCGCGCTGGCGAAACCGATCGTGGCCGGGAGCGAGAGGTCGATATTGCCGGGGCCAAGCGTGATGACGGCCATCTGGCCGATGCCGACCAGCACGGTGAAGGCGGAGAAGGCGATGGCGGTGGTGATGACATTCCACGCCCCGTGCCCGCCCGCGAAGACAAGGACCAAAGCGTAGACCGCCAGCGCGCCGAGGAAGGACCAGATCCAGGGCAGGCTGCGGAGCCGGGAGAAAAGGCCGGCGTTTTGGGATAGGGTCATGAATTGCTCCGGCTGATGATCGCCCGGACAGCCAGGATCAGGATCAGGATGATGCCCTGCGCGCCGACCTGCCATTCGGAGGGGATACGAAAGCCGGGCAAGAGATCCGGCAGGCGGAAGAAGTTGAGGGCGACGGTGGCGAGCTGCAGCGTGAGCGCGCCGATGACCGCGCCGATGGGCGAGATGCGCCCGCCGGTGAATTCGGCGCCGCCGAGAATGGCGCCGGCCACGGCGAGCAGCGTGTAGTCATTGGCCATGTTGGCGTCCGCCGAGGTGGTGACGCCGACCAGCGCCATGCCGGCCAGGCTGCCGAAGACGCCCGCCAGCGCATAGGCCGCGATTTTGATGCGCAGCAAGGACCAGCCGGCGCGGGCGATGGCGGCCGGATTGCCGCCTGCGCCGCGCAGCAAGGTACCAAAGGCGGTCTGCATCAGCACGACATGCATGACCCCGGCGATGACCAGTGCCGCGATGACCGGGAACGGGATGAAAGGCGGGGCGAGGCTGATGAAGGTATGCAGCCAGTCCGGCGCCTGGCCGCCGGGGGTGGGCAGGATGAGCAAAGCCAGGCCAAGCCAGACGAAGCTCATGCCCAGGGTGACCACGATAGAGGGCAATTGGCGCAGATGCACGAGCGCGCCGAGGGCGGCATAGAGCGCGATGGAGCCGAGGATGACGGCCGCCCCCAGCAGCGGCGCGCTGGCAAGCAATGTTGCCGTGACGCAGGCGATGAAGCCGACATAGGCGCCGATGGAAAGATCGAGATCGTTGACCGTGATCACGCAAAGCTGCGCCATGGTCGCGAGTGCCACCGGCACTGCGAGGTTCAGCATGAGGTTGACGCCGAAATAGCTGATGGCACGCGGGTTGAAATAGTGGATCGCCAACAGCACGATCAGCAGCGAGATGGCGGGCAGCAAGGTGCGCGCCACGGCGCGCGGATCGCGCTTGGCCGCGCGTTTTACGCCGGGTGCGGGGAGCGGGTGCCCGGTTTGGGTGAGGCTCATGCAACCTCCTGGAATGAGGAATGGATCAGGCGCGCCTCGCTCAGCGCTTCGCGTTCGAGTTCATCGACGATCTGCCCGTTGCGGAAGATATAGACGCGATCGCAATATTCGAGCTCTTCCATCTCGGTCGTGTACCAGAGGAAAGTTCGGCCGCGCGCGGCTTCGTCGCGGATGATGCCGTAGACTTCGAGTTTCGTGCCAATATCCACGCCGCGCATCGGATCGTCCATCAGGATGATCGCGGCATCGGAGCCGAGCGCACGGGCAAAGAGCGCCTTTTGCTGGTTGCCGCCAGAAAGGGACAAAATATTGTTATTCATGTCCGGCGTGCGAATGCCGATGCGCTGCTGCCAGCTTTCCGCCAGTTCCGCCGTGCGCTGTTCGGAAATGAGCAGCCCGTTCTTCAACTGGGCGAGCGAGCGGATGGTGATGTTTTCCGCGATGGACCAGAGCGGAAACACGCCGTCGGTCTGGCGGTCGCCCGCGACGAAGGCGGTTTTGCCATCGACCTGATTTCGGGCGGAAGGCGAGGCGGAGGCGCCGAAAATCTCCACCAGGATATCCGATTGCCCCTGCCCTGCGAGCCCCGCGAGGCCGATGATCTCGCCGGCATGGGCGGTGAGTGCCGTGTTGCCCACTTGGCCCTTGGGGCGGGATTTGACGCGCAGTTTGGCATCCGCCGTTTGACGGGGGTGGGTTGCGGCCGCGGCAGCATGGGCTTCCGCCGCACCGCCCATGGTGGCGATCAGTTTTGCACGGTCGAATTCGCTCCCCAGACCGTTGCTGACCACGCGGCCATCGCGCATCACGACGATGCGATCGGAATAATCCAGGATTTCACCCAGGATATGCGAGATGAGAATCGTGGCACCGCCGCCTGCAACGAAGCGGCGGGTGAAGCTCAGGAGCTGCTCGGCGCTGCGCTGATCGAGCGCGGAGGTCGGCTCATCGAGGATGACGAGGCGAAGCGGCGCATCCGTGACGGTGAAGGCGCGCGCGATTTCCACCATCTGGCGGCGGCCGATGGAAAGCTCGAAGACCGGCATGTGGGGCGAGATGCCGTGGCCGGGGAAAATCTCGTCGAGCCGGTCCTGGATCAGGGAAGCGGCGCGCTTGCGCCAGTTCCAGCCGCGGAGTTTAGGATGCGTGATGCGCGTGTTTTCGGCCACCGTGAGGTTGGGGCAGAGCGAAAGCTCCTGAAAGACACAGCGTACGCCGAGCGTTTTGGCCACGGCGACGCCGTAATCCGGACGCGCCGCCTTGCCTGAGATGATGCTGCCGCTGCTCGGGCTGAGCGTGCCCGAGAGCACGTTCATCAGCGTCGACTTTCCCGCCCCGTTATGCCCGACGAGGCCGAGCGCCTCGCCGGAAGTGATCGTGAGGTCGACGCCACCCAGCGCCTGCACGACGCCAAAGTTCTTCGCGACCGATTTCAGCCGGATGATCTCACGATCCATCTTCAGCCCTCTATCGATAGATGATGATCAGCTCTTGGAATTCGCCGCGATCGTGTTGATCACATCCTGCTGCGAATAGACGATATTGGCGACACCGCCGACCGGCGCGGTCTTCAACACGGCATCGAGCTGGTCCTGCGCAATGGCATAAAAGGGCACCACGATATCATGCGGGACCTTTTTGCCGTCAAGGACCTGTTGCGCGATCCAGAAGGCAAACGTCGCGAGACCGGGCGGAGAAGAGGCGGACATGGTCGAGTAGCCATTGGCGTCATGCTGCTGCTTCCACCAGGCGAGTTCGACCTGGCGATTGCCCATGATGATCACCGGCTCCGGGCGCCCGGCCGCCTTGAACGCCTCGGCGGCGCCATAGCCATCGCCGCCCTGATCGATGACGCCGACGACATTGGGCAACGAGGAGAGCACGCTGGAAACGGCCTTTTGCGTCGTCGCCTCATCCCAATCGCCCTCGACACTATCGACGATCTTGAAATTCGGGTGCTTGGCAAGACCTTCGATCATGCCTTGATGGAAACTGTTGTCGATCGAGGTGCCAGGCACGCCGCGGACCTCGAGAAGATTTCCGCCATTGGGGAAACGCTTGGCCAGATAGTCGACCTGCGCTTCGCCCAGCTGCCGATAATCGACCATGACACGATAGGCGCAGGGTTCGGTGACAATGCCATCGAAGGAGACGACGACGATATTGGCATCGCAGGCGGCTTTCACCGCGCCGTTGAGCGCATCCGGCGAGCCGGCGTCGATCACGATCGCGTCATAGCCTTGCAGGATCAGGTTCTGCACCTGGGCCGCCTGGGTGGGCACTTCCTTATCCGAGGTGGTGAAGGAATCCGCCGCCGCGATGGTTTTATCCGCAACCGCCTGCTTGCCGACCGTGGCCCAGCCTTGCAGCATCGCCTGACGCCAGGAATTTCCGGCATAGTTGTTGGAGAGCGCAATGCGCTTATCCGAGGTGTCCGCCCAAGCCGGGTTGAGCATCGCGGCACAGGACAATGCCAGGATGGTGGTGCCGAGAAGATGTTTCATTTTTGTCGCGCTCCCTGAAAGGCCGGATTCGTTGCCCGGCGATTATTGCTGATGATGCTAGCGGCGATTCGCAGGCAATCAAGAAATCATTTCTATCTTGATATGTCAGGATATGTTGTGTCCTAACCTATCCCGGCGCTCTGCCGACGGCGGTGCTAGACCGTCTTGCAGCCGCGCACCCCGACATAGAGCGCGTAGACGGAGCTGGTTGCGGTAATGAACAAGCGGTTGCGGATGGGGCCGCCGAAGGTGAGGTTGGCGACCGCCTCGGGCAGGTCGATCTTGCCGAGCAGGGTGCCATCCGGCGCGTAGGTCGCCACCGCATTGCCGGTGCCGTAGCTGGTCCAGATATTGCCCTGCTCGTCGCAGCGGAAACCATCGGCAAAGCCGCCTTCGATCTCGGCGAAGACCTTGCCCCGGTCCAGCCTATCCCCATCGCTCACCGTATGGCGGCGGATATGGTGCGGGCCGTCCTGGCGATGGCTGATGCCGCTATCGGCGATATAGAGAAATTTCTCATCCGGGCTGAAGGCGAGGCCATTGGGGCGCTCGTAATCCTCGGCGACCGCGGTGAGATCGCCGGTGGCAGGATCGAAACGATAGACGAAGCAACCCGCCTGTTCGCGCGCCGCGCGATGGCCTTCGTAATCGCTCCGGATCCCGTAATCGGGATCGGTGAACCAGATCGTGCCGTCGGATTTCACGACGACGTCGTTGGGCGAGTTCAGGCGCTTGCCTTCGTAACTGTCGACCAAGGTGGTGATGCTGCCGTCATATTCGGTGCGGGAGACGCGGCGCGCTGCGTGCTCGCAACTGATCAGCCGGCCCTGGCGGTCGCGCGTATGGCCGTTGCTGTAGCGCGCCGGCGCGCGCCAGGTTTCGACCTCGCCATTCGGCGACCAGCGCAGCATGCGGTCGTTCGGGATATCGCTCCAGAGCAGGAAATTGCCATCGCCGAACCAGACCGGGCCCTCCGCCCAGCGATAGCCGGTGGCGATTTGCTCGATCTCTGCGTTGAACAGCAATAACGCGCGCATCCGCTCGTCATAGATATGATAGGCATCGCTCATGGCATTTCGCTCCCGGCACGATTAAATTATTCGTTTTTAGACCAGTGCAGACAAAGTCCAGGCAAGATGAACGGCGATGGACCGTTCCCGCGGGTCGCGCCCGCGTTATCCACAGTTAAATGCGCTTCCGTCACCTTAAGAAGTGGCTTCGTTCTGTTTCCTCAACTAACATGCTAGCATGAAATTCGATGCAAGCAAGCCCTCCGAGGGGGCAAACAAGCGTGTGGGCAGCGCCACGGAGCGCGTGCAGGATGCGATCCGCCATGCGATCATCGCGCTTGAACTGCCGCCGGGCAGCATGATCGACAAAGCGGCGTTATGCGCGCGCTTCGGGGTGTCGCGCTTTCCGGTCTCCGATGCGCTGACGCGGCTGCAGGCGGAGGGGCTGGTGGAGGTGCTGCCGCAACGCGGCACGCGGGTGGCACGCATCCGCATGCCGGATATCGCGCAGGCGATGTTCATCCGCCGCGCGCTGGAGGTGGCGATGGTGCGCCGCCTGGCCGTGACGATGCCCGAGGCGTTGCGTGCGCGGCTTGAGCGGAATGTCGGCTACCAGCAGGTCGCCATCGACCGCGCGGATGCCGACACGTTCCACGCGCTCGACCTTGGCTTTCACGCGCTGCTGCTGGAGGCGCTGGAGTATCCGCGCGTGGCCGCCGCGGTGGAGGCGGCGCGGCACAGCCTGGCGCGCGCGCGGCGGATCTTGTCCTCGCCCTCGCGCGACGTGGCGACGCTGGCCGAGCATATGGACATTTTCGCCGCCCTCGTCGCGCGGGATGGCGCGGCGGCGGCCGCGGCGATGGAGCGGCATCTCGATGCCGTGCTGGCGGAGCTGGTCGAGTTTATGACGGTCGCGCCTTCGGCCTTTGAAAAGGCGTAAACCCGCTGCAAGAACATTCCGGTCGTGATTCGCGGTCCGGCGCAAACGCGTCTACCCCTGGCGATGGTCCACGGGGATCATCCCGGCATGGCCGCGCCGTCTTGCGGTGCCGATTTTAACGATACCGCCTGCAGCGCGGCGGTACGAACGCGGGAGTGTATTCATGCGTGACTTCCATTTGCCCGGCCGCAGCCCGGCCTATGCGACCCAGGCCATGGCCGCGACCTCGATGCCCGAGGCGACGCTGGCGGCGCTCGACATGCTGCGCGCCGGGGGCAATGCGTTGGATGCGGCGGTGACCGCGGCGGCCGTGCAGGCGGTGACCGAGCCGCAATCGACCGGTATCGGCGGGGATTGCTTCTGCCTGTACAAGCCAAAGGGCAAGCCGATCGTGGCGCTGAATGGCTCCGGCCGCGCGCCGGCCGCCGCCAGCCTGGAGGCTTTGCGGGCGGCCGGGGTGACCGCGCTGAGCGAGACCTCGCCGCATGTCGTGACGATCCCCGGCGCCATTAGCGCCTGGGAGACGCTGCTCGCAGCCCATGGGCGCAAGGGGCTGGATGAGGTGCTGGCCCCTGCCATCCGCTATGCCGAGGACGGGTATGTGGTGACGCCGCGCGTCGCCTGGGACTGGGCATTCACCGAGGACAGACTGCGCAAGACCGGCGCCACCGAATTGCTGCCCAATGGCGCAGCACCCGGCGTTGGCACGGTGATGCGCCATGCTGCCTTGGGCGCCAGCTTGCGCAAGATCGCCGCCGGCGGCGCAAAGGCGTTTTACGAAGGCGAGCTTGCCGCCGCCATGGTGGCCGAATTGCGCGGACGCGGCGGGCTGCATACGGAGGCCGATTTCGCCGCCGGCTTGCGTGCGGCCGAGTTCGTGACGCCAATCAGTGGCGGCTTTGCCGGGCGCGAGGTTTGGGAATGCCCGCCGAATGGCTCCGGAATCGTGGCGTTGATGATCATGGGCATTCTCGACGGCTACGCGCCGGGGGAAGACCCGCTCGACCCGCTGCGCCTGCACCGGCATATCGAAGCGGCACGGCTCGTCTATCGCGACCGGGATGCTTTTGTGGCGGACCCCGCGCTGGCGGATGTGCCGGTGGCGCATCTGTTGAGCGCAAAATACCTCGCGGGGCTGCGCGGGCTGATTGACGATACGCGGGCCCTGCCCGAGCTGCCGCTGCCTGGCAGCCTGCACCGCGACACGGTGTACATCGCGGTGGTGGATGCGGACGGCAACACGTGTAGTTTCATTAACTCGCTGTTCCAGAATTTCGGCTCCGGCATCGTCGCGGGCGATACCGGGATCCTGCTGCATAATCGCGGCTTCGGCTTCACGCTGGAAGCGGGACACCCGAATTGCATCGCCGGCAATAAGCGGCCGATGCACACGATCATTCCGGCCCTGGCCACGCAGGGATATGAGGTGGACATCGTGTTCGGCGTGATGGGCGCGCATTACCAGCCGATGGGGCAGAGCTGGGTACTCGCCAACATGCTGCACTATGGCATGGACCCGCAGGCGGCGATCGACATGCCGCGCTTTTTCCCGAATGCAAGCGTGGTGGAGGTGGAGCGCGGCATCGGGCCGGAACTGCGCGCCGCACTGGCCGCCAAGGGGCATAAGGTTGAGGATTTGCGCAAGCCGCATGGCGGGGGCCAGGCGATCCGCAT
This sequence comes from uncultured Pseudomonadota bacterium, assembly GCA_963737355.1. GTDB lineage: Bacteria > Pseudomonadota > Alphaproteobacteria > Acetobacterales > Acetobacteraceae > Acidocella. Next base: position 720,222 of record CAVTSC010000008.1, on the reverse strand, counting down.
CGATCATCGCAATGGCGTGCTGATCGGCGGGTCGGATGCGCGCAAGGATGGATGCGCGCTCGGATATTAAGGAAGTGGCCGCTTTTTTGGAAAAAAGCGGCGCAAAAAACTTCTTCGCCTGGGGGCTGTGCCGCGAATACCGGCACAGCCTAAGTTACAGAAGTTTTTTTGCTTCTTTTTGTTCACAAAAAGAAGTTCTACTCCTTTGCCTTCAACCGCTCGGAGAAGAGCGAGAGATCGGCCGGGCCGAAGCGGTCGCTCGCGGTCTGGAGCTGGTGCCAATACGGGTAGAGCATCGGGGGCGCGCTCACCGTGTCCAGGCGCTGGCGCTCTTCCGGGCTCAGCACGAGCTCGGCGGCGGCGAGGTTGTCGCGGAACTGCGCCTCGGTGCGGCCGCCGATGACGAGCGAGGTGACCGCCGGGCGGCCGAGCAGCCAGGCGAGGGCCACCTGCGCGCCGGAGACCCCGCGCGCCTCGGCGATGGCCACCACTTCCTCGACGATGTTCCACAGGCGGTTCTCATCGCGGATCGGCGGTTCGGGCCAGCCGGCGAGCTGGCGCGTGCCCTCAGGCGCGGACTGGTTGCGGCGATGCTTGCCGGAGAGCAGGCCGCCGGCGAGCGGGCTCCAGACCAGGATGCCGAGGCCCTGGTCGATGGCGATGGGCACCAGCTCGTATTCCGCCTCGCGGGCTTCCAGCGTGTAGTGGATCTGCTGGCTCACAAAACGCTGGCGATGCTCGCGTTCGGAGATGCCGAGCCCCTTCATCAGATGCCAGCCGGAAAAATTCGAGCAGCCGATATAGCGCACCTTGCCCTGGCGCACGAGCGTGTCCAGCGCCTCAAGCGTTTCCTCGAGCGGGGTCAGCCCGTCCCATTCATGCACCTGGTAGAGGTCGATGACATCGGTGCGCAGGCGGCGCAGGCTGGCCTCGCAGGCGCGGATGAGGTGGTAGCGCGACAGGCCGCGATCGTTCGGCCCCTCGCCCATGGGAAAGCGCGCCTTGCTGGCGATGAGCACGCCGGATTTGCGGGTGCCGCCCAGGGCCTCGCCGATGATCTCTTCCGAGGCGCCGGTGGAGTAGATGTCCGCGGTGTCGATGAGGTTGACGCCGGCATCCAGGCAGAGGTCGATCTGGCGGCGGGCTTCATCGAGCCCGACATTGCCGACCTTGGCGAAGCCGCCTTTGCCGCCCATGGTCATGGTGCCCATGGTGAGCGTCGAGATTTTCAGGCCCGAGCGGCCGAGTTGACGATATTCCATAGAATTCTTTCCTTCAGAACGTGCAAAATTTGGATGGTGACGGATGCCGGCATCGCGCGATGCGGGCTGCATGAGGCCGGACACAAGCAGGCGCAAAGCGCGCGGGGACCGCCTCAGGGTTCAGACGGGCGAGCGTAGGGGATTTTTGGCCGTTCGGCCAGACGGTGTAAAATTGCCGGCCGCTGGTAGATAACATCACGCGTTTTGCCTTCGTAACGTCGTCTCTTCTCTGCTCAGCATTCCCAGACGGGCCGTTCGTATTCCATGCCTTTGCCATCCGCTCTGAACGCCGTCGATGCGAGGCAGTCCATCTTGCTGATTGTTCGTTTCGTCGCCTTAGCCTAGAGGGCAACGTGGTAGACCCAACGACGTTCCTATCTGCAACGCAGAGGCCGCCAGTGCTGCTACGCGGGCAGCCAATTTATGCGGCCGCAGTTACATGTCCTGGCCTATCTGTCCCCCAGACAACAGGGATTCGAGGCGCGCAACAGCAATTTCGACTTCTTCGGCTGCGGAATTCAACTGACTATTTTCCAAAAATCCTGCACTCCGAAGCCTGTGAATGGCCTGGAATATTCTCTGTGGCTGGAGAACCTCTCTAATTTCACGCATGCTTGCGAATGTCGCCGGAACGTGAGGTCGATCGTCAATGAAGCCAAATCCAATGAAATTTCCGCTTACCCAACGTCGGTTGGCACAAAGTGTGACGGCGCTGTCCCTAATTTCAATTTTTACCTGCTTTGGGACCGCGAAGTCGACATTCGTCGTCGCTAGCAACCCACGCGCCAATTCATCCCAAATGATACAATCAATCGCAATCTCGGGATTTCCCAAAATGATCTTTCCGGACCTAAGCACACGCCTTCGCTTTGATCGACGCCTTTCGGACCCAGGGAAGATATCAACCATCGCTTAATCCAAAATATGTTGCGTACCCAATTCATAATGTTTTCATAACAGAGCCAGTTCGTCCATTATTTTTTGGCGGCGGTCAGAACCGCTCTCGTCAGGTACAGCATGAATCGCATCGAGCGCCAATCGGGCCCCCGCAAGAGGAATTTTATCAGTCCAGATCCACCGCCCGGCCCAACCGGCCGCAAGAATCTCAATTTTTATATTCGGTCCAATACGATCGGCGCCATCCAGCGCATCAATGGCGCTTCGCCCGTAGGCCATGGCTCTGCCGGAGGATCGATCAAAGGCGATAAATGCGAATTCAAGCGTGTTTTCCCTAAGACCGACCCTTGTCATATCGATTCCATAATAACCTTAAAAAGACAATACGGAACGTATTTGTAATGAATAGGCTCAGCCAAAAATTATTGTCAATCGTCCATTGGGCACTTTACGGGTGTCCGACAGCAGGTCCGATCGCGGCCGCAGCAGCCGGTGACCCTGGCGCGATGCGGTTCGCACCTTGTCTTATCCCGAGATGTTGCGGCGTCCGAGCAGCGTCGACGGTGTCCTCGCCTTCGACCTCGCCGCGCAAGGCCAAGCGCAATCTCATGACCGCGGCCGCGTAATGGCCGTCATGAGCCCCCTAAATCTCGTTTTAGTGGACATTCATGGGTTTTTATTGCTTGTAGGTAACAAAATGAAACAAGCTCGGTAAGATAGGATTTTATTCTGTTTGCCCCTATTTCGTTTGCATGGTGACATTACTCGCTTTGGCAGCGACACCGCTCTTCAAGGCAGCCGATACGCCGCCGAGCGACGCTCAGAGCCGCCTCGTTACGGTGGCTGGTCTTCGCGGCTTCCTGGCTTTGGGCGTTTTTTTTCTATCACGCCGCGATCGATCATGAATATCTGCTTGATGGGAGATGGGTGTTGGCGCCGTCGCGGTTCCATCCGGTATGGGGACAACTCGGTGTCGCCCTGTTCTTTATGATCACGGGCTATCTGTTCCGGTCGCAGATGCTCCGCACTGCGGGGCAGCCGAACTGGCTGCGGCTCTATGTCGGGCGCGTGTTCCGTATCGGCCCGCTTTATCTGCTGACGGTCATGGTGATGTTGGCGATCGTCTTCAGCCGCACAGGGCTGCAGTTGAAGGTGCCGCCGCTGCAACTGACCCGAGAGGTTGGCGGATGGCTGCTCTTGGGCAGCGCGAACAAAATGCCGGACGTCAATGGGTATGTTGCTTGGCATGCGCTGTCCGGCGTGACCTGGAGTCTCCGGCCGGAATGGCTGTTCTATTTCAGCCTGCTGATCACCTCGCGCGCCGCCAGATCGCCGCAAACCCACCTGCCCTTCGCCGCGACGGAATGGGCGATGTACCTCGCTTGCGTCGCCTGTCATACGAAGCCACAGCCCACGGCCCCGCTCTCGGTCTACTGCCTATTGTTCTTCTCGGGCATGCTGTGTGCGTTGTTGCAGAAACAGGGCCTGACGGTCAAACTGCCGAAGGCCGTTGCCTCGGCCCTGGCCGCGCTCATGCTCGGCGTGGTGATGTCCGTGTTTTGGAATGTCTACCAGGCGCTTCCGCGGCCCTGGTCGGGCTCGCGTTTTTTCTCATCCTCTCCGGCGCCGACCTATTCGGCCTGCTGTCCAGCCGGGCTGGCGATCCGCCTCGCGGGATGTGAGCTACGGCATCTCTATCTGCAAGGACTGGTTTTGACGCTGGTGCTGCCCACCGCCCCGATACGGGCATTCGCCCAGGGATCGCCCGTGCACTATTGGGCGGCGATCCTGCTTTGCGCTGTCCTGCTCGTCACCATCGCCTGTGCCGCGCATGTGCTGGTCGAGCGGCCGGGCATTCGCGTCGGAAAACGGGCCGCCCTCTTGCTGGAGGGCTCCGCCCCGCGCCCGTATCAGAGGATTATGCGAATTCCGACGGCAGCGGGCCAGGGATGCCGATTTGATGTCTGCCACCGTTCCGCTTTAATTCCGGCCACTTGACGGTGGCGATCGTGCGTTAGCGGTTGGGTCGGCAATTCAGGCACTTTGTTGCCCAGGTTCAGGACATCCTCCCGACGTAATGACCAACAGATGTAAGATGATCCGATCAAATGGGGCCGCTTTTCATGCGAAACTCTCGCACGCGGTTCAGAGGCGCCGTCGTCGAACAAGCCCGCGATTTTAGGGAGATTTCTCGTGCCCAACGATCAACGCGCAACGAGCAAAATCCCTGTATGCATGGAACGCCCGCCGTTTGCGTGCATCGCGCTCATCCTGCAAGGCGGCGGTGCCCTTGGTTCCTATCAGGCCGGCGTTTATCAGGCCCTGGCGGAAGCCAATCTCCATCCGGACTGGGTCGCCGGCATCTCGATCGGCGCCATTAACGCGGCGCTGATCGCCGGCAACCCGCCAGAGCAGCGCGTCGACAAGCTGCGCGCGTTCTGGGAGACCGTTACCCGCCCGCCGCTGGGCATTCCCTATCTCCCGTCGCTCAAGCTCGACGACGATCATATCCACCATGTCGTCAATCAGGCCCGCGTGATGGGCACATTGCTCTTTGGCGCCCCAGGTTTCTTCACCCCCCGCCTGCCGCCGCCTTATTTGTTTCCGTCACCCGATCCGGCTGCCCTGAGCTATTGTGATGTCCGTCCGCTGAAAACCACGCTGGAACGCCTGGTTGATTTCGACCGCATCAACGCGGATTCAATGCGCTTCAGCGTCGGCGCCACCAACGTCAAAACCGGGAATTTCATCTATTTCGACAACACCACGCACCGCATCGGCCCCGCGCATGTCATGGCCAGCGGCGCGCTGCCGCCGGGCTTTCCCGCCACCGAAATCGACGGCGAATTCTACTGGGATGGCGGCATCGTTTCCAATACGCCATTGCAATGGGTTCTCGATGCCAGACCGCGCAGCGACACCCTCGCCTTTCAGGTCGATTTGTGGAATGCCAGGGGGGAGCTGCCCCGCGATCTCGGCCAGATGGAGTTGCGGCAAGCCGAAATCCGCTACTCCAGCCGCACGCGCGCCGGCACCGACCAGTTCCGAAGGATGCAGGCTTTGCGCCGCGCCGCCGCAAAGCTTCTGGCGCAGCTTCCCTCAGAGCTGCGCCAGACAGCTGAGGCGGAATTGCTTGCCAGCGAGGCCGACGAAAAGGTCTACAACATCATCCAGATGATCTATCACGCGAAGAAATACGAAGGCAGCTCGATGGATCATGAGTTCTCGCGCCGGACGATGGAGGAGCATTGGAAAGATGGCTACGATGATGCGGTTCACACCTTGTCCTATCCCGAGGTGTTGCGGCGTCCGAGCAGCGTCGACGGTGTCCTGACCTTCGACCTCGCCGCGCAAGGCCAAGCGTAATCGAACGGACGTAACGGCTGGGTGGGCCGGGCTCTCAATCCCCTGGCGGGCGATCAGAGACGAACCCGCCGGCATTACGTCGGCGGAACAGAATTGGGCTTTCGCTTACAGCCTCCCGGAGAAGAGCGAGAGATCGGCCGGGCCGAAGCGGTCGCTCGCCGTCTGGAGCTGGTGCCAGTAGGGGTAGAGCATCGACGGGGCGCTCACCGTATCCAGGCGCTGGCGCTCTTCCGGGCTCAGCACGAGCTCGGCGGCGGCGAGGTTGTCGCGGAACTGCGCCTCGGTGCGGCCGCCGATGACGAGCGAGGTGACCGCCGGGCGGCCGAGCAGCCAGGCGAGTGCGACCTGCGCGCCGGAGACGCCACGCGCCTGCGCGATCGCCACCACTTCCTCGACGATGTTCCACAGGCGGTTCTCATCGCGGATCGGCGGTTCAGGCCAGCCGGCGAGCTGGCGCGTGCCCTCAGGGGCGGACTGGTTGCGGCGGTGCTTGCCGGAGAGCAGGCCGCCGGCGAGCGGGCTCCAGACCAGGATGCCGAGGCCCTGGTCGATGGCGATGGGCACCAGCTCGTATTCCGCCTCGCGGGCTTCCAGCGTGTAGTGGATCTGCTGGCTCACAAAACGCTGGCGATGCTCGCGTTCGGAGATGCCGAGCCCCTTCATCAGATGCCAGCCGGAAAAATTCGAGCAGCCGATATAGCGCACCTTGCCCTGGCGCACGAGCGTGTCCAGCGCCTCAAGCGTTTCCTCGAGCGGGGTCAGCCCGTCCCATTCATGCACCTGGTAGAGGTCGATGACATCGGTGCGCAGGCGGCGCAGGCTGGCCTCGCAGGCGCGGATGAGGTGGTAGCGCGACAGGCCGCGATCGTTCGGCCCCTCGCCCATGGGAAAGCGCGCCTTGCTGGCGATGAGCACGCCGGATTTGCGGGTGCCGCCCAGGGCCTCGCCGATGATCTCTTCCGAGGCGCCGGTGGAGTAGATATCCGCGGTGTCGATGAGGTTGACGCCGGCATCCAGGCAGAGGTCGATCTGGCGGCGGGCTTCCTCGAGCCCGACATTGCCGACCTTGGCGAAGCCGCCTTTGCCGCCCATGGTCATGGTGCCCATGGTGAGCGTCGAGATTTTCAGGCCCGAGCGGCCGAGTTGACGATATTCCATAAAAACCCTTCCGTAAAAGACTGGCGAAAAATTTGTTTTGGGACGCAGGCCGGCATCGCGCGATGCGGGCTGGGTGAGGCGGGGTCCCGGCAGGAGCAAAAAACGCGCCGGGGGGCCTCCGGGTTCAAGTGAGGGGAGCCTAGGGGATTTTGGGGCGTTCGGCCAGATGGGGGAGCGACGGTGGGCTGCCCGACGCAGAGTGCCCATTGCTTGACGTCAAAAGCCATTTAATGTGAAACGTTCGTAACATTTCGATCTATGGAGTTTATCGTGTCAGTTAGCGAACCATCGCAAGTCTCCCCCCGTGATGACAACGATTCTACATTAGATACCACGATCAAAATGATCATCTGGGATCTTGATGAGACATTCTGGTCGGGCACGCTTTCTGAGGAAGGCATTATCCCCATTCAAGCCCATATTGATCTTGTGAAAGAGATGTCCGCACGTGGGATCGTCAACTCTATTTGCTCTAAAAACAATTTTGAGGCGGCCAAACACGCGTTGGTGAAGCTAGACATTTGGGACTATTTCGTATTCCCAAAAATCGACTTCGCTCCCAAAGGTGCTATGGTCCGCGAAATTATCGAAACTGCGCAACTGCGCGCGCCATCCGTCCTCTTCATTGATGACAATCTCATGAACCTGAATGAGGCGGTACATTACAATTCTGGCCTACAAGTTGCAGAGCCATCAATTATTACAGAACTGCGTCGAGATTCACGTTGCAAGGGAAAGCCTGACCCAGAAATGCAGCGTTTGGCCAGGTATAAAATACTGGAACAGAAACATGCTGACAAAGCTAATAATGCCAAGGACAATGTTGAGTTTCTGAAGCAGAGCCGCATACGTGTCAGCTTTCACCATGATATGATGAATGAATTTACGCGAATTCACGACTTAGTTAATCGTACGAATCAACTAAACTTTACAAAGAAGCGTTGGCCGGAAGATGAAAACTCCGCACGTGCAGTTTTTGCCCATGAACTTGCTGGGAGCTTCCACAGTCATGCGGGATATGTAAAAGTCTCTGATCGCTACGGAAATTACGGCATTTGTGGTTTTTATTTGGAACGCGCGGAGACTCTGCATCATTACCTGTTCTCTTGCCGAACATTGAATATGGGGATTGAACAGTTTGTTTGGCACAAACTTGGTCGACCAAAACTAACGATTGCAGGAGAAGTGGTTTCGTCACTGAAAGAACTCCCCGACTGGATCACCGTGGTTGACGATGCCGATGATGCACCCGTGGATGTGGACACTGACTCTCGGCCCGTCATATGCGTCCGTGGTGCCTGCGATCTCTCAATGATGACGCATTATTTGCGTACAAAATTTGATACAATAGAAGAGTTTCCTTTCCCGTATAATAATTGGGGAATTCATCCAGTGGCGCGCACTGTTGCTCTAGAAGTGCAACTCCAAACGGCGGCTGGGCAGGCTTTGGTAGCAAAACTCCCAGGAATTCCACCCGGTCGGTTTGATACAGCGATCAATACGGGCGCGGCAGATATCTACGTGCTGTCCTTTTCATCGGAACTTTTCCCGGGTTTGCAGCGGTCACGATCTACCGGAATGATATTTCCTTTTCATAACAATTGGCTCGGAAATACCAACTATAGTACAATAAGCTACGAAACGATATCTGAGAAAGCCAATGGAAATCCGTACTTCAGCGGTTCGGACTGGGCGTTCATGCAACAGGAATTTGAGTACGCTGGTTGGCTTAACGAACTTCTTTTGAGCTCAGATATTTCTAAAATATTTTCAAAGCTCAAGGGAAAAATCGTCATCGTTTTAACGCTAAATGAGAAATTTGGAAAAGACAGATGGGTACTGGAGACGTTTGGCAAGATAAACGCCGTAGTTCAGCCTCTGGCGGACGCATATGGGTGTTTTACAATTGATATGAACGAATACGTTCGGAGTGTTGACGACCTTGTTGAGCCGAATGACGGCGGCGGACACTATAAGAGGGAAGTCTACATGAAACTAGCAGAGCGGGTCGCGGCGATTTGTGGGGTACAGGTAAAAAACAAAGTGCCGGAGCAGCTAATATGATTGTGGTACGGCCGGGATACTATTTTCTTTCATTCCACGGAACTTTGCTTGCGGTTGATAAAACAAAAAATCTCCCCTGCCACAGACCGATTACGGAACACAACCAGAACTTTGATCCGATCCGCATAAACGTGTCCTCCAGTGTGGAGGCACTTTTTGGCCTGCCAGTTACAAGCATATCGTTAGATCAAGACCTCATGGTCTCAAACCGAATATTTTTAGACACGGCTGTTGCAGCAGGATTTATGAACAAATCGATTTCCTTGAAATCGAGAGGAGGCTACTGGACGGCTGAGAATAAATTTTTTCGTCTCTCATGTCGTGCCGACCGTTGTCGAGAGTGGGAAAGCTTTTTCCTTATATCATCCGACGATTTAGATTTGCTTCGACATATCACATCTGAAGCTTGGCTTCTTCAATCAACGCAGTCCGTTATGATGCCAAATCGAATCAGTGTTGGATCTAACTTTTCATTTCATATTGGCGAACACGTTATCGATTTGCCAAAAAATTTTCCGCTCAATTCCAAATGCACTCGTGACCACTTTGAATTGTTACCTGTTAATTCTACGCAAGGCCCAATCATAGGTGATCTCGCAACAAAACCAGCCAAACCAGGTTCTTCCCAAAAAAGGATATGGATCGATCCGCAGGGTAACATGGGAAATCGGGCCCTGCAATACTTGGCGGCAGAAGGAATTCGAGCGCGCGTTCCCGGAGCGGAGATTGAAAATATCAATCTTCCCGAATGGGGTATCGCTTCCGAGCATCCTGAACCAGATATGTTGAGTGCCGTCCGGATAGGACGCAATCGATTCTGGATCGACGTGCCTGGGCTGGCTGACTGTCTGCACCGCGGGGTAGTCGATTTAATTATTCTTGATAGTTGCGCTTTTAATATAGATCACTATCCGCCTAGAGCTATCGCACGGAAATTGCTGGGTCCTACGCTCGGGGGGAGCGATGCAAAGGGATTTGGCCCTCACGAGCTCGTATGTAGCGTACGAGGAGGAGAAATTTTACTCGGAATTCATGGTGATTATCTGGTTCTTCCGCCAGGATATTATAAGCTGCTCGCCGAACGCAGTGGTCTTGATCTCGTATTCTACGGACAGCTTGGCGACGATCCGTACTCTAACTCGTTAAGACTTGCGTTTCCAAAGGCCAGGTTCGTGTCCGGACGCACACCTCAATACGATTTTGATATGTTACGTCGATCCGTAAACATCGCTCCAAGCATTAGTACCTTTTCCTGGCTTGCGGCGTGGCTAAGTGAAGCCGACAAGATTTTTATGCCGGTTGGCGGAATGTTCAATCCGATTCAGCACCCAAACCAAATGTACCTGCCAATAGATGACCCTTCTTTTGAGTTCATATTGCTGCCATACAGTAAAGCGGTGAACATCTGGAATGAACCTGATGCCTTTAAGAAGCAACAGGATCTTCTTGCCTTCTGCGCTCGGCCAATTAATGCGAACGAATTACAAGAGATTTGCACTCGTGCTGTGCTACTCTCGCCACACCAACCCTTCGTCGGGGGTTTTGATCCTGCATTCTATCTTTCGCATAATCCAGACACTGTTGCTGATATCTGCAATGGAACACGAACTGCGTTAGAGCACTATATGCGAGTTGGTTATCAGAGCAAACGTCCCATGTTAGAAATGGACGATGGATTTTATTTGCACAACTATCCCGACGCTGCCATGGCGATCGCCCAGGGCTACTTTGCCGATCCATTGCACCACTATACTGCGTTAGGCTGGACCAAAGGTTATTTTCCAACACCCACAGATTCTAATGTAATGCATGCTCTGCTAAGTGGTCAGCCCAGCACGATAAACCAATCCAAATTGAATCCAAAATTCACCGAAATGATCGCCTGAAGGCGTAAGAGGAGGAGACGCCGATGAACTCGGCGTCTCCTCCTTTATGCAGTACGTTTCAAAGACAGAGTACATTAAGATATTGCCATTACCTCAAGCTCTTCCTGGGTGATTAGACGGAAGCACTCCCACTCTAGGCAATTCTTTGTCCTGTCGATCCGTCCACTACGCTGTGCGGTAATGTAGTCCTCGTGGAATTTTAGAGAAATAGTGTTCGGGAGTTTACCGGCCGCAAAAAACACGTCTGAAAGCGCCGAATTTTCGGGCAACTTAACCTTCTCCGTAAGGTAATTTTGTAGCCTTGCCCCAGGGAGGTCGTCTATGGGTGTGTTGGACCGTATTGACAATAGGGAATAATCCGACGTGTCGTCGCTTAACCGCCGTTGGCATAAATCCAGGGTGTACTTGTGGCTGAACAACAAAGTGCCATGATACGTTAAGAAAAAATATAGCTTTCCAGGTCCGTTCAAAAGGCTTTCTTGTCCCTCTTGTGTCGCAAGAAGCTGGCTGATCCATTCAGATTTAAGTGACGCAGATCTCAGATCCTCTGGCAAGTTCCGCTCGAGGATTGTACGTGCCCGATTTGTCCCGGCGACATAAGGGAGTATCTTCTCGTCCGTTTCCTTATTCTGATCGAGCTCCAGAAATCTCCGATAACTTCCTTCACGGAATTTTCCAGGTTGATTTAACGCGTGGTAAGCATTGCCGCCGCTCATCCTACGCTGAAATTCTAAAAACGTCTTTGATTGATAGTGATTTATCTGTATTCCACTGTACACCACGTTTTCGGCAACTCCGTTATTTTCTGACTTGACGTCCGAAAAATCGGAAAGCGTGCGCCGACCATATTTTATATCTGTATAATGGATAAATACCTTTTCTACTGCGTCTGTTCTTGCAATCGTTTTGTAGTGATAGTTATTGCCCCAATGTTGTTGGGAACATGCCGTAAATGTTTCTATTATTGATGAATAATCTGGTGAAAAAATCTGATTTGAACCGAAGCCGCGCCAGTTGATATGCACCGCCGACACATTATCGGGGACTGTGTACAGGAATTCTGAAATTGAGTTGTACTTCCACGGAACAACAAACTCATCAATGTCACAAAACGCAATCCATTCTGTCGTCACATATTCAAGCGAATGATTATACGCAGAAATTTGAGGTGATACGTCTTCTTTAGTGGGCCATTCAACAAAAGAAACCCTTGGATCGATTTCTGAAATGGATAAAAGAAGTTCCCGGCTACGGTCCGTGCTATCATTGTCATAGATATAAATTTTATCGAAGCCGATCAACAGATGGTATGCGATCCATTCTGTCAGATAAAAACTTTCGTTTTTTGCAATCGCAACAAGAGTTGCTTTCGGGGCATGACGCTCCCCTTGGTCAATCAGCAACGTACCAGTCTCCTAAATGGCTCAGCAAAGTTACGCTACAATATCAAATTATATTTCGTCCAGTTGCAAATATTTCTGCCGCCATTCCTCGTTCAACCTACCCGCCTGCCGATCCAGCCGCATCTGGCCCGGCTTAATTTCAAGATCCGGAAAACCAATCACAGATCCTACGAACGCCAAAGTTTTAGCCGGGTCCGCGACCATCTGTTCATAAATCACCTGCGCCGGCACAATTCCGTTACGTGCAAAGAACAGCGCAAAATCGCGGTATTCGTTGGTGATATTGAAAATGATATCGTCGAGTTTTTCGGCGTCGAAAACCGGTTCTTTTTGCGCTTCAGAGCCGCTCATTGTCGACATGAAGCGGCCGGTCTGGAAAGCGATGAGGTGGGAGATGGCCTGGGCCAGCTTGTCGCTGCGCTCGATCAGGATGAAGCGGCTGCGGTTGATGATCTGGTCGAGGATGCCCGATTGCCCCAGAAGCTCGATATGCGCGGGCGCGATTTTCATGCACACGACGCCGTTTTCCTGCGTGTGGCGGACGAGGAAGGCAAAATATTCCTGGAAGGAGCGGAGAAATTTTTGCCGCGCGTGGTCGAGCACGGTGTCAAAGTTCAGGTTTTCGCCCGCCAAGGGCAGGCGCTGGCCGGAGGCGAGGAGTTCGGCCAGGTAGTTCGAGCCGCTGCGATTCGTGAAGCAGAGGAAGACAAAGCGCACATGCTCGGGGATATCCGCCGGGGCGTAGGCGACCTCGCCAAAATACTCCGCGATGTTCTGCAGATGGTCGTTCGGCGAGATGCTTGGAATAAACAGGCGGTTTTTCAAGGCATAATTCTCTATAGGCTAGCCGTGTGATGCGGGGGCGCTAAAGCGCGACTACCTCGAGTTTGGCCCCCAGCAGGGACCAGCCGGGTTCGGGCAGGCGGCCTTCGCGAAAGCCGTCGCGCTCAAAGTGCTGGGCGGCGGAGCTGAAGATGCCGGCGCGGATCGCCTCGACGACGTCCTGGTATTCCGAGAGATACCATGCCTCGTCGACCCGGATGGGGCGGGGGAAGCGGTTCTCGAAATAGCCGGCGCGGATGTAATGCGCGCGCGCGGAGGGGACGAGGCCGGCGCGCACCGCGTCCTGCACGTCGCGATAGGCGGCGAGGTACCAGGTTTCATCAACTTCAACTTGCAGTAGAGCGCATTGCAGGAGATCGAGGAACTTGCTCTCCGGCAGTTCGACGTAGTGACTGTCCCCCGCGCCACTCGCGCTCATCAGATAGCTATACGGCCTCAAGGTCTTCTCCGAAACTTAGCTTTTTACAACTTTAAGTTTTATTCTAAAATTGCCAAAACCCTTAGTTGTGTCGTGCGAATTGCGTTGCAGTCGCTGTCGTAACAACTCTTCCCCGGGCAGACAATACTCTAACAATTTATTTTTGAATACGGATACGTTCTGAACATAAAATTCTGTTTTATGTCTTGAGCCAAAAGCGATGATAGAGGAGAAGAGACAACTCGATGCCAACAAGCATCGATTGAATATTCTCTGTAGGGGGCTTAGCCTTTATGACTGTTATAGGGCATGTGGATGGCATGGAGGGCAGCTATGTCATCGGTTGGGCGGCAACGGTACCCCATAGCGGCAATTGCGTCATCGCCATTCTCACCGCCGAGGGCAACATCATCGCCACGGGCCGTGCGTCGCGCCACCGACCTGATTTGGCGGCACTCGACCTCGGCCGCACGACCCTCGCCTTCCGGATCGCCGTGCCGCACAGCCCTGAGCCCCGCGCGCTGCACGTCCTGGCCAATGGCATGGAATTGCCGCGCTCGCCGATCCTGACCGGGCCCGGGCAGTTCGACAGCCATTGCGTGCTGGAGGGCGGCACCGTTAGCGGATGGATCACCGAGCGTCAGCCGGATTTCGCACCACCGGTCATCACCATCATCAACCAGCGCGGCGCGGAGGTCGGGCGCGGGGTGGGAAGGTGCCAGCCGGGCAATACCGATCCGCTCTTCCCGCAAATGCATTTTTCCATCGAACTCGAGGACGAATGCTTTGGCGCGGGCGAAATGCAGTTGGATGTGCTGGCCAATGGAATCCGGTTCAGCCGGCACGTCTCCAATTTGAGGCTGCAAGGAAATCTCGAGGCCATCACGGCGCAAAGCTGCGCAGGGTGGTTGGTCTCGCCAGATGCGCCGGGGCGGGCATTCGAGATCGAGGTGTACCGGGACGGCGCGCTCGCCGGCACGGCACGGTGCGAATATGAGCGCGCCGATGTGCGCAGCCATTATCCAGACTGCAAAACGCCCGGCTTCGGCGCGACGCTGACGCAGGCCCCCCCTGCCGCCATGGAGAGCGTCACAATCTCCCTGCGGTTTGCGGGTTCGGATGTTGAATTGTTTCAGGGTCCGTATGTCGTAGCGGGCCGGTCGGCCGCGATTGCCGCCGCCTTCCGGGTGGCGCGGCTGGCGAATCTCGGCCTGCCCGGGATGGGTGCTGCCGAGCGGGCCGTCTTGCAGACCGCAATGGGGCGGTTTCTCGCCGATGCGCGTGGGGACGAAAAATTTACCGCCACCCAGCAAGTACAGGCCGAGGACGTGCGACAGATGGGGCCACGGCTGGTGGTCATCATCCCCATCTATCGCGGGGTTGAGGTGACGCGGGCCTGTATCGAACTCCGTGCTGGCGCATCGCGATTCGGAGTGCGACCATGTCGTCCTGATCAACGATGCCTCGCCCGAGCCAACGATGGCGGACATGCTCGACGCCTATGACGGGCAGCGCAACGTGTTCGTGCTAACCAATGCGAGCAATCTCGGCTTTATTCAGACGGTCAATCGCGGCCTAAGCTTTGCCGCCGGCGCGGATGTCCTGCTGCTAAATTCCGACACCGTGGTGCATGCGGGCGCGTTCGATGCGCTGATCGGCGTGGCCTATGGGCAAAGCGAGATCGGCACGGTGACCGCGATGTCCAATAACGCGACAATTTTCTCATACCCGAATGTCGCTCTGCGACGGAGCGCGCTGGCCGATATCACCTGGCCGGAACTCGCGGCGGTGGCGCTGGCGGAGCACGGCGAGATGGCGGTGGACGTGCCGACTGGGCATGGCTTCTGCCTGTTCATCAAAGGCGAGGTGACGCGACGCGTCGGGAGCTTCGATGAAGGGTTCGGACGCGGCTATTGCGAGGAGAATGATTTTTGCACCCGCGCCGCAGCTTTCGGCTACCGCCACGTCGCCGCCGCCGGGGTGCTGGTGGAACACAAGGAGAGCATCTCGTTTACGACGGAAAAGGCCAGCCTAATCACGCAGAACCTGCTGCGGCTGAAT
The DNA here is from genome assembly GCA_963737355.1 of uncultured Pseudomonadota bacterium. Taxonomy (GTDB): domain Bacteria; phylum Pseudomonadota; class Alphaproteobacteria; order Acetobacterales; family Acetobacteraceae; genus Acidocella. The sequence continues at coordinate 704,864 of CAVTSC010000008.1, read as the reverse complement.
GCGCTTTATCCGGAATACGTCCCGCTCATTATGGCATTCGAGCGCGAGGACGGGCTGCGCGCCGCCCGCTGGGGGCTGGACCGCCTGCGCCTGGCGCGCGCCGTGGCACGGGGCCAAACCTTCGTGCTGGTGGTGAGCAACGGGTTGGACGGAGGCACGGCCAAGGCGATCGAGGATATCGAGCGCGGGATCGGCTATGGCGCCGCCAGCAAGTTGAGCCTGCGCTGCACCAAGGACGGATTGCTGGAACTCGCCTGCGAGAGCCCGCTGCTTCTCGCGAGCTTCGCACCCGGCGAAACGGCCGCTCTGTTCGAGATGTTGAGCGCCGCCGCACCCGACCGTGTTCTGGTGCACCAGCTGCTCGGCTTTCCGAGCCAGTTCCTTGCCCCCTTCACCCGCTGGGCCGCTGGCCGCCATAGCGTGTTTTTTGCCCATGATTTCTATACATTCTGCCCGCGCGTGACGATGATCGATGCGATCGGGCAATTCTGCGACGTGGCGGATGCCGATACCTGCGCGCGTTGCGTGGCGCTTGGCGGTTCCCATGAGACCTCGCGCCTAACGGATCTGAACGCAGCCACGCATCGCGGCCTGTTTGCGGAATTGCTCGGCAGCTTCCGCCATGTCATTGCTCCTTCGGCGAATGCTGCGGGTTATCTCGGCCGGGCTTTTCCCGGCCTGGAGGTGGAGGTGATTGCGCATCCCGAGACCCAGGATGGCATGCACCAGCGGCCACGCGCCGGCACGGATGATGAAATCATCCTGCTGGGCGCCATCGGCCCACATAAGGGGTCGGGCAAATTGCTGGAGATCGCGCAGCGTGCCCGGCTGATGCACCCGCATCTGCATTTCCGCGTCATTGGCTACACCAATATCGACAAAGAACTCAAAGCCATCGGCAATGTGACCATCACCGGCCCGTTCACGCCGGAGCAGCTAGAGACGCTCCTGTTGCAATCGCGCGGCCGCTTGGCGTTGTTCCTGTCCTCCTGGCCGGAGACCTATTCCTACACGCTGTCCGAAAGCGTCCGGTATGGCTTCATCCCGCTCGTGCCCGATATTGGCGCGCCGGCCGAGCGCGTGCGGGCCGCGCAGTTTGGCGTGACGTTCCCCTTCCCCGTAGATGCCGCATCCGTGCTGCGCCTGATCGAAGATATCGCCGCGGGACGGGTTGCGCCTTACGCCAAGCGCGCAGAACCCCAACGGTTTTTCTCTCCGCCAGAGGCATTGCAGCGCTTGACGGCGGTGGTGGCTCCGCCCGCCGAACCTCAAAAACCCCTGTCACGCAGACGCGTGATCGCCGACGACACTGAAGCAAAGCCCCGCCGGGCGACGTTATCGCGTGGTACGAAGCATAAAGCACCGCAGACTGAAATCGCCTAACCCTAGGAACCTTCTGCTTCGCGGCGATCTCTATCGTTTTGTCGGTCGCTTCCGTTGCGGATTTTTCAAACAGCCGAATTTTTTAGCTGCTGGGGCGTAGCTACTGGCCTTAGGCAAGGGGTTGTATTGATGGAGGGAAAACGTCGTAAACAACGAGGTAGCTGGTCATCTGCCCCCGGCTTGAAGCCGACAGCGCAACGCAAACCTTGACGCAGTTTCTGCCGCACGTAGTGCTCGCTGTAGCTTCAACGCGTTCCGCTTATCGGATGGATTCCGTTCAGGTGCCCCTTCACAATGGCAACGTCCTAAATCGGGCCCAAATTGGCCACTATGGAATATTTCCCGTGAAAAAAGCACATCCCAACGATCCAATATCAGCCGAGACAAGAATCGAACGGTTAGATGTGATCCTAGCCGAACTTGAGTGTTTGAAAGCTAAACTTTTAGAAAAAGCCCAACAACGCCCCCCTGCAGGACAGGAAGCCGAGGATGGCCTGTCAATTGTACGAGATCTCCTGCACGACCAACTTGATGAAATATATCATAAATTAGATCAAATTGAATGTCGACTTGACTCCGAGGTGCACCCGCTGGAGTGACCATCAACGGCTCCCCGGCGGTCGACCGGGAGATCGTAGGTCGACGAGGCACAGAATGGACAGAAACACCCTCGGCGCTTGGGCGTAGCGTGTTGCGATCCGCCTGAAGTATTTAATTTTCAGGAAGAAGCGTTCGACGCTGTTTCGTTCAGGACGCCAGCGAGATGGTTGCTTAGACTTGCCTCCCGGCCAGGAACCCCCAGCGCTTTGTTCCTTTGCGCAAGCGGTCCCGTTTTCCGCAAGCGGTGCTCTGTGACCATTCTTCCGCGCTGGGCTGGTTTGTGATTGTCGGTTTTGAAGCAACAGAAGGCGTCGGGCTGACATTATGGATGACGTTACTGACGACTCTAAGGGCGGGTATCGGCGGGTTGAGGTTTTAACGGAACCTGACCGGCGACGGCATTGGTCTGATGAGCAAAGGCGCTGATCGCAGCTGAGGCGATGGTTCCAAGGATTCCTGCACCGACTCAAGCTGGCTAGAATTACCCTGAGATGCAGCGCCCTCAGGACAGCGGCTGACAATTCGACCCTGATCGCCGACATCACGTGCTAGATCACCCACAACATGCGTGCTAATTCTCCGAACCACGGCCTTCCGGAGGTCGACCATCAGGGGCAAGAGATGCTGAAAATTCTTTTTACGAACATCGTGTTTTCAGAACGAACCGGAACGGAAGTTGCTGCCTTTGAGTTGTGTAGGGCTCTTCGCGCAAGAGGGCATTTTGTCGCCGTGTACAGCCCGACCGTGGGGGTGCTTGCGCATGAGGCGCGGGCAAGCGGCATTCCCGTCGCAAGCCGCATCGACAAAATAGGGTTCGTGCCGGATATCATACATGGGCACCACAACATACCACTGGCCATTGCGATGACGGCCTTCAGAAAGACGCCCGCCATATTCGTCTGTCACGATTTAAGCAGTATCTATGACGAGGCTCCGCTGCACAGCCACATCCGGGAATATGTGGCTGTTGATGCTGCCTGTCGCGAACGGCTGATCCTTGAGGGCGTCGATCCGGCTGCGATAACCATCATGGCGAACGGCGTAGCGCTCGACAAATATCGAAAGCGGGAACAATGGGCGGAGCGCCCCCGCACGGCCCTGCTGGTCGTCAAAAAGCGGATCGAACACGTCGCGCTGGTAGAAGAAGCCTGCTCTCGTTTTGGTATCGATTTTGAAGTCGTCGGCGCCGGGGTCGGGCGACTGGTGGCCGATCTGCCAGACCGCTATCTCAAGTCGGATATAGTATTTGCCCATTCCCGCAGCGCCATCGAGGCGGCGGCAACCGGTGCCGCCGTTATCATTATTGACGAATATGGCTATGGCGGCCGATTGAGTTTGTCGCAGATCGCAGAATGGCCTGAAACAACACTGTCACGGCGGATCTTGCGGCGCAGCACCACCGCGGAGGAGATTCACAGCGATATCGATGCTTACTCGGCCAACGAGGCTCGTTTGGTATGTGAGCTCTTGCGCGAACGCGTCGACTTAAATCAATTGGCTCTGCACTGGGAAAAAATATATACTCGGGTTGTTGCAAGCGAATATGTGGGGGACAACGCCGGGGACAGTTTATATTTTGCCACGTTTTTGGAACGTTTTTTGCCCAGCCCGTTCGATCTGTCGCGAGTGCAGCAAGAGAGTAACAGGGACCTGACTCTCGCCGAAACCTGTGATCGCCTGGCTTTGTTGTTTGGCGAATTCTGCCATGATCGAGTGGATCGGGTTTTCTTCCGTAAAGGAGCGCTTGGCCCCGTCCTCTTGGATAAAGGGTGGCACATGCCGGAGGACGCGAACGTGTGGTCGGCCGGTGGTTCGGTATCGCTCTGGTTGCCGAGCGCTTTAATCGAGGCTTGGGACGGAACTCTCCTGATCCATTGCAACCGGTATGTTCCACCGAACTTGGGCTGGGCTAAGGCGAAGCCGATAGCCATTAAATTGGACAACACGACGCTTGATATGTGGACATTCGATCTGCAGGATTTGTCCGAAGTTCAAGGGCAACGGCTCGTTATCCCGGATATGTTGCGGCCACCGCGCGGCGGGGCCGTAAAGCTCACCTTCGAGATCGAAGACGCAATATCGCCCAAAGCGGCTGGCGACGGTGCTGACCAGCGCGTCCTTGGCCTTTCTCTCTCCCAAATCGCGCGCGGATAATTGATCAAAACTCGGGCACTTTCGGTAGGTGAACGAGATGTATACATGTGTCACCGTTCAATAAATGGCTATTCATTTCGAATACGGATGGAGAAAAGGACCCGCGGCGGATGACGGAAGAGACTGTGGCGTTGCATCAATTGACGACGGCGCAGCGCGGTATTTGGTTCGGTCAGCAGCTCGCGCCTGGCAATCCGGCCTATATCATCGGCGAGTTGCTTAGCTTCGAGGCACCGGTCGATCCGCTGCTGCTATCGCGTGCCGTCGACGCGGTGATACGGGTGACGACCACGCTGCACACACGCTTCGTCGAGACGGCCGAAGGGGTCAGACAGACTTTTGTGCTGCCCGCGACCAACGCGCTACGGATGGTGCAGCTGGCCGATGCCGACGCGGTTGAGGCATGGATTGCGACCGATCTGCATCAAGCCGCCACGGAATTTCACGACCGGCCCTTCGGTTTCGCGCTTTTGAACGCCGCCGATGGACGGCAGCTCTTCATGCACCGCTACCATCACCTCATCGTTGATGGCGCCGGCCGTGCCGAGGTGATCCGCCGGCTTGCCGCAGCCTATACCGCGCTCGCGGAAACAGGGGCGCCGCCGCCCTGTGCGCCGGATGAACTTGGCCCGTTCCTGGCCGCCGATGCGGCCTATGCAAGTTCGGCTGTGGAGGCGGCGGACCGAGCCTATTGGCATGGACTCCTTGGATCCGCCCCGGAGCCGGTGCTGGCCGCCGCGGCCACGGCGCCACCGGGCGGGCTGCACCTCACGGTCGCGATGGACGATACTGGCGTACTGACACGCCGCTTCGCCGCAGCCTGTGCCATGGCTGGCATCGCTTTGCCGCAGGCGCTGGCGGCGGCCGTGGCCATTCTGATGCAGTCAATCAGCGGCCGGCAGACGGTGCTGCTCAATCTGGCGTCGCGCGGATTACGCGGCCGCGGGCGGCGCGACGTGCCCACCATGACGAGCAACAGCACGCCGCTGCCGATTACCCTGCAGGCCGGCATGACGTTAGCCGATGTTGCGGGCCAGATTGCGGTGCAATTGCACGGGGCACGCCGCCATATGCGCTATCGCGGCGAAGCTCTTGCGCGCGAACTGCTGCCGTCGGGGATGCGCGCGTTCGGCCCGCACGTCAACGTGATGCTGTTCGACTATGACTGCAAATTTGTCGATTCTAGTTTCACTGTCCGCACCGTGTATAATGGTCCCGTCGAGGATATAGGCTGCAGCCTGTACGACCGGGGAACCGGCGCGATCGATATTGATCTGCACGCAAATCCTGCGCTCTACGATCTGTCGCGGCTGGACGAGTTGCGGACCGCACTCACCAATGTCCTGACCAATTTTATTACCCTGCCGGCGCGTACACTTGGCGCTTATCCGCTGATAGACGATGCGGTGCTGGAACGCGTGACGCAAATCTGGAGCCGGCGGGCGGAGCCGGCGACGATCCGGACCTGGCCGGAGATGCTCGCCGCGCAGATGACGGCGCATCCCGCGGCCGAGGCCCTGAGGGATGGGGGCGAGAGCTGGAGCTATGCCCGGCTGGACGCCGAGTTCGAACGGATTGGCCCGGGCGTTGATTGCACGCGGCTTGGTGCCCGGCGATGTGGCCGCGCTGGCCTTGCCGCGCGGTGTCAGTTTGGTAGTGGCGATGCTGAGCGTGAGCAAAGCGGGCGGCGCTTTTCTGCCGCTCGATATCCGCCAGCCCAAAGCGCGGCTCGCCGGGACGCTGCACCAGGCGCGGCCAAAGCTCATCCTGACCGCCGGCGACGCCGCGGAGCGTGTCGCGGCGGCGGGCTTTCCGCTGTTGCGTCTCGACGACAGCACCGTACGAGCAGAGGTTGAAGCCGGCCCGCGCGGCGCGGTGACGGATGCCGAACGGGTTACGCCGCTGAAGCTGGACCATCCTGCCTATGTCATCTTCACCTCAGGCACGACGGGTGTGCCGAAGGGCGCCGTGCTACCCCATCGCGGGCTTAAGCCGGCGATCGACAGCCTGGTGCGGCAGGCAGCGTTGACGCCGGAATCACGTATCCTCCAGTTCTCGGCACCGAGCTTCGACGTGATCGTGGCCGAGGTGATGATGGCTTTCGCTGCCGGCGGCTGTCTCGTCATTGCCCCGGAGACGGCGCGTGATGGTGCCGCGCTGGAACGGTTGCTGGGCGATCAGGACATTACGCATGCTCTGATTCCGCCGGCCGCCTTGGCCGGGCTAGATCCGGCCAAGGTCGGCGGACTGCCAGTACTGCTGGTGGCAGGAGAAGCGTGCCCACCCGCGCTGGTGGCACACTGGGCGCCGGGGCGCCGCATGATTAACGCATACGGGCCGACCGAAACGACCTTCTGCGTGACGCTGAGCGAGCCGATGCAAGCGGGCGAGCCCGTCCTGCTGGGGCGGCCGATCCTGGGGGCGCGCCTGCTCGTGCTGGATGGGTGGGGGCGCCCGGTTGCGCCCGGCGCGGCGGGTGAACTGCATGTCAGCGGCGCGGGTATCGGCCTCGGTTATCTGAACGCGCCGGAGCTGACGCGTGAACGGTTCTATACGGATGAGCGGGACGGCGCGCGTTTCTACCGCACCGGCGACCTGGTGCGGTGGCAAGAGGATGGCATGCTGGCGTTCGCCGGGCGCATCGACGACCAGATCAAGCTGCGCGGCTTCCGCATCGAGCCGGATGAGATCGCCCGCGTACTGGAGCGTCAGCCGGGCGTGCGCGAGGCGCGTGTGATTGCCCGCCGCCGGCCGGACGCGTACGAGGGCGAGGCCGGGGCGCTGCGCCTGCTCGGCTATGTCCTGCCCGAGGAGGGGGGGCCGGTAACGGGGGCCGCACTACGGAAAGCTCTCGGGTATTTGCTGCCGGACTATATGGTGCCCGCCGCCGTCATGGTGGTCGACGCCTGGCCGCTGACGCCCCATGGCAAGCTCGACCGCGCGGCTTTGCCCGAGCCAGTTTTCATGTCCTCCCACAGTATTGCGCCACGCACGGAACTGGAAGCCACGCTGACCCGGTTGATGGCCGAGGTGTTGCGCCTGGAAACCGTCAGCGTGGAAGATAGTTTTTTTGAACTTGGCGGCGACTCGCTGCTTGGCGTGATGTTGGGCCTACGCATCCAAGCAGAATTAGGCCATGAAATCGGCCTGGGCAATCTCTTTGCGGCGCCGAGCGTGGCAGCCCTTGCCGAGCATATCCAGACCGGTGCTGAGCCGGGCACGTTCGACCAGGTCATGTTGCCGCTACGTTCCGGCGGTACAAAGCCACCATTATTCTGCATCCATCCGGCACCCGGGCTCGGCCTCAGCTACGCGGCTCTGCTGCATCATCTCGATGTAACCCGTCCGGTCTATACCTTGCAGGCCCGTTCCTTCAGCGATCCGGCCGCGGCGCCAGATAGCCTTGACGCGATAGCCCGGGACTATGTTGTGGAAATTCGTGCCATCCAGCCGCATGGACCGTACCATCTTCTGGGCTGGTCCTCGGGTGCTTCTATCGCGCATGAGATTGCCGTGCTGCTGCAGGAGGCGGGCGACACCGTGCCGCTACTCGTGTCGCTGGACGGATATCCAGCCGGTCCGCATTACGAGATGCTCCTGCGTCTCGACATCCCCGCGGAGGAACTGCGGGAGGGGACGCGGCTTTTGATTCAAGCCTATCTCGAAGCCGGCATGCGGCGCCATCTGGCATCGCGTCAGATCGTGGACGATACGACGGTCGAAGGAATGATCCGAGTGCAGAACGAGGCTTTGCCGCTTGTGATTTCCGGACGGTCGCGCCGGTATGAAGGTGATCTGATCCTTTTCACCTGTCTTACGCCGCAGGGCGACATTGTTGTACCGCCGCCGGAGAGCTGGGCTCCTCACGTGACCGGCAGGATCGAGACCCATGCCGTTCCCGACGATCACACCTGTATGCTGATGCCGAACTCGGCAGCTGTGATCGGTCGCGTGACCGATGCCGCTTTGCGCCGCCTCGACGCAGGACAGAGTGCCGTTCAGGACCATTGAACACTCACCCTGTAGAAATGTTTTCAATATATTGTCTAGAGCGTGCGGTGGTTAGCTTTGCGCATATCCTGAGTTTCTGAAGTAGTTGGCGCATTCTTGAGCGGTGTAGGTTTCGAGAATGGCGCCAATGGCAGCAGACACGCTCTCCCTGGTCCTGGCCTGTGCCTCTCGCAGGCGGTGCTTGAGCTTGGCGAAGACCTGCTCAATGGGGTTCAGATCGGGCGAGTATTTCGGCAGCAGCAATAGTTTGGCTCCGGTGTCACGGATCGCCTGGCGGGCAGCGGTGCTTTTGTGGCTGCCCAGATTATCGGCGATCACCAGATCGGAAGGCCGCAAGGTCGGCGCCAGCACTTTTTGTACATAAAGCAGGAAGCTTTCCCCATCGATGGGTCCATCGAGCAGCCATGGTGCCTCGATACGGTCATGGCGCAAAGCGGCGATGAAGGTCATGGTGTTCCAGTGGCCGTAAGGCGCCTTACTCAGCAGCCGCTCGCCGCGGGGGGCCCAACCGCGCAGCGGCGCCATGTTGGTCTTGGTCCAAGTCTCATCAATGAAGACCAGACGAGCGGGATCAATCCGTGTCTGATACTTGCGCCATTGCGCGCGTCGTCGGGCCACGTCGGGGCGCTCTTGCTCACTGGCGTGCACAGTTTTTTTTAAAGCTGAGCCCTTCAGCGCGGACAAAATCCCATACCGAATGACGATCGACCTTCAAGCCGCGCGCTGCCAATTCAGCCACCAGCCCTCGCAGCGTGAAGGCGCCAGTCCGGCACCGTTCGGCGAGCCAAGCGCGATGCGCGCCAGAAATCTTCCGCGGCTTGTGCCCGCCCATTTGCCCAGGCGCCACGCTGCCGCTCTCGCGCACACGCTTGGCCCAGTTGATCGCGGTGCTCGCCGACACATTGAACAGCTGTGCCGCCCGGCGGCATGACATGCCACACCCGACGGCCGCAACAACCCTTTCACGCAAATCCATCGAATAAGGACGTGCCATCAATGCTGGCCTCCCTCCAGCCAGCCCATCGAATCAAAGCCGCCCCGCGTCGGGGAAGCTTTTTTTGATTCGGCCTTACCCCCACACGCTCTAGCTAATTCGATTCTCGCCCTGGACACGTGGAAAGGGCAAAACAGGACGGCTATTTGATCGCCCGAAATATAAAATTCGTCGGACCAAGATATCGCAACTCTTCGAACCAATAGAGATACGCGGCGGCGTCACGAAACCCTGCTGCGCGCAGCCTGCCAGCAGGTTCCAGCCCAGTTTATGTGCGCTTTCAAAATACGCTCCCGGCACCTGCCCGCCAAAGTAAGAGAAATCCATCAATTCCGATTTTGCCACATTATGATGGAGCGATATCGTGAAGATAAACCTCCCGCCTTCCACCAATCCGGCGCGGAGTTGTGCAAGTGCGACGTCAAGCTGGGAAGCGCGGCTCAAACGAGAACCCAGCGCGCCGCAAAAAGCCGGCCAGCTTCGGCATTGCGGGGCCGCATGGCGGGTTCTGGCACATGCGGCCCCTGCCAGACGGCAAGCGGCGCCCCAGCTTTGGCGGCGCGCAGTACCCAGTCCAAAACATCCAGCCCGGCCCCGTCGTCCATGCGCGGGTCGAACGGGCCGTAGGTTTCAAAATAGGCGCTGGGCATGGCCAGAGTGAGGCCGAGTTCGACGCTGACGGAAATTGGGGTGAAGCGGGAGAAGTCCAGTTCTGGCGCGATACGGCGCGCGGCATCGGCCAGTGCCGGCGAGAGAAGAATCGCCTGCTGCGCATGGGGGTGCAACACGTGCAGCGCCGGGCCGAGCCGGCCTCTGGCGTGGCTGAGAAAAACCAGCGTGCCCCCCCGCGCGGCGGCGACAGCGAGGTTGCGCCGCGCCGCCGGCGGCTGTTGCGGGGCATAAAAATACTTCAGGTTTTCGGCTCGCGCCTGAGAGCGGAGAGTCCGCGGATCTGCACCGTCGTCGGTGAGGAGGATTTCAGCTGCCGTCTGACCGAGCGTGCTGGCGGTGCGGCGCAGGCTTTCCAGACACTCGATGCCCTGCGCGCCGGCATCGAGGATGACGCTGAGAGATGTAGTTTGCGCACGCAGCAGGGTGAAAGGGCGCAAGGTCGGCGGCGGGGCCGGACGTCCGGCACGGGTCTGCAGGCGCTCGCCCAGGACGGCCAAAGCTGCTGCGGTGCGGGCGGTTTTGTTGCGAGCCGCCCCGGACAAAGCAGGCTGGTGCGCCAATCGCCCAAGGGCGGTGCGGACGGCCTGCAAGCGCGCATCCGTCTCGGGAGGGATGGCGAATTCCCCGAGCATGCGATGCCAGAAACAGGTGCCCGAGACGCGCTCCCGCGCGCTGATGAGCGAGCGCTTGGCGCCGGCGGTAATCTGCCGGGTCAGCGTCGCGGTGAAACCATGATAGCCATCGCCGAATTTGCGGTGGCGAACGTCTTCGCGGAAGCGCGAAGCGATCAGCCTAGCAACGACTTCATCATCCATCAGGATTTCGACCATGACGCGCTCATCGGGCCGGTCCGGGCTCCAGCACCAGCCGTGTATGACGCCATCGGAATCGAGATCGGCTTCTCCCAGAATTCTCATGCCTAGCCGTCACTCCACGCTTTTGCTCAGCGCCGCAGATTTCGGAGTCTTACGGGCAATGGTGATGCTCCGAAAGCATAGACCGAGCAAACGATCATCCTGGGTGTTGGCGATTTCACGCGGCCTTATGCTATCGGGCAGATGCCACGTGCACTTGCCAAACACGCCCCCCGATCGCTTGAGCCAGTATTCGGGTTCAATCTCGGCTTCCAGGCGACCCGCCTCCAAACTGTCAAGCCGCCAGAAGCCGAGCCGGTAGCCGTTGAAATACAAGGTGACGTCCTGCCGCGTAACACCCGCTCCGAGATGCGGCCGGACTTCAGTCTGGAGGATACAGGTCGTATCGGGCAAGGCAGGCAACGCGACCGCCAAGGATGCTTCAAAACCGTCATTCCAATTGTGGTTCTCTTCGGGCAATGCCCAACCGTCCAGTAGATTTTTTTCGGTCATGCCGCCTCGACCAAAAAAAAACGTGAGCCCCAAGTCTGCAACCAAAAGTTGATTCATAGATCTAGATCTCCCGCGCTTTTACAGTAGATTGACTTATTACGTAACGTCTCCAAACCTTGCTCGTGATTTTTCTGGTACAGATCAAATCGCAACAACAAACCTAAAAAAAATCTTTGAAACCCTTTTTGGAAAGGTCAGAAATTCATACTCTTTGTTTAATCTATCTAAACATGCCGCCATACCTTGCTACAAAATTTAAATCGAATTTATAACGATTAAGTAGGCTGGTTTACCTTGCTATGTAATTTATATCGAATATAAAACATTGTAAGTCAACTACCGTTTGACTGTGTTGTCGTTTTCGATTTGATTTGTGATGCCCGTTAATTGGATGAGGGATTTGATGCGCTTGTTTGATTGTCGCCCCTCCCTGTTTGCAGCAGGAGGTTAGTGTGCCTGCCGAGGGTTACGTTGATTTTCCTGAATTTCATATGCAAGCCGTTGGGCTTGTCGATCGCCTTGTTGCAATGGACGCCCGCATCCATGACCTCAAGCGCGAAAATTCCCACTTGCACCGCAACCTGAAATTGATTGCGACGCACAACGCGGGTACCCCGTCAGCCTTCGATATACCCCGAACCAAACATGAATGGCCACTTGCTGACGATGAGGAGCGTGAGGCTACAGAATTATGGCTCTACGATGTGCGTGTTGACGACGCCGTCGTGCTTGAAGGGCGCAGGGGAAGGGTATTTTTGCGCCGGTTCAATTTGCTGGAAGAGGCACCCGATTACGGCGGCGCAGTTGACGCGCTCAACGCCATTCCGGCCGCGACGGTCTCGGCAGAATGTCCCGACACGTCGATCATCATTCCGATCTATGGCCAGCTGGCCTACACGTTGAATGTCATTGACAGCCTGCTACGCCATCAATCCCGCTACTCCATGGAAATCATCATTGTCGATGATTGCTCGCCCGATGAAAGTAGCACTGTTCTCCCGAACATCGCGGGTATACGCTATCATCGACAACCGCAAAATGGTGGGTTCATCGCCAGCTGCAACGCCGGAGGGAAACTCGCTCAGGGCCGGTTTGTTGTGATGCTGAACAATGACACACGTGTCGCCGATGGTTGGCTGGACGCATTAATCGACAGTTTTGCGTTCTGGCCGGCGGCCGGACTCGTCGGCTCAAAACTGCATTACGAAGACGGTAGCTTGCAGGAAGCCGGCGGAATCGTCTGGCGTGACGGTTCGGCGTGGAATTACGGCCGCAACGACGACCCAAATCGGCCGCAATATTCTTATGCGCGCCAAGTAGATTATATTTCCGGCTGTTCCATCGCGCTGCCGTCGGAGCTTTGGCATGAGCTGGGCGGTTTCGATACCTACTTTCATCCGGCCTATTGCGAGGATGTCGACCTCGCGTTCCGAGTGAGGCAAGCGGGGCGAGAAGTCTGGTTCCAGCCGCAATCGCGGATCGTGCATTATGAAGGCAAAACCTCGGGCACCGATACTGGCAGCGGCACCAAAGCCTACCAAGTCACCAACACTAAAAAAATTTATCTGCGTTGGCATGAGGAATTGAGCCGGCACCGGACGAACGGTCAGGCACCGTATTTCGAACGAGAGCGCGATGTGCATAAACGCATTCTGGTGGTGGATGTGACGGCGCCAACACCCGACCAGGACGCCGGTTCGGTGCAGACTGTTTTGGCGCTCCAGGTCTGCATGGCGCTGGGCTATAAAACCCATTTCGTGCCGAACGATAACTGGCTGTTTCAGCCGAAATACACGACGGCATTGCAGCGCCTGGGCGTAGATTGTGCTTATGCACCCTATGAGCTTGGATTCGAAGCCTATATGCAGCGCTATGGCTGGCAGTTCGATGCCGTAATGGTCTACCGGGCTAGCGTCATGGAAAAATGCTTACCCGCGATCCGCGCCTACGCGCCGCAAGCGGCAGCCCTATTTCACGTCGCCGATCTGCATTATCTGCGCATGGAGCGAACAGCTGCCCTCAACAATGATGACGACATGCGCCACGCAGCGGCCATCATGAAAGAGCGCGAACTAGCGCTAATCGAACAGGTCGACTGCACGATCACGCATTCCAGCGTAGAGCAGGACGTGCTGGCCGAGGTGGCGGCATCTTGTCCGGTTGCGCTATGGCCCCTGATGTTTGAACATTTTGGTACAAAAATACCATTCCGTGAGCGTCATGATATCTGCTTCCTCGGAGGTTATCGCCATCCACCGAATGTCGATGCCGTAATATACTTTGTCAACGAAGTATTTCCGTTGCTGCGGGCGCAGGAGCCCGGCATCCGATTTATCATCGCCGGGTCGTATCCGCCGGAAGAGGTTCAGGCTCTGGCCGTCGATGATATCATCGTCATCGGCATGATCGATGATCTGCGCGACCTTTTCGACCCATGCCGGGTCTTTGTCTGCCCCTTGCGCGTTGGCGCCGGTGTGAAAGGCAAAGTCGCATCGGCGCTGTCCTATGGCATTCCGATCGTTTCAACACCGATCGGGATCGAGGGAGCTGGTCTCGACCATGAAAGCCATGTTCTCGTGGCCGAAGACCCACGGCAATTTGCCGAAGCAGTATTGCGGCTGTACCGCGATGAGGGACTGTGGAATCGCATGTCGGAAAATGGCCAGAAGCTGGTTCGCGAAGACCTATCTCTTGATATGGGGCGGCGCGTACTGGCCCAAATCCTGGATACCGGTTTTGCCCATAAGCTCGGTATTCACGTATGAATATTCCTTACGACGATAACGCGGAGGCGCATGGTGCAATGCGTCGGCCACAAACGGACGGGCAACAGTCTATGACGGTTTTGGAAGGCAGTACGGAACCCACCCCGTCGCAAGCGGTGGCCGGATTTCTGGAGACGGTGTCGGAAGAAGGCTGGGTACTCGGCTGGGCGTGGTACCCAGACCTGCCGGAGGCGCGGGTCGAGATTGAAATTCTGATCGATGGCACGCTTACTGGGACCACTTTGGCCGCCACCTTCCGCCAGGATGTCGCTACGGCCGGATACGGCAATGGGCATTACGGGTTTTCCTGGCCGTTGCCGTACGCTGTACTGGCGCAGCCGCGCGACGTGACCATTACCGCGCGCGATAAGCGCAGCGGCATGGTCCTGCCCAAGCCCTGGGTGTTCCGCCAAAAGCGCGTCGCGGATGCCGTCCAAAAAATCACCGAGCTTGAGAACGACGTGCGGCTGTTGAACGGGACGATCGCCGAACTGTCACGCCGCAACGCGCAGGACGATCGGGGCACCGCGGAATTGTTCAAAACCGTGGGCGATTTCTTTGCCGAGCTCGCGGCTTTGAATGCAGCTGGCGCGCCGCCGCGCCAGCTGCGTTCGCTCAAAACCGCGGTGTCGGACGTTACCGCCAATTTTGTCCCCTTCGCCTTCCGCCCCTGTGCGGCGCCCGATATCACTATTGTTTGCGAGGCGGCCGGCCCGGCCGCGACGGTTTACGCGAGCCTGCGCGCGCTGTCCGAGACCATCGGCGAGGCGCCAGCCGAGGTTTTCTTGCTCGACGAGGGGGCGTGCGACGAGGCGCCGTTATTGCCGCTGGTGGTGCAAAATATACGGTATGCCCGAATGATGGGGGAGACCGCCGTGGCCCGGCGTAACGATGCGATGCGGCTGGCCAATGGCAAATTCGTGGTGTTCCTGGCGGCAGGCGTGGAACCCGCAACGTTCTGGATCGATGCGCTGGCGGCGTTCGAATCGCAAGCCGGGCTGGCGGCCCTGGCGGCGCGCGTGACAGGGCCGGACGGGCGGCTCGCGAATGCCGGCATAAACGTGCGCGATGGCGAAATTTGGCTCCGTGGGCAGGGAGAGGACCCGCGGGATGACGATTTTATGCGAAGCGCTGCTGTGGATGCCGTGGGCGCGGAATTCTTCGCGCTACGGCGCGTGGCCTGGGCGCGGCTCAGCGGGTTCGATGAGGGTTTTAGCAACCTTGCCCCCGCGCTGGTCGAATTTTGCTTGCGGGCAAAGGCGGCGGGGGAGACCGTGGGCTATGCGCCCGGTTTTCACGCGCGTTTCGCCGGGGCGCTGGAGGGCTGCGACCTTGGCGCCTTGGGGGCCGATGCGCAACGGCTGCGCGAAGTAATTGAGCATGTCGGACCTGCATGAAGGCGCCTTCATGATCCCGGTTGACCAGGTGATCGCCGCCTACGAAAAAGCGATCGAAGACGATGATCGGGTTCGCTCCAGCAGACTGTTGGAATCGCTGGAGGATGATGCTTATGGCAACGAAGCGGACTGGGAAATCATTCGTGATTTTTGCGAAAAACGGAATTTTGACGCACGACTCGAAATTATCACCAAGGGCTTGATCAGGAAAGGCCAGCCACTTTCTGGCAAGCCGTTTTTGGTGCTGGCCAGCTTGTTGGTCAAATCCGGCCGGCTCGCGGAAGCCCGCCCGCTCCTGGAACTGTACAAGCAGAACAGGACGGATTCGGGTTCCGACAAATGGGAGTTTGTCAGTCTCCTGCTCAAACTCGAATTTTTTGAGGAATGCCTGGATGAAGTCCGGAAGG
Source organism: uncultured Pseudomonadota bacterium (assembly GCA_963737355.1). Classification (GTDB taxonomy): domain Bacteria; phylum Pseudomonadota; class Alphaproteobacteria; order Acetobacterales; family Acetobacteraceae; genus Acidocella. The sequence continues at coordinate 689,114 of CAVTSC010000008.1, read as the reverse complement.
CCATTAAGGAAAATCCGACGGATGTCCCGTATTTGATTACGGAAGCCAGTGCTCTGTGGAAGTCGAAAGAGGATAAGGCCGCGCGCCAAAAACTCCGGGAGCTGGTTCCGTTCCTGGGGAACAAATCCGGAAATTGGCTCTGGTACTCGGCTTTGGCACGAGAACTTAACGAACCGGACATCGCGCGCGGTGCCGTTTCCAAGCTCGTAAAAATGTTGGAGGCCGGAACAGCGAAACTTTCGGGAGACGCGATATATGCCCTTAAAAATACAGGGCATGAGGCTGACCTCCGGGACATCATCTTCGCGGCGAACCCTAAGAATTATTCCGGTATATCCGAATATGTAGAGATGTTCGAAGCTGCGATAAGCTGTGGCGCGAGGAAAACGGCCCTAAAATTTGCCGAAGCGATCTTAAGTTTTGACGAAAACCATAAGTTGCGGCCTAAAATTGAGCAGCTCACGGTCAGTCCAGGGTTTCTAATGTCATAAGAAACGCATATCTTAAAGATACACAGCCGGGATCGCTCGATGATTATGTGTCGAAGGCGTCGTGGAGTGCGTTTCCAATGCTGGACGCGTATGTGCTGCGCCAGAATGCGTATGATCTAACGAGCTTTTTCGTTGTGTACTGAGCCATTGTTTTGAATTACAAGTTTTGAGCCTATACCAGACCACTGTGGAGTTTATTAACAGTATGTTCATAAGCGCATATCTGAATTTGTTTGATGATTGGGATATATTAAGACCCGCACTTTTATCCGTCATCGATCGCGTTGATGAAATTATTGTCGTCGATGGTGCGTATAGATGGATGCTACCGTATTTTGAAAGCACCGGAAGAGACCCAACTCGGTCCGTCGAGCAGGTCTATGACGTATTGGCGACGCTCGGTCCCAAAATAAGGGTCGTCAACGGGATTTGGGAAAATGAGATCGCAAAGCGGATAGCTGGTTTTGAGGCTTGTAAAGGAAAATTCCGCTATCGCGTTGATGCTGACGAAATCTTCTTGTTCGATGAGGCGGCTACTGAGGCCTTTTTGCGTTCTGATTGTCCTGTCGGTCAAATGGACATGCCGCTGTACGTGGCACCCGGGTGGATCAATGGCGTTGCGGGCCAAACTATGCCGCGCCAAGCCTTTCTATTCGATTCTGACAAAATATCGGCGGTAGAACACCTCAGTTACCTTTGGCTTGTCATGCCGGAATCCGAACGTACCTATGGTCCACCGAAGCCGAACCTGATCTTTCGCGAATCTTTGGCGTTTAACGTACATTTGACGCATTGGCGTCCGCCATCCAGCTCGCTCTCCCGCGCGCGATTCTACGTGATGAATTACATGCGCGAGCATGGCATGTCCGGCGCGGATTTTTCGTCGCTTTTCAAGAGAATTGCTCCAAAAGATTTTGATGAAATGCTATTTGGAAAATCCCTAGTAGTAATGCCAACCTTTGATACCATTAACTGCATAAAAACACCCTTGACGGCGCAACAGGAGCAGAGTTTTTTACATCTTTACGATGTATTCCTGAAGTCACTGGCAGATAAAAATGCCCGTTTGACGAACCAGTTCTGCGCAATCGGACGCGGTGAGCAATATTTTCTGGATGCAACGTCGTCCGAAAGTCTTTATAACTTGTGTTACAATGGTGAATTAACACTTGAATTTTCCACTAAAGTTACAAACATAAAATTACAACTTCTATCGTTTTATACAGACGGGCTGAAGAACAAGTCGGTCGAAGTTGACAGAACCATCGACAATCATTTTGTCCGAATTAAACTTCCACCAGAAGATCAGGACGAGCAGCTTTTGAGACGCGTCTTCGTCATTTGCGTGTGGGGGGAGGACGAACGAAATGTTACCAGGTTCAAAATTCATAAAACTCAAACAATAGAATAGGCTTTTTCGAACACTTATAGAAAAAAATTTTGCATTACTTGCCATGAAGACCGACGTCCACCGGGTGAACTGCGAACGTTTGGTATTGCGGCCAATAAATTCATTTCTGAGTGTATCAGCTGGACCACTCCCTAACTTCATGGCAGGTTTGTTTTCATGACATTTCAATCTTCCAAAATTCCAGCGGCTCCGTTTGAAATTGGCAGTTTTGCGCGCGCACCAAAATTTCCGGCCATACGGTTTACCTCCCAGAGAGAATTTCAGGATTTCCTGGCGGACGAACAGGGCAGGCTCGATGCGCGATATGGATATGAGCAATCTTTGGCAACGCGGGAACAGCACCTGGTCCAGCAAGGCACATGCGCGCCATGCCTCCGGCCGGTAAAATTTCTTTCCGGCACGGAAGGCGCCGCGCGCCTGCCTGACGGCCGCCACGTCCCGAACTGGCGGGAGGGGATGCAATGCGACTGCCAAGACCGCTTGAACAACCGACAGCGGGCGCTGCTGCATTTTGTGCGGGCCACAGGTGTTCTGCCCTGGGCCCGGCTGCTCCTGTTGGGCGCGCCAGGGCCAGTGGACGCCAAGCTGGCCGCGATGGTCAACGAAATTGTGCCGATCCGCCCCTCCGTGACTACACCGGAGAAAAACTGCTTCCACATTGCGGTGTCTCACGATTACCTGCAGCACGTGCCGCAGCTCGGTGCCGTACTCGCTTGGCTCTGCGCTGGGCTGATGGAAGGCGGGCGGTTTATTTTTACGGTGCCATTCCATCACAATGCGGCAGCATCGGCACTGATGGGCATCGATTCTTTTGCAAACCAGATTCCGGAGGAATTTCGCGGAGACTCCCATAAGCTCGGCTGGGACCTTCTGGACCAACTACGCGCGGCCGGGTTTCGTGATGCCGCGGCATATCTCTACTGGTCGGAGGAACTGGGATATCTCGGCCCGATGAATTTCATTTTTCGGGCCGTCAAATAGGCTTCTGAATTAGGCTGGCTTGCGGCGTATCCCTAGGGATCGGGATTGATCGGGGCACTGTAATAGCCCCAAAGGCTGTTAAATCTTCCGGAAACGCATATGCAGAGTTTACCGCGTTGCCACAGGGGATATCCTTCCAGCTTGTCACGAATAATGTCAGTTGGGGTCGGACCATAAGTATAGTCACTACTAAAAGTCTCCCAGATCAGCCTTGCTACCCGGAGCGCCGCTGGCTTAAATGATCCGCACATCCGCTCAGGCAGCCACTCGTCGATCGACGGCGGCAACATAAAGCCCGTAAAACGATCAGTCGGGCGGAAATTGGCCCTGCAGCATTCAGGGAATCATAAAAATCGACGTCATAATTCTAACCCCAGTACAGAGTATGCGCCAAGCCGTAAGTCCAACACTCTGCTAGGAGAATGGTTTGTTCAGACCAGCCGTTGGCCTGCCCAATTGCCGAGTTTTTCGTAGGCATACTCTGCGCGCTGAGGCGATCAACAACGATCGGGTGTGCCCCGGATACCATTCATGCGTGATCTTAATAAATTTTGGAGTTTCGCAAGATCTAGCGAATGAACGCCTCTTGCGCCCTCGTGAAAAAGCCCGTTTGCTGCATCATCGCCCTAAACTCATCCACTGGGACAGCCGCATAAGACGCGTAAGATCCTCGAACCAGTTCATCCAGGCTTAGGCATTGGCTGGCGCTCTGCCCCGCACGCACAAAAATTGGAGGCGTACGGTAGGAGAGTCCATGGTATTCGGCGATTTCATCATGGACTGGCCATATGAAGTTGTTTGATAGATGATTGACTGAATACTCGTTCGGCAAATCAACAAATTCGATGCCCATATACTGGCAAATACGCCGCACTAACTGTTGAATAACATGCGCTGTCGGGTGATTTACGGTATATAGGGAAAATTTATGCTGGATAAGGTCCAGAAAGATTCCCCAAACTGCACGTCACAATTACGATCACGGGCGCGCATTTCATCGGTGGAGGCTTGGAATCTCTCAAAATAACCAAGCTTTTGATATGTCGCGCCGACGAACAGCTTCTGGGCATCTTCGGCGGAGTATCCCTCAGCATAAGCGGTGCTAATGATCATGCTGTGGTAGTCACCAAAGAAACCAACCATGCGGTTTCCCATAGAGCCAATGTAAGTGATGTCTGGGTGCAAACCGGCAAAGTATAGATTCGAGAATGTCACGAGCCGGTCGCCAAATATTGGTTTCAGTTCAGCCGTCGAAACGCGAGGAATCTTCTCAGATATGTTGAAGGACAGAACGATATAGTCTGATGGATTGGACAATAAGCGGTCAATTTTCGTAGACGTATTGGGATGGTCTATGAAGTTTACATCGATGAAGTCACTTTCCACGCCCCTCGCACACAGTGAAAACGCGTCGGAAATGGGCAGGCACTGACAATTAGCGATGACGACAATGCGCTTCATAACCTCGCCTCACGATTCTGATCCACGATGCGCCTGATCAAATCTGACACAGTAATCCCGAGCTTCGCCGCCTCAGCTTTGCGTTAGGTGACATTCTGTTCCATTAGCGTAACAGATTGGCGCGATGTGGTACTCATATGGCGCACTATTGCGATATTGCATTGAGATCGTCAACCCCGCCCAAAAAACAACGAGCAGCACATCTGCGAGCCAGAGCTTCCGACTAACCACAAAAATGTCCCATGTACTGGCGCAATTCCTAGAAACACAGCAAAAAACTACCAAAGGGCACTCACATCCACAAGGCGGTGGAGGCGACGATTACTCCAAAGCATCGAATAACGATCCTCGTAACGTCGCTCCTATTCTGCCGGGCCCTTGCATAAGATTGCGTCCTGACCCGCTTGAATACCTCGAACCGAGCGTCCATGGTGCGGCGATCCGCCACAACGCCAGATTGCGCCGGCACTCCGTTATTCTCAAAGGCGTAATAAACCGACCCACCAAAATTGTCCGCGCTCACAGTAAAGCGGTTGATGGATTGGAATTTATCGATCTTTGGCTTTGTTCGTGGCGTCGGTTATGCACTCGTTGCTCCGCAGATCGTACCACAAGAAATGGCCGCCAATGTCGGCCGACGCAGTGCATCAGGATTATCCGAGCGCCCCATCCAACCGAATCCGGACCGCGCTGAAACACAGACGAAACTCGGCCCGCCACCAGCGATAGGAACGCCGATGATGACGAGCCGCCAATACCCCGCTCGGGATTGTCACACTAGGCGCAAATCACACATCCATAAGTTTTAAACTTAGTGGGGCGCCCTTACGTTGAGTGGCACTGGCCACTACTTAGCGACCCAGCCGCTGGCATCGTGTCCCCCCTCTTTGACATAAAAGCGCCGGTCGGCAGCTGGGTCGGTGCGGCACCAAGTTGAACCGGGAGGCGCTACCCTCTGGATCGCCTGGACCCGCCATGTCACAGGCAATGATCCTTCCTTGTGCATCGCGATAAGCGACGCACTGCCCCGGCCCCAACGAAAAAGCCGCACCAGAGTCGATATGGCGCTTGATCAGCCCGGAAGCCGTCGCGCCAACCTTCGGTGATGGCCATCGCACCGGCTGGCCACTTGGTATGGTCGCTTTCTGAGGATCCTTGAACATAGGCGTAGTAGCCGGCTGGGGCGATTGCATCTGCCTCTACTAAGTGGATGTTGTAGGTTCGTGCCCGAGGCAGGCCCGGCGATTGAAAGTAGCAATGCGCGAATAAGATGTTATGGCCGACGGGGCCGGCAAAGGAACCTGCCATTGGCCCATATTGGTGGATGCCCGTCATGGTCGGGTGAATCGCCTGGTGGGGGGCCCAGCCATGATCCGCGCCCCGGTTGACCACATTGAACTCAGCACCAACCACCATCCAGCGTGCGGCAGGCGCCTCCGGCGGCGAGACATAGATGTTCCACACGCCGAATGCACCAAGCCCGTGGTCGAGCTTGTCCCATTGGCAGATCGAGGCTTGCGCGATGTCACCGCCGCCTGCGTTCGCTGCTTGGGAGATATATTCAAACCGGTAGCCGTAGCCGGGTTGCGGGCCGTTGTTACGGACGCTGATCGCATCGCCAACCATTTCGTGTTCGTCGGCGCGACCCACAACGTATTCGTTGCGCTGGGAGCCGCCACCCATTACCACGCGGCTTCCGTAAGGCATGTGCGGACCCGAGAAAGTGGCACCCTCATCAATAAGTACAACGACACGGCGCTGATTATCATCAGGCGTACGGCTCAGATTGTAATTTCGAGCCGGCATCCGAATGCGCACGACATCATTGGCTGGCCGACTGTCACGCGCTGCGCAGAATGCGGGATAGTCATCACCGATTCCATCCGCCGGCGCACCGAAATCGAGGATGTTGATCTCATCCGCGGCGCGATTGGCAAGCGTGCGCGCAACTCGCCCGCCCGTCGCCTGCACCAACAGCTTTGAGGCATCGTCGGATGCGACGCCCATTGCAGCACGCCTCTGTTCCATCTCGACTCGTTCGGCGGACGCCGAGGTGGCGGCGAGGCCGGCAGCCCATCCAAGGATGTGTCGGCGATCTAAGGTCATGGACTTCTCTCAGTCTTTCGCTAGCGTTTTAGCTCATATCATCCGTTTTGTTGAGGTTTCATTTTGGTAAGGAACTGCGGTAGAACATGACGGCTCGCGCGGTCGGGCCGCCCCGAGGGCGGCCCTTGTCGCTTTACGCTTGTCAACGAGGGGTCTTTTCCTATGCAGAATGTTACCGAGATCGCTGCCGAAGCTCGCGCAGCTGCCGCGGCTCGCGATTGGGATCGAGCAGCGGAGTTGTGGGGGCAAGTGGTTGCAGCCGATCCAGACAACACGAATGCGCTGATTGCGCAGGCTGACGCGCTGCGAGAGGGCGCACGGATGCAGGTGGCCGAGCAGGTACTGGCGACAGCGCGCCGCCGGTTCCCGGAAGATTATGCCGTGGCGGTAGCAAGCGCGCGCAATGCGACCTGGATGCGCGATTGGCCACTCGCGATCGCACGCTGGCAAGCGGTGCAGGCGATTAAGCCCGGAGATACATCGGGAATATGCGGTGAGGCCGAAGTGCGGAGTAATTCAGGTGACCGAGCGGGTGCGGAGGCGCTCTACTGTAGGCTGTTATTAATCGGTCCATATGTATATCAACATATAAATTGACAGATTGTGGTGTGGACGATTTAATGAGGCATGAGAGAAGACGATGCCCGCAAGCTGGATCACGCGACGCTGGAGGAGTTGAGGAAACGTGCGGTGGGTCGCGTGCAGGCTGGAGAAAGTCCCGAAGTTGTAACCCGTGTTTTGGGGCTTAATCGTTCGACGATATATATTTGGTTAGCACAGTATCGCCGTGGTGGATGGGACGCACTGAAAGCTAAGCCGTTGGCTGGTCGGCCGCCAAAGCTGGATGGGAAGAAGTTGCGATGGATTTATCAGACTATAACGCAGAAGAATCCGATGCAGTTGAAATTTGATTTTGCGCTCTGGACGCGTGAGATGGTTGCTGTCTTGATCAAGCAAAAATATGGCATCACGCTGGCGGCAAACTCGGTTGGCCGTTTGTTGGCGCAATTGGGCATCACGTGCCAGAAACCATTGCATCGCGCGCTGGAGCGCGACGAGGGACTGGTACAAAAATGGCTGAAGACGGAATATCCGAAGATTAAGAAAGCTGCCCAGGCCGAAGGAGCAGACATCTATTTCGGCGATGCAGCCCATATGCGTTCGGACCATCATGCCGGGCGTACCTGGGGAAAGAAAGGCGAGACGCCGATTGTTGAAGCTACGGGTGCTCGGCACAGCCTCAGCCTGATTTCGGCGGTCACGTCGAAAGGTCAGATGCGGTTTATGGTCAAGGACAAGGGCGGTGTAAACGCCGACGTTTTTATCGAATTTCTGAAGCGGCTTGTAATTGGCGCCACGCGCCCGATTTTTCTCATTGTTGATCGTGGACCGGCACATCGCGCGAAAAAGACGACAGCTTTTGTTGAAACGCTCGGCAGCAAGTTGAGGTTGTTTTTTCTTCCGCCTTACTCACCAGATCGCAACCCTGATGAACTCGTATGGAAGCATTTGAAGGCGGACACCGTGGGGCGCATGGTCACAACAGATAAGACCGACTTCAAAGATAAAGTCCTGTCGTCTATGCGTAGCTTGCAGAGAAACCCCAGGAAAATCCGCTCCTTCTACCAAAAACCATCACTCAAATACGCAGCGTGAATGCCGTAATACTTATGGACTGATTAATAGAGCAGCAGCCGAATGAGTTCTGGGCATATTGGGGTTATGCCCAGACCGCCATTGTCTCAAGGGACTGGGAGACCGCGATTGCGCGGTGGCGTATTGTACAGGAGCGGTTCCCGGCCAACTCGGCGGGGTTCGTGGGAGAAATCGACGCGCTCCGCGAGGCCGGAAACATCGGGGAGGCGGATCGCCTTCTAGCGCGGGTAGTCGAGCAATTTCCAAACGACCATTGGGCGATGACACAGTATGGCTTAATCGCGCTGCAGCGGCACGACCGGGTGGCGTCGCTCGCCCGAATGGACGCGCTGCGGGCGATGCCGGGCTTCGCTGACGTCAAGGTTGGACCGCCGATCGTGGGCACCATTATCTCCCGCGACCCGCTGATCGTGCACGCAGCGAGTTACTCAATCGATGCGGTGGTGCGGCCAGTCATGGAACTGTATGGCGATGTGCGATCGCCAGTTCATTTCTTTTTCAATTCGAACATGAGTTTGGTGTTCCATCATGAGCTGCGGCGAACGATCCCCGCGGAGATTAGTAGGCTCACTGCAGAATTCCCGAGCGTACGCATCACCTTTTTAGCAAACGACGTGAGAGAATTGCTGGTGGCTCGGGAGGAATGCCATATGAACGCGGAGTTGGTCAGTAACAACGCCTTCGTAGACGAGCGGCTCTATGTAATTCGTCCCAGCGTCCGTAAGCAATTCGATGCGATCTATAATGCACGATTCTTGCCATACAAGCGCTTTCACCTTGCGGCTAGAGTTCCAAATTTGTGCGTGGTGGCGGCAGCCATCACCGCGGCGCAGCGCGGCGAGTTGGTGACGATGATATCTGGGGCCATGGTGAACGAACGGCATCTGTCGGGAGGGGATGTCGTTGACTTGGTGAACGCCAGCCGATGCAGCCTGTGCTTGTCCGGGGCGGAAGGCGCAATGTACGCAAGCATTGAAAGCCTGCTATGCGGCGTTCCGATCGTGACCACTCGGAGCATCGGCGGGCGAGACTGGTTTTTCATGGACGATTATGTGATCTATGCCGAGGACACGCCAGAGTCGGTAGCCGAGAGCGTGGAACGGATGGCGAAACGCGAGTTGCGGCCGGAGTTTATTCGGCAGATTGCGATCGAGCGGCTGGAACGCGAGCGACGGATGTTTTTCGCGCTCGTGGATCGTGTCTTCGCTGAGAGTGGGCAAGAGAACCGTCGTTTCGAGCCTGAGTTCCGCGCTCTGTTCCACGATAAGATGAACTATCAGGATCGCAAGCTAAGCGAGTTCCTATTTGAGCCCTGAGCTTCGTCTGGCTGGTGAATTGGGGCTTGCAGCCCAATTGCCTTGCTCGAAAACTCGGCAATGTACATAGATTCGCAACGGCCGGTGAGCTCTGAACCCGGCTGACCGCTTCGCCGCTGGGGGTTGTCACGGAAACTGGGGCTAGCTAGTCGGGGCAGCTACCGGACTCGCTGCCGCGCTTCGAGGTGGTGATAGACCTCGAAGACAAAACCTGCCCGTGCTGCCGGGGCGAACTGCATCGCGTCGGCGAGAGCGGTGCCGAGATGTTGAACATTCTGCCGGCGCAGCTGCGGGTGAAAGTCATCCGCCGGCCGCGCCACACCTGCCAGGCATGCGACACGCCGATCACCCAGGCGCCGGCACCGCCACGGCCGATTGATGGCGACATGCCAACCGAGGCGCTGATCAGGCAGCGCCTCCGGGGGATAAAGGCCGATACCATGGCCGCGGCTACGTCGGAGTCAGTGACCGGGTGCACACCCGGCACAATGATCACATCCTCGGCGTGATGAATGGGGACCGCTGGGAGGTCGCAGAGACCCACGCAACAGAGCAGCCACGCCGTCACCAGCAAATCGTGCTTGCCAGCGCCACACCGTCGGCTTTGACCGCCCAGTCCGGCGTAGTTCCGCATCAATTCGGCGTTGGTCCGAACTCTGCATGCAGCATATTATTTGATCCGCCCTAGGTCTCTTATCGCATTGATAATTCCGGAAAAATCCGTCCCCGCGCCGCCTGCGTCCACGAAATCCTGGTAGCGTTCGGCCGCCTGTTGCCCAAGCGCCGTTGCCACGCCCGCCGTGCTGGCGGCATCCTGCGCGAGCAGCAGGTCCTTCAACATCAAGGCGGCCGAGAAGCCGGGTTTATACCCGCTATTCGCGGGGCTACTCGGCACCGGGCCTGGGACCGGGCAATTGCGCGTCAACGCCCAGCATTGCCCGGAGGAGGTGGAGGCCACATCGAACAACGCCTGCGCGGAGAGGCCGAGTTTTTCCGCCAGTACGAAAGCCTCGCAGACCCCGATCATGGAAATGCCGAGGATTAGGTTGTTGCAGATTTTAGCCGCCTGCCCGGCCCCGGCGCCGCCGCAATGCACGCTCCGGCTCCCCATGACCGTCAGCACCGGCTGCGCGCGGGCAAAGGCCGCCGCCTCGCCGCCCGCCATGAAGGTCAGTGTGCCTGCTTCCGCGCCACTGACCCCGCCGGAGACCGGCGCATCCAGCACCGCGTGGCCCGCTTGGCCGGCCTGCGTATGCGCAGCGCGGGCACTGGCGACATCGATGGTGGAGCAGTCGATGAACAGCGTCCCCTGGGCCGCGACCGGGAGAATGCCAGCATAGACATCAAGCACCGCCTTTCCGTCCGGGAGCATGGTGATCACCATCTCCACGTCCCGCGCCGCCTCCGCCGCCGTGGCCTCCACGGTGATCCCTGCGCTGACGGCGACCGCCTGGGCGGCCGGCGCCAGATCGAACCCGGCGACCTCATGCCCGGCATTCACGAGGTTGACCGCCATGGGCAACCCCATATTACCCAAACCGATGAAACCGATTTTTGCCATCGATACATTCCCCTGGCTCAGGTCAGCAGCGTACCATGCCCTCCCCAAAATTTTCGTGACATCGCGCAAAGCCTTCGCCCAAATTCCCGACCCCACGCCGGTGCAGCGGCAAACCGTGCGTCGAGCTCACGCCATCGTCGGGATCACAAAACTCGCCCCATCCTTCACGCCGGAGGGCCAGCGCGAGGTGACGGTTTTGGTCTTGGTGTAGAAGCGGATCGAATCCGGCCCGTGCTGGTTGAGATCCCCAAAGCCGGAGCGCTTCCAGCCGCCGAACGTGTGATAGGCGATCGGCACCGGGATCGGCACGTTCACGCCGACCATGCCCACCTGCACGCGGGAGACGAAATCCCGCGCCGCATCGCCATCGCGCGTGAAAATCGCCACGCCATTGCCGTATTCATGCGCGCTCGGCAGCCGCAGCGCCTCTTCGTAATTCGCGGCGCGCACCACCGATAGAACGGGGCCGAAAATTTCTTCCCGGTAGATCTTCATGTCCGGCGTCACACGGTCGAAGAGCGTGCCGCCGATGAAAAACCCATTCTCATAGCCCTGCATCCTGAAGCCACGGCCATCGACGAGGAGTTTCGCGCCCTCTGCCACGCCGGAATCGATATAGGCTTTCACACGGTGCAGGGCGTTCTTCGTCACCAACGGGCCGTAATCCGCGCCGGCATCCGTGGACAGGCCGATTTTCAGGGCTTCCACACGCGGCACGAGCTTTTTGATCAGCGCATCGGCGGTGGCCTCGCCGACCGGCACGGCGACCGAGACGGCCATGCAGCGTTCGCCCGCGGAGCCGTATCCGGCGCCGATCAGCGCATCCACCGCCTGGTCCATATCCGCATCCGGCAGGATGATCATGTGGTTTTTTGCGCCGCCGAAGCACTGCGCGCGTTTGCCGTGCCGCGCGGCGGTCTCATAAATATAATTGGCAATCGATGAGGAGCCGACAAAGCCGATCGCGGCCACGCGCGGATCTTCCAGCAGCGCGTCCACCGCCACCTTGTCGCCGTTGACCACGTTAAAAATGCCCGGCGGGCCACCGGCCTCGATAAACAATTCCGCCAGACGCAGCGGCACCGACGGGTCGCGCTCCGAGGGTTTTAGAATAAACGCATTGCCGCAGGCGATCGCCGGGGCGGCCTTCCAGAGCGGGATCATCGCCGGGAAATTGAACGGTGTGATGCCGGCCACCACGCCGAGCGGCTGGCGGATCGAGTACACATCGATGCCGGTGCCGGCGCCTTCGGTAAATTCGCCCTTCAGCAGATGCGGGATGCCGATGGCAAATTCCAGCACTTCCACCCCGCGCTGAATATCGCCCTTGGCATCGGGCACGGTCTTGCCGTGTTCGGAGGATAACAGCCGGGCGAGCGGCTCCACCTCGCGGTTGATGAGGTCCAGAAACTTCATCAGCACACGGGCACGGCGCTGTGGGTTGGTGGCGGCCCAGCCGGGCTGCGCCGCCTCGGCATTGGCGATCGCCGCCGAAACCTCGGCACCGGAAGCCAACGGCACGCGCGCCTGCACGCCGCCGGTATTGGGATCAAAGACATCCGCGAACTGGCCGGATGTGCCGGAAATTCTTTTGCCGCCAATGAAATGCGTTAACTCGGTTGCCATACGTCCACTCCTCCGGCGTGTTCTTGTTCCCGTTTCTTTATCGACGTGAACACGCCGGAAGAACGGTAAGTCCGCCACAACGATTGCGCAAGATTGCACAACCCGGAACAAAAGCCGCGTGGGAGCCGAAAATGGCCGGCCGGAAAGGCGTGCAGAATTGGGATGACCTGCGGCATTTCCTGGCCGTCGCTGTAGGGGCACCTTATCGGCCGCCGCAGACCTTCTCGGCACCGGCCATACCCCGTCGCGCGGCATATCCAGCGGCTGGAAGGGCGGCTGACAACCCGCATATTCTACCGCAGCAACCTCGGCTACGGCCCACCGCCAGCCGCAAACCCCTGCGCCCGATCGCCGAGCGCAGGGAGAGCCGTCTCCCAGCGTATCGTGTTCTGCTTCATCGTGCGTCCTCGAAAGTACGCAGTCCGACAATTCGCTCTCCGTTGACGGTGGTCTCGGCCTGAGCCGACCTGCAACAACTGGAGTCTCGCCTGGGCAGTCTCAGGCATGAACCCGGCACCGCGCATTGGCCATTGGCCAGGCAGGGGCGCGGGCTCTGGCGGGAACGCTCCTCCAAGACCTGCCGCACCTGTCGGTAGGGCAGGAAACGACAGATCCCTGTGTCGTTCTTGCGCTGGAGGATGTTAACCGCCGCGACGTGATCGGCCTTGAACACGGCCCTGCCCAGGGGGCAGTGAAGCGCGTCTCCAGAGCGGCGCCCGAAGGCCCCGCATCCGGGAAGCACTTGCGACGTGTACGCGGCATTGATCTCGTCGACCGACGCACCGCGCCGGCGGGATGTAGCTTCGACGCCTTCCTGGATCAGTCCCCTGACCCAGCCCGAAAGGCGGCGATTGGTGGCACGGCCGCGATCGTAGCCGCGAATGGGATGGCGCAGATCCTCGACCACGACGGATCCAGCCGTGTCGAACACGCTATGGCAGGCGGAGAAGACCAGAGCTTCGCACCACTTGGCGATGCCGACGCTTGCGTTCGGCCAACTTCTGGCGGCCCAGGTTGTGGCGGCGGATGCGCCCGGCCTTGCTCAGCTTGTGCGCCCGCCGGTCCTTGTCCGGGGTAGCAGCCGCCTCGGCCTCCAGCTTCTCGGCCAGGGCTTGCAGCTTGCCCCGCGCCGCCCATACCGCTTTCAGATGATCGGATTCAGCCGACAGCAGGGCGCCCAGGCCCGTCGCCATGCTTATGACCATCGCTGTCCGTGAAGACCTCGGAATACCCCTTGTCGAGGCCATTTTCAGCCATTCCACAGGGGCGACTGACACACGCGTCCTTCTCGTCGACGGCGTATAGGATATCGACTTCGCCGTCGGCGCGCACCCGAAGACGGAGGGCGCCGTTGATCGGCCGCCCGAACCTGCCCAGCGGGATGGCGATGCGCCGGCACGGGACGAGCGACGACACCGCGAGCCAGCGCTGGCCGTGGAGGTCGAAACTGCTATGCCCCTGCACATCGAACACGATCTGGTCGTTGGTATGGCTGACGCCATGGCGCCAATGCTTCCGCATCAGCCGGTGCAGCAGTCGGTCCTGCGGCCAGGTGCCGTCGCGGAGCATGCCGGCCAGGCGCTTCTTGTCGTCCTGGCTCCGATGGGAGCGCCAGATGATGCGGATCACGGCGGCGATGGCGGCGGTGCGCTGGGCCTTTATGGCGTTGAGACTGTCCTCCAGCGTGGCTTTCCAGATGCGGGCCGGCAGACCGGTCCGCATGCCTAAATTTCAACCCGGCCAGCCAGTCCTCGTCGCGGATCGTGCGGTTGGGGCGCTCCAGACCGGCCGGAGCGCCATACCGCCGCCATGCCTCAGCCCGCACCTTGCCGCACAACCGAGCCATTTCGGCCAAGCGGAGATGCTTGGCGGCGCTCAGGTGGCGGGAGGTGACGGTGCGGGTGACCCGCGGCATCAGACAGATTCCGCGCACGGGCATGCAACCGTGGTGCCTGACACGACCGCGGCCCCGGCCAGCAAGGTGGCGGTGCCCCCGAGCAATGCGCAGCGGGATGGTGTATGTGTGTTGATAGCCTTTGTCATGGTTCGCTCCATGGTTTGGGTCAGGCTGGGCTGGGCTGGGCTGGGCTGGGCTGGGCTGGGCTGGGCTGGGCTGGGCTGGGCTGGGCTGGGCTGGGCTGGGCTGGGCTGGGCTGGGCTGGGCTGGGCTGGGCTGCCACCTCCCGTCCTCTTTGTTGCCGCTTTCGTCATCGTATAATGACGTGGTTACAATCTAATCACGTGGACAAGGTGATGTCAAGGTGCGAATATGATAACAGGGACACAATTAAGGATGGCGCGGGCGGCTCTCAAGATTGGGGTCCGTGATGTTGCCGCTATGGCAAAGGTGTCCCCCGCCACGGTCACTCGTATCGAAAGCGATCAACCGGCTAATGCGTCGACCCTCACGGCCATCCGCACCGCCTTAGAGGCCGCTGGCGTGCTCTTTATTAACGAGAACGGCGAAGGGCCTGGGGTGAGGTTGAGGAAAGGGACCTGATCGATCACGACCATCTGCGGCATGACCCGGTAATGGCGGGATGCTGGCGGCCAAGCTGGAGGTCAGCCGCGCGGTTTGCGTACCGCGCCGGCTGGCAAAAGCACGCTGAACTGGCTGGAGCTAAGCCAGGCCACGCCGTCGCGCTATTACAAGATCAGCCATGACGCGCCGGCCATCGAGCACCTGTTTGTCGATTTATTCCTGGATGCGCACGCTCGCGCGCCGACGCTGGCCCTGGATAAGGCTTTCTCCGGTCCAGTGGCTGGCGGCGCTTCCATCGCGCCTGGTTGATCCGATGGTTTCTGTGCCCTGAAAGCGCCCGCCCGCCTCTGCAGTTCGGTTTTTTGTCAAGGCCAGCCTTCGCTCCGGCTGGTGCCGGAATGGCGTATTGCGTGTCGAGCGGCACATTGGCGGGATTTTGGCGTTGCTCGCTCAGAACAACAAAACCTCGCACGTTGACGCGGCCGGTCCGGTTTCCGTGCTTGCAGAGCAAATCAAGCTGGTTGGACCAATCTGAGACTGGGCAGACTGCGCCCCGGCAGGTGGCAAGGAAGTTACCGTTGCTGGGGGTCTCCAGGCGGCGCTGCGGATCGTGGCCTGCGACGCGCGCATGAATAAGGCTCGGCGGCCTTTAGTGTCGGCCTTTTGCCGACCTAAAGCAGCGTTGAAGGCATTAAATCCGTGCTGCGATAGATGCGTGCTGTTGATCAATCAGCACGCATCTATCGGGAAAAATCTATAAAAATAGACGGGCCGCCGGACCATGAGGCTAACGCCACCCATGCTGGCGTTAAACCATTTGTACGAATTCTTATAATTTTGCTACTAACTTTCGCGAAAGTGACCAACGATTCTTGCGTAAAAATGAGCCCGGGTATTTCTGTGCGGTTTTAGTATTTTGTTTATAAGAAACGCTATAAGTTTCATCTTTTTTTGTGACCTAATGGGGGGTAAATCCGAAAAAGGCGGGCAAGCCGCCCCCTTGGGCCAAAAATCGTTACAGATTATCCCCCCAAGCTGCCTTAGGACGCCCCCTATTCAGGGTCATTCGAATGGCGATGAATGGGCAGCCCCATTGGCGGGATCTACACACAATGTGTAGCCCAGGACAGCGGGTCCGACAAAAGCCCCAGAAAGCCAGCGGGGGCCGGCCCAAGAAATCGGGCCTGCCCGCACAAAAACGGTCAAATGAAGCGCTTGATTCTCAAAATAAATCCATTCGATCAAAAAAACATCGCCGTCCGCGGCGGCTCTGCTGGCGCTCCGCTCGCGCTGTTGCAGTGAGGAGAGCGGTGGTCGATGCCATTCCCGGAGAAAATCGCTCCGGAAAAAGGCGTCGTCATACTGGACGAGACGAAGGTCGGTGATCTCCGCGGTCGGTGGATCGCCGACGATCCACTCTGCGGCTCGTGCTGGCGCTTTACCGCGGTGGCGCATTTAGATGCCCGCGATCTTGCAGGCGTTGATGGCAGCTTTGGAAGCCGCCGGAGGAGGTGACGGTGACGACGGTCTCCTCGTAATCGGCAGTGCGCTGGCTGGGCTGCTGCTGCAGGGCGGCCCGCTCGGCGTCGATGCGGGCGGCGCGGTGCCGGTTCTGCCGGCCCTCGGCGATGAAGCAAATCGGTCCCTGATCCGGTATTGCCGTTTGCATCCCGATACTGCGGACGGGGCCACCCGTCCGTGACGCGAGTGCGGCCAATATCAGAAGCCATAGAGACGATGCGGGTTATCGACGAGGATTCGGGTGCGGGCCGTTTCATCCGGGACCCAATCCGCCAGCAGGTCCAGCAAGTCCCCGACATTGGGCATGGTATCCCAGGTGGAGACATGCGGCCAATCCGAGCCCCAGACGCAACGTGAGGGAGCGGCCTCGACCAGGGCACGCGCGAGGGCGATGGTTTCATGGTAGCCGGTGGCTGCCTTGGCCAGGCGATAGGCGCCTGAGAGCTTGGCCCATGCGCCGTCGCGGACCAAAGAGAGCAGGGCCTGGAAGCCCGGATGCGCAACCCCCTCAACGGCGGGAAAATGCCCCATATGGTCGATGACGATGGGAATGGGCATGCGCGCGAGGCGTGGCGCGAGCGCCGGCAACTCCGGCGCGTTGACCATCAGCTGCAGATGCCAGCCCATCTCGGCGCAGAGATCGCCATAACGCTCGACATCGGCAATGTTGACACCCCCGCCGCCATAGGAGGCGTTGATCCGCAGCCCGACCACACCGGCCTCACGCAAGGCGCGATGGTCGCGCTCCGGGAGACCGAGTGCTGTGACAGCGACCGCGCGGAGCCGGTCACGATGGGCACCAACCGTCTCCAGCATCAGGCGGTTATCGGTGCCATGCACGCTGATCTGCACCAGCACGCCATAGGTCATGCCGGTTTTGTCGAGCATGTTCAGGTAGGATTGCGCGCTGGCGGCCGGCGGCGTGTAACCGCGATTGGCGGCAAACGGGTAGTCCGGCGGCAGGCCGATGACATGCGCGTGGCTGTCGACCGCCCGGTCCGCCAGCCACGCGCCGCCGATATAGCCGATGAAGCTGCCGAAGATCAGCAGCCCAAGATGTCAATCGGCATTGGATTGGGACCCCTGATCGGCGTGCAAAAGGGCGAATTTGTGCCAAGACGGCGCTGCCGTCGAAAACACCCATAAATTCAAGGATAAATGCGCCGTCGTCCGGGGGCAGCGGGAGAAATCCACTCCCGAGCAGTGTGGTCGGGATAAAAACTCTGGCCAAATGCCCTTAAGGGGGAGTAAGTTACATGTAACTTACCTGGAGAAGTTATCATGGCTTCAGCATGTCAACCTAAGTCCACCCGCGTGAAGGTGCAAGAACATCGCGACCGCCTGCGCGGGCAGGGGCTGCGCCCTATCCAGATTTGGGTGCCGGATGTGCGTGCGCCCGCTTTCCGCTCGGAGGCGCATCGCCAGTCGCTCGCCGTTGCCGCCAGCGCCCATGCGCATGACGATCAGGCATTCATCGACGCGGTGTCGGATTGGGGCGATGAGTGAGGCGGGGCGATATTTGGACCGTCGCGGGGGGCAAGGATTATGCGGGCAAACCGCGTCCCGTTGTGATCGTTCAGGATGATAGTTTTGATGGGACAGACTCGATTACCGTCTGCGCCTTTACGACGGATGAGACGGAGGCGCCTCTGTTCCGTCTGGTTGTTGAACCGAACGAGCGTAATAGTCTGCGCGCTGTGTGCCGCCTGATGGTGGACAAGATTACGACCGTCCCGAAATCGAAGATTGGCGCGCGTGTCGGACGTTTGGACGACGAGGATATTTTGCGCCTTAATCAGGCCGTGCTGGTGTTTTTGGGATTGGCTGTGTCGCCTAAGGACCTGACGCAAAATAACCGAATCAAGGATTGTCGTGTCATGATGCGTCGGAGTTGTTTGGAAGTCCGTTATCGTGGCTGCTCAGGCAAAGGGCTGGACAGGTTAGCCATGATCTGATTCGGTGGCCCGATGACTTTGGGCCAATGTTGATGATCGACACGGATGCGATCAAGGCGCGCTTTGAGAGGCTGGTGCCCTATCTTGACGAGCGGGCACGGCGGCTGTTTGCCGCGAATGAAGCGCTAACGGCAGGCTGGGGCGGTGTCACGGCGGTGTCGCAAGCGACGGGGGTTGCGCGCAGCACAATCGTGCGTGGTCTTGCGGAGTTGCGAAGCGACAATGCCCCACTGACGGGCCGTATTCGCCGGCCTGGCGGCGGCAGCAAGGCGAAGATCGAGACTGAGCCCGGACTGCTGGATGCACTGGAGGAACTGGTCCAATCGGCGATCCGTGGCGATCCCGAGGCAACCCTGCGGTGGGTCAGCCGGAGCCAGCGCCGCCTCGTCCGCGGACTTGCTGAGCGCGGTTTCACTGCCAGCCAGAAATTAGTCGGCCGGTTGCTACGACGGCTTGGCTTCAGCCTTCAGGGCAACAAGAAGACGCGCGAGGGTGCCTCACATCCTGACCGCGATCGGCAATTTGAAAACATCAACGACAAGATCAAACGGTTCCAGAGCACCGGCCAGCCCGCTATTTCGGTTGATACAAAGAAGAAGGAGTTGGTCGGCGACTTCAAGAATGGCGGCCGTGAGCTACGGCCCAAAGGCGACCCCGAGCCGGTGCGCGTCCACGACTTCAAGATACCCGAACTGGGCAAGGTTGCGCCTTACGGCATCTACGACATCACAGCGAACGCGGGCTGGGTTAATGTTGGTATCGATCACGATACTGCTGCCTTCGCAGTCGAGAGCATCCGGCGCTGGTGGCAGGCTCTGGGCAAAATCCGCTATCTCAGCGCGACCAGCCTCCTGATCACGGCCGATTGCGGTGGCAGTAATGGCGCTCGCGTTCGCTTATGGAAGCGCGAGCTTCAGACTTTCGCCAATGAAACCGGTCTCGCCATCACGGTCGCCCATCACCCGCCCGGCACCAGCAAGTGGAACCGTATCGAACATCGGCTCTTCGCCTTCATCACACAAAACTGGCGCGGCAAGCCGCTGATCAGTCGCGAGGTCATTGTCCAACTGATCGGAGCGACGACGACTGGCAAAGGCCTTGATGTGCAATGCTGCCTCGACGAAAATCAGTATCCCAAAGCCATCAAGGTCTCGGATGCCGAAATGGCCACCATCAATCTCGCCTGTGACGATTTTCACGGCGAATGGAACTACACGATCTCACCACAACCAAGAGCTCAAGATGATCGATGACCCTGAGAAGACCGCTCTCTTTATTTCAAGGCTCAAGGAGCTGTTACCGATCAATGCAGGCATCGCTAAAGATCTACAGCGCAACCTTGCAGCAAAATCGCCCGAAATACCAATTCCAGAAAAATGCCAAGTGGTCGATGTGCTGCATCTCGGCGACGAGGGCGGCGTTGCCTGTTGCCTCGACATTGGTGGCTCGGACACGGCGGCTGTCCATATCGTCTCCATCACCCACCTCCTATTCGATCGTCGCTCTCCGCTGTTCCGCGACATCGACACGTACCAACGCCGTCGCATAAAAAAACTGAAGAAGCAGCGCGGCCGTAGCTGCTGACGCCAGACATTGCGGCGCCTCGATCCAAATCCCTGCTACCTACCGGTCAGATGAAGCATTTGTTCCGCGTCAGCCCCTAAGACCAGGCAGGTTGCGTGACAGCGTAGGACTGCGCATCCTGTTGTGGGTTTTGCCGCGCGCAAGTTTTCCTATCCACCCGGTGAGAAACGCGGTTGGCCCTTCGATGCCGGCGCACATCCCGGCGCCAGCATCGCGCCCGTTATGGCTAACCTTTGGCCCATTGGGCCGCGGCGTCCTTTGCGAAATCGCGATAGGAGCGCGGCGCATGGCCGAGCAGGGTGGTGAGGCGCGCGGCATCGTCCGCTGTCGCGACAGCGCCGTCGATCTGGTAGCGGCCGACCATCAGGCGCAGGTCAAAGGCATGCCAGGCCGCCATCATCGTCTTGAGGTGTCAATCGGCATTGGATTGGGCCCCCTGATCGGCGTGCAAAAGGGACCCGTCGTGGAGAAAGCCTTTCCAGAAAGAATCTTTGTGTCACCCACGTGAACCGGACAGCTATTATCCAGGCTGAAGCCGAGACGATCTTGGCGCCGGACGTCTGCTTCCGGGATCACTTGATCTGACAAGTGGTCGCGGCCTTGGGTCAGTTAGGGAACAGCTGCTGTTCTGGACCAAAGGCCAGAAAGCGGCCGGCCCAGTGACGGCCCGAACCCAGCCACCTCGGTCATCCTCATAGCCGCTTCGCGTCCATCCTGGCCATTCCGGTGTCAAAGTTGGTTCACCTTTCAGCAGACATAATTGGTAGTGGTCGATGGGAGGAGAACAGGTATGTCATGCCGACCCTCCCAAACTGGCCCGAAATTGACACTGCATTCTGTGCCATTGCCCTGCGGACCGTAACAGACGAGCTGGCGCGGCATGCCTGGCGCCCCCAGGCTGAGGAACGGGTGGCAGACATTCTCCCCCGGCTTTTGGAAATTTCGGCATGCGCGCGGGCCATGCTCAAAGCCTTGCTCGACGCTCGTTATCCCGAGATCCAGTGGGGCGCCGATGAAGAGGACCCGCATCTCTCCACAGCCGAGCTGAGCGCGCGGAGTTGGATTTATGACCCGATCGATGGCGCCTATCACTTCATCCAGGACCTGCCGTTATGGTCGGCCTCGCTGGCACTGGTCGAGGACGGCGAGGTTATCCTCGCACTGGTCTACGACCCCAGCTCTGGTAAGCTGTATGTGGGGCGCCGCGGCCACGGCGCGACGCTCCATGGCCAACCGCTGGCGGTTTCGGCCAAGCGCGTGCTTGGTACTGCCGTTGTAGGCACGGGCCTGCCTATCCATGGCCACGGCGATCCCGAAACCCACACCTCCGCACTGCACCAACTTGCGGCTGTTTCGCGGAACGTCTTCGTTACCCGACAAATGGCGTCTGCCTCACTGCAGCTTGCCTATGTCGCGGCGGGCAGGCTCGACGCCTATTGGGAAAGTGGTCGTGATTTACACGACTGGGCCGCCGGTGCGCTGCTTGTCCGGGAAGCCGGCGGTGTTGTCACCGACTTCAATGGCACCCCGTTCGGCGGGAATGGTGAGGGCATCATCGCCGCGCCGGAAACGCTGTTTCACGGCATGCGCGACGCAATATCCGCACCACGCCCAACCGCGGTCTCCGCATCCACGCGTGCAGAGTAATCGTGAAATGCCATCCACAACTATGACACCGCGACCATCACCGCCTATGACTCCGATGCAGTAGCCTTCGCGACGGCGCGGGCAGCACTGCTCTCCTGCTGAATGGGCAAATTGATCGCGCCTCATCAAGACAGGTTATTCGAAGAATGGCATGGTGTGGCTCATTTCTTTAGGCGTGACCGATCAGACGACCGGCGCACTGCCAAATATTATTCGCTCCGAAGAAATGCTTCGGATATGCGCAATGAGCCACCATTGGTTACGATCCGGATACCGAGTGACGAACAAAAACAAATTCCCGCAGGAGAGAAGCTCATGTTCGATGGTATCGTTGCTGTAGGAAGCGGGAATTCCGATCCTTACGACCGATACGCCCGTTATATATTCTGCCTCGAGGCGCATTTGTGCGTGATGCTCCCATCAACCTGCTACCCGTATATTTGAAATGGACGAGAAGACGCGATTGAAGGTCGCCACTTTTCGGCACGGACGGAAAACGTCTGGCGGTGGATCAGGCGTTCTGAAAGGATTCCCGCCTTTGAGAACCGAACCTTGTGGAAGCAACGACCGGGACGGGCGCGAAGTTGCCGGCGCTAGGCAGCGCTGAGTGCTCAGGAAATCGCCCAATGGGCCGGCTAATGGCCTAGTCGGGTTCTAAGGGGATTTGGTTCTCGGCAACTGCCGCCGCAACAAGAGGCTAACGATCATAAAGGATTGGGAGGACGACCAACCAAGGATAGCGCGCATCAAGTACACGGTCGCCGGGATCGGCCAGTCGCCCATCTGTTGTAACGGGCACGTGCTTCATCGTGACGGCATGATCGACATTCCCGCCAATGACGCTGATCTGCTGCTTGTCCTGCGCGACAACAATATCGCAATGCGCGGCGAACCGCTGCCGCGGTAGCATCTCGTAGGTCAGCTTATACCGTTCGCGCGAATAACAGATGAGATCACCCGGCAGCGGCGCATAGCGGTCCACCGGCTCGGCCATCACCACCCAGCCTGACGTGCGGCCCAAGGCCATTTCCTTCCCGATGTTGATATAGACATAGTGCGAAGGCGCGTAGGGGAAACGCGCTCCGGCCCCGGCTGTCCTCATGACATAGCTGATGAACGCAGCCGACCACGCGTAATAGTCGACGCGGCTCTCGTCGACTTCATTGCCGTTCTCATCGTGCATCCCTGTCCAGGCTGACTCACGACGATCAGCATCTTGGCCAAGCCACCAATATTCCCCAATGCGCTCCCACTGACCGGGCGCGCGTGCGGGGTCGTCGCCAGGCACCGGGGAGAAGCCGCGAGGAGGCGGTGGATCGTCATCCACGCGCGCGCCAAACAGGCGCCATTCCTGCTCCGCGATCGCCACCGCGTCCGCACGATTGAACGCCTCGTAGGGCATCCGCGCAAATGGGGGCGAGTGGCTGGCCTCGGCGATGAACTGCCCCCCCGCCGGCTTAACGTCGGCTTCCTCGATCACCGGCGGGCTGCTCACATGGCATCCCGCCAGAAAAAACATCGAAACCACTGTTTGGATCGGCGCGCGCACGTGAAATAGCGTCCTCCCAAGATAAAGCATCCGTCCCTTAGCGGGGTTAATCATTGCGGTTCTATTGCAAACTTTTGGATCTCGACCGAAAGCGGCGTAGTCGGTGCCAAGTCGATTCTATGTTGGGCGGCAGTGGTTCAAGATAAGGCGTTCAAGGGGCGGCAGTCCACCGCCGAGGTGATTCTATGGGCGGTACGGTGGTCGTTGATGTGCCCCATCAGCTATCGTGATCTTGAGCTGGTGCGGCTGGATCAGGGGATGACGGTGGATCATACGACGATTTTCCAGTGGATTTAGGCTTATACCGTCGAACTGGAGAAGCGGATGCGGCCCCATCTGCGAACGCGCAATCGCTCGTGGCGGGTGAACGCGACCTATAGAAAGGTGATAGGTCGCGGGACCTAGTTCTACCGGGCGGTCGATAGATGCGGCCAAACGATCGACTTCCTGCTTTCGGCCAAAGGGGACGCCGACGAAGCGGTTCTTTCACTCCGCGCTCGATCGCCGTGGAAAAGAACCCGTCCTACCCGAAGGCCATAGCGGAAATGAAGAAGAATGCAGAACTGTGGCGCTGCTCGCAGCTGCGCGGGCCGGTCCATCATCGCTACAGAACCGCGACGAGGGTCTGGGCCAAGCCGCCTCCCCCGCAAATCGTGCCAATCTTTCCGTACATACAGCTTCACCGGCCCGTTGCGTCCGGGATCCAACCCGAGATACCCGAGCCCGGGAGTTAAAGCGGCTCGAAACCCTTGCGGTCCTACTCAAAATATCTATTATGATGCTCAAAGGAGCAGTCAATATGTCAAAAGCCATTGATGAGCGTCGGGGCATTATGGAGACTGGGAAGGTCCGAGTGCGGGATCATGGCACGCTCTCCTTCAACTTTATTGACCTCTACAGGGCCTCCCCATTCGATCGAATTGGGATCATCAGGGCCGGAGTGTCGGCCAGAAAGGTCAAGTATTTCATTACCCAACTGCACCTTGATCAGCAGGTGATGTTCGAGGCCCTAAACCTCAAGACGGCGACGATGAACAAGAAGGCGGCACGAGACGAACTCTTGTCGACCGAAGACAGCGAGCGTGTGGTGGGGCTTGCCAAACTTGTCGGACAACTTGAGGCAATGGTAGAAGAATCCGGTGACAAAGAGGGGTTTGACGCGCCTGAATGGTTATCACGGTGGCTGCGCGAGCCGCTACCTGCCCTCGGTGGCGGCAAGCCGATTGACCTTTTGGACACAATGGAAGGCCAAGCCCTGGTATCTCGTGCGCTCTCCCAGATTCAGAGCGGGGCATACGCGTGAGCCAGATACTCTGGCGGATCGCGACTGACACCAAGAGCTACACAGCCGACGATATGAAGGGCATTGGCGCCCAAAGCACTGGCGGCCGTTGGAACGACGTTGGCGTTGCCATGGTATATGCGTCGACCAATCGGTCGCTCGCATGCCTGGAAACTCTGGTCCACCTGAACGCCGGTGGCTTGCCACTCAATCGCTATCTTGTTGAGATCGATGTGCCAGATGATATTTGGACGGCGGCGGAGGTCGCTGCTCCAGCAAGCCTTTTGGTGGGCTGGGACGCAGAGCCGGCGGGCATGGTCAGCATCACCCTTGGCACGAGCTGGGTAAACAGTAACCGATCAGCGCTTCTGTTGGTGCCCTCCGTTATCGTGCCGGAGGAGCAGAATGCCCTGGTCAACCCGGGACATCCAGACGCCGGCCGGATCACCGCCCGTAAGGTCAGAAAATGGCTATACGACCCGCGTTTCGGTCAAAAATCCAAATCCTGAGCATCGCGCCGCTGCAGGGCCTCGCGTTGCTGGTGAGCAGTCAGTTTCGGTTTGCGGCCCATATTCACGCCTCGCGCCTTAGCGAGTTTACGGCCCTCGCCGGTGCGCGCGCGGATCAGTTCCCGTTCAAATTCAGCCCAGACCGCCCAGGATGGTGAGCATCAGGCGACCATGGGCGGTGGTGGTATCGGCCCAGGCATCGCTCAAAGACCGGAATCCGGCCTTTTTGCCTGCGATCGCGGCGAGGATGTTGAGAAGATCACGGGTTGAGCGGGCCAGCCGGTCCAGCCTGCTCACCATCAGCACGTCGCCGGCGGCTAAATGCGCAAGCGCTTGGCGCAGCTGGTTACGGTCGGACCGCGCGCCGCTGGCAACCTCCCGGAAAACTTTCTCGCAACCGGCCGCCTTGAGCTGGCTGACCTGGGCTGCCACGCTCTGACCGTCCGTCGATACCCTGGCGGTGTTCCCGAGGCCCACCGGCTTGTCGCCCGGTGGGCTCTGGGGTTTGAATTCCAAGGTTACGCTGGGCATTTTGGCACGATCGGTGGACCATTGGCGCACAGGCGGACGAGCTTTTTCAGGTTCTGAACCGTTGCGGCGAGCAGGAACTCATCTTTGGCGCCGGTCAGGCCGCGCAATCTCAGCCGGCGTAGCCCGAGATTGCGCTTGAGATGCGCGAAGAGCATTTCAACTTTCTTCCGCTCCCGGGCGGAGCGCGCAAATGCTTCGGTTCCCTTCAGCGCCTTAACGTACTGGCGATCTTTTTCGAACAGGTGGCGGCTGACGATGCGTTTTGCCCCTGTTGTACAAGCGGGTTTCAACGCACATGCACGACAGTCGGTGGTGCTGGCCCAGTAGGGCATGGTTCCATCATCACGAACCAGCCCGTTGCTCTGCAGCGTTTTTCCGCCCGGACAGGTGAAGGCGTTAGTCTGCTCGTGGAATTGAAAATCCGCCCGTGTAAAAAAGCCCCGGGTCTACCGTTCTCGATCCAGGAGCGGCACATGCGGCGCGATCCCCCGACGCATCAGCCAGGCGAACGACCTGCTCAAAGAGCTGGCGGAACAGGTCGCTCTCACGGAAGCGGCCGTGGCGGTTCTTCGAGAAGGTCGAGTGATCCGGCACGTCGCCCTCCAGGCCGAGGCGGCAAAACCAGCGATAGGCGAGGTTGAGATGCACCTCCTCGCACAACCGGCGTTCGGAGCGGATGGCAAAGGCATAGCCGACGAGCAGCATGCGGATCATCAACTCCGGATCGATCGAAGGACGACCGCCCGCGGCATAATACGGGGCCAACGTCCGGCGGTGGATCGTGCTCAAGTCCAGCACCGCATCAATTTGGCGGAGCAGGTGGTCTGCAGGGACGTGCCGATCGAGGCTGAACTTATAAAAAAGCTGCGCAGGTTCGTCCTGCCGACCCATCATTGCACCATCTCCCGTTCGTTGAAGACAGAAATGAGAGAATCACCAAACGAACCGCGCCGCAATCTGGACTTTTTCAACGGTATCCTTAAGTTTTGCACAATGAGATCGGTCGTGCTCGTGGTTTTTGGTTTGAAGTGCTACCATCGCGAGATGAACGACCTGAACAGGAAAGCATTCCGCGGCCTTCTTTTCGTGATTTTCGCCATGGCGGCGCTGCTCTTCATTCCGGCCTGGACGCTCAATTATTGGCAGGCATGGGCATTCCTAGCCGTATTCGGGGCGTCGGGGTTGGCGACCACGGTATACCTTATGAAAAATGACCCGAAGCTTTTGGCGCGGCGGACGCAAGGAGGCCCGACCGCAGAGAAGGAGACGAGCCAAAAAACCATACAAACGATCACGGCCATAGGATCTGTTGCAATACTGATTGTCTTCGCTCTGGATCATCGCTTTGCCTGGTCGGCAGTGCCGCGGTATGTACCGCTCGCCGGCGATATTCTCATTCTTTTCGGAATGCTCATCATCTTTTTTGTGTTTAAACAAAACAGCTTTGCCTCATCAACCATCGAACTCGCTCCTGAACAGGAAGTTATAGCAACCGGACTTTACGCTTTGGTGCGTCACCCGATGTATATGGGAGCCTTTTTCTACCTCGTTGGCATACCAATCTCACTTGGCTCTTGGTGGGGGCTTATCGTGATTGTTTTGATGATGCCTGCGCTAATATGGCGGCTCTTCGACGAGGAGAAGTTCCTGGCGATCAATCTACCGGGCTATTCAAAGTACCAGCACAAGGTGCCGCATCGGTTGGTGCCGTTCATTTGGTGAGGTCGCGCGACAGAAAGTTTCGGTCATAACTTTTAAAAATACCGAAATTCTTGATGAGGTGGACGGCGCCCCCGCTCCCGGCATCGATGTGCCAAAGTGGTCAGGACGCCACCCGCGCCCATGCGGCATTGGAGCGGTCGCCACCGAGCACGGGCTGACCATCGCCGCGAGCTACGTGGAAAACGAGAGTGGTGCGAAGCTGGAGCGCCCCGAGCTGTTCCGCCTGCTGAAGGATAGCCGTCCCGGCGACACGCTGCTGGTGGAGCAGGTAGACCGCCTGTCCCGACTTACTGACACGGACTGGAAGCGTCTCCGCGCCGAGATCGACGCCAAGCATGTGCGGATCGTCGCGCTGGATCTGCCGACCTCCTGGATGCTCCTGAACGGCAGTAAGGATGATTTCTCAGGCCGGATGTTGGGTGCAATCAACAGCATGATGTTGGATATGCTGGCGGCGATTGCGCGCAAGGATTACGAGGATCGCCGTCGCCGCCAGGCTGAAGGGCAAGCAAAGGCCAAGGCAGAAGGCAAATACCGTGGCCGCGCCGAGGATGTGGAGCGCAACGCAATGATTGGTCGGATGCTGGATCGCGGCATGAGCTGGTCCGACATTCAGCAAGCTAATTCATGCGGTCGCGCTACCATTGCGAAGATCGCGGCACGGATGCGGGCGGCAGCAGCATAGAAATCGGGATCGCACTGGCCGTTGCCGATATCCAGGCATCCCTCGCCGAATGCGGGGCTTGGGCGCCCACGACAAAATCAGGCGCCGCGCTTTGGACAAAAAAAGGCGGTGCCGAAGCACCGCCAAGTTTAGGGAGAAAACGTCCAAGAATGACAGGAGAGAAACTCATCCTGTCGCCGACTTAAATGAGCAATCCCACGGTCCGGTCACAAGCGGACTTTGTGCAGTGCAGGATTGCGGATACGGAATAATACTGTAAACATAACCTAACGCGGACCAGCGCCGTCAGAGCCGGTTCGTCTCCATAACTTAGCCCCCCGTCAGCGTTTCTTTCGTTGGCGGGGGTTTTGGTCCATCTTGGCCAGCTCACAGTTTGGTCGGGCGACCGCCTAATAACCAGGCCGACCAAAAACCAAAAAGCGCCCCTTTCCTCGCCCTCGAATTGTTGCGTTTAAAGAACATCCACAGAATTCGGGATAAGCTTGTGGATCTTCCGTGTATGGCACCGCGGATTCAGCTGTCTGCTTGGGCTTGCCTTAATTCGCCCCGCTCATGCTCAGCGCAGTTCCTTCAAAGGATGCGTGGTTGGCATGCCGTCAGGAGTCATTTTAAGCGCCCTGGAGGCCAGTCTAGTTGTTTATTGACGGCTGCCGGGAAGCCGTCCCAGCCTCATCTCAGCCAGGTTGTGGGGCATGTTTGCGCGGCTGGGGAGGAAAGCGCGGGGTGGAGCTTGGACCGCAATGGCAGTGAGGAACATGCTGGCTCGGGCGGCCCCGTAGCAGCATGGTCCGGTTGCTATTGGTAATGCCAATAGATCGCATAGAAAACCGGTCTTGGACGCTGTAGCTCGAATGGTTCAACCAAGCCTCATCGAAGGACACGACAGCGACCGATTGGCGGTCACCGTTCTTATCCCCGTCCTTCGCAGAGGAATAGAACGATGACACGCTTCACAAACATTCTCGCTGCGGTCGCCCTGGCAACGGCTCTGATGCCGATCGCCGCGAACGCCTCCACCATGACGCTGCTGCACCAGGTGCAGTTTGTCGCGCCTCAGGCGCTCTCCGGTCCGATGCCGGAAGCTCAGCGCGTCGTCGATGCCGCCGCGATGCAAGACCAGGTCATCGTGCAGAGCGGTGCGACGAACCAGCGTTATCCGGCCTCTCTCGGCGGCTAATCACAGGCTGCTCATCCCTCCAGTTCCCCAACGTAAATTCAGAAGGACTTTATCCAATGTTGCTCACCCGCAAAATTCTTGCCGCCATGGCCTTGTTCATCGCTTTCGCACCACTGGCCGCTCACGCCCAGAACGCACATGCCGTCCCGCAGACCGTTCAGGTTTCGCCCATCATGGTGGGCTCGGCGACCATCGATCAGCCCACCACGATTTACAGCGGCGGCGTGCATGCCTTTCCCGACTCTTTCGGGGGCTAACAGACGCGAGGCGAACGATCACAGCAAAGGTCACGGGGTACAAGCATGAACGCGGACATTATCTCCCTTCAGGAATGGCGTCGCAAACACTGCGAGCATCACCGGCATGAGAATATGTCCGTCAGCTTTCCGTTTGTTTTGCCGACGTGGCCCTTCGGCTGGCTCCGACCAATGCTGGTGGAGATTGAAGTGAGCATGCAGCATAGGGGCTGGTGATCTGGCCCACCTAACTTGCGCAGTAGACAAGAGCCCTGCACAGTGGACGCGCGCCGCGCTTTGGGCAAAAAAAGGCGGTGCCAAAGCACCGCCAAGTTTGGGAGGAAACGTCCAAAACAGGAGAGAAACTCATCCTGTCGAGGGATTGTATAGGCGGCTCCACGGTCCTCTCGCAATTAGACTTTGTGCAGCGCAGAATTGCCAGATCGCTAAGAGATCTAGGCACAGTTGGGCCTGTGACTGCGACAAAAGCGCTATATGGCTTCTCCATAAGCCGTAGGTCATTGCCCTGCGGCTGAGCCCTTCTTACAGATCCTGAAACTCTATCGTCTTAACCTTGCGCATGCTGGCCCTAATTCACTTTTTGCAGACTTGTGCGGAAAATGGCATTGAGCCCTACCGCTCGTTCAGTGGGAAGTTCAGCATCCGAATCCCGGAGACGCTTCACGCCGAGGCGGTGCAGGCCGCAGCCGCGCGGGGAATCAGCCTCAACGACTTGGTGCGCGAAGCTTTGACTCACGAGGTCGCGGCTTGAGGGTGCTGGAAGAGCAAAGTCCTTCACCGTGCTAAACTGCCGAACGAGCCATCCTGAGCCGGCGCAGCTATGACTGCCAGTCCTCGCACCTCTGCCCATGAACCCGCTGGAACTCCTCCAGATTACCGGTGACGACAACCAAGCCTCGACTGCGCGCATGACCCGCGATCATCAGGTCATATGGCCCAACCACACAGCCCCGCCTCTCGAGATCGCCCCGTATCTCCGCCGTGTGCGCCGCCGCCTCACTGTCAAATGGCAGCACTGTCAACCGGCCGGCAAAATGCTCGACCTCGCGGCGAATACGCGGCGGGTCATTCGAGCGCTCGGCCCCGTAGAGTAGCTCATAGAGCACCACATCCGAAAGGCACAGCGCCTCGGCATTGGCATTGAACCGTGCCCGCAGCCCCTGCGGCCGGTCCCGGAGCACGCGGATGCAGAGATTAGTGTCCAGCAGGTAACGCAACATCAGAAACGCTCACGCTCCTGCATCGTCGGCTGCTCGCGCGCGTCCAGATCAATTCCTGGCGCATCAAAGAAATCGTCCCACGCCGCCTCGGCCGGCGCGATGATTCGCCGCGGTCCGTCCGGAACAATGACCACCTCGCGGACCTCTTCGCCGAAGGCCACGGCCTTGGGCAACCGCACGGCCTGCGAGCGGTTGGAGAGAAAGAGAGACGTGCGTGCCAACATGGCCAAACCCCTGAGTATATCCAAAAGGGATATACTCTCAAATTTGACCTGCTTCAACCCCATTCCTGGTAATCTGACTGCGCAGCCTAAGCTGCTCAGAACACCGCTTCTACACCACGTGGTGGGACATGATTCGCGCGGGTAGTGTCCCTGGTCGTGGTGGACTTTTTGAATTCATAACGGTGTAGATATGGGGGGCCATCCGGTTCAGAGCGGATGGATACGTGATTTTTCCCCCCGCGTGGCACACACGGCCTTGCGTTGATACTATTTGATGGTACCAAATGATCTCGAAGGCATTTTCCGGCGCCCGCCATCAGGAACGATCCGCTGGGCTGCTATTGAGGCCCTGTTCGTCGAGTTGGCACAAAAATTTCAGAGCGCGAAGGTTCGCGCGTCGCAGTCGTTCTGTTTGGAGAGGTTTCAAGTCTTCGGATGGGCGCACTGTTCAGGCGCTCAGCGCGGACACGGTCGCAGCTTCGCTTTGGACCGGCGTTTTGGAGGTTGTTCCGAAGCTGCAAACCAAGATACTAAAGATATTTCTATATCGTTATATAGTTGACTCTACAATCGGAAAGCCGTTTAAAAACATCAAAAGCGCTCTAACGGCAATAAACGAAGTCGACGCCAGATAATATTTGTTACAAAAATATCAAGGGATGAAATCAGAAGAGATGGTCCAAATCATCGCCTCGGAAGATGCCGCCGAACAGGCGGTTGTTCGGAAAGTTATCCGAGCACTAATGCCAATCGTTTGCATCATGTATTTGATCGCTTATGTCGACCGTCAAAATGTTGCTTATGCAAAATTACAGATGACCGGCGATCTTGGTCTTTCGGAAACCGCATATGGTTTGGGCGCTTCACTGTTCTTCATCGGATATCTTATCTTCGAGGTGCCCAGCAATATCATCCTTCGGCGCGTCGGCGCGCGCATCTGGTTCGCACGTATTATGGTGTCATGGGGAGCGGTGACATTGCTCCTGGCCTGGACCCAGAATGCCGCCATGTTTTATTTGCTCCGGTTCATGTTGGGCGTCTGCGAGGCGGGGCTTTTTCCAGGAATCCTCTATCTATTAACGGTTTGGGTTCCGTTTAATCATCGCGGCCGTCTGGTCGCAGTCCTGATGATTGCAAGCGTGGTCGCTAACGCCATCGGGTCGCCGATCTGCGGCTCACTCCTTGACCTCACCGGATTTCTCGGCCTGCGCGGCTGGCAATGGATGTTTCTGGTCACCGGCGGCCCCGCAATTCTCATGGGAATAATCACCTTGTTTGTGCTCCCAGACGGTCCCGAAGAGGCAAGATTCCTGACCGCGCAGGAAAAAGCCTTGTTACGCGAGATCATAGCCGACGAGAACCGCGTCATGGAGAAACTCGACCACGCCAACCCGCTGCGGGCAATTCTGGACTGGCGTATACTATTGCAATCTATCGGGGGCTGGGGGTTCCCGCTCGCGACTTACGGTCTTGCCTATTGGTTGCCGACGGTCGTGAAAAGCTTCGGTGTATCTAGCACTGTTAACGGACTGTTGAACGTATTGCCATGGCTGTGCGCCGCGTTCATGCTTTGGTGGGTCCCCCGCCACCACGAGCGGACCGGCGAATGGATGCTTCATATAGCTGTTCCCGTGGTTGTCGGGGCGACGTGCCTCGTGCTTAGCGCAATAGTACCCGGCGACACCCTGAAATTCTTATTGCTTTGTATCTCCGCCGGTTGTGTGTTTTCACCCCAGCCAATTATGTGGAAGTTCCCGTCGAGTTTCCTTCAGGGCGCCTCCGTCGCCGCCGGTTTGGCCACCGTCAATTCCATCGGAAATCTTGGTGGATTTGTCGCGCAAATTGCGATTCCCTGGGTGCGCGATCACACGGGGAGCGTCCTCGCGCCGATGTTTCTGATGGGAGGTTGGCTATTGTTCAGTGGCTGCGTGATGCTGTTGCTGCGTGGTCTCATTATCCGCAGGCCGAATACCATCGTCGCTCCAGCGGAATGAATTCATCACTGCAGATTCAGCCTATAAAACCAATACATAGCATGAGAGGTATTCCCTGAATGATATTTCCTATTGAGGTGGTCGATCCAGCGTCACTTGGATTCGATCCCGGCGGGCTAGAGCGCCTCTGCCAGGTGATCGAGAAGCATGTCGCAGCCGGCGGCTATCCGGGCGCCCAGGTTGCTGTTGGTCGATACGGGAAGCTTGCGCTATCTCGATGCTTCGGTTTGGCGCGCACCCAACCGCGATTGGCGGCCGAGGAGAACAGCCTCTTTCTCCTCTATTCGAACACGAAAGTCATCACTGCGGCGACCATCTGGTCGCTTGTTCAGGATGGCGCGCTAAGCTTCGGCGACCGGATCGCTGAACATATTCCCGGCTTCGAGCGCAACGGGAAAAGTGAGATTACGCTCATCCAGCTTCTGACACATCAAGGAGGTTTCCCCTCCGCTGTCGTAGCTTCCGAGAATTGGGAAAATCATGAAGCGTTGCGTCGAACCGTATGCGACTTCGAACTTGAATGGCAGCCGGGGACACGGATACACTATCATCCAGC
Organism: uncultured Pseudomonadota bacterium; assembly: GCA_963737355.1. GTDB lineage: Bacteria > Pseudomonadota > Alphaproteobacteria > Acetobacterales > Acetobacteraceae > Acidocella. The sequence goes on along the minus strand of CAVTSC010000008.1, from coordinate 655,610 downwards.
GTCAGCGCATTGGGTAGCCGCCGTTCTGATCGAAAGCATTACAGGACGAGATTTCCGCGACGTTATGCGCGAACGCATATTGGCGCCACTCGGAATTGAAGACGAGGTGCAGGTTGGTCTGCGAGCAGCGGATCAAGACAGGGCGGCACTCATGTATTCGCGAAATGATGCCGGCAGCATGACGCCTCTGACGCCAGAGAGCACGCCAGAGTTTCGTTCGGCGGGCGTGCCCGGCGGGGGAGGATTTGGCACGGCACGGGCGATGGCCCATTTCTACCAGATGCTCGTCGGCGGTGGTGCACTTGGAGGAAAGCGGCTATTTTCACAACGATTGCTTGGATACGTTACACGCAACTTTACAGGTGAGCGCATGGATCTCGGCAGCGGTCTGCCGATGCATCGCGGACTTGGCCCTTATGTTCGCGGCACGTCCGAGTGGATGCGCGGGCTAGGTACACTTGCCCATCCAACAACCTTCGGTCATGGCGGTGCTGGATCATCGCAATGTTGGGGTGATCCAGAACTCCGGTGTTTCTTTCGCTTTCGTCAGTAACGCCCGTCTGGCGGAACCTGCGCACGATGCACGGATGGAAATATTAAGCAACATGGTACATACGTCGATCATTAAACCTTGAGCGTTACGTCAAAGGCCGCCGGGTCCGCCAAATTAGACCGGTGGCGCTGGGGCTCGCGGCTTAGATGAAGTGCCGAAGATCGAGAATGGCTATGTCTTCCCGATGGAAGGTCCGGGCCTCGGCACCGAACTTCTGCCTTCGGTTTACGAGCGATCGGATCTCACGATCCGCCATACGGAGGTTTGAGCATGCCCAGTCTCTTCGATCTCACAGGTAATACCGCGCTCGTCACCGGCTCCTCCGGCGGCTTGGGTTTGGCCATGGCACGTGGCTTGGCGGAAGCTGGCGCCAGCATCGTACTGAACGGACGTGACCGGTCAAAACTCGCGAAGGCCGCCGAGGCGCTTCGCGCGGCGGGGCATCACGTCTCCGTCAGCGCCTTCGATGTGGCGGACGAGGCGGCTGTGATCGCCGCGTTTGAAGACTTCGACACGAAGCATGTGGCCATCGATATCCTCGTGAACAATGCCGGCATTCAGTTCCGCAAGCCCATGCTTGATCTTGCAGCTGAGGAGTGGCGGCGTGTGCTGGAGACGAATCTCACCAGTGCCTTCATCGTCGGTCGCGAAGCGGCGCGGCGCATGATCCATCGCAAGGCTGGCGGCAAGATCATCAATATTGGCTCCCTGATGAGCGAAGTCGCGCGCGCCACGGTCGCGCCCTATACGGCCGCGAAAGGTGGCATCAAACAGCTCACCCGATCGATGGCAGCGGAATGGGCGCAGCATAACATCCAGGCCAATGCGATCGGCCCGGGCTATATCGTAACCGAGATGAACAAGGCGCTCGTCGAGGACCCAAAATTCGATACCTGGGTCAAAGGTCGAACGCCATCGGGGCGATGGGGCACGCCGGATGATCTTATCGGCGCTGCCGTCTTCCTGGCGTCGCCGGCCTCCGCCTATATCAACGGACAGATCATCTATGTGGATGGCGGGATGCTCGCAATCCTTTGAGGAGCAATACGATGCTTGGCGTTGTCATTCATGCACCGAAAGATTTGCGCGTTGAACCGGTATCGGAACAGGATTTCGGCCCTCAGGATGTGCGCGTCCGCATCGAAGCCGGCGGAATCTGCGGGTCGGACCTCCATTACTTCAATCACGGCGGTTCTGGTTTCATCAGAATTAAGCAACCCATGGTGCTGGGCCACGAAGTGGCGGGAACCGTCGTCGAGACGGGCGCCGAGGTCACGGGCGTCCGGCTGGGAACGCGGGTCGCCGTGAACCCGAGCCTGAGTTGCGGGCATTGCCAGCACTGTCAGGAAGGGCTTCAAAATCACTGTCTCGACATGCAGTTCCTCGGCAGTGCCATGCGCTTCCCCCATATTCAGGGCGGCTTTCGCGAGATGCTGGTCGTCGCGCAGTCGCAGGCTTTTCCGGTGACCGACAACATCAGCTTAGGTGAGGCGGCTATGGCTGAGCCACTGGCGGTGTGCTTGCACGCCGTCAGCCGCGCGGGTTCTCTGCTCGGGCGCCGCGTTTTGGTCACCGGCTGCGGCCCCATCGGCACGCTCGCGATCATGGCGGCTCTTTATGCCGGAGCGAAGGAGGTGGTGGCGACGGATGTCCAGCCCTTCCCTTTGGAAATGGCGCTCAAGGTTGGCGCCACTTCGGTGGTCAATATCGGAGAGGATAGCGATGGCCTTGCGAAGGTGGTCGCACGGCAAGGTAAATTTGATGTTCTTCTTGAAGCGTCAGGGCACGGCGCTGCCCTTCGGGGGGCACTCGCCACACTTCGCCCTTCCGGGATTGTCGTGCAACTCGGTCTTGGCGGAGATGTGAGCCTTCCTATAAACACCCTGGTGACGCGCGAGATCGAGTTTCGCGGCACATTCCGGTTCAACACCGAGTTCGCCCTTGCCGTCGCATTGATAAACCGTCGACGCATCGACGTGGCGCCATTGCTGTCGGCAACGCTGCCTTTTAACAGAGCGGCGGAAGCCTTCGATCTTGCGATGGACCGGTCGCAAGCCATTAAGGTCCAGTTGAGCTTTAGGTGAGTGGCCCTGCCGAGCAGCCACAAAGCGTTCTGCAGCCCCTGCGCGAGGGCGACATAACTCTCGCCGCCGAGCAGGACATTGGCATGCTCGGAGCCGGACCAGACTAGGCGGCAATGATAATGCCGGTGATCGAGCCGGGCGCCGGCGACGATGACGCCAAGATCGTTCATGTAGGTGAAATCAGACTGGCCCATCACGCCCGGCTCGTGGCTCTGGCGGAAGATCACCTCCCGGGTCCGGGCCATGCAGGGCGCGCCAGGTGCGGATGCGCCGCTCAAGCGTCCGCCGGTTGCCGGGTGCAAGATCAGGATGGCGCCGACGCATCTCCGCAAAAATCGCGACGACCGGAAGCCCCGCCCAGCCGACGGCGCCCAGGCAAGGCGGCAAAACTTTCCAGCCGTTCGACCTTCACCCAATGGGCCTCGATCAACCGGGGATCCGCCCGCCCCAAAATCAAGCCGATAAAAAGCGCAATGCTTTTTTGCAGTCTGAGCCTGACCGGCTACGCAGCCGCGGCAGCCGGTTCAGAGCGGATGGATACGTGATTTTTCCCTCCGCGTGGCACACACGGCCTTGCGTTGATACTATTTTATGGTACCAAATGATCATGCAACGCCGGCACGCCAAGACGCTCGAAGACATTTTCCGGCACCCGACATCAGGAACGATCCGCTGGGCTGCTATCGAGGCCCTGTTCGTCGAGTTGGGCGCGAAAATTTCAGAGCGCGAAGGTTCGCGCGTCGCAGTCGTTCTGTTTGGAGAGGTTCAAGTCTTCCACAGGCCCCACCCCTCCCCTGATACCGACAAGGGAGCCGTAGCGGCCGTTCGTCGGTGGCTCGAGAAGTCACGGAGTGAAACCATGAATACGATGACGATTAACGGACTGAAGGCGGTCATCACGTTTGACGAGGACACGCGAATGCTCCGCGGCGAGTTTCTCGGGCTGAATGGTGGCGCGGATTTCTATGCCAACAGCGTCGATGGCCTGCTGGAAGAGGGGCGCGCCTCACTCCATGCGTTTTTGCAGACTTGTGAGGAAAATGGCATTGAGCCCTACCGCTCGTTCAGTGGGAAGTTCAATGTCCGAATCCCGGAGACGCTTCACGCCGAGGCGGTGCAGGCCGCGGCCGCGCGGGGAATCAGCCTCAACGACTTGGTGCGCGAAGCTTTGACTCACGAGATCGCGGCTTGATGGTGCTGGAAGAGAAAGTCCTTCACCGTGCAACCCAGAAGGGGGGCACGACCATCTGTGTTCCAATTGCAACGAAAAAAGCTAGGGGTGGCGGCAAACTTCTAAGGCCAGCCGCATTCGTTAGCTCTCTCTTTGCCGGCATCCAGTCCTCCCCGTGTTGGCCTTACGAGGAGAAAAATGCCCGAGTTTCTGGCTCAACGGAAAACGCCGAAGGTGGCCGACATCAAATCGCTATCCCTGGCCGGCTTCCATCGGAATCCGCAAGGGCAGGTTCCCCGTTCGCGATCCGGCAGCATTGCTGCATCCCAGGATGCGGTTCATTTGCTTGTCCAATCTTCCAATTTAAGATCATCAATCATGTGAAACGCATTATCGCTTGTCACGAGGATCGAGTTCGTCGCGACTGCATGCGATCCGATTAAAAGATCAAGCGAACCCAATATTTTTCCCGACGCCTCTAATCTCGCTCGTAGGCTCCCATAAACTTCGGCGGTTGCCGTGTCCCACGCCAGCACGTCAACACGGCGGAGAAACTCCCGGACCACTCGATGAAGCCTGGTTGCCTCTGGCCTCTTGGCCAGGCCGAACAGCATTTCGCCTTCCGTTACAGCCGAAATGCAGAGAGACGCCATAGGGATTCCGACCAAGCGTTGAGCAACGGATTCATTGCCCTTGATTAGATGGCTCACTGTATTGGTATCCAGCATCCGCCGTGTCTCGGTCATTCTACGTGATCCGCAAACGGATCGCGGTCCTGGGGTTCTTGATGTCGCTCTTCCTGATTAAGAAATCCACCCGGCACCTTGGCGCCCTTCAACGCGCTGAAAAAACCGTCCCAACTCTCCGGCCGCCGAGACAAAATCACATCGCCACTATCGGGGTCGCGGCGAATAAATACTTCTGCGCCGTCGAAGCGATATGCCGCCGGCAAGCGCACAGCTTGGCTACGACCGTTGTTAAACAATTTGGCGGTTTGGGCCATGTCACCCTCCATAGTATCTACTATAGTATATACCAGGAAGCGATCTATCACAAGGTATATATCATGGCTGTTTTGAGGTGGCCAACCCGGCGTTCTGAGCGGCAGTGCCCGATGGATCGAAAGGAATCTTTACGGGGGGTGTCGCGCGACAATCAACGTGAGAATCACCCAGATTGTCGCGCTACAGGGGGGAAATGCCCGCGTTTCTGACTCAACGGAAAACGCCGGAGGTGGCAGACATCAAATCGCTATCCCTGGCCGGCTTCCGTCGGAATCCGCAATGTCGCCTTTTGATGCCCGCGATCTTGCGGGCGTTGATGGCAGCTTTGGACGTTTCAATATCCCTGCTACTTTTTCGCCGTACGGCTTTTGGCCGACGTGTTGGGCGCTGCTGTGGCGGTCTGGACCAGCTTCGCCGGTTTTGGCAGGGTTTTCGAGCTTAAGGTTGTTGGTTCTGCTTTCGTTGCGGGCTTCGCGGTCTTTGGCTTCGCCTTAATGGGCGCCGCGCTGGCCATCTTCGCCTTGACCGGCATTTTCGCGGTTCGGCTTTTGGCCAACGTGTTGGGCGCTGCTGTGGCGGTCTGGACCAGCTTCGCCGGTTTCGACAGGGTTTTCGAGCCTAAGGCTGTTGGTTCTGCCTTCGTGGCGGGCTTCGCGGCCTTTGGCTTAGCCTTAATCGTTGCCGCCGCGGACCTGGCTTTAACATTGGGCTTCGCGGTCTTGGCCTTGGTTTGAGCGGCGGGGGCGAGCGGCAGGGCTGCGCTGTTGCGGGTGGGCTTTTGCATCCGGGAGGATGGGACGATGTTTGGCGGGGGAGCCGGGGGACGGACACGTAGGGCGCCCACCCTCCATAGTAGTACGACATCCGCGTCACTCCTTCATCGCGGCGTTCAGATCCAATTTGACCATGTGCAGGATGTCCGCATTCGTCATCTCGGTCAGGTTGATCTCGCCGCCGCCCATGAAAAGCGCATCTGACAGGCTTTTCTTCGAGTTCGATCAAGGCGTCGATCTTTTCCTCCACCGTGCCCCGGCAGATGAATTTATGCACCAGGACGTTCTTCTTCTGGCCGATCCGGAAGGCCCGGTCGGTCGCCTGGTTCTCAACCGCCGGATTCCACCACCGGTCGAAATGCACCACATGGGATGCCGCCGTCAGGGTCAGGCCGGAGCCGCCAGCCTTCAGGGACAAGACGAAGAAGGGGATGTTCTCATCCTCCTGGAAACGCTGCACCAGGGTTTTCCGGTGCTTTACGGCGGTCTCACCATGCAGCACCATCCCGTCGCGGCCGAAAATATTCCCCAGAAATACCGCCAGCGGGCCGGTCATTTCGCGGAACTGCGTGAACACCAGCATCTTCTCCTGTCGCGCGGCGACAATCTCGGCGATTTCACGCAGGCGCCCCCATTTGCCGCTGTCTTCCTCCGCCCAGACAGTGTCGTTCAGCCATTGGGACGGGTGGTTGCAGATCTGCTTGAGCCGCAGGAGCATCGCCAGGACGATGCCCTTCCGCTGAATGCCCGCCGCTGCATCGAGGCTCCGCGCAAGGTCGTCGACCGCCTGGCCGTAGAGCGCCGTCTGCCGGCGGGACAGCCCGCATAGCGCCTTGATCTCGGTCTTGTCGGGCAAATCGGCAATGACCGACTTATCGGTTTTCATCCGGCGCAGGATATAGGGTCGCACCAGCTCACGTAACGGTCCGTAGGGATTATGCATGCGCTCCGACAGGCCCTTGGTGTAGCGGGTGAACTCTTTGGCGTTGCCCAACAGACCGGGATTGATGAAGTCGAAAATCGACCAAAGATCGCCCAGGTGATTCTCGACCGGTGTTCCGGTCAGCGCGATCCGCGCTTGGGCTTTGAGCGCCTTTGCCGCTTTGGTCTGGCGGGCGTCCGGATTTTTGATCGCCTGCGCCTCATCGAGAATGACCAGCCGCCAATCCGCCTCCGTGAGCGCCGGGATACGCAACAAAGCGCCATAGCTGGTAATCGCCAAATCACACTCCCGCGCGTGTTCGGCGCTGAAAGCCTTCACCTCGGTCGCCGGCATTGCTGAAGGATGGACGATGACCGCCTTTAGGCCCGGCGCAAATTTTTCGATCTCCGCCGCCCAGTTGCCCAGCAGCGAGGCGGGTGCCACCAACAGGCTGGGCCGGGGTCGGGCATTACGCGCCTGTTCCGCCAATAGCAGGGAAAGCACCTGGATGGTCTTGCCGAGGCCCATGTCGTCGGCCAGGCAGGCGCCAAGACCCAGGCTGGTCAGCAAATGTAGCCATTGGGTTCCCGCCTTCTGGTAAGGACGGAGTGTTCCCCGCAGCCTGGCGCCGGGATCGGCGCCATTGCCCATCGGCGCGCGTAATTCCTGTAGCGTTTGCTCGAGCCACGGGCCCGCTTTGACCGTCGCCCAGTCGGTGTCGGCCGCCACCTGGTCGTGCCCGGCCAGGGCGGTGCCGGCCAGCATCCGCATCGCCTCGATAAAGGTGAGGCCATCGCGCGAAGCCAGGTTCTCGGCGGCGCGGAACTGTTCCATCGTGCGCTGAAGCCGCGCCGGATCGACCTCGACCCATTGACCGCGCAGCAATACGAGGTGTTCGGTGCCCGCGAGCAGGGTCGCCATCTCGGCCTCGGTGAGCGGCTCGCCATCCAGCATGACGCGCATCTGGAAATCCAGCAGCCCGTCCAGACCAACGGCGGAGGGCGCCCGGCTGCCAACGGTTGCGGTGACCTGTGGCCGCGCGGGGCGGCTGGCGCGCCAGGATACGGGCATCCGCACCACGACCCCGGCGCCCTCAAGCGCCGGCACGCTGTGCAGCAAGCGCAACGCCTCAGAGGCGCCCCAGCGCAGGGGATGAAAAATATCCCCGGCCTCGATCATCGGCTTCAGCCAGGTGCGATGCTCCGCCGCGCGTTGCACCGGCAGGAGCAGAGAGAGCAGCTTATCCCGGTTCGCCGCCCCGGTGTACTCGCGCAGCGCCTGGCCGAGCGGAACGTGTTGCGCTTTCGCCTGCGTCGAGAGGCGGGTGGTGTAGGTCGCCATGAAGGCAAAAGGCCGCTCGGGATCGCGGCGGTTTTCCGCCAGGTTGAAATGGACCCGGCCGACCATGTTCCAGGCGGGATTCAGGCTGGTCAGGAAGGTTTTTAATCCGGTTTTCGCCACCGCAAGGGAGGCGGCGGTGGCACCCGCCATGTCGTCCCACAACGCCCGCAGCACCTCATGGGTCAGGTACTCGGCCCCGGCCATCATCGGCGCCGTCAAGATGAGCGAGGCAAGCTCCGCCTCGGTCGGCACAGCCACGTCCGGCAGCGCGCGGGTGTCGTCAAATTCAGAGTCCGATGCCTGCAGACAAAGTGAGCCCATAAAGCGGGCCGCGAAGTCGCGCCACCAGGCAAATACGGGGGGCAACACCTGCCCCATTCCGGCCACGCCAAGCCACACCAGTCCATCTCCGCTCCCGCGCTCAAATGCCGCGTTGAGGCGTGTCGAGGATGCCTCGGGAAGGTCCACGGCATCATCCTGATCCTCGACGAGAAGGCGTCCGTTCGGTGTTAACCGCAATCCAAGTCTGGGCATGGTACCCTCTTAAACGAATATTTTCGGGGAGCGAACAATCGACCTGCCTGCGCCAGACGCTGGGCAGTCGCGACGGCAGGCCGATCAGTGGCCTCCTACGCCACGTGCTGGGACACGATCACTGATGTTGCTCTCTCAACGGAGTATGCTGTCCTAAGAATCACGCTTTCCTTCGTGGAATCGACTGTTTGGTGGACGCCCATCAAATGAACCAGACCATCACTGAAGCAAAGAAAGGTCTTGCATTTATCCGTGTTACCACGTACGTGGTAACACGTGATCAAAACAGCCACAAAACTTGCGCCGCGGGGCAATTCTCTTGCCGTGACCATTCCAAAGGATGTGCTCGATGCGACCGGGCTTAAGCAGGGTGACGATCTGACCCTGCTTGCGCGGGACGACGGCGTTATCGAGATCAGACATGCAGCACCTGGTGAAACCACTCTCGATGATGCATTTGAGTGGAGCCTTGGCCGTTACCCGCAAACATATCGCGACCTAGCAAAGTGACGCCCTGGAACTGGGTGCCGGCCCACCTCGCGGTGGCATGGCATGCCCGACTTCTGGAGCGGTTCGGCGGTGCCCCTGGCGTGCGTGATATCGGGCTGCTCGAAGGGGCGCTCGATCGCCCGAAGAATCGCGTCGCGTACGAGCCTGCGGCCACCGTGGAACAGTTGGCCGCGCTCTATGGCGTAGGTGTCGCCAAGGCTGATGCCTTCGTAGATGGAAACAAGCGGATCGCCTTCGCGATCATGATCGCGTTCCTTAAGGCTCACGGCCGCAGCCTAGATATTTCGGAGGCCGAGGCTACCGCCACTATGATCGAGGTCGCGGCCAGCTCGATCGACGCGCGCAAACTCGAAGGATGGCTCCTGGACCACTGCCGTCAGGACGAACCCTGATAACGCCGCCGAGCTGAAGAGGCATCCGAACGCGCCATCCTGAGCCGGCGCAGCTATGACTGCCAGTCCTCCCATCTCAGCCCATGAACCCGCTGGAACTCCTCCAGATTACCGGTGACGACAACCAAGCCTCGACTGCGCGCATGACCCGCGATCATCAGGTCATACGGCCCAATCACACAGCCCCGCCGCTCGAGATCGCCCCCGTATCTCCGCCGTGTGCGCCGCCGCCTCACTGTCAAATGGCAGCACTGTCAACCGGCCGGCAAAATGCTCGACCTCGCGGCGGATACGCGGCGGGTCATTCGAAGCAGCAAAGCACCGATCAACTTGGTGACGGCGGCCTCCTTGGGGAAGACGCCAGAAGTGCGCTTGACCAAGTCGTAAATTTGCACCAGAGCCCTTGATAGATTCATTCCGAAGTCAATATAATAAGTTAATGCAACAGAATTGGCGACGCCGAACCCTGCTCCCGTTGATCGGATCCGCACTGTTCTGTCCCACACGGCTTGATGCCGATGTCCCGTCGCCCCCGCGTGCTGCCCGCAAGGTGACGCTCGCTTCCGTGCCGATCGAGGTGCAAGGCGATTGGCGGGGCTCACTGCCGCACTCCGCGCTACTCGTCGTATCCCGTATGCGGGCGGCGTGCCTGACGGGCGTGCGCCTGGTGTCCGACCGCCAACCCGAGTGGCTCAGGGTGGACAACCACACCACGGGGCCGCCGCACATATGGCTGCATTTTGAGGGCGCTCCGTTCGCCTGGATCATCGTCGATATCGGCCCGCGCGACTGGAGCAAGCTGGCCTATCAGTTCGGTCATGAGTTTGGCCATGTGCTATGTAACCTTTGGGTGGGGAACACGAGGCCACCCAACCCTTGCGCCTGGCTGGAGGAGGCGCTGGTCGAGGCATTCTCGATCCGCGGCCTAGGGTGGCTCGCCGACAATTGGGCGAGGAACCCACCGTTTCCTGGTGACGCGGCATTCGCCGGCGCGATCCGGCAATACCGGGACGATCTGCTGACCAAGTACCGGACCGTCGCGACCGCGCAAGGCGCAACCATCAATCTGGCGGCGTGGTTTCGAGCCTATCGCAGCGCGCTGGAGACCGAGGGCGCCATAGGCGGGCCGGCACGCGGGGCGGTGTCGGCAGTTCTGGCCGAACTGATGGCGGATCCCGCCGGTGTCGAGGGAATGGGCGCACTGAACCGCTGGCCGGAGCTGAGTGGAGTGCCGATTGAGGATTACCTGCGGCTGTGGAAGCGAAGCTGCGCCGATCTGGGGGCGTCGCAGCGTCTGCCGATTCGGTTGCGGACGCTGCTGCTGGGCTGACGCGACCGTTCCCCGGGCAAAGCATCGGGACGCCGATCGACAATACGATGTTATGCCCTTCGTGAGTATCTGCCCAGCGTCAAGACGACCTGATCAGAGATTTCCTGGCCAACTCATTAATCTGGAAGGCACGATGCCGGGTCAGATGCTTTTCCCTGACCAATCTCATTCCGGCTAACCGTATTCTGTCGACGATTGCTCGATTTTCTTCATCAAGGATCCATTCAATTCGACCTAAGAACGTCTCTGCATCGCAAAAAACGCAAGTCTCGAAATCTACAAACCCTAACTCATTCATCTCATTCTCAATTACCTTGTCCGTCAAGAGTAGAGAGCCGACTGACGCGATTTCAAAGTTCTTCAAATGGATGTATTTATACGAGTGTCCATCCGTAAATCCGCACAAGTACTTTCCTACCTCACTGAAATATTTAGTTCTGACGATAGCGGTACTGCTATCGTCAAATCGATTACCGTATCCAGGGTGTTGCAATTTCACAATGTTATCATTCTCGAGTTCGGCTACATATTTCCTCAACGGACGGTCCCACGCCACGCTCCCCGATACAAATATTTTCCGAATCGGTTCGCTATTGAACTTTATCTCTTGAAAGCCCTTACACCCCTCTATTGCAGAAGAATACGGCACCAGCACGACATTATCATGTGCATAAAATTGTTGAAATGCATAAGCGTACGGACTAATTACCATATCCGAATTTTTAATCAAGGAATTTACAAGCCTATCATACTCTTCACGATAGCTCACCAGATCATCAATCTTGAACATCTTATAAGATGACACGAGATTCAGCGGTATATTAATTAATCCCTGGTAGGCTATCAGCAATAGGCTATAGGTATTCAAATCTTTGACGATCTCGACGCTGCTGAAATCGAGCTTCTTGCAATTAATTACATCAAATCCATACTCGTCGTGCAGCAATCGAATAAGATGATAGTGTTCATATGCGAGATATGACGCCAGCCATTCTATGTCGCATATTACACCACGTTTATGACCGATATTGATCCCTGTGACGGGTTTCCTGTTTAAGTTTAAGAAGAATCTCTTGTTATTTAATATATTAATATCCCGAATCTCGTCTGGACTCCGTCCTTGGTAGTTGACTAACACCCCGTAGTTGAAGGTATTGTCAATATATTGAGGTACAAGATTTTTTCTAAGGCAATCGCTAAAAATAACATATTCGGCTCGTTTGCTGCCGTCAGCATATTTTACGTACTTTAGGTATTTGCAATTGATCAGATAACAGCCGTTAACTACGGGAACGTTGAATATCCCCTTTAGCTCTCTCGTCAGTATCTTATGGTAATTGTCTCCACCTTTATAGTACCCATTTACGTCAACATACGCATGAAAATTGCTGTAAGAACCATCGGATATTAGCATCGGCGCGACTATCTCAAGATTTAAACAGCGTAGCCTGCTTAACGTGTGTGGATGAATAATGACATTTTTATCTACCATAAAATAGCTCGTATTATTAGCAATTGCGTATTGAGTTGAGGACAACATGGCGTGATTTGGCTGTTCATCTATGATCACATTTTTGTACTCTGCCCCATGTCGGTTTAGAAAAACCTCAATTGCATTTTTACAAAAATCATCAATATTATATGCTTCGATATATAAGTGAATTGCGCCCTTATGATAGTCTTGATTGCCAATCGAGGCCAGGTAATCCTCTATGAAGATCTCATCATTTGTTTGAACTATTAATCGGTCCATATGTATATCAACATATAAATTGACAGATTGTGGTGTGGACGATTTAATGAGGCATGAGAGAAGACGATGCCCGCAAGCTGGATCACGCGACGCTGGAGGAGTTGAGGAAACGTGCGGTGGGTCGCGTGCAGGCTGGAGAAAGTCCCGAAGTTGTAACCCGTGTTTTGGGGCTTAATCGTTCGACGATATATATTTGGTTAGCACAGTATCGCCGTGGTGGATGGGACGCACTGAAAGCTAAGCCGTTGGCTGGTCGGCCGCCAAAGCTGGATGGGAAGAAGTTGCGATGGATTTATCAGACTATAACGCAGAAGAATCCGATGCAGTTGAAATTTGATTTTGCGCTCTGGACGCGTGAGATGGTTGCTGTCTTGATCAAGCAAAAATATGGCATCACGCTGGCGGCAAACTCGGTTGGCCGTTTGTTGGCGCAATTGGGCATCACGTGCCAGAAACCATTGCATCGCGCGCTGGAGCGCGACGAGGGACTGGTACAAAAATGGCTGAAGACGGAATATCCGAAGATTAAGAAAGCTGCCCAGGCCGAAGGAGCAGACATCTATTTCGGCGATGCAGCCCATATGCGTTCGGACCATCATGCCGGGCGTACCTGGGGAAAGAAAGGCGAGACGCCGATTGTTGAAGCTACGGGTGCTCGGCACAGCCTCAGCCTGATTTCGGCGGTCACGTCGAAAGGTCAGATGCGGTTTATGGTCAAGGACAAGGGCGGTGTAAACGCCGACGTTTTTATCGAGTTTCTGAAGCGGCTTGTAATTGGCGCCACGCGCCCGATTTTTCTCATTGTTGATCGTGGACCGGCACATCGCGCGAAAAAGACGACAGCTTTTGTTGAAACGCTCGGCAGCAAGTTGAGGTTGTTTTTTCTTCCGCCTTACTCACCAGATCGCAACCCTGATGAACTCGTATGGAAGCATTTGAAGGCGGACACCGTGGGGCGCATGGTCACAACAGATAAGACCGACTTCAAAGATAAAGTCCTGTCGTCTATGCGTAGCTTGCAGAGAAACCCCAGGAAAATCCGCTCCTTCTACCAAAAACCATCACTCAAATACGCAGCGTGAATGCCGTAATACTTATGGACTGATTAATACAATGGTTATATCATCCATTTTAACACCCCAAAATTAATTTAAAACTTGCCTACTCGCGCCCCTAGTGCCGAGAGAACGTTGCTAACGTGGAAGAATCGCCTCTCCATAGATTTCAACCTCCGCAAGGTGCAAGATCCCCCACCGGGGGATAGATATCCGCACAAATCTTGCTTCGATGGGCTGTTGTGCATTCCACACCAAGGGATGGCCTCCGCTGTACCCACCAAAGATCTGCCTGGGTTGGGTCCGAAGCAACAGCCGCAATTGACATCCGTCGCTCGAGACTTCCACCAGAAGAGGTGAAGCACGCCGCTGGACCGATTCCGGGGCGCGGTCGCGGTTAAAGATCCGTATAAAATACACATGCGCTGCGGTGCCCAAATCTACCATCCACCACGGATTCTGTTCTTCCTCCGTACAAAAGGCGAACTCCTCCCACGGCTTGCCATTCACCGCATTCCCGGCGTCATCTTCTAGGGTAGAACCTCTTGACCACCGGCTCCGAGAACTCTGAGTTGCGCTCATATTCAGGGCCAGATTCGGTAACGTAAAATCAATTAAGCGCTCGTCTTGCATGGGGCGCGTTGGGAGATGTCCGCGAAGACGCCCAACTTCGAGATAGTGATGTAGAGGATCCTCAAACCATCCCTCACTAATTTCCATCGCGGCACCCACGTATTCATGAGCATACCAAATGGCGTCGAATGTGATCTGAGCCCCCCGCGCCGATACTGTTGGTATACCGTTGTTATAGTTCTCGCGGGGAACACGCAGAAAAGGCGCACTACTCTTGATGAGAGAAAGCTGATTTCGCGAAACTTCTTTCCATGACCCTTTCATCCGTTCGTGATGTCTCAGGCTTTCCGATTCCGGTAATCCATAATTCAAGGGAAACAAGAAAAATCGATACCGACTATCATCTACCGGAAGTAAATCGACCTCGCGGTGATGTGCAGGGTTGTAGAAACCACTGAGTGGTAAAATGATGGTTTTTGCTTCCGATAGCCAGGCTGCCAGCCATGAAAACGTGCTTACGGCGACGACAATGTTCTTCGCGGATCGTAGCAGATCAAAATCACTCCGGGCACCAAGACTGTCTATGAAGGTGGCCCGTGGGAAACACAATTTAAGTTGTCTTACATATTCCGATGGGGCCAATTGGCCAACAAACACCGGATTCAAGCCCGTCTTATCAATTATTTCTTTATAGAACGCGATTGGGAGAAGCGGATAATGGGCTACACCAGACAGTATATCTCCTGTACGAATATTAATGATCAAGTCTGTTTCTTTCGGATTGTAAACAAACGATTCAGTTCTTGGAAACAACTCGTTGTAAAACGAACGATCGAGCAAAAATTCCATTCTCAGAAGATGATCCGCCATCACAATCCGGATCGATTTACTCCGGTTCGCCATGGTAACTAACTCTTCAACATGGGGTCTAAATGGATCCCAAGACTGCAAGTCGACATGATCGAAAAACATTTGATCCTGCGTATCGTCAGGAGTTTCGATTCCCCATTCTGGTATTAACACATTGACAATCTCACAGTTTTTGATCTTGCTTGCTATGGTCAGCGCCCCCATATACTGAAACATTTTATTGGCAAGATTTCCGCGATGGCGAATCGTCAGAAGACGTCTTCGCACAAAGCGACTATCCGTTCGCAGTCGCGGCGCATGTACGCGCACGTTGTGAGTCGCAATTGCAGGTTGGTCTTCGTGGGGGGGCAGGTGACGAGTCAGCGAACGAACTAACCGTCGCATTTGGTATCACACTCGGTTGCGACTTTGTTATCACACCCGTGGCTGTATGGCAGATCTCCGTCTGGAAAAATTTTTTCCAGGAGCCGCACACCGTCCTGGACAGGGTAATTCGCCCATCGGCTTCGGCGCACAGATAAAAGTTGTCCGCTTTAAGGCCGATCACGCCGCGTTCGAGCAAAACGAATTGGAACCGTTTTGGTGTGAGAGCCGCATCGATTATTGCGGTGCAGGAGGCGGTCCAAGAATTTTCTTGGCTAGGCAAATAATCGGTTCAAGTGTCTCGCCTGAGTCGTACATCAGCCAGCCTCGTTGGGGATCTTCTTTCGAAGTTGGGTCGACAACGAACACGGCATTCTCCAAGCCGCTGTTAACCGCGCCATGACGCAACTCGCCGGATGGGATACTGACGTAGAGGACCGTGCCCCATGTCGTGAACAGTAGGGTACGCGGCGCAGCGGACAGGTTTGGCAGAGTTTCAGTGCGGAGCGGGACGTCGTTCATGGACTTAGCGATCTCCTAAATTAATGACTAGGCTCGCGACATCGTAAGCTACTCTATGCCTGATCAATGAATTGCTGTGGCCGCATCACCCGGACATACGCCGATCGCAGCAACCGAATTCACCGATTGCAGAGGGCGTGCACGTGGGCTGCCTTTAGCCCACCCTCATAAGTGCAACACCAGAAAGCGCCGGCCGAATTGACGGCCGATACCGCGCTGATCGTTTGCCGCCGCCCCGGGCGCTCAATTACCGGCGTCTGACCTTTCAAGGCCCAGGTTTTTCCATGCATTGTATCAGCCCGAAAGCCCGACTTATCCCAAAAATGTACGTCTCCAGCGTGCGTCTTTGCAAGCTTGGCGATTGCGGGGAATGTCTCTCGCTGCCATTTTTCAATCGCTTCGGACGCGCGCTGGTAAGCCCGCTGCAGCGGCTTCTGCGGCGTTAGCCCCAGCCTCGCCAGCAACTCTCTCACTGCGGTTAGTCCACGCTTAACTTTGATTTTTTTCAACCAGCCTCACCACCACCGAACGCGTCCAGAGCCCAAAATCCATGCCGTATTGCCGAGGATCACGGCCGTTGACCCACCGAAAAACTAGGTTCTCCTGTCGTGCTGTCAATTTACGCGGACGCCCATCCAAAGGCTTGGCCTGTAAGCCCGGACCGGACGGAGAAGCAGCCTTCAACCATTTGTAGATGGTCGTCCGACAAAAACCATAAGACGTAACTACCGTGGCCGGAGATTCACCCTCACGAACGCGCTCGACGGCCATCTTTCGAATGACTTCCAACGTCTGATGATCAAGAGATCGCCCGTCACGTTTCATAAATAAACATACCGAAGACCCGTAAAAAAATCTACTAAAATGTAGACTTACTTATCGATCAGTGAGTAATTGATGCCACATACTAACAATATAGTTCGTTTATGAAGATATTTACATAAGCCACAACAGACGCGTCCGCTAGACGGGATCCGAAGTCATAAGATTTATACATCGCACAAGAAATTTCGGCGCAGCGAGATGGGCCTATATTTTATGACACAGCAAGATTAATTAGAAGTCAAGAAATTCAGTCTGGAATCGACACGATAGGCCAAATTCCCAAAGATTTTCCTTTAGTCCATTGGTCCTCACAGTCGGGCGTATTCTCCCGGATCAATCTCATTGGACTCGGCCACAAAAACGGTTCATCCTGCAGGTTAATTTGGCGCCACCCACCGGATGGGACGTCGTAATTCTTCCCGTCAGGAAAAGTTGTTGTCATTATGAATTTTGCTTCAGATTTTTTAAATAGGCGAGTCGCCTCCACGATATTTGCGAATGAGAGATGCCCGAAGCAATCTCGACAGAAGATCGCGTCAGCTCGAGGCAATATATCTTCGCATATATTTCCATTCTGAAAATGAAACTTCTCCGACGGGAATTCCGCTCGCAACCGCTCGATTACGTCCCGAACTATGTCTACCCCAATAAAACAATCGAATTCATACCCTAGGTGCCGCATCCAATTCAAATCACCGCACGGCGCATCAACGATTCTCTTGATTCCAAATGATCGGAACACAGTGGGGAGCTCCAATCTTAGCCTTTCCGTGTTCATCAAACTTGATCCCGGACCAGAGATCGAACTCAGAGCCACCGAATCCATTTTTTTGGAATATCTCGGTAAATACCTCCTGCAGGTCACTCACTGTGTTCTCCCTGGTTTTCCTGATCAATGCATGTGGTGGGACAATCGCATTTCAGAATAGTTCAATAAGTCTGGACAAACAGACTTCATCCCATCGCACTCGTTTGAGTTTGCCGCACAGAGAGGACCATATCCCGCCCCGTGATGTACTCCCAAGGGCTCCGGAGGTATTGGGCAGGTATACCCAGCCTGGAACGCCGTCGGCGGTGGAGTACCGAAGAGAAGCTTCGTATCCTGGCACAGAGTATCACTCCAGGTACGTCCCTGGCCTTAACCTTCATGTTAGGCGGGATCAGCATTGGCCCGCAGTCACCTGCGGAACTCCACAACGCCACTTAGAACGACGTGCGCCTTCTATCAAGTTGACCCACTCACCGATCGAGTACTGCCAGTCGAACTGCCGTGCTGCCTCTTGAATAGAATAGCATTTAGCGACGTACTCTGCCGGATTTTCGTTGTAATAACGCAGTGTTGCCGCACCGAAGGTTATGAATTTCTCTGCTTCGATCGGCGCGATGATACCACCTCCCTGATAGGCCTTAAGCGGGAAATGACCAACTGGGGTGCCAATCACAAGTCGCCCCGCGGCTGCGGCCTCGATGACCTGCAGACCTGCTCCCTCGCTGACTGAGGTACTTAGAACAGCATCAACCGTCCTATAGAAATCGGGCATGTCGTGGAACGTTACTTGGTTAGCCGTCGAGCCGGCCACATTGAATGCCAATCCCGCCTCACGCGCTGCGGCTTCAGCCAAATAACCGCGTTTCAACTCGATGCCGGAGATTGTAAGCGACATCGACGACGCATAGCCGACTGTTTCTAGCCGCTCGCTGATGTCCGAGTAAAATTCCGCAAAGTTTACTCCCAACGACGTTACCATTGGAGGACGTCGAACCCCCAACATCATGGATGCACAATACACGGAGATACTCACAGCCCCATATCCTGCGAATTTGTCAAATGTATCTACACTCTTCTGCTCAATTAGCATTCGTATATCCATTTCGCCATGCGATACCACGATAATCTTCTCATACGGCACACCGTAGGTATCCACGAGAGTGCAAACCCCATCCGGGGCAGTCATTAAAAAATCATAGAAGTCTGTGAGGTCATTAATATAGCCAGAATGGCTGATCCGCCAATTCAGTATATCGACGATATAGCCTTTCCGATGAAGCTGCTTGCATAAGTCATAATAGACGCGCCCATGGGACCATTGCGGATATCCATAGATTAGTACCTTTGTAGCGGACGACTTCGCCACCTTGGCTCTGAGCCGCGGATCAACAATGAACCTCGCAATACCTTTCTTGTCGATGGCGCCGTCAACACGTTCATCGGCGTTCGCGGAATTGGCAGCACACCAGTCCTCCGAAGCCAAAAAGCTCTCCCACGTGCTGCACCATGTCCGTGAGCCATCAATACGTCCATCCGGCTCGGCGGTGAGAAACTGCCCTTCCCACTTGAGCCCGACCAATCCCCGTTCAAGCGAGATAACTTCTAGTTCGACAGCCGCGACAGAACTATCGCTGCCCTCGACGGACTTCATAACGCTAAAATTGCCAGCCGACATTGCGATCGGCTTTCGTAATCCTTCCTGTTCGTACATCAGGGAGCCGAACCGACGCAGCGGAACCGGGGCTGCGTGCGGCACAAGCACTGCGTTGGCCGGGCTAGTCTCGATTGCTCCGTGCCGCAGTTCGCCCGAGACGGAATCCACATACAGCACGGTACCGAACGTCGTGAACAGTCGCGCGGGTCGCAGGGCTGGCAAATCGCTCATGTCGTCACCCGAACCTCTTCCCGCCGGTGAATAAAAAAGTCGAGATTGTTTTTTAAGCGTTGATTGCCCGGATCGAGCTCCAGCGCCTTGCGCCCCCACTCCACCGCGCGATCCATAACGTTAAGACGCCAGCTCGCTATGGCTCCCAAGTCAAACAACCGGAACCCCCAGCAATGCTGGTCGTCCAAGTAACTGCCGGTCCGGTGCGTCTTCTCGATGCCGACCGCACAGGCCCAGAACAAGTTCAACCAATCCGACTGGCCATGGAATTCCTCGGCCAGATCAAGCCAGATCTCCCGCCGGTGTGGTGCCTCCATTCGGGCCTTATCCAGCCAAGATATTTTGTTTTCCGGCTGCATTCGTGACAGATAGCGCATCGCCTCGGACCGTTCCTCGCGCCAAGTGCTGGACGGCAGGGCGAGGTAGCGCAGCAGCAATTCGATCGCCCGATCGTGCTGATTTGCCCACATCAGATCCCGTCCCAGCCAGAAACAGATCTGTCCGTCGTCTGGATCTTCCTTGTGCGCGACCTCCATCAGCGGCAGGTACTGCCGTCGCGTCTGCTTGTTCGCCTCCTGCACCTCATACATCACGATGTCGTCGCAACCGGACGTGATCTCCTTGTCACCGGCGTAAAATAGCGCCTCGTGAACCGGCCGCCGGAAGCGGTATCCCCAGCGACAATGGAAATTTTTCGTCAGCCACGACCTGAGCGGCTTCGGATCGTCAAAGCTCGCGCGATAGACCGTGCTGCAATAGAGCGCTGTCGTCTCGGATTTCCAAGCCGCCTCAAGCTTCGCCCGCCAACCAGGCGCAAGCCACCGATCCATGTCCATGGTGCAGCACACATCGACATCGTCCGGAATCATAGCCATAGCGGCGTTGCGTGCATCATCGAAGCGCCATGGTCGGATGGCGATGCGATGCGCACACACGCCCGCGCTGGCCAGACGCTCGACTGTGTCGTCAGTGCTACCGGTGTCGGCTACGATGCGATAATCGGCATCGATGGCCGAATTGGCCCAACGCTCGACATGGGCTGCCTCGTTCAAGGCGATGGTATAAACTGCGACCTTCACCGATTACTTCCGCCGCTCTTGCGAATCGCCACGAGGCCACCCATCAGCCGCGCTCGGCTTAGCTCGTAATGGCTGTCGAAAAACAGGATGTCGGCGAACTGATCGGCCAGCGCGGTCACCCCGAGGGGATCGATCGAGCGTGCGGTGCCATGTTCCTGGATCTCGCGCAGCAGAGTCTTCGTGAGCGCGATCTTGCCACGGTCCTCGCCTGGTGGCTGCCAGTCCAGATCCTCGATGAAGTACCAGCCGCCATCCGCGAGCAGCGGGAAGAATTCGACCAACGTCAGCTGCTCGTCAGCCGAGGCGTGGCTGCCGTCGTCGATGATCACATCGAACGAGCCGGGCGCGAGCTTTGCCACGACTTCGCGTAGCTCGTCGCGTTTCGACTGGTCGCATACGAGTGACGTAAATCGCACGTTGTTAAGAGACGAAAAATCGGTGAGGTCGACGCCTACGACATGGCAGAACGGGAAATACGACTGCCACAACGCGACCGACGGTGTTTCCGGCTGGTTCTTTTCGGCGAGCCCGCGGCACAGCCCAATCTCCATCAGCCGGCGCAGCGCGAATTGTTGCGACCCGAGCAGTCTGTCGTAGATCCTGGCATAGCAATGGCGGTTGCCGGTGTGGCGGTTCTTGTCGGTATTGAAGCGATCGGCGAGGCTGGCAAAGCTTGGCATGCGTTCGTGTGGGGCCGACAGCGTCGCGATCAGCGATCGGTCGGCGTCGCGCGCGGCCGAATGGGTACGCGCGTTCCACAGATGGATGCCGGTGATCCGCTCGTCGTTAAGATAATCCGCGAGTGTGTCGATCGGCTGATTGAAGCGCTCGACTTCGGTCCAGTCGAGCGAGTTGAAGAACATCGGGCTGAAGAGCCACTCTTGGAGCGCGGCACCTTCGTCGGAGGCGATGTAGTCGGACAGCAGCTTCGGCCCGATATCACCGAACGTTGTGTCGTGCGCGGCGAAGAAGCGCTCTAACGCCTGCTCGTAAAGCGCGCGCATGTGGCGACTATAGGGCTTAGCGTAGATGACATTGCCGCAGACAAAATGCCCCTTTCCGGCATCCTGCCATTGGAGGTTGAAGAAATAGTCGCCCCGGAACGGGAACGGGCGCACCATCACTACGTCGGTGTCCATCCATAGCCCACCATGCTCGTAGAGCGCGGCATAACGGAAAATGTCTGAAAAATACCGGATCTCCGAGCGGACGACGATACGTTCGAACAGCCCCTTCGGCACGACGCCGGCGGCGTCATACAGCTCCACTCCGTATCGCGCCAGAAATTCGATCTTCGCCGGTGCGTAGCTCCACACCCGTACCGAATGTCCGACCGCCCGCATCGATTGGATTGCCGCGATCAAACTCACATGTTCTGCCGTCTCTGACATCACCTCATAGAAGCAATGGATTTTCGGCAATACAGCCGAATCGTGATCGTTGATGAATGGCGCGATCCGCGCATCGAACGCGCGTGATAGGTCCCGCCGGTGATTCGGTGAGTCGGTCGTGCGCAGAAACGGCGCGAACGACAGGAATTTCTCTTCGGGTGATTTCATTGCATCGTTGCTTTCGATTTCTGGAGCTGTCCCGAAGTCTTCACTTTGGTTGGCATTACGCTGTTCCAGGCGACTTTTGATACGCTGCGTTGGTGCGGGTAGGGAAGCTATCCCTGCCTCAACATATGCGGCGACGGGAAGCTCGAATTCCCCTTCACGCCGAACGGCTTGGGGGGGCGTTACCCAAGTCTTCCCCTCAACCAGAGATTCTGATATCGCATCAATCGTATCGTTTTCGACCCTGCGGGATTGCTCCGTGTTGAGTAAAACTCTCTCTAATCCTTGTGCGCTGGGCCTACTGTCATCCACGTCCACATTTACCTGGTTAAGCTGCCGTACTTCAGAGATAGATGAGCCGCTCTTCGGCGGAAGCTGCCCTGCATCCTCCAAAACGCGTCTGACATCATCCGCATCTACGGTCGCGATCCAGGCTTCACTATCCCCGATGCCATACGTAACTACCAGTCGCTTCCTGTCGGGATGCCAAGCGAGCCCGGCGGCGAACTCGACTCCGCGTTTATGGAAGAAAAACGGTCGGCTCACCTTCCGCAACTGAGATGCTTCATTAAACCAGACGAAGCGATGCCGATAATGTCGCTGCTTGTCCCGGACCCTCGCTTCGTGCACCAGCGCCAGCCATCCGCGGTCGAAGGCAATCGCCTGCGAGCTGCCCCGGAACTGGTTAGCCGCGACCGGCGGGATAGTCTCGACGACCGTTCGCGCCTGTTCATCCACGAGCCGTGTCGGATCGCAGAGATAGATAAATTGCAATGCGTCGCCGGCGACGCGCGGCATCCAGTTCTTCTCGTGCCGCTGAGGTCCTTCAGGGCGGAGCACGCGCCAATCGACGAGCCGGCTGGCCCCAGGCGTGGGTTCGTCGATGCGCGCCAACACTTGCTCGCACCATCCCTCATGGCTTAATTCACGCACGCAGGCGATGCACCATAGCCCGTCGCGCCAGACGAAGGGGCGCAGGTCCTCGAAGCCCCGCGCCAATGGCCAAACGGGCTTGGGCATGTCTTCCGGCGGCAAAATCTCGGTCGACGACCGTATCGCGAAATCGCCATCCATGCGCAGTAGAAAATTACGCGTGTTGATCGGCGCGCCGTCGGGTGCTGCGTAGCGCCGGTCATCGCCCTCGGGCATTGCCTGATCGATGGTGTAGTTCACGGCGCGCTGCACCAAAACGATCTCGTCGCCGTGGCAGGCGATCGACGGGTTCGTTGGCCGGTAGCCATCAGGCGGCGCAAAACCGACCGGGCGCGCTGCAAAAGACGGCATCATTTTGGCTACGGGCTCGATGTAAAAGTGGAGGTTTGAGAGGGCGAGATTACGCGGGCCCTCCGGAACCGTCCGATTGAGCGCGAGCCAATTGCAGGAGGCGAATCCGCGGTCCTTGCGCGCTGGGTCGCGTGAGTAGTTCGCGACGATCGAGAATTCTTGCTGAAGTCCGTATTCGTAGATCCAGTCTTCTACCGCCAATGCGTCTTTCGGGCAAGCGATGGCTAGGCCCTGCGCCGCAAATTCATAGCCTCGTTCGTTCATACCCCTGACGCGGCAGTAGCGAGCAGCACCGTGCAGCGCTTCTGCACGTGTCGGACATGCAGCGGTTGCCGCCATGTAGGCTGAGATAATCTCATCGTCAGGGCGAACCAGTTCCTCTTTTAGCCGGGCAGAACGAAGGAGCTTGATAAAAATATCAGCTTCCCCTGACGGGGGCGCAACTACTTCGCCAAGTTTTCCAATAGCAAAATTTTTATTTTTTAGGACTCGATCGCGCTGGTCGGTCGGGAGCTTACCTTCGATCAGAAGCCGATCGCAAGCATCCACACACTCCGCATATCTTTCAGTCCAGTAAGCATTAACCGCCAACTCGTCGAGCAGACCATACGCGTAAATCCAGTCCTCCACAAATAACGCGTCAGTCGGGTAATGGATAGTTAGACCCTGCGCCGCGAAATCATACCCTTGTCCATAGATGCGCCGGTTGCGGCAAAAGCGAGCTGCTCCGTGCAGGGCCTCGGCACGTGTGGGGCATGCGACGTTCGCGGCCATGTAGGCAGAGATAACTTCGTCGTTTGAGTACTCGAGCACCTCCTTCAACTTGGCAACATTCAGGAGGCTCATAAAGACCTCCTGCTGCCAATTGCCTAGACGAGCCCGCTTAAGATAGGTCTCCAGTGCGGCCTCCCTCTGGCCGCTATCTCGCAATGTATTCGCCAAATAAAAAGTGTACCGCGCAATCATTCCAGGATCACGCTCCGTTACGATCGCATCCGTTAACAATCGAACATCCCGTTCGTACTTATCAACGCGGTTCGCCCCGGTCGCATGATCGATGAATCGAATGCCATCCAGGTTCTTGGTTTCACCCTCGCGGACATCGAGGTATTCATGCGTCACGCCCCTGTAGCCAGCGGGCACGTCGCGCCGCAATAGCCTATTGTTCCAGTATGTCACACTAGAATTCTGGAGAACTTTGTAAGCAGATGCGGTCAGATCGTTCGAGAACCCGAGGTTCTGTACCATCAATTCCATATCTGCGTCTGTCAGCAGAAGATAGTCAAAGTGCAGCGCAGATGCTCGGGCGCGATCAAGCGCCTCGTTGCGGGCTTGTGCAAAATTCTCGAACGGAAAACTATGTAGCTCTCCTGGAATGCCACGTTCAGCGAAGAACCGCTCGATAAATTTCTGCGTTCCATCGGTTGAACCGGTATCTCCGATCACCCAACATGAAATGTGGTCAGCCACGGCGCTCAGACACCGCTCGAGGTTCGCCATCTCGTTCTTGACGATCATGTTTAGGCAGAGGGTTTTAGGACGACTCATGAAAGGGACCATCATTTTAATGCGATCGTTTTTTTTACGTAATTTACATGTTTGAGTTTTGCAACTTTTTTCTGTCTGTGAACAAGTGATTACTTATAGGTATCAACAGTGCTTGATTACATCAGCGCAATACGTGACGGGTCAACTGACCTCAGGATTTGAGGTCTGTGGTTACGGCGGAACTGGCGCGGTTGAGCCTCTCCCATACTTCGGTCCCATCGAGAAATGGCGTTGTGAGACTTTTCCAAATATTGCGAGGCAATCCAAAACAGCTAGTGGCGATGTCTGTTTCTGAGATGAATCCGGTTTTCGTGCCGACACCGGTGTAGCGCACCGTGAGCTTGCGGCCACTACGCCAGCATCGTACTAAACCGGCCAAGAGGACGTCTCCACCCGCCGATCACCGCCGCTTCGTTCTTAACAATCATGTTCAAACAAACTGGGGTCTAGAGCTGTGTTCATCGGAAACGGCATACGATTGGAAACCGACCGCAAGCCACCGTGAATTGGATGAGGTGTCCGTGGCCGTCCCGATCATGTGGCGATGGCGCCTGCTGTCCCTGTTCGGCGCCGATTTGCTATTTCCTTTGAAAACCTTCGAAGTACACCCAATATTGGCTCGTATGACACTGCTCACCGCCTCATTGGAGCTTGGAGGTAGCTGGCGCCAATCAGCGCCGGTGGATGCAGCCGCCGTGCTTGAGTGCATGCGCGCAGCCTGCCTGGCGGGTGTGGTGCTGCTCTCCGATCATCAGCCCGAAAAGCTCCGGGTCGATGACCATTCCGACGGTCCTCCAGCCATCTGGTTGCATACCAACAATCCTGCGACTGCCTGGATCGTCGTCGACGTCGGCACGCGCGACTGGTGCAATCTCGCCTATCAATTCGGGCATGAACTCGGGCACGTATTCTGCAATAGTTGGGAACCGGATGCCAAGCCGCGCAACCCCTGCCAGTGGATCGAGGAGGCGTTGGTCGAGGCGTTCTCGCTCCGCGGCCTCGGGCTTCTGGCCGACAATTGGGCGGAGACACCGCCGTTCCCGAACGACGCTGCCTATGCCGGTTCCATTCGAAGCTATCGGGACACCATCCTTACCGGCTACCAGACGATCGCGCAGGACCAGGGGGCCTCGGCGGGATTCTGCGCTTGGTTCAAGACGCACGAGGCGTTTCTCGCCGAACACGGGGGCGTCGACGCCGCCCGTGCTGCCGTCCCTACCATGCTGGGCCTGCTTGAGGGCGACCCAATTTTGGTCACGGATATCGGGGCGCTGAACCGTTGGCCGGGGCGGAGTGGTCTGCCTCTGCATGACTACCTCGACCTCTGGAGGCAGAGCTGCGCGGAGTTGAACGCACCCGGCCGATTGCCGGTGCGGCTGCGAGAACTCCTCACCGGCCCGTGAGTGGCCGAATTACAGCTTGTGTCGCCACGCGCCACAATAGTCACCATCCGGTTTCCTGACCTCAACCTTTTTCCTGACCATCGGGGGAATCTGTCTCCGGCTACGCGATCAAGCGCCTGGCCAAGCGCGGCCAGTTCGTTGGCTGCCTCCGCACGTCGGGCGATGGAGCCTGTGCGTACCAACTGTGCCCGGCCTCGATATCCCGTGGCCCGCCCAGGCCGCGCATGGCGTAGCTTGCTGGCATCAGGGCGGCGATGGGCCACAGGCGGTTTCCAAAAATATCAAAGCCGACGCCATCACTGCGCCGGCTTTATTCTGCGACGTATTGCTGAAAGCTGGCTGTATACGATGCGTTAGATTGCCTAGGGGCTGAAGACGGCAGTGTCGGAGGCATGAAGCTCCCAGCCCAAAAATCCAGATCCGGAAACAGCCTTTGAAACAGGAATCGCTGAAGATGATGCTGCGGATAGCAGCAAGAAGTGCTGTCTTGATGTAAAAAATGCAGGCAAATTCCTTTTGTATCGTGAATTCCGTCGACCTTGAATTTTGACCTTGCCATAAGACTGAACTCGCCATCTTCATTCCAGTCGATCGTAGGAAATTTCACCGCTTCCCAAACCTTTTTCTTGAACGCATAAGAGAACCCAAATCCAAATTCGTTGTCTTCAAGATCCAGATTATTCTCTGGACTCAGCATCGTCAGCGCCACGCCTGCTTGATCACAGCGGTAATGAGGCCCCTCCTTCTGCATTAAATCCCAATAACCGAAAAAGTCTGATCGAATATCATACAGAAACCAGCCCCGGAGATTGATCAGGTCGGCACCAAGGTTGGTCAGGGCCGATACCATGGAGCTGACATAGTTGGGCGCATAGTAATCGTCGTCATCGAATTGGATGATGATCTCGCCCCTGGCCCTTTCGATCAGAATATTCCGTTTCTCTCCAATTGAGATTTTTCGGTCTATATGTTGATATAAAATATTCTCATCGCTCAGCTCGTCGCGACATTCTGACGCTTGGGGGCTGTCATCGAGGATAAGCCACTCGATATCGGTGTAATCCTGGCTACGAAAATATGTCAGGGCGTTGTTCAAGAACCTGTCCCGGTTGCGCGTGGGGGTTATGACGCTGACCATGCCGGACATGCTGCGCGGTGTCGCCACGGCCGGCATCGCCATTGGAACGCTTAAGGAGGACGATCCTGCCGGCCAGAACATGACGTCAAGCGAACTCGGGGCCATTTGTTGAGGTAGCTTCTCGAGCGCGAACCGCGCATTCGCCGTAACACGTTGCATGTCTGCGCCCGAGATTTTGTTAGCCTCGAGTATCTTCAGGCTGGCATCAAGACAGTCCCGGTACCGTCCGGACCAGTAGGCATTGACGGCGAGCTCGTCCAACAGGCCGGTTTCGTAAATCCAGGGCTCAACAAACAGCGCGTCAGATGGCATGGGAATCTCCAGCCCGCGTTTCGCAAACTCATACCCCTCTTCGTTGCGTCCCTTGTTGCGGCAGAGCCTGCTCGCCCCATGCAGCGCCTCGGCCCGTGTGGGCAGCGCGTCTGTGGCGCGCAGGTACGCGTCGATGACCTCCTGGTCAGGATGGTCGAGCTGTTCTTTCAGCTGCGCCACGCAATACAGGCTGATGAAGACCTCATCCTGCCAGAAACCGAGCTCGGCACGGGCCAGATAATGCTCCATGGCGCTTTCCGGCATGCCACAGTCGCGATAGCTCTGCGCCAAGTAAAACTGGTAGCGCGCATACAGAAAGGGATTGGTCTCGGTCCGCAACGCGCCCTCGAGCACCACGACGTCGCGCAGATAGGTTTGCGGGTTCTTCCGGCGCGCTCCATCGTGATTGCGCCGCATCCGGATTGCCGAGAGATGCTCAGCCCAGCCGGCTCCGTCGCAGGTAAGAAATTCGTGCAACACCCCCTCGTAGCGCCATGGCATCGCGCTGCGGACCAATTGCGTACGCCGGTACACCGTGCCGGTGTCGTCGATCTCCACTGTATAAGAGTCGGCGGTCAGCGCAGGCACAGTCATGTCCGGCACGATCTCCAGCGTGTCGTCCGCATCGATGATGAATGTGTAATCGCTCTTACCGCGCGCCAGCTCCAGTGCCTCGGAGCGGTTATACGCGAAATCCCGCCACGGCCGCTCATGCAACTCACCCGGCAAGTCACGCAGCTGCGTGCGGATGATGTCCTGGGTGCCGTCGGTGGATCCAGTGTCCACGATCACCCAGTGGTCGATGATTGGCAGCACGCTGTCGAGGCACCGGCGGATTACCGCCGCCTCGTTCTTGACGATCATGTTCAGACATATGGTCTGGCCGGCTTCGTTCATCGCAGACTCCCTGTGGCCGAAAAGCTAGCATTTTGATGCCGTTGTCGTTGTAGTCGGGAGAGTTCCATCGCGGTCAGCTGCCTGCAGCATGGGTCACTGGAGCCGCCGCCAGGTTAAGTTCGGCCAACGCGTTGGCCGCCTCCGGCACGCCGAGCGAGGCAGCCTGTGCGTACCAAAGATGCCCGGCCTCTATATCCTGTGGCCCGCCCAGGCCGCGCATGGCATAGCGGGCGAGCATCAGGGCGGCTTGGGGGTGACCGCGGGTGGCAGCCTCCGTGAACCAATGCCGTGCCGTTTCAAGGTCGGTTTCAAGATCATGCCCGCCAGCATGCAGCGCACCGAGCGCGAACATCGCGCCCGCATGTCCTGCCGGCACCGCGCGCAGGAACCAGGATTTTGCCAGGTGATGATCGCGGACGACACCTCGGCCGTCGATATGGCGTTCGGCGAACGCCACCTGCGCTTCCGTCATGCCGGCCGCGGCGGCGCGGGCAAACCAACGAGTGGCCCCGGCCTCATCCTTCGCCACACCGCGACCCTCGGAGAGCATCCTGGCGTACCAAAACTGCGCGTCCACCACGTCTTCGGCCGCGCGCTTCAGCCAGAAGACGGCGCGCGCGTCGTTGCGCGGCACGCCGATCCCTTCAGCGAGGCAGACCGCGTAGTTGAATGCGCCGAGCGGGTCACCCTGATTGGCAGCGCGCTCAAACCATTCATGCACCGGTGGCGGCTCAACCGCGAGCGCGGATACACCACCTGCCTGCAGCAACGCAGCAAGATCAGCCTGGGCGCGCAGGTCACCGGCCTCGGCTGCGTATCTAAGCCAAACAGCCGCCTCGTCAGGATCCCGACCGATCCCGGCGCCATTAAGATAAAGCATGCCCAACGCACGCGCGGCCGCTATGTGGCCACGCTCAGCGGCGATACGGAACCAGCGTGCGGCCTCGGCGTAATTGGGCGGTAAGGCTCCGTCGCGGGCATAGATGTCGCCAAGTAGCGCCGCCGCCTCAGCGTCGCCCCCAAGTGCGGCACGGCGCAGCCAACTTTCGCCGTTCAACAAATCGACCGGACCGCCCCGGCCCTCGAGCAGCAGCAAGCCGAGCCGTGCCTGTGCCATACCGAGCCCGGCCTCCGCCGCAATCTGAAAATGATGCCGCGCCAGCGCCTCATCCGACGTCGTACCGACCGCGCGTTCGGCGCCAAGCCCAAGCAGATAATGCGCGGCCGGCAATCCTGCTTCCGCCGCGCGCACGAGTTGAGCGCGTGCGGCGGAAATCCTTTCAGCGGTATCGGCGCGCCGCATCAGCGCAATGCCATAGCCGAGCCGCCCCTGCGGGCAATCCTGTTCGGCAGATTTTTGGTACCAGTTAAGCGCGGCCTCAGGATCGCGCAGCGTCTCGGGGCCTGAGGTGAGAATATGGGCAAACATGGCCTGAGCATCCGCCATCCCCGCCTCAGCGGCGCGACGCGCCCAGGGCAAGGCCGCATGATAATCGGCCCCCTCCTCCGCTTCGGCCATCTCGAACAGCTCTGTGCCCTGCCCGGCCGCCTTGGGTAGACTGAAGATATAGAGCTGGGCGAGCCTGCATTGCGCGCCCGTATGCCCCGCCTCGGCGGCTCTATGGTACCACCGCGCCGCCTCGGACGCATGGCGCGACGTGCCTTTACCCTCCAGATAACGCTCACCAACCATAAAGGCGGCTTCTACATCGCCCGCCTCGGCCGCTGCGGCGAACAGCACAAGCGCCCGTTCCGGTGCAGCCTCCGAGATATGTTCGGCGCGCGCCCGCGCATATTTCGGCAAGCGGGCTGCGAGACGATCAAGCTGGTTGACAAGAATGTTCGATCTGGCCATGCGCGCAGCACCTCGGGCTCGTGTAGAGACGATCAGACTCTCGTTGGCTCTTGACGATAGGCAATACAAAAAACATTGCTTTCGGACCATTCGCTGGAAATTTGTCGATACAAAAAGAGAACCTTCGTACTCCTCCATCAAACAAGCGAAAGAGACCAGCTTTTGGAGCTGGTCTCTTTCTAGTCCAGTTTACCTTAGAACGTGTTGGAATTCAGATTATGTGGGCTGTTATTAGCGTTTGGAGATATCGAGGCGCCCTGGTGGCTGGTTGGGTTGGTAATCAATCCGCCCACCGTGGAGCCGTGGCGGATGTCGCTTGTCAATAACGTTCCGCCCGCCTTTGCTTCGTCATTTGCAGTTTCCGTAAACCACGACGCTACCCCATGTGGCAGAATATCCGCCGAAGTCAGGCCGGCACTCAGTTTCTGCATAGTGTCCTGAAGAGACTTTTCACCGCCAATCTTCGAGGTGTCAGCCGCCGGTCCGATGCTGCTCCCGGCATTCTTGGTCTGGTCTGTCGCAAAGTTCATTTGGTCGTTCGTAGAGACATGTTGACCCCACCCTGACGGGGCGTTGTGGTCGTTGCCTTGTCCGGTTGCTCCGGTGGTACCGGTGTGGCCAGTCTTACCGGTTGCACCTGTATGACCGGTGCCGCCGGGGTAGCCCGTCTTACCGGTCGCACCCGTATGACCGGTGCCGCCGGGATAGCCCGTCTTACCAGTTGCACCCGTATGACCGGTGCCGCCGGGGTAGCCCGTCTTACCGGTCGCACCCGTATGACCGGTGCCGCCAGGATAGCCCGTCTTACCAGTTGCACCCGTATGACCGGTGCCGCCGGGGTAGCCCGTCTTACCGGTCGCACCCGTCGCCCCAGTGGCCCCGGTCTTACCCGTCTTACCCGTGGCTCCTGTCGCCCCGGTCTTGCCGGTCGCACCCGTCGCCCCAGTGGCCCCGGTCCTACCCGTCTTACCCGTGGCTCCTGTCGCCCCGGTCTTGCCGGTCGCACCCGTCGCCCCAGTGGCCCCGGTCCTACCCGTCTTACCCGTGGCTCCTGTCGCCCCGGTC
The DNA here is from genome assembly GCA_963737355.1 of uncultured Pseudomonadota bacterium. Classification (GTDB taxonomy): domain Bacteria; phylum Pseudomonadota; class Alphaproteobacteria; order Acetobacterales; family Acetobacteraceae; genus Acidocella. The sequence goes on along the minus strand of CAVTSC010000008.1, from coordinate 624,244 downwards.
TTGCCGGTCGCACCCGTTGCCCCAGTGGCCCCGGTCTTACCCGTCTTACCCGTGGCTCCTGTCGCCCCGGTCTTGCCGGTCGCACCCGTTGCCCCAGTGGCCCCGGTCCTACCCGTCTTACCCGTGGCTCCTGTCGCCCCGGTCTTGCCGGTCGCACCCGTTGCCCCAGTGGCCCCGGTCTTACCCGTCTTACCCGTGGCTCCTGTCGCCCCGGTCTTGCCGGTCGCACCCGTTGCCCCAGTGGCCCCGGTCTTACCCGTCTTACCCGTGGCTCCTGTCGCCCCGGTCTTGCCGGTCGCGCCCGTCGCCCCGGTGGCCCCAGTGGCACCCGTTGCTCCGGTACTCCCGGTCGCCCCGGTATGGCCGGTCGCGCCAGTCGCACCCGTGGCCCCGGTGGCACCCGTTGCTCCGGTACTCCCGGTCGCCCCAGTATTCCCGGTCGCGCCAGTCGCACCCGTGGCCCCAGTGGCACCCGTTGCTCCCGTACTACCAGTCGCCCCGGTATGGCCGGTGGCGCCAGTCGCACCCGTGGCACCGGTGGCACCCGTTGCTCCGGTACTCCCGGTCGCCCCGGTATGGCCGGTCGCACCAGTCGCACCCGTGGCACCGGTGGCACCCGTTGCTCCGGTACTCCCGGTCGCCCCGGTATGGCCGGTCGCACCAGTCGCACCCGTGGCACCGGTGGCACCCGTTGCTCCGGTACTCCCGGTCGCTCCGGTATGGCCGGTCGCGCCAGTCGCACCCGTCGCCCCAGTGGCACCCGTTGCCCCCGTACTCCCGGTCGCCCCAGTATTCCCGGTCGCGCCAGTCGCACCCGTGGCCCCGGTGGCACCCGTTGCTCCGGTACTACCAGTCGCACCGGTATGGCCGGTCGCGCCTGTCGCACCCGTGGCCCCAGTGGCACCCGTTGCCCCCGTACTCCCGGTCGCCCCGGTATGGCCGGTCGCGCCAGTCGCACCCGTGGCCCCGGTGGCACCCGTTGCCCCCGTACTCCCGGTCGCCCCAGTATTCCCGGTCGCGCCAGTCGCACCCGTGGCCCCGGTGGCACCCGTTGCTCCGGTACTCCCAGTCGCCCCGGTATTCCCGGTCGCGCCAGTCGCACCCGTGGCCCCGGTGGCACCCGTTGCTCCGGTACTCCCGGTCGCCCCAGTATTCCCGGTCGCGCCAGTCGCACCCGTGGCCCCGGTGGCACCCGTTGCTCCGGTACTCCCGGTCGCCCCAGTATTCCCGGTCGCGCCAGTCGCACCCGTGGCCCCAGTGGCACCCGTTGCCCCCGTACTCCCAGTCGCCCCGGTATGGCCGGTCGCGCCAGTTGCGCCAGTCGCACCCGTGGCCCCGGTGGCACCCGTTGCCCCCGTACTCCCGGTCGCCCCGGTATGGCCGGTCGCGCCCGTCGCCCCGGTGGCCCCAGTGGCACCCGTTGCTCCGGTACTCCCGGTCGCCCCGGTATGGCCGGTCGCGCCAGTCGCACCCGTGGCCCCGGTGGCACCCGTGGCACCCGTACTCCCGGTCGCCCCAGTATTCCCGGTCGCGCCAGTCGCACCCGTGGCCCCGGTGGCACCCGTTGCCCCCGTACTCCCGGTCGCCCCAGTATTCCCGGTCGCGCCAGTCGCACCCGTCGCCCCAGTGGCACCCGTGGCCCCCGTACTCCCGGTCGCCCCGGTATTCCCGGTCGCGCCAGTCGCACCCGTGGCCCCAGTGGCACCCGTTGCTCCGGTACTCCCGGTCGCCCCGGTATGGCCGGTCGCGCCAGTCGCACCCGTGGCCCCGGTGGCACCCGTTGCTCCGGTACTCCCAGTCGCCCCGGTATGGCCGGTGGCGCCAGTCGCACCCGTGGCACCGGTGGCACCCGTTGCTCCGGTACTCCCAGTCGCCCCGGTATGGCCGGTCGCGCCAGTCGCACCCGTGGCCCCAGTGGCACCCGTTGCTCCCGTACTACCAGTCGCCCCGGTATGGCCGGTGGCGCCAGTCGCACCCGTGGCACCGGTGGCACCCGTTGCTCCGGTACTCCCGGTCGCCCCGGTATGGCCGGTCGCACCAGTCGCACCCGTGGCACCGGTGGCACCCGTTGCTCCGGTACTCCCGGTCGCCCCGGTATGGCCGGTCGCACCAGTCGCACCCGTGGCACCGGTGGCACCCGTTGCTCCGGTACTCCCGGTCGCTCCGGTATGGCCGGTCGCGCCAGTCGCACCCGTTGCCCCCGTACTACCGGTCGCCCCGGTATTCCCGGTCGCGCCAGTCGCACCCGTCGCCCCAGTGGCACCCGTGGCCCCCGTACTCCCGGTCGCCCCGGTATTCCCGGTCGCGCCAGTCGCACCCGTGGCCCCGGTGGCACCCGTTGCTCCGGTACTACCGGTCGCCCCGGTATGGCCGGTCGCGCCAGTCGCACCCGTGGCCCCAGTGGCACCCGTTGCTCCGGTACTACCCGTCGCCCCGGTATGACCGGTTGCGCCAGTCGCACCCGTATCGCCGGTGGCACCTGTCGCGCCCGTGGCACCGGTATCGCCGGTCGCACCCGTGGCACCGGTAGCACCTGTGGCCCCGGTTGCGCCAGTATCGCCGGTCGCACCTGTGGCACCCGTCGCCCCGGTATCGCCCGTCGCACCCGTGGCACCGGTATCGCCGGTCGCACCTGTGGCGCCTGTCGCTCCGGTATCGCCGGTCGCACCTGTGGCCCCTGTGGCACCCGTATCGCCAGTCGCACCTGTGGCCCCAGTGTCGCCGGTAGCCCCAGTCGCACCCGTGGCGCCCGTGGCACCGGTATCGCCAGTCGCACCCGTGGCGCCGGTCGCCCCGGTATCACCAGTCGCACCTGTGGCACCCGTGGCTCCGGTATCGCCGGTCGCACCCGTGGCCCCCGTGGCACCGGTATCGCCAGTCGCACCTGTGGCACCCGTGGCACCCGTATCGCCAGTCGTACCCGTGGCGCCCGTGGCTCCGGTATCGCCGGTCGCACCTGTGGCACCCGTGGCTCCGGTATCGCCGGTCGCACCGGTGGCACCTGTGGCACCCGTATCACCGGTCGCACCCGTGGCGCCGGTCGCCCCGGTATCACCAGTCGCACCTGTAGCCCCGGTCGCTCCGGTATCGCCGGTCGCACCCGTGGCGCCCGTATCACCGGTCGCACCTGTGGCACCCGTGGCCCCGGTCGCGCCGGTGTCGCCAGTCGCACCTGTGGCACCCGTTGCGCCGGTCGCCCCGGTATCGCCGGTCGCACCTGTGGCACCCGTGGCCCCAGTATCGCCTGTGGCACCTGTGGCGCCGGTATCGCCAGTCGCACCCGTCGCGCCCGTGGCACCCGTATCGCCAGTTGCACCTGTGGCACCTGTGGCACCCGTGGCGCCGGTGTCGCCGGTCGCGCCGGTGGCCCCTGTGGCACCCGTTGCGCCGGTCGCACCGGTATCGCCGGTCGCACCCGTGGCACCCGTGGCGCCGGTATCGCCGGTCGCACCGGTGGCACCGGTGGCACCCGTATCGCCCGTTGCACCCGTGGCACCCGTGGCACCCGTAGCGCCCGTATCGCCCGTCGCACCGGTGGCGCCCGTGGCACCGGTATCGCCAGTCGCACCCGTGGCCCCCGTCGCTCCGGTATCGCCGGTCGCACCTGTGGCGCCGGTATCACCGGTCGCACCTGTGGCACCCGTCGCACCGGTGGCACCTGTGGCTCCTGTGGCTCCGGTATCGCCCGTCGCACCCGTGGCACCGGTATCGCCCGTCGCACCTGTGGCGCCGGTATCGCCGGTGGCACCCGTCGCGCCCGTAGCTCCAGTCGCGCCGGTATCACCAGTCGCACCTGTGGCCCCTGTGGCACCCGTATCGCCGGTCGCGCCGGTGGCGCCCGTGGCACCCGTATCGCCAGTCGCACCCGTGGCGCCGGTGGCACCCGTATCGCCGGTCGCACCCGTGGCTCCGGTATCACCGGTCGCACCTGTGGCGCCCGTGGCCCCGGTATCACCGGTCGCACCCGTGGCACCTGTCGCCCCGGTATCGCCCGTCGCACCGGTGGCACCCGTCGCACCCGTATCGCCGGTCGCACCTGTGGCGCCCGTCGCCCCGGTATCGCCAGTGGCCCCTGTGGCGCCTGTCGCCCCGGTATCGCCCGTCGCACCGGTGGCACCCGTCGCACCCGTATCGCCAGTGGCCCCTGTGGCACCGGTGGCACCCGTATCGCCGGTCGCACCCGTGGCGCCGGTGGCCCCGGTATCGCCGGTCGCACCGGTGGCACCCGTCGCCCCGGTATCGCCAGTGGCCCCTGTGGCACCAGTGGCACCCGTATCGCCCGTTGCTCCGGTCGCACCCGTGGCGCCGGTATCGCCGGTCGCACCTGTGGCGCCGGTGGCTCCGGTATCGCCAGTCGCACCGGTGGCACCCGTCGCCCCGGTATCGCCAGTGGCCCCTGTGGCACCAGTGGCACCCGTATCGCCCGTTGCTCCGGTCGCACCCGTGGCGCCGGTGGCACCCGTATCGCCGGTGGCACCCGTATCGCCGGTCGCACCCGTGGCACCCGTGTCGCCGGTTGCACCTGTGGCACCCGTGGCGCCGGTATCGCCGGTCGCACCTGTGGCGCCCGTCGCCCCGGTATCGCCAGTGGCCCCTGTGGCACCGGTGGCACCGGTATCGCCGGTCGCACCTGTGGCACCCGTGGCGCCGGTGGCCCCGGTATCGCCAGTGGCCCCTGTGGCACCGGTGGCACCCGTATCGCCGGTCGCACCTGTGGCACCCGTGGCGCCGGTATCGCCGGTCGCACCCGTGGCGCCGGTGGCCCCGGTATCGCCGGTCGCACCGGTGGCACCGGTGGCACCCGTCGCACCCGTCGCACCCGTGTCGCCGGTCGCACCTGTGGCGCCCGTCGCCCCGGTATCGCCAGTGGCCCCGTGGCACCGGTGGCACCCGTATCGCCGGTCGCACCTGTGGCACCCGTGGCGCCGGTATCGCCGGTCGCACCCGTGGCGCCGGTGGCCCCGGTATCGCCGGTCGCACCGGTGGCACCCGTCGCACCCGTCGCACCCGTGTCGCCGGTCGCACCTGTGGCGCCCGTCGCCCCGGTATCGCCAGTGGCCCCTGTGGCACCGGTGGCACCCGTGGCACCCGTGTCGCCGGTTGCACCTGTGGCACCCGTGGCTCCGGTATCGCCGGTCGCACCTGTGGCACCCGTGGCGCCCGTGGCACCGGTATCGCCAGTTGCACCCGTGGCACCCGTATCGCCCGTTGCACCGGTCGCACCTGTGGCGCCCGTATCGCCCGTTGCGCCGGTCGCACCCGTGGCGCCGGTATCGCCAGTCGCACCCGTGGCCCCTGTGGCCCCGGTATCGCCAGTCGCACCTGTGGCGCCCGTCGCCCCGGTATCACCGGTCGCACCTGTGGCGCCCGTATCGCCAGTCGCACCTGTGGCACCGTGGCGCCGGTATTGCCGGTCGCACCCGTGGCACCCGTCGCCCCGGTATCGCCGGTCGCACCTGTGGCACCCGTGGCCCCGGTCGCGCCGGTGTCGCCAGTCGCACCTGTCGCACCCGTTGCACCCGTATCGCCCGTCGCACCGGTGGCACCTGTCGCACCCGTATCGCCAGTGGCCCCTGTGGTACCCGTATCACCGGTCGCACCGGTGGCCCCGGTGGCACCCGTCGCCCCGGTGTCGCCAGTCGCACCTGTGGCGCCGGTAGCACCCGTATCGCCGGTCGCACCTGTGGCGCCGGTCGCACCCGTTGCACCGGTAGCACCCGTATCGCCCGTCGCACCGGTGGCCCCGGTGGCACCCGTCGCCCCGGTATCGCCCGTCGCACCCGTGGCCCCCGTGGCACCGGTATCGCCAGTCGCACCTGTGGCACCCGTGGCACCCGTATCGCCAGTCGTACCCGTGGCGCCCGTGGCTCCGGTATCGCCGGTCGCACCTGTGGCGCCCGTCGCCCCGGTATCGCCCGTCGCACCCGTGGCACCCGTCGCCCCGGTATCGCCGGTCGCACCTGTGGCGCCGGTGGCACCCGTATCGCCGGTCGCACCTGTGGCGCCGGTAGCACCGGTATCGCCGGTCGCACCTGTGGCGCCGGTGGCACCCGTATCGCCGGTCGCACCTGTGGCGCCGGTGGCACCCGTATCGCCGGTCGCACCTGTGGCGCCCGTCGCCCCGGTATCGCCCGTCGCACCTGTGGCGCCGGTGGCACCCGTATCGCCGGTCGCACCTGTGGCGCCGGTGGCACCGGTATCGCCGGTCGCACCTGTGGCGCCCGTCGCCCCGGTATCGCCCGTCGCACCTGTGGCGCCGGTAGCACCGGTATCGCCGGTCGCACCTGTGGCACCCGTCGCCCCGGTATCGCCGGTCGCACCTGTGGCGCCGGTGGCACCCGTATCGCCGGTCGCACCTGTGGCGCCGGTAGCACCGGTATCGCCGGTCGCACCCGTGGCACCCGTCGCCCCGGTATCGCCGGTCGCACCTGTGGCGCCGGTGGCACCCGTATCGCCGGTCGCACCTGTGGCGCCGGTGGCACCCGTATCGCCGGTCGCACCTGTGGCGCCCGTCGCCCCGGTATCGCCCGTCGCACCCGTGGCGCCCGTGGCCCCGGTATCACCCGTTGCACCTGTGGCACCCGTCGCCCCGGTATCGCCAGTGGCCCCTGTGGCACCGGTGGCACCCGTATCGCCGGTCGCACCTGTGGCGCCTGTCGCCCCGGTATCGCCCGTCGCACCGGTGGCACCGGTGGCTCCGGTATCACCGGTCGCACCTGTGGCGCCTGTCGCCCCGGTATCGCCCGTCGCACCGGTGGCACCAGTGGCACCCGTATCGCCCGTTGCACCGGTCGCACCCGTGGCGCCTGTCGCCCCGGTATCGCCCGTCGCACCCGTGGCGCCCGTGGCCCCGGTATCACCCGTCGCACCTGTGGCACCCGTCGCCCCGGTATCGCCCGTCGCACCCGTGGCACCGGTATCGCCCGTCGCACCCGTGGCGCCCGTCGCCCCGGTATCGCCCGTCGCACCCGTGGCACCGGTATCGCCCGTCGCACCCGTGGCGCCCGTCGCCCCGGTATCGCCCGTCGCACCCGTGGCACCCGTCGCCCCGGTATCGCCGGTCGCACCTGTGGCGCCCGTCGCCCCGGTATCGCCCGTCGCACCTGTGGCGCCCGTCGCCCCGGTATCGCCGGTCGCACCTGTGGCGCCCGTGGCCCCGGTATCGCCCGTCGCACCTGTGGCGCCCGTCGCCCCGGTATCGCCCGTCGCACCCGTGGCACCCGTCGCCCCGGTATCGCCCGTCGCACCCGTGGCACCCGTGGCCCCGGTATCGCCGGTCGCACCCGTGGCACCCGTCGCCCCGGTATCGCCCGTCGCACCTGTGGCACCCGTCGCCCCGGTATCGCCCGTCGCACCCGTGGCACCCGTCGCCCCGGTATCGCCGGTCGCACCCGTGGCACCCGTGGCACCCGTGGCACCCGTATCGCCGGTCGCACCGGTGGCACCCGTATCACCGGTCGCACCCGTGGCACCCGTATCACCAGTCGCACCTGTGGCCCCTGTGGCCCCGGTATCGCCCGTCGCACCTGTAGCCCCGGTCGCTCCGGTATCGCCGGTCGCACCCGTGGCGCCCGTCGCCCCGGTATCGCCAGTCGCACCCGTGGCGCCCGTGGCACCGGTATCGCCAGTCGCACCTGTGGCACCCGTGGCGCCGGTATTGCCGGTCGCACCCGTGGCACCCGTCGCCCCGGTATCGCCAGTCGCACCTGTGGCACCCGTGGCCCCGGTCGCGCCGGTGTCGCCAGTCGCACCCGTGGCGCCTGTCGCCCCGGTATCACCGGTCGCACCTGTCGCACCCGTTGCACCCGTATCGCCCGTCGCACCGGTGGCACCTGTCGCACCCGTATCGCCAGTGGCCCCTGTGGTACCCGTATCACCGGTCGCACCGGTGGCCCCGGTGGCACCCGTCGCCCCGGTGTCGCCAGTCGCACCTGTGGCGCCGGTCGCACCCGTTGCACCGGTAGCACCCGTATCGCCCGTCGCACCGGTGGCCCCGGTGGCACCCGTCGCCCCGGTATCGCCGGTCGCACCTGTGGCACCCGTCGCCCCGGTATCGCCCGTCGCACCCGTGGCACCGGTATCGCCGGTCGCACCCGTGGCACCCGTCGCCCCGGTATCGCCCGTCGCACCCGTATCGCCAGTCGCACCTGTGGCGCCGGTCGCACCTGTGGCCCCTGTGGCACCCGTATCGCCCGTCGCACCCGTGGCGCCCGTGGCCCCGGTATCACCCGTCGCACCTGTGGCACCCGTGGCACCGGTGGCGCCCGTATCGCCGGTATCACCGGTCGCACCCGTGGCTCCGGTGGCACCCGTGGCCCCGGTATCGCCCGTCGCACCCGTGGCACCCGTATCACCGGTCGCACCCGTGGCACCGGTGGCACCCGTATCGCCGGTCGCACCGGTCGCACCCGTGGCTCCGGTATCGCCAGTCGCACCGGTCGCACCCGTATCGCCGGTCGCACCTGTGGCGCCCGTCGCCCCGGTATCGCCAGTGGCCCCTGTGGCGCCTGTCGCCCCGGTATCGCCAGTCGCACCGGTCGCACCCGTATCGCCGGTCGCACCTGTGGCGCCCGTCGCCCCGGTATCGCCAGTGGCCCCTGTGGCGCCTGTCGCCCCGGTATCGCCAGTCGCACCCGTGGCACCGGTCGCACCCGTGGCACCCGTGGCACCCGTCGCCCCGGTATCGCCAGTGGCCCCTGTGGCGCCTGTCGCCCCGGTATCGCCAGTCGCACCCGTGGCACCGGTCGCACCCGTGGCACCCGTGGCACCCGTGGCACCCGTGTCGCCGGTTGCACCTGTGGCACCCGTGGCGCCGGTATCGCCGGTCGCACCCGTGGCACCGGTGGCACCCGTATCGCCGGTCGCACCCGTGGCACCAGTGGCACCCGTATCGCCGGTCGCACCTGTGGCACCCGTGGCGCCGGTATCGCCGGTCGCACCCGTGGCGCCGGTAGCACCTGTGGCGCCGGTCGCACCCGTATCGCCAGTCGCACCTGTGGCGCCGGTCGCACCTGTGGCCCCTGTGGCACCCGTATCGCCCGTCGCACCCGTGGCGCCCGTGGCCCCGGTATCACCCGTCGCACCTGTGGCACCCGTGGCACCGGTATCGCCAGTCGCACCCGTGGCACCGGTGGCGCCCGTATCGCCGGTCGCACCTGTGGCGCCGGTGGCTCCGGTATCACCGGTCGCACCCGTGGCACCCGTGGCACCGGTATCGCCAGTCGCACCCGTGGCACCGGTGGCACCCGTATCGCCGGTCGCACCCGTGGCACCAGTGGCACCCGTATCGCCGGTCGCACCCGTGGCACCAGTGGCACCCGTATCGCCCGTTGCACCGGTCGCACCCGTGGCGCCGGTATCACCGGTCGCACCTGTGGCGCCCGTGGCCCCGGTATCACCGGTCGCACCTGTCGCACCCGTGGCACCGGTATCGCCCGTCGCACCGGTGGCACCCGTCGCACCCGTATCGCCGGTCGCACCCGTCGCACCCGTATCGCCAGTGGCCCCTGTGGCACCGGTGGCACCGGTATCGCCCGTCGCGCCGGTATCACCGGTCGCACCCGTGGCTCCGGTGGCACCCGTGGCCCCGGTATCGCCCGTCGCACCCGTGGCACCCGTATCACCGGTCGCACCTGTGGCCCCGGTGGCACCCGTATCGCCGGTGTCGCCAGTCGCACCCGTAGCACCGGTATCGCCGGTCGCACCTGTGGCACCTGTCGCCCCGGTATCGCCCGTCGCACCCGTGGCACCCGTCGCCCCGGTATCGCCAGTCGCACCTGTGGCACCCGTGGCCCCGGTCGCGCCGGTGTCGCCAGTCGCACCCGTGGCGCCTGTCGCCCCGGTATCACCGGTCGCACCTGTCGCACCCGTAGCACCGGTATCGCCCGTCACACCTGTGGCGCCCGTGGCACCGGTATCGCCGGTCGCACCCGTGGCGCCCGTAGCTCCAGTGGCACCTGTGGCGCCGGTATCGCCCGTCGCACCTGTGGCACCCGTATCACCAGTTGCGCCAGTCGCACCCGTGGCACCCGTGGCACCGGTATCGCCAGTCGCACCTGTAGCCCCGGTCGCTCCGGTATCGCCGGTCGCACCTGTGGCACCCGTGGCACCGGTATCGCCGGTCGCACCTGTGGCACCCGTGGCACCGGTATCGCCGGTCGCACCTGTGGCACCCGTCGCACCGGTATCGCCCGTCGCACCCGTGGCGCCGGTCGCGCCGGTGTCGCCAGTCGCACCCGTGGCACCCGTCGCACCTGTGGCGCCCGTCGCCCCGGTATCACCGGTCGCACCTGTGGCACCCGTCGCCCCGGTATCGCCAGTCGCACCTGTGGCACCCGTGGCCCCGGTCGCGCCGGTGTCGCCAGTCGCACCCGTGGCACCCGTGGCACCTGTCGCCCCGGTATCGCCAGTCGCACCCGTGGCCCCTGTGGCCCCGGTATCGCCAGTCGCACCTGTGGCACCCGTCGCCCCGGTATTGCCAGTCGCACCCGTGGCGCCCGTGGCACCGGTATCGCCGGTCGCACCTGTGGCACCTGTCGCCCCGGTATCGCCAGTCGCACCTGTGGCGCCGGTCGCACCTGTGGCCCCGGTTGCGCCAGTATCGCCGGTCGCACCTGTGGCACCCGTATCACCGGTCGCACCCGTGGCACCCGTGGCACCCGTCGCCCCGGTATCACCGGTCGCACCTGTCGCACCCGTCGCACCGGTATCGCCGGTCGCACCTGTGGCGCCCGTCGCTCCAGTCGCACCCGTATCACCGGTCGCACCTGTGGCACCCGTATCACCAGTCGCACCCGTGGCCCCTGTGGCCCCGGTATCGCCAGTCGCACCTGTAGCCCCGGTCGCTCCGGTATCGCCGGTCGCACCTGTGGCACCCGTATCACCAGTCGCACCCGTGGCCCCTGTGGCCCCGGTATCGCCAGTCGCACCTGTAGCCCCGGTCGCTCCGGTATCGCCGGTCGCACCCGTGGCGCCCGTGGCCCCGGTCGCGCCGGTGTCGCCAGTCGCACCCGTGGCGCCTGTCGCCCCGGTATCACCGGTCGCACCTGTCGCACCCGTGGCACCGGTATCGCCGGTCGCACCCGTGGCGCCCGTAGCTCCAGTGGCACCTGTGGCGCCGGTATCGCCCGTCGCACCTGTGGCACCCGTATCACCAGTTGCGCCGGTCGCACCCGTGGCACCCGTGGCACCCGTGGCACCGGTATCGCCAGTCGCACCTGTAGCCCCGGTCGCTCCGGTATCGCCGGTCGCACCTGTGGCACCCGTGGCGCCCGTATCGCCAGTCGCACCTGTGGCACCCGTCGCCCCAGTGTCGCCAGTCGCACCCGTGGCACCCGTCGCACCGGTATCGCCGGTCGCACCCGTGGCACCGGTAGCACCTGTGGCGCCGGTCACACCTGTGGCGCCCGTCGCTCCAGTCGCACCCGTATCACCGGTCGCACCTGTGGCACCCGTATCACCAGTCGCACCAGTCGCACCCGTGGCCCCTGTGGCCCCGGTATCGCCCGTCACACCTGTGGCGCCCGTGGCACCGGTATCGCCGGTCGCACCCGTGGCACCCGTCGCCCCGGTATCGCCAGTCGCACCCGTGGCACCCGTGGCACCGGTATCGCCAGTCGCACCTGTGGCACCGGTCGCGCCGGTGTCACCGGTATCGCCCGTCGCACCTGTGGCCCCGGTGGCACCCGTCGCCCCGGTATCACCTGTGGCGCCTGTGGCCCCAGTGGCACCCGTATCGCCAGTCGCACCTGTGGCACCCGTGGCCCCGGTATCACCGGTCGCACCTGTGGCTCCTGTGGCTCCAGTATCGCCCGTCGCCCCGGTATCGCCAGTCGCACCCGTGGCGCCCGTGGCACCGGTATCGCCGGTCGCACCCGTGGCACCCGTAGCGCCCGTATCACCAGTCGCACCCGTGGCACCTGTGGCACCCGTATCGCCGGTCGCACCTGTGGCGCCCGTGGCACCCGTATCGCCAGTCGCACCTGTGGCACCCGTCGCACCTGTGGCACCCGTCGCCCCAGTATCGCCGGTCGCACCCGTCGCGCCGGTATCGCCGGTATCGCCGGTCGCACCGGTATCGCCCGTCGCACCCGTGGCGCCGGTGGCACCGGTATCGCCGGTGGCACCCGTCGCGCCGGTCGCACCTGTGGCACCCGTGGCCCCGGTATCGCCAGTCGCACCTGTGGCGCCCGTCGCCCCGGTATCGCCAGTCGCACCCGTCGCACCCGTATCGCCGGTCGCACCGGTGGCACCGGTGGCACCGGTATCGCCGGTCGCACCTGTGGCGCCTGTGGCACCGGTATGGCCCGTCGCACCCGTGGCGCCGGTGGCACCTGTGGCGCCGGTAGCCCCGGTATCGCCTGTCGCACCTGTGGCACCCGTGGCTCCGGTATCGCCAGTCGCACCCGTGGCACCCGTATCGCCGGTCGCACCCGTGGCGCCGGTCGCACCCGTATCACCAGTCGCACCCGTGGCACCCGTATCGCCGGTCGCACCCGTGGCGCCGGTCGCACCCGTATCACCAGTCGCACCCGTGGCACCCGTATCGCCGGTCGCACCCGTGGCACCGGTCGCTCCGGTATCGCCGGTCGCACCCGTGGCACCGGTCGCTCCGGTATCGCCGGTCGCACCCGTGGCGCCCGTAGCACCGGTATCGCCAGTCGCACCTGTGGCACCCGTCGCTCCGGTATCGCCGGTCGCACCTGTCGCGCCCGTGGCACCGGTATCGCCCGTCGCACCGGTGGCACCCGTCGCCCCAGTATCGCCGGTCGCACCTGTGGCGCCGGTAGCACCCGTATCGCCGGTCGCACCCGTCGCACCCGTGGCCCCGGTATCGCCAGTCGCACCCGTGGCACCGGTTGGCCCCGTCGCACCAACTGGATTTACCACCGTAACGGTGTAGCTTCCAGATATTTCCTCCGTCCCCGCTTGATTATAAACGACAATATCGCTCGCAACGTCACCGGTCGGAAGATAAATTAGAGCAGCGTATGAACCAAGCGGTTCGCCAGTTGAAGCTGTTACTGCTGCCGTGGCGTTCGACGCGCTGCCCAACAGGGTGTAAGTGGCGGGAGTACCGCCATTATCGTAAAAGATAAACTCCGTCGTACCAGCAATGTCGACGCCATCGACTTCTACCAGTGTGCCGCTCATGGCTCTAATCCCGTTTTCTGAAAAATGATGATCTGATCAGGGCTGGCCACATTGGTGGCACCTGCGCGCGGCGGCGGGTTATCTGGGTTAATGGTCCCGCCAGATCGCGCTTCCGCGCGGATCAAACAGCGGGTTAGGGTCACACCGGAGAGCAGCTCTGTGCCGCTTTTGTCGCGCGACACGACGATGTTCTCAACCGAGCACCCATCGGGGAGCAGAAATGTGATGCTAAATTGCCCAAGCTGAACACCCGGGAGAAGGTTGCCCCGACCAACAACACGCCCGGAACCCAAAAGCATATCGCTATCCGGACCTCCATTTCGATATCGGACAAAAATTGTTTCCGCATTTTCGTTCGGATCAATTCCAGACACATTAAAATAAGCGCTGCTCATTTTTGTCCGCCTCGGTCGTTTGTGGGTGGTTTAGCGTTAGACAACGGGCAACATTCGTATGCAGAGCGCACGACAAATCCATGCCGGCTCTGCACATCGACAAGAACAACATAGGGTATTTCTAACGCTTCAATGATTTAGTTGATTTAGTTGATTTAGTTGATTTAGCTAGATATCATTCGCTACCTTAACTTGCATTTTTTCTTATAGGTCTAACCGCCAAGTCGCAGCAGCGCATGAACCATTAACGCAAATACCGTTACGACAACGCCCCATCTTCCCGGACCGCACCTTAATCCTTCCCAGTAGACAAAAAAAACATCACGCCAGACAAACATTAGTTAAAAGTACAGATGAGGAATTGTTCCGTAATAATCTAGTCTTCTATTCTTAAATTTTGAACGAATTCGCAACTTAATGTTCATTAACTTTTGAGTCTTGCCATGCCTGCCTGAGCGCCATGACCGTATGCCGAACGATTACGAGCACGGATGAAATTTACAATTTCAAGAAAATTATTCCGTTACAAAATTCCACAACTTAAAATTTTAATGGGCGCAGAGAATTTGGTTTTATCATGCCTTTAATCTATGGCGCCGTTACGTAACGATCTTTGTAAGTCTCGGTTACGACCTTACAGTCGTTTAGCCACACCACGAATAACAACGATCGAGTCACTAGACATTAGCGATGACCATGATCCGTAATGAGTTTGCTTATGAGTTCGCTTGAAAATAAAATGCCGCTGAGTAAGATCGGTAAACGTGTCGATCCTGCTGATATTCTGGCGCCTGAAACAGGCTCCACTTGAAAAACACACGTTGTTAAGTCGCCTTCAACCTTGGGTTGATTAACTGTCGTTTAAGATTAAATAGCTTTTTACTTTTGGTTTGAAGGTTACACGCAACACCTTGCGTTCCAATAGGGTTGATACCATTCTATATTCGACTAGAGGCTGAAGCTTCCGAATTAAATACACAATCAACATAAAAGTGACTAGAACAATTATTTAAAAAATGAAATTATTGGCATTTATGGGTATCGTCCTTCACGTCTCAGGATCAAAAGGGACATGACCGAGACTACTTTATTGTACTTTCACTTGAAGCACTATGATTAGAGCTCGCGTTCAAAATGTGACTTAGGAAGTCTTTGATGAAGTTCCTGAATCCCAAAGAAATGAGTTAGACGCCATATTGTTTGATAACAGGATGGCTGTTGGGATGAAGCGCCTCACTCTAAAGAAGGCAAGACAGGCCAGCGCACTGGTTTTTATTTAAAGCCAGAATGTCTTGATCCATAATTGTGACCTAGGCTTCAAGAACAGACCGTTTGAAACTGGCCAATTTTATCGTACCTAAAAGGCTGCTGACCTCATGAACGCTATGCCGCGAAGCCAAAGTTCAATATCCTCTTCGAACCAGAGCGCAGCTAATTCAGACGTTGCGCGCTGCATGACGCGGCGATCGGCGTGACCCAGGTCTTGCAGCCCCGGCTAGCGGCGGTGATGCATGCGGCACACTATCATGGCGTCGAACTGGATTCGGAGAGCCTGCGCCTGAAACCCGGCGAGCCAGCGCCCTCGCCGCCAGTGCTGTTGGAATGGCTGAAGGAGAGCGGGCTGTGGGCGCGCGGCGTGCCCATGAATTTTCGTCAGCTTTTAAAGATTGATGACCCCGCGCCGATCGTTCTGCTGCTTGATGATGGCGGTGCCGCTCTGGTGGTCGGACGCAACCGCGAGAAGCAGGTGGTGTTCCTGCGCGATCCGCGCGGGCGGAGCAGCGATCCGGCGGTTGCCGTGGATGAGCTGCGCCTGAAGCAGGTTTGGAGCGGTGGCGCCCTGCTCATCCGCGCCGCGCGCCAGGGCATCGAGGATGAGCCCGCCTTCAACCTTGCCATGCTCGCCAAACTCGTCTGGGCGGATAAGACGAATTTGCGCGATATCGCCGTTGCCTCCCTCACCCTCACGGTGTTGAGCATCACGCCGATTCTGCTGGTGATGCGCACCGTCGGCACGGTCATTCAGTATCACAGCAACGCGACGCTGCGGCTCGTGATCATGATCATGCTCGTCTGCGTTGGGTTTGAAATGCTGCTGAGCTGGGGCCGGAAGTTGCTGCAGGTAATCATGGCGGCCAAGCTCGATGCGCGGCTCAACCTGATGATCTTCAATCGCCTGCTGGCGCTGCCCATCGAATTCTTCGAGCGCGAACAGGCCGGCACGCTGGCGCATAAGATCTCTCAGGTCTACCAGGTCCGGGAGTTCCTCACCGGGCGGCTGATGAACACGTTCATCGACATGTTCATGGTGGCCTTGCTGCTGCCGATCCTGTTTTTTATGAATGCCGTCCTGGCCTGGACGATCCTGGTCGCGGCCGCCATCATGGCCTTGATCATCGCCATCTTCCTGCGGCCGATGGGCATCATGACCGGCAAGATCATCGCGGCGGAATCAGCCAAGAACTCCGTGCTGGTCGAGAGCATCTACGGCATCCGCACGGTGAAGGCGCTGGCGCTGGAGCCGATGCGCGCGGCCGATTGGGACCGGCGCGTCGCCGAGACGGCGGATCTGCATATCCAGGCGAGTCAGCTTGCCAACTGGCCGGCGACATTAACCCTGCCCTTGCAGCGCTATTGCACCTATGGCGTCATGCTGCTCGGCGCGTGGATGGCGCTCGATTCGAACAATCCGCTCAATATCGGCAGCCTGATGGGCTTCATGATGCTGGGCGGGCGCGTCGCCGGGCCGCTGGTGAGCCTGGCCGGGTTGATGGAGGATATCCAGAAGGCGCAGGCGGCAATCGGCATGGTCGGCTCCGTGCTCAACCGCCCGAACGAGAAGCGCGCGCTCACCCATGGCCTGCGCCCGCGCTTCGAAGGTGCCATCGAGTTTGACGATGTGACCTTCCGTTATGAAGGTGCCAAAACCCCGGCGCTGGATAAAATGAATTTTAAAATCCCGGCCGGCACCATGCTCGGTCTCGTCGGCCGTTCCGGCTCCGGCAAATCCACCGTGACCCGGCTGCTGCAGGGCATCAACCGCGACTATTCCGGCGCCATCAAGATCGACGGCACCGATATGCGCGAGATCAATCTGCGGCATTTGCGCAAGAATTTCGGCATGGTGCTGCAGGATAACTTCCTGTTCCGCGGCACGGTTCGCGACAACATCATCGCCGGCCGGCCCGGCCTCTCTTTCGAGGATGCGGTGCGCGCGGCACGGCTTGCCGGTGCCGAGGAGTTCATCGAGCGCCTGCCGCAGGGCTATGACACCTTCATCCAGGAGGGCTCGCCCAACCTCTCCGGCGGGCAAAAGCAGCGCCTGGCCATCGCCCGCGCGGTGATCGCCGATCCGAAAGTGCTGATCCTCGATGAGGCGACCTCGGCGCTCGATCCGGAAAGCGAGGCGCTGGTGAACGCCAATCTGCTGCGCATCGCCCATGGAAGGACCATGGTGATCGTCTCGCACCGGCTCTCCTCGCTGATCGATTGCGACCTCATCATGGTGCTCGATCGCGGCCGCACGATCGATCTCGGCACGCATCACGAGCTGGTCGAACGCTGCGCGATCTATCGCCATCTCTGGCTGCAACAAAACCGCCATCTTGACCCGCAAGGAAAAGCCCATGCCGCGTCTGCGCCGGTTTTTGCCCCAGGCAACTAGGTGTTTGATCCCGGACTTTGATGGTGCAATATTTTCTCGCGAGTGGAAGGACGTTTGGTGGGGCTTACGCGGTTCTGGCCTATGTCGCCCAGGAAGCCATCAGATACTATCACTGGCTGAGCGCGCCGGAGGTGCTGAGCTGGGCACGGCCCATCGTCCTCACAAAGTTGACTTAGGTCAATGCAGTGACAAACGGCGATGTGCACAGAGGCCACAAGGATACACCGGAATGCCGCGAGCAACTGAAGAAGGCACCTAAAGAAGCCATGCCGGCCGCCTAAACATTTTCCGCGGAGCGGTCTGTAGCGTCGTTTGAGGTCAGAATTTCTGGATGCGCTCCTTTTTACGAATGGGGTATCAGATGAAAGACCGACACGGTAATGCGGTCACCGGTGCCACCGGCACGGCGGTCGAAAAATTCGATGCATCGGTAGAGGCTTTCGGCATCTATCGTGGCGATCCGTTCACATTGCTCGATGCGGCGATCGTCGAGGCGCCCGAATTCGTGTCGGCGCATCTTGCCAAGGTGATCCTGCTGGGGCTGATGACCGAGCCGACGGGACGCGATGCAGCAATCACAGTCCTGGACGGAACCCGCGGAATGGCCATGAACGCGCGGGAGGCATCGCTGGCCGAAGCGGTCAGGTTTCTGCTCGATGGCGAATGGTCAGCGGCGGCACAACGGCTCGACTGGCACAGCATGTCCTATCCGCATGATTTTTTGGCCCTGCAGACCGGACATCTGATTGATTTTTTCCGCGCCCATGCGCGGGAATTGCGCGACCGGATTGCGCGTGTGCTACCGGCGTGGTCACCCGAAATGCCGCTTTATGCGCTGCTCTTGGGAATGCACGCCTTTGGGCTTGAAGAATGTGGCGACTATGATCGTGCGGAGGAGGTTGGGCGGCGGGCACTTGCGATCGACCGGCGCGACTGCTGGGCGCATCACGCGGTGGCGCATGTCATGGAGATGCAGGGCCGGGCCGAGGACGGCGTCGGCTGGATGATCGCACGCGAGGCGGACTGGGCGGGGGAGGATAATTTCTTCCGCGTCCATAATTGGTGGCATCGGGGGCTGTTTCATCTTGCCCTTGAACAGAACGACGCGGCGCTGGCGCTCTACGATGCACATTTAGGCGCCACGCTCAATGGCGTTGCCGTAAATCTGGTCGACGCGTCGGCCCTGCTTTGGCGCCTGCATCTCTGCGGTTGCGATGTTGGCGGCCGCTGGCTGACTGTCGCTCAGCAATGGGAGGCCGTGGCTAACGGCGCGCTCTATCCGTTCAACGACTGGCATGCGGTGATGGCCGATCTTGGAGCCGGGCGGCATGACCTGCTGGCCGCACGAATAACGCGGATGGGCATAGCGGCTACGGGAGGTGGCGAGACGGCGGTGTGGATCCGCGATTTTGGACTTCCGCTGGTCAACGGATTCGTCGCATTCTGGCGCGGTGAATATCGCCTCGCCGCGGAGACGTTATTCGCGGTGCGGTTCATTACAAATGCGTTTGGCGGAAGCCATGCGCAACGCGACGTGATTGACTGGACGCTCGGAGAGGCGGCGGTGCGGGCTGGTATGCGCGACCTCGCCACCGCGCTTGCAAACGAGCGGCTAGCGCTGAAGCCGTTCAACCCGCTGAACCACAGCTTGTTGCAACGCGCGCAGGGAGTAGCATACCGAGCTTAAGGTCAGCGAGGGGGCGCCACGGCTGTGCTTGCCTTTGCGCCGGCCGAGGGTATCGCGACCCTCATTGTTGAGAACGCTAGCCGCTTCGGGAGACCCAATCGTGCTAGAGACCCGGGCATGTCACGCCGTGCCTATGCCGGGAGAGTGTGCCGCCCATTGCGGCGGATGACCAGGATGCGTTCACGGCCGATGCTCGCGCATCGGAGGTTTCAATATCCTTGTTACTTTTTTGGCGCCGCTCTGGCCGTCTTGACCTTGGTCGGCACTTTCGCCGCACGGCTTTTGGCCAACTTGCTGGGCGCTGCTTTGGCTGTCTGGACCAGCTTCGCCGGTTTTGGCAGGGTTTCCGAGCTTAAGGTTGTTGGTTCTGCTGTCGTGGCAGGCTTCGCGGCCTTTGGCTTAGCCTTCATGGGCGCCGCGCGGGCCGACTTGGCCTTGCTCGACACTTTCGCCATACGGCTTTTCGCCAACGTGCTGGGCGCTGCTGTGGCTGTCTGGAGCAGCTTCGTCGGTTTTGGCGTGGTTTTCGAGCTTGAGGTTTTGGGTTCTGCTTTCGTGGCGGGCTTCGCGGCCTTTGGCTTAGCCTGAATTGGCGCCGCGCTGGGCGTCTTGGCGTTGGTCGACCCTTTCGCCGTACGGCTTTTCGCCAACTTGTTCGGCGCTGCTTTGGCGGTCTGGACCAGCGTCGCCGGTTTTGGCGTGGTTTTTGAGCTGCGAGGCGGGTGCCACCAACAGGCTCGGCCGGGGGCGGGCATTACGCGCCTGTTCCGCCAACAGCAGGGAAAGCACCTGGATGGTCTTGCCGAGGCCCATGTCGTCGGCGTCGGTGCGGCGCAAAATTGTATCGCTGAGCGACGTCAATTGAAAAATTGATTCGTGGCGCTCTTCCGTTGAGCAGCGTAGTTGCTCATTGCCGTTACGCCTTGGAGTTTTCGCACGGTCTGCTTAAATTATGAAGTTACCTAAGCTCCCAGAGCATTACAATATCACAACGTAACCGCCGCGCTACGATCCACCGCCATATGGGCCGGATACAAAATGGGACGATACCCATAGAGAACGAATGGCCAACAATTAAACGCGAGTTAGATTACGCGACGCCTAAGAATACAGCCAAACCGCGCGTGACAGACACCATAGTTTCGTCGTCCAGGCGCCCAAACGCGGGACCAATTTTGTCTCGTTGGGTTGTGCTGGCCTTGTCGATCATGATTTGAGACCGTTTTCGTAAGCCATTGATCTCGGAGGGCTCCACTGTGAGCCTCAACAAGGGAGCATCTACGAGGGCGCTGGTGACAGGCAGGATTGTCACTGTGGCGGTTTCATCGAAACGGTCGGCCTGCACAACCAGAGCAGGACGCGGCTTACCGAAATCTCCTTGCAAAGCGATGGTCACAAGGTCTCCGCGCTTCACTCCCAGCCTTCCAGACCAGCAACAGTGGCATCGAGGAAGGGGGCAAACTCAGTGTCCTGACGGTCGGCCTGCGCGACCAGACGAGCTTGCCGGTGACATTCTTCATCAAATCCTCTAGCGCGGGTGTCAGGTACCCAGATTTGAATCGGTCGCAAACCGGCCCTTCTCAGGGCGTCGCGGCGCTTTTGAACGCGTTGCGCTACTGGGGTCATGATTTATCTCCTCTCTGTTACATGTAACAGATTTGTGCAGCAACGTCCAGTGAAATCACTGGTCATCAGCAATGGTTCGCCGTTCAGCGGTAGGGTATTCGACTTTTAATCGAATGGCCGTGGGTTCCAATCCACCCGGGCTCACCAACCAAACCAATGAAAACAAACGATTTTTTAGAAGAAAATAGGCGCACGTCGAATGACAAGTGTAAATGGGCTCGGGGTCCCAACGCCGATCGGTGTCAATCGGCATTGAATTAGAACCCCCGATCGGCGCGGTAACTCATTGACCCAAATATTATACCAGGGGTCACGGGGCGGCGCCGATAACAACGTGATTGGAGCGGCGCGCGGCGCGGCCTTTTTTTCCGCCCCGTCAAAAAACAACTCACTTTGCGCCTTGATGCCGATCTGATTGACTGGTTTCAAGCTCGCGTGCCGAATGGCAAGGGTTATCAAACGCGCGCATCAATGACGCTCTTCGCGAGTATGTTGTTCAACACGGCCACAAAGGATAGCCCGCGCGGATCTTGCGGGCGTTGATGGCCGCTTTGGACGTTTCAATATCCTTGTCACTTTTTGGGCGCCGCTCTGGCTGGCTTGGCCTTGGGCGACCCTTTCGTTGTTCGGCTTTTTGCCAACTTGCTGGCCGCTGCTTTGGCGGTCTGGACCAGCTTCGCCGGTTTTGGCGGGGTTTTTGCGCTTAAGGTTGTGGGTTCTGCCTTCGTGGCAGACTTCGCGGCCGTTGGCTTAGCCTTCATGGGCGCCGCGCTGGCCGGCTTGGCCTTGCTCGACCCTTTCGCCGTACGGCTTTTGGTCAACTTGTTGGCCGCTGCCGTGGCGGTCTGGACCGGCTTCGCCGGTTTTGGCGGGGTTTTCGCGCTTAAGGTTGCTGCTTCTGCTTTCGTGGCGGGCTTCGCGGCCTTTGGCTTAGCCTTGATTGGCGCCGCACTGACCGTCTTGGCCTTGGTCGACCCTTTCGCCGTTCGGCTTTTGGCCAATTTGTTCGGCGCTGCTTTGGCTGTCTGGAGCAGCTTCGCCGGTTTTGGCCGGGTTTTCGAACGCGAAGTTGTTGGCTCTGCTGTCGTGGCGGGCATCGCGGCCTTTGGCTTCGCCTTCATGGGCGCCGCGCTGGCCGTCTTGGCCTTGGTCGACCCTTTCGCCGTTCGGCTTTTGGCCAATTTGTTCGGCGCTGCTTTGGCTGTCTGGAGCAGCTTCGCCGGTTTTGGCCGGGTTTTCGAACGCGAAGTTGTTGGCTCTGCTGTCGTGGCGGGCATCGCGGCCTTTGGCTTCGCCTTCATGGGCGCCGCGCTGGCCGTCTTGGCCTTGGTCGACCCTTTCGCCGTACGGCTTTTGGCCAACGTGCTGGACGCTGCTTTGGCGGTCTGGACCGGCTTCGCCGGTTTTGGCCGGGTTTTCGAACGCGAAGTTGTTGGCTCTGCTGTCGTGGCGGGCTTCGCGGCCTTTGGCTTCGCCTTCATGGGCGCCGCGCTGGCCGTCTTGGCCTTGGTCCCTTTCGCCGTACGGCTTTTGGCCAACGTGCTGGGCGCTGCGCTGGCTGTCTGGACCGGCTTCGCCGGTTTTGGCCGGGTTTTCGAACGCGAAGTTGTTGGCTCTGCTGTCGTGGCGGGCTTCGCGGCCTTTGGCTTCGCCTTCATGGGCGCCGCGCTGGCCGTCTTGGCCTTGGTCCCTTTCGCCGTACGGCTTTTGGCCAACGTGCTGGGCGCTGCGCTGGCTGTCTGGACCAGCGTCGCCGGTGTTGGCGTGGTTTTTGAGCTTGAGGTTTTGGGTTCTGCTGTCGTGGCCGGCTTCGCGCTCTTTGGCTTAGCCTTAATCGTTGCCGCCGCGGACCTGGCTTTGACGGTGGGCTTCGCGGTCTTGGTCTTGGTTTGAGCGGCCGGGGGGACGGCGGGGGAGAACTGCGTGCCTGTGCTGTTGCGGGTGAACTTTTGCACCCGCGAGGATGGAACGATTTCTGGCGGGAGAGCCGGGGGATCCTCCGCTGCCATGTCCAGATCGAACAATGCCGCCAGGTCCGCATCCGCCAGGGTCTGCGCTGCGTCGCGCGGCGTTTGGGTCGCCGGCAGGGCGTTGCCGAGGTTGGAAAGCAGCTCAGTCGCCTCGACCGCGCGCAGCCTGAACAACAATTCAGGGCTTTCATCGAGCCGCGCGCCGACACCATAGAGCACCGCTGCGATATGCTTGCACATCGACGCATAGTCCGGGCAACTACAGCTGAAGCGGATTTCCGAAGGGCGCGGAAACAGGCCGGTCTCCTGCTGGCAGATACGCTCCATCACGGCTTTGGAAAACCGCCCTCGCAACAGTTCGACCAGCGAGTTGATGCCGCCCGAACAATCGGTGCAGAGCTTTTTCCAGTGTGTCTTGGCCACGTCGCCGATGCTGACCTTGACGTGGTACAGTTCCGAACCGCTGACCCTCGCCGTGACCTCGCGCGGCGCGATCTGCAGATCGAGCACCGCGCCGTTGCGCACATAGCTGCGGCCACGCGGCAGGCGGTTCTCGTAATCGCGGTACCTCTCCAGATTATCGCACCACGCTTGGCCCCAGAATGTTTTGGCAATCTTGCGGCCGTCGATTTTGACCGGCGAGATCACGACGCCCTTTTGGCGGAGCTTCGTAAGCTCGGCCTCGGCGTTACGGCGGCGCTCGGCAACGGACACGTAGGGCGCCCATCCTCCATAGTAATACGACATCCGCGTCACTCCTTCATCGCGGCGTTCAGATCCAATTTGACCATGTGCAGGATCTCCGCATTCGTCATCTCGGTCAGGTTGATCTCGCCGCCGCCCGTGAAAAGCTCATCTGACAGGCTTTTCTTCGAGTTCGATCAAGGCGTCAATCTTTTCCTCCACCGTGCCCCGGCAGATGAATTTATGCACCAGGACGTTCTTCTTCTGGCCGATCCGGAAGGCCCGGTCGGTCGCCTGGTTCTCGACCGCCGGATTCCACCACCGGTCGAAATGCACCACATGGGATGCCGCCGTCAGGGTCAGGCCGGAGCCGCCGGCCTTCAGGGACAAGACAAAGAAGGGGATGTTCTCATCCTCCTGGAAACGCTGCACCAGGGTTTTGCGCTGCTTTACGGCGGTCTCACCGTGCAGCACCATCCCGTCGCGGCCGAAAATGCTCCCCAGAAATACCGCCAGCGGGCCGGTCATTTCGCGAAACTGCGTGAACACCAGCATCTTCTCCTGTCGCGCCGCGACAATCTCGGCGATTTCACGCAGACGCCCCCATTTGCCGCTGTCTTCCTCCGCCCAGAGATTGTCGTTCAGCCATTGGGACGGGTGGTTGCAGATCTGTTTGAGCCGCATGAGCATCGCCAGGACGATGCCCTTCCGCTGAATGCCCGCCGCTGCATCGAGGCTCCGCGCAAGCTCGTCGACCGCCTGGCCGTAGAGCGCCGTCTGCCGCCGGGACAGCCCGCATAGCGCCTTGATCTCGGTCTTGTCGGGCAAATCGGCAATGACCGATTTGTCGGTTTTCATCCGGCGCAGGATATAGGGGCGCACCAACTCACGTAACGGTCCGTAAGGATTATGCGTGCGCTCAGACAGCCCTTTGGTGTAACGGGTGAACGCTTTGGCATTGCCCAACAGACCGGGATTGATGAAATCAAAGATCGACCAAAGATCGCCCAGGTGATTCTCAACCGGTGTTCCCGTCAGCGCGATCCGCGCTTTGGCTTTGAGCGCCTTTGCCGCTTTGGTTTGGCGGGCGTCCGGATTTTTGATCGCCTGCGCCTCATCGAGAATGACCAGCCGCCAATCCGCCTCCGTGAACACCGGGATACGCAACAGGGCGCCATAGCTTGTAATCGCCAGATCATACTCCCGCGCGTGTTCGGCGGTGAACGCCTTCACCTCGGTCGCCGGCATGGCTGAAGGATGGACGATGACCGCCTTTAGGCCCGGCGCGAATTTTTCGATCTCCGCCGCCCAGTTAGCCAGCAGCGAGGCGGGGGCCACCAACAGGCTGGGCCGGGGTCGGGCATGACGCGCCTGTTCCGCCAATAGCAGGGAAAGCACCTGGATGGTCTTGCCGAGGCCCATGTCGTCGGCCAGGCAGGCGCCAAGACCCAGGCTTGTCAGCAGATGTAGCCATTGGGTTCCCGCCTTCTGGTAAGGACGGAGGGTTCCCCGCAGCCTGGCGCCGGGATCGGCGCCATTGCCCGTCGGCGCGCGTAATGCCTGCAGCGTTTGCTCGAGCCACGGGCCCGCTTTGACCGTCGCCCAATCGGTGTCGGCCGCCACCTGGTCGTTCCCGGTCAGGGCGGTGCCGGCCAACATGCGCATCGCCTCAATAAAGGTGAGGCCATCGCGCGAAGCCAGTTTCTCGGCGGCGCGGAACTGTTCCATCGTGCGCTGAAGCCGCGCCTGATCGACCTCGACCCATTGACCGCGCAGCAATACGAGGTTTTCGGTGCCGGCGAGCAGGGTCGCCATCTCCGCCTCGGTGAGCGGCTCGCCATCCAGCATGACGCGCATCTGGAAATCCAGCAGCCCGTCCAGACCAACGGCGGAGGGCGCCCGGCTGCCAACGGTTGCGGTGACCTGCGGCCGCGCGGGGCGGCTGGCGCGCCAAGATGCGGGCATCCGCACCACGACCCCGGCGCCCTCAAGCGCCGGCACGCTGTGCAGCAAGCGCAACGCCTCAGAGGCGCCCCAACGCAGTGGATGAAAAATATCCCCGGCCTCGATCATCGGTTTCAGCCAGGTGCAATGCTCCGCCGCGCGCTGCACCGGCAGGAGCAGCGAGAGCAGCTTCTCCCGGTTCGCCGCCCCGGTATACTCGCGCAGCGCCTGGCCAAGCGGAACATGTTGCGCCTTCGCCTGCGTCGAGAGGCGGGTGGTGTAGGTCGCCATGAAGGCGAAAGGCTGCTCGGGATCGCGGCGGTTTTCCGCCAGGTTGAAATGGACCCGGCCGACCATGTTCCAGGCGGGATTCAGGGTGGTCAGGAAGGTTTTTAACCCGGTCTTCGCCACCGCAAGGGAGGCGGCGGTGGCAGCCGCCATGTCGTCCCACAACGCCAGCAGCACATCATGGCTCAGGTACTCGGCCCCGGCCATCATCGGCGCCGTCAAGATGAGCGCGGCAAGCTCCGTTTCGGTCGGCGCGGCCACGTCTGGCAGCGCGCGGGTGTCGTCAAATGCAGCATCCGATGCCTGCAGACAAAGTGAGCCCACAAAGCGCGCCGCGAAGTCACGCCACCAGGCAAATGCAGGGGGCAACGCCTGCCCCATTCCGGCCACGCCAAGCCATACCAGCCCATCTCCGCTCCCGCGCGCGAATGCCGCATTTAGGCGAGTTGAGGATGCGTCGGGAATGTCCAGGGCATCCTCCTGATCCTCAACGAGAAGGCGTCCGTGCGGTGTTAACCGCAATCCGAGTCTGGGCATGGGGCCATCTTAAACGAATATTTTCGGAGAGCGAGCCATCGGCCTGCTTGCGCCAGACTCTGGGCGGTCGCTACGATAGGCCGATCAGCGACCTCCGACACCCCCAGCAGGGGCACGATCCTCGCTCTTCGAAATGGCGGTTTTAGGATTCGGGTAGGCCGATGTGAACACCGTCGCGACTTGCACCTGCGCCATCGAAAGCGGCGGAAACCTCTTGAATGAGGGTGAGCAGGTATTTCCGGTCAACCGTGGGCTTGGCATTATTATTAAACACGACCTTGCCCTCCGCGATGGCAATCTCCTTGACGGCCTGCAAAATCGCGTCCTCGCGCGTAATGCGGTCAACCATATTCTCCTCCTGTCCCTGGTTCGAGCGCCAAAATAGCAGCTGAGAGAGCGCAGTCTCGGTGGCCATTGCGACGACGTATGACACCTGTAGATAGAGCGCGCGACCCCCCACTGGGCTTCCATCGCGGCCAACCCGCCGGGGCACTTGTCCCCCCAGGTGCTCGAAGCACAGGGGGGAAAAGGTCGCTCCCAGCGGGCCGGCCCGTGCCAGTCAGTGTAATGCTATAAACCGGTCACTGACGAGATGAATGGTTCAGGGGGGATGGCTAGCCGTCGCTACCATACCCCACCACCCGCCGGAGCCTCGGGTCAATTCAAGTTCATGGTTGAACAAGCTGCTCTGGCCTGTGCTCAGGCAGTCTCAGCCGAGGCGGCATAAGCATCCAGGGCACGGGTCGAGTAGACGATCGCGGCACCCGCATTGATGCTGATGGCGACCCCCAGCGCTTCTGCGATCTCCTCCTGCGTAGCCCCGAGTTTACGCGCAGCATCGACATGAACGGTGATACAGCCGTCACAGCGCAGCGTAATCGCCACCGCAAGCGCAATCAGCTCACGGTTTTTGGCGTCGATGTGGCCGGTTTTCTGGGCAGCGGTACCCATCGCGCCATAGCCCTTCACCGTATCAGGGCTGAGTTTGGCGAAGCCGCCAACCCCTGTGACAACCTGCTGGCGATAAGCGTTCCAATCCATCATATGCATAACCTAATCTCCTTGGTGGTGACGAATAATTAGCGCGGTGCCGGGGGGCCTGTTGATGCCGCAGCGGCGCAATGCGATGTCCGATCGGATCAAACAGAGGAAAGATAGAAAAACGGATGACGGACCGGCACGTCGATGATGCCCTGAGTGGCCTGGCACCGCTGCTCCGGGTCCGACCGAAGCTGGACGATTTCTGCCATTTCGGCGGTGCCTGGAGTTCATCGCACGCGGCTGAAGCGGAAGGCTGGGCGTATTTTCATATCATTACCAAAGGTAGCGTCGAACTCGATCGGCACGGCTCCGGCCCGCGGCACCTGGATGCGGGCGATATCTTGCTACTGCCGCATGGTGATGCCCATACCATCAGGGCTCCGGGCAGCATGGGGCAAGCAACGGCGCCGGTCATCACCCATTTTCGAAACGCGCTACGGGTCCAGGCGAGCGTTGGCGTTGAGCCAGAAACTGAACTGATTTGCGGCCGGTTGTACTTTGAACAGGCACCTCAGAACCTGATCGTCGCTGCCTTGCCTGATGTCATCATCCTGCGTATCGGCGCAGGACCGTTGGCGAACCGCTTCAGCCCGATTGTATTGGGTATCCGGGAGGAACTGGACAGCGGCGGTCCTGGCGCCGCGGCCATCGCCAAAGACCTGGCGAGCGCGCTGTTCGTGATGATGCTGCGTGTCCATCTTGAAGCCTCGGCGCCAGCCGAGGGCCTGCTCCGCCTGCTCCATCAACGCATTACGTCACAGGCCGTGCTGGCGATGGTGCGCGACCCGATCCGAACCTGGACATTAGATGATCTAGCACAAATCGCCGCGTCGTCGCGGGCGACTCTGGTCCGCGCGTTCCGAACCGGCGCAGATATGTCGCCGATAGCGTTCCTGACCGATCTGCGCCTTGGTCTGGCCCGCCATCGACTTGCAAGTAGTGCCGAGTCCATCGAACAGATCGCCGCCGCGGTGGGCTACCAATCCATGGCCGCCTTCAGCCGGGCATTCTTACGGAAATATGGCGTCCGGCCTGGTGGACATCGCCACGGAGTACATCCTGTGCAAGAGCGGAGAAGTCCCTAACGATCGCCCTTTGTAAGGCGGCGAGCCGTCCGCTTTCGGAAAGCTAAATCGTGCGGCTCTCTGCAATAATGGACGCACAGCCGTCGGTATTGGTCGGCGCTGAACGTCAACTCCCGGAATCACCTCCCGGGCCATGCCCGACTTGGAAGCGATGAGCAGGCTTCCGTTGCCGCACAGTCTGGAAGACTGTCAGAGCTGTTTGCGCCCGGTTCGAGCAAGAAATTGTAGAGCCGATAGTTTCCGCCTGATCTTGCTTCCTTCCGAAGGTCAGGGGACGTATCTGCTCTCCGAAACCTCATTCTGCTGGTTCGCTGCCGGGTATGGATCGGTTCCGGCTGGTGCCGAAATCTCATTCCAAAGGTTTGCCAAATATACAAAACACATCTAGTAAATTATGCATTTTCGAATAACAGCGCGAATTAGTATCCCGGCCGCCTAAGCTGCCACTCCAGACGCAGTGAGGCTGCCGGATTGCCGCTCTGTTCCCCTATCGTTGTTCCGAAAGTGTCACCCATGTTGCCCGTTACCGATGCCTCATTTCAAGCGGTTCAGTTCGAGCTTGCCGCCGATGCCGACCCTGGACTGCTGCCCCGTCTACTGGCTCCCTTCGCGAGACGGGACCTTGTACTCGATCGGGTTAAGACTGGGCGCAACGGCGCGCTCATCGAGGCTGTCCTCGCCATTGATGCGATGCCAACGGAGATTGTGCACCTCATCGAGCACAATCTCCGGCAGATCGTCGGTATCCGGCGCCTGACGGTTATGCTTCGAAGAGTGACGCGCCAAGTCGCCTAGCCATCGATGTACAGCTTCAGCAGATCCGTCGGCGCATCGCCCGGATGCCCAGTGACCTTTAGCGCCGCACGGGAAAATTCTACTGCCGCAAGATCTAAGCCATCGACAATGGCGTCGATGAAGCGAACCGGGTTGTCCGAACTCACATAGCCGTCCACCGTCTCGGACAAAAGCCGCGTCTGGGACCGGTTATGCTAGCAGCCCGTCGGAGTTAACGCGCCACTGATGCATCTGGTAGGATTTGGAGCAGATTTTTTAACTTCCCGCCCTGGACGTGTCCCGCATGAGCAACTTCCGCCCGATTGACCGGGACACTGATTTTCTGCTGCCGCCTTCGGTGGACGAGTGGCTGCCACAGCGGCACCTGGCGCGGTTCGTCGTGGAGGTGATTGCGGGTCTGGATTTGCGGGCGATGACCGGCCGCTACCGGGGATCGGGGGAGGCGTCCTACCACCCGAAGCTTCTGTTGGGCATCATCATCTATGGCTATGCCACTGGCGTGTTTTCGAGCCGCAAGCTGGAACGGGCGACCTATGATTCGGTGGCGTTCCGCTTCATTGCGGCGAATGACCATCCCGATCACGACACGATCGCCGCGTTCAGGCGGCGCTTTCTGAAGGAGATTGAAGGGCTGTTCGTGCAGGTGCTGGGCGTGGCGCGCGAGATGGGGGTGCTGAAGCTGGGCACGGTGGCGCTGGATGGCACCAAGATCCACGCCAATGCCAGCCGCCACAGCGCGCTGTCCTATGAGCATGCGGGCAAGATCGAGGCCCAGTTGCAGGCCGAAGTGGCCGAGTTGATGGCAAAAGCTGAGGCGGCGGATCAAGCGGACGTGCCGGACGGGATGTCGATCCCCGAAGAGTTGGCACGGCGCGAGGAGCGTCTGGCGGCGATTGCCCGCGCCAAAGCCACGATCGAGGCGCGGGCAAAGGAGCGGCATGCGCGCGAGCAGGCGGAATACGAGGCGAAGCTGGCGGCACGCGATGCCAAGACCAAGGCGACAGGCAAGAAGCCCGGCGGTAAACCACCCGCGCCTCCGGCCGAGGGGCCACTGCCCACGGATCAGATCAATCTGACGGACGAAGACTCCCGGATCATGCCGGTGGCCGGCGGTGGTTTCGAGCAGTGCTACAACGCCCAGGCTGCGGTGGCGGCGGACAGCCTGCTGGTGGTGGCGGTGGATGTGGTGCAGGCGCCCAACGACAAGCAGCAAATTGAACCGATGTTGAAGCAAATCGACGCCCTGCCTGACGCCTTGGGTGAAGCGGAAACATTGTTGGCGGATACGGGCTATTTCAGCGCGGCAAACGTGACCGCGTGCATGGCGGCCGGGATTGATCCGCTGATCGCCATGGGCCGCCAGGCGCATCATCCGCCGCTGAGCGAACGTTTCGCCCAGGCGCCGCCACCACCGCAGAACCCAACGCCGGTGCAAGCCATGGCACACCGGCTGAACACGCCGCAGGGACGGAAACTTTATGCATTGCGCAAGCAGATTCCAGAACCGGTGTTTGGCATCATCAAATCTGTCATGGGCTTCCGGCAATTCTTACTGCGAGGAATCGACAACGTCCGGAGCGAGTGGAACCTCGTGACCATGGCTTGGAACGTGAAACGCATGTTCGTCCTGGAGGGGGCGCGCTGAAGCCAGCGCGCCTTTCGAGCGATCGACGCCGCTGTGATGGCTGGCGTGGGGCAATCGGAGCTGCCATCCACGTCAGCCACAGGATCAAAACCAGCGGAAAAAGGCGCGATCGGCTTTCAAAGTGCGATCTCACCCCGCGCAAACGAAATCGCCCGCAAACTCACTCCGACGGGCTGCTAGCCGGATGCTACCTTGGCACAGGGAGCGCCGAAATCCCTTGCCCAGACTTTTCACGGTCTGTATGAATTACGCTCCATAGGTGCAGTTAAGCACCCATCTCGGCCGCTCGACGATTAATCTTAAAAACAGACGCACGCATGCTTCATAGGGTCAGCGCCATCAACATTCAGTAGCGGCGCGCCAGTTTTCCGCCTCCGGGGCGTCCGTGGTTGCATTGCGCCGCGAATTCTGGCCAATGGGATCATCAATACTTACTCAGGCTACCTTTGATGATCAGAGGACGCAGGGTAATAAAAAGGGTCCAGGAACTCAATTATTCATGCGAGACTCGCGGACCGAAGAACTTAAGCCGTCAATGCTGCGCGCCTACCAGACCCCCGAGCTCAGTACCGCGGCCTGGCAGACCATTTCGGCTTTCAGCCTCTACATCGCCTGTATCGCGTCGATGTATGCGGCGTTGCACGTCTCTGTCTGGCTGACACTGGCACTCGCCATACCGGCAAGCGGCCTAATCGTCCGCATCTTCATGCTTCAGCACGATTGCGGCCACAATTCGCTGTTTCCATCGCGGCGCCTAAACGGAATTGTCGGCGCCGCCTGCAGCCTGGTGACATTGACGCCCTTCGCCTATTGGCGCCGTTTGCATGCGCGGCATCATAAAAGCTGGAACGATCTCGACAACCGCGGCATCCCGGCCGACTTCTTTTCAGATTGCTTGACGCTGGCCGAATACAACGCTCTCCGCCCCTTGTCGAAATTTCTGTACCGCGCATCCCATCATCCGCTGTTGATTCACCTCCTGCTGCCGTCAGTGATTTTCATTCTACTGTATCGCTTGCCGTTTGATACCCCGGCCTCTTTCCGGCGCGAACGCCGCAGCGTTTACCTGCTGAACCTCGCGCTCACTGGCGTGTTCACACTGCTGATCGCCCGTTTCGGCGCAAAGAACGTTGCGTTTGCGCAACTTCCTGCCCTGGCGATGGCCGCCATCGCTGGAATCTGGTTGTTCGCCGTGCAACACCGGTTCGAGCATGCGCAATGGACAAAAGCGGAAGATTGGAATTTCAATCAGGCTTCCTTGAGCGGCACTTCGTATCTGAAACTGCCGCTCGTCCTGCGCTGGTTTAGCGCGAATATCGGCTTGCACCACATCCATCACCTGCGCCCCGGCATTCCAAACTATCGTCTTCAGGCTTGTCAGGATAGTTTTTTTAAGGAAACGAAATCGGTAACGGTGCTCACCCTGTATGACGCCTTCAAAGCCCCCAGCTATGCCCTCTGGGACGAAGCATCAGAACGCATGGTGCCGTTTCCCTCCTACCGGACGTAGGACACTCCCGCCCTCGACGGCTGGTACGCGCTAGCCAGCCCGGTCGTTCCAATCGCCCAAGAAAAAAGCAGTGCGCCTCCCGCAGGTCCGAACAGCCGAAAGCCGAAAGTTCGTTGACAATTAATAATCTTTCTGCGCGAGATTTGGTCGCAACCGACTCTGGGCTGACTTGGGAACGTGCACTTGACGACCGACGCATACCAGTCTTTCCAGAACCCGGTTGTCCCATAATCCGCGCGACGGGCGCGCGGTGTATAATGAAGGAGTGACGTCGCGCGATGGCTACCGGTATGGTTAAGTGGTTTAATACCACCAAAGGTTTTGGTTTTATTGTTCCCCAGGATGGCGGCAAGGACGTGTTCGTGCACATCACCGCCGTGCAAGCGGCGGGGTTGCGCGGTCTGAACGAGGGCCAGCAGATCACGTTCGACGTCGCGATGGAGCGTGGCAAGGCTGCCGCAATCAATCTCAAGGCTGTCTGATCACTTCGCCGGCCGCCATGGGCTTTCGGCCAGGGTCGCGGTCTTCTCGCTCATGGCCGCATTGAAGGGCTGATCAGCCAGGCCCTCAATGGCGGCGACGACCCGCGATGCGCTCTCTAGCGCGATCCGGCTGCGACACGGGCGCGCGCCAACGGTTTGACCCATTAGAGAACAGTATCCGCCCATTACTGCCATAGACGCGAGTGCGGCCAAGATCAGAAGCCATAAAGACGGTGCGGGTTATCGACGAGGATTTGGGGGCGGACCGTTTCATCCGGGACCCAATCCGCCAGCAGGTACAGTTATACCGATCCGCCTAAAGACTGACACATGCCCAATCGCGGCTACCGATTGAGTTAATGCGGTCTGGATCGGCGATGAACCAGTTCCATGCGGTTTTGCAGGCTTCCACAATATCTTCGTATGAGTCCCAGACCGTGGCGCAGAGCTTGTTCTGCCGAAGATAGGCCCAGACGTTCTCCATGGGGTTCAATTCGGGACTGTAGGGCGGCAGGGGCAGCAAGGTCATATTCGCGGGTATGTTCAAAAGCTCGCCCTTCTGATGCCAGCCTGCGCCATCGCAGATCAGCACGGCGTGAGCCCCCGGTGCCACTTGCGTGCTGATTTCGGCCAAGTGCACGTTCATCATCTCGGTGTTTGCGCCAGGCGTGATGATCGCAGCCCCAACGCCGCGCTGCGGGCAGATCGCACCAAAGATGTAGGCGGAGTCATGGCGGTTATCGCGTACCATCAACGGTCGTGAGCCACGTGGCGCCCAGATATAGGCGTGACCTCCCTTCTGACCGACCCTGGCCTCATCTTACATGAAGGTTCGTTTGTCAACGTTTTTTTGCATGCGATTCTCCGTGCTTTGGTTACTGTAAGTCGAGTAACGTGCTTCTTGGGTCCAGGGCGGTTTGTACCGCAGCTACGGCTGCGTCACCTTACATGCGGTCGGGTCTTGTAACGAACCCGCACCATAATACCTCATGCACGAGACGTTGCCCCGGTTAGACGCGACCCACCTGAAACGCGGTGTCCGTAAGGCCACCAAAGAAGAAGACGGTCGCGTTCCCCGTATTGCCGTCGGCGGAGATGCCGCCCGCAGCAATTTCGTAAGTCTATTGCAAGTCTACGCTTTGGCGTTCGCTTCCTGGCTGATCTTGATGCCCTCCGGCAATAATCCGGTCTCGACATAGCGCCAGAGAGTGATCAGGAGCTTTCTCGCCATTGCCACGATGGCGATCCGCCGCGTGCGTCCCTTCAGTGTACCGACGCGCTCACGGAACCATGTCGCAAGCGTGCTGCCAGGCTGGTAGCGAAGCCAGAGCCAGGCAAGTTGGATGAGCGTCGTGCGAGCTCGTGGGTTGCCAGCCCGGCTGATGCTTCGATCACGGTCCATGCCTCCGCTCTGGTAGGGCATGGGTGCAATTCCGACGTAGCTCGCGAGTTGACGGCGGTTGGCAAAGGAGCGGTAAAGGACCTCGCGCACCAGCACAGCCGAGAAGTTTTCGCCGATGCCGCGGATACGCTGGAGTACGATAATCTTCTGGACCGTCTTATTGTCAGCGGCTGAAGCCAACACCGAAGCCTGCTCGGTTTCCACCTCTCGGATTAACTCCAAGATTATCACAAGCCGGCGGCGGAAGCGGTTGAGTTCGGCTCGCATCAACGGTGGGATTGCACGGCCGTCACCAGTACGCAGCTCGTCTATGTCGCGGACCCACGAGCGCAACGACGGCCTTCTCCGGATGCCCTGTGTGAATAGCAGAGCCTCAATCCGATTCTCGATGCGCTGCCTTTCTTTAACGAGGAGTTCCCGTTCACGGTGGGGGCGTTTGGCGTCCTCCTCCTCGGGCGTCGGCACGCGAACCATGCTGCAAACTTGCCGATCACCACCCAGCCATGCCGCGAGCACGCGCAGCATGCCCTCAGCGTCAAGTCGGTCGGTTTTGGCCCGTCGCGCCCGTCGGTTAACCAGGATGCTGGTTGGTTCGAGTACGTAAGAATTAATGCCGTTCGCCGTCAGCAGCCGGTGCAGCCAGAAGCCATCCCTGCCGGCTTCGAAGCAGCACGCCACATTTACGACCCGGCCGAGTTGATTTGAAGCCCGCAAACGCAACTCAGCGACCAGCGCGAGTAACGCCGCCGTATCCCCACCCTCAATGTGATGCAGCCGTGACTTCTCCACTCCAGGTAAGCGGACGGCAACAAGCCATGACGAGAAGCTGAGTTCAATAGCAACGTGGACAGTATGTTCGGGCGGCATGATGACAGACTCCCCTATCAGGTTGCGGATGTCTCCCAGTCTGACACTCAGTCGAGGCGCTGTCCGCCTTCATAGCATCTGGAACCAAATTTCTATCGGCGTGCCAGCCGTCGTGTCGATGAGTGCGGCGCGCACCAGGCTGGCGAAGTTTTTTTAAAAGTCGCTTCCGCCGCAGCATCCTTCTTGGGATGCACGGGCCGCGGCTGCAATCGCGTCAGGCCGAGCTCACCCAGCCATTTGCCTATCGTGCTTTCATGCACCTCCACTGACCAGCGGCGCGCCACTTCCGCCTGCAGGTCCACGCACCGCCAACGCACCACCTTGTTGGTCGCCGGATCGGGCCCCTTGATCACCAATTCGCGCAGTTCGGCCATTTGTGGCGTTGTCAGATAGGGCTCACGGCCAGGGCTTTTGCGAGACTTCAACCCCTCAACGCCAACTTCGTTGTAACGATGTACCCAATCACGAAGGGTTTGCCGGTCCATGCCGTTCAACACCGCAGCCTCGCTCCGTGACCGGCCATCCAACACCAGCGCCAACGCCAGCATGCGACGAACCTGCGCTCCATTGGCGCATTTCGCCGACAGCGCCCGCAACTCTGCACCCGTATGATCCGTGCGTGTAATCGCTACTTTCGTCCCCATAACATGCCCCCTGATGCGAAGCTCCCCATCAGGGTATCGAATTGGAAATTCCCCGCCTTGGGAATCCCCAGGGAGAGTCAGAAGCAAGGCGGGCTGGTATAAATCCCCGACATTGAGCATGGCATCCCAGTTAGCGACATGCGGCTAATCCGAGCCCCAGACACAACGTAAGGGCGCGGCCTCGACCAGGGTGCGTATTCCGATGAAGCCGGCCATGCATTCCAATCTGAAGCCGGCCACCCATTCCGAAATGAAGCCGGCCAGCGTTCCGATTTGAAGCCGGCCACCTGAGCGTCATTCGGTTGGGTCTTGGTGAATGATTATCGGGTCCTTTTCGGCGGTCAAGTTTGGGTGTTGGTGAGGGGCGGATTTTTCTTTTTCCGGAGGCTCTCGCCGGTCAGTTCGATGCGATAGGCGTTGTGGATGAGGCGGTCGAGGATGGCGTCAGCGAGTGTGGGATCGCCTATAATTTCGTACCATCGGTCTATTGGTACTTGGCTGGTGACGATGATCGAACGCATCTCATGGCGGTCGTCGATGATCTCGAGCAGATCGCGGCGCTGGTCAGCGTTCAATGTTTCCGGCCCCCAGTCATCCAGGATGAGTAGGTCTACCTTGGCAAGCTGGCGTAGCGTTCTGGCGTAGCGGCCATCTGCCCGTGCCAGAGCAAGGGCAGAGAACAGGCGCGGCATGCGATGATAGGCGGTGGAGAGATCCTCCCGGCATGCTTTCTGGCCGAGGGCGCAGGCGAGCCAGCTTTTGCCGACCCCGCATGGGCCGGTGATCAGCAAATTGTGCCGTGCCCGTATCCAGTCGCAACCGGCGAGCTTCAGGAATAGCGCCCGGTCGAGGCCACGCGGTGCCCGGTAATCGACATCTTCAATACTGGCGGATTGCCGTAGTTTGGCGGCACGGGCTCGGCTCTCGAAGCGTTTTTGTCGCCGCAGCGTGATTTCATGGTCGAGTAGCAAGGCGAGCCATTCGGCATGGGCCAGGCCAGTTACCTCTGGCTGGCACTCAAGTTCCCTAAAGCCCTTGGCCATGCCGTGCAGGCCGAGTTGCTGCAACTGGTCGAGCGTTGGATGGGTGAGCATGCTGTCGATCCTTTCAATGAAAATATTTGGAGCCGCGTAAATTGCCGTGGGTCATCACCGCCTGCGGTTCGCTCGCAGCGGCGGTGGCACGGTCGAGCTTGTTGGCGATGATCGAGGCGATGCTTTTGTAGGTGAACGCCTCATAGGCGACGGCGCGAGCGGCGACCGCCTCGGCGCGTGTTAGGTCGAGGTCCTTGAACAGCCGGAGTACCCCAAGGCAGGTTCGGAATCCCTGTTCCGGGTGTGGCCGCCTGGCGAGAATGGCGATCACCAGGCCCTCGGTATTGGGGCCAATGGCCGCGCCCCAGCGGCGGAAGCGCTCCGGCGTCCATTCGGCGTAGCGCCGATGCGCGCTCGGCATATGCTCAGGATCGGTGCCATGTTTTGGCCCGCCATGACGGCGCTGATGCACGGCAACCCGCTTGCCTTGATGAAATATCTCGATGATCCGTTCGCTCGCCCGGGTGTCGACCTGTTGGCGGATCAATTGATGCGGCACCGAGTAGAAAAATCCGCAGACCTCGACATGATAATCCAGCGAGACGCGGGCCAAGCCCCATTCGGCGAATTCGTAATCCGTCTCGGGCAGCTCAGCCAAAGCCGGGCGCTCGATCGTCTCGAACAGATGCCGTCGGCTGACCCCAAGCCGGCGCATGATGTGATCGTTGATCCGCGCCACCATGCCGGCAATCGCCTGGTTGGCCTCGGCCAGGGAGAAGAACGTCTGCCGCCGCAACCGGCCCAGAATATAGCTCTGGGCAAAGCGCACCCCGGCCTCAACTTTGGCTTTATCCTTCGGCCGCCTTGGCCGCGCGGGCAGAATGCCAACGCCGTAATGCGCGGCCATCCGGCCGTAGCTGAGATTGATCTCGGGATCGTAGAACGATGCCTTGGTGACGCCGGACTTCAAATTATCAGGCACCACCAGCCGCGGCACCCCGCCGAAGAACCGGAACATGCGGACATGGGCGCCAATCCAATCCGGTAGCGTCTGGCTCCAGCTCGCTTCGCAATACGTGAAACCGGATGCCCCCAGGACCGCGACAAAAATTTCCGCGAACCTCACAGCCCCCGTTGCCGGGTCGGTAATGCCGATCTTTTTGCCGGAGTAATCGACGAAGACCTTGTCGCCCGCCCGGTGCTCCTGGCGCATGACCGGCGACAGCCTGGCCTCGAACTCCCTGATCAGATCACAGAACCGGCTGTAGCTGTACCCGTCGGGATGCACCGCGCGATATTCTTCCCACAGCACCATCAGGTTGACGCCGGGGCGCTTGAGCTCGCAGATCAGGCCGCTCCAGGCCGGTTCGACACGCCGGCGCGCCCCGCGCTGGGCGCCGCCGCGGGCAAACAACCGCTCCTCCAAAACCGTATCGTTGAGATCCGCCGGCAATGGCCAAGCCAGCCCCGCCATCTGCGCTCGCTTCAGATTATCCTGGATCGTGCTGCGGGCAACGCCGAGCATGCGCCCGATCTGCCGCGCGCTGATGCCGTCGCTGGCCAGCCGTAATGTCTGTCGTATCTGCCGCATTGTCAGCTCTCTCTTCGCCGGCATCCAGTCCTCCTCGTGGTTGATTACGAGGAGGAAAATGCCAGAGTTGCTGACCCAACTGAAAACGCCGGAAAGCCCCGTCAGGTGGCCGGAATTAAATCGGAATGGTGGCCGGCTTCAAATCGGAACGGTGGCCGACATCAAATCGGTATCCCTGGCCGGCTTCCGTCGGAATCCGCAACCAGGGCACGGGCAAGGGCGATGGTTTCCTGGTAGCCGGTGGCTGCCTTGGCCAGGCGATAGGCGCCTGAGAGCTTGGTCCACGCGCCGTCACGGACCAAAGAGAGCAGAGCCTGGAAACCCGGATGCGCCCCCCTCAACGGGGGGAAAATGCC
Organism: uncultured Pseudomonadota bacterium; assembly: GCA_963737355.1. Taxonomy (GTDB): domain Bacteria; phylum Pseudomonadota; class Alphaproteobacteria; order Acetobacterales; family Acetobacteraceae; genus Acidocella. The sequence continues at coordinate 585,845 of CAVTSC010000008.1, read as the reverse complement.
CCATATGGTCAAAAACGACGGGAATGCGCATGCGCGCGAGGCGTGGCGCGAGCGCGGGCAAGCCCGGCGGGTTGACCATCAGCTGCAGATGCCAGCCCATCTCGGCGCAGAGATCGCCATAACGCTCGACATTGGCAATGTGGACACCGCCGCCGCCATAGGAGGTGTGATCCGCAGGCCGACCACACCGGCCTCACGCAAGGCGCGATAGTCGCGATCCGAGAGACCGAGTGCTGTGACCGCGACCGCGCGGAGCCGGTCACGATGGGCGCTCACCGTCTCCAGCATCGAGCGGTTATCGGTTCCGTGCACGCTGATCTGCACCAGCAAGCCATAGGTCATTTATCATCATCCGGATGAACGCGCTGACCTTCGATCTGGCTCTCGACACGGGCTCGGCGCAGCGCGTCGAAACGGCGCTCGATGTCCTCGGGAGAAAGCCCCACCATAGTCTCCTTGCTGTCGGCGAGCTGCAGCGCGGCCGGCTGTGATATATGAAAACAAACACTTACCGTGCCCGGCGGCCATTATCGGGGCCAGATTTCATCCCCAGCAGCCTGTACGGATTGCCGTCAGAGTGAGTACGGTCGGCTGGAACGAATTTCAAAATCACGCACCAGCAGGAATTGACCCAGGCCAGCCTCATCAACAAATATTGTGATTGAATAACCCAACCGGTTGGGTTATTCAATCACAATGGTCACTGTATTTCGCGCTCACGGCCTGCGTGTGATCATCTTCGTAGACGATCACCTACCGGCCCATGTCCACGTTTTCGGTGACGGTCATGCTAAGATCAATCTGCATGGTGCTGATGGCGCCCCTGAACTGGTCTGGGCTGAAGGTATGACCCGCGCTGAGGTCCGCCGCGCCATGCGGATCGTTTTTGAGCAGCAACTACTGCTGCTGGCCCGATGGGAGGAGATCCATGGTTGAATTGACTGATGCACAGATTGACGCCGCGATGGAACGCGGCAAGATCGCGCACCTGAATGAGCCACGCGCAATAAAGGCTCGATACAACAAAAAGCTCGGGCGGGTAATCATTGAACTGACAAACGGCTGCACCTTTACTTTTCCGCCACATCTCGCCCAGGGATTGGAAACCGCAACGGATGAGCAATTGGCCCAAGTCGAGATTCTTGGAGCCGGATATGGCCTTCATTGGGAAGCTCTCGATGCTGATTTGTCGGTTCCCGGCCTACTCACCGGCCTGTTCGGAACCAAAGCCTACATGGCCCGACAGGCCGGGCGAGCAACGTCCGCGGCCAAGGCCGCAGCGGCTCGGCAAAACGGCACAAAAGGCGGACGCCCTCCTAAGTCAACTCGCGGATGATGCGTAGAGCGTTAATCAAGCCGAGCGTGTGGAAACCTTGTCGGAACGGATTCCGGCGCGGCGTGAGGCGTGGTAGAATCTAACATTACGCTTGCGCAACCTGGTTATGCGCCGCCACCTCCTGTCTACTACGCGCCACCACCACCCGGCGCCTATTATGCTCCGCCCCCTATCGCCTATTCCCCTTACTGACGGGTGGGTCCGCATCCGCTCCGCTTTCTCAACGTCATCATGGAGAGATCTCTGCATGAACCCTCTCTCATGTTCCGCATTGCCGCCATCCTGACGGTCCTGAGTGTCCCGGCCCTGACTCTGCCAGCAGCGGCATTGGCGCAAACCAGCCCTTCCCCGGTCGCGCGCCCCAATGCAGCGACGCCCGCCTCCGGCACCGTGCCGACATTGCCGAAATCGATGTCTGCAAAGGTCGAGCGGCACATCCAGCAACTGTACGCTCAGTTGCGCATCACCGTGGCGGGAACCGCAATGGCAGCAATTCGCGCAGGTGATGCGGGATAACGCAGCGCAGATGCAGCAAGGCTTCACGGCGCGCGCCGCGAACGTGGCGACAATGACTGCCCCTGAGAACATGCAGTCCTATTCACAGCTTGCCCAGCTGCATGCGGCCAACATGCAGAAACTGGCAAATGCCTTTCAGACGCTCTACAATACGTTCCGGGACCGATTTGGGGTGACGTTTGTCCTGCTCTAAGAACGACCGCAGCCCGCAACTCGAAGTTCCAGAAGCCGCCCAAGGCTCCAGCAGGGCCGCTACCGGCGACAGCCCCTGTTAACCGACGACGAAGGCCCTGGAGCGATTTGGGGCTTTTTGGGGTGCTCAAGACAGGAGACGGTGAAAGACGGATCAGCGCGGCCTCAATGCTTCGATGACATCGGTTTCCCGTTATCCTGCTGGAAGAGCGTGTCTGCAACTTTCTTCTGCGCGTCGGTGAGCCGGTATTGCCGTTTACATCCCGATACAGCGTACCCACCCGTCCTTAACGCGAGTGCGGCCAACATCAGAAGCCATAGCGACGATGCGGGTTATCGACGAGGATTCGGGTACGGGCCGTTTTATCCGGGACCCGATCCACAACGCTGCCGAAAGCTGCCATTCCGCTGGAGCCCGAAGTGGTCATTTGGGCAAATGATCCGCTCCGGAGAATTCCACCAAAAACAGACATTTGCACGGCTCGGTTGGACATACGAAAAACGTGGCGCCTCAACCGCGAAACGAGTTGCAGCTGAGCCGCCAGTGTCTCACGCTCTAACGTCAGTCTAGCGTTGCATGATGTGACTAGCCAGATAACGCCCTAGCGGGAGGGCGTCAGGAACGCTTTAGGTACTTTGCAAATATAGCTGTATTTCGGGTTCACCATCTGCGTGCAGCGCGCCTCGGCGATTTGTGCAAGGAAAATGTAGGCTTCGGCTTCCGAAAAACCGTAATCGTCCGCGAGCCAGTAAACCATCTGCTCAAAGGCGATGCGCATGGCGTCCTCGAGCGGGCGGGCGCAACCGACGGTTGCGATATAGGCATCGTTTTCAATTCGCGGCCAGGTCATGCGGGCGGGCTTGTCGCGGACGGCCACGCTGAACGTGACATTGGTGCCAATCTCCAGCGCCCCCATGCCGGCGCATTCGCCGTCGCCCTGCAAGGCATGGCAATCGCCGATATAAAGTGCGGCGCCATCCTGGTTGACGACAAAGCTGGTGGTGCTGCCGATCGTCATTTCCTGCACGTCGAGATTGCCGCCATGCGGCCCGTTATCGATGGTCGAAATCGCGCCGAGGACCGGTGCGACGCCCATGACGCCGACCATCGGTTTCACCGGCAGTTTCAGCGTGTCGCTCCAATGCACGAAGCCGTCCTGCACGCGCATCACCCGTGTCTGAATGCCAAACTCCTTCTGGCGCACCCAGTCGGGGAAAATTCCCATACCGGGCCAGAGCGCCGTGTAGCCGAGTTCGTCATGCGTCATATTGTGGATGGTGACATCGATGATCTGCCCCTTGCGCGCGCCCTTCACATAAAGCGGCCCCGTCGCCGGATTGACGAAAGGCGGGTGCACGTTTTCCGGCGAGACTTTCGATTCCAGCGACGTGATGACGCCGGCATTGCAGTTGATCTCGCACTCGATCTCGATCATCTCACCCGGCGTGATCTCCGCGATGGTCGGTTCTCCCTGCGCCAGGGTAAATTTCAAATTTCCGGATTTCTGGATCAGTCGTGTCATGGATAATTTTCCTTTTTCAGCTCAAATCATGGCGCCAGGGCAGCAGCCATTTCTCCACGCGCGTTACAACACTTGATAAAAGTAATGCGAGCACAACGGTAATGACAAGTTCGGCGAAAACCTGGCCGATGGCATAGAGACTTCCGGCCTTGAAAATCTCGTGGCCGAGGCCCGCGGTGGAGGACATGAATTCGCCGATGATCGCGCCGATCAGCGCGAGGCTCACTGTGAGCTTGAGACCGGCGAAAATATCGGTAAACGAGGCGGGGACAATCAGCAGGCTGAAAATCTGATGTTTGTTTGCCCCAAGCGAGCGCATCAGATTGATCTGATCAGGCTCAACCCCGGTGGCACCTTTATAGGAAATCATCAGCGAGACAACCACGACGGAAAGCGTCGCCATCGCCACTTTTGAAGCGAAGCCGGTGCCAAACCAAATGATCGCGATCGGTGCCAGGGCGACGATCGGAATTGAACCGAGCGCCATGATGAAAGGCTGCACGAGGCGTGATACGAAACGCGAATACCACAGCGAAAGCCCGATCGCCGTGCCGATAACATTGCCGAGCACGAAGCCGGCAAGCGTTTCCGATCCCGTCAGGAGGATATCGTTCCAGATCGAGCCGTCATTCACGGTCGTGATCAGGCCGGCCGCGATCGTGGCCGGCGAGCCGTAGAGAAACGCGCTAACAAAACCACGATCGACGGCGGCTTGCCAGAGCAGGAGGAGAATGGCGACCAGCGCAAGCTGGCAACCCAGCACAAAGAGCCCGGAATTACGGCGCTTCGCATTGCCGGGCCGCGCGCGTTTGCGCTGCGCCATCATGTTCGCGGAGGGCACTTCAGTCACCGTGGTTTCGGTATTAGACATGCGTGACATTCCTAATGGATATCGAGTTCTGCCCAGATTTGCCGGACGTAACGCCCAAAACCTTCGGCCTCGCGCATGGCGACCATATCGCTGCGATCCCCCGGCAAATCGATCCGGTGCTCGGCAACCACGCTGCATGGGCGCCGGGACAATACAATAACACGGTCAGAGAGGCCGACAGCTTCCTCCACGTCATGCGTGATGAGCAGCATGGAGCGATTCTGTCCACGCACCAATCGGCTTGCGTCCCGCTCGATAAGGATTTTCGTCTGGAAATCGAGCGCTGAAAACGGCTCATCGAGCAATAACACTTCCGGGTCCGGCGCCATCGTGCGCGCCAGTGCGACACGTTGGCGCATGCCGCCGGAAAGCGTCGAGGGATAATGATCGGCGAAACTGGCAAGCCCAAGTTGATCGAGCAGCACCATCGCGCGGTCACGGCGCTCGGCCTTCGCCATCCCCTTCACCTGCAGACCCAGCATGACATTCTGCACGGCGGTTCGCCATGGGAGCAGCAGATCCTTTTGCAGCATATAACCCAGGCGTGCGGGGAGCCCCGCGAGCTTCTGACCGTGCCAGTGGACCGAGCCGTTGCTCGGCGGCAGCAGGCCGCAAAGGAGATTGAGCAAGGTCGTCTTGCCGCATCCCGAAGGGCCGACGATGCTGACGATCTCGCCACGATTCAGACTGAAGGAGATCGAACGAATGATCTCCATCGTCCCGCCATCCGCCGCGCCAAAGGCTTTGCCAAGACCGTTCGCCTGCACCAAAGTCTCCGGCGATCTCGCTGCGTCTGCATCCGAGGATAACAAATCAGACCACCGCTTTATCAGCAAAACTGTTGTCGACGATTTCCGCGAAGGTCGTCAGACCTTTGATGTTCTTTAGGTAAATCTGCATCTGGATAAGATTTTCCCATTGCACCTGGTCGAGCACGAGCGACTGCGAGGGAATCCTGTATTGCAGTTCGGCATCGATCGCGCGGTCGACGACGTCTCCGGAAAGTTCAGGAAATTCCTTGCGAGCGATCGCCTTGGCATAAGCGGGATCGGCGTAGACGCGGTGCATCGCCTGTTGGAAACCATTGCAGAGCGCCTGCACGACACCAGACGATTGCGTCGTGGTTTCGGGTAGGACCATGATCCCGGTATTGCAGAATGGCCCGATCGCATTTGCGAAATCGAACACGATTTTTGCCCCCTGCGCCTGCGCCTCTGCGACGCCGGGTTGGTAGGCAATTGCGATATCCGCTTGTCCCGCCAACATTGCGGCGATCTCGGTTCCCGGATTAACCTGCAGGATTTTTACGTCGCGGCCGATGACGAGTCCGTTCTGGTCGAGCAGCCGCTTGGTGACGCTATAATTGGTATTTGGGTCTGGCGAGGTAACGAGGGTAAGCCCTTTAAACTGTTTTGGGTCGCTGATCCGCCCGACGGTTTTGGAGACGCCAAAATATTGTGCCCGCTGCACCACGCTACCCACAACTTTGCCCGGCCCACCGGCCTCCCTGGAAATTACCGCCATCGTAGGGTCGCCGATGGCAAACATCGCTGAATGGCTAAGCACCGAGGCAAAGGCTTGAGTATCGCCGCCGGCCGCGGACAGGTTCAAATGGATGCCTTGTTTTTCGAAATAGCCCGCTGCCTGGCCGACATAGAGATCGATATAGCCAAGGTTATGGACGGCTTCCACGAATGCGACCTCGGTTGTGGCGGCGCGCGCGATGCGTGGCGCCGCGAGTGCGACGGCCGGCAGCGAAGCAATGGCTTTAAGGGTTGAGCGTCGGGAAAAGAGGGACATAGGCACCTTTCATGTTTACACAGGTGAAAATTGCTACAATCACGACCTGATTTTGGTGAAGCAACATCCATGCCAAGATGCGCACTCGCGGTAACGATACGTTATGCGATGCATATGCTTATATTTTGACTTGACCGTGCGTAACATGCGGCCTCTTTGGGCAGAATTTTGCCACAAAATTCAGCGGACTCGCTTTCGTCAGCGGCAGGCAGAAATTCGGGGGTGGCTTCCAGCGCTTTGCCACAGTAAGAAATGGCCTTCAGGATAACTCGTAATATTCCCTAACATAAGGCACATTGAGATGGATCTTGGATTGACCGGCCGCCGCGCGTTGATCACCGGCGGCACCAAAGGCATCGGCCGCGCGATCGCGCAATGCTTCGTCGCGGAGGGCGCCGATGTTGCGATCTGCGCGCGCAACGCGGCCGAAGTGGAAGAAGCGGTTGCCGCGCTCGCGGCAGACGGCGCCAAGGTATTCGGTCGCGCGCTGGATGTCGCGGATGCGGCAGCATTGCAGGCTTGGGTTGAGGAGAGCGCAGCAGCGCTCGGCGGCATTGACATCGTCATTCCCAATGTCAGCGCGCTCGCCATTGCGGGCGAGGAAGCCTGGCGCGCTAGCTTCGAGATCGACATGATGGGCACGGTACGCATGGTCGAGGCGGCGATGCCGCATCTCGAAAAATCTGCCGCCGCCAGCATCGTGGTGATTTCCAGCGTCTCCGGCCGTGAAATTGACTTCGCGGCAGGTCCTTACGGCGCCTTTAAAGCAGCACTGATCCACTATGCGCAGGGCCTCGCTTTCCAGCTTGCCCCCAAGAACATCCGTTCGAACTCTGTATCGCCGGGCAATACCTATTTCCCAGGAGGCGTTTGGGCGAAGATCGAGCAGGAGAATCCGAAGCTATTTATGGACGCGCTCGCACTCAATCCGACCGGCCGTATGGGTAAAGCTGAAGAAGTCGCACGTGCAGTCGCATTTCTTGCAAGCCCAGCTGCGAGTTTTATCACCGGCACCAATCTTGTTGTCGACGGCGCGCTGACGCGCGGCGTGCAGTTCTGAGACACGACCACCACTCTGGTTGAAGATGGCCCAACAGCGTCGACGGGTTTCTTCTATTTGCGCGCGAAGGGAGCGTCGGTGATACCGCGATCATACCGGGCGCCGGTCGCGCGGTGGCGACGAAAGCGCCCTCATGGCGAGGCGCCTTCGCCGCCCGGCGCCAGGATTAGAGGTCGGCAAGGCGTTCGTCAGGCTGACGGCGATCGAAGCCGAGCCGAGGAGAATCTTCGGCAAGCCCGCGATCACGAGAACGAAAGCAGAAACCTCAGCCAGGAACTTGCGAAGCGGGCTGCGGAACTGGAAGCGACGAACATGGAGCTCGAGGCGTTCTCCTATTGCGGGTCGCACGATCTGCGCGTGAATTTGGGTATGAACGCCATCGAACCGCCGCCAGAGCCTCTCCGATTGCCTTGACCGCGTCTGGGAAACTGGGTAGCTGCGTAAGATTAGGAACAAGCTGGCAAGGCGCGGAATGGGCAATCACGACGGTCTCATTCTCCGGATACTGCGCGACGCGGGGCCGCTGTCCCGCGCCGAACTGGCGCGTAGGAGCAGCCTTTCTCCGACGACGCTCACGAAACTGACAGCGCGGCTCATCGAATATGGAATCATCGGTGAGACTGAACTCGCTGCCGATGGCGCTTCCAGCGCTTTCATTGGGCGCCCCCCGATCGATATCGCATTACTGTCGGACAGCTTCTATGTGCTGGCAGTACATATCGGACTCAACACGGTCCGCGTCGCCCTCGCCAATCTGCGCGCGGAATTGTTCAGGGAAACGGAGTTCCGGTTCGTGCCTGGGCACGACACGGCTGAGGTCGTTATCAGCCGGCTCGCAACGTCCATCCGGGCCCTCCTCGCAAAGGCGCGCATCGCGCGCAGCCGCATCCTCGGCGTCGGCGTTGCGGCCCCCGGCCCTGTCGATGAAAGCCACAGGTGCATTCTTCTCTCCATCAATGTCGGCTGGCGCGATGTGCCCTTTGCCGATCTGCTGGAAGACGCGATCGGTCTGCCCGTCACCGTCGAGCATAATGTGCGGGCCATGGCCCTTGGCGAATATCGTCGCGGCGGCTGGCACGGGCGATCCTTGTTTTTCGTCTATATGAAGACCGGTTTGGGGGCCGGGATGATCATCGGGGGTGCCTCGTTCCGCCCGGGGCGCTACGGCGTCATGGAACTGGGCCACATCAAGGTGGTTCCGGACGGCCGCCTTTGTGCCTGTGGCAGCTACGGCTGTCTGGAGACCGTGCTTTCGGAGCGCAGCCTTGACGAGGCCGTCACGGAGGCCGGCGGAAACACCGCCGATCTCATGCAGGCGGTGACGCAGATCGATCACATCCGGGTGAAGGCGGTTGAACATCTGACGACCGCCTTGGCCAGCGCCGTGAACCTGCTTAACCCGGATCTCATCGTCCTCGGCGGCCTGTTCACCGAAGCGCCAGACAGATTATTCTCCGATGTGGACAGAGAACTCCGCAAGAAGGTCTTTCCGGTTCTCCGCGGCAGCATACAGTTGGAACGGTCACGGCTGGGCTATGACGCCGGGCTGGTCGGTGCGGCGGCCGTTGCTCTGGATACGTTTCTCTATGAAGCAAACGTCGATACCCGCCCCGGCTCGCAAAAACCCGCGATGCCGCATCGCAGCAGAGCATAGCCGTTTCCGACCTCCAGGCGTCGCCAGATTGTTGTTGACGCCATGCGCAAGGATACTTAATAATCTAGAGAAAATAAGTCGGACTGCGCGGGTCTAATCCTCCGGGCGCAGCGCGCCGAGATTAAGTGTCTATGCTTTCGCCGCGAACTGGATGCTGGGATCTGACATGAGATAGCCACGCTTCAGCCGTGCCCGCCGAGCAGGAAAACCTGCCGGAATACGAATGGGAGACACGCCATGCCGCAGCCGCTGGAGCGGGTGCCTGTAGTCACGACACGTGCACCGCCTGCTGCATCAGGGGATCTGACTGCGGGCCGACGCTCCAATATCGCCATCTACGCGTTCGGCAGCCTCGGCGGATTCCTTTTCGGTTATGATACGGGTGTCATCGCCGGCGCACTTCTCTTCATCCGGCAGGAATTCGCCCTCCGTCCGTTTCAGCAAGGGCTGGTGGTGAGTTCACTCATGGTCGGCGCCTTGGTCGGGGCCTTGGCCTCCGGCGCCCTCTGTCACCGCTTCGGCGAGCGAAAGCTGCTGATTTCTGCAGGCGCGGTGTTTACACTTGGCGCCGTTGCGGCCGCCGCATCGCCTAGCGAGCCGGCGCTAATCGCCGCCCGCTTCATCCTCGGGTTGGCGGTGGGGACAGCATCCGTCCAGGTGCCACTCTATCTGTCGGAGCTTGCGCCGACACGGATCCGGGGCGCTCTAACGACACTCAACCAGATCATGATCGGTCTGGGCATTCTCTCAGCCTACGTCATCAGCTACGTCTTCGCGAGCAGTGGCGCATGGCGGATCATGGTCGGCCTGGCCATCATCCCATCCGTTTTGCTGATGATCGGCATGCTTTTCCAACCGGAATCGCCTCGTTGGTTGATGAAGCGCAGGCGGAATACCGAAGCCATCGCCGTCCTGCGGTCGATCCGCAGCGAGGCGGAGGCCATCCATGAATTCCATGAAATCGCCCGCGTCACCGAGAAGCCTCATATGGCGCTGCGCACCGCTCTGCGGACGCGCCAGATGTGGCCGATTCTCACTGCAGCAGCGGGGCTTGCAATCTTCCAGCAGATCGTCGGTGTGAACACCATCGTCTATTATGCGCCGACGATCCTCCGAGCGGCCGGGTACACGGCGAAATCCGCGATTTTTACGACGCTCCTCCTCAGCATTCTCGTTAACGGGACGACGATCCTCTCGGCGAAGCTGGTCGATCGCGTCGGCCGCCGCCCATTGCTGATCGCGGGTGCGCTCGGCATGGCGGTGGCCATGGCGATGCTCGGGTGGGTGTTCTCGAACACGGCACTCTCGACGGTATTCGACCGTCACCTCGCACTGGGCGCAATGATTCTCTACAAGGTCAGCTTTTCTTTGTCCTGGGGACCCATCGTCTGGGTCATGCTGCCCGAGATATTACCCTTGAGCGTACGGGCGCCGGCGATGGGCGCCGCAACCTTTCTAAATTGGCTGTCCAACTTCTTCGTCTCGCTGCTGTTCCCGCTCTTGCTCTCCGTCGGTGCCGGGGCGGTCTTCGTCATCTTCGCGATCTGTTCGCTCCTCGCCTGCATCTTCGTCGTCATCCTGCTGCGGGAGACGATGCAGCGGAGTCTGGAGATGATCGAGGCCGAACAGCATTTTCACTGACAATGTTGAGGTATTCTGGATGATGCGCCTTCCTCCCAATTTCGACCTAACCGGCCGGGTGGCCCTCGTGACCGGCGCCCGGCGTGAAATCGGCCGCGCTATCGCGCTTAGCCTTGCGGCCGCCGGCGCCGATATTGCCGTGCATTACACGGGGCCGGCAGAGGAGGCCGACGCCGACGCCGTCGTCGCCGAGGTTGAGGGTCTCGGCCGCCATGCCCTCCCCTTTGCTGCGGATTTCGCCGGCCCCGACGCGGGGCGTAAGTTGGCGGCCGCGGTCGTCGCGGCCTATGGGCGGGTGGATATTCTCGTTCTGAACGCCTCCATCGAGATCATCGAGGAGTTCGGAACGATCCAGCCCCTGAGCTTCGAGCAGCAAATCGCGGTCAACCTCCGTGCCACGGTCGAGTTATTGCAAACGCTTGTCCTCCCAATGGCGGAGCGGGGATGGGGCCGGGTCCTGACAATCGGCAGCATCCAGCAGGTCAAGCCGAGTCCGAGCATGTTCGTCTACGCGGCGTCGAAATCCGCCCAGCTCAACTTCGCCATCAACCTCGCGCGCCATTTCGGCCGGAATGGCGTGACGGTCAACAACATCGCTCCGGGCGCAATCGCGACCGCCCGCAATCGCGCCCAAGTCGAAGCAAACGGCGCGGAAATGGCTGCACGCATCCCGGCTGGCCGGCTCGGGCGTCCCGAGGACATCGCCGGCGCAGCTTTGCTGCTGTGCTCCGACGCCGGCAGCTATATCAATGGCACCGACCTCTTCGTCGATGGCGGCCGTGCAATCGCCTAGGAGCCCAAAGACGGAAATCTGAATGACAGGTTGAAAGTGTAGTTAACATTTAGAAGGCAATAATGACATGCTGAATGTGGGAACACCATGCTGAAAGTGGGTTTAAATCCATACGGTCTGGCCTATTACCTAGGATTTCAGGGAAATGGCTCGCCACGCGCCAATCCTGCACGCCGTGGTCTCGATGACTTCATTGCCTTGGCGCAGGAACTGGGTTCGCAGACGTTGGAGATCGCCGAGACCTGGCTCGCGCCGCTGGATGACGCGGGGCTCCGGGCGCTGCGTGACCGGCTCCAGGCGCTGGGCATGACACCGATCGTGAGTTCGCGGCTGCATGGCGGGAATTTTGACGTCTGTCTGCACAGCGCGGTGGCGCTCGGGGCGCGCCTGATCCGCCTCGCACTGACCCCGATACTCTGCGGCGATCGCGCGGCGGCGGGACCGCGATGGCAGGAACTTCTCGCCACGGTGCGCCAGCGGCTCGGCGACTATGCGCCGCGCGCGGCCCGGGAAGACCTGGTCATCGTGATCGAGAACCACCAGGACTTCACCAGTCGTGAGATGGTCGCATTCTGCGAGGAGTTCGGCCCCTCCGTCCGCATCGTCTTCGACACCGGCAACACCTTTCCCGTAGCCGAGGCACCGCTCGATTTCACCCGCGTCATCGCACCCTATGTCCGCCACCTCCACCTCAAGGACTACAGGGTGCAGTGGGCGGACGAAGGGTACCGCCTCGTCCGCTGCGCGATCGGGGACGGCGCGGTGCCCTTCGCCGAGATGATCTCCATGCTCCGCGACCATCATGAGACGCTGCCCGCGGTCCTTGAGCCCGGCGCACTCGAGGCGCGGTACGTGCGTCTGTTCACGCCCGAATGGTGGAATGGATATGCTGAAAAACCCGCCAGCGATCTTGCGGCCTGCCTCCGTGCCGCCGGGCGCAACCGGCTGCCCGATGGTGCCGACTATCGGACGCCATGGGAGCGCGGCGAGGATGACCAGGTCGCGAACTACGAGCTCGATATGATCCACAGGAGTGCTGCAAATATGCGCGCAATCGGAATGATGGGACCCGTACAGGCATGACGCAAGATCTCAGAGGCAAAGTTGCATTCGTCACGGGCTCCGGGCGGGGACTCGGTCGCGCCATCGCCCATAAACTCGCGACGTTGGGCGCCGATCTGGCAATTCACGACCTAACCTGGGATGCCCCGGCGAAATATGGGGAGGCTACGGACCTCCACACCGTCAGAGAGGAATTCAGTAAGCTAGGCATCCGCTCGGTTGCCGTCACCGGGAATATTGGCGACCAGGACGCCGTAACAAAGATGAGAGCCGATATCGAATCGACGCTCGGCAAGGTGGAAATCCTGGTGAATTGCGCGGGTGGCGATATCGGGGCGGCAGGCGGTAAGCCCGTTCCGAACAACGTGCTCGGCATTCCGTTGGAGGATATTCAGGCACTGACGAACAACAACCTGATCGGTACGATGCTGGTCTGCCAGAGCTTCGTACCAGGCATGGTCAAGTTGGGGCGAGGAAGCGTGGTGAACATCGCCTCCTCCGCCGCGCATAAGGGCGTCACGAACGGGGCGATCTACGCGACCCTCAAGGCCGCGGTCGTCCACTACACGCGCTGCCTTGCGATCGAAGTGCGGAACGAAGGGGTGCGCATCAACGCAGTGAGTCCCGGCCCGTCCAAGACCGCTCGCTTCGAAGCGACCAGAACGGTGGATCCGGTCAAGATGGACGCCACGCGCCTGTCGCTCGATCGCTATGCGGAACCTGCCGAGATTGCCGATGCCGTCGCCTTCCTGGCCGGCAGCCAAAGCCGGTTCATCAGTGGACAGGTTCTCCGTGTGGATGGCGGTGACACGCTCTATCCCGGCTAAGGCGGGGAGACAGGGCGGCCTAGCAAATGCATGATCATCAAAGCAGACCGTCTTCGGGATATATCTTCCCGATGGCGGGCTGTTCGGATGATTTCGCCACGGAGGCTGGGCGGGTTCATCGCGTTCGTGAGCGACTTGAGGCAACGAACAGACGCCGCGCGAGGCAACTCTCATTGCACGCGACGAGGCTCGAACTTTCTCCGCACAGCGTTCTCAAATAACCAATACCGGGCGAGCTCTCGGCCTGCGGTTAGAAGTCATAATGCAGACCGAACTCTTTATCGAACGACAAACAATCATGGTCGCGGCCAAGGCAGACCGTGCCGGCCGCCCACAAACTCAAAAAGCAATAACGCCTTAAGGCGGAAAAAAGAGGAAATGGCCCATGAACACGATCGACAACAGAGCGGTTATGGATCGCGCGGTGGCATACCTCATCACTCAATACAGTCCAAAGGGACGTTATATTGGTTGGGTGATGCTGGCCTCGATACTGGTTGAGGCATGGGATCTCTACAGTATTGGCTTTGTACTCGTCTTTATGCGTGAGTCATTTCATCCTTCCGCGGCGCTCCTTGGTTTGGCGGCCGCCGGGACGCAAGGCGGCGCGGTCGTCGGGGCACTCGCCGGAGGATGGCTCGCCGACAAGATCGGCCGACGCGCCATTTTTCTATCGACAATGATCATGTTCATTGTCTTCGCTTTAGCGCAAGCATTCGTGCCCAATGTCGGATGGCTTATCGTCGTTCGGCTTATCCTCGGCATCCCGCTCGGCAGCGATATCTCAAATGGATACACGTATATCATGGAGGTCCTGCCAAAAGGAGAAAGGGAGGTCGTGGGAAACCGGTGGCAATTTATGTTCGCCCTCGGTGGCGTCCTCGCCCCTGTTTTTGTCGTCGTGTTTCTGCTTACCCACGTTCCTCACGACGTGATTTGGCGGGTCATACTTGGCCTCGGAGCTGTACCGGCCGCGGCTGTTTTCTTCCTCCGGCGACGCTTGCCTGAAACCGCTGTCTGGCTGATCCGTCACGGCCGCTTTCGGGAGGCTAAGGAAGTCGCCTTGCATCTCTATGGAGACTGCCTGGACATATTGCCTGACCGGGACATTCAGGTTGCGATGCCGCGTCCATCCGCTTTTCTTGCAGATCTCCGGAAAGACAGGTTCCGCCTCCGGGCCACGATCTTTGGCTGGATAGCTTGCGCCGCGGAAGGTTCCGAGTTCTCTACCTTCGGATTTTATGTCCCGGTGCTCTTTGTTCTGGTTGGCGTGTCGAGCCTGGTAGGCAACTATCTGTTCTTTATCGTTCAAGCTTTGATTGCCTTGGCAGCAGGATGGATCGGGCCACTGGTGGTGCCAAAGATCGGCCATCGCGGCTTGAGCATTTCTGGCTTCTCGATCGTTCTTATATCGCTCCTGGTTTGCGCCTTCGCGCTGCAGACGAATAACCTGCTGCTCCTACCGTTTGCCGTTGCGGCGATGACTTGGGGCCATAACTGGGATGCTCAGAACTGCGTGACAATCCCAGCGATGATGGCCCACCCAGAATATCGCGGGACCGCTACCGGCGTCGCCTATGTCTTCGTAAAACTCCCCAGTTTTCTTGCGATTTTTTTGTTCCCGACGATCTTCGCGGCCGTTGGAAAAGTCAATTCTACCCTGCTCGTCGCGGTCTTCCCGCTTCTCGGTCTTCTCGCAGCAATCGTCATTCTGCCGGAGGTATATGGCTACGAGGGGGACCGGACCGCGTCACAGGAGCTCGGCGGAAGCGCGCAGGATAGCCTTGCGCTGCCGGATCGGCGCTTGTCCTCTCCCGGACAGTGAGTTCAAACTTCGCTGCGCGCTCGCAGAAGAACGCTTCATTTTGGATATTTTTAGAGGGGTAACATGAGTCCAACCGAAAGAGTTGAAATCGCTTTAATTGGCGCGCTGCATCCATCGGACCGCTATGTCTTCCCGATGGGAGGTCTGGACCGCGGCACCGAACCTTCGGTTTACAATCGATCGGATCTCACGATCCGCCATACGGAGGTTTGAGCATGCCCGGTCGCTTCGATCTCACAGGCAATACCGCGCTCGTCACCGGCTCCTCCGGCGGCCTGGGCTTGGCCATGGCACGTGGCTTGGCGGAAGCCGGCGCCAGCATCGTACTGAACGGACGTGACCGGCCAAAACTTGCGGAGGCCGCGGAAACGCTTCGCTCGGCGGGGCATCGCATTTCCGTCTGCGCCTTCGACGTGGCGGACGAGACGGCTGTGATCGCCGCTTTTGAAGACTTCGACGCGCAGCACGTAGCAATCGATATCCTCGTGAACAACGCAGGTATTCAGTTTCGCAAGCCGATGCTTGATCTTGCCGCTGAGGATTGGCGGCGTGTGCTGGAGACGAATCTCACCAGTGCCTTCATCGTTGGTCGCGAAGCGGCGCGGCGCATGATCCGTCGCAAGGCCGGTGGCAAAATCATCAATATCGGCTCCCTGATGAGCGAAGTCGCGCGCGCCACGATCGCGCCCTATACGGCCGCGAAAGGTGGCATCAAACAGCTCACCCGATCGATGGCAGCGGAATGGGCGCAGCATAATATCCAGGCCAATGCGATTGGCCCGGGCTATATCGCAACCGAGATGAATAAGGCGCTCGTCGACGACCCCAAATTCGATGCCTGGGTCAAAGGGCGAACGCCATCGGGGCGATGGGGCACGCCGGATGATCTCATTGGCGCTGCCGTCTTCCTGGCGTCGCCGGCCTCCGCCTATGTCAATGGGCAGATCATCTATGTGGATGGCGGGATGCTCGCCGTCCTTTGAGGAGCAATACGATGCTTGGTGTTGTCATTCATGCACCGAAAGATTTGCGCGTCGAGCTCATTGCCTCGCCAACGGCCGCGGCCGGAAGACGCCACATCCGGGCGGCAGGCTGAACGCCGCCAATATCGGCAAGCCGAGACTGCTCCGCCAGAGCAGCCGATCCGCCTTCAGCCAGGCGCGGCCGCCGCCACTTTCGGCGTTACAATGATCTTCTCTCCGGTCACCGCCGCGTACATGTCGATCAGTACCTGGCTGATTTTGTCAGGCCCCCCCGCACTGTTCACGGCGATGACGATCACCAGGTCCTTCTCCGGAAAATAGCCGTAGAACATGCGGCTTCCCATCGGCTCGCCCTCGTAGAACCAGAACCGCACATTCCCGGCGATCGTCTGTGCTACCCCAAGACCGAAGCCGCTCTTGTCGGCGGCCGTTGCCTCGGCGATTGGCTGCCCCGTCTTCGTCGAAACGAGCTGCATCAGTTCCTGGCGCTGGGATGCGCTGAGCACATCGCCCTGGAACAGCAGCCGTACCCAGCGGGTCACATCCTCGGGTGTCGCCACCGCCGCGCCCGCGCCTTGCGCCCAGGACGGGTCCTGATATTTGAGGTCCGGACCGACCAGATTATCCAGTATCGGCGCTGGCGCTGCCGCCATATAGCTGGACACCTCACGGCTGAGCACCGAGTTGGGATAAGGCTCGGAAGAATAGAAGGTATCATTGAGGCCGTGGCCGCCCGTCAGCAGCCTTTCCCGGATCTGTTCGTCGAGATCGTGACCTGTCGCGCGTTGTACGATCATCTGGGCGATGATGTAGTTGATGTTCGCATAGTCGTAGCCGGTCGTCGGCTTCGGCGCGCCGGGCAGGTCCGGATCAGCGTAAGAGAGAAGCACCTCCGGGGTGAAATGACGGGTAATGCCGTATTTCGAGAGGGTTTGAAAGAACGCGTCGGTGGAGTTGTAGCTGGGTATGCCGCTGGTCATGTCCAACAGGCGCCGGAGCGTGACCGAGCCCCAGGCTGGGTATTCGGGAAGCCACGGCCCGATCGGCGCATCGAGGGACAGAACGCCCTCTTGCACAAGCTGCAGGAGGACCGTCGACGTCATCGACTTCGTGATGCTACCGATCGGGAAAAGCGTGGCGGGCGTTACCATGGGCGCGTCCAGAGCTCTGCTGACACGTCCTGCCACGACATCGATGGGCGCTTTTCCGCCGGGCAGGCTGACGCTTGCCGAAATCGCCGTAAAGCCCTCGGCCTTGGCGTTGGTGGCAACATAGTCGTTGACGATCTTCTGCAGAGAACCGGTCAACGCCGGTCGGTTGACCGGTGCGGCCATGGCTATCGCCGATCCAGCGACTGTTAGGAAAACCCATCCGAGGATCGTTTTGCCGGCGTTGGGCAACATGGAAGACTCCCATGACATTGAGGAAAGCGATACCGCGGGAGAAATCCACTCCCGAGCAGTGTGGTCGGGATAAACTCTGGCCAAATGCCCTTAAGGGGGAGTAAGTTACATGTAACTTCCCCAGAGAAGTTATCATGGCTTCAGCATGTCAACCTAAGTCTACCCGCGTGAAGGTGCAAGAACATCGCGACCGCCTGCGCGGGCAGGGGCTGCGCCCTATCCAGATTTGGGTGCCGGATGTGCGTGCGCCCGCTTTCCGCTCGGAGGCGCATCGCCAGTCGCTCGCCGTTGCCGCCAGCGCCCATGCGCATGACGATCAGGCATTCATCGACGCGGTGTCGGATTGGGGCGATGAGTGAGGCGGGGCGATATTTGGACCGTCGCGGGGGGCAAGGATTATGCGGGCAAACCGCGTCCCGTTGTGATCGTTCAGGATGATAGTTTTGATGGGACAGACTCGATTACCGTCTGCGCCTTTACGACGGATGCGACGGAGGCGCCTCTGTTCCGTCTGGTTGTTGAGCCGAACGAGCGTAATGGTCTGCGCGCTGTGTGCCGCCTGATGGTGGACAAGATTACGACCGTCCCGAAATCGAAGATTGGCGCGCGTGTCGGACGTTTGGACGACGAGGATATTTTGCGCCTTAATCAGGCCGTGCTGGTGTTTTTGGGATTGGCTGTGTCGCCTAAGACCAGGCAGGTTGCGTGACAGCGTCGGACTGCGCATCCTGTTGCGGGTTTTGCCGCGCGCAAGTTTTTCGTATCCATCCGGTGAGAAACGCGATTGGATCGCCACCGTTACGCAAGGGAGCAATGTCACCCCTGGCTCTCATGGCCCCCTTCGCCAGCACACGTCTTGAATCAGATCGAAGCCGTTTTGGGAATCCCATCCGATTCAAGAAGATCGGAAAACGCTCTAGGTAGTCCCTATATTCTTCGGCGAGATCAGGCATCATTTTGTGTATGATCCGAGATTACACCTTCTATCGTTTCGATTAACCCGAATATACGACCATCATGCTACCGCGACATGCGACCGTCGCTCTGAGTGCGCTTGATTATGAAGTCGAGACCGCCCAAAATAATGTTGAAAGTCAACTTGCGGACACGTGAAAGTCACTTTGGCGAGGTGTGGCCAAAAGCCATAAGATGCGTCGCTTAGCCCCTGTAGGAGATACAAAATACATGGTAAATAACGGAAAGCCCGTGTGGTTCATCACCGGATGCTCTACCGGCTTCGGCCGTGAAATTGCGCGTGAGGTGTTAGGGCGGGGTTGGAATGCTGTCGTCACCGCGCGCGATCCTGCGAAAGTTGCAGATCTTGTCGATAGCAACCCGGATGCCGCCTTATCTTTGGCGCTCGATGTCACAGATCCAAAGCAGGTGCGCGCCGCTGTGAAAGCCGCCGAGGAGCATTTCGGGAATATTGATGTCTTGGTAAACAACGCTGGTTACGGTTATCTCTCCGCCATTGAAGAAGGAGAAGACAGCGAGATACGCGATATGTTCGAGGTGAATTTTTTCGGGCTTGCGGATATTATTCGTACCGTACTACCGGGCATGCGCCGCACCCGAAGTGGACATATTGTGAATATCACATCCGTCGGCGGTCTTATCGGTAACCCCGGCAGCGGATATTACGCCGCCACAAAATTCGCTGTCGAGGGCCTATCTGAAGCACTTGGCAAGGAGGTTGCACCCCTTGGCATTAAGGTTTTAGCCGTAGAACCTGGGCCATTCCGTACAGATTGGGCTGGCAGGTCTTTAAAGCAAACCGCCCAGCCGATCAAAGATTACGAACAGACGGCCGGTGCGCGACGCAAACAAATCTCAGAATATAGCGGTCAGCAGCCCGGGGATCCACAACGAGCCGCCAAAGCGATCGTTGAAGCGGTCCTCTCCGCTGCGTCGCCGAGCCATTTAATCCTCGGCAAGCCGGGGCTTGGCTTCGTGCGACAGAAGCTGGACATGTTAAAGACGGAAATCGACACCTGGGAAACAACAACCCTCAGCGCCGATTACCCGCAATCAGACGCCCCAGCATAACGTACCAACAACAATTCGATCGACAGTCACAACCGAACAAAAAATTCCTGATCGCCCATCTATCGCCCGCGTCTGCTCCAGCATCGGAAGGAGGTCGCGCACGGCTTCGAGATCGCCGGATTCCATTTGGAGCGTTGCGGTTAATTGCCCTTCGAGCTTTTCGGCCAATGCTTTCATAGCGGCCACATCCTTGCAGCGGATCACCAACGACGCGGCGCCGAAAACTTCTTCCGTCAGGCTGTTGTCGGCGACAAAGCTTTCAGCATCTGTCACAAAAAGCGCCGCCCGGCATTGATTTGGACCATTTTCAGCCAGCCCCTCGCCGACCTTGCGGACATTCGCAGTTGCGCCCAGGCGGGCGACCCCGCTCTGATACGCCTTGTGGATGCCCGGCGTCTCAAGGCTGGTCTCACGATAGGAAGCGAACGCCGCCCAGGCGAGATCGCAGGTTAGATGAGTGCTACCTTATGTCCTTGCGGCACATAATCGCTCAGGCGCAGCCCATCAGGGAAGACAGAACTAAAGTCGCTTCCATCGTCTTCCCCCGCTTTGGCGATTTTCAGGCCGCCAGCTTCCGGACATCGATGTTCTTCACCAGCGCCTCGACCTCGGCCAATTCGGATGCCGTCAGATCCGTCAGCGGGGAACGAACCGGACCGGAATCCCGCCCGACGATTTTCATCCCGGCTTTGATGATGGAAACCGCGTAGCCTTTCTTACGGTTGCGGATGGCAATCAGCGGCAAGATAAAATTGCGCAAGCCGGCATACACCGCCTCACGATCCTGGCGCCGAACAGCCGCATAAAATGAGGTCGCGAATTCCGGCACAAAATTGAAGACGGCTGAGGAATACGTCGTTACCCCCATTTCAAGATAGGGCAGCGCGAAAGTCTCTGCCGTGGGCAGGCCGCCGATATAGGTCAGGCGATCGCCCATGCGGGAATAGATTCGGGTCATCAACTCAACATCACCCACACCATCTTTGTAACCGACGAGGTTGGGGCAGCGCACGCAAAGCTGTTCGATCGTATCTTCGTTCAGCATCGCATTGTCGCGGTTATAAACAATGACGCCGAGCTTCGTTGCGGCGCAGACGGCTGCAACATGGGCAGCAAGACCTTCCTGTTCGGAATGCACAAGATAAGGCGGCAAAAGCAGGATGCCATCCGCGCCCGCGCGTTCGGACGCGGCGGCGAGTTCCTTCGCGATCGCCGTGCCTTGGCCCGCCGGGGCAATCACCGGCACCCGGCCTTTCGTCTCAGCAACGGCCACGCTTACGACTTTTTCAACTTCAGAGGGCGTCAGTGAAAAAAATTCGCCCGTACCACCCGCCGCGAATAGACCAGCAACGTCATAGCTGCACAGCCAGTCGAGGTTTTTGCGATACTGTGTTTCATCGAAACTAAAATCCGACGCGAACGGTGTTACCGGAAAAGACAAAAGGCCACGCCCAAGACTTGCAGCCAGTTCTTTAGGGGTCACTCTGCTCATGGTCTCAACACCTTTCTAATTACTGGACAATCATGCTTACTGAATATAGCTACGAAAAAGCGTGCGCTTCGTCCAAGCCAAAGCGTGGATGGAGCGATGCCATTTCAGCATCGAACAACGGCCGAGAGATCAGCGCACGAGGCACGGCCGCTTATCGTCGAATGTCCAGCCCGGGATCAGGAATTGCATCGCCTGGGCATCGTTGCGCCCGCCTAAGCCATGCTCCTTGTAGAGCCGGTGCGCCGACTCAAGAGCGACCATGTCGATCTCGACCCCGAGGCCCGGGCGATCGGGGACGTTGATCTTGCCGCCCACAATCTGCAGCGGCTCCTTGGTAATCTGCTGGCCGTCTTGCCATATCCAATGCGTGTCGATGGCCGTGACCCGGCCCGGCGCGGCAGCGGCAACATGCGTGAACATCGCAAGCGAGATGTCCAGATGGTTATTGGAATGCGAGCCCCAGGTGAGGCCATTGTCGCGACAGGTCTGAGCGACACGCACCGAACCCTGCATGGTCCAGAAATGCGGGTCGGCGAGCGGAATGTCGACGGCGTCCAAACGCAGACAATGCGAGAGCTGGCGCCAGTCGGTCGCGATCATATTGGTCGCCGTTTTCAGGCCGGTCGCGCGCTTGAACTCGACCATGATTTCACGGCCAGAGAAACCCGCCTCAGCGCCGCAAGGATCCTCGGCATAAGCGAGGATGCCGTGCATGTCCTTGCACAGCCGAACGGCTTCCTCGAGAGACTAGGCCCCATTCGGATCGAGCGTCACCCGCGCCTTGGGAAAACGGCGAGCCAAAGCGGTAACAGCTTCGATCTCTTCTTCGCCGCGGAAAACGCCGCCTTTGAGTTTGAAATCGACAAAACCGTAGAGATCATGCGCCGCTTCCGCCAGGCGCAAAATCGCCCCGGGCGTTAAAGCTGGTTGATGCCGGAGGCGGAACCAATCGTTTTTGGCTTGCGACGCTTGCGTATAGGGCAGATCGGTCCGCGTGTGATCGCCGACATAAAAGAGATAACCCAGCGCCTCGACGGCATCGCGCTGTTGGCCTTCGCCCAACAACGCCGCGACCGGCAGGTCGAGATGCTGTCCCAGGAGATCCAACAAGGCCGACTCAATGGCTGTCACGGCATGAATCGCGACGCGAAGGTCAAAGGTCTGCTTGCCCCGCCCGCCTTTGTCACGATCGGCAAATTTCACCCGGACGGCATTCAGAATCTGATTGCAAGAACCGATGGGCGCGCCAACCACAAGCTCACGTGCATCTTCAAGCGTCTGGCGTATGGCCTCGCCGCCCGGCACCTCGCCGACACCGGCATGCCCGGCATTATCCGTCAGCATCACGATGTTGCGGGTAAAGAACGGCGCATGCGCACCGCTCAGATTGAGCAGCATGCTGTCGCGCGCAGCAACCGGAATCACCCGCATCTCGGTCACCACGGGCGCCCCGTGAAATCCGTCTTCAATAGATTTTTGAACCATATTTCCTCCTGGCAGGGCCTTTATGAAGGCCGTTATACCTTTGGACCGGTCAGCATGAACGATGGGTCAAAGCTCGGACGGCCAACCGCACTCGTAGAGGAATAAGCGGCAGTTCGATCCGCTTCCAACCCAAACAAGGTATCGATTGATACTTAGATTGAATTAATCGACGCGCGTTCCAGCCGGAGCAAGGCCCCGGGCGATATTGACCAGCACGGGCAGCAGCGGGCTTTCATTGTCGCGGCGCCAAACCATAAAGAGTTCGGCAAGCACCGGGGAGCGTGAGGACAGTGGCTTCAAATGCACGCCGCTGTAATGCAGCATCGCGGCGGCGCTTGGCACAATGGCAAGGCCAAGCCCGGCATGGACCAGCGCCAGAACCGAGTGCACCTGGCTCAGATGCTGGACATAACGCGGCAAAATATCCGCCTTGGTGAATTGGGCAACGAGCAGGTCATGGAAATACCGGGATTTGTAGGGCGAAAACATAATAAACGGCTTGCCGTCGAAATCCTCGTACGAGATCGTATCCGAATCGGCCAGCGAGTCGCCGTGCGGAATGGCCGCTAGCAAAGGTTCGGCGGCGACACGCATGGACATCAACTCGGGCCGGCCGATGGGGGGTCTCAGCAGGACCACATCAAGCTGCCCGGAGGCCAGTGCCTCCAACTGCTCGCCCGAGACCATTTCTTTCAGGGACAGGTCGACATCGGGCAAATGTTCGCGGCAGGCGGCGATGAGTTCCGGCAAAAATTCATAGGCGGTCGAGGCCGTAAAGCCGATTTTGAGCGCCCCGGTCTTGCCCAGGGAAATCCGGCGGACCATCTGGCTGGCGCTCTCGGCCAGTTTGAGGATACGCCTCGCCTCTGGCAGAAAACCTTGGCCCGCGGGGGTCAATCGCACAGAACGGCTGGTGCGTTCGAGCAGCGTGGCGCCGATGATGTGTTCCAGAAGCTGGATTTGGCGGCTGAGCGGCGGTTGGGTCATGTTGATACGCGCGGCCGCACGGCCAAAGTGGAGTTCTTCGGCGACAGTCACGAAACAACGCAGTTGATTCAGATCAAACATGGATGAAGCTTCAGGACGGTGGGACGCTGAAGCAACCACATGTATCATTGATGCTGTCCTACGCCAAAAATGGCGGCCAACGGCGCTTTTCGTTAGCCCCGACGCTCCGGCACGACGCTACGCCCTTCCGCCGCTCAGAACCGGTAAAGCAGCGCGGGATTATCGACCAGAATACGCTGCCGCACCGCCGCATCGGGCGCCCAGTTCTGCAGCAGGTCCAGGAGCGCCGCATCATCCGGCAGGTCGCGCACCGATACATGCGGCCAATTGCTGGCCCAGATCATCCGCTCCGGCGCCGCCTTCACGGCCGCCTTGGCCAAGGCGCCGACATCGACATAAAGCGGAGGTCCGGCTTTTGAGACCTCATAGGCAGCCGCCAACTTAAACCAGGTCCTCCCGCCATCGAGCAAGCGCAAGATCGCCTGGAAGCCGGAATGCGCCACCGTCACGGGTTCCAGAAACTTGCCGACATGGTCAATGACCAGCGGTGCCGGCAACCGCCCCAGCATGGCTTCGCGCTCGGCCAGGAGCCGCCCGTCCATTTGCAGCTGGATATGCCAGCCGAGCGGGGCAATTCTGGCGGCAATCGGCTCCAACGCTTCCCACGGCAACGCCCCGCCCGGGAACATCTGGAACCGCACTCCACAAATTCCGGCGTCATCCAGCCGGACCAGTTCGGCATCCGTGATCTCCGGCTGGATGACGGCAATGCCGCGGGTGCGCTGACGGCCGAGTGCTGCAATCGCCGCGACCGTGCAGCGATTATCGGCGCCATATGCGGTCGGTTGCACGACGACCGCGCGCGTCAGGCCGAGCCGGCGCTGCACGTCGCGATACGCCTCCACATTGGCCCATGCAGGGCCCGCATTCGCCGCGGTCGGCGCCAAGGGCATCGCAGGATCGTAGAGATGGATATGGCAGTCGCAAGTATCGGCCGGTGCCGTGAGCCGAGGGAGCGTGTCAGACATGCGGGGGATTCCTTTCAACGCGCACGGATTACAGGCGTCGCATCCAATGGCCCGGATTCACCGCGCCCGGCGGCACTTCCCCGGCCAGGAGGGCGGCAACCTGCGCCACCGTATCCAGCGCCTGATGCTCGATGGCAGGCGGCGTCAGGCCGCCAATATGCGGTGTCGCGATCACGTTCGGCAGGCGGGCAAGTTCGGCGCTCGGCATCTGGTCGCGTGCGCGCCCGACATCCAGCGCCGCCCCCGCGATACGCCCCGCCACCAAAGCAGCGGCCAGTGCGGCCTCGTCCACCAGATTGCCGCGCGAGAGGTTGATGAAAAACGCAGACGGTTTCATGCGCCCGAACGCGCCGGCGTCCATCAGATTTTCCGTCTCCTCGGTCGCGACCGCCAGGGACACGACGTAATCGGCCCGCGCCAGCAAATCCTCGAATGAGATTTGGGCGAACCGCGCATCCGCGACGATGGCATAGGGATCTGCAATCAGCACCGACATGCCGAGCGCGGCGCCCAGTGGCGCCAACGCCCGGCCGATGCTGCCATAACCGATAATGCCCAGCGTGCTGCCGGAGAGCTGCCGCCCCATCACGGCCTCCGGCTGGCCCCCGCCTGCATGATACGCCGCCGTGGCACGCGAAATGCCGCGCGATAAATCGACCAGGTATCCCAAGGCGAGTTCCACCACCGAGGTCACAAATCCGGGGCTGGCACGCGTTACCAGCACACCGGCCGCCGAAGCCGCGGCAACATCGATATTGCGGATATCAACGGCACAGCGCAGCATCGCTTTCAGTTCCGGCAACTCCCTAAAAATTTCCGCCGGCCCCGCTGTCAGCCGATCCGCGATAATCACGTCCATGCCGCGCCCAGCTTCGATCAACGCAGCGGGGCTGAGCGCATCATTCCCTTCATGCAACCGCACCTCGCCGAGCGCCCGCAAGCCGCAGAGCGCACGTTCACCATAATATTTCCGGCGCATCTCCTGGGGATGGGTCAGCAGGATTCTTACCATGGGCACTTCTCCATTGGAAAAAAGTCAATATCCGGCGCCGCTGCTCAGTAGCCAAGGGCATGCGGCAGCGCCAAGCTGATGGTGGGAACGAAGGCTACAAGCCCGAGCCCAGCGGCGGTGCGAACAATCCGATCCCCATGGAAATCACCAGCACCACACCAAACTGCAGCGGATCGACGCCGAGCTGGCTCGCCACGAGAATCAATAACGGTCCAAAAACGATCAGCGCCGCCGCCCCCTCATCCGGCACCTGCTGCAATGTCAGCACAAAGGACACCGACTGGGCCGCGGCGACAATGAACAGCACCAGCCCAGAACGCCTCGCCGCGTGGATAAAACTGCGGGCGATCGCACGGGGGCCGAGCTCACGAAATACCGCGCCATCCACCACCAGGGCGTAGAGCGCCGCAAAGGCCGAAATTTCAGTCGCAGTTGCAAAGCCGCTCTTGAAACCGATGAAGATCGTCAGGATCAGGCCAAGGGTGGCAAATCCCGTTTCAAACACTCGCCGCCGGCTCGCGCGCGGCACCACCCCGTTCGAGAAGCTCGATCGAAACGCCTTGCGGACCACGAAGATAGCAAACCCGAACATGTGGACGAATGTTCGTCGGCTCTTTCATGAACTCGACCCCTTTGCCCTTTAGTTCGGCGGCAAACGCATCGATGTTGCTGACTGTAAAACCGATATGATCGAGGCCCTGATGCGGCGATACAGGTGGCGCGCCAATCCCGTCCCCTTCAACAACCGGCGTGATAAACAAAACGACATCCCCGAATTTGACATCCACCCGCCCAGGCGCGCGGAGGATTTCACCTCCGAGCATCTGCTCAAGCCAGGCCGCCGTTGCCTCAGGGGCCGGGCTGCGTAGATGGATATGATCGAACTTCACAACAGGCATTTACGGGTCTCCTCCAGCCTTTAGCAGGCAGAGCGCTGCGGCCCGCCCGATTCCACTACCCGCGCCCGTGACGACGGCGATCTTCCCAACCATGGCTTTCCCCCTGTTAGACAGCTTCGGAGCCTAGACTTATCGACTTTGTTGGCCTTCAGGCAGATTTCTAATCTAGGTGGGACGTAATCAGAACCAGCCTCCGGTATCAATGCTCGAATGCGCATTGATCAATCCATTTCTGGTATCAATGCTGGAGTATCTATCGTGGCTACCCCATGATGCGCGGCCGCGCAAAACGACCAAAAATCTCATGCCGAGGCAATTCAACGCTTGCATCAAGAGATGTTTTATAACGATAGCAGCGCGTCGTGGATCATTCGTCAGCAATATTGTGCTCAGCGATTTGACAGCCGTCTATGAGGGGCGTGCACGAATTGCATCATGGGCTACACGATTGGCAACAGAGCGTTTGACCGATCGAGAGCGTATTTTTGCAAAGGATCTTATTGAGTGTTTTCTCCGAAATATGGACGTTGCGGCTAAATACGACACGCGATAAAATTAACTTCCATGCTCCCCTGAAAGAGCGCCCTTTCCGGGCTTTCACCTCTACTATCCCAGCCGCCGCCAACCCACGCCGGCCTTCGCGCTGCTGGTGGAGGCATTGCGCTACCGGCAGTAAACCAATGACAGCGATCCCACACGCGCCGATCTTCGCTCGCCTGTTAGCGGACATCCGAAGAAGGTGTTACATGCCGGCTCGCAACTAACTCAGGAATTCAAGAAATGCTGGCAATGATTCAATCGAGCGCGACGTTCAAGGATAATCTTCAGCAGTTGCCGTCCATCGATGGCGTGCAACGCATCGACCTCGTCGACGGGAAGGGCGCTGTGGTCGCCAGCATCGAGAATCAGCCGGGTAAGCAGGGCTCCCTAGCCGTCTACCAATACTTAAAGCAGGTCTTTGACACCCTGGACGCGAAAGCGGCCGAACACGGCTTGGTCGTGTTCGCCGAGCACACAGCCGATGCGCGCAACCGCCCGGGCGCGCATCCGAATGTCGACCGCCTACTTGCGATCGCCGCTGGCGGCCCCCCGCTGCGTATCGAAGTCATCGCCGCCGGCCACTGACCTGGTTACCGTGCGCCCAACTTAGCTGCTCCAGTAGCCAGATCCCGAAGCGGTCATTCGATAGCCGATATAGCCGGCGGCTTCGGGCCGAAGCGGGCAGGCAGCTTTCAAGGCTTGATTGGTGAAAAGCTGACGTCGTTCCGGCGCGGTCTGCCGGCAGCAGTCGACCCCAATCAACTGTAGGCCGACCCGGGAGGTAATCTCAGGAGCGGCCGTTCAGCGCCCCCGGTTCTGACGGCTGTGCGCACCATGGCCGGTCATGGCGCTACAAGTATGCTGCTCTCGTAAGCGGACTTTTTTAGGATCGTTTGGCGAACATGGGCGCGTCGGTCACACGACGCACACGTCCTCAGGGCGGTTGACCGCTTGTCCGGTTTAATGGACACCTATACAATATTGCGTATTCGTAATACATTTATATTCTCCATTACAGGTCTCTCTCACATGCCAAATTTTGCGTATGCAGCGCCTACGAGTGTTGAGGAGGCTGTTGCCCTTCTTGGTTCCCAGTCAAATGCCCGTCCACTCGCCGGCGGCACGGATTTGCTGGTGCAGCTTCAGTCCGGCCGTCTTTTCTCGCCCACGGTGATCGATCTCAAAAGAATCCCCGGCCTCACCGGCATAACAAGGCGCAACGGCGCCTTCATTATCGGCGCCGCCACGCCATGTGCGGTCGTCGGCGAAGATTTGGCCCTTGCCACCGCGTGGCCCGGCGTGGTGGAGGCTGCCAAACTCATCGGCTCCACTCAGGTGCAAAGCCGCGCCACCATGGCGGGCAATCTCTGCAACGCCTCCCCCGCAGCAGACAGCGTGCCGGCCATGATTGCCGCGGGCGCGATTTGCGGCATCGCGGGGGTGGCCGGCCGCTGCGAGTTGCCGGTGGAAAAACTCCCCCTCTCCCCCGGCCGCAACGCCCTGGCAAGGGATGAATTCGTTACCGAAATTATCCTGCCCGCGCAGCCGGCGCGCTCGGGCGACGCGTATCTGCGCGCCACTCCCCGCACGGAGATGGACATCGCCGCCGTCGGCGCCGGCGTCAATCTTACGCTGGATGCTAGCGGCATCATCACCCACGCCCGCGTCGCGCTCGGCGCCGTCGCCCCCACGGCTGTGCTCGTGGAGGCCGCCGGCGCCTGCCTCATCGGCACCCAACTTGACGACGCCGCCCTGGCAAGGCTGGAAGAAATCGTCGCCCAAGCCTGCAAACCCATCGATGATAAGCGCGGCACCGCCGCCTATCGCATTGCCATCGCCCGCGTGCTGGCCCGCCGCGCCGCGAAGGTCGCATTTTTGCGGGCGGAGCAGCGCGCATGAGCAAGCATCACGTCACGGCCATCGTAAATGGCGACCCGGTCGAATTTCTGACGGAACCCGGCACCAGCCTGTTGAACGCGCTACGCGACACGCTCGGCCTCATCGGCGTGAAAGAAGGTTGCGGCTCTGGCGATTGCGGCGCCTGTAGCGTGCTGCTCGATGACCGCGTCGTCTGCTCCTGCCTCGTCCTCGCCCCAGAAGCACAAGGCCACCGCATCGAAACCATCGAGGGTCAGGCCGAAGACGGCATTCTCTCTCCCCTGCAGCGCAATTTTTTGGAGCACGCCGCCTTGCAGTGCGGTTTTTGCACGCCCGGCTTCCTGGTCGCGGCAAAGGCGCTCCTCCTCGCCAATCCCAACCCGACGGAAATCGAGGCACGTTTCTGGCTCGCCGGCAATCTGTGCCGCTGCACGGGCTATGACAAAATTATCCGGGCCGTCATGGCAACGGCGGCCGAACTCCGCCAGGAAGGGCAAGCGGCATGAACGACGTCAACGAAAAGTCCATCCTCGCCGATGAAACCGAACTTAAAGTTGTCGGCACCCGCCCCGTCCGGCCGGATGGCGTCGATAAAGTCACCGGCAAGGCCACCTATGGCGCAGATTTTTCGCTGCCCGGCATGCTCACCGGCCGCATCAAGCGCAGCCCGCACGCCCATGCCCGCATAATTTCCATCGACGCCTCCAAGGCACTCGCTTTGCCGGGCGTCAAAGCCGTCATCACCGGCGTGGATTTCCCCAAAGTAGCCTCCAAGGAGGAAGCCGGCGGCGAAGGTGCCACCAATTCAGGCCATATCGCGCAAAACTGCATGGCCCGCGAGAAAGTGCTTTATGAGGGCCACGCCGTCGCCGCCGTCGCCGGCACAAGCCCGGAAATCGCCGACGCCGCCCTGGCGCTCATTGACGTGACCTACGAGCCCCTCCCCCACGTCATCGATGTCGAGGAAGCCATGGCACCGGACGCCCCGCTCCTCCACGACAATCTTTTTACGGACGGCCTCGACACAAAACCTGTAAAACCCTCCAACATCGCCGCACGCATAAAGTTAGCCTGCGGCGACGCCGCCGCCGCCATGGCCCGCGCAAGCATCACGGTCGAGGGCCGCTACACGACCCAGCCCGTGCATCAGGGCTATATCGAGCCTCATGCCTGCGTCGCCTCCGTCAGTGGTGACGGCCAGGCGCAGCTCTATTGCTCGAGCCAGGGCGCCTTCCTGGTCCGTACTTTGGCGGCCGCCATCACCGGTATGGAACAGGCCGATATCCGCGTCATCCCGGCCGAAATCGGCGGCGGTTTCGGCGGCAAAACCACCGTCTATCTGGAACCGCTCGCCCTCGTGCTCTCCCGCAAAACCGGCCGCCCCGTCAAAATGGTGATGAATCGCGGTGAAGTTTTCCGCGCCACCGGCCCCACGTCGGGGGCGACGATGTACGTTAAATTCGGCGCCACGCATGAGGGCAAAATCATCGCCGCCGAGCTCGAACTCAAATACCAGGCCGGTGCCTTCCCCGGCTCGCCCGTCAATCCCGGCGCCATGACGGCACTCGCCTGCTACGACATCGCCGATTTCGCGATTACCGGTTGGGACGTCGTCACCAACACGCCCAAAGTCGCCGCCTACCGCGCGCCGGGCGCGCCGATCTCCGCTTTCGCCGTGGAATCCGCGATCGACGAACTCGCCCGAAAGCTGAACATCGATCCGCTCGAACTGCGCATCAGAAACGGCGCGCGCAACGGCACAAAAGCCCCTTATGGGCCGACTTTTGAGAATATCGGCTATATGGAGACCCTGGAGGCCATCAAATCGCACCCGCATTACAGTGCCCCGCTCGGCCCCAACCAGGGCCGTGGCCTGGCCGTCGGCTTCTGGTTCAACCATGGCGGCGCCTCCACCGCCATGATCGCGCTGAATGAGGATGGCTCCCTCAACGTCGCCACCGGCAGCCCGGATATCGGCGGCTCGCGTGCCTCCATGGCGATGATGGCCGCCGAAGTGCTCGGCCTTACGGTCGCAAAAGTCCGCCCCGTCGTCGCCGACACCGCCTCTATCGGCTATTCCGAGGTCACCGGTGGCAGCCGCACCACCTATGCCACCGGCATGGCCGTGGCCGAAGCCGCCGCAGATCTGATCGCCAAAATGAAGGCCCGCGCCGCGCTTGTCTGGGGCATCGAACCCTCCCAGGTCGGCTGGCAAAACGGTACGGCGATTTGTCTTGACCAGGGCAAAACCCACGCACCGCTGACCATCGCGGAAATCGCCGCTAAAGCCCCCCTTACGGGGGGACCGCTCAGCGCCGAAGTTGCCCTGAACGCGGAAGGTGCCGGCCCTGGCTTCGCCGTTCACCTCTGCGATATCGAGGTCGATCAGGAAACCGGTCAATCCCGCATCATCCGCTACACCGCGGCGCAGGATGTCGGCCGCGCCATCCACCCGAGCTATGTCGAAGGCCAGATTCAGGGCGGTGCTGCCCAGGGCATCGGCTGGGCGCTGAACGAGGAATATATCTTTGACCGCAACGGCAAAATGGATAATCCTGGCTTTCTGGATTACCGCATGCCCGTCGCCTCCGACCTGCCGATGATCGAGCCCATCATGATCGAGGTCCCAAACCCCCGCCACCCGTTCGGCGTCAAAGGCGTCGGCGAAGTCCCAATCGTCCCGCCGCTCGGCGCCGTCGCCAACGCCGTGCGCAACGCTACCGGCCATCGCTTTTTCGCCCTACCGCTCTCCCCCTCCCGAGTCCACGCAACGCTGCACGGCACGGAATAAACGGTGCCGCGCATCACCGTCTCGTCCTCGCTTTGCGATCGCTTCACCGGCGGCGAAAAACATTTTGACATCGCCGCCGCCGACACCCGCTCGGCGCTGCAAGCTCTCGACGCCAAATTCCCGGGCTTCGAGAACTTCGTCGACAAATTCATGTCCATTTCCATCGATGGTGAAATTTTCCAGCGAAGCTGGAGCCGTCCCCTTACTCCCGACAGCGAAGTATTTCTTATCCCCCGTATCGCCGGGGGCTAAACCTCCAACAAGGCGAACGCTTCCGAGAAGCTGGCCTTAGAAACGCGCCTGGGAACGGTGCGACCTCGCGCACCGCCACCATTTGCATCTGCGCAGGTAGCATCTGGGCACGCCTATGTTTATCTCGCCCGCCTAGGGCAGCTCCTACATGCTGATGTCCCACTCATCCAGCCGACCGGAAATGAGCCGCGACAAAGTCATTCTAAATTCAGAAGCATCCACGAATGCTTTTCTGGCTTTGCTGCGAAAAAGGCCCTAAAAACGCGAAGTCAGGAGGGGAGATGAACAAAACCTTCGCGGCGGCCGTCGTTCTGACGGTTGCGGGCGCGGCGCTTGCCGACACGCCGAGCCTGCAAGGTCTGCCGGCCGGGCCGCTCGGCCAAGCGATCCAGCGCGGCCACGACATGATCATGAACACGACAACCGACCCCGAGGTCAAAGGCTATATCGGCAATGCGCTGACGTGTAACAATTGCCACACCGATGGCGGCGATAACGACCATCCAGGCAATTTTCTTGGCACGGCCACGAAGTTCCCCGCCTACGCGCCGCGTGAGGGCAAGGTGATCACCCTTGAGGACCGGGTGGCCAACTGTTTCATGCGCAGCATGAACGGCATCCGCCCCAGTACCGATAGTCCGGTTGTTGTCGACATGGTGGCGTATATCCATTGGCTCGACCGGGGCAAGGCGATCTACGGCGCACCGCCTGCCAATGCTATCAGCCCTTATCCGGCCATGCTCAAGGCCACCACGCACGCCGATGTTACCGCCGGCGCCGCCGTCTACACGGCCCATTGCGCTGCGTGCCACGGTGCCCAAGGGGCGGGCCTGCCAGGCGCCTTCCCGCCGGTATGGGGCGCGAACAGCTATAACGCGGGGGCGGGTCTGGCCGATGTGGTCAAGCTCGCGACCTGGGTCAAAGGCAACATGCCGCTGGGCAACGCGCATCTGAGCGACAGGCAAGCCTTTGCGGTCGCGTTGTATATCGACACGCAACCGCGTCCGGAATTCGTCCTGGGCCAGCACCTCCCAGCCGGGATAGCGCCAGGCGATGACAATGCCCGCGCCAGAACAGAGACCGACACGGTCGAGGGCAATCTCAAAAAGGCTGGATTGTCGCTGCAGGCATTGCGGGGGCCATCCCCTTAAACGGGCGCAGAGAGGTTCTGCAACGCCCTGGCCGACGGGTCCATAACGCTGAGCGGCCGCGATGGCTTCGTAACTGCCGAAGCAACTGTCCAACTTTGGCGTCCGCTTTTGCGAGCGGGGAGCCCGAGAGGCGATAGGCGGGCTATGATTACGGCTTTGTACCATCCCCGTCATGCCGCCGCCTCCGGCTACCGCGCAAAAGCGGTCAGGACGTGGCCAGGAGTGGTTTTCTCCGTGCCCGAGCCTAGATAAGAACCCGAAAAACAAAGCACGCCACCATGGCCCAAGCCATCAACCCGGTTGTTTTCGCCATCATGACGCTGGCAGTGTGGTCATGGCTCAGTTGTATGACGTGTTTCGCCAAGAGATCCTGATAGTCTTCTGCCGATCCGTAGATCGGATCGGTGACTGTCGGCAGCTTGGACAGGTTGACCTCGTCGCCTTCGCGCACGCGGAAGTCATCCGTCCTAATATTCATCCGTCGCCAGCCTTACGCTCATGGCCGGTTGGTGACCTCGCTAGCGGCTGCCGATTTTTATGCCCTCATTCGCAGACCGTGGCGCGGATGCCAGGCCCCCAGAATTGTTGGTGATCACGGCACGAGCACCGCAGCTCCGTCGAACCGGCCAGCCCGCAAGTCCTCCAGCGCCTTGTTGGCTTGCTGCAGCGGGTAGACCGTCGTCTTAACGGCAATGCCGATTTTCGGGACTTGCTCCAGGAAATCGATCCCATCCTGCCGGGTGAGGTTAGCGACCGACAGCAACTGCCGCTCTTCCCAGAGAATTCGGTACGGGAAGCTGGGGATGTCGCTCAGATGGATCCCGCCGCAGACCACGCGGCCACCCTTGCCGACCGCCTTGAGCGCCTGGGGCACAAGATCGCCCAAGGTTGCGTAGATGATCGCCGCGTCAAGCGGTTCCGGGGGCATTTCATCAGAGCCGCCCGCCCAGGTTGCGCCCAGACTTTGAGCAAAGATTTGCGTGCCGGTATCACCCGGCCGGGTGAAGGCGAAGACCTCCCTGCCCTGCCACTTGGCGATTTGCGCGACGATATGCCCGGCGGCGCCGAAACCGTAGATCCCCAACCGCTTACCGTCACCGGCGATCTTCAAGGAACGCCAGCCGATCAATCCCGCACAGAGCAGCGGCGCCAGTGACACGTCGCTGCCCGTCTCGCCGAGCGGAAACGCAAAGCGCGCATCGGCGATGACTGCGGTCGCGAAGCCGCCGTCACGCGTGTAGCCGGTGAAGAGTGGCGCATCGCAGAGGTTTTCCCTCTTCGCCTCGCAATAGGGGCAGACGCCGCAGGTATGGGCAAGCCAGGGAATTCCCACCCGCTCACCCATGGCCAGCCCTGTAACGCCCGGTCCGAGTGCATCGATACGGCCCACGATCTCGTGGCCTGGGATGATCGGTGATTTCGGGTCGGGCAATTCGCCGTCCAGAACGTGCAGGTCGGTGCGACAGACGCCGCATGCGAGGACCTTGACCCGCACTTCGCCGGAACTGGGCTGGCGGTCGGGCAATTCCGTCCATTCGAGCGGTGTCCCCGGCCTGTTGAGCACCATCGCCTTCATGGCCTCGTCCTTGTTCCGACTGGGCCCCTGACCGAAGGCAAAGGTGATCTGCTTTTCAGCTGACTAGACATGCGCTTGCTCCCTGAGCTTTTGCAGCACTCGTGGCAGAACGCCTGGCAGATCCTCGGCGACGAGCCCCAGTCCGAATTCCGCCGCCGCCGCGCCGTGAAGCCAGGCGCCAGCCGCGGCGGCCTCGAACTCCGCCATCCCCTGGGCCAGCAATGCGCCGATAAAGCCGGTCAGGACATCGCCGCTCCCGCCGGTCGCAAGCTGCGCTGGCGCGTTGGAATTGATGATCGCGCGCCCGTCCGGCGCGGCGATGACGGTATCGGGCCCCTTGAGCAACACAATAGCTCCGCTTTGCTGGGCCGCGGCGCGCGCGCGTTCCAGCTTGTCGCCCTTGAAATGAAACAGGCGCATGAACTCCCCGGCGTGTGGGGTCATCACGCAGGGCCCGTCGATCGCACGAAACAGATCCTCCGGCGCCTCGGCGAACGAGGTCAGCGCGTCGGCGTCGAGGACAGTCGCCCGTTTAGTCGCCAGGGCGGCGACGACATACTGACGTGTTGATGCACCGACCCCCGCGCCGGGACCAATCAGGATGACGTTACGCCGCTTGTCGGCCAGCAATGCCTGCCAGCCCGAGGCGCCCTCGAAGCGACGCACGATCGCATTGGTCAGGGCTGTAGCGTAGATGCTCCACACCGCATCTGGCGCCGCAAGCGTCACCATACCCGCGCCGGCGCGGGACGCGGCCAGGGCGGCCATTCGAACTCGCGCCCGTAATGGCTTCTCCGCCGAGAACCAGGACCTCGCCGCGCTTGTACTTGTAGGCTTCGGGCTCAGGCCATGGATAGCCGCCCAGCCATAGGCCAGGACCGTTCTCCCACGTATTCGGGCCGATGGCGTCAAGCACGGCCACTGGAGTGCCGATATCGGCTACCACGACGTGGCCGCACAGCGCTCGTCCTGGATAGAGCAGGTGCCCGGGTTTCTTGCGGAAGAAGGTCACCGTCAGGTCAGCCGGCGCCGCACCGCCGCGCACCATCCCAGAGGCGCCGTCGAGGCCGCTCGGGACATCGACGGCGCAGATCGGAACGTGGCGCGATTTCATGGCCTCAACGAGGATACCCGCTTGGCCCTCCAAAGAGCGGGAGAGTCCAGCGCCGAAAATTGCATCGACAATCACTCCAGCGCCGTCGAGGCTATCGGGCGTGAATGGCGCGAGGTCGCCTTTCCAGGTGCTGGCGGCGCGAGCGGCGTCACCGGAGAGCTTTTCGCGTGCGCCAAGCAGAGCCACTTTCACCGGCCACCCTGCCGCGTCAAGGTGACGGGCGACGACAAAGCCATCGCCGCCATTGTTGCCCGGGCCACACAGGACCGTGACTAGCCGCATCGGCCAGCGCTCCCCGATGGCAACCGCGACGGCACCGCCCGCTGCCTCCATAAGCGCCATTCCGCTGGCGCCGGCGGCCTCGGCCGCGCGGTCAGCCTCACCCATCTGGGCGGGCGTCAGGAGCGCGAGGTCGCCGTGTTCGAACCCATTTTGGGCGGCGCGACCTTCTTCGGGAGTGCAACTAGGCATACCACCTCCGACCCAGCACATCCCGGCGTCAGCTATTTGAATAATCGAGAACCACCCTGGACGGCACCTTGCCGTGTTCGAGTTGTTCGAAAACCTCGTTGATCGCCGAAAGCGGCTGCAGCTCGAAATCTACCCTCACCTTACCTTCGGCCGCGAACGCCAACGCCTCCGCCATATCTTGCCGCGTGCCAACGAATGAACCGCGGATGGTGATGCAATTCGCCACAACGTCGAATAGCGGCACCGGGAATTCACCCGGCGGCAGGCCCACCAAAACGCAGGTGCCGCGCTTGCGCGTCATGCCAACTCCCTGTTTGAAGGCGATGAGTGATGGTGCGGTGATTAAAACGCCGTGCGCGCCACCATCCGTTCCTTTTGCAACAGCTGCGGCGAGGTCACCGCTTTTGGCGTTCACCATAAGGTCGGCGCCGAGCTTTTTGGCATGGTCGAGTTTGCCGTCGTCGATATCCACGGCACAAACGAGAAGCCCCATGGCTTTGGCATACTGAATAGCGAGATGCCCCAGGCCACCGACACCGGAAATAGCGATCCAGTCACCAGGCTTCGCTTTTGTCTCTTTAATGCCTTTATAGCTCGTGAGACCGGCGCAAATCAGCGGGGCGGCAGCCTTCGGGTCAAGGCCCTTGGGAATATGGGCGACGTAATCCGGGTCCGCGAGAATATATTCGGCGAACCCGCCATTTTTGGTGTAGCCCCCGAATTGCGCTTCGGCGCACACGGTCTCCCACGCCGATAGGCAATGCTCGCAATGGCCACAGGCCGAATATAGCCATGGCACTCCAACACGGTCGCCCTCTTTTACGATGGTCACACCCTCGCCCAGGGCGACAACAATACCGATGGCTTCATGCCCCGGTATAAACGGTAAGGTTGGTTTAACGGGCCAGTCACCTTTGGCAGCGTGGAGGTCGGTATGACAGACGCCGCACGCTTCGGTTTTTACAAGTATCTGGCCCGGTCCTGGAATTGGAATGGCCCATTCCTGCATCGCCAAAGGCTTGCCGAATTCTCTGACTACGGCTGCGTGCATTGTCTTTGCTTTTGCCGCTATTGTCCCAATGTCCATCACCACTACCTTCCAAAATTTATGCTGCAGCCTTACCTAAGCCGCGCACGGCCTCAATCATTTTCGTCAGCACGGCCGTGGCGTCGCCGTACACCATGTTGCAATTTTCGTCGTAGAACAGCGCATTCTGAATCCCCGCATAGCCCTTGCCGTCACCACGCTTCACCACGTAAACTTGTTTGGCCTTGTCGGCGTTCAGAATTGGCATGCCGTAGATAGGCGAGGATTTGTCCGTTCGCGCGGCCGGGTTCACCACGTCATTGGCGCCGATGACAAGTGCAACATCGGTGTTCGCGAAATCGTCATTGATATCTTCGAGTTGGAAGATCATGTCGTACGGCACGCCGGCTTCAGCCAGCAGTACATCCATTTGCCCCGGCATTCGTCCGGCCACCGGATGAATGGCAAATCTCACATTCACGCCCATTGATTGCAGCAGCTTCACGAATTCGTAGAGTTTCTGCTGGCCTTGCGCGGCGGCGAGTCCATAGCCCGGTACGATGATGACCTTTGCGGCATAACGCATGAAGATGCCCGCGTCCGAAGCCTCGGTTGGCCTGAGACTACCTTTCATGTCGCTCTGCTTGTGTTTCGGTACGTCGCCAAAATTCGAGAATAGAACATTGCTGACGGAGCGATTCATTGCCTTGGCCATCAATAGTGTGAGCATCAAGCCGGCGGCGCCGACCACCATGCCCGCGATCATCAACGCTGGGTTTAGCAGCACGAAACCTTCAAGCCCGACCGCAAGGCCGGTAAAGGCATTGTAGATCGAGATAACGACCGGCATATCTGCGCCGCCGATGGGTAATGTCATTAAAATGCCGAAGAGCACGGCGCAGCCGAAGAAGATATAGATAAGGCTGGGCGGTACGTGGCCTGTACGATCCAGAAAAACAATGTACCCGCCGAGCGCCAGCGTTCCAAAGAAGACCCCTGCGTTCAGGATTTTCTGGCCGGGGAAGCGGAGCGGATTATTAAGAATGCTCTGCAATTTTGCCCAGGCGATCATCGAGCCGGAAAAGGACACGGCGCCAATCAGCGCGCCCAGCAACGTAACCACAAGCGTTGTTACGTCCGTCGCATGACGACCCAACAGTTCCACCGCCGCTATACCACCAGCTGCACCACCGCCCATGCCGTTATAAATCGCGACCATTTGTGGCATGGCAGTCATCGCGACTTTTTTTCCAACCCACCAGGCAACGCCGCCACCCATAACAACCGCTATAATAGCCAGGCCAGTATTAACCAGGAGAAACGGTCTTGCCGCGGCGCTGACGCGAAAAATGTCTAGGAAGCTGACCAGAACAACGACCGCCATGCCGATACCGGCGAGGAAGATGCCGGAGGGTGCGGTAACGGGTGATGACATGCGATGCAGGCCATAAAGCAACAAAAAAGCTGCGACGAGATCAACGGTGCCAATGGTGAATTGGGGAAGGAGCGTCAACATGGGCTCAGCCTTTCTTCGCGTGGTGGCGGCGGGCGTGTTTGGCGGGCTGGCTGCTGGTCTGGAACATCGCCAACATCCGGTCCGTAACGGCATAGCCGCCAGCCGCATTGCCTGCCCCCAGCAGCACGGCAACAAAGCCGATCATTTGCTCAGTTATTGTGCTGGCGTTCAGTAGAACCAAAATACCACCGATAACGACGATTCCATGCACGAAGTTGGAGCCTGACATTAAAGGCGTGTGCAAAATCGCAGGCACACGCCCGATGATGATCCAGCCTGCGAAAGCCGCCAGCATGAATATATAAAGCCCGACGAAACCACTAATCCCGATCATATTATCGCTCCGTTCATGCCGCTTTTGGGGTGGACTTTGCTTCAATATTCATCATTTTTCCGGCATGGGTGATGGCGGTCTTGGCCAACACCTCGTCGGTCCAATCGATTGTGATCACATTGTCCTTCAGCATGAGGGCAAGAAGATTAAACTGGTTTTTGGCGTAGAGCGCGCTCGCATCCTCGCTCAGCAACGAAGGCACGTTGAGCGGTGCCACAATCGTCACCATTCCAACCTGCACTGTCTCTCCCGGCACGGAAGCTTCACAATTACCGCCGCCTTCAGCGGAAAGATCGATGATCACGGCGCCTGGTTTCATACCGGCCACCTGTTCTTTGCTGATCAGCTTAGGTGATTTTTTACCGGGGACCGCCGCGGTTGTGATAACCAGATCGGATTGCTGAATATGCTTGGTCAGCATGTCGGCAATTTGGGTCTTTTCCTCAGGCTTTAATTCGCGCGCATAACCACCTTTGCCCGTGGCATCGACGCCGGTTGCGACGAAGGTGGCACCTAGCGACGCCACCTGCTCGGCGGTATCGGGCCGAACGTCGTAGCCTTCCACAACGGCACCAAGACGATGCGCCGTCGCCACCGCTTCTAGCCCGGCGACGCCAAGGCCCATGACCAACACCTTCGCTGGACCAATGGCGCCAGCGGCGGTGGTTATTTTCGGCAAGATGCGCTTCAGGTGCGTCGCCCCCTGCATCACCGCGAGATACCCGGCGAGGGCAGATTGGGTGGAAAGTGCATCCATTGCCTGCGCCCGGGTCGTGCGCGGTATCGCGTCCATCGCGAAGCACGTGATCTTTTTCTCCACGAGTTTCTTCACAAGCATCCGCTCATTATGTGCGTAGATGAACGAAATTAGGATCGCGCCTTCCATCATCACATCCACGATTTCCAACGGGGGTGGCTGGACGGCAAGAACCACGTCGGCCTCGCGCACCAGCGCCTTGGCGTCTTCGACAAAAACAACATCCGTGAAGGCAGCGTCCGGCAACATGATGCCGGCCCCTGCCCCAGGCTGCATATGCAGCCTGCCGCCAAGCTTTTGTAGCTTCGCGGCGACGGCCGGCACCATGGCGATGCGCCGTTCATGCGGCTGAGTTTCGTTGAGGACGGCAATATTCACATACATTTGCTTTCCGCCTATTGTCGTTTCACGTTGCCTACAGGCACAGATCTCGGCTCATTGGCGAAGATCAACGGCAAGCTTCTTCCGACGAACGACTCGGCCGTTTTCTGGCATCACGCCGGAGCGCTGGGCACTCCGGCGTGGCCTTCGCGATCCTGGCCTTTACACCGGCGCGTCCATAACCGCGTGGCGCACCAATTTCTTGTTTACAAACTCTTGGATGCCCATATCGCCGAGTTCGCGCCCGTAGCCGGAATCCTTGATCCCGCCAAAAGGCAGTTCGGGGTCCGACCAATCGATGTTGTTGATGAACATCATGCCGGTCTCGACACGGCTCGCCACGCGTTCACCGCGCGCGACATCCTTCGTAAATACCGAACCGCCGAGACCAAAATCAGAATCATTGGCAAGGGCAATGGCAGCGTCTTCATCCTTCACCCGGAAGAACAGCGCGACGGGGCCAAAAAATTCATCCCTGAAAGCCGGATTTTCAGGTTTGATATCGGTAAGGATCGTCGGTGCCATGAAGTACCCCGGACGATCGACCCGCTTGCCGCCCATCAAAATTTTAGCACCTTTGGCGACGGCATCACTGACCTGCTTCTCAAGCGTCATTAACGCAGCCTCGCTGGACAAGGGGCCCAATGTCGTTTTCTCATCCATCGGATCACCTGGTTTCAGCGATTCCAGTGCGGCCTGGAATTTCTGCAGGAACTTGTCCGCCAAAGATTCAACAACAATAAACCGTTTTGAAGCACAGCAGCATTGTCCCGTATTATACATGCGCCCCCAAACCGCCCATTTTACGGTGGGTTCGAGGTCAGCGTCTTCGAGTACAATAAACGCATCCGAACCGCCCAATTCCATCGAGGAGATTTTTATATTCTTGCCGGCGGATGCCGCAATCGTCCGACCGGCGTCAACACTGCCGGTCAAGGCAACCCCCTTGATCCTTGGATCATTGATAAGCTTGTTTGTTTGCTCGTGCGAAATTTGCAGATTTGTGTACAGACCAACCGGTGCGCCAGCCTCGATCCAAAGCTTTTCGAAAGCGATGGCACATTGCGGAACGTTGCTTGCGTGTTTCACCATAAGTACGTTACCCGCCATCAGATGCGGACCAGCCACGCGCGCCAGTTGATAATAGGGAAAGTTCCAAGGCTCAACACAGAAGACAATGCCGATCGGGCTGCTCTCCATATGCGCTTTTCCGTGCACGGGATGAAGCTCTACAGGTGCCAGGAAGCGTTCGGCGTTTTTGGCATAGTAGGCAAGGATTCTCGCACTGAAATCCACCTCGCCACGGGCTTCGTTGATCCGCTTTCCCATTTCCAGCGTCATTGTCTTCGCAAGTTCATCGGCATGCGCGAGCATCAGCTCTCCTACCTTGGCGACAATTTTCGCGCGCTCTGCATAGCTGATCTTGCGCCATTTTTTAAAGGCCGCAGTTGCGGCCGCGACTTTGGCCTCCAACTGGGGATCGGTCACAGTCTCAAAAGTCTGGACCGTTTTACCGTTAAATGGGTTAATCGTTTGATAGGCCATATTGCGTTCCTTTTGAATTTTTCTGCCGCAGCTATTTTCCGTGCGACCGCCATTTTTTCCCATTCGGGTGTTGTTACGGAGGATACTCCGTCCCAACAGGCTGAATGAAAGGAAGCGTATCATAAAATGATACTGGCGTGAGTTGATGTAGATCAATCTAAACGTACCAATGGAATAAATTTAACAAATCTGCGTCAGATTCCGACGGAAATTTGCCTTTCAATGCTTACGTTAGATCAATATTCAGGCGTGACATCGTAATACAGCTTCGTTGAAAGGCCAGAGAGATTAGCCAGGCGTTCGGTAAACAATATATGCAGAGTTCGGATGCCTGGGTTATTTTATTGTCAAACCTGTTTTCGCCAGATGGACCATGGACAGTATGCATCGTTTCCGATGCTATTGGACGCGAGCCACATGCATCACGAACCTAATTGCTTCCAATGCTCCGCGCTAATGGCTTTTTTGCCGAAAAGACAATCTACAAAGCTAGTATGTCTCATGTCTCGCGACTTTAAGGGAATATTGATCAATGAAAGCGCTCATATATCAGGGGCCATCAAAAAAATCATTTGACGACCACGAAAAGCCGGAAATCACCACGCCTACGGATGCTATCGTTAAGATATCGAAGACGACAATCTGTGGGACTGACTTGCATATTCTCAAAGGCGACGTTCCCACCTGCAAGCCAGGTCGTATCCTTGGCCATGAGGGGGTCGGCGTTATCGAGACCGTTGGTCAGGCCGTCTCTGCCTTCAAACCAGATGACCGCGTTCTGATCTCATGCATCAGCGCCTGCGGCAAATGTGAATATTGCCGCCGACAGATGTTCTCGCACTGCACCACCGGCGGCTGGATCCTGGGAAACACGATCGACGGTACACAGGCCGAGTTTGTCCGCATTCCTTATGCCGATAACAGCCTATACCCAATTCCAGACGGTGCCGATGAAGACGCGCTGGTGATGCTGAGCGATATTCTTCCAACCGGTTTCGAGTGCGGCGTCCTCAATGGAAAAATCGCCCCGGGAGGCACGGTGGCGATCGTCGGTTCGGGACCGATCGGACTAGCCGCCCTGCTCACGGCACAGTTCTTCTCACCCGGCGAGATCATCATGATCGATCTCGATGACAACCGCCTGGAGGTTGCAAAGCGGTTCGGTGCCACCGCCACCATCAATAGCCGCGACGGCAAGGCTGTTGCGGCGGTCATGAACCAAACAGCGAACCGCGGCGTTGACACGGCCATCGAAGCCGTCGGGATTCCGGCCACGTTTGAATTGTGCGGGCAAATCATCGCGCCTGGAGGAACCATCGCGAATATCGGTGTGCATGGAACAAAGGTGGACCTGCACCTGGAAACTCTGTGGGACCGGAATATTTCGATCACCACGAGATTGGTTGATACCGTCAGCACGCCGATGCTCCTCAAGACTCTGCGGTCTAAAAAAATTGACCCGACGCGCCTGATCACGCACCATTTTAAACTCGCCGATATTCTCAAAGCCTATGAGACCTTCGAGCATGCCGCGGACACTCGTGCGTTAAAAGTCATTCTCGAGGCGTAGAGCGCCGTTGCCGACGCCCGGCCGGTGCAACGACATGGTTGGCATCTGATACCTAGCCCACACGACTTCAATGCCGTCGCTCTGCGCACCCCTTTTTTGAAAGATCTCAAAATGGAAAGTCCTGATACAGCCATCGCAGTGTTTGACGACCACAACACCGCCGAAAACGCTGTAAAAAGGCTCACTGCCGCCGGTTTCGAGATGAAACATCTGAGCCTTGTCGGCAAGGGCTATCACACGGAAGAGAACGTCGTTGGCTTCTACAATGTGGGAGATCGGATAAAATTCTGGGGTAAGCGGGGTGCCTTCTGGGGCGGTCTCTGGGGTCTGTTCTTTGGCGGCCTTTTCATGACCATTCCGGTCGTCGGTCATGTTGTCGTACTTGGCTATCTCGCCTCCGTGGTGTTTTCCGGCGTCGAAAGCGCCGTTTTGGTTGGGGGCCTAAGCGCATTTGGCGCCGCCCTCTTTAGCATTGGCATACCGAAGGACAGTGTCATTCAATATGAAACTGAACTAAAAGCCGATAACTTTCTGGTGATGGTACATGGCACGCCGGACGAAGTCATTCGCGCCAGTGCCATTCTCGGTACGGCAAATCCATCGCGGTTGAATGTGCATGACGGAGTAAAACAACCG
Organism: uncultured Pseudomonadota bacterium; assembly: GCA_963737355.1. Lineage (GTDB taxonomy): Bacteria > Pseudomonadota > Alphaproteobacteria > Acetobacterales > Acetobacteraceae > Acidocella. Next base: position 541,850 of record CAVTSC010000008.1, on the reverse strand, counting down.
ATGCCACCGCAAGATGTCGCCTCGGCGAGTGTCTGAATCATGCCGACGCCATAAATGTCCCGTTCGAGCCGGCCACATATCATGTACTCACGACCCGCACGGCGGAATGACAAGCGAACGAGCAAGGCTGGCGCAGAAAAACTCTGTCCTGAACGCGATGCCGCATACGACGATGCATATGCAGCGCTTGGAGAAGCTGTTCAAGGGGCGGCACTTCGGGGTATCATCGTCCTGTACGTGCGTTGGTACCGGCGCCATAAGCTGAGCTATTGCGATAGGGTGGAGATGATGGCGGAGCACGGGTTAGCGCTTTCGCACACGACGATCCTGCGCTGGGGGCAGCGTTTCGTGTAGGCGTTTGAGAAACGCTGGAACCGCTACATAGAGCGCTCCGGTCGCGATCGCGTCCTGGAGCCAACAAACGGAGGTGGGTCGACCGGCCTCAACCCGATGAGCTTTGTCGGAATATGTACTGCAACCGAAAGAACGATCACCGGACCTTGCCACCCACCCCTGTGGTGCAGGCCCTACACGAGGCCGTTTTGCGCGGTGAGACAAAATACCGCCGCTCGCCGGAATTGACGCGTTCTGCAACGTTATCGCGCAAAGATACCAGCGCGAGCAGAAGCGCCCACATTGTGAATTGCGGTATAAATATAATTAAACTGGCGTCCTTGCCGTGCTTATACCGAACACTGGCAGAAAAAACCGAAAGAATTCAGACAGCAACCGCCCCGCGACAATGCTTGTCCACTATGCGGCGACCACCCAGGTGGCAAGCCACAATTGGCAACCTGCTTGCAAAAGCATCGATGCACGATGATATTTGACTAGGCCTTAAATCTTCCCTTGTGAAAGCATCTGCCTCTACAGGCCCTCACAACATTCAAAAGGTGAGCTGGCCCCCGGATTTAGGACCACTGGTTAAGGTGGAAAAGGCGCCGTTCTGTCGTGTAGATGGAGCGGATTATGAGCAAGACGAGACGGACGATTGATGCGGCGCTGAAGGCGAAGATCGCCTTGGAGGCGTTGCGTGAGCAGGCGACGGTTGCCGATTTGGCAACTCGCTACCAGGTTCACCCGAACCAAATTTATGCCTGGAAGAAGCAGCTCCAGGAGCATGCAACCCGGGTGTTCGACCCGAAGATTGGTCAGGATGCCGAGGCGGCGTCGAGCCGTATGATCGAAAAACTGCATGCGAAGATTGGTCAGTTGACGATCGAGAATGATTTTTTCGCAAAGAGGCTCGGCAAATGAGCGCGCCGGACCGCAGAGCGAAGCTCGATCGGAATCACCCCGACCTGTCGATCCGGCGGCAATGTACAATGCTCGGCGTGGCGCGCTCTGGCGTGTATCGGGCGCGGCGTGTAGCCAACGACAATGATTTTGATCTGATGCGCCGGCTCGACGAACTGTTCCTGCGCTGGCCGTTTCTGGGATCACGGCGGATGGTTGCGCTGCTGGCGGCGGAGGGGGTGCTGGTGAACCGCAAACGGGTACGCCGCCTGATGCGGCTGATGGGGATCGTGGCGCTCGGGCCGAAACCGCGGACCAGCAAACCCGGCACCGGACACAAAATCTACCCTTATCTGCTGCGGGAGCTGGCGATCGAGCGGGTGAACCAGGTCTGGTGCGCCGACATCACCTATTTGCCGATCGGCCGGGGCTTTTTATATCTGGTGGCTATCATGGACTGGCACAGCCGCGCCGTGTTGGCCTGGCGGGTATCGAACACGATGGATGTGCGTTTCTGCGTCTCGGCTCTGGAGGAGGCCATGGCACGCTTCGGCAAGCCGGAGATCTTCAACACCGACCAAGGGTCGCAGTTCACTTCAACCGAATTCACCGGCACGCTGAGTGCGGCCGGGATCAGAATTTCAATGGACGGCAAGGGCCGCTGGATGGATAACGTCTTCATCGAACGGCTCTGGCGCTCGCTGAAATACGAGGATCTCTACATCAAGTTCTATGCCGACGGGATCGAGGCGCGGGCCGGGATCGCCGACTGGATCTCTTTTTATAACCATAAGCGCCCACACCAGGCGCTGGGCAACCGGACGCCGATGGAGGTCTGGCGTGAAGCGATGATCGGCGTACTGCCGCCGATGGCTGTGGATATGACGCTTCGCTTGGACAACGCTAACGCGTTGCCCACATACCCACAGCCACAACAGCAGCAAGCAGCTTAATTTTTATGAAAGATGGAACGGCACCGACCCCACCTTAATCCCAGTCGGAAGTGGTCCTCACTACGGGGGCCAGCTCAAGGATCGCAGTCATGGCAACGCCGACGCAGCCCACTCCCGCTACAGCTCCTACGGGGGCTCTTAACAAAAACCCGGCAGCTGAAACTCATTTCGTCGCGGCTTCTCACCACACAGCCGCCGCGCATCACCATTTGGAGGCGGCTCACGAACACAACCAAGGCGACCATAACGAGGCAAAGGAGCACCTGGCAGCCGCCGTCGCACATAGCGAAAAAGCTCACGAACTAACGACCCAGGCAATTCAGGGGTCCAACAAACAACATTGATTTTGACACAAGATAGGCTGAAATATACGGTGGCCATTGAGCGGCCTACTGGGCTTATGGGTGGCCGTGGTTTTGCAAAAAGCAAAGCACGGCCACTTTTCTGTTGAGATCGTCCAATCGGCTCGGGTGCAAACCTTGAACTTGCGTGTATTTCGGCGTCGAATATTCACTCACTGCGAAAATTCAGACCGTGACACCCCACCAGTTTTGACCCACATAAATCCGCCGCGATAGGCTTACGGACCGGCCAATAATCCTCTCCGCCCCGGCGAAAAATTCCCGTGGCACCTGGCACCCGGACACGGCAACATTCTCATCGATCTGCTCCGAACATGATGCGCCTATAATCGCTGCGACGACATTCGGTTCGCGTAGCACCCAGGCAAGTGCGAGACTGACCTCCGCTGCGAGGGGTTGCAGCGCCTGCACCGCCTCCAGAGCGGCCCGCATTGACGAGGGCATCTGCCCTCCCAATCTACGGACAGTCGCGTTTGCAATCAGTTAATCTGAGCAGAATTCAGCAATAAATTCGAGCGCGACCGCTGGTAAACCAAGCAGTCATGGTTAGGTGGTTGTAAATCGGCGTGGGGTCCCGACGCCGATCGGCGCGGTAACTCATTGCCCCAAACACACCAGGGGTCGCGGAGTGGCGCCGATTCACACGTCACCAAAGGCTGGGCCAGTTTTGTGGTGCTGGGTGGGGTATTTTTGGCGGCGACAGGGGGTGAAGCCTTGTACGGGTCGTGCCCCCTGTGGTGGTGTAGGTGGCCGCTAATCGGCCTGCCGTAGCGACCGCCGCGTGTCTGGTGTGAATCGGCATACAAATAGGGCTCTGACTTAAATTCGGTGCAGGCGCGGTAGAGTTCGCCATCCTGATCGGAGGAGAACTTGGAGGCGCCGGACATCGTTTCAGCTAGTTTCACCGGCTGGGCTGGTAATTGATGGGACCGCCCTGGAGGCCGATCGAATGTTGATTACAGCGCATCCGAGCGCGGCTAACGCGGCCTGTCCTGATTGCGGTTTGGCTTCCACGAACGACGCTTACTGGACCTGCCGTCGCACGGCCGTGCTGTGCACTTGCGCGTTCAGGTTCGCCGGTTCCGATGCGGCAACGCCGTGTGCCCGCGACGGATCTTCGGCGAACCATTGGCCGAAAAAGTCGCGCCCAGAGGCGCCCGGCGCACATCCCGGCTTGAGGGCATCGTTCATCATCTTGGGGTTGTCTTGGGCGGCCGCCCTGCTGCCAGTCTTGCCCGGCGACTGATGCTGCCGGGCAGCAGGGACACGCTGCTGCGCATCGTGCGGCGACGGGCGCTGCCCACGCAAACCGGTGTCCGCGTCCTCGGCATCGACGATTTTGCCTGGAAGCGCGGTCAGCGCTATGGCACGCTGCTGTGCGACCTTGAGCAGCGCCGAATCATCGACCTGCTGCCAGGCCGAGAAACCGCAACGGTCGAGACCTGGCTGGAGGCTCACCCTGGCATTACCGTGGTTTCGCGCGATCGGGGAGCCGGATACGGCCATGCCGCGAGCAGGGCAGCGCCACAAATTCATCGAGGATCCGTTTCTTCTCATCTCGCGAGGCATCCCGATACCGGCCGCTTGTCGCCGCCACCAACTCATCTCGCATCGCCATGCTCACATTCCTCATCACCATACCCCGCAGATGAATTCCGTGGGGAGCAAATTACATGAGGCAACAACTCAACAGCGGGGAATATTTCTGGCGAGGCAATGCGTTCTCACCCTGTTTGTCGCGCTACAGGAATGGCGCCGAGCTATGGCGACGCCTGCGCACCGAGGGTTTTGGCGGTAGTGTTCGGGTCGTGGCGGAATGGGCCACGCGGCGCCGGCGCAGCGAAAAGGCCGGACTCGCACCGACACGCGTTCCACCGCCGGCACGGCAGCTCGGCCGGATGCTGACGATGCGCCGCGAACAGTTATCGAAGGCCGACGCCATCACCGTTGCCGCCGTTGAGACCGGCGTACCTGCACTCACCGCGGCACGAAACTTGGTAGAACGGTTTCATCAGATACTACGGACCCGCGATGCCGAGGCGCTGACATCTTGGCTCGTCGACACCGGTGGCAGTTTACTTGCCTCGTTCGCTAAAGGGATCACACGCGACCTTGCGGCGGTCAGGTCAGCCATAACCGAGCCATGGTCAAACGGACAGACCGAAGGTCAGATTACCAAACTCAAATTGGTAAAGCGGCAAATGTACGGCCGCGCAGGACTTGATCTTCTCCGCGCACGCCTAGTCGCACCCGCATGAAACGACCGCCGAACTGCACCGAGGTTGAGTCAGAGCCCAAATAGGACCCCATCATATTTCGAGACCAACAAATTGATATTTAATATTGAGCTGGTCATTAGCAGGGGTCCGAATCGGCGCCGATCGGGCCCTCTGTTAGAATGAAATTTCTTTTTATATATCAGTGCTTTATGGGGGTTTTGGGCGGGGCCCATTTCAATGCCGGTTCGCAAACCGGGCAATAGAGGATGAACCGCTCCATTGCGCCGCGTTTTGGACAAAAAAAAGGCGGTGCACGAAGCACCGCCAAGTTTAGGGAGGAAACGTCCAAGAAACAGGAGAGCAAGCTAATCCTGTCGAGGATTTAAAAAGACAATCCCACGGTCCGGTCACAAGCAGTCTTTGTGCAGCGCAGCATTGCATTTCTGCAGAAGAATAATCCCCGGCCGCTTCCGGGGGCTTATCTCTGACCTGCTCTAAAGGGCGATTCTGTAACATTGTCCGGCTAACAATTAGGGCCTTGAGGTATGAGGCTGCGCACTGGGACCCTGGCCCCTTCGGGCTGATGGTTTATTCCTTTGCGCGGATCAATGCGGCACTGGGGATGAAGGTCGAAGACGTGTTTACGCAGCAACGGCGACTGTGGGTTCGTCTGCGCGAAAAAGGCGGCAGCACCACGAAATGCCGTGCCACCATCTCCTCGACGCCTACTTGCACGCTTATATCGATGGCACCGGACTTAGTCGACGATTCCAAGGGGCCGTTATTCCGGACCATCGGCCGAGGGACCGGCCAGCTCACGCGCCCCCCCTGCCCCAGGCCAATGCCTATGCAATGATCGGCCGGCGCGCTGCCGTGGCCGGTATTGCGACCAAGGGCATGGATGAGCAGGGAAGTGGTCGGCCAGCCGATGGTACTGGCGAAGCCGGCAAAAAGGGTGATGCCGGTGATGGAGCTGCGCGCGTTGCGGTCCAGCAGACCGGTCGCGGTGACAAACGCCTCGTACGCGGGCGGTTGGAACGACCGGGATGGGCCGTCGCGTATCAGCCGTCGAGGGCGGGAGTGTCCTACGTCCTGTAGGAGGGAAACGGCACCATGCGGTTTGATGCTTCGTCCCAGAGGGCATAGTTGGGGGCTTTGAAGGCGTCATATAGGGTGAGCACCGTTACCGATTTCGTTTCCTCAAAAAAACCATCCTGACAAGCCTGCAGACGATAGTTTGGAATGCCGGGGCGCAGGTGATGGATGTGGTGCAAGCCGATATTCGCACTAAACCAGCGCAGGACGAGCGGCAGTTTCAAATACGAGGTGCCGCTCAAGGAAGCCTGATTGAAATTCCAATCCTCCGCTTTTGTCCATTGCGCATTCTCGAACCGGTGTTGCACCGCGAACAACCAGATTCCAGCTATGGCGGCCATCGCCATGGCCGGAAGTTGCACTAACGCAACACTCCTGACGCCGAAAAGGGCGATCAGCAGTGCGAACAGGCCCATGAGCGCGAGGTTCAGCAGGTAAACGCTGCGGCGTTCGCGCCGGAAAGAGGCCGGGGTATCAAACGGCAAGCGATACAGTAGAATGAAAATCACTGACGGCAGCAGGAGGTGAATCAACAGCGGATGATGGGATGCGCGGTACAGAAATTTCGACAAGGGGCGGAGAGCGTTGTATTCGGCCAGCGTCAAGCAATCTGAAAAGAAGTCGGCCGGGATGCCGCGGTTGTCGAGATCGTTCCAGCTTTTATGATGCCGCGCATGCAAACGGCGCCAATAGGCGAAGGGCGTCAATGTCACCAGGCTGCAGGCGGCGCCGACAATTCCGTTTAGGCGCCGCGATGGAAACAGCGAATTGTGGCCGCAATCGTGCTGAAGCATGAAGATGCGGACGATTAGGCCGCTTGCCGGTATGGCGAGTGCCAGTGTCAGCCAGACAGAGACGTGCAACGCCGCATACATCGACGCGATACAGGCGATGTAGAGGCTGAAAGCCGAAATGGTCTGCCAGGCCGCGGTACTGAGCTCGGGGGTCTGGTAGGCGCGCAGCATTGACGGCTTAAGTTCTTCGGTCCGCGAGTCTCGCATGAATAATTGAGTTCCTGGACCCTTTTTATTACCCTGCGTCCTCTGATCATCAAAGGTAGCCTGAGTAAGTATTGATGATCCCATTGGCCAGAATTCGCGGCGCAATGCAACCACGGACGCCCCGGAGGCGGAAAACTGGCGCGCCGCTACTGAATGTTGATGGCGCTGACCCTATGAAGCATGCGTGCGTCTGTTTTTAAGATTAATCGTCGAGCGGCCGAGATGGGTGCTTAACTGCACCTATGGAGCGTAATTCTTGATGAGGTGGACGGCCCCCGTCCCCGGCATCGATATGCCAAAGTAGTCGTCGGTGAACACCACATCAAGGGAGCCGCCCACCTCATCAAAAATTATGAGAATGGCATGGTCACAGGGCAAAGCTTCACATTTCGAATAATTGGCCTATGCGGCTGGAATCCCCCGTTCCGCCGTTTCCGGCATCCGCAGGGCAAAGACGACCAAGGCCACGAAAGCAGCACCGCCGGCGGCGAGAAATGCAGCACTGATCCGAAGTGATCGACGATCACGCCAGCCGCCAGCCCGCTCAGCGAAGCGCCAATCCCCTGGACTGTGGCAATAGCGCCTTGGGCCAAGTTGTAGCTCCCGGTACCGCGCATGATGTCGGCGATCACCAAAGGCGTGAGGGCGCCGAATATCCCGGCGCCGATGCCATCGAGCACCTGAACGCCAACGTTGACGAATGCCGCGATAGAGAAGCTGTCGTTAGAAAAGGTATAAAGCACCGCGCGGATCGGCAGGATGGCGAACCTGGCGAGAAACAGCGGCTTGCGTCCCCACGTATCAGCCGTGCGCCCGACCAGCAGCATCACCAACTGCGCCGCGATGATGCAAGCCTACATCATGGCCGTGGCTTCCTTGGGATGGGCGGCGGCCAGCTTCTGGTATTCCGATCGTCGTTGAGTAGGCTTCCGAAAATACAAAAATTATCTCAACAACATTGCCGACAATAAAAGCTCGTTGCTTTCTATTGAACAAACCTACATTCCCCAGATGTAATGCGTAAGTAGGTTCTGACGCTTGTAACGTCTTCGCGGCAAACGCATTTACTGGGGAAAGATCCCAACACGTGGGTCTGGAGTAAGCTATGACAACCCTTCTGATTATCCTCGTGCTGTTTTTGCTCATTGGCGGCGGTGGCTATTATGGGTTTCGTGGGCGACGGTAAGTATGGATGAGGCGCGGGAGGAATTTTCGAAGCCGAATGGCCGAGCATCGCGTCTATTATCGGAACGCAATCGAAAAATGGCGGCATCTGCCCATGCATATGTTCGGGGCAGCGCGGTGCGGTTCTACCAGTGGTTGGAAGATTCACATCGCGCTGCGCTGCCGGAAGGGCCGAGCGCCTGGATCTGCGGAGATTGCCATATCGGCAACCTTGGTCCCCTGGCAGGCATAAATGGCGGGCTCGCCGTTCAGATACGTGACCTGGACCAAACTGTTATCGGTAATCCGGTGCATGATCTCATCCGTCTCGCATTGTCATTCGCCATGGCGGCCCGGGGATCCGATCTGCCAGGGATAACGACAGCCCATATTATTGAACGGATGGTGGATGGCTAGTAATACCGGCAAAACCTGGGGCATTGGCTGCGTCAGGCTGGCTTCTGTCGACGTCGGATGAGGTTTGGCAATGGCGGGATGATGGGCTGACCAGGGACGCCGAGACGGCTTCCGAGATAGTCCCAGAATGCCACGCCGAGTTTGGCGCAGGTCTTGGCCAGTCCGAGGAAGGCGTCGCGGCAGTCACGTCCGAGATCGCTGCGGGTTCCAGCGCTGATTTTGCGCCTTGTTACCTGGCATCGGATGTCGTTCTCGGAGCCATTGGTATGCAGTGGGATTTCAGGCCGTTGCAGGACCCTCAGCAGCTCGTCCTTGTTGGCATAAAGTCTTGCCAGCAGGCGATCCAGGGTGACGAAGTCGGTGCGTCGGCGGAAGATGCGATCAAAGCGCAGCCGCAACCCCAGACGGCGTTTGGCCGTGGGTGCCAGGCGATAGTCCTTCAGATCGGCATAGAAGCGCCAGATCAATCCACGGACACGCTGTTGGGCGGCGCGGTGCCGGTCGGTGAAGGTATCGAGCTTGTGGACCAGCCGTTCCGCATGCACCCAACACAACGCGTGCAAGCCGATGTTGAACTGGCCGGCATCGTCGCTCAGCACGACCGTATCGCGCAGGAATTCATGCGCGTAAATGCTGCCCCAAATCGCGCCTTCGGTGGCGATGCTCACCGGATCGGGCGTGACGCGCCTCAGGGCGGTGAAGCCCAACCGTTCGAGCTTCGCCGACCAGGCAGCCTGATCGAGGAAGATCGTCTCCGGTTGTGCGGCCAGTCGGGCGATCAGGGGCGCGGACAACCCCCGTTCGCGCATGTAATCGTACGCCGCTGCGTTGAGCACATAATCGGTATGGCCGGCCCGCAGCAGGTCGAGAAAGTTCAGCCGGCTCTTCGATGAGCGGGTGCCAAACCAGGTGAAATTCTCGTTGCCGATCTGTGTACAAAAGCCGTTCTTGGCCTGGTGGCGGGCGCCGGTATCATCGGTCGAGACCCAACGCGACCCCTGTAGACCGGCGCGAAGAACATCGCGTGCTTCGTCGAGGAAATGGTCCTGCTGATCGGTCAGGCATCGCTGAACCTCGCGTTCAGAGATCGACAGACCGAACCCATGCAGCAGCGTCACCAAACGGGACAGCGTCGTCTGGCCCTGGTGATAAAGCATCAAAATGAAACGCCGAACCTCGGGCCCAAAATGACCATTGGTCCCTGTCGGCAGAGATGCGATGATCGTCTGACCATCCGGCGTCACCCAACGCTCCCGGCGATAGCGGATCGCGTGCACCGACAGCACAAGGTCCTGGATCAAATAGCTTACATAACCTTTAAACCGCGAGCCAGCCGGAACCGCGGCACTCAGAATTCGGTCTTCAACGCTTACGCGCGGTCTGATCTTGCCGCGCCCAGGCCGCATCTGCTGTTGATCGCGCTTTGCCGGTTCGGTGCCTTTGTCCATGCCGCTCGGTTTGATAGCCGGAGGGCCTTTCAGCCCTTTCAGCCGGGCGATCTCCAGGCGTAATTCAGAAATTGTCCGATCCTGTTCGGTGAGTTTTACAAACAACTTGAGCACCAGCTCCCGAAGCTGGGTCGAAGACAGGTAGTCAAGATTGTCCGGAGCGCTCACACATAGCTTGAATCGGAACTACTCGCGTCGGCGCAAGCAAAAAAAAGCGACCGCGCCCCAGATTTTGCCGGTATTACGATGGCTACGAACAAGCGTTTGCCACGGAAGCCGAGGGGCAAACACAATCTTCGGCGAATGACATGCCAAAAATCATCAGAGTGCTGATGCGAGAAGCTGCCGGCAGGTCGTGGAAGCACTTGGCGGATGAGAGAATTGAGGGGAAAGAACCAGTAATTCCCCTCGGAAAACGATTTTGGCCATTGACGAAGGAAGAGCGCAAAGCCATCGTCTCACTGCTTGAACAGGAAGACGCCCGCAAGCTCGTAACCGCCTTACGGTCCCGTGATGACGACGCGCAAGTTCGTGTTCTGGACGCAGCTTATTGGCGCAAAGGCTGTAGCTCCCTTGGCGGCCTCCGCTTCGCCGTCCTTGTCGCGGTTGCCGCCGGCAAACGGGAGCGACACTGCCTGATCGACATCAAGGAGGCGGTGGCCGCAGCCGCGCCTCATAGTCGGACCAACCCGATGCCAGCCGACAATGCGGAACGTGTCGTCACGGGTGCTCACCATTTGTCCCCGTTTCTAGGTGGCCGGATGCTGGCGCAGCGATTACTTCAAAAGCCCGTGTTTATCCGAGAATTGCTGCCACAGGACCTAAAACTGGAAATTGACCAACTGTCCCGGCAAGAGGCGGTAGACGTGGCTGAATTCCTGGCGCGCGTCGTGGGACACGCCCATGCCCGCCAACTACCCGAGGCGGACCGAAAGAAATGGCTAGCCGAGCTACAAAGGAATCGGTCTAAATCTCTGGCTGCACCCAATTGGCTTTGGAACAGCGTAGTCGATCTCGTATCGGCTCATGAGGCGGCTTATCTCAATCATTGCCGGCGCTACGCCATGGCGGACGTTGCCTAGCCGACCTTCGCCGTTGCTTGCCCCAAGGCGATGGTCCGCTTGCTGCCCACTCCGGCGCCAGTGCTCCGAGCGAAAGCCTGAAGTGACCTCCCAACAGCGACCAATGCCGGAACATGTTCAGCCTGGTCGGGTTGTGGCGCGACGTCGCTCGCCCGAATTGCGCTGACCGACCCAGCGCGAATTCGGCCTAAATCAGCATCTCCAGTGCTAGAACGTTGTGATTCCATCGGAATGTAGTAGGTTTCAGCCTCATCCACGCCCCTTATAAGAGAGCCAAATCTCAAAGGGAGTTTTTCAGTCTATCCTATTTTGTATTCAGCCTCTACCATGCAGCATTTTTACCGTCATCACGGCCATTGCAGAGATGCTCCCGTTTTGCACCGTCGTTGCGGCCTTGATCGCGGGCCTAATCGCGTTGGGCAGCAGCCAGATCGCAGCAACCTTTATTGTCGCCTTTGGGTTGGGCGTAATTTTTTACGGCCGACCATTTCGTCAGACCTAAGCTAATAGGTGGTTCGACCAATATGCCATTTCTTATGATTTTGTTTGGTATTTTCGGAGATAATGAAACCTGGGAGTTGATAGGCTTGTTTGTCGAACCGGCACTCATGGCCTTGGTCATGATGTTTTGGACGCGGCGCGTTGAACGGTAATCCCCTAGCAAATTGCTTCCTAAGTTTTTAACTTTCGCTTGCAGGAAGATGCTGTGGCTTTGCCCGGCTCACCTCCAGTACTGCCCAGCACCATGACCGCATGACGGATATTTTCTGAAGTGGTGCTCCCATCGATGTGGAAACCTACATCACCTTTTTCTGGGCTTGCGACCGATTGCCTTCTTGGCGGCACCTCTCCAAAAGGCCGTAACTGCTTTGTTCGCTTCGTTTAATGCGGCTGTCTGCTGCTGGCGGACGGATGCCTTCCAAACACCCGATCCTGCTCCGAGAGCCCGATTTGCAGCGCTGAGCCACATGCTCATAAAGGGATTTTTCATAGATTGACTACTCCCGCGCCGAACACGGCGCCTCTCAGGGATTTGGCGTGTTGAACGAACGTTTACAGGTGGGTGCGTTCCATCGAAGGCGTCTAGGAATATCCCCTCTAGTGAGGCTGACGAATCATTTTCGGAGGTGGTCCAGGTTCTGGATCCGCGGCACCCCCTCTATGGGCGATCCTTGCGCGTGATCCGTCGCTCGTCGCACAGAGGCGGCAACTTTCCACCATCCTATGAAGTTGAGCATCGATTCGGAACAAGTCTGTTGGTTCCGATCTCTGCTACAGAACCTCAAAAGCCGAATGCGAAATCGTACCAAGTTGAGTATAGAGGCACTGAGTGATCTTCTATCAGCGGCCGAATGTCTCGAATGTGATGAGCGTGGATCCGAAAGATCTTTAGGCGACACTGCCACCGGCTCTAAAGCGCCAGATCATCGACGACGTCGCCGCGGTTCTGGCGGAGATGTCTCGTGAAGTCCGAACTGGTCAAACCGACGCACCTGGCGCGCAAAGCGGTGGTCTACATCCGGCAATCGACACCCCATCAGGTCGTGAGCAACCAGGAAAGCCTGCGGCTCCAATACGCGCTTCGCCAGCGCGCTCACGAACTCGGCTGGCATGAGGCGGATATAGACGTGATCGACGCGGATCTCGGCATGAGCGGGGCATCGGCTGCGCAGCGAAGCGGCTTTAAGGAACTTGTTGGCCGGGTTGGGCTTAGTGAAGTGGGGTTGATCCTCTCGATTGACGTAACGCGCTTGGCGCGCAACTGCTCAGATTGGTATCCGCTCTTGGATATATGCGGCTTGCGATGTTGCCTCATCGCCGATCGTGACGGGGTTTATGATCCTGGCAGCCCCAACGGCCGGCTGCTCCTGGGACTTAAGGGGACGATATCTGAACTTGAACTGCACACGATCCGCAGTCGTTTGACCGCCGGACTCCTCGCCAAGGCCGAACGCGGCGAGTTGGCACTCACCTTGCCGGTCGGCTTCATCCGCGATCCGAGCGGGGTGGTCACCAAGGACCCAGACATGGCCGTGCAGGAGCGCCTGGGGCTCGTGTTCCAAATGTTTCTAAAGTTCCGCACTGTGGCAAAGGTTATGCGTATGCTCAACGATCGCAGGCTTGACCTTCCACGCCGCGACCGGCATGGCGATTTGTACTGGACGCGGGCGACGATATCTTCGGTTGGGGTGATCCTGAAGAACCCCGCCTATGCCGGTGCATTCGTCTATGGCCGAACTCGCATGCGTGAGCTCGCTCGCGAAGGCGCATCACGGGCAAAGGCGCCACGAGCAATCGAGGAGTGGCGGATTATCGTGAAAGACCGATATCCCGCCTACGTGGACTGGCCGACTTACGAAATGATTCGTAATATCATAAAGGATAACCGGGCCGAATACATGCGTATCAAGACGAGAGGGGCTCCACGCGACGGCGATCTTCTGTTGCACGGCATCGCCTGGTGCGCGCGGTGCGGCCATAAGATGTACGTTCGCTACAAGGGCGGTGGGCAATATGTTTGCAACCATCTGCGTTCCAATGAGGGCTTGCCGGCCTGTCAGTATATTCGTGCCCCTCGCGTAGACGAGGTTGTGGCGGATGCCTTTTTGACAGCCCTAGCGCCTGCCGAACTTGATGCACTGTCTCAGGCACGCAGAGCCCAGCAGCAGGTTGATGGCGCGCTGCGAACCAGCACAGAACGACAGCTTGAACGATTGCGCTATGCAGCTGCGTTGGCCGAACGGCAGTTCAACCGTGTCGACCCTGATAATCGTCTCGTTGCCGCTGAGCTGGAACGTCGCTGGGAAGCGGTCTTAAGTGAGGTCCGCGCAGCCGAGGAGACGATTGCTCAGCAATCCTCACCCCAGACCATCGTTCAGATGGGGATGGGCAAGGGCCTCCAAGACAAGGTGATCAGCCTCGCCGGCCGCCTTCCCCAGATCTGGGCCGACGCGGCCACCACGGATGCTCAGCGCAAAGCGCTATTGCGCTGTCTCGTCGACAAGGTCGTGCTCGACCGAGGCGAGCGCGACGTCGCTCTAGCGAGAATTGTCTGGCGCGGTGGTGCCGTAACAAATCTTGAGGTGAAGCTGAAGGTCAACTCTGTTGCCAAGCTTACGCGCGGGATGGAAATGCGCGATCGCGTGCTCGATCTCGTCAACGACGGCACGCACGATGACAAGATTGCAGCTGTCCTCACGGCTGAGGGCCATCGCTCTCCCAACTGCGAAACCGAGGTCCTCCCCACCACCGTGCAGCGGATCCGGCGTGGCGCCGGACTGAAGGCGGCCGAGCCACATCGCAGGTGGTTACACGAAGCCAGCCTGCTCAGCCCTCCAGAGCTGGCCGCCAGGCTAAATATTCCGGTGAACTGGCTCTACGTGCAAATCAGGCAAAAACGCCTCCTGATCGATAGGCAGTCGACAGGGGGTTACCTCTTCCGGGACACCCCTTCCGTCCTTGATTCAATAAGGAAGTTACGAAACCATACCATCGACCACATCGACCTCAGAATCTGTCAGCCTCATTAGGAGGGGCATCAACATGCATGATCGATCCACCGGCGAATATGGATGGAAATTACTCCAACTTATGTAACAGAACTTCGTTGAAGCGGACTAGGCGCTGAGATCTGCGTATATTGTAGTGACAAGATATCGAAGCTTTAATGGGTAGACAATGCACGTTCGTTGGCGCGTTCCCATGTAAAGGTTACCGTTCCGGTAAATGCAACTGGGACCCACTACAACTTGGAGAAAAGCAGCATGAGCTACTCAGGTTCAACGCCTTCGGGCACGGGACAACAGCGCGAAACATTAGGAATAATCGCGGCCAGCAAAGTGAATGGCACGAAGGTCTACAACAAAGCAGGCGAAGCATTGGGTTCGATCTATGACCTCATGCTTGATAAGCAGAGTGGACACGTAGCCTATGCCGTTATGTCGTTCGGCGGCTTCCTGGGTATTGGCGAAAAGTATCACCCGCTGCCATGGGATCAATTGACGTACTGCACAGCGTACGACGGCTATGTGGTGAATTTGGATAAGCGCGCTTTGGAGAATGCGCCCTCCTACGGCGTGTCCGACGTGCCGGATTGGTCGTCAGCGACATATCGAAGTGGTATCGATGATTATTACCACACCCGGCATTAGCAGATGTCGTTCCTTGTTTTGGGCCGAATCTGACTGCTAAACTCGTCTATGCAGCCGATGTTATTCAGGTAGTTCGAGTTTTTCCCTACTCGTAGTCTGTCGATACAAAAGGCGAGCGGTTTATTCCGCCCGCCAGTAGGGGTCGTTTAGGGGATAATATAAAGAGTTCTTCTGGGAAGTTGATAACGTTACGCTTAGGCCAGCAGACGACCGGCGTGACTCAGGTCACCTCTTGACTAGGGTCCTAGAGATACTTGGAAAGGTCTCGCCGCACTTTGACAGCATTTTTATTGATATAATATGAAGTTTGTGAAAATAGATTGTCCATCGTTGATGATACGGAAACGTCGCCACATTTGATAACAATGATGTTATGTAATTGTACCATCGTCGCCGCACCAATTAAGAACGAGGCCGCAATGATAAAAGCGTGTCTTCAAGCGCTAATCGACCAGACTCATACACCCGACCTCATATTATTGCTCCTAAATAATTGCACGGATGGCACTTTGGAAACCAGCCGTCAGATACAAAGCAAGGCAACGAGCATAAAAATTGAAACATACGATCTTCACGGGGAACGCGCTTCTGCCGGAGAGGCGCGTCGTTTGGCTTTGAACCACGCAATGGAACTAGCTGGCGACGGAGTAGTTTTGACAACCGATGCCGATGCGGCGCCAGACCGAACCTGGATTGCGGAAAATTTAGCAGCCTTAAACGCCGGTGCTGACGTGGTCTGTGGGATAGCGGAGATTGATGACGCAGACGCCCGATATTTACCTCATCGCCTGAAATCTGACGACGCGCGTGAAAAACTGCTGCTAAGGCTGCTCGATGAAATAACGTCCCTAGTTGATCCTGAGCACGCGGACCCCTGGCCACGGCATCAGCAGAATTCCGGGGCAAGCATCGCGGTTAAAGCTGCCTTGCTGCGCAAGGTCGGCGGCGCACCCCATGTCGCAACGGGCGAAGATCGAGCGCTCATCCGAGAAATGCAGCGCATTGATGCTCGCATCCGTCATACGCCGCGAATCAAGGTAAAAGTATCGGGTAGGCTGGACGGGAGGGCAAATGGCGGAATGGCGGAGACAATAAAGCGGCGAATTGAAAAGCCGGATAAGTTACTTGATGAATCAATAGAACCGGTGGCCGATGCATATAGGCGGGTTTTAGCCAAGTCCCGTCTCCGCGCGGTACGAAACGGCGACGACTGCAGCGATTGGCTGGCAAATGATCTATTGATCAGGCGGGAAACACTGCGCCGGGCATTGGTATCCCCGTACTTTGGCACCGCCTGGGCCGAAATCGAGCGCAAAAGCCCGGTTCTCCGCCGCCGCCGCGTTCCATTTGTCAATCAGGCTCAGGAGACACGACAAGCCGTAGCGCTTATCCGCCAATTGAAAGCCGGCATGGTCAAAACGGACCCGTCATGGACCGATGTCCCAGCGCAATGGGCAAGCCTTGGAGCTCGCATTGCCAGCTAATCGCAAGCATCTGCTAACAGCAGTAACCGCGATGCTGCCTGCCATGGAAGCTGAAGCCGCGCGTCTGGACCAGGCAGTGGCCTTTCCTTGGCAAAGTTTCAAGCTGCTACGTGAAGCTGGCGCACTCCTGGCGACTTTGCCTGAATCCCTCGGCGGCATTGGCTTCGGGTGTGGCACGGACGGGGCTGTCGATCTGCTACATTTGTTCCTGCTGCTTGGCCAGGGAAGCTTGTCGGTCGCGCGACTATACGAAGCCCATGTTAATGCGCTCCAGTTGATTTGCCGGTACGGGAGGGAACAGATCATCGCCCAAAGCGCCGAAGATGCGGCGTCCGGCGAGTTATTTGCGCTATGGGTAACGGATCCGCCGACCGACGGGATCATGCTGCGGCGCACCTCGAACGGCTTCATCCTGGAAGGAGAGAAAGCCTTCTGTTCCGGCGCCGGCGTCGCTACACGGGCGCTGATAACCGCATTGGCCGACGATGGGATGCGCATGCTGGTTGTTAGCCTGGAGCCGGAAACGAGGGTGAAGCCAAGCGACATCAAACTCCAGGGTATGCGCGCTGCCATCACGGGTGCTGTCGATCTCTCGGGAATGTGGGTTTCAGAAACGCGTTTGCTGGGCCGGACGGGTGATTATCTGAAGGAGCCGGTCTTTTCCGCGGGCGCCTGGCGTGGGTCCGCCGGGGCGCTGGGCGCTCTCGTCGCGCTGGTGAAAATCCATCGGGACGAACTACGCAAACGGCGGCGTGACCAAGATCCGCACCAGCAGGCACGGTTCGGTCAGCTGGTGATGGCCTATGAAACGGCGCGACTTTGGATGACCCACGCCGCGCTGCACGGCTGCCTGGAAGATGACACCGACGAGGCGGTCGTCGCCTATATAAACCTCGCCCGCTTAGCCGTCGAAGCTGCATGCCTGGATGCCATGCGGCTGACTCAGCGCGGCTTGGGGCTTGGTGCGTTCATAGCGGGCCACCCGGCCGAGCGGATATGCCGTGACCTCGCTACCTATCTGCGACAGCCGGCACCGGACGAGACGCTGGTTAAAGTCGCACAACATTATATGCACGCGAACCTGCCGGGGGACCTATGAGAACCGTTTCGCACATCCTCGCCGGCTTCACGGCGCTGCCGCAAACGAATGTTGAAACGCTGCTTGCGGGCCAGAGGGCGCTCATTCTCGCACCCCACGCCGATGATGAAAGCCTCGGCTGCGGCGGCTTGATTGCGGCGGCCAGCGCCGCGGGGATTGCTCCCATTGTCGCGATTCTGACCGACGGTGCCGCTTCCCACCCCGGCTCCCTGGCATTTCCCCCTGAGCGTTTACGTAGGGTCCGAGAGGCTGAGGCGGTAAGGGCGACAGGTTTGCTCGGGCTACCGCCAAAAAACCTGCATTTTATGCGCCGTCCCGACACGCAATTATCCGCC
This sequence comes from uncultured Pseudomonadota bacterium, assembly GCA_963737355.1. GTDB lineage: Bacteria > Pseudomonadota > Alphaproteobacteria > Acetobacterales > Acetobacteraceae > Acidocella. The sequence goes on along the minus strand of CAVTSC010000008.1, from coordinate 523,804 downwards.
TCCGGCCCCGAGTTTGAAGCTCTCACGGCGACGTTGCTCGAAATTTTACGAACACAATGTTGCGGTTTGGTGATCGCGCCTTGGGCCGGCGATCCGCATTGTGACCATGAAGCCGCTGCTTGCATTGCGGACGCTGTTGGCAGACGCGCGCATTTACGCCTGCTATCCTATCCCGTCTGGGGCTGGCTACGAGATCACTCAGATATCCTGGATGAGCCTCGGCATCATGGGTGGCGCTTGAACATCTCGGCACACCAGGAAGTAAAAAAGCGGGCGATCGCCGTCTACAAATCGCAGTATGGTGATCTTATTGCAGATTTGCCGGATGGATTCCGATTTCCGGATAATCTGTTGGCTATATTCGAACGCCCCTTTGAGGTGTTTATTGCATGACCGAACGCGGCAAACCCTCCCGTGGACCTGATTATTTTTCCAAGCTTTATGCGGAGAATCCGGACCCATGGGATTTTGCCGGAAGCAGCTACGAAAATGCAAAATATCAGGTGACCGTCGCCGCATTAGGGGAACGCAAATACCGAAATGGGTTCGAAATCGGCTGCTCCATAGGTATCTTAACCCGAATGCTGGCGAGAAAATGCAAGTCCCTGCTTGCCGTCGATGTCGTCGACCGTGCGTTGGCCACGGCAAAAGAGAATTGCAAAACCCTGGATCACGTCCGGTTCAAAAATCTGCAAATACCGACCGATTGGCCTTCGGGCCAAAAATTCGATCTGATCATTTGCTCTGAAATGCTCTATTTTCTTTCTCGAGAGGACATTAAGCGCGTATCGGAACGCGTCCTCGAAAGCCTTCTGCCGGGCGGAAATGTCCTTCTCGTAAACTATACCGAACCAATTGACGAGCCATGCAGCGGCGATGAGGCGGCGGAAGCCTTTATCCGTTTCAGTCGCAACGCTCTCACGGTACAAAAGAAAATTGCAAAAGATAGTTTTCGTATTGATCTTCTAGCGAATGTCCTGAGCGCCACGGCCTCCGCCGCGCAGACCCTTGCAGCATCGGTCATGCGCCCGTCGTCATAGACAACCGCCAGCACATCGCGTCCACACGTAGCTCCCCGATCGCGCGTCCCCAATAGGCAGCGTTCTCGAAACAGGTATCCCGCTTTCTCCGCCGCCTCTTAGACCTCTATCGGCACGCGAACGGCATTGGCCGCATGGCGCAAGGAGAAGCGGCAGGATCACGCACATCGAGGGGATGAAAGGGCGGGCATGGACAATAGCGCGGACGATTTAACGACTGGGTCACGTGCCATGTGGCAACTCCGATGATATATATATGGTAGCAACGCTCCTGCTTCCGGACCAGCTTTGATGTGTTTCCACGCGAAACTTCCCGGCCTTCGGGGGCAGCCTGTCATCGTCACCAGCCTCTGCCGGCGCCCCACGGCGAGGCCGCTATGAGTGTAGCGTGTGGAGGTATGCAATGATTTCCTTTGCCTGCGTGCTCGAAAGTCGCCCCGCCCAGGCGGGCATAGGCGCATCGAGCGGTACGCCGTTCTGGTCCATCGCGTGCATGATCGCCCGTAAGATCAGCGCATCGTCACCGTGATAGGTGGCTTCCAATCCTGGCGAGCGCAGATCAGCCGAGACTGCGCTTCCGAAATGAACTCCCCCCGCGCCGGAAGCCCGGTTGCCGCGCGACAATCAACATGAGAATCGTGTTGATTGTCGCGCTACACCCGGTGGCAAACCGCGCAATTCGCATCGAATAGAGCCTTGCCGGCGTCTATTCCGGGCGCCATTCCCGGCTTTTGTGCAGCCGCGACTGGTGCGAAGAGAGACATACGCAACATACGCAGGACGCCAGCCAAGAATGCCCATTGAATGATTCCCTGCATGCGCTCCCCCACGCGGTGCTTCTTCGTCGCAACATAATACCGTGGATAATGTCCCGATCCACACGCTTGGCAGGTTGCCTCTTTTGTTTCAACATCTCTTGAGATATTGATCTGTTATGAACGAAACGCAAGCCCTCGATGCGCTATCCGCCCTTTCGCAGGAAACGCGCCTGCGGATCGTCCGTCTCCTCGTGGCCGCGGGACCGGCGGGAATGCCGGCCGGGGCGATTGGCGATGCACTTGAGGCAACCTCGTCGCGGCTGTCGTTCCACCTCACACATCTGGAACATGCGGGCCTAATTCAGTCCCGACGCGAGGGGCGCTCAATCCGCTACACCGCAGCCTACGAAGCACTTTCGGGACTGATCGCCTTCCTGATGCGTGATTGCTGCCAGGGGAGGCCGGAAGTCTGCGCACCGGCCGTCAACGCACTTTCGGCATGCGCTTGCCCTCCGGCCGAAGCCGGACACAGTTGAACGGAGAACCTGCCATGTTGAGCCGCGTTTATAACGTCATGTTTCTCTGCACCGGGAATAGCGCGCGGTCGATCATGGCCGAATCCATCCTGAGAAAGGATGGCAACGGCAATTTTCGAGTCTATTCGGCCGGCAGCCATCCTAACGGGGTCGTCAACCCGTTCGCACTGAAAGTCTTGTCGGGGTTTGATTATCCAACCGACGGCCTGCGCTCCAAAAGTTGGGATGAGTATGCCGGTCCAAACGCCCCGGTGATGGATTTCGTGTTTACGGTCTGTGACAATGCTGCCGGCGAACTTTGCCCGATCTGGCCAGGGCACCCGATGACCGCGCATTGGGGGATCGAAGATCCAGCGGCGGTGACAGGGGGCGATATGGAGAAGGAAAAAGCCTTCACCCAGGCGCTCCAATATATGAAAACGCGAATCAGCCTGTTTTTGAGCCTGCCGCTCGCCAGCATCGATAAGATGGCGCTTGGCACCAAGCTGCGCGAGATCGGCCGCATCGACGGTGCATCCTCCCATCGGCCGGACGTCGCGTAATGTCACTCCCCGATATCATCATCTATCACAACCCGGATTGCGGCACTTCACGGAATACGCTGGCGATGATCCGCAACGCGGGCATCGAGCCACATGTCATCGAATATTTGAAAACCCCGCCGGCACGGGCCTTGCTGCTGCAGTTGATCACGCGGGCCGGGCTGACGCCGCGCACCCTGCTCCGCGAGAAGGGCACGCCCTATGCGGAACTCAGATTGGGCGACCCGATACTGAGCGATGAGCAGCAGGTCGGTGCCATGATGGCGCACCCGATTCTCATCAACCGCCCGCTCGTTGTCAGCCCGCTTGGGGTCAGACTTTGCCGGCCATCCGAGGTCGTGCTGGAAATCCTGCCCGAACCGCAGCGTGGCGCGTTCGCCAAGGAAGACGGTGAAGCCGTCATCGACGCCGCAGGCCGTCGCATCGTCTAAAATCCGTCTCTCCTACAATTCAAGGATACCCAGATGCTGGCGCTTGCCATCTTCCTCATCACGCTTGTCTTCGTCATCTGGCAGCCGCGCGGCCTTGGCATCGGCTGGAGCGCCATGGGCGGCGCCGTCCTCGCTTTGGTCACCGGTGTTATTCACTGGCACGATGTTCCCGTCGTCTGGCATATCGTCTGGGATGCGACCTTTACCTTCGTCGCGCTGATCATCATTTCACTGCTGCTCGATGAGGCCGGATTCTTCCAATGGGGGGCGCTGCACATCGCGCGCTGGGGGAATGGTAGCGGGCGCCGCCTGTTTCCCTTGATCGTGCTGCTCGGCGGCGTGATCGCGGCGTTTTTTGCCAATGACGGGGCGGCATTGCTGCTGACTCCGATCGTTGTCGCGATCCTGTTGCGGCTGGATTTTACGCCGGCGCAGACTCTGGCCTTTGTGGTGGCGACCGGCTTTGTCGCCGACACGACTAGTCTGCCGTTGATCATTTCCAACCTCGTCAACATCGTTAGCGCCAATTATTTCCGCATCACCTTCAATCGTTATGCGCTGGTGATGGTGCCGGTGGATCTGGTGGCGCTGGCCGCAACGCTTGCGGTGCTTTGGGCCTGTTTTGGCCGACGGGTTCCGCCGCGGTATCCGCTCAAAAAGCTTGAAGCGCCGACGCACGCCATTCACGATCATATCGTTTTCCGCGCTGCCTTTCCAGTGCTGGCCCTGTTGCTCGCCGCCTATTTTCTGTTGGCGCCGCTGGGCGTGCCAGTCTCGGTCGTCACCTGCGGTGGTGCGCTTGTTCTCCTGGCGCTGGCTGGGCGCTGGCATAGCGGCGGGCGCGGCACGGTGATCTCCGTGAGAAAAGTGCTCCACGGTGCGCCCTGGCAGATCGTGATCTTCTCGCTCGGCATGTATCTCGTGGTGTATGGCCTGCGGAATGCCGGGCTCACCAACCACCTGGCCGATGCCCTGACCTGGCTGTCAGGTCAGGGCCTTTGGGCGGCGACCATCGGCACCGGGTTCGGCGCCGCGATCCTGTCCTCGGTCATGAACAACATGCCGAGTGTTCTCATCGGGACGCTGTCGATCGAGCAGGCCCATGGCGTTCCGGCCCTGACACGGGAACTGATGATCTATGCCAATATCATCGGCTGCGATCTGGGACCGAAATTCACGCCCATCGGCAGCCTCGCCACGCTGCTCTGGCTCAATGTCCTGTCGCGCAAAGGCATTTCGATCGGTTGGGGACAATATATGAAGGTCGGGCTTTTGATCACGCCGCCCGTGTTACTGGTGGTGCTCGTCGCTTTGGCGGTTTGGCTGCAAATTCTCGGTGCGGCATGAGCGCGGGACCGATGGACGACGGAATGCCGGCGCTGCGCCCGGAGCTGTTGGTCGCGCCAGATCAAGGCCGGCTCGAGCCAGCTGTCAGGGCGGATCACCCGCCGCGCATCTTGCTGCTCTACGGTTCGCTGCGCGAACGCTCATACAGCCGGCTGCTGGTGGAGGAGGCCGACCGACTGCTGCGTGCCATGGGCGCCGAGACCCGCATCTTCGATCCACGCGATCTGCCGGTCGCCAACAGCGTTCCGAGCGATCACCCGAAGGTGCAGGAATTGCGCGCGCTCTCAACCTGGTCCGAAGGACAGGTCTGGTGCAGCCCCGAGGTCCACGGCGCCGTTACCGGCGTCTTCAAGAACCAGATCGACTGGCTGCCGTTGGAAGTCGGATCGATCCGTCCCACGCAAGGCCGCACCCTTGCCGTCATGCAGGTCTCTGGCGGTTCTCAGAGTTTCAACGCCGTGAACACGCTTCGCCTGCTGGGGCGCTGGATGCGCATGTTCACGATCCCGAACCAATCGAGCGTGCCGAAAGCCGACGAACAATTTGACGATGCCGGGCGCATGAAGCCCTCGGCGAATTACGACAGGGTTGTGGATGTGATGGAAGAATTGCTGCGCTTTACCTGGCTCCTGCGCGACCGGGCCGATTATCTCGTGGACCGTTACAGTGAACGAAAAACCGAGTTCGAGCTTCCGGACCAGCTTTGATGAGCTTTCGCTTAAAGCTTCCCAGCCTTCGGGGTCAGCCTGTCATCGTCACCAGCCTGGGCATCACTCAGACGCTTGCCTGAGCGTCGACCTATTATCTTCCCGCCGTCCTGGCGGTCCCGATCTGCAAGAGCCTGCATATATCGGATACGTGGTTTTTCGGGATGTTCTCGGCCTCCCTGCCCTGCTGCTATCCGGGCTATTGGGACCCGCCGCGGGACGCATGATCGATCACCGCGGCGGCCGTGACGTGCTCGCAGCAACCAATCTTATTTTCGCCGCCGGCCTAGTACAACATCCCGTAAATAGCTTGAATAATTAAGTGCTTGGGCTAACATGTCGGGATGAGCCGAGGCCGTCATGCAACGCCCGTGAAGCTGGCAAAAAAGGAACGAGCCGAACTGCTATCGCTGATCGAACGCAGGACAGCGGCCCAACGGGATGTGATGCGGGCGCGGATCGCCCTGTGGGCCCACGAGGGACATTCGAATACCGTGATTGCGCGGGAGCTGGGTGTCTCAGTGCAGACGGTTAGCGCGTGGCGCAGGCGCATCGCCCAGCAAGGTGCGCGGGGCCTACGCGAGGGTGAGCGCAGCGGCCGCCCGCCACGCATCACGCAGGAAACGCGACTGCAGTTGATTGCGCTGGCATGTGAAGCGCCAGAACCCGAGGGGCGCGTCACGCCAACGCTGGACGAGATTGTGGTGCGCGCAATCGAGCGCGGCATCGTCGAACAGATCAGCCGCAGCCATATGCAACGTATCCTGCAGGCCGGCGATGTGCGCCCGCACCGGGTCAGGCAATGGTTACACAGTCCTGATCCGGCCTTTCGCGAAAAGGTCAACGTGATCTGCGAGCTGTATCGCAAGGCGCCCAAAAACGCAGTGGTGCTCAGCATTGATGAGAAGACTGGAATTCAAGCCATTGAGCGCAAGCATCCGGGGCGCGCGCCAGCTCCGGGCCGGCTGCGTCGTCGCGAATTCGAATATGTCCGCCATGGCACCCAGACGCTGATCGCCGCATTCGATGTTCATAGCGGCCAGGCGTTGGCAGAGTGCCGCGAGCGGCGCACCCAGGATGACCTGGTCGCCTTCATGGAGCGCGTGGCGCTCGCGCACCCGAACAAACAGATACACGTCATTTGGGACAATCTGAACACGCATTGCGCACGGGCTGTCTGGCAGGCGTTTAACACACGGCACGGCGAGCGGTTTCACTTCCACTTCACGCCCCTGCATGCGAGCTGGGTCAATCAGATCGAACTGTGGTTCGCCCGCTACACGCGCCGGGTGCTACGCCACGCCAGCCACACCAGCACCGCGCACCTGCGCGAGCGCACCGAGCAGTTCATCCACGAGCATAATCAGGCGGCACGCCCTTTCAAATGGAGTTTCCGGGGCTATCCGCTGCAAACCGGCGCATCATAATCGAGGAACGACATGCCAGCTTTACCCGCCAGACACTCCGCAGCCGAACTCCAGCGTCAACTGCGCCGCCTACTCGGCCATGAGCAGATCGTCACGCAAGCCTATGGGTGTCACCTGCTGATCAAACGTCTGGACGATGAGGAGGCAACGGTTGTGGCGCGCCTCACTGAACTCAGCCGCAATCGTTATAGTGCCGCCTTTCGTAGCCACAATGGCCGATGGGAACCGCTGCCCGGCACGGGGTCTCTCGACGAGATGACCGAGGTCGTCGTCACGCTCCTACAGCCTTACTTGCAGCCCAACATTTATTAAAGATATTTACGGGATGTTGTACTAGTCGCCCTATCGATGGCCTCTGGCCTGGTTGGCTTGGCACTCGCCTGGACCATTATCGGCATCGGCATTGGCTATGGCCTTTATGAGGCGGCGTTTGCCACCGCGACCGGTCTGCTAGGCCGTAATGCGCGCAGCGCCATCACCGGCATCACGTTTTTCGCCGGCTTCGCCAGTACCATTGGCTGGCCGACCACTTCCCTGTTCATCCGTGAATTTGGCTGGCGCGGCGCCTGTCGGGGCTGGGCGGTCCTGCACATGGTGCTCGGCCTCCCGTTGAACCGCTTCCTTGTTCCCCGCCAAAAACCGGTCAAAGTCGAGGAAGCCCTAAGTCCAACTCCTATGCCGGCGAATGTGCCAACGACCATGATCATTCTCGCAGGGGTTTTCGCCGCCTGCTGGTTCGTCTCGGTCGCCATGACCACCAGTCTGCCTCGCCTGCTCGAGGTGCTCGGTGCCCCGCCGGCAACGGCCATCGGTGCGGCGGCCTTGGTCGGGCTGGCGCAAGTCGGGGCAAGGCTGATTGAATTCGCTCTGCTGCGCCGCGCCTCGCCGCTACTCTCCGCCCGGCTGGCCGCGGCCTTGCCCCCGCTCGCTGCTGCGTGCCTTCTGGTGCTCGACGCCCCGGCCGCCATCCTGTTCAGCCTTCTCCATGGCGGTGGCAACGGTTTGCTGACCATCGCACGGGGAACGCTGCCCTTGGCGCTATTCGGCGCCCAAGGCTATGGCCTGCGCGTCGGCATCCTAGCCGCGCCGGGCCGCATGCTGCAGAGCGCCGCGCCACTGATGTTCAGTCTCGTGCTGGATCATCGCGGTTCGTATGATGCATTGTTGCTATCCTGCGGCCTCAGCAGCCTGGCGTTATTCACGTTGATATTTGTGCAACGGCCGACACCGCGGAGGGCAGAAGCCAATATCTAAATGGCACTCACTTCAAGCTACATACTCTGCTACGCAGACCGAAGCCTTCGCCCCGGCGCGATGAGGCCGCGATAAAAAGGCAACGCGCCTGCCCCAGGTCAGAACACGCCGAAAACCAAAAATTCGTTCGCAATTCAGAATGTTTCCGTGCAAGCTAGAGGGAAATCGACTTTAGACTGCGGGCACGCGTACGTGGAGGCAAGGTGAAGAAGGGGTTCGGATGACTGGAAGTTTCTCCGCCTATGAGGGGCAATCATTAAGTCCCGATACCGGCCCGTCAACCGCGTGGATCGTTGGAAAAAACGTCCCATGGTCAGTCTCTTGGACCGATGAGCAATCATACGACCTGCAGGTATCAGAAGATTTCCCCGGACTCGTGGATTTGGTGCAAATTCAACGTCAGGGTATGGAATCCCGCGATTTGCGACGCTGCATATCACGCGTCACCGGATGGGGATGGCGCGGTACCTATGCCATGTTTGCGGCAAGCCGACACCACGGCGCGACAGGTATATTTTTCCAAAGGAGTCCGGCGGCTTCGTCATCATGCCGGATGAACTCGATCCGATATGCAGGCAACGTACCTCCAGTACATTTGTCATGCGCTCGCCGAGCGCAACAATTGTGCCCGCATCTGAGCCATGCTTACGCTCAGCCGATGGCTTTTCCGTCAGAGGAGAGTTGGCTTATTCAGCGCACTGATGTCGTACCGGGAATGGAAGCTCTTGCAAAAACATTACCTCAAAATCTCAAGATCGTGTTCACGTGTTATAGACTTTATGGACCTCGCTTTAGCAAGCGCGTAACGCAGCTTCGTCAGGGCGAAGCGGCAATTCCGAAATAAACTACTGAGGGAAGAAGAACTTTCCTTCAAGCCGCGTGTCAGTTTCGGTTGGGCGGCATATGTCGATCTTTCGCAATGACCTATGAAACGTGTGTCCCAAAAATTGCACCAATCCCAGCGGTCACAGTCATCGCCACAGCTCCCCAGAATGTCACGCGGATCGTACCCTTGAGGACGTTGGATCCACCGGTTTTGGCTCCCATAGCGCCAAGTACCGCCAGACAAACAATAGAAACGGCACCGACGAGCAGCGGCTGAATGCCCGCAGGAACCACAATGGCAGTCAACACCGGTGGGAGGGCCCCAACGGCAAAGGATACCGCCGACGCAACAGCCGCCTGCACCGGGCGGGCCGCCATCTCCTCCGAAATACCCAACTCATCGCGCGCATGGGCGCCCAGAGCATCTCGCGTCATCAATTGGGCCGCAACTTGCCGTGCCAAGGTCTCCTCCAGACCGCGCTTCATGTAAATTTTGGCTAGCTCATCGGCCTCCCCGCGCGGGTCTTCCCGCAATTCACGGCTCTCGCGCGCCAACTCCGAGTTCTCTGAATCAGCCTGAGAGCTGACCGATACATATTCGCCGGCCGCCATCGACATTGCCCCGGCCACCAGCCCAGAAAGGCCGGCGATCAACACGCTTTCGCGCGATGCATGCGCACTCGCAACCCCAATGATCAGGCTCGACGTCGAGAGCAACCCGTCATTGGCACCAAGCACAGCCGCTCGAAGCCATCCTAGCCGCTCGACCGAATGATGCTCGACTTGCTTACTGGAGGCCGCCATAAAAAATTCTCGAGTTTGAACGATGTGAAGGTGGCGTTCAAACCCGTGCAGAACAAGGCGCTGCTGCCTTCGTCGTCCCTAGCCGCGAGCGGTTTCGAGGCGGTCGCTTTTCCGCAACCGGTAACCCGCTGAATACAATGATGAATTGGTGCTGAGCTTGCGTCATCCGTACCCCCCCTGCACGTCAAGGCGGGGCTTGCCTCTGCTGGGGCGTCGACAATAATCTGAGGCGCAAGCTGTCGGCGGCCGACCCCGTGCAGATCGCTATGCGAGAGCCAGCGCTATCGGTGGAAAGGTTGCATGAGCACGATGATGCCCATGAAGAAATGGAGCATGAACGCCGCCATTACCCCGACGAGCATCACCAGCATGACCACGGCCCCGAAATCACGCCGCGAGAGCCTCACACGCAGCGCCACCGGCATGCGCGGCTAGAGAGGGCATCGTCACCCGCACTATCCCGATCTGCATCATCGTCATAGGCGTCACTCCCCGTCCTGACGGTCGCGATGAGCCTAATAATGTTCGGGTACTTCAAGCTTATCAGAAGGCTTTGATCCGGCGTCCTGCGTCCCGCTACGTGCGTGACGCGCCCTCACGCAAGCAACGTGACCAATTCAAGGTGTTTTCAGGGTGTGGAGATAGACAATAATGTCCCCTGCCTGTTGGGAGGACAGACGACCGCCCCAGGCAGGCATCGGTGGATCCAGACGAGCGCCATTTTGATCCTTTGCCTGCAAAATAGCTCGCAAGATGAGCGCATCCTGACGGTGATAGGTGTTCTCCAATTTAGGCGCGCGTAGATCGGCCGATATCGCGTTGCCGAAGTGAATGCCCCCGGCGCCGTCTGCTTGGTGGCAGACGGCACAGTTTGCGTTGAAGAGGCTTTTTCCAGCCGTTGCTGGCGCTGAATTTGTGGATACAGTTTGCGCTATACATACCAGCGGCATGGGAAATAAGAAGCATATTGAGGCTGCCAGAATCAGATGTTGTGTGATCCTACCCAACGCGTCTCTCCTTCGCCAAACCGTCTCGCCCTTTTAAGCAAGGCGTTAGGGCTCTCATCCAACTATATTGTCGATATATAATAATTTCCGTAAAGAATAAACACAGCAATATCGTCTCAATTCGAATCTCAACTGAGAAGCGCTACAACAGATTTTTTAGCGAATGGTGTGCATCTTTTGGCATCGGAGGGGCAGCGCCGCGAACGTTGCACCGAGTATCCGATTATTAATTAACTGATAAAGGCAGCATCGCAAAAGGAAAAGACCGTGACTGAACATAGGCGCAAATTTATTGATGCTAAAGTGGATCAAGCGGACCGAAATTTGAGTACAGGGTCTGGCGGATCTGATGCCGGCGCCTGGACTCAAACGGTGGAGGTTCTGGCCATCGTCTTAATAACGTTCGCCACCGGAGCTCGGTTTGTCGGCCTGTCGCATACGCCGTTATGGATCGACGAGACCTTCACCGGTGCCATCTCCAGCCAACCCACGTTCGACAGTTTCGTGCAATTGGCACACTCCGATGCGCCGCCTTCCTTTTTATACTATTTATTCATGCATGTGTGGCAGATGGTCTTCGGCCTTTCCGATGTGGCGTTGCGCGCGCCAAGCCTGGGATTCAGTGCCGCCGCTCCGCTTGTGATTGCCTTCGCCAGCGTGCCCGACCTGGCTCGCGCAGAGCGCCTCACCTGGGCCGCCATGCTGGCTCTCTGGATTCCAGGCATCGGCTTCGCCCAGGACGCGCGCGCCTACGGGTTCCTGCTCCTAATGGCGGCGCTACAGACGCTGGTGTTTTACAGACTAATGGCCGCGCCCTCTTACCGCTATATGCATGGCAGGAGGATATTGATTTTGCCCAACGTGTGCGACCTACGGGTGCAATTGGTCGAACAGACGCGTTCTCTGGAGTGCATCGAGGAGTAAAACAGGGACGTACCAGTGGTCTACGTCTCGGTTACTCCCAGATCGCTAACCCGATCTACCTCTACCGGAAAGGTACAATGTCAACTCGCAAGATGATGTTGCTCGTTTTGCGTAACTTGCTTAGCAACCACAGCCGTATCCTGCGCCCCGAATTTTATATTGACCGGCGGGGGCGCGTACAAGGAAACTGGTTGGCCATCTATGACCTTGTTGTGGGGCAGATGCATCCACGGCGGATACTGCAATTGTAGGATGACATTTTTGGATGAACCGCTTTAAGCCGTCGTTCCGCGTTCAATTACCAAAAAACTCCTGATTTTTCTTTCAACCTTGCAAACTTTTTCTGATCCCCTAATTGTCCGGCGGACCCAGAGCGAAGCCTTACTTCGGCCAACGGCGATGTAGCCAAAGCCAAGACGCCGGGTCTGCTCGAATCCAGCGTTCAAGTGTCGCGTTCACTGTGCGTAAGATCATATACGTATCCATTTTCTTGTCACCCGTGGGACTGATAATAAGGGGTGGCTCGCAGACCATCCGGAAGCGCGCCGGGCCAAGACGAACTACATGGACAGGGATGATTGGAACGCGAAATCGCAACGCAAGCTGAGCCAGAGCGGGGGCAGTCATCGCGTTCCGCCCCAAAAAGGGCACGGCGATTTCATCGTTCATCTTTTGGTCTATCAGGAGACCGAGGGAGCCACCGCTCTGTAGATGCAGGAGTGCCGCGCGCGCGCCATCTGGCCCTTTTTGAAACATCGACACATGTTGATTGAGCGCCCCCTCTCGCAGCGACTGTATGAGAACGTCGGCTCGCTTGTTTGACGCGGGACGGTAGAAGCCCGCTACGGCTAAGCCAAAACTTGATGCAATGGGCAAAATCATTTCCCAATTACCCAAATGGCCCGAAAAGAATAAGGCTTGAGCCCCCGTGGCTTTGAGAAGCTCGATATGCTCCTCCCCCTCAATCTCCCAGCCTGGTCCTTTGGTTGATTGCCTGAGTGTGGCGAGATGCGGCAATTCCCCGACAACCCGACCGAGATTGTCCCAAACTGCCTTTATAACCGTCCCGCGCTCCGCCGCACTCATTTCAGGAAAGGCATGTCGGAGATTGCTATCGGCAATTTTGGAAACCGGTAACAGCGGGCCTAATGTTCTCGTGACCCATGCGCATAGGTTAGACGACCGCACTGGGGACAGGTACCGTAGGGCAATGGTTGCCCCGCCAAGCACGACAGCCTGCAAGTGATGCAATCCATCGCGCAACATATGGCTTCGTGAGTGGCTCAATCGCTTTAAGCCTCAGTTAGGCAGAAATTGTAGCCGCCCCGTATCCATAGGATGGATCTCCCCGAAGCAAGTCCTGGCACTAGCACAAACGAAGCAAAGATGACCCGACACATTAACGCCTCCCGAATTTCGTATCCTATAGTCTTTTCTTGTACCCCGTATATACCCTCGCTGTAACGATGTAATACCCGGGAGGGTGGCCTTCGGGCCACCTACTCCGGCTCACGCAGGTTTAGATCGAGAAGCCCTGCCAATTGATGAGATAGCGTCCGTAAACGTGGTGGAAATTGGTGTGTAAGAGGGCGGGCCATTGATCAGGCGGCGGCGGTGGTAATTTCGACGTTTTGGCATCGAGCAAAGTTGGCGCGAACTCAGCCATGGCTTCGGTCTGCATGTAGCGGTTCTGCGTCTGCCATTCGTCATTGGCTTCCAACAGCACGGCGCCGAGCAGGCGGATAATCGACCCCTCATTGGGAAATAATTCCTACGACATTGGCGCGGCGTTTGATCTCCTTATTCAGGCGCTCCAGCGGGTCGTCCACACATGGGCGCGGCTATGATGACCGCGTATATAGGCCGAATGCATGACCGATTTCGAGCCACAATCGAATCTTGCAAATCCCACTTGAACTCAACGGGCTGTCCACGCATGGATCTTGGTCCGATGCTGCACCGGAAAATCCATGTGGGCGAGCATGTCAATTTCGCTGTCGTCGATGAAGGCGGCGAGTTTCAGCCACTTTGCCAGGAGCTGGTCCGCAACATGACGGAGCGTCTGGCTGGCGCTGGCGCAATCCGGCTGGATGAACGCCGGGCGCAACGCGGCGAAGGACCACATTTCTGAAACCACGATTTTCGTCCGGCACGCGGGCAAAAAGAGAGCATGTGACCACGGAGGTGCCAGTGTATCCGCAAACGGTGGCGCTCGACCCAAAAAAACAGAGGTATCCACATACAGCGCAAAGACCAGCGCACTGAATTTTACAATATTTCCATTAATTTTTGCGTCAGTTGCTGAATATAATAGGACGCTCGACTGGGTATGACCTGACCTCGCGCCGATTTCGTGAACTTAGGATGCTTGCAATGAATGTTCATATCTCAAACGTCGTCCTTGCCGTTGAGCAAAAACAGAACATTGAACGATCCGCAGCATCGGCCGGTGCAAAACATGACTTTATCGAGGGCGTGGACGGGCATCACCTGAGTGCTGAACGAAGTGCGCTGGTCAATCACTCGAGCCGCACGAAAGTGACAGCGCCCACGCCAGGGAAGCAGCGGCCGAAAAATTCTACGCGATGGATAAGTGAGATCTGTTGGCCAGACCGGCTGTTGTTCGTGGCTATTGCGGGGTGTATCCTGTCCGCTTCAGGGGCAATTCCCAAAATGTTGTCTTCAGCGGCCGTCCTGTTTCTGCTCGTGTGTTCACTGGTCTTGACGGTGGTTATGTTGTTTTGGCTGCTATGCCCTCCGGGCATCACAGGCGTACTTACAATTCGTAGGTTTCGTGCGATGGGCGCTCCTGAGAAACACGGACAATCTGATTAAAAAAGTTCTAAATCAATCTCGGTCTACGGCTAACTTGCTATAATGTATCCTGCGCAAAGGCCCGTGACTCATAATCGTCTTATTATCCTAGGCTAAGCCATCTTCGTTTTAAGCGGCTAATTTTGAACCCCATCCATAATAGAAGCTTGGCGTGCCGGGAACCGCTCGACTTATAGTTAGCGCTCTCGAGTAATCGCGCTTCCGAGCACGCTACAGAACGCCAGTGCCGTCCTTCCGAATTGTTTAAACTAATTTCGTAGCCTAATTTACCTGCGAAGGGCGGCTGGCTAAAGTCATAAGCCGGTGCAGGTCGAAACACTTCGAAACCTAACAAAAAATTCGCAACGACCTCTCTTTGCGTGACAAAACAATTTAGCATTTTGCGTTTGGCTTCACGCTGTGTGGCATTCAACTCTATGGATGTCACCGATGACCGGCCATCGGCGGGGAATGCATTTCGGCAGACCTGCCCTTGCTGCACATGATAACCGGCGAATTCCCAGATCGGGATCGGCTTTGCGAGGCCCCGGACGGCCTGATGAACCGCGAAGCAAGTGGCGTCATGGTCGAGATGGCCGCCTTCATAACCATGTGTCAGGATGACATCAGGCCGGGTAATCCGAAAAATATCGCGCAGCCGTACCGCGATCTCCCCCATATGATAGCTGGTGGTTTGGTCCCGGTAACCCAGACAAGCATCGCCCGCGACGATACCGCCTGCGGCCAACGCGGCACGCAACTCCTGGCGCCTCGCCTGGGCATAGGCTGTGCAGTTACAAAACCCCTTGTTCCGGGCAACCCGCCGCGTCGTGACGCCGTCTGTCGTGTGCAGGATGCAAAGAATTCGACAGGCGCTAAGCTGAGAGCTGGCGAAAAGCGTCTCATCATCGGGATGCGCCGCGATGAGCAGCACGTGACGCCCCGCGAAGAGTGGCTCATCGCATGTAGCCAACTGGACCATTCGTCCTTCAGTCACCAGGCAGGACGTTCATCCACCGTGTTGTGGATCCTTGTCGTCAGTTTGCGGATCTTGCCGACACGCGAATCCCAGGCGGTATTGCGGCCCAACCGGACATGAGCGGGAAACGCCAGGCGCTTGAACACGGTGTCCACCATCTTGGTTCTAAACCGTTGCAAACGGCTGTGAAGCTGCCCGGCATCGGGATATTTTATCCGGTCCTGCTGACGATGGTCGAGGCGTGTTTCCGCGAGATAGGAATGGCCGGCATCGTTATGCACGACGATGGGGCGACTGAGCCCATAGATATCAAGGTTGCTTGCCCAATACCGGTGCATCTCTTTATCAACGGCGTGAACAAAGCGAGGGGTTGCCCGCAGGAACGCCTTTGCGGCGTTCCTGGTGATCACGTAGCCGACATTTCCGGTCTGCATGTAGCGCACGCGTCCCATCTGCGTGCCCGCAACCAGCGGACGGCAGGGAATAATACCAACGGCGGCAGTTTTTAACTCGTGTGGGATTCCCAATATCCGCATGATGTGATTCGCTTCTCTCTGTTCAATTCGGGGGGTGGCATGGCCGTTTCAATTACGCGGATGGAGTTGGATGCCTCGGGACTGCGCCGTGCTGCGGCGCAGTCCCGAGATTCGGATGCATCACGCCGGATGCTGGCTTTAGCTCTGGTTCTGGAAGGCCGACCGCGTACGGAAGCGGCGGTTTTATGCGGCATGGATCGCCAGACGCTGCGCGACTGGGTGCATCGATACAATGATCTTGGCGTGGCCGGGCTATCGAGCCGCATACCACCTGGCCCGAAGCCCCGGCTCACCTCCGAACAGGAAGCGGAAGTTGCACGGCTGGTGCAAGATGGGCCGAGTTTGTCTGAGCACGGCGTGGTGCGCTGGCGGCGCATTGATCTGTCGCATCTGATTAAAACGCGCTTTGGCATTCATCTGGCTGAACGCAGTGTCGGTGACTTGCTGCGCCGTCTGGGCTTTCGCCGGCTATCGGCCCGGCCACGCCACACCGGTCATGATGCTGCAGCCCAGGAGGCGCACAAAAAAACTTCCCCGATCTGGTCGCCGCCGCAATCCCGCAACACGCCCGGGGCAAACCAATCGAACTCTGGTGGCAAGACGAAGCGCGGGTCGGCCAGCAAGGAACGCTGACCCGGCTTTGGGCAAAGCGGGGCAGCCGTCCGTCAGCGCCACGCGATTGCCGTTATAAATGGGCCTACATCTTCGGTGCCGTATGTCCGGCCCGTGGCACCGGCGCTGCTTTGGTGTTGCCCTACGTCAACGCCGCAGCAATGAACATGCATCTGGCCGAGATCAGCAAGTGCGTGACGCCAGGCGCCCATGCCGTCATAACACTTGACGGGGCCGGTTGGCATCAGGCCGGTGACAAACTCAAACTTCCTGACAATATCAGCCTACTTCCATTGCCACCCTATGCACCAGAACTGAACCCGCAAGAAAACATATGGCAGTTCCTCCGACAAAATTATCTGGCAAACAGAGTATTCGAAACTCAGGAGGCAATCGTCGAAGCCTGCTGCAGCGCTTGGAACAGCCTGGTGGCGCAGCCAGATAAGATAACCTCAATCGCAACACGTAGCTGGGCAAAACAGGTCAATGCTTAACGCCGTTGGTATAAAGGCGCGATGGTGAAAATTCTGATGCAGCGTGACCATGTCGAAAATGCCGCCATGAGTTTGAATGGCCTTCAGAACAGTGGCAAAATCAGGATGCAGTTCGACATCATCCTCCAGTATGGCAGCCATCAACTCGCCGCTATCGACCAGCGCCTGCAACGCCCGGCGATGGCTCAGCCAACAGCCGATTTCGCCATCGGCTAAAAGATAGGGCGTGATTTTTTTGCGGCGCGCGTGATCGACGAGTGTTCTCTGTTCATCATTTAGGCAATGCCCATCCACGCCCTCGATAAAATCAAGTTTAACTCCGGCCAATGCCGCGGATCGTTCAATGCTATGTTTGCGGTCAACGGCTCGGGCGAGATTCAAAACATATACATACACAGCAAAAGTCCTAGTTCCACGAAACCGGCGCTAGGCCAGGTCAGACACGGGACGTCCTATTACATACAGTAACTGACACGAAACTTAATAATATAGTATGTTACGTTCTGAAGGGCTTGAAACCGACCGCCACAGTCTGACGCCAAAGTCACTGCCAAAAGCATCGGGCGGCAGAGCATCACTTACGTTTGATGCTGTATAATTCCCGATTAACGTGCCACGCCGCGCTATTTAGCGCCAATCTGCCGGCAGCTGATTGGAGACGCCACATACCAGCGCACTACCAACAGCGTGACATGGCGCTCAAAAGGTTTCCCCTTGAACGCGATTGTCATTAATCGCCCCGACAAACCCGTGATCGGACGATATCACGAACAGCACATAGATATAGTTTAAAACTTTGGATATGGCAGGCCAGTTTATCCGGTCTTATCGCATAAGCATTATGTCCGGAAACATAGTGACAATTTTTACAATAC
This sequence comes from uncultured Pseudomonadota bacterium, assembly GCA_963737355.1. Lineage (GTDB taxonomy): Bacteria > Pseudomonadota > Alphaproteobacteria > Acetobacterales > Acetobacteraceae > Acidocella. Next base: position 505,892 of record CAVTSC010000008.1, on the reverse strand, counting down.
AGGTAGAGCGTCCTTGATCCCGTAATTTTCCAGAGAGTGGATACCGCCTTGAAGCCTATGTTTAAAGTCACTGCCGCTGCGGCGGCGCTTGCCGCCCCCATCGTCGCGACCAGCACGCCGGCCCGTGCCGCCCCGCCTGCACAAAGCATCATTATCAATGGACAGGTACAGGATTATGGCCCGCTCGCCAGCCTGTTTGGCACCTGGAAATCAGTGCCCACCCCAGGGGTGGACGTCGCGCCGGGACAGACCGGCTCCGATGTCGGCAAAGGGGGCAAAGCGGTGTCACCCTTCTATGAGACCATCACCTTTACGCCCAACATCCCCGTGACCAATAACAGCGTGCAGAATTCGACGGCGGTGTTTTATCACCAGGCAGTATATCGGACCACCAACAACCATTGGTTCCACGATCAGATCGGTTATCTGACCTATGATCAGACCAACCACCTGGTTTACGACACGTTCTGCCTGCCGCGCGGCGTCTGCGTCGTGGCTGAGGGCAAGCCGGGCAAAACGATGGTCTTGACGACCAAGAGCCAGGGGATCGCCCAGACGCAATATATGGTCCACAACGATTCCACCAACTTCGTCAAGATTACCTTGTCGGTGTCGGGGAATACGCTGAACTACAAATACGAGACGCATTTGTTCGTCTACGGCAAGCCGTTCGACCACACCGACCAGGACACGTTGACGAAAGTGAGCGGGTAGCACCAAGTCAGAAAAGCATCGGCGGCCTCTGCAAAAAACAGACGCCGCCGATTTTCACCAGGCTTTAGGCGGCGGGCTTGAACCCGGCCTTGACGGCGTCCCGCACGCAGGCATAGACGCCCGGCTGCACCTTGCCGAACCCGGCCGCCGCCTGCGGGTAATAGAGTTTCGCTTTCGGATTGGCCCAGATCACCGTCGTCTTGCAGTGTTCCACAGCCGCGGCCTCGGTCGTGAACGATTTCGGCAGCCGGTGATGCGCGATGGCGATTTGGCCAGGTGTCATGGCGTGCGTGGCCACGGCCTTCACGGGCGCGGCGGATGGCGCCGCTGTCTGCGCGAAGGCTGCGCTCGATCCGGCCAGAAACACGGCGGTGGCGAGCGCAAAACGAATCTTAGTCTGCTTCATGGTGAGATACCTATCTTTGGGTTGAAAATAAAAGCGCCTTGTACAAAGCACCCGGCAGAGTCCGTGCCTGGTGGAGGCCCGCGCCATGGCCTCGATAACGCTAGGTTTGGGCGTCTTGCCAGCCTCCCCCCAATGCCTCGAACAGGCCGACCAGGGCCTGCGCATGGGCGAGGCGCACCTGGATCAGCATATCCTTCGCTTGGAACAGAGTTGTCTCCGTTGTGAGCACGGTGAGCAGATCAATCGTGCCGGCCTGGTACTGGGCTTCGGAAATGTCGTAGGCGCTCTGCGCGGTCGCCACCACCTCCGTCTGGTCGTCGAGCTGCTGCTGCGTCCGCTGCACGGCGGCCAGGCCATCCTCCACATTGCTCAGCGCCGAGACGATCGATTTGCGATAGTCCGCCAGCAATTCGCTGTAGCGCGCTTTGCTGTAGTCGAGCTGCCCGGTGAGCGCCCCACCCTCGAAAATCGGCTGCACCAGGCCGGCGCCCAGCGTATAAATCGCGGTCGGCGGCGCGAAACTCGCCAGCCCCAAAGCCTCAGCGCCGTATTGTCCCGTCAGCGTGAAACTGGGTAGGAAGGCCGCGCGGGCCGCTTTGATGTTCGCATTGGCGGCGATCAATTGCGCCTCGGCTTCGTGCACATCCGGGCGCCGCGTCAGCAGGTCGGCGGGCAGGCCCGGCGCCACGCTGGGCATTTTCAGGGTCAGTAGCGAGCCCGACTGCAGGTTGACGCGCTCGGGCGGCTCGCCGAGCAAAATCGCCAACGCGTCGGTCGTCTGTGCCAGCTCCAATTGCAGCGGTGGGATCGAGGCGCGCAGTGTGTCGACGACCGTCTGCTGCTGTTCGATGTTCAGCTCCGTGGCGATGCCGCTGGCAAACTGCATCTGGATGCCTGCGAGCATCTGTTCCGCCGCGGCCAGATTATCCTGCACCACCGCAATCTGGTCGCGCAGCGCCAAAGCCTGGAAATAGGTCATGGCGACGCCAGAGGTCACCGTCAAATCGACCACCTGCTGGTCATAGGCAGTCGCCAAGGCGGTCTGCTTGGCCGCCGTCAGCGCGTCCTGATTCTTGCCCCAGAAATCCACCTCATACGAGGCGGCAATGCCAAAATTGCCCTCGTGATAGGCGGTGGGCAGCGCGGTTTTGGTGCTGATGATCCGATCCCCGCTGGCATCCGCCACCCCCGTGACCGACGGCAACAAGGCGGCGCCGGCGATCCGTGCCTGGGCATCCGCCTCCTTCACCTGGGCGATGGCGGCCGCGAGATCAAAGTTCTGCGCCTCCGCCTGGGCGATATAGGCATCCAGCTGCGAGGAGCCAAAGCCCTGCCACCACGCCTGAGAGGGCCACATGGCCTGGCGCGCGGCGGTGCCATTCTGCCACTGCGCCGGCACCGCGACCGCGGGCCGGTGATAGGTCGGCCCCACCGCGCAGCCCGACAACAGGGTCGAGGCGAGCAACAAACCCGCCGCGACCCATGGCCGGCGGGTCATCACAGTCTTGGCGCGCATTTAAATCTCTCCTTCGACGGTCTTTCCGTCCATCCGCTGCGGGGTCGCGCGCCGCAGCCGGCGCAGCGCATGCGCCAATTTGTCCATGTAGAGATAGATCACTGGGGTGGTGAACAAGGTCAGCACCTGGCTCACGAGCAGACCCCCGACGATGGTATAGCCGAGCGGCTGGCGGATTTCCGACCCGGTGCCGGTGCCCAGCATCAGCGGAATACCGCCGAGAATGGCGCAGGTCGTGGTCATCAGGATCGGCCGGAACCGCGACAGGCAGGCTTCATGCACCGCCTCAAGCGCGCTTTTGCCGGACCGCTCGGCGGTCAGCGCGAAATCCACCATCATGATGCCATTCTTCTGCACGATGCCGATCAGCAGCACGATGCCGATGATGCCGATCAGATCCAGCGGCATGTTGGCCAATTTCAGAATCAGCAGCGCGCCCAGCCCAGCGGAGGGCAGCGTCGAGAGGATGGTGATCGGCACGATGAAGCTCTCATAGAGCATGCCGAGCACGAGATAGACCGCGATCAGCGCCGCCAAAATCAGCACCAGCTGTCCGGATAGGGCCGCCTCATAGGCCGAGGCCGTGCCCTGGAAGTGGCCCTGAATGCTGGCCGGCATATGCATGCCGTGGATCGCCGCCGTCACCTGGGTCACCGCCGTGCCGATGGCCATGCCGTTGGTGAGGTTGAACGACACGGTGACCGAGGGGAACTGGCCCTGATGGTTGACCACCAACGGCCCGGTCGTCGTCGAGACCGTCGCGATTTCACTGAGCGGCACCGCCGTGCCGGTGCTGGAGCTCAGATAGATGGAGGACAGCGCCTCCGGCCCCTGGCGGAATTGCGGCGCGACCTCGAGCAGCACGTAATACTGGTTCAGATCAGAGAACACTTTCGAGGCGATGCTCTGGCCGAACGCATCGTCGAGCGTGGCATCGACCTCCGCGAGGTTGATGCCCAAACGCGCGGCCTGGTCGCGATTGACATGCACCGAGAGGATCAGCCCATTGCTCTCCTGGTCGCTGGTCACGCCGCTCAGGCCGGGAATTTTGCTTAAGCGCGCCACCACCCGCGGCGCCCAGCTATTCAGCTGCTGCAGGCTGACATCGGTCATGGTGTACTGGTATTGCGTCTTTGCCACCCGGCCGCCGATCGTGATGTCCTGGGAAGGCTGCATATAGAGGGTGATGCCCACCTGGTTGTGCAGTTTCTGGTTGAGCCGCGCGATCACCTGATCGGCGGAGGCGTGCGGACCGCGCTGCCCTTCGGGCTTCAAAGTGATGAACATGCGCCCCTGGTTGGGCGACGGATTGCCCCCGCTCGGCCCGATATAGCTGGCGACCGATTGCACCGCGGGATCTTTCATCACGATGTGGGTGACTGCCAATTCCTTGCGCGCGAGGTCGGGGATGGAAATGTCCTGCGCGCCCTCGGTGACGCCAAAGATCAGCCCGGTATCCTGTTGCGGGAAGAAGCTCTTGGGTGCGGCGCTGTAGAGATAGCCGGTCAGCGCGATCGTGCCGAGCAGCACCATCAGCGTCATCCCCTGATGGCGCAAGACCCCCTGGAGCAGGCGGTCATAGCCATGGGTCAGCCCCTGAAAGCCGCGTTCCAGCGTGAGATACACCCAACCGTGACGCACGCCGCCGGGCGGTTGGCTGCGCAGGAACACCGCCGCGAGCATCGGCGTCAGCGTCAGCGAGATGACCGTCGAGACGGCGATCGCCACGGCCACGGTGATGGCGAATTCATGCAACAGCCGGCCGACGATGCCATTCATCAGCAGCAAGGGGATGAACACCGCCATCAGGGAGATCGAGATCGAGAGAATGGTAAAGCCGATCTCGCCGGCCCCTTTCAAGGCGGCGTTGAGCGGGGTCTCGCCCCGTTCCAGATGGTGGACGATGTTCTCCACCATGACGATGGCGTCATCCACGACAAAGCCGACCGCGATCGACAGCCCCATGAGCGAGAGGTTGTCGAGGGAAAAGCCGAGCACATACATGGCCGCAAAGGTGCCGATGATGGAGAGCGGCACGGCCACGCCCGGGATGATCGTAGCCCAGACATTGCGCAGAAACACCAGGATGCTCATCACCACCAGGCCCATGGTGAGGATCAGCGTGAATTGCACATCGCTCACCGAGGCGCGGATCGTCGTGGTGCGGTCCGAGACGATGGAGAGCTTCACGCCCGGCGGCATCGAGGCCACCAGCTGCGGCAATGCCTTGCGGATCAAATCCACGGTTTGAATGACGTTGGCATTGGGCAAACGCTGCACCGAGAGGATGATCGCCGGGGTGTTGTCATACCAGGCGGCCATCTCGTCATTGGTGGGGCCGATCGCGGCATGGCCGATCTGGCTGATGCGGATCGGTGCGCCATTGCGGTAGGCGATGATCGCGTTGTTGAACCCCGAAGTCGCGGTCATCTGGTCGTTGGTCTGCAGCGTATAGGACTGGGCCTGCCCTTCCAGGATGCCCTTGGGATCATCGACGGTCGTGGTTGAGAGGGCCAGCTGGACGTCTTGCAGCGTCAAGCCCAAGGCGGATAACTGCGCCGGATTGACCTCCACCCGCATCGCCGGCGTCTGCTGGCCGCCAATGCCGACCGTGCCGACCCCCTGCACCTGCGAGAGTTTCTGCGCGACGATGCTCTCGGCATAATCGTCGACCGTGGTCAGCGGCAAGGTCTTCGAGGTGAGCGCCAACATCAGGATCGGCGCGTCGGCCGGGTTGGTTTTGCGGTAGGTCGGCGGCGTCGGCATGGTTTTCGGCAAATCGCCGGCCGCGGCGTTGAGCGCCGCCTGGACGTCGCCGGCCGCGGCGTCCACCGTTTCGGACGGGTTGAACGCCAAAGTGATTTCAGTGAGCCCGGTCGCGCTGGCCGAGGTCATCTGCGTCAGCCCGGGAATTTCGCCGAGCTGGTCCTCCAGCGGGGTGGCGACCGACGAGGCCATGGTCTGCGGGTCGGCGCCCGGCATGTCGGCCGTGACCTGAATGGTCGGCTGCGGAATTTCCGGCAAGGAGGCGATCGGCAAGGACCGATAGCAAATAATGCCGATGAGCAGCAGCGCGATCATCAGCATCGCGGTGGCGACCGGCCGGCGAATGAAGGGAGCGGAGATTCCGCCGCGTGTGGCCCGGTTGCTCATGGCTGAATGCCCAGCATGTCGGTCTGCGCGTTCTGCAGCGACGCGTCGGACCCGTTGGGCTGGATCGCCACCTGCAGTCCCGGCGCCAGCCCGTACTGGCCATCCGTCACCACCGTCTCACCGGCGGTGAGGCCGGCGGTGATCAACACCTGCCCATTCACCATCTGCCCGACCGTCACCGGCCGCATCTCGGCGACGCCATGGGTCACCACCCAGACATAGGCCCCGTTGGGCCCGCGCTGCACGACCGCCGCCGGCACCGTTAACCCGTCCGCCACGGTCTGGACGACCAGGCGCGCCTGCACGAACTCGCCCGGCCAGAGCATTTTATGTGCATTGGTGAACACGGCACGCAGGGTAATCGTCCCGCTGGTCGCATCCACGGTGTTGTTGATCACGGTGAGCCGGCCGGTGTCGAGCTCCCGGCTGCCATCTTGCGACCATGCCTGAACGCTTAAAGGCGTGCCCGCCGCCTGGTTCACCTGCGCCTGCACGTCGGGCAGTTCGCTCTGCGGCAGCGTGAAGAGCACGGCAATCGGCTGGACCTGGGTGACCGTGACGATCCCGGTCGCATCGCCGGGCTGCACCACATTGCCGATATCGACGAGGTGCAACCCGGCGATGCCGGTGATCGGCGAGGTGATCCGAGCGTCCTGCAGGGAGATCTTATCCTGCTCGATCACCGCCTGATCGGCGGCGACCGCGGCGCGGTCCTGCGCCACCAACGATTGCTGCGTGTCCATTTGCTGGCCACTGGCATAGCCCTTGCTGGCGAGCGGCGCGAAGCGGCGCAGATCGAGCTCGGCGTTGGCGAGGCTGGCCTGGTCGCGCTGCGCAATCGCATCATCCTGATCCAATTTGGCCTGAAAAGGCGCAGGATCGATCTGCACCAGCAGCGAGCCTTGCTGCACGAGCGCGCCTTGCTTGTAGGCGATTTTGACGATCGGGCCGGAGACCTGCGTCCGCACGGTCACCTGGTTGAACGCCTGCACATTGCCCAACCCGGTGAGCTCGATCGGCACGGCGCCCCGCGCGACCTGCGCCACCATTACCGGGACCGCGGGCGCGGCCTCCAATTGCGGCGCGGCTTTCGCGGCATGACCATCGACCATTTTCCAGCCCAGACCTGCGAGTGCCAGACAGGACACGGCCAATGATAACTTACCGTTATTTTTTATGCGCAGCACTCAGTTTTCCTTAATGGTTCACCGGGGATTGGGACATCCCAAGCTCGGCACGGCCTGTCATAGCGAGGAAATATGACTGCAACCTGACGCGCGCTCTAAGCTCGGACCGACATCCATACATCAGATGGTCGGATTTTTGCTTTTGCCTCCTATGGCTCCAGTATTTAGATTGTCACCCACGACGGGATGGCGCCACATTCTCCGTCAGCACACCGACATCGTGGATCGAATTAATCTGTGTCTCGATTGGAGTTTTTCTGAACGTGGATTCTGTGCATGCAAAGCTATTTTTCAGTTTGTTGCGGCAGGTTACAAATTTCACCGCTCCGCCTGTGTTAGTTCCACCTTTACTTCTACGAATTGCTTCCTAGCTCAAGCGGCGAACCCCTGATTGGATCATGACTTTGAAATTACGCTCCACCTCGGCCCTGCTCTCCAGCCTTGCTGTCACTTCCTCGATCTGCCGGGATACATCCGACTGCCTTTGACTCGGACTCGCGCCGATTTCGCGGACCTAGGATGCTTGCTATGAATGTGTCTCTTTTGAACCTCGAAGCCGTCGAGCAAAACAACAACATTGAACGATCGACAGCATTGGCCGGTGTAAAACTTGACTTTACCGAGGCCGTGAATGGACGTCACCTGACGGTTGAACAAGGAGCGCCGATTGAGCACTCGCGCCACAGAAAAATGACAACGCCCATGGCAGGGAATCAGCGGCGGAAAAGTTCTGCACGATGGATGCCGTTCCGATATTTGGCGTTTGACAATGCCTCCCAGGCAATTCTTACCCACGGTGGAACGGCGGCCGATGCCTTATATGCTGCAGATCGAATTGCGCCGGATGCGCCGATTCACGTCGTCGATGCCGGCAGTTTTGGGTGGGAAATATGGGATCGGCAGATGAATTTAGGTTCGACGAACGAAGCGCTGAGCGGTGGGAGCAATCAGCAGAACGCAAACTCAGACCACATGAACGCTCGGAATGCTCTCCAGCCGACTTTGCACGGCTTTCGCGACGGTCTCGGCAAGACCTTCGGGGAAGCCGGGAGGTAGGTGCGCGAGTGCGTCCCTAGAGCGTGTGGGGGTAAGGCCGAATCAAAAAAAGCTTCCCCGACGCGGGGCGGCTTTGATTCGATGGGCTGGCTGGAGGGAGGCCAGCATTGATGGCACGTCCTTATTCGATGGATTTGCGTGAAAGGGTTGTTGCGGCCGTCGGGTGTGGCATGTCATGCCGCCGGGCGGCACAGCTGTTCAATGTGTCGGCGAGCACCGCGATCAACTGGGCCAAGCGTGTGCGCGAGAGCGGCAGCGTGGCGCCTGGGCAAATGGGCGGGCACAAGCCGCGGAAGATTTCTGGCGCGCATCGCGCTTGGCTCGCCGAACGGTGCCGGACTGGCGCCTTCACGCTGCGAGGGCTGGTGGCTGAATTGGCAGCGCGCGGCTTGAAGGTCGATCGTCATTCGGTATGGGATTTTGTCCGCGCTGAAGGGCTCAGCTTTAAAAAAAACTGTGCACGCCAGTGAGCAAGAGCGCCCCGACGTGGCCCGACGACGCGCGCAATGGCGCAAGTATCAGACACGGATTGATCCCGCTCGTCTGGTCTTCATTGATGAGACTTGGACCAAGACCAACATGGCGCCGCTGCGCGGTTGGGCCCCCCGCGGCGAGCGGCTGCTGAGTAAGGCGCCTTACGGCCACTGGAACACCATGACCTTCATCGCCGCTTTGCGCCATGACCGTATCGAGGCACCATGGCTGCTCGATGGACCCATCGATGGGGAAAGCTTCCTGCTTTATGTACAAAAAGTGCTGGCGCCGACCTTGCGGCCTTCCGATCTGGTGATCGCCGATAATCTGGGCAGCCACAAAAGCACCGCTGCCCGCCAGGCGATCCGTGACACCGGAGCCAAACTATTGCTGCTGCCGAAATACTCGCCCGATCTGAACCCCATTGAGCAGGTCTTCGCCAAGCTCAAGCACCGCCTGCGAGAGGCACAGGCCAGGACCAGGGAGAGCGTGTCTGCTGCCATTGGCGCCATTCTCGAAACCTACACCGCTCAAGAATGCGCCAACTACTTCAGAAACTCAGGATATGCGCAAAGCTAACCACCGCACGCTCTAAACGCCGTTGGCACTGCCGCATGGAGGTCGTCGAGAACGTCGAGCACTGCTTTTCGCCCCATGCCACCGTTAACCGCACTTTCGATGAAGTGACGCGGGACCACCGTCTTGATGTCGTAATGACGATTGTTGCCGACGGCCATGGCGAGCTTCATCTGGTTGTCGCGAAGCTGGTTCTGCGCCACGCTTGGTTCGGCGGAGATCACATCGTAGAGCGGCGTCAGCCGGTAGCCACCGCCCGGTGACAAAAAGAGGCTGAAGTTCTTCGCGTGGCCGTCGGTCGCTCCTAGCAGCCAAAACACAACATTCGCTGTGAAAAAGAGACGCTGGTCATCGGCCGGTGTGTCGCTCCCTTCCAGCAGTTTCAGAATAGCGGGGATACCGGGGCCGCCTTCGTTCTCGTACTTCCGCGTCCAAGGGACGGAGAGTGCCTGGCAGCAATCCTCTTGGGGTACACGGATCAGGCGGCGATCGTGCGTCACCAGCCGATCAAAGCGCTCCACGATGAGGACGCGCCTATCATCAAAAGTTGCCATCTCCACCTTGGCCGTCGGCAGCCCGAACGCCGCCGTCAGGGTGAGGCAGAGATATTCGTTCTCGACGGAATTCGAAAGATCGAGCCCGTTGGGCAAATGGCCAATCTGCGGCTTGAAAATATGGGTCGTCGGGGTCGCACCAGTCGGGCGTAGCCATTGCCCCTCCCATTTCAAGAACGCGGTCTTCTCCTGCGCGCCTGCGATTGAGAGGCGAAAGTCGTCATCCCCGCCGAGGCCGAGCGGGTTGCGCGCCAGATTGCCAAGTATCTGTGCAATCTCCCCTTCGCTGACGGGATGGCCCTCAATTTTACCTGCGGCCGGTGGCTCTGTGCGCTCCGGCAAGAATTGTAATGCACCGACGCAATCGCGCCCGAGCGCTTCCAACAGACTGTAGGCATCGACGCCCGCAGCCCCGACGCGTTCAGCGATCTGGCGGCGCAACGCCGCATTGTCCGCCAAAAGATTGTCAAAAACGTTAGAGACGGACGCGCCAATATAGCGTTCTTCGCGCAACGGCACGGAGAGTGAGAGAGGAAGGGCATTTGGCCAGCCCAGCCAATCCCGCTCGTAGCGAAACTCGATCGCGCCACTCGTCTCGCGGGTCAACAAACCGACAAACCGGCTGTTCAGAAACACATTGAGGCGGCGCGTCTTCACCCTCAGAAGATCTCTCCAAGGTCAGCCACATTGCTCTTGGTGCGCGGACGGATGACAAGTTCAAGGTCAAGCGCCGCGAGGACCGCAAGAAGCGTCTCAAGCGTCCCCCCTCGCCGGCCTCTAGCGCTGATAGCGTCGCCTGACGTTTGTTGATCTTTGCGCCAAGGTCTCCTTGAGTCAGGTTGTGCGCCTTGCGGTAGCGGCGCAGGGCCGCGCCGAGTTGCTGCGGGGTTCGAGAAGCTTGGTCCATGCATTGCCGCGCGACAATCAACATGAGAATGCGCGACAATCAGGATGAGAATGCGCGACAATCAGGATGAGAATCCGGGCTGGGGGCCTGCGAGGGCGTAGCCCGAGCAGACCCCCAGCCCGGATTCGGTCCCTTTTTTTGGGGCGTCTGGCTGACCGTGATCGGCCGGATAAGGTTTGGCTCCATTATAGGAGCCGCAACTTTGACCGGTCGCCCGATCACCGTTCAGCAGAAGAAGTTGTTCATGAAATTTCGCACCGAGGGGAACACCCCCCAGCAAGCCGCGGCCAAGACCGGTTTCAGTACAGCGACCGCCTATCGGATCGAGCGAGCTCCGCAGGCGTCCGTTGAACCCAAGGCACCGCGCGGGCGCCGCCGTCCCGACCCGCTGGAAGCGGTCTGGGACAGCGAGATCGTGCCGATGCTCACCGCCGCCCCAAGCCTTCGCGCCATTGCCATCCTGGACGAGTTGCGCCGCCGGCATCCGCAGATCGATGCCGGCGTTCGGCGCACGCTGGAACGCCGGATCAAGCAGTGGCGCGGTCTGCATGGGCCGGCCCAGGACGTCATGTTCCGCCAGGTCCATCCCCCCGGTGAACTCGGTCTGTCGGATTTTACCGACCTATCCGGCCTCGGCGTGACCATCGCCGGCGCGGTGTTGGACCATATCCTGTACCATTTCCGGATGGCCTATTCCGGCTTCGAGTATGGCCACGTGATCCTGGGCGGCGAGAGCTTCTCAGCTCTCGCCGTGGGGCTGCAAAACGCCCTGTTCGCTCTGGGCGGCGTACCGATGCGGCATCGTACCGACAGCCTCTCGGCAGCGTTTCGCAATCTCGATCGGGCCGCGATCGACGACCTGACCACACGCTATGCGGCACTTTGTGCGCATTTCGACATGGAGCCCACCCGCAACAATACCGGCATCGCCCATGAGAACGGCACCATAGAAAGCGCCCACGGGCACACCAAAAAAGCCCTCGAGGACGCCTTGCTGCTGCGCGGCAGTCGCGCGTTTGATGATCTGAAAGCCTATCGCCGTTTTATCGACGAGCTCTTCTCCCGCCACAACGCCCATCGCAGCAAAGCAATCGATATCGAACGTATCGCTCTCAAGCGCCTGCCGGCCAACCGCACCATCGACTACGAAGAAAGCCTCATTCAGGTCACATCCTCCAGCGGTTTCGTCCTGCGTAAAGTGTTCTATTCCGTACCGGCGAGGCTGATCGGCCAGCGCTTGCGCGTGCGGCTCTACGATGACCGGCTCGAATGTTTCCTCGGTGCCAGCCACGTGCTCAGCCTCGCCCGTGGCCGGGCGCAGCCGGCCAGCGGCAAGCATGGTCACGTCATTGATTATCGCCACATCATCCATGCCCTGCGCCGCAAGCCGATGGCGCTGCGCAACCTGGTCTATCGCGACCATATCTTTCCCCGACCAGCCTATGCCCGGGCCTTCGATGCCTTGATGGACCAGAGATCCGACAAGGTCGCCTGCAAAATCACCGTCGAATTGCTGGCGCTGGCGCATGATTACGCCTGCGAGGCCGAGCTTGCCCAAGCACTCGATGCCGAACTGGACGCCGGCCACTTGCCCTGTCTCGACCTCTTGCGCGAGCGCTTCCGGCCCGCAACCGCCAGCTTGCCCGGGGTCATGATCCAAACGGTGTCACTCGGCCTTTACGACGAACTGGCCACCGTTCGCACCAGAGGGGCCGTATAAATGACCCGCAACAATGCGGCCGACGCCGCGCGTCTCGCCTTTCTGCTGAACGAACTCCGCCTACCGGCGATCAAACATCTCTGGCCAGATCTCGCCGCCCAATCGGACAAGGAAGGTTGGCCAGCCGCGCGCTTCCTCGCAGCGCTCGCCGAACATGAACTGGCCGAACGCGAGCGACGGCGCATCGAGCGTCACTTGCTCGATGCCCATTTGCCGATTGGAAAAACCCTCGACAATTTCGACTTCAATGCCGTACCCGTCATCAGCAAGGCCCACATCATGGCGCTGGCCTCCGGCAATACCTGGCTCGATACCGGCGCCAATCTATTGTTGTTCGGTCCAGCCGGAACCGGAAAATCGCATCTCAGTGCCGCCATTGGCCTCGCCCTCGTCGAAGCCGGATTCCGCGTCCTGTTCACCAGAACCACCGATCTCGTTCAACGCCTCCAGATCGCACGCCGCGAACTCGCCCTCGAAGCCGCCATCTCAAAACTCGATCGTTATCATCTGCTGATTCTCGACGATATTTCCTATGTCACCAAGGATCAGGCCGAAACTTCCGTCCTCTTCGAGCTGATCAGCCGCCGCTATGAACATCGTTCCATCCTGATAACCGCAAATCAGGCTTTTGGTGAATGGAACAAAATTTTCCCAGACCAGGCAATGACTCTCGCGGCCGTGGATCGCCTCGTTCACCACGCCACCATCATTGAAATGAATGTTGAAAGCTACCGGCGTCGTGTCGCGCTCGACAACAAACGAACCAGAGGGCGGCCAGCAGCACACCAGACGATCAAAACAGCCGCACCACACCAACAGTCTGATTGACGCGCCGCGACAATCAACGGCGAATTATCCCTTGCATTCAATCGCCGACCAGATATCCTCCCCCCATCGCGGTCAGATTTTCTCATCCTGATTGTCGCTCTTTCTCACCCAGATTGTCGCGCTACAATGCATCCACCTCTAGGATCATTATACGGTTTTCCGGATATTTAGGTGATATACTCTTTTTCGTATATTTTGCACTTATACGGATAACCGCATAATCATACATTATGCTAAAAACCGTATAGAAAACCCAGGCCACTGGAAGGCTTCCTTAACTATTTGATTTAATCAGCCATAAAATGCCTTAATCAAGTTTGGCCTTTTGATGCCGGTTGGCCTGTATGTTCCAACGAAATCTGGCACCCATATTCGTTGGGGGCGGTCGCCTAGGCGAGCGTCAAAACGACCTAGACCCGTCGCCGGAAGTTGCGCATCGCGCACACGAGGCGAAACTGATCCTGATTTAGGTTCGCGGGCTCACATTTCCGTGTGAACCCTGCTCTGGCCCGCAATACTATCAGGAGGTTGGCAACCGGCGTTGCCGCACGATCTGAGGCGCGACCGGCAGGCAGCGGTGCCGGACCTTGAAAACCGCCTTTGGGAATAGAATCCTCCGCTCCACAAAATAGTGGAGGAATAGCCCGGCGGCCCGTCCTATCGGGCGAGCATATTTTCGGTTGGTTCTCGTGTCTTGCCTTGTTGCTGTTCGTCCAAGAGGCACCACGTTCTTTCCTCGGACGAGGACCTCAATAGCGTGAAGGCCGAGAGTTCGGCGGTGACGGCAGTGGAGAAGTTCCTTGTCTAGAATATCGTCTCACTCCGCAATAGTTCGACGGTCCATGTCTAAGGCCACAACGACAAAGCCTGGCGCGCCAGCGCAAGGCAGGTCACCTTTGCTTCTGGGCCAAAGCGAGGTCCGCGCGCTGATGCGCGCCTGTGATTGGACCGCCACGCCGCTGGGACCGCCGGATGATTGGCCTGCCAGCCTCAGGGCGGTCGTGCGCGTGATGCTGACGTCCCGGTTCGCCATGTGGATGGCCTGGGGGCCGGAGCTGACGTTTCTTTGCAACGATGCCTATCTGCCGACTGTCGGTCTGAAGCGGGAATGGGTCGTGGGCAGTCGGTCGGACAAGGTCTGGGCCGAAATCTGGCCGGATATCGGGCCACGCATCCGGCACGTTCTTGATACCGGCGAGGCAACCTGGGACGAAGCCCTGCTGCTCTATCTGGAGCGCAGTGGATTTGTCGAGGAGACCTATCACACCTTCTCCTACTCGCCACTCGCCAACGACGCCGGTACGACGACTGGCATGCTGTGTGTTGTGGCTGAAGTCACCGAACGGGTCATCGGTGAGCGCCAACTGAGTGTGTTGCGCGACGTCGGTGCCAAGCTCGCGGCCGCTTCCACGCGAGCCGAAGTGATGGCCGGGCTGGAAACCTGCCTGGACACAGACGCGAGCGATGTGCCGTTCGCCTTGGTCTATCTGGTCGACCAAAGCGGCACGCTCCGGCGAGCGGTGGCGCATGATCCCGGGCAAAACGTGTCCTGGGCCACGCAAGATGTCGAGCTCACCGGGCCCGCCGCGCGGTCATTCGCCCAGGCCGCGCAAGGCGGGCCTGTTGTGGTCAATCTGGACCGCATCCCGGGTGGTCAGTCCCGCTCGGATCGGCCGCAAGCAGTTTTGCGGAGCCACTTGCCGACCACGCCAGGCCAGGCATTGATCGCGCCGATTCCGGGCGCTGAAGGTAGCGAGGCGGTTGGTTATCTTGTCGCTGGCCTCAATCCGCACCGATTGTTCGACACAACTTACCGAGGTTTTCTTGAGCTTTTAACCGCGCAGATCGCCGCGGCGATTGCGCGTGCCGACGAGTATGAGCGCGCGCGAGAGCGGGCAGAAGCGCTCGCCGAAATTGATCGTGCCAAAACGGCGTTCTTTTCAAATGTATCGCATGAATTCCGCACACCTCTAACGCTCATGCTCGGGCCGCTCGAGGATGCGCTGGCGCCCACCGAGGCGGCTTCGCCGATACAGCGTGAGCGCCTGGAATTGGCGCACCGCAACGCCTTGCGGCTGCTACGCCTGGTCAATTCGCTGCTGGATTTCGCGCGGATCGAGGCGGGGCGGATGGAAGCGAGCTACCAGCCGACGGACCTCGCGGCACTCACCGCCGATCTTGCATCCTCATTCCGCTCGGCGACCGACAAGGCTGGCCTGCTTCTGATCGTCGACACACCGCCATTGGACGAGGCCGTCTACGTCGATCGCGACATGTGGGAGAAGATCGTTCTCAATTTGATCTCCAATGCCTTCAAATTCACTTTCGCGGGCGAGATCGAGGTAACCCTGCGGGAACAGGATGGCACGGTGCGGTTAACCGTGCGCGATACCGGCACCGGCATTCCGGCCAATCAGATCGGGAAGCTGTTTGATCGTTTCCACCGCGTGAAAGGCTCGTGGGGAAGAAGTTTCGAAGGGTCCGGCATCGGACTCGCTTTGGTGAAGGAACTGGTCAAGCTGCATGGCGGCGACATCGAAGTGGAAAGCGAAGAAGGCCGGGGCTCGGCGTTCCACGTGACGCTCCCTCTCGGCACGGCGCATCTGCCGCCGTCGCGGGTGAAAAGCGCCTCCGATGCATTGGCGGCCGCCTCTCGATCGCAAATCTTTGTCGAGGAGGCGCTCCGCTGGCTGCCTGGGAATTCGGGTGACACGCCGCTGGATGCGGGGGCGGCGCGTAAAGCTCCGCACAATGCTCTGGCGCCCGGCGGCCGGGGCAGTCGGCGTCGGGTGCTGTTGGCTGACGACAATACCGATCTGCGCGACTATATCAGCCGGCTACTGATGGACCATGACTACGATGTGGAATCCGCCGCGGATGGCGAGGCAGCGCTCGCCGCTCTGCGCGCGCGGCGCCCGGATCTCCTGATCACCGACGTGATGATGCCGCGGCTCGACGGTTTCGAGTTGCTGCGGGCTGTGCGAGAGGATGGAGCATTATGCGACCTACCGATCATCATGCTGTCCGCGCGCGCGGGCGACGATGCGAAGGTCGAAGGGCTGGACGCTGGCGCGGACGACTATCTGACCAAGCCGTTTTCCGCGCGCGAATTGCTGGCCCGCGTTGCGACTAACATTTCCTTGGCGAGGCTGCGGCGCGAAGCGGCGGAAGCCGTGAGCGCCAGCGAGGCCAAAGCGCGCGAGCAAGCCGAACGCGTACAACTGGCGCTAGAGGCCGGCGCCATCGTCGGCACCTGGGTCTGGCATATTCAGAGCGATCATTTTGAAGGCGATGAACTATTCGCGCGCGCGTTCGGGCTTGACCCGGCGCGATGCCGTGCCGGAGTCACGCTGCAGGAAGTGATGGCTTCGATACACGAAGAAGATAAGCTCCGAGTTGAGGCTGAGATTGGCGAAGCGTTGCGCCAAGGCGGACCCTATCGCGGCGAATACAGGGTTCGCCAGCATGACGGCGTTTTTCGGTGGATTGAAGCACATGGCCGAGTGGATTTGGACACAGACGGCACGCCGATCCGGTTTCCCGGAGTCCTGATCGACATTGAACATCGTCGCGCAATTGAGGCGGAGCTGCGCGAATTAAACCATGAGCTTGAATCCAGGGTGAAACTGGTCATCGAACAGCGTGAACAGGCCGAGGAGGCATTGCGCCAGGCGCAGAAGATGGAGGCGGTGTGAGCTGGCCCCCGGATTTAGGACCACTGGTTAAGGTGGAAAAGGCGCCGTTCTGTCGTGTAGATGGAGCGGATTATGAGCAAGACGAGACGGACGATTGATGCGGCGCTGAAGGCGAAGATCGCCTTGGAGGCGTTGCGTGAGCAGGCGACGGTTGCCGATTTGGCAACTCGCTACCAGGTTCACCCGAACCAAATTTATGCCTGGAAGAAGCAGCTCCAGGAGCATGCAACCCGGGTGTTCGACCCGAAGATTGGTCAGGATGCCGAGGCGGCGTCGAGCCGTATGATCGAAAAACTGCATGCGAAGATTGGTCAGTTGACGATCGAGAATGATTTTTTCGCAAAGAGGCTCGGCAAATGAGCGCGCCGGACCGCAGAGCGAAGCTCGATCGGAATCACCCCGACCTGTCGATCCGGCGGCAATGTACAATGCTCGGCGTGGCGCGCTCTGGCGTGTATCGGGCGCGGCGTGTAGCCAACGACAATGATTTTGATCTGATGCGCCGGCTCGACGAACTGTTCCTGCGCTGGCCGTTTCTGGGATCACGGCGGATGGTTGCGCTGCTGGCGGCGGAGGGGGTGCTGGTGAACCGCAAACGGGTACGCCGCCTGATGCGGCTGATGGGGATCGTGGCGCTCGGGCCGAAACCGCGGACCAGCAAACCCGGCACCGGACACAAAATCTACCCTTATCTGCTGCGGGAGCTGGCGATCGAGCGGGTGAACCAGGTCTGGTGCGCCGACATCACCTATTTGCCGATCGGCCGGGGCTTTTTATATCTGGTGGCTATCATGGACTGGCACAGCCGCGCCGTGTTGGCCTGGCGGGTATCGAACACGATGGATGTGCGTTTCTGCGTCTCGGCTCTGGAGGAGGCCATGGCACGCTTCGGCAAGCCGGAGATCTTCAACACCGACCAAGGGTCGCAGTTCACTTCAACCGAATTCACCGGCACGCTGAGTGCGGCCGGGATCAGAATTTCAATGGACGGCAAGGGCCGCTGGATGGATAACGTCTTCATCGAACGGCTCTGGCGCTCGCTGAAATACGAGGATCTCTACATCAAGTTCTATGCCGACGGGATCGAGGCGCGGGCCGGGATCGCCGACTGGATCTCTTTTTATAACCATAAGCGCCCACACCAGGCGCTGGGCAACCGGACGCCGATGGAGGTCTGGCGTGAAGCGATGATCGGCGTACTGCCGCCGATGGCTGTGGATATGACGCTTCGCTTGGACAACGCTAACGCGTTGCCCACATACCCACAGCCACAACAGCAGCAAGCAGCTTAATTTTTATGAAAGATGGAACGGCACCGACCCCACCTTAATCCCAGTCGGAAGTGGTCCTCACTACGGGGGCCAGCTCAGTGGGTCAGCTGACGGGGGGCATTGCCCATGACTTCAACAACCTGCTGGCCGGCATCTCCGGCAGCCTGCAAATGCTGGAGACCAGGGTGGCGCAGGGGCGCCTAGACGCGGTGTCGCGCTATATCGACGCCGCGCAGGATGCAGCGAAGCGAGCCACGGCACTCACGCAACGACTTCTGGCGTTCTCGCGGCGCCAGACGCTCGATCCGAAACCAACCAATTTGAACCGCCTAGTTTCGCTCATGGAGGAGTTAGTGCGGCGCACGACCGGTCCAACCATCGACGTCGAAGTCGTGGGCGCAGCAGGGCTTTGGCCGGTCCTGATCGATCCAAACCAGTTGGAGAATGCGCTGCTGAATCTCTGCATCAATGCGCGGGACGCCATGCCTGACGGCGGCCGCTTGACGATCGAGACCGCGAACCGATGGCTGGACGGAAAAGCCGGAACTGAGTACGATCTCCCACCTGGGCAGTATGTCTCTCTTTCGGTCACCGACACGGGCACCGGCATGTCCAAGGAGACAATCGGACATATCTTTGAGCCGTTTTTCACGACGAAGCCACTCGGCCAAGGGACGGGACTGGGTTTGTCCATGATATATGGCTTCGTGCGTCAATCGAACGGTCAAATTCGTGTCTATTCCGAAGAGGGGCACGGAACAACGATGTGCCTGTATCTGCCACGCTACCATGGCAATGCAGCCGATCGCGAAAACGTCGAGAAAGGAGGGGCAGCGGTCGAAACTGGCTTCGGAGAGACTGTTTTAGTGATCGACGACGAAGCGGCCTTACGATTGCTGATGGTGGATTTGCTGCAGGACGCGGGCTATCGGGTTCTTGAGGCTGCTGACGGGCCAACGGGTTTAAAGATTTTGCAATTTGAGAGCCGAATCGATCTACTGCTCACCGATGTCGGACTGCCTGGAGGCATGAACGGACGGCAGGTCGCCGACGCAGGAAGGCTTCTTCGTCCCAATCTCAAGGTGCTGTTCATCACCGGCTATGCCGAAAACGCGGTCATCGGAAACGGCCACCTCGAACCAGACATGCAGGTCATCACCAAGCCATTTTCCCTTGCGGCTCTCGCAAACAAGGTTCGGAATATGATTGATTTGCGCAAGCTGGACGGCTGAGGCGTGAATGTGCTTACACGCATTTCACGTCCTGCTATTTGGGGACCTGCGATCTGCAACAATAATCCGAACGCTCTGCATCTGCGCCTAGAACGTAAGCTGCATCCTCGGGACGCGGCCAGGAGTGGTTTTCCCCCGTGCCTGAGCCTAGATAAGAACCAGAAAAACAAGGGGCGCCACCATGACCCAAGCCATCAACCTGATTGTTTTCGCCATCATGACGCTGGCCAGCGTGGTCATGGCCTTTATCGGCTTCATCGACAAATTTCTCGCCGCCCTGATGACCTCGGCCGGCATTCCGGCCAACGCCCAGCTTATCCTGCTGGTCGTAGCCGCCGTGGTGCTGGTGATTTTCGCGGTCCGCGCACTTGGCGGCGTGTTCGCTGGGCTGATTATCGTGTTGCTCGTGCTGCTCCTGCTGCACAAAGTGTTTCCCAGCATGGATATACCACGGGGACACACCCCTAGCTGGCTGCAAGCCTCCGGAGAGCTGGCCCCCTCACCACCCATCCACCCACCGGCCTGAAGGCGGCGCTGATCGGAAGCGGGAAACTCGCTCGGAATCTTTGCTCGCGGTCGTTGATTTGGTGATGCCGGGGGGAGGTATTGGTGACCGAATGAAGGGCCACCTCATCTGCTTTTTGCCCTCGCGCGCTCCGAGAGCGCAAGGCCGACCAGCTCGGCAAAATCATCCCCTCCCCTCTGGGCGCCTCTGGCGACTGCTCCAGCCGTGCCCGGCTCGCCGCGGTACTGGATGGATCCAACCCAGGTTTGGACGCCCTTTGATACATCACCGATCTTGTTGATTTCACCTGAAAATGTTAGATCCAGTGCAACACAGACGGGATTGCCTAAATATGTCGAAAGCGTTTATTGCCGAAATTATCCAGAACTCTACTGAAATCACGGGTGTTGCCGCCAATCGCACGGCAGCCGACTTGATCGAAGCCATCGTCAAAGAAATGAAGAAGACTGGCGGTTTTACGCTGCCCAGCTTTGGGACATTTACGGTGCGCAAAACCAAGGCGCGCAAAGGCGTGAACCCGCGCACTGGCGAGCCGATCAAGGTCAAGGCCGGCAAGACGGTGCGCTTTAAAGCCTCGCCAAAGCTGAAGTTGGCCGTTTAAAAATTCTGCCGGCCGATAGCAGATGAAAGACGGCCCGGGAAAACCTGGGCCGCTTTTTTTGTGGCACGGCCTTAGAGCATGATTTCTTGAGGCAGAGTCATTTTTTGGATTCCGGCTCGGCCGGAATTCTGATTCAAGATGCAGGCTGGGAGCGGAGGCCAGCATGCATGGGAGTTCCCTATTCGTTGGATTTGCGTGAGCGCGTGGTTGCGGCTGTGGCGTCGGGGATGAGCCGGCGGGGAGCGGCCAAACTGTACCAGGTGAGCTATTCGGCGGTGATTAAATGGGTCGCGCGTTCGTTGCAAACGGGCAGCCCGGCCGCCCTTCCTATGGGTGGCAAGAAACCCTTCAAGCTCGCGGACGAGGCGGACTGGATCCTGCGGCGGCTGGCCGAGAAGCCAGACATTACCGGGCGGGAGTTGTTGGCCGAGCTGCACGAGCGCAAAGTCGATGTCAGCTATTACGCCGTCTGGCATTTTTTGGATCGCGCCGGCCTCAGCTATAAAAAAAACTCTGCGCGCGGCCGAACAAGACCGGCCTGACGTCGCACGGCGGCGCGCGCTATGGCAGCGCCTTCAGGGCAAAGTTGACGCTCGGCGCATCATTTTTATCGACGAGACCTGGGTAAAGACGAATATGACCCGCTTGCACGGGCGCTGCGCCATTGGCCAACGGCTAGTTGCAAAGGTGCCACATGGTCACTGGAAAACGCTGACCTTCGTGGCGGGGCTGCGATGTGACGGTATCGTTGCCCCCTGCGTGTTCAACCGGCCAATCAACGCCAAAAGCTTCCTGGCCTGGGTGGTCAAGTTTTTGGTGCCAACCCTACGGCCAGGCGACATCGTGGTGATGGACAATCTCAGCAGCCACAAATCCAGCGCCGTCCGCTGTGCAATCAGGGACGCCGGCGCCAAGCTCATCTTCCTGCCGCCCTACAGCCCCGACCTCAACCCAATCGAGCAGGCATTCGCAAAACTCAAGACACTGCTCCGCAAGGAAAACGCCCGCACCGTTGAGCAAACTACCGCCTGCATCGGCAAGCTCATCGACCAAATTACCCCCACCGAAGGCGTCAACTATTTCAGAGAGGCAGGTTATGCAACTTGAAGCTATCACGCTCTAGATAGCCGGCGCCATGGATCTGTCAGCCAGGTGGGCTGTCGGGTTGCCCCGGGATGGCCGCATGGGATGAAAGCCAGTCCCGGAGACTCCGAAGCGGCGGCAAGAAAGCGCCCATCCTCGCCGTTCCCGGACCCCGCCTCATAGCCTGAAACCGGTCATTCCCGTCTGATGGGAATTTCTGAAATTCAGAGACGTATGAGAATGGCATAATCGCAGAACCCAGTTTCACACTTGGAACAATTTGCCTAGGCGGCCGGAGCCCGTTCCGCCGTTTCCGGCATCCGCAGGGCAAAGACGACCAAGGCCACGAAAGCGGCGCCGCCGGCGGCGAGAAAGGCGGCGCTGTATCCGAAGTGATCGACGATCACGCCGGCCGCCAGCCCGCTCAGTGAAGCGCCAATCCCCTGGACTGTGGCAATAGCGCCTTGGGCCAAGTTGTAGCGCCCGGTGCCGCGCATGATGTCAGCGATCACCAAAGGCGTGAGGGCGCCGAAAATGCCGGCCCCGACGCCATCGAGCACCTGGACGCCGATCAGCCAGAAGCTATTGTTGGAAAAGGTATAAAGCATCGCACGGATGGGCAGGATGGCGAACCCGGCGAGAAACAGCGGCTTGCGTCCCCAGGTGTCGGCGGTGCGGCCGACCAGCAGCGCGATCGGCAGCATCACCAACTGCGCCGCGATAATGCACGCCGACATCATGGCTGTCGCTTCCTTGGGATGGGCGGCGGCCAGTTTCTGTCCCACCAATGGCAGCAGCGCGGCGTTAGCGAGATGGAACAGCATGACACACAAACCGAAGACCACGAGCGGGCGGGACCTGAACAGGATGCTGTAGCCGGCCGCGCTGGCGGCGGTCTCGGCCGTGTCTTGGTGCTCGCGTAGGTCCCGCGCCCTGTCGTCGTTGATGGCGGTGCCGGGGATTGAGCGCACCGCCAGCCCCGCGAGCATCGTGAAGACAGGAACGAGAAGGAACACGGCACGCTGCGAGAACACGTAGCCGACCGCGCCGGCGGCCACCGCGATGGCGACGTTACCCGCATGGTCGAAGGCCGAGTTCCGCCCCATGCGCCGGGCCAGCTGGTTTCGCGCATAGAGGCCCAGGGTCAACGCCGCGACCGCTGGGCCAAACACATCGCCGACGACGGCCATCAGGCTGTTCGCGATCGCTACCGGCCAGAACGTCGGTACGGCGAAGATGACGATGGCCCCGAGTGCCAGCACTGCAAGCGCCAGCATAATCGCGCCCCGCTTGGCGTGGGTCTCGTCGATCGCCGCACCGATGGGCGTCTGGACCGAAAGGCCGAGCAGGCCGGCGATGGTGGTCACCAAGCCGACCTCGGACTGGCTCCAATGCTGCTGCGTGACCAGAAACACGTTCAGATAGGGGCCAAGCGCGCCTCGGACATTGGCGAGCAGGAAATTGACGGCGTCGAGCGAGCGCGGCCGAAAGCCTGCTGTCTTGGGCGGCGTCACGTCAACATCCAGTGGCGTCACATCAACATCCAAAGGGTTCCGATCACCAGCGTTATCACGGTCAGTGGCGCGCCGACGCGGAAATAATCCCAGAAGCTGATCACGACCCCGCGTGTCGCAGCCTTTTGCACCACGATCAGATTGGCTATCGATCCCAGAATGGTGAAATTGCCGGCGAGCGTGGAGGCCATGGCGATCGTCAGCCAGGCAGTCGCGTGGTCGTGGAGAGATTGCACGAATGGCTTCATCATCAGCACCGCCGGCACGTTGCTGACCAGATTCGAGAGCACCGCCGTCACCCCACTCAGGATCGGGACCTGGTCCAGGTGCCAGCGGCCGACCTGGGCAATCAGGTCGGGGGTCAACAGCGCGTGCTGGGCGCCGGCCACGATGATGAACAGGCCGGCGAACATCAGCAGCAGCGACCAGTCGATTTCGGCATAGACCCGCTCGCTCTTGACGCGCCGGGTCAGCAACAGCAGGCCGCCGATGATGATCGCGGCTTTGGCCGGCGGCTGCCCCAGGAAAAACAACACGACCATCAAGGCCGTCGCCACCAAAGCGCGCGCAACCAGCACACGGTTGACCCGGATGTTCACGCCCGCCGCCGTCATCTGGCCGCCCCCTGAGAATTCGCCGCGATGGAGCAGGGCCACCAAACCGACCGTGATGACCAGCCCGACCAGCGCCACCGGCCCGAGCGTGAAGGCGAACGTCGCATATGGGATCTGGGAGAAACTGCCGATCATGATGTTCTGCGGGTTGCCGGTAATCGTGGCGGTCGAACCGACATTGGACGCCATTGCGACTGCCAGCAGGTAGGGTGCCGGCTTGCGGCCCATACGCAGGGTCAGCTCAAGCACCAGCGGCGCCAGCACCAGGCAGATTGCGTCGTTGACCAGGAACGCGGAAAAAATGCCGGAGGTGGCGGTGACCGCGCACAACAAGATCATCGGGGTTTTCGCGTGCTCGACGACCCAGGTCGTCGCGACCGCGAAAAAGCCGGATAAGCGTAGGCTCGCCACGACGATCATCATGCCGAGCAACAAGGTGATCGTGTCGAGGTCGATCGCCTTGTAAGCGTCTTCGAGCGGCAGCACGCCGGAGGCAACCATTAGCCCGGCGCCCACCAGCGCCACGCCGGCCCGGTCGATATTGAGTTCCGGCACCTTGCCGATCGCCAGGGCCAGATAGCTGGCCACGAAGATGACGAGGGCCGCGACCTTCCTTGTGTCCTCATCGAGTTTTGGACTGGCCGGTAGCAGGCCGGGCACGGCTGCGGCAATCAAACTGACGATGATAACCAGGAAGACGAGCGTAATACCCATAAGGCGGGCCCAACGCCCCGGTTGGACAGGCGTGTCTGTCTTAATCTGTCTCTTACCGAGGCCGGCCGCCGCCGAGGTCGTCTGACTATCTCGCATATACCTTCTTACCACGCCCGCGCAGGCCGCAAGCTAGGTTCGATTTACCACGGTAATTCATGCTGTTCCTGGATCAGAAACCAGGAGCCGCAGGCGGCGAATAAGCCACGGCATGGTCAGACCCTGCACAAAGATCGAAAATGCGACCACGGCAAAGGCGACCGTAATGATTTCTCCGCGTTCAGTGACGTTCGCGGGCAGCGCTAGTGTTCTGACCGAGACGGACGATTCCCTAACTCGGCAAGATGTGCGAGTTGGTCCTCATGAGGACCGATGTGGAGATCCAGCTTTCGCCTGAGGATCGGGCGCGGCTTGAGAAACTGGTGGCAGCTCGCATGACACCGCAGAAGCATGTGTGGCGGGCGCAGATCGTTTTGTTAAGTGCGGATGGCGTGGGGACGGTGCAGATCATGCGTCGGACTGGGCGATCCAAGCCGACGGTGTGGCGTTGGCAGGCACGATTTTCTGCCGAGGGAGTGGATGGTCTGTTGCGCGACAAGACGCGCCCACCCGGCAAGAAGCCGTTGGCGGCGTCGGTCATTCGGCAGGTGGTGACCAAGACGACGACAGAGAAGCCGCCGGCAGCGACCCACTGGACGGCGCGGGCGATGGCCAAGGCAGTCGGCATCGCCGTCAGCTCCGTGCAGAAGATCTGGCAGGCGCATGGCTTGAAGCCGCATCAGGTGCGCACCTTCAAGCTGTCCAATGATCCGGCCTTCGAGGAAAAGCTTGTCGATATTGTCGGCCTGTATCTGGACCCACCGGACAAAGCACTCGTTCTGTCGGTGGATGAGAAGAGCCAGATCCAGGCACTCGACCGCACCCAGCCAGGGCTGCCGCTGAAGAAGGGCCGCGCGGGCACGATGACGCACGACTACAAGCGGCATGGCACGACCACGCTATTCGCGGCGCTCAACGTGCTCGACGGCAGGGTTATTGGCCATTGCGTGAAGCGGCATCGGCACCAGGAGTTCATCCGGTTCCTGAGCGTCATCGACGAGCGGACGCCGAAAGACCTTGATCTGCACATAATCGTGGACAACTACGCCACCCACAAACACCCGGAGGTCAAGAAGTGGCTGGCGCTGCATCCTCGGTTCCGTTTGCATTTCACGCCCACCTCGTCGTCGTCGCTCAATCTCGTCGAACGCTTCTTTGCCGAGATCACCCGAAAGCGGATCCGCCGCGGCGTCTTCAAGAGCGTCACCGACCTGGAAATCGCCATCCACCGTTACCTCGCCGAGCACAACGACCACCCCAAGCCGTTCGTTTGGAACGCCAAAGCTGCCGATATCCTCGCAAAGGTCCGCCGAGGGAAACAGGCGTTGGAGTCAGAACACTAGAGCGAGGGCAAGCGCTAATGCGCCGCGCAAACCGCCCCGCAAACGCGCTGAGCCCGACTTCATCCAGTCCTTCGACGACGGCAAAATTTGTCTCACCAATAATTCGGAGGGACGTTACCGCAGTAAGTTACCCAATGAGTTCCTCAATCAGACTGCGAATCTCGCTCTGCGTCAGCTGGAAGGCAGGAGGTTTGTGAGCCGTAGTGGCGTTAGCATATTGCTTTCCAATGGAATTTCTTGTGGAAGAGTTTCCAAGATATTTGTGCTTTTCTTCGAGGATTATATTCTGAGTACGCATCGTTCTATCCATGGGCCGGTGATAAAATGGCCATATCGTATGAAGCCGTCCGCAGAGTGGCGAACAGCGGTGCACTGCACTTTGGCAGTGATCAAAATTTGAGGGGTAAAAAAACAATCAGCGCCTATAGCGCGATAAACGTAAATTAATCCAACATCGTTCGATATCGCTCGTTTACGACTCGTCGCGGGAAATTGCAAGACCGCAATTTTTTGTAGAACATGGCGACGTTGCAATAACCTAGCTGCCGGACATTGGCACAAAGCTGCCCTGCAGCAGCCGCACCGATTTCGGTTTTTTTTCATCGCCGTGGGTTTATTCGCTGGTGTTTCTGCCCTTCTGTAGGGCCGAAACCGGGTAAGTGCTCCAAGTTCACCATGTTGCGTATTTTACGAATTCTGCACCAGAACTATGGAGTCCAGGCGTTCCCTTTTTGTTCAAACATTAATATATAGCAACAATTTGGCAACTCAGGAACAAAAAACGAATATCGCGGCGCCGGGATCTCCCCGTGAAGCTAAAATCTCGTTCCCCGCTGCCTGCGACCTCTGCGCATTGGCTCAGCCCTCCCCGCCGTTCTGGGCGCCCATGCTGCCGGTCGATTGAGATGTCGACGACGACAACCACGCCTGCAACGATCGCCGGCTTCGACAGCAAATTCACCACCATCGGCGGCGTTCGGCTCCACTACTGGACCGGCGGTCATCCAGACGGTCAGCTGGTGATTCTGTGGCACGGGTTCCTGTCCACCGCCTATGCCTGGCGCGAAGTAGCGCCGGCGCTTGCAAAAGCCGGATTCGCGGTGCTCATTCCCGACATGCGCGGCTATGGCGACAGCGACAAACCGGACGGAACGGACGGCTATGACGCGCGTGCGCTCTCCGAGGAATGCCGAAAGCTCGTCGCGTCGATCGGTTTCGGTGGGAGTAAAAATTTCATTCAGGCTGCTCATGACATGGGCGCGCCGCCCGCTTTGATTTGGGCAGCGGACCACCCGCAAGAAGTCGCAGGGATGCTTTATATTGAAGCTCCGGTAATGCTCGGCGCAGTGCTGCGACAGGTATTTTCTTACACGCCGCAAGCGATGGCGCAGGGATCGATGTGGTTGTGGATTCTGCCTCTTGCCCCTGGCGTTCCCGAAGCGCTGATTGTGGGTAACGAGCGCGCGTTCCTCAATTGGTTCTATGCGGGCGATCACGTCGTCAATCATGCCGCGATTACCCCTCAGGCGGTCAATGAATATCTGCGAACTTTCGCTGGCAAGCAAGGCGTGCTCGGCAGCATGGGCATCTACCGCGCCGCCTTTGTCAGCATCGACCAGACTGAATCGCTGATCGCCCGCAAGGTCTCGGTGCCGGTTGTGGCTCTCGGCGGAGAGAACGGGCTGGCTGGCAAGGTCGGTCAAATGGTTGCGATGGTCGCCGAAAATGTCGAGACGCACACGCTGGCCGATTGCGGGCATTTCATGATCGAGGAACGGCCCGAATGCGTGATCCGGCACATCATTGATCTGAGCGCACGCCGTGCCGTCCAGATATGACTCATTGAATGGAGAGAACCGAATGACTCGCATATTATTTGTCGGCCAAGCGCCGGAAACCGTCGATTTCTCAGACCCCGCACTACCGCCGGGTTTCAATGCGGATAAGATCAACGCCGGCATTGCCTTGGCCGTCGCAAAGATCGAAGAACGGGGATGGCAAGGTGATACTTGTATGATCACGCCCGATGAAGCCGGACTCAGCATGCTTGAAACAGCGCTTAGGAACGCGGCCTATGACTGCGTGGTAATCGGCGGTGGCCTCAGGCTTCCACCGAAAAGTCTGCCGCTGTTCGAGATGGTGGTTAACGCTGCCCATAAGGCGGCGCCCGGCGCGGCGATTGCGTTCAATACGCGGCCAGAAGACACTGCTGATGCCGCAGCCCGCCAACTCGATTGCCGAGCCCTAATGCCGGCGGGTTCGGCTCCCCTCGGATAGACGGCTTTGGGTGGAAAGCGGGCCGTCTGCTTCCGCGCCATTGGCGCGAGAAGCGATGGGGTGGACGCCCCCCTGACGGCATCGATGTGCCAAAGTGGAGGTGTTGAAACACCACTGAAGAGGAGGCGTCCATGGGTGAAGTTAGCACAGTTGGCCTGGATTTGGCGAAATCCGTAGGGTCAAAAGAGAGAAGTATGGCGCAACGGTCAGAGGCGGGGGTCGGGAAAACCGGTGAACGTCCAGGCGCCTTGAGCGCGCGAAAGCGGTAAGGACCCGGCTCGCGATCTCCATACAGGCCAGCGGCCGTGAGAGCCGCACCAATCAGGCCGGACACACGGAAGCACCTGAACCTGCGCGTCGAATCTTCTCTCAAAAAACTCTTGCTTTTTGCGGTGCGTTCTCTAATCGCCTCACCCTTGTCAATGAGCTTTTACTGCCTCCTCGGTATTGGGTGTTGGTAGCGGCCTAACTATTGGTTAAGTCGCCCAGCGTGCATCCCTTTGTTCGATCGCCAACCATCCCGCCCGCTCTATCTGTTCAGGATCCGAAGCACACTGACCGCGCCAAACCCTTCGACCGGCGTCGTCAACAACGCAGATGGCCGTAGTTTTTTGAGATACGTCCAAACCAACAAAAAGATGGGTCATTAACAGCCTCCCATGGTCAAAACACCAGGCGACAGCGCCCGGATCACGGCACTATGGGAAATTTATACCAAAGCCGTGATTACCCGATGTCCACACACGGACGTTCCGCCTATGGCGTGGATGGGCCGTAAGCGGAAGGTTTGCTTATAAGCTGTTCAATGCTCCTGCATAAAGCCACCCGCCTGCGCCAACGCCCGCCGCGCCATCGCAACCTGGGGGTAGAATAGCGGGAACGCGTGGATCATGTTCGGCCAGATATCGAGCGTCACGCGCACACCGGCCGCACCGGCGCGGGTAGCAATGCGTACGGAATCATCAAGCAGCGTTTCCGCCGAACCAACATGGATCAGCAACGGCGGCAGGCCGTGCAGGTCGGCGTATATCGGTGATACCAATGGATTGCGAACGTCGGCGCCGTGCAGATACACAGCCGCAAGCTCGTCCAGATAGGGCTTGTGAACCAGCGGATCGATCTCGTCCTTCGTCTTCATCGTCTCGCCACTCTGTGCCAGATCGGTCCAGGGTGAGCTCAGCCATGCGCAGGCCGGCAACGGTTCTCCGGCTTCGCGCAGCGAAATCATTGCCGCCAGGGCCAATCCGCCGCCCGCGCTTTCACCGCACAGCGCGATGCGCTGCGGCAGGATCCCTTGCGCGAGCAGGAAACGATAGCCCGCCAAGGTATCCTCCAACGCAGCCGGAAAAGGATATTCGGGCGCCAGTCGGTAGTCGAGCGCCAGCGTTCGGGCGTGCGCCTCGCGCCCCAGCTGCGCCACCATGTGGCGATGGCTATCCAGCGATCCGGAAACATAACCGCCGCCGTGTAGGAACATAACCACGCGCGACGTGTCGGCTGCCGGCGTGGTGGTCCATTCGGCGGCAACACCATTGGCACTGACAGCTTCCACCCGCACATCAGCGGGTATCGTGTAATGGCTGCCAAGCGCGTTCATGCGCGCGCGGCGTCCCACCAAGTCAGCGGGCCTGGGACTCGCAGCAAGCTGTGCCCGGATGGCATCGATTTCGGCGTTGGACATTGCTTCCCCACCATGTTGTCTGGCTTGGCGCGGGAAGCATTATAGGGCTGCCCGTTTGTCTTCGGCAACATCCGGCATGGCACCGATGATGATAAGTCGAGAAGCTGGGGCGAAGCGAGCAACATGGACAGAAGTCGCAGCGATAGGCACATATCGAGGCCGTCATCGGCAAGCTCAGATCCCCGCGCGATGCGCGCGTTTACCCTGCGTGTGCCGCCCGACAGCAGCCCAGCGAAAATTTGCGCCAGAATCTACGGTGGTACCCCCTTCCAAGACTGAACGAAGTTTAACCCGGCTGGTCAGCGTTCTATCAACAGACTTTCCTGATTTGGGGCTAAACTAATCGTAGGACTCATTGTCATGCTGGCCTAATATTCACGTATGGAAGCGAAGCTTTCCGCGCTGGTTCGCCCTTCCCTGACCGTTGTCGAGCAGTTCCGGGAGGAGGGAGGAGTACGGTTGGCGCGCTGCTGGCCTGAGGAAGGGGCCGCGCCGGTCCTGGTGGTGATGCCGATCCAGGAGCATCCGCCGGCTTCCATCATCCGGCAGCTGGACCACGAATTTGCCTTGCGCGGACAACTCGACCTAGCCTGGTCCGCGCATCCGCTGGAATTGTGGTCTGAGGGCGGGCGGATGGTGCTGGTGCTCGAGGATC
Source organism: uncultured Pseudomonadota bacterium (assembly GCA_963737355.1). GTDB lineage: Bacteria > Pseudomonadota > Alphaproteobacteria > Acetobacterales > Acetobacteraceae > Acidocella. The sequence goes on along the minus strand of CAVTSC010000008.1, from coordinate 475,499 downwards.
CCGGCGGCCGGCCGCTCGACCGGATGGCCGGAACGCTATTCGAAATCAGCGCTTTTCTACGCCTCGCCATCCCGCTCACGGCGGCAGTCGGGCATGCGCATGCGCGCGGGCTGATCCATAAGGACCTCAAGCCGGCCAATATCCTCGTCGACACGGCCAGCAGCAGCGTCTGGTTGACTGGTTTCGGCATCGCCTCGCGGCTGCCCCGCGAGCACCAGGCGCCGGCGCCGCCCGAGATCATCGCCGGCACGCTGGCCTATATGGCGCCGGAACAGACCGGGCGGATGAACCGCTCGGTCGATTCCCGCAGCGATCTCTACGCGCTCGGCGTCATTTTCTACGAGATGCTGACGGGCACACTGCCTTTCACCGCGGCCGATCCGATGGAATGGGTGCACTGCCACATCGCGCGGCAACCGGTGCCGCCCGATATGCGGGTTCCCGGTATCCCGGGCCCGCTCTCGGCGATCGTGCTGAAGCTGCTCGCCAAGACCGCCGATGACCGCTACCAGACGGCCGAGGGCCTTGCGATCGATCTGCAGCATTGCCTGGCGGAATGGCAGGCGACCGGCAGCATCGCGCCGTTTCCGCTGGGGCGGCAGGATGCGTCGGACCGTCTGCTGATCCCGGAGAAGCTTTATGGCCGCGAGCGCGAGATCGACCGTCTGCTGGCGGCCTTCGACCGGGTGGTAGCGCAGGGCACGCCCGAGCTGGTCCTGGTTTCCGGTTATTCCGGGATCGGCAAATCCTCGGTGGTGAACGAGCTGCACAAGGCGCTGGTGCCACCGCGTGGCTTGTTCGCGGCCGGCAAGTTCGACCAGTACAAGCGCGACATCCCGTACGCCACCTTGGCCCAGGCCTTCCAGAGCCTGGTCCGCCCGCTGCTGGGTCAGAGCGAGGCGGCGCTGGGGCCGTGGCGGGATGCAATGCGCGAGGCGCTGGGCCCGAACGGACAGCTCATCGTCAACCTCGTGCCAGAGTTGGAGCTCGTGATCGGCGAGCAACCCCCCGTGGCGGAGCTGCCGCCGCAGGATGCGCAGAACCGCTTCCAGATGGTGTTCCGGCGCTTCCTCGGCGTCTTCGCCAAGCCGGAACATCCGCTGGCGTTGTTCCTCGACGATTTGCAGTGGCTGGATACGGCGACGCTCGACCTCCTCGAGCACCTGGCGACGCACTCTGAAGTGCGGCACCTGATGCTGGTCGGGGCCTACCGGGACAACGAGGTCGGGCCCGCGTACCCGCTGCTGCGCACGCTCGAGGCGATCCGCAGTGCCGGAGCCCGGATCGAGGAGATCGTGCTGGCGCCCCTCGGGCTCGACGATGTCGGCCGGCTCGTCGCCGATGCGCTGCATTGTGAGCCGGAGCGCGCACGGCTCCTGGCGCAGCTGGTGCACGAGAAGACTGGCGGCAATCCGTTCTTCGCGATCCAGTTCTTCACCGCGCTGGCCGAGGAGGGGCTTCTCGCACTCGACCCGATCACCCAGGCCTGGCAATGGGACATGAATCGCATCCGGGCCAAGAGCTACACCGACAACGTGGTGGACCTCATGGCGGGCAAGCTGAAGCGGCTCTCGGGCGCCACCCAGGAAGCCCTGAAACAGTTCGCCTGCCTGGGCAATGTCGCTGAAATCGCCACCCTGACCTTGGTTCACGCGGAACCAGAGGCGGTGATGCACGCTGCCCTCTGGGACGCCGTCCGCGCTGGGCTCGTCTTTCGCGAGGACAACACCTACAGGTTTCTGCACGATCGGATCCAGCAGGCGGCATATTCCCTGATTCCCGAGGAGCACCGCGCCGATATCCATTTACGCATCGGCCGTGCGCTGCTGGCGGGCATGACGGGGGACGACCTAGCAGAGCATCTGTTCGACGTCGTGAACCAATTCAATCGCGGTGCCGCCTTGCTCGTTGACCGGGATGAGAAAATACAGGTGGCGGCACTCAACCTGCGCACCGGGCGCAAGGCCAAAGCGTCGGCGGCCTATGCCTCGGCGCGCGCGTATTTTGCGGCCGGCATGGCGCTGTTGGACGAAACGGACTGGGGCAGCCAATACGGATTGACATTCAGCCTGTGGCTCGAACGCGCGGTGTGCGCGTTTCTGACCGGAGAATTCGATAAAACCGAGCATTTGATTGCAGAACTCCTGCAACGCGGGACGTCGAAGATCGACTTGGCTGCTGTCTATAACCTAAAAATCCAATTTCACGTCATGACATCGGAGAACCCGAAGGCTGTGGCCAGCGCCGTCACCTGCCTGCGCCTGTTTGGCATCGACATCCCGGCGCATCCGACCTTGGAACAGGTCCAGGCCGAATGTGAGATGGTCCGGCAGACCCTCGAGGGACGCCCGACCGAGAGCCTGATCGACTTGCCTCTGATGACCGATTCGGAATTGCAGGCCGCGATGCGGGTGCTCTCGGTCCTCACACCCCCTGCCTACCTAACCGACTTTCACCTGTTTTGCTTCCTTGCCTGCCGCATGGTGAAGCTCGGCATGCAGCATGGGATAAGCGGCCCTTCCACGCTCGGCCATGCCCTTTTCGGGTTGTTCATCCTCGGCCCGGTCTTTCACCGTTACGGTGAGGGTTATCGTTTCGTTAAACTGGCCTGCGACCTGGTCGAGAAGCACCACTTCATCGCCTACCAGGCGAAAGTCTACCATGCGATGGGAAAGGTTGCCTTTTGGACGCAGCCGATCGGGACGGCGATCGATTTCATGCGGACGACCTTTCGTACGGCGATCGAGACGGGTGATCTGACCTTCGCTTGCTACGCGACGTACCAATCCGTCACAGGCATGCTCCTGCGAAACGATCCGCTCGACGCGGTGTGGCGGGAGTCGGAGATGGCGCTGGACTTCACCAGGGAAGCCAAATACGGCGACATCGCGGATATCGTTCGGAGCCAGCAACGCTTCATCGCGACCATGCAGGGCCGCACCGCAACCTTCTCCATCTTCAATGACGCGCAATTCAACGAGGCCGCGTTCGAGACTCAGTTGACAAGGGAGCGGACGCCCCTGACGACCTGCATCTACTGGATCCTGAAACTGAAGGCGCGGTTCCTGTCGGGCGACTACGCCGAGGCGCTCGCGGCAGCCGACAAGGCGAAACCGCTCCTTGTCGTCGTAACCGCCAATTTCCAACTGCTCGACTACTTCTACTACGCCGCGTTGACGGTCACGGCACTCTATGAGACTACGACCGTCAACGAGCAGACTGGTTGGCGCGACGTCCTGACGGCGCACCAGGAACAACTGCGCGAGTGGGCCGACAACTATCCACCGACGTTCTCCGACAAGTACGCGCTCGTCTCGGCCGAGATCGCCCGCCTTGAGGGGCGAGATGGCGATGCCATGCGTCTTGTACGAGCAAGCCATTCGATCGGCCCGTGAGAATGGTTTCGTGCAGAACGAAGGCTTGGCCCATGAGAGTTGACCGCGCGGTTCTACGCGGCGCGCGGCGCCGAGACGATCGCCGACCTCTGTCTGCGGAACGCGCGATACTGCTATCTTCGGTGGGGAGCGCTCGGCAAGGTGCAGCAACTCGAGCAGGTTTATCCAAAACTCCTCGAGGACGCCTCATCGCGGGCACCGGCGACCACAGTCGGAACCTCCCTTGAGCAGCTTGACGTCGGCGCCATAGTCAAGGCTTCGCAAGCCGTTTCCGGCGAGATCCTTCTGGACCGGCTCACTGAAACCCTGATGACGCTCGCGCTCGAACATGCCGGTGCCGAGCGTGGCCTGCTTATCCTTCTGCGAGACGATGTGCCGCAGATCGCGGCGGAGGCACGGACCGATCATAAGACGGTCGAGGTCATGCGGCGGCAGGAGAAGGTGACGACGGACGAGCTGCCGGAATCCATGTTGCGCACCGTGCTGCGAACGCGGGAGAGCGTAATTCTGGACGATGCTGCGGCCCCGAACCCGTTTTCGGCGGATGCGTATTTCCAGCCAAAACGCGTCCGGTCGGTGCTTTGCCTGCCGTTGCGGAAACAGGCCGAGTTGATCGGCCTGCTCTACCTTGAGAACAACCTGGCCTCGCATGTTTTTACGCCGGCCCGGATCGCGGTCCTGGAACTCCTGGCCGCGCAGGCCGCGATCTCGCTGGAAAATGCCCGTCTCTATACCGATCTGCTCCAGGAAAACCGCGAACGGCAGACGGCCGAGGAAGGCGATGCGGGTGAGCGAGGCGCGGTGGCGCAGCCTGTTCGAAAATGTTCCGGTCGGCGTCGCTTTGGTGGGGGCGCGCGGGCGTTACGTCGAGGTGAACCCGGCCTTCTGCACGATGACCGGCTATTCCGCGGCAGAACTCCGGCGTTTTTCGCCCACGGACATCACCCATGAGGATGACCGCGCCACCACCGAGGCAATCCTCGCGGCGCGCGCCGCGGACACATCCTATGCACCGCGCATCGAGAAGCGCTACCGGCGCAAGGATGGCGGCATCATCTGGGCGGAGCTCAGCACCTTCATGGTGCCGATCATGGGCGCGGCGCCGCTGCATGCCGGAGTCGCAGTCGATATCACGGAACGCAAACGCGCCGAGGACGCCCTCCGGCGCAGCGAAGCCTATTTGACCGAAGCGCAGCGCTTGAGCCGCACCGGAAGTTTCGGCTGGAATGTCGCCCGCGACGACATCTTCTGGTCAGAAGAGAGTTTCAACATTTTTGGCTACGACAAGGCGCCATCCGCCAATATCGAGATGGTATTGCAGCGGGTCCATCCGGAAGATCGCGCGTTCGTGCAGCGAATCATCGACCAAGCTTCCAGTACCGGGAGGGATTTCGATTTTGAATATCGCTTGCTGATGCCGGATGGGGCGGTCCGATATGTTCAAGTCGTCGGCCTAGCCGTCAGGGATCAGGCGGACGAGCTGGAATTCATCGGCTCGGTGATGGACATCACCGCGGCCAAGCGCGCCGAGGAACGCCTGCAGAAGGCGCAAGCGGATCTCGCGCATGCGGCCCGCTTGACAACCCTGGGGGAACTGGCCGCCTCGATCGCACATGAGATCAACCAACCCCTGGCCGCCGTTGCCACAAGCGGCAATGCCTGCCTGCGTTGGCTGAGCCGGGACCCGCCCGATCTCGACGCTGCTCGGCAATCAGTAGCGCGCATCGTACAGGATGCGCATCGTGCCGGCGACGTGATCCGCAGTCTGCGCGCGCTGGCCGTGAAATCAGGACCGCAGTTCATGCCGCTCGACCTCAATGACGCCATCCAGGAAGTCCTCGCCCTGACCCGCAGCGACCTGCACCGGCACGGAGTGGCTCTGCACACAGAGCTTTCCACCCCTTTGCCGCAGGTTCTGGGGGATAAGGTGCAGCTCCAGCAGGTGCTGCTGAACCTGATCACGAACGCCGTGGATGCCATGTCAGAAATCACGGGCCGCGCGAAAACGCTCACGATCACTGCGCACCCTGTGCCACCAGATGGCGTGCTCATCGCTGTCGAGGATACCGGCGCAGGCTTCGATCTGGCGACGGCCGAGCAGATTTTCATGCCGTTTTACACGACGAAATCCAGCGGCATGGGCATGGGGCTCTCGATCTGCAAGACCATCATCGAGGCCCATGGCGGACAATTACGTGCCAAACCCAATCTGCCGCAGGGCGCCATCTTCCAGTTCCGATTGCCGGCAGACGGGCGGGAGGTATCGTGATCGTATGGCAGGGTCCTGAGCATTTCTGTGCGCGCATCTGCCTCAAGCTGAGAGCACTGCGGACCAGATGGCGGGCGCGGCTTGGCCCTGTACGTCCAAACGAGCAAGGTTGAATTTACCCCTTGCGGATGTACTGTAACAACTCAATGCTGGCAATCGTCATAGCCGTGCGCTTGAAGATTTTGAATCCTGGCATGGCAAAATGCGCGACTTTGCGCTCCAATTATTCTGCTCGATCATGTTGTTTAGGTGTTTTGATGACCTCGGCTTCGTGTCTTTCCAGATGCTGTCCTCAAGTACCCCTCCGGCAGCGGCCGTCTTCTGAGATTTTGGGATTTAGGTGAGTGTCGTGGCATCGTAACCTAATGGTGGAAAGTGTCCACAACCGAGATAATGGACACAAGTATGCCGGCGCTTCGCCCGCATACTTGTGTCCTTCCTAAAGAGTTTCGTACGCCTCCGGCGCCCGAAACTCTTTAGGAAAGCGAGCCGTCTGCTTCCGCGCGGTTGGCGAGAAAAGCTGCCGTTCCGCCTATGGCGTGGAGGGGCCGTTTTGCGACGGTCTTCTGCTTCTGATTACTGGCGGAAAGATCGGCCGCAATTACCCCATCGCCTGGCGTCAGCCCAGACGGCTCAGCAGGGTGCGGAGCGCGGCCCCCGCATAGATCACACCTCCGAGCTACTCCGCCCCCCTTGCCCTACGGCAGAGCGCGCCCCACCTCGCGGGCCTTGAAAGGAGCCGCCCACCATGAAGATTAGCACAATTGGCCTCGATCTCGCCAAGAACTGGTTTCAGGTCCACGGCGTCGACGCTGAGGGCAAAGTTGTGGTCCGTCGCCGCCTGAGACGCGGCGAGGTTCTGGCCTATTTTCAATCGATTGAACCTTGCGTGATAGGGACCCGATCCGCGAACTCCATCAGGGCCGGCGGTCATTTGCACCGCACCGAAGGTGCCTGACATATGACTGCACCTGAAGATATCGCCAATGCCGCTTCAAAAAATCCTTGCATGCGGGGGCCATCCACATATGAATTATACAACACCCGGAGGAATTGCCGCTCTGCGCCCTTCCTCGCCGTTCCAGGGCCACGATCCACAGCCTGAAACTGGTCATTCCCGTCTGCTAGGAATTTTTGAAATGCAAGAAATCTGTACCGGCTAAACAACCAATTATATCGCTGTTGAAGGCGTAACGTACTCAGCAATGATTCCGACATTTTTAACGTGACGCAGATCAATGCCAACATCCGATCTCTGAGCCATCGTTACTTTGTAACGTCCGTAGAGAGCTTCACACCATAGGGCGGCCGCTGGCCGCTTTTTTGATGGCTGGGGCTGCAATCGCGAAGGGCAAGCCATCAACAAAACTGCCAGGAGCACCCCACAATGCCAGCTCTGGATGAAGCATCTGTGGCGACAGGGGATCAGAAGAAGCACTTCACGATTCTACACACAAACGATATGCACTCAGCCTTCATTGGCATGGGTCCGTCCTCGGACTACACACCGTTCACCCTCAATGACGACACGACCTTTGGCAACCACGATTTCGATCTCGGGCCCGAAGGGCTGGGCCAGTCGATCGGCGCGGCCGCCGCGGCCGGCCGAATTCCCGCTGTGCTTGCCGCGAACACCCTTCTCACGGGAAGCGACCCGACGCTGACAAAACTCCAGCGGCTGGCTCAGGACAAGGTTATCCGCCGCTACCTCGTGATCGAGCGCGGCGGCATCCGCTTCGGCATCTTCGGGGTGCTCGGCAAAGATGTTCTACACCACCGGGGCGGGGGCAATTTCATTCGCCGACGCCATCGAGACCGCCAAGGAAATGGTGACGCTCCTTCGCGAGACGGAAAAGGTGGATGTCATGATCTGTCTCAGCCATGGCGGCCTGCAGAAAGGCAAAGACGGGCGCTACACCGATGGCGACGATGTGCGCCTGGCCCAGGCGGTGCCGGGGATCGATGTCGTGATCGGCGGCCACAGTCACACGAAACTCGACCAGCCGATCATCGTCAATGGCCGCACGCCCGTGGTTCAGACCGGGAAAGAGGGCCAGAATCTCGGCGAACTCGTGATCACCTTGGACGGCAACACACTCACGGCCGACTCCTATCGGCTCTACGCGGTAGACGCCAGCGTTCCCGGCGATCACGTTATTGGTGAGGCGATTGAGACGTTCAAGCAGTCGGTCACCGCGGCCGTGTTCGCATCCCGCGGTTACAGCGTTGACCAGCCGCTCGCCGTGGTGCCGCGCGATATGCCCAATACGTTCACCGACATCGCCGCCGGCACGCCTCTTGCCAATCTCGTCACCGACGCCTTTAGGAAAGCAACGGAAGCGGATATCGGCTTCAGTGCCAACGGGATGATCCGCGCCGGCTTGAAGCGCGGCAAGTCGGGCGTGCAGACGGTCTACGATGTGTTCACCGTGGCCCCCCTCGGGGCCGGGGTCGTGGATACGACCGCCGGCAGCGCGCTCGTGACCGCCTATTTCACCGGCCAGGAACTCAAGCATTTGCTCGAGTTTCTGCTCGTGGATAACTCGGCCCATCCCGGCGAGTATTTCCCTCGGGTCTCCGGCATGCGGTTCCGCTACGACACGTCGCGCCCGATGTTCGACGTGGTGCGGAAATCGAACTGGGAGACCTGGATCACGGCTACCACGCGATCGACATCTCGGGAAAAGACGAGCGGCTGTATAGCCTGACCTGCCCGCTCTATCTCGGCATCATCCTCGTGGCCATTCCAAAATATACCAAGGGCAAACTCACCCTCGTCCCCAAGAACAAGGAGGGTCAACCCCTCAGTTCAAGGGTCGAGGCACTCGATGACCCGCGCATCTACACCCCCGATCTCTTGGATAGCGTCCGTCAACGTGGTGGAAATTGGTGTGTAAAAGAGCGGGCCATTGATCATGCGGCGGCGGTGGTAATTTCGACGTTTTTGGCATCGAGCAAAGTTGGCGCGAACTCGGCCATGGCTTCGGTCTGCATGTAGCGGTTTTGCGTCTGCCATTCGTCATTGGCTTCCAACAGCACGGCGCCGATCAGGCGGATAATCGATCCCTCATTGGGAAAGATTCCCACGACATTGGCGCGGCGTTTGACCTCCTTATTCAGGCGTTCCAGCGGGTTGGTGCTGTGGATCTTGGTCCGGTGCTGGGCCGGAAAATCCATGTGGGCCAGCACGTCGGTTTCGCTGTCGTCGATGAAGACGGCGAGTTTTGGCCATTTGCTCCGGAGCTGATCGGCGACATGGCGGAGCGTCTGGCTGGCGCTGGTCCGATCGGGTTGGATGAACGCCTGGCGCAACGCGGCGGCCGCCATGCTCTGCTGCGCTTTCGGCACGTAGGCCAGTGCGTTGCGCATCCAGTGCACCCGGCAGCGTTGCCAGGAAGCCCCCATCACGCGCCGGATCGCCGCCTTCAGCCCTTCATGCGCATCGGAGATCACCAGCTTCACGCCGCGCAAGCCGCGCCGCACCAGGCTCTTGAGAAAACTGGCCCAGAAGGTTTCGGCCTCGGACGGGCCGATGTGCAGGCCGACGATCTCACGCCGTCCCTCGGTGTTCACCGCCACAGCGATTATGGCCGCGACCGAGACGATGCGTCCGCCCTCACGCTGTTTGAGATAGGTCGCGTCAAGCCACAGATACGGCCAGTCGCCAGCCAGCGGACGGTCGAGGAAGGCGTTCACCCGCTCGTCGATATCCTTGCACAGCTTGGAGACCGAGCTCTTGCTGATCCCCGACAGCCCCATTGCCTGTACCAGATCGTCCACCCGCCGGGTCGAGACGCCGCCGATCCAGGCTTCCTGGATCACCGCCACCAGTGCCTTCTCCGAAGTCCGGCGCGCTTCCAGGAAGGGCGGGAAGTAACTGCCTTGCCGCAGCTTCGGGATCCGTAATTGCAGGCTGCCCAGACGGGTATCCAGCGCCCGCTCGCGATAGCCATTGCGGTAGGTCGCGCGATCCCCCTGGCGCTCATAGCGGCCAGCCCCGATCAAACCTTCGACATCCGCTTCCATGAGCATCTGCAGCACCGCCTCCGCCACGCTCCGTAGAAAATCGCCGTCGCCGGCCTTCGCCAAAAGCTCGGCAAGCGGTAATCTCTCCTCGGTCATCGGGTTCTCCAGGTTCAGGTTGAAGTCTCGCAACTCCACCGTACCCCACCGATCCGATGGCCACCCATATCTACACCGTTATGAATTCCAAAAGTCCACCACGACCAGGGACACTACCATCTCTTGCCGCCGCCAGGCACTGCGGACAGAGGCAGCGTCGCCATGGGGACGGGGAAAGACGCTGTCCACGAGATTAAGGAATGGCAGGCGATCATGGATCACCTGCGCGCCCTGCCGGTCCAAAGCAACGATACGCTCCCAGTCATCCCGATCGATGAACACGCCTCGGAGGTCCGCGCCATCAAAGTGGGCTGATCGGGTTTCACGGCATCCTACGTGCACCAATTGAGGAGGACACCATGAGCGACAATAAACCGCAGCCGAAGCAACCCAATATCGTCGTCGTCTGGGGCGACGATATCGGCATGACGAACCTATCATGCTACTCGCGCGGGCTGATGGGCTACCATACGCCGAATATCGATCGCCTCGCGAACGAGGGCATGTTGTTCACCGACTGCTACGGCGAGCAGAGTTGCACCGCCGGCCGCTCGTCCTTCATCACGGGGCAGAGCGTATTTCGCACCGGGCTGTCGAAGGTGGGATTGCCGGCTGCCACGCTCGGGCTACGCGCCGAGGACCCGACGATCGCAGGGCTGCTCAAACCACTCGGCTATGCCACCGGCCAGTTCGGTAAAAATCATCTCGGAGATCGCAATGAATTCCTGCCCACGGTGCACGGTTTCGATGAATTCTACGGCAATCTCTATCACCTGAACGCCGAGGAAGAGCCGGAACTGCCGGACTATCCGAAGGAGGCCGACTTCCCGAATTTCAAGAACCGCTTTGGCCCGCGCGGCGTGATGGACTGCAAGGCAAGTGACACGGACGACCCCACGGTCGATCCGCGCTTCGGCCGCGTCGGCAAACAGGTTGTCAAGGATACCGGTCCGCTGACGAAGAAGCGCATGGAAACGATCGACGACGACGTGGCGGCACGCTCGGTAGATTTCGTGCAGCGAATGCACCGGGCCGACAAGCCGTTCTTTTTATGGGTGAACTTCACGCATATGCATCTGCGCACCCATGCCAAGCCGGAAAGCATCGGTCAGTCGGGGCGGTGGCAGAGTCCCTATCACGACGTGATGATTGACCATGACCGCAACGTCGGCACCATGCTCGATAAGTTGGATGAGCTTGGGTTGGCGGACGACACGATCGTCATCTACGGCACGGACAACGGCCCGCACGCGAACAGCTGGCCGGATGGCGCGACGACACCGTTCCGCAGTGAGAAGAACACCAACTGGGAAGGTGCATTCCGCGTGCCCTGGCTGATGCGCTGGCCGAGCAAGATCAAAGCCGGAAGTGTGTCAAACGAGATCGTCAACCATCACGACTGGCTGCCCACGCTGCTCGCGGCCGCCGGTATGCCAGATGTCATGGATCGGCTGAAGGCTGGCCACACGATCGGCGACCTTACCTACAAGGTGCATATCGACGGCTTTAATTTCCTGCCATACCTGACCGGGCAGGAGGCCCGCGGTCCGCGCCCGGGTTTCTTCTACTTCTCGGACGACGGTGACCTGATGGCGCTGCGCTATGACAACTGGAACATCGTATTCGCTGAGCAGCGCTCCCGCGGCACACTTGAGCTCTGGGCTGAACCATTCACGCGTCTGCGCGTTCCGAAGCTGTTTAATCTTCGCACCGATCCGTTGGAGCGCGCTGACGTCACGTCGAACACCTATTACGACTGGGTCATAGACCATATCTTCCTGTTCGTTCCGGCGCAGGCCCTGGTCGGGGAGTTCTTGGCGACATTCAATGAGTATCCGCCGCGGCAGAAGGCGGCTAGCTTCACCGTCGATCAGGTCATGGCGAAACTGCAAGAACCCGGGGGAGATTGAAGGCGCCGCGGCCATTGGCAGTTTTCATGCCGATGGCCTGCCCCTACAGAGCAGTGGGGCATGAAGTGAAATTGCTGGCTGAGGAACACAAACCGATCGCAGCACGCGAACAAACCCGTTGAGCGGATTTTCAGAGTCCGACGACCCCCTCGCAAAGTTTAATTGCCAGTGAGGCAAATGGATAGATCAACAGGATCAGCGGCAACATTGGCAGCAACGCGGCCATCGCGAGCCATTGCATCAGTTCCACACTCAAGGGGACCAGACGCATGGTGCGCGCGGCGGTCACACTGTTGATCAGATCGGCCAATGACTGCATGTCGGGTGTACCCAATAATGGTTCTTCGGGGCGTACGGTCGCGTGGACCCATTTTTTGTCGAATTCGTTCACGTAGCGGGATGCAAGCTCCCCGTAGTCTGCTTGGCCATTTGCCCGACATGCTGACAACATACGAAAGAATATACAGAGAGGACCGAAGAACAACACCGCATACAGGAGCAGAATGGCGACGATTTGGGGATAAAAATCCTGTAACCTCATCCCGCCCAACGAGATCCGCTCCGCGAAAGTCGCGGACTGGAAAGCAGATAACGCCAATATCAACATCGCGAACTGCCTGTGGACGGTTACCAGATATCCCAGCCCACCGGCGCGGTCAGGGTGCGTCGGCACGAGGTGAAGCCGAAGTCGGGATAAGCACCAGAGGAAATGCCACCACAGGCACAGGCGCCAAAGCCAGCGAAGCATCACGAAACGGAATAGCGTCATGCAGACAATCCAATACCAATCTGCCGTGAAGCCCCTTCCGCCTATGGCGTGCACCGTTTCCGCCGTCAGATACATGCGTGGTAGGAAAGCAGTCACCAGCACGGCCGCCAGCAAGCACGTTGCTTCCGGCAGCCAGGCGTCCCTCCAGCGGGATATGAACGCGATTTCGGATTCCAGGAGCGGTAGGGCAGCATTGGGTACGACTTCGGAGCGTACGATCCCCCGGACAAATCTGGTCAAATGAGGATCCAACCGCCCCTCGCACACGAAGAGCAGCGGGATCGTGACCAGCAGACGCACATGCGCACCGATCACCGACAAGGAAAGAACCTGATGACTAATCCCGTCAACGAATGTCAGCGATATCAGGATAGCCCACAAGAAAACGCCCAATGCCAGACCGAGCGGGGCAAGGTCTGTTCCCCCGCGGATCAGGCCAATCCGGTTGCCCAGCCTGTTGAGCGGACCGCCCAGCAACGAGAAGTCCTGGAGCTTCCTGGGAGCTTCCTGGGAGCTTCCAGGTTTATCGGCCCAATATTCCCCACCTTTCCGTTCTCCTCTTTCTATTGGTCCCGCCCTGTGCCGTTCATGTCGTCAGTGACTGGTTCATAGTATTACACTGACTGGTACGGGCCGGTCAGCTGGGCGTGGCGCTTCCCCCCCCTTGAACACCTTATTACGTAAAAATAACGTCTGGGCGTGGCGATGGTGGCGCAGTAAGGTATCTTGCGGACGGATAGTCCGAACGGAGCTGAATTCAGCACGTGAACGGGGGGACGTTCGTCAGGAGACGCCGACATGGCTGACGGGGCTGGACCAAAATGCCAACAGGATTGGCGGCACGTTCCGCCTGAATGGGCTCCGTCGGTCGGATCACCCCTGGCGGCCGCCACGCGGGTGTTGGCTGTGCTGGCGGCCGTGGCCGCGTTGGTCGCGACCAGTGGCCCGGCGGCGTGGGCGCAATCAGCGGACAAGACGGTGTCGTCCGAAGCGAACCTTGCGGAGCAGTTGCAGAACCCCGTCGCCAACCTGATTAGTGTGCCATTTCAAAACAACTTCGATTACGGCGGCGGCGCGACAGGGCATGGCTCGCAATACACGGTTAATATTCAGCCGGTTATTCCTTTCAAACTCACGCCGGATTGGAATCTGATCGTCCGCACCATCGTCCCGGTCACGACGTCGGTTCACGTCCAGCCCACCGAAGTCAGTGGCCTCGCCGACATCGTGCAAAGCTTTTTCTTCTCGCCGGCTCAGCCGATAGCCGGGCTGATTGTGGGTGTGGGGCCGGTATTCCTCTATCCGACCGCGACCAACGATCGGATCAGTGCCAACCAATGGGCCGCCGGCCCCACGGCGGTAGTGCTGAAGCAGGCAGGGCCGTGGACGGTCGGGATATTGGCCAACCACCTCCAAGGTTTCGGCGGCATCGGCCGTAACGGCCAGGGGGGCAGTTCCATCCTCGGCGAGGACGGCTTCACAACCACAACACCGCCCGGCCAATCGGCCCGCGTGAGCGCCACATATCTGCAGCCGTTCGCGTCGTTCACGTTTCCTACCTTAACGACGTTGAATTTCTCGACCGAGTTTACCTATGACTGGACCGCGCAACGCTGGACGGTGCCGCTGATCGCCGGCGTCAGCCAACTGGTCAAGCTGGGGTCGCAACCGATCAGCGTGGGGCTTTTGGGCAAATACATGGCCGTGCGGCCGGTCGGCGCGCCGGCCTGGGGCATTCGGCTCGTCGTAACCCTCCTGTTCCCGACCTGATTTCCGCTGCGTCGCGCCGACACACAGCAACGCCAATCCATAGGAGCGAAGAGATGGCCGACACGAAACCACGAAAATATATCCAGTGAGTTTAGACACATGATCTCACAAAACCATCAGGTTTCCGCTGGCATTGTAATTACGGGCTTACTCGAGTTGGCGGTCGTTGTCCGGATCATGCTGCGGCCGCATCGCGATCCAGCAGCCCGAATTGCTTGGGTCGTCGTGGTCGTAATGTTCCCCTTGATCGGCATGCTCGCATACCTCTTGGTGGGAGAGGTACGTATCGGCCGAAGCCGAATGGCTCGGTTCCATGAAGTCGTGGCACGTATGCCCCGCGCCTCTCATCTCAGCGCCGCGGAAACCGCCGGTTTCGCAACGGTCGTGCCCGAGCATCATCAACATCTATTTCAACTCGGCTATTCCATTAGCGGGTTTGCTCCGGTAGTCGGAAACCGCGCGCATTTGCTGGCTGACTCCAACGCGACGATTGACGCCATGGTGACGGACATCGATGCCGCCACGGAACACGTCCATCTGCTGTTCTACATTTGGCTTGCCGACAACAATGGTCGCAAGGTCATCGATGCTCTCAAGCGGGCGGCCGCGCGCGGCGTGACATGCCGGGCCATGGCAGACGACCTTGGCTCGCGCAAGCTAATTCGCTCCAAGCATTGGGAGGCGATGCGTCATGCGGGCGTGCATGTGGCCGCGGGCCTACCGATCGGCAACCCTTTGCTGCGGCCGTTCATCGGGCGTATTGATGTGCGGAATCACCGCAAGATCGTCGTCATCGACCACCACATCACCTATTGCGGCAGTCAGAACTGCGCCGACCCCGAGTTTCGCCCGAAGGCGAAGTTCGCACCCTGGGTGGATGCGGTGATTCGTTTTGAGGGGCCGATCGCACATCAAAACCAGGCCCTGTTCGCGAGCGACTGGATGACCACCGTGGACGAGAACCTTGACCACTATCTGACCACGCCTCCCCCGAGCACCGCCATTGGCCTACCCGCTCAGGTGATCGCGACGGGCCCGACGATGCGCTACTCCGCAATGCCCGAAGTGTTTGAGTTGCTGATGTTCGCGGCGCGCCGTGAAATCGTCATATCGACCCCCTACTACGTACCAGACGAGTCTCTGCAGAGCGCGTTATGTACAACTGCCCGGAGAGGCGTGGATACGACGATTATCTTCCCTGCAAAGAACGACTCCTGGATCGTCGCGGCGGCCAGTCGAAGCTATTATTCGGATCTACTCAGCGCCGGGGTCAACATCTACGAGTACGAGGGCGGGCTGCTTCACACAAAATCCGTGACGGTGGATCGCGAGATAACCTTAATTGGCTCGGCGAACATGGACCGCCGCAGCTTTGACCTAAACTTCGAAAATAACATCCTGTTCTGTGATCAAGCGCTTACTGCGGATATGCGGCAACGCCAGCAAATCTATATCTCGAAATCGCGGCGCGTAACGAAGCAGATGGTGGCGACTTGGCGGATGCCGCGTCTCCTATGGAACAACACCATTGCCACGCTTGGACCGGTCCTCTGATTTGGAATGTTTGGAAAGCGATGTCTTTATCTTCCGCGGCGTTCGTCCGCCGCGTCAGGTGCAGCTTAGCTTAGCCGGCTGACCCGAATATCCCCTTCCGCCTTCCAGCAGGCTCAAAGCGGTCAGCAGTTATCGGCCCGTTATGACCGTTGAGGGCCGGCCAACCCCGGCATTAGCTGGCTCCGGACAGTTCTCCGGAACCGAACATTCGTCCTCCAGGTGGTTTCGAGGCTATTGGAGACAGTTATCACCCAACCCGGTTGTTATAGGTACCCTGCGCAGGCGCAAAAACTGCGAAGTCGCTCCTAGCTCACGCCGGCCCCTCAAGTTTGGTGAGAATGGCATAGGCTGCCGCGATGCGCGCCTGCACCGGGTAGTTCCGGTTCGCCAGCAGCACCAGTGCTATTTTTTGCGCCGGGATGAAGAGCACATAGGTCGCGAACCCGTTGGTCGAGCCCGTCTTGTTGATCAGCACATCCGCCTGCGGGGGCAGTGGCGGAGTGAGTGGTGTGACGGAATTTGGCCGCAGCGACATGCCGGGCCCATTCGCCGCTTGCAGTTGCTCCAAGGTGACCGGCAGGGGCAGTTGCTCCCAGGCCAGATCCTGCACCATCCCATGGGGCAGCCGGTCATAGCCCGTATGCGTCGCCAAGGCCGCGCGTTGCCAGCCGGAGCCGGTCTGCACCAGACCCATATTGATCGCCAGAAAACGCAGCATGTCGCCGGCAGTGCTGCGCACGCCATAGGCTTCCTTGCCCAGGGGATCGAAATGCACACGGATCGGCCGTCCATTTGCCCGGTAACCCTGTGCGTAATGCGGAATTTGGTCAGCCGGAATATCGATGAAGCTGTGTTGAAGACCAAAGGCGGGAAACATTTGTTGCTGCAGCAATGAAAAATAGTCGCCGTGCAGGCTATGCGCGGCGGCGAGTCCGAGCAGGCCGATGCTGATATTGGTGTAGGTCCGCATGGTGCCGGGAGGATAATGCGGGGTCCAACGCAGCAGAAAGACGTGCAGCGCTGCATCGGTGCGGATATCGTCCGGCAAGCTCAGAGGCATACCGCCGGGCGTGAAGGTGCCAAGCTCGGTCAGGCTCACGCGGTCGAAGGCCGTGCCTTGCAGGCCGGGCAGCGCCGTACTCGTCATATCCGTCAGCGCCAGATCCCGGTTTTGCGCAGCATAAGCGGCCAGCGTGGCGGTGAAGGTCTTGCTGACCGAGCCGATCTCAAACAGGCTGTCAGCGTCCACCTTTTGTCGCGTAGCCAGGGAAGCCACGCCGAAATTGCCGACATAGCTTCGACCATCGGCGATGACGCCGACCGCCATACCCGGAATGCCCTGCGCCGCCATGAGCTTGGGGATCACGTCCTGCACTGAGGATGCGATCCGTGCCGTTTCTATCGCTGTCGCTTGGCCGCAGGGCCAGAGGATGAATCCTGCGGACAGCAACACCGGGCCCAGAAAGCTTCGCCTCATCGCTCGCTTGCCAAACGACCGTTTCAAAACAACTCCTTGAATAAGCCATTAGGACTTATCACACAATTCTTGGCTAGGTCGACCCGGGTCGCTTGTGCTTTGCGCCCATCTCGGTCGTAGCGGCTCACGGTCTGATATCTCTAAACCGGACATTGGGGCACGTGCCATCTTCGTGCCGGTACAGCGGCGTTCCAGCCCTAATCTTTCGTCGAGATAGTTCCTGATTGTCGGACCCAACGCCGTGCGTAGTAGGCGCGCGCGGCAGGCGAAAGGTTCAGATCGGAACGAAATTGTCGGCATTTGAAACCCGGCAAGTTCGCCTCACCCGGAGGCGGACGTATCAGCGGGGCTGATTAGCCGGAGCCGAAAATAGGTTTGCGCAAGAAGCAAGAAGGATGCCCCCCATCATTGATCTCGGATAAGTTTGCCTATCCAGAAAGACCCGTATGCCCATAGCACGTCCCGCCTCGACGAGCGGCCTTGGGCGCGAGTTGCATTACGATTGACAGCGCCGAGGGCGGCAAGCAGGGCAGAGACATCATCGTAGCGGTAGACATCGAAGCGCCACGTCTTGAAGGTCACGAAGACCTGCGCGTCGGCAGCCAGGTCGACTCGATTTACCGTCAGCGCCAGCGTCTTGGATAACCGCTCTCTAAGCCTCGATGATAACTTTTAACGCTCGAGTGTCCGCGGCATGCCCGAAGGTCTCATAGGCTTCAAGTATATGGGCGAGTTTAAAATGGTGCGTGATCAGGCCCGTCGGATCGATCTTTTTAGACCGCAAAATCTTCAGGAGCATTGGTGTGCTGACGGTGTCAACCAATCTCGTAGTGATCGAAATATTCCGGTCCCACAGGGTCTCCAGGTGCAGGTCCACCTTTGTTCCATGCACACCAATATTCGCGATGATTCCTCCGGGCGCGATGATTTGTCCGCATAATTCGAACGTGGCTGGAATCCCCACGGCTTCGATGGCCGTGTCGACACCACGGTTCCCTGTCAGCGTCATGATCGCCGCAACGGCCTTGCCGTCACAACTATTGATGGTGGCGGTGGCACCGAAGCGCTTTGCAACCTCCAGACGATTATCATCGAGATCGATCATGATGATCTGACCAGGCGAGAAGAACTGGGCTGTGAGCAGGGCGGCCAGTCCGATGGGCCCCGAACCGATGATCGCGACCGCGCTTCCCGGTGAAATTTTGCCGTTGAGGACACCACACTCGAAGCCAGTTGGAAGAATATCGCTCAACATCACCAACGCATCTTCATCGGCGCCGTCTGGAATTGGGTAGAGGCTGTTGTCGGCATAGGGAATGCGGACAAACTCAGCCTGTGTGCCGTCGATCGTGTTTCCCAGGATCCAGCCGCCGGTGGTGCAGTGGGAGAACATCTGTCGGCGGCAATATTCACATTTTCCACAGGAACTGATGCATGAGATCAGAACGCGGTCACCTGGTTTGAAGGCGGAGACGGCTTGACCGACGGTTTCGATGACGCCGACGCCCTCATGGCCAAGGATCCGACCTGGCTCGCAGGTGGGGACATCGCCTTTGAGAATGTGCAAGTCAGTCCCGCATATCGTCGTTTTGGATATTTTAACGATAGCATCCGTGGGCGTACGGATTTCTGGTTTTGCGTGGTCGCCAAATGATTTATTCGACGGCCCCTGATAAACGAGCGCTTTCATCATTGGACATTCCTTTGTGGTCGTAAGCGACATGAGTTTTGCAGGTCCTCTTGTTGGTAAGAAGGCCGTGATCGCGAAGCATTTTGCCTGTAGGAAGCAATAGGTTCGTGAACCGTTTGGTTGGCGTCGCCCGATAGCATCTGAAACCATGCATATCGTTCATCGAAACGGAGGTTCAGAGAGTTCGGTTTGCTGGATCGTCTGCGTGTGGCGGGCGATCATCGCTTCCTCGTCGGTCGCTATGACGTGGACTTTGACGTTGCTGTCCGGCGTGCTGATGCAGTTGGCGTTGGCCGCGTTGGCGGCAGCATCTACGCGTAGGCCGAGCCAAAGCAAGCGTTCGCACACCGCGGCGCGGATCGCCGGGGAGTGCTCGCCGATTCCGGCGGTGAAGACCAGCCCATCCAGTCCGCTCAGCGCGCTGACCAGCCCCCCGGCCTCGATGGCGATCTGATAGGTGAAAAGATCGATTGCCTCTTTGGCGTGCGGGTTGTCGCTGGCCAGTAATGTGCGGACATCATCGCTGATACCGGAGACGCCTAGCAGCCCGGAGCGGCGGTAAAGCATATCCTCAATATCGCCAAAACTATGGCCCTGCGCGCCGAGATAAAGCAGTACACCTGGGTCGAGGCGGCCGCAGCGCGTGGCCATCACCAGCCCATCGAGCGCGCTGAAACCGGTGGTGGTCGCGATGCTGATGCCGTTACTAAGGGCGCATAGGCTGGCGCCGGAGCCGAGATGTGCCGCGATCACCCGGCCGCGCGCCAGATTGGGGAACTGCTTTTGCAGGCAGCCTGAAATGTATTCGTAAGACAATCCATGAAAACCATAACGGCGCATGCCGGCTTCTGAGATGGCGCGCGGTAACGCGAACTGCCTAGCCACCTGCGGCAACGTATGATGAAAGGCGGTATCAAAACATGCCACCTGCGCCAGCGCGGGACGGGCGACGGCGATGGCGTGTATCGGCGCCAGGTTATGTGGCATATGCAGCGGATCGAGCGGCGTCAGCGTTTCTAAATCTATCAGCAGCGCCGGCGTGACCAATGCGGGTTCGATATGGTCGGCGCCGCCATGGACGATGCGATGGCCGACAGCGCTAAGGCCGCCGCGATCGAGATGCGCCTCCGCGAAAGTGAGCAACGTGCTGAGCGCGTCTGCGAACGACTGCTTGGCATCCGCGGGCCAGCGCTTTTCGGCCATTACTCTGCCGGCGGTGTCGCGCGCGCGAAAATGTGGTGCCGCACCAAGGTTCTCGATTTCCCCGCGCATCGTTTCGGTCAACGCGATATCGTTGTCGAACAAAGCGAATTTCAAGCTCGACGAACCGGCGTTGATCGTGAGGATCGAACCCTTCATTTTGCTGCTCCGGCGCGGGCCACCAACACGGCCAATGCACAAGAGGCCATACGGGTTCGGGCACTATCGGCACGGCTGGTCAGAATGATCGGTACACGCGCGCCCAGCACCACGCCGGCTGCCTCCGCCCCGGACATGAAGGTCAGCTGCTTAGCCAGCATGTTGCCGGCTTCAAGGTCAGGAACCAACAGGATATCCGCTTTGCCGGCAACCTGCGAGATGATGCCCTTTTCGTTCGCAGCCGCCTCGCTTACCGCATTGTCGAAGGCGAGAGGGCCGTCCAGCAGGGCCCCAGTGATCTGTCCGCGATCCGCCATTTTGCATAAAGCCGCCGCATCCAGCGTAGAGGGCTGCCGAGCGCTCACCGTTTCCACTGCGGCCAGGATGGCGACGTGCGGCTGGGCGATGCCGATGATGTGTGCAAGGTCGATGGCGTTTTGCACGATGCCAGCTTTTTCATCCAAATCCGGTGTGATGTTGATGGCTGCATCGGTCACCAGCAGTGGGCGCGGGTAATCCGGTACGTCCATCAGGTAAACATGGCTGATCTGGCGCGACGTGCGCAGGCCAGTTGCCGTGGCGATGACCGCATGCATCAAAATATCCGTATGCAAATCGCCCTTCATCAGTAGCGCGACCGCACCGCTGCGGGCGAGCTGCACGGCCTGGGCCGCGGCCGCAGCGGCATCAGGCATATCAATCAGGTGGAACGCTGTAACATCCAGACCTTCCGCTTTGGCAATTTCTTGGATACGCGATGCCGGCCCAATCAGAATCGGCGTGATCAGCCCCGCCTCAGCGGCATTGACGGCTGCCGAAAGCGAGGCGGTGTCAACCGGAAATACCACCGCCGTGGTCACCGCCACCCCGCCGGCCGCATGACCGAGAATGGTGCGCAAAGCATCGTGGCGGCCAACCCGCACATCGGGCAGAACGACCCGCTTGCGGCGCACCTTGACCTTTGGCGCGCGCGTGAAGGCGGTGCCGGTGATCACCTCCTTGCCATTCTGGTTAATGCAGACGCAGTCCAACGTCACATCACCTTTTTCAGGCTTCTTCTCACGCACCGTCATGGTGGCGGTAATCGTATCACCTATAGAAATCGGATAGCGAAACCGCAGATCCTGACTGAGATAGATTGTCCCAGGACCTGGCAGCTGGGTGCCCAGCACAGCCGAGATCAGCCCCGCCCCCCACATGCCTTGGATGATGATATGGTGGAACATATCCGTTTCCGCATAGGCCGGATCGACATGCGCGGGGTTCACATCGCCTGTTACAGTCGCAAAAAGGTCGATGTCGCGCTGCGTTACGGTGTGCGCCGAGCTGGCCGCATCCCCTACTTTCAACTCGTCGAAGGTCCGGTTCTCAATATAGGTGTCGGCAATCGCGTCCGGCATGATACTTATCCTTCCAGCACATAGTTACCCGGGGCGTCGCAAAGCGGCTTGAAACCGGCCCCGCCCATGAGTGGTGGCGCGATATTTTTTGTCGAATGATGGCCCAGCCATTTGCCCCATTCCAGCCACCAGGACCCATCCTGCGGCGACGTATCGCGCTGCCATTCATCCGGACCCCGCGTGTGTCCACCTGCCTCACGCACATGGATACGAAAATGCCGGTGCGGGTGGCCCGGCTCGCTGACAATGCCGGCATTATGGCCACCGGAGGTCAGCACGAAGGTAATTTCGCCGTCATTCAGCACATGCAGCTTGAATACAGAGTGCCAGGGCGCGATATGGTCGCGCTCGGTTCCCACGAGGAAGATCGGCAAATGCAGGTCATCCAGCGCGACCGTTCTGTCCCCGACCTCAAGACGCCCCTCCGCCAAATCGTTGTGGAGATACAGATGCCGCAAATATTCGATGTGCATGCGCGCCGGCAGGCGGGTGCCGTCGGCATCCCAGGCCATCAGGTCGAACGGCGCGTCCTGCTCACCGAGGAGGTAGCTGCGGATCGCATGCGACCAAATCAGATCGTTGGATTGCAACATCTGAAACGCACCGCCCATCTGCGCGCTATCCAGATAACCTTGCGTCTGCATGATATCGTTAAGGAAATTCAGCTGGTCTTCGGTGATGAACAGTTGCAGCTCACCGGCCTCGGTAAAATCCGTCTGTGCTGCGAACAGCGACAGGCTGGCGAGCCGATCATCATTGTCGCGTGCCATGGCAGCCGCGGCTATGGTAAGCAGGGTGCCGCCGAGGCAGTAGCCGGTGGCATGGATTTTTACGCCCCCGCAAATCGCTTGCACCGCGTCGATGGCAGCCATTACTCCCTCGCTGCGGTAGTCATCGAGCGAGGTATCGCGCATAGCGGAGCCGGGATTGCGCCAGGAGATCATGAAAGCCGTGCGCCCCTGCGCCACCAGCCAGCCGACAAGCGAATTATGGGCTGACAGGTCAAGAATATAATATTTCATGATCCACGCCGGCACGATCAGCACCGGTTCAGTTCCCACCTTCGCTGTCGTCGGCATGTACTGGATCAGTTCCATCAGCGCATTACGGAAAACCACCTTGCCCGGTGTGGCGGCGAGGCTTTGGCCCACTTTGAACCCCTTCATCGTGGCGTGACCCTGCGCAGCCGACTGATCGCGCAGGAAGTTGGTTATCCCGTCGACGAGGTTGCGTCCGCCGCTGGTGCGCGTGGCCTCGATCACCTCCGGGTTGAGCCAGGGAATATTGGAAGGCGAAATCAGGTCAAGAAACTGGCGCACGGTAAAGGCGACCATTCGTTCATTGTGGGGGCTGACGCCGCCAGCGCTACGCACCACCTGGTCCCACCATTCCTCGCCCAGCAGCACCGACTGGGTGAGCAAGTTGTATGGGCGCTGCTGCCAGGCTGGGTGGACAAAGCGGTGGTCGCCCGGTCGCGGCGCAATCGAATTTTCGCCGCCCATCATGGTGTGGGCGAGACGTTGCCATTGCATCACCGCTGCATGCCCGAGCGCCGCCGTTTTAAACGGCGCGTTTACCGTATGCGCACCCCAGTCCATGAAGGCGAGTGCCACCGTGCTGGGCGAGCGTCCGCCGGTAAAGTGGCTCTGCCAACTATGCAATATGCGGTCAAGATTTTCAGGCGTTGTCCTTGGCGGTAGCGATGGCTGCGCGTCATCTACGACAGGCTGACGAAGTTCTAAGGGCATATCAGGCATTTTTAAACTCCTTAAAGGAAGTACCCATCATATGGGTTTTAATACCGCCAAGGGACTTGGTCCTTAATCAGAATGAATGTGCAGCTTCGAGATATTTAGCCTGGCAGGATACTTGCCGATGGTGAGATTTTAGCTTCTTCTCTATGCCGCAGCAAAAGTTCCATCTGGTCAGTGGTCATCTTGTTTCATTAGTTTCTTTCGGATCTCCAGCAATTCCTCATGCCGCTCTTTCGTCGTTTTCGGATAACTCATTTTCAGCTCGTTGAGCGTATCGACGACAATTTGAGATACGATGAGCCGCGCATTCTCCTTGTCATCTGCGGGGACAATATACCAGGGCGAATCCTCGGTGCTTGTCGCGCTCAAACACTTCTCATATGCTTTCATATAATCCTTCCAGAATTTCCGTTCCTCGATGTCCGCCATGCTGAACTTCCAGTTTTTCTCCGGTTCATCGATGCGTTCGAGAAATCGTTTCCGCTGTTCATCCTCTGAAAGATGCAGAAAAAACTTTACGATGCGGGTTCCATTGCAGTGCAAATGCCTCTCCAGATCCACGATGGAGCGGTAGCGGTCATGCCAGATCGTTTTGTCGTTCTTAGGCATTTCTGGCACCCCTTCACTGTCGAGAATGTCGTGATGCACGCGCACGATCAGCACTTCCTCATAATAGGATCGGTTAAAAATGCCGATCCGCCCGCGTTCCGGCAGATCGCGCGTGGTGCGCCAGAGAAAGTCGTGTTGCAATTCCGCGGCGCTGGGATGTTTGAAGCTAAATACCTGGCAGCCCTGCGGATTCACGCCGGACATCACGTGGCGGATGGCACCGTCTTTCCCGGCCGCATCCATGGCCTGAAAGATCAGCAGAACGGCATAGCGGTCCGATGCATAATGCATCCGCTGCAGCTCGCTCAATTGCGCGACGTGATCTTCCAGGATGGCCTTGTAATCATCCTTTGACTTATATGCCGGCTTGCCTTGGGTCGGCCATTTATCGAGATCGACGTCATCACCCTCGCGGACCCGAAACTCCTCTGTATTGATTTTCATTTTTTTGCTCCGGCAGCGGCGTCATCGTCGCTCACATCGGGCGTGGTTGACTTGCTGGATGTTGGTAAAGCGACAGCCGGTGTCGCGCCTGTACCTTCGAACTTTGGCTCGGCTTTATCATCGAGTGTTTCGGTCTGGCTGAGCGCCTCTGCGATAATCCGCCCGGCAGCCCCGGGGTCTTTGATGATACCGGCTAGGAGGACGTCACCCAGCGTTGTGTCGAGTAGGGTCGCGATGGCAGTTCTGTCGTCAGGTTTGAGGTCCGTTTCGGGTTCGACCACCGGCGTAGGATGAGGTTTGTCCTTGGCATCGGCCTTAACCGCGCCCTCTTGCCTGGGCTGTTCTATGGTCTCCGACTTCGGTGCTGCCTCGACCCCAGGCTTCGCGTTGCCGTCGGGCGTTACCACGACTTTGTCACCAGGTTTGAGTTCGGCTTTGGCGTGCTGTTGGACTGCCAGTTGAGGCTGGGGCTTGTTCGTGGCCTTGGCCTCAGGTGGCGCGGTGGTCTCGGGTTTGGGCTTTGCTCTGGGCGCCGACTTCGGTGTGACCTGGGCGTCAGGCTCCGCTTTATCCTCAAGCTTGGCTGCCGCTATGATTTTAGACTTCACCGCCCCTTGAGTGGCACCGAGCACTTTATACGCAACCAGTTTCAAACCGTCATTTATAAGGAACCAGACCAAGGCATAGGCCCAGACGAAGCCGGCCCATTCCCACCCCAGCGGCGTCATGAACAGGCCGTAGACCGCGATCAACGTCGCCACGGTTTGCGTGCCGAATACAGCGACCAATAGAATTTTCGCAGGACGTATAGACCAGAATGGACCGCGCGTGCGGGAGAGGAAAATCGTGAGATGTCCGGCAACCGACAGCATCAAGTACATCAGTGTCTGCACATGAGACCGGTCGAGACGGAAAACGCGGTCAGCAAGATAGAACAAACCGAACGCGGCAATGGGCCCGATGATACCGAGCACAGTGGCAATTCCCAGCACCACGCGCATGTTCCATGCCTCGGGCTGATCCCTGTACTGCACATTATCGTAGGCAATGGATAGGATGGCGCCGTCGTTGAGCAGCGCCAGTATCACGATCATCACCGCCGTTAGCGGAAAAAAATTGAAGATCAGGATGGCTAGGGTCATGAACAACAGCACCCGCAGCGTCTCGGCGATGCGATAGATCGCGTAGCTGTTCATGCGCTGAAAGATGCGCCGGCTCTCTTTGATCGCATCGATCACCACCGATAGGCCGGGTGTGAGCAATACAATTGCCGCCGCCGCGCGCGCCGCGTCGGTGGCGCCCGAGACGGCAATGCCGCAATCGGCTTTTTTTAGCGCCGGCGCGTCGTTCACGCCGTCGCCAGTCATGCCAACGATATGGCCATGCTTTTGCAGGACATCGACAATGTGAAATTTATGTTCAGGAAACACCTGGGCAAAGCCATCCGCCTTTTCGATCAGCGTGGTGACTGTTTGGTTTTCCTGCTTCTTCACATCGCCCAGGCTGCTGGCATCGAGAATGTTTGTGCCCATTCCCAGTTTCTTGGCGGTTTCCTGGGCGATTGCCAGGGCATCGCCCGTCACCATCTTCACCGTCACGCCCATCTTTAACGCGGCGGCGATAGTGGCCCGGGCATCGTCCCGTGGTGGGTCAAATAACGGCAACACGCCTAAAAACTGCCATTTGCCGTCGCCATTGGCCTTTGCCACGCCCAGCGAACGAAAACCGCGCGCCGCGAAGTCATTCACCGCCGTGTCGGCAGCGTCCTTCACCCCGGCATCGTCCGCCAGCGCCAGAATGACCTGTGGCGCGCCCTTGGTGATTTTGAATTCCTTACCGTCTTTGCCCTTCACCGTGGCCTCGGTCCGCTTATGCACTGGGTCGAAGGGCTGGAAATGGACTTCCTGATAGTCTTTCAGGGCGTCCTTGTTTTTTAACCCCGCCAGAACGGCAAGGTCGATTGTATCGTTGTTATCGGCGCGGGATGCGAGCGCGCCGTACAGGATAACCTGATCGGCCGGGACATCTTTCACACAGAACGGGACGCCCAAACTCAGCTTGTTCTGGGTCAACGTGCCCGTTTTATCGGCGCAGAGCACATCCACCCCCGCCAGCTCCTCGATCGCTACCAACCGACTCACCACCGCCTGTTTTTTGGCAAGCAAGCGCGCGCCAACAGCCATTGTGACCGACAGCACCGTCGGCATCGCCACGGGAATTGCAGCAACCGTAAGCACCAGCGCAAACTGCAGCGTGGTGAGGATCGGATCTCCCCGGTAAATTGAAACGCTAATGATTATGGCCACCAGCGCGATGGCGAGGACGATCAGGTAATCGCCGATTTTCAGAACCGCGCGCTGAAAATGGCTCACCGTGTGTGCCGTTTCCACAAGCCGCGCGGTCTTGCCGAAATATGTGTTTTCGCCCGTGGCGTAGACCAGCGCGCCGATCTCGCCCTGGCGGACGACGGAACCAGAAAATACCGCCTCTCCAGGTTTGCGGGTCGCGGGCAGAGACTCGCCCGTCAACGCGGACTGATCCAACTCGACCGGATCACCGTCCAGCAGGCGCGCATCGGCCGGTACGATATCGCCGAGGCGCAACCGGATGATATCGCCTGGTACCAGTTCACGCGCCGCCGGATTGGTCCATTTTCCGTCACGCTTCACCCGCGCCTTAATCGCCAGCCTGGCTTTCAGGGCGGCGATGGCATTGCCCGCCTCATGCTCCTCCCAGAACCCGACCATGGCATTGGCCAGGAGCAGGAGCAGAATAATGAAAAAATCCGGCCAGTGCCGGACCACGCCCGAGAGGACGACCGCGACCTCAATCATCCACGGAATCGGTCCCCAAAAATAGCCCAGGAATTTGAGGAGTTCGTTGGTTTTCTTTTCCTCGATTTCGTTAGGGCCGTATTTAGCCCGTCGCTTTTCCGCCTCCGCCTGTGTGAGGCCGTCCGCCGAAGTTTCCAGGCGCTTCTCCAGTTCCGGCAGCGAGAGCGTCTTCAGGTCATTCTTTGCATCGGATACAGCGGGTGTCGGCTCTGGCTTGGAGACGGGAGATGCAGGTTGGTCGGCTTGAGGAGGCATGGTCTTACTTCTTTCTGATTTACCTCGCCTTAGAGGGCTGAACGCTGACCGCCATCACAGACGAGAAATAATGCGTAATTCCGCCAGAGGTGCAGGTTTCGACGCCGCCGGTAGATATGGCGTTCGGAAGTTACAAAATGATCCGCCGCGGCGCGTCCAGTAACGGAATTCCTTGGCGTTAAATTATGGCTCGTGACACACGCATCAATCGATCTGAAACCGACCGGTCGTTTAGCAGTCGTTTAGCAAAAGTCATTCCAGCCCGCCTTGCGCTAGATCAAGGCCGCTGCAACGATGAGCGCACTCAGGCGCCGATTTTCAGTTTTTTCAGCTCGTCGCCATCGAGGATCGTCAGGCCAAAATATGCATGAAACCGGTCATTATAAGGCCCGTCACTGGTCATTTGCGGGTCGTAAAGGGGAGCCGATTTAATTTTTTCACGGTCGACATCGACCCTGATCCTCTTATTGCTCCAGTCGATCTCCTTGATCTGGCGTGGCGAGAGCAAAACCCTCTGGCCCGGCAGCCAGTTTTTCGTATCGACGGTCATATAACGCAGCCGCCAATCGGCATCATCGACGAGAAAATCCTCAACATGGCCGATCTCGCCATCGGTTGCCGCGATATGGTAGCCGATGATCGCATCGGTGCTGCGCAAATCGGGATCGCCGTCTTGGGGCACGGCGTCCGTGCCGCTCCGGGCGCGTGGGCCGGTGTCGTTGCGCGAGAGCGGCAGCACCAAGGGCGTCGCGATCGCGTTGCTCTCCAAGGCAAACCCGCTCGTCCAATAGGGGTTCGCGCCGTAATAGTTGAACACGTTCGCCTCGACGTGGCGCGAGATTGGCAGATCGGTATCAGCGTCCGGGCTGTCCTTCACTTGCTGGCGTGTCAATTGCACGGAGAACTGTCTTTGCTCGGCGTCGGGTTTTCCAAGCGCCGAAAGCGGTAGGAGCACTTTGTGGCGCAAAAACCAATTTCCGGTGCTTACGACCAGCCATCGCGTCGTCCAGGTCCTGTCATCAAACAACAGGTCAGCGACGGTCCCGATCTCGCCGTCGCTTGCCTCAATGGTATATCCTTTGATCGCTGATGCGTTCCACAACATTGTTGCTTTCTCCTCGCTCAGTGTGATGACCCGGGTTCAGGTAACACCATTTCTCTGGCACGCGCTGGCATCACCGGTGTATTGATGGAAGCGGGCTTCCCGGCCATCTCGAGCAGTTCCAAAAATGGCTTGATGATGTCGATGGGCATTGGAAAGATGACTGTCGAATTCTGCTCGGCACCGATTTCGGTGAGGGTCTGCAGATAGCGCAATTGCATCGCCGCCGGCACGCTGGAGAGGATTTTCGCGGCGTTGGTTAAGGTCTGCGCGGCCTGGAACTCGGCTTCCGCATGAATGATCTTGGCCCTCCGGTCGCGCTCGGCTTCGGCCTGTTTGGCAATGGCGCGTACCATATTCTCAGTCAATTCGACGGTTCTGATCTCGACATTCGTGACTTTAATGCCCCAGATTTCAGTCTGCGTGTCGAGAATGCTCTGCACGTCGGCATTCAATTTGAGCCGTTCAGCCAACATCTCGTCCAGCTCATGCTGCCCGAGCACCGCGCGCAGCGTTGTCTGCGCCAGCATCTTGGTGGCCGGCTGAAAGGATTGCACCTGGATAATCGCGCGCTCTGGGTTGGTGACTTTGAAGTACAGAACCGCATCTACCTTCATCGAGACATTGTCGTGCGAGATCACATCCTGGCTTGGAATTTCAATCACTTGAATGCGCAGATCGACACGCACCATTTGCTGAACGAACGGAAACAACAGCACCAGTCCTGGGCCTTTGACTTTGTCAAAACGTCCGAGCGTGAAGACAACCGCACGTTCATATTCGCGCAAAATTCTTACCGTGGCGCCGATGACCACGACCAGTACGATAAAGAGGGGCAAGAGAAGGTACAAAGATGGAGAAATTCCAGACACTGGTTTGATCCTTCCGCCGAACGGAATGCCTATAGTTGAGGATGCCGGTGACGTGATGCCAGTGCGGAAACGACGCGTCGGGTTAAATATCGTTAAAAATACTTACACCGAGCGGTGCCGGCCCGACAGCCTCACCTCTTTCGCCTGACGCAAAGGCACTGCAAACAACGCAAATGTCTGCCGGGTGATATGGCGCAATCATCGTTTAGCTTTGATGATAACCTTGCGAATACGAATAGGCCGGGTTAATTAAGCGATCGGCATTTCGGGTACTTTGGCTGGAACGATCAACGACGCCTCGGTGACAGCGATAACGTTCTCAACCGTGACTCCCGGTGCCAGTTCCCTGAGGACAAGCCCCTCGGCGGTCGGCTCAATCACCGCAAGTTCCGTCACCACGAGGCTTACCGGACGGATCGAGGTCAGCGGCAATGTGCATTTTTTCATGATCTTTGGCGTGCCTTTGTTCGTATGCGTCATCGCGATGATGACGCGCTTGGTGCTGGTCACCAGATCCATCGCACCGCCCATCCCTGGGACCATTTTGTTCGGGATCATCCAGTTGGCGAGAAGCCCCCGCTCGTCAACCTGGAGCCCGCCGAGAACGGTGATGTCGAGATGCCCGCCGCGGATCAGGCCAAAGCAAACGCAACTGTCGAAGCAGCAAGCGCCAGGAATCGCACCGATGAAGGTACCGCCCGCATCGGACAAATACTCGTCCTCCATCCCGAATTCCGGGAGGGGCTCCATGCCGATGAGACCGTTCTCAGACTGGAATAATAGATTGATGCCAGCCGAAAGATATTTAGCAACAGTGGTAGGCAGGCCAATGCCAAGATTAACGAGCTTGTCACTCCTCAGCTCCAGTGCCACGCGACGCGCAATCCGTTCCTTAGCGTCCATTGACATTCTCCCAGGCCACGAGGTGATCCACCAGCACACCCGGGGTTACGACCTCGTCTGGCGGGATCACCCCCACGGGAACGATTTCCACGGCTTCTGCGATCACCGTGGCCCCGGCCATCGCCATGATTGGGTTGAAGTTGCGTGCGGTGAGCGCGTAGTCGAGATTTCCGCGATAATCCGCGCGGTGCGCCGCGAGCAGCGCAAAATCTGCCGGGATCGGCAATGCGAGCAGAAATATCTTGCCGTCGACCTCGATCTTCCGCGCCGTCTTCGCGACGGCGGTGCCTACCCCCGTAGCCGTCAGAATGCCGCCCAGACCATAACCCGCTGCCCGAATACGCTCGGCAAGCGTCCCTTGCGGGCACAGCTCCACTTCCGTCTCGCCCGCCATCATTTGGCGCTGGGTTTCGGGATTGGTTCCGATATGTGAAACTACAAGGCGCTTTACGGCCTTGGCGTCAATCAAGCGACCGATGCCAAAACCGGGACGCGCCGTATCGTTCGAAATGACGGTAAGATTTTTACGCCCCTGGCGCACGAGTTCGCAAATGAGCCGATGCGGTGAGCCGCTACCCAAGAAGCCACCGATCATGAGCGAGGCACCATCAGGAATTTTCTCAACTGCGGTGGTTAGTTGGATTATTTTGTCCATGCAGGTGCTCCTGTTCTGCTCTATAAGCGGGGCCTATCGTTCCGTCCGATTTAGTACTTGGTCCTTCCGAAAATAGTTAGCAGGGAGTATCAAGTTGCTCTCTAGTTTGAACGGTGCATTTGCCGCATGCGCGGCCCAATCCATGAAGGCGAGTGCCGGGGTGCTCGGCGAGCGGTGGCCAGTGAAGCGGTTTTGCCAGCTACGCAATATGCGATCGAAATCGTCTGTCGTAGTACTCGGCGAAGATGATGGTTGAACGACAGGCTATGACGGATGTTCGAAATTTGGTTTGAAAATCAGGACCTTTAGTTTCCTTGCCTCGTGCAAGTCTTGGATAAACTGAAACTGCTCGCACCGGTCGGAAATCCCTGACGTTGCCAATCATTCGTACCAGCATTCTAGCGCTCCCCCATTGGTCGATATCAAGGTGTAGAAAATTTCCCGTCTGGTGATGGAATCAGAAATGCTCCAACAAACAGCAGTTGGATTCAGAGTGCAGAATGTGGTCGAGGCGCGATTTAGAATAAATGAACGAAGGTTACCGATTTGACGACTTCATCTGACCGATGATGGAGGTATTTTCGGAGGATTGTTGGAGATCACGGCATGCGTCGCGACGGTCGGTTCCGAGGGTAGATCAGAATGAATCAGGATTTGAAAGCCCATCATTATAGCCACAGAAATAAGAAAGATCGACATTTTAAAATGGGAATATTCTATCCATGTGATGCCGGAGGCTGCATTCAAGGTGGGTATATTTGCGTTCAAATGTCGTGGCAAAAGCGCAATCAGACGAGCCGCTATCTTCCCCGGTTCCTGACGCGCCGCTGGAATTCCCTGCAGGGTAGAAACAAATGCTGATAAATTCTGCGTCGCGATTTCAACCGGTAACTTCGTAAGCTTGGCAGCCTCGCCCCAGGGGTCAAGGTCTCGCCGCGCCAATGCCGAGACGACGCTGAGGCAACTGCCATTTTGATCGGTGCCTATCGACGCAAACAAAAAATCATTAAACTCTGGCCCAAGAAACCCAGGAGAACGAGCACACATGATTTTGGTCATGGAATCCCGCCGCTTTCATCACATTCGAGAAGCCGACACTCATGCGGATTGCGAGTTGTCGTTCTTATCGATGATGTAAGATGTGGCCGCGGAGCGTGATTTACAACGCTCCGTTCTGATTATTGTCCGGAGACCCTTTGGGCGGTCGGTCCTTTGACGGATTGTTACCCTTCGAGCGCCATATGCTAGTACAACATCCCGTAAATAGCTTGAATAATTAAGTGCTTGGGCTAACATGTCGGGATGAGCCGAGGTCGTCATGCAACGCCAGTGAAGCTGGCCAAGAAGGAACAAGTTGAGCTGCTATCGCTGATCGAACGCAGGACAGCGGCCCAACGGGATGTGATGCGGGCGCGGATCGCCCTGTGGGCCCACGAGGGACATTCGAATACCGTGATTGCGCGGGAGCTGGGTGTCTCAGTGCAGACGGTTAGCGCGTGGCGCAGGCGCATCGCCCAGCAAGGTGCGCGGGGCCTACGCGAGGGTGAGCGCAGCGGCCGCCCGCCACGCATCACGCAGGAAACGCGACTGCAGTTGATTGCGCTGGCATGTGAAGCGCCAGAACCCGAGGGGCGCGTCACGCCAACGCTGGACGAGATTGTGGTGCGCGCAATCGAGCGCGGCATCGTCGAACAGATCAGCCGCAGCCATATGCAACGTATCCTGCAAGCCGGCGATGTGCGCCCGCACCGGGTCAGGCAATGGTTACACAGTCCTGATCCGGCCTTTCGCGAAAAGGTCAACGTGATCTGCGAGCTGTATCGCAAGGCGCCCAAAAACGCAGTGGTGCTCAGCATTGATGAGAAGACTGGAATTCAAGCCATTGAGCGCAAGCATCCGGGGCGCGCGCCAGCGCCGGGCCGGCTGCGTCGTCGCGAATTCGAATATGTCCGCCATGGCACCCAGACGCTGATCGCCGCATTCGATGTTCATAGCGGCCAGGCGTTGGCAGAGTGCCGCGAGCGGCGCACCCAGGATGACCTGGTCGCCTTCATGGAGCGCGTGGCGCTCGCGCACCCGAACAAACAGATACACGTCATTTGGGACAATCTGAACACGCATTGCGCACGAGCTGTCTGGCAGGCGTTTAACACACGGCACGGCGAGCGGTTTCACTTCCACTTCACGCCCCTGCATGCGAGCTGGGTCAATCAGATCGAACTGTGGTTCGCCCGCTACACGCGCCGGGTGCTACGCCACGCCAGCCACACCAGCACCGCGCACCTGCGCGAGCGCACCGAGCAGTTCATCCACGAGCATAATCAGGCGGCACGCCCTTTCAAATGGAGTTTCCGGGGCTATCCGCTGCAAACCGGCGCATCATAATCGAGGAACGACATGCCAGCTTTACCCGCCAGACACTCCGCAGCCGAACTCCAGCGTCAACTGCGCCGCCTACTCGGCCATGAGCAGATCGTCACGCAAGCCTATGGGTGTCACCTGCTGATCAAACGTCTGGACGATGAGGAGGCAACGGTTGTGGCGCGCCTCACTGAACTCAGCCGCAATCGTTATAGTGCCGCCTTTCGTAGCCACAATGGCCGATGGGAACCGCTGCCCGGCACGGGGTCTCTCGACGAGATGACCGAGGTCGTCGTCACGCTCCTACAGCCTTACTTGCAGCCCAACATTTATTAAAGATATTTACGGGATGTTGTACTAGATCGTCAAGATGCAAGTTAAGGACCTTCCCGGGACGCCCGCCGCCTTGCAGCATCAATGGAGACATTGCCGACTTCCGTGGTCGCAATATCGCGTCGAAAAGTTGGGTCACTTGCTCGTTGAATATCCCCAGTAGCTTAGCTTTCCGCCTATAACAAAGACAGCCAGCTCAGAAAGCGCTCGGCGTTATTGCTGTTCGGGTTGGTTGTGCTCCATCTCGTGACTGGTGAAAGTCTGTTCTCCGCCCGTTGCGCCGAAAAGCAGCCCGTCGGCTCACGGCCCGCTTGTGCCGCTTCTAGCGCGGCGGTCGGAGGTGCCACGCTCTGCATTTCGGCGACGGACTCGCACTTTGAAAGACTACATCGGCTTCCCATTTATCCAATTGAGAACACCAAATGAGGACTTAGGAATGGCCAGCGGTTGGGCCCCCGATGGGGCGGTTCAGGATCAGATCGACGACACGGTAGTGGACGCAGTTATGATCGCGCGTGCGAGAATGCCTGTTGGTGAGAGCGAGACGCACTGTACGGAATGCGGCGATCCGATACCTGAAGGTCGGCGTCGCGCCGTACCAGGCGTCCGTACCTGCGTCGAATGTCAATCGGCCCGCGATGCCAGACCAGTGAACTCAGGCATCAATCGCCGGGGCAGCAAGGATAGTCAGCTTCGCTAAAGGCATGCCCGTCGTATTCCGGCACACTCAAGCTGGACGGGTTATGTCTCTTAACCGGATTTCAGGAAATCCACGAACGCCCGTAACGGTGCAGGCATGTGGCGCCGGCTCGGATAATAGAGATACGGCCCAGAGAATTCTGGGCACCATTCGGTGAGCACCGGCACCAGGGCACCGCTGGCCAGATGGGGTTTCAGGAATTCCTCGAACGTCGTGATGACGCCAAGATCCGCCAGTGCGGCCGCCACCTCCAGCTCGGTGATCGAGCTAATCAGCGGGCCGTCGGGCACAATACGAATCACCTCGCCGTTGCGCTCGAATTCCCAGGGCGAAGCGATGATGCCGCTCGCAAAACGGTGCCGGATGCAGGCATGGTTCAGCAGGTCATGCGGATGTTGTGGTATGCCGTACCGCGCGAGATAGGCGGGCGAGGCTGCGGCAACAAAGCGCTGCGCCCGCGGGCCTATCGGGATTGCGATCATGTCCCGCTCCAGACGTTCCTCGTAGCGGATTCCGGCATCGTACCCGGCGGCAAGGACATCGACAAAGCTGTCATTCGCCGTCACCTCCAGCATAACGCCTGGGTGCGCGGCGAGAAAGCGCGTGGCGATCGGCGGTAGAATTTCCTTGGCGACGATCGTTGGTACGTCGAGCCGGAGCGTGCCGCGCGGCGAATCACGGAAGCTGTTCACCGCGTCCAACGCTGCGGCGACTTCGGCAAAAGCAGGGGTCAGGCGGTCCAGCAAGCTTTGGCCCGCTTCGGTCGGTGTCACGCTGCGGGTGGTGCGGTTAAGCAGACGCACGCTGAGCCTGGTCTCCAGGCGACGTACCGCCTCGCTGAGAGAGGAGGCGGAAGCGCCGCGCAGCTTGGCGGCATGGCGAAAATTGCGTGTCTGCGCCACGGCGGCGAAAGCGTCGAGATCAGCGAGGTTTGGTTGGCTCATTGTTCGGATTTCCGTACAGCTTGTTTAGAATAAACAGAATTATCCTACAGTCAAAATCGCGCCATAAAGTGGGCACAACACAACTCGAATGGGAAAATCAGACATGGAAAACTATCTTCTTGGCGCGGCCGGCCCGCGTGTTTCCGCCTTTGGCCTAGGCTGCATGGGTATGTCCGGTATGTACGGGCCCGCAAACCGGGCCGAGAGCATCGCCACCATCCATGAAGCGCTTGATGCAGGAATCACCTTGCTTGATACGGGCGACTTCTACGGCATGGGCCATAATGAGATGCTGATTGGCGAGGCACTGAAGGCCGTGCCGCGCGACAAGTTCCTGGTTAGCGTGAAATTCGGTGCGCAGCGGGATCCCGCTGGCAGCTGGATCGGCTATGATGCCCGTCCAGCCGCAGCTAAGACGGCGTTGGCCTATTCGCTGCAACGCCTCGGCCTGGATTATATCGACATCTACCGCCCCGCGCGGCTCGATCCGAAAGTGCCTATTGAGGACACGATCGGCGCGATCTCTGACCTGGTGAAGGCCGGTTATGTGCGGCATATTGGCCTTTCAGAGGTTGGCACCGAGACCATCCGCAAGGCCGCCGCCGTGCATCCGATCGTCGATCTGCAGATCGAATATTCCCTGATCTCACGCGGCATCGAGGGCTCCATCCTCCCCACCCTGCGTGAGCTAGGCATCGGCATTACCGCCTATGGAGTGCTCTCGCGTGGACTCATCAGCGGCCATTGGCACAAGGACGCTGCCGGCGCCGGCGACTTCCGCGCTCACGGCCCGCGCTTCCAGGGGGAGAATGCGGACCATAATCTGGCCTTGGTCGAGGCTCTGCGCGGGGTGGCGGCAGCGCGTGGCGCCACCGTGGCGCAAATTGCGATTGCCTGGGTGGCAGCGCAAGGTACGGATGTTATCCCATTGATCGGGGCACGCCGCCGCAGCCGGCTGGAGGAAGCCTTGGGCGCGGCAAGGATCGCTCTGAATCCTGAGGATCTCGCGGCCATAGAGCGGGCGGTGCCGAAAGATGCTGCGCGGGGCGAACGTTACGCCCCGGCGCAAATGGCCAGCCTGGACAGCGAGCGCGGATGAATTCGACGTGGGCACGCTGCGGAACAAGCGGCCGCTGCCAAGCGGCGTCTGGTGGAGAGTTGATGCTTACCGAGCTTGGATTGCTTGACTGACGCCTTACGTATCGGTCGTTTCTCGGGCTGGCCCACCTGAAAGCGCTCCAGCAGTTATCAGCCAGGCTTTCCAAGTTAGGCTTAGTCTAACTTCTTCATCCAGCCGATGAAGGCCAGAGGAGAGTGAAATGGGACACTCAGTGTATGATCCGGGCGTCAAAGATCGACGTCCATGGAACGCGGGCCGGATAGTTGGTGCCAAACGGGCGTTAAAACTCCAGCAGGTCTGGGCCATTAGGTTTTGGCTGAACAACGAGCGCCGGTTACGCGACCGTGCGATGTTCGATCTCGCGATCGACAGCAAGCTGCGCGGTTGCGACGTCGTCAAAATCAAGATCGGCGACCTTGTCAGGGGTGGTAGGGTTCGTTCCCGAGCAATCGTCATCCAGCAGAAGACCGGTCGGCCGGTCCAGTTCGAGCTCCTGGAGTCCGCCCGCGCCAGCATCCTGGCTTGGCTTGAATGTCGCGGAGGCACCCTTGACGACTTTGTCTTTCCGAGCCGGGTCGATCACGCCGAGCATGTCAGCACCCGGCAATATGCACGACTTGTTGATGAGTGGGTAACCGGGATTGGATTGCTCAGGCAGGACTATGGCACCCACTCGCTCCGCCGAACCAAAGCGTCCATCATTTACAAGCAGACGGGCAACCTGCGCGCCGTTCAGATTCTGCTGGGTCACACCAAGATTGAAAGCACTGTTCGATATCTGGGTGTCGATGTAGAGGATGCGCTCGCTCTCGCCGAGGGCACGGAGGTTTAGGGATTTTCTAGGCTCCTTGACCTGAGCGTCGAGGAGTTGCCCAACACATTTTTTGAGACGCTTTGCGCCCATTATCGCCGTTCCGAGGCGTCGCTTCCGAGACCGAAACCGGTCATTCCCGCCGGCAAGAGTTTTCGAAAATTCGGGAATTAGGCAACAGCCTTTGGCACCGTTGGACTTCGATTGTAAGATGAGACAGCGACGAAAAGCTCGCAAGCCGGCTACCGTAGTAGGCAGACCCATGGGCCTGCTCGGTAATGACCGAAACAATCGCGCCGAGATGGCCTGGCCCCAGCCGCCAAAGATGGAGATCCGCCACCTCATCGCCCTCGGCTTCGATCACTTGGCGAAGCTTCTCCGCCATGCGCTCATCAGGATTCCGATCGAGCAGAATCGCGCTGGTGTCTCTGATCAAACCATAAGACCAGCTGGCGATGACGCAGGCCCCGACGATGCCTGCAAGCGGGTCCATCCAGAGCCAGCCAAAAGCACGTGCCAGCAGCAGACCGACAATGACAAGCAGTGAAACAGCCGCGTCCGCCATGACATGAACGATCGCAGCCCGCATGTTGTTGTCTCGATGCGCCGCGCCATGTGCGTGCTCATGTTCTTCAAAGTTGACCAGGTAGCTTTCAGAACCTAACCGCAGTTTGGCCATAAAGGCGTGCGGTTCGGGAATTTCGTCGACCGATTCCAGATAATCGCCGCGATCAATGAAGACGAACCTTTGTCGTGCGCCACCTGGCCGTATGGTTTCGACTGAGCTGGTATCCGCGCGTAGAGCCAGATCTTTTTCAGCATGCAGCCGGAAACGCGGCGGAACGCCGTCCTCAAAAACGTCAAGGACAAGCACCCCATCGTTTGTCGCGATGCGGTGAGCCTCATCATGATCATGTGCCCCGTGATGGTGCCCATGCCCGTGACTATGACCGTGATGATGATCTCCACCACTGAGGAGCCACGCACTGGCGATGTTCACCGCGAGGCCGAGACAGGCGATTGGAATTGCCTCCGAAAAATGGATTGGTACCGGCGAAAACAGGCGGCTGATCGCCTCGTAGCCAATCAGCAGAGCGATCATCGCCAGGATAATGGCGCTGCTGAAGCCCGCCAGATCCCCAAATTTCCCGGTCCCAAAGGTAAAGCGGGGGTCATTGGCATGCCGGCGAGAATAGCGATAGGCCAGGGCTGCCAACAGCAGCGCGCCGGCATGCGTGCTCATATGCATGCCGTCCGCGACCAGTGCGATTGAGCCGAACAACCAGCCGCCGACGATCTCGGCGATCATCATAGCCCCGCAGAGCCAGATTACCGCCCAGGTCTTGCGCTCACTTTGCTCGTGACCTTCGCCAAGGAATACGTGGCTGTGACGGTGCGGAACCGTGCTTAAGATTTCGTTCATGGTGGCCTTACTTTAAATAGGTCCTGACGACTTCGAGCAGTTGCTCG
Source organism: uncultured Pseudomonadota bacterium (assembly GCA_963737355.1). Classification (GTDB taxonomy): domain Bacteria; phylum Pseudomonadota; class Alphaproteobacteria; order Acetobacterales; family Acetobacteraceae; genus Acidocella. The sequence goes on along the minus strand of CAVTSC010000008.1, from coordinate 436,617 downwards.
GCGGCTTCGATGTTCAGCGCGTCCGGGTGTTTATCGGCATCGACGAGATGTGTGCGGACGTGATCCTCGACCACTTCGGCCATCAATCCGGCCATGGCGCCGCGGGCGCCCGCGATGAGATGCATAACCTGTTCGCATTCAGCCTCACTATCGAGCGCTCTTTCGATGGCCTCGATCTGCCCACGGATGCGGCGCACGCGGGCGAGCAGCTTTTGCTTGTCACGAATAGTATGGGTCATAGTCAAAAATACCATAGGGGGCTACCCTATATCAACCTGCGTTTCCCCAAAGTTCAACAGCGCCAGAAACTCGTGTGAGGCCAGAATCGACCTTCAATACGGTCATTTTTAGGATGCGGGCCGGAGTTGGCCGCAAGCTGACCATCCGCTTCTGACCAGGCCCCACCTGAGCGGTGATTTGGTTAAATCAGGGTTGACCTTCCTACAATAGGAAGCCTCACGAGCGCGGCGCGATCTCCTCCGATAACTGTCACTGTGCCTGCTGCTAGGATACGACTATGTCGACACGACTTTCCCGCCGTAATCTTCTGGCAACGACGATTGGTGCCGCAAGCGGAGCCGCTGCCGGTTCTCTGATCCGTCCAGCCTACGCCATGACGGCGCCGCTTCGCCTTGCCGCCGGGACAAGGACGCTTGACGTGAACGGTAAGGCGGCCTCGGTGTTCAGCCTTACCGGACCAGACGGCAAACCTGGTCTGACGCTCGCCCCCGGCGAGCGTTTCGCCGTGTCGCTGGCGAACGATACGAAGGGGCCGACCATCATTCACTGGCATGGGCAACTGCCGCCCTGGCGGCAGGACGGTTTTCCGTGGCCCGAAATGCCGCCTCTCCCGGCTGGCACAACGCAGGCTTATGATTTCGCCCCAATTCCTGGGACGTTTTGGATGCACTCCCACCAGGGAATGCAGGAGCAGGTGTTGATGACGGCGCCGCTGATCGTTCACAGTGCGGCCGATCAGCGCGCGGACCGCCAGGAGGTCGTGCTGTTTCTGCACGATTTCAGTTTTCGTTCGCCGGAGGAGATCCTCGCGGGACTGAACAAAGGCTCGGCAGGTCAAGCCATGGCGTCTCCTGCCGGCATGACGATGGGCAGCGGCATGGGGGCAATGAATATGGGCGGCATGGCCATGGGGGGGATGTCGATGGGGGCTGACGCCGCGCCGGATCTGAACGACGTCGATTATGATGCTTTCCTTGCCAACGACCGCACGCTTGCCGATCCCGAGGTCATTCGCGTGGAGGCACCGGGCCGCGTACGGCTGCGCATCATCAACGGCGCGTCGGCGAGCCAATTTTGGATTGATCTCGGTGCTCTGCGCGGGACCGTGGTCGCGGTCGACGGGCATGACGTACAGCCGGTCTCGGTGCGCCGTGTACCGCTCGCGATGGCGCAACGCATGGATATCCTACTCGACTTAACGGCGCCGGGCGCCTTCCCGATCCTCGCCCAGGTGGAAGGCAAGCGTGCCCGCGCGGGCATCATTCCGGCAACCCAAGGTGCCGCGGTGCCCAAACTCCCGGTGCATGGCGGAACCCTCGCGCCACCGGTTGATCTCTCGCTTGAGAAGGTTTTGCGAGCCACCACGCCGCTCGCCCCCCGGCCGGTGGATGTCGTCCATCGCATCGTGCTCGCGGGGCACATGAGCCCCTATGCCTGGTCGATCAACGGCGAATACTGGCCGAAGATCACGCCCTTGATGGTGGTGGCGGGTCAGCGCGTGGCGCTCGATATGGTGAATCAGTCAATCATGGCGCACCCGATGCATCTGCACGGCCACAGCTTCCAGGTGATCGCCTTGAATCGCGTCCCCATGGCGGGGGCTGTGCGCGATACCGTGCTGGTGCCGCCCAAAGGCAGCGTGAGGGTCGCCTTCGATGCGAACAACCCGGGCCGTTGGGCATTTCATTGCCATAATCTCTATCACATGATGACAGGCATGATGACGGAGATCCGCTATCATGGCATTGCGTAAAAGCCGTAGACGCTTCAAAAGACCGATAGCAAGTAAGGTGTGTGCCAATACACCGACGCCCTCGAATGTCTACTGAGATCTGAAACTAATTGACGTTCCCATAGGGGCAACACCACCTGTTGGTGACGCTGAACATGGTCGTCAACGCTTTGTCCTATGCCTTCGAGATGGGGTGGGAGATATACTGGGCGTTGGTACTGGGTTTTACCCTCTCCGGCGTGGTGCAGGCGGTGGTCAGCAAGGGCGAGATGAGCCGGTTGCTGCCGGATTCCCAGCCTCGTACGATTCTGTTGGCAAGCGCGCTGGGGGCAGCTTCCTCGTCCTGCTCCTACGCAGCGGTCGCCCTGGCACGGTCAATCTTCCAGAAGGGCGGCAATTTCAACGCGGCGATGGCGTTCCAGTTCGCCTCGACCAACCTGGTGGTGGAACTTGGTATCATTCTCGCCGTCCTGATGGGCTGGCAGTTCACTCTGGCAGAATTCGTCGGCGGCCCGATCATGATTCTGCTCCTGGTCCTCATACTGGGCGGCGTGATGACGAAAAGCCGGGTCGCCGAAGCGCGCGAATATGCCGAGAAAAACCGCCAGGGGCGGATGGAGGGCCATGCCGCAATGGACATGTCCGTAACCGGCGGCGGCAGCGTGTTGGCACGTGCCCTGTCCCCCAAAGGCTTTACGGCAATCAGCCATTTTTATGTGATGGACTGGGCTAGCGTGTGGACAGATATCGCCCTCGGGCTGTTGATTTCAGGCGCGCTGGCGGCCTGGGTGTCTGATGGGTTCTGGAAGGCATTTTTCCTGGTGGACCATCCGTTGGCCGCCAAGCTGGTGGGGCCGCTGATCGGACCGCTGGTCGCGGTCGTGTCCTTCGTATGCTCGGTCGGCAATGTGCCCTTGGCGGCGGTGCTGTGGAATGGCGGCATCAGCTTCGGCGGCGTGGTCTCGTTTCTGTTCGCCGATCTTATCATCCTGCCGATCCTGAACATTTACCGGAAATATTACGGTTGGCGCGTCGCGGCGATTTTAGCTGGCATATTTTACGTGGCGATGGCGTTGGCCGGCTACGCTGTGGAACTTGGGTTCGGCGCGCTGAACCTCATTCCCGCGCAGCGGCACGCGTTGGTGGAAATGACGCACATCTCCTGGAACTATACGACATTCTTAAATATTGCGTTCGCGGCGTTTTCAGTGGTGCTTATCCTTCGGTTTACGACGACCGGCGGCCCAAAAATGCTGCGTATGATGTCGGCACCGCACCACGCCAAAGGGGCCGGGGGAATGCACGATCATCGTCATGCTGCAACGGATCAGCACGACCATCATGGGCATCGTTGAAATCCAACTTGCCCGTCGCGAAGGTCCGGAAGCGGAACCAACAGTATCAACGGGTTGCACATTTCGAAAGATATGACGGAAACGCGAAAATCGTTGCCGATGCCCATATTCTCGCCCTGACTTCAGGGGCTTTTGTCCCACCCAAGCAGATTGTCGGACGAAAGCTATGAGCGGGGTCTCCATGGCTCAAGCGAACGGGTAGAGATCGCTGCGGATGCAGGGGAATCGGGTGAAGGTTTTACGCTGAGATGAGGCTGACGAGGAACTCGTCGTCCCAAGCTGCGACCTTTTTTCTGAGGCGCATAGAGTCCTTGCTTGGTGCTCTTCGGATCAGGTTGTGGGCCATGTGCTTTATGGTGGTGAAGTTGGCCGGGGCGTGTTCGGTTCGGACCCTGCATTCGTCGTCGCGGAAGACCATGTCCATCACCCAATGCAGGCTGTTCTCAATTGCCCAGTGGCTTCGTATGACTGGCCCGAGGATGGCGGCCAGCATCCCGAGCGAGGTGAGGTAAAACCTTGTTTCCTGCTCGATTTTCCCCTGGATTTCGCGGCTACTTTCGACCACGACGATAGCTTTCAGGCCCGGCCAGTTATGGTGTTTTTGCAGCCATTCGACATCGTGGATAACGGTGGTTGTGCGGGTCTCGATCCGGCCGTGGTCACCATCAACGGTGGTGTCCTGGCTGATTTTGCTGTCGGCGAAGCCGCGGGCCTTTTGCTCGGTGGCAAATAATTCAACATCATCACGTAATGTGCCCTGATTGCCTTTCAGCGCGAGCACGTAATCGGCGTTTTTGTCGACGATCTTTTGCGCGATGTGACGTTGGCATCCCATCGCATCGATGGTGACAATGGCTCCCTCGATCGCCAGCATGTCGAGCAGTTTCGGGATGGCAAGGACTTCGTTGGATTTTTCAGCAACCTTCACCTGGCCAAGCACAAGCCGTTGACGCGCCGCAAAGGCCGAGACCATGTGGATCGGCGCGTTCGCACCTTTCGACCGGCGCGAGGTCTTGCCATCAATGGCGATCACCCCGGCTGGTACCCCAGTAAGACCCGAAACCCAGGCCACGAAGCAACGCTGGAAGTGCTCGGCATCGAGGCTGGCGAAGATGTCGCCCAGATGGTCATGCGAGGGTGTGCCATCCACAAACGGCCGGAACCGGCGCAAAAGGCTGAGCTTCTTGGCCCCAAAACGGGCGATATCAACAAACGTCTCGGCCCCGGCCAACACCGCGAGCAGAGATAAAAGCAACACCTCATCCAGCGGATACATAACCTTGCCGCGCTGACGCGGGTCGGGCAAATCTTCAAAATACCCAAGAAATACAACCGCCTCGCAACCCGCATCCCCAGCCGCCGAAAACGCTTCCATGATATTCCTCCGTAAGCGAATCGGAGGACACGTATAGATTCAGACTTTTAACAGCTTGTCACGAGGTTCTTCACCCGATTGCCCTGGCTGCGGATGTTAACAATCTTGACAGAATGAACGTCTCATCTGCTATGGACCACTTTCGAACTCCGGACCAGCCCTTCCGCTTCCGGCCCACCCCGGTCATAAAAGGCTATCCCCGGAATAGCCGCCATGGGTTGAAAGTTACTCTTTGATCCGCGACGAGGCCGTTTCCGCGGCTGTGCCCTTCCACGAGCATCGTCATCGTCGCTTCAAAGCATCGACCTGGACGTCGTAGGAAACCAAACCAAAGTCTAGAGGTGCCATCCCATCCGTCGATCTCGGTAGTGCCGACATGCATGAAACGTGCTTACAAAATATCCTTATGCATAATTGCCTTTCACCGTGCATGAACCTAGACTTGAAATTCTTAAAATCCACAGCAACAGGAAGCCGCGGTGACTACGTCCACAAGAAACGCTAGACACATCCACCAATACGCCAAAAGCTCGACCGAACCCCGCGTTTAAAATAACGTTTGGTTGATATTATTTTACACGGATTGGCCTAATGCTCGAGAAGAACACGTGCGAGACCCTTAGCCTGACCGACGATTGGTGGCGCGGCGCGATTATCTATCAGATCTATCCTCGCAGTTTTTATGACAGCAATGGAGATGGAATCGGTGATCTTCCAGGCATCACCGCCAAACTCGACTACATCGCGACGCTCGGGGTCGATGGGATCTGGCTATGCCCATTCTTTCTCTCTCCACAACGAGATTTTGGTTATGATGTCGCCGATTACACGATGATCGATCCCATCTTCGGTACGCTCGAAGATTTCGATGCATTGCTCGCGAAGGCGCACGATCTGCAGCTCAAAGTCCTGATAGACCAGGTGTGGAGTGATAGCTCCGACCAGCACGCGTGGTTCCGTCAAAGCCAGGTTGCCCGCGAAGGGGCCTATGCCGACTTCTATGTCTGGGCCGACCCCAAGCCTGATGGCACCCCCCCAAATAATTGGCTCTCGGTTTTTGGCGGCTCGGCCTGGACCTGGGAGCCGCGCCGACGGCAATACTATCTGCACCATTTTCTTCCCGAACAACCGGCGCTCAACCTGCACAATACCATGGTGGTCGATCATTTGCTGGCAACCGGAGCCTTCTGGCTCGAGCGCGGGGTCGACGGTTTCCGTCTCGATGCGGTCGATTTCATGGTCAGTGATCAGAAGCTTCGTGATAACCAGGCGAAGCCGGTCAATGAGGTGCCAAGCAAACCGTTCGGCATGCAGCACCATGAGTATGACATGCTGCAGCCTGAAACAATGCGCATCCTCCAGCATTTCCGCCGCTTCATGGACCGCTATCCCGGCCGCGTCACTCTGGGAGAGGTCTCCAGCCAGCCGGGGGCCTTCTCCAGGGTCCGCGACTACACCGATGGCGATGAGCATATGCACACCGCCTATACTCTGTTGCCGATGAAGGATAACTTCACTCACCAAGCGCTCTATTCGCTGCTGTGCGAGGCGGCAGATCCGCGTGGCTGGCCTTCCTGGGGATTCTCAAACCATGACACCGAGCGTGCGATTAGCCGCTGGATGCCGGCCGACGCCAATCACGCGGTCTTTGCGAAGCTGCTCTTTGCCCTACTCGCCAGTCTGCGGGGGTCGATCTGCCTCTACCAAGGCGAGGAACTCGGCCTCACCGAGGCGCGATTGCCGCACGAGGCGTTACGCGATCCCTTCGGCATCACCTATTGGCCGATTTTCAAGGGCCGTGATGGCGCCCGCACTCCAATGCCTTGGCACGAAGAGGCCCCCCATTGCGGCTTCAGCGCCGATATGCCGTGGCTGCCTGTGCCGGATGATCACGCGTCGCGTGCCGTGGACCGGCAGGAAAACGACCCCTCCTCGCATCTGAACTTCATCCGCGACTTCATCGCCTGGCGTTCGGGGCAATTGGCGCTGGTCAAAGGGGACATGGAGGTCCTTCCTGTCGCGGCGCCGCTTCTGGGGTTTATCCGCCGGTTCGAGGGGCAGTCGATCATAGCCATCTTCAATACCTCTGGAGAGGCGACGCGGATGAGTCTGGGCGACGTGTCTATGCCGCGCGTTCTGCATCAATCAGGCTGTGGTGGCTTGCTCAGCGAAAATGAGCTGATTGTGCCGGCCTACACGCCCGTATTCGTTGGCATCGGTTCGGCGGAGGTTTGCGTCTGAGCTTTGGGTCCATGGCTTCGGTTGGTCCGGTTATCCGCCCATGAGCTTGATTAAATCAAGATCTTCATGACGAAGGCCCACGTATCGAACAATTTACATGCCATGGTCCGCTTTGCGCCGACATGCAGGGCCGTCGCACCTTTTTAGCCGGTCGCTCATAACCGCTGGCCGAATTGATCGCGCACATTCTCCTGTGCGATCCGCGAGATAGCGTCCGTCAACGTGGTGGAAATTGGTGTGTAAAAGAGCGGGCCATTGATCATGCGGCGGCGGTGGTAATTTCGACGTTTTTGGCATCGAGCAAAGTTGGCGCGAACTCGGCCATGGCTTCGGTCTGCATGTAGCGGTTTTGCGTCTGCCATTCGTCATTGGCTTCCAACAGCACGGCGCCGATCAGGCGGATAATCGATCCCTCATTGGGAAAGATTCCCACGACATCGGCGCGGCGTTTGACCTCCTTATTCAGGCGTTCCAGCGGGTTGGTGCTGTGGATCTTGGTCCGGTGCTGGGCCGGAAAATCCATGTGGGCCAGCACGTCGGTTTCGCTGTCGTCGATGAAGACGGCGAGTTTTGGCCATTTGCTCCGGAGCTGATCGGCGACATGGCGGAGCGTCTGGCTGGCGCTGGTCCGATCGGGTTGGATGAACGCCTGGCGCAACGCGGCGGCCGCCATGCTCTGCTGCGCTTTCGGCACGTAGGCCAGTGCGTTGCGCATCCAGTGCACCCGGCAGCGTTGCCAGGAAGCCCCCATCACGCGCCGGATCGCCGCCTTCAGCCCTTCATGCGCATCGGAGATCACCAGCTTCACGCCGCGCAAGCCGCGCCGCACCAGGCTCTTGAGAAAACTGGCCCAGAAGGTTTCGGCCTCGGACGGGCCGATGTGCAGGCCGACGATCTCACGCCGTCCCTCGGTGTTCACCGCCACAGCGATTATGGCCGCGACCGAGACGATGCGTCCGCCCTCACGCTGTTTGAGATAGGTCGCGTCAAGCCACAGATACGGCCAGTCGCCAGCCAGCGGACGGTCGAGGAAGGCGTTCACCCGCTCGTCGATATCCTTGCACAGCTTGGAGACCGAGCTCTTGCTGATCCCCGACAGCCCCATTGCCTGTACCAGATCGTCCACCCGCCGGGTCGAGACGCCGCCGATCCAGGCTTCCTGGATCACCGCCACCAGTGCCTTCTCCGAAGTCCGGCGCGCTTCCAGGAAGGGCGGGAAGTAACTGCCTTGCCGCAGCTTCGGGATCCGTAATTGCAGGCTGCCCAGACGGGTATCCAGCGCCCGCTCGCGATAGCCATTGCGGTAGGTCGCGCGATCCCCCTGGCGCTCATAGCGGCCAGCCCCGATCAAACCTTCGACATCCGCTTCCATGAGCATCTGCAGCACCGCCTCCGCCACGCTCCGTAGAAAATCGCCGTCGCCGGCCTTCGCCAAAAGCTCGGCAAGCGGTAATCTCTCCTCGGTCATCGGGTTCTCCAGGTTCAGGTTGAAGTCTCGCAACTCCACCGTACCCCACCGATCCGATGGCCACCCATATCTACACCGTTATGAATTCCAAAAGTCCACCACGACCAGGGACACTACCATCCGCCGCGGCGATGGGGATGTTTCCCGTGTCGATCAGTTCCGGTACGAAGGATCGATCCGATCAAGCTTGCGCAACATGGCCGGCCACGCCAGCGCCCCACCCGCTGCTTCTGTCACCGTTTCCGCTTGTTGCTGCGCCGATGCGATGATGCGCGGATCGATGTGGATAAGCTTACCGCCGCCAGCCTGCGCGCGCACTTGAATCATGCACGCGGATTCGAACGTGTACATCCGCAAAAAAGCATCCGGCACGTTGTCGGCAATGGTGATCAAGCCATGGTTACGCAGCATGAAGAAGCTCTTGGGCCCAAGGTCTCGCGCCAATCGCGGCTTCTCGTCTGCGCGCAGCGCCACGCCTTCATAGTCGTGATATGCGAGCGACGACAGCACGAAAATCGATTGCTGCGAGATCGGCAGCACACCATCTTGCTGCGCAGACACCGCGGCACCGTTCACGCTGTGCACGTGGAGCACACATATGGCGTCCTCACGTGCCGCGTGGATCGCGCTGTGAATTGTAAAGCCCGCCGGGTTGATCGCGTAAGGTGACTCCATGACCTTGTTGCCGTCGAGGTCCACTTTGACCAGGTTGGAAGCGGTGATCTCATCGAAGGTCATCCCGTAGGGATTGATCAGGAAATGGTGATCACCGCCCGGAACACGGGCCGACAAATGCGTGAAAATGAGATCATCCCAGCGAAAATGCGCGACCAGCCGATAGACGGCCGCCAGCGCCACGCGTTGCTCCCATTCTTCAGGCGTCACCCGGTCGCGCACGTCCGACAAAGATTGTTGGTGTGTCATCGCTCTTTCCGCCGTTTATCAACGATCAGGACTGGCTGCCACCGGCGGATTGACCTGCAAACCACCAATGTTTACACTGTATACATAATAATATATCCGCCGTCAAGATTTCGGAGTTGTCGTGCCAACAAAGATTCACCCCGCCAAAGCCCAGCCCTACCATCATGGGGACCTCCGTCGCGCTCTGATCGACACGGCATTGCAACTGGTTACCGAGGAGCAGGACTGGACCTTTTCGCTCCGCGAGGTGGCGCGCCGGGCCGGCGTCAGCAACCGTGCACCCTACAATCATTTTCCCGAGAAGCTGGATCTCCTCGCCGCGGTCGCCGCCGTGGGGTTCGAGCGGCTTCGTGACGGCATGCTTCGCGCTATGGCTGGAATTGATGCCCCTGAAGCACTGCTGGTTGCCATCTGCCGCACTTACATACATCTTGGCCTCGAAAACCCGGCGCTCTACCGGCTGATGTTTGGTCCGGCACTTTCCGATGCTGGGGCCGCCGACCGCCCCCAGCTGGCTAGATTGGCAGGCGCGCAAGCCAGAGGGGTACTTGAGGAAGTCATCCTGCGTGGAGCCCGGTCGGGCGCTTTCGCCGTGTCGCCAAATAATCATCAGGATGTGGCCCTGGCCTCGCTCTCAGCCTGGTCGGCCGCGCATGGCCTGACGATGCTGGCGATCGACAACATTGCGCGTGCCGACCTTTCCGTCGAAGACATGATCGAGAGGCTGCTGGGAATGGTGGTGGCGGGTCTGAGGCGTCCTCATGCCGAACCGTCGCACCAGCGGCAGCCCACGCCATCCAAGGTCGAACCAGGTGCGCTATCCGTGTCCCCGCCTGATTAGATGGCGCGCCGGGCGCGCATCCGAATGTCGACCGCCTACTTGCGATCGCCGCTGGCGGCACGCCGCTGCGTATCGAAGTCATCGCCGCCGGCCGCTGACCTGTTACCATGCGCCCAACTCAGCCGCGCCAGTAGCCCGATCCGTATCCCTCCGGGAAGGCGGCCGCTCCCGGCGGGATACTCCGCACCCGCTATATGGAATGCCGCACTCGCCGCATAAAGCAGTAACCGAAACATAACGGTGCCATAACCAATTTAAAAATTTTACACCCAAGCCCGAAAAGTCGGGGGAAGCTTCTTTCAACCGATCGTAACGTCGAAATGTGCGCTGCCGACATGGTTTGTTACGACTCTTGCGTCGGATGCCATGGCGATTTAAGATTCTATATCGCAATGATTTGAAAACAAGTTTTAACAAAGGGTCGGCCATCTCGGGTAACGGCTGCGCTGGGAGAAAATGCATGCGACGCCGCCGAGGTTTCGTAGCCCTGTTCTTGTTCACGCTCGCCATGATCAACTACGTCGATCGCGGAGCACTTTCCTTCGCGGCAGGCTCAATCGCGCATGAACTGGGCCTATCGCCGGTCACGCTCGGCTACGTGTTCTCATCGTTTCTGTGGAGCTACGTCATACTCCTCGTGCCGGCGGGCATGCTGGTGGATCGATACGGCGCTAAGAGAGTTGTTGGTTATGCCATTGGCCTCTGGTCGCTGGCCACCGCAGCCACCGGCCTTATCGGGAGCGTTCCCACGTTGATCGGAACACGGTTGATGATGGGCGCAGGCGAATTTACCACCATGCCCGCAGGTATCCGGGTCATCCGGGAATGGATCCCCGCCGGCGAGCGCGGCGAGCTCACTGCCATCTTCGGCGGCGGTTCCTATGCCGGGCCGGCCGTGTGCGCCCTTGTGGCCGGACCCGTCATCGCAGCACTCGGCTGGCGCGCCCTGTTCTTCCTGACCGGCGGTGCCGGCATCGTTTGGCTGATCTGCTGGCAGATCTGGTTCCCCAAACCGGAGAAGGCCGCTTGGCTCGGCGATGCCGAGCGCCAGAAGATCATCGCCGAGCGTGGCGCCCGCAAGGTGGATTTCGACAGTGACGGCGAAAAACCGGGCCTGCTGAATATGCTTAGCAGTGGGCCGACGCTGTGGGGTGTGGCGCTGACCCAGGGATGCAACGTCTATTCGCAGTATCTCTTCCTGACCTGGCTGCCGAGCTATCTCCAGAGTTCCAGGGACCTCAATATCATTACGACCGGAATCTATGTCGCCATCCCGTATGTGATAGCGGTCGGACTGTCCATCGTGACGGGTCGTGCCAGCGATCGGCTGCAGCGCGGCGACGTCGGTAGCGGCAGGCGGCGCTATATGATCGCCTGCGGGTTGATGCTTGCCGCCGTCATCATGGCCGCCCCTTTCGTCAACAGCGTCTGGCTAATCCTGGGCCTGATCAGCCTGTCGCTGACGGGGCTGGCTTCCGCCTCGTCCTTGAACTTCGCATTGTTGAACGATTCGCTGCCCAAGCCACGCGATGTGGGCGTCGCGACGGCCTTCATGGTCGTGGGCGGCAATGGCTTCGGGATAATAGCGCCTATCATCACGGGATACGTCATTGCGATTACCGGCAGCTACAACATGGCGTTCGTAATCGCCGGCGTGCTGCTGGTCATCGGCGCGGTGTCGACCCTGACGTTAACCCGTCACCCGATCAGAGAACGCATCGTTTCGGGTGTCCTCCCGACGGCGTCGCAGACATAGCGGGCGCTGGGTGCATGACTTCTCGTGCCTGTCACAACCGGCTACGCTGTGCAAGGAACGCACTGTCCGGCGTCGCATTTGCCGTGGCCGATATGTTGGCGCGGTGGTGCCGCACACGAAAGCGGCGACCGAATTTTTGCAACACCCGAGGGCGCTAGGCTACGACCCGCCGGCAATTGAGAGGTAACCAATATGACAACATCCATTCTTTCGTTGCATCTATCAAATGATCAAACACCTCATGTGGCGGTACGGCCCGAGTGGCTTGCATTACACGCCGAAGAGGTGATCGAACCTGCGCTGCCGATGATCGATGCGCATCATCACCTGTGGGACTTCCCGGAGGAGGGGAAGAGCTTCCGCTACCGGGCCACCGATCTTTTGGCCGACATCGGCACGCAAAATATGCGCGCGACGGTTTTTATCGAATGCCATACACATTATAGGGCGGATAAACCCGACGCATTCAAATGCGTGGGCGAAGTGGAGTTCGTGCTGAATGAGACTCGCGAGGCCGCGGCGTACGGCGGACAAACCGCTGTTGGCGCGGCGATCGTGGCCAACGCCGACCTGCGGCTCGGGGCGGCGGTTCGCCCGGTACTGAGCGAGCTTATCGCAGCCTCTGCCGGCCGTGTTCGCGGCATTCGAAACATCGCGGTCTGGCATGCCGATCGTTCGTTTCGCGCATCAACGGCGAACCCGCCGCAGGGGCTGATGCTCGATGCGCGATTCCGGGAGGGATTCAGCCAACTGGCGCCGCTAGGTCTGGCATTCGACGCCTGGGGCGTGCATACGCAGCTCGATGAGCTGTGTTCTCTCGCATCCGCATTTCCGGACACGCGAATCGTCCTGAATCACATCGGTGGCCCGCTTGCGATCGGTCCGTACCGAGGGCGGCGCGACGCGGTTTTCCAGGACTGGCGCGACGGTATGCTCAAACTCGCGCGCTGTGCAAACGTTTCGGTGAAGCTCGGTGGTTTCGGCATGACCTGGTTCGGTCTCGGCTTTTTCGAACTGCCGCGCCCAGCCGGATCCGAGCAACTGGCGGCCGCGATTCGACCGTATGTCGAAACTTGTATCGAAGCGTTCGGCGCGAACCGGTGCATGTTCGAAAGCAACTTCCCGGTCGACAAGGGAAATTTCAGCTACAACGTCTTTTGGAATGCGTGCAAGCGGATAGCGAGCGGGGCTTCGGCTTCCGAGAAGGCCGCACTTTTCCACGATACCGCTGCCGATTTTTATCGAATCAAGCCGTGCTGAAGCTGCCGGCGACACACGGGGTTCGGGGCCCACTCTTGCCGAGGGCACGAAGGTTTAGGGATTTGCTAGGCGCCTCGACGTGAGCGTCAAGGAGCCGCCCCACACTTTTTCAAGACGCTTCGCGCCCATCCCGGCCATAGATCGTTGACGGCGCAATTCCGAAAACGGCCGTACGTTGATCATTGCCCATTCAGGCGGCTGAGATCAGGTCGCCACAAAATCCCGTTCTCAAGGTTGGCGGTGCTTTCTGACGCCATAGGTCACCCAGACATACCGAATCATGTTGAACAGGAACGCGGTGCTCAGGCCAAACAACAGCATCCCGTTCAATGCCTCCAGGGCGCCCATCAGCTCCCACCGGCGATCGAGATACAAATTCGTATGCCCGTAACTGGTCATGGCGTTGAGCGAATACAGTATAGCTGAATGATAGTTAGGGAGCGCACCCAGCAGCCAAAAAGCCGTCGCCCAGACCTGAGCTTCGAAGCCATGTAACAAGGTCACCAGCGTTACGATCACACTCATGGTAAATGCAAACATCACGAAAAAGTGCCCTCGGCCCCTGATACCGTGCAGCACACGCTCCGCCATCTGGGTAATGAAGCCAAGGGAGACCACATGAATCATAACGTTGACTACGATCAACGGTAAACTCCAGGCCCAGTCGACGTGCCAATTCAACGATCAGCCCCCTCATGCTCTTGGTCCCGCCACCGGGCAAGACGGACATAAAAGTCAATATCGGAAGCGAAAATACATCGTCGCCCCCGTCTTCGGGCAACTTAAGCAGGCCAGAACGTCCCGCCAATTCCTCCTACGCGGCGTTGGCAAGGTAAAATGCAAATGGCGATGATCTGCACCGCTAGGTGGCTGGGACCAGCACGAGGCCATACCGCAACATCGTCTCCTTCATCTTCACATTTCTCGGCTCCGGCCACTCTCGTCAGGGGGCTTTCGTATCGATAGGCGTCTTCGACCTCATGGGGCATTACGCCTGACTGTTGCATTCCAAAGTCCGCTTGTTGCCGTTCCAAACTCCAAACCGGACAGGCGGCTATCGGCCCGTCACGGTGGCTTTGCGCCCATACCGCCTTCGCTCTGGTCTCATCGCGTTCTGAAGGAACCTTCTCTACCCCCCTAGAATTGGGCCTCCTTTAATCTCGTCTGTGTGTGAGGAGAGCCCGTGGCTCCCTGCTTCCGTCCCTCGGGCCGGGGTAGCACCTATCGCGATCAAGGCAATAAAGCTCAGCACGCCCGCCCCGCTGATATAAAGCCCGACCCAGGCGAGGCCACCATGGGCTAACAACATCTGCGCGGCAAAAGGAGCAAAAGAGCCACCGAGGATGCCGCCCAGATTATAGACCATCGATGCGCCGGTATACCGCACGTTCGCTGGAAAGAGTGCCGGCAGGAATGCCCCCATGGGCGCGAACACCAACCCCATGAGCCCAAGTTCCAAAGCGAGAAACACCAGCGTATCGCCCGTGCCGCCCGTGCTCAAAAGTGGCTCCATGGCGAGGCCCGAGATCGCCGCCAGGGCAGCGCCCGCCAGCAACACCGGGCGGCAACCAAACCGATCCGCCAATAAGGCCGAGACCGGCGTCACCACTGCCATGGCGAGGACGGCGACGCATAACAACTCCAAAAAAGTTGCGCGGGGGATATGTCTGACACTGGTCCCATAGCCCAGCGCGAAGACCGTCGAAATATAGAAGATCGCGTAACATACGACCATCGCCAGCGACCCAAGGATCAGGGGCTTTCCATGGTGGCGCAAGACCTCTCCCAGAGGCACCCGGACCCTCGTTCCTCCTGACACCAAGCTGGTGAAAGCAGTTGTTTCGGGCAATGTCTGGCGCACGAACAGGCCGATTGCCACAAGGACGGAGCTCGCGAGGAAGGGAATACGCCAGCCCCAGGCCAGAAACTGTGCGTCGGTAAGAAAAACGAAGAGCAGTAGAAACAGCCCGTTGGATAACAGAAACCCCAAAGCTGGCCCGAGCTGTGGGAACATGCCGAACAAGGCTGCCTTCCCCGGAGGCGCATTTTCAGTTGCGATAAGTGCAGCGCCGCCCCATTCGCCTCCGAGGCCGATACCCTGCCCCAGGCGCAGAATGCACAGCAGGATGGGTGCCACGACCCCAGCATTCGCGTAGCCTGGCAAGACACCAATAAGCGTGGTCGAAAGCCCCATCGTCGCGAGCGACGCGACGAGGGTCGATTTGCGCCCCATACGGTCTCCAAAATGTCCGAAGAGTACGGCGCCTATGGGACGTGCCAAAAAGGCAATTCCGAATGTGGCGAAGGCGGCCAGGGATTGTGTCTCCGACGCCCCATGGGGAAAGAACATCCGCCCTAAAACAAGAGCTGCCGCGGTTCCGTAGATGTAGAAATCGTAGAATTCAATTGTCGTACCGACAAGGCTCGCGACCACGATGCGTCCGGTGCTTGGCGCGCGCGATGCCGTATGGGTCATTATCGCCGTACTCATGCGTATCCGATCTTTCAATTTTGTCGTTTAAACATTCTGCCACTGCGGGAAGGTCGCGGCTTCACCTTGGACCGTGCCATCGCCATCTACCACGCGCCACACGACACCATCTTCTATCCAGAATTGGCGGCCGGACCGGGCGACGCGCAACCCGCGATAGCCGGTCACAAATCCCTCGCGCGCAATACGGTCGAACAGGCGTTGGCGTGTTTCGCGATCTGGCGCCGCCGCTGAAAGTCTCGACGGCAGAGCCATGAACGCTTCCCAGGAATACTCGAAGCAAGTCTGTGCGGCCCTGTTGGCGTAAGTAAAATGCGGATCTGCCGCAATACTATGGGCGAGAATACAAAATGGCGCTTCCCGATACATCCACCGCGCTTGGTCGGCACGTGCTATGCCAGCGGGCAAGAGAGACGAGCCGGTGAGCCGCTGATAGCTGTCCACCAACCTGTTCGAGAACGCCACGAAGTCGCCAGAGTCGCCCGTATATCCCGCCGGCAGCCAATCATTATCGGCCGTTTGTGTGTCCATACTGATCACCTTGGTCGTCCCTGACTTGCCATCCTAGAGCAGCTTGCATCGTATAGGAACCCGCCCGCTGACCGCCACCGCCATGCCGAATGTTGCGAAAGACAAGCAGCCGGGCCTATGATGTTCTCCGCGCCAAACCCGGCAACATAATGGGGAACGGCCAATGTCCAACGCAGAAATCGACGCCATCCGGGCACAGCTTGCCGCAAGCCCCCGGCCGACCGACATGGCGGCACGTCGCATGCGTCTCGACGCGCTTGGTAGCCACTACGTGATACCGGCCGATGTTCGGGTTGATGCCGTCAGTGCCAATGGTGTTGCCGCCGAATGGACGACCACGCCGGCGGCCGACACATCGCGTGTGGTGATGTTCTTGCACGGCGGCGGTTATGTTTCCGGATCGCTGGTCAGCCATCGGCACATGGTGGCGCAGCTGGGACGCGAGGCGCACGCCCGAACACTGGCGCTCGACTACCGGCTGGCGCCCGAATATCCGTTTCCGGCCGCGTTGGAAGATACCCTGGCAGGCTATCGCTTCCTGCTTGCGCAAGCGATCGCGCCGCATCGTATCGCGCTCTGTGGTGAAAGTGCCGGCGGTGGGCTGGCGATAGCGGCAATGATTTCGTTGCGCGATGCCGGCGAATCGTTGCCGGCTTGCGCGTGGCTGAGCTCGCCGTGGACCGATCTGGCCCAAAGCGGCGAGACGATGACGACGAAGGCCGAGGTCGATCCGTTGATTCAAAAGCCCTATCTAGACGAGCTTGCGGCTGCGTATTCACATGGCGCTGACATTCGCAATCCGTTGGTATCCCCGATATACGCCGACCTTCGCAGCCTTCCACCGTTGCTGATCCATGTCGGTTCATCGGAAGCGCTGCTGGATGATTCCGTGCGCATTGCTGCCGTCGCCGGTGCTGCCGGCGTCCGCGTGACGCTCGATATCTGGCCGGACATGATCCACGCGTTCCCGCTGTTCTACTCCCAGCTTGCGATGGCGCGGCAGGTGTTGGCGCAGGCGGGTGGTTTTGTACAGGCGATGACGGGAGGAATTGGATGAATGCCGGTTGCTCGTCGGCGGACACCAGAAAACGGAGCCCTCACGATCCAGCCTCCTCCTGACACGCCAGGTGTTACTCTACGCGCAGCAGGATCGCCTTCGCACTTTGGAACTTCCCCTCGCCTGGCCCGGAAGAGGCCGGATCATCATCAGCACGGTATGAGGTATGCTAGCATTCCAACACATGCGCGGTCCCGCCGCGATGCTGAGATTGGTTTGCGCCCATCCCCGACATTCCGGGCGATACCCCCGCGCCCCGGAAGCGGATGAGCAGGGTGCGGCCGTGTGTGCGCTAGGCGGCCTGTTCTATGTCATCGCGGCAGTGCCGGGGTTGTCGCCCGGGCTCAGCCTCGGCATCGTTGTTGCCGGCCGGCTGGCCGCCGGTGTCGGCGAGAGTCAGTTCGTCACCGGCTGCGTCTCTTGGTCGATCGCTTCCGTCGGACCGCAACGCGCGGGTATGTCGATGTCCTGGACCGGCATCGCGATGTTCGCGGCACTCGCGATCGGCGCGCCGATCGGCATGGCGCTCTATCAGGGCTACGGCCTGCAGGGCGTCATGGTCGCCTGCATCGTCGCGCCGATCATCGCTGCGGTCGTCGCCTTCCGGGAAGTACCCTATACGACGCCGGCCGGTCAGCGTCTGCCGTTTTATCGTGTGATCGGCCAAATTTGGCGTGAGGGTCTCGGCCTGATGCTGCAGGGCGTCGGCCTCTCGGGCCTCACGGCCTTCGCTTCGCTCTACTTCGCGGCGCGTAGCTGGGGCCATGCGGGGCTCGTCATGACGGCTTTCGGTATCGGCTTCATCTTCGTTCGCGTGGCGCTTGGGCATTTACCCGACAAGGTGGGCGGCTACCGCGTCGCGCTGTGCTCGCTCGTCATCGAGGCTGTTGGCCAGGCCATGCTGTGGGGCGCCCCGCACGAAATCATCGCGCTCGCCGGCGCGTTCGTCACGGGTCTTGGCTGCGCCCTGGTTTTCCCCGCGCTCGGCGTGGAAGCCCTGAAACGGGTACTCCCCGCCAATCGGGGCAGCGCGATGGGCGCGTTCGTCGCTTTCCTCGATATCGCCTACGGTATTTCCGGTCCCGCGGCAGGCATCATCGCCGGGCAGTTCGGCTACGCCGCTGTCTACCTGTTCGGTACGGCCTGTGCGCTGCTTGGCGCTGCGCTCGTCGCTGCTGCCCGCAATCCGCAATCCTGACCACCAATCCCGCGCCGGCGGGCCATGGTCCGTCGGTCCAACTCAAGGAGACAGACCATGGCACGCATCTTCATTTCCGGCTCATCCACTGGCCTCGGGCTGATGGCAGGCGAATTGATCGCCAGCAAGGGTCACCAGGTCGTCCTTCATGCACGCAATGCCAACCGTGCCGAGGAAACCAGGCGTGCCTTGCCGCAGGCGGAGGCCGTCGTGGTCGGCGACCTCGAAACCATCGCCGGTGCGAAGGACGTGGCGGTCCAAGTCAATGCGCTGGGGCACTTCAACGCCGTGATCCACAATGCGGCAGTCGGCTATCGCGAGGACCATCACGTGACATCCGACGGACTTGCGCATGTCTTCGCGATTAACACGCTCTCGGCCTATATCCTGACAGCGCTGATCGAACGCCCGGAGAGGCTCGTCTATCTGAGCTCCGCCTTGCATCACCATGCGGATGCCAATCTCGACGACCTTCTCTGGAAGCTGCGGCGCTGGAACGGGTCAACGGCCTATGCCGAGAGCAAGCTCCACAATGCGATGCTCGCCTTCGCGGTGGCGCGGCGCTGGCCGAACGTGCTGTCTAATGCGCTGGAGCCCGGCTGGGTGCCGACCAAGATGGGTGGGCCCGGCGCGCCCGGCGATATGGACCAGGCGCATCTCACGCAAGCCTGGCTCGCCACCAGTGATGATCCGAAGGCACAGGGAACGGGGAGCTACTTCTATCACCTGAAGCGCACGGCACCGAACCCGCAAGCCGAGGACCCGCAGTTGCAGGATCGCCTCATTGCGATCTGCGCCGAGATCTCAGGCGTGACGCTGCCAGGCTGAGTGCTGGGTTGCCCCCGCTCGCGCTATAAGCGGCCCTTCCGCTTAGCGCCCATTCCGGCCACGCGGAGAGTGTTTTGACAAGACGGCGGGCGCATTAAATGCTAAGTTGGCCGAAAAATCATGACGATGGGGAGATACTCCTTTGAGCGTGCAACGAAACACCGAGGTCGGGCTGTTAACTGAAGACGAGCGGGCCGATGTTGAGGCGTCCCGTTATCCGCAAGTTCTCGAACTATCGCGGCAGGATTTGGCCGCCTTGGTCAAGCGGCTTCGAGAACGGCGCGACCGCGCTCAAACGATCGGCCGTCAACAGCAACGCGAAATGCGTGGCAAGGCGGAAGCCCGAGGCGCCGCACCTTCCCGCGACAATTTGGGAACACTCCAGAAGGCGCAGGTGTTGGCGCAAGCGGTCAAGCGTGCAAACAAGGAACTGGCCCGGCACGACGAACCGGCACATGTAACCACATCGCAAGAGAGGATCCGAAAAGCCTTTGAAATACGCCAAGCTGCTCGTGCCGCGCAGCATCCCAGCGCCGGCTGGACATCAGGCCGCGGCATGCGGTCGAAGCCTAGCACGCGGCCCAGTGTTAGGATGGATCCTCGCGAAATCGGGCGCATCTCGCAGTCGACCGAGGCAGCCCAAGCAAAACGCGACCACTGAACCGAAAGCAGAATTACAAGCGTTAGGGTGCGATATCTGATTTTGACGATGAAGACGATCTTTGGATCAACGACACGTAGCCTAAAACTCGTGTCCTTGTTTGGTTCTCGCTGCTCGTCCGCGAGGCTATAGAGGCATAGTTGGATAGTCGTTGGCGTCTGCGTTTGCGTCTGCGTCTTCATGTCGACGACCCTCAACGGATTCCATGTCCCCGTCGCCGGATGGTCTATTGCCTCCGTCCGTCGCCGCTTTACTTAGTGGGTAGCACACAAAGAGGAAACGCTGCAGATGTCATTCACGTTTGTACATTCCACGCATAACGAAGTGCCCATTTCGATCCCACAAATTGGCCTTACGCTTCGCGTGCGTGTTTCCCCAGATATGACGGGCGGCGCGTTGACCTCCATCGAGACTGTTAACGCGCCTGGTTTCGGACCGCCGCTGCATCGCCATCGCGAGACGGAGGTTTTCTATGTGCTCGAAGGCCGCTATCTGTTCGAGATTGATGGCAAGCGGATTACCGCGGAGACAGGCGATGTGATAGCGGTGCCAGGCGGATCAGCGCATCGTTTTGTCAATATTACCGATGCACCCGCGCGTCAGTTCATTCAGATCATACCCGGCCTTGATGCGGTCGCTTTCTTTACCGACCTCGGCAAGGTCATGCGGGACGGCAGGCCCGATCAGGATTTGCTGAATGCCTTCGGGCGCGACTGGAAGGTGGAATTCCTCGGGCCGCCATTAAAGGTCGAACGCGAATGAAAAGGGCCGGTAAAATCTTGAATCCGCAAGTCTTCGAAAATGGTCTCGTCTCCACACAGGTTATGGCATCATGAGCGCTGATTTACACGCAATCTCCGTCCGCGAGATTGGCAGCTTTTATGTTGGCGGCGAGATGTGCCGTATTGACGGTCTTGTGATGCGAGACAGAGTCAGTACCGCGGGTGGCCCTGTCCATCATATCGATCCTAACGGTGAGATCGTCGCTGGACAGATGTACGTTCAGTATATTCGTCTGGCCAAGCCAGAAGCACCGGCACCTTTGCTCATGTGGCATGGCGGTGGAATGACCGGTGTTAATTGGGAAACCACGCCGGACGGCCGCCCGGGCTGGCAAATGTTCTTTCTACGCGCCGGATTTGATACCTATGTCTCGGATGCAGTCGAGCGCGGCCGTGCCTCCTGGGCGCCTTACCCCCAAGTTTACGCGGAGGCGCCCTACTTTCGAACCGCAAAAGAAGCCTGGGAGGAAACCTTCCGGTTCGGTCCCGCTGGCTCCTGGCATCCTGATCCTGAAAAGCGGCAACCGCATCCTGGCCTGCGTTTTCCCGTCGCGCAGTTTGAGACCTTCCTCGCGCAATGCGTTCCGCGCTGGGGCTGCAATGATGCATTGACACAACGCGCCTACAACCAATTGCTCGAACGCATGACGGACGCCGCGATTGTGTTGACGCATAGCCAAGGCGGAAATTTCGGTATGATGGCGGCCATGGCAGCCCCTCAGAAAGTCTGCGCCCTCATCTCGCTCGAACCTTCCGGCGCGCCGGATCCGGCACAGCATGATCCGCGTAAACTCAAGCATGTGCCGCATCTCTTCGTCTGGGGGGACTATCTCGACCAGCACAGCTTCTGGGTAAATTCCCGACCCGCGGTGGAACGGTGGCGAGACGCACTAATTGACGTTGGCTGTAACGTCACATGGCTTGAACTGCCCGCTATGGGTATTCACGGCACAAGCCATGCCATGATGGCCGATAAAAACAGCGATGAACTCGCCGCTCTGATCCTCGAATGGCTGCACAAGGTCGGCTTACCAAAGCATGCTGGTTCGGTACGTTAGGTTCTGCTCGTGGCGCGTTGCAGAGAAGCATTTTCATAATGAAACACCTCAGCTTACAGCCGCCAAGCTTGCGCCCTCATCCGGAGCGCATGCGCAGCGGTACGAGAAATGAGGCAATGGTCAGACCGAGGGCGCCGCCAATCAAGGTTTCCCAGGCGCCAGATGCAAGGATTAAAATGGAAGCCTCACCGCTCACGGCAAGGGTCACGACGAGGGTAAAGGCATGGCGCCACAAGCGACAGGTCCACCCTCCATGTATGAGGCTCTGCAGCGGCCATTCGGCGCAACCCCGGCACTCCCTCGACACTGTGCATGATGAGGGCGGGCCGCCGATCATGCCGCGGACATGCGGTCAGAATCGTTTTCAGTTTCCACGCCGTGGTGGTCCATTGGAGCAAAGTTCAAAACATGATGCAACGTCCGACGTGTCTTACCGCTCGATCATCATGCGTACCTTGGCAGCAAGCGCGTCGAGGGCGAACGGTTTCGTTAGCATGTCCATGCCCGGATCGAGAAAGTCGCCTCGCAGGATGGCATTTTCAGCGTACCCGGTGACGAACAGCACCTTCAGATTGGGGCGCGAGGCCCGTGCGATTTCCGCGAGTTCCCGACCGTTGATGTGCGGCATGATCACGTCGGAGACCATCAGGTCGATCCGCTGATCGGAAGTCAGCATGGGGACCGCCTGGCGCGCATCTGGGGCCACGAGGACATGATAGCCCAGCTCTTCGAGGACGTCGTTGATAATCAGCCGCACCGTTGTATCGTCTTCCACGACGAGGATCGTTTCACCCTGGCCGCGCGATATTTCAGCGGCGGGAACATTCTGCTCGACCGCCTCCTGCAGGGCCCGAGGAAGATAAAGCTTGATGGTCGTGCCCTGCCCCAACTCGCTATAGATGCGGAGATGACCATGGCTTTGCTTAGCGAAACCGTAGACCATAGAGAGTCCCAAGCCGGTTCCCACTCCGACAGGCTTCGTCGTAAAGAACGGATCAATCGCTTTAGCCAGCACGTCGGGCGGCATCCCGGTTCCCGTATCCGAAACGCTGACGACAACGTAATCACCCGGCGCAACATCCGCGTGCAAGGCGGTGTAGGCTGTGTCCAGCACAGAATTCGCCGTTTCGATTGTTAGCTGGCCACCATTCGGCATAGCGTCCCGCGCGTTGATGACGAGGTTCAAAAGCGCGCTTTCAAGCTGGTTGGCGTCCGTGAAGGCGGTCCAGAGATCGGCGGCAAGTGTCGCCTGCAACTCGATCTGTTCCCCCAGGGTGCGATGCAGGAGCTCTTCCATGGTTGTGATTAGTCGATTGACATCGTTTGGTCTGGTATCAAGCGATTGGCGGCGGGCGAAAGCCAGAAGCCGATGCGTGAGCGCCGCAGCGCGCAGCGCGGACGTGGAGGCGGCGTCGATGAAACGCGGGATGTCGTCGGGCCGTTGCGCCGCCATGCGCCTGCGCACGAGATCGAGCGAACCGATGATGCCGGTCAGCAGGTTATTAAAGTCATGGGCGATGCCGCCCGTGAGTTGGCCGATCGCTTCCATCTTTTGAGATTGCCGAAGTGCCTCCTGCGCTGCCGCAAGCTCCATTTCCGCCGCTTTGTCCACGGTAATGTCGCGGCCGGTACAATACACAAACCCTTCCTCTTGAATGCCAACCCAGGAAATCCAGCGATAGCTGCCATCCTTGCAGCGATAGCGGTTGATGAAACGGATCGCCGGCTCACCGAGCAGCGCTTGCTCGAAGCCGGCCCGCGTGTGCTCCAGATCGTCCGGATGCAGCAATTCGAAAATCGACATGCTGGCGACCTCTGCCTCGGACCATCCGAGAACGGATTTCCACGCAGGATTGGAAGTCTCGAAATATCCCTCGGAATTGAGCGCCCCGAGTAGATCTGGACTCAACTGCCAGGTCAGGCCGCGCGCCTGGGCGCGCTCAACCATCTGTCGTTCGAGATCGAGATTCAGTTCACGGAGCCGAGCCTCCGACGCCCGGAGTGCGTCCTCCGTGACGTGTCTCTCGGTCGTGTCCGTTCCTTCGACAAAGATCGACTCCACATTACCCGACCCGCCTCGGATGGGCTGGCAAACGAAATCTAGAATGCGGCCTTCCGGGGGGACGCCGGGCATACCGTGAAGAAGAAACGCCACATCCCTGCCGATATAGGGCGTTCCGGTGGCAAACACCTCATCGAGGAGACCAATAAACCCCTGGCTTTCCGCTTCAGGAAGGGCCTCGCGAACGGTCAGGCCGACAACGTCGCGATGCCCGATCAGCTGCTGAAAGGCCGGATTGGTGAGCACGAACCGATGTTCGGGGCCGCAAAACAGCGCCGAGAAGCTCAGCGACTGGGCAAACATCCAGCGGAGGCGGAGAAGCTCCTCCTCGCCTTCAAGGTGCTCAGAAGTATGATTACTTACCTCACCCATTTGCCGACCTTAGCCGAAATTTTCGTCCTGGTCACGGATCGGCTATAGCCCGCAACGGTGGCCTTGGCCTCCACCCAGGTTATGCTGCGTCGCAACATACGTTTGCTTACGTAAGTCTCCAGCGCCGACTGCCCACTTCAAGTTTGTCGGGTGAATTTCGACCTTTATGCACCAAGGCTGAACTCGGGCGGCTTTATTCTACAATGACCATTTCATTTCTAGACCGTCCAGTAAAAACCTTCCAAGACGCGTTACCGATAGAGCGCGATCGCAAATATTTTCTGTTGAACCTACATGCTCCAGATGTAATGCATCGATCGATTCTGAGGCTTGTAATGTCACGACGGAAAACTCAGCTGTAGAGGTGAAAGATCCCAAAATGTGGATCTGGAGTACGGCTATGACAACCCTTCTGATTATCCTCGTGCTTTTCTTGCTTCTTGGTGGCGGTGGCTACTATGGATTTCGTGGACGGTGGTAACAACGAACTGCCGTCATCGGGTTAAACATTGCGATATCGGCTAGCGTTCGGTGCTCCGGTCGGTGTTCAACGGGTCCGTTTGGACGAACGGATTGGCGCGGACGCCGCCGGGCAACGAGTGCTACTTCGAGCCGAACATAAGCAAGAGACCAGTTCGCCGCAACATGGCGTTGATCGTTACAGCACTCGTCGGCTTACTTGTTTCGGTGAGTGCTCGCGGTAACGATCGCTCTTGGGGTGCAACAAACTCTTGGGGTGTCGTGAATTGACGTTGAGGTCGGTTCCCCAAGGGATGCGGCACGCTGTGTAGACGACGGCGGGTCACCTGCCGGACAACGGCTGCGCCCCTTGGGCCATCCGGCCCTGTCAAAAGGCTCGGGCTAACCGTGTAGCGCCGGTCAAGATGGTGACTTCAGCAGCGCTTCTTCCGGCACAATACCGTCAGCACCTGATTGCCATGTCGCGATAAGCAGTTCACGCGCCAAGGCCACGGTCCTCGCCTTGCGCATGCGGCGCCCGGTTGCAACCCGCGCGGTCGCGGAACCAGGGGACCTCGGTCGTGGCCGCTCTTGTTTTGCCGCCTTGGCCTAGAAAGCGGCGCGCCGGCCTTCTCAATCGTTCGGAGCGGATGGCAAGCCATTGCGGACGCGCAGCATGCCAGAGCAGGTGGTCACCTCAGTCCGGCCGGCCGTAGCGTCGCAAAACGAGGTCCTCGACGAATGTCGGATAAAAGGGAACATCACTCTCGGCGCTTAAATCCTACCCTTGTCAGGTGTATTCTGTATTGCAACAATCGATGCCATTTAGATCATGGAACGCAATGATATTTAAGAGTATTCTTAAATCTGTCATCCGCAACGGTTGCCTCCGCTTCATCGATGCCACCGGACGGACGTATCTGATCGGAGATGCAAGTCCGCCGTGTGCGACCATCCGGCTGCGATCCAAGCGCACGGAATACGCGCTCGCCTTTAATCCTGCCCTCTCCGTCGGTGAAGCTTATATGAATGGCGAGCTCCTGATCGAAGAGGGGAGCCTTTACGACATACTCAAACTCGCCGCGCTTAACTTCAATGATGCCAACCGTCACTCATGGATGTCCCTCATAGAACGTGCCGAAAAATATCTAAAACAGTATAACCCAATCGCGAAAGCCAAGAGGAACGTCGCTCACCATTACGACCTTTCGGCCGAATTATATGCGACCTTTCTTGACCAGGACTGGCAATATTCGTGCGCCTACTTCCAGAACCAGTCGGATAATTTGGATACTGCCCAGGCGAACAAAAAGCGTCATATAGCGGCCAAGCTGTTTCTTAACCGGCCAGGGCTTAACATTCTTGATATTGGATCGGGCTGGGGTGGGCTCGGGCTTTATCTCGCCGCGGAGGCCGACGCGAACATCACGGGTGTGACGCTTAGTGTCGAACAACAAAAGCACAGCGAGGCTCGTGCGGCTGCGGCCGGGGTCACGGACCGGGTTCGCTTCCAATTACGTGATTACCGCGAAGAATATGGACTTTATGATCGCGTCGTCTCCGTCGGCATGTTTGAGCACGTTGGAAAGCGGAATTATGCCGAGTTTTTTACAAAGCTCGGTGAGCTCCTCACCGCGAACGGCGTCGCATTGCTCCATACGATCGGCTACTCGGACGGCCCGGGTGCCATCAACCCGTTCATTCGTAAATACATCTTTCCTGGCGCAGACTTGCCCTCGCTTTCTGAGATTTTTTCAGTGGTCGAGAAGTCTGGATTGAGGGTGACCGACGTCGAAGTGCTACGGCTGCATTATGCGGAGACGCTTTGTCACTGGCGGAAGAAATTCATGGCGCGGCGAGAGGAAGTGGTTCGTCTCTATGACGAGCGCTTCTGTCGTATGTGGGAGTTCTATCTAGTTAGTTGTGAAATCGGCTTTCGTTATCGGGGCATGGTTGTTTACCAATTACAGTTGACGAAGTGTCTCGCTGCGCTGCCGCTGACCCGCGACTATATCTTGGACTGGGAGCGGCAGCATGCTGCTGTAAAGCTTGAATTTTGATAGCCTGCGTCCGGTCCTCCCCGATTGTCTCCCAAAGACCACCGGACCGTAACTCACCCACAGTCGCTGTTTTGCTGCATACCCCACAAACACAATTAACTACGTCACACTGCCCGTCAACACCGCCGTCCTAGACCATTTCGACAGATGTTTTCGTCGCGCCAAAAACCCAGCCTAAAAATCTACACATGCAAGCGTAACCTCCAATGTTGCCCTGCGGCTTGTGCGCAGCCAAGTCGATGCCTATGTGAAACAGATCAGAAAGATCGCGTTATCCGCATGTCCCAGGCCGAGTTTCCCCTACCAGGTCCCGGCGAGATCAAGCAGCCGCCATGGCCAAAACTTCGGGACGTCTTGGGGCCCGGCCTGATTACCGGCGCGTCCGATGACGACCCCAGCGGGATCGCCACCTATTCCCAAGCCGGCGCACAATTCGGCTACGCGTTGGGATGGACCTTGCTGTTCAGCTACCCGTTGATGTGTGCGATCCAGCAAATCGGCCGGGTGACCGGGCGGGGGCTGGCCGGAAATCTGCGCCGCTCCATGCCGCATTGGTTGCTCTACGGAATCGTATCCTTGCTCTTGATTGCGAACACCATCAATATCGGCGCCG
Organism: uncultured Pseudomonadota bacterium; assembly: GCA_963737355.1. Lineage (GTDB taxonomy): Bacteria > Pseudomonadota > Alphaproteobacteria > Acetobacterales > Acetobacteraceae > Acidocella. Next base: position 409,253 of record CAVTSC010000008.1, on the reverse strand, counting down.
ATCTTGGCGCGATGGCGGCGGCGGTTAAACTCCTCGTTCCACTCCCCATTCCCATCGGCATTGCCGTGTTTGCCATCATCTCCGTGCTGCTTGAAACGTTTGTCCGCTATGCGCGATATGTTTCGGTCCTTAAATGGCTGACGATCTCATTATTTGCCTATGTTGCTACGGTTTTTACCGTCGGTGTGCCATGGCTGCATGTCGCTTCAGGAATCCTGCTGCCGCATTTACAGTTTTCCGGCCCCTATATCACCGTGGTTGTCGCGGTACTCGGCACGACCATCAGCCCCTATCTGTTCTTCTGGCAGGCGGGTGAGGAAGTCGAGGCCGAAAAGGAAGATCCCGCCGCTCATCCGCTCAAACAAGCCCCCGAGCAAGCGCCCGTGGAGTTGCAACGTATTCGCTGGGATACCTATCTTGGCATGGGGCTTTCAAACCTTGTCGCGCTGGCGATCGTCATCACCACCGCCGCTACCCTGAACGCGCATGGCATCACCAATATCGAAACCTCTTCCCAGGCCGCAAAGGCGCTTCGCCCGATTGCGGGAAATTTTGCCTTTGCGATTTTTGCCCTCGGCATCATCGGCACCGGCATGCTGGCGCTTCCCGTCCTGGCTGGCTCGGCGGCCTATGCGCTCGGAGAAGCGTTCAAACTGCCCGTTGGACTGGCCTACAAAGCGCCTCGCGCGAAGGCGTTTTACGCCACCATCGCGGTTGCCGTGATCATCGGCGCCGTGTTGAATTTTTCGCCGCTCGATCCGGTCAAAGCGCTTTTTTGGAGCGCCGTCGTCAACGGCGTCGTCGCGGTACCCGTCATGGTCATCACCATGCTGCTCGCCTCGCACCGCGCGGTGATGGGGGAGTTTCTCATCCGCCCCGTGCTGAGAACCATCGGCTGGGTCGCAACCGCCGTCATGTTGCTGGCGGCGGTGGGGATGTTTGCGACGATGGGTTAGTCGAAGAAGAAGCGAAGGCGTTTCTCGCCATCGGGACCGCAGCGCGGTCACGCGTCGTTTAGGCGTTCTGCGCCAAGCTGCGTCCAGCCAAGGTCCAACTGGACTTCGCGAGGCCGCCTCACCCGGAGGTGGACACCTCAACGCAATCGGTAGCAGGGGGCGTCAACGCGGTTTCCCGGTTATGGCCGCAGGTCGCCGGCCGGCGTCACCTTGCTTACGTATTTTCCAGGTGGCAAAAACGGCCAAAGCAACGGAAAGGGAGAGCGATGCCTGCAATTCCATACGAGGGCACGACGGCGCCACCTCCCACGCCGTTACGTCTGTTGCTGATATTTGGCCGGATCGGCCTGACCAGCTTCGGCGGCGGTCTCAGCGGCTGGCTGCTGCGGGAAGTCGTCGAAGACCGCAAATGGCTAACGGAAGAGGCGTTTATCAACGGTTTGGCGATCTCCCAAGCGTTGCCCGGGGTCAATGTAACGAATTTATCGATCTGGATCGGTTACAGCCTGCTCGGCTGGCGTGGCGCCGCCGCCGGTTTGGCCGGGATTATCGTGCCGCCGGCCATCGTCATCGTGCTGCTGGGCGTGCTGTTGTCAGAACTCGCCCGATTTCCTTTGACACGCCTCGCCCTCGACGGCGCAACCGCGGCGGCCATTGGATTGTCGCTTTCCATGGGAATAAGGACAGCCCGGCGCGTGCCCCGACGGGCCGTGCCACTCCTGCTCCTCACGATCACTTTCGTCATGGTGGGAATATTGCGCTGGCCTTTGGTATGGGTGCTCGTGGGGGCCGGGTCGGCCGGCGTCATCACGGAATACGCTCGACTGGCGCACAGCTGATCGTGACAAAACTGCTTCTGAGCCTAATGGGGGTCTTCGCTCCACTATCCTTTGCCACGATCGGTGGGGGACAAACGATCATCGCCGATGTACAGCGCCAAGTCGTGGATGTGCACCACTGGATGACACAGACGGCATTTCTGGAAGCTTTTGCGATCTCGCGCATGGCACCGGGCCCCGGCTCGCTGCTCGTGACGCTCATCGGCTGGCACGTCGCCGGGCTGGCCGGGGCGATCGTCGCCACGATCAGCATTTTTGGGCCGACCACCTTCCTGATCTATGGCATGGCGCGGCTATGGAAACGGCATCAAGGAGCCCGATGGATGCGCGCGCTTGAACAAGGTTTACGACCCGTGGCGGCGGGAATGATCCTGGCAACCGTTTTTGTCCTGCTCAAATCCCTGGACGGGGGTTGGCTTGCCCGTCTTATCGCATTTGCCTCGACAGCGGTCCTGATGTCGACCAAAATGAACCCGTTGGCTCTTCTAGCCTGCGGCGCAGGCATTTTTGTCGCGATCAGAATGATAACATAATCCCGTCATGCCGATGCTACAGAACGAGCGGCGGTGACAATTCTACAAAAGATTTGGCTAAGCCGGGCACTGCAATTTCGCATGCCGGATGCCCGGCGGTTCGTGCTTGTCCCCTAACATACGGCGTCATAACCTTGTCGTTATGAACGATGACAATCGGGGCGCGTCCGGTCAACGCGTTGCTTCACGCCTGGAATCCCCGCGACCGGTCCAAGCGGACGGCCTGCCGGTGCCGCAGCGCTATTGGGCCTTCGCCGCCATTGTCAGCACGGTATCGCTGGCGACGATGGATCAAACAATCGCAAATGTGGCGCTGCCGACGATTTCCGGTGATTTGCACGCCACGCCGACGGATTCAATTGCGATTGTCAGCGCGTATCAGCTGGCCATGGTCGTGCTCCTGTTGCCGCTTGCTGCCCTCGGAGACCTCTATGGCTACCGCCGGGTCTATCTCGCGGGGATTGCCGTGTTCACGACGGCCTCTCTCGCATGCGTGCTGTCCCACTCGATTACGACACTGACCATTGCGCGCGTCCTGCAGGGGATCGGCGCTGCAGGTATCAGCAGCACGAATACCGCGCTCATACGCTACATATTTCCGCGCGCGACGCTTGGCCGCGGGGTTGGCCTTAATACGATGACGGTGGCAATTGCCTCGACGATCGGCCCGAGTTTTGCGGGTATCGTCCTCAGCTTTGCTTCATGGCAATGGTTGTTCCTCATCAATCTTCCGCTCGGTGCCGTAGCCTTTGCAATCGGCTTACGTAATTTGCCCACGAGCGAGCGAGCGGACCGGCGATTTGATATTTTAAGCGCGCTGCTGACCGCAATTGCCTTTGGAACGCTGATTACGACCATTCAAAGCTTTAGTCACAATACCGGCTGGCCGGTAAGGGTGATGCAGATCGGCATTGGTCTTGTCGCCATCGTTTGGGCGGTGTTCCGGCAATTGGGGTTGCCGGCGCCTTTATTGCCGGTGGATTTGCTGCGCCGGCCGGTCTTCGGACTCTCCGTCGGCACTTCCATTTGCTCCTTCGCCGCGCAAATGCTGGCCTTTGTCTCTCTGCCTTTTTATCTTGAACGTAACCTTGGGCTTGATGTTACGACGACGGGCCTGCTCATAACCCCCTGGCCGCTTGCCGTTGCGTTGACATCGGTTGTCTCCGGCCGACTGGCCGACCGCTACCCAGCATCGATCCTCAACTTTTTAGGATTGGCGGTGATGATGGCCGGCTTGGTTCTGTTGGGAATTTTGTCGCCGCATCCAAGCATCCTGAACATCGCGCTACGCATGGCAGTATGTGGCGCGGGCTTCGGCTTTTTCCAGCCGCCGAATAACCGTGTCATCCTGACCTCGACCCCCAGAAACCGAAGTGGTGCTGCGAGCGGGACGATCAGCTCCGCGCGTCTGCTTGGCCAGGCAACCGGCGCCGCACTTGCCGCGTTGTTCCTCGCGCATGCGGGCGAACATGGCGCGGTGCTCTCGCTGTTCGCAGGCGCTGGCTTCGCGGGCCTCGCGGCGATGCTCAGTCTGTTGCGGACGATCTAACAGCCTATCGGATTCCCATAATGGTCTGAGTGTCAGTCGTTCCGGTTTCGCTCCACTCCGGCCAACGGCTGACATTCCGCTTCGCTCGTACCCTTCACCATCCTGGACATTCGCGGGCCGGAGGCGGCGACTATGGGGATTTGTGATGTTCGGTGAAACATATGGCGCCGGATTGGCACCAGATGCCGGTTCCTAGGCTTGAATTTTGTCCGGTTATTCCCTGTCTGTTGCACCTGCCTTGGCGTATTGAAGGCGCGTTGCGGTACGGCGAACCTGGCTCACCGTCATCGGCAAGGCGTATGCCGGCTTGGGCGCGGGGAGCGGCAGGGTCATGGCGGCGTGACCATGGCCCATTGGCGCCGATCTCGCATTAGCACAGTGCGGGTCACCTCGAGTTGCGCCTGGTAGGTCGGATCGGACGCATCAACCACGAAAGAAGAGCTGAAACGGAACAAAAATTTTTACGCCTCTTTTTAAAAGAGCGGCCTCTTTCTAGAGTGCGATCGTTTTAGGTTCGCGCATCTTGCGCGGAGCTAAACGTAAATCGCCCTCAACAAAAAAGCTAGAGAGCATGATCGCACTTAAAGCGATCATGCTCTAATGAACCGGTTCGAAGCCCGCCGGCGGCGCGGCTTGGCTTGAAAATCTCAGCCTCTGCAGGCGCTGCAGAAATTCCGCTTCCGTCCCCGGCTCTCCGAACAGATAGCCTTGGGCATAGTGGCAGCCCAGTTTCCGGACACGCGCGAACTGTTCCGGCGTTTCGACGCCTTCGGCCGTGACGGGCAATTTCAAGGCTGAGGTGATGCCGATGATCGCCTCCAGCAGCGGTTGCGTCTCCTCGGCATGGGTTGATTTCGCAATAAACGATCGGTCGATTTTCACCAGATCGAAGCGGAACGTGTCGAGATAAGAGAGAGAGGAATAGCCCGTTCCGAAATCATCCAAGACAAGACTGAGGCCAAGACTTTGCAGCTCGCTCATCATATATAAATTCGACAATTCCCTGGAGATAAACACTGATTCCGTGATTTCCAGTGCCAGCCTGTCAGGCGCCAGGCCGGAGAGGCGCAAGGCGTCGGCAACGGTTTGCACGATATCGTCCAGTTCGAATTGCCGTGGTGAGACATTGACCGAGATCCTGACATCCGTAGGCCATGCTTGCGCGGCATGGCAAGCCTGGCGGAGTACCCAAGCGCCGATGTCGCAGATCAGTCCACTCTCCTCGGCGATGGGAATGAACTCCTCGGGGGAGATGAGGCCATGTGTCGGGTGTCGCCATCGCAACAACGCCTCGGCGCCGTTGATCGCACCGTCTGACGTGCGGATGATCGGCTGAAATGCGAGATACAACTCTTCGTTTTCAAGGGCCGTCATCAAATCGAGCCGAAGCCGATGCACCCGATCGAATTTCTCCTGCATATCGGGATGAAAAAGGCGAAAATTGCCCTTTGCATTGGTCTTGCTCTGGTAGAGCGCGATGTCAGCCTGCTTATAGACGGCTTCGACGTCCGTTACCTCGGGCGCCGCCATCGCGACACCGATGGACATGCTCGCCGCAATGACCAGCTCGTCGATGATGAAACCGCCTGCCATCGTGCGGAGAATATGCGCCGCCAGGTCCGCAGCCTCCTCCTCGGTCGCGATGCCCGCCTGCGCCAGCATGAATTCGTCACCCCCCGGCCGCGCCAGAAGGTCGTTTGGGCGGAGCAGGGAGGAAAGGCGCTCGACGATTTGCTGCAACAGCTTGTCGCCGACCGGGTGGCCGTGGACGTCATTAATGTCTTTGAAATTGTCCACGTCCAGACAGAACAGGGCCGTGTGTCTTCCGGGCGCTTGGCGCACGATCGTTTCCTTGAGACGCGCGAAAAATTCGCCTCGGTTGAGCGTACCCGTCAGGGAATCGTGACGGGCGGCATAACTCAGCTGCTCCTCGGCACGTTTTTTATCCGAAATATCTCGCAAAAACAGTGAAACCTTCTCGGCGCCGGTATAAATATTCGCTTCGAGCCAGAGGTGCTCAAATTCACAAAAGAATGTGGAATGTGAATTTTCATTGGCTTCGGCGCCGCGATTAAGGGCTTGCGTGAGAAGAGGGTGTGACCCGGACGGGAAAATATCGCCAATGCCAAAATTCGTCAGAGGCGCGCCGGAACCGAAAAGGCTGATCGCTTGCGCGTTCGCATATTTCGCGCGCCCGCTTCTGTCGAACACGACCACCGCATCTTTCGTGGCTTCCAGAACGCGGAAGGCCAAAGCCTCCGTGGCGCGCTGGGCGGCTTCTGCCATGTGCCGGTCGGTAACGTCTTCCAGTGTGCCATACCAGCGCACGATCTGGCCCCGATGATTGAACCGCGCCGCGGCGCGGGAGCGAAACCAGCCCGTCCGGCCGTCTCGCAAAAGGATGCGACATTCGCAATCCAGAGGGCGGCCGGTCGCCACGCATTCCTGCCTCAGCGCGATCATGCGGGCGACATCGTCCGGATGGACCCGCGTCATCCAGCCGTAACGCAACGTTTCTTCCTGCGTCATGCCGCTCAACTCGTACCATTTCGGTCCGACCTCCAGAACGCCGCCATCCGGTCCGGCCGTCCAAGGAATTTGCGGGTGGAGTTCCACCATATGGCGATAATGATCCTCGCTGTCGCGCAACGCCGCTTCGATGTTCCGGTAGGCGGTGATATCCTGGCTGGTCCCGCGCAACTGCGCAACGCTTCCATCCGGCTGCACGATCGGCTCTACATGGGTAAGAACGTTAAGGACCACCCCATCGGGCTGGACGATCCGGCATTCGAGCGTGACCGGCGCTTTCGTGCGCAGGGCCTTATGATAAGCGGCGAAGGCATCCTGATAGTCATCGGGATGATGCAACTGCTTGACTTGCTGAAGGCGTACCGGCGCTTCAGTGGAGGGCAAGCCGATCAGTCTCCAGAGCTCCCGCGAAAAATGGATCGAGCGGCTTTTCAGGTCCCAGCGCCATAAGCCGATCTTCGCCAAGCGGTGGGCAGCCTCAAGCTCCCCGGTTCGTTCGGCAAGCTGTGCCGCCGCCGCCCTCGCCTCTTCTTCCAGCTCTCGCTTTTTCAGGCCCGCATCCTTGAACACCTGCACCGCGCGCGCCATGCCGCCGATCTCGTCCTTGCGCTCGGTCCCGTTCACCCGCGCCTGCAACGCCCCGCCAGCAAGTTCGCGCATCGTGCGCTGCAGTCCGTCGATCGGTTTGACGACCCAGGCGCGCACGGCAAAGAACCCGCCGAGCATCACCAGCACCAAGCCGCTCAGGATCAGATCGAAGGTGGTCGCGATGGCATTGCGCGTGGTTGTTTCCAATGCGACGGCGGTGCTCAAATCCGCTTTTCTGATTCGATCGATGATCGGCTGAATACTATCACTCAAAACGTGGAATTGCGGAGCGCACTGTTCAGCAAACCAGATTGGCAATGGCGGCGCATTGACACCGCTCCCCGCAGTGGCGCGCAGCGCGGCGGGATCGGTGCAGACGCCGGCAGTGAACTGCAACACTTTGGACTTGGCGGCCGCAATCGCCGGAGCCTCCGCCGGGTCGGCCGCCTCAGCGAAATCCATGAACATCGCGAAGCGCGCGCGGTAGGTTCTTATTGTGGCCAGCTCCCGCTGCGTGAGCCCCGGCGTCGGGTTGACCATTAGAGCGCCCGACGCGCCTCTGATGAACTGGATATCCACCTGGCTGCGGACCAACTGCAGTAGCGCATTGGTCTGACCATTCCGCAAGGCGACGTAACTCGTGGTGAGCAACCGCATCTGGCTGGTCGAATAAATGGCACCGGCTATGGCGAACATGCCAAACACCGCAAGGATCGCACCAAACTTTCCGATAATCGGAATATTTTTCATAGCCTCCTATCCTTCCGGCAATCGGCGCCGTCTGCTCTGATAGACAAAACCGCACGTAATGGAAACATTAGCACTTCTTAACCTGCAGTTAGAAAAAACGAAACGGCCCGAGGCGACCGTTTTTCCCGCGTGTTTGCAGCCAGGGCTTGGCTTTAAAAGCGTCGTTCCTGCCTATCAGCTGATGCAGAGCGAGATCCGCAGTCTGATTGAGAAAATCATAGGCTAACGTGTTGCGGTAACGTCATCCGGATTATTCAGCTTCCCCGGTGACGGGCGACAAGACGCCATCGCGAACCTGCCGGCGCCAAGGCCACAACTGCCCACGCGATGCATCATACCGGCGCGCCACGGCAACGGGGCAAGACAGCTCGCGCGGAAGGTGCCATAGCAAAGAGCTCCATGGCAGCAGCCGCAAATGCCACCCCGTAGAGGGATGTTCGGCGTGAATGTGGGGGCGATTACGCTCTCGGTGCGTTCATCACGCGGACCGTGTGAAAACTCGGACGCGCGCGTCCGTACGGCGCAAAATTGTATCGCTGAACGACGTCAAAATGAAAAATTAATTCGCGACGTTCTTCCCTTGAGCAGCGCAGTTGCGTCTTGCCGTTACACCTCGGAGTGACGGTGATGCCAGGGTATCAATGGACGACCAGGGCGTGGCGGCCCAGGTCAGCCAGCTCAAAGCGGGCCGGCTACGGGAAAGTGTTCCGGGAAGTTGCCCGCGGCGCTCGGTCCGACCGTCACCAGCTGCGCCAGGTGCTTGCGCACTTGACCGCCAGCGGCATGCTAATGGTGACCAGGCTGGCCCGCTCAACCCGTGACCTTCTTTGAGCGATGCCTGGGCTGATAGGACCACTGCCCATGGCCGTTTGGTGCTCACCGTCCTGGGCGGCTTGGCCGAATTCGGGCGAGAATTGATCCGCACCGTACCGGAGAGGGCCATAAACTCGCCAAGGCGCGGGAGGGGGGAAGATGGGCCGCCGGTCAAAGCTAACCGCGCACCAGCGGCGGGAAGCCCCGCAGCGGCGTGAGGCTGGCGAGCCGACCCGCAAAATCGCCCGTAGTTTCAACGTCTCGCACTCGAAAGCCGTCGAATGGGTTCAAGAACCAGGAATGGCGCTGTTATTGCTTCGAACTCGAAGAAATTGAGGCTGCGCAACCAGCTGTTCGTTGACAATTTCGAAATCATTATGCGCGAGATTTGATGACAATCGACTTTGGACTGACTTGGGAACGCGCGCTTGGCGACCTGACGCATACAAGTCTTTCCCAGACTCCGGTTGTCCCATAATCCGCGCGACAGGCGCGCGGTGTATAATGTAAGGAGTGACGTCGCGGCATGGCTACCGGTACGGTTAAGTGGTTTAATACCACCAAAGGTTTTGGTTTTATTGTTCCCCAAGATGGTGGCAAGGACGTGTTCGTGCACATCACCGCCGTGCAATCGGCGGGTTTGCGTGGCCTGAACGAGGGTCAGAACGTCACGTTCGACATCGCGGTGGAGCGTGGCAAGGCGGCCGCGATTAATCTCAAAGCTGTCTGATCACTTCGCCGGCTACCAGCAGCCAAAATTTATGCACCTCAAGGGGGCCAAAAGCTCCGTTGATATAATGGATGCGTGAGATTGAACTGCAATTCTGGCGGCCGGGGCGGCCTCAACTCCGCTTCCGCGGCGCCTTGCCAATAGGCTGGACCATCGCCTTTTTCTGCGGCCCGAGCGCCTCCAGAAGGGCGGGGAGGGCTGAGCCAATGCGCAGAGGTCGCAGGCAGCGGAGAACGCGCCTGCGACCAGGCGCCGACTTTCACCATCTCTCGGCAGATGCCCATCAGTGTGTCCGCGACCACTTGGGCGTCGCGCGATCTTGGCCGCCCGAGGGCAGGCAAGCGAACGCCTGATCTTTACCCCCCTATGGGACGGCAACGAAACAGAGCGACGGAAACGCCGTAACGTGCTGTGGTGAAACCAACAATCTAAATCATGTCATGGGGCAGGCGCTGAAGTCGAATGCCACGCGGCGTTCAGCCAGCGCCCTTTCTGACGCAGCCATACGCTCATAAACTGGCTCCTAAGGGTTCGCGGGCCGCTCAGAAAGACGACATCGAGCTCAATATAGCCGGTGATGACGACAGCCTCATCGAGCGGAGGTACCTTGCGTTCTCCTGGCCGAATCTCGGTGTAGCGATACTCAGCCGAGCGCATAGCCGCCAAATAACCTGTCTTGTCGTGGCAAACCCCGGAGGAGTGGGTATATGCTAGATCCTCGCTATAGAAATCTGCGAGCGTATCGATATCTCCCCTCACCATGCATGCATATTTTTCATCCTCTAGGTGCAGGATCTCGTCTGTGAGAGTCGTCATCTGAACCATGATCTTGCTCTTCCTAAAGATCTGTGGAGAGACCAGCTTGCCGCTCCAGTGCCTTGATTGTCACAAAGAAATCCTCATCCGCGAAAAACTCAGTCGTGAGTGCCTGGAGTATCTGGCGTGTCACGGACGTCATCAGCAGAGGCACGTCGCAATCACGCCCCGCGTCTAGCATCAAGTCGACGTCTTTTAGCATCATTCGCGGTGGAAAGGTCGCCGTGAAGTCCCGTGCTTTCAACGCTGCGAATTTCGTCTCCAACCATGGCGATGCAAGGGGACTTGCTGCGAGAGCATCGATCATGACCGCCCAGTCCAAGCCTCCTTTCCGTCCGAGCGTCAACGCTTCAGCCATAAGCGGACCAAGGTTAGCGACGAGCAGGTTGATGACCAACTTCATGTAACGCGCCTGGTCACTGTCTCCGACATAGCGAGAGGCGGCCGTGAAGGACGCGACAAGCGGTTGAACCTGCCGCCAAGCGTCTTCCGGCCCCGAGACCAGAGCGGTCAGCCGACCTTCGCGGGCAAGTATCGGATTGCCTGAAACGGGCATGCGTAGATAGAGAACACCGCGTTCTTTCGCAGCCTCGGCGACGCGCTTTGAAAGACGTGGGGAAATGGTGCTGGTATCGACGAAGATGAGCCCCGCTTGAGCGCGGTTCATGACACCTCCAGGTCCGAGAACGACCGTATCAAGCACTTGGTCGTTTGGCAGAGATGTGAACAGAATATCCGCTTCAGCCGCGCAATCTCCAGCAGAGCCACCGTGCTTCGCCGAGGGCGCAGAAAAGGCAGCCATTGCCTGCGGGTTCGCATCAAAAACGAGGATACGGCTCGTGGATGATGCGAGACGCTCGGCCATCGGTTGTCCAATACGTCCCAAGCCAATCCAGGCCAAACGAGCGTTGGTGTCCATTTAATGCGTATCCTTCTCGGGCAATTGCGCGGCTGTCCATTGAGAGGCAACTAAACGCCATCCTTTATCGATGCGGGACCAGATATTCGTAAAGCGTTCCGCTCTGTGCGTCTCTTGAGCAGGAGTTGCGAGACGCATCGCAACCAATCCCGTTAGGATGGCAACGCGCCCGTGGTGCCGGGTGACTTCCTCGTACTTTTCGGCGTCGCGATATCGAACATGCGGAAGCGAGCTCATGAAACTCGCCTTTGAATCGCGCTGCCGGGCCGCGTGAACCCAAACAAGTTCATCAGATAAAATCTGCCCCATGGCCCCTAGATCATCATCGACAATGGCCTGCCAAAGCCTATGTTCAGCATTTACAATCTCTTCTGCAATATTCATCGAGTTTCTCCCGCTACCGTCTATCGAAACCATATATTCTTTTCCAAACGCAAAACACATTTTAAGACCTTCAAATGGGTGCTGCCATCATGGCAAAACCGCTAGTGAACGAGAGGCTGTTAGCCGGCCATAGCGCCACGACACGTATTGAACATTTACGAGGTCCCGATCCTGCGACTTGCCTCACACGACATACCCTCAGATCCGCGAAGAAAAGACGCTAAAACTGGATCGTATCCTTTACAGAAATGGAAGGATGACATCCCCATGAGACAGGGCGCCGATCAAACAAGCGATCTCACCATCAGGCCGGAAGAACCTTCCCGGCCGGACGTGATTGTCCTCCTTCGGAAGAAGGACGAGGCGCACTCAGCCCAGCTGTACCCAACCGAGAGCGATCATCATTTGCCCGCGGGAAGCGTTTGACGGCCAACAAACACAGAGGAAATGCCGCGAGGCAATCGGCGCCCCCGGGCATCTTCAGACGCGCTCAACCCAATGGTTTAAAATCCACGGCGCGAAATGCTCCGCGGAGAGGTTGACGCCGGTCCCCGGTCCATCAGGCACGCTGAAAGTGCCATCCGCGTTCAGTTTCGGCTCACCCAGCACCTGGAGCAATGGGTTTTCTGTGCCGTCGAATTCCACGAACGGGTATGGGGCGGGGCCGCCGCCGCGACGCGCCGGCAAAAGGGCCGCCATTTGCAAGGAGGCATAGAAATTCACCACGGTACCAAACACGTGGGGCATGACCGGGATCTCGAATGCATCCGCCAGCGCCGCAATGCGGTTGAGCCCGGTGAAGCCGCCGCAAACGGTGAGGTCCGGCTGCGCGATGGCGAATGTCCCGGCTTGGAAGAACTCGCGGAAGGCGGCAAGGCTGCCCAGGGCCTCGCCACCGGCGATGGCAACGTTCACAGCACGGCTAACGGTCTGGTAGCCATGAATATCCTCTGGCTGCACCGGCTCCTCGATCCAGAGCAGCTCCGCCTCTTCCATCCGCTGGGCGGATTCAATGGCGGCACGGGCGGTGTAGCCCTGGTTTATATCCATCATCAGCGCCACATCCGGACCGATCAGGCGACGCTGCGCGAGCGCCATGGCGCCGTCCTTGCGCGGGTCAACGCCACAGCGCGGTTTAATGGCGCGGAAATTCTGCCGCAGGTAGTCCTCCGTTTCCCTGAGATAGCGGCCATACGGGTCCGCGTCCTGGCGGATGAACGGGCCGCTGGCATAGGCCATCACCCGGTCGCGCAGGGCGCCGCCGAGCAGTGCGGCGATGCTGATCCCCCGTTCGCGCGCGGCGGCGTCATGCAGTGCCATGTCGAGGGCCGAGAGCGCCATCGCAGTGGCGCCACGCCGGTCGTAATGCATGTTGGCGCGCATCAGATGCCATAGCCGCCCGGCTTCGGCCGGGTTTTGGCCGAGCAGCAAGGGCGCGAATTTGGTGCGGATCAGCGCCGCCGTGGCCTGGGGCGGCAAGGCATTCACCTCGCCCCAACCAGAAATCCCTGCATCGGTGACGACTTCCACGAGCAGGAAATCCCGCCTGCGAAAAAAGCTCAACGAATTTCCGACAGGGTCTGGCAATGAAAATCCGACTTCGTAGCCGCGGATTTCAGTAATTATCAAGGCGTTGTCTCCTGGGTTGACTCAAAATTTGGAGCCGCGCGGCGTGACAGCGAGGGGCTGCCCGCGCGGAGCACATCGCCCATCCAATGGCCAAGGACGAGGGCGAGCAATGCGGTCGCGACCATGGTCGCCGCGAGGAACATCAGGGAGCCTGAAAAGGAGCCGGTTTTGTCCTTCACCCAGCCGATGACCGACGGGCCGATAAACCCGCCAATGCTGCCGGTAGAATTGATCAGCGCCAAGCCTGCCGCCGCGGCCGTGCTGGTCAGCAGCATGGACGGCAACACCCAGACGGAGGGTGCCGCACCGACAATGCCAGCCGTACCCAATACGAGGCCGAGCAGGCGCCAGGCCGGCGCATGCGCATAGGCCGCCAGCATAAAGCCCAGCCCGGCGAGCAGAAACGGCCCCGCGGCGTGCCAGACGCGCTCACCCGTGCGATCCGCGTTCCAGGAACAGAAGACCAATGCCGCGACCGCGGCCAGCGACGGCACCATGGTCAGCAGGCCCGTCTCGATCGTGTTGGCGCCAAGGCTGTGAATGATCTGCGGCATCCAGATCGCCGATCCGGTATTGCCAATAACAAGACCGACGGCGATCACACAAAGCAACAGAACGCGCCCATCGATCATCGCGCGCCACACGGTAAAGCGTTCGGCCCGCTCGCGGATTTCACGTTCCGCCTGCAAGACGCCGAGCAATGCATCGCGTTCCTCGAGCGTCAGCCAGGCGGCGTCCTGCGGCCGGCTTGGTAGCGCCACGAACACCACGACGCCCATGATCAAGGCCGGCAAGCCTTCCAGCATGAACAGCCATTGCCAGCCATGCAGGCCAAGCTTGCCGTCCATGGATTGCAGGATGAAGGAAGAGACTGGCGCGCCGATGATCGAGGCGATCGGCATCGCGACGGAGACGCTACCGAACATGCGCGAGCGATAGGCGTATGGAAACCATTGCGTCAGATAGAACAGCATGCCGGGGAAAAATCCTGCTTCAGCCGCGCCCAACAGCAACCGGGCCACATCGTAGCTCGGCGCGTTCCACACAAAAGCCGTAGCGCCCGAGAGGATGCCCCAGGTGACCATGATGCGCGCGATCCAGATCCGCGCGCCGACGCGCACGAGAACGAGGTTACTGGGGATTTCGCAGAGCACGTAGCCGACGAAGAACATCCCCGCGCCAACCCCGAAGGCGGCGGCGGTGAGGCTGAGCGTGTGGTTCATTTGCAGCGCGGCGAACCCGACATTCACCCGGTCGAGAAAGGCCGCGAAATAGCAGAGCAGCAGGATCGGGAGCAGACGCTTTCTTGCCTTGCTGATGGCACGTTCAACTGCGTTCAAGGCTTTCTTCCTCAACTCGGGACAGCCATTATTCACGCGGCATTTTGCCCAGTGCCCAGCGTCCTTCTGTTCGGAGTTAAGAAGCGCTATTCTATAAAGTCAAATAACCCAGATGCATATGATCATAACATTTTGTTATTGAATAAGCAGCCAAATAAAAACGTAGACGGCAAGCCGACCCTGGAAATTATCCGCCGCGACCATGTCCATCACAGCAGGGTTTTCAGGTTGAGCGCAAGGGCCCTCGTTCGGCACACCTATAACATACGAGCACCACGGTGCTATCCGGCGTACGGATTTGTGGAGGAAGCCTATATCGCGGCGCCCAGGTACAAAAAAATTCCGAATTTGGAACGGCTTTCGTCTGCTCTGCGGCCATACTGGACATAGTTCACGCTGGGAGGCGCCCTCAGGACCGGACGTTCGGCGCCGCCCAATGACGGCAAAAACGGGCCCGCAACCGCTCAGCCACGAAAGCTCCCAAGGAACGAACCTGCAAGCCAACAGCAAACCATATCACCTGCCCCTGTGCTTTGCGACACTCGCCAGCGGGGCGACACCACTGGCCGCGAGCAGCCTTTCGATCCGTTCCTCGCCCGATGACCGGACCTTGATCGCCGTATCCCGCTCCTGCCGCACCGGGATGAATACAACGTGATCGCCCGGCGCGAGCTGCTTCCCGCGCTCACCGGTGAATTGTGTCCTCCGGCCGCAGAATCCACTATGATGGAGATGGCTTCGCCCGCGGAAGAGCTGCAGCCGCGATCGGGGCGCCATGACTGCGCTAGGGGGAATCAGGCTAGATTAGGAACGGTCAGGACCAGGCGCCATACCATGGACACATCAGCAATCGATATTCCACATTCGGTCATCGACAAGTGGCAGGAAATCACAAATCTTCTTGCCGAACTTGTTCAGGTACCTGCCGCGCTCATTAAGCGGATCGAGCCGCCCGAAATCAGGGTCTTAGTCGCCAGCGCGTCGCCAGGAAATCCATATCGCCCGCGCGAGCGGGCCTGCCTGAATACCGGGCTCTACTGCGAAACCGTGATGCGAACGCGTCAGCTCCTTCTCGTCCCCGATGCCCTGGAAGACGACGAATGGGGGGCCAATCCCGACCTCAAACTCGGCATGATCTCTTATCTCGGCGTACCTATTTCTTGGCCAAACGGAGACATCTTTGGCACCATATGCGTCCTCAACCGCAAACGGAACGCCTACCACGAGGTGCACCACAGGCTGCTGCTGCAACTTCGTGACGCCGTCCAAGCCGATCTTCTGTCTGTGTCCCCCTATGAGGCCCGCTTGGCTGCTGAAAAGCGGGGGAAGGCGTGCCTTGAGGCTCAGATGACCGAGCGCACCACACAACTCGCCAAAATCAATCACGCCCTGTCGCTCGAAGTCGAGGAACACAAACGTGCCGCAGCAGCGCTACGAGAGAGTGAGCAGCGCTACCGGAGCAGTGTGGAAAACGCGCTTGAAGGCATTATCCGGATTTCCCACGATGGACGCGTGATGGCCGCCAATCCGGCCCTTGCGCGGATGCTCGGCTACGGCTCGCCGGACGAGATGATCGCCGAGAGGACCGTCGAAGCGGGGCTTGTTCGGGCAAACCTGCGTGCCCGTGCGGCTGAGCTTTCGACGCGCCCCAGCCCGGATGCCGTCAGCGGATACGAAACCGAACTCCATGGCAAAGAGGGCCGGTCAATCTGGGTTTTACTCAGCAGCCGCCTGGTACGCGATGCGTCGGGGGAGCCGATCTACACGGAATGCTTCATCACAGACCTGACCGAGCGGAAACGCGCGGACCAGGAACGCCAGGACCATATCTGGTTCTTGGAAAGCATGGAAAAGGTTAACCGGGCCATTCAAGGCACGAATGACCTTGAACAGATGACAAGCGATGTGCTTAGCGCTGTGCTGTCAATTTTCGCGTGTGATCGCGCCTGGCTCGTTTACCCGTGCGATCCTGAAGCGGCATCATGGCGTGCTGTGATGGAGCATACCCGGCCTGACTATCCCGGTGCCTTCGCTCTGGGGATAGATCTGCCCATCGACGCGGAAGTCGCCAATGTGTTCCAAACCGCAAGGGCGTCCAGTGGTGCCGTGCAATTCCGTTCCAAATCCGCACGTCCGGTGCCGGCGCAACTCGCGGAGCGTTTCGGCATACAATCCATGATCGTAATGACGGTTTATCCGAAGGTCGCGAAGCCGTACCTGTTCGGCCTGCATCAGTGCGCATATCCGCGGATTTGGACAGCATGGGAGGAGCGGCTTTTCCAAGAAGTTGGCCACAGGCTCGGCGATGGCCTGACCGGTCTTCTGATGCTGCGCAGCTTGCGAGAAAGCGAAGCCAAACTCGAAGAGGCGCAGCGAATTGCACATGTCGGCTATTGGGACCACGATCTCGACACAAATTTTGTCACTTGGTCGACCGAAAGCTTACGAATTTTCGGGTTGCCGCAGCAGAATGGAGGCGTTGCTTTTACGCGCTACCCGGAGCTGCTTCATCCCGATGATCGCCAGAGGGTCGTCTCGGCCGTGGCTGAGGCGCTACGCGGCGGCGCGCGCTACGAGGTAGAGTATCGGGTGGTCCGGCCCAGCGGTGAGGTACGAATCGTCCATAGTCAGGGCGATGTGGTAAGGGATGAAGCGGGTCGGCCTCGCCGCATGTTCGGCATCGTTCAGGACATCACCGAGCGCCGCCATGCCGAAGAAGCGTTGCGAGATGTTCAGGCTGACCTCGCCCGGGTGGCACGGCTGACGACGCTGGGCGAACTTGCCGCGTCGCTGGCGCATGAGATCAACCAGCCGCTCGCCGCCATCGCCACAAGCAGCAACGCCTGCCTGCGCTGGCTGAATCGGGACCAGCCTGACCTGGCCTCGGCGCGGGATGCCGCCTCGCGTGTCGTGCGGGACGCTCACCGTGCCGGTGACGTGATCCGCAGCCTACGGTCGCTGACCCGGAAATCTGGACCGCAACTGACGAGGCTCGACATTCGTGATGCCATCAAAGAAGTGCTGGCGCTCACCCGCGGAGAATCGCAGCGGCAGAGCGTCGTGCTGCACACGAATTTGGCCGCCGAGGGTTGGCCGGTATTGGGCGACCGGGTCCAGCTGCAGCAAGTACTGCTGAACCTGATCATGAATGCGATCCAGGCCATGGCAGCGGTCAACGACCGCAGGCGGGAGCTGACCGTGACCGTCGCCCGCGCCGAGCCGGACCTTGTACAGGTTTGGGTCGAGGACACCGGCCCGGGACTCGATCCGGCCATCGAGTCACGCATCTTCGACCCCTTCTTCACGACCAAATCCGACGGTCTTGGCATGGGACTTTCGATTTGCCGGTCGATCATCGAAGCCCATGGTGGACAATTGAGGGGCTCCTCTCGCGCACCGCATGGCGCTGCGTTCCACTTCACGATCCCCGTCGCAGTTGAGATGTAGCGTCGCCGCGGCTTGACTGTCTGCTGTTCCGATTTCGCAGCAAAAAACGGACGATCAGCTTTCGTGATGAATTTCGGACGCCGCTTGGCGTTCGAAACTCTCCGAAGCACGAACCCGCGGGCAACCTGCAATGGCTTATGGGGGATTTCGCCATTTGGCCGAGCTGTGGTGGGCGCGGCTCTTATCGGTGATTGACGTCAGCGCCAGCCGAGGGCGGGCGCGACATGGGTGAGAATTGATTCGATCACATGTGCATTATAGTCCACACCCAGCTGATTCGGGACCGTCAGGAGCAGCGTGTCGGCCGCAGCGATGCCTTCGTCCTGCCTGAGCAGCTCAACGAGGGCGTCCGGCTCAGCGGCATAGCTACGCCCAAAGATTGCCCGCGTCTTCTCGTCGATCAGCCCGACTTTGTCCGCTTCCTCGCGCCCGCGTCCGAAATACATGCGATCGCGATCGTCCATCAGCGCAAAAATGCTGCGGCTGACCGAGACACGCGGTTCGCGCGTATGGCCAGCCTCCTTCCAGGCGGCGCGGAAAGCCCGGATCTGGGCAGCCTGTTGGATGTGGAAAGGCTCTCCGGTCTCGTCATCCTTCAGGGTTGAGCTCTGCAGGTTCATCCCAAGCTTCGCCGCCCAAACCGCCGTGGCGTTGGAGCTCGCCCCCCACCAGATCCGGTCTCTCAGCCCCTCCGCATAAGGTTCTAGGCGCAGCAAGCCAGGCGGATTCGGGAACATTGGCCGCGGGTTGGGCCGCGCGAAACCCTCGCCGCGCAGCACGTCGAGGAACACCTCTGCGTGGCGCCGCCCCATATCGGCGTCACTTTCGCCCTCGGCCGGGTTGTAGCCGAAATAGCGCCAGCCATCGATCACCTGCTCCGGTGAGCCCCGGCTGATGCCTAATTGCAGGCGGCCGCCGGCAATGAGGTCGGCAGCCCCCGCATCCTCGGCCATATAAAGCGGGTTCTCATAGCGCATATCGATGACCGCCGTGCCGATCTCGATGCGGTGGGTCTTCGCGCCCGCAGCCGCCAGAAGCGGGAACGAGGAAGCAAGCTGGCGGGCGAAGTGATGAACGCGGAAATAAGCCCCATCCGCGCCCAGCGCCTCAGCCGCAACGGCCAGGTCGATGGATTGCAGAAGCGCGTCGGCGGCCGAGCGCGTCTGCGACTGTGGTGAGGGCGCCCAATGCCCGAATGAGAGGAAGCCAATCTTTTTCATGCCGACGCAGCCTACCGATATTCGATATCTAAGTCACCAGGACAGGCGCGACTAAATTGGTCGCGACGGCGCCGCGAAGGAGTGGCGCTCAAGGTAAGCCGCCAGTGCGACGTCTCCCGACAGAGATTTGCCGCGGTGCGAGGAGGGCTGATCCTGCTCCCCCTTGCAAACAACTACTGGACCGTCGCCGTCATGCCCGTCACATCAATCCCCGGCTTGAGGTTGGCGGCGAGTACCTTGAGGCGCCAACTGCCGCCCTCGCTGGTGAGCAATTGCAGCGCGTAGCCGCCGATCTGTTTGCCCGCCTCGGCGCCGGTGCCCTTGATCTCGTAGCGGACGACCGCCCACACATCGCTGCCCTCGGGATGGGCGGCCAGGACGGTGATCGTCTCCTGCGTCCAGCCCGCCTGTTGCCGCCGGACGAGCGCCGCGGTCATCGCCTGATGGTCGCTCAGCAGGGTGCCGGCCGGCGTCAGCCAGACCCCGTCAGCGGTGAAGAGCGCGGCAATAGCGGCTGGCTTGGCGGCATTATAGGCCGCGGCAAACTCCTGGCTGATTTCCGCCGCGGCGTGTTGCGCGTTGGCCTCTGCGTCCGCGATCTCTGAGACCGTGGGTTGCGCCAGCGCCGGCAAGGCCGCCAGGCTGAGTACGGCGGCAGCTATGATCCGGATGAACATGGGTGCTTCTCCTTCCCGGTGTTATGTTTGCCCGGTGTTCTGTTTTGCGCGACGACAATGGCACAGATTGACGGCGGCCGGGGACACGGGTGCGCGAGCAGTGTGAGAAACCCAATGCCGAGTTCATTGCAGGCCGGCGATCTATTCTGAACGGCAAGCAATAGGCCCCTATGGCCTCCGCCAGGAGGGCACGAATGTTCATCGCGACTAGATTTGAGGGGGCGTAAATTAAACGGCGCCCAACTAGAACAAATCAAGAACATTTTATGCCGTTTGGCACCAACCGATCGTAATAGCGGTCCAGGGCATATTCTCCCTAAAAGGACAGAGTATCGAAGATATCCCTGAGATATTGCGTGCCGGCTACGCATTGAAATAGGTCGTGTTCCCTGCCTGTTCTACATTGCTGCGCTATCGCAACAACCCCTTGCTTCCGCGCGCCGATCGGGAACATCGACGGGGCCTGGGCGTCCACCGCGAAGCGGCCCTGCGGTGTATCCAGCGGCGGTGTCTGATACCCATCCCGCTGCGACCAGGACGGTGACATCGTCCCAGAAATCGACCCGGAACTCCGACCCAATGGCGAATGCCCGCTCCCAGCCTGCGCGTCGGCGGCAATGGTTGGACGAGATCCGGGCGACTTGGCGCGATTGCGCGACGCGCATGCGCCAGGGCTGCAGCCGCAGAACAACTTAAACAGGTATCGAAATCATGAATTCTGTGGTATTGAACACATGGAAAAGGATTTTACGAATTATTTACAAATGATCGCATAAAATGAGATCGGTATTGGCATGCGGGGACGCCACTTGGCTTGAGTTAGAGACTGAACTCGAGGCAACTCGAGAGGGTCAACTCGGACAGCATGGTGTCGCCCATTTCTTTAGGCGTGACCGATCAGACGACCGGTACACTGCCAAATATTATTCGCTCCGACGAAATGCTTCGGATATGCACAATGAGCCCCCCTTGGTTACGATCCGGATACCGAGTGACGAACAGAAACAAATTCCCGCTGGAGAGAAGCTCATGTTCGACGGTATCGTTGCGGTAGGCATCGGGAATTCCGATCCTTACGACCGATATGCCCGTTATATATTCTGCCTCGAGGCGCATTTATGCGTGATGCTCCCATCCACCTGCTACCCGTATATTTGAAATGGGCGAGAAGACGCGATTGAAGGTCGCCATTCTTCAACGCGGACGCAAAACGTCTGGCGCGGGATCCGGCGTGATTCCCACTTTCGAAGAACCGAACCTTGGAAGAAACGATGGGGGCGGGTGCGAAGCCGCCGGCGCCAGGCAGCGCCGAGTGCCGAGGAAATCGCCTAATGCGTCGGCTGATGGGTCGTCGGCTAGAGTGCGATCGTTTTAGGTTCGCGCATCTTGCGCGGAGCTAAGACGTGAATCGCCCTCAATAAAAAAATTAGATCCTGATCGTACTTAAAACGATCATGCGCTAATGGCCTAGTCGGATTCTAAGGGGATTTGGTCCCCGGCAACGGCCGCCGCAGCGAGAGGCTAACGGTCATAAAGGATTCGGAGTACGACCAACCAAGGATAGCGCGCGTCAAGTACATGGTCGCCGGGATCGGCCAGTCGCCCGCCTGTTGAAACGGGCACGTGCTTCATCGTGACGGCATGATCGACATTCCCGCCAATGACGCTGAGCTGCTGGTTGTTCTGCGCGACAACAATATCGCAATGCGCGGCGAACCGCTGCCGCGGTAGCATCTCGTAGGTCAGCTTATACCGTTCGCGCGAATAACAGATGAGATCACCCGGCACTGGCGCAGTGCTGTCCACCGGCTCGGCCATCACCACCCACCCTGACGTGCGGCCCAATGCCATTTCCTTCCCGATGTTGATATAGACATCGTGCGAAGGCGAGTAGGGGAAACGCGCTCCGGCTCCCGCTGTCCGCATGACATAGCTGATGAACGCAGCCGACCACGCGTAATCGTCAGCACGGCTCTCGGCGATTTCCTGCCCCTTCTCATCGTGCATCCCTGTCCAGGCTGATTGGCGACGATCAGCATCTTGGCCGAGCCACCAATACTCCCCAATGCGCTCCCACTGACCGGGCGCGCGTGCGGGATCGTCGCCAGGCAGCGGGGAGAAGCCGCCAGGAGGCGGTGGATCGTCATCCACGCGCTCGCCAAACAGGCGCCATTCCTGCTCTGCGATCGCCACCGCGTCTGCACGACTGAACGCCTCGTAGGGCATCCGCGCAAATGGGGGCGAGTGGCCGGCCTCGGCGATGAACGGCCCCCCCGCCGGCTTGACGACGGCTTCCTCGATCACCGGCGGGCTGTTCGCATGGCATCCCGCCAGAAAAAACAGCAAAACATAAACTGTTTGGATCGGTGCGCGCACGTGCAATGGCGTCCTCCTAAAATAAAGCATCCGTCCCGTAGCTCGGTTAATCCTTGCGGCTCCGTTGCAAATTTTTGGGTCTCGACCGAAAGCGGCGGCGTCGGTGCCAAGTCGATTCTATGTGGGGCGGCGGTGGTTCAAGGTAAGGTGTTCAAGGGGCGGCAGCTCACCGCCGAGGTGATCCTATGGGCGGTACGCTGGTCGTTGTGGCGGAGGTCGCTGCTCCAGCAAGCCTTTTGGTGGGCTGGGACGCAGGGCCGGCGGACATGGTCGGCATCAGCTTTGGCACGAGCTCGGTAAACAGCAACCGATCAGCGATTCGGTTGGTGCCCCCCGTTATCGTGCCGGAGGAGCAGAATGCCCTGGTCAACCCTGGACATCCAGACGCCGGCCGGATCACCGCCCGTAAGGTCAGAAAATGGCCATACGATCCGCGTTTCGGTCGAAACTCCAAATCCCGAGCGCGTTCTGATCCGCCTGCGTCTGCGCCTGTTACCTGGCGGCTTCGCCCCGGGGAAAGCCGGCCGATTGCACGGCGTGACGCGCGAGCATTGAGACGCCTGGCCTGCCGATGCAGTAGATAAAAAATGAGTCCTGGCAGAATGGTTCGCGAACGGATGCGCGCCGGAAAGCCGAACCGCTGTCCTTCAGCATTACGGCAGAACGCGCTGCTGCTTTAATCTGCCGAGAGCCGCGACAAGCGAAGTCGATGACGCCATGCGCTCGGTAAAGCCGAAACGGTGGATCTTGTTGACGTCGGAAATCACGTCGGTCTCGGTATGAAAAACAAAATCCCCAAATGCCCAGCCGACAAGTTTTGCCAAATCCGGCTGCACGAGCCCATACGTCGTTGCGATCTCGCGCCAGAGCGGTCCCTTATCAGCCATGTGGTTGGCGAGCGTCAGCGGGATCGGCGAAGCCGTCTCCAGACCGAGGTGCCGTGCCACGTCATGCCACATTCGTTCCCAACGAAAAACATCGCCATTGGTGACATTGAAAGCCTCGCCGGCGGCTTTATCGCTGCTGGCCGCCCAGGCGCTGGCGCGCGCCAGCAATCCGGCATCGGTGAATTGAATTAGTTGTCCATAGGCTTTGTCGGTGCCGGGAAAGCGCAGCGGAATGCCCAGGGCCCGGGACAATTCGGCAAACACCCCCACGACCAGCGCGATGTTCATCGGGTTGCCATGGATATCGCCGACGACGACATCAGGGCGGAGCGCCACATAATCCCAGCGGCTCGCCCCGGCGCGGCGCTTCAACTGCGCCTCCTGCGCCAGATAGAGGTTGGGCGGCATATGCGGGGGATCGCTTTCGCGCGCCGGGGTTGGCACCTTGGCACCGAGATGGATGCCGTAGATTTTGAAACCCTGGTAGATCACGACCCGCCGCAGCGGCGCACCCACGGCCTCCAGACCGTCCAGCAGGTGGCCAAGCATGCGCCCATTACGTTCGGCCTCGATCGACAGGTCGGGATCGGGACTTAGCGCCGCATAGAACAGATGGGTCGTGTCCGCCGCCTTCCTGAGCGCCGCTGCGGTGTTTTCAGCGTCGATCAGATCCGTCGTGACCGATTCCACCCCCGCGATGGACCGACGCGCCAGCGCGCGTACCTTCCAACCCTGCTGCCTCAGTTCGTGGATGACTGCGTGGCCGATGATACCCCCCGCCCCCGCGACCAACGCAACCTTATCTGTTGAATTCGCCGTCATATACCAACCCTCTTTATGTGTTGTTCAGCGCGCCTCTTTTAAAAAATCGAGAGCGTTCTAGGCGCGTGCCGGCAGCTGGAATGATCGGTGATAAACGCGGCAATCCGTGCTGGCCCTGGCAATGACGCCGCGCGGCTTCTCGCGTTGCGCCACGTCATTGTCGTCGACCACGAGCGGCGCGCCTTCCTCCACGAACAACAAGTCTGTCGCACATTCGCTTCGATTTTGGTCAGGATGTCGCGTGGCACCGGAGCCTAATTCATCGCGCTGCCCTCGTGATGTTCAAATAGAGCGCATAGACCGACGTGCTCGCGGTCATGAAAAGTCGATTCCCCTTTCTGCCGCCGAAGCACAAATTCGCGCAACTTTCCGGGAGATGGATCTTGCCGATCAAATCCCCATCCGGGGCATAGCAGCGAACGCCATCCTCGGTTGGATCTGCCCATCCCATGCTGGTCCAGACATTGCCGACGGCATCCGTACGCAGACCATCGGTGAAGCCGGGCGCAAAATCCTCCGCGAAAATGCGCCCGCCGCTCAGCCGGCCATCCCGAACATCGAAGACCCGGATATGCGCCGGTCCGCCATGCGTGATCCCACTATCGACGATGTAAAGCCGCTTCTCATCGGGCGAAAATGCCAGTCCGTTTGGCCGCATAAAATCATCGGCCACGATGACGACCTCGCCGTGCATCGGATCGAATCGATATACATTCCGGGGCAGTTCGGCCTCTGCCAAATGCCCTTCATAGGGACCATCGATTCCGTAGCCCGGATCCGTGAACCAGATCGCGCCATCCGAAGTCACAACGACGTCATTCGGCGCATTCAGGCGCCTGCCCCGATAGTTATCCATCAACACGGTGACACTGCCGTCGACTTCGGTACGGGTAACACGGCGTGAGTTGTGCTCGCATGTGACAAGTCGCCCCTGGCGATCAAGGGTATTGCCGTTCGCGTACCGGCTGTCGGCCCGAAACACGCTGATATGCCCATCCTCTTCAAGCCATCGCATGATGCGGTTGTTCGGGATATCGCTCCATAGGAGATAGCCGCCCGCAGGGACATAGACAGGCCCCTCGGCCCAGCGAAAGCCTGTGGCGATCCGCTCAATCCCGGCATTACCCTGCCGGGCCGCGAAACGACGATCTAGGGACTCGATCCGCACATCCGGGTAGCGTGTTTCAGGCAGCAAACCGAGTGGCAGGGGCGCGGGACGTCCAAAGGCATGAAGCTCAGACATGAATGTTTCCTCGTGATCTTTTTTGCAGTCAATGCGATTTCCATTACGTGGCATCACCTTACTACAGAATCGAATCGAATAAACCCCTGTCATCCGCCGCGGTCTTGGCGTCGTTGAATTCGAATTGCATAATCGATTTTCAGGTTTTCTCACGAAGAGCGGACCGTATTTTTTCCGTCGATTTGCTCGCGCAAGACATGCTACGATCGGCCTGGTCGCGTTCCTCGACGCGAGAGGCATGAACGCATCTGCCGATGCGAACGTCGCGACGCTGGCCGTGCAATACTGATAAGGAGGAACAGCGTCATACGCCCTCGCAGCCGGACGGATCAGTTGACCGACGCCTTGCGCGCGCGGATTCACCGGGGCCTATTTCCAGTCGGTTCAAAATTGCCGTCGGAACAGGCGATTGGCATGAAATTCCAGGTGAGCCGTACCGTCGTCCGCGAGGCGGTGACGCGGCTGAAGGCCGATGGTCTCATTGAAACCAGAAAGGGCACCGCGGCGCGGGTGCGAGCAGCCGGCCCCCTGCTGGGCAACGGCCTTTCAATGCCGAGTTCGATCGACGGGTTGCTCGGATTTCTTGAGGTCCGCCGAGCGATCGAGGCCGAGATGGCGGCACTCGCCGCGGAAAGACGCACCGAGGCCCAATGCGCCGAGATCAAGAAGGCTTTGTTAGCAATCAATCGCGCACAGGAAGAAGCGAATACGGGCGTCGAGGAAGATCTCGAGTTTCACCTCGCGATCGGGCGGGCGACCTCCAACGCCTATTGGAACCAATTTGTGCAACTTTTCGCAGAGCCCATGCGCGCGGCAATCCGTCTTACGCGTGCAAATGAGGCCAGACGGCACGACTTCGCCGCCGCTGTGGCTGAAGAGCATCAGCGGATCTACAACGCGATTCAGCAGCAAAACCCCGAAGCGGCCAGAGCGGCTGCTGATCGCCATCTTGTGAATGCCGCAACCCGCGTCCTACTCGCTGATCGCGAATTCTGGCAGCGGGAGGGGCGCGTTCTGGCGGAACATTGGGCGATGCAAGATCTGCCTAGAGCATTTTCCGATCAGATTGACTGATACCCTGCTTTGGCGAAGAAATTTTTACATTCAGTTGGGATGAATTTTCCGATTGCATTGGCGGCGGTTTTTCTGAGGTCTTCGAGGTTTCTGGGCTCTGCGGCTCGGATGAGAGCTTTGAATTTTGAGAAGGCCATTTCGATAGGGTTGAAGTCTGGGGAGTATGGCGGAAGCTAGGGCAGGTGGGCGCCGCTGGTCTCGATGGCGCTGCGTACGCCGGTCATTTTATGTGCTGGCAAATTGTCCATGACAACGATGTCGCCTGGCATCAATTCTGGCACCAGGAACGGCTCGACATAGGCCAGGAAGTGCTCACCCTCCATAGGACCGTCCAGCACCATTGGCGCGGATCGTTTGCCCCGACGCAGACCAGCGGTGAAGGTTGTCGTCATCCAGTGGCCGTGAGGAATTGCCGCGATGCAGCGCTTACCCCTTGGGGCTCTGCCGCGCAGGCGGGCCATCTTGGTAGTGATGCCGGTCTCATCGACAAACACCCGCTTCTCGGGGTTCAGGAGCGGCTGATCGGCCCCCCATTTTTCGCGCGCAGCCGCTACGTCGGCGCGTTGCTGCTCGGCAGCCGGCGCTGTCATTTTTTTATATGTGATTTTACGGCGGTCGAAGAACCGCCAAAGCGTCCCAATGCCGACTTGGGTTCCGTGCGCCGCGAGTTTTTCTTGCAGCTCAGTCAGGGTGATGTCACGGCGTTCCTCGACCTGGCGAAGAATGAACTCAGCTTCGGCCTCAATCCGGCCGGACTTACGATCGCCACCGTTACGCAAGGGAGCAATGTCACCACTGGCTCTCATCTGCGCCTGCCAGCGGATCGCGCTGGACGCGCTGGCCTTGAAACGTACCGCCGCCTCGCGGCACGAAAGACCTTCCGATATTGCAGCATAGACGCGGCGCCGAAGACCAATGGAAATCGGTTTGGCCATGCATGCCGGCCCCCTTCGCCAGCACACATCTTGAATCAGATCAAAGCCGTTTTGGGAATCCCATCCGATTCAAGAAGATCAGAAAACGCTCTAGCGCAAAAGACATCGATGATGGAAGAAGGTAGCGATTTTCTGGAGCTTAAGACCACCGGTCTGTGGCTTCCTCGCCGTCGTAGAACTTCGGTAGCATCCTCCGTATGTCCGCAGGCGTCAGCAACTGCACCGAGATATACTGAACAGCGGCCACGCCGCCGCTTCCCTGCGCAAAACCATAAACTGGGATGGGCTAACGCACGAGACGCTCTGCGAGACGCTGCCAATGACGTCTGCACGCCAGTCGCCGGAACAGACCCATAGCGTCTGTGCTGTCATCGTGATGAACCATACCAGGGGCCTTACCCTTTTTGACGAAGACGTCGGCGGGCACGAAGCTTTGTGCTGCCGACGCGCTGGAATTCATCAATACCCACGGCCGAGATGATGACAAGTCCGGTCGCGACCATCTGCCAGAATTCCGAAACATTGGCGAGCACAAGCCCATCGTTCAGGAACCCAATAACGAAGGCGCCTGCGATCGAGCCGACCACCGTGCCATGGCCACCGAACAGTGAGGTTCCTCCAAGAACCACTGCGGCAATCGCCCCGAGTTCATAATTCGTGGCGGCCGTCGGATCGGCGGCCGAAAGCTGTGCCGCAAGCAACACGCCGCCGATACCCGCGCAGATTCCGGAGATGGCGTAGACCGCGATTTTGACCGAGGCGACCCGGATGCCCGCACTGACCGCGGCCCGCTCATTGCCGCCGACGGCGTAGACATGCTTGCCGAACACGGTGCGACGCGCAACAAAGGCGCCCACAGCGCCGATGGCGACCATCACGTAGATCATGACGGGAAGATTCAGCCAGCGCGCAGTCCCGACATAGTCGAAGCCCGTGTTTCCCTTGGCGGGATCGCCCGACAGGTTGATAAACGACGCACCGCCGGCAATGAGCAACGCGGCACCGCGGGCGACATAAAGCATGCCTAGCGTCACGATGAAGGCCGGGATCCGGATAACGGATACGAGGACGCCGTTCACGGCCCCCACGCCGGCACCCAAAAGAACCGCCACCAGGATCACGGCAAGTGCCGGCAGAAACACCAGGTGGTTGCCAATAGGCAAGCCCTGGTCGATCAGATAACCGGCCACGACACCGGACAAGGCCGCAATCGACCCAACCGAAAGGTCGATCCCCGCCGTCAAAATCACGAATGTCATGCCTGTCGCCAACAAAGCGGTGACCGCAACATGTTGCGTCATGACGACGAGGTTGGCCCAGCTCAGATAGACCGGGCTCAAACGGGAAAACACGACGAGGATGACGGCAAGCGCCAGGAGCGATCTCAACCGGGTCGCAACGACCGCGAGCGTGGCCCGTAGATTGAAGCCCCGCATGTTGAGAGCGAGGGGGGTGGCCTTTGCAGGTTGCTCAGACATGGGCAAGATCCGTTCCTAACTGTGTGCTGGCCTGCAGCACTTCCTGTTCAGTGACGCCGCGAGTCTCGAACAGCCCGCAAACGCGGCCGCGAGACAAAACGAGAATCCGATCCGTAACGCCCATCAGCTCCGGCAGTTCCGACGACGCGAAAAGAACGGCCAAACCCGCATCGGCCAAATTTCGTATGATCGCATAGACTTCCGCCTTGGCGCCGACATCGATACCGCGCGTCGGCTCGTCGAGAATCAGGACCTTCGGCTCGGTAAGGAGTGCCCGGGCGATGATCGTTTTCTGCTGATTGCCGCCGCTCAACGAAATGAGCGGCTGCTCATATGAACCGACACGGATGCCGAACGAGGCAATCATGCGAGCGACCGCAGCGGCCGCACGCTCCGAGGCCACGATGCCATGGCGAGAAACGGCGCCAAAGCTGCTCAGAAGCATATTGTCCGCCACCGTCGTCGTCCGGACCACGGCATCACGCCCGCGGTCTTCTGGCACCATCGCAATGCCGGCACGCAAGCGCCCTGCAACGCTCCCCGCCAGCGTCTCGCCGGCAAGACGAATGCTGCCCCTATAATCTGAGCGATGCCCGGCAATCGCCTCCGCCAGCTCCGTCTTGCCCGCACCGAGCAACCCGAAGACGCCCAACACTTCGGCACGCTTCAACTTGAATGACACGCGATCGAGACACAAGCGATCAACCTTACCGTCCGCCACCGACAGATCAACGACCTCAAGTGCCGGGATCGCATCGCTCGCGTCGTCCCGTTCAACGCGCGGCTGCGTCATTTCAAGGGCCTCGCGCTGTCGGGAACCCAGCATCTTCCCGTGAATCCAGGCCATGTCCACATCGGCTGCCGGCATCGATGCCACGGTCCGTCCGTCGCGGAATACGGTAAGGATATCGCCGATCCTGAAGATCTCATCCATGCGATGGGAAATATAGATGATCGCGACGCCAGCCTCGAGAAGATCACGGATCACGTCGAACAAAGCGTCAACCTCGGCGTTGCTCAGCGCCGAGGTCGGTTCGTCCATGATCAGGATGCGCGAATCCTGGGCCAGGGCCTTGGCAATTTCGACGAGCTGCTGCTGGCCCACCGTGAGCGTGCCGACGAGACAGCGGGGGTCGATCCGCTGCCCAAGACGGGCGAGTATCTTGCTGGCGACATCGTTTTGCAGGCGCGTATCAACCAGACCTGCGCGGCGCTTTTCATTTCCGGCGAACAGATTTTCCGCAACCGTCATGGCCGGGAAAACACTGAGCTCCTGATGGATAAGGGCCACGCCATGCGCCTGAGCATCCCGTGGAGAATGAAATCGGACCTCCGCACCATCGCAGATAATTCGCCCCTCATCGGGCGAAATCTCTCCCGCGAGTATCTTCATAAGCGTCGACTTCCCCGCACCGTTTTCACCGAGAAGCACATTAACCTTGCCATAATAGGCTTCAAAATCAACGCCTTCGAGAGCCCTGATTCCGCCAAAGCCCTTCGTAATCCCGAACGCCTGCACGGCCACGCCAGACCTGCAGGCAGGCCCTCGAGCTTGGTTACGACCCTGGGGCACCGCTTCGATGTTCATGCCGTCTTCATCCTGGCGCGCGCGGCCATCCTCCGGTCGTGCATGCTATTTCGTCTCGATCAGCGTGCAGGGCAGCAACTGGACGGAACCGGCCGCCACACTTCCGGGCGCATTGCGAATGAGCTTGTCGAGTTGATCCACCGCTTTCTGGCCCATTGCCACCACCGGCTGCGCCGCCGACGCCTTAAACGCGCCGGTGCCTGATGCAATCGCGCTGATCGCATCGGTACCGCCATCGATCCCGACCACGACCATTCCCGTCTTGCCCTGAGACAGGATGGCAGCGGCGGCGCCAAGACCGATTGAGTCATTGCCGGTCACAAAGCCTTTAATGTCAGGATGGGCCTGCAGAATGCTGCCCGCAAGCTGAAAGCCACGCGTCTCGTCAAAACTTGCCGGCTGGCGCGCAACCATTTTCAGTCCCGACTTGTCGAGCACGCTGTGATAGCCGGCAGAACGGGTGCGGCCCATTTGGTCTGATTGTAGACCCGGTATCTCCGCATAGGTCCCCGTATCTCCGACCATACCGATAAAGGCTTGCGCCGCGAGCGCGCCACATTGATAATTATCCGATTCAAACGAAGCGTTTGCGGTTTTCGACTGCGTCAGCACGCGATCCATATTCACAACGGGAATTCCGGCGTTACGAACTTTCTCTACCGCGATGTTCGATGAAGCTGGATCAGCGACGTTCCACACAACGCCATCCACCTTTTCGATAATGAGCTGATCGGCGTCTTGTAACTCTTCGGTGGTATTGAAGTCATGCGTAAGGAGGATGGTCTTGTAGCCAAGTTTCTTTGCTTCGCTCTCAGCAGCAGCCGATTCCTTTTGCAGGACGGTAAGCTTCAAACTTGGAACGATAATGGCTATCGTTTTCTGCTGTGCATACGCCTTTCCGGAGAATGGAAAACTCAACAACATCAACAAAGCAACATATCGCCCAGAACGAAGATATTTGCCGCGCAGGCCACAAAGGTCATTCTTTTCCACTGACGTCTCCCAAGTATTATTTTTTTGAAGCAATAGCCCGCTTTCTGTTAACAATAACCGATTCATTTCACAGCGATGATCAGTCGATGCTATTTAGCAACAACTAAAGACGCTGCGCCCGATTCGACGGAGACGGTGACTTGCCGTAGCACCACGACTGCGCAAAATCATCCGCCAGCTCACACAGCCGACACCTTTAATGATATAATTTGTATTCAATCCTCCCCTGATCTAGTCTTCGCTAAATTCAAGCTGTATGACACCTTACACAGGCCGCCATTACGCGCGCAAGCTTTTTTTGCGAGGCTCACAAACGCCGGACCGGCCAGCTACCGGAACTACGCTTTGGCCCGTCGCCAAGAATGGGGATGGCCACGAGAATGAGTCGCCTTTATGTATAGACACCATATTAATCGATTCAATAACAGTTAATTAGATATGATAATTTTATGCTCTCCTGTCAAAAAAAGCTGGGGTCCTCTTAGGTTGAAATATTAAGCGCTTCTGACAGCGACCCCCGACTATAGGTAACCTCAAAAAACCTTACAGCACCACGGAATCAAAAAAGACAACCATCTCAAAATGAAGTGAATAACTGGACAAGGAAACAGGATGGATCGTAAAATCCGCAGGACGACCTTTCCAAAAATATGCGTTCGTCAGGTAAGACGATCGAGAGGCACTCAAAGCTATCGAAACTATCGAAACTGCAAATGCGACCATCGACAAATTTCGTACCAGCCGAATTGAGCCCCCCCTCCGTGGCGGCCCAGTTCAACCCCTCACGCCGTGCCGCGACTGCCGCCGTGAGCGATTTGGCCACATCCTTGCCGCACGGCAATGTCTGGTTCATAAGATCCTTGGTTTATACAAGCCAACCGACGATAAGGCTTGCGCGCAGAAAAGCGTGGGGGATTATCCGCAGCGCATTAACGGCACGGCAACATGCCGCTGGACAAGGCGCATCTGAGCGACAGGCAAGCCCCTGAGGTCGCGTTGTATATCGACACGCAACCGCGTCCGGATTTCGACCTGAGCCAGCACCTCCCAGCCGGGATAGCGCCAGGCGATGACAATCGCCCGCGCCAGAACAGAGACCGACACGGTCGAGTTCAATCTCAAAAAGCCTGGATTGTCGCTGCAGGCATTGCGGGGGCCATCCCCTTAACACGGGCGCAGATCGGTTCTGCAGCGCCTGGCCGATAACTCCATGACAACTCTGGGATAGAATCATCCCGCCCCCGAGCGGTCGCGATGGTGAAGGGTTTCGGAGGCCGCCCTGCTGAGCCTGAGACTCGCGGCGCCAGGGTGAGCCGTAACCTGGTGCGAGCGATGTTGGCCTTGCGGGTGGCGCTGGCCAGCAAGCCGTAATGGCGGATGCGATGGGACCTTCGGCAGCACAACTCATCCGGGAAGCTAGAAGATCCGGTGCAACACGGCTTCTTCTGAATTCAATCGTTTGGACTAGAGCATGATCGCTTTAAGTGCGATCATGCTCTAGCTTTTTATTGAGGGCGATTCACGTTTTGGCGCCGCGCAAGATGCGCGGACCGAAAACGATCGCACTCTAAACATTAACGTCCGATTAAACCGTTGCGACCGGGGTAACCGGCGATCCAAATGAACCGGTCAACCGCAAGGGGGGGGCCGTCAGTAGGAAACGAAAGCGCCCATGCGCTTTCAGCCAATTTGCGAGTGGCGTTAGATGCCAAAGTTCACCCAGATGGATTCCAAGCTGGAACAGACAAGCCTGATGCAGCGGCATTGCGGCGCACTGCGCGCAGCCCGATAACGGCCCCTGCACTTCCTCTACCGCATAATTATCGGCGATGAGGGCGGCAATGCCGCTGTCGTCGATCCACTTCAAAAGCTTGTCATCGCGCCCATTGAGGACGGCGTAGCCCTTGCGCAGGACATGTGGGTCGGGATTTCCTCCCATGGCCAAAATCGCACCGGCAAATCCGGTGTGCAGACAAAGCATATCGCCCTGCTCCACAACGACTTGATCGCGCTCCAGAACCGCCATCAAGTCGTCATAGCCGACGCGCTTACGCTCTGGGCCAAACGCTGCGTACAGGTCAACGAGGACACCGCGGCCCTGGACGCAACTTTCGGCCATATGCTCGATCCCTAGCGCATGGGCCATCGGGCCACGAACGGCATCTGGTCCCACGACCTCTACGCCCGCGCGAAATCCATTATAATAGACTGGCTCGGCGATGCCATCTCCATCCGCATCAAAGTTCTGACCGACATGTGCGAGGGCATCCCATTGCGTCGAATATTGCGTGTAGATTGTTACGGCATCGTCGCAGACCACATCAACAAAGCTCGGATGTTCGAGCGAAAATGGATAATTGACGTTGGGGTGATCCGCCCGACGCCGTGTCACATGACGGGTCGGCGGCTGTCGGTTCGGATTCAGCAGGTTCCCGCCCGGCAACTCCAGCGGTAGACTGAGACAAAACGTACGACCCAGCTTAACTTCCGCCACGGCGCGCACGACCCGTTCCGGCGTTAAGAAGTTAAGGCGTCCGAGCTGGTCGTCTGCACCGAAATCCCCCCAATTTGACCCCTGCGGACGTTGCTTCCATCGTTCTGCCATAGCGTATCTCCAAAAAAATCAACGACGCAATCGTCAAGCGACGGCCGATGCCGCGGACCGCTTGGGCGCACGGCCAAAGAAGCCAACGCCCAAGGCGCCCGTAACGCCAATCGCACCCGCCAGCAGGAAAGCACCGGCGAACCCGCCAGCATATTGCACGATATAGCCCGTGACCGCGGGCCCAATGATGCCGGAAGTATTCGCCAGAAAGTGGATGAACCCGGTGACTCCCCCCACACGCGCGGCGGGCACGACATCCTGAATGATTGTCCAATAGGTAGGCGCCGTGAGGTAGAGGCAGAACAGCGCGAATGTCATGAGCGCCACAGCCTCCGCCGCGCTCGTCACCAGGCCGCCCATGCCGACGCAGACCGCCGCGCCAAGCAGGCCGCCCACCAGTGCCCGCTTGCGTGCGCGCAGCGGATCGCCTGACCGGATCACCAGCCAGTCAAGCGCGAAACCGCCGAATGCAAGCCCAAAGAAACCCGCCATCCACGGAATCAGCGTGACAATGCTCATATGTTGAATGCTGAGTCCCCGGGCCGCGGTGAGATAGCTCGGAAACCACGAGAGGAAGAAATAAAGGATATAATTCCAGGCAAAGAAAGCCAGCGCCGTCAGCAGCATGACCGGTTGGCGGATATAAAACCAAATCGACGGTTGCGGGGCGGCTGTCATTTCCATGGCATGCGCCACCGGCGCCCCCGGCTCGGCCTCTGGCCGGTCGCGCACGGTCGCCGCCCAGGCGATCACCCACAGAATTCCCAGCAACCCGACGATGACGAATGTCCAACGCCAACTGATCCTCAGGGCCAAAAGCCCAACCAGAGGACCCGCAATCGCAGCACCTATGGGATTTCCCGCATTGACGATGCCGACGGCACGTCCGCGTTCCTTGACGCCGAACCAGTTATTCACCATCTTGCTGCCCGTCGACGCGAACGGACCTTCGCCAAATCCAAAAAACACACGTACGATCAGCAACGAAGCAAAACTAAAGGCGGCACCCGTGAGCGCGCAAAAGACTGACCAGACCGCAACGGCGATGATCAGGACACGCTTGGGGCCAACGCGATCTGAAAAATAGCCGCCGACAAAGCAGAAAACGGCATATCCAACGAAGAACGCACTGAACACGAGCCCGAGTTGCGAGGGACTTAGGCCGAGATTTTTCGATGCCATCGGTGCGATGATGGAGAACGCCGCGCGATCAATGTAGTTGATTCCGCCCACCACAAAGAGCATCGAAATCACCAACCATTTTTTCGGCATTTCTGTTTCCCATTTTTTTATCAGACACATGCCGGCGCAGATGACGCCTCACATTTTACGCGACCTGGGAGCACGTGCTTTACACCACGTCGCTAATCTTCCACGTCATGAATTCAGCATGTCCATGGCCCTGCGTTTGGGTTTTGTCCGTTCATGGACGGCGCTTCGAATCATTTTCGGAACTTTTTGTCCGACCGCTCGGCGCCCATGACGTTAACCTATCGATGGCAGCCAGATCATGATCGGTTGAATATAACCGCGATAGGCCACTTCTAACGCTTTTATTTTTATCCACAGCCAAGTTCCCCCGCGGGCATGCCCTCTGAACCGGTTAGATATCATTTCGTTATCAGACATGTTAACATGAATACAAAGCAAGACAAGTCGTGGCGATGTCGTCATCTTGAACCCGGAATGCATATACTTACCAAGCCATTCGCGATTGCAGCGCTGGGTCGCCGCATCAAGCGCATTCTTGCGACCTCATAAAGCGGCATCAAGGATACGATATCCATTTCAGATTCTCTGCCGCATGATCTCGACCGTTGAAACGTCTAACTACCGATTATGGCGTAAGCGTCGCATGAGCCGCCTGAGGCGTGGTCCAGACAGAGCCTCTGGCCTTTTTTTCGGAACTGGTCTACGCTGCGCCGGCCTGTTGCGGGCAAAAAAAAGGCGGCGCCGTAGCGCCGCCAAGTTTAGGGAGGAAACGTCCAAGAAATGCAGCAGAGTAAACTCATGCTGCGCCGCAACATGTACACCAGTTCTGCCGCAGTGCACAAGTTTCCCCGGGCCAAAATTCGCCGCGCTTTAAGCATGGCAGCTCCGCCGAATTGAGGATTCAGGAGGGGATTGACCCCGAGGCGGTCCGCACAGGGGGGTGACCCACGATCGCGGCGTTTGGCGCGGTAATGCACTTTATGCGGACAAGCGGGCCGTGCTAGGCGAGTGCAATGTTCAGAACCATAGACCCCAATAGTGACATCGCCATTGCCCAGGCTGCGCGCCTGCGGCCGATCGAGGACATTGCCGCGACACTCGGCATTCCGGCGGAGGCGCTGTTCCGCTACGGCCCGCATAAGGGCAAGATTGCGCTTAATTTCGCGGGCCCGGCGATGGCGGCGGCGCCAGGCCGGCTTGTTCTGGTGACCGCGATCAGCCCGACCCCGGCGGGCGAGGGCAAGACCACGACGACGATTGGCCTGGGCGATGCCTTGCGCCGCCGCGGCGCGCGCGCGGCGATCTGCCTGCGCGAGCCGAGCCTGGGGCCATGTTTCGGTGCGAAAGGCGGGGCCACTGGCGGCGGGCGCGCGCAGGTGGGGCCGATGGAAGAGATCAACCTGCATTTCACCGGCGACCTGCATGCCATTTCCGCGGCGCATAACCTGCTCGCCGCGATGATCGATAATCACATCTACTGGGGCAATGCGCTGGATCTGGATGTGCGGCGGATCACCTGGCGCCGGGTGATGGATTTGAACGACCGCGCGTTGCGCGACATCGTGACCGGGCTTGGCGGGGCGGGCAATGGCGCGCCGCGCCAGACCGGGTTCGACATTACCGCCGCCAGCGAGGTGATGGCGATTTTTTGCCTCGCGAGCTCGCTCGCGGATTTGGAAGCGCGGCTCGCCAATATCGTGATCGGGCGGGACAGCAAAAAGCGCCTGGTGCGCGCCGGCGAGCTGAAGGCCGCCGGCGCAATGGCAGCCCTGCTGAAGGACGCGCTGGCACCGAACCTGGTACAGACACTGGAAGGCACGCCGGCCTTCGTCCATGGCGGGCCCTTCGCCAATATCGCGCATGGCTGCAACTCCGTCATCGCGACGCGCACGGCGCTGGGCCTGGCCGATTATGTCGTGACGGAAGCCGGTTTCGGTGCCGATCTCGGCGCTGAGAAATTCCTCGACATCAAATGCCGCAAGGCGGGGCTCACCCCTTCCGCCTGTGTCGTCGTGGCAACCGTGCGGGCGCTCAAAATGCATGGCGGCGTCGGGCTGAAGGAGCTTGGCCAGGAGAATACCGGGGCCGTGGCAGCAGGCTGTGCGAATTTGATCCGCCATGTCGAGAACATGCGCAAATTCGGCCTGAAGGTGGTGGTGGCGATCAACCGCTTCACCGCCGACACGCAGGCCGAGCTGGAGACGGTGCAGGAAGCCTGCTGCGCCATCGGGGTAACGGCAATTTCCTGCAACCATTGGGCCGAGGGCAGCGCCGGTGCAGCCGAGCTGGCCGAGGCGGTGGTGGCGATGACGGAGGCGCCATCCACCTTCCAGCCGATCTACCCGGACGACATGACGTTGGAAGGTAAGATCCGCACCATCGCGGGGCAGATTTACGGCGCCGAGGATGTCCGCATCGACAAGAGCGCGGCGGCTCAGTTGCGCGCCATTGAGGCGGCCGGGTTCGGCCATCTGCCGGTCTGCATGGCCAAGACGCAGTACAGCTTCTCCGCCGATCCAGCGCTCAAAGGGGCGGCCGAGGGCTTTACACTCGATATCCGCGAAGTGCGGCTCTCGGCCGGGGCCGGGTTTGTCGTCGCCCTGTGCGGCGAGATCCTCACGATGCCGGGCCTGCCGCGGCACGCCGCGGCGGAGGAGATTTTCCTCGATGCGGCAGGGGAGATTGGCGGGCTTTCTTAAGCAAAGGCAAGCACTTCTTTTTGTGAACAAAAAGAAGC
The DNA here is from genome assembly GCA_963737355.1 of uncultured Pseudomonadota bacterium. Classification (GTDB taxonomy): domain Bacteria; phylum Pseudomonadota; class Alphaproteobacteria; order Acetobacterales; family Acetobacteraceae; genus Acidocella. Next base: position 371,584 of record CAVTSC010000008.1, on the reverse strand, counting down.
AAAAAAACTTTTTTAATTTGGGCCGGGGGCGCGTGTAGCTCCCGGCTCTGAAGGCATAGAAGTTTTTTGGTTCTTTTTTTCAAAAAAGAACCGCTTCCCTTCACGGCTTCAAAAACGCCAAAAAATGCCGCTCCGCCCGCCGGAAGGCAAAGATCAGCGTGAAGGAAATGCACAAATAGATCACCGCCGCCGCCGTGAAGGAGGCAAACGGGTTGTAGGTTGCCGAATAGGCGTCGTTGGCGACTTTCAGGATATCCGGCACGGTCGCGGTGAAGGCGAGCGTGGTGGCGTGGAGCATGAGGATCACCTCGTTGCTGTAGACGGGCAGCGCCCGGCGCAGCGCCGAGGGGAGGATGATGCGCCGGTACATCGTGGCGCTGCGACATGCCGAGCGAGCGCGCGGCATCGACCTCGCCAAAGGAGGTCTCGCGGATGGCGCCTGCGAAAATCTCGGTCGTATAGGCGCCGGTATTGAGCGCGAAAGCGAGGATCGTGCAGTTCAGCCCGTGCTTGAAGAAATCCGCCAGCGGCGCCGTGTCGCGCACGAAATCCAGGCTGTAGAACCCGGTATAGATGATGAGGAGCTGCACATAGAGCGGCGTGCCGCGGATCACGAAGGTGTAGAGCCAGACCGGGCCCCAGATCAGCGGGTTGCGCGCGTTGCGGGCGATGGCGAGCGGCAAAGCCAGGCAAAAGCCAATGCCGCAGGAGAGCACCAGCAGCCACAGCGTCATCGCCAGGCCCGTGATGTTATAACCATCCGTGTACAGGAATTCGCTGCCAGTAATTCTGGATGATGTAAATCACAGGCTCGCCCTCCGCACGCCGACGGCATATTTGCGCTCGAGCAGCATCAGCACGCCGTTGGAGAGCGTGGTGAGGACGAGATAGACGAGGCCGGCGACCGACATGAAATAGAAGGTACGGAACGTCCCCTCGCCGGCATTCTGCGCGGCCTTGATGACATCCGTCAGGCCGATCAGCGAGACCAGCGCCGTGGCCTTCAGGATCACCTGCCAGTTATTGGCCAGGCCCGGCAGCGCGATAGCGCATCATTTGCGGGAACAGGATGCGGCGGAAGACCAGCATCGGCTTCATCCCGAAGGCGCGCGCGGCCTCCAGCTGGCCCCTTGGCACCGCGAGGAAGGCGCCGCGAAAGGTCTCGGTGAAATAGGCGCCGTAGATGAAACCCAGCGTGATGACGCCGCTGGTGAAGGGATCCAGGCTCACCTCGAAATCGAACCTGCTCTGGATATTGTCCAGGTAATCCGTGGCATCGTTCAGCCAGATCTGCAGGGAGTAGAAGATCAGCAGCATCAGCACGAGGTCCGGCACGCCGCGGATGATGGTCGTGTAGACCGTGGCGATGACCGGAGACGAAAACGGCTTTTCGAGAGTTTGGCCGAGGCGCCGAGCAGGCCAATGATAAAGGAGAGCACCAGCGAGAGCAGCGAAAGCTCGACGGTCGTCACGGTGCCTGCCAAAATCTGCGGCCCATAGCCGGCGAGGTTAAACATCGGCGCCTTTCATCGCTAAACGACCCGGCCCCACTGGTTCAGCGGGGCCGGGCGGAACATCACTTGGCCGGGGTTGCGGCGTAGACGTCGAAGTTGAAGTATTTCGACTCGATCTTCTTGTATGTTCCGTTCGCGATGATCGCGGCGATCGCCTTGTCGATCTTCGCCTTCAGCTCCGGCTCGTTCTTGCGGATGCCGATCGCGATATAGGAGCCGAGCACGTCCTTCGGATCATAGGTCGCGTTGCCGGCAAGCTCGTAATCCGCGCCCTTCGGGGTCTTCAGGAAGCCGTAATCGGCCTCGACGGAATCCTGCAGCGAAGCATCGAGACGGCCGGAGAGCAGATCCGCATAGACCTGGTCCTGGCCGGGATAGGAGACGACGTTCACGCCTTGCGGCTGCCAATAGGTCTTGGCGTAGGTCTCCTGGATGGTGCCGGATTCAACGCCGACGGTCTTGCCCTTCAGGCTCGCCGCGGTCGGCAACAGGCCGGAACCCTTTTTCGCGATCAGGCTGGTCGGCTCGTTATACATTTCGGAGGAAAAATCGATCTGCTGCGCGCGCGGCGGGCGTCACGGTCATCGAGGACAGGATCGCATCGAACTTGCGGGCCTGCAAGCGCCGGGATGATGCCGTCGAAGCTCTGGCTCACGAACACGCATTTGACCTTAAGCTCGGCGCAGATCGCCTTGCCGAGATCGATGTCGAAGCCGACGAACTGGCCGCTCGGCGAGAGGCTCTCGAAAGGCGGATAGGTCGCATCCACCCCGAAGGTGATCTGCTTCAGCGGCTTTGCCTGTGCGGCAAGCGGTGCCGCCGTGCCAGCACGGAAATTGCCATGACGGAGGCGCCGAAAATTTTCTTCATCAAAATCCTCCCAAACAGAATAAGCATGTCCAGCCCAATTTCGGCCGGACATGATATTCTTCACATTACCGCAATCATCGGGTCAGGCAACGGTAATTGTCTGGAATGGCGAGGCTTTGCCCCGCCGCTGGATCGCCGGTTTAAATCGCCTGGCGCAGGGCGCCGGGCACGCCGGCAGATCGCCTGGTCGATCATCGCGGCATCGGCCTCGGCATCAAGCCTTCGCGCAGCACCGCGGCACTCGCGGCGGTGGCGATGTCGATGGCGGCGGCGCGGACCTCGTTCACTGCCGAGGCCTCGGCGGCGGCGATGCGTTCCATCGCCATGCGCTCGCGGCGTTTGGCGGTGGCTTGCGCTTCCTCGGCCAATTCGGCCGCCATGCGCGCCGCTTCGGCCTGGGCGGAGGCGAGGATCTGCTTGGCGTCTTCCAGCTGCCTGGGCCTGCCGCGCCTTGGCGTCGCGCAAGGATCGCCTCGGCCTCCGCCTTCAACTTGGCGGCTTCGTCCAGCGCGGTTGCGCACGCTCTGGGTCCGCGCATCGAGCATGCCGGTGATCGCCGCGATGATCTTGCGCCCGAGCAACACCACGAAAATGACGATCGCGATGAAGACCCAGAAGGAGCCATGCGTGCCAGGGAGCTGCGTTAAACGCCTGATATTCCATGGCTCTACGCTGCCTTCCGCGCCGCCAGGGCGTCGTCCACGCGCTGCCCGAGGGCATCGCTGCCCGGGTTCGGTCCCGGTCAGTTTGCAGCATGATCGTGCCGGCGGCGTCGGCTGCGCGACGGGCTTGATCGCCGCCAGCGCCTGGCGCCGCGCCGCGTCGATCTGCGCCTCGGATTCCGCGAGCTTCTGGTCCAGCTTCGCCGCCAGGGCAGCGGCCTGCAACGGCGGCCTCGGCCTTGGCCTGCGCCACCGCGGCGGCGATCTGCGCCTGCGCTGCGTTCGCGGGCCTGCGCCATCGTCGCGTTCATCTGCCGCCACCGCCTGGTCCGCGGCATGCTTCGCACCTTGGGCCGCCGCGAGATCGCGCAGGATGACCGCCGAGCGGTTCTCCAGCACCTTGCCCACTTCCGGCAGGCCCCAGCGGGCCAGCACGAAGTACAGCACCACCAGAATCACCGCCATCCACAGCACCTGAGCGCCGGTGAGCGGATTGTGGAAATCCATCTGCGGCATCGTCCCCTCCGCCATGGCGGCGGCGGGGCGTCAACAGCAGCACAAGCGGTGGTGGCAAAAACGCGCATCAGGTGAACAGAATGACCAGCGCGATGACCAGCGCGTACAGCGCCACGGCTTCGGTCAGCGCGAAGCCGAGCAGAACGTCGCGGAACATGTTGTCGCGCGCGGCCGGGTTGCGGCCGACAGCGGAGACGAACGAGCCGAACAAATTACCGATACCAACGCCGGCACCGGCAACGCCGATGGTGGCAAGACCCGCACCGATATCTTTGGCGAGCAAGGCGGCTGACTGAGGATCCATATTCAAACTTTCCTTTCCGAAAAATTCATTCAATGCATATGCACGGCGTCGTGCAGATACAGGCAGGTGAGGATGGCGAAGACATAGGCCTGCAGCCCCGCCACCAGCAATTCCAGCGCCACCAGCGCGACATTCAGGCCGAGCGGCACGATCGAGGCGAAGACGCCCAGGACGCCGAAGCTCGCGGTCAGCAGCAGCATGAAGCCGGCGAACACTTCCCACATCACGTGGCCCGGCGGTCATGTTGGCGAACAGACGAACCGAGAGCGAGACCGGGCGCGAGAGATAGGAGATGATCTCGATCGGCACCAGCAGCGGCAGCAGCCAGACCGGCACGCCCGCGGGCACGAAGAATTTAAAGAAGCGGAAGCCATGCGTGTAGAACCCGACACCGGTCGAGAACACGAACACGAACAGCGCCAGCGCCAGCGTCACCGCGATATGGCTGGTGAAGGCGAAGAAATAGGGGAACAGCCCGAGCAGATTGCCGAGCAGGATGAAGCTGAAAATCGTGAAGACCAGGGGGAAAAAGCGCAGCCCTTCCTCGCCGATCGTATCGACGCACATATTGCGCACGAATTCATAGAGCAGCTCGACCATCGCCTGCAGGCGGCCGGGCACCAGCGCGCGGTGCTTCAGGCCGAGCATGAAAACGGCCACGATGATCACGGCGGCGGCGAGCATCGCCTCGTTGGAATTGGTGAAATCCACGGCACGGCCGATCGGCCCCAGACCTGTGGTCAGGCGAAACTGTCCCAGCGCGTCGATCGTTGGTCCTGCCATCACTCGTTATCCCGTCAGCCGTCTGTCCCGGTTGCGATCAGCCCAAATCGGCGCAATCTCAGCACCGACATGGAGCGTGACCGCCCCCCTCAATTACCCCCACCGGCCGCGCGCACCAGATTGCGCAGGCCAGCCACCATTCCGACCGGCACCATGAGATCATCAGCCAGGGGCGCGTATGGAAAAGCTTATCCAGCCCCCAGCCGATCACCACGGCGATGACCATCGCGGCCACCAGCTCAACTCCCAGAGCGCATGGCAAGGTTGATCGCGCGGTTCGCCGAGCCACGCTTTTATGCGCTGAATCCCGCTTCACCTGGCCTTTCGCCGCCTCCTGCGCTTCCGCAAGACGCTGCTCAAAAGCCTTTTCGTCCCGACCGTCGTTCATGCACCTGTTTTCAGCGGTTCTAATGCCACCGGGAGTTGGCGGGTTGCTACCGACCGCCCCCTGGCATGTCAAGAACGTGTAGCATGATTGTTACATGACCCAATATGGCTTTCCGCCTCAAATACGGCGCGCATTGGATGGCGGATAGTATTTGAGGATCACCAGCATCAGCGCCATGGCCGGCAAAGCAGCGAAAGCGGAGAGCACAAAAAACGGGATAAAGCCCAGCGAAGCGGCCATAAAGCCCGATAAACCGCCAATCGTGCGCAAGGCGAGCGGCGCCAGCGAGGAGAGCAGCGCATATTGCGTCGCGGTGTGTTCCGGATCGCACAGCCCCGAAAGATAAGTCAAAAAAGCTGCGTCCGCGAAGCCTTCGGCGAAGGATTCCAGCGCGGAGGTGGCGACCAGCAGATGCGGCTCGCCGGGGAAAAGCCCGAGGGCGGGGTACATCAGCAGCGCTGCGGTCTGGAACAACGCCGTGGCGAGCAAAGCGCGCCCGACGCCAAGGCGGGCCACCAGCACCCCGCCCAAAGCCGCGCCCAGCAGGGTGGCGGCGAGCGAGATCGGCCCGTTGGCAATCGCGATCGCGGCGCGGTTGAAGCCGAGGAAGGTGTAATAAGGGGCGAGCATCACCCCGGCCAGCGCCTCGCCCAGGCGGAACAGAATAATGAAGGCGATGATGACGAGCGCGCCGCGGCGGGACAGAAACTCCGCCAGCGGGGCGCGCACGGCCTCGGCAAAGCGCGCGGCGAAGCCCGAGGCGCCGTGGCGGCGCACCACCTCCGGCTCGGCCGCCAGCAAAGTGGCGATGGGGCCGATAACGGACAAAGCGGCGACGCCCAAAATCGCCGCGTGCCAGCCAGTTTTTACCGAAAGCGCAATCACCCCGGCACCCGAGATCAGCAGCGCGCCGCGATAGCCCCAGATATAGCCGGCGAGCGCCGCGCCTTGCGCGCGGGGGGCAAACGTCTCGATGCGCCAGGCATCGATGAGGATGTCCTGGCTCGCCGAGATGAAGGCCAGCAGTGCGCCTATGGCCAAAGTGAGACCGACATGGGCGGCGGGGTCGGAGAGGCCGAGGGCGGCGATGCACAGGCAGAGCAGAGCCTGCACGCTGAGCAGCCAGCCGCGCCGGCGTCCGAGGAAGAGCGGGCGCACCTCATCGAAGACGGGCGCCCATAAGAATTTCAGTGTATAGGCAAGGCCGATATTGGCGGTCAGCCCGATCATTCCGAGGCCTAGATGGTCCGAGGCGAGCCACATGCGCAGGGTGAAGCCGGAAAGCGCCAGCGGCAGGCCGGAGGCGAAGCCCAGCGCCGTGATCAGTCCCAGATTTTTGAACGCGTTATTGATTGATCGAATCGTTGATGTTGTCGGTTTTGCTGAACAGGCCGTTAACCATATTGCCCTCGTCGCCCGGCATCATCCCGGCCAGGCACTGGCCCTGCCATTGCAGCCGCGAGACGACGGTGATGGGCCCGGTTGCGGTCTCCAGGCTGGCTTTCAGCGCCACGCTTTGCGGGCCGGCATAGGTGAGATGCTCATGGATGCGCACCGGCTTGCCCTGCTGCAGTGCAATGGCCGTCGATCGCATAGGCCGCACCCGCGCCGGAGATGGTCAGGCTGGAGCACGCACTGCCGCCGCTGGTGAAGAATTTCACATCGGTGGCGGGGTCAACGCAGCTCAGCGTCACCACGTTCACGGCATTGGCGAGCGGCTTGCCGTCCGCGCCCAGCACAGTGGTTGTGCTCTGCCACAGCCCCGGGGCGCGCGCCGGCAACGTGGCTGCCGCCGCCGGCATCGCCCCAACGCTTAAGCCCGCAAGCAATATGGCCGCCGGAATTTTTCTGCCCATGGCGTTATCCTAAAGCGCGATCGGCTGAGGTCGCAACGGGACAAGCGGCCGCTTTTTTGAAAAAAAGCGGCGCAAAAAACTTTTGCGACTTCAGAGCCGGGAGGCACATGCGCCCCCGGCCCAGGTTAAAAAAGTTTTTTTGCTTCTTTTTGTTCACAAAAAGAAGCCTTCATCTTCTCTTAGAAATGATTTGTCCTAACCCATTCGTGCTCTATACCCACCATCGCGTGCCGGTATTGCCATCGCTCTGCCCTGAAGGATAATCGATGACTGTTTGGTTTGACGTCGAGGATCTGATCCGTTTTTTCCAGAACACGGCGCGGCCGACTGGAATTCAGCGCTTAAGTTTCGAAACCTACCGGGCGATTTGGCGGCAGGCGGGGGCCCGCGGCGAAATTCGCTTCTGCCGCCGTAACCCGGCCGGGACGGGCTTTCGCAGCATTCATTTTCCAGCGCTCGAGGCGGGGATCCTGGCCTCTGCCACCGCCACCCCCACGACGCCCACCATGGACGTGGCGCCGCGCGAGGCCTCAAGGCTGATGGAGGCGGCGCGGCGCCTGCCGCTGCGCTACCGCTTGCCGGTCGGCGTGATCTTTCGCGCTTGCCGGGAGATTTTGGGCGCCCTGCGCGAGATCGGCCGTGCCGCCCTCACCCGGCCGGAATTGAGCCCGCAAGGGCGCGTCGGCGGGCATCAGTTCGAGCTGGACGGGCAGGATGTTGTTTTTGCGCCGGGCGACTGGTTCGCCAATCTCGGCGCCGGCTGGGACACGCAATACACGCCGGAATTTCTGGCCAGGCTGCGCGCCGAGGGGACGCGCCTGGCGTTGCTGGCCTATGACCTGATCCCCGAATTATTTCCCGAATGGTGCCATGAGATCGTGGTGCGGGAATTCGGCGACTGGCTGCGCGAGGTCGTGCCACAGGCGGATCTGATGTTCGCGATCTCGCGGCAGACCGCCGCGGACCTTAAGGCGTGCATGAAGCGGCTGGGCAAAACGATCCCCACGCCGGTCGTGGTCCCGGTGGGCGGCTATCCGGCGGCGCTGACGCAGGGGCCCCGGATGGTGGCACGACCCTATGTGCTGATGGTCGGCACGATCGAGGCGCGCAAGAACCACATCGCCATGATGCGCGTCTGGCGCCGGATGCTGCAGAGCATGCCGGAGGAGAGCGTCCCGGACCTTGTTTTCGCCGGCAAGATCGGCTGGCTGACCACGGATTTGATGCAGCAATTGCGCAATGCCAACTGGTTCGGAGGAAAAATCCGCTTCATCAACAGCCCGGCGGAAGCCGAGCTTGCCAGCCTGTACCAGCATTGCCTGTTCTCGGTATTCCCCTCGCTCTACGAGGGTTGGGGCCTGCCGGTGACGGAATTGCTCTGTTTCGGGAAAACAGTCGCGGCGTCGCGCTATTCGGCCATTCCGGAGGCGGGCGGAGCGTTCTGTGCGTATTTCGACCCGGATAATGTGCTGGATGCCTATGGCGTCATCCGGAGCCTGATCGAGCATCCGGAGCGGATCGCCGAGATGGAGGCGCGCATCGCCGCCGCCTTCCGCCCCGCCACCTGGGAGGATACGGCGGCAGCGCTGCTGGCGGGGTTCGGGCTTGAGGCGTCGGGGCTTTGGGCGGAGGAAATGGATCAGCAGCCGCTTTTTTGAAAGCGGCGCAAAAACTTTTGCGACTTCAGAGCCGGGAGTTACGCGCGCCACCGGCCCAGGTTAAAAAAGTTTTTTTGCTTCTTTTTGTTCACAAAAAGAAGACTGCCTTTTTCCCTAAAACGGATCCGGCGCCGCGTTGAGGGGCGAGGCGGTGCCGCTCGGCACGAAGGTGCTGCCGGGCGGCTGGACCGGTGTGGAGGCCGGCTGCGGCTTGACCGCCTGTACCGGCGGCGCGGGTGTGGCGGGTGCCGTTACGGGTGCGGATGCTGGTGCCGCTGGGGGCGTTGCGGCCGGCACGGTAATGGTGGGCAGGGTGCTGGGGGTTGGCGCCGCGGCAGATTCGGGCCTCGCCGGTCGTCACCGGGAGGAGCGGCGTTGGAGCGGCAGGCGTGCCCGAAGCCAAGTCGTGGTCGCGCGCTTCCTGAAAGCGCCGTCCCGCCTTAAAGCCTTCCGCAAAGCCGTGCGCCTCCGCCTGGCGCAGCAATTCCGCCGACGGGGCAGGCTGCGGAGACGCGGCCTCCGGCCGTTGCGCTAAGGGGTCGAGCGAGCAACCTGACAATATCGTCCCCAGCGAGACGAAAATCAGCCATAACGAGTTACGCGGCAAACGCGGCTTGACGGTTGCCATATCAGGTCGAACGCTCATCGTGCTTAGCATAACGTAGCATTGCATGCCCGTCATCAGGCACAGCCTAAGAATAAATCGCCTGCGCGAACAAATTATCGCACAAATTGTAGCATGGGCGGCGTGGTGGCCAAGTATACACCACTTTTGCCCGGCCTGTTTCTCGATTTGCGGGAAAAATGCGGAAGGCGCAGACTGGCCGGCGCCATCCCGGCCAGCCGAAAAGTGAGATACCGCCATGCTTGATCGCAGCGCCTCGCCCTCCGCCCCCCGCATGAAAGGCAAGCTCGCAGTGTTCGATTGGGCTGATCCGTTGAAATTCGAGGATCTGCTCACCGAGGAAGAACGCGCGATCCGCGATACCGCCCATGCCTATTGCCAGGAAAAACTACAGCCGCGCGCGCTGCTGGGCTTTCGTGAAGAGCAGTTCGACCGCGCGATCATGAACGAGCTCGGCGAACTCGGCTTTTTAGGCGCGACGCTCGATTCCCATGGCTGCGCGGATGTGAGCTATGTCGCCTACGGGCTCATCGCGCGCGAGGTAGAGCGCGTGGATAGCGGCTACCGCTCCGCCTTCTCGGTGCAATCCTCGCTGGTGATGTACCCGATCTATGCGTTTGGTTCTAAGGCGCAGAAGGATAAGTACCTGCCCAAACTGCGTAGCGGCGAGATGGTCGGCTGCTTTGGCCTGACCGAGCCCGATGCCGGCTCCGACCCGGCCGCGATGCACACGAAAGCCGTGAAGGTCGACGGCGGCTATGTGCTGAACGGCGCGAAAACCTGGATCACCAATTCACCGATTGCCGATGTTTTGCTCGTCTGGGCCAAGGACGAGGCGGGGGATATTCGCGGCTTCCTGCTCGAGCGCGGGGCTACAGGCCTCGCCACGCCGAAGATCGAGGGCAAATTCTCGCTGCGCGCTTCGGTCACGGGGATGATCATGCTGGGGGATGTGTTCGTGCCCGATGATGCGATCCTGCCCAATGTGCGCGGCCTGCGCGGGCCGTTCTCCTGCCTGAACAATGCGCGCTACGGCATTGCCTGGGGCGCGCTCGGGGCGGCGGAGTTCTGCTGGCATGCGGCGCGCAGCTACACGCTGGAGCGAAAAATGTTCGGCCGGCCGTTGGCCGCGACACAGCTCGTGCAGAAAAAACTCGTGGACATGCAAACTCGCATCACGCTCGGCCTGCATAGCGTGCTGCGCCTCGGCCGGCTGTTCGATGCGGGCGAGGCGGCGCCGGAGATGATCTCGCATGCTCAAGCGCAACAATTGCGGCGTGGCGCTGGATATCGCCCGCGTCGCGCGGGACATGCATGGCGGCAACGGCATTGCCGATGAGTATCATGTCATCCGCCACATGATGAATCTGGAGACCGTGAACACCTATGAGGGCGCGCATGACGTGCACGCGCTGATCCTCGGGCGGGCGCAAACCGGCATCGCGGCGTTTTAGCCCGTGCCGGGTCCCCTGCACGGCCTCCGCGTGCTGGATTTCAGCCGCGTGCTAGCCGGCCCCTGGGCCGGGCCAGCTTTTGGCGGATCTCGGCGCGGAGGTCACCAAGATCGAGCGCCCGGGGGATGGGGATGACACCCGCGCCTGGGGACCGCCTTTCCTGCCGCCCGAGGATGGCCAAGGCCGTGGCGAGAGCGCCTATTACCTCTGTGCCAATCGCGGCAAGAAATCCGTCACCATCGATTTTGCGCAGCCGGAAGGCCAGGCGCTGGTCCAGCGCCTCGCCTTGCAGAGCGATATTCTGCTGGAAAATTTCAAAGTCGGCGGGCTGGCAAAGCTCGGACTCGGGCCGGAGGCGCTGCTGCGGGAAAATCCGCGGCTGATCTATTGCTCGATCACCGGCTTCGGCCAGACCGGGCCTTACCGCAACCGAGCCGGCTATGATTTTCTTGATGCAGGGCATGGGCGGGCTGATGAGCCTGACCGGCGAGAAGGATGGCCAGCCGATGAAAGTTGGCGTTGCCGTGACGGATGTGTTCACCGGCATGTATGCCGCGACCGCCATACTGGCGGCGGTGGCCGAGCGGGAACGCTCCGGCCTTGGCCAGCATATCGATATCGCGCTGTTCGACGTGCAGATCGCAACCCTTGCCAACCAGATCCAGAGCTACCTCGTCTCGGGCGAGGCCCCGGCGCGCGCCGGCAATGCGCATCCGAGCATCGTGCCCTATCAGGTTTTCGCGACGGAGGATGGCCATGTGATCCTGGCCGCCGGGAACGACGCGCAGTTCCGCCGCTTTGCCGAGGCGGCGGGCGCGCCGGGGCTGGCGGCCGATCCACGTTTTGCCACCAACCCAATGCGGGTGACGCACCGGGAGGTTCTGGTGCCGCTGCTGGAGGTGCTGATGCGCGGCAAGCCTTCGCAGGATTGGATCGCGCTGCTGGAAGAAGCCGGCGTGCCTTGCGGGCCGATCAACCGCCTATCCGACCTCGAGACTCCCACGAACAAATGCGCGCGCGGGGCATTTTTAAAACCATCCCGCATCCCGAGGCGGGGAGAATGCGCAGCGTGGCGAGCCCGATGCGTTTTTCGCGCAGCCTCGTGGAGGATGAGCGCGCACCGCCTTTACTCGGGGCCGATACCGAGGCGGTACTGCGGGAGGTGTTGGGGGCGAGCGAGGCAGAAATTGCGGCTTGGCGGCGGGCGGCCATCTATAGATAAGTGGCCGCTTTTTTGAAAAAAAGCGGCGCAAAAAACTTCTGCTCCTTGAGCCCGTGGCGCGATGACCAGCACGGCCCAAAGTAAAAAAGTTTTTTTGCTTCTTTTTGTTCACAAAAAGAAGTCTTCGCCTATAACCACGCTTCATGGATTTTCAGCACCGCCCCGCCTGCAGACACCCAGCCCCGAGAGGCCGAGACGGCGGATCCCAATACCGTATTGCGCAGCGTCTTCGGCCTGCCCGGTTTCGGGGGCATCAGGCGGAGATCGATCTCCCATGTCATTGGCGGCGGCGATGCGATCGTGCTGATGCCGACCGGCGGCGGCAAGTCGCTCTGCTACCAGCTCCCCTCGCTCTGCCGCCGGGGCGTGGGCATTGTCGTCTCGCCGCTGATCGCGCTGATGCGCAATCAGGTCGCCGCCTTGCGCCAGTTGGGGCTGAATGCGGCGGCGCTGAATTCCAGCCTGACCGGGCCCGAGCGCGCCGCCGTGCGCGCGGATTTGCGCGCCGGGCGGCTGGATTTGCTCTACGCCGCGCCCGAACGCCTGCTGATGCCCGACTTCCTGGAAATGCTGGAAGGCGTGGAGATCGCGCTTTTTGCCATCGACGAGGCGCATTGCGTCAGCCAATGGGGGCATGATTTTCGCCCGGAATATCTGCAGCTCGCCGAACTTGGCCGGCGCTTTCCCGGCATTCCGCGCATAGCGCTTACCGCGACCGCGGACATGCAATCACGCGAGGATATCCGCCGCCGGCTCTGCCTGGACGAGGCGCGCATGTTCCTCTCCAGCTTCGATCGCCCGAATATCCGCTACGCCGTGGTGCCCAAGGAAGCGCCGCAGCGCCAGCTCCTCACCTTTTTGCGCGCGCATCAGGGCGAGAGCGGCATTGTCTATTGCCTGAGCCGCGCCACGGTCGAGCAGACCGCCGCCGCTTTGAAGGCCAATGGCATCAACGCTTTGCCCTATCACGCCAAGCTCGACCCGGAGATGCGCTCGCGCCACCAGGACGCTTTCCTCGCGGAGGAAGGCCTCGTGCTGGTCGCAACCGTTGCGTTTGGGATGGGGATCGACAAGCCGGATGTGCGCTTTGTCGTGCATCACGACCTGCCGGGCAGCCTGGAAGCGTTCTACCAGGAGACCGGGCGCGCCGGGCGCGACGGTCTGCCCTCGGAAACCCTGCTGCTCTACGGCGTGCAGGATGTGGTCTTCCGCCGCCACATGATCGACCAGACCTCCGCGCCGGATGACGTCAAGCGCGTGGAACACACCAAGCTCGATGCCTTGCTCGGGATTTGCGAGACGGCGGCCTGCCGGCGCCAGGCGATCCTGGCGCATTTCGGCGAGGTAATGTCCGAGCCTTGCGGCAATTGCGATACCTGCATGACCCCGCCGGAGACCTGGGATGCCACGACGGCGGCGCGCAAGGCGCTCTCGGCGATCCTGCGCACGGGGCAGAAATTCGGCACCGGGCATCTCATCGACGTGCTGCTGGGTGTCTCGACGGATAAAATCGTGCAGCGCGAGCATGACAAGCTGCCGACCTTCGGCGTCGGCAAGGAGCTCGACCGCAAGGGCTGGAGCTCGGTCTTCCGCCAGCTGATCGTGCGCAGCCTGATCGAGGTGGACCATGATTCCTTCGGCGCGCTGCGCATGACGCGCAAGGCCGAGCCGCTGCTGCGCGGGCAGGAATCCATCCATCTGCGCCGCGACCGCACGGCCACGGCCTCGACCTCGGTGATGAAGAAGAAGAACGAGCGCATCGCGCTCGGGCCTGAGGAGACGCGGCTCTACGAGATCCTGCGCGCCGAGCGCATGCGCCTGGCGCGCGAGCAGAACGTGCCGGCCTATGTCATTTTCCACGACGCCACTTTGGCCGCCATCGCCACCGCGCGGCCGGGCACGCTGGCCGAGCTCGGCGAAATCCCCGGCATGGGCACGACGAAGATCGAGCGTTACGGTGAGACGGTGCTCGCGGCACTGGCGAAGGCGGGGTAAGTGGCCGCTTTTTTGAAAAAAAGCGGCGCAAAAAACTTCTGCGCCTCAGAGCCGGGAGTTATGCGCGCCACCGGCCCAAAGTAAAAAAGTTTTTTTGCTTCTTTTTGTTCACAAAAAGAAGACCTTTTTTACTGACGAACCCCCCACAACTCAGGCAGAGTTCGCCAACGCCCCATTCAAGAAGGAGCCTGGCATGAAAATCAGCGCACGCAACCAAATCAAAGGCAAAGTCGTCGCCGTTCAAAAGGGCCAGACCACCGGCCATGTGCGCATCGATATTGGCGGCGGCGTCGTGCTCACCTCTTCCATCACCAACGAGGCGATCGACAATCTCGCACTGGTCATTGGGGATACCGCCTACGCCGTCATCAAGGCTTCCGACGTGATGGTCGGCAAATAGTTGGACGGGCAGAGGCGCCGTAGCGCCCTGCCCGCCCGTCATTTTAGGCGGCTTGCGCCTTGCCCTCGCGGTCGAGATCGACGAATTCCGCGTCGGTGAGCGTGATGTTCACCGCCGCGACATTCTCCTCCAGATGCTTGACCTTGGACGTGCCGGGGATCGGCAGCATGACCGGGCTGCGCTTGAGGACCCAGGCGAGCGCAATCTGGCTCGGGGCTGCATTGTGCTTGCGCGCAATGTCATCAAGGATCGAGCCCGGCTTGGCGAGATTGCCCGCCGCCAGCGGATACCAGGGGATGAAGCCGATGCCGTTGGCCGCGCAGTAATCGAGCTGCGCCTCGCTGCTGCGATCCACCAGGTTATAGCGGTTCTGCACCGTTGCGACTTTGAAGAATTTCGAGGCGACCTCAATATCCTCGACCGAAACCTGGCTCAGGCCGGCATGGCGGATGATGCCGTCATCGAGCAGTTTCTTCACCGCATCGAACTGCTCCTCGCGCGGCACTTTCGGGTCGACGCGGTGGAGCTGCCAGAGGCCGATCTGCTCGACGCCGAGGCGGCGGCAGCTTTTCTTCGCTTCCTGGATCAAATATTCCGGCCGGCCGAGCGGCACCCAGACATTCGGGCCGGTGCGGCTCTGCCCGGCTTTGGTCGCGACCAGCACGCCGTGATACGGGTGCAGCGCCTCGCGGATCAGCTCCTCGGAGACATCCGGGCCGTAGGCATCCGCGGTATCGATGAAATTCACGCCGAGTTCGGGCAGGCGCTTTAAGGTACGGATCGCCTCCGCGCGGTCCGCCGGCTCGCCCCAGATGCCGGCGCCGGTGATGCGCATGGCGCCGAAGCCTAAGCGGTTGACCGCGATCTCGCCGCCGATTTTGAAAAGACCTGAGGCGGCCGCATTTAAATCTGACATTACGCACTCCGAATAAAGAGGGCCGGCTGCGGTACTTGCCGCAGCCGGCCGGGGAAACTCCCCTCTATATTGGCCGGAGTGCCACGATGGTCAATGCGAAAAAGGACGGTCTCCCTGCCCTTTTATTCCGCCACCAGCGCCGCCGGCACCGCGCGGCGCGCCATGAAAGCGCGCACGATGGGGGCCGGGATGGGGTGGTAGCCGTTGACCGGGCGCAATTCCTGCCGGATTCCGTGCTTTTTCGCGATGATCCGGTACGCGCCCAGCATTGGCGACGCCAGGCAGTCCTCCACCGCATGGAAATCATCGGTATGCACGGGCACGGGCAGGCTTTTATGCAGCAGGGTTTTCGCCCGCGTTTTCGCATCCCCGGGATGCTCGGCGACGACGAAGATGTTCGCATGCAGCTCGCCGAACAGGCCGGGCTCATAGGCGCCGAGATTGACGAAATATAACCGGGGACCGGAGGCGATGCCGTCCTCGCCTAAATCTTCCGCGACGGTGATTTTATGCCCGTCCACCGTGCTGAGCTCGACCCAGGAATCGAGGTGCAGGCCGACCGGCGTGCCGAACCATTTTTCCATGAGCTGCTCATAGGTATCCTCGATCGTTTCGCCTATCGCGAAGACGATATCATGCAGCTCCGTATTGCATTTCTCGGCACGCCCGCCGAGGCAGACGGCAAAAAGCTTTTTCATGACAAAGCCTCCGTTGCTGATTCGCATCGATGCTTTGTAGGCTCTTCTCACAGTGCAAGGTCAAGCAGGGAAGTAGCCGCTTTTTTGAAAAAAAGCGGCGCAAAAAACTTTTGCCCGTCGGAGCCTGGAGCTATGCGCGCCCCAGGCCCACTTCAATTCATCCAACCGCCATCGATGACATGCGCAACGCCGGTGGTAAACGCGGATTCATCCGAGGCGAGATACACGGCCAAAGCCGCGATTTCCTGCGGCGTGCCGAGCCTTCCCATCGGCTGGCGCGCGATGAAGGCCTGGCGCACGCTCTCCTCGCTCGCCCCGCTTTGCGCCGCCAGCGTCTCGATGCGTTGATGCAGCGAGGGCGATTCCACCGTGCCCGGGCAGATCGCGTTGCAGCGTATGCCGCGCGCGACATAATCCGCCGCGACGGATTTCGTGAGGCCGATCACCGCCGCTTTGCTGGCGCCATAGGCGAAGCGGTTGGGCACGCCTTTCACGCTGGAAGCCGCCGAGGCCATGTTGACGATCGAACCGCGCCCGGCTGCCAGCATCCCCGGCAGGAAGGCCTGGATGGTGTGGAACATCGACGTGACATTGATCGCGAAGGAACGCGCCCAGGCGGCATCGTCACATTCCAGGATCGAGCCCTGATGCACATAGCCGGCGCAGTTGAACAGCACGTCCACCGGGCCCAATTCTGCCGCCAGTGCCGCGATCTCCGCCGCACTGGTGACGTCGAGATGCCGTGCATCCACGCCGGGAAGATCGATCTTGGCGATGTCGGTCGCGATCACCCTTGCCCCTTCGCGCAGGAAGGCTTCCGCGCTCGCCCGCCCGATGCCCTGCGCCGCCGCCGTGATCAGCGCAATCTTGCCCGCCAAACGTCCGCTCATGTCATTTCCCCCAGGTCAATGCGAGCGGCTGCAGCCGCTTTGCCGTCTCGATCAGCCCCGCGCGCGTGGCCGGGTGCAAGGGGGTCAGCGGATGGCGCCC
Organism: uncultured Pseudomonadota bacterium; assembly: GCA_963737355.1. Taxonomy (GTDB): domain Bacteria; phylum Pseudomonadota; class Alphaproteobacteria; order Acetobacterales; family Acetobacteraceae; genus Acidocella. The sequence goes on along the minus strand of CAVTSC010000008.1, from coordinate 354,733 downwards.
GCCTTCATGGGCGATCACGCCGCCCTCCTGCATCAGCGCCTTGGCCGCGAGCAGCCCGCATTGCCGGTTCTCGTAGTTGATCAGCGGCAGCACGCGCTCATAGCCCGCCATTGCGGCGGCCCGGTTGCCGCCCAGATAATCCCGCAGGATCGGCGCCAGCAGGTCCGGATAGCCGCCACCGGTCATCGCCCCAGTTGCCCCGGCATCCAGATCGGCCAGCAAGGTGATGGCCTCCTCGCCGTCCCAGGGGCCTTCGACCGCGGCCCCGCCGGCGGCGATCAGCTCGCGCAATTTCGCCGCCGCCTGCGCCACCTCGATCTTAAAATAGCTCACATGTTCGATCTCGCGCGCCATCTGTGCGAGGAAACTCGCCGGCAGCGGCGTGCCGGCGACCGGCGCGTCCTGGATCATGATGGGGATGTCGATCGTATCCGAAAGACGCTGGAAAAACGCGCGGATTTCGGGCTGGGGGATTCGGATGGTGGCACCATGATAAGGCGGCATGACCATGACCATGGCCGCCCCCAAAGCCTGCGCCTCCCGGCTGCGCGCGGCGCAGATTTCCGTGCTGAAATGGCTGGTCGTGACGATCACCGGCACGCGGCCGGCGACATGTTCCAAGGCCAGGCGCGTGAGCGTGTCGCGCTCGGCATCGCTCAGCACGAATTGCTCCGAGAAATTGGCCAGGATGCACAGTCCGTCCGATCCGGCATCGATCATGAAGTCGAGACAGCGGCGTTGGCCCGCGAGGTCGAGGGCGCCGGAGGCGTCGAAGATTGTAGGAACCACCGGAAAAACGCCGCGGAAGGGGGTGGATGGATGCAGGCTCGTCATCTTATCTCCAGTCGTTGAAAATCGTTACGGTCTTACCGAAAAACGGAAGATCGTCGTGCTGTCGAACGGCACGCCCGGCCGCAGCACCGTTGAAGGAAATTCCGGCCGGTTCGGGCTATCGGGAAAATGCTGCGTCTCGAGCGTAAAACTGTCGCGCCTTCCGTCCTCCAAGGCGCGGGTATAGATCTGCACGCCGGGCTCCGTGGTCAGGCATTCCAGCACACGGCCGCTTGCCGGGTGATGCGCGCGGGCGGCAAGTTGCGGGATGCGCGCATCGCCGGTTTTGTTCAGCACCCAGTTATGGTCGTAGCCGTTGAACAGGCGCAGTTGTGGATGCGGGTCCTGCAGCCGCGCGCCGAAGGCGGCTTCCTGCCGGAAATCGAACGGCGTGCCCGAGACCGGTTCCGCCATTTGCAGCGGGATGACATTTGCATCGATCGGCGTGAATGCATCGGCGTTGACCATCAGCCACTGGTCATCGATACAGGCCGCGGCACCCGCCAGGTTGAAATAGGCGTGGTTGGTGAGGTTCAGCACCGTCGGCGCATCGGTGCTGGCCTGGTAGCGGAGCAAAAATTCATTGGCATCGGTCAGCGTATAGGTCACGCGGACCTGTAAGGTGCCGGGATACCCCTCCTCGCCCGCTTGGCTGGTATAGTCCAGCACCGCCTGCGCCGCCTCCGCGTGCGGCGTGACCTTCCAGACCTGGCGGTTGAACCCGTTGGGCCCGCCATGCAGGGCGTTCGGTTCATCGTTGATCGCCAAAGTATAGTCCTGGCCATCCAGGGCGAAGCGCCCGGCGGCAATGCGGTTGGCGTAGCGCCCGATTAGCGCGCCTAGATAGCCGGACTCGGTCTCGTAGGCGTGCAAATCTTCATGCGCGAGCACGATGTTCTGCATGCTCCCCGCGCGGTCCGGGCAGAAAATCCCGGTGACCGCGCCTCCATAGCTGATGAACTGCACGCGCAGGCCCTGCGCATTGGTCAAAGTATAGCGTTCCACGTCGCGCCCATCCGCCATGCGCCCGAACGCCTCCACGCTCAGGCGCGCGTTGCCCGGCTTGATCTGAATCATCGTCCGGCGCGCGGACACAGCCTGGCCGGCATCAGGCCAGCGCCAGGTTGGTCTGGTATTCGCGGCGCACGATGTCGAAGAGTTCGGCTGCCGAGGTATCGGCGGAACGGCCCTCGAACGTGCAGGTGCCGCGCTGGATCATCATCACGCGGTCGGCAACGCCCAGGGTCTGGGCGTAGTTATGCGCGATCATGATCATCGAGACATCGCCGCGACGTTTCAAGCGTTCAATCAGCGCGATGATGAGCGCGGCCTCGCGCGCGCCCATTGCCGCCAGCGGTTCGTCGAGCAACAGGATGCGCGCATTCGAGGCCACCGCGCGCGCGATCGCCACCGCCTGGCGCTGGCCGCCGGAGAGCGCGCCGACCTCGATATCCACCGAGGGGATGTTCACGCCGATATCCGCCAGCAAGGCCTCGGCGCGACGGCGCATCGCCTTGTGGTTGAGCAGCCGGAACGGGCCGGCATGCACGATTTCGCGGTTCAGAAACATGTTGTGGTAGACGGAGAGCGAATTGACCATCGCGAGGTCCTGGTAGACGCATTCGATCCCGAAACTGCGCGCATGGTCGACCGAGGCGAGCAGCACGGGCTCGCCATTGATCAATAATTCGCCTGTCGTCTGCTGGTGATATCCGGTGAGGATCTTCATCAGCGTGGATTTTCCGGCGCCGTTATCGCCGAGAATACCCAGCATCTCGCCACGCTGGAGCGTGAGGGAGATGTTGCGGATCGCCTGGATATTGCCGAAGCTTTTGGTGATGTTGCGTGCCTCAAGCACGGGGGGTTCTGTGTTCATCTGATTACATCCGGTTGCGCTGGCGAATCTTGGCGAATTGCACGTTGGTGATCATGGTAATCAGGATCGCCGTCCCGGTGATGATGTCGAAGGTGAAGGCGTTGATCCCGAGCAGCGTGAAGCCATCCTGCAGGATGCCGAGCACCGCGGCACCGATCAGCCCGCCGATGATCGTGCCGGAACCGCCGAGCAGGGAGGTGCCGCCGATGACCGAGGAGGCGATGGCGAGGAACATCACGTTCGAGCCCCCGGCATTCGGGTCGATGGAGGTGACGTGGAAGGCGTTCAGGATGCCGGCAAAACCGCCCAGCATGCTGCAGAGCATGAAATTGCCGATCTTGATCTTGGCGGTATGAATGCCCGCCTCCGCCGCACCCGTCGGGTTGCCGCCCACCGCGATGGTGTGCAGGCCCCAACGGGTATTGCGCAGGATGGCATGCAGGACGAGCGCGATTCCCACCGCCCAGGCGATTTCGCTATAGGCCAGGCCGCCGAGAATGGCGGCGAGCGGCGTATCGGGCGTATCGATCGGGAAGCCGCCGCTCAATGTCAGCGTCAGCCCGTTGATCAACAGCAAGGCGCCCAGCGTGGTGATGAAGGAGGCAACCCCGAACATCACCGTGATCAGGCCGATGCAAAGCCCGAGGAAGGCGGAAACCGCCAGGGCCACGATGACCCCGGCGAATAGCGGCAAACCGGCGGCAGCGACGAAATGCATCACGAAGGGTGCGAGGGCGAAGACCTGTCCGACGGACAGATCCACTTCCCCGCAAATCAGCAGCATGATCTCACCGCAGGCGATGATCGCCCAGGGTGCGAAAAACTGGCTGACCGTGCTCATATTCGCGTTGGTCACAAAGTTGGGGCTTAGAATCTCGAAAACGATGACGAGAATCACCCCCACGGCCGCGATACTGGCTTCCGGCGTCCGTAAAATAAAGCGCAACAGCGCGTTCTGCCGAACTTGCGGCGTGACTTTAACGGATGTCGGATCTGCCACCGGTGTGCTTGTCATTATGGTCTATCCTTGAGAAGTACGATCGATCCTCAGATGGCGCCGGAACGCTGGACGATTTCCTGCGCCGTGCTGTTGCCTTCAAAGCGCGTCTTGGTGGCGAGGTATGGCGTGACGGTGTCCTTGGTGACGAATTTAAGCCCCGTATTGATCTCCGCCGGGCCGACCAGACCGCCGGAGGCCAGGTACATGACCATTTCCATCACGGTATAGAAACCTTGCAAATAAGGCTGCTGGTCGATCGAGAAGTTCAGATGGCCTTCGTTGATGTATTCCAGCGTGCGCGGCACGAGGTCGAAACCGCCGCCCTGCACGCCCTTCGCCGTCAGGTTATATTCCTTGATGACCTGACCGACGCATTCGGTCGAACCCGCATCCACGGCGAACATGCCCTTGAGGGATTGGTTGCCCAGATAATAGGCTTTGATCTTGGGGAGTTCTTCATCAACCGTAGCACCGGTCGCGATCGAATCATAGGTGATCGGCTTGCCGGAGGCCTTGATCGCGGCGATCGCGCCGTCGATACGCGGTTGGATGTTGAGCTGGCCGGGGGTGGCGATGAACAGGCCGACATGGCCGGAATCGACCAGGCCGACGATGCGGTTGCCCATCTCGTAGCCGGATTTGAACAGATCCTGGCCGATATAGGCGAGGCGCTGATTGCCGCTATTCGCCGGGGAATCGGCATTATAGGCGAAGACCGGAATTCCGGCCTGCAGCGCCTTGGCGGTCGGGGCGTTGAAGGCGGTGGGATCGACGATGGCAACACCGATCGCATCGGCCTGACGCGCGATCGCGGCATCCATGGCATTCACCATCTCACCGACCACGGCGGTCTCCGAGCCGGTCCACTGGTAGTCGCAACCGAAGAAGGCGCAGGCATCTGGCAATGCCGTATTGCGTTGCAACGAAGAAGGGATTGGTCGTGACATGGTTCACGAACACCAGTTTCCAGCGCTTATGCGCCGGCAGCGGGCCGCCGGTGGCGGCATCCGCGGCGGCGGGTTTCATCATCGCGGCCATGCCGGCCGCGGCCAGCAAAGCCGGTGCGCCCTGCATGATCATGCGGCGGCGGAAGCCCGGTTTACCCGCGTCGTTTGTCTCGTCGGTCATCTGTTGTTCTCTCCCTTTGTTTTAGAATTCTTGTTGGAAAGCTAGCGGATACCCCGTTTGATCAGCGGTATCAGCGCGTCGATCGACTGCGGCGTTTCCACGCCGGCGCCGGTATTGATGTTGAGGCCGCTGAAATGATAGGCGGCCGCGAGCACGCATTGCGTTACGGGCAGAAAGCCCTGCAGGTAAAGCTGCTGGTCCAGTGTCGCACTGATGTATTTGTTCTGCAATCCGGCGATGGTGGAGGGGGCGAGATCAATCCCGCCGACCAGCACCTGGCCCGGCGCCTTGCCCGCCTCCTTCAACGCCTGCGGGATGAAACCCGTGACCCCGCCATGCTGCGTGCCGATGGCCTTGAGGTTCGGATGCGCCTCGATGAAGGCGACCAGGATGGGCACGGCGAGCGAGGGGTCGGCATCGACCTGCGGCGAGATTTCCAGCGTCGTGACCTTCACGCCGGCTTTGACCAGCGTATCGCGCAGGCCGCGATCGGACTGGCTGCGTTCGGTCTCGTTGAAAATGCCGTATTCCAGCGCTTCATCGCCGGGTTTCAACCCGGCATCGAGCAGCGCCTGGGCGGTGATGGCGCCGCCGGTATAGAGATCGACGCCGGCATAGCCGAAGCCTTTGCCGACATAGGCCTTCTCGGCCTCGGGCAGCGGCGTGTTGCCGACCGTGACCAGCACGCCCTGGTTCTCCGCCTGCGCGATCAGCGGGCCGAAGGCGGCGTCACCGGGATGGCCGGTAATGGCGATGCAGGTGGGGTGTGCCGCCAAGGCCTGGCGGAACTGGGCGAGCATCGTCTCCGGGCTCCAGGCCGAGAATTGCTCGATCACCTTGATGCCGAAGGCATGGCCGGCATCGGCGGCGCCGATTTCGCGCGGCAGCGTGGCGCCATCGCCCGGATTGCCGCCCATCTGCATGTAGATCGTCATGCCGGCACCGAGCGGCCCGGTGGTCGTGGGCTGCACCGCCTGCGCCATCTGCGTCCCGCCGATGGCGAACAGCCCAGCCCCCGCCAGCAATAATTTGTGCCGCAACGTCATTTTCATTAACGTCATTTCCGTTCCCTCTTTTGGCTTTAATGCCTTTTTTTGAAGTCGGTTTTTTGGTTATTATACCCTGCCATCTTTAGTTCGTCTTCCCTCTAGCCACCAAGGCCGCGCCGCAGCCCGACGAAGCGGTAGAAATCCCGGAATTTTGCAGGCGTGTCCACGAGCAGATGCAGGATGACGGCGACGACGAAGACCACGCCTTCGATCGCCTGCACCCAGAACCCGCCAATTCCCGTCGCGACGATCCCGGCTTCCAGCATGCCGATGATGAAGGTGCCGAAGAACGTCCCCACCATCGTCGCAGCGCCGCCAAAAACCGAGGTCCCGCCGATGAACACCGCAGCCAGAGCGGGCAGCAGGTAGCCTTGCCCCTGGGTGGAGAAATAATTCAGGTTCTCCAGCGTCAGCAGCACCGCGGAAAAGCCGCCCAGCAAGCCCATCAGCGTGAAAAGTTTGACTGTCTCACGCGCAACATTGATCCCGGCGACCTTCGCCACCGTGCGGCTGTCCCCGATGAAGAGGATATGCTCACCAAATCGATGCCTATTCAAGATGAACCACATGAATACCGCCAACCCGGTGGCCCAGACGGCCTGCATCGGGATCACGCCGAACAGATTGCCCGCGAACACGGCATAGAGCGAGCCGTCCGAGAGCTGCTGCAAGGCGGCCGACATGCCGCCGGAGAGGATGGAAGCGGCCCCCGCCCAGAAAAACTGCGTGCCGATCGTGATGATGATCGAGGGAATGCCGACATAGGCGATCAGGATGCCGTTGATGACACCGACCAGCGCGCCGCCGGCCAAAGCCAGCGCCATGGCGAGCCACGCATCCCCGGTGGCGTTCACGCACCAGGCGAAGAGGAAGCCCGAGAAGGCCAGCACCGAGGGAAAGGACAGGTCGATCTCGCCGGCCGCGACCACCATGGTCAGCCCGATCGAGAGGACGAGCATCGGCGGCACGGTGGTCAGGAAGGAGAGATAAATCGGCCAGTTCAGGAACACGCCGGGTGCGGCCGCCATGAACAGGCCGACCAGCAGGATGAACACCACGATGATCGGCAGGCCTTCGATGGCGCCGAGCTTAGGCAAAAACCGTGTTTTGCGCGCGACTGTGCCGGCCTGGGTGGTGCGCTCGCTCATGGCAGCACGCCGACACCGGCGCCGTGCTGCAGGTCGATCAGGAATTTCGTCAGCGCCTCCAGGCTCATCTCGCCGGCGCGGATATCCGCGACGATGCGCCCGCGATCGAGCACGACCAGGCGGTCCGCCAAAGCGTGTACATGCGCGAGGTTATGCTCGATATAAATACAGGCGCGGCCGGATTCCTTGATGGAGCGCACGAAGTCCAGTACCTTGCGCACCTCGCTGATGGCCAGTGCGACGGTCGGCTCATCCAGAATGATCAGATCGGAATCAAAATGCATCGCGCGGCCGATCGCGATGCCCTGGCGCTCACCGCCAGAGAGTTTCGAGATCATCGAATCCGCGTCGATCCCGACGCCGCGGAAGCCGAGCTTGCCTTTCAGCAGCTCATTGGCGATGCGCCGCTCCTCGGCCACCTTGATGAAACCGAAGCGATTCGTGATCTGCCGCCCGACAAACACGTTGCGCCAGAGCGGCTGCTTCTCGCCCAGGGATTTTTCCTGATACACGGTCTCAAAGCGCAGCCGGTGCGCCTCGCGCACGGAATAATGCGACCAGTCCACCTCCTCGTCGCGGATAAACAGCCGCCCTGACGTAGGGCGCACAACCCCGGTCAGCACTTTGATCAAGGTCGACTTGCCCGCACCATTATCGCCGATCAGCCCGACGATTTCATTACGCCCGATCGCCAGATCGATCCCGGAAAGCGCCCGCACATTGCCATAAGAAAGGCTGACCCCCTCCGCGCGCACGATATGCGTGTAAGCTTTTGTGCCGGACCGCGATGGCGGTGGCGACACGGAAATTTCAGGCGAAGGCTGCATGCCGCACAAGGGAAGAGAACGATGTCGCGGTTGGCATTTATGGTTTCCTTGGACTTAGGACGGAACTCAGGACGTGTCGTTTATCTTATTATAATACGGCCAGCTCACGGCGCCGTTAACTTTAATCCACGAGTAAGAAGCTGCGTGATATCTGTCAAATATTCTTTTTTTGAAATGTAATATCGCTTTTGATATGCATTGTAAAAGGCAAGGTAAGTAAGCCGCTTTTTTGAAAAAAAGCGGCGCAAAAAACTTTTGCTCCCAGAGCCCGTGGCGCGACGACCAGCACGGCTCAACGTCAACAAGTTTTTTTGCTTCTTTTTGTTCACAAAAAGAAGATTTTTAAACCTATCCCGCAAAACGATGCGGCGGCAGCCCCACGATCCCCGGATCCAGATCCCCCCAATCCAGCTCGAACAGCGCGCCGGCCAGAGGCTGCGCGGCGCGCGCCTCGGGCGACAAGCCGATAGCGGCAGTGGTGACGAAGAGGCGGTCCAGCCGGTGCCCGCCAAAGGCGCAGCTCGTCACCTGCGCGACGGGCAGCGCGATCACGCGGTCGCGCGTGGCATCGGGGAGAAAACGCGTCACGCGCCCGCCACCCCAATGCGCGACCCAGAGCCCGCCTTGCGCATCCACCGTCATGCCGTCGGGATAGCCCTCCTCCTCCGAAAAGCGCACGAAGATTTCGCGCGCGCCGAGAAGCCCACCGGGCAGGCGTGGGAAGCGATAGATAGTCCGCGCGGCGCTATCGGTGTGGTAGATGATCGCCCCATCCGGACTCATCGCCGGGCCGTTGGCAACGACATAGCCCGTATCCTCGCGGGTCAGCGTGAAATCCGGCGCCAGGGTATAAAATGCGCCGCTGGCGGCGGTTTCGGCATCGTCCATGGTGCCGAAGCGGATCTGCCCATCGGCATCCGCCTTGGCATCGTTCAGCCGGTTGCCGGGGCGCTCCGGCTCGACCTCCAGCTTCGGCTCGAAAACCAGGCCGCCGCCCTCCACGCGCAAGATGCCGATGGTCTTACGCGTGCCGGCAATGAAACCGGGATGGTTGCGGCGGGGGATGACCCAGGCCAGGTTCTCCGGCATGGGCCAACTCGCCGCCTCAGCGTCGTTCAGGCGGTAGCGGTGCAGCCGCCTGCCCTTGATATCCACCCAATAGAGGGCGTTCTCCTCGGCCACCCAGAGCGGTCCCTCGCCCAGCACCGCGCCGGCCGGATCGACCGCCCTGCGCATCGCCTCAGACCCAGCCCGCGTCGACGATGTATTGCTGGTTGGTGCAGGCCGCACTGTCATCGGCGGCGAGGAACAGCGCCATCGCGGCGATATGCTCCGGCTGCACGCGCAGCTCCAGGCATTGGCGCTGGGCACGCTCCGCATCGGCCTCCGGCGTCAGCCAGAGCTTGAGCTGGCGCTCCGTCATCACCCAGCCCGGCACCAGCGTGTTCACGCGGATGTTGAAAGGCCCGAAATCCCGTGCCAGGCCGCGCGTCAGCCCGTTCACCGCCGCCTTGGCCGCGGTATAGGCCGGCATGCCGCCCTGCCCGATCATCCAGCTCACGGAGCCGAAATTGATGATCGAGCCGGCGTTCAACGCCTTCATCCCCGGCGCCACGGCCTGGGCCGCGAAGAACATCGGCCGCAGATTGACCGACATGCGATCGTCCCAATATTCCTGGGTCACGCTCTCCACGGCGTGGCGCTGGTCGTTGGCGGCGTTGTTGACCAGCACGTTCACCGTGCCGAGCTGGCCGGCGGCCTCCGCCACGGCGCCCTGCAACGCCGCGATGTCGCGGATATCGCAGGGGAGGAAAAGCGGCGCATTGCCCGTCGCCTCGCTTACCGATTCCACGAGCGCGCGGGATTCCGCCTCGGCGATGTCCACAAAGGCGACCTTGGCCCCTTGCGCGGCGAAAGCGCGCGTGAGCGCGGCGCCGATGCCGCTGCCGCCGCCAGTGATGAACACGACGCGGCCTTTTAAGCTTGGATAAATCGCGGACATTTTTATTCCCCTTTAATGTGATTCACGGGCGACATGCGAGCCGCTGGATCCGACGAGAAAATCAAGATCGGCCCCCTGGTCGGCCTGCAGCACATGGTCGACATAGAGCTTGTACCAGCCGCGCGCGGGTGCCGGCGGTGCGGTCCAGGCCTCGCGCCGGCGCGCCAGCTCAGCATCCGAGACATCGAGATGCAGACGGCGGGCTTCGACATCCAGCTCGATCATATCGCCATTCTGCACCAGCGCCAGATTGCCGCCGGCGGCGGCTTCCGGGGCGACATGCAGCACCACGGTGCCATAGGCCGTGCCGCTCATCCGCGCGTCGGAGATACGCACCATGTCGGTGATGCCCTTGCGCAGCACTTTCGGCGGCAGCGGCATGTTGCCGACTTCGGCCATGCCGGGATAGCCCTTCGGCCCGCAATTCTTCAGCACCATGACGCAGGTCTCGTCGATATCCAGCGTCTCATCCTCAATCTTCGCGTGGAAATCCTCGATCGTCTCGAACACCACGGCGCGGCCACGATGTTTCATCAGCGCCGGGGTTGCCGCCGAGGGCTTGATGATCGCGCCACTCGGGGCGAGGTTGCCGCGCAGCACGGCGATGCCCGCCGTCTCCTTGAAGGGTTCGTCATAGGCGTAGATCACCTCGCGGTTATAGCATTCCGCAGCCTCGGAATTCTCCACGATCGACTTGGTGTTGACGGTTTTCGCGTCACTATCCAGCAGATGCGCGATCTCGCGGATCACCGCCGGCAGACCGCCCGCGTAATAGAAATCCTCCATGAGGTATTTGCCGGAGGGCTGGAGGTTGACCAGGCATGGCAGGCTGTGGCCCAGCCTATCCCAATCCTCGAGGCCGAGTTTCACGCCGAGCCTCCCGGCCAAAGCGATGAGGTGGATTACCGCATTGGTCGAGCCGCCGATGGCCGCATTCACGCGGATCGCGTTCTCGAAGGCGGCGCGGGTGAGCACCTTGTCGATGGTCAAATCCTCATTCACCATCTCGACGATGCGCCGCCCGGTGAGCTGGGCGAGGCGCTTGCGCCGTGCGTCCATCGCCGGGATCGCCGCATTCTCCGGCAGGGACATGCCCAGCGCCTCGACCATGCTCGCCATGGTGGAGGCCGTGCCCATCGTCATGCAGGAGCCCGAGGAGCGATGCACGGAGGATTCGGAGGCGACGAATTCATCCATCGTCATTTTGCCCGCGCGCACTGCCTCGGACATCATCCACACGCCGGTGCCCGAGCCGACATCCTGGCCGCGGAACTTGCCGTTGAGCATCGGCCCGCCGGAGAGACCGATCGTGGGCAGGCCAACGCTGGCCGCGCCCATCAGCAGCGAGGGCGTCGTTTTATCGCAGCCCATCAGCAGCACCACGCCATCCAGCGGATTGCCGCGAATGCTTTCCTCCACATCCATGCTGGCGAGATTGCGAAACAGCATGGCGGTGGGGCGCAATTGCGTCTCGCCCAGCGACATCACGGGAAATTCCAGCGGAAAACCGCCCGCCTCGTACACGCCGCGCTTCACGAACTCGGCGAGCTCACGAAAATGCCCGTTGCACGGGCGTCAGTTCCGACCAGGTGTTGCAAATGCCAATGATCGGCCTTCCATCGAACAGATCGTCCGGATAGCCCTGGTTCTTGATCCAACTGCGATGCATATAGCCATCGCGATCCTTGCCACCGAACCAGGCCTGGCTGCGGCGTGTTTTTTTCGCAAGCGCACTCATCGCTGACTCCCGTTGCGGGAATCGCATCTCGGAGATTGGACCGGCATTGTTTTTCCTCAGTTTATAGATCCGCCTGTCAGACGCAGGCTGTGCGCATGGCTACGAAGCAATTCGATAACCGTCAAATAAAATATTAGCCCATCGCGATATCGAATTGGTTATCTTTGAGCGACTCCGCCGGCTGCCAGACGGGTTCCGCCTGCATCCTGGCCGCCGCAATCGCCGCGATCATGTCGTAGAGGTGGCGTGCCCCCGGCGAGAGTGGCCGGCCGGCCAGCCGCAACAGCCCGAACGGCTCGACGCGCATCGAGAAATCGACATCGAGCGTCCGGAAAAATCCCATGCCGGAGAGCAGTTTTGCCACCTGCGTTTCCATTGCGGTGATCGTATCCGAACGGTCGATCATCACCATCGCCAGCGTGCCAGAGGTGGAGTTGACGACATTTTCCGGCGGCGCCAGGCCGGCCGAGAGAAAGGCCTGGTCGATCACCTGGCGCAACGGCGCGCCGCGCGGCTGCAACACCCAGGGATAGGCGGCGAGGTCCTGCAGGCTCAGCCCCTTGACTTCCGCCAAAGGATGGTTCTCGCGGCAGAGAAACTGGATATCCTCGCCCCAGAGTTCGCGATACTCGAACTGCGCCGGGTCCATGTCGCTGGGGATGCGCGCGAGGCAGAAATCGATGGCACCTTCCTGCAGCCGATGGCCGAGCACGTCGCTGACATCGAGCTCGACGGTAATGCGCAAACGCGGATGCAGCGCACGCACCTGGTCGATCGCATCGACCAGCAATTCCACCATTGGCGCCATGACGGTGCCGACGGTGACAACCCCAGCATCGCCATTGGAAAACGCCGCGATCTCTTCCCCCGCCTGCACCAGCGTGCGCAGCACGACCTTGGCGCTGCGGATGAGGATCTCGCCCTGCACATTCGGCACCAGGCCGCGCGGGTGCCGGTCGAACAGCGACTGGTTCAAAATCTCCTCGATTTCCGCGAGCAGTTTCGAGGCCGCCGGCTGCGCGATGCTCATCGCCTCGGCGGCGCGATGCAGGTTGCGATGTTCGTCCAACGCAACCACCAGCCGGAGATGACGCAACTTCAGCCGCGAGCGCAGAAACCATTCCGCGGCAAGACTATAAGCCATATTATTTCCTCCATCGCCCATTGTTTCGGGCTAAGAAGGAACATACCGTTTCAGCTATCGCGTATCGAGATTGTTTTGTAAATAATTATGTCAGTGGCTCTTCGCGCCGGAAGCGGCAAGGTCATAGGCTTCGATCGCGGCACGCGCGCGGGCGCCGACCTCCGCTGCGGGCGCGCCCACCGGGTACAGGCTAGTGCCCAGGCCGAACAGCCGCACGCCGATGCGCATATAGGCGGCGAAATCCGCGTTAGAGACGCCGCCCACCGCGCCGACCGGGGCATCCGGAGGCAGGATCGCGCGGATGGCGTTGATGCCATTCGGGCCCAGCACCGAGGCGGGGAAGAATTTCAGCGCCGAGGCCCCGGCGCGCAAGGCGGCCAGCGCCTCGGTGGAGAAAACACGCCGGGCATCGTCACCATGCCCCGCTTCGCCGCTGCCTGGAGCACGTCCGCGTCGATATTTGGCGAGACCAGCAGCCGCCCGCCCATATCGGCCACCGCCGCCGCCTGCGCCGGGGTGAGCACCGTGCCGGCGCCGACCAGCACCTGCGCGGGCGCCAGCCTTGCCAATTGCGCGATGGAGGTCAGCGCTTCCGGTGAATTCAACGGCACTTCGATGGCCTCGAACCCCGCTTCGATCACCGCAGCACCAACCGCCGCGATATCCGCCGGCGTGATGCCGCGCAAAATTGCCACCATTTGGCGGCGCAAGGCGGGCCAGGGCGCGCTTTTGAGGCATTCGGTCATCGTCTCATCTCCCATCAAGCATGTAGCAGCCGGGCGGCCTGAAACAGGCCGCTGAGGACCAGGGCCTCGGCATCGAGACGCTCGGCCTTGATCCCGGCGAGGTGCAGCGCCCGGTCGTAGAGGTCGGCCAGCGGGCCGGAAGCGGCCAGGCGCACCGGCGTGCCGGCCTGTATTTGCCCCAGCGCCGCGCCGACATCCGTGCCGATCAACAGGCCTGAGAGCCGGGAGGCGGCAGCCTCGGGGGATAGGCCCGAGAGCAATACTGCGGCGCGCACCGAGAAGAGCGCATGCAGCAACGCCTGCGGCCGCGCGAGCCCGGCCAGCGCGCCTTGGGTGAATTGCGCCGCTTGCGGATCGATTGCGGCATCCGCCTGCACCGTATGGCGCAGCACGGAATGTTGCGCGAGCAGGCGGTAAATTTCCCCGGTCATGGCGGAATGAAAATCCTTAACCGCGCCGGCTTGCACATGCACCCATTTGCAATGCGTTCCCGGCAGGCAGAGCAAGCCGTCAAATTCCGGTGCGGCGGCGGCAAAGCCCAGCAATTGCGTCTCTTCGCCGCGCATCACATCCGGGCCATCCGCCGCGCGCCGGGCCAGGCCAGGGAGGATCCGCGCATCGAACCGCGACTCCGGCACGCGCATCGCCCGCGCCGGCAATTCCGCCAGGCGCACGGGGATATCGAGATACGGCGCCTCGCGCCAGCCATTGCGCGCGCCGACCATGCCGCACATCACCACCGGGAGGTCGCTGGTCTCGATCCCGCCGGCGGCCGCCCCCAATTGCGCGACATGCCGGGCGAGGCAGGCCTCGAACCCCGCCGCGCTCAGCCCATCCGCGCCTTCGCCCGAGCGGCTTTCCGCCAGCACCTGGCCATCGGCGTGCAACAGCCACGCCCGCAAGGTGCTCGTTCCCCAATCGACGGCAATGCAAAAACCTGTGGCCACGCTGCTCCTCAGCCCCTTTCAACCCCCCAATAAAAACGCCGGGCGCGCCAATTTGGCACGCCCGGTGCAAGACGCAAGACGGCTGGATCAGAACGAGATGCTGACGCCGCCAATGCCGGTGAACTGCGACTGGCCGGGCTTGGGCGGCGGCGCATAAATATCCGCCGAGAAGTCCGCCGCACCCCGGTTCACAACTTCACCCGCCGTGGCGTAGAGCAGCAGGTTCTTCGTCAGATTATATTCACCACCGCCGGTGAACAGGTTCGCACCACCGGCATGGTCGTTAACCTGCGTGTAGTACCACGCCGCGCGCAGGGTGAGATGCTGGGTCGCCAGCCATTGCGCGCCGATCCAGGTCATATTGGCGTGGCTCGCATAAACGGCCGGATAAGACGAATTCACAACGAGCGTGCCGGGATTCGTAATCGCCTGGCTGCCGTTTTCGGCACCTTTATTGCCTTCCGGCGCGGCGAGATTTTCATAACCGACATAGATCGTCACCGGATCGAGCTTGAGCGTGGCGCCGCCGATGAATTCGAGTGAGGAGGTATAAAGATTGGTGTAACGGCCCGCCCCATTCTGCACGCCATCATAGATGGCATACAGGCTGAGCTTCGAGATGTCGTATTCGGCCGAGACGCCGTACATGTTCGAAATCGTGGTCGCAAGCTGCGGATTGCCGTTGAAGGCCGTGGTGCCGTTATTGAACGAGGCCTGGCCGCCAATCTTGAAGCCGCCCCAGTCCGGGCTGCGATATTCCACCATGTTGGAGGCGCCGCCCCAGTTACGGCCATAGACCAGGGTCGAGGTCGAGAAGTTTTCCTGGATCATCGGGTCGAAATTATACACGTCGTTGTCGATAAACAGGTCTTTACCGAAGGTGATCGTGCCGTAGGTCGCGCTGTCCAGACCGGCGAAGGCGCGACGATTGAAGATCGAGTTGGTCGAGCTGTTGAACGTACCGTTCATGGCATTGAAGCCGGACTCAACCTTGTAGATGCCCTGCAAATCCGGCGAGAGCTGCGAGGCGCCGTAGACGCCGAACATGCTGGTGCCCCAGTCATTACCGCCCGACTGCAGCAGCGTCGTGCTGCCGCCTTTACCATTATATTGCGAAAGATCGACATTGCCGACGGCGCGCAGGCCGGCATCGACACGCAGATACGCGATCACACTCGGCACGGGGCCGCTGCCCGGGTACAGCGTGACGTCCGCTTTCGAGGCCTGTGGCAAAGCCACGCCCGCCAAGGCCGTTGCCAGAAGCAACAGACCGCGCTGCGCGTTCACCGCTCTGCGCCCCATATTTCCTTGTACCCGTTTATCCATTGATCGAAGTCCTCCCGTTATTGAACAAAGTTTGCACTTCTCCTGCGGAGAGCTTTGCGCTTCTCACGTTTCGCAGGACACAGTTCACCTCACGCACGGCGCACAGCCGCACGCAGCATCAAATCATACTGTTAGGTTCAGCGTAGATTCGGCACAGATTCAGCAGCTTTCGCAGGTCGACCTGTCTGAAACGCCAAAAGAGCCTTTGTTGCACCCATCCGTTCCCAGTTTTATCTTTATCTTTACAGACGATTTTTATAGTCAAATCCTGTTGTTACAGGCTGTCGCAGGCTGTTATAGGCTCTTGCTTCGTATTTATCGTTGCTACATACCGCTAGCTTACGCATTACAACATGGCAACCATGTGTTGAGTAAATAGATTGTCCGATATCTGTCAAATTCTAATTTAAAACGACGCCATATGTTTTTCGTTATCGCGTCGATTTCGTAACGTTTATGGAGGTGGGAGGGGGGCGGTTTTTTATAACCCGGCGTCATTGGCGCGCGGGGCGCGTCGTCTCAAGCGGCGCTTGAGGCTTCCTGCTGGCGGAAAAACCGCAGCATCTCGCGGCTTGCATCCGGCCCGCGCGGGTCGGTGTAGCTGCCCTGCGCGTTGCCGCCGGACCAGGCATGGCCAGCGCCGTGCAGCACCCATTCCTCCAAAAGCGGCCGCCCTTCGGCATTGCTTTGCACAGTGCGCGTGTAGGCCACCCCACCGGGGGCGACGCCCTCGATGACGCGGCTGAGCAACGCGGCACGACCTTTCGCCTGCGCAATCACATTGCCGCCATTGGCGACATGCACCGTGGCATCTGGCATCGCCGTGAAAGACGATGGTCGGTACCAGCCGCGCCGCCCCGGCGCCGCCGGGCTTGCCCTGGCGCATGGCGAGCATGGCCGATGGCATGTCATGCGCCGCGCCGCAGGCCAGGCCCGAATGCACGCCGACACCTGCGTAAAGCTCAGGATAGGCCGCCCCCATGATCGCCGCGGCGGCGCCGCCGGCGGAGAGACCCGCAATATAGACCTGGCCCGGCTCGACCTGGAATTCGCGCATGATCTCGCGCGTAATCCCCGCGATCAGCGCGGGCTCGCCGGCATCGCGCTTTTGATCGCCCGGGCGGAACCAGTTCCAGCATTTCGACATATTCGCGCTGCGCGCTTGCGCCGGGTAGGCGACGAGGAATTTCTGTTCCTGCGCCAGCGCGTTCATGCCCGTCCCGGCGGCAAAATCATCCGGGGATTGCGTGCAGCCATGCAGCATGACGACGAGCGGCAGGCGCCTGCCTTCGACGCCGGAGGGGACGAACAGCTTATAGCTTCGGCTGCCCTCCGCGTTGGTGAAATGCCGTTCCTCGAATCCCGTATCCTGCGGCTGCGGCTCGGGTGCACGTGGCTGTGGCCCAGGGGGAGCAAAAAGCTGCCGCATCGTCTCGGGTAATCGCGGCGCCTGGCCGGCCGGCAGCGCTCCGCTTGGCAATGCCTTGCGCAGCCGCGACATCGCCTCGCCGAGCCGGCCCTCTTGCGTCAGGCGCAGCACGCGCATCATCTCGCTTGTCAGATACTTCGCCATGTTCATCAATCCTTTGCGGCTCAGCGCAGCCGGTCGCGCAAGGCGGCTTTCACGGCCGCACTCGTCTGCAGCGCGCCCAGCACGTGCAGCGAGGCGATGGTGCGCCGCGCCAACTCCGGCGGGACGTCCGATGCAATCATGGCCAGGCCGAGCACCTGAATATGCAGCATCTCGCCATTGGCCTCGGCCGTTTCCAAATCCTGCCTTGTATAGAGCCGCATGCCGATATCCAGCCGGTGCCGCGCCACGGATTTGGCCACGGCCTCGTTCTGCCGCTCGAGCTGGTTGCGGATGGCAGTGCGGATGAAATCCGTGCGGTTGGAATAAAACCCCTCGCGCACCAGCAGGTCGATCTGCCCGAGATCGACAAAGCCGAGATTGATCGTGATCTTCTCGCTTTCCGGGGTTTTCAGGCGGATTTCCTGCGCGGGTTCAGAGTGTAGGTGTTCAGACATATCAACATCCATGCGCCATCCAGGTGGATGGTATATGGATGTTATACCGCCGGAGGCAAGTTACAAATGCGCCAGCCGGTAGAGCCGGGCCGCATTGTCCTGGAACAGCGCCCGGCTTTCCGCTTCCGTGCTGCCCTGGATGGCCTCCCGCACGAGGCCGAGCCAGGTGCCGTAGGAATGGGTCAAGGCGGAGACCGGCCAGTCGCCACCGAACATCACGCGGGTAAAGCCGAAGCAGTCGATCGCATGCGCGACATAGGGGATGACATCTCCCGGCTGCCAGCCGGGATGCCGTGCCTCGCTGATCGCTCCGGAGATTTTGCAGGAGACGTTGTCCAAGGCCGCCAGCTCGCGCATCTGGCCCCACCAGGGAGCGCGCAGCCCGTGGCGGATATCCGGCTTGCCAATATGATCCAGGATGAACTGCACATCCGGGCAGCGCCGCGCGAGCTCCAGCGCGTAGCCGAGCGCCCAGGATTTCACGCAGAGGTCGAAGCTGAGCTTATGGCGCGCGAGCCGGCGCACGCCCGCGATGAAACCCGGCTCCAGGCAGATGCCGGGATCCGCCTCGCCTTGGATCAGCCGGCGGATGCCGCGCAGCGCGGGCAATTGGCGCAGAGCTTGCAGATCCTCCTCCACCGCATCGCCTTTTTCCACCGGCGCATGCGCGACGATCCCAGCAATGCGGGGCTCCGTTTTGGCCAGCGCCTGCACGAAGCGCGCTTCCGCGAGATGCAAGCCGGGCGCCACGGCGGCTTCGACGAAAACCAACTTTTCCACAGGTGCTGGGGAAGCGGCCTGGAAAAACGCGGTGTGATCGGCGGACCGGTGGATGGCGGGATGTGCTTCCAGCCAGGGATAGCTGAGCCCCGCGAGATCGAAGAAATGCACATGCGCGTCGATCAGCGCGGACATGGCGTTAAGAAGCCGCTTTTTTGAAAATAAGCGGCGCAAAAAACTTCTGCTCCTTCAGAGCCGGGAGCGACGAACGCCCCAGGCCCAAAGAAAAAAAGTTTTTTTGCTTCTTTTTGTTCACAAAAAGAAGTCTTCCACTGTATTGCACAACCTAAACCTCCACCAGCGCCTTGATCACGCCTGTCTCCGGCCGGATCCAATCGGAAAAACGTTCGGGCACTTCAAGCAGCGGGCTGCGATGGGTGAGGATGCGTTCGGAGGGCACCAGGCCATTGCGCATCGCTGCCATCACCTCGGCAAAATCCTCCGCCAGCGCATTGCGGCTGCCGATGAGGCGCATCTCGCGCTTGTGGAATTCGGAATCGAGGAAGGAAATGCGGTCTTTCACGACGCTGAGGAGCACGAAGTCGCCGCCATGCGCGACATAGGAAAAACTGCGCTCAATGGCCTCGGTATTGCCCGTGGCATCGATCACGACATCGAAGAAATTCCCCCGCGTATGTTCCGCGAGCTGTTGATAACTATGCTCATTGGCCAACACGCCGGAGCCGATACCCAGCACCGACTGGCAGAAATCCAGCCGCGTTTGCTGTGCATCCAGCACGGTGACCTCCGCGCCCCGCAGCTTGGAGAACAGCGCAGCGCCCAAGCCGATCGGCCCGACGCCGACGACCAGCACGCGGTGGCGCGCGGAAATTTCCCCCCGCCGCGCGGCATGACAGCCGACGGCTAAAAACTCGATCATCGCCGCCTGATCGAGCGTGATGCCCTCGGCGCGGAAGACATTGCGTGCGGGCACGGCCAGCACCTCGCACATGCCGCCATCGCGATGCACGCCGAGCACGCCGATCTCAACACAGCAATTGGGTTTTTCCTGGGCGCAGGCATGGCATTTGCCGCAGGCGATATAGGGGTTGATATAAACAGGATCGCCCACCGCGAGATGCGTATCCCCTGCCGTCTCCAGAATCTCGCCGGAAAGTTCATGGCCCATCACACGGGGATAATGCAAATATGGGTGCTTACCTTGGAAAATATGCAGATCTGTGCCGCAGATGCCGACGCGGCGGATGCGCACCAGCACATGGCCGGGTTCAAGCTTGGGGAGTGCAAGTTCTGTCACCGTTAGGGTGCCGGGTCGTTCGCAGAGAATGGCTTTCATTGGCTGCTCATTTCATCGTTCGCGAAAGTTAAGAAGCCGCTTTTTGAAAAAAGCGGCGCAAAAACTTTTGCTCCTTCAGAGCCGGGAGCGACGCACGCGCCGGGCCCAAAGTAGCAAAGTTTTTTTGCTTCTTTTTGTTCACAAAAAGAAGTCCTCCCTTTCAAACTCACGCCAAGCTTCCGCCGAAATCGCCACCTGCGCCAGATCCATATTCTGGTTCACCGTCTCCGGCGCAATGGCGCCGAACAGCAAGCCCGCGACGGCCTTATGGCGCAGCGGATATTGCAGCGCCGCCGCCACCAACGGCACGTCATAGCGATGCGCGACCATCTCCAGGCGCGCGACCCTTTCCAAAATCTCCTTGGGTGCCTTGGTATAATTGAAATGCGCACCACTGACTGAGCCGGTCGCGAGAATGCCGGAGTTGAACACGCCGCCGACCACCACGGAAGTGCCCGTCTCCAGGCAGCGCGGCAGCAGCGTTTCATCCGCCGTGCGGTCCAGCAGCGTGTGACGTCCGGCCAGGAGAATGCAGTCGATCTTCGTGCGCGCGAGCACATCCAGGCAGATTTGTACCTCGTTCACGCCCATGCCGAAGGCCTTGATCGTGCCCTCCTCGCGCAATTTCTCCAACGCGCGGAAGCCGCTTTCCATCAGCGCCTTGAAATGCCCTTCGTTCTTTTCCGCGCCGTGCGTGTAGGCGCCGATATCATGGACATAGAGCATATCGACTTCATTCAGTCCCAGCCGTGCAAAACTGAATTCCAGCGAGCGCATAATGCCGTCATAGGAATAATCATAATCCACATCAAAATTCAGCGGCTTGACGAAGCCATGATCCGGCACTTGCCCTTCCGGCACCGGGCGCAGCAACCGGCCGACCTTGGTAGAGAGCACATAGCTCTCGCGCGGCTTGCCCCGCAGAAAATCGCCGAGGCGCCGCTCCGACAAGCCAAAGCCGTAAAACGGCGCGGTATCGTAATGACGGATTCCGCGCTGCCAGGCGGCCTCCAACGTCTCGCCCGCCACCGCGTCGGAAATCGCCTGGTACATGCCGCCAATTCCGGCCGTGCCGAAGCCGATGCGCGTGATGTTCAATTTGCCGCCGGAAACCTGGGCTTCGTCAAGTTTCGTGCTCTGCGTTTGCATTATGCCGCCCTCGCGATGGTGGTCAGTTTCGGCCGGCTGTTCGGATCCGTGCCGGCCTCGGTCCAATCCAGAAAACTGGCAATGCGCCGTTGGATTTTCAGTGCATGGTTCTGGGCAATATCTGAAAGGCGATGGTCGATATACGGGTTGGAAAAGCGCTCCAGGGTCGCGGCAATATAGTCCCGCGCCGGCGCCTCCCAGCCATGCGCCGCAAAGCCGGGGATAACCTCCGTGTCGTAAATCTTCCGCAACTGCCCTGCGACTGTTTCATCCTGTAGAATTCCACGCACATGCTCCGTTGCATCCCGGCCTTCCGCCATCCAGATCTGCGCCAGAACCGTATGGCCCAGATTGAGGATATGCAGTTTCAGGCGCTCAAAAATTTCCAGATCATCCACCACCACGATCGCCTCGTGACGGCATAATGGCGCTAGGCCCGGCTGACGCTGAATGGCCCAAAGCGCGTAGGGCTCGGCCACCGCGCCCACCGGCTCGATCGCCTCAGAGACGATCCGGTCCACGAGCGTATCCGCCCAGATAATGTCACGCCGCAGCCAATGCAGGAACGTCTCGGAGAATCCTGTTTCCTGGCCGAGGCTGACGACGATATCGCGCAGCACCTGACCGTTGCGTGAGATCAACTCGCAGGGAAACACGGTGAGCGGCGCACCGCCCGAGCGCCAGCGTGCCCAGAACAGTGCCAATAACTTCGCCGGGAATGAACGCGGCGCCACATCCCCTTGCAGTACCGCCACATCGCGGTCTTCTAACGCGATATCATAGCCGCTCTCACCTACATTCGAGACCACAGCGTAGGCCTGCTCCACGAAAATCCGCGTGAGCTCCGCCCAGTCCCGCGCGGCGGACAGGCCGCGATCCACGCTTTGAACCATCACCCGCCTCTCGACCGGCGCGCCATCCTGCAACCCCCGGATGAGGACGGGAAACCCGCCTGGCTGTCCGAAGGCCGCCACGCGCCCTTCCCGGCTGGCCGCACCCGAACTCTGCACCACCGTCACGGGGCCAACTTCCTGCCCGGAAGCTCGCGCCTCATGTAGGAACAGATCCACATGCGCCTGCAGAAAGCGGCTGGTGCCGAACTGAATGATGCGCCGCCCGCCACTCACCACTTCAGGCAAATCCTTCGCAAAATCGCGCGCAAATTATATTTCCTCATTCTTGATTTGTCGATTATTATACATAAAGTACTAAACGGAGGATTGCCGTCAATTTGTTTTTTATAGTTAATAATAGGCGATAAAATACACGTTCCGGCCAGGATCGCGGGCCGCGGCCACGCAGCAGGACAGGGCATGAAGACGAACACGGTCTATAAGCACGCCTATAACCGGTGCCTCGATATCGTGGCCGAACAGAAGATCGGCCGCGATATCGGCTCGGAGAACGAGCTTGCCGGGGCGCTGGATGTCAGCCGGACCACGGTTCGCGTTATTCTGGATGCACTGCAAAAATCAGGGCTGATCGAACTTCGCGCGCGCAGTAAGATCATCCGGCGGCATCCGGCTGAGGCGGATTATTTCCCGGACCTTGAAACCGTCTCGGTGAGTGCGTCGGTCGAGCAGAAATTTATGACATGGATTTTGCATGGCGACTGCAAGCCCGGACAACCTATTTATGCGCTCGACCTCGCGCGCCAATTCGGTGTCTCAACATTGGCAATTCGTGAGCATCTCAACCGCTTCAACCATTTCGGCCTGATCCGGCGGCGGCAGAATGGCGGTTGGGTCTTTCGTGGCTTTACCGAGGAGTTTGCCATCGAGCTCTCTGAGGTCCGCGAAATGTTCGAGCTGAACTCGGCGCAACGATTCGTTGAGCTGGAGCCCAGAAATCCGGCCTGGACGAAGCTCGACCAGCTCGAGCGGCAGCATATTGCGTTGCTGAAGGAGATCGACACGCGCTACCGGGATTTCTCCGCGCTCGATGAGCGCCTGCACCGGCTGATCAATGATGTCTCGCATAACCGCTTCATCGAGAATTTCTACACGATCATTTCCATGATCTTCCACTATCACTACCAGTGGAACAAAGCCGACGAGAAGACCCGCAATCTTGCCGCCATACAGGAGCATCTTGCCTATATCAGCGCGCTGAAAAGCCGCGATGTGGAGGCCGCTAGCGTTACCTGCCGCGCGCATATGAAAACCTCCAGGCTGACGCTGCTGCAATCGCTCGCGGTCTTACCGGAGGACGCGACCGAAGCGAATTTGCGTAAACCGGCCGAGGATAAGGTAGTTTATCGATAAAAAACATATTGACAGCGTATCGGAGATACGCTCTTTGCTAAACAAAACGAAATGGGCGTTGATCGGCCCAACGAAAACAGCGTCTCAAGGATAACCGCGCGATGACCGTAGCTTTGCTAGGCGAATGCATGATCGAATTTTCGCCGGACTTGGATGGCAAATATGCCGCCGGATTTGGCGGCGACACGCTGAACACCGCCGTGTATCTGGCGCGCTGCGGCATCGCCGCCGATTATATCACGGTCCTTGGGGATGATCCGTTCAGCGAACAAATGATCGCGAGCTGGCAAGTCGAGGGCATTGGCACGCAGCAGATTTTACGGATCCCAGGCCAGCTGCCGGGCCTCTATATCATCCGCCGGACCAAGACAGGCGAGCGCAGTTTTTTCTACTGGCGGGAGAATGCGCCGGTGCGCAAATTATTCGATTTGCCGGAAGCAGCCGGGATGCTCGCGGATTTCACTGGATATGACTGGCTGTATCTCTCCGGCATCACGCTCTCACTCTTCGCGCGCGATCATCTGATCGCCCTGCTGGCACTGCTCGACCGCGCCCGCGCGCAAGGCTGCCGCATCGCTTTCGACGGCAATTACCGCCCTCGGGGATGGCCAGACATTGAGGCCGCGCGCGCAGCCTTCAACGCAACGCTGGCGCGGGTCGATCTCGCTTTGCCGACGCTCGAGGATGAAACCGCCTTGTTCGGCGATGCGGACGCGCAGGCCTGTATTGCCCGCCTGCAGCGCCACGGCATTGGCGAAATCGTGATCAAGCGCGGCGGCGATCCTTGCGTGATCGCCACCAAAACCGGGCTTGTGCGCGTGCCAGCACTTGCCGGAATCGTCCAAGTGGACACCACCGCCGCGGGGGATTCCTTCAATGCCGGCTATCTTGCCGGGCGCATCGCGGGAATGACGCCCGAGGCAGCCGCCGCCCAGGGCCATTGCCTGGCCGGCGCCGTCATCCAGCATCGCGGCGCGATCATCCCGCGCGACACCATGCCCAACCTATCCAAAATATCTGAGGAAAATGCGGCAGAAACCGCAAGGAGCGCCAAGTGATGAACACGCCGACCCCCCGCACGCTAAAACTCAACCCGAGCGATAATGTCATCGTCGCGATCGAGCGGATCCCCGCCGGGACACTGCTGAGCGAGGGCATCACGACAAGCCAGGCTATTCCGCGCGGCCACAAAATCGCTTTGGCGCCAATCGCGCCGAACGCGCCGATCCTCAAATTCGGCCAGATCATCGGCTTTGCCTCGAGCGCCATCGCCCCCGGGGATTGGGTGCATGTGCATAACGTGGAAATGCAGGATTTCGCCCGCGATGCGACACCCGAAGCGGCGAAACCCACAAACCATGCCGAATCCACGGCCAGCTTTCAGGGCTATCGCCGCGCCAATGGCCGCATTGGCACGCGCAACTATATCGGGATCGCCACCAGCGTGAACTGCTCGGCGACCGTGGCGCGCCAGATTGCGGTGGAAATCGAGCGCTCCGGGATTTTGGCCGAGTATCCCAATGTCGATGGCGTCGTTCCGCTGGTGCATGGCACGGGCTGCGGCATGGCGAGCAATGGGGAGGCGTTCGACCTGCTGCAGCGCACCGTCTGGGGCCATGTCGGGCATCCGAATTTCGGCGCCGTGCTGCTCATCGGGCTGGGCTGCGAGGTATTCCAGATCGCGCGCTTCAAAACCACGTTCGGGCTGGAGGAATCCACGACTTTCCAGACCATGACGATCCAGGAAAGCGAAGGCTCGCGCAAATCCATCGCCTCCGGTGTGGCGCGCATCCGGGAGATGCTGCCGCAAGTGAACACCGCCAGGCGTGAGGCGGTGCCGATGCGCGAGCTGACCATCGGCCTGCAATGCGGCGGATCGGACGGCTATTCCGGCATCACCGCCAACCCGGCTTTGGGCCATGCGGTGGATTTGCTGGTGGCGCAGGGGGGTACGGCCATCCTCTCCGAAACCCCGGAAATCTACGGCGCGGAGCATCTGCTGCTGCGCCGCGCCACGCGCCCGGAAGTGGCTGAGCGCCTGACCGAGCGCCTGCGTTGGTGGGAGGGCTATACCAGCCGCTCGGGCGATGAGATGAACAACAACCCCTCCCCGGGCAACAAGGCGGGGGGGCTGACGACCATTCTGGAGAAATCCCTGGGCGCGGTCGCCAAGGGCGGCACCACCCCGCTCACCGCGGTGTACGAATATGCCGAGCCGGTCTGCGAGCACGGGCTGGTCTTCATGGACACGCCGGGGTTCGATCCGGTCTCGGCCACCGGGCAGGTCGCCGGCGGGGCCAATCTCATCTGCTTCACCACCGGGCGCGGCTCGGCCTATGGCTGCAAGCCGGTGCCCTCGATCAAGCTCGCGACCAATTCGGAAATGTATGCGCGCATGATCGACGATATGGACATCAATTGTGGCGATATTCTCGATGGCGTGTCCATCGAGGCCAAGGGGGAAGCGATTTTCGAGATGATCCGCGCCGTTGCCTCGGGCGAGCGCTCGAAATCCGAGCTGCTCGGCTATGGCGGCAATGAGTTCGTGCCCTGGCAAATCGGCGCGACGATGTAATTCCAGTTTCGGGGAGGCCAAAAATGTTGAAATCGATCGACCCGCTTTTGGGGCCGGATTTGCTGCGTGCCTTGGCCGCGATGGGCCACGGCGATGAGCTGGTGCTGTGTGACAGCAATTTCCCGGCGAGCAGCGTGGCCCGTAGCACGGTGCTCCAGAGGCCTTTGAGGCTGGATGGGGTGAATGCCTTGCGCGCCACGCAGGCCATCCTCTCCGTGCTGCCTTTGGACCGTATGGCGAGCCAGGCGGCCTTCCGCATGGAGGTTGTCGGGAACCCTGAGGAGGTCACCTCGGTGCAGCGTGCGGTGCAAATGGAGATCGACCGGGTGGAAGGGACGGAATTTCAGCTCGTCGGTCTTGAGCGTTTCGCTTTCTACGAGCGCGCGGCCAAAGCCTATTGCGTGATCGCGACCGGAGAAACCCGGTTTTATGGCAATTTCATTTTCAAAAAAGGCACGATTGCTCCGGCTGTCGCGGGTTAATCGGCGATTTCGGGGGATTATCCTCGGTATCGCGCGTGGTTGGGACCCCATTGCTTGGTTGTTTTACGTTTTCCCGTGTTTGGGTGGGGTTCCTTTACTTAAGTCTTTTAAGTTTAAGAGGGTGGATGGGGGAGTAGAACCCTGTGGATCATGGGGTTTAACCCAATGCCGTTATTCATCCCCAAGGTTATCCACAAGGAAAGATAAGCAATAACCTATTGATTTTAAGCTATCCAGGGGGGTTGCCCACATGTTTAGTCGGGAGCCCCCTAACATTCTCCACCGTTCGCCGAAATCGTACTTTATCCCCGCTAGGCCGAATTTTTGGTGTAACGCGAAAAACAATCCCCAGGATCAACAGCCACGTGGAGAATTATAAAACCGCTATACACGGGATATCCCGTGCCAAATTTGGGCGCCCGAGGGGGGGGCGCCGTTTGAAGCGGATTTGTCCCTGAATTGCCTCTTAGGGCGCGTCCTGGCCGCTCGCGGCGGCGCAAAATGCGCGCTGGGAGGGAAAAAGCGTGCTGATGGATGGCGG
Organism: uncultured Pseudomonadota bacterium; assembly: GCA_963737355.1. Classification (GTDB taxonomy): domain Bacteria; phylum Pseudomonadota; class Alphaproteobacteria; order Acetobacterales; family Acetobacteraceae; genus Acidocella. Next base: position 327,855 of record CAVTSC010000008.1, on the reverse strand, counting down.
CGGGACAAAAATCGTGCCGGATCTAGGCGAATGGCGGAAATTGCGCCCGAATACACGGAAAACCCACAAGCTTATCCCCGATCCTGTTGAAATTTTTAGTTCGAAACAAAAAGGCTGATTTTGCCCGCGATCCCCCCTGTGCCACGCTCTGTTTCGGCCCCCTCCGCCGTTGCCGGGCAAAACGCGCCGGAAGTCGCGAGTTGCTTGGCCAACATGCCGTGCGCGGGCGGCCAAGACGGTCGCTGGCGCTTTGGCGGAAAAAAAATCGAGCCAAACCCAGACAAATTGCGGCCGATGCGTCCGAATACACGGAAAACCCACAGGCTTATCCCCGATCCTGTGGACCTTCCGCCTCCAAAACGATTTTTCGGGCATTTTGACCCCTGGCGTCCAAGCCGCCAGCGCGCCGCGCGCGGCGGGACGAAATTCTACCTAAAGCTGTAACCCTGCCGGCGTGCCGGGATGAATGACGTGATCGGTAAAATAACCGTCGAGCGTTTCCGGCGTGCCCGCGCGATCCGCGAGGGCGATATAGGTATCGGGACGGAGCAGGTAGATTGCATCGCGTGCCAAGCCCGCGGTCTCGTGCTCCTTCTGCCAGGCAAAAACATGCAATGGCACGCCCCGCGCCGCGCACCAGGCGCTGAGATCGGCGCCGGCGGTGCCGTAAACATGGATCTGCCAGAGCATTTCCGCCAGCGGCGCGAAATTATCCACACCCCCGGCCGCAACCCAGGGCAAGCGGTCCCCGCCATGGACATGGCCAGCAGCGCCCGCGCTCAACGGGCTTTCGCGATAGTTCAACGTGATCTGCGACACAGTGCGGAAGATGAATTCCCGCACCGGCGCAAATTGTGTCAGTTCGGAAAGCAGGAAGGGAGCGACGCGCGTCCGCAAAACATTGGCCATCCGCCCCTCGGCGGTGACGAAGCTGAACGCGCGGTCCGTGGTGGCCACCAAACGGCGGGCGAAACCGATGCGCTCGGCCGCAAAACTGTCGAGAAGCGCGTCGGAGGCGCCGCCGGATAAGACCGAAGCCAGTTTCCAGGCGAGGTTGATGGCATCGCCAATGCCAGTATTCATGCCCTGGCCGCCGACGGGACTATGGATATGCGCGGCATCGCCCAGCAGAAACGCGCGGTCTTTGCGAAACTGCGCGGCGACGCGGTGATGTACGTGATAGGTCGAAAACCAGTTCACCTTTTCGACCTGGACTTTCAGATGCGCGATCGCCCGGTCGCTGACATCCTCGAATTTCAGCGTGTCGGCATGCTCGGCCCGCGCATCGCGCACTGTGCCGATCAGCCGCGCGCGCTTCTGCCCGGCAAGTGGAAATACCGCCAAGAAATCGGATTTATCGAGGTCGACATGCAGCGCGCCGTCGATCGCAGGGCCGCTGGCCTCGACATCCGCGACGTAGAAGACCTGCCGATACGTGCCTCCGGGAAAGCCGGTCCCGATTGTCTCGCGCACGAGCGAGCGCGCGCCGTCGCAGCCGGCGATGTAGTTTGCCGTGCAGATTTCCTCACTCCCGCCCGGCTTGCGCAGCCGCGCGGTCACGCTGTGGCCATTATCGGTAAAGCCGAGCAGCTCCGTCTCGCGTTCCACGGCAACGCCGAGACTTTCCAGTTTTGCCCTCAACAGGCGTTCATGCGCGTCCTGCGGGAAGATCTGCAAAAACGAATAGGGCGTCAGATCCTGGCCGATCGTTTCAAAGGAAAGCTGCGCCACCGGCGCGCCCTTTGCCCATAAATTCACGGACGGAACCTTGTGGCCGTGCTGGATGACGGCATCGCTCAAATCGAGCTGGCGATACAGTTCCAGCGTGCGGGCCTGCACCGCCAAGGCCCGGGAGGTCGTACCCGCTTGCGCGGTTTTGTCGATGATCCGCACGCGAATGCCGAGCTTGGTCAGCCAAAGTGCGAGCACCAGCCCTGTCGGACCGGCGCCGGCGAGCAGCACTTGGCTTTCTTTCATGTCACCTCCGTTTGCCGGCGCGCAGCTTGCCTGGCTATGTCATCACAGGAATCACGCCATCAAGGGGCCGGGTTGTTTCCCATGCGGATAAAATCGATCAATTCGGGTGCGGCGGGCAGTTGCGTGGGGGCATCGCCATAGCGCGCCGCGAGCAGCCCGCGGCAGAGCGCGCCATTGAATTCCGCATTCAGGCCCACCCTTCGGATATTGCGCAAATGGAGGTTCAACGTCTCGGCGGAAAGTGCTGTGCCATCCCGGTTAACGAATGCCAGCGGCGGATGACCGGCAAGCTCCCGGCGCTCGAGATAGCGTGTCCGCAGCGCAGCGCCTTCGTCATCCAGGATAAGCCCGTTCAACCCCGCAACGTCCAAGGTCAGAAAAATCGCAGGATCATGGCCCAAGATCAGCAAATGCCGCAGCAACGCCTCTTGCCGGCGTTCGAAGGATTTGAGGCCAAAATTCAGCCTTATGTCGGACAGGTTCATCTGCGCTTCGGTCGGAAACGCGTCAAAAAAATCCTTGTTCGCGGCAATGCCGTCATTGATCGCCTCGACGAACATATGTTCGTCGAGCCGAACCGAGACGCGCGTCACCCACGGTAAGGCCGCAACCGCATCGCGCATGTCGGAGGCCATGAGATAGGAGAAATTCGCGGCGCACCAATAGGTCGGCAAGCGGAATTCGATCGCCACCGCGCCGTCTTTTCCAACGTCGATCGCGGTGATGAAGCCAAGTTCCAATACGCTCTCGTCGAGTTCCGGATCGGTCACCCGGTCGAGAGCGGCGCGCACCGCATCGATGCGCGCCTGCTCCTCCGCCCTCATGCGACCATGCGCTCCGTCTGGCCGTGCTTTGCCTTTTGCGCGGCGATATCGACGCCATAAAGCCGTGCCGCGTTTTCGCCGAGGATTTTCCTCTTAGCCGCCCGCGTCAGCTCTTTGCCGGTCTCCTTCATCACATCGTCCGGCAGCTCGAAATTCATGAATTTCTCGACCAGCCAGCTTGGCGTCCAGATGCCGTAATCCGACCCGAACAGGATTTTGTCTTCGCCGAGCCAGAACAGCAATTCGGACATGACTTTCGCGAAATATCCCGGCCGTGAGTGGATGAACGGCAGCACCACCGCAAGCCCGCCATAGACATTGGATTCCTGCACCGCGATCCAGCAGAAATCATCCAGCCGCGGCAGGCCGCAATGCTCGACGATAAAATTCAGATTCGGAAAATCGGTTGCGCAATGGTCGATATCCGCGACATCGAACGCATCCCGGTCGAGCGGAATAATCGTCGGCCCCTTATGGACATGGATGTTCTTGATGCCGAGTTTTTCGCAGCGTTCGAGATATTTATAGGCCCATGGATCGGAGAGCTTGTAGCCCCGGCTCTCGCCTTTCCATTCCGCGGTGTAGAGTTTCACGCCTTTGATCTTATGGGTTTCCGCCATGGCGTCGAGGGCTTCCAGCCCACCTTCGCCGTCGCGCGGATCGAACGCACCGTTTAGGATGAAGCGGTCCGGATACCGGGTTTTCAGCACGGCGTTCTGTTCCAGCGTGTTGAAGCCGTTATTGTAGAAATCCTTCAGGTAAGTCGGCTGAAAAATCGCCATGTCGTCCGGGCCGTCGATGAAGAGGTCCTTCACCATTTGCTCAGCACCGTATTTTGCGAATTTCTCAGAGCTCCAAAGCTGCTCCGGCGGCGAGAGCGCTGCGTGATATCCATAGAAGCAGTCGATGAATTGCTTGCCATGGATGTTGCGGATGTTTTCCGGACTGGCATCCCAGAGATGCACATGGCCATCGATAATGAAGATGTCCTCACCGTCTTTTGTTTTATACATTTTTTGCTCCGTTTCCTCGTTGCGTGCGGCCTTTGTTATTGCTTAGGGGATCAGCACGGCGCGGCCGCGCACCTTGCCGTGATGCAGATCGTGCAGCGCCGTGTTGGCGTCCTCCAGCCGGTATTCCTGTGTCGCCAGCGTCACTCTGCCTTGGTCCGCCAGCGCCATCAGCTCGATCAGCTCGGGATAGGTGCCGACCAGATTGCCGACAATGGTTTTCTCGGACGTGATCATGTCGATCGTGGGAATGTCGATCCGCCCGCCATAGCCGACGATGTAGTAATATCCGGCGTTGCGCGTCATCGCCAGGCCTTGCGCGATGGCATCGCCTTCGCCGACAAAGTCGATCACTGCTTCAGCCCCCTTGCCGCCGGTCAGCGCCAAGACCTCTTCCACCTGACCGCCATCCGCCTTGACCGCGAAATCCGCGCCGCATTCCTGCGCCAGTTGCAAGGCCGCATCGGCGCGGTCGACGATGATGATGCGCGCCGCGCAGAGCGCACGCAAGACCTGAATGCCGATATGCCCGAGCCCGCCTGCGCCGATGACGACAGCGTATTCGCCGGGCAGTAAATGCCGCGAGGCTTTTTTGGCCGCACGATAGGCGGTGAGCCCGGCATCTGTGTGCGGTGCAACATCTTTCGGGGCCAGCGTTTTCGGCAGCTTGATGATGGAACGCGCGCCGGTGCGCAGATATTGCGCGTAGCCGCCATTGGCGTTGATGCCGGGAAACGCGCTTTCCTCGGCATGCATATCCTCGCCCCGCCGGCAGGCGAGGCAATGGCCGGAGGTGACCAGCGGATGGCAGATTACCGGATCGCCCACCTTGATGTGCGTCACGCCGGCGCCGGTCGCCTCAACCCAGCCGGCATTTTCATGCCCCATGATATGCGGCAGGCTCACCTGCACCTTCGAGCGCCAAATGCCCTCGATAATGTGCAGATCCGTCCGGCAAACGCCCGCCCCGCCGATCCGCACGATCACATCGTTGGGATCTTTGATCGCGGGGTCCTGGACATCCTCGTAGGTCACGAAAACGGGGTTCTTGAGCGTCTCGTCATAGTCGCGCAATACGGCAGCTTTCATGGCGGGGTTCCCTGCGTTCGCTTTGGAATTATGAAATTGAATTCATGGAGATCAGCGCTGCACCATCAGAGGTGCATCCTTTGTGCCAGACTATACAAGCCTGAAACATATCCTGAAACATATAAGGTGCGTAAAAGGAAACGGGCAATGTGTTGATCCGTTCCGGAACAGTGCAACAAAACAATTGCTTTATGTTGCAGCGGCATGAAATGTGGTGGCGACGTTACCTGAAATGGAGCAGGAACGCCATGGCGGATTTCGGCAACACACAGCCGGAGGAACGGTGCTGGCAAATCTCGATAGCGCGGCGCGTCTGATTCAGGCGCGACATGCGATGGAACGCAACGGCGTGATCCCGCCCGGCCTGCTGCGCCCGGCGATTGCGGAGAGTTGGCGCCGTTGCCTGGCCAACGGGTTGGATTCCCGGCATACGCCCAAGCCGGAGCGGCTGTCGGCGGCGGCGTTGGAAAAAATCCGGGAGCTTTATGCGACCATCCGGACCCTGGCCCTTCCGGAAATGCAGGCTTTGCACCAGCAGCTTGGCGTCAACCGCTCCGTGTTGGTTTTTGCTGCCCCCGACGGGGTTTTGCTCGACGCGCTGATGGCGGAATCCCTGCGCGATGAAATCGAGGCGTTTGGCATCATCCCCGGCGCCGTCTGGTCCGAAGCGAAACTGGGCACCAATGCGCTGGGCACCGCGATTGTCAGCCGCGCACGGGTGGATGTGCGCGGGCCGGAGCATTTTTTCGTCGAGCATAATCGCCTGAGTTGCATGACCGCGCCGATTTTTGCGCCCGATCGCAGCTTGGCCGCCGTGTTGGATGCGTCCTGCGCGGCGAATGCCTATACGCCCCATGCCCGCGCCGCCTTGGCCTTGGCGGCGGCGCAGATCGAGGCGCAGCTTTTTCGCGCCTCCTATCCGGGCCGGCTGCTCGTGCTGCATGGGCGGACGGAGTTTTTGGACACCGCCTATGCCGGCTTGCTGGCGCTGGACGACACGGACCGGGTGATCGCCGCCAATGAGCAGGCGCGCTTCATGCTGGCGGGCCTGCCGGAGCCAGTAGGCACCCCGCTGGCGGCGTTGTTCGCGGCCGGTGTCCCCGCCTTCCAGCCCGGGGTGGCCACCACCATCACGGACCGCGGCGGGCGGAGGTTTCGCATGCGGCTGGATGGCGGTCCGGAGGCGATTGCGGCCAAGCGGCATTGCATCGCCGGCCGGCCGCAAGGCGGGGCGCCTGCGGCGGTTGCGGAAGACGCGGCGGTGCGGGCGGCGCTGGACATGGCCGGGCGCGCCGCGCAGCGCGGTCTGCCGGTGCTCATCCGTGGCGAGACCGGCACCGGCAAGGAGGTCGCGGCGCGCTTGGCGCACCAAGCCTCCGGGCGGCGTGGCAAATTTGTCGCGGTGAATTGTGCCGCCATCCCGCCGGACTTGCTGGCGGCGGAATTGTTCGGCCATACCGAGGGCGCGTTTACCGGCGCGCGCAAAGGCGGCTCGCGCGGCCTGGCGCTGGAAGCCGATGGCGGCACCTTGTTCCTGGATGAAATCGCCGATCTGCCCGCCGGCGTGCAAGCCGCCTTACTGCGTTTTCTCGATGATTTTTCCATCCGCCCGGTGGGGGGCATGGCCTCGCGCGTGGTCGATACGCTGCTACTCGCCGCAACGCATGTCGACCTTGCGGCGGCGGTCGCCGCTGGGACATTCCGCGCGGATTTATACTACCGGCTGGCGATCACCGAAATCTGCCTGCCGCGCCTGGCGGCACGAACGGATTTTGCAGCCTTGGCGCAGAGCCTGCTGGCGCAGATCGCGCCCGGCATTGAAATGCGATGACGGCGTCATCGCGCGCCTGCAACGCCATGATTGGCCGGGAAATATTCGCGAATTGCGCAATGTGCTGACGAGGCTTTCCCTCGACAATCAGGTGGTGGTCAGTGTTGATGCGGTCGATGCCTTGCTGCCGCGGGTCGCCCAGCTGGCACAGAGCGGTTCCGTTCTGCGCCATGGGCAGGCGCGTCAGGTCTCGGATGCTCTGGATGCGTGCGGCGGGAATATCAGTGGTGCCGCGCGTATGCTCGGTGTTTCACGGAATACGATTTACCGGGCTATGCGCGGGCATGTGAGGTAGAGAAAAGGAAGGAAGCGGTTCTTTTTAAAAAAAAGAACCAAAAATTTTTTGCTCTTTAGTGCGTGTGTGTGGCTGCGGCGTCGCCTCACGCGTTGTCCTGAAGTCACAAAGTTTTTTTGCTTCTTTTTGTTCACAAAAAGAAGTCTTCTTACTCTTTACCTAGAAAAAACAACGAGGGTCGACATGAATGTCCTAAGCCCATCCCGGCCGCCGCTGCATGACCTGCTCGGTGTCAGCTTTGTCTTCAACAGCAGGATCACCGCTTTGGTCTGGGATCGCGATTTTGCCTGTTTCGGCTTGGGGGATGGCGCGGTCGCAATGCTGCGCGCGCATTGGGAGGGCGCGCCCGGATCTGGCACTTCGCCCCAGCGGAGGCGTGCAGATTATCGCCTCCACCGCGCCGCCGCCGCCGCCGGCGATTTTTGCGGCGCACCAGAAGCCGGTGCTGGCATTGGCGGCCGATCCGCTGGGCGGTATTCTCTCAGGTGGCGCTGATGGGCTGATCCAGCGGCTGATCGACGGACGAAATTCAAACGCTGGAGAAACGCGCGCGGCGGCAGATTGTCGCCGTTGCTTGCGGGCGGGGCGGCCGGCGTGCTTTTGCCGCGGGCCGGCAGGTCGACCGCCTAGGGCCGGATGCGCAGCGCCTGATCCTGCCGGCCGCGGTGACCAGCCTTGCCTACGACCCTTCCGGTCTGCATCTGGCGGTAGGCTATCAAGGCGGCGTCTCGCTGGAGGCCTGCGGCATCCGGTACGCATCAGGACTGGCGCTTGGCGGCACGCATACGGTCCTGGCCTGGAGCCGCGACGGCAGCAGGATCGCCGCGGCGAGTGCCGAAGGCGTTGCGCTGCGCGACCGTGCCGAAACCAGTTGGAGACACATTGAAGGGTTGCACGCCGCGCCGCGGGCGATTGCATTTTCCGCCGAGGGGGCTTTGATCGTCGGCGGCGCGGATTTTGTGCAATATGTTCCACCCGGCGAAGCGGCGCGGGATTTGGGGGCAGCGCTCGCCGCACCAATTGCCTGCCATCCCGCCCTTGGCATCATCGCCTGCGGCGATGCCAAGGGCCGCATTTTACTGCGCCGCATTGGCATGAATGATGAATTGTGCATCCGCGAAGCCAGTGCTGCGCCGATATCTCTCGCCTTCGCGCCGGATGGCCAGGCGCTGGCCTTTGCCGCCGCGGACGGCGAAGCCGGCACGGTCCTGCTACCCGATTTGCTGTTTCGCAATGGAGCCAAGCCATGAACGAGGAAGACGCCTCAAAGGACCGTTTCTTTGCCGAGATCGGCAGCCTCGCCGAGGCGATGATCGCTGCCCACGGCAAGGAGTTTGCCATGGGCGCACTGATCCTCGCGGCGCGCTGGATTGCCGAGGGCAAGGAATTCTCTCACTCGAAGCGCGATCATCAGCTTCAGTGAAATGGACGGGATGTTTCCATTGTTGCACTGCGTCACGCTGCGATATGCGACAGTAGGTTGTAGCTAGCTGTCCCGTTATGAGACAGGTCGCATCGTGCCCGGCGCAAACGCTCTCGTGGAAATCAACGTTCTACTAAAATTCATGACGTTGGCACCATATTTGCTGTACCAGTAGCTACGAGCGGGCTGCGGCCACGCCGTAAGCGGTAATATCGGGCGCTTTGTCAGGCCGCCGTTCGAACACAGTGATGCCGTCAAAAACCATAAGGAGAATCCCGAAATGGCTGAAGGATTAACCCTCAACAAAATCACCGCCCAGCGCGGGATAAGCGTCGGAGACGCGACACGCCGCGTCGCCGATCTCGGTTGGACGCCGAGCTATGTGCAGGAAGCGATGACCTTCCCCACCGACTACCAGATCAAAAAAACCCCGCGCGATCCGATGAAGCAGGTGTTGCGCTCCTATTTCCCGATGCAGGAGGAAAAGGACAATCGCGTCTACGGCGCGCTTGATGCCGCCTTGCGTGGCGACATGTTCCGCAATGTCCAGCCGCGCTGGGTGGAGTGGATGAAGCTGTTCCTCGCGATCATCCCCTTCCCCGAAATTTCGGCGGCCCGCTCCATGGCCATGGTCGGCCAGCTCGCCCCCGGCGAGGAGCTGCGCACCGGATTTGCGATGCAGATGGTCGATGAGTTCCGGCACTCCACGATCCAGATGAATCTCAAGAAATGGTATATGGAGAACTATATCGACCCGGCCGGGTTCGACATTACCGAAGCCGCGTTCGGCCGGTGCTATGCCTCGACCATTGGCCGGCAATTCGCCGAAGCCTTTGTCACCGGCGATGCCATTACCTCGGCGAATATCTACCTGACCGTGGTGGCGGAAACCGCGTTCACCAATACGCTGTTCGTCGCGATGCCTTCGGAAGCCGCGCGCAATGGCGACTACGCGCTACCGACCGTCTTCCTCTCCGTGCAATCCGATGAATCCCGGCATATCGGCAACGGGCATTCGCTGCTGATGGCCCTGGTCAATGACCCGAGCAATCATCTGCTGCTGGAGCGCGATCTGAAATACGCCTTCTGGCAGAACCATGCGATTGTCGATGCCGCTGTCGGCACCATCGTGGAATACGGCACCACCAGCCGCGATAAGAACAAGGAAAGCTATGCCGAATTATGGCATCGCTGGATCTACGAGGATTATTATCGGACCTATATGCTGCCGCTCGAGAAATATGGCATCAAAATTCACCATGACGATGTCGCGGCGGCGTGGGACCGCATCGTGAAGAACCATTATGTGCATTATACGGCACAGTTCTTCTCGGTCGGCTGGCCGGTGAATTTCTGGCGGATCGAGGCGCAGACGGAGCGCGACTTCGATTGGTTCGAATATAAATATCCCGGCTGGTACGCAAAATTCGGCGAATATTGGAACTGGTATGCGAAGCTGAGCGAAAAGGGCCAGACCAACGTGCTGTTCAATACCGATACCGGCTATGTGTATCCGCACCGGTGCTGGAGCTGCATGGTGCCCTGCCTGATCCGCGAAGATTTCTGCTACGACACGGTGGACGGCAAGGTCTACACCTATTGCTCGGAGACCTGCCGCTGGACCCATAAGGTCGCGTTCGCGGCGGAATATGAAGGACGGGCAACACCGGCGATGGGCCGCTTCAGCGGTAGGCGGGAATGGGAGGAGTGCTATCACGGCTGGGATCTGGCCGATGCGATCACCGATCTCGGCTTCGTCCGCTCAGACGGCAAGACCCTGGTGCCGCAACCGCATCTGCATTTCGACGATGCCAAGATGTGGACGCTGGACGATGTGCGCGGCCATACGCTGCAAAGCCCGCTCACGCTGTTCCGCGCGCTCACGCCCGAGCAGCAGGAGCAGGCGGCGGTGGAATACCGCAAGGGCTTTACGATCAATCCCGTGCACTAACGCTTGGCCCCCCGGGCGCCGCTGCCAGTGGCGCCCGGATCGTCCCGCTCGAGAGAGGAAAGAACATAAAATGTCCGGCGTTGAATCGCACAAGGTTCGCTTCGAGCCTGTTGGAATTGAGATGGAGGTCGAAGAGGGCGAGACCGTCCTGGATGCGGCGTTCCGTCAGGGCATCTCGGTAATGCATGGCTGCAAGGAAGGCCAATGCAGTTCGTGTAAATCGCTGTTGCTGGACGGCGACATTGAGATGTTGAAGTATTCGACCTTCGCCTTGCCGGATTATGAGCGCGATAGCGGGCAAATCCTGCTGTGCCGAACGCATGCCTATAGCGATCTGACCATTGAATTGTTGAATTACGACGAAGACCTGCTGCGCCGCTCGATCGCGGTGAAGACCTTTGATGCGGTGGTCACGCATATCGAGCATTTGACTCATGATATCAGGCGGCTGGATCTCGAGATCGACCAGAAGCTGAAATTCTGGGCCGGGCAATATGTGGACATCACGCTGCCGGGTGGCGCGGTCACGCGCTCCTTCTCGATGGCCAATCCGCCCAGCTCGGCGCAGCTTCTTTCCTTCATCATCAAGAAATATCCGCAAGGCGCGTTTTCCGCGGCCTTGGATGGCACGCTGCAAGCCGGCGACCGCCTGACCTCGAAAGGCCCGTACGGCACGTGTTTCCGGCGCGAAGGCCGCCCGGGGCCGATGCTGCTGATCGGCGGCGGATCGGGCATGTCGCCGTTGCGGTCGATGTTGATGGACCATGTTGAGAGTGGCGAGCAACGCCCCGTGCGATTTTTCTACGGGGCGCGCAGTGCGGCCGACTTGTTCAATCTCGAGGAATTCGCACAAATCGCCGCGCAATTGCCGGATTTCAAGTTCATTCCAGCGCTCTCCATGGCCGAGGATGATGCCGGCTGGACGGGCGAACGCGGGCTGATCCACGAGGTGCTCGCACGGCATCTGAAGCAAGAGAACTTCGACACCGCGATCGATGCCTATAGCTGCGGGCCGCCGCCGATGATCGATGCGGTATTACCCGTTCTGCAAATGGCCGGCGTGGAGCCGGAGCATATCTACTTCGACAAGTTTACGCCGGCGGTCCGCTGAACGCCATTCATCATAACGGAGGAGTATACCATGGGTGCGACCCCACAAGTAACACCACAGCCATCCGGCGCTGCCGGTGCCGCGCAATTCGCCGGATGGGATAGCCGCAAATTCAATTATTTTGAACCGAAAGGGCGTAAGGCCAGCCATTACGAGGACCTGACCGTCGATGTGCAACCGGACCCGAAGCGGTATCTGCTGCAGGATTGGATCATTTCCTTTGCCGACGGAACCCCGACTTACGATGAGCAATGGACCGCCGCGAAATCCTCCGATTGGCATAAATTCCGCGCGATCGACCAGGAATGGGAACGCACGCATTACCAGCGGCAATCGACCATCGTCGGCATGCTGAGCAACGTGATCGAAAACGGCCGGCGCTCGCAGGCGCCCAAGCGCTTCGACAAGGCCTGGGTAAAAATCCTCAGCGATCATCTGGGTGCGTATAAACATGCCGAGTTCGGGCTGGGCACCGCGACCATGCAGGCGCAGCGCTACGGCTATACGCAGATGATCAATAACGCGATCCTCACCAACTCCTCCTACAAGCTGCGCTTTGCGCAGGATCTCACGCTATATCTCGGCGAGCTTGCCTTGGACCTGGAAGCGGTCGATCTGGAAGCGGGCAAGAAGCACTGGCTGGAAGATCCGATCTGGCAGGGCACGCGCCATGCAGTCGAGGCGATCATGGGTGCGACCGATTATCTTGAACAATATTTCGCGACCAATGTTGTCTTTGAACCGCTGGTGGCGGAACTTTTCCGCAGCGGCTTTGTCATGCAGCTCGCCGCCGCGCAAAACGATTTTATGACGCCGACGGTAATTTCCGCGGCGGAGGGCGATTACGAGCGCAACCTTGCCAATGCGGTGGAACTGTTCAGCATTCTGACCGGCGATGCCCAGCACGGTGAAGAGAACCGGAAACTGTTTGTCTCCTGGTTCGAGAAGCATGGCAATCTTGCCTTGGCCGCGGCGTATGGGCTGCAGCCCATCTGGTCGCAGCCGCGGGTAAAAATTGCTCAATTCGTCGATGCGCTGGATCTTCAAAAACACCGCGCCCGCGCGATCGCCGCAGAAATCGGCATCGACGTCCGCAGCACCCTTGACCAATAGAAGGAAGCAGACATGTCACAGGCTCAACCGGTTCATCACGACAATATTTTTAAATCCCTCAAGGATATGAAATTTGAGGACACGATTTCGCATGAATGCGGCATCACCATGAATGATAGCGTTGAGGCGCGCGCCATCGCGGAGGTTATGGCGGCGAAGCCGGGCATTACGGTGACGTATCAGCCGGCGCTCATCCGTATCGATGGCGTCGGCAAGATCACCTTTGATATGGCGGAACTTTCTGAAGCGCTTGGCCGTCCGATTACGCCCTATACATTCGAGGTTTCCACCTCGACGCATTATGGCAGGATGGTTATGGTCGACGACAATACGGTGGTTCTGTTTGGCGATATGGAAGAGGCGTTGAAGTATATCGAATACGAATAAGCGGATGTGACAGGCTGCGAAGCAATCCCGCCGCTGGCAGGGGTTGCTTCGTGCTGCGTTGTAACCAAAACAAAAGCAACAAAGACAAAAAAGCAAAGACAAAAAAACAACGAGGAAATCGCCATGCCGAAAATGATGTTGCATGATGACGCTGCGCGCGCTGCACTCGGGCGCGGCGTGGCGAAGCTGGCGCGCGCCGTGCGCGGCACATTGGGCCCGCGCGGGATGAACGCGATCATCGACCGTCCGATCGGCACACCGATTGTCTCGCGCGACGGCGTATCGATCGCGGCCGAAATCGAACTGCCGAATAAATTCGAGAATATGGGCGCACAAATTCTGCGCGAGGTCTCGATGCAGACGAACGAGGTCGCCGGCGACGGCACCACGACCGCGACGGTGCTGGCGGATGCGCTGGTGCAGCAGGGCCTGGCGCGCATGGCGGCGGGCGATAGCGCGATCGATCTGGTGCATGGGATGGAAGCGGCGTTGGAGGACGTGATTGCCGCCCTGCGCGCACAGGCGCGGCCCTTGCGCGGCATTGCGGAGATCCGCGCGGTCGCCGCCATTGCCGCGAATAACGATCCCACCACCGGGGCGCTGGTCGCCGAGGCGATCGAGCGTGCGGGCCCGCAAGGCATCGTCACGGTGGAGAACAGCGCCACGGTCGAGACACTGCTCGAGGTGACGGATGGGATGAATTTCGATCGCGGTTATATCTCGCATCACATGGTCACGGATGTCGAGCGCATGGAGGTGGTGCTGGACGATCCGCTGATTTTGATGACGGATCTGAAAATCCTGACGGCGGAAGAGGTCACGCAGATTCGTCGACTCCTGAGCCATAGCAATCAATCCTTGCTGATCATCGCGGAGGAAGTCGCCCCGGCGGCGGTCATGGCCTTGCTCGCGGCGCGCGAAGGCGGCGGGGCGGTTGCGGCGATTCATCCCCCTGAATACGGGCATTGGCGCAAATCCATGCTGGAGGACATCGCGATCGTCACCGGCGGGCGCGTCATCTCGCGCGATCTCGGCGGCAAAATCGAAACCGCGACATCCGCCGATCTCGGCCAGGCGCGGCAGGTGCGGATCGGCGCCAACATGACCGTGATTTCCGGCGGTGGGGGCGAGAAGGCCAGCATCGCCGCACGCCGCGAGCAGGTGCGCCGCCAGATCGGCCTGGCACCGAATAACATCGACCGCGACAAGCTCGAACAGCGGCTGGCGAAACTCTCCGGCGGCACCGCCATCATCCTGGCCGGCGGCGCGACGCCGGTGGCGCAGAAGCGCCATGCGCAGTTGATCGAAGATGCGCTGGCGGCGGCGCGCGCGGCGATGGAAGAAGGCGTGGTGCCCGGCGGCGGCACGGCGCTTGCACAGATCGCCCCAAAACTCCAGAACGGCACGTTGCGCGAGGGCGCGAAAATCGGCGCGCAATTGCTGCAAAGCGCCTTGTCGGCACCGCTCGCCGCGATTGCCGGCAATGGCGGGCTCGATGCCGCAGAAATGGTAGCACTTGTTTCCGCCGGGCCGCTTGGCACCGGGCTCGATGCGATGTCCGGTAAGATGGTGGCGATGGACGAGGCCGGCATCATCGACCCGGTGAAGGTCACCATCAGCGCATTGCGCAATGCCGTTTCGGTGGCCTCCCTCATCCTGACCACACATACGCTGATCGCGGACCAACCGGACCATGTGGACCCCACCGCTGGGCCGGCGCTCGGCGGCGGCGCGGAGTTTTTGGGCCGGGCCTAAAGGGGGCCATGCCGGCCCCGGGTTTTGCGCGCAATTCGTATAGATGTCTCGATGAAAAATCACGGAACTGCCACAAAACCCCCGTTGTGCGGACCCCAGGCATTCACTATTCCGGGTACCCCTCCCCCTTAAGGGGCATCTCACTGCCTGTTAGTGGCTTGCTCCCGGGGATTCACGATAAGGAATCCGCACGTGACTTTTACGAACAAGCTCCTGACCGGCATTGCCGCGCTGGCGATCGCCGGTCTCGCCGGATTCACCGGGAGTGCCAGTGCCAAAACCGCTGATGTGCCGCTGATTGAAAGCGGCTCCAGCCTGCTCTACCCGGTGCTCAACCAATGGGTCGTCGCCTATACCGCCAGCCATCAGGGGGCCGATATCAGCACCACCTCCACCGGCTCGGGTGCGGGCATCTCGCAGGCGATGCAAGGCTTGATCAATATCGGCGCTTCCGACGCGTACATGTCCGACGCGCTGGCGGCCAAGCACCCGACCATGATGAGCATCCCTCTCGCCATCTCCAGCCAGGCGGTGAATTTCAACCTGCCCGGCGTGAAGACGCTGAACCTCTCCGGGCCGATCCTGGCGCGGATTTATGAAGGCAAGATCACCCGCTGGAACGACCCGGCGATCGCCGCGGTAAATCCGGGCGTGTCCCTGCCGGACCATGTCATCGTTCCCATCCATTACGCCGACAGCTCAGGCGACACCTTCATGTTCACCCAGTATCTCGCCGCCACGGACGCGAACTGGGCGCGCACGCTGCATTACGGTACCCTCATCTCCTGGCCGGCGATCCAAGGCGAGCTCGGCGCCATCGGCAATACCGGCGTGCTCGCCGCCGCCGCAGGCAACCCGTATTCGCTCGCTTTTATCGGTATCTCCTATGCCAGCCAGGCCGCAGCGGATGGCCTGGGCGAGGCGGCATTGCTGAACAAGGCCGGCCATTACGTATTGCCGACCAGCGCGGGCATCGGTGCTGCCGCGCAAGGCTTTGCGCCCAGCACGCCGGCGGATGAGCGCGTCAGCATGATCCTTGCGCCGGGTGCCAATGCCTACCCGATCGTGAATTACGAATACGCGATTGTGAACAGCCGCCAATCCATCCCGGCCGTGGCGAAGGCCATGCGCGACTTCCTGAACTATGCGATCACGCAAGGCAATGCGCCGAACTTCCTGTCGAAAATGGACTTCCAGCCGCTGCCGGCTTCCGTGCAGCGCCTTTCGGCCGCACAGATCGCCAAAATCCAGTAGCCTCGCCCCTCCCTCCCGGTTGCGAACCGCCGGGAGGGTTTTTCCAGCATGAAACCGCACCCGGTCTCACGCCGGCGGGCTCCTAGAGCATGATCGCTTTAAGTGCGATCATGCTCTAGCTTTTTTATTGAGGGCGATTCACGTTTTAGCGCCACGCAAGATGCGCGGACCTAAAACGATCGCGCTCTAGCCGCTGACTTTCGTCAAGGTGTCCACCTCGGTGTGGTCAAACGGCTTGCCATAAACGAACAGGCGCGTCTCATATGTGTATTTCAGCGTATTGCCGGACACCGCCAGCGTAATCTTGACGTAGTCGGTGGAATCGTTGCGGACACATATATTGTATCTGGGTGATCCCCTGGCTCTTGGTCGTCAAGACCATCGTTTTGCCCGGCTTGCGCTTGGCCACGGCGCAAACGCCGCGCGGCAGGCAGAACGTGTCGTAAACCAGATCCGGATCAGCGCTTGCGGACGAACTCGGTCCGCAGCACGAGACCCTTGATCTTCTCGTACTGGCAGTCGATCTCCTCGGCGTTCTCCGTGAGGCGGATCGACTTGATGACCGTGCCCTGTTTCAGGGTCAGATTTGTCCCCTTCACTTTCAAGTCCTTGATGAGCGTGACGGCATCGCCATCGGCGAGGCGATTGCCCGCCGCATCGCGGATATCGGCCTGATCGATATTGGCGGATGCCGTCACTTCTCCAGCCGGCCGCCATTCCCCGGTCGACTCGTCATACACATACGCGTTATCGTCCGTCATACCCGCCTCGATCCTCAGAATTAGCGCCTTTTCCCGCATGGTGGCGCATTCGGCAAGCGCCAACCGGCCTGGGGTCAATGACCGCGCGGGTGAAACCTGCCGCCATGACGGTCTGAAATCTGAATGTTAGAAAGTCACGCCGATGGCCGTGCCGCGGCCATGACCTCATAGCCGGCGGTCTCCAGCATGGCGCGATCCGACACCTCGACCAGCGTCGCGCGGTCAAAACCGTTAAAGGCGGTGCGAAAACAGGTGCCATAGGCGCCAAGCTGCCCAATCTCGATCCAGTCGCCTTCCGCCACATCCTCCGGCAGCACGAACGGCCCATGCATTACGTCGAGCGAATCACAGCTCGGCCCAAAGAAACCGAACGCCGCCTCCGGCTTGCCGCTCGGCGCTCCCGGCCGGATCAGCCGGGTCGGGAACCGGAAATTCAGCGCACCGGCATCAGCCAGCGCGCCATAGACGCCTTCATTCACATAAAGCATCTTGTCCTTGCGCAATTGCACCTGCACGACGATCGAGCCGCCGCCGGCCACCAGCGCACGGCCGGGTTCCGCCCAGAGTTTGACGCCGGGCATATTGAGCCGCTCAAATTCCGTGTCGATCTCCGACATAAAGGCGCCGAGCGGCGGTGGATCGATATCAGGATAGGCCACCGGAAAACCACCGCCGACATCGATGATATCGACCGGCACCCCGGCCTCGACGATGACCTGGCCTGCGCGGGCCATGGCATCACGCCAGGCGAGCGGGTTCATGCATTGCGAGCCGACATGGAATGCCACGCCGAGCCGGCCCGCGACCGGCCGCGCCGCGCGCAGGAGCGCGATTGCGGTTTCGATATTCGCGCCAAATTTCGTCGACAGATCGATGGCAGCATCGGTTTTCGGTAGTGCGATACGGATGAACAGGCCGGGCTTTGCATCGGGCATGCCGCCCCCCCGCGTTGCGAGCACATCGAGAATTTTATACAGCTCGGCTTCGGAATCGACCACAAAATCACGTACGCCGTTCAATACCCAAGCTTCGCGGATCGCGGCGCGGGATTTCACCGGATGCATGAAATGGATGTCCGCCTCGGGAAACAGGCGGCGGATCAGCGACACCTCGGAGATGGAAGCGCAATCAAAATGCCGCACCCCGCCATCCCAGACCGCGCGCAGCACCGCCGGCTCAGGATTGCATTTCACGGCATAGAGCACGTCGCCACGGAATGCCTGCACGAAAGCACGGGACGAGGCCGCGATGACGCCCGGGCGGATGCAATGCAACGGCTCTTCCGGGCGCAGCATTTTCACGATGTTCGTGACAGTGCTTTCGGTCTTGGCGCGAACCGAAAAATAATGCTGCGGCCCGCGGACGGGGGCACGCTGCTGAATCCAACTCATGGTACAAAATCCTGGCCAAAAAATAGGGTTATCACGCGGTTTTTCAAAACTATTGGTTTGTGCGAAAAACACTGAATTTTTTGCAGAAAAATCCAAGTCATTCGATTAATGTAAGCCGGAAAAGAGAAATTCGTGATGCGCGCGGCGCCGCCGATCTTTTAACGCTCCCGCCGGACGTGTGCCTGGGAGCTGCGCGGTCGAATGGTGCATCATACGGGCGTATAAGAGGCGATAAGGTCGACAAATTCCTATGTAGAAAATTGGCCGGCACAATAAATTCAGGATAAAACCGGCCGGCCGGACCGCATGGCGCGCCGTAGAAAAATCTTCGATTCTGTATAAAAATGGACATGAGCTTCTATTCGATAGCCCCTTTTGGGGATTGCCTAGCTTTACGTGTCGCCCTGGCGCCGACGCCGATATTTGCAGCGGCTGACGCGCCGCTGAGCTCTCTTCCCCAGCGCATCGTAACCCGAGACGGTTTGCGCGGTTTTATTGCTTGGATTTACCGCCGGCTTTGAGCCAAGCCTATGGCGGTGGCATATCGGAGCCTTCGCGCTTTTCTCCGAGCTATTACACAGCGCGAATTGACCGTGCATGCACCGGCGAAGTCCGGGCACTAGCTCAGGCCCGGGGGCTACCGGCCATGGCACAGTTCCCTCCGCCACGGCCGAGAAATCAATGGCTCCTAAGCCTACATGCCGGTCCATGTCCGCTCATCTATGCGCCAACCCGCATCGCAGGTGTCGGCCTTAAATGTATGCCGAACAAACCAAAACGATAATTTTCCTAGGATTTCTGTTGCCTACAGGCAGGCTGATGGCGGAGAGGGTGGGATTCGAACCCACGGTAGGCTTGCACCCACAACAGTTTTCGAGACTGTCCCAATCGGCCACTCTGGCACCTCTCCTGGAGCGGGGCCGGCTTGCGGCCCCTTATCAGCGTCTCTGGGGCGGCTTATAGGGGGCGGCACTGCGCCCGGCAACCACCTCTTTGCGCGGCCGGGCCAGATCGGCAATTTTGTACAGCATAGCATTGACACATCGCACGGGCCGGCTATAACGCGCCACTCTCGCGACAGGGCCATCTCCGTCGTGCTCTTTCTTTTGACGTCACCCGATTGGATTTTTAAACCATGTTCGCAGTCATCCGCACCGGCGGCAAACAATACCGCGTCACCCCCGACGCTGTGTTAAAAGTTGAAAAGCTCGACGCGGAAGCCGGCAGCACGGTCACGTTCACGGATGTGTTGGCAGTTGGCGGCGACGGCGCGCTGAAGCTCGGCGCCCCGGTCCTGACCGGCGCCTCGGTCACCGCCACGGTCATCGCCCAGGACCGTCTGGAAAAAGTCATCATTTTCAAAAAGCGCCGCCGGCAGAACAGCCGCCGCAAAAACGGCCACCGCCAATGCGTGACCGTCCTGCGCGTTTCCGCGATCAACGCGGCCTAAGGAGCGATTAAATGGCACATAAGAAAGCAGGCGGTTCATCCCGTAACGGCCGCGATACCGCGGGCCGACGCCTTGGCGTCAAAAAAGCGGGCGGCCAGGAAGTGGTTGCCGGCAACATCATCATCCGCCAGCGCGGCACCAAGGTGAAGCCGGGCATCAATGTCGGCGTCGGCCGCGATCACACCATCTTTGCCCTCACCGACGGCAAGGTGCTGTTCGAGCGCAAGTCCGACGACCGGGTGCATGTCTCGGTCACCCAAGTCAAACTCGCTGCCGAGTAATCCGGCCGCAAATCCTTGCAAAAAAGGCCGGCACTGCCGGCCTTTTTTTTTGATAGAATGAGCAAATGAAATTCCTCGACCAGGCTAAGATCTACCTCAAATCCGGCGATGGCGGCGACGGCGTGACCGCCTTCCGGCGTGAGAAATTCGTCGCCTTTGGCGGCCCGGATGGCGGCGATGGCGGCCGTGGCGGGGATATCGTGTTCGAGGCGGTGGAAAACCTCAACACGCTGATCGATTTCCGCTACACCCAGCATTTCCGCGCCAAAAAGGGCAGCAACGGCTCCGGCGCGGATCGCACCGGCGCGGCGGCCCCTACTTTGCTGATCAAGGTCCCGGTCGGCACGCAGATTTTCGAGGATGACCGCGAGACCATGCTGGCGGATCTCGACGTGCCGGGCCAAAAAATCGTGCTGCTGCGCGGCGGCGATGGCGGCTTTGGCAATGCGCGCTTCAAAACCTCCACCAACCGCGCGCCGCGCCGCTCCGATAAAGGCTGGCCGGGCGAGGAACGCTGGGTCTGGCTGCGCCTGAAACTCATCGCGGATGTCGGCCTCGTCGGCCAGCCGAATGCAGGCAAATCCACCTTCCTCTCGGCTGTCTCCGGTGCGACTCCGAAGATCGCGGATTATCCCTTCACCACGCTGCACCCCCAGCTTGGAGTCGTGCGGCTCTCGATGTCCGAGGAATTCGTCATCGCGGACATCCCCGGCCTGATCGAGGGCGCGCATGAAGGTACCGGCCTTGGCGACCGCTTCCTCGGCCATGTTGAGCGCTGCGCCGTGCTCGTGCATCTCATCGATGGTGCCGCCGGCAATTGCGTCGATACCTGGCGCACGGTGCGCCACGAGCTCGCCGAATATGGCGGCGGGCTGGTCGATAAGCCCGAGGTGATCGTGCTGAACAAGGCCGATGCCATGAGCCCGCGCGAGATCTCCTCCCGCCGCGCCGCCTTGGCGAAGGCTTCCGGCGCCACCGTCATGGTTGCCTCCGGCGTCTCCGGCCAGGGCATGCCCGAAGTGCTGCGGGTGCTGCAGAACATCGTCACGGAATCGCGCAAAAAATGACCCCGTCGCTGCACCCTTCGCTCACGACCGCGCGAAGAATTGTAGTGAAGATCGGCAGCGCGCTTATTGTTGACCCGCAAACCGCCTCGCCGCGCACCGCCTGGCTGCAAAGTGTGGCGGCGGACATCGCGGCTATGGCGGCACGCGGTGCGGAAATCATCGTCGTCTCCTCGGGCGCCATTTCGCTCGCCCGCCAGCAGCTCGGCCTCACCGGCGCAAAGTTGCGCCTGGAGGAAAAACAGGCCGCCGCCGCCGTCGGCCAGATCCGACTCGCCCAGGCCTGGGCGGATGCGCTCTCCGAACAGAACCTCACCGCCGCTCAGCTCCTCATCACACTGGGCGATACCGAGGACCGCCGCCGCTATTTGAACGCGCGCGCCACCCTCTCCACGTTGCTCGGCCTGTGCTGCATCCCCGTGATCAACGAGAACGACTCGGTCGCCACCGCGGAAATCCGCTACGGCGATAACGACCGCCTGGCTGCCCGCGTGGCCGAGATGATGCAGGCCGATGCGCTGATCCTGCTCTCGGATATCGACGGCCTCTACACCGCCGACCCACGCAAGAATCCGGCCGCCGCGCATATCCCCATCGTTAGCGCCATGACGCCGGAGATCGACGCCATGGGCGGCGAACCCCCGCCCGGCTACTCCTCCGGCGGCATGAAGACCAAGCTCGTGGCCGCCCATATCGCGACCCGCGCCGGTGTCGCCATGGCGATCGCGCTCGGCCATCGCGACAACCCGCTCCAGGCAATCGAACAAGGTGCCCGCTGCACCTGGTTCCTCCCCGCCCCGGAAGGCCGCAGCGCGCGCAAAAACTGGATCGCCGGCCACCTCGCCCCGCAAGGCGCACTCATCATCGACGACGGCGCCGCCCGCGCTCTGGCCAAGGGCTCCTCGCTCCTGCCCGCCGGCATCAAATCCGTCACCGGCACGTTCGAGCGCGGCGATGCGGTGGACATCCTCACCCTCACCGGCACCCGCATCGCCCGCGGCCTCGTCGCCTATTCCAGCACCGACGCCACCACCCTCTCCGGCCACCGCTCCGAGGATTTCGAGGCGTTGCTTGGATTCCGTGGGCGCGATGAGGTCGTGCACCGGGATGATCTGGTGTTGTTTTAAAGGAAGATCAGGGCTCCGCCCTGCGACCCGCCGGGGCCTGAGGCCCCGGACCCCCGTTTTTTAGACCGCTCCACCTGAAGCGGTGATCACCTGCCCGGTGATCCATCCGGCCCCATCGGAGGCGAGGAAAGCGACAATGCCGACAAGATCATCCGGCACGCCAAGTCTGCCAAGCGGTGTTTCTTTAATAATATGCCGCTTGGCATCGTCGGGCACTTCCGCTTCGTACCGCGCCGTCATGGTAAGGCCGGGCGCGACCGCGTTCACGCGGATGTTCCGAGGCCCAAGCTCGCGCGCCAGGCTGACGGTAATCGCGTTCACCGCCGCCTTCGTCGCGCTATAGACCGCGGCACCGGGGATCGGCGAGATCCCGTTGACCGAGCTGATATTCACGATCGCCCCGCCCCCATCGCCAAACGCGGCGGCGGCGTGTTTCGAGACAAAAAGCAGCCCCGCGATATTGATGCTGGTGAGCGTGTGGATATGCGCGGCATCGATCTCCGCAAGCGAACCCCCGGCCGCGATACCGGCATTGTTGACCAAAACATCGAGGCGCCCAAGGCGTTCGACCGTGAAATCAACGAGCGCCTTGGCCTCGGCCTCGCAGGACAGGTCAGCGCAAAAGGTTAAGGCATTGCCACCGTGTTCCATGATTTCCGCACGGACAAGTTCCGCTTCTTGCGAATGCGTATGGTAGTTGATGACGACCGCATATCCCGCCGCCGCCAGATGCTGCGCGATGGCGGCACCAATGCCGCGCGATGCGCCGGTAACAATTGCCGTTTTTGCGGTTGTGATCATAACGCTAGGCTATCAAGGCTAAGCCGCCTCAACAATACGTCATCGTAAAGAGTCCTCCCTGGCCCTCAACCTTCCCACCGCCCAAGCCCCAGCCTCCGCCACCACAGGGTCCGCATCCGCCGCCAACGCTCTTGCCGCCGGCAGTAGCGAAACATCCCCGCTATTACCAAGCGCGATCGCCACATTGCGCACAAACCGGTTGCGGCCGATCCGCTTGACCGGCGAGCCGGAAAACATCGTGCGGAACGCCGCATCATCCAGCCCCGCCAACTCGCTAAGCCTTGGCGCCACCAGTTCCTCGCGTTGCGATAACTTCGCCTCCCGCCCCGCCACGGCGAATTTGTTCCACGGGCACGCCGCCAGGCAATCATCGCAGCCATAAATCCGGTTGCCCATCGCCACGCGGAATTCCTCCGGAATCGGCCCCGCATACTCAATCGTGAGGTAGGAAATGCACCGCCGCGCATCGAGCTGATAGGGGGCGGGAAACGCCTCCGTCGGGCACGCGGCCATGCAGGCGGAACACCGCCCGCAGCGATCCGCATGCGGCGCATCCGCCTCGATCTCCAGCGTCGTAAAAATCTCGCCCAGAAACAGCCAGGAGCCATGGCTACGCGAGACCAGATTCGTATGCTTGCCCTGCCAGCCCAGCCCCGCCAACGCCGCCAGCGGCTTTTCCATCACCGGTGCCGTATCCACAAACACCTTTACCCCCGCCCCGCACGCCGCAATGAACTGCGCCAGGTGCTTGAGCTTGCCCTTGATCACATCATGATAATCACGCCCGCGCGCATAGACCGAGATATTGCCGACCTCAGCCACGCCCACGCTCGCCAGCGCATCCCCTGGCGGTGCGTAGGACATGCCGAGCGAGATCACGCTCACCGCCTCCGGCCACAGCACTTGCGGGTCCGCGCGCTGGTCCGCGCGGGCTTCCATCCAGGCCATCTCGCCATGCCGCCCGGCGGCCAGATATTCCCGTAACCCCTCACCCGGCCCCGGCGGCATTTTCGCCCGTGTAAACCCGACCGCATCAAACCCGAGGGCGGCGGCCTTCTCCGCGATCTGTTGCTTGAACCTAGCCCCGGCCACGATACCCAGGCACGTCCTGCGCTGGGATCCACGCGCCCTCGGGCGGTGCGCCGGTCTGCCAGAACACGTCGATCGGCATGCCCCCGCGCGGATACCAATACGCGCCGATGCGCAGCCAGCGGGGGCCGAGCAGCTCGATCAGCCGGTCCGCGATCATGATCGTGCACGCCTCATGAAACGCCCCGTGATTCCGAAAACTCTGGAAAAACAGCTTTAGCGACTTGCTCTCCACCAGCCACTCGCCGGGGATGTAATCCACCACGATATGCGCGAAATCCGGCTGCCCCGTCAGCGGGCAGAGCGAGGTGAATTCCGGGCAGGTAAAGCGCACGACATAGTTTTTGCCATCCGCCTTGGAGGCCACGCGCTCCAGCACCGCTGCTTCCGGGTTTGCCGGTGCCGCCGTATGGGCGCCGAGCTGCTGCAACCCGGCATAGCGTTCATCAACCATTTTTCGCCTCCAACCAGCCATCGCGCGTCGCCGCACAATACGCCGCATACCGCCCTTCGAGAATGGCCGCCCGCCCGTCCTGCATCAGCCGCTGATAATAGGTCAGGTTATGCGTCGGTCAGCAGCATCGGCCCGAGAATCTCCTCGGCCCGGAACAGATGATGCAAATACGCCCGGGAATGGCGCGTGCAGCACAAACACGGGCAGCCCTCATCCAGCGGCCTGCCATCATCGATGAACCGCGCATTGCGCAAATTGAAAATCCCGCGCGAGGTAAACGCCCGCGCCGTCCGCCCGGCGCGCGTCGGCATCACGCAATCGAACATATCCACCCCGCGCGCCGACCGCCCCCAGCAGATCATCCGGCGTGCCGACCCCCATCAGATAGCGCGGCTTATCCTTCGGCAGCATGGGCGCCGTGATCTCCAGCATGTCGAACATCAGCGCCTGGCCTTCGCCGACCGCCAGCCCGCCAATCGCATAGCCCTCGAAATCCAGCTCCGTCAGCGCCGCCGCCGATTCATGGCGCAGATCCTTATAGACATTGCCTTGCACGATCCCGAACTGCCCATAGCCCTCGCGTCGCACGAAGGCATCGCGCGAGCGCTTCGCCCAGCGCGTGGAAAGCCGCATGGAGACCGCCGCCTCATCATGCGTCGCGGGAAATTTCGTGCATTCATCCAGCACCATCGTGATCGTGGCATCCAGCAGATACTGGATCTCCATCGAGCGCTCGGGCGAGAGATGATGCGCCGAACCATCGATATGCGAGCGGAACGTCACCCCTGTCTCATCCATCTTGCGCAGTTTGGCGAGCGACATGATCTGGAACCCGCCGGAATCGGTCAGGATCGGCCCAGGCCAGTCCATCATCTTATGCAACCCGCCCAGCCGCGCCACGCGCTCCGCCGTCGGGCGCAGCATCAAATGATACGTATTGCCGAGCACGATATTCGCCCCCGTCGCGCGCACCGCATCGGCCGTCATCGCCTTCACCGTACCCGCGGTGCCCACCGCCATGAAGGTCGGCGTCGGCACATCGCCATGCGCGGTGTGCAGCACCCCGGCGCGCGCCGCGCCATCCTGCGCCGCCAGGTCAAACGAGAACTTCATGCACGCTCCAGCAAGCAGGCATCGCCATAAGAATAAAACCGGTATTTTTGCGCAATCGCATGCGCATAAGCCGCGCGGATGCGCTCAACCCCCGCGAAGGCCGAGACCAGCATCAGCAAGGTCGAATGCGGCAAATGGAAATTCGTGAACAGCAGATCCGCAACCTTGAACCTGTAGCCTGGAAGAATGAAAATATCCGTCTCCCCGTCGAACGGATGCACAACCCCCGCATCATCCGCCGCCGACTTCAATCAGCCGCAGCGCCGTCGTGCCGACCGGCACAATGCGCCCCCCGGCCGCGCGCGCCGCATTGATCCGCGCCGCCGCCTCGGCCGAGACAAAGCCGCGCTCGGCATGCATCCGGTGCTCGGACAAATCCTCGACCCGCACCGGCAGAAACGTCCCCGCCCCCACATGCAGCGTCACGCGCACCATCTCCACACCCGCCGCCGTCAACGCCGCCAGCAGTTCCGGCGTGAAATGCAGCCCCGCCGTGGGTGCGGCCACCGCCCCCTCATGCGCCGCGAACATCGTCTGATAATCCGCCTTGTCGCCCTCGGTAATGCCCTCCGGCCGCGCGATATAAGGCGGCAACGCCAGCGCCCCGCTGCGCGCCAATGCGGCAGAAAAATCCGCCGTCTCAAACCGCAAAACCGCCGCGCCACCTTCCAAAATCTCCAGCACATAAGCGGAAAATTCCGGATCGATCACCAGCATGTCACCCACCTGCACCCGCCGCGCATTGCGCAGCAGCACCCGCCAACGGCCATCGTCCAGCCGCCGGTCCAGCGTAATCCCAACCCGCGCCGCACCGCGCATCGCGGTCAACTGCGCCGGAATCACCTTGGTGTCGTTCACCACCAGCAAATCGCCGGCACGCAACAACCCCGGCAAATCCCGCACCACGCCATCGCGCAAGCCCTCGCCCACCGACAACAACCGCGCCGAATCCCGCGGCCGCGCCGGGGCGACGGCAATCCGCTCGGCCGGCAGATCGTACCCGAAATCGGAGAGTTTCATGGGCAGCAGGCCAGGGGCGCTGCCCCTGACCGCGAAGGACCGCGCCCTTCGATCCGCGTTAGTTAAGGTTTTGGCGGAGGGGAACGGCAAACGAGCCGTTTGATACCGCTGAATTAATGGGTTCTAAGGGCTCAGCCCTTAGCGGGGGTCCAGGGGGCAGCGCCCCCTGGCCTAGCTTACTCACGAAATTACGCCCCCATATACGAAGCGAGTTCGATCAGATTGCCATCCGGATCCCGGCAATAGACCGACGTGATATCCCCCAGCGCGCCGATGCGCGAGACGGGCCCGCGCTCGATGGGCACGCCGCAGGCATGCAGTTGGGCGATGGCATCTTCCGGCCGCACCGCGATCACGAAGCACAAATCCAGCGTGCCCGGCTGGGCCACCTGGGCGTGCGGCAGCACCTCGTTGCCGATCTCGTGCAGATTGATCTTCTGCGCGCCGAAGCGCAACGCCGTGCGGTTCTTTCCCCCGTATTCCTCGCGTTCCATGCCGAGCACGCGCTGGTACCAGGCGGCGGTCACGTTCAGATCGTTACAGGTCATCACCACATGGTCGATGCGATCGACGGTGAATTTCATCAGGCAAGCTCGGCGAAAAAATCGTTGCCCTTGTCATCCACCACGATGAATGCCGGGAAATCCTTCACCTCGATTTTCCAGATCGCCTCCATGCCGAGTTCCGGATATTCCAGCACTTCGACCTTGGTGATGTTCTGCTGCGCCAGCACGGCCGCGGGGCCGCCGATGGAGCCGAGATAGAACCCGCCATGGGCCTTGCAGGCATCGCGCACGGCCTTGCTGCGGTTGCCCTTGGCCAGCATGATCAGCGATCCGCCGGCGGCCTGGAATTCCTCGACATAGGAATCCATCCGCCCCGCCGTGGTCGGCCCGAAGCTGCCCGTCGGCATGCCTTCCGGCGTCTTCGCGGGACCGGCGTAATAGACCGGGTGGTTCTTCATGTAGTCCGGCATGCCCTCGCCGCGGTCCAGCCGCTTCTTCAGCTCGGCATGGGCGATGTCGCGCGCCACCACGATCGTCCCGGTCAGCGCCACGCGCGTCTTGATCGGGTGCTTCGAGAGCTCCGCCAGAATCTCCGGCATCGGCTGGTTCAGATCGATCGCAACCACCTCACCGCCGAGATGCTCGGTGGTGATTCCGGCAGATATTTCGCCGGATCGGTCTCCAGCTGTTCGAGGAACACGCCATCCTTGGTGATCTTCGCCTTGATCTGCCGGTCCGCCGAGCAGGACACGCCGATGCCGATCGGCAAGCTCGCGCCGTGGCGCGGCAGGCGGATCACCCGCACGTCATGGCAGAAATACTTGCCGCCGAACTGCGCGCCGATGCCGATTTTCTGCGTCATCTCCAGCACGCGCTGTTCCATCTCGAGATCGCGGAACGCATGCCCGGTCATGTCGCCCTGCGGTCGGCAGATTGTCGAGATATTTCGTCGAGCCCAGCTTCACCGTCTTCAGCGTTCAGCTCGGCCGAGGTGCCGCCGACGACGATCGAGAGATGATAAGGCGGGCAGGCGGAGGTGCCCAGCGTCTTGGTTTTCGCCTCGATGAAGGCCAGCAGCTTCTCCGGCGTCAGCACCGCCCGGGTTTCCTGGTACAGAAACGTCTTGTTCGCCGATCCGCCGCCCTTGGCGATGAACATCAGCGAGAACTCGTCGGCATGGTGCTCGCCCGGTGCGGCCATGATGTCGAACTGCACCGGCAGATTATTGCCGGTATTCTTCTCCTCGTACATCGTGAGCGGCGCCATCTGCGAATAGCGCAAATTGGTCTCGGTAAAGGTGCGGTGCACGCCCCAGCTGATCGCTTCTTCCTCGTCGCCCTCGACCCAGACCCGCTGGCCCTTCTTGCCGAAGACCAGCGCCGTGCCGGTATCCTGGCACATCGGCAGCACGCCGTCGGCGGCGATATTCGCGTTCTTCAAAAACTCCCGCGCCACGTAGCGGTCGTTCTCGGAGGCTTCCGGGTCTTCGAGAATCTTCGCAGAGCTGCGCGAGATGCGCCGGGCGCAACAAATGCGAGACATCACTGAAACGCCGCGAAGGCCAGCTCGCTCAGCGCATCCGCGGTCACCCGCAGCACCGTCTTGCCGTCCACCTCGAAGGTCGACACGCCGGCAATATCCAGCTTGCGCCAGACCGTCTTATCCTCTC
Organism: uncultured Pseudomonadota bacterium; assembly: GCA_963737355.1. GTDB lineage: Bacteria > Pseudomonadota > Alphaproteobacteria > Acetobacterales > Acetobacteraceae > Acidocella. The sequence goes on along the minus strand of CAVTSC010000008.1, from coordinate 299,109 downwards.
CCAGCGGAAACATCGGCGAATAGGCAAAACCAGGGCTTCGTTTCGTCGTCGCGTTCATGTTCTTGACAGGTCTTTCTGCCGTCTACGAAAAGCATCCAGGCTCACCACGTCCGCCGGCCCGTCATTCGGGCGCGGCGGCACGTCATCCCCGGCCGGGGACGGGATTTCGGCGATCTTGACCGGCTCCGGCACCATAACCTCGAATTGCAGCCCAAAGCGCACTTCCGGGTCGGCGAAGCTGGTGATCGCCACGATCGGAATCGTCAGAATCGCACGGCACGCCGCCGAAGGACAGGCCGACGGACATCGACCTGCCCCCGCCTCGTCCACGGTCAGGCTATGATACTGGTGCTGCAGCACGATCGTCATTTCATCGGGGTATTGCGCCCGCAGCCGGTCGGGGATCACGACGCCGGGATAGGCGGTCTTGAAGGTCACGTAAAAATGATGCCCGCCCGGCAGCCCCTCCTGCGCGACATGGCGCAGCGCGCTCACCACCACGTGGCGCAGCGCCTCCTGCGTCCAGTCGTCATACGGCAACAGGGATTCCGGCACCGTCATATCATCTTCAGCCATTTTGCAACTCCTCGGCCCGCTTCACGGCGCGGGCCTGCCTTATCTACTCAACGCGCCTCCCGCTCATAGTGCCGGTAATATTTTTCCGTCACCAGATCGGTCTGCACCACCACCGCGATATCGGTCGTGTTGAACTGGCTGTCGATCACCGCCCCGTCGCCCGACAAACCCTCCGAGCCGCAAATAGCCTTTTATCAGCGGCGGCAGGCGCATCAAACTCTGCCGCGCATCCAGCCCGGCCGGATCGCGGCGCAGCATTTCCACATAACGGCTCTCCAGCGCGCGCGGGCGGATCGCGGGCGGGGCCAGGTGATGCGTCGCAAGATAGGTCAGCTCCGCGCCCAGCGCATCCGGATCGGTCCCGCTCAGCGCTGGCGCAGCCGAACATCAGGTCAATGCCGTAATGGAACACATAGGCCGCGATGCCGCGCCACAGCAGCTGCAGCACCGCGCGCGAGCGATAGGCCGCATCCGTGCAGCTGCGCCCCAGTTCCAATTTTTCGCCCGGAAATCGCTCCAGCACGGAAATATCGTACTCGCCGGCCGAGTAGAACCGCCCGATCTTGGCCGCCGCACTCTGCCGGATCAGCCGGTAGGTCCCGACGACGCTGTCCGGCCCCTCGCCGAGATCATGGTCGACGACCAGCAAATGGTCCGCCACGGCATCGAACGACATCGGCATCGCGCCTGGCCGCCACCGTCGCAGCATCCGCCTGCGCGCCCATTTCCTCATAGAACACCCGGTAGCGCAGCGCCTGCACGGCATCGATCTCCGCATCGCCGGTCGCCAGCCGCACGCCGAGATTGCCTGAGCGCAACTCCGCAAACCCGGGGGCCGCGTTGCCGATGGCGAAGCGCGGCAGCGCCGGCACAACATTTGTATTCATTTCTGCGCTCCGCCGCCCGAAAAGCTCTATTTTGATCACGTCCACATCAAACCCCTGCTGGCCGGCGATCTCGCGGAGCAAAATTTCCGCATCCGGCGCCGCAAACTCCAAGACCGTCCCGGACTCCTGGTCCACCAGATGGAAATGGTTCCGCTCCCCGCTCGGCTCGTAGCGCGCCCGGCGGCTGCCGAGGTCGCGCCGCGCGAGAATGCCCTTCGCCTCCAGCAGGCGCACCGTCCGGTAGACGGTCGCAAGCGAGATCCGCGCATCCAGGCGATTGGCGCGGCGGTGCAGCTCATCCACGTCGGGGTGATCGGTTGCCTCGGACAATACCCGCGCAATTACCCTGCGCGGGCCTGTCATCTTCAGCCCGTTCTCTATGCACAGGCGCTCGATGCTTATATCCATCGCGAGCCTTGTGGCCCAAGTTTTTTCCCCGGTCCAGCCATAACGAATGTTTAAATGATGATATCCACTCTGCCAGCCCATCACAAAGCCATCGATATCACCGCCGAAACCTGCCCGATGACCTTCGTGCGTACCCGCCTCGCGCTGGACGCACTCCAGACCGGCGAAATTCTCCTGGTGCGCCTCAAGGGTGCCGACCCCCTGGCCAACGTCCCCCGCGCCGCCGCCGACCAGGGCCATGACCCGCTGGAACTCACCGAACAGCCGGATGGAACCTGGTTGCTGGTCCTCCAAAAGGGCTAAGGGCTGCGGGCCGACGCCCCCGGAGCCCATGCCTTTATCACCGAGCAGCCTCGGCCGCCGCCCCTGGCGTCTCCGCCGTTCGTGCTAATATCTGCGCCGCTATCAGGAGCTTTGTCTTGTCAGAAACCGTCTCTCAACCGTGCCTTCCTTACTACCCCCGCCGAAAAAAGCCGTGGCCTCGTCGCCGCCTGGCTCTATGCCATCTGCTTCATGATCTGGATCATGGTCGGCATTGGCGGCTTCACCCGCGAGACCGGCTCCGGCCTCTCGATCATGAACTGGGATCCCATCATCGGCGCCGTGCCCCCGCTCAGCACCGCCGCCTGGAACAAGCTCTTCGCCCTCTACCAGACCATCCCGCAGGCGCAGATCCTGCACAAAGGCATGGGCCTCGCGGGCTTCAAACAGCTTTTCTGGCCGGAATATTTCCACCGCCTCTGGGGCCGGCTCATCGGCGTGGTGTTCTTCCTCCCCCTCGTCGCCTTCATCGCCACCAAGCGCCTGGAAGCCCGGCTCATCCCCTGGCTGCTCCTGCTCTTCGTGCTCGGCGGCCTGCAAGGCGCCATCGGCTGGTTCATGGTCGCCTCAGGCTTTGATCCTAACAGCACCGCCGTCGAACCCTGGCGCCTCTCGCTGCATTTCTCCGCCGCGATGTTCCTCTATGTCGCGGTGCTGTGGACGGGGCTGACCGTGCGCCATCCCATCCCCGCCGCACCCGCCGGCCAGCGCCGCCTGCGCGCCTGGGCGATCGCGGCGACCATCCTGCTCTGCCTGACCTTGTTCGCGGGCACCTTCGTCTCCGGCACGCATGCCATCGACGTGTTCAATGCCGCGACCAATACCGGCATGGGCGCGCCGCCGCCCGGCTATTCCCTGCGTAACGCCTTCACGGATAAAGCCACCATTCTCTTCGACCACCAGGCCATCGCCACCTTCACCGCCATCGCCGTCCTCACCACGGCGACCATGGCGCTGCGCGGCAAAGCCCCCGGCCCGGTGCGCGATGCGGGCCTGGCCATTGGCGGCTTCGTGATCCTGCAATTCATCCTCGGCGTCACCGCTTTGGTCTCGAAAATCGAGGATATCGGCGTTGCGCACCAGATGAACGCGGTGCTGCTGCTCACCGCCTGCGTCGTCCTCCTGCATCGCCTGCGGGGTGCGACGAGGTGAAACCCGACAAGGCCGTCGCCTTCTGGCTGTTCTCCTCTGCTTCATGGTTTTTGGCATGGTGGCCGGTGGCGGCCATGTCCGGACCATCGGGGCCAGTTTCGCCATCCAAGTCTGGCATCCGGTCACCGGCTTCATCCCGCCTTTGAACGCGCAGGATTGGGCCCGCCTACTTCGCCCTCTACCAGCAGACCGCGCAGGACCACGCGCATACCCTCACCTTCGCACAATTCAAAACCCTGTTCTGGGCCATGTTTCTGGGACCGCTGCTGGGGCCGGCTGATGGCGCTCGTCTTCATCATCCCCTTCGTCACCTTCTGGTCCGCCGCCAGATTTCCACGCGCCTCGCCCTCTGGCTGCTCGCCATCTTCGCCGCCGGCGGCGCGCAGGCCACCCATGGCTGGTATATGACGCTGACCGGCATGCAGCCCGGCATGCTGATCGCCGCCCGCGATCTGGGTCGCCCCGCATTTCCTCTCCGCCATGCTCATCCTCACCGCTTTGCTCTGGACGGGCCTGACCCTCCGCCGCCCGGTCCCGGCACCGCTCGCACACGGCGCCGCCTTGCGCCCCTGGGTCACCGCCATGCATCGTCCTTATTCTGCATACGCATATTCTTCGGCGCGCTGGTCGCCGGGACCAACGCCATCACCGTCTTCAACACCTTCCCCCTGATGGATGGCCACCTGATCCCCACAACCCTCTTCGCGCTGCACCCGGCGGTGCAGAATTTCCTCGCCAACCAGGCGACGGTGCAATTCTTCCACCGCCTGCTCGCCACCCTCACCGCTTTGTCACGCTCGGCACCGCCGTGCTCGGCCTGCGCGCGCCCTTGCCCCCCGGCCTGCGCGATAATTTTCTGCTCCTTGCCGCCTTGGTCGCCCTGCAATACCTGCTCGGCATGGCCACTTTGGTGCTGGACGCGCCGAATCTCGGCTTCATCCATGAGCTGAACGCGGTCCTGCTCCTCACCGCCGCCATTTGCGCCCGCCACGGTTTGCGCGGGGCCCTATCCGGGCGCAAACTCCCCTTCACCCCTACCTGCCGGAGGCGCATCGACATGAGTGAAGCCCTGAATACCGCCGAGAAACTTTTCCACGCCCAGGGCGGGCTCGACCCCGTGACCGCCGCCCGCCACATCGCCACCGCGATCGACGGCGCCGATGACGGCGAGCTGTTCCTGGAATACCGTGAATCCGAATCCATCAGCCTGGATGACGGCCGCATCCGCGCCGCCAGCTTCGACACCCGCCGCGGCTTTGGCCTGCGCGCCGTGCTCGGCGAGGCGAGCTATTACGCCCATGCCGGCGAGATTGTCGGACGCAAGCCCTCGCCCGCGCCGCGCAAACCATCAAAGCCGCCCGCGCGCAGGAACTCTCCGTCACCGCCGCCGGCCCCGCCGCCGGCCATGCCCCGCTTTATGCCGGGCTCAACCCGCTGGCCGAAATGCCCTTCGCCACCCGCGCCGCCTTGCTGCAGGAGATCGACGCCTTTGCCCGCGCCGCCGATTCCGCGCGTCATCCAGGTGATGGCCAGCATCTCCGGCGAATGGCAGGTCGTGGAGATCATCCGCGCCGATGGCAGCCGCACGGCCGATCTGCGCCCGCTGGTCCGCCTCAATGTCTCGGTCGTGCTGGAGCAGAACGGCCGCCGCGAATCCGGCAGCCATGGCGCCGGCGGCCGCACCTCCTACGCACCGCTGATCGACCCGAATTACTGGCAAGGCGCGATCCATGAGGCGATCCGCCAGGCTTCCGTGAATCTGGAGGCCATCGCCGCCCCGGCCGGGGAAATGCCGGTCGTGCTCGGCGCCGGCTGGCCCGGCATCCTGCTGCACGAGGCCATCGGCCATGGGCTGGAAGGCGATTTCAACCGCAAGCAGACCTCCGCCTTCGCCGGGCTGATGGGCAGCCGCATCGCCTCCAAGGGCGTCACCGTCGTCGATGACGGCACGCTCCCGGACCGCCGCGGCGTCGCTGACCATCGACGATGAAGGCACGCCCACCTCCCGCACCACGCTTATCGAAGACGGCATCCTCACCGGCTTCATCCAGGACCGCCAGAACGCGCGGCTGATGAACATGCGCGCCACCGGCAATGGCCGCCGCCAATCCTACGCCCATTCGCCGATGCCGCGCATGACCAACACCATCATGCTGGCCGGCGATGCGACCCGCGAGGACATGATCAAATCCGTCAAGCGCGGCCTCTATGCGGTGAATTTCGGCGGCGGCCAGGTCGACATCACCTCCGGCAAGTTCGTCTTCTCCGCCTCCGAGGCCTATCTGATCGAAGACGGCAAAATCACCTCGCCGGTGAAAGGTGCGACCCTGATCGGCAACGGCCCGGACGCGCTGACCAAGGTGGAGATGATCGGCAACGATCCGGAGCTCGACCCCGGCGTCGGCACCTGCGGCAAAAACGGCCAGGGCGTGCCGGTCGGCGTCGGCCAGCCGACGCATGAAAATCTCCGGCCTGACCATTGGCGGGACGGCGGCTTAGAAAGCAAGAGCACTTCTTTTTGTGAAAAAAAGAAGCAAAAAAACTTTGCTGACTTTGGGCCGGGGGCGCGCTTGGCTCCCGGCTCTGAAGTCACAAAAATTTTTTGCGACGCTTTTCAAAAAAAAGCGGCTTCTTTCTCCTTGCGTTCACGTTAGCGAAATTTAGCATTAGTTAGCGTTACGATTTCTTGAAATTCCCAGCGGGCACGCCATTCTATCGGGCCCACCTATAGCAATTGTTAATTTATTCCCTCTACGTTACGCTCGCCGTAACAAACAGGGGGAACAGTTCATGCTACGCTGGTTCAGGGAAACTGCGCCAATCCGCAGAAAACTTTCGGTCGCCTTTTCGCCTCCAGAGCATTCTGGTCGCCGTTTTCGCTCGGCGCCGGGCTTCTCGCCGCCTCGGGCCAGTTCACCATCGGCACGGCCGCCGACCCTTGGCGGCGGCGCTCTGCTGCTCTCGGCCGTCCTCGGCGTGGTCATGCGCAAAGCCATCGCGGATCCCTACGTCACCACCGTCGTCCGCATGGAGGCCTCGCCGCGGGCGATCTCGACACCCCGATCCAGTTCACCGCGCTATACCGATTGCGTCGGCCGGATGACCAAGGCGATGTTCGTCTTCCGCAAAACCGCGCAGGACAATATCGAGGCCGCCAAAACCCTCGCCGCCACCACCCGCGCCGCCGAGGAGGAACGCAAACGCACGGAGGCAGCCGCCATCGCGCAGCAGGCCGCCCTCGTCGTCGGCTCCATCGGCACCGGCCTCACCGGCTGGCCGCCGGCGAGCTCACCTTCCGCCTCACCGAAGCCCTGCCCGCCGCCTATGAAAAACTGCGCAGCGACTTCAACGCGGCACTCGATAAATTGCAGGAAACCATGAAGGCCATCGCCAGCAACACCCAGGGTGTCACCGCCGGCGCCGGCGAGATCACCCAGGCCTCGGACGATCTCGCCCGGCGGACGGAGCAGCAAGCCGCGAGCCTGGAACAGACCGCCGCCGCGCTGGATGAGATCACCGCCACCGTGCGCCGCACCGCGGAAGGCGCGCAGGAAGCCCGCAAAGTCGTCTCGGACGCCAAAACCGATGCCGAACGCTCGGGCGAGGTGGTGCGCGAGACCGTCGGCGCCATGAGCAAAATCGAAACCTCCTCCAAGGAGATCGGCAACATCATCGGCGTGATCGACGAAATCGCCTTCCAGACCAACCTGCTCGCGCTGAATGCAGGCGTGGAAGCCGCCCGCGCCGGGGATGCCGGGCGCGGCTTCGCCGTGGTGGCGACGGAAGTGCGCGCGCTGGCGCAACGCTCGGCGGATGCCGCCAAGGAGATCAAATCCCTCATCTCCGCCTCCGGCACCCAGGTCGATTCCGGGGTGAAACTGGTCAGCGAGACCGGCAAGGCGCTGGAGCGTATCGTCGCCCAGGTCGCGCAGCTGAACACGCTGGTGAACGAAATCGCCGCCTCGGCGCAGGAACAAGCCACCGGCCTGGGCGAGGTGAACTCCGCCGTCAACCAGATGGACCAGGTGACCCAGCAAAACGCCGCCATGGTCGAACAATCCACCGCCGCCAGCCACAGCCTGGCCGACGAAGCCGCGGAACTCGCCCGACTGCTCGCCCAGTTCGAGACCGGCCAACCCGCACAGAGCGCTCGCCCAAATCGCCGGTCGCAAGCTGCCCGCCCGCTCCGGCAAATCGCGCATCCCCGTGCACGCGCCGACCACCCCGCAGCGCAACCGTGCGCCAGCTCGCGCCGTGCCGCGACCGGCCAGGATAATTGGGACGAGTTTTAAAGGGAGGAAAGAAAGGCTTCTTTTTGTGAACAAAAAGAAGCAAAAAAACTTTGTTAACTGGGCCGGGGGCGCGCTTAGCTCCCGGCTCTAAAGGAGCAGAAGTTTTTTGCTTTTTTTCAAAAAGAACCGCTTCTTCCTTCAAACATGCGGGCAACTTGCCCCGCCAGCCGAACAACCCCGTCACCGCTTACGCACCCTGCCGATCCGCGCCACGTCCCCCAGCCGCCGGTCCAGAAACGCGCAACGTCGCCTCGTCATCCTCGGAATGTTCGTTCAGCCAATACAGCAGCGTCGCGCTGATAACCGCCGCCAGAATCCCCCGCTTGGTGTACCAGGAGAAATCCGCCGAGGTATCGCCCGCCGCATGCCAGATCGCATCCACCGTCGCCGCCGTGATCCTCGCCGCACGCGGCGCATGGGCGGGCAGGCTAAGCCAGGAAAGCGCGCGGCGGATCGCCTCTTTATGCCCCCGGTTCTGCTCCAGCCAGATCGCGATAATCGCCCGCACCCGCGCCGGCACCCGATGGGCTGCCAGATCCGCTGCCGCGGCCGCCTGCTCCATCGCGCATGGCCCAGCGCGAAAAACGCCTCGATCATCTCCCCCGCCCCGCCGGGAAACAGCAGCGGCGCATCCTCCGGCGGCTGCCCGATGCTGCGCAGCGCCTCGCGCAGCGCCTTCATGGTCCAGCCCTCGAACACAACCTGCGGCACCAGCGCGTCGATCACCGCCGCCATCTCGTCATCCACCTGCATCACACATCCTCCGGCAAGCTGCTGCGCGGCTTAAAACGGCCCGCCTGCGCACACAATAATGCGCCTCACCAACGCTTATTCCAGGGGGCTGTCGATCAGATAGCGTTCGGTCTCCTCATTAAACCCGAAATACCGGAAATCCTCGCATCCGCATCGGATACATCACCCCGTCCAGATGGTCCGCCTCATGCTGCACCACCCGCGCCGCGAAGCCGGATAATCTCCGCATCGATCGGCGCCCCCGCCGCATCCAGCCCCGTCAGACGGATGCGCTGATAACGCGGCACGGCGGCGCGCAGGCCGGGGATGGAGAGGCACCCCTCCCAGCCCAGCTCCGTCTCCTCCCCCAGCGGTGTCACCACCGGGTTGAACACGGCACGTCAACGGCACGGCCTGCCCATCTTCCGCGCGCGCGGCCGGCACCTCGTAGATAAACAGCCGGAGCGATTGGAACACCTGCGGGGCCGCCAGCCCCACCCCGCCAGCATCCTCCAGCGTCTCCGCCATATCCGCCAAGAGCCGCCGGATCTCGGGCGCGGTCACGTCCGCCACCGCCTGCGCCTTGGCCAACAATACCGGGTGGCCCATGCGGGCTATTTTCAAAATCGCCATGAATGCATAATTGGCTTAGCAGAAATGATTTGGCGAGAGCACAATCTATGCTATAGGCGGCAAAATCTTCAATGGGCACGGCCATCCTGGCCGCGTTCCGCTGTTCCAGTTTTCGCGCATTCTCAAGGAGTGTTCGGCCAGGTGCAAGTTCTCGTTCGCGACAATAACGTCGACCAGGCGCTGAAGGCGCTCAAAAAGAAACTTCAGCGCGAAGGCGTGTTCCGCGAAATGAAACTCCGCCGGCACTACGAGAAGCCCTCCGAGCGCCGCGCCCGCGAAGCCGCCGAGGCTGTCCGCCGCGCCCGCAAGATGGAGCGCAAGCGCATCGAGCGCGAAGGGTTCTAAAGCAAACCCCAGGGGGCGTCGCGCGAATGCGCGCCGCTTAGCTTTTGTGGCGGCCCTTTGGGCCGACGCCCCCTGGACCCCCGCCAAAGGCTCGCCTTTGGAATCCATTAGTTTAGCGCCCAGTCTCTATTAAGACTCTCGTACGGCGCCAATTAGAAATTCTACATTGCCTTCGGGGCCGGTGATCGGGCTGCGTTCCACGCCAAGCACGCTGCCAGCCCGGCAAGCCCGCCCACCATTCCTCTATCCTCGCACACACCGCCGCATGCACGGCAGGGTCCCGCACAACTCCGCCTTTGCCGACATGCTCGGGCCCGGCCTCGAATTGCGGTTTGATCAGCGCCACCGCGAACGCCCCCGGCGCGCAGAGCGCCATTGCCGCCGGCAAGCACAATCTGCAGCCCGATAAAGCTCGCATCGCATACCAGCGCACCCACCGGCGCCGGGATGATCTCCGCCGTCAGATGCCGCGCATTGGTCTTCTCCAGCACCGTCACCCGCGCATCCGAGCGCAGTTTCCAGGCAAGCTGCCCATGCCCCACATCCACCGCATAAACATGCGCCGCCCCATGGGTCAGCAGCACATCGGTGAACCCGCCGGTCGAGGCCCCCACATCCAGCCCCACGCGCCCCGCCGGATCAAAGCCGAAATGCTCCAGCCCATGCGCGAGCTTTACGCCGCCGCGCGAAACCCAAGGATGCTCCTGGCCTTTAACCGAAAGTGCGGCACCCTCGGGCAGCATATCGCCCGCCTTCTGCACGCGCGCGGTCCCGGCATAGACCAGCCCCGCCATAATCAACGCCTGCGCCTTGGCCCGCGATTCCACGAGTCCCAAAGCGACCAGCATAAGATCCGCGCGTTGCTTAGCCATTATCTTTCCACCCCGGGGTATCGGGTGTTGCCCCCATTTAAATTTTAATGGGGGTCTGGGGCATCAGGCCCCAGCAGAGGTCCAGGGGACAGCGTCCCCTGGTGGGTTCTAGGGGCGAAGCCCCTAGCTCTTCCGCGTCACGGTAAACCGCGCCAGCGCCCGCAGCAGCTCGGCGCGTTCGCCAAAGCTCTCCAGATGCGCCGCCGCCTGCTCCGCCAGATGCACCGCCTGCGCCCGCGCCCGTTCCAGCCCCAGGATCGAGACCATGGTCGCCTTGCCCTGGGCGGCGTCCTTGCCCGCGGTCTTGCCCAGCTCCTCGGCGGAGCCCGACTCGTCCAGCACATCGTCATAGATCTGGAACGCACCGCCGAGGTCACGCCCATAGGCGGCGATGAAATGCCGCTGCGCCTGCGGGGCACGGCCCAGGATCGCGCCGGCTTCCGCGCTGAACTGGATCAGCCGCCCGGTCTTCAGCGCCTGCAGCCGCGTGATCTCCGGCCCGGTCAGGCTCTTGCCCTCGCCCATCATGTCGATCATCTGCCCGCCGACCATGCCGCGCGCACCGGAGGCATAGGCCAGCGCCAGCACGAGCTCGCAGCGCGCTTCCGGATCGGCATGGGTATCGGCCTCGGCCAGCACCTCGAAAGCGCGGGTCTGCAGCGCATCGCCAGCCAGAATCGCCGTCGCCTCGTCGAATTTCTTATGGCAGCTCGGCTGCCCGCGGCGCAGATCGTCGTCATCCATCGCCGGCAGATCGTCATGCACCAGCGAATAGGCGTGCAGCATCTCCACCGCCGCCGCCACGCGCGCGGCACAGGTCTTGTTCACGGAAAACAGCTTCGCCGTTTCCATGACCAAAAACGCACGCATCCGCTTGCCGCCATTGAGCACGCCATAGCGCATCGCCTCGATCACCCGCGCCTCGGCGGCCTCGGGCACCGGCAGCAGCGCATCAAGCTGCGCCTCCACCAGCCGGGCCGTCTCGGCCAAGGCTTCAGCTAAACCGTCGGGTTTTTGTACCAGATCAAGCGCCATCCATCAGTCCTCGGATTTTAAAGCCAGTGTGCCATCCGCCCGCGCCACGATCGCCTGCACGCGCGCCTCGGCCTCGGCCAGTTTCGCCTCGCAATGCTTCTTCAGGGCAGCGCCGCGTTCATAGGCGGAAATTGCATCTTCCAGCTTTTGCTGGCCGGATTCCAGCCCGCGCACAATCGCTTCAAGGGCAGCCAGCGCGTCCTCGAAGGACATGGCCGCGATATCGTTTTTATCCGTCATATTTTTTGACTACAGTCTCGCTTCAGAATTCACAACCGCATGAGCGCACGCACATGCGCCGCCGCCGAGGTTGCCAGGGCGTTCAAATCATACCCGCCCTCGAGCAGCGAGACCACTCGGCCCGGGCAATGCACATCCGCCACCGCCAGCAGCGCCTGCGTGATCCAGGTGAAATCCGCCTCACGCAGCCGCAACTGCGCCAGCGGGTCGGCGACATGGGCGTCGAACCCGGCCGAGATGATCAGCAATTCCGGCTTGAAGGCGGCAAGCTGCGGCAATATCCCCGTCCCAGGCATCGCCGGAATTCCGCGCTGCCCGAGCCCGGGGCCAAGCGGCGCGTTCACCACATTCCCGGCAACGCCCTGTTCCGCCGCGCGCCCGCTGCCCGGATAACAGGGAAACTGGTGCGAGGAGGCGTAGAACAGCTCCGGATCCGCCTCAAAAATATCCTGCGTGCCATTGCCGTGATGCACATCGAAATCCGCCACCGCGATCCGCCGCAACCCCCAGCGCGCGCGCGCATGATACGCCGCCACCGCCGCATTGTTGAAAATGCAGAACCCCATGGCGCGCTCGGCCTCGGCATGGTGCCCGGGCGGGCGCATCGCCACGAACGCCGCCTTCGCCCAGCCCTCCATCACCGCATCCACCGCCGCGCACGCCCCGCCCGCCGCTGCGCAGCACCGCCTCCAGCGTGCCCGGGCCGAACACCGTATCGCCATCGATATAGGTCGCGCCACCCGCCGGCAGGCCGAGAATATAGTCCACATGTGCCTGGGTATGCGCCGGCTGCAGCGCCTCTACCGGCAATAAGGGTGCAACCTCACGCAGCAGGGATCGAGAATTCCTGTCCCTCCAGCGCCTCGCAGCACTGCGCGCACACGCTCCGCGCATTCCGGATGCTCCGGCCCCGTATCATGCGCCAGCGCGCAAGGATGCGTGAACAAAGCGACGCTCATGGCGCCTCTGCCCGGCATTTGACCGAAAAGCTGTACACCCCGCGGCTCTCCCCGGTGGCGATCAGCGCATGGCCCGTCTGCCGGCAAAAATCCCGGAAATCGGCGACGGCCGCCGGATCAGTCGCCAGCACGCGCAATTTCTCGCCCGCCGCCATGCCGCGCAGCGCCCGCGCCGCCCGCAACACCGGCAGCGGCGATTTCTGAAACTGCGCATCGATCACACGGTCTGCCATTCCCCCAACATGCCCGCGCAGCCTATCTTGAGCAAGATCGCAATTCGCGTCGAAGAAGACAGCCATGAAATATCGCATCGGCATCGATCTCGGCGGCACCAAAACGGAAATCCTCGTCCTCAACGCCCAAGGGCAGGAAGTCCTGCGCCGGCGCGCCCCGACCCCGCCGGATTTACGAGGAATCCCTCGCCAATATCGCCGCCCTCGTCCATGGCGCGGAAGCCGAGATCGGCGCCACGGCCAGCGTCGGCATCGGCATCCCCGGCTGCATCAGCCCCGCCACCGGCCTGGTGAAAAACGCCAATTCCATCGCCCTGAACGGCCATCCCTTCGACCAGGACCTGCAAGCTCTGCTCGGCCGCGAAATCCGCGTCGCCAACGACGCCAATTGCTTCGCCCTGTCCGAGGCCGCCGATGGCGCCGCCGCCGGGTGCAATATCGTCTTCGGCGTCATCCTCGGCACCGGCTGCGGTGCGCGGCATCGTCGTCAACGGCCAGGTCCTCGAAGGCCGCCACCGCCTCGCCGGCGAATTCGGCCATACCCCCCTGCCCTGGCCCCGGCCCGACGAAATGCCGCTCCGCCCCTGCTGGTGCGGCCAATCCGGCTGCCTGGAAACCTACCTCGCCGGCCCCGCCCTCGCCCGCGAATGCGACGGCCCCAACGCCCATGACGCCTCGCATATCCCCGCCCGCGCCGCCCAACGGCGATGCCGCCGCCATCCACGCGCTTGCCCTCCACGCCGACCGCCTCGCCCGCGGCGCTCGCCGTCATCACCAATATCCTCGACCCGGACGCCATCGTCCTCGGCGGCGGCCTCTCCAACCTGCCCAACCTCGCCGAAAACCTCCCCGCCCTCATGCGCCCCTATATCTTCACCGATACCTTCACCCCCAACATCACCCGCAACGCCCACGGCGACTCCTCCGGCGTCCGCGGCGCCGCATGGCTATGGCCGGCTTGAGGCTGGAGCCAAGCAAGCAAGGCCAGGGGCTCTGCCCCTGGACCCCGCCAAAGGCTCGCCTTTGGAATCCAGTAACTTAAGGGATCTGGAAAGGGGGCGCCCCGGGCGGTTCTAACACCTGTGGCGCCCCCTTTTCAGATCCCTAAAATCGCGGATCGAAGGGCGCGGCCCTTCGCGGGGTTCCAGGGGGCAGCGCCCCCTGGCCTTACTTACCGGGCCGCAGCCTGATGCCCGCCATTTGCCGCGACTGCGATGCCGAGGTGTCCGGGGCGGTGTGCGGGGCGTGTGGCGGGGCGCGGGTGGTTCGGCATGGGGCGTTGTTTGAGCTGGCCATTGGGCATGTGGATTGCGACGCGTTTTTCGCCAGCGTGGAGAAGCGCGACCGGCCGGAGTTGCGGGATTTACCGGTGATTGTTGGCGGCGGCACGCGGGGGGTGGTCTCGACCTGCTGCTACGTGGCGCGGTTGTATGGCGTGCGTTCGGCGATGCCGATGTACAAGGCGCTGGCTTTGTGCCCGAAGGCGGTGGTGATCCGGCCGGAGATGGCGAAAATATGCCGCGGTTTCGCGCGAGGTGCGGCGGCTGATGGAGGAATTGACGCCACTGGTGCAGCCGCTTTCGGTGGACGAAGCGGTGCTGGATTTATCCGGCACAGCGGCATTGCATGGCGCGCCGCCGGTGGTGGTGTTGAGCCGCTTTGCCCGGCGCGTGGAAGCCGAGCTCGGCATTACCGTCTCCATCGGCCTGTCGCATAACCGGCTGCTGGCCAAGCTGGCGGCCGAGCGGGGCAAGCCGCGCGGCTTTTTTATCCTGGGCGCGGAGGCGGCGGAGATCTTGGCGCCGGAGCCGGTGGGGGTACTGCCCGGCATTGGCCCGGCGCAGGTCAAACGGCTGCACGCGCTGGGGCTCTCCCGCGTCGGCCAGTTGGCGGCGCTGGATGCACGCACAGCGCGCCAGAAACTGGGCGATGAGGGCCCGCATCTGGCGGCACTGGCCCGGGGCGAGGATTTGCGGCGCGTGCAGCCCGAGCGCGAGAGCAAATCCATCAGCGCCGAGACGACCTTCACCACGGACCTCAAGCGCCTCGCCGATCTCGAAGCCGAGCTTTGGACGCTCTGTGAAAAACTCGGCCGCCGGTTGCGCGCGGAATCCCAGGCGGCGTCCGGCATCGTGCTGAAGCTGAAGACCGCCGCCTTTGCCGGGCGCACCCGCAGCCAGCGCCTGGCCAACCCGACCCAGCTCCCGGAAACCTTGTTCGAGGCGGCGCGGGTCCTGCTGCAGCGCCAGGCGAACGGGGAAGCCTTTCGCCTGATCGGCATTGGCGCGGCCCCGCTGGTGGCCGGGGATCTCGCGGATCGGGGGGATCTGGCCGATGCCGGGGCGGCCAAGCGCCTGGCGCGGCAGACCGCGATCGACCGGCTGCGCGAGCGTTTCGGCCAGGAAGCGGTGCAGCGCGGCCGCGCCTTGCCGAAAACCCCATTGCCCAAGTAGAATACAGGCATGGATGAACGCTTCATTGCAGATCGCCTGCACTTCCGGGAGGCCATGTCCCGCCTCGGCGCTGCCGTGAACATCATCACCACTTCGGGCCCGGACGGCGATGCCGGCTTCACCGCCTCCGCCGTCACCAGCGTGACCGACTCACCGCCGACGCTGCTGGTCTGCATCAACCGCCATGCCAGCCTGCACGACGCCATCACCACCGCCGGTTTTCTCTGTGTGAACGTGCTCTCGCATGAGCATCAGGGGCTTTCCCCGGTCTTTGCCGGCACGGGCAACCTCCCCATGGCCGAGCGTTTCGCGCTGGCCAAATGGCTCCGCCTGTCCACCGGCGCGCCGGCGCTGGAGGGGGCTGCGGCGAATTTCGACTGCACGATCGACCGGATCATCGAGGTCGGCACGCATAGCGTGGTGATCTGCGCCGTGCGGGCCATTCACCTCGGCAGCGCCAGCTCCGGCCTGATCTATCATGGCCGCACCTATCATAAGGTCTGCGGGGAGTAAGTAGCCGCTTTTTTGAAAAAAAGCGGCGCAAAAAACTTCTTCTCCTTCAGCGCCGGGAGCGCGATGCGCCCCAGCCCCAATTAAAAAAGTTTTTTTGCTTCTTTTTGTTCACAAAAAGAAGACTCTCTTCCTTCACTGCAACTCAATCTCCGCCTCAAGCCCCAGCATCTGCGCCAGCCGGTCCAGCCGGCGCAGCACGGAATCGCCCGCGAACACGCCGTTCGCCTCCGCCAGCCCAAGGATCAGCCGCCCGGGTGCGATGGTCAGCGTCGTGCCGGAGAGCAGATGCGGCGTCCCGGCAGAGAGCGTGTAGGCCAGGCGCAGCGCGATCCCCAACGTCTCCGCGCGGCGGGTTGCGTGCATGTCCAGCAGCACGCGCGCCGGGCCGAGGAACCCGGCATCCGGCGGCGCCTCGTAGCGCAGCGCCATGGTCAGCGCGAGAAACGCCCGCGCGTGGTGGTCCAGCCCGATGCCCGGCTGGCGCAGCACGCGCAAAAAAGCCTGCTCGGCGCGGTATTCCGGGTGCTCGTGGCTGCCGATATCCGAGAGCCAGCACGCCGCCTCGCGCAGCCGCCGCTGCGAGCCGGTCTCCGCGGGAAAAAGCGGGTTGGTCCAGGTAATCAACGCCGGCGGCAGCCCGGTATCGCGGATAATGCCGCGCGTGAGATCGCGCCCCGCCGCCAGCAGCGGGTCTTCCGCCCGGATGGCAGCGGGCATCATGCGCGAGAACCAGCCCTCGCGCAGTCCGTTGGCGCTGAACACCACGCGGTTCACGCCCGAGGCCCGCAGCAGCCGGCGCAGGATCAGCGCCGCATAGGGCAGATCCTCGATCCGCCGGCGCGGCACGCCCGGCATCCGCTCGATTAGCTTGCGCCCGGCCTCCGAGACCACGCCCGCGAGGTCGCGCGCCTCCTCCCGGCCGATCGTATAATGATGCACCATGTTCAGCGGATAGCCGGTCTGCGCGATGTGAATCCGCGCCAGCGCCCGGAACGCGCCGCCCGAGAGGTACAAATCCCGCCCTGTGGCCTCGCCGATGAACGGCGTCTGTTCCAAGGCGGTAGTGACGATCGCGCGCGCCTTCATGAAATCCCCGCCGGAGCGGTCCGCAAGCCGGATCACGCCCACCGGGATCGTCGCCGCCTTGCCCACGCGCCCGGCATCCAGCCGCACGAGCTCCAGCGAGCCGCCGCCCAGATCCGCCAGCACGCCATCCGCGCCCGGAATGCCGCACAGCACGCCCTCGGCGGAAAGTGCGGCCTCCTGCTCGCCGGATAAAATATTCATCCGCATGTCCGGCAGACGCTCGGCCATCATTTGCGCGAATTCCGCGCCGTTCTCGGCATCGCGCACGGCCGAGGTCGCCAGCACCTCGAACGGCACCGCGCCCATGGCGCGCGCAATGGCGGCATAGCGGCGCAGCACGGTCTCGGTCTGCTCCATCGCGGCCGCATCCAGCTTGCCCGTCCGGGTCATGCCGCTGCGCCAGCCGCAGCACCGCTTTTTCATTGAAAATCTGGACCGGGTTGCGCGCGTCGCCCTCATAAATCACCAGCCGGACGGAATTGGATCCCAGATCCACCACCGCGCGGCGCGATGTTCCGGGGAGGCTGGCATACGGACGCTCGTCGGACATCATCTGATCCATGATTTTACTTTCGCGCAGATTCAGCGGCGGCGAAAATCAAACTTCGATGAACCTCCTCCTGCCCCGGTTCAGGTGTCACCGACAATTGCGGATTATCGAACCTCGGGTTGCGCCATCGGTGCAGCGCGCGGGTCATCGCCGCCGCCAGATCGCGCTTCTGCGCCTCGCCTAGCTCCCGCGCCACCTCATGGCCGCTGCCCGCGCACCGACAACAGTAATTTTGGCACCGTGCCCGCTTGCTCCTGCAGCACCACGTTCAGCCAGTCGGGATCGAGCGCGAATGCCGCGCGCCGCCCGAACATATCCGTGCGCGTCACCACCAGGCGGGTCTCGTGCAAGCGAGATCACCTCGCGCGCCCGTGCCGCGCGCATGTTCAGCCACATCAGCCCGGCTGCGAGCAAAATATCGGCGCCGTTGAAGCCGATCACCGGCCAGGCACCGAGCATGACCATCCAACTGGTCACGAGCATGGAGAAGGCGACCATCACCGCGATCACCATCCATACGCCCCGGCGCGACAGGCTGCGATGCGGTATCACGACCGCCTGGAAAATCAGCCTGTCCGTTCCATGACTGGCGGAGACTCCATCCATGCCCCATAGATCGTACCGCCATGGCTCCGAGCAAGGAAAAACGACCGAAATTGATGAAACGCGCCGATATCGCCGCTTTTCTCACCGCCATCGCCGGCGGCAATCCCAACCCCCGCACCGAACTGGACTACGAGACCCCCTTCCAGCTTCTCGTCGCCGTCGTGCTCTCCGCCCAGGCGACGGATGTCTCGGTCAACCGCGTCACCAAAACCCTGTTCGCCGCGGCACCGGACCCGGCCGGTATGGTCGCCCTCGGCGAGGCGGGGATCGCCCAGCATATCAAATCCATCGGCCTCTGGCAGGCCAAGGCGAAAAACACCGCCGCCCTCGCGCAACTGCTCCTCGAACGCCATGGCGGGGAAGTCCCCTCCGGGCGCGAGGACCTGGAAGCCTTGCCCGGTGTCGGCCGCAAGACCGCCAATGTCGTGCTGAACGAGATTTTCGGGCAGCCCACCATGGCGGTGGACACGCATATTTTCCGCCTCGGCAACCGCACGGGCCTCGCCCCGGGCGCCACGCCGCGCGCGGTCGAGGACTCCCTGCTCAAGCGCATCCCCCGCGAGATGCTCAAACCCGCCCATCTCTGGCTCATCCTGCATGGCCGCTATATCTGCAAAGCCCGCGCGCCGGAATGCTGGCGCTGCCCGGGGGCTGCGTATTGCACCTATGACGCCAAGGCTGAGGCCAAAGGCGCCGCCGCAGGTTAGAACCCCTTCCCGGGAGCGCTGCTCCTCCGAACCGGGTCTCAAGGCCCGAGCCCCATTCCCTTTCCGGAGGCAGAGCGTGGGGTTTTTGTCACACCTCCGCATAATCATAAGCTTTCCGCAGCTTTCCACGCGGGCGAGCTATGTGAAATGAAAAAACTTTGATACGCGTTAAATTGCAGATTCCAAAAAAACCGGTCTGTCTGGGAGACTTCAATTTGCTTCGCCTATGGCTCACCGCCATCTGGCTGTGCGGCAGCGTCGCCCTCGGGCACGCTGCCGGCACTTCCCCCGTGAACCGCTCACCGATCGGCAGCTGGTACATGGGCCATCACGATGCTGTCATCGCAATCGCCCCTTGCGGTGCGGATCTGTGCGGAAAAATCGCGGGCATCGTCACGGACCATCCGGGCGACCCGCTTCCCCATAACTGGCAGGGCCGCCCGCAATGCGGGATGACCATGCTGCACCTCAAGCCCGTGCCCTCGGATAGCGGCCAGACGTCATGGGTCGGCACGGTGACGGACCCGCGCGACGGCAACGCCTACCGCGCCAGCGCACGGCGCGACTCCACGCAGCATCTGCGCTTGCACGGCTATGTCGGCTTGCCGATTTTCGGCCTGACCCAGGTCTGGGATCCGTATAATGGCCCGCTTCCAGAGGATTGCAGGCTTAATCCGTAAGGAAGGAAGACTTCTTTTTGTGAACAAAAAGAAGCAAAAAAACTTGGGGCTGTCCCAGATCCTGAACGGATCTAGGATAGAAAAATGGACCTAAGGCATTGTCGTATAAGGGAAAAATACCAGGATCGGCTGGCTGAATTTTTCGTCGCAGGCGTGACGGCACGGACGGCCGCCGATTTGCTGGGGATCAACCGCAAATCGGCGGCATATTTTTATCATCGCCTGCGCCAAATCATTGCTGTTGAGATGGAAAAAGCGTCGCCCATCGCGGGCCGCGTCGAGGTCGATGAGAGTTATTTCGGCGGCCATCGGAAGGGCAAGCACGGCCGGGGAGCCGCCGGCAAAGTCCCAGTTTTCGGGCTGCTGAAGCGCGGGGGACGCGTCTGTACGGTCATGATCCCGAACGTCCAACAAACCACGCTCATGAGCATCATTCGTGAGAAAATTGTACCAGATTCAGTGGTTTATACAGATTCGTATGCAGCTTATAACGCCCTGGACGTCTCCGAATTCCACCATTTCCGCATCAACCATAGGCAGGAGTTTGTCGGAGATGGGCATAACCATATCAACGGCATCGAGAACTTCTGGAACCAGGCAAAGAGGCATCTGAGGCGATACAACGGCATCCCTAAAGCGAACTTTTTCCTCTTCCTCAAAGAGTGCGAGTGGAGGTTCAACAACGGAACGCCGGCAGCCCTCTTGAAAGACCTAAAGCGCTGGGTGAAGCTCCACTCTCAATAGTTATCTGGGACAGCCCCAAAAACTTTACTGACCTGGAGCCGGGGCGTTTGTCGCTCCCGGCTCTGAAGTCGCAAAGTTTTTTGCGCCGCTTTTTTTCAAAAAAACGGCTACTTACTTAATTCTTAAACTCCACCAACCGGAACAGCCCCAGCGGTCGCATCGGCGTAATCTTCGCCCCCTGCAGATCCGCCGCGCTAAAAATATGCCCGAGCTTGAAATCCGGATGCCAGCCGAGCAGCGCCGAAGCCGGGGCAAGCGCGCGCTCCACCCACCAGACGGGCCCGCTATCCTGCGCGAAATGGTTCACGAACATGATCGTCCCGCCCGGCTTGACCACGCGGCGCAGCTCGGCCGCCAGCGTGCGCGGGTCCGGCACCACGGAGGCAACGAACATCGCCACCGCGATATCGAACTGCCCATCGGCAAAGCTCGTCGCCTGCGCATCCATCTCGAGCAGCGCCTCGACATTGCGCAGCCCCAGGCCATCGGCGCGCTCCCGCGCCCGGCCCAGCATGTCCTTGGAAAGATCGATCCCGGTGACGCGCTTATCCGCGCTGTAGAGCGGCAGAGCCAGGCCCGTGCCGACACCGACTTCCAGCACCTGCTCGCCCGCAGTGTGGTTCACCGCGGTGACCGCCGCCTGGCGCGCATGGCGCGAGGCAATGCCGAACCAATTATCATAGGTTCCGGCCCAACGCTTATAGGCCGCGCGGACGGCGTCCGCATCCATCGGCGAGCTAGGACCCTTGAGTGCCGCGCCGTAAGCATCCGCCATGTCGTTTCCTTAACCTGTCATCAAGCTGTATCAAACCGTCCCGGAAGCTTGGCCTATAATACCCTGTTCAGGCAATCCCCCAGCGCTTTTCCCGCCGGATCAAGCGCTTAAAAACCGTACTTTACGCAACGGTCATTCGAGGCCAGGAGGTTGCGATAGCGGCTCAGCGCCAGCAGCGGGAAAAACCGCGGATAGCCGTGATATTTCAGATAAAATACGCGCGGAAAGCCGACGGCGTTATAGGCGGCCTCGGTCCAGCTCCCCTGTTCATCCTGGGCCGCCTGCAGGAACGCCGCACCACGCTGAACCGCCTCATGGTCCGCCAACCCCGCCGCCATCAACCCGAGCATCGCCCAGGCGGTCTGGCTGGGCAGGCTCTGCGCCGCATGGCCGTGGAATTCCCCGGGCGGCGCATCGCCATAGCTCTCGCAATCCTCGCCCCAGCCGCCATCCGCGCGCTGCTTGGCGATCAGCCAATCCGTCGCGCGGCGCACCATCGGGTCCGTGGGCGCCACCCCGGCGGCGTTCAGCGCGCACAGCACCGACCAGGTGCCGTAGATATAATTCGTCCCCCAGCGCCCGAACCAGGACCCATCCGGCATTTGGGTCTGGCGCAGATAGTCCACACCGCGCGCAATCGCCGGCCGGTCCTCGGGCAAATCGAGCTGTGCGAGGAAGGAGATGCAGCGCGCCGTCACGTCCTCGGTCGGCGGGTCGAGCAGCGCGCCATGGTCGGCAAAGGGAATATGGTTGAGATATTGCCGGTCGTTATTGATATCGAACGCGCCCCACGCCCCGTTGCTGGACTGCATGCCGAGGATCCATTCCCGCGCCCGCGCGATACTGGTCGCATAGGCCGGGTTCTGGCTCCGATGCAGCAGCATGCCCACCACGGCGGTGTCGTCCACATCCGGGTAATGCGCGTTGTTGTACTGGAACGCCCACCCCCCCGGCCGCGTGCCCGGCGTGTTATCCGCCCAGTCGCCCACCACGTCGAGAATCTGGCGCGGGATCAGCCAATCGCACGCCGCCGTCACTTCCGCCCCGGCTTCCGCCTGGGCATGGCCGGCCAGCGCGGTATCCCACACGGGCGAGAGGCAAGGCTGGCAATAGGCCTCATCTTCCTTGATCACGAGCAGCCGGCGCACGGAATCAAAGGCGATGTCGAAATTCTTTTGATCGCCCAGCATGTCGAACATCATCGCCGAATTCGCCATGGCGGGATAAATCGCACCAAGCCCATCCTCGCCGTTCAGCCGCTCGATGGTGAAATCGATCGCCTTTTGCACGGCACGTTCGCGGGATTTCTTCGGAAAATGCGGCTCGATCGGGCGCAGCGCGACGTCGAGATATTTGAAGAAATGCCCCCAGGGGGATTTGAACGGCCCGCGGATCCAGTCCTTGATCTGCGAGGGCGGCGTGCGGAACAATTCGTCCACGCGGATATTGCGCGGATTGCGCGCCAGCGGTTTTTTCGTGGCCAGCACCATCAGCGGCGTCATCACCGTGCGCGACCAATAGGAGACCTTGCGCATATTGATGGGAAACCAGCCGGGCATGAGCATCAGCTCCACCGGCAGAACCGGGCAGGCCTCCCAGGGCACAGCGCCGAACAAAGCAAGCTGGATGCGCGTGAACACATTGCTCCGCTCCGCCCCGCCCAAAGCGAGGATGGCGGCGCGCGCGCGGGCCATATGCGGCGCCGCGGGGTCGTCGCCGAGCGCCTTGAGCGCAAAATACGCCTTTACGCTGGCCGAGAGATCGATCTTGCCGCCATGAAAAAGCGGCCAGCCGCCCGGATTGGTCGCGTGATCCCCCTGGATGCGCCGCAAATACACGCCGATCTTGCGCTGTAATTCAGGGTCGATCCGGTCGAGATAATGCTCCAGCAGCACATATTCCGCCGGAATGGTGGCGTCTGCCTCCAGCTCATAGACAAAATGGCCATCCGCCCGTTGCTCATGGCTCAGAGAAGTTTTGGCGCGCTCAATCGCCAGATCCAGTATCGCGTTCATCCGGGCCTTACTCGCAAAATTCGGGGCAAAGGGCTAGAGCAAGACAAGAAGCCGCTTTTTTGAAAAAAAGCGGCGCAAAAAACTTCTTCGACTTCGGAGCCGGGCGTTAGATGCGCCCCCGGCCCAAAGTCGCAAAGTTTTTTTGCTTCTTTTTGTTCACAAAAAGAAGACCTTTCCCTTTCCTTACCCCTTGAGGAAGCCTCCGCCGCCGCATCGCCAGAGCGGATCGCGCCCTCGATCGTCGCGGGCAGCCCGGTATCCGTCCAATCCCCCGCCAGCACGAGATTCTTGCTCCCCGTGCGCGTCTGCGGCCGGCGGGCGAGCTGCTCCGGCGTTGACGTGAACGTCGCCCGGCGCTCCCACACCACGCGATGCGCAGGCATCTCTGCGGGCAGGCCGAACGCGCCGGCCAGCTCCGCCCAGACCTTTGCCGCAATCGCCTCGCTTTCCAGGTCTTCGTAGCGGTTGGCGGCGGAAATCGTGACAGAAAGAATATCCCGCCGGGCGAACACCCATTCCGTCATCCCGCCGATCACGCCCCAAAATCCGGCCAGGCCGGGTTCGAGCGCATAGCGGAAATGCAGATTGCAGATCGATTCATACGCATCCGGCACCACCAGCCCCGGCACCAGGCTTGCCGCCACCCAGGGCGGCACCGCCAGCACGGTGCGGCTGCGCCGGGTCGATCGCCGTCACCCGCTGCCCGAACCGGATTTCTGCTCCCCTTGCCTGCAACCAGGCAATCGCCGGATCCACGAAACTCTCCGACAGCCCGATTTTCGCATAGCGCGGCACGGCGGCATGCCCGCCGCGCTCGATCGTCTCGGCCACCACCGCGGCCAAGGGCGCGGCGGAAGCGATATCCGGCATGGTGTTCAGCGCCGCAATGGCCAGCGGCTCCAGCAAATTGCGATAGAGCGGGCCGATACCCCCCACCATCGGCGCCACCAGATCCCCCGCCGCCGCCCGCCGCAGTTTCAGCAACGCGCCATAATCGCGCAGCCCCGTCCCCGGCACCCGCCGCGCAGGGGATAACATCCACCACGGGATTCTGCTCCGGTTAAGCCGCAAATCCCAGCGCGCGCCGTCTCGCCAGGTCGATGAAGGGAAACACCGGCTCCCCCGGCCCGGTCAGCGTCTCCTGCAGCCCCGATCCGCGCCAGATACGCCATCGCCGCGCGGTTGCCCGAGAGGAGCAGATGATTGCCGTTATCGATCCGGCAGCCCAGCACCGGATCGTCATAGGAGCGCGCCCGCCCGCCGGCGAATTTCGCCGCCTCGTGCAGCACCACATGCTCGCCCGGCCTCCGCCAGCCGGCAGGCCGCCGCCAGCCCGGCCAGCCCGGCGCCGATCACCTGCACGCTCATGAAACCAGCAGCCGCCCCGCCAATGCGAGCTTGCGCCATTTCGGCAGCGAGACGCGGCCTCGCGCATAGTTGAAATTGCTGGTCCCGCAGCATTTTCAGCAGCGGCTTGTAGCTCGCCGCCATCAGCTTGGCCGGGCGCATGGCGCGCGGAATGCAGCAGCGCCATCGCCGCCTCGGCCTGCGGGAAAGTTCTGCTCCGCCATTCCGCCACGCGCGCGCAAACGCCGGGCAGCGCCTGCGCGATGCCAGCACCGCCCCCGGCTCAGCCAGGATCCCCGCCTCGTCCAGATATTCGCGCGGCAGATACACCCGCCCGCGCTCCGCATCCTCGCCGACATCGCGCAGAATATTGGTCAGCTGCAACGCCCGGCCCAGCGCATAGGCAACCTCCTGCGCCGCCGTCGCTCGCATCGCCAAAAATCCGCACGGAAAGCCGCCCCACGGCCGAGGCCACCCGGTCGCAATACAAGATCCAGCGTCGCCAGATCCGGGGCGATGATCGGCTCGCCCGCATCCATCTCCATGCCGTCGATCACCGCATGAAAATCCGCCTCGCGCAGATCATAGGTCTGCACCGCATCGCGCAGCACGCGCGTCACCGGATCAAAACTCTGCCCCAGAAACACGCCGCTGATCCAGCGCCGCCAGACATCCAGCGCCGCGCGCTTTTCCTCCAGCGTGCCCGTCCTCATCGGCGATGTCATCCACCACGCGGCAGAACGCATAGATGCCATACATCGCATCCCGCCGCGCCGCGGGCAGCATCTTCATGCCATGATAGAACGAGCTGCCGGATTGGCGCACCAGCTCGGTGACGTAGCTGATATCCTCCTGCGTCATGCAACCCGTCCCAAGGACAAAACCCCCGCCATCAGAAAATCCGTCTTTCGCAATTTCACCCGCGTCGCGAGCGGATCGCCGCCCTGCAGCAGCCCGGTCAGCCGCCGCGCGAGTGCCGCGATCATCGCCGTCTCCACCCGCAGCCGCCTTGCCTTCACCAGCCCGGGCAGCGCCGCCGCCGCCACGTTCAGCTCCGCGGTCGCCGCCAGCATCGGTCGAACACCGCGCGCATCGCCGGCACCGTCTCGGACCGCGCCAGATCATCCATCGAGGTCCCGGCCTCGTCCATCCAGTCCTGCGGCAGGTAGCAGCGGTCCAGCGTGCGCAAATCGCCCGCGCAATCCTGCAAATGGTTGAGCACCTGCAGGCTCGCGCAGAGCGCATCGGAGGGCGCCCAGGTCTCGGTGCTCTCGCCATGCAGCTCCAGCACATAGCGCCCCACCGGGGCGGCGGAATAGCGGCAATAATCCATCAGCTCCGCCCAGTCCCGGTAGCGGTTCTTCACCGCATCCTGCCGGAAGGCCACCAGCAACTCGCGCGCATGGATCGCCGGCACGCCCGATTGCGCGAGCGAGGCACGCAGCCGCGACGCACTCGGCGAGCCATCCGTCCGCGCGCCGGTCAGCACCGCCTCCATCACATCCAGCCGCTCGATCTTCTGCGTCGGGCGAGAGGGCGGCGCTGTCGGCGATGTCATCGGCATTGCGCGCAAAGGCGTAATACGCATGCACATGGTCGCGCAGCTCCTTGCGGATCAGCCAGGAGCCGACGGGGAAATTCTCGTCCCCCTTATCCTTGCCCGACCAGGCCTCGATATTCTGCGCCGCCACCGCCGCAGGCGGGGCGGCGGCATTGTCATTCGCATTCATGATTCTGTTCCGACTATAGGCCCGGCTTTTCCATTTCGCCCCGGTGCCGCGCCAGTAATGCACCGCCGAGGCGATCGTCGCCGCCATGTAGAACATGCGCGATAAACGGCAGCGCGAGCGCGAAGATTTTCGGATTGCCGGTAGCGCGCCAGCGTCGGGAAATAACTGATCGACCGCCAGCAGCGCAGGCGACGACGCCGACGACAAAACGCCAGCCATGGCCGAACATCACCTCATAGGGCGCCACCAGCCAGACCAAAGCCAGCCCCAGGATCGTGCCGGCCAGCACCACGGCCGGAATAGTTCAACTGCGTGAACGCCGTGCGCGTGATCATGTTCCAGATATCCGCGACCTGCGGATACGGGCCGGATCGAGGTCGCAAGCCCGGAATGGCCCAGATAGATCGGCCCGAATTTCTTCAGCTCCGTCGCCAGCGACACATCATCGATCAGCGCGCCTTTGATCTTCTCCAACCCGCCGATCCGCAGCCAGCGCCTCACGCCGCACCAGCACCGTGCCGCCCGCCGCCGCCGCCGTCCCGCTCAACGGATCGTTCACCTTGGCAAACGGGATACAGCATCTGGAAAAAATACACGAAGGCCGGAATCAAAAACCGCTCCGGCCACGAGCTGCAATTCAGCCGCACCATCTCGGAGACCATGTCCACGCGCGGTTTCACCAGCCGCGCCACCAGCGCCGAGAGATGCCGCTGGTCATGCGTGATATCCGCATCGGCGAACAGCAGCACCTCGCGCGGTGCTCTCCGCACGCCCTGCTGCAACGCCCATAATTTCCCCGACCAGCCGGCCGGCTTTTTCGCCCCGGTGATGATCGTCAGGCTGCTCATCGCACGCCCGCCAGTCGCCGCCGTGCCATCGGTGGAATTGTCATCCACCAGGATCACCCGGAAATTCCCGGCATAATCCTGCGCCAGCAGCGAGGCGATCACCGGCCCGATCGTCTCCGCCTCATCGCGCGCCGGGATCACGATATCCACATCCGGAAATTCCATCGGCACGGCCG
Source organism: uncultured Pseudomonadota bacterium (assembly GCA_963737355.1). Classification (GTDB taxonomy): domain Bacteria; phylum Pseudomonadota; class Alphaproteobacteria; order Acetobacterales; family Acetobacteraceae; genus Acidocella. The sequence continues at coordinate 272,194 of CAVTSC010000008.1, read as the reverse complement.
GGGCGCAGTTCCGGCCCGGATTCCCAGAATCGCCCGTGCAGGAAAAACAGATACAGCCAGATCAGCAGGGCCAGAAACAGCCATCACGCCAACCTCCCCTCGGCCCGGAACCACGCCAACGCATCCGCCACCGCCGCCGCCGCCGGGCGCGGCGCATAGCCCAGCTCGCGCTCGGCCTTGGCAGCGGAGAAAAACATCTTCTTGCGCGCCATGCCGAGGATCTCCGGCGTCATCACCGGCGGCTTGCCGGTGCATCTCCGCGATCCGCTCGCACACCCAGGCCATCGGCATCAACGGCGCGATCGGCAGCCGCAGGCTCGGCGCCCGCCGCCCGGTCTGTGCCGCGATCATCGCCAGCAACTCCCGCAACATCAGGTTCTCGCTCCCCAATATATACGCCTCGCCCGCAACGCCCTTCTCCAGCGCCAGCACATGCCCCGCCGCGACATCATCGACATGCACGATATTCAGCCCGGTATCCACAAAAGCCGGCATTTTGCCGCGCGCCGCATCCAGCACCATCTGGCCGGTCGGCGTCGGCTTCACATCCCCCGGCCCGACCGGCGTCGAGGGGTTCACGATCACGATATTCTGCCCCGCAGCCGCCAGCGCGCGCACCGCCTGCTCGGCATCGTATTTCGAGCGCTTATACGCCCCGATATGATGCGCGGGTTTCACCAGCGTCGTCTCATCGGCAGGCGTGCCATCCGCGGTCAGGCCCAAAGCCGCGACCGAGCTGGTATAGACGCAGCGCTCCACCCCGGCGGCCTCGGCCGCGCGCAGCAGCGCCACCGTAGCCGTCGATATTCACCCGGCGCATGGCCGCCGCATCGGGCACCCAGAGCCGGTAATCCGCCGCGACATGCACGACATACCGGCAGCCCCGCACCGCGGCGGCGAAACCCGCCGGCTCGGCCAGGTCCATCTCCACGATTTCCGCCGCAATTCCCGCCAGATTCCGCCGGTCGCTGCCACGCCGCGCGCTCAAGCGCAGCCGGTACCCGGCCGCGGCCAGCGCCCGCGCCACCGCGGCGCCGACAAACCCGGTCGCCCCCGTCACCAGCGTCAGATCACCCTGCCCCAACCAACCCCCCGCAATTCACAATCTCGCCCAGCACGCGCCATATACCGGTGCGCAGCATGCTGCTGTAGAACGCATTGCAGCATTTGGTGCAACCGGAGGAGTATTATGGACGAAGCCACCGTCGCCACGGCCGATTTCAACGCGCGGCACTGGAATTTCCCCATGCCCAGGCCGCATCGCGCCGGGCACGGACGCGCATTTCCAGATGCTCACGCAGCTCCTGAAGGCGACCTACAACCCCTACAAGCCCGCCGTGCTCAACTGGCCGAAGCTCGATCCCGAAACCCTGGCGCGCATCACCTCGCTGCCGATCTGGGACATCGCGGTGCAGACCGAGATCAAGGCCTCGATGCGCATCGAGGCCTATGCCGCCACCATCCAAGCAGCCGGCTTTGCGCGACGCCCTGCTGCACATGGCCGGCGAGGAATCCCGCCACCGGGACGTGCTCTCCCGCCTGGTCGCCGCCTACGACATCCCGATGCAGCCCGAGCCCGACTACGCCCCGCCGAAAGACACCGAATGGGGTTTCATGGTCACCGGCTATTCCGAATGCATGGACAGTTTCTTCGCCTACGGCCTGTTCGAACTCGCCCGCCGCTCCGGCTTCTTCCCGCGCCGAGCTGGTGGAGACCTTCGAGCCCGTGGTGCAGGAGGAAGGCCGCCACATCCTCTTCTTCATGAACTGGATCGCCTGGCACAAAGCCAACATGCCGCTCTGGCGCCGCCCTTATTTCGCCTTGAAGACCGCCGCGGTCTGGGCTTTTCTCATCTGGGAGCGTATCGGGATCGCGCGCAACGTGGATGGGCTTGAAGGCGGGGATGCGAATTTTACGATGAACGGCTCGAAATCCCTGTCCGACGAGATGGACCCCGCGATCCTGATCGATATCTGCCTCGAAGAGGATAAGCGCCGCATGGCCGGCTACGACAAGCGCCTGCTGCGCCCCACCACCATGCCCAGGCTCGCCCGCCTTGCCCGGCTGTTCATCAAACCCAAAAAGCGGCCCGCCACCGCATTGAGCCAGCGCCTGAAACTGCTGCCCGGCGGCATTCGCGCTGGCGGGTGTCGCCGTCGTCACGGGCCTGGTGATCTATTTCGGCGCGGGCGACGTGCTGCGCGCCCTCACCTCGGTCAAGCGCCTCGGGCTTCGCGCGAATATATCGCCGCCCAGCTCGGCATCGTGCTCGGCCTCGGCCTGTGCTGGCGCATGCTGCTGCGCAGCCGGATGCGCGGCAGCTACTGGCTCTGCGTCTGGGGCCGCGCGGTGCGCGATGCCACCGGCGAGTTCCTGCCCTTCAGCCAGGTCGGCGGCTATGTGCTGGGTGCGCGCGTGATCACGCTCGGCGGCGTCAACGTCGCGGATGCCGCCGCCTCGACCCTGGCCGACATCACCACCGAATTCCTCGCCCAGCTCGTCTTCATCGGCATCGGCCTCTCGATCCTCGCCCACAAAGCCCCCTCCAGCGACCTGCTTCTGCCGGTCGCCATCGGCCTCTGCATCGCGGTGATCATGGGGGTCGCCCTGATCCTGGCGCAGCGCGGCAGCGGGCGCCAAAATCTTCCGCGGCATCGCCACCCGCATCGCCGGCGCCTCGGCCGAAGGTGCGGCGCTGAACATCGACCGGCTGCAAGCCTCGCTCGACATCATGTATGCCGAGCGCGTGCCGCCTCGGCCTGTCGGCCTTCTACCATCTGGTCTGCTGGTTCGGCACCTCCACCGCCTCCTTCATCGGCTTCCACGCGCTCGGCGTGGCAGCTCTCCTTCACCGATGCGATCTGCATCGAGGCGATGCTCCACGCCATCCTGGCGCTGGCCTTCTTCATCCCCGGCCGCGTCGGCATCCAGGAAGCCGCCTATACCGTGCTCGGCGGCATTTTCGGCATCCCGCCGGACATCGCCCTCTCGCTCTCTCTGATGCGCCGCGCCCGCGATTTCGTCATCGCCGTGCCCGTCCTCCTCGTCTGGCAGGGCATCGAGGCCAAGCGGCTGAAGGGCAAGTTTTAGGGAAGGGTGCTTCTTTTTGTGAACCAAAAGAAGCAAAAAAACTTTTTTCACTGGGCCACGGGGATTTGGCGCGCCAAGGGCCCAAAAAAACATTGCGGAAATGTTAAGGCCGCCGCTGCCCGCTTGTTCCGCGCCCGTACCGCCCACATTTAGCCTTCATACCTTAATCTGGAGGGAAAAATGTCCATTCTTGGTTGGATCATCCTTGGCCTGATCGCCGGCTGGATCGGCAGCCACATCGTCGATAACGGCGGCAAGGGCCCGCTCTGGACATGGTGCTCGGCATTGTCGGCGCGGTCGTCGGCGGCGCCATTTTCAACGCCCTGGGCGCCGTCCCGGTCACCGGCTTCAATCTCTATAGCCTATTCGTCGCGGTGGTCGGCGCGGTGATCGTGCTCGTCGTCTACCACGCGTCTGCTCGGCCGACAGCGCATCTAGGCTTCTCGGCCCCAGGGTCCGATGCGTGCACCGCTTCATCCGCCCTCGGGAACTGCCTTGACCCTCGCAAGGCCGCCGCGATACGTCAACGTTACAAATCGCCAAGCAGGATAAATGACGGATCAGGCCGCGGGCATCTCCGCGAAATTGCGGACCATGCGGCTGATGTTCTTCATGGCGGGCATCGGCATCTCCGTCTGGGCGATCACCATCCCCTTCACCAAAATCCGCTTTCATCTGAACGACGGCACGCTGGGGCTCATGCTCCTGGCCGGCGGCACCGGCGGCATGCTGGCGATGCCCTTCGGCGGCATGGCCATCGGCCGCTGGGGCAGCCGCGCGGTGCTGCATCACCGCCGGGATCAGCCTCGGCCTGCTCCTGCCGCTGCTCACCCTCGCCCCCAGCCCGCTCGCCTTCACGCTGCTGCTGCTGCTCTACGGCGCGCTGTTCGGCGTGCTGGACATCTCCCTCAACGCCCAGGGCGCGGTCATCGAGCGCCAGCAGCCGCCGGCTGCAAATGTCCGGCTTTCACGCCTGCTACAGCCTCGGCACGCTCGCCATCGCCGCCGCCTGCAGCTTTTTGCTGCATCTCGGCTTCTCCTACATCCTCTGCGCCCTGCTCGCGCCTTTGGCATCTTCCTCATCCTCACCCAAGGCGGCTTCCTCGTCCCCCGCGCCGAGGACGCGCCCCCCGGCGGACCGATGATCGCGCTGCCCAACCGCGCCACCGTCGTGCTCGGCCTGTGCTGCTTTGCCTGCTTCATGACCGAAGGGGCGCGCGACCGATTGGAGCACGATCTATCTGCGCTTCACCCGCGGCCTGCCGCTCGCCAGCGCCGCGTTGGGCTATACCGCCTTCGCCGTTTCCATGACCGCTTGCGCGCCTCGGCGGCGATAAGGTCGCCACCCGCCTAGGTGCTGCCCAGCTCATGCGCCTCGGCTGCGCGCTGGCGGTCGGCGGCTTTGCCCTGACGATCTTCGTGCCCTCGGGCCTCGCCGGAATTATCGGCTTCGGCCTGGTCGGGCTTGGCACCGGCAATATCGCCCCGCTCGTCTTCAGCGCCGCCGCCCGCGTGCCCGGCATGGCGGCCAACCATTCCGTCCCCGCCGTCGTCGGCCTCGGCTATGCCGGCTTCCTCATCGGCCCGGTCATCATCGGCCTGCTCTCCAGCCATTTTGGCCTGGGCTCGGCGCTGGGGCTGGATGCGGCCCTTCTGGCCGCCAGCCTTCTTCGCGGCGAAGGCGGTGGCGGTTTAAGAAGTCTTCTTTTTGTGAACAAAAAGAAGCAAAAAAACTTTTTTAATTTGGGCCGGTGGCGCGCGTAACTCACGACTCTGAAGTCGCAAAAGTTTTTGCGCCGCTTTTTTCAAAGGCTCTAGACCATGAATACTGAGGTATTATGGTCTAATGCTCAACAAAAAGAACGGGTTATCAGCCTATAGGCAGAGAAAAATCATGTGGGCGTTTGCGGTGGACCTCACGGCCACCCAAACCGCCCGGTTGCTCAGTCTCGATCGCAAGACGGTCAACCGTTACTATGGGCTGTTTAGAGCAGCAATCCACGCTCACCAGAGCCGGCAAATCGCCGCCTTGGTTGGTGTTATCGAATGCGATGAGAGCTATTTTGGCCCTGAGCGCCAACGCGGCATACCAGGTCCACGCAAGCGCGGGCGCGGTACACGAAAACAGCCTGTATTCGGTATTTTCGAGCGCGGCGGGGCCGTCTTCACGGAAATTGTCCCGGATGTAAAAGCCAAAACTTTACAAGATATTATTCGGGGAAAAGTCAGCCCTGAGAGCAGCGTCATGACTGATGGCTGGCAAAGCTATGATGGGCTGGTTGATGTCGGCTACGACAAGCATTTCCGCATCAAAAAGTACCGCAAGGAAGGCAACCCGTTCACCGACGGCCCGGTCCACATCAATGGCATCGAGAGCTTTTGGTCCTACACCAAAAGGCGTCTGGCGCGCTTCAACGGCGTCAAAATAAACTTCGAACTTCACCTCAAGGAATGCGAGTGGAGGTGGGGCAAGGATCCTGATACGATCCTTGCCGAACTTAAGAAATTACTGGTCTAGAGCCTTTTCAAAAAGCGGCTAACTCAGCGTCAACGCAAACCCCGTATACCCATCCCCCGCATCGCCTAAGCTTGCGATATTCTTCTGCTGCAGCAAATAACGCGCCGCGGCGGGCGAACTCTCGAACGTCACCACCACCGGCACGCCGATCGGCGCGAACGACCAAACTTCCGGCACCGCCACATCGATCTCACCCTGCGCCAGAATATAACGGACCAACACATCGCGCGTCTGGTCCGGCGCGCGCAGCACCACCGCCGCCGGATCGCGCAGCAACCCCCCCGCTATCGGCGCGATAATTATTCGTCACCACGATGAATTCCTGCTCCGCCGTCACCGGCACACCCTGGTAGCGCAGATTGACGATCCGCCGTGCGCCTCCTCCCGCTTTCGCCCATGCGCGCCATAGCGCGCTGGCTGCGTGATATCGATCTGATACGTCACCCCTGCAATCACATCGAAGACATAAGACGGCACATGCCGGTTCAATAATTCCTGCGGCGCCGGATTCTCCGGGTCGATCCGGTTGAACACCTCCGCCGAGCGCTCCAGCCATTCAGCCAGGCCCATCGCCATCCACCTGCACCGCCGCCACCGTATTCGGATACATATACAGATCCGCGACATCCCGGATCGCGATCGTCCCCGCCGAGAGATCCACATAATTATCCGGCGACTGATACCCTTCCTTGAAGGGTGCCGCGGCCGAGAGCACCGGCAGCCCCGCGGGCAAAAGCGGGGTGGCATACCAAAGCTGCGCCGCATTCACCAAAGCGAGCGAGCTATCCGTGCCGATCAGCGCAAAATAGCTGTTCACCGGGCGGCGGAGACTGCCCGATCGGCTGACGAATCCAGGCCAGCGTCTTTTCGATGCTCGGCGCAATACCGCCGCATCCACGCGCGCATCATTGGCGACCAGCGACGTCACCACCGCATCCGCCCGCTCGCTGATCATCCTGCGTCGCGCAGGTGAAATCCACCACCGCCCATTTGTCCCCCTGGCGCTGCAGAACAAGGTCGATCACCCCCAGCGCGCTGCCCCAAAATCCCGGCATCACCGCCGGCACGCCGCCAAACGTACCGCGCTCGGCATCCACATCCGTCATCCCCGCATAATCCGGCCCGGGAAAGACCCGATGCGAATGCCCGGTGAAAATCACATCGATCCCCGGCACCCCCGCCAGGTAATAAGACGCATTCTCCTCACCGCCCCGCCGAGGCGCGGTCGAAATCCCCGAATGGCTGAGCGCCACCAGCAGATCCACCTGCGCCCGCAACCCCGGCACAAATTTCTGCGCCGCCTCCACAATGTCGATCGTCGTCACCCGCCCGGCCAGATGTGCTCTATCCCATTCCACGATCTGCGGCGTCACAAAACCGATGACGCCGATCTTCATCGGCACCACCGACCCATCCTCGGCCATAAAACTGCCGCTCCAAAATCCGCACCGGCGGCAGATAATGCGTGCCATCCGCATTCAGCACATTGGCGACGCAGAACGGAAATTTCGCTTGCCTCAGCGCCGCGGTGCAAAAATCCAGCCCATAATTGAATTCATGATTGCCCAGCGTCGCCGCATCATAGCCCAGCGTATTCATCGCCCGGATCGTCGGATGCACGCCATCGCCCGGAAAATTCCCCGGCATCGCGACATAATCGGCCAACGGATTGCCCTGGATGATATCGCCATTATCGAAGAGCAGCACGTTGCGCGCCTGCGCCCGCGCCGCGCGGATCAGCGTCGCCACCTGCGTCAGCCCACACTCTCATCGCGCTGGTCGCGGAAATAATCGTAATCCTCATCGAAAGTATGCAGGTCCGAGGTTTCCAGCAGCCGCAATTTCACCACCGGCGCCGCCTGCCGCCAAAGCGGGTGTTGCCGCCAGCACCGCCATCCCCTGCAAAACCGCCCGGCGTCTTATGCGCCCGGTTAACCTGAGGTTGTCCTGCGTCATTCCGCCATCAAACACAGCAACGCCCGCGTCGCGCAAGACGCCCAAACCCCCCAAAGCTTGCAAACGCCGCACAAACCCCATAAAACCCAACCTCATGTCCGGATTTTCTCCCAGGGTGCGCGCCGTCCTCGGCCCCACCAACACCGGCAAGACGCATCTCGCCATTGAGCGTCTGCTTGGCCACTCGTCCGGCATTATCGGCTTTCCGCTCCGGCTGCTGGCGCGCGAGAATTACGACCGCATGGTCGCCCGCAAGGGCATCCGCAACGTCGCCCTGATCACCGGCGAGGAGAAAATCGTCCCCCCGGGCGCCAGATGGTTCTCCTGCACGGTCGAGGCCATGCCGCTCGACCGGCGGGTCGAATTCCTCGCCGTCGATGAAATCCAGCTCTGCGCCGACCCCGATCGCGGCCATGTCTTCACCGACCGCCTGCTGCATGCGCGCGGCCTGGTCGAGACGATGTTTTTAGGCGCCGAGACCATCCGCCGCCTGCTCAAACGCCTGATCCCGGATGCCGAGATCGAGACCCGCCCGCGCCTCTCGGAACTCTCTTACGCCGGCCCGGTCAAACTCTCCCGCCTGCCGCCGCGCTCGGCCATCGTCGCCTTCTCAGCTGCCGAGGTCTACGCCATCGCGGAGGCCGTGCGCCGGCGGCGCGGCGGCTGCGCCGTCGTCATGGGCCGCCTCTCGCCCCGCACCCGCAACGCCCAAGTCGCGCTCTACCAGGACAAGGAAGTGGATTTCCTGGTCGCGACGGACGCCATCGGGATGGGCCTGAACATGGATGTCGACCATGTCGCCTTCGCCGGCCTCTCGAAATTCGACGGCCACCGCCCCCGCCTGCTCACTTCGCCCGAAGTCGCCCAAATCGCCGGGCGCGCCGGGCGCGGCATGCGCGACGGCACGTTCGGCGTCACCGCCGATTGCCCGCCTCTGGACGAAGAACTCGTCGCCGCCGTCGAGGCGCATGCCTTCGACCCGCTGGAACAATTATTCTGGCGCAATGCGGCCCTGGATTTTTCCTCCGCCGATGCGCTGATCGACAGCCTGAACGCGCCCTCCAACCGCACCGGCCTCGTGCGCGGCCAGGAAGCGCCGACCTGCTCACCCTCGCCGCCCTGAACGCCGATGCCGATATCCGCAAGGCCGCCCAGGGCCGTGCCGCGACGCGCCTGCTCTGGGAGGCCTGCCAGATCCCGGATTTCCGCAAGCTCGCGACCGACGCGCATGTCAAACTCTGCGGCCGCGTCTTCAACCATCTCCGCACCGCCAAGCATCTGCCGGAGAACTGGGTACGCGCCGAAATCGAGGCGCTTGGATAAAATCGAGGGCGATATCGACACCCTCATGCAACGGCTGACGGATGTGCGCGTTTGGGCTTATATAACCGCCAGGGCGGACTGGATGCGCGATGCAACGCCCTGGGCGCGGCTGGCGCGCGAGATAGAGGATAGAATTTCGGACACGCTACACGTAAAGCTGATGGCGCGTTTTGTGGATAAAAGGGCAGCTCATTTGACCAGACGGCTAGAAGACTCAGAGGCGGAAGAATTACAGGCGGTGGTCTCCACCCGGGGCGTCGTCCTCGTGGAAGGCCATGAGGTCGGCCGCGTGGAGGGGTTCAACTTCCATCCCGGACCCGGCAACGCAGGGGATCGAGAAAAAACTGGTGCTCCGCGCCGCCCGCCGGGCCCTGAGCCAGGAAATGCCCCGCCGGATCCTGCGCGCGGAAACCGCCGAGGATACCGCCTTCACCCTGACCGACGACCGGCATGTGGTGTGGGAGGGGGCGAAAATCGCCCGCCTCAAGCGCGATAAAAACCTGCTGAAACCGGCGGTCGAAATCCTGCATTCGGAATTTCTCGACGGCCTGGCCCGCGAGCGCCTGCGCGCGCGCATCAGCGCCTATCTCGCGGTCGAGACCGAACGCCGCCTCGGGCCATTGCTGAAAGTCATCGCCGAACCCCCGGCCCCGGAGCTGCGCGGCATCCTGCACCGCTTAGGCGAGGCTTCCGGCGTCATGCCGGCCGAGCCCGTGAGCCCGGAATTGCGCACGGTCCTGAAAAAAGCCGGCATCGATGCCGGCCGCTTCGCCATCTACATGCCCGCCATCCTCAAGCCGGGCGCGGCAAAACTCCGCGCCTTGCTCTGGGGCGTGCGCATGACCGCAACCCGCCGGAACTCCCCGCCCCCGGCCTCGTCTCGGCCCCGATGCCCAGCAATTGGGGCACGGATTTCGCGCTGGAACATGGGCTGGCTGCCCGCAGGTCCGGTCATGGTCCGGCTCGACATCGCGGAGAAGCTGGTGCGCGAGATGCATTATCTCGTGCGCAAGAACCCCGTTCTGCTGCCGCCCAATCTCGGCTCGCGCATGGGGCTGAAGCCCGAGCAGCTCGCCCCGGTGCTGCATGTGCTGGGCTTTCGCATCATCCCGGCAGGGAATCTGGGCACCAAATATTTCGGCCCGCCCTCGCCGCCGATGCTCGGCCGCCGCAAGATGGAACCGCGCCAGCCCGCCCCACCCCCGCCGCCGCCGGAACCGGTCTCGGAGGACAACCCCTTCGCCGCCCTGGCGGCGTTGCGGCGCGCACGGGCGTGAATTGTCGCACCGCGCCGGGGTAAAACGAGCTGCACGCTGATGGAAGGGGAAGATATCGGCTGGCAAAGGCTGGATAAATTTCTCTTCTTCGCGCGCTTCTGCAAAACCCGCGCGGTGGCGGTCTCGCTCATCGAACAGGGCAGCGTACGCATCAACCGCCAGCCGACGGAAAAACCCCATGCCCGCCTGCGCCCGGGGGATGTTTTAACCCTGCCTTTACCGCGCGGCGTGGTCGTGGTGCAGGTCACGGCCCTGCCCAAGCGCCGAGAGGGGGCAGCGCAGGCGCAGCTTCTGTATACGGAAATCAGGGAAAGCTGAAAGAAAGTAGCCGCTTTTTTGAAAAAAAGCGGCGCAAAAAACTTTTGCGACTTATGAGCCGGGAGCGACGCACCCCCCAGGCCCAAAGTCGAAAAGTTTTTTTGCTTCTTTTTGTTCACAAAAAGAAGACTTTTTCTTCACTTAGCCGACCCGGCTATCCCGCTTGCCTAAAAGCCAATCCACGCGCATATCGGCCCAAAGTCTCCCATCTTATTATGTCACCGTATTAGGAGTGCCTGATGACCTATGTGGTCACCGAAAACTGCATCAAATGCAAATTCATGGATTGCGTAGAGGTTTGCCCCGTCGATTGCTTCTATGTCGGCGAGAACATGCTGGTCATCCACCCGGACGAATGCATCGATTGCGGCGTCTGCGAGCCCGAATGCCCGGCCGAGGCCATCCTGCCCGATAGCGACGACCGCGCCACCGCCTGGATCGAGCGCAACCGCGACCTCGCGAAATCCTGGCCCAATATCACCCGCAAGGGCACGCCCCCGGCGGATGCGGATGAATGGAAAGACAAGCCCGGCAAGGAAGCCCTGCTCTCGGTCGAGCCCGGCACGCCCTGATCTGACACTGCCCACCCGTGACGGGAGGGCAAAATTCTGCTATACGCCGCTTGGAAGAACCGGGCGCAGCCTCGCGTTGCGCCCGGTTTACGATTGTAGCGGAGCTGTCATGAGCCAAACCCAAAAGTCCATGGCGGCCAAAAAGCCCGCCAAATTTTCAACTGAACCGGTAGACCAAGTGACAACTGCCTCCCCAAAACCCGCCGCCAAACCCGCAAAACCCGCCGCAAAATCCGAGCCCGCCGCAGAGACCCCAAAGGTTGAAGCCGCTCCCCCTGCGCCGGTTTCCCATTCCGGCGTCCCGGTCGGCCCGATGCGGCCCATGACGCCGCCGCGCGCCATGGCCAAGGCGGAGAATTTCGCGGATGGCGATTTCGTGGTCTATCCCACGCATGGCGTCGGCAAGGTCGAGCGCATCGCGACCGAGGAGATCGCCGGCCATACGCTGGAGCTCATCCACATCACCTTCGATGAGAACCGCATGACCCTGCGCGTTCCCACCAACAAGGCGCGCACCGCGGGCCTGCGCAAGCTCTCCTCGCGCAAGCAGTTCGACGATGTGCTGGCCGTGCTCAAGGGCCGCGCGCGCATCAAGCGCACCATGTGGTCGCGCCGCGCGCAGGAATACGAGGCGAAGATCAATTCCGGCGACCCCGCCGCGATCGCCGAGGTCGTGCGCGACCTGCACCGCAATGCGGGCCAGCCGGATCAGAGCTTCTCCGAACGCCAGATCTATGAATCCGCTCTGGACCGTCTGGCCGCCGAATATGCCGCTTTGGAACAGCTCGACAAAGCCAGTGCGACGGAAAAGCTCATCGCGCATCTGAAGTCCGAGTAAAAAGACGACAAAGGCCAGGGGCGCTGCCCCTGGACCCCGCCGGGCCTGAGGCCCGGAGCCCCATTAATGGGGGTCTGGGGCCTCAGGCCCCAGCGGGTCCAGGGCAGAGCCCTGGCCTTTCCTAGCGCTTCAAGCGGCAGCCACCGTAATCGCCGCCGCCTTCACATCCGCATCCACCAGATCCACGAAGCCGGCAAAATTATCCACAAAGCGCTGCACCAGCGCCGAAGCCGCCTGGTCATAGGCGTGCCTGTCCGCCCAGGCCGTGCGCGGGTCCAGCACCGCATCCGCAACGCCCTTCACCCGCACCGGAATGCTGAGCCCAAAAAACGGATCGGTCCGGTATTCCACATCCTCAAGCTCGCCCGCCAAAGCCGCCCGCAGCAGCGCCCGGGTATGCGCGATGGACATCCTTCTGCCCACGCCATAACTCCCGCCCGTCCAGCCGGTATTCACCAGCCAGCAGGACGCGCCGTGCTCGGCGATCAGCGCCTGCAACAGCTTGCCGTAAACTTGCGGGTGGCGCGGCAAAAACGGCGCGCCGAAGCAGGTGGAGAACGTCGCCTGCGGTTCCGCCCCCATGCCCTTCTCCGTCCCCGCCACGCGCGCGGTGTAGCCTGAGAGGAAATGATACATCGCCTGTGCCGGGTTCAGCCTCGCGATCGGCGGCAGCACGCCAAAGGCATCCGCCGTCAGCATCACCACATTGCGCGGCACACCCCCCCGGCCCGAGCGCTCGACATTGGGGATAACCTCCACCGGATAGCAGGCGCGCGTGTTCTCCGTATGCGTCCTATCGGCCAGATCCAGCCGCCCCTGCGGGTCCGCCACCACATTCTCGAGCACGGTGCCGAAGCGGTGCGTGGCCGCCCAGATCTCCGGCTCGTGCGCCTGGCTGAGGTCGATCACCTTCGCGTAGCAACCGCCCTCGAAATTGAACACGCCCTCGGGCCCCCAGCCATGCTCGTCATCGCCGATCAGCCGGCGGCTGGGATCGGAGGAGAGCGTCGTCTTGCCCGTACCGGAGAGGCCAAAGAACAAAGCCGTATCCTCCCCCGGCCCGATATTGGCGCTGCAATGCATCGGCAGCACGCCGCGTTCCGGCAAAATCCAGTTCATCACGGTAAAAATCGATTTCTTGATCTCGCCGGCATATTGCGTGCCCGCGATCACGATCATCTTCTCCGCGAAAGACAGCGCGATCGCCGTGGCGGAGCGCACGCCGTCGATCGCCGGGTCCGCCTCGAATTCCGGCGCGTGCAAAATCACATAATCCGGTACGAACCCCGCCAGCTCCTCCACCTTTGGGCGGAGGAAGATGTTGCGCGCGAACAAAGCCTGCCAGGCGCCCGTCGTCACCAGGCGCAGGCGGATGCGGTTGGCCGGATCGGCGCCGGCATATAAATCCTGCGTGAACAGCTCGCGCCCTTGCAAATACGCCTGCACGCGCCCTTTCAGCACCGCAAATTTTGCCTCGGGCAGCTTCTGGTTGATCTTGCCCCACCAGACCTCCCCGGTCGTCTCCGGCTCGTCCACGACAAATTTATCCGCGACCGACCGGCCGGTATGCATGCCGGTGCGCACGATCAGCGCGCCATCGGCCGAAAGCCTGCCCTCGTTGCGGCGCAGGGAATGCGCCACCAAAGCCGGCTCGCTCAGATTTGCATGCAAGGCGGCGGCGATACGCACGCCTGTGCCGGCTAGAGGAACAGCATCGCGAAGCGGCGAGAGATCAGTCAAATGGGTCACGTCCTGGTCGTTCCTTTGTCTGAATTTGTCGGAGTTGCTTTTTGTGGTTCTCTTTCGGGGGCCTTTTGCGGTGATTTCTTTTCTGTGGTTCACATTCATACGCAGCGCAAATCCGCGCTTCAACCATTACCGTCATTCAGCGCGGACATAATTTCATGCTGCAACGCAGCGACTTCCAATCTTGCCGCGGCGGCAAATCCGCCGATATATTGCGCATCCTTTACAATCATGCGCCAGAACGAAAAGTCCCGGAAATCGACATATGCCATCGCATAAGGATGCGCCGCGAGAAAACGCGCTTGGGTCTCCTGCCCCGCTTCGCGCAGTGCGATGCCGGAGAGCAAAACCCGCGCCGCCGTCTGCGGATTTTCATCCACGGGCGTCCCGGTTACGAGCAACGCGCAGGCCGGATCGGCGCGCAGATTGCGCGTATGCGCGGCAAGCTCGGAGAGCAGCAACACCGGCGCGCCATCCGCATCCAAAGCCGGCGTCACCAGAGCCGCATGCGGCCGCGCCATTTTGGGTTGTGGCCAGGCTTGCCATTCGAGCCCCGGCCAACAGGCGTGCCGCCTCCCTATAAAAATTCCGCTCTTGATTTGCCGCCATAATCCCGTCACTCCCAATCTACACGACGCTGTGCCACCAAATATGAGTTCCAGAAGATGAAACACACCATCGCCCTCGTCGATGACGACCGCAACATTGTCGAACTCCGTCAAAATGACGCTGGAGGCCGAGGGGTTTAGCGTGCAAACCTATACGGACGGTGAATCCGCCCTTCAGGCGCTGCTCGCCAAGCCGGTCGACCTGGCCGTGCTCGACATCAAGATGCCGCGCATGGACGGCATGGAGCTGCTGCAAAAACTCCGCGTGCGCAGCGCCATTCCGGTGATCTTCCTCACCAGCAAGGATGACGAGCTCGACGAACTGATGGGCCTGCGCCTCGGCGCGGACGACTACATCACCAAACCCTTCAGCCAGCGCCTGCTGCTCGAGCGCATCCGTGCGTTGCTGCGCCGCAACGAAACTTCCAAGGCCGAGGGCTCGGGCGCGGCGCCGGCCAGCGTGATCACGCGCGGCAACCTCACGCTGGACGAGACCAAGCATCAATGCCTCTGGAAGGGGCTGGACATTCAGCTCACCGTCACCGAGTTCCTGCTCGTCAAGGCGCTCGCCACGCGCCCGGGCATGGTCAAATCCCGCGACCAGCTCATCGATGCGGCTTACGGCGAGAATGTCTATGTCGACGACCGCACGATCGACAGCCATGTGAAGCGCCTGCGCAAAAAATTCCGCACGGAGGACGAGGAGTTCGACCAGATCGAAACCCTCTACGGCATCGGCTACCGCTACAAGGAAGCCTGATCCTGCCCATAACCGTCATGACGCCCCCAATTCATGGGGTCAGGGGCCGTCGGCCCCTGCGGGGATCCAAGGGGCAGAGCCCCTTGGTGGGGCATGGGGCAACGCCCCATGGCTAAAAAAAAGCGCACCCTCTCGCGCCTGCTGCGCGACATCCTGCTCGTCAACCTGCTCCCGGTGGCGTTGATCTTCGCAGCGCTGTTCTACCTGGACCAGTACCAGCAGGGCCTGCTCACCGCCGAGGTCTCCGCCCTGCGCGAGCAGGCGCGCATCTATGCCGGCGCGCTGGCGCAGACGGCGGTGCAGGACAATGCCGGCGGGCAGAGCGCGCTCAACCCGGACCTCGCCCAGCCGCTGCTCTACCAGCTCACCGAGCCAACACCGAACGCCCAGGCGCTGATCTACGGCCCGGATGGCGAGCTGATCGCCAATTCGCGCGTGCATCCCGGCCCGAACGGCGCCATCGTCACCGAGCCGCTCTCCGCCCCGCCGCCGCCGGGCGTCTTCAACCGCCTGGTCAGCTTCGTCTACGACCATCTCTCCGGCTCCGTGGTCGGCACCACGGCTGACCAATCCGGCCTGGCCGGCTCCGGCGCGGGCGAGGACCAGGACACGCTGGGCTGGCAGCCCGATGCGCGCGAGGCTTTGCAGCTCACCAGCGTCTCGCCCAACCAGGAAACCGCGCCCTTCGTGCGGCGCGCCCCCCAGGGCCAGCTCCTCATCACCGTCGCCGAACCCATCACGCGCTCACAGCAGAATGTCGGCACCGTGCTGCTCACCCGCGAGGCGAGCGAGGTCGACGCCGCCGTGCTCGCCGTGCGGATCTCCATTCTCGGCCTGTTCGCCATCGCGCTGGCACTCACCGTCCTCGTTTCCTTCTACCTCGCCCGCACCATCGCCTCGCCCATCCTGCGCCTGGCCAATGCCGCGGCCTTGATGCGCGAGGGCCGCGCGCGCGCGCACGCCATCCCGGAGAAAATCACCGACCGCAACGACGAGATCGGCACGCTGGCCCGCGCGCTTGACGGCTCGGCGAAAGCCCTCTGGGCGCGCATGGATGCGATCGAGCAATTCGCCGCCGATGTCAGCCACGAGATCAAAAACCCGCTCTCCTCCATCCGCTCGGCGATCGAAACCCTCGCCCGCGTCGAGGACCCGACCCGCGCCTCGCGCCTGCTCGCCATCATCACGCAGGACGTGGCGAGGCTGGACCGGCTGATCACCGACATCTCGGATTCCTCGCGCCTGGATTCCGAACTCTCCCGCGCCGCGCCGCAGGTCGTAGACATGGCGCGCATTCTCTCCACCCTGGCCGAAATCCATGACGCCACGCGCAAGGAGAACGGCCCCTATATGGAAGTGGACGCCCAGGCCACCGGCCTCTTTGTCCGCGGCTCCGAGCCGCGCCTCGTACAGGTCCTGCGCAACCTCATCGGCAACGCCATCTCCTTCAGCCCGGCCAATGCGAAAATCTACCTGCGCGGCCGCGAGACCGGCGGCGTCGTGGAGCTGGCGGTGGAGGATGAAGGCCCCGGCATCCCGGACGGCAAGCTCGACAGCATCTTCGACCGTTTCTATTCCGAACGTCCGCAATCGGAACAATTCGGCAGCCATTCCGGCCTCGGCCTCTCCATCTCGCGGCAGATCATCGAGGCGCATCAAGGCCGCATCTCGGCGGAGAACCGGCGCGATGCGAATGGCGCGATTATTGGGGCGCGATTTGTGATCAGGCTGCCGAAGGCGGGGGAGTAAAAAGCGAAGCAAGGAAGCGGTTCTTTTTTGGAAAAAAGAACCAAAAAACTTTTACCCCCTAAAGTCGGGCCCAAACATCCCTGTCTTGCGGTAAGCCGCCATCGTCGATGTCGAAATCGGGGTCAAAAATCGTCTTGCCCTGCGCGCCGACAAAAGCCGGCTGCGCCCGGATCCACTCGCTCGGCTTCTGCTGTTTCGCAAATTCCATGAGCCTGGCTTCAAGATCGCGGACGATCTCGGGATGCACCGCCGCGAGATCCTCCGCCTCGCCTGGGTCCCGCGCCAGATTATAAAGCTCCGTCCGCCCCGGCAGCAACGCGATCTTGATCAGCTTCCAATCCCCCTTGCGCACCGCACCGCGGAACGCCTCGACATTGATCAGGATCTCCTCCTCCGCCGCCGCACCGCCATTCAAAACCTCCCAACGGTCCTTGCCGTCGAACCTATGCTCCGAACTGCCCTTCGCCCCGGCCAGCGCCAGCAAGGTCGGCATGACATCAACCATATGCATTGGCGCCTCGACCACGCGCGGCACCAACCGGCTTGGCCAGTTCACGAAAGCCGGCACGCGCACGCCCCCCTCATGCAGGCTACCCTTGCCGCCCCGAAACGGCGCATTATTCGCCGGCGCCGGCACCCCCTGCGCGATCCCCCCTGCCTCGGCACCCCGCTCCGCATCGCTTTTCGCCCCCTGGGCGAACAGCCCGCTGATTGCCCCGCCATTATCGCTGGCGAACAAAATGATCGTGTTCTCGCGCAAGCCTTTCTCCTCCAGCGCCGCCACGATGCGGCCGATCTGATCATCGAGCGCCGCGATCATCCCGTAATACGCCCGTCGATGCGGATCCGAAATACTCCCGTAACGGTCCAAATATTCCTGCGGCACCTGATACGGCGCATGCGGCGCGAGCGAGGCGAAATACAAAAAAAACGGGCTTGCGCCATCATGTTCGCCGATCAGCTTCACCGCCTCGTCGCCGATCAGCGTGGTAAAATACCCCTCCTCCTGCAAGAACGCGCCGTTGCGCTGCCAGTCGATCACGCCGCCGCGCTCATGCGTGAAATAATCGATCTCCCCGGTCGTATTGCCGTAAAAATGATCGAATCCACGGTTTTGCGGCCAGAATCTCCGGTCCGCATGGCCGAGATGCCATTTGCCCGTCGCCCAAGTGCGATACCCGGCCTCTTGCAGCGCCTGCGCCAGCGTGCGCTCTTCCACCGGCAGGCCATAGGTATGGCTTGGGAAAATCACCAGAGTCTGCAACCCGTAGCGCATCGGATAGCGCCCAGTCATCAGCGCCGCGCGCGAAGGCGTGCAAACCGGCTCGCCATAAAATGCCTCCAGCCGCACCCCTTCCCGCGCCAGACGGTCGATATTCGGCGACCTCACCACCCCGCCGCGATAGCCCAGATCGGCATTGCCCAAATCGTCCGCCATGATGAAGATGATGTTCGGTGGCATCGCGGTTTCCTTCCCCAAAGGCGCGCTTTTCCCAAACGTTTCGCTCGGTGGCCGGAATATGCGGCAAGGCCATGATCGGCGCCGTGCGCCAAATCATTAAAATGCAATTAATTCAAAGATCGTTGAACGACGAAGCAATTCAACCCAGGCTCGGCATACGCCTGTTATACTGAACCTGCCGGCCGCACGGATCCGCCCAGGGCCCGCCAACCGGCCACAAAAAATGGAGGAAACCATGCCTGACCATAAATCCGTCATCACGCCAAAACCGTTGGAAATATCCCGATTTTTCCCGGCCTTGCCCGAGACCGTCTTCACCGCCTGGAGCCGTGCCGAGCATCTGAAAAACTGGTTCAGCCCGGCGGGCTACACCGTGCCGGAGGCACAGATCGATTTCCGGCCAAACGGCGCCTGTAATATCTGCATGCGCGCGCCGGACGGCCAGGATTTCTGGTCGCGCGGCCAGTATCTGGACATCATTGCCCCTGAGCGCCTGGCCTTCACCTCCAGCGTCGAGACCGGCGGCGTGGTCCGCTTCACCGCCACCACCACCGTGACCTTCCAACCCCAAAATTTCGGCACCGCGCTTACCGTGCACCAGGCCTATGAGGTCCACGACCCCACCTTCCTGGGTGCCATCACGGGCGCAGCGGAAGGCTGGCGCACGACGCTGGACAAGCTCGCCGGCGAAATCACCCGCCTGCAGCCGCGCAGCGCCGTGCATGCCAGCTTCACCCTGGCGCGGCATTACGATGCCAGCCCCGCCCAGGTCTTCCTCGCTTTCACTGATCCGCAAGCCAAGACGCGCTGGTTCTCCGGCGGCGAGGGCTACACGCTGCTCGCCCGCGAGATGGATGTTCGCCCCGGCGGGCGCGAACATGTGCAAGGGCGCTGGACCTCCGGCACGACCACCAGCTTCGATGCCACCTATCTCGACATCATCCCGGACCAGCGCCTTGTCTACGCCTATGAGATGACGCTGGATGGCCGCAAAATCTCCGTCTCGCTGGCGACCGTGGAGTTCAGCCCCAGCGGCTCGGGCACCAGCTTCCTGCTGACCGAACAGGGCGTCTTCCTCGATGGCTACGACGATGCCGGCGCGCGCGAAACCGGCACCGCGATACTGCTGGACCGCCTGGAAGCCGCCTTGCAGCTTTGAACGCCCGTCAGCCAGAAAAAAACCCGTCAGCCCCTGGGGCCGACGGGTCAAGTCAACAGGGAGGCTTCACGTCTGGGAGACGTTGGGACCAAAGTCCCAATCCGGCCCCGAAGGACCGGATGACGTCCGGCTCTCACCGGACATGTTGTATATAAGCCACAAATAAAATTATTCGAGTGTTAAAATCGTAATGTGGGCGATTATGTGTAACCGCCTGTCACCGGTTCTTCCGCTCCCTCAGGCAAACCCTCAGTTTCCGACCTTCGGCCCACTACGTTCGGAGATGCTATTCACCAAAAAGTCACGGAACACCGAGACCCGCTTGGAGTTCCGCAGCTCTTCCGGATAGACGAAATACATATCCACATTGGATTTCTTCACCTCCGGCAGCACCGCAACCAGCCCGGTCGCATCCTGCTGCACGAGGTAATCCGGCACCGCGCCGATGCCCATGCCGGCGCGGATACAGACCAACATCGCCTGCAGGGAGTTCACTTCCAGTATGCCGCGCCGCGCCGTGCCGTCCTTGCGGCCGACTTCGGCGAGCCAGTTCACATCCGGCACCGGCGGCTTGCGGTCGCCGAACAGGATGACCTTGTGATTATCGAGATCTTCCGCCGTCTGCGGCGTGCCATGCGCCTTCAAATATTCGCTCGACGCCCAGATCTGGCTGCGGATCTCGCCCAGATGCCGCTGCACCAAATCCGGCTGGCGGGGCGGATGCATGCGGATCGCGACATCGGCCTCACGCATCGCAAGGTCGAGATCGGTATCGTCGAGCAGCAGCGAAACCGTCACATCCGGGTGCAGCGCCAAAAAATGTTTCAGGCGCGGCGCCAGCCAGGTCACGCCGAAGCTATGCGTCGTCGTCACTTTCAGCCGCCCGGCCGGTTTTTCCTTGCTCTCCGCCAGCAGCGCCTCGGTCATCGCGAGCTTGGCGAAAACCTCGCGCACGGTGCGGTTCAGCGCCTCGCCCTGCTCGGTCAGGATCAACCCGCGCGCATGGCGGTGGAACAGCGGCACGGAGAGTGCCTCCTCCAGCGCCGAAATCTGCCGTGACACCGCCGACTGGCTGAGGTTCAGCGTATCCCCCGCATGGGTAAAGCTGCCCGCCTCCGCCACGGCGTGAAACACGCGCAACTTATCCCAATCCATTTTCTGCCCGCTCATTTTTATATTGCCTCATTCAGAATCGCGAAATCCAAGGGTAGCGGAATCCGGGCCAAAAATTTCTCCGCTTCCAGCGCCGCCATGCAGCCCGTCCCGGCCGCCGTCACAGCCTGCCGGAAAATCTTGTCCTGGACGTCCCCCGCCGCGAATACGCCTGGAACCGATGTCTCCGTCGTCCCCGGCCGCGTCACGATATAGCCCTCGGAATCCGTCTTCACCTGGCCTTCGAATAAGGCCGTCGTCGGCGAATGCCCGATGGCGATGAACACCCCATCCACCTGGCATTCCTGCAGCGCGCCGGTCTTAACGTGCTTCAGCCGCAGGCCCGTGACGACGGCCGGCTGGCCGCCGCCCAGAATTTCATCGACCGCATGGTCGAAGATCACGGTGATCTTCGGATTCGCGAACAGCCGGTCCTGCAAAATCTTCTCGGCGCGGAAACTGTCGCGCCGGTGCACCAGGGTCACATGCGCCGCGTGATGCGTGAGGTACAGCGCCTCTTCCACCGCGGTATTGCCGCCGCCGATCACCGCGACCTGCTTGCCGCGATAGAAAAACCCGTCGCAGGTCGCACAGGCCGACACGCCCGGCCCCCTGATACGCCGCTTCCGAATCCAGCCCGAGCCAGCGCGCCTGCGCGCCGGTCGCGATGATCACCGAATCCGCCTCGAATTCGATGCCCGCATCCGACCAGGCGCGGAATTTCGGGCCGGAAAAATCCACCTTGCGTGATGATGTCGTAGAGGATCTCGGTGCCGACATGCTCGGCCTGCTTGGCCATCTGCTCCATCAGCCAAGGACCCTGGATCGTCTCGGCGAAACCGGGATAGTTTTCGACATCGGTGGTGATCGTCAACTGCCCGCCGGGCTGCAGCCCCGCCACCAGCACCGGCGCGAGATTCGCCCGCGCCGCGTAAATCGCCGCGGTATATCCCGCCGGCCCGGCCCCGATAATAAGTACCCGGGTTTTTTTCACCTCAGTCATGCCGCCAACCATCCGCCTCGTCATTAAGAGGACTACATATCCGTTGCCAACGCGCCGTTACAAGCGGGTTAAGATCATACAAGCGGAAGATGTGGCGGATTTTACACTCATCCATCCAAATTCCGCCCTGGAAAAGTACAATTCATGCCCACAACCACCTTCCAGCATGCGCTCCGCGCCTATTCAAAATTTGCGGCGCAATTATATTGCGCAAAATAACCTTGGACTTTGAATAAGCCATGCAGCTTGAGCCTACCCTGCATCATCTCGACGACATCGACCGCCGCATCATCGCCGAGCTTCAGGATGACGGCCGCATGACCAATGTCGAACTCGCCAAACGCGCCGGCATCTCCCCGCCGCCCTGCCTGCGCCGCGTCCGCCGCCTGGAGGAGGCCGGCTATATCCAGGGCTATCACGCCCAGACGGACAGCCAGAAACTCGGCTGGCAGATCGCGTTTTTCGTCATCGTCGGGCTGGAGAGCCAGAAACACGCGGTGCTCGACGCCTTCGAGAGCCTGGTCGCCACCTGGCCGGAAGTCCGCGAATGCCATATGATCCGCGGCGGCGGGGATTTCCTGCTGAAACTCGTGGCCAAGGACGCCGCACATGAGAACCAGCTCACCAACCGCCTCACCGCAGCCCCCCATGTCGCCCGCGTGCAAACCCTGCAGACCATCCACACCAGCCGCGCTCTGGCCGGCGTGCCGATGAACGGCTGAACGCCATGGCCGATCTGCTCATCCTCCTGATGGCTGGATGCGTGGATCTCGCCTGCCGGTTCATGCCCGCGCACCTGCCCGCGTTTTTTCCCTTCATCTTCAACGCGCCCGTCTTCCTGGGCTGCTGGTTCATCCTGCTTTGGGTTGGCCGCGGCCTGGCGCGGACCGCTGCGGCGCAAAAACCCGGCCGCCTGCGCCAGGGCTTCTTCCTGGCCGGCATCGCCGCGATCTATTTCGTGCTGCAGACGCATTTCGAATATCTCGCGCAGCACATGTTCTTCCTCAACCGCGTCCAGGCCGTCACGATCGGCATGGTCGCGCCATTCTGCATCGCCATCGGCTGGATGGCGGCACCGCTGCGCCTCGGCATCCCCGCCTGGGCGCTGCGTCTCTGCGAGAGCAGCACTTTGCGCCGCGTCACCCGCGTGCTCTGCCATCCCATCCCCGCCATGGCGATCTTCCTCGTCACCACGGATCTCTGGCTCATCCCCCCCATCCATTTCGCGGCGATGATCAACCCCTCCCTCTATGCGGTGATGAACCTCTCCTGCCTCGCCGGCGGCCTGCTCTTCTGGCTGGTCGTGCTCGACCCGCGCCCCAAGCCGCCTGCACGCTTCTCCTATCCTCGCCCGCGCCGCCGCCGGTTTCCTCGTGATGTTCCCGCAAATCGCCATCGCCGCCTATATCGCGCTCACCACGCGCGACCTCTACAGCTTCTACACGCTCTGCGGCCGCATCTTCCCCAATATCAGCCCGGAATACGACCAGATGCTGGGCGGCATGATCCAATGGATCCCACCCGGAATGATGAACACCGCGGCGCTGATCATCTCGCTGAACGCCTTGCGGCTTGCGGATATCCAGGCGGAAAAAACCTTCGTGCCGCCGCCGGGGGCGAAAATTTATGAGGCGAAATGGATTGGCCGGTGAAGCAGCAGGAGACGCTGTCCCCACCCCTGGCAGGGCATGATGCCCTGCACCCCGATTTTCAGAATGCGATCGTTTTAGGTTCGCGCATCGCCCTCGATAAAAAAGCTAGTGCAGGCCTAGCTTTTGGAAAAAGCCTGCGCTGGCGGGCAGGAATGAATCACCAAGCGGTGCTGCGCAATCGCCAGCGCCACGACCGCCACGATGAGCAAGACCACCAGCAATGGTCTTATCCCTGCGCCCTTGGGCTCGCGCTTACCCGTAACCTCCGGCTCATATTCGACCGCATTGTTCCGCGCCGCATAGATCAAATCGGCGAACCGGTCGGCCTCCGGCGCGCGTGCCGGCGCCGCTTCCGCCGCCACCACCCCCTCTTGTCCGGCGGTGAGGAACAGCGGCAATTCCTGCCCCTCCTCCTGCGCCACGGCCTCCGCGATCTCCGCTTGCGCCTCGGCATCCACCGGCTGGCCGAACTGGCGCGGCGCGCTGGCGGCATCCTCATCTAACGTATCGCTTGCGAACGCTTCACCGCGCCCAATCGTCCAGGAATCGGCCTCCAAGGCCGGTTTCACCCGGTCACTCACAATTTTGCCCGCAGGGTTATCCCCAGGGTTATCCGCAAGAGTGTCCCCGAAATTTTCCGCAAGCTCCGGCGCATGCCGCCATTCCTGCCCGCATAGGCCACAGCGCAACCTGCGCCGCCGCCCTGCGATCGCGGCATCGGGCACGTCGAATTCGGTTGAACAGTTCGGGGCATGAGATGCGCATCTGGCTTCACTGGCATGACATTTTTGCGCCGAACGCGCAATGACCGTTACGAATTGCGCGTTAAAAATTATTTGAAATACTCCGCCACCCGCTTGCCGTCTTGCACCTCAGAGGCGGCACAGACACCTACGCTGTGAAGTAAAAGGCAGAATGGTCAGATTTGACGACGTTTGGTTGAAGTACCGGCACGCGGACCGCACCGATCCGCCGCCCGTCGACGTCCTGCGCGGCATCAGCTTCGACATCCCCGATGGCGGCTTCCGCTGGCTCACCGGCCCTTCGGGTGCCGGCAAAACCAGCCTGCTCAAACTGATCTACCTCGCCGAACATCCCGCGCGCGGCCGCACCGAAATCCTCGGCACCAACGCCGCCCGCATCTCCCGGCGCGACGCCGCCCTGCTGCGCCGGCGCATCGGCGTCGTCTACCAGGATTTCCGCCTGCTCAATCACCTCTCGGCCTATGACAACGTGGCCCTGCCCATGCGCCTCGCCCGCCGCAACGAGAACGCAGATCCATGCCGATGTCGCGGAAATCCTGCGCTGGGTCGGCCTCACCGGCAAGCTCGAGGCCCGGCCCGACGAACTCTCCGGCGGCGAGCAGCAGCGCGTCGCCATCGCGCGCGCCGTCGTCGGCCGCCCGAAACTCCTGGTCGCCGACGAGCCGACCGGCAATCTCGACGACGATCAGGCCCAGCGCCTGATGATGCTGATCACGGCGCTGAACCGCCTCGGCACCACCGTCGTCATCGCCACGCATAATCTCGGCTTGGTCGAGCGCTATCCCGCCCCAAGGCTGGAACTGGAAGACGGCAGGCTGACCGCGCCATGGTTAACCGCTCCATATCGACCATCTCGGCCTGCGCTCGGCGCTGAGCGGACCGCCTGCTGCCCGTCCTCGTCGCCGCGATGAGTTTTCTGGCCGCACTTGCCATTGGCGGCACGCTCGCCAGCGCGGCGCTCGCCCGCCATTGGCAGGGCGACACCGTCTCCGCACTCACCATCCAGGTCCCCGACGCCCGCGGCACCCGCCATGGGCGCAGCCGGCACAAGGCTCAACGCCGTGCTGGCCGCGCTGCAAGCCGCACCCGGCGTGACCAACCCGGCAGTGCTGAGCCCGGCGGCGGTCAACCAGCTCCTCACCCCCTGGCTCGGTGCCGATGCCGGCGCAGCTGGCGCTGCCCATCCCCGCCGTCATCACCGCCACTTGGGCAGGCCCCGGCACGCCGGAAGCGCTCGGGCCCATTTTGCAAAAACCCGCCCCGGGCACGCTGCTCGCCACGGGGGCAGGCCTGGGCGCAGCGCGTCACCGCGCTCACCACCAGCCTGCAGGCCTGCGCCGCCGCCGTGCTGTCATCGTCGCCCTGGTCGCCGCCGCCATCGTCGCCGTCGCCACCCGTTCCGGCCTTGCCCAGCGCCGCGAGACGATCGAGATCATCCACGGCCTCGGCGCGCTCGATGCCGATATCGCCGACCGTTTCGCCGGCCGCGCCACCTTGCTCGCCGTCGCCGGTGCCGCCGCCGGGCGCGCTGCTCGCGCTGCCCGTCCTGCTCTGGCTCGCCGCCTTGGCCGCCCCCTTCGCCGGCCCGGCCCCCGATTCGGGCCTCGCCAACCTGCCGCCCGCGCTCTGGATCGCGCTGCCCGCTCTGCCGGTCATCGCCGCCGCCATCGGCTGGAGCACCGCCCAGCTCACCGTCCGCGGCTGGCTGCGGACGCCTCGCCTGATGCCCCGCCCCCCGCGCTCGCCGCCGCCGCCTTTCCTGCGCCGGTTCTGGCCTATCGGGGGATCTGCCTGCTCATCCTGCTCTGGCTGGCGGGCTTTGCCATCTTCCTCGGCGTCGTGCTCACCGCCGCCCCGCCCAACCCGCTCCCCGTGGCGGACGGCATCGTCGCGCTAACGGGCGGGGATGACCGCGTCGGCGCGGGCCTCGCCTTGCTCGCCGCGCGCGAGGCGCCCTTGCTGCTCATTTCCGGCGCCGGCCGCGGCACCTATCTCGGCGATTTCACCGCCGACGACGCCGCCGCCGCCACGCGCTATGCCAGCGCGATTACGCTCGGCCACATGGCCGACACCACCCATGGCAATGCGCTGGAAGCCGCCGAATTGGGCCCATGCCCACCACATGCATTCCCTCATCATCGTCACGGCCGACTACCATATGCCGCGCGCCATGCTGGAAATGGCGCATTCACTGCCCGGCGTCACCCTCATTCCCGCCCCGGTGCGCCCGCCTGCCATGCGACAAGCTTTTCACCCTGCCCACTTTGCGGCTGCTGGCCGGAGAATATACCAAATACCTCGCCGTACGCTCCGGCTTCGGCCATCTTCGCCGCCACGATCGAAAATTCGGATTCGTAACCCTGCTCCTCCTCCGCTCCCTCGCCTTCAACATCGCCATGGTCCTCTCCGGCTTCGTCCTGAGCGTGTGGGGACATGTGCTCCTGCGCTTCGCCCCGCACCCACGGATGGTCAACGTGCCCAAACGCTGGGCCCGGTTCTGCCTGTTCGCGCTGCGCGTGTTCTGCGGCATCAAGGTCACGGTGCAGGGCACGGAACACATCCCCGAGGGCAGCGCGATCATCGCCGCCCAGCACCAATCCGCGCTCGACATCCTCGTCTGGCTTGCCGTGCTGCCCAACCCGGCGCTGGTCTTCAAACAGGAACTGGGCAAGATCCCCCTCTTCGGCTCGCTGCTGCGCCCAACGGGCATGATCTCCGTGGACCGCGACGGCGGCGCCAACGCGCTGCGCAAAATGATCGCCGATTGCCGCGCCGCCTTGGCCTCCGGCCGCCAGGTCCTCATCTTCCCCGAAGGCACCCGCGTCCCCTACGGCCAGCGCGTCCTCCTGCATACCGGCATTGTCGCCATCGCCAAAGGCGCTGCGGCGCCGGTCATTCCCGCCGCCACTGATTCCGGCCGCCGCTGGGCGCCGCGCGCCTTCCACAAAACCCCGGGCCCGGTGGGCGTGAAGATCTATGCGCCCTTGCCGGCGGAGTTGCGACGGGAGGATGTCATCGCCCAGATCACCGAGGTTTTTTACGAGCAGGGCGTTAAATAACCAGGGGCTTTGCCCCTGGACCCCACTGGGGCCGACGGCCCCAGACCCCTGAACTTTAGCCCCCGGTGAATTATCGGGGTCAGGGGCCCGCGGCCCCTGCGGGGGCCAGGGGCAGCGCCCCTGGCTTTTTTATTTTTTACTTTTGTTCTTCACGCGGGCAGCTCCACCACCACCCGCAACCCGCCCCCCGGCCGGTCCAACAACAAAATATCCCCGCCATGCGCGCCAATAATATCGCGCGCAATCGCCAGCCCCAGCCCGGTCCCGCCCGGATCCGCGCTCTCGAACGGCCGAAACAGCGTCTCGCGCTGCGCCAGCGGAATCCCCGGCCCGTTATCGTCGATATAAATCCGCACGCTCGCCGGGCTCGGCCGCGCCAGCGAAATCCAGATCTGCGCCGCATGCCGGCGCGCGTTATCCACGCAGATTGGTCAACGCCCGGCGCATCGCCTCGGGCCGCAGCGTCACCACCATCCCCTCGCGCACATTACACTCAATGCGACGCGCCAGAGCGCCGCGCCGCCGCCACCACGTCTTCGAGCAAGGTCACCACATCCGTCCGCACCGCCTGCTCACTGCCCTCCCCGCGCGCAAAACTCAGATAAATCCCGATCAGCCGCTCCATCTCCTCGATATCGCCGGTCATGTCCGCCATATCCTCCGGCGGCACGGCGGGGAGCATCGCCAGCGCCAGACGCAGCCGGGTCAGCGGCGTGCGCAGATCATGCGACACCCCGGCCAGCATCGTCGTGCGCTGCGCCAAAAACCGCCGCACCCGCTCCTGCATCCGGTTGAATGCCGTGGCCGCGCGCCGCACCTCGATCGCCCCTTCCGGGCGGATCGGCCCCGAATCGCGCCCCGTGCCAAAGGCCTCCGCCGCCGCCGCCAGCCGCTTGATCCCCCTCACCTGATTGCGCAGAAACAACGCCGCGAGGCCAAAGAGCAGCCCCGCCGTCCCGATCAGCCAGAACAGGAAGAGATAGAACGCGCCGACAAAAAGCCGCTTGCGCGGCACATCGACCTGCATCACCCCATCGGCCATCTGCACGCTGACCCGGATGAAAGCCGATTGGTTGTTCCAGGCCACCGTTGAACGGCCGGCGCAGATCCGCCGTCAACGCCGTCGGCGAGATCCGTATCCACCGGCCCCGGCGCATCCGGCTTGCGGCAGATGCCGCAACACCTGGTCGCGCAAAAACACCGTCTCGAAGCCGAAATGCGCGTCGCTCTCCTGAATGATCAATCCGCGCGTATTCGGCGCCCGGTTCACTCTCATCGATCATGAACCCGACCTCGCCGGCCACCCCATCCGCCAGCCGGCGCGACAGCTCATTCAAATGGCTGCCATAGAAAATCTGCAACGCCACCACCTGCACCAGCACCAGCGGGATCAGCACGATCAGCAGCGAGCGCCCGAGCAGGCTGCGCGGCAGCACGCGGCGCAGCACGCGGTCGGCGGAAAACCCGCCCGGAAGCGCAGTTTCATACGCCCGGCTTGAGGATGTAACCCTTGCCGCGCACCGTGTGCAGGAAGCGCGGCTCGCGCGGATCGGTCTCGATCTTGCGTCGCAGCCGGGTCACCTGCACGTCGATCGCGCGCTCGTTCACATCATCGAGCCCCAGCGCGCCGGCCAGCGCCTCGCGCGAGAGAATTTCATGCGGCCGCGCCGCGAACGCCATGAGCAGCGCCAGCTCCGCCCCGGTCAGCCGGACCCGGCTATTCGGCCCCACCAGCTCGGCGCGCGCGGAATCGAACACCGCCGGCCCCAATTGCAGCGGCCCGGCCGGTGGTCGCCGGCGGCTGCGCGCGGCGCAGCATCGCCCGGATGCGCGCCAGCAACACCCGCGGGTCGAACGGCTTGCCGAGATAATCATCCGCCCCGGCCTCGAATCCGGCGATGATATCCTCCGGCGTGCCGCGCGCGGTCAGCAGCAGAATCGGCATTGCCGGCGCGCGCTCGCCGCGCAGATCGCCCGTCAGCTCCAGCCCGCTCTCGCCCGGCATCATCACATCCAGCACCATCAGGTCGAAATCCATGAAGCGCAGCTTATCGCGCGCCTCGGCAGCGGATTCCGCCATGGTCACGCGGAATCCGTTCTCGCTCAGAAACCGGCTGAGCAGCGCGCGCAGCTTCGGCTCGTCATCCACGACCAGAATATGCGCGCTCTCGCCACTCATTCGGCGTCAGACGCCCGTGCGCGGCCCTTTGGCGGCGCGTGGCGTCTCCATCGCGTCGATATAGTCGCGGCCCTGGCTGCAAGGTCATGCCGCGCAGCACGCGGCGGAATCCTTCCACCGCCGGCCCGCCGGCCTCGCGATACGCCGCCAGCAGCCGCTCGCGCTGCGCCTCGAACAGTTTGCGCTCCAGCGCAGCACCGGTTCTCGGTCAGGGAGAGCAGCCGCTGCCGCCGGTCATTCTGGCCCGGCACCTGCGCCACATAGCCTTCGCGGATCAGCGGTCCCAGCACCCGGGTCAGGCTCTGCTTGGTAATCCCCAGAATCGCCAGCAGCTCGCCCACTTTCAGCCCAGGCCGGCGGCCGATCCAGTGCAGCGTGCGATGATGCGCCCGGCCATAGCCGAGCTCGGCCAGAATATCATCCGGCGCCGCATTCAAATCCCGCATCGCGAAAAAGATCAGATCCTGCGCCACGCGCAGTTCTTCTTCGCGCAAAAACAACAGCCCGGCGCCGGGTGGCGCATGCGCCGCACCGGTCTGGCTATCGCGCTTTGCAGGCCTCAGAGGTTGAGTCGTGCTCTCTTGCATGGCAATTTCGCAATCTTGATTAGGTTTCCAGACGTATTTGGCATGTATGCCAGTGTGACAGTATAGCAGACGTGTAATTGATTTAAATAGCATAATTGCTTAGCGCAACCGGAGTTTGTTGACCATGGCGCTTATCCCGTTCGACGATCGCGACGGATTTATTTGGTGGGACGGCAAACTGATCCCCTGGCGGGACGCGAAATTGCACGTCCTCTCGCACGGCCTGCATTACGCCTCCGCCGTCTTCGAGGGTGAACGCGCCTATTCCGGCAATATTTTCAAGCTGCAGGAGCATACCGACCGGCTGATCCAGCTCCGGCAAGCTGCTCGGCTTCGATATTCCCTACACCGCCGATGAGATCAACGCGGCCTGCAATGCCGTGCTCAAGGCCAACGGTCTGACGGATGCGTATCTCCGCCCGCTCGCCTGGCGCGGCTCCGAGCAGCTCGCCGTCTCGGCCCAGCAGACCAAGATCCACCTGATGATCGCCTGCTGGTCCTGGCCCAACCTGTTCGGCGCGGACCGTCTGAAGGGTGCGACGCTCGGCCTCGCCGAATGGCGCCGCCCGCACCCGCAAACCGCCCCCACCGCCTCCAAGGCCGCCGGCCTCTACATGATCGGCACGCTCGCCAAGCACGCCGCCGAGGCGCAGGGCTTTAACGACGCGCTGATGCTGACCTGGGACGGCTATGTCGGCGAAGCGACCGGGGCGAACATCTTCTTCGTCATCGACGGCAAGCTGCACACCCCGATCCCCGGATTGCTTCCTGGACGGCATCACCCGCCGCGCCGTCATCGCTCTCGCCCAGGCCCGCGATATCGACGTGATCGAGCGCCACATCCCGTTCGAGGATATCGCCAAGGCGAGCGAAGTCTTCGTCACCGGCACCGCCGCTGAAATCACGCCGATCCGCCAGATCGGCGACCGGCATTTCGCCGTCGGCAAGATCACTGAAATCCTGTTCGGCGATTACGAAGCTTTGGTGCGCATGTCGCCGGAAGAGGTTGCCAAGCGCGCTGCTTGAAGAAAGTAGCCGCTTTTTTGAAAGGCTCTAGGAGGGTGTCGGACTTACGGCTTGGCGTGCGCTCTGTACTGGGGTTAGAATCATCACGTTGGTTTTCCTAATTGCCTGGATGTTGCATGACCAATTTCCGCCCGACGGATCGTCTGACCGGTTTTTTGTTGCCACCGTCGATCGACGAGTGGCTACCTGAGCGGCATCTGGCCCGGTTTGTGGTGGAGGTGATTGAGGGGCTCGACCTGACGGCGCTGAGCAAAAGTTATCGTGGCACTGGCTCGGCCAGCTACCACCCAGCGCCGCTCCTTGGCCTTCTGGTTTATGGCTACGCGACCGGCGTGTTTTCCAGCCGCAAGCTGGAACGGGCGACTTACGATTCGGTGGCGTTCCGCTTCATTGCGGCGAATGACCATCCTGACCACGACACCATTGCCACGTTCCGGCGTCGTTTTCTGCCCCAGATCGCGGCGCTGTTCGTTCAGGTACTGAGCCTGGCACGCGAAATGGGGGTGCTGAAGCTGGGGACAGTGGCGCTGGATGGGACCAAAATTCACGCCAACGCGAGCCGTCACAAAGCATTGTCGTATGAGCGCGCGGGTAAGATTGAGGTGCAACTGAAGGCCGAGGTGGCCGAACTCATGGCCAAAGCCGAAGCGGCGGATCAGGCTGACATTCCCGACGGGATGTCGATCCCGGAAGAGTTGTCGCGGCGGGAGGATCGCCTGGAGAAGCTGGCGGCGGCTCGCGTGAAGATCGAGGCGCGCGCCAGGGAGCGTTTTGTGCGTGAGCAAGCGGAACACGAGGCGAAGCTCAAGGCGCGCGAGGCCAAGACCAAGACCACGGGCAAGAAGCCTGGCGGCAAGCCGCCCGCGCCACCGGCCGAGGGGCCGCTGCCTACGGATCAGATCAATCTGACGGACGAAGACTCCCGCATCATGCCGATGGCCGCCGGCGGTTTCGAGCAGTGCTACAACGCCCAGGCGGCGGTGGCGGCGGACAGCCTGTTGGTGGTCGCGGTGGATGTGGTGCAGGCGCCCAACGACAAGCAGCAGATTGAACCGATGCTGGAGCAAATCAGCGCCTTGCCTGATGCCTTGGGTAAAGCGGAAACATTGTTGGCGGATACGGGCTATTTCAGCGCGGGGAACGTGACCGCATGCATGGCGGCCGGGATTGAGCCGCTGATCGCGATGGGCCGGCAACCGCATCACCCACCGTTGAGCGAACGTTTCGCCCAGGCGTCGAAAGCACCGCAGAACCCAACGCCGGTGCAAGCCATGGCGCACCGGCTGAACACGCCGCAGGGACGGAAACTCTATGCATTGCGTAAGCAGATTCCTGAGCCTGTGTTTGGCATCGTCAAATCTGTCATGGGCTTCCGGCAATTCATGCTGCGAGATCGATAACGTCCGGAGCGAGTGGAACCTCGTGACCATGGCTTGGAACGTGAAACGGATGTTCATCCTCTCCACCCACCAATGAGGCGAATAGGATGGTTTTTCCATCGGCCCAGGCGCAACCAAGACAAAACCAAGCCGTTGTACCCACCGCCATGGCCAAACAGGCCGGCCAGCTGAAACTGACGCAACGCGCGCCTACCCGTACAGGCGCGCATTATTAGTCAACGAAAAACCAGAGTCCGACACCCTCCTAGACCAGTAATTTCTTAAGTTCGGCAAGGATCGTATCAGGATCCTTGCCCCACCTCCACTCGCATTCCTTGAGGTGAAGTTCGAAGTTTATTTTGACGCCGTTGAAGCGCGCCAGACGCCTTTTGGTGTAGGACCAAAAGCTCTCGATGCCATTGATGTGGACCGGGCCGTCGGTGAACGGGTTGCCTTCCTTGCGGTACTTTTTGATGCGGAAATGCTTGTCGTAGCCGACATCAACCAGCCCATCATAGCTTTGCCAGCCATCAGTCATGACGCTGCTCTCAGGGCTGACTTTTCCCCGAATAATATCTTGTAAAGTTTTGGCTTTTACATCCGGGACAATTTCCGTGAAGACGGCCCCGCCGCGCTCGAAAATACCGAATACAGGCTGTTTTCGTGTACCGCGCCCGCGCTTGCGTGGACCTGGTATGCCGCGTTGGCGCTCAGGGCCAAAATAGCTCTCATCGCATTCGATAACACCAACCAAGGCGGCGATTTGCCGGCTCTGGTGAGCGTGGATTGCTGCTCTAAACAGCCCATAGTAACGGTTGACCGTCTTGCGATCGAGACTGAGCAACCGGGCGGTTTGGGTGGCCGTGAGGTCCACCGCAAACGCCCACATGATTTTTCTCTGCCTATAGGCTGATAACCCGTTCTTTTTGTTGAGCATTAGACCATAATACCTCAGTATTCATGGTCTAGAGCCTTTTGAAAAAAAGCGGCGCAAAAAACTTCTGCGACTTCAGAGCCGGGAGCTAAACGCGCCCCCGGCCCAGGTAAAAAAGTTTTTTTGCTTCTTTTTGTTCACAAAAAGAAGAGTCTTTTCCTTTTTCTTAAAAAGGCGGCCAGCTTCACTGGCCGCCTTTTTACATCGTGCCGCTAAACGCCCCGCCATCAAGCAGCAAATTCTGCCCAACGATAAACCCAGCCTGCGCCGAGCACAAAAAGGCGCAAGCCGCGCCGAATTCCTCCGGCTCGCCCACACGGCCAGCCGGATTCTTCGCCGCGCGGAAGGCGATCTCCTCTTCCAGGCTGCGCCCGGAATTCCCCGCGGTCACCTGCAGCCGCTCGGTATTGAACGGCCCGGGGAGCAAATTGTTGATCGTCACATTATGCTTGGCCACATCGCGCGCCAGCCCGGCGACAAACCCGGTCAACCCGGCCCGCGCGCCGTTCGAGAGCCCCAGCACGCCGATCGGCGACTTTACCGCCGCCGAGGTGATGTTCACAATCCGCCCGAACCGCCGCGCGATCATCGGGTCGATCACGGCGCGGATCATCGCAATCGGCGTCAGCATGTTGGCATTCAGCGCCGCCAGCCACATTTCCTCGGTAAAATCGCGGAAATCGCCCGGCGGCGGCCCGCCCGCATTGTTCACCAGAATATCCGGCTCCGGGCACAAAGCGAGCGCTGCCTCACGGCCCGCCGGCGTCGTGATATCCCCGGCCGCGGTCAGCACCTCGGCCCCCGTCGCGGCGCGGATCTCCGCCGCCGTTGCCTCCAGTGTCGCGGCATTGCGGCCGGTGATCACCACCCGCACGCCCGCCTGCGCCAGCGCCATCGCGCTTGCCTTGCCCAACCCCTTGCTCGCGGCGCAAACAATCGCCGAGCGTCCCTTCAATCCCAAATCCATTACTCGCTGCCTTCCATTGGTCTGACCTTCACTTGAGGGCGATTCACGTTTTAGCGCCGCGCAAGATGCGCGAACCTACACCGATCGCATGCTAATGCGGCTGTGCTTCCGCCTTGGCGCGCTTGAGGTGCCAGGCGTCCATCAGCTTCAGCACCGTCGCCGCGGTCTCTTCAATCGAGCGCCTCGTCACGTCAATCGTCGGCCAACCGCGCGCCAGGCAGAGCCGTTTCGCCCAGAGCAGCTCCTTCTCCACCGCCTCGAAATCCACATAGTCGCCATTGTCGCGCTGCATAAATCCGGGCTGCGCGCCGCTGCTGATCAGGCGTCAGCCGGTGCCTGCGGATATCGATCAGGGATTTCGGATCGATCGTCAGCCCGATCACCGGGCAGGGCAGCTCATTCAGCAATTCCGGCGGCTCGATCCCCGGCACCAGCGGAATATTCGCCGCCTTGATCCCCCGATTCGCGAGATAAAAACAGGTCGGCGTCTTCGAGGAGCGCGACACGCCCACCAGCACCACATCCGCCTCGGTCATCCCCCGATGCGCCTGCCCGTCATCATGCGAAATCACGTAATGCATGGCATCGATCCGCCGGAAATAATCGGCATCCAGCACATATTGCCGCCCTGGCTTATGCTTCGCCGGCGCGCCGAATTCCGCCTGCAACAGCTCCATCAGCGGGTCCAGCACATGCAGCAGCTTGATCCCCATCCGCGCGCAGGCCGCATCCAGCTCGCCGCGCAGCGCATCATCCACCAGCGAGCATAAAACCGGCCCCGGCTCCGCCTGAATCCCCTCCAACACGCGATGCAACTGCAACCGCGAGCGCACCAGCGACCAGCGATGATACGCCACCTGCCCCTCATCGAACTGCGCCACCGCAGCGCGCGCCAGCGCGCTCAGCGTATCCCCCGTCGCGTCGGATATCATGTGTATATTCAGCTTATAATTTTCCATGTTCTTGTTGATAGCGTGGATTGTTTTCCACCGCGCTCCCGATTTTTCGAGTCAGTGGGGATAAAATGCAAATCCCCGGAACGGGGGACAAGTTTATCGTCCAACGCACATGACTGTGAACAATCCCAGCGGATACCTTAAAATCAACAGCTTATCCTTGTTTCTCGCTGTGGATAACCATGTGGATGGAGTTCGGGTGAACCTTAACCCCCGTTATCCACAGGGTTCCACCCCCACCGCCCATCTTTTAACTTAAAACAATTAAGTTTAGGCGATGTACATGAAATTCCTCCGCGTCATGCAGGGCGAGCCGGTTTGGCCGCCGCCGGTCTGGCTCATGCGCCAGGCCGGCCGCTATCTTCCGGAATATCGCGCCCTACGCGGCCGAAGCCGGCGATTTCCTGTCGCCTCTGCCTCAATCCGGAACTCGCAGCCGAAGTCACCCTGCAACCCATCCGCCGCTATGGGTTCGATGCCGCGATCCTGTTCTCGGATATTCTGATCCTCCCCATGGCTTTGGGTCAGGGACTGCGCTTTGCCGAAGGCGAAGGCCCGCTCCTGCCACCGTTGCAATCGCTCGACGGACTCAATCTCGACCGAGGCCCCGGCAATCTATGCCCCGGTCATGGAAACCGTCCGCCGCACGCGGGCCAACCTCCCGGCGGAAACCGCCTTGATCGGCTTTGCCGGCAGCCCGGCCACGGTCGCCTGCTACATGCTGGACGGCAAAGGCGGCGGTTTCCCGCGCACCCGCGCCCTTGCCTATGAAAATCCCGCCTTCGTCGAAGGCGTCATCGAAATCCTCATCGCGGGAACGATCCAGTATCTCCAGGCGCAGATCGATGCCGGCGCCAATGTCGTGATGCTGTTCGAGAGCTGGTCCGGCATTTTCCCGCCCGAACAATTCCGCAAATTCGTCATCGCACCCACGAAACAAATCGTCACCGCGCTCAAATCCGCCAATCCTGGCCTGAAAATCATCGGCTTCCCGCGCCTCTGCGGCCTGCTTGCTGGGCGAATATGTGCGGGAAACCGGCGTCGACGCCGTCGGGCTGGACACCGTCACGGATCCCGCCGCCGCCATTGCCGCCTGCCCGCCGGGCACGGTCTTCCAGGGCAATCTCGACCCGCTGCTGCTCAAACCGGCGGCGCAGCGCTGGACGATGCGGCGCAAAAACTCCTGCACGCCTTCCAGCGGCCAGCCCGCATATCTTCAATCTCGGCCATGGCATCACGCCGGACGTACCGCCCGAGCATGTCGCCCAGTTGCTGAACGTCATCCGCACCACATCTCAGGCCGCATGAGCAAAACCGCCATCGTCCTGTTCAATCTCGGGGGCCCGGACGGCCCGGACTCCATCCAGCCCTTCCGGATCAATCTGTTTTCGGACAAGGCGATCATCCGCGCGCCGTTTTTCATCCGCATCCCGCTGGCCCGCTATATCGCCGAATTCCTCGGCCAAAGACCGCCGCGAAAAACTACGCCTATATGGGCAGCAAATCCCCGCTGCTCGACCTCACCAATCAACAAGCTACAGGCGCTGGAAACCGCAGCTCGGCGGCGAGGTGCAAAACGTTTCATCGCCATGCGCTACTGGCATCCCTTCGCCGCGGAAGCGGTCAAACGAGGTCAAAGCCTACAACCCGGATCGCATTCTGCTCCTGCCGCTCTACCCGCAATTCTCCACGACCACGACCGGCTCCTCGCTGACCGATTGGCACGAGGCGGCCGCCAAAGCCGGGCTGGTGAAGCCCACCACCACGCTCTGCTGCTATTACACCGACCCCGCCTACATCGCGGGCCTCGCCGCAATGCTCGATGCGGACATCGCGGCGGCGAAAGCCAGCCTCGCCCCAGGCGATCAAACTGCGTTTGCTCTTCTCCGCCCACGGCCTGCCCGAGAGCATCGTCAAAGCCGGCGATCCCTATCAGGCGCAGGTCGAAGCCACGACGGCCGCCGTCATGGCCGAGCTCACGGATAAGGATGTCGAGCATCAGGTCTGCTACCAGTCCCGCGCCACGCCGCAGAAATGGCTCACCCCCAGCACGATCGATTCCATCATCCAGGCCGGTGTGGATCAAAGTCGCCGCCCTGCTGGTGCCGATCGCCTTCGTCTCCGACCATATCGAGACGCTGGTCGAGCTCGACATCGAAAACCGCGAACTCGCCGAGCATCACCATGTTCCCGGCTATTTCCGCGCCCGCGTTCCCAATGCCGACCCGGCCTTCATCGCGGCTTTGGCGAGCTTGGCGCGCCGCGCCATCGCCCATGGCGACGGGCTCTGCTCGCAATACCGGCGGGCGCGCCTGCGACGCCGAACCACAAAGATTGTCCCTGGAAGCAGCGCATCCATGCCGCCTGAGCTGATCATTTTCGACTGCGACGGCGTCCTGATCGACAGCGAAGGCGTCGCCTCCAATGTCGTCGCGGCGGATCTCACCGCACATGGCTGGGCGATGACGCCGCAAGAGGCCATGGCGCATCTTCCTCGGCATGTCGATCCTCGACATGCAGCCGATGATCGAGGCGCATCTCGGCCGCTTGCTGCCGGAAACCTGGCGCAACGACCTCGCGGAAAAACTCATCACCGCCCTGGCCACGCAAGCCGACGCTCATCCCCGGCGCGCGGGAAATGCTGGAGCGCGTCAATGCACTGGGCATTCCCTGGCGCGTCGCCTCGAACTCCTCGGATGCGGAAATGGAGGTCAAATTCGCCCGCACCGGCCTCTCGGACCTCACCGCCGGCCGCACCCATGCCGCCGCCAGCGTCATCGCCAAAGGCGGGCGCCCCAAACCGGCGCCGGATATTTTCCTCGCCGCCGCCGCCTGCCGCGCACACCCCCCCGCAAAACTGCATCGTGCTGGAGGACAGCCCGCTCGGCGTCACTGGCGCGGTGGCCGCCGGCATGACCTGCTATGGCTTTGCCCCGCATTCGGACGGCGCGCATCTGCTCGCCGCCGGCGCCAAGGCGGTCATCCACCATTTGCACGACCTGTTCGGACTGATCCTCGCATGACCTTTGCCGCCCTGCTGCCGTTTTTCCGGCTCGATACTCGCCTTCCACATCATCAGCTTCACCGCCTGGATGGCCGGGTTGTTCTATCTGCCCCGGCTCTACGTCTATCATTGCCAGGCCGCCACCCGGCTCGGCGGAATCCGCCCGTTTCAAGGTCATGGAGCGCCGCCTGCTCAAGCAGATCATCACACCCGCGATGATCGCGACCTGGATTTTCGGCATCCTCCTCGTCCTCACCCCGGGTGCGGTGGACTGGCACGCCGCCTGGTGGTGGACCAAGCTGATCGCCGTCATCCTGATGAGCGGCTTTCATGGCGCCTGCTCCAAATGGCGCCGCAATTTCCTCAACGACGCCAACGTCAAGCCGGAAAAATTCTACCGAATCGCCAACGAAATCCCGACGCTGCTGTTCGTCATCATCGTCTTCGCCGTCGTGGTCTGAAAACAAAAGGCGCTCGCCTTGGGGATCCGGGGGAAATGCCCCGGCTCCCCAACATCCAGCCTTGACCTTTTCCGCCAAACGTCTCATTAAATGATGCAGGCCATTCGCGCCCGCTCAGCCTCTCCAGGCTCGCAAATCCTTCCCCCTTCCCTTTCAAACCGGCCAGAACCCGGTGCAGAAAATCGATCGGACCACCATGCATCTCGCCGAACTCAAGGCCAAATCCCCCACCGATCTTCTCAGCCTCGCTGAGGAACTCGAGGTCGAGAACGCCTCCTCGCTGCGCAAGCAGGACATGATGTTCGCCATCCTCAAGGCGTTCGCGGAAAACGACCAGGCCATTCACGGCGACGGCACGCTGGAAATCCTGCCCGATGGCTTTCGGCTTCCTGCGCAATCCGGAAGCGAACTACCTGCCCGGCCCGGATGACATC
Organism: uncultured Pseudomonadota bacterium; assembly: GCA_963737355.1. Taxonomy (GTDB): domain Bacteria; phylum Pseudomonadota; class Alphaproteobacteria; order Acetobacterales; family Acetobacteraceae; genus Acidocella. The sequence continues at coordinate 233,260 of CAVTSC010000008.1, read as the reverse complement.
TACGTCTCGCCCGCCCAGGTCCGCCGCTTCTCGCTGCGCACCGGCGATACCGTGGACGGTGAAATCCGCGCGCCGAAGGATGGCGAGCGTTATTTCTCCCTGGTCAAGGTCGATAAAATCAATTTCGAAGCCCCGGATGCCGTCAAGCACCGCATCAACTTCGACAATCTAACGCCGCTCTACCCGACCTCGCGCCTGAAAATGGAAGTCGAAGTCACGGAGCCCACGGCCAAGGGCTCGGTGAAGGACAATACCTCCCGCGTCATCGACCTCATCGCGCCCATCGGCAAAGGCCAGCGCGCCCTAATCGTCGCCCCGCCGCGCACCGGTAAGACCGTGATGCTGCAAAACGTCGCGGCGGCAATCTCGGCGAACCATCCGGAAGTCTTCCTCATCGTCCTGCTCATCGATGAGCGGCCCGAGGAAGTCACCGACATGTCGCGTTCCGTGAAAGGCGAAGTCGTCGCCTCGACCTTCGACGAACCGGCGATCCGCCACGTCCAGGTCACCGAAATGGTGCTGGAGAAAGCCAAGCGCCTGGTCGAGCATAAGCGCGACGTCGTGATCCTGCTGGACTCCGTCACCCGCCTCGCCCGCGCCTACAACACCGTCGTCCCCTCGTCCGGCAAGGTGCTGACCGGCGGCGTGGACGCCAACGCCCTGCAACGCCCCAAGCGCTTCTTCGGTGCGGCGCGTAACATCGAGGAAGGCGGCTCGCTCACGATCATCGCCACCGCCTTGATCGATACCGGCTCGCGCATGGATGAAGTGATTTTCGAAGAGTTCAAAGGCACCGGCAACTCGGAAATCATCCTCGACCGCAAGCTCTCGGACAAACGCACCTTCCCCGCGATCGACATCACCAAGTCCGGCACCCGCAAGGAAGAATTGCTGGTCGAGAAATCCACGCTCTCGAAAATGTGGGTCCTGCGCCGCATCCTCAACCCGATGGGCACCACGGATGCGATGGAATTCCTGCTCGACAAGCTGAAATACTCGAAGACGAACAACGATTTCTTCGAGGCAATGAACACCTGAAGACAAAAAGGCCAGGTCTAACCCCCTGGCCTTTTTCCATCCGTCATTGCGAGCAAAGCGAAGCAATCCAGCCGCGCAACACCCCAAACCGTCGCACAGACCATGAAATCCCCTTGCGTCTACATCACCACGAACCAACGCAATGGCACGCTCTACACCGGCGTCACCTCGGATCTGATTAAACGCATCGCCCAGCACCGCCTCCAGCCCACCGGCTTCGTTGCGAAATACGCTTGCAACCTCCTGGTCTGGTTCGAACAGCACGGCACGATGGAAACTGCGATCACCCGCGAGAAGCAAATCAAAGCGGGCTCCCGAAAGGCCAAGCTGAAGCTGATCGAAACCACCAACCCCAACTGGCGCGACCTCTACCCCGAAATCACCCTGTAAGCCCCTAACGCCCCACCCCGTCATTGCGAGCAAAGCGAAGCAATCCAGCCGCGCCACAAGCAAGCAGTAGGCAAGAGACGTTCTTTTTTGAAAAAAAGAACCAAAAAACTTCTGCTCCTTCAGAGCCGGGAGCTACGCATTCCCGCCCGACAACACGATACCAAAAACCTTGCCTTTGGCATCGATCTTTCCCGCCAGCAGCGCCGCCAGCGCCACCGCACCACCCGGCTCGACCACCAGCTTCAGCCAGCGTGCCGCGAATTGCTGCGCCGCCAGAACCTCCGCATCGCTCACCGCAAGCCCGCCGGCCAGCCGAGGGCCATTGATCGAAAACGTCAGCTCGCCCGGCATCGGCGCCAGCAGCGCATCGCATAATTTCGAACCGCGCAAATCGTTGCGCTCCCGCACACCTGAGCGCAGCGAGCGCCCGGTATCATCCCAGCCTTCCGGCTCCACGGCATAAACCGCCGTGCGGGGCGAGACGGATTCCACCGCCAGCGCGCATCCCGCGATCAACCCGCCACCGCCGGCCGGCACGAGCAGCGCATCCATCGCAAGCCCGGCGGATGCGGCATCCGCGGCCAGTTCCAGCGCCGCCGTTCCCTGTCCCGCGATCACATGCGCATGCTCATAAGGCGGCACCAGCACCGCCCCGCTTCGCGCCGCGATTTCCGCCGCAATCACCTCGCGGTTTTCCGTCAGCCGGTCGAACGGCACGATCTCCGCACCCCAGAACGCGGTCGCCTCCCGCTTCATCGCTGGCGCATCCGCCGGCATCACGATCGTCGCCTTTACCCCCAGCCTTGCCGCCGCACAGGCAATCGCCTGGCCATGATTGCCGGAGGAATACGTCACCACGCCGCGCGCCAGTTGCTCAGCGCTCAATTGCAAAAGCGCATTGCTGGCGCCACGGAATTTAAAACTCCCGGTCTGCTGCAACACTTCCGGCTTGATCAGCACCACCCCGCCGCATTCCCGGTCCAGGGCCACGCTGCGCAGCATCGGCGTGCGCACCACATGCGGCGCAATGCGCGCCAATGCCGCCTGCACGCAATCCGGAGTCGGCATGTTAGAAGCTCCCATTATCATGGCCTCGGCAGCAGCGTGCCGGAGGCAGGGGCGACAAACCGGCACAGCCGGTAGGTGGCGATCACCTCATTCCCGCGCTTGCGCTGCACCACGCCAACCTCATCCGCACAAGGCGCATCCGGCCGTTTCGTCACCATGATCCCCGTCTCCCCCCTCAGTCCCGCCATCGGCAGCGTGAGATATCCCCAGCGCGGATCGAAGCCGGCCACCTTCACGGATATTGGCGCATCATAGGCCAGCGCCGCAATCGTTGCATAATCATCCGAGGTGAGGAAAGCCGGGCGCGGCAAAGCACCCGCCACCGCCATCGCCCGCCAGCCGGAGAATTGCAGCGCGGTCGGGTCCATGCGTGCGGGCAGCGGAAACGGTGCTGCCAATGCCTGTGCATAAACCAAGGCGTTCAACAAAAACCCAAGCCCCAGCGCCGCGTTGAGCCAGCGCCGCAGCACCGCCATTGGCAACGAGGCCGCTGCCAGGCACGCGGCGGGATACATGATAGCAACCCAATTGGGCTGTACCCGGCCGGAAATCACATGCTCGAGAAACACCACCCCCGGCACCACCGTCAGCCATACCAGCAAATGCCCGCCCGGCGACGGCGCATCCTTCAACCGCCACACGCCCAACGCCGCCAGGCCAAAAATAACCGGCGTGAACAGCCCGATCTGCCCGAATACGAGCTCACCCAAAAATTGCAGCGAGCGCGCGGCATCGAACCCTGCCACCCTGCCGCCCTGCTTGGCATAACTCGCCCAGCCATGCGCCGCATTCCAGGCGATATTCGGCGCGAATACCGCAAAAGCGAGCACCACCGCGATCCATGGCCAAGGCGTGCGCAACGCCGCGCGCCCTTCTTGCGCCGATACCAGCCAGATAAATCCCGCGGCGACGAACAGCACGGCGGTATATTTGGAGAGCATCGCAAGCCCCATCACCACGCCGATCACGAGCCACCAGCGCGGATTGCCGCTGGTGATCAACCGCGCGAAGGCGGCCAGCCCCGCCGTCCAGAAGAACAGCAGCGGCGTATCCGGCGTCATCAAAATCGCCCCGGCGCCGACCATCAGTGTTGCATTCAGCAACGCCGCCGCCGTCACCCCGGCATGGCGGTGCGGAAATAGCCGCTCGCCCGCATCCCATAACAGCACGGAGCCGAACGCCGCCGCCAACGGCCCGAACAGCCTGATCCCTAACGGCGTGTCACCCAGCAGAAACGTTCCGGCACGGATGAACACCGCCACCATGGGCGAATCATCCAGATAGCCTGCCTGCAAATGCTGCGACCACAGGAAATAATACGCCTCATCGGGCGCCAAAGGCAGCGTCGCCGCCAGGACCAGCCGCAATACGGTCAGCGCGAAGAGCGCGCCTAGCCAGAGCCGCATTAACGCACGCGCCAAACCAGCGTGGCGGAGACCGCATAATTCCAGACCACGCCGATCACGGCACCCGCCGCACCCGCAAACAGCCCGCTTCCATCCTGTGCATACAGCGCCCGCGCAATGCCGACATTCGCAATCGCGCCCAGGCCGCACACCACGAGAAACAACAGCAGCCCGCGCCAGGCGCGCTTGCCCTTGAGCCGCTGCGTCCGATAGGTGAGCTGATTATTGAGCTGGAAATTCGCGATCATCGCGATAATCGTGCCGATCGTCTGCGAGAGTGCAAAATCCAGTCCGGCCTTGCGCGCGATCTGCAACACGATCAGGTTCACCAGCACGCCGAACGCGCCGACCAAAGCGAAGGATAAAAACCGCAGCGGCACCATGCCATGCAGCAGCTTATCGATCAGCAGCCCGGCAAATTGCACCAGCACCAGCGCGTCGAGCTTGCTCTCACCCGCCTGACGCGGCCGGAATTTGTAGGGGATCTCCGCAATCGCCAGCCGGCGCGGCGAGGCCAGAATCAAATCCAGCAAAATCTTGAACCCCTGCCCGGTCAGCCTGGACGCCAGCGTCTCGAACAAATCCTGGCGGAGCAGAAAAAACCCGCTCATCGGATCGCCGATCTTGGCCCCCGTCACCTTTTGCGCCACGCGGATGCCGGTCTCCGACAACTTTACCCGCAACGGCGAGGACAGGCCGGAAGAATCCCCGCCCTCCACATGCCGGCTCCCCACCGCCAGATCCGCCCCCGAAGCCACGGCCGGAGCATCAGCGGCAGCCGCGTTTCGTCATGCTGCATGTCGCCATCGATCACCGCGACATAATCCGCGGAAGACGACAACGCCCCCTCGATCACCGCCGAGGATAACCCCCGCCGCCCAATCCGCCGGATACACCGCACGCGCGGATCCGCCTGCGCCAATGCCCGCGCCGCTGCCGCCGTCCCGTCCGGGCTGTCATCGTCAACGAACACAACCTCCCAGGCCAGCCCCGCCAATGCCCGGTCCAACGCCGCCACCATCGGCGCCACATTCGCCCGCTCGTTGAAGCACGGCACCACGACCGTCAAAGTCATATCTCGAAGCCTTGGGTTTTGACTAAGTAAGGCCAGGGGGCTTTGCCCCCTGGACCCCCAGCAAAGGCTCGCCTTTGCAATCCATTAGTCAGGGTTATGGGAGGGGGGTCTGAGGGCCGAGAGGCCCTCAGACCCCCCTCCCATAACCCTGATTATAGCGGATCGAAGGGCGCGGCCCTTCGCGGGGTCCAGGGGCAGAGCCCCTGGTCTTTCTTGGACGAAACTCAAAGTGCTTCGAGCACGGCCTCAGCGCGGCTGACGTCGAACCCGCCGGGTTCTTCGACGGCGAGATGGGTAACGATTCCATCCTGAGCGATGAGCGCGAAACGCTGGCTGCGGATGCCGAGGTTGCGGGCGGTGAGGTCGAGCTCCAGGCCCAGTCGCCTTGGTGAAGCGTGCCCGAGCCATCGGAGAGCATGATGATCCCCTCGCCGCCTTCCTGCGTCTTCGCCCAGGCGCCCAGCACGAAGGCGTCGTTCACGGCCATGCAGATGATCCGATCCACGCCCTTGGCCTTGAACTCAGCCAGATGCTCGGCGAAGCCCGGAAAATGCTTGGCGCTGCAGGTGGGCGTAAACGCGCCCGGCACGGCGAACATCACAACCTTGCCAGGGCCGAACAGTTCGGCGGTATCGGCCTCGCGCGGCCCCTCAGCCGTTGCGACCATGAGTTTCATGGCCGGAATTTTATCGCCAACTTTAACCACGGTGCGGTGTTCCTGTTTGTCTGCAATGATCCCCTAACTAGACGAACTGGCGAAGGCCGTGAAGAGTTCTCCACGCGCCAACCAGGGCTGGCGGCCCGGGCTCCAGCCAAATATACTGTCCCACCATGACAGCGAGATATTTCGCACCCGCGCGAGCCGGACTGGCTGACCGGGCAAATCCTGATCGCGATGCCGGCGATGCGCGACGAGCGCTTCACCCAGACCGTGATCTTCATCTGCGCGCATACCGCCGAGGGCGCGATGGGGGTGGTGCTGAACCGCCCGCTCAAGCGCCCGAAATTCCCCGATCTGCTCAAGCAGCTCGGCATCGCGCCGACCCCGCCCAAGCGCGAACTCTTCATGGGCACGGGCGGCCCGGTCGATGACAATCGCGGCTTCGTCCTGCACTCGCCGGATTGGACCGCCGATGGCAGCATGGTGGTGAATGAAACCTATGTGCTGACCGCCAATCTTGAGGTTCTGAGCGCCATCGCCGGCGGCGGCGGGCCGGAGCACGGCCTGCTTCTGCTCGGCTATGCCGGCTGGGAGGCCGGGCAGCTCGATGCGGAAATCCGCCAGAATTCCTGGCTCAGCGCCCCGGCCGATGCCGCTTTGGTCTATGACAACGAGATCCACACCAAATGGCAGCGCGCCTTGGCGAAATTGCGTATCGATCCCGGCATGCTCTCGAATGCGGCGGGCCGCGCATGACCCGGCTACTCATCGCCACGCATAACCCCGGCAAATTGCGGGAATTCGCTGCTTTGCTCGGCCCGTTCGGCTATAGTGTCACCTCCGCCGGTGAGCTTGGCCTGGCCGAGCCTGAGGAAACCGCCTCGGATTTCGCCGGCAACGCCCAGCTTAAAGCCCGGCTTGCCGCCAAGGCCGCAGGTATCCCGGCACTGGCCGACGATTCCGGGCTTTGCGTCGCGGCACTGGACGGCGCACCCGGGATCTTCTCCGCGCGCTACGCCGCGGGCGACTACCCGGCCGCCTTTGCCCGTATCATCGCGGCGGCGGAGCTGCGCGCGGAATGGCGCGCCCGCTTCATCTGCGCCCTCTGCCTCGCCCAGCCGGACGGGACGACGGAGACCTATATCGGCCAGGCGGATGGCCGCATCGCCCTTGCCCCCAAAGGGGTGGGCGGCTTCGGCTACGATCCGATCTTCATCCCCGATGGCTATACCGAAAGCTTTGCTGCCCTCGGTGCCGAGGTGAAGGATAGGATCAGCCATCGGGCGAAGGCGCTGGCCCAGCTTCTGGCCAGGTTGAAGCAAGGATGAAGGGTCTTCTTTTTGTGAACAAAAAGAAGCAAAAAAACTTCACTTACTTGGCCGGGGGCGCGCTTAACTCCCGGCTCTGACTGCCGCTTGAACAATCCCCGGCGTCAGAATTTGCGGCAACACCACGGGTGAGGCCGCCCCCGGCGCATAGAACAAATAGAGCGGCACGCCGTCGCGGTCATTTTCCGCCAGCAGCGCCGTGATCGCCGGGTCCTTCGCCGTCCAATCCCCGACCAGCACCGCCACATGGTTGCGCGCAAACGCCGCCTGCACGGGCGGCGTGCTCAGCGTATCCACGTCATTGACCAAACACGTCACGCACCAGGCCGCCGTCAAATCCACAAAAACCGGCTTTTTGCTCGCCCGCAACGCCGCAAGACGCGCCGGCGTATAAGGTTCCGCGCCCGGCAGCGTCAGCGTTTTCGCCCCCGCCTCGCCGTGCAGAAACGGCAATACCAGCAATGCCGCGAACCCAACGGGCCGCAACCGCTTTACCGAAACTGCGAGCAGCAGCACCAAGGCCCCGGCGGCAAACAGCACCACCCCGTTCATCCCCGCCTGCCGGAACAGCACCCAGCCCAGCCATAAAAACGTCGCCAGCATCGGCAGGCTGAGCACACGCTGCAGCCAAAGCATCCAGGCGCCGGGCCGTGGCAGCCTAGCCGCCAGTTGCGGCAGGACTGCGACAAGCAAAAACGGCAACGCCAGCCCAAGCCCGAGGGCGAAAAATATCCCCAACGCGATCAGCACCGGCGCATTCAGCGCCGCCGCCACCGCCGCCCCCATGAACGGCGCGGTGCAAGGGGTCGCCACCACCACCGCCAGCACGCCGGTCAAAAAACTATTCTGCGCTGGCACATGGCGCAGCCAGGCGGGCGCAAAAACCTCAAACACCCCGGCCAGATTCAACGCCACGCCAAAAATCAGCCAGCCCGTCAGCGCCACCACGATGGGCGACTGCAACTGAAACCCCCAGCCCACCGCCGCACCCAGCGCGCGCAACGCCAGCAAAACGCCCGCCAGCACGAGCATCGCCGCCACCACCCCGGCAGTATAGCCCAACGCCTCGCGCCGGATATGCCCATGCGCCGCCCCACCCAGCCGCACAAAGCCCACCGCCTTCATAGCGAGGATGGGAAACACGCAAGGCATCAGGTTCAGCACCAGCCCGCCGAGGAAGGCGAGCAGCAAAAACGGCAAATGCGCCGGGGCCGCGACCGGCGCCGGGTTCACCGCCAGCGCCTGCATCTGCCCGGATTTATCGGTGAGCTCCACCACCCCGCGCAGCCCCGATGTCCCCGCCAACAGCTTCAATTTCAGCGTCACGCCATCGGCGGCAAACCCCAATGCCTGCGGCGCGTCATCATCCACCCGCCCGGAATCCGTGGGAAAAAACCGCGCCTTGACCACCTGCCCGCGCGTCGGCCCGGTCAGGCGCAGCGTGCCATCCGGCGTGATGGTCGCGGCAAACGGCGATGGCACCACCGGATTCATGCCAAACAACGCCGCCTCCGCCGAGACCCCGCCGTTCAATGCCAGCGAAAACGTCGCATGCTCCGGCACGCAGATATCCGAGCACACCAGCCAGTTCGCGGCGGCATTCACGCTGTTCCCCACCTTCGAGGCCTCGAACGGCAGCAGCACGTCGCCCGAAAGCACATAGGCCACCACCGGCCCCTGGCGCAACAATTCCGGCGGCGGAAAGGTGATCGCCCCGAACTTCGCCCCATCCGAGGGGGTCACCGCCGGCGCGAACCCCGCATCCCCCGGATTAGACCAATACACATGCCATCCCGGTGCGAGCTTGAATTGCAGTCCGAGCGTCACGTTCCCCTGCACCGCCGCATTGCTCTGCGAGACCAGCCGCACCGTATCGCGCGCGGAGGAAAACACATTGCTGCTCGCCCCAAAGGCCAGCCCGGGAATGAAGAACATCAACAGGAACAAAACATGCGCTCATCATGCGGCCAATATCGCACGCGCCGCGCCGCGGTGGTATCCGGGTGCGATGACGCTGCAGATCTGCCCGTTCACGACGCCATGCCCCAATTGCTGGACTGCCTGTTGCGGGAGGGGCAGAAACGCCGTCCTCGTCGCCCCGCCGGGTGCGGGCAAAACCACCACCGTCCCGCTCGCCCTCTGCGAAGCCGGCGCCGGCAAAATCCTGCTCCTGGAACCCCGCCGCCTTGCCGCCCGCGCCGCCGCCATGCGCATGTCCGTCCTGCTCGGCGAGAAAGCCGGCACCCGCGTCGGCTTCCGCACCCGTCTGGACAGCGCCGTCTCGCCGGACACCGTCATCGAAGTCGTCACCGAGGGCCTGCTCACCAGCCGCCTCCTCGCCGACCCTGGCCTCACCGGCGTCAACATCGTCATTTTCGATGAAATCCACGAGCGCTCGCTCGAATCCGACCTCGCTCTGGCGCTTACGCTGGACCTGCAACGCACGCTCCGCCCGGAACTGCGCATCCTGGCCATGTCCGCCACCGCCGAATCCGCCAAACTCGCCCCCCTGCTCGATGCCGACATCATCGAGAGCGACGGCCGCATGTTCCCCGTCGCCACCCATCACGCCAAGCGCGACATCCCCACCGTCGCGCGAGCTCCCCGCCGCCGCCGCCCACGCCGTCCGCGAGGCCCTGGTCACGCACCAGGGCGACATCCTCGTCTTCCTCCCCGGCATGGCCGAAATCCGCCGCACCCAATCCGCGCTCGATGGCTGCCCCGCCCTCGTCCTGCCGCTGCATGGCGACCTCTCGCCCGAAGCCCAGGACCTCGCTTTGCGCGAACACGACACAACGCCGCGTCGTCCTCGCCACCTCGATCGCGGAAACCTCGCTCACCGTGCCCGGCGTGCGCATCGTCATCGATGGCGGATTCCGCCGCGCGCCCGAAACTCGACGTCTCCACCGGCCTCACCCGCCTGACCACCTTGCGCATCAGCCGCGCCGCCGCGACCCAGCGCGCGGGCCGCGCCGGGCGCGAAGCCCCGGGTGTCGCCATCCGCCTCTGGTCCGAAGCCCTGCATCGCGGCCTCGCTTTGTTCGAAACCCCCGAAATTTTCGACGCCGAACTCTCGGGCCTGGAGCTCGCCTGCGCCGCCTGGGGCGATTCCAGCCGCAACCTGCCCTTCATCGACATGCCCCCCGGAAGGTGCCGATCAAAGCCGCCTCGCGCCCTCCTCACCGATCTCGGCGCGCTGGAAGATTCTCGGCCGCCTCACCAGCTCCGGCCGCGCCATGGCCCGCCTGCGCGCCACGCCTCGCCTCGCCGCCATGATGCTCTCCAGCACCACCAAACCCGAACAGGCGCTGGCCGCCGACCTCGCCGCCATCCTCGAAGAACGCGATCCCCTGAACCGCGACGCCTCCGCCGATATCCTGCTCCGCCTCGAAGCCCTTGCCGGCAAACTGGACGCCGACCGCGCCACCATCTCCCGCATCCGCCAGGCCGCAAAAATCTACCGCAACCGCCTAGGCGTCGGCGCCATCCCCGCCATCGGCGATCCCGGCGCGCTGCTCGCCTGCCGCCTTCCCCGACCGCATCGGCCAGGCGCGCGGCGAACCCGGCTCCTACCGCCTCTCCGGCGGCGGCAGCGGCGCCTTCTGCCCCAACCGACCCGCTCCGCCGCGCCCGCCTGCTCGTCGCCGCCTCGCTCGAAGCCAAAGGCTCGAAAATCCGCCTCGCCGCCACGCTCGACGCCGAAACCCTGCCCCCACCCTTGCGCGCCCGCTGCAAAACCACCCGCGAAACCGCTTCGATCCCGCCACCGGCGGCGTGCTGACCCGCGAACGCACCCGCCTCGGCGCGCTCATCCTCTCGGACAAATTTGCCCCGCCGCAGCCTGAGGAAATCCAGTCCGCCCTTGCCAAAGCCATTCCGCCCGCCTCGACCAGCTCGACTGGACGGACGCCATGCGAAAACCTCCTCGCCCGCATCGCCACCCTGCGCACGGTCGATCCCACCATCCCCGACCTCTCGCGCGAAACGCTTAGCCTAGACCACGGACACTGGCTCGCCCCCTACCTCGCCGGCATGACCAACCTGCGCGAAACCAAATCGCTCGACCTCCACACGCTGCTCCGCGCCCAACTCACCCACGAGCAAGCCATGACGCTCGACAACGAACTCCCGGTCGAACTCCGCCTGCCGCGCGGAACCATCCGCATCGACTATACCGACCCCATCCCCGTCGCCTCGGCCCGCGCCCAAATTTTTTACGGCACCGACGCCACGCCCCAACTCGCCAAGCGGCAAACTGCCCTTGCAACTCGCCCTGCTCTCCCCCGCCGGACGGCCCATCGCCATCACCGCCGACCTCGCCACCTTCTGGCGCGATGGCTGGGCCGATGCCAGGCGTGACATGCGCGGGCGCTATCCACGGCATGATTGGCCGGAGGAGCCTTGGAAGTAGCCGCTTTTTTGAAAAAAAGCGGCGCAAAAAACTTCTGCGACTTTAGAGCCGGGAGTTAGATGCGCCCCAGCCCCAGGTCGAAAAGTTTTTTTGCTTCTTTTTGTTCACAAAAAGAAGATGCTTTCCCCAATATCCAACGCCCGAAACCGCTCCCCCGGTATCCCCGCCGCCGCCAGCGCCTCGGCCAGATCCCGTATCGGCGCATCGATCGGCTCGGCGGTGAGCTGAAACGTGCCGTAATGCATGCCGATCGCCTGTCGCGGCTGCAAATCCTGAAATGCCATCACTGCATCCGCCGGGTTCATATGCACCGGCCCCATGAACCAGCGCGGCTCATAGGCGCCGATCGGCAGCAAGGCGAAGTCCGGCGTGCCCAACCGCTCCGGGATTTCCTTGAAAAACTTCGTGCTACCCGCTATCGCCCGCGAAATAAATTTTCTGCCCCCGATAGGTGAGATACAACCCGCCCCATAATGCCTCGTTGCGGTCCCACAAGCTGCGCGCGGCGAAATGCCGCGCCGGCGTCACGCGTCACCTGCGCCTCGCCCAGCGTCACCGACTCCCACCAATCCAGCTCCACCGCCCCCTGCACGCCCTTTTTTGCCAGATACCGCGCATTGCCGAGCGTGGTGACGATCCGCACGCGCGGAAACCGCCGCCGCAGCTCCCGCAGCGAGATCAGATCCATATGGTCGTAATGATTATGCGAGAGCAGGATCAGATCCACCTCCGGCAACGCCTCCAGCGCAATCCCCGGTGCCCGCACCCGCTTCGGCCCCGCCATCTGCGACGGCGAGCAGCGCAGCGAAAACACCGGATCGGTCAGCACCGTTCAACCCCGGCAGGCGGATCAAAAAACTGCTATGCCCGATAAAGGTAACGCTCGACCCCTCCCCCGCTGGCGGCGGATACGGCTTGTTCTCGATCCATTTAGGCCATTCCGCCCATTCCGCCGGGTCCCGCCTGCCGCAGCCTGGCCCGCATCAGGCTCAGAAAATCCGCGGGATTTTCCCTTCCGGCTACGCACCGTCGGTTCAGGATTGAAGAAAATGCTTGCCGTCGAAATGGTCGGAAATCGGGATAAGGCATGCCCCCGATATGGACCAAAGCCGCGAAAATGGAACCTCACCGGGCCTTCCGCTCAGCCGGGTTTCGAGGCCCCCATCTCCTCCGACAACGTGCGCGCGCGCATCGCCATCCGCCGCCGCCGGTACCACAGGCTCCACGCCATCAGCAGCCCGAAAATCCCGTAGCCGATATAGGGCGAGAGCAGCAGATAATGCTGGATCGGCCAGATCCACGCCAGATAGCACATCACCGCGGTCTGCAGGATCAGCCCGACCCCCCATACCGTCGTCAGTCACCCGGAACATGCGCGGCACGCCCGGGCGCAGCCACATCGCCTCGAACTCCGCCTCGCCCTGCCACCGTATCGCGCGCCATCGTCGCCCGCGCGAGGTAGAAGATCATCGGCTTTTCCAGCACCAGCGTGCCCAGAAACATCACGCCGATCGCCCCGGTCACCAGCGCATCACGGATCTGGATCAGCCGCGCCGAGCCGCCCAGGAACGTCGCCCCCACGGTGAGCAAAATCCCGCTCACCACGGTCACCGAAATCGCATCCAGCCGCCGCGTCCGCGCCAGCTCGATAGCCGCTCCAAACCAAGGGCGGCAGCGCCGAGGCGATCAGCGACCATTTATCGCCAAAGCGCGCATCCAACGCCTCGAACACCAGATACGGCGCGAGGAAATTCGCAAAAAGCTCCGGAATAACCCGGAGCAGTCTTCTCATGCGATTACGGATCAGCGGATCAACCCGGTCATCGGGCTCGACGCACTGGCAATCCCCTGCCGCGGGATCCGCCCGGCGCGATAGGCCAGCCGCCCGGCCTCCACGCCCGCCTTCATCGCGCGCGCCATCAGCACCGGGTCATTGGCCAGCGCGATCGCCGAATTCACCAGCACCGCATCGCAGCCGAGCTCCATGGCGAAGGTCGCGTCATAGGCCGTGCCGACGCCCGCATCCACCAGCACCGGCACTTTCGCGTTCTCGATGATCATCTGGATCATCAGCGGGTTCTGCACGCCCAGCCCCGAGCCGATCGGCGCGCCCAGCGGCATGACCGCCACACAGCCCATCTCCTCCAGCCGCTTCGCCGCGATCGGATCGTCCGAGCAATACACCATCACCTCGAAGCCATCTTTAATCAGGGCTTTCGCCGCCTCGAAGGTCGCGGGCATATCCGGATAGAGCGTCGGCGCCGGGCCCAGCACTTCGAGCTTCACGAGGTTCCAGCCCCCCGCCTCGCGCGCCAGGCGCAGCGTGCGCACCGCCTCATCGGCCGTGAAGCAGCCGGCGGTATTCGGTAAATAAGTGTATCGCTCCGGGCTCACATAATCCTGCAGCATCGGCGCGTTGCGGTCGGAGAGGTTCACCCGCCGCACCGCGACCGTCACCATCTCCGCACCCGAAGCCTCGATCGCTGCCGCCGTCGTCGGCAGGTCCTTATACTTGCCCGTGCCCACCACCAGCCGCGAGGCGAATTTCCGCCCCGCTACGGTCCAGCCTTCATCCATCTGCATCATCCCGTCCATGTCCTAGCCGCCGCCAATGAAATGAACGATTTCAAGCGCATCGCCCGGCTCCAGCGCCACTGCGCCATAGGTCGAACGCGGCACGATCTCCAAATTCCGCTCCACCGCCACTTTGCGCGTATCCAGCCCAAGCTGTTCCACCAGCCCGGCCACCGTCAGCCCCGCGCCACTTCCATGGCCTCGCCGTTCACCGACAACCGAAAAACGCCATTGTACTGCTCATGCTCGCATTATCGGGCGACTGCCCCCCACCCGCAAGGCCGGGTTCATGCAAAAATTTGGCGAGTTCGATTCGCCTGTGCTAGCGGGATGATTATGGCATCCCCTCTTATCTTCGTCCTGAACGGGCCGAACCTGAACCTCCTGGGCACCCGCGAGCCGGAAATCTACGGCACCGGCACGCTCGACGATCTGGAATTCCTCTGCGCGGAAACCGCCGAAGGGCTTGGGATCGGCATCGAATTCCGCCAGACGAATATCGAAGGCGAGCTGATCTCCTGGGTCCATGAAGCGCGCGGCACCGCCGCCGGGCTCATCATCAACCCGGCCGCCTATTCCCACACCTCGATCGCTTTGATGGACGCCATCCAGGCCCTGGATATTCCCGTCATCGAGGTGCATTTATCGAATGTTCACAAACGCGAAACGTTCCGCCACCACTCTTATGTCTCCCTCGCCGCCGATGGCGTGATTTGCGGGCTCGGATTTGCAGGCTATAGGCTCGCTCTCATCGCCCTCTCCGACATTCTGGAAGAAGACCAATGAGCCTTTCTTTTGATCCTGAAGCCCTGCGCGTCCTCGCGGCACTGCTCAACGATACCGGCCTGTCGGAAATCGAGCTGGCCGAAGGCGACCGCAAGGTCCGCCTGGCCCGCGCCATCGCCCCGGTGAACGTCCCCGTCATGGCGCAGGCCGCCCCGGCCGCACCCGCTGCTGTCGCCATGTCCCTCCCGGCCGCGCCGGAGCAAAAAGCCGATCCCGCGAAGCATCCCGGCGTCGTGAAGAGCCCGATGGTCGGCGTCGCCTATCTCTCCGCCGAGCCCGGTGCCGCCCCTTACGTCTCGGTCGGCCAGACCGTCGAGGCCGGCGCCACGCTGCTGCTGATCGAGGCCATGAAGACCTTCAACCAGATCAAGGCCCCGCGTTCGGGCACCGTGAAGCAGATCCTGGTCACGGCCGGTTCGCCCGTCGAATACGACGAGCCCCTGCTGATCATCGAATAACCATGTTCAAGAAAATCCTGATCGCCAATCGCGGAGAAATCGCGCTGCGCATCCTGCGCGCGTGCCGCGAGCTCGGTATCGCCACCGTCGCGGTGCACTCCACCGCGGATACGGACGCCATGCATGTCCGCCTCGCCGATGAGAGCGTCTGCATCGGCCCGCCTTTGGCCCGCGATTCCTACCTCAACATGCCGGCCATCCTCTCCGCCGCCCTCATCACGGGTGCCGAGGCGATTCATCCCGGCTACGGCTTCCTCTCGGAAAACGCCGCCTTCGCGGAGATGGTCGAGGCGCATAACCTCGTCTTCATCGGCCCGACCGCAGCACATATCCGCATGATGGGCGACAAGATCACCGCCAAGACCACCATGATGGAACTCGGCGTCCCGCTGGTCCCGGGCTCCCCCGGCGAGATCGAGACGCTGGAGGAAGCGCGCGAGATTGCCGAGCGCATCAAATACCCGGTGCTCATCAAGGCTGCCGCCGGCGGCGGCGGGCGCGGCATGAAGGTCGCGCGCAGTGCCGACGAGCTCGATGCCGCCTTCCATGAGGCCCGCGCCGAAGCCGGAGCCGCCTTCGGCAACAACGCCGTGTACATGGAAAAATACCTAGACAAGCCCCGGCATATCGAGCTGCAAATTCTCGCCGACAATCACGGCGCCGTCGTGCATATCGGAGAGCGCGACTGCTCGCTCCAGCGCCGCCACCAGAAAGTGCTGGAAGAAGCAGGCTCCCCCGTCATCACCGCGGCACAGCGTGACGCGCTCGGTGAGACCGTGACCAAGGCCTTGCAGAAAATCGGCTACCGCAACGCCGGCACGCTGGAATTCCTCTACCAGGACGAGCAGTTCTCCTTCATCGAAATGAACACCCGCCTGCAGGTGGAACATCCGATTTCGGAAATGATCTCCGGCATGGACCTCGTGCACGAGCAAATCCGCATCGCCGCCGGCGAACCGCTCGGCTACACGCAGGCGGACATCCAGCTCTCCGGCCATGCGATCGAATGCCGCATCACCGCCGAGGATCCGGAAACCTTCGCACCGAGCCCCGGCAAGGTCGAGATGTTCCACCCGCCCGGCGGCCTCGGCGTGCGCGTGGATTCCGCGCTCTATACCGGCTACCGCGTGCCCCCGCATTACGACAGCCTCGTCGCCAAGCTGATCACCTTCGGCAAAACCCGCGACGAAGCCATCGCCCGCATGCGCCGGGCGCTGCGCGAATGCGTCATCACCGGCATCAAAACCACGATCCCGCTGCACGAACGCATCCTGGACGCCCCCGATTTCCGCTCCGGCGACTACACGATCCATTGGCTGGAACGGTTTGTCGCGGAAGGCCAGAAGAAAGCTTAAGGGGCGCCGCCCCTTAAAACCCCACCAGGGGCTTGGCCCCTGGACCCCACAGGGGCCGCCGCGCCAAGGCGCGCCGAATAAATAAAAGGCGGCCCTATGGGCCGCCGGTCCCTGACCCCGATTGCTTTGGATCCGTCCCCGCAAAAACCTGGATGGTTCACAGCGATGGATCAAACAACATTTATTGCCGATAGAAATCAAAACTTGGGTCGTGTCGTCGCATGCGAGCCTTGCGCCCGATATGTTAGCCATGACAACATAACGTCAGAAATTTTTCTTGTTCTTTATCGTTAGAGCAAATAATTTGGCGCTTCTTTTTTGGGATTTGGCAATTTTAACGCGAATTCATTTTTGGTACTACAACCCGAGTTGTTGGAATTTAACATGACGGACCATCCAGGAGTCACCGGAACGGCTCGATGCACCGAGCGGTCTCAAGGGCATCTTTGCGCGCCGCTGAAGGCGATGCGGGTGATCGCCGTGAGTGAAGATAGGGCGCGGGTAGCGTGGCACTTGGTGGCCGAAAGGGAATAAGAGTTGACATGTTTTTTGGAACGAAGCAGGCAAAAAGCCGGATAGCGGCATTGGAACGCAGCCTGCAGGCTGTTCGTGAACGCTCCGAACTTCTCGACGAAGCATGCGGCGTCGGTCTTTGGGAGGCGATCCTGTTCAACGGCGACCCCATGCACCCGCAAAGCCGGTGGACATGGTCGGCCGAGTTTCGCCGTCTCGTCGGTTACAGAACGCAAGCGGATTTTCCAAATGTCGTCAGTTCCTGGGCGGACCGGCTGCATCCAGACGATGCAGCGCCGACTTTTGCCGCTTTCACCCAGAGCCTCCAGGATAGAGCGGGAGGCGGGCGTTACAACGTCATGTATCGGCTCAAGACGGCCGACGGCTCCTATCGCTGGTTCCAGGCGTTTGGCGGATCCCGCCATGACGCGGACGGGACGATTCGCGTCTGTGGCTCGTTAGTAGATGTGCATGCGCAAATCACGTCCGAGAACGAGCTCGCCGATTTTACCCAAAAAGCCGTTAGCACGATCGGCACTGGGCTGGAGAGGCTCGCGGCCGGCGAACTCACGTTCCGGCTGACGGATAATGTGCCGGCGGTCTTCGAGAAGCTCCGCGCCGATTTTAATACGGCGATGGAGAAGCTGCAGGAGACGATGCAGTCGATTGCCACCAACACCCAGGGCGTCCGCTCAGGCGCCGGGGAGATCACCCAAGCCTCGGACGATCTGTCGCGGCGCACCGAACAGCAGGCGGCGAGCCTGGAAGAGACCGCAGCGGCGCTGGACCAGATTACCGCGACGGTGCGGCGCACCGCCGAGGTGGCGAACGAGGCGCGCAACCTGGTTGCCACCTCCAAGGCCGATGCCGAGCATTCGGGGAGCGTGGTGCGCGACACCGTGCAGGCGATGAGCGGCATCGAGACCTCATCCAAGCAGGTCGGCAACATCATCGGC
Source organism: uncultured Pseudomonadota bacterium (assembly GCA_963737355.1). Classification (GTDB taxonomy): domain Bacteria; phylum Pseudomonadota; class Alphaproteobacteria; order Acetobacterales; family Acetobacteraceae; genus Acidocella. Next base: position 215,241 of record CAVTSC010000008.1, on the reverse strand, counting down.
GTGATCGACGAGATCGCCTTCCAGACCAATTTGCTGGCGCTGAATGCCGGCGTGGAAGCGGCGCGTGCCGGCGATGCCGGCCGTGGCTTTGCCGTGGTGGCGACCGAGGTGCGGGCGCTGGCGCAACGCTCGGCGGATGCCGCGAAGGAGATCAAGGCGCTGATTTCCACTTCCGGCCAGCAGGTCGAGACCGGCGTAAAACTGGTGAGCGAGACCGGCCAGGCTTTGGGCCGGATCGTCACGCAGGTCATGCAACTGAGCGGGCTGGTGGCGGAGCTGGCCGCCTCGGCGAAGGAACAGGCGACGGGGCTGGGGGAGGTGAATTCTGCGGTAAACCAGATGGATCAGGTGACGCAGCAGAACGCGGCAATGGTCGAGCAGTCGACCGCCGCGAGCCATAGCCTTGCCGAGGAGGCGGAGGAACTGGCGCGGCTGGTTGGGCAGTTCCGCATCGGCGAGATTGCGGCTGCTCCGGTACTCAAGCAAGCCGCCCGTAAAACGTCGCCCAAGCTGCGCACCGTCGCGTCCACTTCCGCGAGGAAGGTCGTCGCGCTGCCACGCCAGGCAGGCGCTTCACGTCCGGCGGTCACCGAAGCGCAAGAAGACTGGAACGAATTCTGACGATGGCCACGGGCCTCTCGTAGAGTACGATCCTTTTAGGTTTGCGCATCTTGCGCAGGGGTAAAACGTGAATCGCCCTTAATAAAAAAGCTAGAGCATGATCGCACTTAAAGCGATCATGCTCTAGCTTTCCACAAATCAAAGCAATCAGGTGCTGTGCGTGTGGGTGATCAGGAATTCGCGCGCCATTTCCGGCACCGGGGTGAGCACGGGCTTGCCCGCAAAAAACGCCGCGATATTCGCGGCGACCACGCGTTGCCGTGCCTCATGCGCATCGAACGTATTCCCGCCCATATGCGGTGCGAGGACGACACCAGCAAGCGCCTTCAACGCATCCGGCACCAAAGGCTCATGTTCATAAACATCCAGCCCGACGCTGCCGAGTTCACCTGATTGCAACAGCGCAATCATCGCCGGCTCATCGATGACCGAGCCGCGCGCAATGTTCACCAGAATCCCTTCCGAACCCAAAGCCCGCATCACATCCGCATTGACGAGATGGCGCGTGCTTTCATCGGCGCGGACCGCGATCATGAGAATATCCGCCCACTCGGCGAGGCCTTGCAGTGTGTCGTGGAAATCATACGGGATATCGGCTTTTCGCGTGCGGCTGTGATAGGCAACCTGCATCTCGAAAGCCGCCGCGCGCGCCGCGATTTTCGCGCCGATGGCGCCGAAGCCGAAAATGCCGATCTTCCGCCCGGTCAGTCCCCGGACATCGGGCATCCGCCCCGCCGCGCCATAACCCTGCCAGAGCCCATCACGCACGAATTTATCCGCCATGACGATGCGCCGGTTCGCCGCCAACAGCAGCGCCATGGCGAGATCCGCAACCGCCGAGGAATTTGCCCCGGGGCTATACGTCACGGCGATCCCGCGTTTGAAGGCCTCCGCGAGATCGACCCCTTCATAACCGCTGCCATAGCAGCAGATCAGCCCAAGATTAGGCAGAAGGTCCATGGCGGCGCCATCGATCTTCAACGTCCCCATGGCGACAACCACGCGGATCGCAGCGGCCGCCTCGGCGCTGAGATCCGTCCCGAGCTTTTGGCCGGAGGGCCCCGTAACGGCCATCGATGGATCGAGCTTATCGCGCAGGCCAGGCGGAAAGGAGCTGGCAAACAAAATCGTGGGTAACGGCATCTGGGTCTCTAGCCTTTCTGGTAAGCAGCCGCTTTTTTGAAAAAAAGCGGCGCAAAAAACTTTTACGCTTTTCGAGCCGAGAGCGACAAACGCCACCGGCCCAGTCAGCAAAGTTTTTTTGCTTCTTTTTGTTCACAAAAAGAAGTTCTACCCAAAATCTCCTGCATCCTAACGCTTTGTGGCAACGTCCCAAACGCCATCCCATAATCCCGCCGCAGCCGGGTCTCGCAAAACGCCACCGCCACCGCCTCCGGCGCATAACGGAGCAGCAGGCTCGCCGTGACGCCAAGGGCAAAATATTCGGCGACAAGCCGTGCATTGCCCTCCTCCAGCGCCGGCATCGCGTCCAGCCACGCATCCATCGCACCATGCGCGCCCTTTGCCTGGGCCATCTCATCCAGCAAGGCCTGCACCGCCTCCGGCGCGCGGGCAAAGGCCCGCAGCACGTCCAGGCAGATCACATTGCCGGAGCCCTCCCACAGCCCGTTCACCGGCGCATCGCGATACAGCCGCGCCGTCACCTGCTCCTCGATGAACCCGTTGCCGCCGAGGCACTCCATCGCCTCCGCTGCCAGCATGGGTGCCCGCTTGCACACCCAGTATTTCGCAATCGGCGCCAGCACGCGGTTCAGCACGCGCTCTGCGGCATCGCGCGGGCTCGCATCCAGCGCCGCCGCCGCGCGCATGGCAAGCCACATCGCGCCCTCGGCCTCCACCGCCAGATCCGCCAGCACATTCTCCATCACCGGCTGTTCGATCAGCCTCCGCCCAAACGCGGCGCGGTGCCGGGCATGGTGGATCGCCTGCCCCACCGCCTGGCGCATCAACGCCGCCGAGCCCAGCGCGCATTCAATCCGCGTCAGATGCGCCATCTCCAGAATGGTCGCGATCCCCCGCCCCGCCTCGCCCACCATCACCGCCTCCAGCCCGCGAAACTCCACCTCGGCCGAGGCATTCGAGCGGTTCCCGCATTTATCCTTCAAGCGTTGCAGGAGCAGAAAATTCCGGCTGCCGTCATCGCGCCAGCCTTGCGCCAGAAAACACGAAATCCCCGCCTCGGTCCGCGCCAACGTCAAAAACAAATCGCTCGTCGGCACGGAGAAAAACCATTTATGCCCGGTCAGATGCCACACCCCGCCGCCAGAAGGCACCGCCACGGTTTGCGTCTGGCGCAAATCCGAGCCGCCTTGCTTCTCGGTCATCGCCATCCCCACGCCCAAAGCGGTCTTCCGCGCCGGCGGCAGGGGCCTTGGGTCATAGCCGGGCGAGAGGATCTTGCCCCGATACGTCTCCAGCAGCTCCGGGGCGTGCTCTAGGGCGGCGATCGAGGCAAAGGTCATCACCCCCGGGCAACCCACCCCTGCCTCGCCCTGCGCCCATAAATAGGAGAGCCCCGCGCGGGCCACCTGCGCGCCGGGGCGCATCTCCGTCCAGCCCAGCGCATGCACGCCATCCGCGCGCAGCCGGCGCATCAGCTCATGCCAGGCGGGGTGGAATTCCACCATGTCGATCCGGTTGCCGAACCGGTCATGCGTGCGCAATTCCGGCCCATAGCGGTTGGCCGCCTGCGCCAGCGCCTGCACCTCCGCACTGCCCACCTGCGCGCCGCAGGCCGCCAGCCGCGCCTCGGCCCACCCCGCGCCGAATTGCCGCATCGCCGCGCACAGCGCCGCATCGGCGACAAACGCATTGAAATCCACCCATTCCCCAGGCTGATTCCGCACTTCATGCGTTGCATAGCCGGACATGTTTGTTCCTCCGCTTAAGCACAAGGTTAAGCGAAGCGGTTCTTTCTTGAAAGAAAGAACCAAAGAACTTTTGTTTTTTTAGCTGCGGATAATGCTGTCGGTGTACAGCGCCTTCCCAAACATATCCACCAGCGCATAGTCCAGGCGCTCGGCGCTGAGCTGCACCGTCATGAAGCCATGCGAGCCGGAGGCAAACCCGCCGCGGATCGGCGCGTTCGGCGTATAGGTCTGCGAGCCCGCCCCGCTCACCACATAGCGGATGCCCTCCATCCTCACCGCCTGCAGGCAATGGTCATGCCCGCAGATATAGATCGGGATGTTATGCTTTTGCAGCAGCGGGTTCAGCCGCGCGATCAGATCCGGCTGGTCATGGTCGTAGCCGTCGCTGTCATCCAGCGCGGTATAGATCGGATGATGCCCGATCACGATCTTCCACGGCGCGGTCGAGGCCCTCAACGCCGCATCCAGCCAGGCGAGCTGCGCATCCGTATCCTGCCCCGCGATATTCACCCGCGAGCCGATGTATTTTTTGATGAACGGCGAGGTATCGACATAGAAGAAATCCGCTTTCGTGCCATCCGGCAGGGTCTGCGTCTCCAAATAATAGCGCGCCGGCATCTGCCAGCGCTTGCTCTTCGCGCTGTAATCCAACTGCGCCTGAACATTACCGCGATAGTCATGATTGCCGAGGATCACTTTCCACGGGCATTGCAGGGATTCCGCGGTGTAGATCCGCTCGAACGAGCTTTCCCATTGCGGATCGTCCAGGCCGGAGACGCCGTTCTCATAGAAATTATCACCGATGGAGACGATAAATGCCGCCTCCATCGCCGCCGCCGTCTTGCCCATCTGCACGGCGACGTTGCGCTGGTCGTCATGCCCGTTGCGGCCCCAATCGCCCACCACGATGAACGGCAGAGCCTCAGGCGCAGCCAGTGCCGCGCCAGGCGATGCGAGCGCCGCCCCGGCGCCGATGCCAGCACGTGGTTGAAACAAAATGGCGGCGGGTCAGTTGCATGGCTTCATCCAAAAAATGTGCCTTTTCCAAATAACAAATCCATTTCGGTTTGTATGAGACAGTTTTACGACACTTCATGTCCGCAGCGTCATGAATCAAGAACGTCTGATTGAAAATCGGTAACAAAAGTTGAACCCCTCCACCTGTGGCCAATGTATCACGCATGGACCTTGTGATTGCGTTGCCGACACAACCTCCGGCCCCCTTCCGAGCTTCGGGCACCCGGCCTGATACCGGTGCCTTGCCGCCGGCGCTGCCCGTTTCCATCCCGGGCACCGGCCGCACGTCATCGTCTCCAACCGCGTTCCCTCGCCCGCGGCGAAAACTGCGACCGCCGGCGGCCTCGCCGTGGCCCTGGCCGACGCCGCCACCTCCGGCTCCCTCTGGTTCGGCTGGAGCGGCCGCCGCGCGGAGGAAACCTCGCAGAAAGCCGCCATCGCCCGCTCCGAGGAGGGGGTCACCTACGCCACCATAGATATCGCCGAGCGCGACTACCAGCGCTTCTATAACGGCTTTGCCAATGGCGCACTCTGGCCGCTTTTGCATTTCCGCACCGGCCTGCTGCGCTTCAACCGCTCCGATTATGCAGCCTACCGCGCCGTCAACCGCGCTTTCGCCGAGGCCCTCTTGCCGCTGCTGCAACCGGGCGACCTCATCTGGATCCATGACTACCAGCTCATGACCCTGGCGGCGGAATTGCGCGCGTTGGGGCTGGAAAATCGCATCGGCTTTTTCCTCCACATCCCCTTCGTGCCCCCCTCGCTGCTGCAGGTCCTGCCCCCCGCCGGCGAGATCATGGCCGCCCTCTCCGCCTGCGACGTCATCGGCTTCCAAACCCAGGGCGACGCCACCGCCTTTCTCGACAATGCGACGCTGTTCCTGGGCGCCACCCCCGATGCGCGCGGCCACTACACTTATGCCGAGCGCGATGTCCGCGTCGTCGTCACGCCGATCGGCATCGATGCCGTCAAATTCGCCAAACTCGCCGAACGCGCCGAGCTCGCCCCCGAGGCCGCGCGCCTGCATGAGAGCCTGGGCGACCGCGCGCTGGTGCTGGGCGTCGACCGGCTCGATTATTCCAAAGGCCTGCCGCAGCGTTTCGATGCTTTCGGCCGGCTGCTCTATGCCTATCCCCAGCATCGCCGCTGCGTGAATTTTTTGCAGATCGCCGCACGCTCGCGCCAGGAGGTCGGCTCCTACCAGACATTGCGCCGCGAGCTCGACCGCCGCGCCGGGGACATCAATGGCGAGTTCTCGGATTTCGACTGGGTGCCGCTGCGCTACATGACGCATCCGGTCAAGCGCAACGCCATTGCGGGCTTCTACCGCCGCGCCAATATCGGCCTCGTGACGCCCTTGCGCGACGGCATGAACCTCGTCGCCAAGGAATATGTCGCGGCCCAGGACCCGGAAAATCCCGGCGTCTTGGTACTCTCCAAATTCGCCGGTGCGGCCGATGAACTCACCGAGGCGCTCATCGTCAACCCGTTCGATGCCGACGAGGTGGCCGCCGCCATGCATCAGGGCCTGGTGATGCCGCTGGAGGAACGCCGCGAGCGCCATGCAAGGCTGCTGGCAAAGGTCCGGCACACCACCGCGCAGCTTTTCTGCGAGTGCTTCCTCGCCTATTTGCGCATGCCCGTAGGCTGATGTCTGATCTGCTGCGCAGCCACACCGAAACCATCGGCCGCGACGACGCGACCCCGGCGGCGCAGATCACCACGCCACCGCGCATCGCCGTCGCGGAGGATGCGCCACCTTCCATCCTGCGCGTCCAAACCGCGGCGGAGATCGCGCAGGCGAAAGCGCTTGGCTTCAATTTCCTGCTCCTGCCGCACATGGAACTGCTGCCGGAAGCCCTGCCGGAGGGGTTTTTCCTGTTGCTGGAAATCGATCTCACCCATCCCGGCACCACCGCTTTACCCTGCTGGGAAACCAAACTCGCCGCCTGCCAGGCGGCAGGCATTGCCGGGTTTTACGCCCGCGCGGCGCATGGCCGCCCGCCTTCCCTCTGGCAACCTTTGCTCGCCACGCTGCGCGCGCACGGCAAGCCGGCTTTGTGCATCGCGGAGGTGTTCGGCGCCAACCCGGCCGAGATCGCCGCCCTGGCCGGTGCCGGGTTCGACTACGTCACCTCCTCCTCCTGCTGGTGGGATTTCTCCGCCGCCTGGCTGAACGCGGACTCCGCCCGTCTTGCCGCTATCGCCCCGCTGGTCAGCCACGCCGCCCCGCCAGGGGCCACCGGCTGGAGCAAGGCCGCCACCTTGCGCGCCTTGCGCTTCTCCGCCGCCTTCGCCCCCGCCTGGCTGGTCGATTCCGGCTTCATCCTGCGCCCCGGTCTCGACCTTGCGGAGGACATTCGCGCATTAAATGCCCTGCGCCGCGAGTATCCGGCGTTGCGCCTGCGCCAAGCCGCGCAATTGCGCTCCTCGCCGGGCAGCGCGGTCGCTTTGCTGGCGCGCGCGGAGCTCGTCATCGCCGCCAACCCGGCGCTCGACCGCCCGGCCGTCACCCCGGCCAGCGCCGCCATGCCCGCTCTGGGCACCGCCTTGCTCGCCGCCTTGGGCGAGATCGCCTTGCCGCTGACCCCGGCCAGCGCCATCCGCCTGGAGCCCGGGGAAACCCGCTTTTTCGAGGCCGCCCTTCCCGACCCCATCCTGCTCGCAGCCCCGACAACTCGATTGCGACGCCCCGCGCATCGCCATCGAAGCCATCACCCCGCAGGTCGATGACGGCAAATTCCCCGTCCGCCGAACCGTCGGCGACCTCGTCACCATCGAGGCTGATCTGCTCGCCGACGGCCATGACAAGCTCGCCGGCGACGTGCTGCTGCGCAGCGCCGATCGCGGGGAAATCCACGCCTACAAGCTCACCCTCCTCAACAACGACCGCTGGCAGGCACACATCCCCCTCGAGCGCCTCGGCCGCCATAGCTTCACCATCACCGCCTGGTGGGATGAATATGGCAGCTTCGTCGATGGGGCCCGCAAAAAACACGCCGCCGGCCTCTCCACCGCGCTCGAACTGCGCGAGGGCCTGGCCTTGGTCGAGGCCGCCGCGCGCACGAACACGAAACTGCGCCTGGTGCTGGAGCGCCTGCAGGATGCTTCGGATGACATACGCCGCGAGACCCTGCTGAGCGAGCGCGTCATCGCCGTGATGCGCCACGCCGCTCCGCGCAACTTCCTCTCCCGCTCGCAGGAAATCCTCATCGATGCCGAGCGCCAGGGCGCCTCCTTCGCAAGCTGGTACGAGATTTTCCCGCGCAGCCAAAGCGGCGATCCCAACCGGCATGGCACGTTCCGCGATGTTATCGGCCAACTCCCCCGCATCGCCGCGATGGGTTTCGACGTGCTGTATTTCCCGCCCATCCACCCGATCGGCGAGCAGAACCGCAAGGGCCGCAACAACGCGCTCATCGCCGGCCCAAACGATCTGGGCAGTCCCTACGCCATCGGCAGCGCACAGGGCGGGCATGATGCGCTGCATCCCGAGCTCGGCGATTTCGCGGATTTCACCGCCCTCGTCCTCGCCGCCAAAGGCTATGGCATCGAGCTCGCCTTGGATTTCGCGATCCAATGCGCGCCCGACCATCCCTGGCTGCGCGAACATAAGGACTGGTTCGACTGGCGGCCGGACGGCTCGCTGCGCCACGCGGAAAACCCGCCGAAAAAATACGAGGACATCGTCAATGTCGATTTCTACACGGATGCCGCGAAGCCCGCTTTGTGGCTGGCCTTGCGCGATATCGTGCAATTCTGGATCGACCAGGGCATCCGCCTCTTCCGTGTGGATAACCCGCACACCAAGCCCTTCCCGTTCTGGGAATGGATGATCGCCGATATCCGCGCCCGCCATCCCGATACGGTGTTCCTCGCCGAGGCTTTTACCCGCCCGAAGCTGATGTACCGCCTGGCCAAGCTCGGCTTCTCGCAATCCTACACCTACTTCACCTGGCGAAACACCAAGCAGGAGCTTGAGGAATACCTGACGGAGCTGACCACCACGGCGGTGAAGGAATTCTTCCGCCCGCATTTCTTCGTCAACACGCCGGACATCAACCCGTTTTTCCTGCACCATTCCGGCCGCCCCGGCTTCCTCATCCGCGCCGCCCTCGCCGCCACCCTCTCCGGCCTCTGGGGCGTCTATAACGGCTTCGAACTCTGCGAGGCGGATGCCCTCCCTGGACGCGAGGAATATCACGATTCCGAAAAATACGAGATCCGCGTTTGGGACCATGACCGGCCCGGCAACATCATCGCGGAAATCACCGCTTTGAACCGCATCCGCAAGGAAAACGCGGCTTTGCATTCGCATCTCGGCCTTGAATTTCTGCAATGCGATAATCCGAATATCCTGTATTTCCGCAAATTCGCAGCCGACGGCAACACAATCCTCATCGCCATTAGCCTCGATCCGTTCCATGTCCAGGAAGCGGCGATCGAGCTGCCGCTCTGGCGCTTCGGCCTTGCCGATGATGGGGCACTGGCGGCGGAGGATCTGATGCGCGAGCATCATTTCATCTGGCACGGAAAAACCCAAAAAATGCGGCTGAACCCGTTCGACCAGCCCTTCTGCATCTGGCGCGTCGCGCCGCAAAACGCCGAGGCACAGCATGGATAAGCCGAGAATCTTCCTGCGCGCGCAGGACCCGCTCTGGTACAAGGACGCGGTGATCTATCAGGTCCATGTCAAATCCTTCTTCGACAGCAACAATGACGGCGTCGGCGATTTTCCGGGCCTGATCGAGAAACTCGACTATATCGCGGCGCTTGGCGTGAACGCCGTCTGGCTGCTGCCCTTCTATCCCTCCCCCCGGCGCGACGATGGCTACGACATTGCCGATTACCGCAACGTGCATCCGGAATACGGCACGCTCGCCGACGTAAAGCATTTCATCCACGAGGCGCATAAGCGTCATATCCGCGTCATCACCGAGCTCGTCATCAACCATACGTCCGACCAGCATCCCTGGTTCCAGAAAGCCCGCCACGCCAAGCCCGGCTCGGCGGCGCGCGACTATTACGTCTGGTCGGCCACGGATCAGAAATACGCCGGCACCCGCATCATCTTCGTGGACACGGAAAAATCCAACTGGACCTGGGATGACACCGCGAAAGCCTATTACTGGCACCGTTTCTTCGCGCACCAGCCGGACCTGAATTTCGACAATCCGAAGGTCATGAAGGAGGTGCTGAACATCATGCGCTTCTGGCTCGACCTCGGCGTCGACGGGCTGCGCCTGGACGCCGTGCCCTATCTCATCGAGCGCGACGGCACGAATAACGAAAACCTGCCCGAGACGCATGATATCTTGAAAAAAATCCGCGCCGCGCTCGATGAACACGCGCCGGGCAAAATGCTCCTGGCGGAGGCCAATCAATGGCCGGAGGACGCCCAGCAATATTTTGGCGCGGGCGATGAATGCCACATGTCGTTTCACTTTCCGCTAATGCCGCGAATGTACATGGCGATCGCCCAGGAAGACCGCTTCCCGATCACCGACATCATGCGCCAGACGCCGGAAATCCCGGAAAACTGCCAATGGGCGATTTTCCTGCGCAACCATGACGAACTGACGCTGGAAATGGTGACGGATTCCGAGCGCGACTATCTCTGGAACACCTATGCGGCGGACCGCCGCGCGCGCATCAATCTCGGCATCCGCCGCCGCCTCGGCCCCCTGATGGAGCATGACCGGCGCCGCATCGAATTGATGAACGGCCTGCTGCTCTCAATGCCCGGCACGCCGGTGATCTATTACGGCGATGAGATCGGCATGGGCGATAACATCCATCTCGGCGACCGCGACGGCGTGCGCACGCCGATGCAATGGTCGCCGGACCGCAATGGCGGCTTCTCGCGCTGCCCCCCGGCGGATCTCGTCCTCCCCCCGGTCATGGATGCGATTTACGGTTTCGCCGCCCTTAATGTCGAGGCCCAGGCGGCGGACCGGCATTCGCTGCTCAACTGGATGCGCCGGATGCTCGCGGTGCGCAAACGCCACCAGGCCTTTGGCCGCGGCACGCAAAAATTCCTCTTCCCCGGCAACCGCAAAATCCTTGCCTATCTGCGCCTGTACAAAACGCCGGAGGGCGAGGATGAGAACATCCTCTGCGTCTACAACCTCTCCTCAACGGCCCAGGCGGTTGAGCTCGAACTCTCGGACTATACCGGGCGCGTGCTGGTGGACCTGCTGGGCGGCTCCGGCTTCCCGCCGATCGGCCAGCTCACCTACCTCCTCACGCTGCCGCCTTACGGCTTCTACTGGTTCATCCTGGCCTCCGAGGCCGCTTTGCCGCCCTGGCATGTCGCCCCTTCGGTCGGGCTGCCGGAACTGGAAACCCTGGTCATCCGCAACGGGCTGAACGATGTGCTCAGCGCATTGGCGAAAAAAATCATCGAGGCGGACGCCCTGCCCGCTTATTTGAAGCGCCGCCGCTGGTTCGCCTCCAAGGACCAGGCGATCAAATCCGCGAAACTCGGCCGCATCGACAAAATCCCCGGCCGCACGCTGGATATTCTCCTCACCGAGGTCGAGGTGCAATTGGGCGCGCGGACCGAGCGCTACCACCTTCCGCTCGGCATCTCCTGGGATGGCGAGACGAACTCCCCCTTACCGCAGCAACTGGCCTTGGCCCGCGTGCGCCAGACGCGCCGCATGGGCTATCTCACGGATGCCTTCGCGGTGGATGCCTTTCCGCTGGGCATTATCCGCGCTTTGCATGCGAGCCTCGTGCTGAAGGTGGAGGGCGGGGAAATCCGCTGCCTGCCGACCCCCCAGCTTCTTGCCGAACTCCCGCACGAAAACCCGGAAATCCGCCGCCTCTCGGCCGAGCAATCCAACAGCTCGATCATCATCGGCCAAAAAATCATCCTCAAACTCATCCGCCGCGTGATGCAGGGCATCAACCCGGAAGTGGAGATGGTCCGCCACCTTACCGAGCACGGCTATGCCAACACGCCGCCGCTTCTGGGCGAGATCGCGATGTTCGGCGCGGATGGCACCGGCCATAGCATGATCATCGCGCAGAAATTCGTGCAGAACCAGGGCGATGCCTGGCAGTACACGCTGGACTACCTGGCCCGCTTCGCGCAGAGCGTCGGCCTGGGCGGCAAGAATCTGGGCGAGGAGGCCGATCAGCTTTCCGGCTATGCCAGTTTCGCCCGTGGTGTCGGCACCAGGCTGGGCGAGCTGCACGCGCTGCTTGCGCAACCGTCGCCCGACCCGGCTTTCACGCCCGTGACAGTCAGCGCGCGCGAGGCCAAAACCTGGGGCGAGACTGCCGCCATGCAGCTCAACGCCGCCTTCGAGAGTCTCGCCAAGCTCACCGAATTCCCCGATGACGCCACGGCGCGGTCCTGCGCCTTCGTGTTGGCGCAGCGCGAGAAAATCCTTGGCCTGCTGCCGGAACTCGCCAAAGCCGGCACCGGCTCGCTGGCCACGCGCATCCATGGCGATTTCCATCTCGGCCAGGTGCTGGTCTCGACCGGCGATGTCTATATCATCGATTTCGAGGGCGAGCCCTCCAAGCGCCTGGAACTGCGCCGGGCCAAGAGCTCGCCGCTGCGCGATGTCGCGGGCCTGCTCCGCTCGCTGCATTACGCCGCCGCCACAACCGGCCAAAGCCCTTCCGCCCACGCCCATGCCGACGCCGCCGCCGCCGCGCTCGCCCGCTTCGTCGAGGACATGTCCGCCCAGTTCCTCACCGCCTACCGCGCCGTCGCGCTCAACGCCGATCCGAACACGCCCGTCGATGCCGAAGCCGAATCCGCCTTGCTGGATCTGTTTTTGCTGGAGAAAGCCGCCTACGAAATCTGCTACGAGGTCGCCAATCGTCCCACCTGGCTGCCCATCCCGCTGCGCGGCTTCGCGGAAATCGCCGCACGCCTGCTCGTCCCCGCCAAGGTCATGCAGGATGCATGACTTCGCGCAACAATTCGAGGCGCTGATTCACGGCACGCATGGCGATCCGTTCGCACTCCTCGGCCCGCATGGCGATCTCGTCCGCCTCCTGCTCCCCGGTGCCAAAAACGTCGCGCTGCTGCGGCCGGACGGTACAACGCTCAGCCCCGCGGTCTTGGTCTATGGCAACGCGCTGTTCGAGGCCGTTTTGCCCTATCCCCAGCCTTATCTGCTGCGCATCGATTGGGGCAGCGCGATTCAGGTCACCGAGGATCCCTACAGCTTCGGCCTGCTGCTTTCGGATTTCGACCTGTTCCTTTTGGCCGAAGGCACGCATCGCGACCTTGGCACCTGCCTCGGCGCGCAGCCGCTCGCCGTGCACGACATCCCCGGCATCCGCTTCGCGGTGTGGGCGCCCAATGCGCGCCGCGTCTCGGTGGTGGGCAATTTCAATAGCTGGGATGGCCGCCGTCATCCCATGCGCCGGCGCAATTCCGGGATCTGGGAAATCTTTATTCCCCGCCTGGGGATCGGCGAAGCCTATAAATACGAAATTCTCGGGCCGCACGGCCTGGTGCCGCTAAAAGCCGACCCCGTCGCGCGCCAGGCGGAAATCCCGCCCGCCACCGCCTCCATCACCGCCGCACCGGTCATCCCCCCGCCGCGCAGGCCCGCACAGGATCTGAACTCCCCGCTCCTGATCTACGAAGTCCACGCCCCCTCCTGGATGCGCCATTACAACGGCGCCGCCTATCGCTGGTCCGAGCTCGCCGAGCGGCTGATCCCCTATGTCACCGGGCTCGGCTTCACGCATCTCGAACTGCTCCCCATCATGGCGCATCCCTTCGGCGGCTCCTGGGGCTACCAGCCGCTCAGCCAGTTCGCGCCGATGCCGCAACTGGGCGCGCCGCAGGATTTCGCGGATTTCATCGCCGCCTGCCACAAAGCGGGGCTCGGTGTCATCCTCGACTGGGTGCCGGCACATTTCCCGAACGATGCGCATGGCATGGCCGAGTTCGACGGCACGCATCTCTACGAACATAGCGACCCGCGCGAGGGCTTTCACCAGGACTGGAACACGGTGATCTACAATCTCGGCCGTTTCGAGGTGCGCGAATTCCTCATCGCCAGCGCCTTGTTCTGGCTGGAGACCTACGGCGTGGACGGGCTGCGCGTGGATGCCGTCGCCTCCATGCTCTACCGCGATTATTCCCGCGCCCCCGGCGAATGGGTGCCCAATAAATATGGCGGGCGCGAGAATATCGAAGCCATCGTCTTCCTGCAGGAACTCTCGCGCATCATCGCGCATCGCTGCCCCGGCGCGTTGCTGATCGCGGAGGAATCCACCGCCTGGCCCGGTGTGACCCGCAGCGCCGATGAAGGCGGGCTCGGCTTCACCCATAAATGGAACATGGGCTGGATGCACGACACGCTGCGTTTCATACAAGAAAACCCGGTCAATCGCCGTTACCATCACGATGAAATGACTTTCGGGCTGATCTACGCCTTTTCTGAACGCTTCGTGCTGCCGATCTCGCATGACGAGGTCGTGCATGGAAAATACTCTTTGCTGGGCCGCATGCCGGGCGATGACTGGCAGCGTTTTGCGGATCTGCGTGCCTATCTCGCCTTCATGTGGCTGCATCCGGGCAAAAAACTGCTTTTCATGGGCTGCGAATTCGGCCAGCCCACCGAGTGGAACCATGACGGCGAACTCCCCTGGCAGTTGCTGCAATATGACTCCCATCGCGGCGTCCAAGGCATGGTCCGCGCGCTCAATACCGTGCTGCGGGAAAACCCCGCACTCTACCAGCGGGATTTCGATCCGTCGGGCTTTGCCTGGGTGGTGGGGGATGACCGCGAGCAGAGCATTTTCGCCTTCCTGCGCTTTGGCGAGGCCGATGCGCCGCCTTTGCTCGCTTTGTGCAATTTCACCCCCGTCCCGCGCTATGGCTATCGCGTCGGCGTGCCCGGCGGCATTTGGCAGGAAATTTTCAATTCGGACGCAGCCGGTTTCGGCGGTGCGGATATCGGCAATCCCGGCACGCTGCCCAGCTCCCCCGTCCCGGCGCACGGCCATGGCGAGTCCCTCACCCTCACACTGCCGCCGCTCGCCACGATTTTGCTCCGGCGGGCGTAGCATTTTGTGCCAAAGCTGCCCATGTCCGGCTGTGATGTTCGCGAATCTGGCCCTCCCTCTGGAGGGATTTTGCAAAAAAACCTCTGAAACCGGAGGTGCGTGAGTGCAGCCGATCGCGCAAAAACTCCTGCCCGGCACGCCCTACCCTCTGGGGGCGCGCTGGGATGGGCTCGGCGTCAATTTCGCGGTCTTCTCCGCTCATGCCGAGCGCGTGGAATTGTGCATCTTCGATGCCGCGGGCCGGCACGAACTCGCGCGGCGGGACCTGCCCGACTGCACGGACGAGGTCTTTCACGGCTATCTGCCCAAGGTCAAACCCGGCCTGGTCTACGGCTACCGCGTCCACGGCCCCTACCTTCCGGAGGAAGGGCACCGCTTTAATCCCCACAAGCTCCTGCTCGACCCCTATGCGAAAAAACTCCAGGGGGCGTTGCATTGGTCGGATGTCCTCTTCGGCTACCGCATCGGCGCCTCGCGCGGCGACCTCTCCTTCGACCGCCGCGATTCCGCCGCCGCCATGCCCAAGGCCGTCGTGGTCGACGACAATTTCCCCTGGGGCGGCGATACGCGGCCCGAGACCCCCTGGACCGATACGGTGCTCTTCGAGGCGCATCCGCGCGGCCTGACGATCCAGCATGCCCAAATCCCCGCACCTTTGCGCGGCAGTTTCGCCGCCTTGAGCGATCCCTGGATCATCGACTACCTGCAAAAGCTCGGCATCACCGCCATCGAACTCCTGCCGATCCAGGCCTTTCTGCAGGACCGTTTCCTGGTCTCGAAAAACCTACGCAATTACTGGGGCTATTCCACTTTGGCCTTCTTCGCGCCGGAACCCGCCTATCTCGCCGCCTCCAACGGCGCCCTGCACGAAATCCGCCAGACCATCCGCCGCCTGCACGAAGCCGGGATCGAGGTCATCCTCGATGTCGTCTACAACCATACCTGCGAGGGCAGCGAGCTTGGCCCCACCCTCTCCTGGCGCGGCTTCGACAATGCCTCCTACTACCAATCCATCGCGGGCCAGCCGCGCTACCTCGTGAATGACACAGGCTGCGGCAACACGCTCAACATCACGCATCCGCGCGTGCTGCAAATGGTCATGGACTCGCTGCGCTACTGGGCGGAGGCGTATCATATCGACGGCTTCCGTTTCGACCTCGGCACCACGCTCGGCCGCGAGGCGCATGGTTTCGATCCCGGCTCCGGCTTCTTCGATGCCATCCGCCAGGACCCGGTTTTGGGCAAGCTCAAACGCATCTCCGAGCCTTGGGATCTCGGCCCCGGCGGCTACCAGCTCGGCCATCACCCGCCCGGCTTCTCGGAATGGAACGACCGCTATCGCGACACAATCCGGCGCTTCTGGCGCGGCGATCCCGGCCAGCGCGGCGAGCTCGCGGCAAGGCTGCTCGGCTCCAGCGATCTCTTCGAGCATTGCAGGCGCAAAACCACCGCCAGCATCAACTACATCGCCTCGCATGACGGTTTCACGCTGGAAGACCTCGTCTCCTACGAGCAGCGCCATAACGAGGCGAATGGCGAGGCCAATCACGACGGCCATGGCGACAACTATTCCGCCAATCACGGCGCGGAGGGCCCCACCGACAATCCCGAAATCCTGCGCCTGCGCGCTGCGAAAAAACGCGCGATGCTGACCACGCTGTTCCTCTCGCACGGCACGCCGATGCTGCTCGCCGGCGATGAATTCGGCCGCACCCAGCAGGGCAATAACAACGCCTATTGCCAGGATAACGAAATCTCCTGGGTGGACTGGTCGGCGCTGCTCGACCAGGCGCCCAACGCGCAAAAATCCCTCCTGCATTTCACCCGCCGCCTCATCGCCTTGCGCGCCGCGCATCCCAGCCTGCGCAGCGAAAAATTCCTGCATGGCAGAGTGGAAATTCTCCCCGGCATCCAGGATGTCGCCTGGTTCGACGAAGCCGCCCAGCCGCTCGACCAAGCCGCCTGGGACGATGCCGGCGCGCAGATGATCATGCTTCGCCGCGCCGTCGTGCAGGACAATGCAGGTCGACATCACGCTCGCTCTATTCAACGCCTCCGGCCAGTCGCATGATTTCATCCTCCCCAATCCGGAGTTTTTATGGGAGATCGCGGTGGACAGCGCGCACCCGCATTGCGCAACCCCGCGCCACGTCACACGGCAGCTTAAAATCGCCGCGCATGCGGCGGTGCTGCTCGCAACTTCGGTGCCGCGCTGATGCACCGCTTCGGCGCCTGGATGACCGCAACGGGCGAGGTCGAATTTTCACGCTCTGGGCGCCGGATGCGCAAAGCGTGGAACTGCTCCTCGAGGATGGCACGGTCGCGCCAATGCGGGCAGGGCAGGGGGGCATGTTCTTCCATCGCACGCGCGCGGCCCCCGGCACCGCCTATCGCTACCGGATCGATGGCGGCATGGAGGTGCCGGACCCCGCCGCCCATGCGCAGCAAAACGACGCGCATGGCAGCAGCATCGTTGTCGATCACGCTCACGCTTGGCAAAACCCCAACTGGCGCGGCCGCCCTTGGAGCGAGAGCGTGATCTACGAGCTGCATGCCGGCGCCTTTGGCGGCTTTGCCGGCATCACCGCGCAACTCCCGCGTCTGGTCGCGCTCGGCATCACCGCCATCGAGCTGATGCCCATCGCCGATTTCCCCGGCGCGCATAATTGGGGCTATGACGGCGTGCTCCTCTACGCGCCGGACAAAAGCTACGGCACGCCGCAGGAACTCAAGGCGTTGATCGACACCGCGCACGGAATGGGCTGCCAGGTCTTCCTCGACGTCGTCTATAATCATTTCGGCCCGGACGGCAATTATCTGCACCTCTACGCCAAATCCTTCTTCCGCGAGAACACGCACACGCTTTGGGGCAATGCGATCGATTTCAAGCGCCGCGAGGTGCGCGATTTCTTCATCGGCAACGCGCTGTTCTGGCTCGACAACTACCGCTTCGACGGTCTGCGCCTCGATGCCGTCCACGCCATCGAGAATCCCGATTTCCTCCTGGAATTCTCGGCAACCATCCGCAAGGCGCTCTCCGGACGCCACATCCATCTCATTCTAGAGAACGACCGCAACGACGCCTCCCTCCTGGGCGGCGGCGAAAAATTCGACGCGCAATGGTCCGATGACTGGCATCACTGCGCGCATGTCCTGCTGACCGGCGAAACGCACGGCTATTACGGGGATTTCCAGAACCCGGCGCAACAATTGGCGCGCTGCCTCGGCCAAGGCTTCGCCTATCAGGGTGAGCCATCACCGCATGGCGGCCACACGCCGCGCGGAAGCCCAAGCGCGCATCTACCCAGCACCTCCTTCGTCATCTGTCTGCAAAACCACGACCAGATCGGCAACCGCGCTTTTGGCGATCGCCTCACAACCTTGGCCGATCCGCAAGCCCTGCGCGCCGCCATCGCACTCCTGCTCTTCACCCCGCAAATCCCGATGCTCTTCATGGGCGAGGAATTCGGCGAAACAAAACCCTTCCTCTACTTCACCGATCATCACGACGAACTCGGTGCCAAAATCACCGCCGGCCGGCGCCGCGAATTCGCCTATCTTCCCGCCTTCTCCGACCCCGCCACGCGCGAAACCATCCCCGACCCCAACGCGCGTGAAACTTTCGAGGCCTCGATCCCGCACGTGACAGAAAATTCTTGGACCGAACTTTATCGCTTTTGCCTGGAACTTCGCCAACACCACATCACGCCGCGCCTGCCCGGATGCAACGTCCTGCACGCCGAGGCGCTCTCGCCCCAGGCAGTACGCGCCGCCTGGCGCATGGGCGATGGCGCCGTGCTCACACTCGCCACGAATTTCGGCGCGGCCCCCGTCGCCATCGACCCCCGGCACCGGCACGCAGCTCTACGGCCCGCCCATCACCGCAACACTCCCCGGCCACGCCACCTGCCTCTGGCTCGCCGCATGAGCGCCCTGCATCACCTCGCGCGCGAAGCCGGCATACAGATCGACTGGCGGGATGATCAGCGGCACGGACCATCGCGTCTCCGATCACAGCCTGCGCGCCATTCTCAAAGCCCTCGGATTTTTCACTGAAAACGACGCGCAGATCGCGGAGAGCCTCGCATTGCTGCACGACGCGTCAGTGCAAAAATCCCGCCCCCTCGTCACCGCCACGCTGGGCGATCCGGTGCATCTGCCGGGAACGCCTAAGCGCTACCGCATCACGCTGGAATCCGGCGGCATCATCGAAGGCCTGGCGCAAAGCGACGCGCACGGCCTCATCCTGCCGCCGGTATCAACGAGCCCGGCTATCACCGGCTGGAGCTGGGCGACATCGCGACTACGCTCGCCGTCGCCCCGCCGCGCGCCTATACCATCGCCGATGCTGCGGGCGACGCCCGAAAACGCTGGGGCCTTGCCGTGCAGCTCTACGCGCTGCGCCGCAAACAGGATGGCGGCATCGGCGATTTTTCCGCCCTGGCGGAATTTTGCCGACACGCCGCACAGGCCGGGGCGGATGCCGTCGCCATCAGCCCGGTGCATGCGCAATTCGCCGCCAACGTCACCCGCTTCGGCCCCTACGCCCCCTCCAACCGCGCCGCGCTCAACATCCTGCATATCGCCGAGGATCAATTCTGGGCCGGAAGAGGATGCGTTTATCCACTGGCCGAGTGCCGCCATAGCAAAATTGCAAGCCCTGCGCAGCGCTTTCGCGCAGTTCCACGACCACGCGGCCTTGGAAAAGTTCCGCGCCGAATCCGGCATCGGCCTGGAGCGCCACGCCGTCTTCGAAGCCCTGGCCGAGCATCTCACCCCCAACAACCCGGCGGCGCTGGACTGGCGGAACTGGCCCGCCTGCTACCAGCACCCGGAAGACCCGGCGGTCGCAAATTTCGTCCTGGAACACGAACAACAGATCGCCTTCCATGCCTGGGCGCAGTACCGCGCCGATCAGGGCCTTGCCGCCGCGCAGCGCGCAGCCTGCGAATGCCGGTGCCAAAATCGGCCTCATCGCGGATCTCGCCGTTGGCACCGATGCCGCGGGCAGTGCGAGCTGGTGCCGCCCCAACGAAGTGCTGAAGGGCCTGGAGATCGGTGCGCCGCCGGATTTCTTCAACCGCGCCGGCCAGAAATGGGGCATCACCGCCTTCTCCCCGCACGGCCTGCGCAATAGCGGCTTTGCCGCCTTCCTCGACATGCTGCGCCACGCCATGCGCCATGCCGGCGGCGTGCGCATCGACCATGTCATGGGCCTCGCCCGGCTCTGGGTCGTTCCCTCCGGCTTTCCCTCCACGGAGGGCGCCTACCTCTCAATGCCCCGCGCCGACCTCATGCGCCTGGTGCTCCTGGAATCCCAGCGCAACCGGGCCATCATCCTGGGCGAGGATCTCGGCACGCTCCCCTTTGGTTTCGCGCCCCTGCTAAGTGAGGCCGGCATTGCCGGGCTGCGCGTCCTGTGGTTCGAGCGCCAAGGCAGGGCGTTCACGCTCCCGCAAAGCTGGACGCCGAGTGCCGTCGCCATGACCACGACGCACGACCTGCCCACCGTCGCCGGCTGGTGGGAGAGCCGGGACATCGCCCTGCGCCACCAATTGCAGCATGCGCGGCGATACGGAGGAAGACCGCACGGCCGACCGCACCGCCCTCTGGTCCGCCCTCCAGGCATCCGGCGCCACCACGGCGCCCGAGCCCCCCGCCACGGATGGCGCCGCTGTCACCTACGCCGCCGCCGCCCATCTCGGCCGTGCCGCCTGCGCCCTGGCCTTGCTGCCGATCGAGGATGCGCTCTCGCTCACCGAACAACCCAACCTCCCCGGCACGCAGGATGAACACCCCAACTGGCGCCGCCGCCTGCCCGGCGATGCCGAAACCCTGTTCGCGCGGGAGGATTTTCAGGCGCGCATGGCTGTCCTCGCAACCGCGCGCCGCGATGCCGATTGACCCGCAGCGCAGCCTAAATCTCCTTTAATTTTCGTCAAAAACGCCTACATCATAGGGTGAGCGCGACGCGCGCGGCGGCAAAACGCGTTGCCGATATCCCACTTGTGCCGGCACCGGCCAAGCGTAATACACGCCGCCCACTACCCGCCGGGACCGTCGCCGCAACCAGCGGCGCCATCCCGGCGAATTTGTCCTGATCGGAAACCGTTTTGCGTAACCCCCTGCCGCTGTGGTGAAATCGCCATGACGTTCAACACCGCCCTTCCCGTGCTCGCCCCCGGCCACGCGCTGTTCCTCGATATCGACGGCACGCTGATCGATATCGCCGCAACGCCGGATGCCGTCTTCGTGCCGCCCAGCCTGCCCGGCCAGCTCCGCCAGGTGCAGCACCGGCTCGGCGGCGCACTCGCCATCCTCTCCGGCCGCAGGCTCAGCGATATCGATTACCTGCTCCAGCCCGGCCTGCCCTGCGCCGCCGAGCACGGCACCCTGCTCCGCAACGCCGCTGGCCAGGTCACCCGTTCCGGGCAACGCCCCGCCGCCTACGATCACTGGCTGAAAATCTTCAACCGCTACGCCCAGGCCATGCCCGGAATCCTCGTCGAGGAAAAAGAGGTCAGCCTCGTCCTGCACTACCGCCGCGCGCCGGAACATGAAGCCGAACTGCGCCAACTCGTCGAACGTCTCGTCGCCGAATCCACCGACGCCGTCCTCCTCCCCGCACGCTGCGCCTTCGAACTGCGCCCGCGCGACGGCAATAAAGGCGATGCCCTCGAAACCCTCATGGCAAGCCCCCCCTTCGCCGGCCGAACCCCCATCTTCATCGGCGACGACACCACAGACGAACCCGCCATCGCCAAAGCCACCCAACTCGGCGGCCACGGCCTCCACGTCGCCCGCGATTTCGGGGGTAAAACCGAAGCGGTGCGGGCGTGGTTGGGATAGGAAGGGAAGGCCAGGGGACGCTGTCCCCTGGACCCCTGCGAAGGGCCGCGCCCTTCGAACCGCGATTTAAGGGATATAAAAAGGGGGCGCCTCGGGAGTGAATACCACCCGGGGGCGCCCCCTTTTTATATCCCTAGAGCGTGATAGCTTCAAGTTGCATAACCTGCCTCTCTGAAATAGTTGACGCCTTCGGTGGGGGTAATTTGGTCGATGAGCTTGCCGATGCAGGCGGTAGTTTGCTCAACGGTGCGGGCGTTTTCCTTGCGGAGCAGTGTCTTGAGTTTTGCGAATGCCTGCTCGATTGGGTTGAGGTCGGGGCTGTAGGGCGGCAGGAAGATGAGCTTGGCGCCGGCGTCCCTGATTGCACAGCGGACGGCGCTGGATTTGTGGCTGCTGAGATTGTCCATCACCACGATGTCGCCTGGCCGTAGGGTTGGCACCAAAAACTTGACCACCCAGGCCAGGAAGCTTTTGGCGTTGATTGGCCGGTTGAACACGCAGGGGGCAACGATACCGTCACATCGCAGCCCCGCCACGAAGGTCAGCGTTTTCCAGTGACCATGTGGCACCTTTGCAACTAGCCGTTGGCCAATGGCGCAGCGCCCGTGCAAGCGGGTCATATTCGTCTTTACCCAGGTCTCGTCGATAAAAATGATGCGCCGAGCGTCAACTTTGCCCTGAAGGCGCTGCCATAGCGCGCGCCGCCGTGCGACGTCAGGCCGGTCTTGTTCGGCCGCGCGCAGAGTTTTTTTTATAGCTGAGGCCGGCGCGATCCAAAAAATGCCAGACGGCGTAATAGCTGACATCGACTTTGCGCTCGTGCAGCTCGGCCAACAACTCCCGCCCGGTAATGTCTGGCTTCTCGGCCAGCCGCCGCAGGATCCAGTCCGCCTCGTCCGCGAGCTTGAAGGGTTTCTTGCCACCCATAGGAAGGGCGGCCGGGCTGCCCGTTTGCAACGAACGCGCGACCCATTTAATCACCGCCGAATAGCTCACCTGGTACAGTTTGGCCGCTCCCCGCCGGCTCATCCCCGACGCCACAGCCGCAACCACGCGCTCACGCAAATCCAACGAATAGGGAACTCCCATGCATGCTGGCCTCCGCTCCCAGCCTGCATCTTGAATTAGAATTCCGGCCGAGCCGGAATCCAAAAAATGACTCTGCCTCAAGAAATCATGCTCTAAGTTCTGGATTCCAAAGGCTCCGCCTTTGGCGGGGTTCCAAGGGGCAGCGCCCCTTGGCCTTCCTTACTTCCCCATCACGCCCGCATCGCCTCGATTTTATCCCAAATGGCGGCGGCGAGGTTGGTGCCGTTGAAGCGGGCGATTTGTTGCAGTCCGGTGGGGGAGGTGACGTTGATTTCGGTGAGGTAGTTGCCGATGACGTCGATGCCGGTGAAGAGCAGGCCTTGTTCTTTGAGGGTTGGCCCGATGGCGGCGCAGATTTCGAGCTCGCGCGGGGTGAGGGTGGTGGGCTCCGCTTTGCCGCCGGCGTGCATGTTGGAGCGGCTATCGCCTTCGGCGGGCACGCGGTTGATGGCGCCGAGCGGTTCGCCGTCGATCAGGATGATGCGCTTATCGCCCAGGCGCACGGCGGGTTCGTAGCGCTGCACCATCAGCGGCTCGCGCGAGGCGGCGAAGAACATATCCAGCAGCGAGCCGAGATTTTCGTCATCCGGCTTGATGCGGAACACGCCGATGCCGCCATTGCCGAAGAGCGGCTTGACGATGATGTCGTTATGCAGCTTGCGGAAATCTTTGATCGCGCCGCGGTCCCAGCTGATGAGGGTAGGGGGCATCAGTTCGGGGAAATGCGTGACGAGCAGTTTTTCCGGCGCATTGCGCACGGCGGCCGGGTTGTTCACCACCAGCGTTTTCGGGTGGATATGCTCCAGCAGATGCGTGGCGGTGATATAGGCCATGTCGAAGGGCGGGTCCTGGCGCATCAGCACGACGTCCATCTCCGCGAGGTTCACGACCTTCTCGGGCCCGAACTCGTAATGCGCGCCGGCGGTGTTTTGCACCGTCACGGGGCTGCACGCGAGCCTTCAGCGTGGCGCCGTCCAGCCACATATGCTGCACTTCGTAGTGCCACAGCGCATGGCCGCGCGCCTGCGCTTCCAGCATCAGGGCGAAGGTGGAGTTGCCTGTGATATCGATGCTGTGCATCGGGTCCATCTGCACTGCGATTTTCAAGCCCGGCATATGATCCTCAAATTTTGTCCAGGATCAAGCTATCAGGACGAGGCTCGAGCGCTCCAGAGCCGCATCGGTCATGCCGCGTTGCAGGCTTTCCATGCAGCTTGCCGGGTCGCCGTTATCCGGCACCGCATCGGCGACGCGCGGCACGCCGGCATTATCCGGGTAGAGGATCAGGTTCAGCCCGCACACGGCGGAATGATACAGCCAGACCTGCGCGGTCCCATCCACGCGCAGCAGCACGGGCTTGCCGAATTCAGCATCCAGACGGTGGTCGGCGTGGACCCGACAAGCGCTTTCGCGCTGATTTCGGCGGTGGTTTCCCGTATCCAGCTGGGCGGTTTCATCGGACATCTGCGCGCATCCGGCGAGGCCAACAGCCACGCTGCGCCGCAAACCACTCCGGCCAATCGAAAACTTGCCCGCTGCCCCATGCGTTTCCCCGAGATTTCGTCACTGCAGCGTTCTATACCGGAAAATTACAAGCGGGACAGATCGTTTTTCCACTTTACCGGGACTTTTTTTTTGCTGCGTCGCTAAATTATATCCGATCACAATCTTATCAGCGCGATCGCCATAATCCCGCCTTTCGTCACCGAGAGATGTTGTAGATCATGGACAATGGTCCAAAAAATTATCAACGATGGAGTGCGCCATGCCCGCCAACATGCTGAAGACTGAAGCGGATCTGCGCATTGCCGTGATCGACCGCCTGATTGCCGCGTCGCTGAGCGATGGCAAACCGGCCCGGGAGGCGACGATTGGAGCGCTGGCGCGCGCTCGGCAAAAAGCCGGTCCGCCAAAAGGCCGTGAAACCGCTGACGCCCCCCTTACGCCGGCAGCCGGCATCAGGGATTCCCCTTACGGTGATCGCGGATGCACAGGCATCGTCGGCGCTGCGGCGGGGTGGCCAACACCGGCACAATTTTAATAACCGCCGACGCACCGCAAGGTGCGGCAACCAGCCGCATCCGCTCAAAGCCAGCGCCATCGCCTTGCCAACGCCCGCCTCATCCTTCACCGAAAACTGACGGGGTCGTCGGTAGAATTGCGGAAACACCGTCTTCAGATTCTCCACCTTAGGGATGTCGTTCACCGCGATATAGGGATTGTCCGGGTGCAGGACCAGGAAATCCTGGTGATAGGCTTCCGCCGGGTAGAACGGCTTTTCCGGGTCCAGCCGCACCACGATCGGGCTTGGAGAACACATTCGCCTGGGTCAACTGGGCGATGTAATCCGCCGCGATCTTTTGCGCTCGGGCGAGAGGCGTACCAGATTTCCGAGCGGTATTGCGTGCCGCTATCGGGCCCCTGATAGTTCAGCTCCGTCGGGTCCGCCGCCACCGAGAAATAGATCTGCAGGATCTGCCCATAGGAAATCACCGCCGGATCGAAGATGATCTGCACGGATTCCGCATGCCCCGTGGCGCCGGTACTCACGATCTCATACTGCGCGGTGGCGGCCGCCCCGCCGGTATATCCGGCATAGACCCGGCGCACGCCCTTCACATGCTCATAGACCCCCTGCATGCCCCAGAAGCATCCGCCCGAGAGCGTCGCGGTCTCGCTGGCCTGCGTTCGGCCGGGTCATAAGCCGGTGCGGGCACGGTCACCGCAGGGTCCGCATGCGCCGGCAACCGCGCCGCAAGCCCCAGCACGAGGCCAACCGCCCCGGCGCCTAGCCAAAAACCGCGAAAAATCCGTGATACTGTCATGGCATCCACCTTTAACCTTGGGGCCACGCCCAGACGCCTATATAAGTCCCGATACGCCGGTGCATTCGACTCACCGCGCGATTGAACCTGAGGAGGAGCCCAGCATGAGCTTGACCGCCGAAACCGAATTTCCCGTCAGCCATACCGATGCCGAGTGGCGCGCGCTGCTGACCCCCGAGCAATATGCTGTTCTGCGCGGCCACGGCACGGAACGGCCGGGCAGTTGCGCGCTGAACTTACGAGAAACGCGCCGGCAGCTTCGCCTGCGCCGGTTGCGGGCAGACCCTCTTCATCGCCGGCAAAAAATTCGACAGCCGCACCGGCTGGCCCAGCTTCAACGACCCGGTCGAGGGCTCGATCGGCACCACCGTCGACCGCAGCCACGGCATGATCCGGATCGAAGCGCATTGCAGCCGTTGCGGCGGCCATCTCGGCCATGTCTTCGAGGACGGCCCGCCGCCCACCGGCCTGCGCTACTGCATCAACGGCGTCGCCCTGGATTTCACGCCGGAGGCCTGAACAAGAAAGGCCTGCGATGCACCGCATCGCAGGCCCTTCTTGCCGCCGGCCTCAGTCCATCAACTGTGCGGCGCAAATCAGACCGTGATGTAGTTGATGCCGGTCCCCGTGCGTCGTGCCGGTCTGGATGCTGCTGAC
Organism: uncultured Pseudomonadota bacterium; assembly: GCA_963737355.1. Classification (GTDB taxonomy): domain Bacteria; phylum Pseudomonadota; class Alphaproteobacteria; order Acetobacterales; family Acetobacteraceae; genus Acidocella. The sequence goes on along the minus strand of CAVTSC010000008.1, from coordinate 189,245 downwards.
GCTCACCCCGATCAGATGGATCTGCGTATGGTCGCTCAACACGATCATCGTGCTGTCGCCGCCATACACCGGATCGGCCATCGATCTGCGAAACCGTGGCATCGCCCGGCCCGGTGATCGCCGCATTGTCCAGGAGAAGGATAGCTGTTGGACGATGAAATTCTCGATCACGAAATTGCTGCCGCCGGTCGCGCCCACCGCTCGGGTCGCTGACGATGTTGTAGTTATTGGCGGTGGCCGCGGTCGAGCCGATGATCGTCTCGCCGGTCACCTTGCCGAGGAAGTAGTTCTGCACGCCCGAACCGGCAGGAGGAAATGGTCCCGTTGCCATCCGGCGGCGTCGCCAGGCCAGGATAGTTATACCCGACCTCGAACAGATTATTGCCGGTGGAGGCGCTGGCCGTCATCAGTTCCGTGCCGGAACCGCCGAAGAAGGCGTTGCCGGTGCCCAGGCGGATCGAATAGCCGTTCGCGGTCAGCGTATCGCCATTGGCCGCGCCGACCAGGGTCACGATGCCGGCACCGCCATAGAGCGAGCTGTTCCCGCCGCTGCCCGCCATAGTAATAACCGCCGGCCGCGCCGCCATTGACGGTGACATGCGTCGCCGCCTGCACGCCGTTGAAAACCGAGCTGTAAACCGTCGCGGCATTGGTCGAATTATTGATGAAGTCGAGGCTGCCGCCGGAATTGACGCTGTACCAGGAGATGCCGACGCTGGCATTGCCCGTCGCGTAATCGTCGCGTTGGCGTCCTCGATCTGGACATTATTATAGGTCTGTGGTCGCTGAGGTGCTGCCGGTGAGGCTGACAATATCCTGCCCCTGGTTGAGCAGCTGCACCAGGAGTATTCCCGGCGGCGATCGATGGTGTCGTCGGACTGCGATTCGGGTTCAACAGCAGGGAGATCGTGTCATTGCCGCCCGCGCGCATAAATCGACGCCGGCGACGCCGTGCGTGTCGATATAATCCACATTGCTGGTCGCGCCGAAAATCGCCGAGCCGGTCACGCGCTCGCCGTGACCGTCTCATTGCCCGGGGCCTGGACGAAGAGCGTCTGGCATTGTTAGAGGCGGTGATATTGGTATAGACTGCCCGAACCCGCGGTTGTGCCGCCGACGCTAGTCGGTATTCGTAATCTCTTCCAGCCCGATACGCGCCGGGCCGAGCGTGAGATCGGATGCGTTGCCGCAACGTCGTTATTCTCAAACCCGATCGTTCCCGCCCGTGATCGAATCCGGAGACGCCATCAGATATTGCTGCAAGAATTGATTCAGGTCGAGCCCAAGGCGGACGGGATACCGACCAAACCGGTATGAGAGTTAAATCCGCCATTAATTGTTAAATTCGCACCCGACCATAATTAACCCCTATGAAATAACAGCCGTTAATCAATCTTAACGTTGCATCGCGGCCGAATCAAGAATAATTACGTTTCAATTTGTGATTAACATCCCGGTACGGCTGAATTACCCATCGTAATCTGCGCAGCATTGATTTAATACAATTGTAGAAATACATTAAATTAGACGTATTTATTTAGACGACTTTTGACATATTTTATGTCTCAAAAGCGCATAACTGCAATAATCGTTTTCGCATATTTTATAATGTTCCGAATAACGACTTTAGACAGCAAAGCATGCCCTAATACCGTGACTTGCATATTTTTTAGTGCAAAACCGTAACCACACGAAAATGTCATCACTGGCGCCCAGATTCATGGACGGTTTGCAATCCATTTTGCATAACGCAACAAATGCTTTCAACCACAGGCTGCAGTTTCAGGCGCCGGAAAGCTTCCCGCCGCCGCCGCTCCAGCTCCTCGCTATAGCGGCGCAGCGCGTATTGCTCGGTCAGCATGCCCAACACTTTGCGCGTCTCCGGCCCGTCCAGCACGGCCAGCGCATCGGCCTCGGCATCCTCGAACACCGCAATCGCCTCTTTCACATTCATCCCCGGCAGCAAAAAATGCGTGCCATGGTGCAGCGCATCGCTCAAACCGCCGCCCCTCGCCGGTCACCGGAAAAACCTCGGCCGGATACACGATCCCGGCATAGCGCTCCTCCGCATCGGTCACGATCACCCGCGGCACCGAGCCCAGCGGGATTTCCGCGCGGAACGCCGCCAGGCGTCAGCCCCTCCTGCATCACCACGCCCGGCCCCGCGCATCATCCGCCCCACGGTCAAGCGAATGGATCCAGCCCACATCCTCGGCGCTGCGGATCTGCGAGCCCCGCAAATGGAACCGCCAGGTCGCGAAGGAATAGCCGAACAGCCGCCGCGTCGTCATCGCCGCGACGATCGAGGCCGCCGAGCACCGCCATCGTCACGGCGAAATTCTGCGTGCTCTCCAAGGCCAGAAACGTCATCGTCATCGGCCCGCCGACAATCGCCACCGCCAGCGCGCTCATCCCCACCACCGCGTAAAACCCGCTCGGCATCGCCGGCAGAAACGGCAGCACGCCCGACCATCCCGGCAAACACCTTGCCGAACAGCGCGCCCATGAACAGCGAGGCGAAAAACAACCCGCCGCGAAACCCGGCACCGATGGAAAACGCCGAGGCCACGGCCTTGATCACGAACAGCCCCAGCACCACGAGAAACGGAAAGCTCACATTAATACTCGGCATGCAACGCGGAATGGCCGGAGGACATCGCCTTCGGCGAAATACAGCCGAGCAGCCCCACCACCAGCCCGCCCAGCGCCGGCCGCGCCCAGACCGGAATTCTTCGAACGCCGGAACCCCGCCTCGATCGTCGTCACCCCGCGCATGATCCCAATGCCGAGCAACCCGCAGGCCACGCCCTCGAGCAGCACCAGCACATACGCGCCATAAGGCACCACCTCGCGGCAGGGTCACCACCAAAGCCGGCGGCGCGCCGCCAAGACCTGCACCGTCAGCGTTCCCGCCAAAGCCGCAATCACCACGAAGGGCAGGGTGGCGATCGAATACACCCCGATGATCAGCTCGATCCCGTAAAACGCCCCGCATAACGGCGCATTGAACGCCCCGCCAATCGCCGCCGCCGTGCCCGCCCCCACCAGCACCCGCAAATCGCCGCGCCGCAGCCGAAAACTCCGCCCCAGCCAGGAGGCCATCCCCGCGCCAAACTGCGCATAGCCCGCCTCCATCCCGACCGAGGCGCCAACGCCGTTCGACCACGCCGTCTGCCCCGGCCACGATCAGGCTGTCGCGTCAACGACATCCGCCCGCCATACAGCGCATTCGCCTCCACCGGGTCCAGCAGATTGCCCGGCCGCAACCGCGCCAGCACCCACATGCTCGACCCCCAGCACCAACCCGCCCAGCACCGGCACGGCAATCGCCCGCAGTCGGCGCCAAATGCAGCGGATTCCGAAACCCCCTGGCCCAGGGCAACGCAAACAGCCGCTGATGCATCAGCGCGATCGACGGCATTCATCACCACCACGCCCAGCCCGCCGACAACGCCCGACCACGGCCGAGAGCACGCCAAGCCACGCATCATCGGCCCGCACCAGCGCGCGCAACACTTTCGGCGCATGCAGCACCCAGCCGCCAATCGCGCTTTCGGACAATGCTCTTGCTGTCGTTCGCTCACATACCCCTGTTGCCATGCCGGCAACCCGGCTAACAAGCGCCATGATGGATTTATCTGCGCCCCGGCCCCCGCTTCGCGATGTCATTCACCGCTTCGACCTGCGCGCCGACAAATCCCTCGGCCAGCATTTCCTGCTCGACCCGCATCTGCTCTCCAGCATCGCCCGCCAGGCCGAACCGCTCGCCGGCCTCAACGTCATCGAAATCGGCCCCGGCCCCGGCGGCCTCACCCGCGCGCTGCTCGATAGCCCGCGCCGCCCATGTCACCGCCATCGAATACGATCCGCGCGCCGTCGCCGCGATCACCGAACTCGCCGCCACCGCAAAAGGCCGCCTCACCATCCTGCAAGCCGACGCGCTGAAAACCGACCTGCCCGCTTTGGTCCCGGCCCCGCGCGCCATCGTCGCCAACCTGCCCTACAATATCGGCACGCTGCTGCTCATCAACTGGCTCACCCAGGCCGACCGAATACCAATCCCTCACCCTGATGTTCCAGCTCGAAGTCGCCGAGCGCATCTGCGCCGCCCCCAACACGCCCGCCTACGGCCGCATCTCCGTGCTCGCGCAATGGCTCTGCGACGCCGCCATCACCATGCACATCCCCGCCGGCGCCTTCGCCCCCCCGCCCAAAGTCGACTCCGCCCTCGTCCGCCTGATCCCCAAACCCAACCAGCCGCCCCGCGCACAAATCCAAGCCATGGAACGCCTCACCGCCGCCGCCTTCGGCCAACGCCGCAAAATGCTCCGCGGCGCCCTGAAACCCCTCGGCGGCGAAACCCTGCTCGAACGCCGCCAACATCGACCCCACCCGCCGCGCCGAGACGCTGACCGTGCAGGAATTCGAGGATTTGATGCGCGTGCTTATAAGTAAGTAAGGCCAGGGGACGCTGTCCCCTGGACCCCTGCGAAGGGCCGCGCCCTTCGAATCCGCGATTTAAGGGATATGAAAAGGGGGCGCCTCGGGCGTGTAATACCACCCGGGGGCGCCCCCTTTTTATATCCCTAAGTCATGGATTCCAAAGGCGAGCCTTTGGCGGGGTTCCAAGGGGCAGAGCCCCTTGGCCTTGCTTGCTTACAAGCACGCGCCTCAAGCCGCGAATTACTGCAGGTTGCGGTCCGGGGCCTGGGTGCTGACGGGCAGGGTGATCGGGCGCTTCGGCGACTTCGTTATTCTGCGCGTTGCTGGCGATGATGGTGCTGTCGGCGGGCTTGTTATAGATGAACCCGTAGGTCGGATAGGCAGCACCCCAGCTGCTGGCTATCGCCGAGTTCGACCTGGACTTCCGACCAGTCGTTATTCGGGGAGACGTCCTGCATGGTGACATCGTTGGTAATGGTGCCCGGGACCCAGTTGGCCTGGGTGACGAGCATGGTGCGGCTGTTGATCACGTTGGTGACGACGGCGACATGGCCGAGCGGCATGCGGCCGATGCCGCGGAAATTGAGCACCGCGCCTTCCTGCGGGACATTGCCGCGCGCATAGCGGCCGGCGGCTTCGGCCCACCAGAGATAGGCATCGCCGGTAAGGTCGATATGCGAGACTTCCCGCGCATAGGGCACGCATTGCAGGCCGGAATGCCAATAGCTCGGGGTACGGCGGTGATGCGTGTAATACGCGGCATGCTCGATCGGCACGCGGAATTCGGAGCGGCCGAAATTGTCGCTCACATGATGCAGGCCGGTCACGTGGCGGCTGGCCATTCCGATGCTGTGATGCACAGGGCGGTGATGCACGGCGACATGGGCGACACTGTGATGCACGACATGGTGCCGGGTGCTGGCCTGGGCGTGGTGCCCGGAGAAAAGCGCTGCGCCGGCAACCGTGAAGCCAACGACCAGGCGACGGGCCTTGGCCCGGATCCCGGTGGGTTTCTGGCCGATGGCGTCTGAATACCTCAACCGCAAATTGCCGTCACGTGCTATAACCATGACGCATGGGCTACGGGCGTATTACGCATCTCGCAACCTGGATCTGCGACAAAATTACAACAGATCCACGAAATCGTCATTCCTGCCCGCGTCCGGCGGGCAGCTTTAGGACAAATTTCCCAAATTATAGTTACGTTATGTTTCCGTCCGGAATCGCGCGAAAACAAAAACGGCCGCTTCGAGACTCGAAGCGGCCGTTGCGCGGAATATTCCCTAACGCCTTATATTCGCAATAAAAAACTAATAAAGAGGCGCTTGGATATGGCTCCCGGAATTTACCGGCAGGCGGTGATCATGATCTCGACGAGGTAGCGCGGGTCGGCGAGGACCGCCTGCACGCAAGCCCGCACCGGCGCTTGGCCCTCGGGCAGCCAGGCGGACCACACCTCGTTCATAGCTTGCCGATCTGCAATATCCTTGAGCCAGATATGCGCTTGGAGCAGGCGGGTATTGTCCGTGCCATGCGTTTCCAGCAGGGCATCAATCTGCGCGAGCACGTCCTTGGTTTGTGCGGTGATGTCCTGGTTGGGGTCGTTGGCGACCACGCCCTGGGTATAGACAAAGCCGTGATACTCGACGGCTTTGGACAGGATGGGGTTGGCTTCGGTCCGGATAATGCGGCTCATGGGTCTGCTCCGTTGTCAAAAAGGGGTTAAGTTGGATGCCGATAATATGCGGCGTCACCACCGGGGTGCCATCCACCTCCGGGCCGGACGCGGTATTGCCATTCTCCTCGCAGGCGGTGATCGCGCTCTCGCGGGACATGCTCGGCGCCAAGCTGCTCGGCATCGAACACATGGGTCGGCATCGGCGCATAAAGCAGCCCGTTCTGGGAGGTCCGTGCCTGCTCATCGACGGTTTCGGAATTATACAGGGCATCGGCCTGCGCGGTGCAGGCCGCATCATCGGCCTGCTGCGCATTGCTTTCCGGCGCGTTTGCGGCACAGCCCGCCAGCGCCACGCATGCCACCATCGCCATCAGAATTTTTTTCATGACTTCGCACCTTGCGTTGATGCCAGCGGCAATAGAGCGCGCAGGGCCGTCTCGTCAAAACCCCCGGAATCGGTGAGCGGCGCCAGGGCAGCCGCCTGCAGCAATTCCGGCCGGATTTCCGCACCCCCGCGGGCCAGCATGAACCAGCCTGCGCCCAGCCGCCCTGCGCCATCAGCGCCACCAGCCCCAGCAGGCGCAGGCAGACGGAAACGCCGTGCGGCGTCGTCAGGCCCGATGCAGCGCTCCACCGCCGCCACCCAGGCCGCGGCATCCTTGTCCTGCACCCATAAATCCACCGGCGGCTCGGCGGCAAAATGGAATTTGCGCGGAGGCGGGGCCGGCGCGTCCACCGCCTGCGCCAGCTTCCCAGGCCTGTTCCAGATCCCGCTTGGTCACCGAGGGCAGGGCGGAAGCCGGGCGTGCCAAAACATGCACGACCTCGCCCGCCTGTCCCGCTTTGCGTTCTAACCTGCAACGCGCAGCACGATCTTGCCGATATGCGTGCTGCTTTCCATCAGCGCATGCGCCTCGGCGGCTTCTTCCAGCGCAAACACCCGGTCGATCACGGGCGCGATCTTGCCCTCCTCCAGCAGCGGCCACACCTTGGCCTTCAGCGCCGCGGCGATGGCGCCTTTATCCTGCGCCGTGCGCGGGCGCATGGTCGAGCCGCTGATCGTCAGCCGCTTCACCATCACCGGCAGCAGGTCGAACTTCTCGACCTTGCTGCCCTGCAGGAAGGCGATGAGGATCAGCCGCCCGCCGCGCGCCAGCACCTGGAGGTTCCGCTCGGCATAGGGCGCGCCGACCATGTCCAGCACCATGTTCACGCCCTGTCCGCCGGTCGCCTCGGCGATCGCGGCGGCGAAATCCGTCTCGCGGTAATTGATCGCCACCGCCCCCAGCCGCTCGATCGCCGCGCATTTCGCGTCATTCCCGGCGGTGGCGAACACTTTCGCGCCATGCGCGATGGCCAGCTGGATCGCGGTGAGGCCGATCCCAGAACTCCCCCCATGCACCAGCACCGTCTCCCCCGCCGCGAGCTTGCCGATCTGGAACACATTCGCCCAGACCGTGAAAAAATTCTCCGGCAATGCGGCGGCCTGGATCGCATCAAACCCCGACGGCCAATGCAGGCATTGCGTCGCCGGCACCGCGACATATTCCGCATAGCCCCCGCCATTGCACAAAGCGGTCACCTTGTGCCCGGGATAAAACCCGCTCGCCATCTCGCCGAGTGCGACGACCTCGCCCGCGACTTCCAGCCCCAAAACCGGGCTCGCGCCCGGCGGCGGCGGATACGCGCCCTTGCGCTGCTGCACATCCGGCCGGTTCACGCCCGCCGCCAGCACGCGGATCAGGATTTCATCCGGCTTGGGCACGGGCAGGGGGCCATGGGCGATCCGCATCACCTCGGGGCCGCCGGGGGCGGGAACATCGATATAGCGCATGGAGCTTGGAAGGTTCATGGCCCATTAGCTCGGTAATCCCGTGCCCGCCGTCAATAGGCGAGGAGCAGGACCCATTCCTCTCCTGCCGCGACTTTGGGCCGCTTGGCCGATGCAAGAGACGCACCCTTGCGGCCCCCGCCCCCAAATGCGAGTTTGCCCGCGCAATGTCCCATCCCTCGCGCCGTTTCCTGCTTGCCCTTGCCGGCACTGGCCTCGCCGGCGGCATGGCCCGGGCCGCGAACCCACCGAAAAAAATCCCCAGCCCGCCGCAGATCGGCATCGCTTTGCCGCTCTCGGGCGACCTCTCGCTGATCGGCGATGAATGCCGCCGCGGCATCCTGCTCGCGGCCGATGCCGCCAATGCCCAAGGCGGCATCGCCGGCATGCCGGTCGCCCTCGCCGCGGCGGATGCCGATGCGCAAGGGGGTGCCGCCGGCGCGGTGAACAGCCTGATTGCGAACCACGCCGCGCTGATCCTGGGCACCGGCACCTCGGCACTCTCCTATCCCGGCTCGGCCGCCGCCGAGCTCGCACAGATCCCCTATATCGAGCTCAACGCCCCGGCGGACGGTATCACCGCGCGCGGCTTCAAATACCTGCTCCGCACCGGCCCGACCACGAGCATGATCGCCAAGCTCGCCACCGCCACGGCCCTGTCGCGCTATCCGGGGCGCAAGATCGGCCTGCTCTTCAATACCGGGGCGACCGGCGGCGCCATCGCCGCCGGGGTGATCGCCGCCTTCAACGCCGCCAAAACCCCGCTCCTGCTGAGCCAGGGCTATCCGGAGGACGCGACCGACCTGCACGACCCGGTCGGCCGCCTGCAGCGCGCCGGGGTGGAGATCGTGCTGCACGCTGCCGGCCTCGACGACGCGCTGGCCTTCTTTGCCGCCATGCAGGCGCAGGCCTGGCGCCCGCGCGCCATTATCGGCTGCGGCAACGGCTACCAGCTCCGCGAGACCGCCTTCGCCCTCGGCCCGGCCTTCGACAACACCTTCGTCATCGGCGCGCCCAACTACCCGGCCGGGGCCGACGAAATCGCCCGCGCCTATACCGCGCGCTTCGGCATGAAGCCGCGCACGGCCGAGAGCCTGACCGCCTATACCGGCGCGAAACTGGTCTTCGACACGCTGGCCAATGTCGGCGATCCCACCAAACTGCTAGATGCCCTGCGCCGCCTGGACATCCCGCAAGGCGGCCTGGCCAATGGCTTCGGCGCTGCCTTCGACCATACGGGTCAGAACACCCGGAGCTTTGTCGTCCTGCAGCAATGGCAGGGGCAAAATCTGAACGCCGTCGCCTGACCCCGCTTCCAGCCTGAATCCCTCGCCTCGGCCTCGCGACATCCCGCTCGGCACCTCCACGATCCCGGAACAAAACTTGATCTTATAGGGGCTGGCTTATATCAATCGAAAACAAAACCGTTCCGGCCAAACGGAATGGGCAAATATGGGATGTCGGGAATGCAGCGGTGTATCAATTCACTGGCTACGCCTAGCGACTCACAACAACCTTCGCGCCGCCTCGCCGCTTTGTTCTGGCGGCCTGCCGCTTGCATGCTCTGCCTAGCCCTCCTGCTCGCCCTCGCCCCGCATCTGGCCCAGGCCCAGACCCAGGCGCCCGACCCTACCGCCGCCGCCAATGCCTATGTCGATGCCCCGCATGACTGGCAGATGTGGTTCCCCGCCGCCGGCAGCCCGATGCAGGCGAAAATCGACTGGCTCATGCAATACGTGCTCTGGATCATGGCCGGCGTCGTCGCCTTCGTCGGCGTGCTGCTCGCTTATGTGATGGTGCGCTTTCGCGCCGCCCGGAACCCCGTCCCCGGCCATGTCACGCATAACGCGGTGATCGAGGTCATCTGGATCGTCGTGCCGACCCTGCTGCTCGCGATCATCATCATCCCCTCGATCAACCTGATCTATTACGAGGCGGACGACACCAATCCCTACATGACCGTCACCGTCACCGGCCATCAATGGTATTGGGAATATAATTACAACGCCGTCGCGGGCCTGGATTATTCCAGCTACATGATCGCCGATGACAAGCTCCAGCCGGGCGACATCCGCCGCCTCTCGGTGGACCATCCTTTGGTCGTGCCCATCGGCGAGAAGATCAAGTTCGACATCACGAGCTCGGATGTGCTGCACGGCTTCTTCCTGCCCTCGCTCGGCGTGCAGCGCTACGCCATCCCCGGCCGGATCGTGACAAGCTGGACCCTGATCCCCAAGCCCGGGACCTATTACGGCCAGTGCAACCAGATCTGCGGCCTCGACCATGACGCCATGCCCATCGAGATCAAGGCCGTGCCGATGGCCGACTACCTCGCCTGGGTGAAGCTCGCCCAGGCCAATTACACCGAGAACACCGCCCCCGCCCGGCGGCTCGCCTCGCCGCTGCAGCTCGCCGACGCGCATTAGCCCGACCCCAAGGAGCAAGATCATGTCTTTCACGACACACGATCACGATCCCATCCCCGAACTCCATGGCGACCATGACGCGCACGGCCCGCACGCCCATGCCAAGGCCGGATTTCGTGCATCGCTGGCTGATGAGCACGAACCACAAGGATATCGGCACGCTCTACCTCACCATGGCCTTCATCGGCGCCTGCGTCGGCGGCATCCTCTCCGAGATCATGCGCACCCAGCTCGCCGTGCCGCACAACACGCTGGTCCCCGACGGCAATACCTGGAACGACATCATCACCGCGCATGGCCTGATCATGATCTTCTGGTTCGTCATGCCCGCTTTGATCGGCGGCTTCGGCAACTGGTTCGTGCCGATGATGATCGGCGCGCCGGACATGGCCTTCCCGCGGCTGAACAATATGAGCTTCTGGTTCCTCGCCATGGGCTTCATCTTCGTCATGCTGGGCCTGACCATCGGCAACGGCGCCGGGGCGGGCTGGACGATCTACCCCCCGCTCGACAATGCGCAATATTCCCCTGGTGTGGCGACGGATTTCACGCTGTTCTCACTCCATCTGGCCGGCATCTCCTCGCTGCTCGGCGCCATCAACTTCATCGCCACCATCCTGAACATGCGCGCCCCGGGCATGACCATGCATAAAATGCCGCTCTTCTGCTGGGCGATCCTGGTCACCGCCTTCCTGCTCCTGCTCGCCATTCCCGTGCTGGCCGGGGCGGTCACCATGCTTATCATGGACCGCAATTTCGGCACCTCCTTCTTCGAGCCCTCCGGCGGCGGCGATCCGGTGCTCTTCCAGCATCTCTTCTGGTTCTTCGGCCATCCGGAAGTCTACATCATGATCCTGCCGGCCTTCGGCATTGTCAGCCATGTCGTCGCCACCTTCTCGAAAAAGCCGATCTTCGGCTATCTCGGCATGGTCTACGCCATGGTGATCATCGGCTTTGTCGGCTTCGTCGTCTGGGCGCACCACATGTTCGTCTCCGGCATCAGCACCGATAGCCGCGTCTATTTCGAGGTCGCGACCCTGATCATCGCCGTGCCCACCGGCATCAAGGTCTTCTCCTGGATCGCCACCATGTGGGGTGGCGCCATCGAGTTCAAAACGCCGATGCTCTGGGCGATCGGTTTCATCCTGCTCTTCGTCATCGGCGGCGCCACGGGCGTTGTGCTCGCCAATGCCGGGCTCGACCAGGAATTGCATAACGACTATTTTCTCATCGCGCATTTCCATTACGTGCTCTCAATGGGCGCCACCTTCGCCGTCTTCGCCGGATTCTATTTCTGGATCGGCAAAATGTCCGGCCATCCTTATCCGGAATTCTGGGGCAAGGTGCATTTCTGGACCTTCTTCCTCGGCGTGAACCTCACCTTCTTCCCGCAGCATTTCCTCGGCCTGGCCGGCATGCCGCGCCGTTACCCGGATTACGCGGATGCCTTCGCCGGCTGGAACATGGTCTCCTCCATCGGCGCCTGGATCTCCGGGCTCTCCACCATCGTCTTCTTCTACGTCCTCTATCGCGTCTTCACCTCAAGGCAGGTGCTGGGCGATAATTATTGGGGAGAGGGGGCGACGACGCTGGAATGGGCGGTTCCCTCTCCGGCACCGCATCATACGTTTGAGGATGTGCCCGTTATCAGGTAACGTTTTGGCCTAGGGCGCCAGCCCGGACCCCGGATGCCTATTGCGGGGGCATGTCTCACCTATGTCGTCAGGACTAAAATTTTGCACTTGGCTAAGTTTAAAATTCATCGGCATCTGGGGTCGTCAGACCGGTTGGCCGGATCTCATTGCCACATCGCATGCGGCCGGGCGGTCGCATGAGCGCCGCCCTCCGCGCCACGGAGCTCGGCGCCGTCGCTTCCGACTGGCTGGCTTTGCTCAAGCCGCGCGTGATGACCCTGGTCGTCTTTACCGGCGCCATCGGCCTCGCCATCGCCCCGCACCATATCAACCCGCTTTCTAGGCCTGGTCGCGATCCTCTGCATCGCCGTCGGCGCGGGTGCCGCGGGTGCCATCAACATGTGGTATGACCGCGATATCGATGCGATCATGAAGCGCACCATCAACCGGCCCATCCCGTCCGGGCGCGTCTCGCCGGAAGGGGCGCTGACCTTCGGCATCGTGCTCGCCATGCTCTCTGTGCTGGTCATGGGCATCGCGACCAACTGGGTCGCCGCCTCGGTGCTGGCCGTCTCGATCCTGTATTACGTCGTCATCTACACGATGTGGCTGAAGCGCAGCACGCCGCAGAACATCGTCATCGGCGGCGCCGCCGGCGCCTTCCCGCCCGTCATTGGCTGGGCCGCCGCGACAGGTTCCATCGCGCTCCTGCCGGTGCTGCTCTTTGCCATCGTGTTCTTCTGGACCCCGCCGCATTTCTGGGCGCTCTCGCTCTACGCCTCCGGCGATTACGAGCGGGCAGGCGTGCCGATGCTCCCGGTGGTGCGCGGCCAGCGCCATACGCGCATCTGCGTCATGGTCTATGCGCTGCTGCTGCTGCCCATCACGCTGGCCCCCTTCGCCTTGGGCCTGATGGGCCGCATCTACGGCATCTCCGCCCTTGTGCTGGGCCTGCTCTTCGTCGTTTATTGCTGGCGCGTGCTGCAGGATCCGCAGGATGCGAAAGGTGCGAGCCTGACGAACAACGCGCCGGCGCGTGCCGCCTTCAAATTCTCCATCCTGTATCTGTTCATCCTCTTCGGCGCCTGCGCCGTGGACCGGCTGGTCTGATGCCAGATAAAATGCCCGTCACCGAGATTGTGGGGTCCAACTGGACCCCAGCCGAGCGCGCGGAATTCACGCGCAAACGGCGCGGGCGCAATCTTCTGCTGCTCATCGCTCTGGGCGGTTTTTGCCTGTTGATTTACGCCATCGCCATCGTAAAACTGCACGAATACGGCCAGATGTGGTAACAGCATGAGCAAAAAAGCGGAGAGAAACCATGAGCGGCACAGTCCATACGGCGACCGACCAGATCACTGCCACCGTCCCGCATCCGTATCATCTCGTCACCCCGAGCATCTGGCCGCTCTGCGGCGCCGTCGGCGCGCTGCTCACCTTCACCGGCATCATCCTCGCCGCGCATTTCCACAATTACATCGTGCTCGGCCTTGGTTTCGTCGCGGCATTGTCCACGATGTATGTCTGGTGGCGCGACGTGATCCACGAATCCCGCACCCCGGGCCTGCATAAGCTCATCACCCAGATCGGCCTGCGCTACGGCATGGCGCTGTTCATCACCTCCGAGGTGATGTTCTTCGTCTCGTTCTTCTGGAACTATTTCAACTACTTCTTCTTCCCGAGCTCCATGGGCACGGCCTTCGCCCCGGTCTGGCCGCCGCATGGGCATCACCACGATCGACCCCTATGCCATTCCGCTTTTCAACACGATGGTCCTGCTGCTCTCCGGCACCACCATCACCTGGGCGCATCATTGCCTGCTCGAGGGGGATAATAAAGGCACCGTGCGCGGCCTTGCCGTCACCGTGGCGCTGGGCCTGATGTTCCTCTGCGGCCAGGCCTGGGAATACACGCATTCACCCTTCCCCTTCTACCATGGCGGCATTTTCGCCTCCTCCTTCTTCATCGCCACGGGCTTTCACGGCGCGCATGTCATCATCGGCACCGGCTTTCTCATCGTCTGCCTGATCCGCGCCATGCAGGGCCAGTTCACCCCGCAACGCCATTTCGGCTTCGAGGCCGCCGCCTGGTACTGGCATTTCGTGGACGTGGTGTGGCTGTTCCTGTTCGTCTGCATCTACTTCCTCGGCCGCAGCGCGATCGTTGCCGGGTAGGAAGGCCAGGGCTCTGCCCTGGACCCGCTGGGGCCTGAGGCCCCAGACCCCCCTTAGTTTGGGGTTGGGACGCGAGGGATATCCCGGCGCGTGGCGCCGAGATATCCCTCCCGCCCAACCCCTAATTAGCGGGGGTCCGGGGCCTCAGGCCCCGGCGGGGTGCAGGGGCGGAGCCCCTGGCCTTGCTTCCTTCCCGAAACCCGCGGGCACGTCTTCGTGACCGCGGGTCAAACAACCGAGTTAAAAAAGTGGAAGTGCCTGATAGCCCCCGGCATCGCGGCCTTCATCACCTTCTGGCTCCTGATCGCCCTTGGCGTCTGGCAATTGCATCGCCTGACCTGGAAGGAGGGCATTCTCGCCGCCATCCACCGCGCCGAGATCGCCCCGCCGGTGCCGCTCCCCGCCCAGCCCAGCCCGTTCGAGAAAGTCTTCATCACCGGCACCTGGGTTCCGGGCAAGGCAGCGCTCTATGGCGATGAGGTGCACGATTCCCCAACCGGCCCGATCGCGGGCGGCGAGCTGATCCTGCCGCTGCAGCGCAAGGGGCAGGATATCGTGCTGGTCGATCTCGGCTGGGTGCCGGGGCGCATCCCGACGCCACGCGCTTCCGGCCCGGTGCAAGTGGCGGGCTATGTGCACGCGCCCATCGCGCCCGGCTGGTTTGCCGGCACGGATGACCCGGCGCACGGCTTGTATTACACGCTCGATCCCGCGAATATCGCCACCGGAATGGACCTGCCGCATGTTGCCCCTTACATCCTCATCGCCATGGGCCCCTTGCCACCGCCTGGCAGCAACGCGCCGCAACCGGCACAAACCCTGCCCACGCCCCCGAACAACCATTACCAATACGCGCTGACCTGGTTCGGCTTCGCGCTGGTTCTGGTATTCGAATTCTTCTTCTTCGCACGCAAAAGGCTCTTAGATTGATGACCGCTTACCAACGCCTGGAATCCAAATTCGCCCGCATCGCCACGCTGAACGAGGCCTCCGCCATGCTCGGCTGGGACGCCGCCGCCATGATGCCGGCCGGCGGTGCCGCGGCGCGCGGCGAGCAACTCTCCATCCTGGCCGGGCTCTCGCACGAACTCCTGACCTCGCCCGCCATTGCGGACGACCTCGCCGCCGCCGGCGCGCCGGAGGACGCCTGGGCGCGCTCAAAATCTCACCCTGATGCGCGATGCGCATCTGCGCGCCACCGCTTTGCCGCGCGACCTGGTGGAAGCCAACTCCCGCGCGCAGAGCGCCTGCGAGACGATCTGGCGCACCGCCCGCCCGGCCTCGGATTTCGGCTCCGTCCGCCCGGCGCTGGAGGAGGTTTTCCGCCTCACCCGGGAATCCGCCAACATTCTCAGGCCAAACGCTCAACCTCTCGCCCTATGACGCGCTGATGAGCCAATACCAGCGCGGCATCACCGCCGGGGACGTGGCGCCGATTTTCGCCAATTACGAGACCTTCCTGCAAACGGCCCTGCCCGCCGCCGAGGAACGGCAAAACCGCCAGCCGACCGAAACCCTGCCCGAAGGCCCGTATCCGGCCGCCATCCAGGAAGCCCTCTGCCGCGAACTCGCCGCCGCTGCCGGATTGAATTTCGCCCATGCGCGGCTGGACCGCTCGGCCCATCCGTTCTGCGGTGGCACGCCGACCGATGTGCGCATCACCACCCGCTACGATGAACAGGATTTCTGCTCCGCCATCATGGGCGTGCTGCACGAGACCGGCCATGCGATGTACGAGCAGAACCTGCCAAAGGCGTTCCAGCGCCAGCCGGTGGGCGAGGCCGCGGGCATGGCGACGCATGAAAGCCAGTCGCTGATCATCGAGATGCAGGCCTCGCGCTCGGATGCCTATCTCAGCTATCTCGCCCCGCTGCTGACCAAGGCGTTCAACAAACCGATCACCGTGGCAGCACTCAAACGCCGCCTGCGCCATGTGGAGCGCTCCTTCATCCGGGTCGAGGCGGATGAGATGACCTACCCGGCGCATGTCATCCTGCGCTTCCGCCTGGAGCAGGCGCTGATCTCCGGCGACCTTGCCGTGGCCGACCTGCCCGGCGCCTGGAATGACGGGCTGCACGCGTTGCTCGGCATCACCCCGCCGGATGACCGCCAGGGCTGCCTGCAGGATATCCATTGGTATGACGGGCTGGTCGGCTATTTCCCCTCCTACACGCTGGGCGCCATGGCCGCGGCACAGCTCATGGCAACCGCCCGCGCGACGCTGCCGGCGCTGGATGATGCGCTGGCGCAAGGAGATTTCTCCGGCCTCGTCACCTGGCTGTCGGCGAAGATCCATTCCAATGGCGCGCGCCTCGGCTTCAACGAATTATTGCAGGCGGCAACGGGCGAGAAGCTGAACCCGGCTGCCTTCGAGCGCCATCTAACGGCGCGTTATTTGGGTTAAGCAACACGCCCGGGCCGCCACCCAGCGCGGCCCGGGCACCCGACGGAGTTTTTCTCCGGATAGAATACCTCTGAATACCTCTTGGATAACCCTCCAAATTGGAGGGGGAGTTGGATTATGAAGCGAGTCATCGAAATCAGTGTGGATACCTTCGCGCAAATCTGGTCGGAGCGGCGGGGCGGGGAGAATGACGAAGACCAGATCCTGACGCGGATATTGGCCGATTTCGCGGCCCAAGCGGGCCAGCGCATGCCGAACAAGCCGGAAGCACGCAAAACCCCGGCGCCGATGCGCCCCAGCCCGATGCGCGGCGCATCCGGCCAGCCCGCCAGCAAAAAATGGACGGATCTATTGGTATGGTCGCTGGAATCTTTGGGCGGCACGGCCCGGCTCGAGGATATTTATCGCAAGTCCCGGGAAGGCCGGATTGCACTCGGCGTTCCCATCACGCCGCAGCATAACGCCTCGGCGCGGGAATGCCTGGAATCGCATTGCGCGGATTCTGACAAGTTCAGAGGGAAAGCGGATCTTTTCTACCGGCCGGAGGGCAAGGGGGCGGGGATTTGGGCGTTGAGGTAGGGGAGAAGGGTCTTCTTTTTGTGAACAAAAAGAAGCAAAAAAACTTCTGTAACTGGGCCTAGGGCGCATCTAACTCCCGGCTCTGCAGGGAGCAAAAGTTTTTTGCGCCGCTTTTTTTCAAAAAAGCGGCTACTTACTGACCGTTTCCAGCGATATGTGAGGCCATGAGCGACACCATTTTTGCGCCGATCACCGGGCGGGGCGGGGCCGTGACGGTGATCCGGCTTTCCGGGCCCGAAGCGCTTGCCATCACCCGCGCGCTGGCGGGCGCGCTACCGCAAGCGCGCCGCGCCTCCTTGCGCAAGCTCCGCTTTCAGGGGCAGGTGCTGGACCACGCGCTGGTCACGACTTTCCCCGGCACGCAGAGCTTTACCGGCGAGGATAGCGCGGAGTTCGCCCTGCATGGGGGCCGCGCGGTGCTGGCGGCGGTCAGCGCGGCGCTGACCGGGCAGGGGGCGCGCTATGCCGAGCCCGGGCGAATTCTCCCGCCGGGCGCATGCCAATGGCCGGATGAATCTGCTGGAAGCCGAGGCGATGGCCGATCTCATCGCCGCCGAGACCGAGGCGCAGCGCCGCCTGGCGGTGGAGGGCGCCGATGCGCTGCAAGCCGCCTGCACCGCCTGGCGCGAAGCATTGCGCCAGGCCATGGCGCAGCAGGAGGCGCTGATCGATTTCCCGGACGAGGATCTGCCGCCGGAGGTCGAGGCCGCCTTGCTGGCGCGGATTACCGGGCTGCGGGATGAAATGCTCGCCGCTCTTGGGCCGCGCCCCGGCGGCGGAGCGGCTGCGCGACGGGCTGGAATTCGTCATCCTCGGGCCGCCCAATGCGGGGAAATCCACTTTGCTGAACGCGCTGGCGGGCGAGGAGATCGCCATCGTCTCGGATATCCCCGGCACGACGCGCGATGCGGTGGGGAGCCGGATCGATCTCGGCGGGGTGCCGGTGCATCTGACCGACACCGCCGGGCTGCGCGAGACGGCGGATTTTTTGGAGGCCGAGGGCATCCGCCGCGCGCGGGTGCGGGCGGGCAAGGCGGACTTGATTATCGCCGTGGCCGCCGCACCCGAGGCGGTATTTCCCAGAGATGCCGGAAGGCGTGGAGGTCATCCGTGTCGTCACCAAGGCGGATTTATCCCACCACAATGCGCCGGGCGCCTTGGCGGTCTCCGCGACCACGGGGCTCGGGATGGGCGAATTGCGCACGCGTCTCGCCGAGGCCGCGGCGCGGCTGACCGACACCAAGGGCGCTGCGGCGCTTGCGCGGCCGAGGCAGATCGCCTGCGTGCGGGACACCGCGGCGGCGCTCGACGCGGGCCTTGGACGTGGAGGAGCCGGAGCTGCGCGGCGAGGAATTGCGGGCGGCGGCGCATGAGCTGGCAAGGCTGATGGGGGTGATTGGGGTTGAGGAGATTCTCGACGCGGTGTTTTCGGGGTTTTGTATAGGGAAGTAAAGCCGCTTTTTTGAAAAAAAGCGGCGCAAAAAACTTTTGCTCCTCCGGGCCGTAGCCGTGAGCCCCGCCATCGCCACACGCACAGGGCCGAGGAGCAAAAGTTTTTTGGTTCTTTTTTTCAAAAAAGAAGCGCTTTCCTTGGCTTTCTTCCATACAAACTCGCTAATACGCCGCCATGAAATACGATGTCATTGTCATTGGCGGCGGGCATGCGGGCGCGAGGCGGCGGCGGCTGCGGCGCGGGTTGGGGCCAGCACGCTGTTGATCACCCACCGGGCGGACCGGCTGGGGGAGATGTCCTGCAATCCGGCGATTGGCGGGATCGGCAAGGGGCATCTGGTGCGCGAGATCGATGCGCTGGATGGGCTGATGGGCAAGGCGGCGGATGCGGCCTGTATTCATTTCAAGCTGCTCAATCGCGGCAAGGGCCCGGCGGTGCGCGGGCCGCGCGCGCAGGCGGACCGGAAATTATACCGCAACGCCGTGCAGGCGCTGCTGGCGGCACAGCCGAACCTGACCATTTTGGAAGGCGAGGCGGCGGGGCTGGAGCGCGATGCGTCCGGGCGGCTGAGCGGGGTGCTGACCGCCGATGGGCAGGTGTTTGCCTGTGCGGCGGCGGTGCTGACGACGGGGACGTTTCTGCGCGGCGTGCTGCATTTCGGCACCGTGATGGAGCCCGGCGGGCGGATTGGCGATGCGGCGGCCACGCGCCTGGCCGAGGATTTGTTGCGTCTGGAACTGCCGCTAGGGCGGTTGAAGACCGGCACGCCGCCACGGCTGGACCGCAAGAGCATCGATTGGGATGGGCTGCCCGAGGATAAAGGCGAGGACCCGCCGGAATGTTTTTCGGCCCTGACCGAGCGCGTGACGAACCCGCAAATCTCCTGCCGGATTACCGGCACGACCGAGCGCACGCATGAGATCATCCGCGAGAATATCCATAAATCCGCGGTCTATGGCGGCAACATTGCCGGGCGCGGGCCGCGTTATTGCCCGTCCATCGAGGATAAGGTGGTGCGCTTTGCCGAGAAGACCGGGCATCAGATTTTCCTCGAGCCCGAGGGGCTGGATGATGACACGGTGTATCCGAACGGGATTTCCACCTCGCTGCCGCAGGACGTGCAGGAGCTGCTGGTGCACTCCATTCCGGGGTTGGAGCACGCGCGGATCATTGCGGCCGGGTTATGCGGTGGAATATGATTATGTCGATCCGCGCGCGCTGGATTTTTCGCTGCAGGTGAAGGCGCTGCCGGGGCTGTATCTGGCCGGGCAGATCAATGGCACGACGGGCTATGAGGAAGCCGGGGCGCAGGGGCTGATGGCGGGGCTGAACGCGGCGCGGGCGGCGGGCGGATCGGCGCCCGCGGTGTTGTCCCGGGCGCAGGCTTATATCGGCGTGATGATCGATGACCTGGTGACGCAGGGGGTGACCGAGCCGTACCGGATGTTTACCTCGCGCGCGGAATACCGGCTGTCGCTGCGGGCCGATAATGCGGAGTTACGGTTGACCCCGTTGGGGCTGGATTGGGGGTGTGTTGGCGCTGAGCGGGCAGAGATGTTTGCTGCGCTGCAGGAAGAGATTCTATCGCTACGGCAACAAGCCTGATGGGCAATTCGCGGGGTGCCGAAATATTGCGGGCGGATTTGCATTATGCGGGGTATCTCAACCGGCAGAATGCCGAAATCCGCGTACGGGAGAAGGATGAGGCGGTGCTGATCCATGAGGATTTCGATTTTGGCCAGGTCGGCGGGCTCTCCAATGAATTGCGCGAAAAACTTGAGCGCGTGCGGCCGCGCAACCTCGGCGCGGCGGGGCGGATTGAGGGGATGACGCCGGCGGCGCTGGGGGCGATTTTCGGCGCGCTGAAGAAGCCGCGGCGGGCGGCGTGAGCGAGGCAAGGCTCCGCCAGTTTGCATCGCTGGTCGAAAAATGGTCGCCGAAAATCAACCTGATCAGCAAGGGGGATCTAGCGCATATCTGGGAGCGGCATGTGCAGGATTCGCTCAGCCTGGTGCCGCATATTCCCGCCGGGGTGACGCGGGCGATTGATCTGGGCTCGGGCTCGGGCTTTCCCGGCATCGTGCTCGCGATCGCCACCGGGATCGAGTTCACGCTGATTGAATTGGATCGGCGCAAGGCGATGTTTCTCATGGAGGCGGCGCGGGCGACAGCCGCATCGGTGAAGGTGCTGAACACGCGGATCGAGCTGGCGAAGACCGTGCCGGCGCCGTTGGTGACCGCGCGGGCGCTGGCACCTTTGGATAAATTACTGGGATTGGCGCAGCCGCATCTCGCACCGGGGGGTGTGTGTTTGTTTCCAAAAGGACGCACGGCGGAAGATGAATTGACGGCCGCAAAGGGGTTCTGGCAGATGACGGTAGAGCGGATTTTATCGCCGCTGGACCGCCAAGCGAGCATCCTGAAAGTGAGCGAATTCCAGTATGTTGGAACAGTCGAACAAGCGCCCGCGAATCATCGCCGTGGCGAACCAGAAAGGCGGGGTGGGTAAGACCACCACCGCGATCAACCTCGCCACGGCGCTCGCCGTGGGGGGCGAGAAGATTCTGCTGATCGATGTCGATCCGCAAGGGAATGCCAGCACCGGATTGGGGATTGAGCATGCCGTGCGCAATGGCGGCAGCTACAAGCTGCTGGCGGGCGATGCCGCACTCAGCGATGTGACGCGGCCGACCGAGGTGGAGAACCTCTCCGTCGTGCCGGCGGTGGCGGATCTGATGGGCGCGGATCTGGAATTCAGCCAGATGCAGCGCCGGGAGTTTTTGCTCCGCGATGCGCTGGCCGGGGAAAATGTGGCGAGCACCGTGTTCATCGACTGCCCGCCGGGGCTGGGGCTGCTGACGCTGAACGCGCTGGTCGCGGCGGATGCGGTGCTGGTGCCGTTGCAGGCGGAGTTTTTCGCCCTGGAAGGGATTTCGCAATTGATGCGCACGATCGACATGGTCAAGCGCAGTTTGAATCCGAAGCTCGCCATCGAGGGCATTGTGCTGACGATGACGGATAAGCGGAATAATCTGTCCGAACAGGTGAGTGCGGATGTGCGCGGGCATTTTGGCGATGTCGTGTTCGACACCGCGATCCCGCGCAATATCCGGATCACCGAGGCGCCGAGCCATGGGCTGCCGGTGCTGCTGTATGATTTCCGCTCAACGGGGGCGCAGGCTTATCTCGCGTTGGCGGCGGAGTTTTTGAAACGGTCGCGGAAAGGCAAGGGGGCGGTATGAGTGCGAAAGAACAGCCGAAGCGTCTGGGGCGGGGCTTGGCCGCGTTGCTCGGAGAGGTGGCCACACCGGCCACGGTGAACGCGCCGGGGGTGCAGAGCCTGCCGGTGGAGATGCTGGAGCCGAGCCCGTTTCAGCCGCGCATGGAGATGGATGATACGGCCCTGGCCGAGCTGGCGGAGTCCATCGCGCAGCGCGGGATTTTGCAGCCGCTGCTGGTGCGCCCGCATCCCGAGAAGCCCGAGCATTACCAGATCATCGCCGGCGAGCGGCGCTGGCGGGCGGCGCAGCGGGTGAGCCTGCATGTGGTGCCGGTGCTGGTGCGGCCGTTGAGCGATGGCGATGCGATGGCGGCCGGGCTGGTCGAGAATTTGCAGCGCGAGGATTTGAACGCGATCGAGGAGGCCGAGGGGTATCAGCGGCTGATTTCGGAATTCCAGCTGAAGCAGGAAGTGCTGGGCGAGGCGGTGGGCAAGTCCCGCGCGCATATCACCAACATGCTGCGCGTGCTGAAATTGCCGCCGCAGGTGCTGGGCATGGTGCGCGATGGCAGCCTGTCGATGGGCCATGCCAAGGCGCTGCTCAACCATGTCGACCCGGTGAAGGGGGCGAAGGTGATCCTGGATAAGGATCTCTCGGTGCGGCAGGCGGAAGAGATGATCGCCAATATGGGGCGGACGTTCAAAGGCGCGCTGCTGCACAAGCCGCCGCCGGAGCGGCGCCGGGATGCGGATGTCGAGGCGCTGGCGAACGGGCTGGCGGAGAAATTGGGGCTGAAGGTGAAGATCAGCTTTAACGGCAAGAGCGGCTCGGTGCAGTTGAATTATGCCAGTTTGGACCAGTTGGACGCGCTGCTGGCGTTGTTGAATGGGTGAGGGCGTAATGTTCCACGTGGAACATTTTGGGGTTATCCACAGGTTAGCTTGTTGAAAGTGTTTGGTTAAAAAAAGTTATCCACCGGAAAAGGTGGGGTTTGTTTTGGATATGGAATGAGGTTGTGTTGGGCGTGGGGCGGTGCTGGGGGCGAGGCTGGATTGCTTCGCTGCGCTCGCAATGACGGGGGTTTTTGAGGCTGGGGTGTCGGTTCGAGGGCTGCGCCGGGCGGCGGCGCGGGGCTGGGGCCGGCACTGGATTGCTTCGCTGTGCTCGCAATGACGGGGTGTTTGGGGTTTGGGCCTATTTAATGGGGGTCCGGGGCCTCAGGCCCCGGCTGCCGGAGGCGCTTGGCCGAGATCAGCGCCGGGCGGCGCTGCGGGCGCGGGAGGCCAGAGCCAGCAGGGTTTGGCGGCAATAGGCGTGTTCGGGGGTGAGGGTTTGTTTGCAGGCGGTCTCGGCGGCCAGAGCGGCGCGGATGGCCTCGGTGAGGGCCGGGACGGACCAGAGGGTCAGGATGCGGGTGACGAGGGTCTGGCGTTTGAAGAAGACGGGGGGGCGCATGGCGGACATGGCTTCCGGCCGCCGAGGCGCCTTCGTCCATGGCGGCGGCGGCGACGCGCAGGCGGAGCAGTTCGGTGAGCAGGACGCGTAGGATGCCGACCGGGGCGATGCCTTCGTCATAGGCGAGTGTCGAGCGCGCGGTCGGTGGCGGCGGCGTCGCCGGTGAGGGCGGAGTCGATCGCATCGCCCATCGAGGTGTCGCCGCCATCGGCCAGGGCGGCGGAGACATCCGCCAGCGTGAGGCGGGGTTCGGTGCCGGCATAGAGGATCAGCAGGTTCGATGGCCTGGCGCAGCGGGCCTTCCTCGCCGGAGATATTGTTGGCGACCCAGGCGGCGGCGTCCGGGTCGATGGCGATGTCCTGCGCCGCGCAGCCGGGCGGTGAGGGTTGGCGGGCAGGCGGGCGGTGTCGATCGCGTAGCAGGCGATGGCGGCGGCGTTGGCGGATTTCTCGCAGGCGGCGCGGAGTTTGGATTTGGCCGTGAGCTCGCCGGCTTCCAGGATGATCAGCGCGTCCGTGCCCGAGGTTTGAGCAGGGATTCGACGGGTTTGAGCAGGGTTTCCTGGGCTTCGCGCACGCGCACGACGCGCCGGCCGCCGGTGAGCGAGGCGGCGGTGGCTTCCGAGAGCAGGGTTGCGGCGTCCGGGCTGTGCAGCTCGGCAAAGCGGAAGGGATCGCTGAGCGCGCCCGTAACCGAGCGGGCAAGCGTCAGGCCGCGCTCGGCCACCAGGCCGGAATCCGGGCCGAAGATGAGGACGATGGGGGTGGTGGGGGCCTTGAGAAAGGCTTCGGTGCGGGCGGCTTCGAGTTTCATGGGAAGCTGGTTCTTTTTTGAAAAAAAGAACCAAAAAACTTTTGCGACTTGGGCCGTTGCGTGTGGCGTCGGCGTTGCCCGATGCGCTGTCGCCAAGTCAAAAAAGTTTTTTTGGTTCTTTTTGTTCACAAAAAGAACGTCCTTTCTACCCTGGATGCGTCTTGAAATACGCCGCAACCTGGGTCGTGATCTGCGAGGCAAGGATATTCGCGAGCTGCTGGTTGACGGTGTCGGTTTCCAAAGTGAGCGCGAAATATTGCTGGTCGATGATGTTGGCGGCGTCCTCGGTGCTGGCCTGGCCGGAGGCGAGCGGCGTGTTGGGGGTGCCGATGGGGGTGAGGGTCCAGTGCGCGTTGCCGGTGAAGCGCTGGCGGGTATAGGAGGTGTCTTCTTGCTCGCCGACACTGGCACCGGCGATGCTGTAGCTGACCTGCAGGTTGTAGAGCTCGCTGGTCGGCGCGCCGGCGGCATGGAGCTGGGTTTCCAGCGCCAGACGGAGCATCTGGCCGGGACGGTCGGGGATGTTTGCCACCTCCACCGTGTCCAGCTTCTGCGCGACGCTGTCGCTGCCATCGCCGCTCTGGCCGTAGAGCGGCGTGAAGCCGCAGCCGCAGAGCGGCAGCAGCGCCAGGGCCAGGAGGAGGTTACGGCTTGACGACAAAGTTCACGATCCGATCCGGCACGTAGATTTCCTTGACGAGGGTCATGTTCGATCAATGCGCCGGATACCGCGTCCTTGGCAATCGCCAGGTTATCCGCCTGGGGGTTGCCGGCGGGAACGGTGACGGTGCCGCGCAGTTTGCCGTTGACCTGGATGGCGAGTGTCACCTCGTCGACCGCGAGCAAAGCGGGCTCGGCCACGGGCCAGGGTTTTTGCGCAACCAAGGCAGCATTCGGGGTGAGGGCGGCGGCGACTTCCTCGGCCAGATGCGGCATCATCGGGGCGATGAGGCGCGAGAGCGTCTCGGCGGCTTCGAAGCGGGCCCAGAGCAGAGCGGGCTCGGTTGGCGTGGCGCCGAGCAGGGCGCCGGTCAACTCGTGGATGCGGGCGACGGCGACGTTGAAGGCGAAGCTGTTCAGCGCCTCGGTCACGCCCGCGATGGTACGATGCGTGAGCTGGCGGAGTTTTTTTGCCTCAGCAGTGAATTCGGCGGGGCGTTCCACGCGCGGCTCCGCCGCTACGGCGGTGGCGACGCGGTAGAGGCGCTGGACGAAGCGCGAGGCGCCGAGGATGCCGGTTTCCGTCCATTCAACGTCGCGCTCGGGCGGGTTGTCCGAGAGGACGAACCAGCGTGCGGTGTCGGCGCCGAAACGGTCGATGATGACGCCCGGATCCACCGTGTTGCGCTTGGATTTGGACATTTTCTCGATGCGGCCGACGGTGACGGGCTTGCCGTCCGATGTGGTCGCGGTGCCGTCGGCGTGTTTTTCCACCTCTTCCGGGTAGAGCCAGTTGCCCTCGGAATCCTTGTAGGATTCGTGGGTGACCATGCCCTGGGTGAAGAGGCCGGCGAAGGGTTCCTTCACCGTGACATGGCCGGTTTTCTCCAGGGCGCGGGTGAAGAAGCGGGCGTAGAGCAGATGCAGGATCGCATGCTCGATGCCGCCGACATATTGGTCCACGGGCAGCCAATGTTTGGCGGCGTCCAGGTTGGTGGGCGTTGCCGCGTGCGGGGAGCAAAAACGCGCAAAATACCAGGAGCTGTCGATAAAAGTGTCGAACGTGTCGGTCTCGCGCGTGGCGGCTTTGCCGCAGGCGGGGCAGGCGACGTGTTTCCAGCTCGGATGGTGGTCCAGCGGGTTGCCCGGGCGGTCGAAGGTGACGTCCGTTGGGAGTTTGACCGGCAGGTCGGCGGCCGGGACGGGTTGCGGGCCGCAGGCCTCGCAATGGATGACCGGGATCGGGCAGCCCCAATAGCGCTGGCGGGAGATGCCCCAATCGCGCAGGCGCCATTTTTGTACGCCCTTGCCGACGCCAAGCTCGGTCAGCCTGGCGATGGCGGCGGGTTTGGCCGCCTTGGTGGTCATGCCGTTGAGGAAGCCGGAATGGATGATGATGCCCTCGCCATCCAGCGCCTTGGTGGTGATCTCGGGCTCGGCATCCGCCGTGGGGGCGACGACGACGGGGACGGGGAGGTTGTATTTGCGGGCGAAATCCAGATCGCGCTGGTCGCCGCAGGGGCAGCCGAAGATCGCGCCGGTGCCGTATTCCATGAGCACGAAATTGGCGATCCAGACGGGGAAGGCTTCGCCGTTGAACGGGTTGACGACGCTCAGGCCGGTGCAAAAGCCTTTTTTCTCGGCGGTCTCGATGGCGGCTTCCGACGTGCCCTGGCTCGCGCATTCGGCGATGAAGGCGGCGGCGTCCGCGTTGGTCTCGGCCAGAGCTTTCGCGATGGGATGTTCCGGCGCGATGGCGAGGAAGGACATGCCGAAGAGCGTGTCCGGCCTTGTCGTGTAGACCGTGATGTCGGGGATGCCGGCGATGGGGGCGGTGAGCGGGAAGGTGATTTCGGCGCCTTCGGAGCGGCCGATCCAGTTCTCCTGCATCAGTTTCACGCGCTCAGGCCAGCGGGGGAGCTCGTTCAGGCCTTCCAGCAGGTCCTCGGCATAGTCGGTGATTTTCAGGAACCATTGCGAGAGGTTCTTTTTCTCGACCAGCGCGCCGGAGAGCCAGCCGCGGCCGTCGATCACCTGCTCGTTGGCGAGCACGGTATTGTCCACAGGGTCCCAGTTGACCGCGCTCATGCGGCGCTCGACGAGGCCCGCTTGCCAGAAATCCAGGAAGATTTTTTGCTGCTGGCCGTAATATTCGGGATCGCAGGTGGCGAATTCACGCGACCAGTCGAGCGAGAGGCCCATGCGCTTGAGCTCGGCGCGCATGGTGGCGATGTTGGCGTAGGTCCAGGCGGCGGGGTCGGTCTTGCGCTGGCGGGCGGCGTTTTCAGCGGGGAGGCCGAAGGCGTCCCAGCCCATCGGGTGCAGGACGGCGTAGCCCTGGGCGCGTTTGTAGCGGGCCACGACGTCGCCCAGCGTGTAGTTGCGCACATGGCCCATGTGGATTTTGCCCGACGGGTACGGGAACATTTCCAGCACGTAGTATTTTTCGGCTCCAGGCGCCGGGACGTCCTCGGCTTTGAAGCATTGCGCGGCCTCCCATTGGGCCTGCCAGTGCGGCTCGGCGGAGGAGAAATCGTAGCGTGAGGATTCGGTTTCGGACATTGCGCTGTGTTTAATGGCAGGCGGCGGACGCGCCAAGGGGCTTTGCCGCAGAGCGGGATGCGTGGCGGGTCTCACGCATTTTCAATGTTTTCGAAAATTGCAATCCTCGGCGGGGTGGCCGACATCGGGCGCATGGCTGAGACCGGCAGGAAGCTGGTGCCGTTGGAGGGGCTACGTGGGATCGCCGCGGCGATTGTCGTGCTCTACCATCTGGTGCTGGGATTTACGGCAAAGGGTGTGGGGGTTGTGCCGCACCGATATGGACCGTTCGATGTGGTGATCCAGTTTTTACTGGGGATGCTCAATGGCGGGGCGTCGGTCGCCGTGTTTTTCGTGCTCTCGGGGTTTATCCTGAGCCTGCCCTTTGCCGAGGATAGGCGGGTGCTGCGCGTCGCCATGGCGATGTTGAAGCGCTGGCCAAGGCTGGCGGCGATGACGCTGATCGCCTGCCTGTTTGCCTGGGCGCTGATTGTCTGGTCCGGGCATGAATACCAGCATGCGGCGCGGGTGACGGGGGCGGGGTGGATGGCAAGCCATGGCAATGCGCCGCTGACCGGGCAGCATTTGACCTGGTGGGGGGCGGCGTATGAGGGGCTGATTTCGGCGTTTTTCGAAGGCGATGTGCGGTTTGATTCGCCGCTTTGGACGATGCGGATCGAGCTGTTCGGCAGTTTTGCGGTGTTTGTCGCCGCACCATTGTTGTTTGCGCTGCGCAGTTGGGCGTTACGGCTGGTTCTGGTGGCGGCGGTGATGTGGCTCGCCGGGACGACGTATCCGGTGACCTATGTCAGTGATTTTCTCGTGGGGACGGTGCTCGCGATGCTGTTCGCGGAGGGGCGGATGCCGCGGTTTTCCAACGCCCAGGCGGTGGTTGTGGGTGTGCTGGCGCTGTATCTGTTCAGTTTTACCTATGAGCAGGCCTTGCTGATCCATGCGCCGCTGAAGGCGGTGATGCCGGCGGGGGATAGTGGGCATTTCGTGTGGGATGCCGCGGCGGTGCTGATTATTTTTCTGCTGCTGGGCAATGCGTTTTTGGAGCGGGTGTTTTCGCTCCCCTGGGCGGCGTGGCTGGGGTTGTTGTCGTTTCCGATCTATCTGCTGCACGGGCCGATCATGCTGAGCGTGGGGGCGAAAAGTTTTGTCGGCGCGCTGGACTGGCTGGGTGAGGCGGGGAGTGCGCTGACGGCGGCAGGCGTGAGCATCGCGCTGACCTTGCTCTGCGCGCTGCCCCTGGTGTGGGTGGACAAAACCTGGACCCGCGTTTTGGCCCGCGCGACAAGACTGCCGCGCGGATAGAAAGTTTTTGCTTCTTTTTTCAAAAAGAAGCGCTTGCTTACTTACCTTTAAGCGACGCCGAGGAGGCCGCTGGAAACCTCCACCTGCTCGGTGGCGATCTTCATGATGGAGCCCGAGGCCGAGCCGGCGGAGAGCAACGGGGTTCCGGATTTGGACGTCGTGGCCGAGCCCGGGCCGGGGGTTGGGGTCGCCGGGGCGCCCAGGGACGCGATGGAGCTGCTGAGGCTGCTGCTGATATTCATGATCTGGTCTCCTTTGGTGCCAGGAATGGATCGCCTGTAGCTGACGTCACTGCGCGGTTTTACAACCGTAAGTTAAGGGCTTTTTTTATCAGGCGCCGGGCATGCGCCCGGGGCGCATGCCCGGCAGACGCGAAACGGGTTCGGTGTCCCCTTGCCATGGGGGGACAAACATACGAGTTTAGCGTAACAGGACCTGTGCGGTCCGCATTGGCGTTGAAGGATCCCAACCATGTTTATCGAGACTGAAGGCACCCCGAACCCGGCGACATTGAAATTTCTGCCTGGGCGGGAAATTTTGGGCAATCGGACGGCGGATTTCGCGGATGCGGATGCGGCGTTGATTTCGCCGCTGGCCGAGGCGCTGTTTGGGCTCGAGGGCGTCGCGCGGGTGTTTTTGGGCGGGGATTTCGTCACCGTGACGAAGACGCCGGATGCCGAGTGGCAGGCGTTAAAACCGCAGGTGCTGGGGCTGTTGATGGAGCATCTGCTGGCTGAGCGGCCGATCTTGAGCCAGCATGCGGTGCTGGAAGCCGAGGATTTCGATCCCGAGGATGCGGAGATCGCGGCACAGATCAAGGAATTGCTGGATACGCGCATTCGCCCCGCGGTGGCCGGGGATGGCGGGGATATTATTTTCCGTGGCTATCGCGATGGTATCGTGAGCCTGACGATGCAGGGTGCGTGCTCCGGCTGCCCGTCCTCCACCGCGACGCTGAAGCATGGGATCGAGAACATGCTGAAGCACTATATTCCGGAGGTTCAGTCGGTTAGACAGGCGGCCTGATCACAATCCGGGGAGACCAGGCGCATGGCGTTGGACGATGCCGCACTCGATATTCTGTTCCGCACTGCGAGGACGCGGCGGGCGTTTGCCGATACGCCGGTCTCCGATGCGGAGATTGAGAAGCTGTATGAGCTGGTGAAGCTGGGGCCGACTTCGGCCAATTGCACGCCGGGGCGCTTTGTGTTCGTGCGCACGCCGGAGGGCAAGGAGAAGCTCCGCCCGGCGCTGAGTGCCGGGAATGTGGATAAGACGATGGCGGCACCGGTGACGGTGATCGTCGCGCAGGACCCGCAATTCTATCAGTACCTGCCGAAGCTGTATCCGCAGGCGGATGCGAAGGGGTGGTTCTCGGGCAATCCGGACCTCGCCGAGGAGACGGCGTTCCGCAATTCCACGCTGCAGGGTGCGTATCTGATGCTGGCGGCCCGCGCGTTGGGGTTGGATTGCGGGGCGATGTCCGGGTTCGATAAGTCCAAGGTGGACCGGGCGTTTTTCTCCGGCAATGGCTGGAAGGCGAATTTTCTGATCAATCTGGGCTATCCGAAGGCGGAAGTTGCGGATGGGCCGCGTTTGCCGAAATTGAGCTTTGATGAGGCGGTGCAGTTCGCTTGAGCATTCTGGCGATTGATGCCGCCGGGGCCCGGGCGGGGGTTGCCCTGCTGGGCGCGGAGGGCGCGGTGGTGGCGCGGTTTTTTGCGCCGCTGCGGCCGGGGTTGATCGAGACGCTGCCGGGGCTGCTGGAGCAGGCGGTGGCGGCGGGGCCTGTGTCGCGCGTGGCGGTGAGCATCGGGCCGGGGAGTTTTACCGGGCTGCGGACGTCGATTGCCATGGCGCAGGGCTTTGCCGCGGCTTCCGGGGTGCCGTTGCTGGGGGTTACCGTGGCTGAGGCGTATCGGGCCGGGTTGGCCGGGTTGGACCGGCCGCTTTGGGTGGTGATCCGCGCGCGGCGGGGGCGGCTGTTTTTGATGCGGGGCGAGGCGACGGAGGCGTTTGCCGATGCGGAGCTGCCGCGCGCCGCAGGGCCCGTGGCGCTGGCGGGGGATGCGGCGGAGGAAGTGGCGGCAATGCTGGCGGAAGCGGGCGGCGATGTGATGCTGACCGGGGCGTATCAGGTTGAGCCGGAATGGGTGGCGCTGGCGGCCTTGGCGCGGGAACAGGCTGGACTCGCGGCGCATGCGGCGGCGCCGCTTTATGTCGATCCGCCGGAAGCGAAACTGCCGGCCGCAGGGTTGCGGCCGCCGCCGGTGTGAGCGGCGTGATCGAGGCCGGGATTGCCTATGCCTCGGCGCTGGCGGCGCTGCATCAGCAGGCTTTTCCTGACGACCCATGGGATGCGGCGAGTTTTGCAACCTTGCTGGGGCAGCCGGGCGTGCTGGCGCTGCTCGATGAACGCGGCGGGTTTTTGCTCCTGCGCGCGGTGCTGGATGAGGCGGAGGTGCTGACCCTCGGCGTTGCCGCGCGGCGGCAGGGTATTGGCTTGGCGCTGATGCAAGAGGGGATTTTGCGCCTGGGCGCGCAGGGTGTGCGGGTGCTGTATTTGGAAGTGGCGGCGGGGAATGCGGCGGCGCTGGGGTTGTATGCGCGCGTCGGGTTCGTGCGGACGGGGCTGCGGCGGCGGTATTATCCGGATGGCGGGGATGCGGTGACGATGATGTTGGAGGTTGGTGGCCCCGTTGTAAAATAGATGGAAGCCAGCCCTCGGCCCTGTGCTTGCAATCAGGTCGAGCGTTTAAGGGCCGGCTTCCATGCCAGTTTGCAGCCTGGTCTATTGTCGTGCCAGGGCGACGAAGTTTCGCACCGTCGCGGAGCGATTGTCCTTATGGACGGCAAGGCTGATCGGCGCCTGCGGGGCCTCCCCCTCTATCCGAGCGTAGACAATGCCATCTGCATGGATCTGTTCGAGCGACTGCGGCACGATCGATATCCCAAAACCTGCCGCTACGAGGTGGACGATCGAGGAAATCTGGGGAGCTTCCTGTCCCAGCATCGGGCTAAACCCGGCACGCTGACAGCTCGCAATGATGCTGTCATACAAACCTGGTCCGATCGGGCGGGGAAATAGGATAAACGTCTCCCGAGCCAGGTCACTGAGCGACACGGCGCAGCCGCGCGCTTGCGGATGCTGCATTGGAAGTACGATCCGCATGGGTTCTTCGACGAGTGGCTGAACCGAGATTCCCTCACCGTCGCTAAGCGGCGGCCGCACGAAGGCGATGTCGAGGGCGCCGTTTCGCAGAGCCTTGATCAGCTGCGGCGTGTTGCTTTGCTCCGGCGTCAGCAGCACGTCAGGATAGATCTTTCGATAGGCGCGTATGAGACCGGGGATGCGCGGCTGAAAATAGGTCGCACCCGCGAAACCGACCCGGATACGTCCTGTCTCGCCGCGTGCTCGGCGCGCGACACTCGCTTTGGTCCGTTCCACTTGTTCGAGGATTCGTTGCGCCTCGTCGAGCAACAATGCCCCAGCCTCGGTCAGCTCCACGCCGCGCGTCAGGCGGCGGAAAAGCGAGGTCCCCAGCTCCTGCTCGAGCTGACGTATCTGCAAGCTCAATGGCGGTTGCTGGATACCCAGCCGTTCGGCAGCCCGGGTGAAGTGCAATTCCTCGGCAACGGCCTGAAAGTAGCGAAGGTGCCTCAGCTCCACGGTCGGGTCATACCTAAAAGATATTAAAATTCGCTAGGCCATATATTAGACGGACAATCGTCTTAAGCCTAGGTCTCTTGTGAAGGATGACCCATCGTCGTCCGAAACCACCAGACACCGATCGGCCTATGCCAGAGAAAATCATCCGCACCATCGCCTTCGTCGTTCGCTGCTCGATTGCGGCGACGGTCGCCAGCGAACTGGCGTCCTTACTCGGGCTGGATGAGGCGGTTTGGGCGGCGATGTCGGCCTTGATCGTTTCGCTGGAACGGCTGCATGAAACGCGATCATTCTTAATGTGCCGCATTCTGGGCACGTTGCTCGGGATCGCCGTGAGCGTCGCGGTGAGCGAGGTCGGATCTCGCCTGGCTGCCTCCTCCGTTTTACAGATGGCCGCCGCGGTGGCCATCTCCGCTTGTGTCGCGCGCGCGTTTCCGAAGCTTAGGGTCGTCATGTGGACATGTCCCATTCTCCTCCTGCCGGAGCACCCTGACACGCCGATCGCCGCCGTCGCCCTTGGCCGGGGCAGCGAGGTCATTCTTGGCGCCCTGGTGGGTGGGATATTCCACTGGGCGGCCGAAATCCTTGTCGACGCGACGACCCGGGTCGCGTACCGGCGTCGCGAGCCGCGCGCAGGAACTATTTAGCCAAGCGGATAGCTGCCACAACGCGCACATGAGCGAACAATTTTGGATCGAGGTGCCGGGTGGGTTGGTGCTTGCGATAAAAGCGCAGCCGGGGGCGCGGCGGGGG
Source organism: uncultured Pseudomonadota bacterium (assembly GCA_963737355.1). GTDB lineage: Bacteria > Pseudomonadota > Alphaproteobacteria > Acetobacterales > Acetobacteraceae > Acidocella. Next base: position 156,192 of record CAVTSC010000008.1, on the reverse strand, counting down.
CAGGTTGGGCCGGTGATTGCGGCCGCCGCCGCGCCGGGATGGCCGGAGGGGCGGTTGAGAGTGGCGGTGGCCCAGGCGCCGGAGGATGGGCGGGCGAATGCGGCGATCCTTCAGGCGCTCGCGCAATGGCTGGGGGTTAAAGCTGCGGCCATCGTGCAGGAGGCGGGGATGACGGCGCGGGATAAGAAGTTTCGGGTGGTGGGGCTGAGGGTGGAGGCGTTGGGGGAGAGGATCGCCGGGCTTTAGGTTGAGCAAAGGGGCCGCTTTTTTGGAAAAAAGCGGCGCAAAAAACTTCCTCGACTTGAGAGCCGGGCGCTAAGCGCGCCCCAGGCCCAAAGGCGCGAAGTTTTTTTGCTTCTTTTTGTTCACAAAAAGAAGACCTTCCCTTCCTTTCTAATGCGGTTGCAACAACGCCGCCAGCGCGCCCGGTGGAAGCGAGATTTCGGAAAAGCCGTTCGGTGTCGAAAAATCGCCCGGGGGTTGCGGCGCGAAGTTGACCGAGAGGGCGGTGACTTCGGCGGAGCCTTGGCCGTCATGGCCGGTGAAATGCAGGATGAGGCCGTCATGGGTGAGGCAGGCGATGGCGTCGCCGTGCCGGTCCGTGATTTTATAGGTCTCGCAGCCGAGGCCGGCGTAATGGTCGTGGCCGAGCGGGGTGAAATGCGCGCCGTCGGCATGCGAGATCATGCGCGTCAGGCCCGAGAAATCCGGCGCTTCGACGAAGGCGTGCAGGAAGGGGACGACGACCTGCGCCTGGCCGGAGGGGAGATTGGCCAGAACGAAGATGCCCTGGGCTGGCGCTTCGATGCGCGCGAGGCCGCCGGCGGCGTTGTATTCGAGCTGGTAGTTCTGCGCGCCGCGGCCGGGGGCGGTGAGGGCGTAGGTGATCGAGACGTCGCGGTCCGGCAAATATTGCGGGACGGGGGCGGCGCTGGCGCGGCTCGCGAGAAAGGCCGGCAGGGCGGCCAGGAGCATGAAGGCGGGGGCAGGGAAATATTTCATCAGGAGAGGGCTCGCATGGTCTCGATATCGTGCATCAATGTGGCGGGATCAGGGCTGGCGAGGAAATGCGCCGGCTTTTCCACCGCCTCGGCCAGCAGCACATGGTAGCGCGCGCGGGGGATTTCCACCGCGCCGAAGCGGGCGAGATGCGTGGTGATGAATTGCGTGTCGAGCAGCGCGAAGCCGCCCAGGCGCAGGCGGGCGACGAGGTGGACCAGGGCAATCTTTGAGGCGTCGGTGGCGGTGGAGAACATGCTCTCGCCGAAAAACACGCCGCCGAGGCTGACCCCGTAGAGCCCGCCGACGAGCTTGCCGTTCTGCCAGCTCTCCACGCTATGCGCGAAGCCGAGGGCGTGCAGCTCGGTGAAGAGGCGCTCGATTTCCGCGTTGATCCAGGTATCCGGGCGGCTCGGGCGGGCGGCGGCGCAGCCGGCGATGGTGGCGCGGAAATCGGCGTTCGCGGTGACCTGGAATTTTTCGGCGCGCAGGGTTTTGTACAGGCTGCGGGAGAGGTGGAAGCCATCCAGCGGCAGGATGCCGCGCGCTTCAGGGTCGAGCCAGTGCAGCGCGCGGCTGGTGCGGGATTCGGCCATGGGAAACAGGCCGAGCCGGTAGGCGCGGAGCAGAAGATCTGGGTTGAGGATGAAATTCCGGGTGGACATGCAACGAAGTTTGCATGTTTTGGGGGCCGGGGGGAAGCAATTTGGTAATGGCGTCCGATCCGCCTGGTTTTGCGGCCAGGCGGATCGGGACGGGTCAGCTTCGGGCGGGGGGCGCGTGGATCGCAGCTTTTTTATTGAGGGCGATTCACGTTTTAGTTCCGCGCAAGATGCGCGAACCTAAAACGATCGCACTCTAGCGCTCGGGCGCGGAGACCGCCCAGGAATGGCCGTGTACCAGGCCGTCATCGTGCCAGTGAGCAAGATCAGCAACAGGGAGATCGTCATGGAATTGTTCCGTTTCGGTTGAGCCGGCCATGGCCGTGGTGGAGGATTGTCCGGCGGAGATGGCGACGGCGACGGCGTCGAAATAGCCGGTGCCGACTTCGCGCTGGTGGCGGGTGGCGGTGTAGCCTTCCGGTTCGGCGGCGAATTCCGCCTGTTGCAGCTCGGAATAGGCCGCCATGCCGCGCGCGGCATAGCCTTTGGCGAGCGTGAACATCGAGTAGTTCAGCGCGTGGAAGCCGGCCAGCGTGACGAACTGGAATTTATAGCCCATGGCGCCGATTTCCCTCTGGAAGGAGGCGATTTTCTCCGGGCTGAGTTTCTTTTTCCAGTTGAAGCTGGGCGAGCAGTTATAGGCGAGGAGTTTTCCTGGGAACTGCGCGTGGATGGCGTCGGCGAATTGCCGGGCTTCCTCGAGGTTGGGCTCGGAGGTTTCCCACCAGAGGAGGTCGGCATAGGGGGCGTAGGCCAGGCTAGCGGGCGATGGCGTATTGCACGCCAAGGCCGGGCTTGATGCGGTAGAAACCCTCTGCTGTGCGCTCCCCGGTGAGGAAGGGACGGTCGCGCGGATCGACATCCGCGGTGAGGAGCTGGGCGGCGTGGCTGTCCGTGCGGCAGAGCAGGAGGGTGGGCACGCCCTCGACATCGGCTGCCATGCGCGCGGCGTTCAGCGTGCGGATATGCTGGCTGATCGGCACCAGCACCTTGCCGCCGAGATGGCCGCATTTTTTCTCCGAAGCGAGCTGGTCCTCGAAATGCACGCCGGCGGCGCCGGCGGCGATCATCGCCTTCATCAGCTCATAGGCATTCAGCGCGCCGCCGAAGCCGGCCTCGGCATCGGCGATGATGGGCGCCATCCAATATTGCGAGGTATCGCCTTCCATTTTTGCAATCTGGTCGGCGCGGCGCAGCGAATTGTTGATTTTTGCAACGACCTGCGGGACCGAGGAGACCGGGTAGAGGGATTGGTCCGGGATACATTTCGCCCGCGTTATTGGCGTCCGCCGCGACCTGCCAGCCGGAGAGGTAGATGGCCTTCAGCCCGGCTTTGACCTGCTGCATGGCCTGGTTGCCGGTGAGCGCGCCGAGCGTGTTCACATAGGGTTCGGAATGCAGCAGGCTCCAGAGGCGGTTGGCGCCCATTTCCGCCAGCGTGTGTTTGACGCGGAAGCTGCCGGCGAGTTTTTCGACATCCGCCACGCTGTAGTCGCGCTTGATGCCGTCGAAGCGGCCGGGGGGGACGGGAAAGCCGGTGGGGATGCCCTCGGGCGCAAAGTTGATTTGAGGAAGGCGGTGCATGGCGGAAAGCTCCTTCGCTGCGAAATGCGGTGATGTGTAGTGAAATATTTACATTGCGCTGCGAAGTACAGGAGATTTTCAGGGGTTTTTCCGAAACGAGTGCTTAACTTTACCGTAAAAATTTGCTATTTGTAAAACATGTCAAAGACGGCCATTGGGAAAACGATCCGCAGGCTGCGCATGGAGCAGGGGTTCACGCAGCGGGGTTTGCGGAGCGGCTGGGGATTTCAACGAGTTATTTGAATCTGGTGGAGCATGACCAGCGCAATGTGACGGCCTCGCTGCTGTTCAAGCTGACGGATATTCTGAAAGTGGACCTCGCCGCCCTCTCGGGCGTGCAGGAGAGGGAGTTGGAGGTTGCCCTGCGGGAGGTATTTGCCGATCCCCTCCTGGGCGCCGAGCCGGTGCCGGAGGCGGAGATCCGCGCGCTGGCGGCGGCACCCAACGGGGCGCGGGCGATCTTGGCGCTGCACCGTGCCTGGGCCGGGGCGAGGGAGGATGCGGATGGGATCACGCTGCCCTCTGGGCGGCGGATTTTGCTGCCCAATGAGGAGGTGCGGGATTTTTTCCATGCGCATGAGAACCATTTTGAAAGCTTGGAGGACGGCGGCGGAGGCGATTGGGGCGACGCTGAATGCCGCCGTGCTTGGCACCAACCATGCGCTGGCGGAGCGGTTGCGGCGCCTGCATGGGCTGGTGGTGAGCGTGCGCAAGTTGCCGGATAGTTTGCGCGTGTTCGATGCCAAGGCGCGGCTGTTGACGCTCTCGGAGGATTTGCCGCGCGAGAGCCGGGGGTTTCAGATGGCGTTTCAGTTGGCGCTGTTGGAGGCGCGCGAGGCGGTTGAGGCGATCCTGACGCGGGCGGCGCCGAGTTCGCCGGAAGCGGGGGAGCTGCTGCGGATCGGGCTGCTGAATTATATCGCAGGCGCGATTTTGATGCCTTATGGCGAATTTCTCGAGCGCGGCGGGCGAGGCGCGTTACGATGTCGAGGCGATCGCGGCGCGGTTTGGTGTTTCCTATGAGCAGGCCTGCCACCGTTTGAGCACGTTGCAGCGCCATGGGGCGCGCGGCGTGCCGTTTTTTTTCCTGCGCGTGGACCCGGCGGGGAATGTGAGCAAGCGCTTCTCGGCGGCGGGGTTTCCGTTCATGCGCTTTGGCGGGACGTGTCCGCGCTGGATTGTGCATTCGGCGTTTGCGACGCCGGGGACGATCCGCGTGCAGGTGGCGCAGCTCTCGGAGAAGGAGACGTTTTTGTGCTTTGCGCGGGCGATTACCGGGCGGCCGGCGCGCTGGGGCGAGCCGCCGCCGGTGCGGGTGGTGGCGATGGGGTGCGATGTGCGCCATGCCGGGGAGCTGGTCTATGGCGATGGGATCGAGCTTGAGACCGCCGCCGTGGGGATCGGGCTTTCGTGCCGGTTATGTGATCGGCAGGATTGCCGGTCCAGGGCGTATCCGCCGATTGCGCATAGGCTGACGATTGATCCGTTGAATGCGAGTGCGAGTCCGTATCAGTTTGAAGTGAAGCGGAAGTAAGTGGCCGCTTTTTTGAAAGGCTCTAGACCAGTAATTTCTTAAGTTCGGCAAGGATCGTATCAGGATCCTTGCCCCACCTCCACTCGCATTCCTTGAGGTGAAGTTCGAAGTTTATTTTGACGCCGTTGAAGCGCGCCAGACGCCTTTTGGTGTAGGACCAAAAGCTCTCGATGCCATTGATGTGGACCGGGCCGTCGGTGAACGGGTTGCCTTCCTTGCGGTACTTTTTGATGCGGAAATGCTTGTCGTAGCCGACATCAACCAGCCCATCATAGCTTTGCCAGCCATCAGTCATGACGCTGCTCTCAGGGCTGACTTTTCCCCGAATAATATCTTGTAAAGTTTTGGCTTTTACATCCGGGACAATTTCCGTGAAGACGGCCCCGCCGCGCTCGAAAATACCGAATACAGGCTGTTTTCGTGTACCGCGCCCGCGCTTGCGTGGACCTGGTATGCCGCGTTGGCGCTCAGGGCCAAAATAGCTCTCATCGCATTCGATAACACCAACCAAGGCGGCGATTTGCCGGCTCTGGTGAGCGTGGATTGCTGCTCTAAACAGCCCATAGTAACGGTTGACCGTCTTGCGATCGAGACTGAGCAACCGGGCGGTTTGGGTGGCCGTGAGGTCCACCGCAAACGCCCACATGATTTTTCTCTGCCTATAGGGTAATACCGGCAAAATCTGGGGCGCGGTCGCTTTTTTTTGCTTGCGCCGACGCGAGTAGTTCCGATTCAAGCTATGTGTGAGCGCTCCGGACAATCTTGACTACCTGTCTTCGACCCAGCTTCGGGAGCTGGTGCTCAAGTTGTTTGTAAAACTCACCGAACAGGATCGGACAATTTCTGAATTACGCCTGGAGATCGCCCGGCTGAAAGGGCTGAAAGGCCCTCCGGCTATCAAACCGAGCGGCATGGACAAAGGCACCGAACCGGCAAAGCGCGATCAACAGCAGATGCGGCCTGGGCGCGGCAAGATCAGACCGCGCGTAAGCGTTGAAGACCGAATTCTGAGTGCCGCGGTTCCGGCTGGCTCGCGGTTTAAAGGTTATGTAAGCTATTTGATCCAGGACCTTGTGCTGTCGGTGCACGCGATCCGCTATCGCCGGGAGCGTTGGGTGACGCCGGATGGTCAGACGATCATCGCATCTCTGCCGACAGGGACCAATGGTCATTTTGGGCCCGAGGTTCGGCGTTTCATTTTGATGCTTTATCACCAGGGCCAGACGACGCTGTCCCGTTTGGTGACGCTGCTGCATGGGTTCGGTCTGTCGATCTCTGAACGCGAGGTTCAGCGATGCCTGACCGATCAGCAGGACCATTTCCTCGACGAAGCACGCGATGTTCTTCGCGCCGGTCTACAGGGGTCGCGTTGGGTCTCGACCGATGATACCGGCGCCCGCCACCAGGCCAAGAACGGCTTTTGTACACAGATCGGCAACGAGAATTTCACCTGGTTTGGCACCCGCTCATCGAAGAGCCGGCTGAACTTTCTCGACCTGCTGCGGGCCGGCCATACCGATTATGTGCTCAACGCAGCGGCGTACGATTACATGCGCGAACGGGGGTTGTCCGCGCCCCTGATCGCCCGACTGGCCGCACAACCGGAGACGATCTTCCTCGATCAGGCTGCCTGGTCGGCGAAGCTCGAACGGTTGGGCTTCACCGCCCTGAGGCGCGTCACGCCCGATCCGGTGAGCATCGCCACCGAAGGCGCGATTTGGGGCAGCATTTACGCGCATGAATTCCTGCGCGATACGGTCGTGCTGAGCGACGATGCCGGCCAGTTCAACATTGGCTTGCACGCGTTGTGTTGGGTGCATGCGGAACGGCTGGTCCACAAGCTCGATACCTTCACCGACCGGCACCGCGCCGCCCAACAGCGTGTCCGTGGATTGATCTGGCGCTTCTATGCCGATCTGAAGGACTATCGCCTGGCACCCACGGCCAAACGCCGTCTGGGGTTGCGGCTGCGCTTTGATCGCATCTTCCGCCGACGCACCGACTTCGTCACCCTGGATCGCCTGCTGGCAAGACTTTATGCCAACAAGGACGAGCTGCTGAGGGTCCTGCAACGGCCTGAAATCCCACTGCATACCAATGGCTCCGAGAACGACATCCGATGCCAGGTAACAAGGCGCAAAATCAGCGCTGGAACCCGCAGCGATCTCGGACGTGACTGCCGCGACGCCTTCCTCGGACTGGCCAAGACCTGCGCCAAACTCGGCGTGGCATTCTGGGACTATCTCGGAAGCCGTCTCGGCGTCCCTGGTCAGCCCATCATCCCGCCATTGCCAAACCTCATCCGACGTCGACAGAAGCCAGCCTGACGCAGCCAATGCCCCAGGTTTTGCCGGTATTACCCTATAGGCTGATAACCCGTTCTTTTTGTTGAGCATTATACGCCCGGTGTTGGAATTTGACTCTCTGGTGATTTCAATGCGGTCGCCTCCAACACCGCGCCGCTGCGCCGAGGGTGCGCGACCTCACAGAAACCTTTAGATTCCCTTGGGGCGGCTCCTGTGATTCGCTCTCTGTGCACTCGATTCGGGGAGGTTAGCATGGGGACGGCGATCCAGATCACACGGTCCGATTTTGACGCTGCGGGGCTTCGGCGCGAGGCGCGGCGTACGAAGGACGTGGCGGCTTCTCGGCGTATGCTCGCACTCGCTTTGGTTTTGGAGGGCGCATCGCGCGCGGATGCCGCCAAAGCGGCGGGGATGGACCGCCAGACATTGCGGGACTGGGTGCATCGGTTCAACGAGCAGGGCCTCGCGGGTCTGTCCGATAAGACGGGCAATGTCGGCCCCAAGCCATTGCTGTCGGCCGAACAGGAAAGAGAAGTTGCCGAGTGGGTCCGGCGCGGCCCCGACCTGGCCGAGCATGGCGTGATACGCTGGCGCCGGGCGGACCTCGCGCGGGCGATCGCGGCGAAGTTCGGTGTGGTGCTGGCCGAGCGCAGCATGAGTGACGTGCTCCGACGAATGGGCTTCCGCCGGCTGGTGACCAGGCCACGCCATCCCGGTCACGACGCCGCAGCGCAAGCGTCTTTCAAGGCAACTTCGCCGCCCTCGTAGATGAAGCGCTACCAGAGCATGCCCGCGGCAAGCCGCTGGAGCTCTGGTGGCAGGACGAGGCCCGCATCGGCCAGCAGGGAACGCTGACCCGGGTCTGGGCCGAGCGCGGCTCGCGGCCCTCGGCCCCCCGCGATCAGCACTACGACTGGGCCTATATCTTCGGCGCGATCTGCCCGGCCCGCGGCATCGGAGCCGCGCTGGTGCTGCCGTTCGCCAACGCCGAGATGATGAATCTGCACCTCGCGGAGATCAGCACGAATGTCGCCCCCGGAGCGCACGCCGTACTCACAATCGACGGCGCCGGCTGGCACCAGAAAGGCGACAAGCTGCGCGTCCCCGACAACATCACCCTCCTGCACTTGCCGCCCTACAGTCCCGAACTCAATCCCGTCGAGAACGTCTGGGCCTACCTGCGCAGTAACAAACTCAGCAACCGCGTCTTCGAAACCTATGAGGATATCGTTGATGCCTGCTGCGATGCATGGCGATGGTTCACATCCCAACCAGACCACATCACGTCAATCGGAACACGTCTTTGGGCATGCGTCAGTTAATGACACCGAGCGTATTAGACCATAATACCTCAGTATTCATGGTCTAGAGCCTTGAAAAAAGCGGCGCAAAAATTTTTGCGACTTCAGAGCCGGGAGTTAGGTGCGCCCGGGCTCAAGTTAGTAAAGTTTTTTTGCTTCTTTTTGTTCACAAAAAGAAGAATCCTTACTGCTTAAGAAATCTCCTAATGCCTTGCACCGCATCTTTGAGCCCGGATTTGATAATCGGCGCATGCTCCGGGAAAGCCGTGAGCAGGCGGGAGGGGACCTGGCGGTCGAGGAGGACGAAGACGCCGCGGTCGTCGGCGCGGCGGATCAGGCGGCCGAAGGCCTGGCGCAGACGCAGGCGGACGATGGCGTCGTCGTAGTCTTTCGGCACGCCGTGGGAGAGATGCGCGCGGCGGGTGCGGTGGAGGATGTCCGGGCGGGGCCAGGGGGTGCGCTCGAAGACGACGAGGCGCAGCGCGTTGCCGGGAATGTCCACGCCGTCGCGCATCGCATCCGTGCCGAGCAGGCAGGAATCCTGTTCCGCGCGGAAGATGTCGACCAGGGTGGCGTTGTCCATGGCGTCCACATGCTGGGCGTAGAGCGGGATGCCGGATTCCTCGAGCGGGACGGCGATGCGCGCATGCACGGCGCGCAGGCGGGAGATGGCGGTGAAGAGGCCGAGGCCGCCGCCGCCGGAGGCTTGGAAGAGGGCCTGATAGGCGCCGGAGAGGGCGCCGATATCCTGCGTGTTGACGTCCGAGACCAGGACGATGCGGGTGCGCTCGCTATAGTCAAAGGGTGAGCCGAAGGCGGCGCGGATGGCGGGGGCGGCGAGATGCGCGGCACCGGTGCGGGATTCCGCACCCTCCCAGGCGGTTTCGTTCTCTACCCCGTCCCGCAAGGTGGCGGAGGTGATGAGCATGCCATGCGCCGGGGTGGCGATGGTCTCCACGAAGGCCTCGGTCGGGTCGAGGAGGTGGGAGAAGAGGGCGATATCGCGGTCGGTGCCGGCTTCGCGGTCGAGGCGGAGGAATTGGATGAGGGCGGGGCGCTCGCCGGGCTTGGGCTCGGTGGCAAGGCCGTCCAGGATGCGGCGCCAGGCGGAAAGGCTGTCGATGGCGCGGCGTTTGAGGCTGCGCGCAGTGCCTTCCAGGCGCTGGCGGGTGGTCTCGTCCAGGGTTTCGGCCTCGGTCTCCAGGCGTTCGAGGAAGCGCTCGCGCAGGGCCTCGAGCGGCACGCGCAGGCGCTCCAAAGCGCGGGAGAGGAGCTCGGCGGCGGGGAGGATGTCCGCATTGACCGGGTGGAGGTCGACCTCGAAGGGCATGCCGGTTTTGAGTTCGGGCTCGGTGGCGCGGGCGCGGGCCTGGGCGCGCAGGACGCGCAGGAAGGCTTCGGCCGGGTTGTTGTCGGATTCCAATTCGGGGTCGAGGCGCATCGAGAACATCGGCGCGGGGAGGGATTTGGCGGCGAAGAGGGCGGCGTCCAGTTTCGGGCCCATCGCATCGTCCGTGGCGAGGATGTCTTCCAGGCGCTTGGCGATGCCGCGGGCGCGCGAGCGGGTGCCCTCGGCGCCGAGGAGCCAGCGGCGGAGTTCGGCCATGGCGGCGCCGGAAAGCTCGATGGAGAAGGCGCTGTCGGCGGCATCGAAAATGTGGTGGCCTTCGTCGAAGACGTAGCGCGTGGGGACGTATTCGTCGTCGAGCCCGCCCCAGACGGCTTGCGCCATGACGAGCGCGTGGTTGGCGATGACGAGATCGGCCTGGCGGGCGTTGCGGATGACGTGCTCGATCGTGCAGGTGGTGTAATGTGGGCAGGCGGCGTGGATGCATTCGCCGCGGCGGTCCGCGATATTGGCGAGCAGCGTGTGGCCGAAGAGCTCGGCGAACCAGCCGGGAAGGTCGCCGCCGAAGAGGTCGCCGTCCGAGCTTGCCATGGCCCAGCGGGCGATGAGGCCGAGCGGGATGGCGTAGCGCTCGACGCCCATCGCGTCCTCGAAATTCAGCAGGCAGAGATAGTTTTCCCGCCCCTTGCGCAGGACGATTTTGGTGTTGGGGCCGAGGCGGGCGGCTTCCTGCTCGATCTGGCGTTGCAGGTGGCGGGTATAGGTCGAGACCCAGACGGCGCCCTTGTTCTGCTCGGCCCAGAGGCTGGCGGGGGCGAGGTAGCCCAGCGTTTTGCCGGTGCCGGTGCCGGCTTCGGCCAGGACGACATGCGGCGCGCCGGTGGCGATGCGGGGGGCGAAGGCGGCGGTGGCGGCGGAGGCGAAATCGGCCTGGGCGGGGCGTTGCTCCGCACCTTCACCCAGCAGGGAGGCCAGCCGCGCGCGGGCCTGGGCGGTGGTGACGGGGAAGGCGGCGGGCGGTGGGCGCGGGGCTTCCTCCTCCCATTTCGGCAGGCGTTTCCACAGGCGCATGGCCATGCCGTCCGGCGAGGCGTGCGGTGTGCCGAGGGCGGTGAGCACATGGCGCGCCCAGCCCCAGCCGGCAGCGCCCATGCGAGCGGCGAGGCCGGGGGCGTCCTGGTTCGAGGGGACGGTTCTTCCGGCGGCGAGGCGGGCGAGCAGAGCCTCGGCCATCGGGCGGAGGAGCTGGGCCGCGTCCGCCTGGGTGGCGGGGACGTCCATGTCCAGCGCGCGGGCGAGGCCCGCGGGCGTTGGGGCCAGGGATTGCGCGGGGCAGACGAAGGCGAAAAGCTCCAGGAGGTCCAGCACCTGGATCACCGGATTGCCCAGGCGCTTGAGGGTCGCGGGGCCGTGCACGACCAGGGCCGTAGCCTCGCCCAGGGTTTTGGCGACCGTGCCGGGCTGGATGGGCGTGAGCGCGCCATCGGCCCCAAGCAGCACGGCGCGGCCATGGCCGGCGATCAGAGCGGGAAATTCCTGCAGTGAAGACATCTCCTTCCGTATAGACGGGACAAAAATTTCGCCATAGAGCGGAGGCTATTATGACCGAACAAACTTCTCCCCCGCTGAGCTGGCCCTTTCGTGAAGCTGAACGTGTTGCTGAAAGGCTGAAGCAGAAGGGCAAGGAATTTGCCCTTTTCGAGACCGGGTATGGGCCGTCCGGCCTGCCGCATATCGGCACGTTCGGCGAGGTGGCGCGCACGAGCTGGGTGCGCCGGGCGTTCACCGAGCTGACGGGGCTGCCCAGCAAGCTGCTGGCGTTCTCCGACGACATGGACGGCTTGCGCAAGGTGCCGGACAATGTGCCGAACAAGGAGATGCTGAAGGAATTTTTGGGCCGCCCGCTCACGCAGGTGCCCGATCCGTTCGGCACGCATGAGAGTTTTGGCGCGCATAATAATGCACGGCTGCGGGCGTTTCTGGATTCGTTCGGATTTGAATACGAGTTTGCCTCGTCCAGCGAATATTACTTTTCCGGGCGGTTCGATGCGGCGCTGCTGCATGTGCTGGCCAAGCATGACGAGATTGTGGAGATCATCCGCCCGACGCTGGGGCCGGAGCGCCGGGCGACCTATTCGCCGATTTTGCCGCTGCATCCGCGCACCGGCGTCGTGATGCAGGTGCCGATCGAGCGCGTGGACGTGGCGCAGGGGACGGTGGTGTGGAGCGATCCGGAAAGTGGCGTGCGCTTTGAGACCGCGGTGACGGGCGGCGGGGCGAAGCTGCAATGGAAGGCCGATTGGGCGATGCGCTGGCATGCGCTCGATGTGGATTACGAGATGTCCGGCAAGGACCTCATCGATTCCGTGAAGCTTTCCTCCGCGATCGTGCGCGCTCTGGGCGGCGAGCCGCCGGTCTGCCTGACCTATGAGCTGTTTTTGGACGAGAACGGCCAGAAGATCTCCAAGAGCAAGGGCAATGGGTTGTCCGTCGAGGAATGGCTGAAATATGCGCCGCCGGAGAGCCTGGGGCAGTTCATGTACCATGCGCCGCAGCGGGCGAAGAAGTTGTTCTTCGATGTGATCCCGCGCGCGGCGGATGATTATATCGCCAATGTGACCGCCTTGCGTGAGAGCAACGATCCGCAGGGCAATGCCGCGTGGCATATCCATGGCGGGATGGTGCCGCAGAATGCGGGCTCGCCGATCGGCTTTGCCATGCTGCTGAACCTGGCCTCCGTGATCAATGCAGATAGTGCGGAGATGCTCTGGGGCTTTATCCGCGCCTATATGCCCGAGGCGACGCCGGAATCCGCCCCCTTCCTGGCCAAGCTGGTCGAGTATGCGGTGGTGTATAACCGCGATTTCGTGGCGCCGAAGAAGCAGTTCCGCGCGCCGAGCGAGGTGGAGCGGGCGGCGCTGGCGGATCTGGCTTCGAGCCTGACCAAGGGCGAGTTTGCCGAATATCCGGGCGAGACCTCGGCCGAGAAGTTGCAGAATCTGGTTTATGCCGTGGGCAAGCGGCATCCGTTCGCGCCGCTGAAGGCGTGGTTCGACTGCCTGTACCAGGTGCTGCTCGGGCAGACCGAGGGGCCGCGCTTTGGCGGGTTCATCGCGCTCTATGGCGTGGCGCGGACGGTGGCGCTGATCGAGACGGCCTTGGCGCGCGCCGAGGCCGCCGTTTAGGTCCGGATGGACATGACCGGGCCGGGAAGTTTGGGCGCAGGCTTGCGGGGTGCAAGGCGGGGCCCGGCTTCGGCATGAAACACAGACTCATCAAAGTCCTGCCGCCGGGTTTGGGGGTGCTGGTGCTGGTGGGGATTGTCATTGCGCTGCACGGGGCGTTGCGGAAGATCGGGCCGGGGGATGTGCTGGCGGCGCTGGCGGCGACCTCGGTGCATGAGATCCTGCATGCCTTGGGGCTGCTGGCCTTCTCCGTCTGCCTGATGATGGCCTATGACATTCCGGGGATTCTGTTTGCGCGGCGGCTGGTGAGTTTTCCGCCGCTGAAATTGCGGCAGGTCGCGCTGGCTTCGTTCTGTGCCTATGCGCTGAGCCATGTGCTGGGCGCGCCGGCACTCTCGGCGGCGGCGATCCGGCTGCGGCTCTATGCGCAATGGCTGGTGCCGGCGGTGGGGATCGGGCGGATTGTCGCGCTCTCGGGCAGCATGTTCACGATCGGGCTGGCGACGCTGCTCGGCGTGCTGCTGCTGCTGCACCCCAGTAGCCTGCCGCTCTTTGGCCATGCCGTGAGCCCGGCGGGGTTGCGCGCCGGGGGCGCGGTGCTGGTGGCGCTCGTGGTGTTCTATGTGGGGGCGGCCGGGCGTGTGGCGGTGCTGCGGGTGTTCGGGCGGCAGCTCACGCTTCCGGGCTGGCGGCTGGCGCTGGCGCAGGCGGTGCTGGGCTTTGCCGATACCGCGACCTCCGGGGCGATTTTATACACCGTGCTGCCGGATACGCCGGGGCTGAGCTATCCGCATGTGCTGGGGATCTACCTCGCGGCGTTTGCGGGGGGGATATTTTCCGGCCTGCCGGGCGGGGTGGGGGTGTTCGATTCCGTGCTGTTGCTCGGGCTCTCGGATTATTTGCCGCCGGCGACCGCTTTGGGGGCGATTTTGTTGTTCCGCGTGATGTATTTTCTCGCGCCCGCCTGTGCCGCGGCTTTATGCTATGCCGGACATGAGGTGTGGGCCAATATGAGGAAACGCCGATGAGCATGCAGCAGACGATTTCGCCCGTGGATGGCAGGGTTTACGTTGAGCGGCCCTTTGCGGCGCGCGCGCGGATCGAGGCCGTGCTGGACCGTGCGGTGGCGGCGCAGCGGGATTGGGCGGCGCGCAGTGTTGCCGAGCGGGCGGTGTTCGGCAACCGGTTCTGCGAGGCGCTGCTGCGGCAGAGCGATGCGATCGCCCTGGAGCTCGCATGGTCGATGGGACGGCCGGTGGCGCAGGGGCCAGGCGAGGTGCGCGGCTGCGTGGAGCGGGCGCGGTTCATGGTGGAGGCGGCCGAGGAAGGGCTGGAAGCGCTCGATCCCGGGGCGAAACCGGGATTCAAGCGCTATGTGCGGCGCCGGCCGCTGGGCGTGGTGTTTGTTATCGCGCCGTGGAATTATCCGTATCTGACGGCGGTGAACACGATTATCCCGGCGATCATGGCCGGCAATGCGGTGGTGCTGAAGCATGCCGCGCAGACGCAATTGGTGGCCGAGCGGTTCCAGCTTGCCTTTGACGAGGCGGGGCTGCCGGAAGGGGTGTTCCAGCATTTGCAGATCGCGGGCAGCACGGCGGAGGCGCTGGTGCGCGATGCGCGGATTGCGCATGTGGCGTTCACCGGCTCGGTGCCGGTGGGGCATGCGGTGAGCCGGGCGGCGGCGGAGCGGTTCATCTCGGTCGGGCTGGAGCTGGGCGGTAAGGACCCGGCCTATGTGCGCGCCGATGCGGATATCGGCTTTGCCGCGGAGAACCTCGTGGATGGGGCGTTTTTCAATTCCGGGCAGTCCTGCTGCGGGATCGAGCGGATTTATGTGCAGGCGCCGGTGTACGAGGAATTTGTCGCGCGCGCGGTGGCGGTGACGGGGCAGTACCGGCTGGGCAACCCGATTGATGCCGCGACCACGCTAGGGCCGGTGGTCTCGCCCAAGGCGGCGGCGTTTATCCGCGCGCAGGTGGACGAGGCGGTGGGGCAGGGTGCCAGGGCGCTGATCGATGCCGCGGGGTTTGCGCCGGAGGCGTTGGGCCCGGCCTATCTCGCGCCGCAGATCCTCGTGGATGTCACGCATGGGATGCGGGTGATGACCGAAGAAACCTTCGGCCCCGTGGTGGGGATTATGCGCGTGGAGTCCGACGAGGAGGCCGTGCGGCTGATGAATGACAGCGAATACGGGCTGACGGCGGCGATATTCTCCGCGGATGTTGCGGCGGCCGAGGCGATCGGCGCGCGGATCGAGACCGGGACGGTGTTTCTGAACCGCTGCGATTACCTTGATCCGGCTCTGGCCTGGACCGGGGTGAAGGATAGCGGGCGGGGGCATACGCTCTCGCTTTGGGGCTATGAGCAGCTTACCCGGCCGCAGAGTTTTCATCTTAGGTTGCCGTAAGGAAGTGGCCGCTTTTTTGAAAAAAAGCGGCGCAAAAAACTTTTGCCCTTGTGAGCCGGGAGCTGCGCGCGCCCCAGCCCCAGATTAACAAAGTTTTTTGCTTCTTTTTGTTCACAAAAAGAAGATCTCCTCTCCTGCTTAGAAATAGTTGTGAACTGTTAATATTTTAGTTAGACACGCCTTCAGAATAAAATGGCGTGGAGCGGATCATCTGTGGATGGGCGACGGATAATGCGGCGCTTCTGGCGGGAGCGGCGCTCGGATACCGCGGTGGAATTCGCGATGATCGGCGCCGCGTTTTTTCTGCTGGTGTTCGGCGTTTTTGTCGTCTCCATCGACCAGTTCTGGCAGATGACGCTGGACGATGCGGTGCGCAATGCCACGCGGGAAATTCAGGTCGGCAAGGTGACCGCCAATAGCAATCCGGGTTTCGTCGCCGTGGTGTGCAACGAGTTTGGCGTGGCCGCCCCGTATTGCGCGAGCACGCTGCAATATTCCGTGCAGGGCGGCACGTCTTTCGCCGGGATGACGCCCGCGACGTTGAATGCGGATGGCACGTTATCCGGCCCGTATGTCGTGACCGGCGGTGCGGCGCCGTCCTTCAATGGCGTGACGCTGACGACGGCGCCGGCGGCGGCGACCGCGACCGCGGCGGCGGTGGTGGCGGTGCCGCAATATCTGCTGGTGCAGGTGGCGTATCCGCTGCCGTTCAAAATCCTCGCGGTGCCAAGCGGGGTGGCGACGGAGAATGGCACGCCCTCGCTCTACTCGGCGGCGGCGACGGTGATGGAGCCATGAGCGGGCGGTGGCGCGGGCTCGGGCGGCGCGGGGTGGCGGCGGTGGAGTTCGCGCTCATCGTGCCGGTGCTGCTCGTGCTGTTTGTGGGCACGATCGAGATTCTCACGCTGTACCGGACGGAGGCGAAACTGAACGCGCTGGCGTTCAACGTCGCGCAGTCGGTGTCGATCACGCAGGCGATTTCCGCGACATCCGCAGGGGCGGTGACGCCCGGGGTGACCTCGCTGAACGATATTTGCCATGGCGCTGTTCTCGGGTTGCAGCCTTATCCGGCGGCGGCGCTGACGATCACCATTGCGAGCGTGACGGAGGAGGCTGGGCCAAACGGGTTGCCGACCAGTGCGCCCACCCATGCCGCCACACCGACCTATGACGTGTGGGAGGGGAATTTCGCGCAATCGGGCTCCGGCTGCGCGCAGACGCCGAGCGTGACCTGGACCGTGCCGCAGGCCGTGGCGCTGGCGACGGCGAATGGCGGCATGATCCTCGTGCCCTGCGATAACGTGATCATCGTGCGCGCGAGCCTGACCTATGCCGGGCTGACGGGGATGATCCTGCCGATCCGGCCGACCTTGACGCAGACGGCCTATGTTCGCTGGCCCTATGCGAGCCCGACGAATGAATTGACCTGCGCGGATTGCACGCTGCCCTCGCCCGCCACGCAAATATGTTCGGAGATCGATACGAGCACGAATTGAGGAGGATTTGGATGCGTTGCGGTGTGTTCAAGAGGCTTCTGCGCTCCCGGCGCGCGGCGACGGCCGTGGCGATGGCGATCCTGACCGTGCCGCTATTGATTTCCGCCAGTGCGGCGGTGGATTTTTCGCGCATCGCATTGGCACGCGCGTTGTTGCAGGCGGCGGTGGATGGCGCGGCGATTGCCGGGGTTGGCGAGTGGCAGATGTCGGAATCCAGCACCGATGCGCAAAGCGTGATTGAGACGGAATATGCGAGCACGGGCATGCAGTTGCCGAATTTCGTGAGCGGGAGCGCGCCGACCATCACGCTGGCTTGCACCGGTACGACGGGGACCGGCACGCAAGGGACGAACCAATGCGGTGGTAACGTGGCGTTTTCCACCGGCGTGGTGCAGGGCTGCCCGGTGAATGCGGCGGGGGCGCCGACCTATGAATATTGCGCGGTGGTGAAGGCGAGTGCGACGCTGAAAAATTCGCTGTTCGCCTGGCTGATCCCCTCCGAGCTGCTGAGTGCGACGAGCATCGCGACGGCGAATTTTCCGCCCGATACCATTAGCGGCAAAAACATTCCGCCGAGCCCCGGTTTTGGCTCGGCCGGGGATAAGAGCAGCATCTATGCCTATGCCGTGCCGATGGATGCGGCGGGCAATACCGCGAATTATGGCGAGATGCCGCCGCCCAATACGTATTGCGAGAATGCGACCGGGCAGATCACCGAGGAGCAGATGGTGACGCCGGCGAGCGGGGTGACCGCGTGCAATTACCTCTTTGTCTCGGATTTACTGGGGGATACGGGAAGCGGCGGGGCGATTTCGCTGAAGCAGAACCAGCCGATCGCGTTCAGCTTTGTGAATTTTTCGGGCGCGAATGGGTATGAGCAGCTCGATGCGACGCAGTATACGACGCATCTGATGGTCACTGCCGGGAATGGCAGCGCGACCTATTATCCGAATGGTTTTACGCCATCTTATACGACGACGACCACGACCTATACGATCATAACCACGACCTATCGCTGTAAAGATTATAACAGCGACGGCGCTTGTGACAGCGGAGACGCAACGACGACCACGACGACGGAGACCACAACTACGCCGAGCACGGTGGGTACGACCGTTGACTGTACTAAGACAGTCGATGGCGTGTGCGAAAGGTCGGTCACGACCGCGACCACATCCAGCACTACGTCTTCGACCACGTCTGGCCAGCCGCTTTATGGCGAGTGCCCGGATCATACGTTGTACGGCTCGCTCAGCCAGGGTTTTGGTACGCCGGTATCCGACAGTTTGAATGTGTATTCTTCGGCGTATGAGGTGGCGGGCGAGCCACCGACGCATAATACCAACCATGTGCTGACGCCGTTTGTCTCGACGGCGGTTGTTACTTCAACTTTTCATAATACGACGTATAAGGTTTCCGCCGTGTGCCCGAATTTTTCCACGGCGAATACGAGCATCAGCGCGCCGGTGAGCGCGGCTTATTCCAGTATTTCCGGCAATCAGGATTTTGCCGGGATGAATACGTTTTCCACCTGGTTCCCGGACCAGCCGTTCACGGATAGCACGGCAGCCCCCGCGACGGATTCGAGCGGGAATGCGATCACCACCGGCAGCGGCGATGTGTTTCCGCCGGTGATGAGCGGCTGCACGCAGCCGACCAATGCGACGGATGGCGGGGTGACGGATTCCAGTACCGATCCGTGGCTGGATTGGAGCCCCTCGAACATCAAGCCCGGCTATTGTGATGCCCCGCAAACATCGAGTTACAACGATTGCGCGTTCATCGTGCAGCCGCTGGGCACGAATGTTCCAGTGAACAGCAACAACGAAGCGCTGTTGCCGGATTATTACAATGAAATCACGGATGCCAGCGGCAATGTGCTGGCGCTCGACCCGGTTTGGGATGACACGACCTATGTCGACCCGCTGACCGGCGTGAAGGTGAATGATGCCGGTGCGGCGGCGGGATATACGCCAGGCAACACGACCGCGACCAGCGCGACGATCTCGGCCATCACGACGATATATGGGAGCAGCACCGATCTCTATGCGGGAACGAAATATATCGGCGACAAACTGGTGACTCAGAAGCCTGCGACAAGCGGTTCCGGCACGGACCATAACCTGCCGTTATCGACGTCCTATAAATGTTATAACCCGTCGGTCGCGACGCAATATGCCGGGTATTACCCGGATAACAGCACGACCGAAGTTCCAGGCTATGCGGCGGATGGCACGCCGCTCGATCCGGTCGCCAATCCGCAAGACGGGGCGATTTTGTGCAATAGCCCGACGCCGGAGACCTATGCGCTCTATTGGAACGACATGGGCACGTATGAGGAGGACGATCTGGGCTATTGGAACGCCGTGGAGGCGTTCACCTGTTCGGTGCCGGCGGCGACGAATGCGGGCGGGGGGCCGGCGACGCTCTCGGGGTGAGGCCAGGGGAATCGGGTGAAGGTTTTACGCTGAGATGAGGCTGACGAGGAACTCGTCGTCCCAAGCTGCGACCTTTTTTCTGAGGCGCATAGAGTCCTTGCTTGGTGCTCTTCGGATCAGGTTGTGGGCCATGTGCTTTATGGTGGTGAAGTTGGCCGGGGCGTGTTCGGTTCGGACCCTGCATTCGTCGTCGCGGAAGACCATGTCCATCACCCAATGCAGGCTGTTCTCAATTGCCCAGTGGCTTCGTATGACTGGCCCGAGGATGGCGGCCAGCATCCCGAGCGAGGTGAGGTAAAACCTTGTTTCCTGCTCGATTTTCCCCTGGATTTCGCGGCTACTTTCGACCACGACGATAGCTTTCAGGCCCGGCCAGTTATGGTGTTTTTGCAGCCATTCGACATCGTGGATAACGGTGGTTGTGCGGGTCTCGATCCGGCCGTGGTCACCATCAACGGTGGTGTCCTGGCTGATTTTGCTGTCGGCGAAGCCGCGGGCCTTTTGCTCGGTGGCAAATAATTCAACATCATCACGTAATGTGCCCTGATTGCCTTTCAGCGCGAGCACGTAATCGGCGTTTTTGTCGACGATCTTTTGCGCGATGTGACGTTGGCATCCCATCGCATCGATGGTGACAATGGCTCCCTCGATCGCCAGCATGTCGAGCAGTTTCGGGATGGCAAGGACTTCGTTGGATTTTTCAGCAACCTTCACCTGGCCAAGCACAAGCCGTTGACGCGCCGCAAAGGCCGAGACCATGTGGATCGGCGCGTTCGCACCTTTCGACCGGCGCGAGGTCTTGCCATCAATGGCGATCACCCCGGCTGGTACCCCAGTAAGACCCGAAACCCAGGCCACGAAGCAACGCTGGAAGTGCTCGGCATCGAGGCTGGCGAAGATGTCGCCCAGATGGTCATGCGAGGGTGTGCCATCCACAAACGGCCGGAACCGGCGCAAAAGGCTGAGCTTCTTGGCCCCAAAACGGGCGATATCAACAAACGTCTCGGCCCCGGCCAACACCGCGAGCAGAGATAAAAGCAACACCTCATCCAGCGGATACATAACCTTGCCGCGCTGACGCGGGTCGGGCAAATCTTCAAAATACCCAAGAAATACAACCGCCTCGCAACCCGCATCCCCAGCCGCCGAAAACGCTTCCATGATATTCCTCCGTAAGCGAATCGGAGGACACGTATAGATTCAGACTTTTAACAGCTTGTCACGAGGTTCTTCACCCGATTGCCCTGGGGGTGAGGCGGCTTGCCCTTGCCGGGGCGGGGAAATTCGCTTATTTTGGATTTATGGCCGTTGGCATGCATTTTTCTGGGCTCCTTCTTCGACTTATCCGCCCCTGGGCGTGACGCCGCGCGGAGAGCTGCCGGCATCGTTCAGGGGAATGCCCCGCGACTTTAATCTCCACCGGCATTTTTAGCGGAATCCAGAAAATGAGCATTAATCACCCGAATTTCGGCACCATCGACGATAAGCGCGTCATTATTTTCGACACCACGCTGCGCGATGGCGAGCAATCGCCCGGATTTTCCATGAATATCGATGAGAAGCTGCGGATGGCGGAAACGCTGGCCGAGCTTGGCGTGGATGTGATGGAGGCGGGGTTTCCGATTGCCAGCAGCGGCGATTTCGAGAGCGTACAGCGGATTGCACAATCGATCAAAGGCCCGGTGATCGCCGGGCTCGCGCGCTCCGCCCGCGACGATATTTTGCGCGCGGCGGAGGCGGTTAAAGGGGCGGAGCGCTCGCGCATTCATACCTTCATCAGCACCAGCGCGCTGCATATGAAGTATAAACTGCGCATGGAGCCCGAGACGGTGCTGGCGGCGGTGACGTCCTCCGTGACGCTGGCGCGGCAGTTTACCAATGACGTGGAATGGTCGGCCGAGGATGGCAGCCGCACGGATCCGGAGTTTTTGTGCCGCTGTGTCGAGGCCGCGATCAAGGCCGGGGCGACGACGATCAATATTCCGGACACCGTGGGCTATGCCGTGCCGGAGGATATGGAGCGCATTTTCCATATGGTGCGTGACCGCGTGCCGGGGGCGGACCAGATTATTCTCTCCACGCATTGCCATAACGATTTGGGCCTGGCGGTGGCGAACACGCTGGCGGCAGTGCGCGGCGGGGCGCGGCAGATTGAGTGCACGATCAACGGCATTGGCGAGCGGGCCGGGAATGCGGCGCTGGAAGAGGTCGTGATGGCGATCCGCACGCGGCCGGATGCGGCACCGTATAAGCATGGCATTGAGAGCACGCGGATTTTGCGGACCTCCAAGCTGCTGGCGACGATTACCGGGTTTGATGTGCAGCCGAACAAGGCGATTGTCGGGCGCAATGCCTTCGCGCATGAATTGGGCATTCACCAGGATGGCGTGCTGAAGAATGCCGCGACCTATGAGATCATGACGCCGGAGAGTGTGGGGTGGCAAAAAACCTCGCTGGTGATGGGCAAGCATTCCGGCCGGGCGGCGTTCCGCGATAAGCTGAAGGCGCTGGGCTATGGCGATATGGGCGATAATGCGGTGCAAGTCGCGTTCCAGCGCTTTAAGGATTTGGCCGACCGCAAGAAGGTTGTTTACGACGAGGATATCGTCGCACTCGTCGATGACGAGGTGATGCGCGACCATCAGCGGATCAAGTTTGTCGCGCTGGAAGTCTGGGCTGGCTCCAAGGCCAAGCCGCGCGCGCTGCTGGAGCTTGAGGTGGATGGCGTGGCGCAGAGTGCCGAGGCGCTGGGCGATGGGCCGGTGGATGCGACGTTCAATGCGATCCAGGCGATTTTCCCGCATACGGCCGAGCTGCGGCTGTTCTCTGTGGGGGCCGTGACCGAGGGCACGGATGCGCAGGCGCGTTGCACGGTGCGGCTGGAAGAGGATGGCAAGCTGGTCGATGGCCAGGGGGCGGATACGGATACGATCGTGGCGGCCGCGCGGGCCTATGTGCATGCGCTGAACAAGCTGATCACGAAGCGGGCGCGGACTGAGCCGGAGGCGATGGCGATTTGAAGTAAGTAAGAAGCCGCTTTTTTGGAAAAAAGCGGCGCAAAAAACTTTGGGGCTGTCCCAGATAACTATTGAGAGTGGAGCTTCACCCAGCGCTTTAGGTCTTTCAAGAGGGCTGCCGGCGTTCCGTTGTTGAACCTCCACTCGCACTCTTTGAGGAAGAGGAAAAAGTTCGCTTTAGGGATGCCGTTGTATCGCCTCAGATGCCTCTTTGCCTGGTTCCAGAAGTTCTCGATGCCGTTGATATGGTTATGCCCATCTCCGACAAACTCCTGTCTATGGTTGATGCGGAAATGGTGGAATTCGGAGACGTCCAGGGCGTTATAAGCTGCATACGAATTTGTATAAACCACTGAATCTGGTACAATTTTCTCACGAATGATGCTCATGAGCGTGGTTTGTTGGACGTTCGGGATCATGACCGTACAGACGCGTCCCCCGCGCTTCAGCAGCCCGAAAACTGGGACTTTGCCGGCGGCTCCCCGGCCGTGCTTGCCCTTCCGATGGCCGCCGAAATAACTCTCATCGACCTCGACGCGGCCCGCGATGGGCGACGCTTTTTCCATCTCAACAGCAATGATTTGGCGCAGGCGATGATAAAAATATGCCGCCGATTTGCGGTTGATCCCCAGCAAATCGGCGGCCGTCCGTGCCGTCACGCCTGCAACGAAAAATTCAGCCAGCCGATCCTGGTATTTTTCCCTTATACGACAATGCTTTAGGTCCATTTTTCTATCCTAGATCCGTTCAGGATCTGGGACAGCCCCAAAACTTTTTGCTCCTTAGGACTGTGCTGTAATCACGGCACAGTCCCAATTAATCAAAGTTTTTTTGCTTCTTTTTGTTCACAAAAAGAAGACTTTTCCTCTTTCTCTTCCCTCACCCAGACTTGCGGCCAGCCAACGATGGTAAGCGTGAGCGTACGGGCATCCGGCGGCAGGGTGATGCGGACATCGCCGCGCGTCCAGGTCGCGTGCTCTTGCGCGCTGCTGGGGTGGAGGTCTGCCGGGTTCAGGATGTCGTGCAAGGCGACTTGGATGTCGTTGATCGATATTCCGGTGATGGCGATGCCGAGGCGGCGGCGGTCCGGCGAGGCGGGATTGAATTCCGCCGGGACAAAGACCGCGGAGGTGATGATGCCGTGGGAGATGCCGCCTGGGAGGTGGAAGGTGACGCGGTCGCCTTCGCGCTGCGCGGGGCGGAGGGTTTTATCGGCGAGGTGCAGCGCCAGGGCGGTTTGTTCGGCGGCGGCGTAGCCGGAATTTGCGATGTGGGCATGCAGGGTTTGGCGGATGCGCGTTAAAATCTCGCCCTTGAAGACCAGCGGCGCGCAGCTTTTGGCTTCACGCACGCCATGCCAGCGTTCCGGGTGCAGCAGGATGGGCTCGTTGCAATTATCGAACATGCCGCGATGGCCGACATTGACGAAGCTCTCGGCGCCGGCACCTTCGGCGAGCAGGATGGCGTGGCGGTCCAGCTCGAGATGGAAATAGTCGATGATGCCGGTGAGGGGCGCTTGGGTGATGTGCAGGCCGTCCACGAGGTCGCGGGCGGGGATGAGGGCATTTTCCAGATAGAGCGCGTGGTCCGGCGAGACGAGGAGGTCGCGGTGGGGGATGTTCTCGGCCAGCGCGCCGGCCTGGATGCGGATGGGGCGCACGGAGTGCGGGTGCGGATGGTTGCGCAAATTGATGCGCCGGTGGCCGATGAAGCGGATGGGGGCGGTGTCGCCCTGCGCCGTGCGCACGAGGTCGCCGATTTGCAGGTCCTCGACGGGCGTTTGGCCGCACGGGGTGGCGATATGCGTGCCGGCGAGGAAGCAGAGCGTGGCGCTGCCGGCGTCGATCGTCACGTTGGCGGTGTCATAGCCGGAGAGCGTCAGCGGGCCGGTTTCGCCATAGGTGACGGTGCCGGCGGCAAAGTTGGTGCCGGTGACGGTGACGGTGCCGACGATCTGGTCCGCGCTGCCGTAGAGGGTGATGGTCTGCGTGCCGCCGGAGACGGCGCTGACATTATAGCTGGTGACGGGGGCGGCGAGGTCCTGGAAGGCGATGCTGTCCTTGGCGCTGTCGAAATTGTTGAGGGTGACGCCGGAGAGATCGATGGCGGCGCTGTTATCGGTGCCGCCGCAGAGCAGGAAGGTGCCGCCATTGCCGCCGAAATTGATGGTGGCGCCGCTGAGGGCGGAGAGCAGGCCGGCGCCGTTGGTGAAGGTGCCGCCATTGTCGAGGTTCACGGTGGTGCCGCCCAGGGCATCGGCGACCGTGGTGGCGAAGGTCGCCGAGCCGCCATCGACATTGATCGTGGTGCTGCCGACTAAGGTAACGGCGGTGCTGAGGGTTGCCGCGCCGCCGACATAGATCGTGGTGGTTCCCAGCGCGTTGGCGGCCATGTTGATGGTGCCGGTGATCCCGGGGGGGACGACGAAGACCGAGGCTCCCAAAAGATTAACAACGGTCAAGGAGCTGCCGGAAGTGGTCAGGATGTTGCCGGTGGGCACGCTGCTGATGGTTTGGCTGGAGATGCCGCCGGGGCCGGTGCCGGCGGGGTAGGTGATGGTGAGGGAGGCTTGGCCTAAGAAAGGCGCGCCGACGGTATATTGGACGCCACCGTCGGGGCCGTATGTCGTCGCTGACATGCGATGCTCCAGGATGTGAGAAAGGGGAGGCGCGGGTGCTTTATGCGCCGTTTATGTTAGTGCCATATCGTGCCAAAATATCATAACACGCTGTGAATGGATTCTATGATGGTTATATCAGGAAGAAATGCAACAATTTATGTCTTGGATGAAGCCGGATAAGGGCAAACTAACATAACATTAGAATAATCAACTTAAAGGCGGGTGCGCACCCTAAGGGTCGTTTCAGTTCAAACGGCAAGTCGCTCCAATGTTCAGAGACTGAAATGCGTGGTCAGCACTATGGTCGGTATTGTGTAGTCGGAGGCACGTCGCGCCATGCCAGCGCCGGGAAACGACCGCGAAATCGGCAGTTGGCCCAGTCAGATGATCACCAGGCGAGACTTACCTTTAGTTTTGTAGACAGGCGGTTTATTAAGCTCTTGGTTGCAAAGTTTGTGTACGAAGCTGTAATATTCGTGGTGCGGCACGGCAAGTGAATATTGCGTTGCGAGCCTTAAGATAAGATTAATTTTATGAAATTATTCTGGCACCGGTCTGATGCCGGGGCTCAGCCGAGCAGGCGGCCGATGACGCGGGCGGTGTAGTCCACGACGGGGATGATCTTGCCGTAATTGATGCGCGTCGGGCCGATGACGCCGATGGCGCCGACGATGCGGTCCTGCGCGTTGCGGGCGGGGGCGACGACCATGGAGACGCCGGCGGCGCCGAACAGGCCGGATTCCGCGCCGATGAAGATGCGCACGCCATCCGAGGTTTCGGCGAGGTCGAGCAGGCGCAGCATGGTCTCCTCGGTTTCCAGGCGTTCGAACAAGGCCTGGATGGCGCCGAGTTTTTCGAGCTGGTCGACATCGGCGAGCAGGCGGCCCTGGCCGCGCAGGATGAGCGAGCCGGCGCGGCCCTCGCCGGACCAGGTGGCGAGGCCCGCGTCGATGACGCTGTTGGTCAGTGCATCGAGGGCGGTGCGGTCGGCGGACATGTCGGCGGCGACGCGCTGGCGCAGTTCGGCGAGGGACAGGCCCGAGAGCTGGGCGTTGAGGTAGTTGCTGGCCTGTTGCAGCGCCGAGGGGGGCAGGCCGGGGGGGATTTCGATGATGCGGTTTTCCACCTGGCCGTCCGCCGAGACGAGAACGACCAAGGCGCGGCCGGGCGCGAGGGGGACGAATTCGATATGGCGCACCGGGCCGTCGCCTTTCGGGGCGAGGACGAGGCCGGCGGCGGCCGAGAGGCCGGAGAGCATGCTGCTCGCCTGGGCCAGCGTGTCCTGCAGGCTGCGGCCCGATTGTGCCAGGGCGTGGTTGATGGTGGCGCGCTCGTCCTCGGATAGTTCGCCGAATTGCAGCAGGCCGTCGACGAAGAGGCGCAGGCCGCGATCGGTCGGCAGGCGGCCGGCGGAGGTGTGCGGGGCGAAGAGCAGCCCGGCCTCGGTGAGGTCCGCCATGACGTTGCGGATGGTGGCCGGCGAGAGGTTGAGCGGGAGCAGCCGCGAGAGCGTGCGCGAGCCGACGGGCTCGCCGGTTTCGACATATTGCTCGACGATTTCGCGCAGGACCGCGGCGGAGCGGATGTCGAGGCCCGGGGGCAGGCGGGGCGGTTGTTTCGGGTTGAGCTTGCTGCTGTGGTCCATGGCTTCAGCCTCCGCTAATAGACCCGTGGATGCAAGAAAGACAGGAGAATACGGTGCGGCCATCGGGTAGAACATTTGACGGCTTGCGCGCCGTCAGCATCGAGACGGGTTCTCGCATCATGCGGAAGGCTCGGCGCTGATACGGATGGGCGGGACGGAGGTGCTGTGCACGGCCAGCGTCGAGGGCAAGGTGCCCGGCTTCATGCGCGGCAAGGGCGAGGGCTGGGTGACGGCGGAATACGGCATGCTGCCGCGCGCCACGCATCAGCGTGGCGACCGCGAGGCGGCGCGCGGCAAGCAGAGCGGGCGCACGCAGGAGATCCAGCGGTTGATCGGGCGCTCCTTGCGCGCCGTCGTGGACCGCAAGGCGATGGGCGAGATGACGATCACGCTCGATTGCGACGTGCTCAATGCCGATGGCGGCACGCGCTGCGCGGCGATCACCGGGGCGTATGTGGCGCTCGCCCTCAGCCTGCGGAAGTTGCAGGAGAAGAACGTGCTGAAGGCAAACCCGCTGATCACCCAGGTGGCGGCGGTGTCCTGCGGGATTTTCCAGGGCGTGCCGGTGCTGGATTTGGATTATGTGGAGGATTCGGATGCGGATGCGGATGCGAATTTCATCCTGACCCGTGCCGGCGGGATCGTGGAGATCCAGGCGACGGCGGAGAAGACGACGTTCGATGACGCGGCGTTTGCGGCGCTGCTGGGCCTGGCGCGACAGGGGACGGCGAAGCTGTTTGCGGCGCAACTTGAGGCCTTAAGTAAGTAAGGGCCTCCGGCGGCCGGGGCCTGATGCCCCGGACCCCCATTACTAGACGGGGACGGGGAAACGCCCGTGGCCCAGAGGAGCAAAAGTTTTTTGCTGCTTTTTTTCAAAAGGCTCTAGACCAGTAATTTCTTAAGTTCGGCAAGGATCGTATCAGGATCCTTGCCCCACCTCCACTCGCATTCCTTGAGGTGAAGTTCGAAGTTTATTTTGACGCCGTTGAAGCGCGCCAGACGCCTTTTGGTGTAGGACCAAAAGCTCTCGATGCCATTGATGTGGACCGGGCCGTCAGTGAACGGGTTGCCTTCCTTGCGGTACTTTTTGATGCGGAAATGCTTGTCGTAGCCGACATCAACCAGCCCGTCATAGCTTTGCCAGCCATCAGTCATGACGCTGCTCTCAGGGCTGACTTTTCCCCGAATAATATCTTGTAAAGTTTTGGCTTTTACATCCGGGACAATTTCCGTGAAGACGGCCCCGCCGCGCTCGAAAATACCGAATACAGGCTGTTTTCGTGTACCGCGCCCGCGCTTGCGTGGACCTGGTATGCCGCGTTGGCGCTCAGGGCCAAAATAGCTCTCATCGCATTCGATAACACCAACCAGCGCGGCGATTTGCCGGCTCTGGTGAGCGTGGATTGCTGCTCTAAACAGCCCATAGTAACGGTTGACCGTCTTGCGATCGAGACTGAGCAACCGGGCGGTTTGGGTGGCCGTGAGGTCCACCGCAAACGCCCACATGATTTTTCTCTGCCTATAGGCTGATAACCCATTCTTTTTGTTGAGCATTAGACCATAATACCTCAGTATTCATGGTCTAGAGCCTTTCAAAAAAGCAGGCCTTGCCTTACTCTTCCTTCTGCGAGGGGCAACATGAACGCGGCGTATATCTCGGGACTCTCGGCTTTGGCGGGGGCGGCCATCGGTGGGCTGACGTCGTTCGTAACGTCCTGGTCGACGCAGCAGGCGCAGCTTCGCCATGCCCATCGCGAGGCGGAGAAGGCCAAGCTCGAGGCGCTTTATGGGGACTTCATCGCCGAGGCGGCGCGGCTTTTCGGCGACGCCATGACCCACCAGACGGAAGACATTACCAAGCTGGTGCAGCTCTACGCCATGGTCGGCCGCATGCGGCTGGTTTCCGACCGTGCGGTCATCGATGCGGCGGAGCGGGTTGAGGACGCGATTATCGCGACCTATCTCGGGCCGAACCATACAATGCGCGAAATGATGGATCACGTTCAAGACGGCGCGCTGGATGTCCTAAGCGATTTCAGCGAGGCGTGCAGAAAGGATCTGGCGGCGCACGCAACGGCGGTTAGGTAGCCTATTTCAGCAGCCCCAGACGCGGGATTTCGATCGCGGGGCAGCGGTCCATCACGACGGTCAGGCCGGCCTCGCGGGCGGTTTGGGCGACCGGCTCGTTGACCACGCCGAGCTGCATCCAGATGGTTTTGGCGCCCAGGCGGATGGCGTCGGCCACCGGGTCGGCGACATGGGTCGCGTTGCGGAAGAGGTCCACCATGTCGAGCGGGGTGGCCTCCAGGAGGGTGGCGACGACCTTATGGCCGTGGATTTCCTCGCCCGCCAGGAACGGATTGACCGGGGTGACCTCAAAGCCCTGGGCAATGAGGAATTGCATCACGCCGTAGGAGGGGCGCGTCGGATTGTTCGAGGCGCCGACGAGGGCGATGCGTTTTGTTCGGGCGAGAATGTCGCGGATGGCGTGGTCGGTCATGGTTTCATTTTGCATCGTCTCGTCCCCTGTTCTTGTGTGGCGGCTCCGGCTAAGCCACGGGTATGAAAAAAGGTATTTTGGCCTGCGCGCTGCTGAGTATTCTTACGATCTTCATGTGGGCGGCGCCAAATCAGCCCCAGGCAGGGGATGTGACGATGCCGCCGGGGAAATTCAATTCCCTGTCTTATGCGCCGTACCAGGCCTGGCAGTCGCCGCTGGATAAGGACTATCCGACCGGGGCGGAGGTGGCGAAGGATCTCAAGCTCGTCGCGACGCAGGCCAATGGCATCCGCACCTATTCGGCGATCGAGGGTAATTACGATATCGGCGCGCTGGCCAAGCAGGCCGGCTTGAAAGTGTGGCTTGGCATCTGGCTGAGTTCCAACCCGAAGGATAATGCCAAGGAGATGGCGGCGGGGATTGCGGAGGCGAATGCGCATCCCGAGACGATCACGCGCGTGATCGTGGGCAATGAGGTTTTGCTCCGGCGCGATCTCTCGGTCGATGACCTGGATGCCGACATCGATTACGTGCGCGCGCGGGTAAAGCAGCCGGTGGCCTATGCGGATGTGACGGATTTCTGGGCGCAGTTTCCGCAGGTCGCCTCGCATGTGGATATCGTGATGATCCATTTCCTCCCGTATTGGGAGGATAAGCCGCTGAATGTGGATGCCGCGATCGCGAATATCCGCACGACGACCGAGAAGTTCAAAGCGATGTTCCCGGGCAAGGAGATTTCCATTGGCGAGACGGGCTGGCCGAGCCGTGGGCGCTGGCGCCAGGACGCCGCCCCCAGCCGGGTGAACGAGGCGGTGTTTTTGCGCAAATTCGTGACGTTGGCGAACCAGGAAGGCGTGGATTACAATCTGATCGAGGCCTTCGACCAGGAATGGAAATATGAGGATGAGGGCGTCGCCGGGGCGAATTGGGGCATCTGGAACGCGCATCGCGAGCTGAAATTCCCGCTGAACGGGGCGGTGGTCGAGCATCCGAGCTGGCCTTGGTATGCCCTGCTCGGCGCGATTGCGGGGAGCCTGTTGTTCGCCTCCGTGGGGTTCCGCAATATCCGGCTGGCGGTGCCGTCCTTCGCGCTCGGCAATGGCTTTGCGATTGCCTGCATGGGTACGCTGCCGATGCTCTATGACCATTGGCTGGTGCTCGATGCGCTGGTCAATCTGCCGTTGCAGGCGATTTTCGCGGTGATGGCGATCCGCCGGGCGGATGCGATTTTGAGCGGCGAAAAATTGGCACCGGTGACCAGCGGCGCGATGGTGCTGGCGGCGCTGCGGCGCGGGCGGTTGTTGCTGAATTACGACGCGCTGTGGTTCGTGTTTTTGGCCGGTGCGGCGGTGTTCGAGGCGATGCTGGTGTTCGATGGGCGCTACCGGGATGCGTCGATGCCGGTGTTCATCGTGCCGGTGATCGCGGCGGTGCTGCGGATCTGGACGAAGGATAAGCCGCAGGCGATGGGCTGGGAGGAGATCCTGGCCGCGAATGCGCTGGCGCTGCTGGCGATTGCCGATGCCATCATGGAGGGTTCGGGCAATCTGGATTTCGTGGTGTGGAATGTCGCGGCGCTGGTGATGGCCGGGCCGGTGATCCTGGCGCAGGAAGCCAAGCGCGGGGTGCGGCGGGTGCCGAGGCGCTCTTAGAGCGGCGGGGGCGGTGCGGCGCTTGGCGCCGCGCTGGATTGCTTCGCTGCGCTCGCAATGACGGGGGTTTTTGGGGCTTTGGCGCCGTAATCCGGATTTCGGCCAGTGGTGCGGTGCTTTGCGCTGCGCTGGATTGCTTCGCTGCGCTCGCAATGACGGGGTTTTTGGGGCCGTGCGGGAATCCAAGGGGCGGCGCCCCTTGGATCTGCTCGATTAATCGTGGCTGGTCAGCGGCGCGGTGTCGCCGATCATTTCGATGCGGCCGGTGATCTGGCCGCCATCTTCCACCTGCAGGCGGCGGCAGCGGGCGGTGCCCAGCACGCGGCCGGAGGCGCGGACGATGAGGGCGTGGCGGGCGATGAGCGTGCCGTCGATGGTGCCGGCGACTTCGGCTTCGTCAACCTCGACCTCGCCCTTGAACATGCCGCCATGGGCGATGGAGAGCTCGACGAGGCCGTTGATCATGGCGGCTTCGACAGTGCCTTCGACGACCAGGCGCTCGGCATCCTGCACGGTGCCCTGCACGCTGATGCCGCGGCCGACGACGAGGGTGCGGCGCTCGCCGGTTTCGCGCGGGGCCGGGCTGGCGGGCGTGATCGCGGGGCGGATGCCGGGAACGGAGGGGGTCGCGGGGGCGGCGGGAAGCGGCGGCGGGGCGAACGGCGAGCGGGCCATGGCGGACTCCTTGTATGTGGGGGCGAAGACGGGGGCCGGGCTGGTCTCAGCTTCCGGGACGTCGGGCGTGGGGTCGGCCATCGGTGCTGGAGCGGCGGCGGCAATGGGCTTCGGCGCTTCAGGCTTGCGTTTATTGAACACGAGTCCTCCCGGGCATAGCATAACATCACGGCGGAGCTAGCACGCGATGGTGCGCTGCGACAACCTCGGGCGCAGGGCAAGGGCCGCGCATGCGCGCTTGGAAAGGCGGGCGCAGTGGTGCTAACGGCCAGGGGGAAAAACCTTGGAGAACCCGCGATATGGCCGTGACACGCTATGACATTACCGGCATCGGCAATGCGATTGTCGATCTTTTGCTGCCGACGGATGACGGATTTTTAAGCCGTCACAACATGCCGAAGGGCGCGATGACGCTGATCGACGCCGATACGGCAACCCGGCTGACGGCGGCGATGCAAGGCGGCAAGAGCGCCTCCGGCGGGTCGGTCGCCAATACCTGTGCCGTGGCGGCAGCGCTTGGCGCGCGCGTGGCATTCCTCGGCAAGGTCGCCGGAGATGAAATGGGCGAGACCTTCCGCCGCGAAATTGCCGGGCATGGCGTGCATTATCCGACCGCGCCGCTCCAGGCCTCGGTGCCGACGGCGCGCTGCCTGATCCTGGTGACGCCGGATGGGCAGCGGACGATGAACACCTATTTGGGCGCCGGCGGGGAATTCGCGCTGGAGGATCTGGATGAGACGGTGATCGCGGCCTCGGCGGTGACGTATCTGGAAGGCTATCTGTTCGACCCGCCGGCGGCGCAGGCGGCGTTTGCCGAGGCGGCAAAAATGGCGCGCGCGGCCGGGCAGAAGACTGCGCTCTCGCTCTCCGATGCGTTCTGCGTCGACCGGCACCGCGACGGGTTCCGCCGCCTGATCGCCGAAGGCGTGGATGTGCTCTTCGCCAACGAAGCGGAGATTTGCAGCCTGTACCAGCGCAACGATTTCGCTGAGGCCGCCGCCGATGCCGCGCGCGATATCAAGCTCGCCGTGCTGACCAAGAGCGAAGCCGGCAGCGTCATCCTGCATGAGGGCCTGCAAATCCACGTAAACGCCGAGCCCGTGAAGGTCCTCGACACCACCGGCGCAGGCGATGCCTATGCCGCAGGCTTCCTCACCGCCTACACCAAAGGCGAAAGCCTGCACGCCGCCGGCGTGCTCGGCGCCAAGGCAGCCGCCCTGGCCATCAGCGCCATCGGCGCCCGGCCACCGGCAGCGGCGTTGAAGGCGTTGGTTTAAGTAAGACCCAGGGGGCGCTGCCCCCTGGACCCCCGCTAAGGGCTCGCCCTTAGAACCCTTTAGTTGAGGGTTATGGGTGGGAGGGGGAACTCGCCTCCCAGCTTCACGGGTATTTATTCGGTCCTGGGCGGCGAGTTCCCCCTCCCGCCCATAACCCTCAGTAATGGATTCCAAAGGCGAGCCTTTGGCGGGGTTCCAAGGGGCAGAGCCCCTTGGCCTTGCTTATACCACGGCTTCCACGCTGCGCTGGCTGCGGCGCAGGATGGGGTGGAGGGTGGCGAAGCAGAGGGCGGCGACGAGCAGGGCTGCGATCATGAAGATGAACCCGCCGGTGAAGGCGCCGGTATGGGAGACGATGAGGCCGACGACGATGGGCGCGAAGACGCCGCCGATTTGTCCGCCGCAATTGACGAAGCCGGAGAAGGCGCCGCGTGCGGTCTCGGGCGTGAGGTCGAGGGCGATGCCCCAGACGGGGCCGAAGCCGCCATAGAGGAAGAAGGCGGCCATTGAGAGGCCGGCGATGCTCCAAGCGGGGGTTGCGGCCTGGAAGGCGGCGTAGAGCCCGATGCCGGCGAGCAGATAGGCAACGCCCACCAGCCGCGCGCGGTGGCGGTAGAAGGGCCGGCTGCCGAGCCAGCCGAAGACGACCATGCCGAAGAAGCCGAAGACATAGGGGATGGAGGCGGCGATGCCGAGCTCCTTGAGGTTGATGTGGCGGGCGAGGCTGAGATAGCTCGGCATCCAGCCGAGATAGCCCCAGAAGGCCATGTTGAAGGCCATATAGGCGAAGAAGAGCAGCCAGGAGGTGCGCAGGCGCATGACGTCGCGCCAGCCGGCCTGTTGCCCGCTTTGGGTGACGATTTCGGTGCGGATGACGGTTTTGGGGGCGCGCGGCATCGCTATGGCGAGGAGGGCGGCCATCAGCACGGCGGGGATGACGAAGAGGAAGAACATGCCGTGCCAGCCGACGCGGCCCAGCGCCCAGGCGGCCATGGGGGCGACGCAGGCCGGGCCCAAAGCGAGCGAGGTGAGGTAGGCGCCGTTGGCGCCGGCGCGTTCGCGGGAGGTGAAATAATCACCCACTAACTTGAACGCGGGCCCGTTGGAGGCGCCTTCGCTGAGGCCGAAGCCGACGCGCGCGGCGATGAGCGTGGCGAGCGAGCTGGCGAGGCCGGTGATGCCGGTGAAGCAGCCCCAGAGCAAAGCCGAGCCGATGAGGACGGGCTTGGCGCCGAAGCGGTCGCTGAGCGCGCCGCCGGGGATTTGCATGATTGCGTAGCCCAGCGTGAAGGCGGCGAGCACGAAGCCGAAATGGCCGGGCGTGATGGCCAGGTCCTTCATCATGAAGGGTGCGGCGATGGAGATGTTGATGCGGTCGAGATAATTGACGAGCTGCATCAGCCAGAGCAGGCCGAGCACCCGGTATTTCGTGTCCATGTGTCTTTATTTCCCCTTTATGCAGCCAATTTGGCACAGGCCAGGGTTTTGCCAAGCTGTGAGGGGGAAGCCTGTGAGGGGAAACTGGAGCGGGTAGCGGGAATCGAACCCGCGCATCAAGCTTGGGAAGCTAACAGGCTACCATTACATCATACCCGCCCGTGGCCCCTACATAATGCGGGAGCATTGACCGCGCAAGCGTGGCACGTTACGCCAAGTTATGCATAGCTACGTATAGCTATACTGGGCTATGCACAGTTATACAGAGTTATACCTCGTGATTTGTCCGGCCGGATTGCGGCGAGGCGGGCGCCGGAAGGTGCCCATTAAAGAAACGCGCTAAAGAGGCTGTGGCGCTCTGCGTCATGTCCCCCCGTGGCTGGATGTTCGATGTGCCGCCATTTTGCGCGCACGGGTGATGAGTGAGCCACGACGATGTCTGAGTCCGAAACGCCGAAATACCGCCTTGCCACTTCGCTGATTCATGGCGGGCGCATCCGCACGAATCTCGATGAGAATTCCGAGACGCTCTTTCTGACCTCCGGCTTTGTCTATGACAGCCCGGAAATGGCCGAGGCGGCGTTCAATAACGAGATCGCGCATTACCAGTATTCGCGCTTCGCCAATCCGACGGTGACGATGCTGGAGCAGAAGCTCGCCGAGATCGAGGGGGCGGAGGCGTGCCGCTGCACGGCGACGGGCATGGCGGCGGTGCATGCGGCGCTGCTGAGCAGCCTGAAGACCGGGGACCGGCTGGTGGCCTCGCGCGCGTTGTTCGGCTCCTGCCATTGGATCGTCAGCACGCTGCTGCCGCAATATGGGATCGAGCCGGTTTTCGTGGATGGCGGCGATCTCGCGGCCTGGCGCGCGGCGCTGAGCGTGAAGACCGCGGTGGTGCTGGTGGAGACGCCGTCCAACCCGATGCTCGACATTGTGGATATCCGCGCGGTGGCGGAGCTGGCGCATGCGGCCGGCGCGCTGGTGGTGGTGGATAACGTGTTCGCGACCCCGCTGCTGCAAAAGCCGTTCGAGCTTGGCGCGGATGTGGTCGTGTATTCGGCGACCAAGCATATGGACGGGCAGGGCCGCGTGCTGGGCGGCGCGGTGCTGGGGCGCAAGAAATGGGTGGAGGAGGTGTTCCAGCCGTTCTTCCGCAATACCGGCCCCGCACTCTCGCCGTTCAATGCCTGGGTGATCCTGAAAGGGTTGGAGACGATGGCGCTGCGCGTTGCGGCGCAGGCGAAATCCGCCGAGACGATCGCGACGTATCTGGAAGCCTCGCCGAAGGTCGCGCGGGCGCTGTATCCGACGCTTGCCTCGCATCCGCAGCGGGAATTGGCGATGTCGCAGATGTCGGGCGGCGGG
The DNA here is from genome assembly GCA_963737355.1 of uncultured Pseudomonadota bacterium. Taxonomy (GTDB): domain Bacteria; phylum Pseudomonadota; class Alphaproteobacteria; order Acetobacterales; family Acetobacteraceae; genus Acidocella. The sequence continues at coordinate 120,741 of CAVTSC010000008.1, read as the reverse complement.
ACGCTGGTGACGTTTGAGCTGAAGGGCGGCAAGGCGGCGGCCTTCGCGATGATGCGGGCTTTTCGGATCATCAGCATCTCGAACAATCTCGGCGATACGAAGTCGCTCGCCACACACCCGGCGACGACGACGCATATGCGCATTGGTGCGGAAGAGCGGGCGAAGCTGGGGATTACGGATGGCACGGTGCGGCTCTCTGTCGGGCTTGAGGATGTGCAGGACCTGATCGAGGATCTCGCGACGGCGCTGGCGCAGGTTTAAAAGAAATTGGCAGCGGCCGGCGGCGCTGATATTGAAGGGCGACATTTTTTCTTGGAGCTTGCGATGCCGGCCAATGCTGTTTTCACCCGTTTGCCTCGCGTCGATCTGGGCGAGCTTGTCGCCGCGTCGTCCGACGAGGATCCGCAGGCGTTCCAGGCCTTCCTTGCGGCGAACGGGACCTCGGTGGCCGATTTCGACTATGATGGCGAGATTTTTTCGGCGTTGCTGCCGATCCTCTCGGAGGATTACGACATCGACCTCGAGACCAGCGAGAACGAGGTCGTGGCCGATATTGCCGAGGCGATGGATGCGCTCGTGTTCATCCTGACCGCCGAGGACAAGGCCAAGTATCTCACCAAGCTGAACCCGGATCATTTCGCCGAGGAAGAGCTGGGCGAGGCCTATGCGGATTTCACGGAAGAGGAAGAAGAGGAAGCGGGCGAGGCGATGCTGGCCGGGATTGCGGCGCTGCATCAATGCCTGATGGAGGTCGATGCCGACCATGTCGTGGTCGTGACGGTGGGGTAAGGGAAGGCCTTCTTTTTGTGAACAAAAAGAAGCAAAAAAACTTTTTGACCTGGGCCTGGGGCGCGCGTAGCTCCCGGCTCTGAGCGTTAGAAGTTTTTTGCGCCGCTTTTTTTCAAAAAAGCGGCTACTTTCTTCCCACAAAAAAGGCAGGGTTTTCACCCTGCCTTTTTTGTTTGTTGGGGATCAGTCCTTGGTGTTTTGCGCCTGCGCCTGCAGATCGGCGGCCTGGGCGAGGATGCGGTCTTCGAGCCCGCTGGCGGTGGTGGGGTCGGCCGGGGAGTCGACCCATTGGCCGTCCTGCTGGACCTGGTGGAAGACGCTGACCGAAATGGAGTTCGCCGTCAGTTCCTTGCTCAGGATATAGGCGTTGACCTTGAAGCGCTCGTTCGGCGTGGCGGGCGGGGTGTACCAATCGGTGATGATGACGCCGCCGAACGGATCGGCCGAGACCAGCGGCATAAAGGCGAGCGTGCTCAGCGTCGCGCGCCAGAGATAGGCGTTGACCTGGATCGCGGTCGCCTGGTTGCCGTTGTTGGAAGCGCCTTTGCCGAAGCTGAAGAGCGGCGAGCCGGTATTGCTGCTCATGGCGCCCGGCAGGGTCGAGGTCTCCGGATTATAGATCGAGGTGGTAGTGGTGGGCTGGGCGTTGCCGCAACCCGTCAATGCCAGGGCTGCCGTCAGCAACCCGGCCGGCACGGTAATTTTATTGAAAATCCGCAACTGAACTCTCCAAACCCGAAACTGCAGGCTGTTTAGCCTTCAAGCCCTTATCCGCCAAGGGGCGGTCACAATTGGCAAAGAAAAAGGGTGGCGGTTGCCCGCCACCCTGATCCGTTTCACATAACCCGAGGGTTAGGCAATTACCACTTGAGGGTGGCGCCGGTCGCGATCGCCTGGATGCGGGCATTGCCGGTACCGGAGGTGTTGCCGATCGCAGCGTTGCCGGGCTGGTGGCGCGTGCCGTATTCATACTGCAGGAACAGGCTCATATCCTTGCCGACAACATAGTTGCCGCCGACGGACAGGCCCTGTTCGGACAGGGTGCGGGCCATCTTGGCGCCCGGGGTGTAGGCACCCGCGGTCTGGCCGTTATAGTAGCTGGCGCCAATGACGTAGGGCCCGATGACGTAGGTCGCGCCGACGATGTAGGTCAACGCGTTACGGGTGCCCTTCGGCTGGAAGGCGTAACCATCGAGGGTCTGACCGCCCTTGATGTTCGCGCCCAGGGTCAGGCCGGCGAAGGTCGTCTGCGCGCCGAACTGGTAGACGTTCAGGTTGTCGTAGCCATACTTGGCGGCCAGCGGGGTGGTGCCGTCGTAAGCGATCGGGGCGCCATGGATGATGCCGCCGGAAACCTTGGTCACGAAGCCATCGTCGGTCAGGCCGTACTGGACGGCGGCATCGACGGTGTTCTTGCGCTGCTTGCCAATGTTGGTCGAGCTGTTCGACGCGGAGAGGGCGGCGCTGGTGGTGGTGGCGTACGGGTTGTTGCCGTAGCCTTCCTTCAGGCCGTTCGAGTTCGGCTCATAGCCGGCCGACGCGCTGAAGCCATAGAAGGTCGGGGAGATGTAGACGACCTTGTCGGTCGCATACAGGCCGGAGGCGTCAGCATAGATGAAGTTGGCGGGGGCGGAATCGGTCGGCAGCAGCGAGTACAGGCCACCATCCGTGTTGAACTGCGCGCCGTCGCCGAAGTTTTCGATCACACCGGTCTGGAACAGGCTGAAGGCGCTGTCCGTCTGGCCCATGCGCACGAAGCCGGCTTCGGAGGTGCCGAGGTAGCCGTAAGCGCGCTTGACATAGAGGCCTTCGGTGCCGGCGGTGCTGCCAGAGCCGGAAACCTTGCCGGCGCCGACGCCAGCGTCGGAAGCCTGGGTCCGCAGCTCGATCTGCGCGCCGTACTGAACGCCGTTCAGGGTCTGCGCGTCAAAGCCGGAATACAGGCGGGCATCGCCGTCCATGGTCACCGGGTTCAGCTTGTCGCCGTTCGCCATGGTGTTGCCGGACGAGCCGTAATTCGCGATTTCGAACTGCAGGTAGCCGTTCAGGTGAACGACGATGGTGCCGGGCGAAACCGGCTTGACCGGCTGGGCGAGCGCGCCGCCAGTGGTGGCGACCAGGGCGCCCATGGTGGCCGCAGTGGCCAGCAGTAGTTTACGCATGAAATCCTCCAGATAGGCCGGTAGTCCGGCAGAAAAAAATTCGTCGGCGGTCTTCAACTTCTTGCGGAACCAGCCGGTATATCGCACCCGGATCGTTCTTGGGCGCTGTTAAGCCTACAACGCCAAAGTGGCGCAATGTCCCGCTGGGGGTTTTCAAGCAATTCGCGGCCAGTGTGGCTGCAGAGCCACATGTATATGACGCTCACGTGAAATTGTGTTTTGCCCCGCCTGGGGCAAGGGCGGTAAGATTAAAAATGAGGCTGGTTCTGCCTGGAATTTGCCGTATCCGGGCGGGGGTTTTTGCGCCGGATTGCGCGTCCGCCGGGGTTGTGCTTCGCGCGTGAATCCGTGTCCGATTCGTACAGAAACGCATCGATTGCGCCGGCTCCGGCGCAGACGCGGCCGAGGCGCCGGATGGCGGTCCCGTCGATGCCGCCGAGCGCGTAACGTTCGGCCGCGCCGGCATGGCGGGCCAGGCGCTGAAAACCGAGGCTCCCGAGGCTGGGCGCGCCGGGATGGCTCGCGGTGGGAAAGACCGGCGAGCAAAACAAAATAGTCGCGCCGTTTCGGCGCGCGCGGTGCAGGTCGGCGGCGTGGTGGACCGAGGCGGTGATCGGGCGGTTGCGCGGGAGGGCGAGGCGCCCGGGGCGGCGACCGCCGCGCAGATGCAGCCCGGCATGCAGGCGGGCGGCGAGACGCGCATCGCCCGCGACGACCAGGGCGATGCCGCGCGCGCGGCAGATTTGGGCGATGGCGGTCCCTAAGGCCAGGCGGTTGGGCGCGGCATCGTGGCGGAAGACGACGCCGCAGAGCCCGCCTTTGGGCAAGGTGGCGATGAGGCCGAGCGGATCGGCCATGCGCTTGGCATCCGTGAACAGCCAGAGAACAGGGGCGGAATTCCGCTTTACGCTGCGTGCCCAGGTGACTAACCGTTGATCCATGCCTGAACTTGCCAACTCTGAAGTTACGATGTCTGAAGTAGCGATGTCTGAAGTCGCGATGTCTGAAGTTACGACGATCCGGGAGAACCTTGCCAGTATCCGGGCGCGTATCGCCGCCGCGGCCCTTGGCGCCGGGCGCGATCCGGCGGCAATTACGCTGGTGGCGGTCTCCAAGACGCATCCGCGCGCCGCCGTGCTGGCGGCGCTGGCGGCGGGGCAGGCGGTGTTCGGCGAGAACCGGGTGCAGGAAGCGGCGGAGAAATTCCCGCTGGCCGGCGCCAGGCTGCATCTGATCGGCGGCTTGCAGACGAACAAGGCGATGGAGGCGGTGCGGCTGGCCGACAGCATCGACACGCTGGACCGCGAGAAGCTCAGCGACGCGATTGCGGCGCGCGGCCGAGCGCGCCGGGCCGGGTGCCGGATCTGCTGGTGCAGGTGAATATCGGCGATGAGGCGCAGAAATCCGGCGTGGCGCGGGGGCAGGCGGATGCCTTTATCCGCGCCGCGCAAAGCCGCTTCGGCGCGGCGCTGAAGGGGCTGATGTGCATTCCCCCCGCCGGGCGCGACCCCGCGCCGTTTTTCCGCGACCTCGCGGCGTTGGCCGATGTGCATGGGCTGGAAGTGCGCTCGATGGGCATGTCCGGCGATTTCGAGGCCGCGATTGCCGCCGGGGCGACGCATATCCGGGTGGGGACGGCGATTTTCGGGCATCGCCCGGCGCGTGCGCAGCGTCGCGGGCATACGGCGCGCTTTGAGCGCAAGATGGGAGCGTAATTCTAACGGCGGCCCGGGGTAAAGATTAATTGTTAATTTGGGTTTGGTATATTGTGCGCCGCACCCTGTGCGGGGCATTAGAAAACTTGTATTGTGGCTGCCTAGGCCCTGGATTTTTATCGAGATTTTGCTGGAGACTATTCGCCGGTGATCCGCTTATCGGTCCCTTCCGGCAGGCATTGTCGCGGCTCACTTTGCCGGTCATGCTGATGGCCTCGCTCGGCTTGGTGCTGATCGGGCGCGCGGACCAGAATTTATCCGTGTTCTCTGCGCGCGGGCCTCGATGACCTGCTGGCGCCGGCCTATCTGCTCGTCTCCGGGCCGATTGAGGCCGCCGAGCATGGCACCGGGGTGGTCGGGCATCTCTTCGATCTGGAGGCCGAGAATGCGCGGCTGCGGGCGGAGAATGCCAATCTGCTGCAATGGCAGGGTGTCGCGATGGCGCTGGAGGCGCAGAACGAGGCGCTGAAGGCGACGCTGCATTACGTGCCCTCGCCGTGCCGCAATTCTTTACCGGCGATGTCGTGGCGGATCTGGGCGGGGTATATGCGCGTTCCGTGCTGGTGGTGCTGCCGGCGGGGATCGAGCAATAGCGCCGCCGTCGTCGGCGCGATCGCCATGGATGGCCGCGGGGTCGCCGGGCGCGTGGTGGAGGCGGGCAGCCGCTCGGCGCGGGTATTGCTGATCACCGACCTCAACAGCCGCATTCCCGTGATGCTGGGGGCGAAGGGCGCGCCGGCGCTGATGGCGGGCACCAATGGTCCGGACCCGGCACTGCTTTATTGGGCGCCGGGCCAGCCGCCGGCCGAGGGCGCCATGGTGCTGACCAGTTCCGAGGGCGGGGCGTTTCCGCCCGGCCTGCCGGTGGGGGTGGTGCATTATGATTGCGCAGAACAACCCGGTGGTGCTGCCGCTGGCCGATCTCGACGCGCTGCGCCTGCTGCGGCTGTTCAGCTATCCGGTCAACCTGCCGGTGCTGACGCCGATCCCGCATGTCGCGGCGAAGGCCGAAACCGCACGCGCGGCGGCGCTGAGCATGGCGCGCCGGCCCGCGACGCAACACGCACGTTTGTGGCGGCAGCTCGATGCCGCCTCGCGCTTATGCCTTTCCGATCGCGTGCCTGGTGTTCGGCCTGTTCCTGGTCGGCATCCCGCTCGGCCTGCCGGGCCAGGCGGAGTTGCGGCCGGTCTATGCCATGGCCTGCGTGTATTTCTGGTCGCTGTACCGCCCGTCCTCGCTGCCGGCGCCGGTGGTGGCGCTGGTCGGGCTGCTGATGGATCTGCTCGGCCTCTCGCCGCTCGGCCTCTGGGCGGTGCTGCTGCTGCTGCTCCAGGGGGTGACGCTGGCGGCACGGCGGCGGCTGGTGCCGCAGCGGTTTTTCCGCACCTGGCTGGTCTTCGTGCTGTTCGCTTCGGGGCTTTGCGGCCTGGATTGGGCGGCGCAATCGCTGCTCACGCTGGCGCTGCTGCCGGTGACGCCGTTGGCGGTGGAAGCTGTGCTCGCCCTCGGGCTGTACCCGGCTTTCGCGGCGTTGTTCATTCGCGCGCATCGCGGTCCGGCGGCGGTCGAGCTGGCGTGAGCGTAACGTATAATGCCTGGATCGAAGCATGAGACGTGAAAACAAGAGACCGTTCCGCCTTTACCCGCCGCGCGCTGCTCATCGGCACCGCGCAATTGGGGATTTTCGGCGCGATCGGGGCGAAGCTTTATAGCTTGCAGGTCGCGCAGCATGGCAAATACGCGATGCTGGCGAAGGCCAATTCCATCTCCGAGCGCTTGGTCGCCCCGGAGCGCGGGCTGATCACGGACCGGTTCGGCGCGACCCTTGCCGGCAACCAGCAGCATTGGCGGGCGCTGTTCATGCCCGCCCTCGCCCCGGACCCGCAGGCGGTGCTGGGGAATTTCATGCGGCTGGTGGCCCTCACCGACGATGAGAAGACGCGCATTGACGGCGAGCTTACGGGAAGGCCGGGCTATATTCCGGTGCTGCTGAAGGATTACCTCGACTGGCAGGACATGGCGGCGATCGAGGTCAATACGCCGGACCTGCCGGGGGTGATCGTCGAGGTCGGGGCGAGCCGGTTGTATCCGATGGGGCCGGGGCTGGCGCATGCGCTGGGCTATGTCGCGCGGCCGAATCAGCGCGAGGCGCAGGCGGATACGGTGCTGGCTTTGCCCGGCATGCGCATCGGCCGCACCGGGGTGGAGGCGGCGCAGGACCTCGTGCTGCGCGGCGCGCCCGGCTTCGTGCAGACCGAGACGAATGTGCATGGGCAGATCGTGCGCGAGGTGGCCCATGACGCCGGCACGCCCGGGGAGACTGTGGCGCTCTCCATCGATGCCGGGCTGCAGGCGCTGGCCGTGCAGTCCTTGGGCGATATATACCGGGGCGGCGGTGGTGCTGGATGCGACCAGCGGCGAGATCCTCGCGATGGCGAGCTCGCCCTCCTTCGATCCGTCGCTGTTCGACAAGGGCGTGCCCGCCGCGACCTGGACGGAGTGGATGACCGATCCGAAGCACCCGCTGCTGAACAAGGCGACCGCCGGGCTGTTCGCGCCCGGCTCCACGTTCAAGCCGACGGTGGCCCTGGCGGCGCTGAAATGCGGCGCTCTGACCGAGGATACGCTGCTGACTTGCCCGGGCTTCCTCAAGCTCGGCGATCATATCTTCTGGTGCGACAACCATGATGCACATGGCACCATCACCGTGACCAGCGCGCTGCAGGTGAGCTGCGACGTGTTCTTCTATCAGGTGGCGATGATGACCGGCATCGATCGCATGGCCGAGATGGCGTATCAGCTCGGCATCGGCACGGATTTGGGGGTGGACCTGCCGAACGCGACGCCCGGGCTGGTGCCGACGCATGCCTGGGCGCGCCAGCATGGGATCCATTGGGTCGAGGGTAGCACCGTCGTGCAGGGCATCGGCCAGGGCTATACGCAGGCAACGCCGCTGGCGCTCGCCACCATGATCGCGCGCGTCGCGACCGGGATGGCGGTCGGGCCGCATATCACGCGCCGGGTGGGCGGGCAGTTGCAGAGCGGATCGCAGGCCAATGCCTGGGCGCCGCTCGATATCGACGACCGGCATCTGGCCGTGGTGCGCCAGGGGCTGTTCGAGGTGGTGAACACGCCGAAGGGTACGGCCTATGATGCGCGGCTGACCCTGCCCAATGTGCAGATGGCGGGCAAGACCGGCACGGCCCAGGTGCATAACGCCAGCGCCGCCGAGAAGGCGCGGAATTTCAATGAATTGACGTTGCCCTGGGCGGACCGGCCGAACGCGTTGTTCGTCGCCTTCGCGCCCTATGACAATCCGCGCTATGCTGCGGCCGTGGTGGTCGAGCATGGCAATTGGGGCGGCATGGCGGCAGCCCCCATCGCGCGCGACCTGCTCACCTATGCGATCACGCATGATCCCGGCAGGGCGGGACATGCCGCTTGCGGCGCAGACCAGCCAGATTGTGGAACCCCCGGTATGAACGCGGATTCGATTGCTTTGCACCGGCCCTTCCGGGACCGCTCCTTCGGCCTCGTGCGCAAGTTTCTGCGCATCAACTGGCTGTTCGTGCTCTGCGTCTGCCTGCTGGCGGGGGTGGGGTATGCGGCGCTGTATTCCGCCGCCGGGGGCTCGCCGCAGCCTTATGCGAACAGCCAGCTCTACCGGTTTCTCTCCGCGCTTGCTGCTGATGCTGGCGATTGCCATGGTGGATATCCGCGCCATCGCGAAAATCTCCTGGGTGGCCTATGCGCTCGGCGTGGTGCTGCTGCTGGTCGGTGATGAAGTTCGGCCATATCGGGCTGGGGGCGAAACGCTGGATGAGCGTGGGGGGCATGGAGATTCAGCCGAGCGAGCTGATGAAATTGTTCTTAACGTTAGGCCTGGCGGCGTATTTTCACCGCGCGAGCTATGAGCGGATCGGCAATGTGCTGTTTCTGCTGCCCGCGGCGGCGGCGGTGCTGCTGCCGGTCGGGCTGATTTTGAAGGAGCCTAATCTCGGCACCGCGGTGATCACGGCGCTGATCGGCTGCACGGTGATGCTGGGGGCGGGCGTGCGGTGGTGGAAATTCGCCATCATCATCGCGGTGATCGCGGTGGCCGCACCGGTGCTGTATCATCATCTGCATGATTACCAGCGCGCGCGGATTATTACGTTCCTGAATCCGGGCTCTGATCCGCTGGGGGCGGGGTATAATATCATCCAGTCGAAGATCGCGCTGGGCTCGGGCGGGTTTTCCGGCCAGGGCTATCTGCACGGCACGCAGAACCAGTTGAACTTTTTGCCCGAGAAGCAGACGGATTTCGTGTTCACGATCATCGCCGAGGAGTTCGGCTTTGTCGGCAGCATGGCCGTGCTGGGGCTGCTGTTCTCGATCGTCGCGATTGCGCTGTACACGGCGATGTCCTGTTCGCATGCCTATGGGCGGCTGGTGGCGCTGGGGATTGCGACGAATTTCTTTTTGTACTGTTTCGTCAATCTCTCGATGGTGATGGGGCTTGATCCCGGTCGGCGGCGTGCCGTTGCCGTTGATCTCCTATGGCGGGTCGGCGCTGACGGCGGTGATGCTGGGGTTTGGCGTGCTGATGTCGATCCATGTGCATCGCGATGTCGAGTTCGAGGTTTCTGAGTATTAAGGCGTGGAAAGACAGGAAGGACTTCTTTTTGTGAACAAAAAGAAGCAAAAAAACTTTTTTAATTTGGGCCGGGGGCGATCGTCGCTCCCGGCTCTGAGGGACAGAAGTTTTTTGCGCCGCTTTTTTTCAAAAAAGCGGCTGCTTTCTGCATGAGCCTTCTGGTTTTTGACTCCGGCATTGGCGGGCTCGGCGTGGTGCGCGAGATCCGCCGTTTGGCGCCTGAGGCGGGGATTACATATCTCGCGGATAACGGGTTTTTTCCCTATGGCGAGAAGCCAGATGCGGCGCTGCTGGCGCATATCGTGGGCCTTATCGGCGAGGCGATTGCGGGGTTTTCGCCCAGTGCGGTGGTGGTGGCGTGCAATACGGCGAGCACGATTGCGCTCAGCGCTTTGCGCGCGGCCTATGATGTGCCGTTCATCGGCTGCGTGCCGCCGATAAAACCCGCCGCCTTGGCGAGCCGGAGCCGGAGCATCGGCGTGCTGGCGACGGCGGCGACGGTGCGGCGGGCGTATCTGAAGATCGCTGATCGAGGCGTTCGCGCCGGATTGCCGGATTTTCAGCCTGGGCACGCCGAGCCTGGCGGAGCTGGCGGAGCGAAATTCCGGGGGGCGAAGGTGGACGTGGCCGAGGCGATTGCGCCGCTCTTCGCGCAAGAGGGTGCGGCGGAGATTGATGCCATCGCGCTGGGCTGCACGCATTATACGTTTTTGCGGCCCGAGTTCGAGGCGCTGTATCCGGGCATTGCATGGTGCGATCCGGCCTTGCCGGTGGCGCGGCAGACGCTGGCGGTGGCGCAGGCGGCTTGACGGGCGGCGGGGCGGATGCGGCGTATTTTACCGCCGCGTTGCCGGATTTTGCGTTGATGCAGGAAGGGTTGAGGGAGTTTGGGTTTGCTCAGGTGAAGGTTAAGTAGCCGCTTTTTTGAAAAAAAGCGGCGCAAAAAACTTCTGCGACTTCAGAGCCGGGAGCGATGCGCGCCCCCGGCCCAGTTAACAAAGTTTTTTTGCTTCTTTTTGTTCACAAAAAGAAGGCCTTATTTTTTAGAAAGCCGCATCCTCAAATTCCATCATCACTTCCGAGCCCGGACTGGATCGCGGCGAGCAGCGATGCGGTTTGCGGCAGCAGGCGCTGCATGTAGAATTTCGCGGTGCCGAGTTTGGCGGCGTAGAAAGGCTGGTCGGCCTTGGGCAGCGCGATTTTTGCCATGCGCGCCCACATGAAGCCGAGTGCGACCAGGCCGAAGAGGCGGAGATAGTCCACCGAGGCGGCGCCGATTTCGTCGTAATTGGACATGCCGGCTTCCATGATATGGCCGGTGGCGATTTGCAGATGTTCGAGCGCCGTCTGCAGCGGGGCGATGAACGGTTCCATTTCCGCCTCGTCGTTCGCGTCGAGGAATTCCTGCACGGGGTCGAGGAAGCGGGTGAAGCAGGCGGCCGCCATCCTGCGGGAGTTTGCGGCCGACGAGGTCGAGCGCCTGCACGCCGTTGGTGCCCTCATAGAGCATGGAGATGCGCGCATCGCGGAGATATTGCTCCATGCCGTGGTCGCGGATGTAGCCGTGGCCGCCATAGCATTGCATGGCGAGCGAGGTGATCTCGAAGCCGAGATCGGTGAACAGGGCTTTGACGACCGGGGTGAGCAAGGCGGTGAAATCATCGGCGGCGAGCTTGGCGTCGTCATCGGTCGATGCGGTGCAGGATGTCCATCTCGCGGGCGACCCAGCCGGAGAGGGCGCGGCAGCCTTCGATATAGGCGCGCATGGTGAGCAGCATGCGGCGCACATCCGGGTGCACGAGGATCGGGTCGGCCGGTTTGTCCGGGTATTTCGTGCCGGTGAGCGAGCGGCCCTGCAGGCGTTCGCGGGCATAAGTGACGGCGTTCTGGTAGGCGACTTCGGCGACGCCTAAGCCCTGGATGCCGACGGAGAGGCGCTCGGTGTTCATCATGGTGAACATCGCGCGCAGGCCTTTATGCGGCTCGCCGACCAGCCAGCCTTTGGCGTCATCGAAGGAGAGCGCGCAGGTGGCCGAGGCCTTGATGCCCATTTTATGCTCGATGGCGGTGCAGGCGACGCCGTTGCGGGCACCGAGCGTGCCGTCCTCCTTCACCAGGAATTTCGGCACGACGAAGAGCGAGATGCCTTTGACGCCGGCGCGGTGCGTCCGGCAGGCGGGCGAGGACGAGGTGGATGATGTTTTCCGGTGAGGTCGTGCTCGCCGGCGGAGATGAAGATTTTATTGCCGGTGATGCTGAACGTGTCGTCGTCCTGCGGCATCGCTTTTGTGCGCAGCAGGCCGAGATCCGTGCCGCAATGCGGCTCGGTGAGGCACATGGTGCCGGACCATTCGCCGGAGACCATTTTCGGCAGATAGGTCTGTTTCAGCGCCTCCGATGCCGTGATGGAGAGGGCGACATAGGCGCCGTGCGATGAGGCCGGGATAGAGGCCGAAGGCGATGTTGGAGGAGCAAAGCATCTCCTCGACCAGGAAGTGGACGGCGATGGGCATGCCCTGGCCGCCGAATTCCGGGGAGGAGGCCATCGCCGTCCAGCCGCCTTCGCGGAAGGCGTCATAGGCGGCCTTGAAGCCGGCGGGCGTGCGGACGACGCCGTTCTCGAAGCTGCAGCCTTGCACGTCGCCGGATCTGGTTGAGGGGGAAGAGGACTTCCTCGGCGAATTTCGCGGCTTCCTCCAGCACGCTGTCGAGCAGTTCGGGCGTGTAATCGGCGCAGCCGGGCAGTTCGGTGAGGGTGTTGCTGTCGTGCAGCTCGTGCAGGACGAAACGCATGTCTTCCAGGGGGGCCTTGTAGAGGGGCATTTGGGTTCCTTCCAAGCGGGAGCAGAAGTTTTTTGCGCCGCTTTTTTTCAAAAAAGCGGCTGCTTTCCTTTTAGTTGCGCAGACGGTTTGCCGGTATCGATGATGCTCTTGATCCGCGCCTGGCTCTCCTTCGTGCGGATCAGCGCCATGAAGGCTTTGCGTTCGAGCTCCATGATATCCTCTTCGCGTCATCGGGTCGAGATAATCGGTCTCGCCGCCGGTCAGCACTTCGGCCAGCGCTCTGGAGACGGTGACGTCATGGTCGGTGGCGATGCCGCGGGCGTGGAAGCCATCCACCGCCATGTCCGAGCGCGACGCGCCCGGAGGGGCCGGGCAGGCGCAAGCTGGGCGGCTCGGGCGGGGCGTAGTTTGCGACCATTGCGAGCGCGCGGGCTTTGGCGTCGGCGAGCAGGCGGTCGCGGTTCATGGTGATGCCGTCGGTGGCGCGCAGGAATTTCAGCTCGATGGCTTCGGCCGCGGAGCGCGAGACGGTGGCGATGGAGATGATCTCGAAGACTTTGGCGACGGCGGGCATCGGGCCTTTCGGCGTTTGTTTGTCCTGCTGCCAGCGCGTTAGCATGGTGGCGCAGCCGCCCCAGCCCGGGACGAGGCCGACACCGGCTTCGACCAGGCCGATATAGCTCTCCGCATAGGCCTGCACGGCCGAGCAATGCAGCAGCATTTCGCAGCCGCCGCCGAGTGCCCGGCCCGCCGGGGCGCCGATGATGGGGAAGGGGGCGTAGCGCATTGCCTGGTAGAGTTTCTGGCCGTCCTTGATGGAGGTCTTCGATTTTGCCCCAGAGCCGGATATTGGCCATGAGATAGGCCATGCCGATATTCGCGCCGGTGGAGAAGTTGGTTTTGTGCGGGGCCTCGCGCAGATCGTCGTTATAGAGCACCAGCGCTTTATGGCTTTTTCCTGTCGAGCGCGAGGGTTTTTTCCAAGATGCTGAGCACGTCGCCGTCGAGCATGTTGAGCTTGGCGCCGCGCACTTCCGTGTGGATTTCAAAGCAGAGCACGCCGTCGCCAAGATCCCAGGTGGAGGCGGCCTTGTTGCCGAGCAGCGGTTTTTGCACGCGCTTGATGTCGTCGAGCAGCAGGATGCCGGGCGCTTGCGGGATCGGGGCGATAGCTGCCGTCGAGCGCGAATTGCTCGAGCGCGCCGCCGGCGCCGGTTCGGTAGAATTTGCCGTTGCAGAGCTTTTGCAGGATCGGCGGGATGGCGAGGCCGAGCGCGGCGAGGTGGCTTGCCACCCAGTCCGCGCCGAGCCGGTCGATCAGCTCGAACGGGCCGAATTTCCAGGTATAGCCCAGGCGCATCGCGGCATCGATGTCGGCGATGTTGTTGGAAATTTCCGGCACCAGGGAGGCGGCGTAGGCCAAAATGCGGCCGAGCACGCCCCAGGCGTATTTGCCGTATTTTTGCTCCGAGCCCAGGAGTTTTTTCAGATCCTTGCGCGCGTCTTTCACCAGCGGGATGTCGGCACGCTGGGAGGGGCGCCATTCCAGCTTGCCCGCATTGGCAGCTTGCAGGTTGAGCGCGGTTTTGCTGCGTTTGCCGTCCGCACCGCGGGTGCTGCGATAGAAGCCGCCTTTGCCTTTGTTGCCGGTATAGCCTTCGGCAATGAGGGCGGTGATCATCGCGGTGTCGCGGTTGACGTTGTGGAAGGCGTCGGTTTGCGGCAGCAGGCGGGCGAGCGAGGCGTTGACATGCGGGGCGAGATCGATGCCGACGAGGTCCAACAGGCCGAAAATACCGGTCGAGGGAAAGCCCATCGGCTTGCCCATCACGGCATCCGCCTCCTCGACCTCCAACCCGATTCCAGCGCCAGGACGATGGCGGATTGGATCCAGTACGTGCCGATGCGGTTGGCGATGAAGCCCGGCGTGTCGTTGCAATCAATCACGGTCTTGCCGAGTTTCTCATCCGCGAACTGGCGTAGCGGGGCGAAATGTTCGCTGGTGCCGCCGACGAGTTCGAGCAGGCGCATATAGCGCGGCGGGTTGAAGAAATGCGTGATGCAGAAATCGCGGGTGAAGGATTCCGGCAGGTCCGGCACAGTTCCTGCAGCGGAATCGTGGAGGTGTTGGAGGAGACGACGCGAGCCCGGCTTGCGCACGGCATCGAGTTTTTTGTAGAGCGCCTGTTTGATGTCGAGCCGCTCGATCACGGCCTCGACGATCCAGTCCGCGTCTTTCAGATCGTCGAGATGATCCTCGATATTGCCGGGCGTGATGCGGCGGATGGCGCGTGCTGCCCATCAGCGGCGCCGGGTCCATTTTTTTCAGCCGCTCGATGGCGGCTTCCGCGATTTCGTTGCGGTTGGCGGCGCCGGGTTTGACGATGTCCAGCAGCAGCACATGCGCGCCGGCATTGGCGGCATGGGCGGCGATGCTCGCCCCCATGACGCCCGCGCCGATGACGGCGACGGAACGGATTTCCCCACGGATTTCAGGCATGTCAAATGGCCTCCAGATACCGTGGCGATGCCCTGGCCGCCGCCGATGCATTGCGTGGCGAGCGCGTAGCGGCCGCCGGTGCGCTTCGAGCAGGGAAGCGGCCTTGCCGGTGATGCGCGCCCCCGTGGCGCCGAGCGGATGGCCGAGGCGATCGCGCCGCCATCGAGGTTCACTTTCGCGGGGTCGAGTTCGAGGTCCTGGATGCAGGCCAGCGCCTGCGAGGCGAAGGCCTCGTTCAGCTCGATGACGTCGAGGTCGCGCGGCGGAAATGCCGGCGCGGGCGAGGGCCTTGCGGCTGGCGGCGACCGGGCCGATGCCCATGATGTCCGGCGCGCAGCCGGCGACCGCGATGGCTTTGATGCGCGCCAGCATCGGGATGTTGTGGCGGCGTGCGTAGTCCTCGGAGCAGACCAGCACGGCGGCGGCGCCGTCGGTCAGCGGCGAGGAGGTGCCGGCGGTGACGGTGCCGGTCTGGTTGAAGGCGGGTTTCAGCCCGGCGAGCCCCTCGGCGGTGGTCTCGGCGCGGATGCATTCATCCTGCGCGACCATGGTTTTGCCGTTGGAGACGGGCACGATCTCGGCGGCGAGGCGGCCTTCGGCGCGGGCGGCTGCGGCCTTGCGCTGGCTGGCAAGGGCGAATTCCTCCTGCGCGGCGCGGCGTAATTCCGCCAGCGTTCGGCGACGTTCTCGGCGGTGTCGCCCATGCCGATATAGGCTTCCGGGTTCTCGGCGTAGAGTTTGGGCGAGGGCATCGGGTTGAAGCCGCCCATCGGCACGCGGCTCATGCTCTCCACCCCGGCGCAGATGAAGGCCTCGCCGGCATTCGGCGGCGATGGAGCCGGCGGCGATGTGGATGGCGGTCATCGAGGAGCCGCAGAAGCGGTTGACGGTGGCGCCCGCGACGGAAAGCGGCAGGCCGGCGAGCAGGCCGATCAGCCGCGCGACGTTAAAGCCCTGCTCGCCCTCGGGGAAGGCGCAGCCGAGGATCAGGTCCTCGATATCCTCCGGGCGTGATGCCGGTGCGGGTGACGAGGGCGCGCACGACCTCCGCCGCCAGCTCGTCCGGCCGGACGCGGGCGAGCTGGCCCTTAGTCGGCGGGGGCGAAGGCGGAGCGGGCATAGCCGGCGATGACGGCGTTGGGCATGGGCGTTTCCTTTTGTTTTTACCGTATTTTATTTGCTATTTTGTATTTTGGGATCGGCGGTTGGCGTCACACCACCTGGCTGGCCAGAGCGGCTTCGCATTGGCGGTCGATTTCGGCGAGTTCGACGAGGCTCTGCTCGATGGCGGTGCGCTGCTCCTGCAGCCTGGCGATGCGCTTGCGCACGCTCGCGAGCAGTTGCGGGTTTGCAGATGGTGCTGCGGGTCGGCGTCGTAGAGGTCGAGGAATTCCTTGATTTCGCGCAGCGAGAAGCCGAGGCGCTTGCCGCGCAGGATCAGCACCAGCCGGGCGCGGTCGCGATGGGTGTAGACGCGGGTCGTGCCGGCGCGCTGCGGGTTGATGAGGTGCTTGTCCTCGTAAAAGCGGATGGTGCGCGCGGTGACGCCAAGCTGGCGCGCGAGCTGGCTGACCGAATAGAGCGGCGCTGCCTGGTCGCCTTCGATCGCGCCGGGCATGGGAGATTGAGTAGTCTGCATAACGATCCCTGAACCTGTGATTGAGAGACCGAGCCTGTGAGGGCGCCGCCAGCTAACGCAAACCGTCTGAGTATGACGTATAGGGCATAGAAAGGCAGCAGTTCAAGGTCTATTTTGCGGGCGGGGGTGTTTGTCGTTCCCGGCTCTGAGGGCGCAGAAGTTTTTTGCGCCGCTTTTTTTCAAAAAAGCGGCTCTTTCTTCAATCGTGCAAAATGATCTTGCGCACGGCGTCGGCGTCCATGGCCGCCAAAGCAGCGGTGGCCATGTCCTCGCATTGCGCCAGCGTGACCGCGCGGATGGCGCGTTTGACGGCGGGGACGGCGTTGCCGTGCATCGAGAGCTGGCGGATGCCAAGGCCGAGCAGCAGCGGCGTTGCCTGGGCGCGGCTGGCGAGCTCGCCGCAGACCGAGATGGGGATGCCAGCCTGCGTCGGCGGCCAAGGCGGCGGTGCGGATCAGGTTGAGCACCGCCGGCTCCAGCGGGTCGTAGAGATTCGTGCCGAGGGCGAGGCCGCGATCGGCCGCCAGCGTGTACATCGTGAGATCGTTGGTGCCGATGGCGAAGAAATCCGCATGGGCGGCGAAATGGTGCGCGTCCAAGCGCCGCCGCCGGGGTTTCCACCATAATGCCGAGCGGGGGTTTTTGCGGCGGCCATGCGCACGCCCCGGCGTTTCAAGCGCCGCCAGACGCGGTTGAGGATGTCGCGCGTGGCTTGGATCTCGGCGCAGTTCGAGACCATGGGCAGCAGGATGCGCACCGGGCCGGCGGCGCTGGCACGCAGGATGGCGGCGAGCTGCGTCTCCAGCAGTGCCGGGTGGCGCAGCAAGATGCGGATGCCGCGCATTCCCAAAGCCGGGTTGGGCTCGCTGGTGGCGGGCAGATAGGCGTTGAGCGCCTCCACATCCTTGTCCGACCCCCAATCCAGCACGCGGATGGTCACCGGGTCGCCCGTCCATGGCTTCCACGATCTCCTGGTAGATGCGCGCCTGCGTGTCCTCGTCCGGCAAATGTCTCGCGGTTCATGAAGAGGAACTCGCTGCGCATTAGGCCGATGCCGTGCGCGCCGCATTCGGCGATCATCGGCAGTTCGAAGGGCAGTTCGAGATTGGCTAGCAGGTCGATGGTCGTGCCGTCAGCGCGTCTGCGCGGCCAGGCGTTGCAGGCGGGCCAAAGCGTGGCGCGTGCGGGTCGATGCGTGGCGAGCTTGGCCTTGGCGGCCTTCAGGCTTGCCTCGGTCGGGTTGAGGATGATCTCGCCCGGCATCGCCGTCGATGATCGCGAGCGTGCCGGGGGTTGCGGCGTGCAGCACGCCGGTCGGCGCCCAGGACCGCAGGCAGGCCGAGCGCGCGCAGCATGATCGGCGGTATGGCCGTCCGCACCGCCTTCCTCGGTGATGATGCCGGCGAAATTGGTCGGGCTGGATCAGCGCGGCATCGGCCGGGCGCAGCTCCGTCGCGGCCAGGATGCTGCCCGGGGCGAGGCTGGAGAAGCTGCGGAAAGGCTGGTGCGTGAGGTTGCGCAGGATGCGCCGGGCGATCTCGCGCACCTCCTCGGCCCGGCGCTGGCTGGCTGCCGCGGTCGGAGCCCGGCAGCTCCAGGATCGCCGCGCCTGCGCCTCCATCTCGTTCATGCACCGCCGCTTCCGCCGCCTGTAGCCCGTCCTGCACCCGCGCACGGATGCCGCGCATCAGCCGCGAGCCGCCCAGCATGTGCAGATACGCGTCGATCAGCGGTGCGATCTCGGCCTGGCTGTGCTCGGGCAGGCCGCCCAGCCGGTCCCGCAGCTTGGCAAGCTGGTGGCGGGAGCGGGCCAGCGCCTCCTCCAGCCGCGCGCTCTCGGCCGCGACATCCGAGGCGGCGATTTTTTTGTGCGAAATGACGAGCGCCGGCTCCGCCGCCTCATGCACCGGGCCAATGCCGATGCCCGGAGATACCGGGTAGCCCGAAAAAATCTGCTCGGAGCCGCTAATCTGTTTCATGAAAGCCGGCCTCAATCAGCGCGGCAATGGCCTCCAGAGCCTCCCTTGCGTCAAACCCCTCCGCCGTGAGGCGCACCGTGCTGCCAGGACCAGCGCCCAGCATCATCAGCCCCATGATCGAACGGGCGGAAACCGATTGGCCATCCTTGGAAATGTCCACCGAGGCACTGAAACGCTCCGCCAACGTCACCAGCTTGGCCGCCGCGCGCGCATGCAGCCCGCGCCGGTTCACGATCCCAACATCCATCGCCACCACCGATCCGTTTTCGCTCATGTCGTGTTATAGGGCCTGTTGGTGTGGCGAAAGCAAGGCCAAGGGGGCTTTGCCCCCTTGGAACCCCCACCAAAGGCGGAGCCTTTGGAATCCATTAGTTAGGGTTTTGGCAGGTGGGCGCCTCGGGCGTTCGCGCGCCCCGGGGGCGCCCACCTGCCAAAACCCTTATTATTGCGGATCAAAGGGCGCCGCCCTTTGCGGGGGTCCCAAGGGGCAGCGCCCCTTGGCCTTACTTAAGCCAGATCAACAGGCCGTATTACTCGGCAGCGCGTGGGGTGATGGCGGGGTGTTGGATTTCGTGGCCGGAGCAGATGTATTTGCGGCCGGCGGCTTCGGCGCATTGGACGGCTTCGGCGAGGGCCTGGGTGCCGCGGATTTTGGCGAGTTTCACCAGCATGGGCAGGTTGATGCCGCCGATGATTTCGACGCCGGGTTGGTTGAGCATGGACATTGCCAGGTTGCTGGGGGTGCCGCCGAACATGTCGGTCAGCAGGATGACGCCGTCGCCGTCATCGACCTCGGCCATGCGGCTGGCGATTTCGGCGCGTTGGCTGTCGAATTCAGCGTCTGACTCGATGCACACGGTCGCGAGTTTTTTCTGCTTTCCGACGACGTGTTCCATGGCGTCGCGAAATGCATTCGCGAGCGTACCATGGGTAACGAGGACCAGTCCGATCATTTTGTGAGAACTCATTTCGTGATGGGCGTATCGTGGATATGCGTAGGGTGGATGTGCGTAGCGTGGGCGGTGCGGGCAGGCAGAAATTTCGCGGCCTCGCGATGGGTCACGCTGGTGCGCCAACCCGCTTTGCCTAGATAGGCATTCAATTTTTCAATCATATACACAGATCTGTGTTGTCCACCGGTACATCCGATACATATTGTTGCATATTTTTTTCCTTCCTGCACGAATCTCGGAAGTAAAAATTTCACGAGGTCGGTGAGGTGGGTGAAATATTCGGCGAAATCAGGGTCTTGTTCGACAAATTCGCCGATTTCGGGGTCCAGGCCGGAGCGCGGACGCAGGGTTGGATCGTAGAAGGGGTTGCGCAGGAAGCGGGCGTCGAAGACGAGGTCGGCTTCGCGGGGCAGGCCTGCGGGATACGCAAAGGAGACCAGAGAGAGGGCCAGGCCCGGGCTGCCGGCGCCGAAATTCTGCTCGATGATGGCGCGCAGGCGGGGCAAAGGCAGGTTGGAGGTATCGATCAGCAGGTCGGCGCCATGGGCAAGCGGCAGGGTGAGGTCGCGCTCTTGCGCGATGCCGTCCGCGACCGTGCTGGATTGGGCGAGCGGGTGGCGGCGGCGGGTTTCCGAATAGCGGCGCTGCAGCACTTCATCCGAGGCGGTGGCGAAGACCAGGCTGGGGGCGAGGTTGGGCTCGGCGCGCAGATGCTGCAGCTTGGTCAGTACGGCATCGGCGGAGAAGCCGCGCGAGCGGGCGTCGATCCCGATGGCGAGGTTGCGTTCCGCGCGGGTGGCGAGATCCTCCAGCGTCGCGAGCGGGGGGTTGTCCATGGTCTCGAAGCCGAGGTCTTCCAGCGCGCGCAGGATGGAATTTTTGCCCGCCCCGGAGAGGCCGGTGACGAGGATCAGGCTGAGTTTCGGCCGGGGTTCATGCGGCGAACGCGCCTGCGAGCTGGGTGACGCGCCCGCATGCGGACTCCAGGGCCAGCGCGGCGCGCGCCGGGGCGGAGGGCGAGGCCGGGTCGATCGTGACCAGGGGCAGGTCGAGTTCGGGATGGGTTTGCGGCTCCGGCAGGCGGATGGGCTGCACGCCGAGGCGGATGACGAGGCGCAGGCGGGCGGCGGGCAGATGGGCCAGGCGGAAGATGCCGAGCCCGCGCACTTCGAGCAGCCCGGCCAAGGCGGCGGGGGCGGAGGCGATGTGACGGTCGATATGATTTTCGCTGTGCGTCGCGATGCAGACCTGGTCATCCGCCACGAGCAAAAAGCCGCGATCGATCAGGCGGAGCAAAAAATCCGATTTGCCAGCACCCGGCGGGCCCTGGAGCAAAATAGCGTCATAACCGTCCGGGCCAGGCCGGGCGGCGCAAGAGGCGTGCAAGCGCATGATCGGCTGGAATGTGGCAAGTTTTGGGCGCCAACGGAAGAGGGCTAGCCGTTTGTTGCGGCGGTTTTACGGGAATGTGACCGGTTTTGGCCGTTATTCGGGATCGGCCGGGTCGGCGGCCGGCGGCGTCTGGTCTTCCTTGCGCAGGATATCCAGGGGGACGAGCGTGCCGTTGCGGTCGAAATGCCAAAACGTCCAGCCATTGCAGGAGGGGGCGTTCTGCACGGCAGCACCCACCTGGTGGATGGAGCCGCGATGCGCGCCGGAGACGACATTGCCCTCTGCCGTGACTTCGGCGGCGATGCGGCCTTGCTTGTCGGTGAGCGTGCTGCCGGGCTTGATGATGCCGCGCTCGACGAAGCTGCCGAAGGCGATGCGCGGGGTCTCGCGCCCGGTGGGCGGGGCGGCGATGGCGGCCATGGGGGCCGGGGTTTCGGCGGCGACGCGGCCCCAGGCGGCCTCGACATAGACCGGATGGCGCTCGATGCCGATGAAGTGCCGGTGCAGGCGCTTGGCCATGGCGGCGGTGGTGCCGGTGCCGAGGAAGGGATCGACGATGACATCGCCCGGATGGGTGGAGGAGAGGATGACGCGGTGGAGCAGCGCCTCGGGCTTTTGCGTGGGGTGAAGTTTCAGCCCGTGAATATTGCGCAGGCGTTCCGGGCCGGTGCAGAGCGGCATCGTCCAGTCGCTGCGCATCTGCAAATCGTCGTTCAGCGATTTCATCGCCTGGTAGTTGAATTTATAGCGGGAGGTCTTGGATTTGGCCGCCCAGATCATGGTCTCATGGGCATTGGTGAAGCGCCTGCCGCGGAAATTCGGCATCGGGTTGGTTTTGCGCCAGATAACGTCGTTGAGGATCCAAAAGCCCAGATCCTGCAATATCGCGCCGATCCGGAAGATGTTGTGGTAGCTGCCGATGACCCAGATGGTGCCGTCTTTGGCGAGGATGCGGTGGCATTGCGAGAGCCAGTCCCGGGTAAAAGCGTCGTAGGCGGCGAAATCGTCGAAACGGTCCCAGTCATCGTCCACCCCGTCGACCACGCTGTCATCGGGGCGCCTGAGCTCGCCGCGTAATTGCAGATTATAGGGCGGGTCCGCGAAGATGCAGTTGACCGAGGCGTCCGGCAGCATGCGCAGCATCTGCCCGGCATCCCCGAGCAGAATCTGATCAAGCGGCAGTTCGCGCAGCACTTCCACGGGCAAGGCAGACCCTCAAGATTAAGATAGTGACACAAAGTGACGAAGGTAACGTGGTCGCGTCAACTGTATTGGCCTTAAACGTCGGAGACCGTTGCGTTAAGGCCACGGAGCAGGTCGCCAAACCCCATGCGGTGATGCGCGGTGGCGCCGTGGCGCAGGATCGCCTCGCGATGCGCCGCGGCGGCGTAGCCGGCGTTTTGCGCCCAGCCGTAATGGGGATAGCGCGCATGCAGGCGCGCCATCAGCGTGTCGCGGACGACTTTGGCGGCGATGGAGGCGGCGGCGATGGAGAGGCTGATGGCATCGCCGCCGATAATGGGCGTGCAGGGATGCGGGCAGCCGGGGCCGCGATTGCCGTCCACGAGGATATGGTCCGGCACGCGGGGGAGCGAGAGAATGGCGCGGCGCATGGCGAGCATCGAGGCGTGCAGGATGTTGTGCTCCGCGATTTCCCGCACCGAGGCGGCGCCGAGCGCGATTTCCGCACCCGCTTCACGCAGCGCCTCAAGCGCCTTGATCCGCCTTGCGGCAGACAGTTTTTTGGAATCGTCGATAAGGGAGGCGAGCCCGCGGGGCAGTTTGGCGGGCAGGATGACGGCGGCGGCGAGCACCGGGCCGGCGAGCGGGCCGCGCCCGACTTCGTCCACCCCGGCAATGATGCCGCCGATTTTTTTCTCGTAATGAAGATCAGGCATGACGCAATCCGGCGAAGAAATCGGCGAGCAGGGCGGAACACTCCGAATCCCGCACGCCGCCGATGATTTCGGGTTTGTGATGCGTGGTGGCGTGGGAAAAAATGCGCGGGCCGTGATCGACGGCGCCGGATTTGGGATCGTAGGCGCCGAAGACGAGTTTTTGCACGCGAAAGGCGGCGATCGCGCCGGCGCACATGGCGCAGGGCTCCAGCGTGACGGTGAGCGTGCAGTCCGAAAGGTATTTGGCGCCCCGTGCGGCGCTGGCGGCGCGCAAGGCCAGCATTTCGGCATGCGCGGCGGGGTTTTGCTCGGCTTCCGTGTGGTTGCGGGCGGTGGCGATGAGGGCGCCGGCGGCATCCGTGATCACCGCGCCGACCGGGATTTCTCCGGCGGCGGCGGCGCGTCTGGCCTCGGTCAAGGCGTGGTCCATGGGGGTCATTTGGGAATCTTGCCTTGAGAGCGCCCGAGGGTCTAGGTGCAGCCATGATAAAACGCCCGTTGATTGGACTGACCCTGGATGCCGAGAAGGAAGGGGGGTGGTCGAAATACCCCTGGTACGCGCTGCGGCAGAATTATACCGCTGCCTTGGCGGCAGCCGGGGGCCTCGCCGTGGCGCTGCCGCATGATGCGGGGCTGGCGACGGATTATTTGGACCGGCTGGATGGGCTGATCGTGACCGGCGGGGCGTTCGATGTCGACCCGGCGCTCGTATGGCGATGCCGAGCGGCATGCGACGGTGGCGCTGAAAGCCGGGCGGACGGCGGCGGAGCTGGCCTTGCTGCAAGGGGCCATGGCGCGGGGGATGCCGGTGCTGGGGATTTGCGGCGGGCAGCAATTGCTGGCCGTGGCGCTCGGCGGCACGCTGATCCAGCATATTCCGGATGCGGTGCCCGATGCGCTGCCCCATGAGCAGAAAACCTCGCATTACGAGCCGGGGCATGAGGTGGAAATTCTGCCCGGCACGCGGCTGCGGGAGATTGTGGGTAAGGACCGGATGCAGGTCAACACCTCGCACCACCAGGCGGTGAAGGGGCTGGGGCGGAGCATCGCGAACGCGGTGGCCCCGGACGGGGTGATCGAGGGCATCGAGGCGGCGGAGCATAAATTCTGCATCGGCGTGCAGTGGCACCCGGAATATCTGGTGGATGCGGGCGATATGGCGATTTTCCAGGCGATGATGGCGGCGTGCAATGGGTGAAGAACAGGATCGCGGCGAGCGGATCGCCAAATTTTTATCCCGCGCGGGGATTGCCAGCAGGCGGGATGCCGAGGCGATGGTCGCCGCGGGCAAGGTGCGGCTGAACAACGAGGCGGTGACGCATCCGGCGGTGTTCGTGAAGCCGGGGGATCTCGTGACCGTGGACGGCAAGGCGGTGAGCGAGCCCGAGCGCACGCGGCTCTGGCGCTACCATAAGCCCGACGGGCTGGTGACGACGCATAAGGACCCGGAAGGGCGCGCGACCGTGTTCGAGCATCTGCCGGCCGAGCTGCCGCGGGTGATCAGCGTCGGGCGGTTGGACCTCACCTCCGAGGGGCTGCTGCTGCTGACCAATGACGGCGCGCTCTCCCGCCAGCTCGAACTGCCCGCCACCGGCTGGCTGCGCCGCTACCGCGTGCGCGTGCATGGCGGGGTGGACCCGAAGAAGCTCGTGCGCCTGGCCGATGGCATGGTCGTGGATGGGACGCGCTTCGGGCCGATCGAGGCGTCGGTGGATTCCGTGCAGCGCTCCAATACCTGGCTCAGCGTGTCGCTGAAGGAAGGCAAGAACCGGGAAATCCGCCGCGTGATGGATGCGCTGCTGCTGCCCGTGACAAGGCTGATCCGCGTGGCCTATGGGCCGTTCCAGCTTGGCAACCTCGCCATTGGCGAGGTGGAGGAAGTGAATGGGAAGGTCCTGCGCGAGCAGGTGCCGGGGCTTGTTAAGTAAGGGCAGGGGACGCTGTCCCCGTCGCGCCGAAGGCGCGCCAACTTATGATAGTGGCGGCGCATTGCGCCGACACCCCTGCGAAGGGACGCGCCCTTCGATGCGCACATGAATCACGGGCCGAAAATTATCGCCGGGAGTTGGCGGGGGCGGAAGCTTGTCGCGCCTGCGGGGTTGGAGACGCGGCCGACGCATGCGCGGGCGCGCCAGGCGGTGTTCGATATCCTGCTGCATGCGCCCTGGGCGGGCGCGGAGTTTTTGCGCGCGGCACGGGTGCTCGATGCCTTTGCCGGCACCGGGGCCTATGGGCTGGAGGCGCTCTCGCGCGGCGCGAGGGCGGTGGATTTTCTCGAACAATCCGGCCCGGCCCTCGCCGCCCTGCGCGCCAATATCGCGGCGTGCAAGGCGGAAGCCGCCACGCGCGTGCTGGCGGGGGATGTGCTCAACGTACCGCAGGGCGCGCCGCATGAATTGGTGTTTCTCGACCCGCCTTACGGCAAGGATTTCGTGCGGCGTGCTCTGAGCGTGCTCGCCGCGCGCGGCTGGCTTGGGGCCAATGCAGTGGTGGTGGCGGAGCTTGGGCCGGGGGATGAGGTTTTGTTCTCCGAGGTGTTAGCGGAGCGGGCGCATGGTAAGGCGCGGCTGGTGTTCGGGCGGGTTTGAAATAACACCTGGTTAAGCGCACGGCTTGCCAGGAGGCGTTACGATCCGGCATCGTGTGTGGATGCTGGATCAAAACATATCGCTTCCGGTTCGTATCCGCGCCGCGCAGCTGACAGATGCCGAGGCGATAACGGTGATGCATAATCTGCCGGGCTTTCGCGCGGGCACGCTCAGGCTGCCGTATCAGAATATCGAGAAAGTCAGAACCTATCTCGGCAAAGTGGATCCGTTGCGCCACGACCTCGTGGCCGTGCTGGATGGCGTGGTGATCGGGCATGCGACGTTGCTGCGTTCGGGCATGGCGCGGATGGCGCATTGCGGGAGTATCGGGATCGGCGTGCATGATGCGTATTATGGCAAGGGTGTGGGCACCGCGCTGATGGCGGCGGTGATCGACCTCGCCGATAATTGGATGAACTTGCAGCGGCTCTCGCTTTTCGTGTTCACGGACAATGCGCCTGCCTTAAAACTTTACCAGAAGTTTGGGTTCGAGATTGAGGCGGTTGAGCCGAAGGTGGCGCTGCGGGCTGGGGAGCGCGTGGGTTCCTACGCGATGGCGCGGCTGCGCGGGGCACTGCCGCCGGCGCCGCCCTGGCCGGTGGTGGAAGCACGGCACAACCGGCTTGCGGCGGTGACATTGCGTGGCGCGGAGGCTTCGGATGCGGAGGCGCTGGCGGAACTCGGCAATCTGCCAAATGTGCGCCGCGGTACGCTGCGGTTGCCGTTTACGCGGGCGGAGGAGCTCGCACCCTGGTTTACCGGCGAGGGCAAGCACGCAATCGCTGCCGAGATTGGCGGCAAGGTGGTGGGGTTTGCGATGCTGCGCCTGCATTCCGGGCGGCGGGCGCAGGGCGGCGCGCTGGACCTGTTATTCGTGCATGACGATTGGACGGGGTGCGGCGTGGGCCGTGCGCTGCTCTTAGGACTCCTCGACCTGGCGGATCACTGGCTCGGGCTGCGCCGGATCGAGCTGACCGTGGATGCGGGAAACGCCGCCGCCATCGCGCTCTATCGTAGCGCCGGGTTTTTCGAGCAGGGGCGGTTGCGCGCGGATCATTTTCGCGAAGGCGGTTTTGCCGATGGGCTGAGCATGGTGCGGTTGTTGTCCAATCCGGCGCATTCAAAAGGTGATGGTTTGCATGTTTGAAATTCGCGAGGACGATCTTTCGAGCGACGCCACGCGGGCACGCCGAACGCGTTCATCCAGTTTTTGCATTTGCAGCTTTGAGGATAACGTTTCGGCCCTGCCCTGGATTGCCACGCTTCGCTCGCAATGACGGTGATATTTAGACCTTGGCACAAAGCTAATGGGGCTCCGGGCCTCAGGCCCGGCGGGGGTCGAGGGGGCGGAGCCCCCTCGGCTTGCTTTCAGTACAATTCAAAATATTCGTTGGTTTCCACGGCGGGGATTTCTTCGCGCATGCGCAGCAGTTCGGCGGTTTTGACCGTTGTAAAAACGCGGATGAATTCGGGGCCGAGGGCTTCCGCGAGCGCGGTGTCGGCGGCAAGCGCCGTTAGGGCTTCGTGCATTTCGGTGGGGAGTTTGGCGAAGGAGGCGTCGGCCTCTTTCAGCCCGGCGCGTTCGGGGGCGAGCGGGCTGGCGGCGCGCACACCCATCAGCCCGGCGGCGATGGTGGCGGCGGCGGTGAGGTAGGGGTTGGAGAGGGCGGAGGGGATGCGCAGTTCGAGATGCTGGCGGTGGTCGCGGCTTGCCTTGATGCGCACGGAGGCGGAACGGTCTTCCACACCCCAGGAGATGTTGCTCGGCGCGAAAGTGTGCGGGCGGATGCGGCGGTAGCAATTGGGGGTGGGATTCCAGATCGCCTGCGCCGCGGCGGCGTGGTCGAGGATGCCTTGGGTGAAGTGTTTCATGAGTTGGCTAATGCCGTCTTTATCCGCGGTATCGAGAAACAGGTTCTTGCCGGTGGCGAGGTCATAGAGCGAGAGATGGAAATGCGCGCAGGAGCCGGCCAGGCCCTTATAGGGCTTGGTCATGAAGGTCGCGAGCAGGCCTTCTCGGCGCAAGAATTCCTTCACGGTGTTCTTGAAGACGAAGGCGCGGTCGGCGGCGGCGATGCCGTCGAGCGCTGCGAAATTCAGCTCCCATTGGCCGGGGCCGAATTCGCCATTGGCGGTGATCATGTCCACGCCCGAGGCGCGCAGCACGCGCATGAGCTTGTCCATTGCCGGGTGCTGGTGGATCAGGGAGCTGACGAAGATCGGGTTGCCCGGGTAGAGCGGTTGGCGGGTGGCGAGGTCGACGACGTAGAACTCGTATTCATGGCCCATTTTCACGCCGTATCCCATGGCGGCGGCGGCGGCGAGGGCGTGTTTGAGCACCGTGCGCGGGGCGGCGTGCTGCGGGGTGCCGTCGTACCATTTGGTGTCGCAGATCACGCGCGCGGTGTTGGCGAGCCAGGGGATGTTGCTCACCGTGTCCGGGTCCGGGACCATCAGGCAGTCGGCGAAATTGACGTCCTCGTTATAGCCGGTGTTCGCGATCGGCAGGGAGGCGGAATCCAGTGTCACGGTGCCGCCATAGAGGTTGAGCCCGTGCAGCGTGTAGGATTCGACATGGTCGATCGGCACGGTCTTGCCGCGGCTCAGGCCCGCCAGGTCCGGCAGTTCGAAGCGGACATAGTCGATGCTGTTCTCGCGCAAGGATTGCGCGAAGGCCTGCGCGGAATCGCGGGTATGCGTCGTGTAAGCGGCAGCGGCCATGGTGGCTCCTACATGTTGGCGGTCACAGTCGCAGGCAGGCGGGCAGTCCGGTCGTGGCGCGCGCGCTGCGCGATCGCCAGGAAATTCGAGAACAGGCGGTGGGCCGCATCCTGTAGCGGAATAAGCCCGGCGGCAACTTCCGCCTGCAGGCCGGGCAGGGAATTCGGCCCGCGCAGGCGCTCGAGCGCGGCGGCGTAATAGGGCATGGCGCCCCATTCCTGCGCCGTGGTGGCGGTGAGCTCCATGTGGAATTGCAGCCCGTAGGCGGCGGGGCCGATGGCCATGGCCTGGACGCGGCAGGCGGGTGAGCTGGCGAGTGCGCGCGCGCCCGGCGGCAGGGTCGCGACTTCCGCGCCGTGCCATTGAAAGCAGGGGCAGGGATTGGGCAGGCCGGCGAAAAGCGGGTCGGGCGCCAGCGCCATCTCGAACATGCCGACTTCCGGCGCGGCCTGCATCTTGCCCACACTGCCGCCGAGCGCCTGGCCGAGCAGCTGATGGCCGAGGCAGAGGCCGAGATAAGGCCGCCCGGCGCGCACCCAGCTGCGGATCGCGTCCATCTCGTCGAGCAGCCAGGGATATTCGTCGGTTTCCCAGACATTCATCGGCCCGCCCATGACGAGCAGCGCGTCATATTCCGCCAGCGCCGGGATGGGCTCGCCTTCATCGAGCTCGACGACCTGCATGTGATGGCCCTGCGCGGCCATGACGTCGCGGAAATTGCCGGCATGTTCGGTGACGGTGTGCTGGAAGACGAGGATTTTCATCGGGCGAAGCTCCGCTGGGATGGTTCGTGGACGCTGCCGCTTTGCGCGCGGCTTGGTCGTGCTGTCATAGCGCCGCGCCGGCTTGCTTGGGCAGTGCCCGGGCTTTGGGGCCTGCATTGCGCTGGCATCATTACGGAGAATTAAAATTTTCCGTCGCGCGGTTGATCGGGCGTTAAGGGTTCGCGGGCCAGATTAGGCGCTTCTTCATCCTTGAGGCGCGAGAGCGATGCGGGTCATGCCGGCGGAGGATTTTTTGGCACTATGCCTGCTGGCCGCCCTTGGCGTGCTCGGCGGCGCGGTGGCGGGGCTGTACGGGCAGAGCCGCTGGCTGCGCCGGCAGGCCCAGGACGCGGCGGCGGCGCAGGCGCAATGGAGCCGGGCGCTGGCCGATGCCGCCTTCGATGGCATGCTGATCCACCGCCAGGGCGTGATCCTGCAGATGAACCGCGCTTTGGTCCGCCTGCTCGGGGCGAGGGAGCGCGAATGCATCGGGCAGCATTTCGCGAATTTTGCGCCGCCCGAACAGGCGGCGGCGTTGCGCCTGGAATTGGCGGCGCCCGGGCCGGAGCGGGTGGAGTTTTTGCTGCTGGACCGCGCGAAGCGCGAAATCGCGGTGGAGCTGTGCAGCCAGAATATCGTTTTTGCCGGGGCGGTGGCGAGTGCGACGGCGATCCGCGATATCAGCCAGCGCCGCGCGGATGCGGCGCGCATCGCGCTTCTGCTGCACTCTGACGCGCTGACCGGGCTGGCGACGCGCCAGTCTTTTGTGACCCGACTGGCGGCGGCACTGGCGGCCTGCGAGCGCGGTGGCGCGGTGGCGCTGTTCACGCTGGATCTCGACCAGTTCAAGCGGGTGAATGCGCGGCTCGGGCGCGAAAGCGGGGATCGGCTGCTGGTGCAGGTGGCGGCACGGTTGCGCGCGCTGGCCAAGGAGGCGGCACAAGCGCGGAGCCCGGCCGAAACGGCGCCGGCGCGGAGGAAACCTGAAGAAATGGCGCTGGCGCGTTTGGGCGGCGATAAATTCGCGCTGGCGCTGGCGGGCGCGCGGGCGAAGGGCCAGGCATTGCGGCTCGGCGGGCAGATGGCGGCGGCATTTGCCGCGCCCTTCGTCGTGGACGGGCAGCTCGTGCGGCTCGGCGCCTCGATCGGGCTTGCGGTCTATCCGGACCATGCCGGGGATGCGGTTGCGCTGCTGCAGGCAAGCGGGGCGGCTTTGGCCGCGGCGCAACGCGCGGGCGGGGCGCAACTGCGCTGCTTTCGCCATGCCGCGCCGGTGGCGCTGGAGGCGGCGGATCAAATCGCCCTGGCGCGCGAGGCGTGACTTCGCCGGGAAAGCGCGGGATATGAGAAATCATGCGCATCCCGACGATACGGCTCTTGCCGCCCATGACCGTGAACCGCATCGCCGCCGGGGAGGTGATCGAGCGCCCGGCCGCGGCGGTGAAGGAATTGGTCGAGAATGCGCTGGATGCCGGGGCAAGCCGCATCGAGGTGATCCTCGCCGAAGGCGGGATTGCGCGGATCGAGGTGATCGATGACGGCTGCGGGATCGCGCAAGGGCAATTGGCGCTGGCGATCGAGCGGCATGCGACCTCCAAGCTCAATGACGAGGCGCTGGTGCAGATCGCGACACTGGGCTTTCGCGGCGAGGCGCTGCCCTCGATCGGCGCGGCGGCAAGACTGACGCTGATCAGCCGGCCCGCGGCGCAGGATTCCGCCTATCGCATTACCGTGGCCGGCGGGGCGGTGAGCGAGGTGGCGCCGGTGGCGGGGTCGAAGGGCACGCGGGCGATCGTCGAGGATCTGTTCTACGCCACCCCGGCACGGCGGAAATTCCTGCGCACGCCGCGCGCCGAGGCCGAGGCGGCGGAGCGCGCGGTGTGGCGGCTCGCCCTCGCGGCACCTCAGGTCGCCTTCCGCCTCGTCTCCAATGCGCGGGTGATGTTCGACGTGCCGGGGCAGGCGGAGGCGGCACGGGTGGCGGCGCTGTTCGGGCGCGAATGCGCCGGGGCGATGCTCCCCTTGCAGGCCGAGCGCGAAGGGGTGGTGCTGAGCGGTCTCGCGGGGCCGGCCAGCCTGTCGCGCGCCACCACCGCGCTGCAGAGCTTTGTCGTCAACGGGCGGCCGGTGCTCGACCCGGTGCTGCGCATGGCGCTGCGCCTGGCCTATCGCGATGTCATCGCCGCCGGGCGGCATCCGGTGGCGGCCTTGCGCCTGGACATCCCGGCCGAGGCGCTGGATGTGAATGTGCATCCAGCGAAGACCGAATTGCGCTTCGCCGATGCCAATGGCGTGCGCAGCCTGGTGATGGGGGCGATCGGGCGGCTGCTCGACCGGCCGATTTCGCTCGCCGGGGCGCCGCCGGTGCGGCCCGCTTTGGCGCTGCGCCCGCCTGCCGGGTTTGCGCCGGAGGCGCCGGCTTTTGCCGCAACCGTGCCGGTGCCGCTTTCCTTGCCGCCGCGCCCGAGTGCGGCGGCGCGCGGCTTTGCCGAGGCCGAACTCGGCCTCGCGGCGGCGCCGGCGGCGCGGCAGATCGCGCCGGTGGCGGCGGAGATCGCGCATCCGCTGGGGGCGGCGGTGGCGCAGATCCTCGATACCTATGTGCTGGCGGTGGCCGCCGATGGCGCGCTGGTGATCGTCGACCAGCACGCCGCGCATGAGCGGCTGACGGAAGAGCGGCTGCGCGCGGAATTCCTCGCCGGCCATATCGCGGTGCAGGCGCTGTTGATGCCGGTGGTGGTCGACCTTGCCCCGGTGGAGGCGATGCGGCTGCTGGCGCAGGCGGCGGCGTTGCGCCGGCTCGGGCTGGAGGTGGAGGCGTTTGGGCCCGGCGCCGTGCTGGTGCGCGCCGTGCCGGCGGCGCTGAAAAACCCGGATGTGGTGGGGCTGGTGCGCGATCTGGCGGAGGAATTCGCCGAGGATGACGCGCCGGTAGCACTCGAGGCGCGGCTGGATGCGGCCTTGGCGCGCCTGGCCTGTCACCGTTCCATCCGTGCCGGGCGGCGGCTCAATGCCGAGGAGATGGGCGCGTTGCTGCGCGAGATGGAGGCGACCCCGCGCGCCGCGACCTGCAGCCATGGCCGCCCGACCTTTTTGAAATTATCGCGCGCCGAGCTGGAAAAAATGTTCGGGCGGCGGGGGATGTAGGCCAAGCTTCTGGAAATGGCATTGGCGGCCCCTATGTCTCGTGCACGGACCGGAGGGCGCGATGGCAGGTTGCGGTGGGGCTGGCATGCACGGTTTTCGAGCTATCGGGACGTGAGGATGCGTTCGGGGCCTGTCGCCGGGCGCGGCTGGGTGCTGCCGCTCGGCCCGGGGCGCGGCTTTGCCGCGCCGGCCGGGCGGGAATGGTTTCTCTGCGTCAGCCTCGCGACCTGCCTGATTTTTTGGGCGCAGGGCGCGGCTTTGTTCGGGCGCCTCGCCGAGCCGGTGGTGCTGGCGGCGATTTTCGCCTGGCTGTTCGCGGTGATCCTCGGCTCGGGCCTGGCGGTGGTGCGCCATGCCGAGCATCTCGCGCATCGGCTGGGCGAGCCCTATGGCACGCTGATCCTCACCCTCTCGGTCACGCTGATCGAGGCGATGAGCATTTCCGCGGTGATGCTGCATGGCGCGAACAACCCGACGCTGATGAGCGAGACCTTGTTCTCGGTGATCATGATCGTGATGAACGGCATGGTCGGGCTCTCATTATTGGCCGGGGCCTGGCGGCATACCGAGCAGCGGCATAACCTGCTCGGCGCGAATGCCTATCTCGGGCTGATCATTCCGCTCGCCGTGCTCAGCCTGGTCATGCCGGATTTCACCATCACGACGCC
This sequence comes from uncultured Pseudomonadota bacterium, assembly GCA_963737355.1. Lineage (GTDB taxonomy): Bacteria > Pseudomonadota > Alphaproteobacteria > Acetobacterales > Acetobacteraceae > Acidocella. The sequence goes on along the minus strand of CAVTSC010000008.1, from coordinate 88,405 downwards.
GGGCCCGACCTTCTCCGATGCGCAGACGGTGTTTCTGGCGATCGCCGCCGCCAGCCTCTATGTCGTGTTTTTGTTGCTGCAGACGACGCGCCATCGCGGCTATTTCACCTTTGGCGGGATCGAGCATGCGGCGGTGGAGGAACCGGCGGCGCCCGGGGCGCCGGGCGGGCCGGTTTGGGCGCATGCGGCTATGCTGCTCGCCTATATGCTGCCGGTCGCCTTCCTCGCCGAGCAGTTCGCGCATCCGGTGGATTATCTGATCGAGACGCTGCACGAGCCGGTATCGTTTGGCGGGCTGGCGATGGCGTTGATCGTCGCGATGCCCGAGGCGATCGGTGCGGTGCGCGCGGCGCAGGCCAATTACATGCAGCGCTCGATCAATATTTTTCTAGGCTCCGTGCTCGCGACCATCGGCCTGACGGTGCCGATCATGCTGCTCATGAGCGAGTTCACCGGCGATAGCCTGACGCTTGGCCTGCAGCATTCCAGCCTGGTGATGCTGCTGCTCACTTTGGCGGTGAGCATGGTGACCTTTGCCAGCGGCCGCACCAATGCGATGCAGGGCGCCGTGCATCTGATCCTGTTTGCCTGTTATCTCGGGTTGATTTTCCAGGAATAGCCGGAGGTTGTTCGCCTACCGCAACGTCCCCGCGCCGCGGCGGTGGATAAGTTTTGAAATCCGAGGCAAAGCCGGGTTTTGCCTGTGGGTAACCGGGTCGATGTTCCACGTGGAACATCGCTAACGATGCGTTATGAATTTGGAGCCGGGAGCTAAGGGCGCCCCCAGTCCCAGCGTCGAAAAGTTTTTTTGCTTCTTTTTGTTCACAAAAAGAAGGCCTTACCTTCTCCCTGCGACCTCAAGATCTGCCGGCGTGTTGATGTTGTGGAAGGGATCCGTCGCGCCTGCGAAGGCGATTTGGCGGGCGCCGCACAGCGTGAGCGCATCGCGCACCTTATAGGCGCTGGGGCGGGCGAGGAAGGTTTTAAGCCCGGGCAGGAAGGCAACCGGCCAGAGGGAGACGAGGTGGTGCTGGCGGCCCTGATAGGTGGCGACGCTGGGGCCGGGGGTGAGGGCGGCGAGCAGGTTAAGCGGGGTGAAGGGCGTGTCCACCGGGAGGGTGAGGAGAAATTCGGCGCCGAGGGAGGCCGCCCAGGCGAGGCCGGTGGCGACTCCGGCGAGCGGGCCCTGCCCGGCAAAGCGCGGGTCATCGGCGAGGACGGGCAGCGGGTAGGCGGCAAAGCGCGCGGGATCGCCATTCGCGCTGATCGCGATGCGCGGGGTTTGCGGTTCCAGGCGCGTGAGCAGATGCTCGAGCAGCGGCCGGTTGTGCAGGGAGACAAACGCTTTGTCGGCGTAGCCCAGGCGCGAGCCCTGGCCGCCGGCGAGGATGAGGGCGGCGGTGGTCATGCTGGACTCATCGTGTGGTTCATGGCGGTGGGGGAGGGAGAACTGGGGCGAACGACGGGGATCGAACCCGCGACAACCGGTACCACAAACCGGCGCTCTACCAACTGAGCTACGTCCGCCATCAGTATTCTCAACACCGTGGCCGGTGCCGCCGCGCCGAAGATCGACGTTTGGGCGCGGGCCACGGCGCGTCGTACCGCTGTCAGCCTGTTGCCGTCAACTTCCGATTTGCAACACACCAGGATTCCAGCCTTGCGATGGCCTCATGCAGCACTTCCGGGCGCTTGCAGAAGGCGAAGCGGGCGTAATGCGTCGGCGGATTCGTCACGTAGAAGGCCGAGACCGGGATGGCGGCGACGCGGGCCTGTTCGGTGATGGCGCGGCAGAATTCGCTATCCGTGCCGGTGAAGCCGAGGGCGGAAAAATCCGCCGTGATGAAATAGCTGCCATCGGCGGGCAGGGTGACGAAGCCGAGGCGGCGCAGGCCGGTCTCGAGGATGTCCCGGCGTGCCTGCAACTCGCCGGCGAGTGAGGCGAAATAGGCATCCGGCTTGGCCAGGCCAATGGCCACCGCGCGCTGCAGATTGGGCGGGGTGGTGAAGGTGAGGTTCTGATGCGCCTTGGCGACCAGGGAGATCAGCGCGTTGGGGCCGGAGACATAGCCGACCTTCCAGCCGGTCAGCGCGAAGGTTTTGCCGGCACTGCCGATGCGCAAGGTGCGTTCGGCCATGCCGGGGAGCGTCATCAGCGGGATATGCCTGGCCGGCGGGAAGACGAGATGCTCGTAGACCTCGTCGCAGACCGCATAGGCGTCATGCGTCTTGAGCAAATCGGCGAGGAAGGCGAGTTCGTCCGGCGAGAACACCTTGCCGGTCGGGTTCATCGGCGTGTTGAGCAGCAGCAGCTTGGTTTTAGGCGAGAAGGCGGCGGCGAGTTCCGCGCGCGGCAGGGCCCATTCCGGCGGCGAGAGGCGCACCAGGCGCGCGGTGGCGCCCAGCATCGTCACGACCGGGAGATAGGTGTCGTAAAGCGGTTCGATGAGGACGACCTCGTCGCCCGGGTTGATGAGCGCCATCAGGCAGGCGGTGATCGCCTCGGTCGCGCCCGAGGTGACGACAACGCCGCCTACGGGGTCGATGGCGAGGTTATAGAAGCGCTGATTCGCGGCGGCGACGGCTTGGCGCAGTTCCGGCACGCCGGTCAGCGGGGGGTATTGGTTGCGCTGGTCGAGCAGCGCATCGGCGGCGGCCTGCACCACATCCGCCGGGCCCTCGGTATCGGGAAAGCCCTGGCCGAGATTGATGGCGTCATGCTGCACGGCGAGCGCGGACATCACCGTGAAGATGGTGGTGCCGATTTGTTCAAGAAACGTGTTGGCTGGTTTCACGATGCAATCCTCAATTTGGGGCGCAGGTTATCCTGCCTTCGAACGTCGCGGCAAGTTTGCTCAAATTTTAAGCTGAGCGCAGCTATAGCTTGAGCAAAGCGAGGGTTTTCAAAGGGTCGTTTAGGAGGCATTCTCGCTGCTGAGCCGAATTGCGCGGCTGGCACGGTGCATGCAAGGTTGTTGGCGCCAGTCCATTGGCTGGCGCGCGATAGCGCTGTGGGAACGAATTTGAGGAGGACGCCCGTGCTTGACGGGCGTGAGCCAGATGAAAAAGATCGAAGCGATCATTAAGCCGTTCAAGCTCGACGAGGTAAAGGAGGCCCTGCATGAGGTGGGCCTGCAGGGCATCACGGTGGTCGAGGCGAAGGGGTTTGGCCGGCAGAAGGGGCATACCGAGCTGTATCGCGGCGCGGAATATGTCGTGGATTTTCTCCCGAAAGTGAAGATCGAGGTCATCTGCGAGGACGCGGTGGTGGAACGGGCGGTCGAGGCGATCATGAACGCCGCGCGCACCGGGCGCATCGGCGACGGCAAGATCTTCATCTCCACGATCGAGGAAGTGATCCGCATCCGCACCGGCGAGAAGGGCGACGCGGCGATCTGACGCTGTTACGGCCATGAGGTTGGGGCCATTGTGGTGACGTTGATGCGTAGGTAAACATGCCGCGCCGACGTTTCAGGATTCGGGGTCGCGCGGTGCGGCTCCGGCATATCATTTTTTTACAGAATACGGGGATTAAGCATGGCGAAGAAGCCCGCTGACGGCGCGGATGGCGTAGCTAAGGTTCTGGAGCTGATCAAGGAGAACGGGGTTGAGTTCGTCGACCTGCGCTTCACGGATCCGAAGGGCAAATGGCAGCACACCGCACAGCATGTCTCGACGGTCGATGCGGATTTGCTGACCGACGGCTTCATGTTCGATGGTTCCTCGATCGCCGGCTGGAAGGCGATCAACGAGTCCGACATGATCCTGCAGCCGGATTTGGAAACCGCGGTGATGGACCCGTTCTCGGCCAAGCCGAGCCTGATCCTGTTCTGCGACATCATTGAGCCCTCGACCGGCCAGGGCTATGCCCGCGACCCGCGCTCGACCGCCAAGAAGGTGGAAGCCTATCTGAAGGCGACCGGCATCGGCGATAGCATCGTGGTTGGCGCGGAAGCCGAGTTCTTCATTTTCGATTCCGTGAAGTTCGGCACTGGCGGCAATTACGGCACCTACCAGCTCGATTCCATCGAGGGCCCCGGCTCCTCGCTGAAGGATTATCCGGAAGGCAATATGGGCCATCGCCCGTCCGTCAAGGGCGGCTATTTCCCGGTCCCGCCGGTGGATGGCGATGCCGACCTGCGCGCCGAGATGCTCACCGCGATGGGCGAGATGGGCCTGCCGATCGAGAAGCACCACCATGAGGTGGCGCAGAGCCAGCACGAACTGGGAACCCGGTTCAACACGCTGACCAAGATGGCCGACCAGATGCAGATCTATAAGTACTGCGTCCATAATGTCGCGCATTCCTACGGCAAGACCGCGACCTTCATGCCGAAGCCGATCTATGGCGATAACGGCTCGGGCATGCATACCCACCAGTCGATCTGGAAGGCCGGCAAGCCGCTCTTCGCCGGCAATGGCTATGCCGATCTCTCCGAGATGTGCCTGTACTTCATCGGCGGCATCATCAAGCATGCCAAGGCGATCAACGCCTTCACCAACCCCTCGACCAACAGCTACAAGCGGTTGATCCCCGGGTTCGAGGCGCCGGTGCTGCTCGCTTACTCCGCGCGTAACCGTTCGGCTTCCTGCCGTATTCCGTATACGACCAGCCCGAAGGCCAAGCGCGTGGAAGTGCGCTTCCCCGACCCGACCGCCAACCCGTATCTCGCTTTCGCGGCGATCGCGATGGCCGGGCTCGACGGCATCAAGAACAAGATCCATCCGGGCGACCCGATGGACAAGGATCTCTACGACCTGCCGCCGGAAGAGCTGAAGGGCATCCCGACGGTGTGCGGTTCGCTCCGTGAAGCGCTGCAGGCGCTGGAAGCCAGCCATGACTTCCTGCTCGCCGGCGACGTGTTCAGCAAGGAGCAGATCGAGAGCTATATCGAGCTGAAGTGGAAGGATGTGTATCGCTTTGAGCACACCCCGCACCCGGTTGAGTTCGAGATGTACTACTCGGCGTAATTGCCCGAGTTTGCGGGAAACGGGGGCGAAAGCCCCCGTTTTTTGTTTGAGGGAAGGCTCTTCTTTTTGTGAACAAAAAGAAGCAAAAAAACTTTTTTGCTCTGGGGCTGGGGCGCAGCTAGCTCCCGGCTCTGAAGTGGCAGAAGTTTTTTGCGCCGCTTTTTTTCAAAAAAGCGGCTGCTTGCTTGAACCCGCAAACCAGCGTATATGGGAAAAAAATCAAAACCCGGATTTTCACAGGGTGGCCCTAACCGGCCGCCTTTTTTATTGGATTTTCATCTGTCGTGACCGAAAACCGCCCGAACCATACCGGCCTTGAGGGCCGCATCGCCGAGATCATCGTGGAGCCGCTGGAAGCGCAGGGCTATGAGCTCGTGCGCGTGCAGGTGATGGGCACGGAAGCGCCGACCGTGCAGATCATGGCCGATCGCGCCGATGACGCGCCGTTCACGCTGGATGACTGCACCGCGGTGAGCCATCTGCTCTCGGCCGTGCTCGACGTGGAAGACCCGATTTCCTCCGCCTGGACGCTGGAAGTGAGCTCGGCGGGGATCGACCGGCCGCTGACGCGGACCAAGGATTTTGTCCGCTATGCCGGGTTCGAGGCGAAGATCGAGCTGAATTTCCCCGGCCCCAATGGGCGCAAGCGCTTTACCGGCGTGCTGGTGGGCGCCGATGCCGAGACCGTGCAGTTGAAGATCGAGACCGGCGAGGTCATCGGCCTGCAGCGCGCGGAGATCAAGAAGGCCAAGCTGGTCCTCACCGATGCGCTGATCGCCTTCACGACCCAAGAGACGGATACGGATACGCAGGCCAACTAAAATTCGTTAGAATCATTCCAGATCAGAACTCGTTCGACCCACTAGCCAAGGATTTTCTCCCATGGATACCGCAGTTAACCGCCCGGAATTGCTGCTCGTTGCCGATGCCGTGGCAAGGGAAAAGCAGATTGAGCGCGACGATGTGCTGGAGGCGATGGAACAGGCCATCCAGAAGGCCGGTCGCGCCAAATATGGGCATGAGAAGGATATTCGCGCGACCATCGACCGCAAGACCGGCGATGTGAGGCTCTCGCGCTGGACCGAGATCGTCGAGAAGGTCGAGAACGAAGAGACGCAGATCCCGGTGCATATTTCGAAGAAATTCGCGCCCGAGAAAGAGGTCGGCGAGTTCATCGTCGATCCGCTGCCGCCGATCGATTTCGGGCGCATCGCGGCGCAGACCGCCAAGCAGGTGATCGTGCAGCGCGTGCGCGAATATGAGCGCAGCAAGCAGTTCAACGAGTTCAAGGACCGTGTCGGCGAGATCATCAACGGTGTGGTGAAGCGCACGGAATACGGCAATCTCATGGTCGATCTCGGCCGCGCCGAGGCGCTGCTGCGGCGCGATGAGACGATCCCGCGCGAGAATCTGCGCAATGGCGACCGCGTGCGCGCGTTCATCTATGACGTGCGCGAGGAGCAGCGCGGGCCGCAGATCTTTCTGTCGCGGACGCATCCCGGCTTTCTGGCGAAGCTGTTCGCGCAGGAAGTGCCGGAGATTTATGACGGCATCATCGAGATCAAGGCGGTCTCCCGCGACCCCGGCTCGCGCGCCAAGATGGCGGTGATTTCGCGCGATCAGTCGATCGACCCGGTCGGTGCCTGCGTCGGTATGCGCGGCAGCCGCGTGCAGGCCGTGGTGGCGGAATTGCAGGGCGAGAAGATCGACATCATCCCCTGGTCGCCGAATGTCGCGACCTTCGTAGTGAATGCGCTGGCCCCGGCGGAAGTCTCGAAGGTGGTGATGGATGAGGAGGCCGGGCGGGTCGAGGTCGTGGTGCCCGACAGCCAGCTCTCGCTCGCCATCGGCCGGCGCGGGCAGAATGTGCGCCTGGCCTCGCAGTTGACGCGCTGGGATATCGATATCCTGACCGAGGCCGAGGAGAGCGAGCGCCGGCAGGAGGAATTCCGCCGCAAGACCGGATTGTTCGTCGAGGCGCTCGATGTGGATGATGTGATCGCCGGTCTGCTCGTGGCCGAAGGTTTTGAAACGATAGAGGATCTGGCTATGACACCGTTGGACGAAATCGCCTCGATTGAAGGCTTTGATGAGAACGTGGCGACCGAGCTGCAGCGCCGCGCGGAAGCCTCGCTGGCCAAGCAGGCGGGCGAGCTGGAGCAGAAGCGCCTGACGCTGGGCGTGAGCGACGACGTCGCCGCCATCGAGGCGCTGAGTGCGAAGGACCTGGTCGCTTTGGGCGAGAAGGGCGTGAAGTCGCTCGACGACCTGGCGGATCTCGCCGGCGACGAGCTGGTGGAGATCGTCGGCACCGAGGCGCTGAGCGAGGATGCGGCCAACGAGATCATCATGGCGGCGCGCGCGCATTGGTTCGAGGAGGACGGCAACGCAAGCTGAACCTGACATCGCGGTTGAGGCCGCGCCGGAGGAGTTCGACGAAATGCTTCCCGAGACGGGGCCGCTACGGCGCTGCCTGGTCTCGCGGGAGCGTTTCGCCCGCGAGGCGATGCTGCGCTTCGTGGTCGGGCCGGAGCGCCAGCTCGTCTTCGACATTGGCGCAACCCTGCCTGGGCGTGGTCTATGGTTGAGTGCATCCGGCGATGTGGTAGAGAAGAGCATTGCTCGTGGTGTGTTCTCGCGCGCCGCGAAGACGCAGGTGATCGTACCGCCGGATTTGCGTGGCTTGGTGGAGACGGCGTTGCGCCAGCGTGTGTTCGATCTGATCGGCATGGCGCGGCGCAGCGGCAATGCGATCGCCGGGTTCGAAAAGGCCAGGGAATGGCTGGTTTCCGGCAAAGCCGGGCTGGTGGCCCAAGCGGTGGATGGCAGTGTCGAGGAGCGGGCGCGGTTTGTCGGCGGCCGGGATATCCCCGTGGTGGCGGTATTGACCGCGGCGGAGCTAGGACGGATTTTTGGGCGGGAGCAGAGTGTGCATGTCGCAATCGCGGCGGGCAAGCTGGCCACAAAAATCCAAAATGAGGTTTTGCGGCTCGCAGGTGTTGCAGCCACGATTTTAAGCGGGCAGTAGTGCCCAACCAGCTGGTGCCAAGCCAGCTCGACTGTTGAATGGACCGGATTAGGCATGAGTGACGGCAACGACCAGACTGAGACCAAAGGCAGGCTTTCGCTGCGCCCGGCTGCGCGTACCGATGCGGGGCATACTGTCGATGCGGGATCCGTGCGGCAGAGCTTTTCGCATGGCCGCTCCAAAGTCGTGCAGGTGGAGGTGCGCAAGAAGCGCGGCCTTGGCCCCGTGCCGCCCGCGGCTCCGGCCCCGGCGCCGGCCACGCCGGCACCGACGCTGACGCTGAAGGCGCCGACGGAACGCCCGGTCCAGACGCAGGCTCAGGCCCCGGCTCAGGCTTCGGCGCCGGCCCCCGCCCCGGCTCAGGCCGCCGTGGTGCCGCCGCCGCCGCCGGTCCAGAACATCCGGCCCCGGCCGGGCAATGGCACGCGCGCGCTGACCGCCGCCGAGATCGCCACGCGCCAGCGCGTGCTCAACGAGCAGCAGCGTTTGGCCGCGCAGCGCGAGGCCGAGCGCCGCGAGCAGGAAAAGATTTCCATTCTCTCCGCCGCCGAGGAAGCGCGCCGGCGCGAGGAAGAGGCCCAGCGCGAGGCTGAAGCCGCCGCCATTGCCGAGGCCGAGGCGAAGCTCCGTGCCGAGGAAGAGGCGAAGAACGCCGCTTTGGCCAAGCCGGAAGCCGCCCCTGAGCCCGTGCGCGCGGCGCAAGCTGCTGCGGATGCGGCGCAGGCCAAGCCGGCCCCAGCCGCTCCGGTGCGGCTGGGTGCCCCCCGCCCCGCAGCCCCGGCCCCGGCCAATGCCGCGGCGCGCGAGACCTTGCAGCTCAAGCCGGGCGGACGCCCGGGTGTGCGCACCGAAGAGGAAGATGAAGCCCCGCGCGGCGTGAAGCGCCCGAGTGTCGGCCCCGCGCCCAAGCGCGGCGTGCCGGTGGTGGCGCCGAAGAAGATCGGCGATGACCGCCGCCGGGCCGGGAAGATCGACGTGCAGGCCGCTTTGGAAGGCGAGGACGAGAAGGTCCGCAGCCTGGCCTCCGTGCGCCGCCAGCGTGAGCGCGAGCGCCGCCAGGCGGAGCTCGAGCTGCTGCGCTCCGATGGCGTGAAGGTGGTGCGCGAGGTGATTCTGCCCGACACCATCACCGTGCAGGAGCTTGCCAACCGTATGGCAGCGCGCGGCAATGAGGTGGTGAAGACGCTGATGAAGATGGGCGTGATGACGAATATCACGCAGTCGATCGACGCCGATACCGCCGAGCTGGTGGTGGCCGAGTTTGGCCACCGGGCGCGCCGCGTCTCGGATTCCGATGTGGAGATGGGCCTGGAAGGCGAGACCGACGCCGATACCGAGCTGCTGGCGCGTCCGCCGGTCGTCACCATCATGGGCCATGTCGACCATGGCAAGACGAGCCTGCTCGATGCGCTGCGCCACACCGATGTGGCGGCGCGCGAGGCGGGCGGCATTACCCAGCATATCGGCGCGTATCAGGTGACGCTGCCCTCCGGCGCGCAGATCACCTTCCTCGACACGCCGGGCCATGAGGCGTTCACCGCCATGCGGGCGCGCGGTGCGGGCGTGACGGATATCGTCGTGCTGGTGGTCGCCGCCGATGACGGCGTGATGCCGCAGACGATCGAGGCGATCAAGCACGCCAAGGCGGCACAGGTGCCGCTGATCGTGGCCGTGAACAAGATCGACCGTCCGGGTGCGGATGCGAACCGCGTGCGGCAGGAATTGCTGCAATATGAGATCGTGGTCGAGGAGATGGGCGGCGAGACGCAGGATGTGGAAGTTTCCGCCCTGAAGAAGCTCGGCCTCGATAAGCTCGAAGAGGCGATTTTGCTGCAGGCCGAAGTGCTGGAGCTGCGCGCCAACCCGAACCGTTCGGCGGAGGGCGCGGTGATTGAGAGCCGTCTCGACCGTGGGCGCGGGCCGGTGGCGACCGTGCTGGTGCAGAAGGGCACGTTGCATGCCGGGGATATCGTGGTGGCGGGCGCCCAGTGGGGCCGCGTGCGCGCCATGCAGGACGATAAGGGCCGCGCCGTGAAGGAAGCGACCCCGTCCACGCCGGTGGAGATCCTGGGTCTGTCCGCGGCGCCGACGGCGGGCGAGCCGTTCGTGGTCGTGGAGAGCGATGTGCGGGCGCGCGAGATTACCGAATACCGCCAGCAGAAGCTGCGCGAGCGCAGTGCCGCGGCGGCGACCGCCGGGCGCGGCACGATGGAAGAGATGCTGGCGCGCATCCAGGCCGGGGCCCAGAAGGAAGTGGCCGTGGTCATCAAGGCCGATGTGCAGGGTTCCGCCGAGGCCATTGGCGTGACGGTGGTGAAGATCGGCAACGAGGAGGTGCGCGTGCGCGTGCTGTATTCGGGCGTCGGGCAGATCACCGAGAGCGATGTACAGTTGGCCAAGGCTTCCGATGCGATCGTCATCGGCTTCAATGTCCGCGCCAATGCGCAGGCGCGCGAGCTGGCACATCGCGATGGCGTGGATATCCGCTATTACTCGATCATCTACGAGGTTGCGGACGACATCGAGAAGCTGGTCAAGGGCAAGCTCGCACCGGTGCATCGCGAGAAGTTCCTGGGCTATGCGGAAATCCGCCAGGTGTTCAACATCACCAAGACCGGCAAGGTGGCAGGCTGCTACATTACCGAGGGCCTGGTGAAGCGTGGCGCCGGCGTGCGTTTGCTGCGCGACAACGTGGTGATCCATCAGGGCGAGCTCTCGCAGCTCAAGCGCTTCAAGGACGATGTGAAGGAAGTGGCACGCGGCTATGAGTGCGGCCTGTCCTTCGCCGGGTTCCAGGATCTGCGCGAGGGCGATGTGGTGGAATGCTATGAAACCGAAATCGTCGCCCCGTAAGGGGGAGCCTGGCGCAGAGTCTCGTGGCGGGGCGAGGGGATCAGCGCCCCGTACCGGATCCGGGCGGGGTGCGGCCAAGGGGCCGAGCCAGCGGCAATTGCGGGTGGGCGAGGAGATCCGGCATGCGTTGTCCGACATCCTCCTGCGCACCGAGTTCCACGACAAGGCGCTGGCCAAGGTGCATCTGACGATCTCGGAAGTGCGGATGTCGCCGGATCTGAAGCATGCGCTGGTGTTCATCACCAAGCTTGGCAACCAGGATGTGACGCCGCTGCTGCCTTCGCTGGCGCGGGTCGCCCCGTTCCTGCGCGCGCAGATGGCGCCGAAACTGGGCCTGCGCGTGACGCCGGAGCTGAAATTCCTGGCCGATGAGGCGCTGGAAGAGGCAACGCGCATCAATGCGCTGCTGCATAAGCCGGAAGTGGCGCGGGATTTGACGGCCCAGGGCAAAGCGCTGCGGGATGACACTCCGGACGACGCATAGCCTGGCCGGTGCCGGGCATGGTGCTGGTTTAGCATGACGAAATTGCTCGAGACGTTGGGGCTCGGGACGCGCCCGCAGGATTTTGCCCGCGCGGCGTGGTTGCTGGCGGCGGGCGAGATCGTCGCCTTCGGGACCGAGACGGTCTATGGGCTGGGCGCCAATGCCTGCGATGCGCAGGCGGTGGCGAAGATTTTCGCGGCCAAGGGACGGCCGCATTTCAATCCTTTGATTTGTCATTATGCGACGCCTGAGGCGGCGTTCGCGCATGTGCGCGCGAATGCGGCGGCGCGGCTGCTGGCGGCGCGATTTTGGCCGGGGCCGCTCACGATGGTGCTGCCGCGGGGCGAAAACTGTCCGGTGGCATTGCTGGCCGGGGCGGGGTTGGCGACGCTGGCCGTGCGGGTGCCGGCACATCCCGTGGCGGCGCGGTTATTGCGGGAATTTGGCGGGCCGGTGGCAGCCCCTTCGGCGAATCGCTCGGGCGGGATTTCGCCGACTTCCGCCGCGCATGTGCTGGCGGGGCTGCAGGGACGGATTGCGGCGGTGATCGATTCCGGGGCCTGCGCGGTGGGGGTGGAATCGACGGTGATCGACCTCTCCGGCCCGGAACCGGTGCTGTTGCGTCCGGGTGGGGTGAGTTTGGAGGCGCTGGAGGCGGTGGTCGGGCCGGTGCAACGCGGTGCGCCAATCGGCTTAAGCGATGCGGCTTTGCCGTCGCCGGGGATGATGCAGTCGCATTACGCGCCGAACCTGAAGGTGCGGGTGGGCGCGGAGACGGTGGCGGCGGATGAGGCGTTGCTCGCTTTTGGCCCACCCCTGGCCGGGGCTGGGTTGGTGTTTCAGCTCTCGGAGACCGGGGATTTGCAGGCGGCGGCTTCGCGGCTGTTCGAGGGGCTGCATTGGCTGGACGCGCAAGGGGCCGCGCTGGGCTTGCGGGGAATCGCGGTGATGCCGGTGCCGCAGACGGGGCTGGGCCTGGCGATCAACGACCGCCTAAACCGCGCGGCCGCGCCAAGGTAGGCCTGAGGCTGTGGCGGCGTCATGCCCCAGCCCCAGGTTTTTTTGCTTCTTTTTGTTCACAAAAAGAAGACTTCTCTTCCTACTCCGCCGGATGCCCGAGCGGGGTGAAATGCGCGGTGGCGTGTCCGATGGGCAGGATCGTGCGGCCATGCGCTTCGTTGATGATCTCGGCAGCGCCCAGGTAGAAGGCAAGGAGGGCGGTGATCAGGCCGAGATAGCCGCCGATGGTGGTGAGTGCCGGTGCGCCCAGCAGCGGGGCGAGGCCGAGCAGCAGGAAGGTCGGCCACAGAGCCAGGAAGACCAGGAAGAGCGCGCGGTTGAGCGCGAAGCTGCCGAGCCACATGGCGAAGGTGAAGGCGCCCCAGACGATGAGGTACCAGCCGACCGCCGCCGCCGGCACGCCCAGGGCGAAGAATTTCACGAAGAGCGCGAAGCTCCACCAGAAGGCGCCGTAGCTGCAGAACGCGGCGAAGCCGAAGCTGTTGCCTTTCGCCATTTCCATCAGGCCGGCGGCGAATTGCGCGGTGCCGCCGAAGGCGAAGGCCATGGCGAGGACCAAGGGCACGGAGGCTGCCGGAAGGAAGCCGGCATTGACCATGCTGAGCAGCCAGGTCGTCAGCGCGAAGCCGAAGAGCCCGAGCGGGGCGGGATTAGCGAGTTTCATTTGGTTCCTCCGTTTTTTATTTCTTAGCGAGGTCGGTCGTCATTTTATGACGTTATGACCCGGCAATTTTATCGCAGGTTTTCGGGGGAGCGTAAATGACAGGGGGAAGCGGTTCTTTTTTGAAAAAAAGAACCAAAAAACTTTTGTTCTTTGGGGCTGGGGCTGGGGCTGGGGCTGGGGCTGGGGCTGGGGCTGGGGCGTCGTTACGGCCCCAGTCTCAGGTTCGTAAAGATTTTTGCTTCTTTTTGTTCACAAAAAGAAGGGGCTTTCTCAGAGCACCACCGGGCTTTGGGCGCCGTCCATGCTGAGATTGACCGCGGTGATGTAGCTGGCGCGGGCGGAGCTTAAGAACAGCACGGCGTCGGCGATGTCCGAGGGCAGGGCCATGCGGCCCATGGGGATGCGGGCGATGCTGGCAGCGTGCGCCTGTTCGAGGCTGATGCCCTCCAGCCTGGCGGTGGAGGCGAGGCCCTCGGCGACGCGGTCGGTCTCGGTGAGGCCAGGATTGATGCCGACGACGCGCACGCCTTGCGCGGCATAGGCGGTGCCGAGGCCGACGGTGGCCAGCATCAGCGCGGCATTGGCCGCACCGCCGGCGATATGCACCGGAGAGGCGACCTTGCCGCCATTGCCGATGATGTTGACGATGACGCCGGTGCGGCGCGCGGCCATGGTTTTGATCACCTTGTCGATGACATGGATGTAGCTGAAATATTTCGCGTCCATGGCGGCGTGCCAGGCGGCGGGGGTGAGCTCGTCGGGCGGGGTGCGTTTGGCCGCACCGGCGCTGTTCACCAGAATGTCGATGGGGCCGATGGCTGCTTCGGCTTGGGCGACCATGGCGGCGGCGGCGGCGGCGTCCGTGAGGTCGGCGGCCAGGCCGATCGCGCCGGGCAGGCTGCCCAAGGCGGCGTCGATATTGGCCTGGTTGCGCGAGCAGATCGCCACGCGCGCACCTTGGGCCAGCAGCGCCTGGGCGCAAGCAAGGCCAATGCCCTTGGAGCCGCCGGTGACAAGGACGGTTTTGCCGTCGAGACCGAGATCCATCATTGCGCGGAGACCGCCTCGGCGGGGAGGAGGATTTGTTTCAGGGCGTCGACCAGTGCGTCCATCATTGCATCCGTATGTTTCGGGCCGGGGGTGAAGCGCAGGCGCTCCGTGCCCTTGGGCACCGTAGGGTAGTTGATCGGCGTGGCGTACATGCTGAATTCGCGGATCAGGCGCATGGAGACCTCCGTCGCCTTCGCGGCATCGCCGATCATCAGCGGGACGATATGGCTGTTGCTCGGCATGACCGGCAGGCCGGCGGCGGCGAATTTGGCCTTCAGCGTCTCCGCGCGGTTGAACAGCAAGGCGCGGCGGGCATGGTCGGATTTCAGGGTGCGGATGGAGGCGAGCGCCGCGGCGACGGTGGGGGGGGGCAAAGCGGTGGTGAAGATGAAGCCGGCCGCGACCGAGCGGATATAGTCCAGCACCTTGAAATCGCCGGTGATGTAGCCGCCATGGCAACCAAAAGCTTTCGCCAGCGTGCCCTCGATGATGGTGATGCGCTTGGCCGTGCCGTCCTGCTCGGAAACGCCGCCGCCATGCGGGCCGTACATGCCGACCGCGTGGACTTCGTCGAGATAGGTCAGCGCGTTGTATTTATCCGCGAGGTCGCAGATTTCCGAGAGCGGCGCGATGTCGCCATCCATGGAATAGACGCTCTCGAAGGCGATGAGCTTGGGCGCATCCGCGGGGGCGGCGGCGAGCAGGCGTTCGAGATCGGCCATGTCGTTATGCTTGAAGATGTGCACCGTGGCTTTGCGGCCGTCCTTGATCCCGACGATCATGGAATTGTGGTTCTGCGCGTCCGAGAAGACGTGCCAGTCCGGCAGGGAATGCAGGATGGCGCTGAGCGAGGCCTGGTTGGAGACGTAGCCCGAGGTGAAGAGCAAAGCCGCGTCCTTGCCGTGCAGGTCGGCGAGTTCTTCCTCCAAGGCGACATGCAGCGGCGAGGAGCCGGCGATGTTGCGCGTGCCGCCGGCACCCGCACCGTTGCGGCGCGCGGCATCCACCGCGGCTTCGATGACCACCGGGTCGGTGCCCATGGCGAGATAGTCGTTGGAGGACCAGACCAGGATGTCCCGGGTTTTGCCCTCCATGGTGACGGAATAATAGGGGAAGCGGTCCGTCAGTTTTTCCAGCGCGACGAAGCGGCGATAGCGCCCCTGCGCGGTAATTTCGGCGAGAGCTTCGTCACATTTGGCAATGAATTTATGCATGATCGACCACCATTAGGCTTATGGTGGGAATGAGCGCTGCCGGGGGCGAAGTGTCAAACCATCGGTGGGAATGTCAGCATTGCATGGCGGACGGTTTTCGCCTCAGGTGCGGCTCCGACATGGTTTAGACATGGCCGCCGACATAGGTGCGCAGGCTCTCGACCTCGTGGGTGGTCTGGTCGATGCGGGCTTTCACGACATCGCCGATGCTCACCACGCCGACCAGCTTGCCGGCTTCCAGGATGGGCAAATGGCGGAAATGCCCGTTGCTCATGATCTGCATGGCGTCCGCGACGGTGGCCGACGGGGAGGCGGTGATGGGCGAGGCGGTCATCAGCTCGGAGGCTTTGCGTTGCAGCGTGTTGCCCTCATGGCTGGCGAGGCTGCGCACGATGTCGCGCTCGCTCAAAATGCCGACCAGCGTGTCGGGCGCTTCGACGACCAGCACGGCGCCGATGCGCTTTTCCGCGAGCATCGCGATGACGCCGCTGATCGGCGTGTCGGGTGTGACGGCAAAGAACCCGGCCGGCTTGTTCGCGAGAACGGCTTTGAGAGTCATGATGGTATCTCCCGATTTTTTGATTTGTTTGAGGCAGTATGAAGGGGTTGCGCGGGCCGATCAAATGTTATTTGGCCTCGGCGGCCAGATAATTTCCCACCGGCCGAGCCGGCGTTAGACCGTCGAGCCGGTCATGATCTGGGTTTCAACCAGGGCGGCGAAATTGCCGCCCGCCGCGAGCAGGTCGGCAAAGCGGCCGCGTTCGACGATGCGGCCTTCGGCGAAGACGAGGATTTCGTCGGCGTCGCGGATGGTGGAGAGGCGGTGCGCGATGATGAAGCTGGTGCGCCCGACCATGAGGGCGCGTAAGGCCCGGCTGACGCGGGCTTCGGTGGCGGCATCGAGCGCGCTGGTGGCTTCGTCTAGCACGAGGAGCGGCGGGTCTTTCAGGATGGCGCGCGCGATCGCCAGGCGTTGGCGCTGGCCGCCGGAGAGGTTGACGCCGCGCTCGCCGATCATGGTTTCGAAACCGTTCGGCTGGCGCTCGATGAAATCCAGGGCTTCGGCCATGTGGCAGGCTTTGCGCAGCTCGGCCTCGGTGGCGTCCGGCTTGCCGACGAGCAGGTTCTCGCGGATCGAGCGGTTGAAGAGCAGGCTGTCCTGGAAGACGACGCCGATGGCGGCGCGCAGCGAGTCCAGCGTGACGGCGCGGATGTCCTGGTCATCGATGGTGATGCGCCCGCGCGTTGGGTCCCAATAGCGTTGCAGCAGCGCCATGGTGCTGGATTTGCCCGCCCCCGTGGCGCCGACCAAAGCGACGACGCTGCCCGGGCGGGCGGTGAAGGTGAGGTCGCGCACCGTCGGGATGCCGCTGACATATTCGAAGCTGACCTGCTCGAAGCGGACTTCGCCGTGATGGACGTGCAATTTTGGCGCGGCGCTGGGCTCGTGGATGGTGCTTTGCGCATCCAGCACGGCGAAGAAGTCGATCAGTGTGGGCAGTTGCAGGAAGAGGCGCGAGATGAAGCCCATGGCGCCGGTGAGGCGGCCGATGAGCAACGTGGCGAAGCCCATGAAGGAGACGATGGCGCCGATGCTGGCCGCACCGCGCAAATGCAGGATCGTGCCGATCATGAAAATGGTGATGACGGTGATGGTGCTGGCCGCCGAGGTGACGACGCTGAGCACGGCCCACCAGTTGAGCACGGGAAACTGCTTTTCGAGCACGAGGTTGCCGGTCTCGCGGAAGCTAGAGGCTTCCGCCGCGAGCCGGGTGAAGGCCTGCACGACGAGGACATTGGCCAATGCGTCTTGCGCCGTGCCGGCCAAGGCGGAGTGGTGGCTCTCGACCTGGCGCTGCGCGGTTTCGGTTTTGTTGATGACGAGGATGGTGAAGATGCAGAAGACCACGACCAGCGCGATGAGGGCGAGGGCGAGCTGCCAGTTGAGGATGATGGTGAGCGGTAGCAGCACGAGCACGGCGAGCAGGGTGGCCAGATGCTCGCGGAAGAAGGAGAGCCACATCCAGAACAGCGCATCGGCGCCGGAGAGCATCGTTTTCATCAGCCGGCCGGATTGGCGGTCGCGGTGGAAGGAGGGGGGCAGCGAGAGGACATGGCGGAAGAAGCGCGCCATGGCGGCGAGGCGGTTGCGGTGCGCCAGGCGCTCGGCCTGCACCGCGAGCAGGATATGGGCGGTGATGCTGATCAGGCCAATGGCCGCCCAAAGGGCGAGCAAGCTGGCCGTGCGGTGGATGACGAAGCGGTTGGTTAGCGTGTCCGACTGGGCGAGCAGGTTGATGACGCGGCCAAAGAGCACCGGCTCGGCGAATTGGAAGCCCATGACGGCGAGGTTGGCGAGCACGAGCGCGATGGCGATGCCGCGATCGGGCCGCAGCAAGGCGAGAACGCGGGCGTAAATTTTGAGAAACCGCATCTGGTAGTATTAGGGGCGGGATGGGGGGGATTTAAGCAAGAAGCCGCTTTTTTGAAAAAAAGCGGCGCAAAAAACTTCTGCGCCTTTAGCCCGTGGCGCGACTTCCAGCACGGCCCAAGTCAGCAAAGTTTTTTTGCTTCTTTTTGTTCACAAAAAGAAGAGTTCTTACTTTGTCGCTGCAAGCGGCCCGTAAAGCTCCGGCCGGCGGTCGGCCAGCAGCGGGTCGGCGCGGCGCACGGCGGCGTGGTGCGCGGGATCGGTCTCGGCATAGAGGATCTCCTCGCCCTTGCCGGCGGCGGCGAGGAGGGCGCCGTCCGGGCCGCAAATGCTCGATAGGCCGATATAATCGAGCCCGTCGCCCGTGCCGGAATGGTTGGCATAAGCGAGGTAGACCTGGTTTTCATAGGCGCGGGCGGGGATGACGTGTTTGGCCACCTGCGCGTAGGGCTCCATTTGCGCCGTGGGGATGAGGATGATGTCCGCGCCGCTCAAGGCGAGGCGGCGGGCGGGCTCGGGGAATTCGATGTCGTAGCAGATCAGCAGGCCGATTTTTTCGCCCATGAAGGTGGCGATGGGGAAGTCCGTGCCGACGGCATGGAACATCGCGCGGTCGAGTTCGCCGAAGAGATGGGATTTGCGGTAGTTGAGCAAAATGGCGCCATCCGGGCCGATGAGCACGGCGGAATTGGCGACATGCGCGCCGACGCGCTCGGGGTAGCCGAAGACCAGCGCGATGTTCTGCGCGCGCGCGATGGCCTGCGCGGGGGCGAGGCCGGATTGGGGTATGGCGTGTTTCTGGGCGGCTTGCGGCCCGATATTATAGCCCGACAGGTACATTTCCGGCAGGAGCAGCAGATCCGCGCCATTGACCTTGGCCTCGGCGGCTTTGGCGGCGAGGTGCGTGAAGCCGGCAGCCGGGTCGTTGATGTGCCCGGGGCCTTGGTAAAGGGCGATTTTCATGTCGCGAGGTTAGCGCGGTTTGGTTCCCCAGGCCCAGAAGATTTTGTGGATATCTTCCGGGCCCAAGGTGGGGGCTACCAGTTGCTGTTGGGGTCGATGCCGCCGCTGTTGAGGTCGTCGTCCTGGCCGGAATTATTGTCCCAGCCGGAGCTGTTATCCCAGCCAGGCGAGCCGAGCAGGCCGTCATCGGGGTTCGCCATGGGCGTTGGGTCGATATTCTGCGCCGGATCGAATGGCGTGCCGCCACCGGCGCCGCCACCCATCAGCCCGCCGATCAGCCGCTCGCCGGCGGCGATGCCGGCACCCGCGGCCAGGCCGCTCACGATCGAGCCGCCAATCCCGGAGCCGCCAAAGCCGCCCTGGGGCTGCTGGTAGGGCATCCCGCCCTGGCCCTGGCCGTAGCCGAAGGGGCCGACGGGAGGACGCGGGGGATAGCCCGGCGGCTGGCCGGGGAAGCCGGGTGGGCCGAAGCCCGCCTGCGGCATCACGCGCCGGGTGCGGAAGAAGCGCATGACGATGAAGAGCAGGATAAGCCCGCCGATGACGAGCGTGGTCGGGCTAAGGCCAAAACCGTGCCGCATGGTGGGAACGGAAGTGCCGGCGGCGAGACGCGCCTGCAAGGCGGCCACCGAAGCCGGCCGCGCAAAGGGCAGGCCCGGCGCGTATTGCTGGGCATTGGCCAAAGCCGTGCGTGCGGCGGCGGGGTTGCCGGTGGCATCCTGCGCCTCGGCCATCAGATACCAGGCGATGCCGCTATCGGGCCGCGCCTGGAGGATCGCCTGCAGATCCGTGACGGCGGTGCCGGACTGGCCGTTGGCGATCAGCGCCTGGATTTGGCTGGGCGATGGGTTGGCCTGCGCCTGCGCGGCGCTGTGCCAGACGAAGATGAAGGCGGTGAGAAGAACGATGCGTAAGAGTGATGCTGCCCGCATTGGGGCCTCCGATCTGAGGTGACGCGTTGAGAGATGGGGGCGGGCCCAGGAAAATACCATGGTTACGACATTAAAACGCAAGCAGGCGGCCCGGGGAAGGGGCCGCCTGTGCCAAGCTTGCCGTGATAAGGCGGGAATGCGTCAGACGTTGAAGCGGAAGAGCAGGACGTCGCCGTCCTTGACCGTGTAGTCGCGGCCTTCGATGCGCAATTTGCCTGCCTCGCGCGCTCCGGCCTCGCCCTTGAACGCCACGTAATCCTCGTAGCCGGTGGTCTCGGCGGCGATGAAACCGCGTTCGAAATCGCCATGGATGACGCCGGCGGCACCCGGGGCCTTGGTGCCCTTGATGATCGTCCAGGCGCGGGTTTCCTTCGGGCCGACGGTGAAATAGGTGATCAGGCCGAGCAGGCCGTAGCCGGCGCGGATGACGCGGTCGAGCCCGCTATCCTCCAGGCCGAGATCGGCGAGGAAGCCGGCGCGGTCTTCCTCGGGGAGCTGGCTCACCTCGGCCTCGATGGCGGCGGAGACGACGACATAGGCGGCACCCTGGGCCTTGGCCATTTCGGCGACGCGGGCGGATTGCGCATTGCCAGTGGCGGCCGAGGCTTCCTCGACATTGCAGACATAAAGCACGGGTTTGGCGGTGAGCAGGTTGAGACGCTTGGCGTCCTCGGCATCCTTGGGCGCGATCGCGGTGCGGGCGGGCTGGCCGTTTTCGAGTGCGGCCAGGATCGGTTCCATCAGCGCGACATCGATGATCGCCTGGCGGTCGTTGCCCTTGGCCTTTTTCTGCAAAGCGGGGAGGCGCTTTTGCAGGGATTCCAGATCGGCCAGCATCAACTCGGTTTCCACCGTCTCGGCGTCGCGGATGGGATCGACATTGCCCTCGACATGGGTGACGTCGTCATCCTCGAAGCAGCGCAGGACATGCACGATGGCGTCGACCTCGCGGATATTGGCGAGGAACTGGTTGCCCAGGCCCTCGCCCTTGGAGGCGCCGCGCACCAGGCCGGCAATGTCGACGAATTCCAGGCTGGTCGGGACCACTTTCACGGATTTGCCGATGACGGCCAGCGCGTCCATGCGCTTGTCCGGCACCGCGACGCGGCCGACATTCGGCTCGATCGTGCAGAAGGGATAGTTCGCAGCCTGCGCCGCGACGGTGGCGGTGAGCGCGTTGAACAGGGTCGATTTGCCGACATTCGGCAGGCCGACGATACCGCAGTTAAAGCCCATTCTTTTGCTCCGTGCGCAATGCGACTTTGGTCATGAAATCTTCCGGCTTGTTGGCCGCAAGGAGAGAGGATTCGTCGGCCACCGCGTCCAGGCAGGGCAGCAGCCAGTCCATGTCCGACTTGGCGAAATCGCCCAGCACATGGCCGGTGACGCGGTCCTTGTGGCCGGGATGGCCGATGCCAAGCCGCACGCGCCAGTAATCGGGCGTGCCGAGATGCTGGTCCATGCTGCGCAGGCCGTTATGGCCGGCCGCACCGCCGCCCTTCTTCACCCGGATCTTGCCCGGGGCGAGATCGAGCTCGTCGTGAAACACCGTGATGGCGGCAGGGGGAATTTTGTAGAACGACGCGGCGGCCTGAACGGATTCGCCGGAGAGGTTCATATACGTCATCGGGCGCAAGGCCAGGATTTTATGGCCGCCCACCATGCCTTCCGCGCAGACGCCCTTAAAGCGTTGCCGCCATGGCGAAAAACCATGGCGGCGCGCGATCACATCGATGGCCATGAAGCCAATATTGTGCCGGTGCCGCGCCATGCTTGGTTCCGGGTTGCCAAGGCCGACCCATAATAACATGACGCGCGCCGGTTAGGCTTACTTCTTCTTCGCAGCCGGCTTGGCAGCAGGTGCAGCCGCAGCAGCCTTGGCCGGAGCAGCTTTGCCCTTGCCCTTGGCCGGAGCAGCCGCCGCAGCAGCCGCCGCAGCAGCGTCTTCCGCAAGCGCCTCAGCCGAGACGGTCGGCGGGGCGACGGTCGCGATCACGAAGTCGCGGTCCAGAATGGTCGGACGCGCATCGCCGGTGCCGATCAGGTTGTGCCAGCGGATGTTGTCGTTGATCTCCAACGCGCCGAGATCGGCCTCGAACTTCTCCGGAATGTTGTCCGGATCGCAGGCGACTTCAACCGTGTGACGTACGACGTTCAGCACGCCGCCACGCTTCAGGCCGGGGCTCGTGCCCTCGTTCAGGAACACGACCGCAACCGAGACGCGAACGCGCTCGCCAGAGGCCAGGCGCTGGAAGTCGACATGCTCGGGCTGGTCCGTCACCGGGTGGAACTGCACGTCACGCATCAGCGCGCGGGTCTTGGTGCCGCCGACTTCAATTTCATACAGGCGCGAACGCCAGCCGCCACGCTTCAGCTCACGCATCACCACGCGCGGATCCAGCGCAACAAGTGACGGCTCCTGCTTGGCGCCATAAATTACCGCAGGCACCTTGCCCGCACGCCGTGTCGCCCGCGCCACCCCCTTGCCGGCACGCGAACGCGACTCAGCTTCGATCAGTTCGAAATTGGCCATGTTTTACGCTCCTATAAATAACAAAAGCCGGCCTCCAGGGGTGCCGGCGGCCGGGGTGTAGCGCGGATGGGGGGGAAGTTCAACTAAAGCCCAAGGGTTTTGGTGAATGGCTCCCATCGATGAGCAAGGCCAGGGGACGCTGTCCCCTGGACCCCTGCGAACGGCAGCGCCGTTCGATCCGCTATTTAAGGGTTTGTGAAAGGGGGGCGCCCCGGGCGGTTCTGACACCTGCGGCGCCCCCCTTTCACAAACCCTTAGGTAATGGGTTCTAAGGGCTCTGCCCTTAGCGGGGTTCCAAGGGGCAGCGCCCCTTGGCCTTGCTTACTGACGGGGGCCAACCGCCAACCCCCTTGGGCTTTAGCCGGCCTTTTCCCACCCCATTTCGCCTTGGCGCCAGTACGTCAGCGCATGGCCGGCGGATTTGGCGTCGCGCCAGCGGGTTCGGGCATCCGTGACGGCGGTGGGGTCGTTGCCGTCGAAGAGGTCGAAGACGCGTTTATAGGGGGTGAGGTCGACGGTGGCACCGTTGATGCGGAAGAGGAAGCGGGCTTCGGCCGGGTTGGTGTCCGTGGTGGTGAGGTAGATGGGCTGCCATTCCGGGTGCGGGGTGGCGGGGGTGCCGTGGGGCAGCCATTCGGGGTTGGGGGTGAGCCAGAGGGTGGCATCGAGGGCTTGGAGGGTGGTCTCGTCCGGGCAGAGGATAACGGCGCGCTCGGCGAGTTTCAGGGTACGGCCGAGCAGCGGCGGCAGGGCGGCGGATATGTCGGTTTGGGTGAGGTGGTAGAAGCCGATTTCCGCCATTAATCGATGACGATCCGGGGCGGGGCGGCGCGGGCCTGGCCGAGCTTGGCGGCGATTTGGGTGGCGATGGCGCGGAAGGCGCCCGCGGCATCCGAGCCGGGATCGGCGGCGGTGATGGGCGTGCCGGCATCGCCGGTCTCGCGGATGGCGAGTTGCAGCGGGATTTCACCGAGGAAGGGCACGCCGATGCGCGTGGCCTCGGCCTGCGCGCCGCCATGGCCGAAGATGTTGGTATGCGTGCCGCAATTGGGGCAGGCGAAGAAGGACATGTTTTCGACGAGGCCGAGCACGGGGACGCGGACCTGCTCGAACATCTTGATGCCGCGACGGGCGTCGATGAGGGCGATGTCCTGCGGGGTGGAGACGATGACGGCGCCGGCGAGATTGGCTTTTTGCGCCAGGGTGAGCTGGGCATCGCCGGTGCCGGGCGGCATGTCGATGACCAGGACGTCGAGCGTGCCCCAATCGACCTGGCCGAGCATCTGGTTGAGCGCGCCCATGACCATCGGGCCGCGCCAGACCATGGCGGTTTCCTCCTCGACCAGGAAGCCGATGGACATGCAGCGCAGGCCCCAGGCTTCGAGCGGGATCATTTTGCCGTCGCGCACTTCCGGCTTGCGGTTGAGGCCCACCATGCGCGGCAAAGAGGGGCCGTAGATGTCGGCGTCGAGCAGGCCGACTTTGAGCCCGTTTTGCGCCAAGGCGACAGCGAGGTTGACCGCGATGGTGGATTTGCCGACGCCGCCTTTGCCCGAGGCGACCGCGATGACGGATTTCACGCCGGGCAGCAGGGCGGCGGAGGGTTGCGGTGCGGGCGCGGCAGCTTTGTGCGCGGTGAAGACGACGGCGGCGTTTTTCACGCCGGGCAGGGCGGCGACGATGGCTTCGATTTTTTGGCGCAGCGGCTCAAGTGCGGCTTCATCCTCGCGCTTGATGGCAAGCGTTACCTGGACCAGCCCGTCCCGCACATGCACGCCATCGAGCATTTTGTGTAAGTTGAACGGGGCGAGGGCAAGGCGGATGTCATCTTCGGTCATGACGGCAGGTTAGCCTAGCAGGCGACGCAGGCCAACCAGCAGGAACCTCTTGCGAAGATCGCGGGGTGATCGCAGAGTTTGCCCATGAATACGCGCACCCGACTGCTCTGCACCGCTCTGCTCCTGGCTGGAACCTATGCGAAGGCGGCGCCGATGCCGCCCTCGCTGGCGGATCTCGCGGCCAAGGTGATGCCCTCCGTGGTGAGCATCGCCAGCACCGACCCGGTGCCGGCGAATGGCGTGGCGGGGGATGACAGCGGCGGGGATGGGAGCGGCGGGGATGAGGGCAGTTCAGATCGTCCCACCGCGGATATGTCCGATGCGTCCGGCACGGTGATTCCGCCGCCCAAAGCGGTGGAGGCGCTGGGCTCGGGGTTTGTCTTCGACCCTGCCGGTTATATTTTGACCAACAACCATGTGATCGACGGCGCGGCCAGCGTGACGGTGACGTTCCAGGACGGCACGATTTTGCCGGCGATCATCGTCGGGCGCGACAAGGCGGCGGATCTGGCGGTGCTGAAGGTGGCGGCGGGGCATCCCTTGCCGGCTTTGACCTTTGGCGATTCGGGGAAATTGCGGGTCGGGGACTGGGTGATGGCGATCGGCAATCCGTATGGGCTGCCGGGCAGCACCTCGGCGGGGATTGTGAGTGCGCTCGACCGCAATATTAATTCGGGAAATTACGATGATTTCATCCAGACGGATGCGACCATCAACCGGGGCAATTCGGGCGGACCGCTGTTTGACATGCAGGGCGAGGTGATCGGCGTGAACTCGGCGATTTATTCGCCGTCCGGGGCGTCCGATGGGATCGGCTTTGCCATTCCCTCCGCCATGGTGGCGCCGGTCGCGCAGGAGCTGAAGACGACTGGGAGCATGACGCGTGGCTGGCTCGGGGTCGCGACCCAGGAGGTGACGCCGCAGATCCAGCAACTGCTCGGCCTGCCGGGGATTGCGGGTGCGCTGGTCGGCGGTGTTTCGCCGGACAGCCCGGCTGCGGCCAAGTTGCAGCCGGGGGATGTGCTGGTGTCGCTCGGCGGCGTGGCGGTGAAGGATCCGCGCGCGCTGCTGGTGCGCACGGCGGAGATCCCGGCGGGGCAGAGTGCGGTGGTGCAGTTCTGGCGGGATGGCACGGAGCGGCAGGCGAGCCTGGTGCTGACCGTGCCGCCGGCGGCCTTGGCGGATACGGTGCCGCAGACCGCCGCGGCCGAGCCGGCCAATGTGAAGCTGGATGCGCTGGGCCTCGCGGTTTCCGGCAAGACGGTGGATGGCGGGGTGTCCGTGGTCGCGGTGAGCGGCGCGGCGGCGAAAGCGGGGATCGTGGCGGGGGATCTGATCGAGCAGGTGGCCGGGCAGGCGGTCGCCAATGCGGCGGAGTTGCAGAAGCAGGTGCAGGCGCTGGCCGCGGCACAGGTGCCTGCGGCGGTGCTGCTGGTGAATGGCGATGCGGCGAACGGGGCGGATCCGGGGCCGCGCTGGGTGCCGGTGCCGTTTCAGGGGAAGTGAAGGAAGCGCTTCTTTTTTGAAAAAAAGAAGCAAAAAACTTCTGCGCTCTGGGCCGGGGGCGCGCGTAACTCCCGGCTCACAAGGGTAAAAGTTTTTTGCGCCGCTTTTTTTCAAAAAAGCGGCTGCTTCCTTTTGTTTTTTCTAGAAGCTGCGGGTCAGCTCATAGAGCGCGACGGCGCCCGCGGCGGAGACGTTGAGGCTTTCCATGCCGCCGGGCATGCCCAAAGCCAGGATTTCATCGCAGCTCTCGCGGGTCAGGCGGCGCATGCCCTCGCCCTCGCTGCCCAGAACCAGTGCGACGCGGCGGCCGGCGAAGGACGCGCCGTTGAGTTTGTTGGGCGCGGCACCGTCCAGCCCGACGACCCAGACATCCGCCGATTTCAGCACGCTCAAGGCACGCGAGATGTTGACGATTCGCAGAAGCGGGATGAGTTCCAGCGCGCCCGAGGCGACTTTCGCCAGCGCCCCGGTTTCCTCCGGCGCGTTGCGCTCCTGCGCGATCACCATCGAGGCGCCGAAAGCCTGCGCCGTGCGCATCAGGGCGCCGATATTGCGCGGGTCGGAGATCTGGTCGAGCACCAGGATCGGGCCGGGGCGTTCGAGGGCATCGAGCAGCGCCGGGGTGGCGAGCTGGTCGGCGAGCAAAGCAACACCCTGGTGCACGATGCCGCTGCCCTGGCGGGCGCCGAGCAATTGGTCGATTTTCTCCTTGTCGGCGACTTCCGGCTGGATCGGCCAAGGCAAAGGGCGCTCGGCGGCCAAAGCGGCCTGCGAATCCTGGGTGACGACGAGGCGGCGCAGGCGCCGGGCGGGGTTGGCCAAAGCGGCGGCGACGGCATGGGTGCCGTAGAGCCAGACGGCGCCAGCCGGCACGGCGGGGGCGCGCTGGCCGCGCGGCTGGTGGCCGTGCGCGGGCGGGCGGTCATGCGGCCGTTCGGGCTTGCCGGAGAGGCTCAGCTTCGGCCCGTCGAATTTCTGCCGCGGTCCCTCGAATTTTTTTTGCCCATCGAATTTCTTGGGCCCGTCGAATTTCTTCGGCCCATCAAATTTTTTTGCGCCGGAAGATTGCGGCTTTTCGCCGGAACGGGCGGATTTGGAGCGGGGAGGGCGTTGTTGGTTCATGCGGTGGTTCACTATCCTTCACGCTTTCCGTTGACAACCAAAGCCTGATCGGAGAAAGGACGCGCATACGGAAGGGTGCCCGAGTGGCTAAAGGGGGCGGACTGTAAATCCGCTGGCGTACGCCTACGTTGGTTCGAATCCAACCCCTTCCATACCTTTTGCGGATTTGCTTGCGGCGGCCTGCAATCTTTCGATGAACGCGATGTGCATCCAGGGATGGTGGAACTGCCGGATGCGGGTCGGGGAAGGGATGCGGGTGTAGCTCAACGGTAGAGTCCCAGCCTTCCAAGCTGGTTGTGCGGGTTCGATTCCCGTCACCCGCTCCAAAGTTTAACATTTTGCCTCTGGCCGCGGCTTGGCCAGCATGCAAAATGCGTCGAATGGGTGGTTCTGCCGCGCATAGACTTGACACAAACCGCGCCAACGTGTGGAACGCCGGTTCGTGCTGGTTAGGATAGGGGCGTAGCTCAATTGGCTAGAGCGCCGGTCTCCAAAACCGGAGGTTGAGAGTTCGAGACCCTCCGCCCCTGCCATACCCCCCAGCACATCATGGCTGTTTTCGGAGTTTATCTGTTTTGGCGTTCAACCTGGTGAAATTCATGCGCGAAGTGCGCGCCGAGGCGGCGAAGACCACTTGGCCCTCGCGCAAGGAAACCGTGCAGACCACGGGTCTTGTGCTGGCCATGGTTGTCGTCACGGCGGCGTTTTTTCTGACGGTCGATCAGGTCATCGGCGCGGGGATGCGCGCCCTCTTTGGCGTCGGAAGTTAAGGAAAAAAAATGGCCAAGCGTTGGTATGTCTTACATGTGTATTCCGGGTTCGAGAAAAAAATCGCGACCCAGATCAAGGAGCAGGCCGAGCTCAAGGGGCTGGCGGAGAATATCGGCGATATCATCGTGCCGGCCGAAGAGGTGACGGAAGTCCGCCGCGCCCAGAAGGTGAACACGGAGCGCAAATTCTTCCCCGGCTATGTCCTGATCAACATGGATATGTCCGATGAGGCCTGGCATCTGGTCAAGGATGTGCCGAAGGTCACCGGGTTTCTGGGCAGCAAAACCCGCCCGTCGCCGATTTCCGATGCCGAGGCCGACCGGATTATGAAGCAGGCGCAGGAAGGCACCGAGCATCGCCGCCCCGCCGTGATCTTCGAGATCGGCGAGCAGGTGCGCGTCGCCGACGGCCCGTTCACCAGCTTCAATGGCGTGATCGAGGAAGTGGACGAGGACAAGGGGCGCGTGAAGGTCTCCGTGTCGATTTTCGGACGCTCCACGCCGGTGGACCTGGAATATGCGCAGGTGGAGAAAGTCTGACCTGCCTGTAATCCGGCTTGCAATTCTTGGGTCAGGGTCTATCTCCTAGCGCAACATGCCTTAAGGGGTGCCCGTGTCTGAGTCTGTGAAGTCAACCCCTTCGAAACGTTGGGTTTTTGTTTCCGCTGGCGTCGTCGTGGCTATCGCGCTTATGGCGTGGGCGATCCAGTATTTGCTCGTCGGACAATATTTCGTCTCGACCGACGATGCATACCTCACTGCTAATTCCAGCATGATCGCGGCCAAAGTCGACGGTTATGTGACCATGGTGGCGGTGCGGGATGACGAGGCCGTCACGCGTGGGCAGTTGCTCGCCCGCATCGACCCGCGCGACTATGAGACCGCTTTGGCCGTGGCGCAGGCGGATAGCGATGCGGCGCAGGCCGCCATTCTCAATGACCAGGCGCAGCTGAGCCTGCAGCAGGCGAAAATCGCCGCGGCGCAGGCGAAAGTGCAGGGCGATGCCGCGCGGCTGCTCTTCGCGGCACAGGACCAGCACCGTTATGCGAGCCTGACGGCGACTGGCGCCAGCACCATCCAGAATAGCGACCAGGCGAATACCGATCTTGCCACCGCGCGCGCCACGCAGGCGGCCGATCAGGCCGATCTGCTCGCCGCCAACCGCGAGGTGGACGTGCTGAATGCCGCCTTGGCGCAGGCGAAGGCGAGCCTCTCGCAGGCCAATGCACGCGTCGCCCAGGCGCGGCTGAATCTTGGCCATACCGATATTCGCGCGCCGTTCGACGGGATTGTGGGCAATAAGACCGTGGCCGTCGGCGATTACCTGCAGGCGGGGACGCAGATCATGGCCGTCGTGCCGCTCTCCAGGGTGTATGTGCTGGCGAATTATAAGGAAACGCAGATCACCAACGTGCAACCGGGGCAGAAGGTCAGCCTCGTCGTCGATGCCTTCCCCAATCTGAAGGTCACCGGCGTCGTCGATAGCATCGCGCCCGCCTCGGGCCAGGAATTCGCGCTGCTGCCGCCGGATAACGCGACCGGTAACTTCACCAAGATCGTGCAGCGCGTGCCGGTGAAAATCGACCTCAACTTGACCCCCGAACTGATCGGCAAACTACGCCCGGGCCTGTCGGTCGAACCCGCGATCGACACCCGTTCGCGGTCGTGACCGTGGCGGCGTGGAAGGTAAGGCAAGGGGGCGCTGCCCCCTTGACCCCCGCGAAGGGCCGCGCCCTTCGATCCGCGTTTTTTAGGGTTCTGGGAGGGAGGGTCTTGGGGCCTCTCGGCCCAAAGACCCTCCCTCCCAGAACCCTAAGTAATGGATTGCAAAGGCGAGCCTTTGCCGGGGGTCCAGGGGGCAGCGCCCCCTGGTCTTGCCTGCCATGACCGACAAGGTCCCGCTGCGCACGCGGGTTGCCGTTGGCGGCGCGTTGATTGGCGCGTTCATGGCGGTGTTGAACATTCAGGTGGTGAACACGTCCTTGCCGGATATTCAGGGCGGGATTGGCACTGGGCTGGATAATGGCGGCTGGATTTCGACGGCGTATCTGATTGGCGAGATTATTGTTATTCCGCTGTCGGGCTGGCTGACGGAGGTGTTTTCGCTGCGCCGGTATTTGATCGGCAGCACGATTTTGTTTTTGTTTTTCTCGGCGGCGTGCGGTCTGGCGTCGAATTTTCCGCTGATGGTGAGCCTGCGTGCCTTGCAGGGGTTTTCCGGCGGGGTGTTGATTCCCTTGTCGCTGATGTGCGTGATCACATTGTTGCCGCCGCGGGCGCGGCCGACGGGGTTTGCGCTGTTTTCGCTCTCGGCGACGTTTGCGCCGGCGATCGGCCCGACGATCGGCGGGTTGATCACGGATGTCTATGGCTGGCGGTATATCTTTTTCCTGAACCTCGTCCCGGGTGCTGTGATGCTGACGGCGTTGTTCTGGGGGCTAGAGCGGGCGCCGATGCAGTTGGGCAAGTTTTTGCGCGGCGACTGGGTGGGTATTTTCACCATGGCGCTGGGCCTAGGCACGCTGCAGGTGGTGTTGGAGGAGGGCAACAAGGATGACTGGTTCGGCTCGCCGTTCATCCTGCGTCTCTCGATCATCTCAGCGATTTCGCTGGCGGCGTTTTTTGTGCAGGAGCTGCGGCCGGGGAATAAGGTGCCGCTGTTGAACCTGCGGCTGTTCGCGCGCTGGAATTTTTCCTGCTCCAGCGTCGCCAATGTGATTCTGGGCTTCGTGCTGTATTCGGCGGTGTATCTGATCCCGCTTTATCTGGCCGAGGCGCATGGCTATAGCGCGCGGCAATCCGGCGCGGTGATGATGTGGATCGGGCTGCCGCAGCTCATCATCATTCCGTTCATGCCGTATATGATGCGCAAGTTCGACCCGCGCTGGCTGCTGGCGACGGGGTTCGCGCTGTTTGCGATCAGCTCGTTCATGAACGTCAACCTTGGCCCCGACGATAGCGGGCAGCAATTGCTGATCCCGAATCTCATCCGGGCGTTGGGCCAGGCGATGGTGTTTCCGCCGATCTCGATGATCGCGACCGCCGGGATCGCGCTTAAGGATGCGGGCTCGGCGTCATCGCTGTTCAATATGATGCGTAATCTGGGCGGGGCGATCGGGATTGCGACGGTGCAGACCTTCGTGACGAACCGGGAGAAATTCCATTCGGCGATCATCACGCCGCAGGTGAGCCTGCTGGCGCCGGCGACGCGGGCGCGGCTGGACATGCTGCAGCGTTATTTCGAGGCGCATGGCCTCTCCGACCCGCAGGCGGCGCGGCATGAGGCGGTGCTGATGGTGGGGCGGACGATCGAATTACAGGCGTCGTATTTTGCGTATGGCGATGCCTTTGGCTTGCTCGGTGCCGGCATGGTGCTGGCCACCGTGGCGGCGCTGCTGTTGCGCAAGCCGCAGGGGAGTGGCGCACCCGGCGGGCATTGAGCCGGGGACGGCGCGGCGAATTGATCTGAATCATTTTACGGCCATCGCCGGACTGTTAAACATTAATAACAACCGCATATTTTTATTGCGAAATCGGACAAAAAAGCTTGTTGATATTGCTTTTTTAATCATAGAATTAAGTTAAGGCTTCTTGAAAAGGTGGAGGATAACCTATGGCGCGCGTTTCATTGGTTACTGGCGGCACCCGTGGCATTGGGAGCGCCATCAGCATTGCGCTCCAGCGGGCCGGGCGGCAGGTGATAGCGAGCTATGCGGGCAATACGGCGGCCGCGGAGGCTTTCACCCGCGAGACGGGGATTGAGACGATCCGGTTCGATGCCGGGGATTTCGAGCAATGCGCCACCGCGGTGCAGGCGATTGCCGCCAAGCATGGGCCGATCGAGATTCTGGTGAATAATGCCGGGATCACGCGCGATACGACGATCAGCAAGATGACCCGCGAGATGTGGGATGCGGTGGTCGATACGAATCTGGGCTCCTGCTTCAACCTCTCGAAACTCTGCTTCGATGCGATGAAGGAGCGCCGGTTCGGGCGCATTGTGAATGTCGGCTCCATCAACGGCCAGGCGGGGCAGTATGGGCAGGTGAATTATGCCGCTGCCAAGTCCGGCATTGCCGGCTTCACGAAGGCGCTGGCGCAGGAGGGGGCGCGGTTTTCCATCACCGCCAATGTCGTCGCACCGGGCTATGTGGATACCGAGATGGTGCGCGCGGTGCCGGCCGAGGTGTTGGAGAAGATCGTCGCGAAGATCCCGCGCGGGCGGCTGGGCACGGCGGAGGATATTGCGCGCGGCGTGGTGTTCCTCACTGCCGACGATGCGGATTTCATCACTGGCTCGACGATTTCGATCAATGGCGGACAGCACATGTATTGAGGCCGGAAGTCTTGTGGCGCCGGGCGTGGAGATCCGCGCCGCGGCGTTGTGGGACTTTCCGGCGATGTGGGCGATTCTCGAACCGGTGATCCGCGCAGGCGAGACGTATATGTTGCCGCGCGACATGGGGGCTGCCGAGGCGCTGGGCTATTGGATGCGGCCGGAGCGTGAGGTGTTCGTCGCCGAGGCGGAGGGGCGCGTGGTTGGCACGTATTATCTGCGGGCGAACCAGCAGGGCGGCGGCGGGCATGTGGCCAATTGCGGGTATATGACGGCGCGTGAGGCGATGGGGCGCGGCGTGGGGCGGGCGATGGCGGCGCATTCGCTGGAAGTTGCCCGGGCGCGCGGGTTTCGCGCCATGCAGTTCAATGCCGTGGTCAGTTCGAATCGGCGCGCGGTGGCGCTTTGGGAAAGTTTTGGATTTACCACGCTGTGCCGGTTGCCCGGGGCGTTCGCGCATCCGCGCGAGGGATTTGTGGATGCGTTGGTGATGTTTCGGGAGCTGTGAGCCAGGAGCTAGGAGCCCGTCGGACTTAACGCGGCACTGATACGTCTGGTAGGGTCGGGAGCAGATTTTTTAACCTCCCGTCCTGGACGTGTCCCGCATGAGCAACTTCCGCCCGATTGACCGGGACACTGATTTTCTGCTGCCGCCATCGGTGGACGAGTGGCTGCCACAGCGGCACCTGGCGCGGTTCGTCGTGGAGGTGATTACGGGTCTGGATTTGCGGGCGATGACCGGCAGCTACCGGGGATCTGGGGAGGCGTCCTACCACCCGAAGCTTCTGTTGGGCATCATCATCTATGGCTATGCCACTGGCGTGTTTTCGAGCCGCAAGCTGGAACGGGCGACCTATGATTTGGTGGCTTTCCGCTTCATAGCGGCGAATGACCATCCCGATCACGACACGATCGCCGCGTTCAGGCGGCGCTTTCTGAAGGAGATTGAAGGGCTGTTCGTGCAGGTGCTGGGCGTGGCGCGCGAGATGGGGGTACTGAAGCTGGGCACGGTGGCGCTGGATGGCACCAAGATCCACGCCAATGCCAGCCGCCACAGCGCGCTGTCCTATGAGCATGCGGGCAAGATCGAGGCCCAATTACAGGCCGAAGTGGCCGAGTTGATGGCAAAAGCTGAGGCGGCGGATCAAGCGGACGTGCCGGACGGGATGTCGATCCCCGAAGAGTTGGCGCGGCGCGAGGAGCGTCTGGCGGCGATTGCCCGCGCCAAAGCCACGATCGAGGCGCGGGCAAAGGAGCGGCATGCGCGCGAGCAGGCGGAATACGAGGCGAAGCTGGCGGCACGCGATGCCAAGACCAAGGCGACAGGCAAGAAGCCTGGCGGTAATCCACCCGCGCCTCCGGCCGAGGGGCCGCTGCCCACGGATCAGATCAATCTGACGGACGAAGACTCCCGGATCATGCCGGTGGCCGGCGGTGGTTTCGAGCAGTGCTACAACGCCCAGGCTGCGGTGGCGGCGGACAGCCTGCTGGTGGTGGCGGTGGATGTGGTGCAGGCGCCCAACGACAAGCAGCAAATTGAACCGATGTTGAAGCAAATCGACGCCCTGCCTGACGCCTTGGGTGAGGCGGAAACATTGTTGGCGGATACTGGCTATTTCAGCGCGGCAAACGTGACCGCGTGCATGGTGGCCGGAATTGATCCGCTGATCGCCATGGGCCGCCAGGCGCATCACCCACCGTTAAGCGAACGTTTCGCCCAGGCGCCGATGCCACCGCAGAACCCAACGCCGGTGCAAGCCATGGCACACCGGCTGAACACGCCGCAGGGGCGGAAACTTTATGCATTGCGCAAGCAAATTCCAGAACCGGTGTTTGGCATCATCAAATCTGTCATGGGCTTCCGGCAATTCTTGCTGCGAGGAATCGACAACGTCCGGAGCGAGTGGAACCTCGTGACCATGGCTTGGAACGTGAAACGGATGTTCGTCCTGGAGGGGGCGCGCTGAAGCCAGCGCGCCATTCGAGCGTCAATCGACGCCGCTGATGGCCGGCGTGGGCCAATCGGAGCTGCCCTTCTCGTTAGCCACGGGATCAAAACCGGCGGAAAAGTTGAGAGCGCCTTCCAGAAGCGCGACTTTAGCCCGCGCAGACGAAATCACCTAAAAACTCACTCCGACGCGCTGCTAGATGCGCCCCAGGCCCAGTTAGTAAAGTTTTTTTGCTTCTTTTTGTTCACAAAAAGAAGACTTTTCCCTTAGTTCTTCGCGTCTAGCTTCAACACTTCCCCGGCAAGGTACAGGCTGCCGCAGATCAGCACGCGGGTGGGCGCGGTGATCTGGCGCAGCGCGCCGGCGATGTCCGGGCCGGGCAAAGCGGTGCCCTCGGAGGCGGCGATGATCGCCTCGATGGGCAAAGCCAGATGCTGGCCGGGTTCGGCGACCGCGAAGATTTGGGCGGCATGCGGGCGCAGGATGCGCAGGACCTCGGCGACATCCTTGGATTGCTTCATGCCCATGATGAGCGTGGTCGGGCCGTTCCAGGCGGCCATTTCGGCGGCCAGGACTTCCGCGCCGCCGGGGTTATGCGCCCCGTCGAGCCAGAGCTCGGAACCGGGCGGAAGCTGCGCGAGCAGGGCGCCGGTGAGGCGTTGCAGGCGGGCGGGCCATTGCACGTTTTGCATTCCGGCGGCGAGGGCGGCCAAGGGGATGTTGAGCCCGGCGGCGCGCAGGGTTGCGATGGCGATGCCGGCGTTTTCCACCTGATGCGCGCCGGGCAAAGCGGGGCGGGGGAGCGGGATGGTGTCGAAAAGGATGCCGTCCGGCTGGGCGGTCACCTGCCAATCCCGGCCGCGTTGCAGCAAGGGGGCGTGCAGGGATTCGGCCTCGCGCATGATGGGGCCAAGGGCTTCCGGCGCTTGGGTGCCGGTGATGACGGGGATGCCGGGTTTGATGATGCCGGCTTTTTCCGTGGCGATGACATCCAGCGTGTTGCCCAGGAAATCCTGGTGGTCGAGGGAGATTGCGGTGATCGCGCAGGCGGCGGGGGAGACGACGTTCGTCGCGTCGAACCGGCCGCCGAGGCCGACTTCCATGATGCAGAGATCCGCGGGCACGCGGGAGAAGAGCAGCAGGGCCGCGGCGGTGATCGCCTCGAACACCGTGATCTGGTTGCCTTCGTTCACCGTCTCGATCTCATCGAGGGCGGCGGCGAGGGCATCGTCCGAGACCAGCTCGCCAGCCAGGCGGATGCGTTCGTTGAAGCGGACGAGATGCGGGGAGGTGTAGACATGGACGCGCAGGCCCGCGGCCTCGGCGATTGCGCGGGTAAAAGCGCAGACGCTGCCTTTGCCGTTGGTGCCGGCGACATGGATGACCGGGGGGAGGCTGTGCTGCGGGTTGCCCAAGGCGGCGAGCAGGCGGACCAGCCGCTCCAGTTTCAGGTCGATCAGCTTGGGGTAGAGGGTGTGCAGCCGTTCCAGGCTGGCATCGTAGCGGCTTTGGGGGAGCATGGGCGTCCTACAGGGAGAAGGAAGGCCTTCTTTTTGTGAACAAAAAGAAGCAAAAAAACTTTTTTAACTGGGCCTGGGGCGCATCTCGCTCCCGGCTCAAAGGAGCAAAAGTTTTTTGCGCCGCTTTTTTTCAAAAAAGCGGCCGCTTACTTACTTCAGGCCGCGGCCGGTGCCCTGTTCGCCGTCGTCAGGTCGATCAACTGGGCGAGCATCGCGGTGAGCTCGCCGCGCTTGACCACCATGTCGATGATGCCGTGCTGGAGGAGATATTCCGAAGTCTGGAAGCCTTCGGGGAGGTCCTCGCGCACGGTCTGCTTGATCACGCGCGCGCCGGCAAAGGCGATCAGGGCTTTGGGCTCGGCGATCTGGATGTCGCCCAGCATGGCGAAGGAGGCGGAGACGCCGCCGGTGGTCGGATTGGTGAGGACCACGATGAAGGGCAGCCCGGCTTCCTTGACCATTTGGGTCGCGATGGTGGTGCGCGGCATCTGCATCAGGCTGATCGCGCCTTCCTGCATGCGGGCACCGCCGGAGGCGGTGTAGACGATCAGCGGGGCGGCTTGCAGGACGGCCAGGCGCGCGGCGGCGACCAGGCCGTCGCCAACGGCAGCCCCCATCGAGCCGCCCATGAATTCGAAGGACATCGCCGCGACGACGGCGCGGTTGCCGCCGATGGTGCCATGGGCGACGAGCAACGCGTCTTCCTGTTTTGTGCTGTCGCGCGCATCGCGCAGACGGTCCGTATAGCGCTTCTGGTCGCGGAATTTCAGCGGGTCGGGCAGGGCCTTGGGCAGGTCGATGCGGGTATAGACGCCGTCATCGAAGGTCCAGGCCAGGCGCTCGGCCGCGGTGGCGCGCATATGGTTGCCGCAATGCGGGCAGACCTTCTTCGCCGCTTCCAGCTCGCGGTGGAAGATCATCTGC
This sequence comes from uncultured Pseudomonadota bacterium, assembly GCA_963737355.1. Taxonomy (GTDB): domain Bacteria; phylum Pseudomonadota; class Alphaproteobacteria; order Acetobacterales; family Acetobacteraceae; genus Acidocella. The sequence continues at coordinate 52,297 of CAVTSC010000008.1, read as the reverse complement.
TGGCATTGGTTGCACTGGTGCCAGAGATTGTCCGGCGCCTCCTTGCGGCCAAGCAGGGTGCGGATTTTCGGACGGACGAATTCGGTGAGCCAGCTCATGGTTGAGGAATTAAACGCTTTGGAAAGGTAAGGAAAGGGTGCGGGCCGCGCGCCTTACAGCACGCGGATCGCATCGCCGGGGCGGATCGTGCCGGGGGTGAGGATTTCGGGCGAAAACCCCGAGGCAGATATGGCCAAAATGCTGTTGCAGCTCGCGGACGGGATTGGCGTCGCGCAAGGCGGTGTCCGGGTTTACGCCGGTCGCGCCGCAGCGCGTGGTGCGCGCCTCGACCTGCAGGGTGGCGTCGCCGATGGCCAGGGTCTTGCCGACCCAGTCGAATTCCACCCAGGGGGCGATGTCCTCGATATAGATATTGGCGCGGAAGCGGCGCTTGTCGCGCGGCCCCCCGCTGGCGGCCTCCAGCGCGCGGAGCGAGCCGAAGCCGATCAGGCTCACGACCTGGGTCTTCTGGTCGCAGAAACTGTGATCCTCGAAATGATGGAAACTGGGCGGCGCATCCGCGTCGCCATAGCGGGCTTCCTCGCCGAGATAAGCGATGAAGAATTTCGCCAAGGTCTCCTGGCCCTCGGCCGTGAGCGGCGAGGCCTGGAGCGTTTCGCCCTCGGGGGTGGTGACCGTGAGCAGGCGGGCTGCATCGTCGAACCGGGCGGTGAGCCGTGCGATGCCGGCATTGCGCAGCAGGCACATGAACTCGCTTTTATGGACCCAGCCGGGGGCTTGCGGGTTAAAGGCGGAATCGCCCTGCGCCAGCGCGAAGGCGCGGTCCCAGGGGATGCAGCGCCCGGGGATGAGCGTTGCCTCGGCCAAAGGCTCGGGCGTCAGACCTTTGACGGGATAGCGGTAGAGCGATTCGATCTGCATGTTTTGGGCACCTCTTGAGGCAAATCATGCCGTTGACCATATTGCTTTGGCAAGCTCCAGCCGCTGCCTATTGAGGGGCGGTTTGCGGGTGGTTGCCGTGGAATAAAGGAACCAATGATGGATTTTGAGAAATTCACCGAACGGGCGCGGGGATTTGTGCAGGCGGCGCAGACCATTGCGATGCGCGAATATCACCAGCAGATCACGCCGGAGCATTTGCTGAAGGCGTTTCTGGATGATGAGGAAGGGGCGGCGAGCGGGTTGATCCGGGCTGCGGGAGGGGATCCGGCGGCGGTGAAGCTCGCGGTGGATGCCGCCGTGGCGCGGATCCCGAAAGTTCAGGGCTCGGGTGCCGGGCAGCCGAGCATCACGCCGGATCTCGTGCGCGTGCTCGATGCGGCGCAGCAGGGGGCGGCAAAGGCGGGCGATGCCTATGCCGCGCAGGACCGGCTGCTGGTGGCGCTTGCCGCGAGCGATACGCCGGCCGGGCGGGCGCTGAAGGCCGGTGGCGTCAGCGCGCAGGCGATCGAGCGGGCGGTGAACGATCTGCGCAAGGGCCGGACGGTGGATAGCGCGACGGCGGAGCAGCAATTCGACGCGCTGAAGAAATATGCGCGGGATGTGACGCAGCTTGCCCGCGAGCAGAAGTTGGACCCGGTGATCGGCCGCGATGAGGAGATCAGGCGCACGATCCAGGTGCTGGCGCGGCGGACCAAGAATAACCCCGTGCTGATTGGCGAGCCGGGTGTCGGCAAGACCGCGATCGTCGAGGGCCTCGCGCTGCGGATTGTGAACGGGGACGTGCCGGAATCGCTCAAGAACAAGCGGGTGCTCGCACTCGACCTCGGCGCCATGGTGGCGGGGGCAAAGTTCCGCGGCGAGTTCGAGGAGCGGCTGAAGGCCGTGCTCAAGGAGATCGAGGCGGCGCAGGGCGAGGTGATTTTGTTCATCGATGAGATGCACACGCTGATCGGCGCGGGCAAGGCGGATGGGGCGATGGATGCCTCGAATTTGCTGAAGCCGGAGCTCGCGCGCGGCGCGCTGCATTGCGTGGGGGCGACGACGCTCGATGAGTATCGCAAGCATGTCGAGAAGGATGCGGCGCTGGCACGGCGCTTTCAGCCGGTTTTCGTGAATGAGCCGAGTGTGGCGGATACGATTTCCATCCTGCGCGGGATTAAGGAGAAATACGAGCTGCATCACGGTGTGCGGATCTCCGACGCAGCGCTGGTGGCGGCGGCGACCTTGTCCAACCGCTACATCACGGACCGGTTTTTGCCCGATAAGGCGATCGACCTGGTGGATGAGGCGGCATCGCGCCTGCGCATGCAGGTGGATAGCAAGCCCGAGGAGCTGGACGAGCTCGACCGCAGGCT
>CAVTSC010000008.1:25000-45000 GCA_963737355.1 uncultured Pseudomonadota bacterium | reverse complement strand
CTCCCTGGTGACCGATAGTGAACAAGTACCGTGAGGGAAAGGTGAAAAGCACCCCGACAAGGGGAGTGAAAAAGACCTGAAACCGGATGCCTACAAGCAGTCGGAGCACCTTTTGGTGTGACGGCGTACCTTTTGTATAATGGGTCAGCGAGTTTCTGTTCGCGGCAAGCTTAAGCCGATAGGCGTAGGCGCAGCGAAAGCGAGTCTGAATAGGGCATTCAGTCGCGGGCAGAAGACCCGAAACCAAGTGATCTAGCCATGGCCAGGCTGAAGGTGGGGTAACACCCACTGGAGGGCCGAACCCACGCCTGTTGAAAAAGTCGGGGATGAGCTGTGGCTAGGGGTGAAAGGCCAATCAAACTTGGAGATAGCTGGTTCTCCGCGAAATCTATTTAGGTAGATCGTCGTACGAATACCCTCGGGGGTAGAGCACTGGATGGGCTAGGGGGTCCCAAAGACTTACCAAACCTAACCAAACTCCGAATACCGAGGAGTACTATACGGCAGACAGACGGTGGGTGCTAAGGTCCATCGTCGAGAGGGAAACAGCCCAGACCACCAGCTAAGGTCCCCAAATTATGGCTAAGTGGGAAAGGATGTGGGAATTCCAAAACAACCAGGAGGTTGGCTTAGAAGCAGCCATCCTTTAAAGAAAGCGTAATAGCTCACTGGTCTAATTAAGAAATCCTGCGCCGAAAATGTAACGGGGCTCAAGCCATATACCGAAGCTGTGGGCGCAATTTATTGCGCGGTAGCGGAGCGTTCCGTAAGCCTGCGAAGCGGTACTCGTGAGAGGCCGTGGAGGTATCGGAAGTGCGAATGCTGACATGAGTAGCGACAAACAGTGTGAGAAACACTGTCGCCGTAAGTCCAAGGGTTCCTGCGCAAGGTTAATCCGCGCAGGGTGAGCCGGCTCCTAAGGCGAGGGCGAAAGCCGTAGTCGATGGGAAACAGGTGAATATTCCTGTGCCTGCTAGAAGTGACGAATGCGAGATGTTGTTCGGTCTTATTGGATTGACCGGGCTTTTTAAGCATTCCAGGAAATAGCTCTAGCATATAGACCGTACCCTAAACCGACACAGGTGGACTGGTAGAGCATACCAAGGCGCTTGAGAGAACTATGTTGAAGGAACTAGGCAAATTACTTGCGTAACTTCGGGATAAGCAAGACCCAATGGTGGGCAACCATTGTTGGGTGTCACAAAAGAGGGGGTAGCGACTGTTTAGTAAAAACACAGGGCTGTGCGAAGTCGAGAGACGACGTATACGGTCTGACGCCTGCCCGGTGCCGGAAGGTTAAGAGGAGGTGTGCAAGCACTGAATTGAAGCCCCGGTAAACGGCGGCCGTAACTATAACGGTCCTAAGGTAGCGAAATTCCTTGTCGGGTAAGTTCCGACCTGCACGAATGGCGTAACGACTTCCCCACTGTCTCCAGCATAGGCTCAGCGAAATTGAATTCCCCGTGAAGATGCGGGGTACCCGCGGTCAGACGGAAAGACCCTATGAACCTTTACTGCAACTTTGCAGTGGTATTAGGAGAGTGCTGTGTAGGATAGGCGGGAGGCATTGAAGCATGGGCGCTAGCTTGTGTGGAGCCAACCTTGAAATACCGCCCTGAACTCTTCTGATATCTAACCGCGTCCGGTTATCCCGGACCGGGACCCTGCATGGTGGGCAGTTTGACTGGGGCGGTCGCCTCCCAAAAAGTAACGGAGGCGCGCGATGGTGGGCTCAGGCCGGTCGGACATCGGCTGCTGAGTGCAATGGCATAAGCCCGCCTGACTGCGAGAGCGACAGTTCGAGCAGAGACGAAAGTCGGCCATAGTGATCCGGTGGTTCCACGTGGAAGGGCCATCGCTCAACGGATAAAAGGTACTCTAGGGATAACAGGCTGATCTCCCCCAAGAGTCCACATCGACGGGGAGGTTTGGCACCTCGATGTCGGCTCATCACATCCTGGGGCTGGAGCAGGTCCCAAGGGTTCGGCTGTTCGCCGATTAAAGTGGTACGTGAGCTGGGTTTAGAACGTCGTGAGACAGTTCGGTCCCTATCTGCCGTGGGTGTTGGAGGCTTGAGAGGATCTGTCCCTAGTACGAGAGGACCGGGATGGACGTACCTCTGGTGTACCGGTTGTCGCGCCAGCGGCACAGCCGGGTAGCTATGTACGGAAAAGATAACCGCTGAAAGCATCTAAGCGGGAAACTTACCTCAAAACTAGGCCTCCCAGAGGGTCGTGGTAGACCACCACGTTGATAGGCCAGGTGTGGAAGTGCGGTAACGCACGCAGCTAACTGGTCCTAATCACCCGATAGAGTTCAACATTCTTAAAATAACCTCACCAACCCCCATACACAGCAATCATTTATCGGAACCTTCCGGTAAGATGAGAGCATCACGCAGCGCGGCCTGAAGCAGTTCAGGCCACGTAAATCACGCACCAAAACCTCCCTTAACCCACCACAGCTTGATAGGCTGGACGACCTGGTGGCTTTGGCGGGGAGCCTACACCCGATCCCATCCCGAACTCGGACGTGAAAATCCCCAGCGCCCATGGTACTGTGTCTCAAGGCACGGGAGAGTAGGTCGCCGCCAGGTCTTCCAACCTATCAACACAAACCAAAACCGCCCTAAACGCATACGCGAAACAGGGCGGTTTTGGTGTCTAAAGCACCCACGCGGGGTGGAGCAGCCCGGTAGCTCGTCAGGCTCATAACCTGAAGGCCGCACGTTCAAATCGTGCCCCCGCAACCAAATTCCAACGCATCGTAAACCCAAAAGCCCGCTCCAAAGCGGGCTTTTGCACGTCCGGGGGGCAGTCGTGGAAGGTAAGCGTCAGCTGCACTCACCCTCTATGCCGGCGACGGTCGCATTGGCATTGACAACAACCCGGCCGAGCGAGCGCTGCGTGGTATCGCCGTAACGAGAAAGAATTTCTGTTCCTCGGTTCCGAGGCCGGCGGCGAGCGCGCCGCGGTCCTCTACACCATGCTGGAAACCGCCAAGCTCAACGGGCTCAACCCGGAAGCCTATCTCGCCGACATCATCGACCGCATAGCCAAGGGCCACCAATCAATCGCCTCAGCGAACTTCTGCCCTGGAGCTGGAAGCAGCAGACGGCCAAATTGGCAGCATAAAGCCATGCGCTCGTCGGCTGACGCTTCCCGTGGAAGTGGCGGAAAACGATCTTTGCTCTTTGCTGGACATCTCAGCCGGAACAATGCAAGGATTGCAAAAGTTGCTATACTGTTATGAGGGCGGATTCCGTCCTGCCTAACGGAATGTTCTCATGGTTGCAGCGCCCCCCAGATCGTCTGCGGGAGAAAAAATTAAGGGATTCGCGGGGAATGCAGGCAGGCGAGCCATGTTGGATGTGATGACGCCGGTCCGCACCGTCCTGGGGCGGTGGCGTCGCATCGCGGCGGATGGCGAACAGCAGATGGTTGTGAACCGTTTGGTCGCGGGTATCTTTGCGCTGTCGTTTAATTACTGGGCCCTGCCTCGCGGATTGATGTCCGGCTTCGCGCTGGTTGCGCCTTGTCTCTATATTTTTCTGGGCGGGCTGATTGCAGCACATCTGCTGGCGCGATTAACGCCGTCCGTGACCCGCCGTTTGCTGGCGCTGATCCTTGATTGCGCTGGCGCGTGTTATGAGTTGCATATTGGCGGGGGCGCCACGGTTTGGCAGTTCGCAGGCTATCTGTGGATCATCTTCGGCAATGGCTTTCGCTTTGGCTCGCGCTTCCAGGTGTATGCCATGCTGATCGCGACCGCCGGGTTCGCTGCGATGGCGGCTGTCACGCCCTATTGGCGAGAGCAACCCGCCGAATTATTCGGCGGACTCATTAGTCTGACCGTTGTGCCGGTTTATGCCTTGGCATTGATCAAGCGGCTGTCGCAAGCGACGCGCCAGGCGGAGGAAGCGAACCGGGCAAAATCCTTGTTCCTGGCCAGCGTCAGCCATGAATTGCGCACGCCGCTGAATGCGGTGATCGGGATGGGCGCGCTGCTCGAGAGCAGCGAACTCAAGCCTGAGCAGATCCAGATGAGCCGGACCATCATGACGGCCGCGCGCAGTCTGTTGTCGTTGATCGACGGCATTTTGGATCTGTCGCGGGCCGAGGCCGGCCGGATGTCCATCGCGCGCGGCGATTTCGACCTGGCGCAACTGCTCAATGAAATACAGGCCATTTTCATCGCCCAGGGGCGCCTCAAGGGCGTCCAGGTCGATCTCCACGTTACGGCGCGCACCCCCCGCTTGCTGTATGGAGATGGCCGCAAGCTCCACGAAATCCTGCTCAATCTGGTCGGCAATGCGATGAAGTTCACCGCGACCGGCAGCATCACGCTGGGCGTGGACGCGGTGGAATGGCAGGACGGGCAGGTGCGGTTGCGCATTGAGGTGACGGATACCGGAATCGGCATCGCGCCCGAGGCGCATGAACGGATTTTCGAGGCCTTCACCCAGGCCGATGCAACGGTCGTCAACAGTTTTGGCGGCACCGGGCTCGGGCTGGCGCTCGTGCGCAAATCGGTGGAACTTTTGGGCGGCGAGATCGGCGTGCAAAGCGCGCTGGGGGCGGGGAGTACGTTCTGGTTCGAGCTGCCGATGCAGTGCCAGGCGGAGATAAGCCAGGCACCGAGTGGTTTTGCGCCGTTGCATGCGCTGGTGCTGACACGTCGCCCGGATGTGATCGCACCGCTCCTGGGGCGCCTGACGGAATGGGGGGTGAGGGTCGAGCATGTCGAGGCGGCGGCGCCGGGCTGGCCCGAAGCCGCGGATGCGAACGCGCTGGGGGTGCTGGCCTTCACCTGCGGCCCCTCGGAAGTGCCGCAGCGCCCCTCCGAGCGGCGATTCCTGCTGGTCGATGTTCAAGCCAGTGGCACGATCGGCCTGCCGGACGCCGCGGTGCGGAGCCGTTACACCAGTAGCCTTGCCCCCGGCGTGAGCGATGCCGAGCTGCGGAACGTGCTGCAATTCGTCTTGGCTTTGCAAGCGCGTGACGCGGCGGAGGCGCAGCCCGTGCCGCTTCCCGTGGCGCGCGAGAGCTTCAGCCTGTTGGTTGCGGACGACAATGCCACCAACCGCCTGGTGCTGGATGCGATCCTGCGCTCGGCCGGTCACCGCGTCACCCTCGTGAACAATGGCGAGCAGGCGCTGGATGCCCTGGCCGATACCGCGTTCGACGCGGCGGTACTGGATGTCAACATGCCGCTGATGAACGGTATCGAGGCGGCCAAAACCTATCGGATGATCACGGGGGATAGCGAGCTGATCCCGCTGATCGCGCTGACCGCCGATGCGACGCCGGTGACGCGGGAGGAGTGCCTGGCGGCGGGCATGGCCGCCTGCCTGGTCAAGCCGGTGGAGCCGGCCTCGTTGCTGGCGATCATCGATGAGATGGTGGCCAAGACGCGCAGTTTAAGGCCGAAGCCGGTCGTGGTTGCGGATCCGCGCATCACGGAAATCTCCACCCATCCGCGTTTTCGCGGTAATGCGGTGCCGGCCGTGGATTTTGACGTTCTCGCGGGGCTGCGCGGCTTGGGCGATGCGGCATTCCTGCGCGAAGTGATCGAGCTTTTTGGCAACGAGGCGCGCGACGCGGTGGCCGAGCTGCGGGTTGCGGCAAGCCGCGGCGATGTGCTGGGGTTTCGCACCCATGCCCATGCGCTGCGCAGTGTCGCCGCCAATATCGGCGCGCGGATACTCTATGATATCTGCATGCCGCTGCAGATCGTCTCGGGAATGGAATTGCGGCAGCAATCCTCGGTATGGCTGGAGCAAATCGCGGCGGAGCTGAGCCGGGTCGAGGTCCAGCTCGCCGAGTATTGTTCGCGCCCGGAGGCGCAGGCCAGGAGCTGAGGCGGGCGGAGTGAACCCGCCCGCCAATCAGGCTGATTAGGCGGATTTCGCCGCCAGCTCGGCGTTGCGGGCACGAAAGCGGTCCTGGGCCGCGGCGATGCGGCACATCCGGCGCAGATCCTGATCCGAGAGGCGAAGGGCGGTGTCCACCCAAAGATCGGTGATGTCGTTCAGCTCCTCCAGGGAGACCGGGTTCACCCGGCGCCGCACCTTGTAGACCGCCTGGAGTGCCAACTGACGCGAACGGTTGCGGGCGATATAATCGCGCACCGCCCGCTCGCCCTCGCCCTGATCCACCACCATGTCGATGCCGCCAAGGGCGAGCATTTCCTCCGCCGTATAGGTTTTGCCGCCGAGAATGATCTCCTCGGCCTTCAGCATGCCGACGCGCCGCGAGAGGAAGCTATAGGCGCCCATCCCGGGATAGAGGTTGAACAGCACTTCCGGCAGGCCGAATTTCGCCTGACGTTCGGCGATGAGGACGTCGCAGCTCAGGGCGGATTCGAAACCACCGCCGAGCGCATCACCCTGAAGCAAGGCGATGGTCATCGCGCCACTGCCGTAGCCGGTATGGTTGGCATAGCCTGACGGCGACAGCAGGCACGGGCGTATTTGCGCAGGCCCTCGCGATCGCGCTGGCGGATCTTGTCAGCGAATAGGGTGAGGTCGCCGCCGAGGTTGAACACGCCCGTGGAATGCGAGCCGAGGACGACGTAGTCAAACGGTGCCGATCCGTCGGCTAACAAGGTCCGGATCATCTGCTGCACGTCGGTCAGATCGATGAGCAACTGGCGGGTGAAGCTTGGCCGCTCCTGCGGCTTCATGAAGCACCAGAAGGCGCGGTCTTCCTCGGTGATGCAGACGTCGAGATCACTGTAGTTTTTGCGCGCAACGATTTCCTGGGCTGTTAGTGCGCCGGAGGTTTCGATATTCGGGTCGACAGGGGAGGGCAAATGAATGGCGGCGACAGCCCCAGGCGTGGCGGTCCGCATCGAGACGGAAGCGGCGGAGGTGGTGGTGATCTGCTTGGGGTCGTGGATAAACGTCATGTTATATTCCTTGTGTGTTGAAGCGAGAGGCAGCGTCCAAAGGCTGCGGGTTCCACACTCAGGGAAATTTTTTATGAAAGCCAGATTTTGTTGCGACATCCGCAGATGTATTGATCTCGAATTCGGATTGATACGCCACGGGTTTGTAAAAATTTTATTTCGTAATGTTTCTGGGTTTAGGCGGGCGATTCAGAAAATTTTTAAACCCGTTTGAAGGCGTCTCATTTGCCGGAATTTAAGTCAAATATTGTATTATTTTTGGTCGTGACGATGCCGATATCCAGCCTTGAATAATTCGAGACAGAATTGATATCGGCCGGATGAAATCACAACTCGGTGTTAGAAGGACGCGATGCGGTTTTGTTGCGAGACGTGTTGTTTTTGTAACGAATCGGCGTGGGATCGCGGGGCGCTGCGATGTTGCGGTTGGTAAGGCCAAGGGGCTCTGCCCCCTGGAACCCCGCCAAAGGCTCGCCTTTGGAATCCAGAACTTAAGGGATCCGAAAAGGGGGGCGCCCCGGGTGGTTCTGACAGCTGAGGCGCCCCATATGGCGGCCGGTCCGTCGGGTCGCTTTCTGCGCCATCCCAAGGTGCAGCGGATTGATGCAGGTCAATGAAATTACGCTTGGCCGCCGCTAGCATGTCCCCCAACAACGCCCGCAAGGGGTTGGAGAACAGAGCGAGAGGTGCGCAATGGGTTGGGTTCAGTCGTCCAATATCGAATTGCTGCATGCCAAGAATGCGGTGCTTGCGGATAATTGGTGGGTCGTCGCATTGCGCGGCGTTTTGGCGGTGCTGTTTGGCATCGCCGCCTTGGCGGTGCCCAGCGCCACAATGCTGGCGCTCGTGCTTATTTTTGCCGCCTACAGCCTGATTGACGGGATTTTCGGCGTCGTGATGGCGGTGCATGGCGCCAGGGCGCATGAGCGCTGGGGCGTGCTCCTGCTCAACGGCGTGCTCGGGATTGTCATCGGTATTCTGGCGGCGATGTGGCCCGGCCTGACCGTGCTCGTCTTCGTGCTGATGATCGCCATTTGGGCGCTGCTCGCCGGGGGGCTGCTGTTTGCGGCCGCCCTCAGCCTGCATATCAGCCACGGGCGCTGGCTGCTGGTTTTCGGCGCGGTCATCTCGCTGATTTATGGTCTGGTGCTGTTGGCGAGCCCGCTGATCGGCGCGCTGGTGCTGACCTGGTGGCTGGGCGCGTATGCGCTGATTTTCGGCGGCAGCCTGATCGGGCTGGCCTTCTGGCTGCGGCGGCATCGTGGCGAGCATTTCCCGGCCGGCATGACGACCTCTGTGTGAATCGCCCTCGATTAAAAAACTAGGGCATGATCGCTCTTCAAGCGAGCATGCCCTAGTCGGCGGAGACTTGCACGGTCAGCGCGCCGGTATTGCCGGCGCCGGGATTATCGGCGCCGAAAATATCGTCGTTGATGCCGAGCTGCAATTGTTCGGCGCCTAGCGGGATCAGCACCCGTGCGGGGCCGTCGCCGATGCTAAACGGCTTGCCCATGATCTGGCCATCGGCCCGGGCGAACACGCCCACCAGCGCGCCCAGGCTGGCCGTGCCCGGCGGCATATAGGCGCTGGGGTATTTGCCCGCCGGGCCCCTCGCGCTCTGGTCGTGCAGCCCGGAATAGCCGAGCGCATCCGTGGGCGGGGAGCCGGGGCCGAGCGTGATCTGGCCGGAGAGGTAGCGGATCGTGAGATATGCGCCGGGTCTGGCGCCGAGCGCTGCGAGCGCCAAAGCCGCCGGGGGCGTGCCGTTCGGGTAGCCGAAGGCGAAAGCCGCGTTGAGGCCGCCGGTTTTCCAGAGCCAGGGCATGGCGGTCGCTGCCACGATGAGGGTCGTGCTGCGTGGTGCAGAACCGGGGGCGGCGGTCACGGCGGCAAGCGGTGCGGCTGGCGGGACCTGGTAGGCGATTGCAACGGTTGGCGGCGGGGGCGGCTGGAGCGCCTGTAGCCGCGTGGCAAGCACGGAAAGGCGGGTTTGTGTCATGATCAGCTTGCAACGGTTTTTGGACGTACTTGCCCGCAGGCAGCCGCGGTCGCGCCTGGTCAGCCAGAGCGCCTGCTCGGAGGCCAAAGCGTGTTGCTCCCCTGGCGTCATCCGTAGGGAGAGTTGCTGGTAGGTCCGGTGCATTTTGTGCGTCGCCGCCGCATAGGCAAGTGCGGTGCGTCGTTGCGCGGCGCGGCGCGCATCGGCGAGGCGCGCCTGCGGCTGCACCGGTGCTGCGACCGGCGGCTGGGGGGCGGCCTGCAAAGCCGGCGTTGCGCCACAACCGGAAGTCGTGGCAATCATGCAGAACAGAACGACAATCTTTGAGAATCGGTGTCTTGTCATGTTCGTCTCGATCTAGGCAGATTTTGTCTGAAATTTCCACTAAACTTCGCAAAGCCGTTTGGCCCGTGACAAGGCGGGCCGGCCCAGGCGGATGCGCTGCATCCGCTGTCGTTAAAGATCCCGTGCGAGCTGCCCGAGCCCCTCTGGGCCGAGCGGCTTGTCTCTAACTTGGGGTTGCCATAGAGTTAAGAACAACAACAGAAGGTTCAAGAATATGCTTCATGTTCTGGCGTTCATCACGACCAAGCCGGGTAAGCGCGCCGAGGTGCTGGAGGCGTTCCATCGCATTATGCCCACCGTGCATGCCGAGGCCGGCTGCATCGAATATGGGCCGGTGGTCGATGCCGAGGGGATCGGCATGGCGCAGTTCGGCCCGGATACGTTCGTGGTCGTGGAGAAATGGGAAAATGCCGAGACGCTCGGTGCACATGGGCGGGCTGCGCATATGGCCGCCTATGCCGAAGAGGTGAAGGATCTGATCGCGCAGCGCGCGGTGCATGTGCTGCGCGCGGCCTAAGCAAGTAGCCGCTTTTTTGAAAAAAAGCGGCGCAAAAAACTTTTGCCCCTGAGCCGGGAGGCAGATGCGCCCCCGGCCCAGGTTCAAAAGTTTTTTTGCTTCTTTTTGTTCACAAAAAGAAGAGCCTAGATCGCAAGCGGCGTGTTGGGTGCCGGATCCCAGCGTGCGCAAAAAGCCTCGATATCGCCGGACTGAAACTCGGCGATGTGTTGCATGATTTTCTCAAACGGCCAGTCCCACCAGGCGATGCGCGCGAGCTGTGCGGCGATGGCGCGGGAGAAGCGCTCGCGGATCGGCTTGGCCGGCACGCCGCCGACAATGGTGTAGGGGGCGACATTCTTTGAGACGACCGCGCCGGCGGCGAGCACCGCGCCGTCGCCCACCGTCACACCCGGCAGCACGGTGACGCCATGGCCGATCCACACATCATGGCCGATCACCACGCGGTCGCCATGGCGGGAGGCGAAAAAGGCGTGGTCGCGCTCGCCGTCCTCGCTGTAATAATCCGCGCAATAGGTGAAGCGGTGCAAGGAGGGGCGCTCGATCGGGTGGTTTGGCGCGCCGATGCGCACGCGCGCGGCAATGGCGCAGAACCGCCCGATGGTGGCATCGGCGACGATGCAGTCCGGGCCGAGATACGTGAAATCCCCGAGTGTGGCATGGTCGATGCTCGTGCGCTGCAGCAGCTCGCAATGTTGGCCGATCACCGCCTCGCGCAGCGCGACGCTGGGGTCGATCACGGTTTCCGCGATTTTGGGTCTTTTCTTGTCCAAACCGATTATCCTCAAGGCAGATGCGTGGGGTCGCCCCCGGTTCGCGCGATGGCATAAAGTGGTGCTGGCGGAGCGTCGAGGGATCGTTCCGGCGCGCGTCGTGACGATTTAATGACGCAGCAGCACGGGGATGTCCGAATGTGCCAGGATGTGTTTCGTCACCCCGCCGAAGAGCAGGTTATGCCAGGCGCTGTGCACGAACGCGCCCATCACCAGCAGATCCGCATGCAGCGCGCGGGCGGTGGTGAGAAGCTGCTCGCCGAAGACATTCTTGCCGATGGGCAGCTCGTGCCCGGTGGCGACAAAACCGTGCTCGGCGATGATGTCGGGGATTTGCGGCATGGCATGGCCCGGGCGGCGGCCCATCAGCACATGCAGGTCGGCCATGGGCGGCAGGCAGCGCAGGGCGGAGAGCAGCGCGTTCAGCGTGAACTTGTCGTCGCGCCAGGCGATGGCGACATTTTGTCCGAACTCCATGGTGGCATTAGGCGGCACCATCAGGACGGGGCGGTCGGTATCGAACAGAGCGGCGTAGAGGGCTTCGTGCTCGCCATGGTCGGCGGGCGCGGCCGGCTGGGCGGCGACGATGTAATCGGCGCGCTGGCCGTAGGTTTTCACGAAGATTTCCGTGATGCCCTCCTCGTCGATCCAGCGGGGTTCGGGCGTGCGGCCGGGCTGCGCCGTTTGGGCGTTGAAAATCCGCCGCAGGGAGGCGGCGCGGTCGGCTTCCTGGAAGCGGATTTTCTGTTCATCCGCCCGCGAGAGGACTTCCTCGGTGACGAGGATCGTCGAGATCGGCGGGGCGCGGACCACCAGGGCTTCGATCCGTGCGCCGCCCAGCAGCAGGGCTAGGCGCTCGGCCGCTTTCAGAATATCTGCAGCACTTTGCGGGTTCGTGAGCAGTGCCAGCACAACGTTCGACATGGGGCATCTCCTCCATTCCTCCCCTGTTTTCCAAGGGGGTGGGTGATGAGTCTGATATAGGTCGAAACCGCGCGATTGCAGGCTGGATTTAGGTTGGCGGCGTCAGGGCGTCGGCGCGCCGGCCCAGAGATGCTGGGCGGCATAGGCGCGCCAGGGGCGCCAGGGTTCGGCGCGGGCGAGCAGCTCATCGGGCTTCGGACGGCGCCCCTCTTCATCCGCCATGGCGCGTAAGAGGCCGATATCGGCGGCGGGAAAGGCGTCCGGCTCGCGCAACTGGCGCATGGCGATGTATTGCGCCGTCCATTCCCCGATGCCGGGCAGCCGGCGGAGTTTTGCGATCGCCGCTTCCAGGTTTTGCCCGGAGGCGAAGAGATGCGCATCTGCGCGGGCGGCGGCGGCGATGGCTTCAAGGCAGGCGGCGCGGCTGCGCGGCATGCCAAGCCGCGTGAGGTCCGCGCGGATCGAGGGTTTCGGGTGTCGGGAAGACATGGGTCAGTCCCAAGGCAGGGTCGGCCAAGGACGCGCCGAAGCGAGCGACGAGTTTGCCGGCCAGACGCACCGCGGCGGGGACGGTGATCTGCTGGCCGAGAATGGCGCGGATCGCGAGCTCGAAGCCGTCCCAGGCGCCGGGCACGCGCAGGCCGGGCCGGGCGGCGATGTGCGGCGCCAAAGCGGCATCCTGTGCCAGTTGTGCGGCGATCGCCTCCGGATCGGCGGCGAGGTCGAAGACGCGGCGCAGGCGCGCGATGATGCCGGGCAAAGCAGCGAGCTTGGGAAAGCGCACGGTGGCGCGCAAGGCGGGGCCGTCCGTGGGTTGCACGGTGACGATGCCTTGCACGCCATCGAGGCAGATGCTGCGGCGGTAGGTCTCGGCGGTGACGTGCTCGATGCCGGGAATGGCGCGGGCCCGGAGGAAATCCAGCATTGCCGGCCAGTCATAGGGCGGGCGGTAGCGCAGCAGCAGGGTGATCTCGCCTTGCGGCCCGGCGGGTATTTCGGCCCCAATGGAGCGGCGCAAGGCGGTGGGCGGCTTGCCGAACAGGGCTAAAAAAGTTTCGTTGAAGCGGCGCAGGCTGCCGAAACCGGATGCCATCGCGATATCGATCATCGGCAGGCGGGTTTCGTGGATCAGTTGCTTGGCGAGCAGCACCCGGCGGGTTTGTGCGACGGCGATGGGCGAGGCGCCGAGATGGTGTTGGAACAGGCGGCGCAGTTGCCGTTCGCCGACGCCCAAGCGCGTGGCCAGGGCTTCGACATTGCCCTCGTCCAGCGCGCCGAGTTCGATGAAAGCGAGGGCGCGCGAGACGGTGTTGGACGCGCCGCGCCAGGCGCCGAGATCGGGCGCGGTTTCCGGGCGGCAGCGCAAACAGGGGCGAAAGCCTGCCTCCTGCGCGGCGGCGGCGGTGGGGACGAAGCGGATATTTTCCGCGCGCGGGGGGCGGGCGGGGCAGACCGGCCGGCAATAGATGCCGGTGGTGGTCACGCAGGTGAAGAATTTCCCGTCGAAACGGGGATCGCGGGCGCAGACCGCGCGGTAGCAGGCAGCATGGTCGAGATCCATGATTTCAGGCTGCGCCTGTCGGGTTGCGGCGTCTAGCGGTTTTCGGACATGGTAGGCGGTTGCAGCTTTTACGTCCGAAAACCGCGCGCGAGGCGGCTTGGGCGGGCGTAGAGAGAGGCGGCGATGGAGGGAACCGGTATGGAGCAAAAACGGTTTTTTGTTGAACAGGTGCCGACGCCGACCGGCTTGATGCTGCTGCTGACGGATGCGGAGGGTTTTTTGCGCGCACTGGACTGGGCGGATCATGCGGCGCGTCTGCATCGCCTGCTGCGCCTGCATTATGGCGAAGGTGGCGTCCGGATGGAGCCGAACGCTCATGCATCCGGGGCGCGGCGTGCGTTGGAGGCGTATTTCGGCGGTGAGATCTCGGCGCTGGAGGGGCTTGCGGTGAAAACCGGCGGTACGGCGTTTCAGCGCGCGGTCTGGGCCGCGTTACGCGCCGTGAAAGCGGGCACGACCGAGACCTATGGCGGGCTGGCGGCGCGGCTTGGCCGGCCGAAAGCGATGCGGGCGGTGGGGATGGCGAATGGCGCCAATCCGGTCGGCATCGTCGTGCCCTGCCATCGGGTGATCGGGGCGGATGGGACGCTGACGGGGTATGGGGGCGGTATTGAGCGGAAGCGTTGGTTGCTGAAGCATGAAGGGAAGGCGCCGCTTTTTTGAAAAAAAGCGGCGCAAAAAACTCGTGCTCTCCTGGAGCCGGGAGTTAAGCGCGCCCCCGGCCCAGGTTAACGAAGTTTTTTTGTTTCTTTTTGTTCACAAAAAGAAGTCCTTTTACGAGCGGCGCTTCGCGCGCTCATGAAAAATAGCCCCGATAAAATCCAGGCTCACCCTTGCCGCGAGAAATGCGGTGATTTCCGAGGGATCATAGGCCGGGGCGACCTCCACGAGGTCCACGCCGACGATCTCGAAGCGTTTCGCGGCCTCGGTCAGGATGTCGCGGCCCTCGTAATAGCTGAAGCCGCCATGGCTGATCGTCCCCGTGCCGGGAGCGATCGACGGATCGAAGCCGTCGATATCGATCGTGACATAGACGCGCTCGCCCTCGGGGATGTGGCTCAGCGAGGCGATGGCGCCTTGCGCGCGTACCTGGCGCATCGAGGCGACATGCACGCCGTAATCTTGCGCCGCTTTCCAATCCTTGGCGCCCACTGCGCCCATATTGCGCACGCCGAGCGTGGTGATGCCCTTCACATGCGCCATTTCGGAGGCGCGGCGCATGGGGCTGCCATGGCCCCAGGTGATGCCGTTGCGGCCGTCGATAAAATCGAAATGCGCGTCGAGATGCAGGATGTGGATGGGCTTCTCGTTGGAAAAAGCCGCGATGGTGGCGGCCGTGATCGAATGGTCGCCGCCGAAGATGAAGGGCATGGTTTTGGCATCTAGCAGCGCGCGCACCGCCTGTTCGCCGTTGGCCAGGCTGAGCCTCGCATCAGCGTAAATGATATCGGCATCGCCGGCATCGACGATTTTTACCTCCTCGGCGGTGAGGTAGGTGACCTGGTCCTCGAAGCTGAAGACGCCTTCCGGGCCGAAGCTGTGGAACATCGAGGCCTCGCGGATGGCGCGCGGGCCGAAGCGCGTGCCGGAGCGGTAGCTCGAGGCAGTGTCGAGCGGGAAGCCGAGTATGGCGACATCCGCGCCGTCGAGCTTGTCCCAATCCGGGCAGGCGGGCTGGCGGGCGAAGGTGACATGGCCGACAAAAGGCATGTCCATGCGGTTCGGCGTGTTCCGGCTGGGGCGTTGCTGCGTCATGGCGCGATCCTTTGCAGTGGGGGCGTAAATTGGGGGTTACAGGTCGAGCACCAGCCGGTTCGGTGCGTCATCGTCCCGGGCGGCGGGAATGGCGCAGCAGATCAGGCATTGATCCGCGCTGATGGGCGCTGAGGGCGGGGTTGCGTAGGTGACTTGTCCTTCAATGATGCGGGTCGCGCAGGCGCCGCAATTGCCGGCGCGGCAACTGAAATCCGGGTGCAATCCCTTGGCCTCCGCCAGCTCGAGCAGCGAGCCGGAGCCCGGCGTCCAGACGGCTTCGCTGGCGGCGGCGCTGAATGTGACGGGCACCGGCACCCTGGCCGGTTCGGGTGCGGCTTGGATTTCCTGCGTGGCATCCGGGCGGCGGCGCAAAGCAGCGGGGCCGAAGGCCTCGGCATGGATACGCGCATCCGCGATGTTGAGGCCGCGCAGGCCATCATACAGCGCCTGCATGAAGGGCGGAGGGCCGCAGAGGTAGAAATCGTAATCGTCGAAGGGCAGGCTGGCGCGGAACAGGTCCATGTCGATGATGCCGATATGCTCGTAGGATTCAGATGGTGCGCCGGTGGCATCGTTCAGCACCCGGATGCGCCGGACCGCGCCCTTGGCTGCCGCGACCAGTTCCGAGATTTCCGAATCGAAGGCCCGTTCCGCCGCGTTGCGCGCGGCCTGGAAGAACCAGACGGGGCGAATGCGGCCGGTGCGCGTGCCCTCCTGCACCAGATGGCGCAGCATCGCGAGCATCGGCGTTACCCCGATTCCGGCGGCGAGCAGCACCACGGGGCGGGGCTCGGCGGCATCGATGAGGAAATTGCCCGCCGGCGCGCGCGCTTCGATCACATCGCCTTCGCGCAAGCGGTGCAAATGCCGGGAGACCAGGCCTTCGCGCTTCACGCTGATGCGGACGCGCGCATCCGAAGGCGCGACGGAGAGCGTGTAATTGCGTTGTACCGGTTCCGCTTCATCCGGGAGCGTGACGCGGATCGGCAGAAACTGGCCGGCCTGGTGCGTGGGGGCGGGGGTGTTGTCCACCGGTTCGAGTGTTAGCGAGCGCACGACGCTGCTCTCCTCGACGATCTCGGCGATGCGGAAGGCGCGCCAGGCTTTGGGATCCACCGCCGCCATCCGCTTTGCCGCGTCTTCCCAGGTGCCGCTCGCCAGCGTGTTGGGCGACCAGCCATCTTCCATGAAGGACCAGCGCAGCGGCAGCGCCTGCCTGCGGCGGACGATGCGGCGCGGGTGGAAGCGCCAGAGCCGCTCAGCCCCTTCAAAGGCGGCGAGTTCGGAGCCTTCGAAAATCAGTTCGACATCGCCGGTCATCTGCAGCAGATCGCCGGTCTCGAAGCCGATGAAGGTGAGCCCGGCTTTCGGGTTGACCGTGAAATTGCCAAAACTGTTGAAGAACAGGTTGCCCGAGAAATCGGGAATGGTCAGGCCGCCATCCGCGTCCAGCCGGGCGAAACCGGGATTGCCGCCGCGATGCGAGACATCGACGCCACGCTGGCCATTGGCATTCTCGGTATAGGAGGCGACGAAGAAGGTGTCCGCGTTGCGCACGATCGCGCTTGTGACGTCATCGAACTCCGTGGTGACCACCGGCGCGATCGCGGGGGCTGCTGGCTCGGGAGCGACGAAGGTGAAATCGCGGCATTGGATATATTGCGGGCAATTGCCGTATGCTTGGCGAATGGCGAGGGTAAACCCCTCTGGCCCCGAGCGCTGGATGCGGCCGTTCATGCGGTTGCGGCGGCGGGTTGCGAGCTGGATGCCGAGCAAAGCGATGGCATCGCCGTCTTCCATGCCGGCTTCGGCGGGGTCGTTCGCGTCTCGGGCGGCGGCGACATGCAGATGGGTCTCATCCGGGATGGAGAGAAAGCCAGGCGGGCCTGCGCGTAATGTGGCCCAGACATCGCCTTGCTTGTCCACAGCCCCCAGCACTGCGAAGGGCAGAAGCGGGTAGAAGCTCTGCTGCTGCTCGGTCAGGTGATTGCGGATCCATTTGCGTCCGAGTTCATCCATTTTCTCGAGGGCCCCGGCGCGACGCTGCATTTGCAGCTCGCCTTCATGCCAGGGGGAGGGGATGTCTAGCTCAGGGGCAGAAAACATGGCGGGATCTCCTGGAAAGGCGCGATAAGGCGCTGGATCACTGGAGAATGATCTAGTCCTTTCGGGTTCCGGCAAGAATGCGTATAATTGGCAAGTCATTTTTGCGGAAAGTGGAAAAGCTGGACCGGATTGATGCGATCAGGGCGTTTGTCGCGACGGTGGACGCGGGCAGCCTGTCGGGGGCCGCACGCCAGTTGGGACGCTCGCCGGCCGCGATCACGCGGACGATTACGTTTTTGGAAAATGAGCTCGGCGTGGCACTGCTGCATCGCACGACGCGCGCGCTGCATCTCAGCGAGGCGGGGGAACGCTATGTCGCGGCCTGCCGGCGGATTCTGGCGGAATTGGAGGATGCTAATCTGGCGGCGGCGGGCGCGCATGCCGCCCCGCGCGGCTTGCTGACCATCACGGCGCCGGTGATGTTCGGCACCCGTATCCTGCTTCCCATCGTGGACGCATTTTTGGCCGCCTATCCGGAGGTGCAGGTCCGCTATCTGCTGTTGGACCGCCAGGTCAGCCTCACCGATGAGGGGGTGGATATTGCCCTGCGCATCGCGCATCTGCCCGATTCCAGCCTGATCGCCACGCGGGTCGGGCAGATCAGGCGCGTGGTTGCGGCATCGCCTGCCTATCTCGCGGGGCGGCCGGAGGTTACGGAGCCGGCGGATCTGGCGCAGCATGACTGCATCATGCATGGCGAGCCGACGCAGAACGCGGTGTGGAGCTTTCCGCCGAAACGGGAGGCGGGCGCATTGCGCCATGTTCGTATCCTGCCGCGTTTGCACGTGAATTTGATTGAAGCCGCGGTGCGGTCGGCGGCGGACGGGCATGGGATCGTCCGTGTGCTATCCTATCAGATCGAGCAGGAAATCCGGGACGGGCGGCTTGCGATCCTGCTCCGCGATGCCGAGCCTGAGCCGCTCCCGGTGCATCTGATCACCCCGGACGGGCGGCTTGGCATTGCCAAGGTGCGCGCCTTCATGGATTTCGCAACCCCGCGTCTGCGCGCCCAATTGCGCGCCATGTTTCCGGAATGATGCAGCCTTGCGCAGGCGGGGATAAGCTTGCCATTGGCTGGGCGGTGATCCATCTTGACCACAGATCGTTCCGATCGAGAGGTAAGCCGCATGTATATCGCGATGAACCGTTTTAAGGTGGCGCTCGGCGCCGAAGCCGATTTCGAAACCATGTGGAAAAGCCGGGATAGTCACCTGAAGGAAGTACCCGGCTTTGTCGCCTTCCATCTGCTGCGCGGGCCGCGCCGCGAGGACCATGTGCTCTATGCCAGCCATACGATCTGGTCCGACCATGAAGCATTTGAGGGCTGGACGAAGTCGGAAGCGTTTCGCGCGGCGCATGGCCAGGCCGGCAAACGCAGCGGCAATGCCCCTTCCTATCTCGGCCCGCCCGAGTTCGAGGGGTTCGAGGCGATTCAGGTGATCGAGTAGCGTTTTGCTGCCCGGATCGGCGTTCCGGGCGGCGGTTTGAGGCTTCCGGGAGGGATGCGCTGATGAGCATTTATACGGGACCGGTTTTCACGATGGCGCGGGATCAGTTTCGGGTGATCGCGGATTACCTGGACATCCCCGAAGATCAGCGCGACCGCCTGTTGTATCCGAAACGCTCGGTCGTCGTCTCCTGCCCAATCCATCGTGATGATGGGACGACTGCGGTTTTCCAGGGGTATCGCGTCCAGCATCACCTCACACTCGGGCCCACGAAAGGCGGTACGCGGTTTTCCAACTCGGTGGATATCGGCGAGATCGCGGCACTGGCGATCTGGATGAGCTGGAAATGCGCGCTGGTCGGCCTGCCTTATGGCGGGGCGAAAGGTGGGATCACGGTGGATCCGCTATCGCTCTCGGCGCGCGAGCTCGAGGCGCTGTCGCGCCGCTACATGCAGGAAATGATCCCCTTTGTCGGGCCGCATACGGATGTCATGGCGCCGGATATGGGCACCAACGAGCAGGTGATGGCCTGGTTCATGGACACTTACTCCGCCTATCAGGGGCAGACGGTGACCGAGATCGTCACCGGCAAGCCGGTCGATGCGGGGGGAACCGTCGGGCGGCGGGAGGCGACGGGGCGGGGCGTCGTGCATCTCATCTCCCGGGCGGCGGGAAAAATCGGGCTGAAGCTCCCAGGTGCGACGGCCATTGTGCAGGGCTTCGGCAATGTCGGCGCCGTGACCGCGGTGGAGCTGGCGGCGCGCGGGGTAAAGATCACCGGGGTCAGCGACCATACGGCCTGCCTCTACGATCCGCGCGGCCTGCCGGTTGAGGCGTTGCTGCGCCATGTCGCGACAAACCGCCTGCTCGCCGGATTCTCGAGCGAAGCCGCGGCCGATCCGGCGACATTTTTGGCGCAGCCCTGCGACATTCTGGTGCCAGCGGCGCTGGAGCGGGTGATCGACGGGGCGATGGCAAGCCGGCTGCGCTGCCGAATCCTGGCCGAGGGGGCGAACGGTCCGACCACGCCGGAGGCCGATCTCGTGCTGGGGAATCGGGGCGACGAGATTTTTCTGATCCCCGATATCCTGTGCAATGCCGGCGGCGTGATCGTCAGCTATTTCGAGTGGGTGCAGGATTTGCAGCAGCTTTTCTGGGAGGAATCGGAGGTGAACGCGCGTTTGACCCAGATCCTGGACCGCAGCTTCGACAAGGTGAGCGCGCGAGTCTCAAGGGACCGGGTGGGCCACCGGACGGCCGCAATGGCGATCGGCGTCGAAAAAGTACGCGCGGCCAAGCAATTGCGCGGCCTGTTTCCCTGATCCGCCCCCCGGTAAAACGCACGAGGGCATAAAAAAAATTGTCCGTGCGGCGCGCGGCTGTGCGGCGCAACCATGGGCCGCCAGGGACAAAGGCCGCAGAAAAGCTGGGCTAACAGGGGGCTAGGCGAGGCATTTGGAGGTGACATTGTGGGCGTTGACATGCGGGGTCAGTCGGCTGTAGAAGCCGCTCCACGCTGAACGACACGGCGGACGGCACGAGGCACCGGCGACGGTGCCTTTTGTATCCGACCTAGAGTTTAGCGGCAAGTTTTGTGTTGTTTGACAATTGAATAGGCTGGGAAGGGATACGTTGGTGGCGTTTCTGGACCTTTGATTTTTGG
>CAVTSC010000008.1:0-22500 GCA_963737355.1 uncultured Pseudomonadota bacterium | reverse complement strand
GTCTGACCTAGGGAGTGGCGAAAGCTGCGAACTAATGATCGTGAAGTTATTCGAGTGTTCAGATGCGTGATGATGCGATGGTTGCGGTTGTGATGACCGTGGATACCGCATGTACTTACCGGTACAGGATAAAGTTTTTCAAAAATTGTTTTCATGCGTCGAACTTACGAAGGCAGCTGTTCCTAGCGGTTGTTTTGGTCGGGGGTGATGGGAGCAAGAGTTCTGATGAATGGTTCCTGTGCATGGTGGGTAAGCGGATCGAGTTTGTTCAATCATCTCGATCTGTGGTGAGGTTTTAAGAAATTGAACGACAAAAGGGCATTCGGTGGATGCCTTGGCACCAGGAGGCGAAGAAGGACGTGGCACGCTGCGAAAAGCCATGGGGAGCCGCGAGCAGGCTTTGATCCATGGATGTCCGAATGGGGCAACCCCCTCGCAAGAGGATCGTGCACTGAATACATAGGTGTACGAGGCAAACCCGGGGAACTGAAACATCTCAGTACCTGGAGGAAAAGACATCAACAGAGATTCCGCTAGTAGTGGCGAGCGAACGCGGAGTAGGCCAGTGCCTTTATTAGAGTTAGCAGAACGGTCTGGAAAGTCCGGCAAGAATGGGTGATAGCCCCGTATGCATAGGCTCTGATAGAGGACTTGAGTAAGGCGGGACACGTGAAATCCTGTCTGAACATGGGGGGACCACCCTCCAAGCCTAAATACTCCCTGGTGACCGATAGTGAACAAGTACCGTGAGGGAAAGGTGAAAAGCACCCCGACAAGGGGAGTGAAAAAGACCTGAAACCGGATGCCTACAAGCAGTCGGAGCACCTTTTGGTGTGACGGCGTACCTTTTGTATAATGGGTCAGCGAGTTTCTGTTCGCGGCAAGCTTAAGCCGATAGGCGTAGGCGCAGCGAAAGCGAGTCTGAATAGGGCATTCAGTCGCGGGCAGAAGACCCGAAACCAAGTGATCTAGCCATGGCCAGGCTGAAGGTGGGGTAACACCCACTGGAGGGCCGAACCCACGCCTGTTGAAAAAGTCGGGGATGAGCTGTGGCTAGGGGTGAAAGGCCAATCAAACTTGGAGATAGCTGGTTCTCCGCGAAATCTATTTAGGTAGATCGTCGTACGAATACCCTCGGGGGTAGAGCACTGGATGGGCTAGGGGGTCCCAAAGACTTACCAAACCTAACCAAACTCCGAATACCGAGGAGTACTATACGGCAGACAGACGGTGGGTGCTAAGGTCCATCGTCGAGAGGGAAACAGCCCAGACCACCAGCTAAGGTCCCCAAATTATGGCTAAGTGGGAAAGGATGTGGGAATTCCAAAACAACCAGGAGGTTGGCTTAGAAGCAGCCATCCTTTAAAGAAAGCGTAATAGCTCACTGGTCTAATTAAGAAATCCTGCGCCGAAAATGTAACGGGGCTCAAGCCATATACCGAAGCTGTGGGCGCAATTTATTGCGCGGTAGCGGAGCGTTCCGTAAGCCTGCGAAGCGGTACTCGTGAGAGGCCGTGGAGGTATCGGAAGTGCGAATGCTGACATGAGTAGCGACAAACAGTGTGAGAAACACTGTCGCCGTAAGTCCAAGGGTTCCTGCGCAAGGTTAATCCGCGCAGGGTGAGCCGGCTCCTAAGGCGAGGGCGAAAGCCGTAGTCGATGGGAAACAGGTGAATATTCCTGTGCCTGCTAGAAGTGACGAATGCGAGATGTTGTTCGGTCTTATTGGATTGACCGGGCTTTTTAAGCATTCCAGGAAATAGCTCTAGCATATAGACCGTACCCTAAACCGACACAGGTGGACTGGTAGAGCATACCAAGGCGCTTGAGAGAACTATGTTGAAGGAACTAGGCAAATTACTTGCGTAACTTCGGGATAAGCAAGACCCAATGGTGGGCAACCATTGTTGGGTGTCACAAAAGAGGGGGTAGCGACTGTTTAGTAAAAACACAGGGCTGTGCGAAGTCGAGAGACGACGTATACGGTCTGACGCCTGCCCGGTGCCGGAAGGTTAAGAGGAGGTGTGCAAGCACTGAATTGAAGCCCCGGTAAACGGCGGCCGTAACTATAACGGTCCTAAGGTAGCGAAATTCCTTGTCGGGTAAGTTCCGACCTGCACGAATGGCGTAACGACTTCCCCACTGTCTCCAGCATAGGCTCAGCGAAATTGAATTCCCCGTGAAGATGCGGGGTACCCGCGGTCAGACGGAAAGACCCTATGAACCTTTACTGCAACTTTGCAGTGGTATTAGGAGAGTGCTGTGTAGGATAGGCGGGAGGCATTGAAGCATGGGCGCTAGCTTGTGTGGAGCCAACCTTGAAATACCGCCCTGAACTCTTCTGATATCTAACCGCGTCCGGTTATCCCGGACCGGGACCCTGCATGGTGGGCAGTTTGACTGGGGCGGTCGCCTCCCAAAAAGTAACGGAGGCGCGCGATGGTGGGCTCAGGCCGGTCGGACATCGGCTGCTGAGTGCAATGGCATAAGCCCGCCTGACTGCGAGAGCGACAGTTCGAGCAGAGACGAAAGTCGGCCATAGTGATCCGGTGGTTCCACGTGGAAGGGCCATCGCTCAACGGATAAAAGGTACTCTAGGGATAACAGGCTGATCTCCCCCAAGAGTCCACATCGACGGGGAGGTTTGGCACCTCGATGTCGGCTCATCACATCCTGGGGCTGGAGCAGGTCCCAAGGGTTCGGCTGTTCGCCGATTAAAGTGGTACGTGAGCTGGGTTTAGAACGTCGTGAGACAGTTCGGTCCCTATCTGCCGTGGGTGTTGGAGGCTTGAGAGGATCTGTCCCTAGTACGAGAGGACCGGGATGGACGTACCTCTGGTGTACCGGTTGTCGCGCCAGCGGCACAGCCGGGTAGCTATGTACGGAAAAGATAACCGCTGAAAGCATCTAAGCGGGAAACTTACCTCAAAACTAGGCCTCCCAGAGGGTCGTGGTAGACCACCACGTTGATAGGCCAGGTGTGGAAGTGCGGTAACGCACGCAGCTAACTGGTCCTAATCACCCGATAGAGTTCAACATTCTTAAAATAACCTCACCAACCCCCATACACAGCAATCATTTATCGGAACCTTCCGGTAAGATGAGAGCATCACGCAGCGCGGCCTGAAGCAGTTCAGGCCACGTAAATCACGCACCAAAACCTCCCTTAACCCACCACAGCTTGATAGGCTGGACGACCTGGTGGCTTTGGCGGGGAGCCTACACCCGATCCCATCCCGAACTCGGACGTGAAAATCCCCAGCGCCCATGGTACTGTGTCTCAAGGCACGGGAGAGTAGGTCGCCGCCAGGTCTTCCAACCTATCAACACAAACCAAAACCGCCCTAAACGCATACGCGAAACAGGGCGGTTTTGGTGTCTAAAGCACCCACGCGGGGTGGAGCAGCCCGGTAGCTCGTCAGGCTCATAACCTGAAGGCCGCACGTTCAAATCGTGCCCCCGCAACCACTTTTACCGAACTCAAGAACAGATCATGACCGGACGCAGCTAAGGCTGTGGTTGCCGGCATTGTCAGTTTGAGCATCGCGGCCAACGCGCCCGTTAAAACGATTTCCGGCTGATCGCGATCCGGACCTGGGCCAATGTCGACACGGTCGACCAGGTCGCGCAGGCGCTCCAGTACGCCGGCATTGTCGGGGCTGGCGGTAATGGCCTCCTGCAGGCCGGCGACCTTAGCCCGGTAAACCTCGGCCAGGTTCGGGTGCATGGACGGCAAGGGGACCCGGCGGTTTGATGTGCGGCTTTCCAGCGCCGCCTTCTGCGCGGCCAGCGCTTCCAACTTCTCCTTCATGTCCGGTGTCCGCAGCCCCTCGGTGATGGCATCGATGATGCGGTCGATCTTGCGCTGAACATGGATCAGCGTCGCATCGTCATGGGCCTGCTGTGCCCCGGTCTCGGCGGCGATCCGGTTCCACTCGACCGTGAAGGCGGAAACGAATTCCTGCACGTCCTCGGGCTGCATCAGGTTGGCGCGCAGCGCGTCGATGACCAAGCTCTCTAGCGTGGTGCGCTTGATGCCTGCCGTGTTACGGCAGATGCCCTGCTTCCGCGCCGCGGAACAGGCGAGGTAGTGTTTGCCGACCGAGGTCATGGCGCCGCCGCAGCTGGCGCAGAACACCTTGCCGGAGAGGATATGCTGAGCGCGGCGGTTCTCCCAGAATTTGGGGCGGTCCGGATCGTTGGCCCCGGCGGCCTCGCGCATGTCGGCGAGGCGTGTCTGCACACGGATCCACAGCTCCTGCTCGATGATCCGCAGATGCGGCACATCCTCAGTCACCCACTGCTCCGGCGGGTTCATGCGGGAGATGCGTTTGCCCGTGGCCGGGTCCTTGATGAACCGCATGCGGTTCCAGATCAGCCGGCCGACATACAGCTCGTTGCGCAAGATGCCGGTGCCGCGCGCGGCATGACCACGGATGGTGGTGTCACGCCAGGCGCGGCCCTCGGGGCCGGGGAGGGCTTCGGCATTCAATGCCTTGGCGATGGCGACGGGGGAATGGCCCTCGGCGAACATCCGGAAGATGCGGGCGATGATCTGGGCCTCGCCCTCGTCGATGGCCCGGTCGCCGCGCACCGGTGCGCCATGCGCGTCGGTCTGCCGCAGGGCTTTATAACCATAGCACAGCCCGCCAGCCGATTTACCGGCCGCGACCCGGCCGCGGAGGCCGCGATGCGTCTTGTCGGCGAGGTCCTTCAAGAACAGCGCGTTCATCGTGCCCTTGAGGCCGATATGCAGCTCGGAAATCTCGCCTTCCGCCAAGGTCACCAGCTTGATGCCGGCGAATTTGAGCCGCTTGTATAGCCCGGCGATATCTTCCTGGTCGCGCGACAGCCGGTCCAGCGCCTCCGCCAGCACGATGTCGAAGCCGCCTTCGCGCGCCGCGGCCAGCATGGCTTGGTAGCCGGGGCGGAAGCTGGACGCGCCCGAGAGCGCGGCATCGCGGTAGACCTGCTCCAAGCTCCAGCCCTCGGCCGAGATGCGCTGCCGGCAGAGCCGGACCTGATCCTCGATCGACGCCTCGCTCTGGCTGTCACTGGAATAGCGGGCATAGACGGCGACACGGACGCTCATGCTGACACCGGGAAATGGGGCGGACTCGGATGGTACCCGCGCGATCCGTGAAGGCAAGAAAATTTATTCATCGCCTGCCGCGAATGCCCGAGCAGCCAGTTCCCGGGCGGCTTGCCGGGCCAACGCGTGGATGAAGGCCCGGCGCTTGGCCAGTGCCTCGGCCGCCAGGACGTCAGGGGCATAACCGGTGGTCGTGTCGAACTTCGGGATAGGCGCAACCGCATTCGCCGGGACGATGTTCGACGTGCCGGATTGCGGCAGGCGGACAGCCAGCCCGGCGGCACGCAGGTCGGCTTGGGGACCTGTCGGTGTGCCGGGGGTTCTTGGCTGTTGCCTGCGGACCATCTCAGCGGGGCTCGGTTATGCCGGGCGTAGCTGGTTATTCCGTGTCAGCGACAGGTTGGCCGTGATCGTAGGGCGCCGTCGCAACAGGCGGCGGCGCAGCCGGCGATGGCGAGGCCGAGGCGTTCGGTTTTGCCGTCTTCGTCCGGCTGGCCTTCTTCGGTGTGGCCGGGGGCAGCTGCAGCGCGTCGCGCAGCAAGGCCGGCGACATCTTGCCGCCCAAGGCTTTCACTCCGGCCACGATCTCGGTGCGGCTCCAGCCAGCGGCGATGAGCGCGCGCAGCTGGTCGACATACGGCGCCAGCTCCTGCCGGCGCCCGCGCGGCTTGGGCTGCCGTGCCTGCAGATTTTGGATCGCGGATTCAACGGCAGACAGTGATTGCTCGGTCATGCGGACCTCCTGATGGGGGCTTCACTTTTATCATCGTCAGAAAACCCACCTGCACGTCAATTTTTTCGTTGTTTTTTAGTGACGATTTTTTGTTGACAATCTAATCGTTCGTCATGTCGAGAAATTGTCAACAAAAATGGGCATGTTTGCCAAGCATTTTGCGCTGTTTAGCTGGCAGCTCGTCGGTCGAAAAAGCTCTGTTCAGTTCAGAAACTCATTTGGAATGAAGAATGAACCAAGAGAGGCAGAAACGGTTGTGGCTTATTGGATCGAAGTAAAATTGGAAGCACAGGGCCGGTGGCATCGTAGTAACTGGAGCGCCAAAGATGGTGATACAGGTGCTGCATTTTCTGTTACGTGGCTCTCGTATGGGATGCCGCGGTCCAGAAATCTTGATCAGACAGAGGTGCTGTCTGCCGTGTTGGTGTGACACATCCAATTCAGCGGCGGTGGGCATGAAGATCAAGGGGCCAAATTCGGGTCAAACGGCTCGTAGGCGACCATATGAACATATTGCTTCTCATTTTCGGCGGGGGCGCCGAACAGAACGGTAAAGAGCCAGGCCAACAAACGAACCAGAGACAATGCAAGGACCTCGGTGACGCGCCGCCGAAATCAGACCTCGTGCGGCTGGCCGATCATGAATCCGGAGTTGGCAATTGGTCCTCGGCCTTAGCAGACTGTACAGTCGACGAGTCGACGCCAGCCGGGACCGCCGGCGTCGATGGCGCTTGAAATACGGTCTGGGTCGTTACCCGGCCAGCAAAGCCCCTGGCCCGCCGCTTCGTCGGGAAGGGAAGGGGCCGTTTCCTGAAATCAGCCCCGGCTCGCCGAGAGCGGTTTCCGCAAGACGAAGCAGGGGTGGCACATCGCGCTCAATGGCCTTGGCGTCCCACATGGCGGCGCGGCGCCCTTGGCCGAGACTTGCAAAGGCATCGGCCTCGGCCAGAGCCTCGATGGCCTTGCGGCTGACACCTGCACGACGGGCGACTTCCTCGACGGAGCCATAGGGTGCGCCATTGCCGGAGCGCCGGGCTTTGACGATGAGCCTCCCTTCTTCCTCCGGGAGGCCAGAGGCCAACCGGAGTCCGAGCCGAACCGCGTGCGCGTCGGCGCTTGTCATCTCACGCTCCAGGGTGCTGTCCCAATCGCTCGCATTGATATCGACCGGGCGGACCTCGACCGCGTGAAGCTGGGCGTCTCGGACGATCTGCGCGGGGGCGTAGAAGCCCATGGGCTGGCTGTTCAACAGGGAAGCGGCGAAAACCGCGGGGTGGTGGCATTTGAGCCAAGAGGAAGCATAGGCGAGGTGGGCGAAGCTCGCCGCATGGCTTTCCGGGAAGCCATAGGAGCCAAAGCCTTCGATCTGCTTGAAGACCCGCTCCGCAAGCTCCGGATCGTAGCCCCGCCGAACCATGCCGCCGATCAGCCGCTCCCGATACACGCCCACGCCTTGGGTGTGCTTGAAGGTCGCCATGGCACGGCGCAGCTTGTCCGCCTCGTCGGGCGTGAAGCCCGCGGCGACGATCGCAACCCGCATCGCTTGTTCCTGAAAGAGCGGCACGCCGAGGGTACGGCCAAGCACCTGCTTCAGTTCATCGGGCGGCCCGTATTCCGGGGCGGGCTTGGGATAGACGGGCTTTTCCAGCCCCCATCGCCGCCGCAAATAGGGATGCACCATGTCGCCTTGGATTGGGCCAGGGCGGATGATCGCGACCTGCACAACGAGGTCGTAGAAGACTTCGGGCTTGAGGCGCGGCAGCATCGCCATCTGCGCTCGGCTCTCGACTTGGAAGACGCCCACGGAATCCGCCCGACGGAGCATGGCGTAGGTCTTCGGGCAGTCGCGCGGCACGCCGGCGAGATCGAGATCCAGGCGATGATGCCGGCGCAGCAGGTCAAAGCCACGCCGCAGACAGGAGAGCATGCCAAGGGCGAGAATATCGACCTTGAGCAGCCGCAAGGCGTCAACGTCGTCCTTGTCCCATTCGAGGACGGTTCGGCCTTCCATCGCGGCATTGCCGACGACCGCCATTTCGGTGAGCGGTCCCCGGCTCATGACGAAGCCACCAACATGGGTCGCCAAGTGGCGCGGGAAATCCTGAATTTCGGCGGCAAGGTCCAGGGTCAGTGACAGGCGGCGGTCCGAGAGATCGAGGCCCTCCTCCTGCGCCAGCTCGGCGAGGGTATCCTCCCGCCCTGGTCCCCAGCTTGCCTTGGAGAGCCGACCCGTCACGTCCTCCGAGAGGCCGAGCGCCTTGCCGACCTCACGGACGGCGCTGCGGCCGCGGTAGCGGATGACGGTGCCGACGATGGCGGCGCGGTCGCGGCCGTAGCGATCATAGATATGCTGGATGACCTCCTCGCGCCGCTCATGCTCGAAATCGACATCGATATCGGGCGGCTCGTCGCGACTGGCTGAGACGAAGCGCTCGAACAACAGGTCATGCTTTGAAGGATCGACGGCGGTGATGCCGAGCACGTAGCAGACCGTGGAATTCGCAGCAGAACCACGCCCTTGGCAGAGGATGCCCTTTGACCGCGCGAAGCGGACGATTTCATGCACGGTCAGGAAGTAGGGCGCATAATCGAGCTGCTTGATCAGCGCGAGTTCATGGGCGATGCGCTTCTGGATGTCGCTCGGCATGCCGTCCGGCCATCGCGCTTCTGCCGCGGCATGAACACGATCTGTCAGCGTGGCCAGCGGCAGGCGCCCCGGTTCGAGGATCTCGTCCGGGTATTCGTGATGCAGCTCGTTGAGCGAAAATCCCGACCCGGCTTCGAGGACACGGAGGCTATTTTCCAGCGCCTGTGGGTAGCCAGCAAACAGCCGGCCCATCTCCTCGGCGCTCTTGAGGCAGCGCTCACCATTGCGCTCGGCGGAAAAGCCGATGCGATCGACCGGAACGCCCAGCCGGATGGAAGTCAGCACATTGGCGAGGCGCCGACGGTCGGGATGGTGATAGCGAGGATCGGTCGTCGCCAGCAGGCCGGCGCCCGCCGCAGTCGCCATACCCTGCAGCGTCTCCAAGCGGTGCCGATCGGCACCATCATAGATGACGGGGGCCGAGCAAAGGAGCGGTATTGCGAGACGATCGTGAAGATCCTGCGCATCGATCTTCAGGCGAATGGCGAAGGGGGCGTCCGGGAAGGAGGGGGGGAGGGCGGCCATCACCCAACCTTCCGCGTGATCGAGCATCTCGCTCCGGTGCAGCTGGTATTGGCCCTTGGGCGCGCGCATGCGGCCGAGGGAGAGCAAGCGGGTCAGCCTCCCATAGCTCGCGCGATCGGTGGGCCAGGCTAGGTAGCCCGCACCATCATCGAGCACCAGGCGCGTGCCCACCACGAAACGCAGGCCGACATCTTTCGCCGCGACATGAGCACGTACGACGCCGGCGAGGCTGTTGGTGTCGCAGATACCGATGCCGGCATGACCGAGCGCCGAGGCCGTCGCCACCATCTCGGCTGGGTGGGAGGCGCCATCGAGTAGCGTGAAGTTGGTGCGGGCGCCGACCTCGGCGAACTGGGCCGTCACACAAGATACCCATGGAGAAACCAACGCGGCGGACGATCTGGCCGCTGCGAATCGATGCGACCGATCCATAGCCGCGTGCCGGAGACCAACTCGACGCGGTAGTAATCCCGGCCGGTTCGCCGGTCGGTTTCATGCCACCATTCCGGCTCGATCCGCTCAGGGCCGTCCGAACGGGCGACATCTTGGACCGCGCCGTCGAGACGCAGCCGCAGGGGTGGCCCGTTCGGGACTGTTGCCAGCACCATCAGCGGCACGGGGCGTTTGAGTAGCCGCACCGGCGCCGGCAAAGGCGATGTTGGCGGTGCGGCGGCGAGGGGATCGAATGGCCCGACGCGGATCACGGATCGCTCTGGCCAATGGCTCTCAGCAGGGGCAAGCCGCCAGACCGGAAGCCGCTGGGACAAGCGGTCGATCAGCTGCGCCAATGCCTCATCGCGGCTGGCCTCTTCTGGACCGGTCGTCGCCATAAACTTTTGGGCGGCCTCCATGGCATTGGCCTCAGTCGCCTCCAAGGTCATGCGTTCGAAGCCAAGATCGGGTTCCAACCGCTCCAGCTCGTTGGCAAAAAGCCGTCGCAGATGGTCGGGCGTGCGCGTCGGCAGGCCGGTGCCGATCGTGATCTCCTGCACGTCACGATCCACGCGGAAGGCGCGCAGCGTCACCGCCCGCGCCCCTTGACCGGCGGCGGCCAATTGGCGGCAGAGCGGCTCCAGCAAGGCATCGAGCGCCCGGTCGATGGCGGGGCGGGTAACGATCGGCTCCAGGAAGTTGACGGCCTCACTGAAATCAGGCGGCGGCCGAACGGGCCGCAGGCTGCGTGGGCGGTCGCCGGTCAGGGCATCGAGCACATCCATGAGCGACCGGCCGAAGCGGCGTGCCAGCGGCCCGCGCGGCTGGCGCAGGAGGTCATCAATACGGTGGAGACCGAGGCGATTCAGACCGGCCAAGCAATCGGGCGACAGGCGCAAGACATCGAGGGGCAGGGCCGCGACAGAAGCCGCATCCTTCCCTGGGGGCACAATCGTTTGGTGACGGCCGGCCCGTGCCAAAGCGGCGCCTGCCTCGGCGATCCCGGCGAGGACAGCGCGCGCCGTGACGCCACCCTGGGCGAGGCTGTCGCCGATGCGGGCCAGCATGGCAGGCTCACCACCAAACAATCCCGTACAGCCCGTCACGTCGAGCACCAGCCCATCTGGAGGGTCGGTGGCTGCGATCGGTGTGAAACGAATGGCCCAAAGCGCCAGGCGCTCGAGGAAGGTCATGTCGTCATCGGGATCAGCGTTACGGAGAACCAGCTCGGGATGCATGGCCTGCGCGTCGGCCAGCGCCTGCCCGACATGTAGCGTGGTGCCGGGCGCATCGACGCCTGTGAGCAAACGGCGATTGCCCTGCATGGCCCAGGCGGCAATCGGGACGCCGGCAAGGTTTGGCTCCCTCTGGCGAATGCGATCGGTTGCCAGTCGGGGCAGATGCAGCACGAGATAGCGGCGGCTCATGACGCGCCATCTGCACGGGGCGGCGCAAGGGGAGCGGCTTCTGCCACGCTGAGTGCGCCCGCCTCGTGGTCCCAGGCAACGGACCACCGGCCGGAGCGTCCGCCGGACGCGCGCAGCAAGGTCACGTCCCACATCGGATTGCCGGAGGACCGCACCGCGCCCACGCGCCAGCGGCTCCGTGCGGCCGAGGGCGGCATGCGGTCGGTGTCGGGAAGAATGAGGAGACCGATACCGCCGCCAGCCTCCGCGGCGAGCTGCAGGCGGCGTGCGGCGATCAGATCAGGCGCGGGACCATCGAGCACGAGGGCGGCGCCCGCGACACCGGGTGATCGCAGGGCTTCCTCGAAAGCCCAAAGACCGTCCTTTGCGCAGCTGGCGCCGACAAGGACCAGGTGGGAGGAGGAGAGACCGAAGCACCGTAGACCCTCTGGCCAAATGTCCGGCTCGGTCCCCACCCAGACGACGGGGCCAGCCGCCCGGGCGAGGACGAGCGCGCTGAAGCCGATCGCTGCGCCCGGATCGGCGACGAGCACCTCGTGGAAAGCGGCGCGCGCGAGTCCCCGTCCGGGCAGCATCCGATCGAGAGGGGGACAGAGGGGGATACCGCCCCCCTTCGCTGCGGCGGGATGACCTTCGATGCGGGCGACCGTCGCTCTGAGCGTTTCGAGCGCGCTCGACATGGCATCCATTACCCTGCCGAATGGGGCCGCCCGGGGCGGGCACGCATCACGATCAGCCCGGACCGTCGCAACTGCTCCGCCAGACGTTCGGCTGCCAGCCCCGCCGCAAAATCCCAGCCGCCTTTACGGGGCTTGCCGCGTTCATCGTAGCGCAGCGCATAGGACAAGGCGTCGGCAATCTCTTCCGGCGTGGCGGCCGTCAGGTCGGCAGGGTTGAGGGGCGGGGTAGGATCATCGGCCATGGCGTTAGCTATGCCCAAATGTTACGAACAAAACAAGAACATAAATCGATGTGCCGCCTGCTGGAACGGCGTCAAATCACCGGGAAATAATGATTGTCCGTCGTAAACTGCTGATCGGACTCACAAGCAGCGCTCCAGCACGGCGAGCCACGCGATCGTGAACGACGGAAAAATGATGTGGAACGACACCGCGAACGCGAATTGAAGCCGAAATAGCAATAGGGCGGTCATGCTGGATCACTCCTGCGCGGGGTCGTCCGGTCTACCGACGGCTGTTCGACTTCTGGCTTAGGATCTTAGGGATCGCCTTCGGCCTCGGTGTCGTATCCGGGATTGTGATGGCGTTCGAATTCGGTACCATACCGAGGCGTGGCATCACGGCGGCTGGCCGGCCGTGACCATCTTCGGTGCCGTCTTGGCTGGCATCGCACTCGGTCTCGAACTCGGCGCGCGCCATCCGCCTCGGCGTCGCCAAGCTCGTATGGCCTAAAAAGCGTCCAATGGAGCTTAAAAAATGACCAAGTGGCGTATCCGGATCGTCGGCGGCTCCCTGGGTGGCCTGTTCGCGGCGGCGCTGCTCCGCCGCGATGGCCACGACGTTCGGATTTATGAGCGGTCCGAGGGGGGGGCCGGTCGAGGCGCTGGCCTGGTCGGCCAACGGGATATATTCGCGATCCTACGGGCGGTTGGTTGCGAACACGTCGCGCACGTTGGCGTCGTCGCCAACGAACGGATCTTTTTCGACCGGAGCGGCGGGATCTCCGAAAGGCACAGAACGCCCCAGATGCAGATATCCTGGGATCATCTCTATCGTTCCTTCCGCCACTTCGTGGAAGCCGATGCCTATGTCACGGGTCGGTCCGTGCGGTCGGTCGTGCAGCACGAAGCCAGCGCTTCCCTGCTGTTCGAAGATGGCGGTGAGGAAAGCGCCGATCTCGTTATTGGCGCGGACGGGGTCGGATCGGTCGTCCGCGGAACCGTCCTCGGCCATCCCGCTCCGAGCATATATGCGGGCTATGTCGCGTGGCGCGGCCTCTTCCCGGAGTTAGCGTTGCCCCCCTTCGCGGCGGAGATCCTGCTCGATCGTTTCGCATTCTACAACATGCCACGTTCGCATATTTTGGGATACGTCGTCACCGGTCCGAATGCAGAAATGACCCGGGGCAGCCGCCGCTACAATTGGGTCTGGTATCGGACTGCCCTGGGTCAGGCAGGGCTCGATGAAGCCCTGACCGACGCTCACGGTCATGTCCATCGCTACTCGTTGCCTCCCGGTACCCTGTCCGAGACAAGACGCCAGACCCTCGTGGCGGATGCCGCGGCCCAGTTGCCGCCGCCTTTCGCCGCGGCCGTCGCGGCAGAACCTCAGCCGTTTCTTCAGGCAATTTTCGATTTCGAGGCCCCGAAGATGGTAAGCGGCCGAGTGGCCTTACTTGGCGACGCCGCCTTTGTGGCGCGCCCTCATACCGCAATGGGGGTAGCCAAAGCTGCTGGCGACGCGCTGGCCCTTCGCGTACGGCTTGCGGAAAGCGATGACATAGCATCCGCACTAGTCGCCTTTGAACAAGACCGAAAACCGGTTGGGGAGCAAATTTCGGCCTACGGCCGACAACTGGGCAAGGCATTCGAATAGCATGATCGCCTCCAGTCCTTATCGGCGCGTCACGCCCGTGCCTGACCAATCATGGCAACGGATCGGGAGAGTCTGATGTCCGATGCTGATGAAGCTTTAATGTCCCGATCAACGGTTTGACGTAAGCTGGCGGCATCAGGCGTACCTCGTGCCCGAGCTTCGCCAACTCCCGCGCCCAGTGATGCGATGTACCGCATGCCTCCATACCGACCAGACATGGTGACAGCCTGGCAAAGAACGCCAGCACCTGTGCTCGCATTAGACCGAAGTTTTTATTGTCATTGGGGGATCCGACGAGTCTTTGCCTGGATTGCGGGCCGTGTTGGTTGGTCAAAAGTGTCCAAAATCGAACGACGTCGATCCAAAAATCTGGCTCGCCCTCGTACTCGTCAACATCGCCGGCCAGGGGCCGCGCAAGACCCACCGCCCATCCCGGAAGGCGCCTGTTGGGCAGTTTTGTGTCCGAATCGTTCAAAACAGTCGTCATAACGTGAAATACCGCCCCCCCCCCGCTCCGGATAGTGTCCAGCCCCAGCAGGGGTCCTGCGATGGTTGGGAGTGGGGAATGAGCTATATCTGCCTCCTCGTCGTGCGGCTCTGTTTGGCCGCGGTGTTCCTTTACAGCGGCACCGACAAGCTCAGGCATTGGCATGACGGTGTTGCGGAGGTGTCCGGTCTCGGCATTCCCTTCCCAGGCATTTTCGCCACCTTGACGATCTTAACGCAGCTTATCGGCGGCGTTATGGTGGCAAGTGGCGTCGGGGCCGCGATCGGCGCTTTGTTGCTTGCGGCGTTTACCATGACGGCGACGGTCCTCGGCCATCGCTTCTGGCTGCTGCATGGCAATCAGGCGAAAATGGAACTCACCACCAGCCTCGAGCATGTCGCGATCGTGGGCGGCTTGTTGCTCCTGGCACTCTATAAAATCGGCATATCCGGATAGTAGCTTTGTCCGCCAGTTCCGTGAAAAGCCGGTTCACGGTGCCAGTTAAGGGGCAAAATCGACAAAATTCGCGGTCGCCAACAAGACAGCCGCAGCATCGGCGGCGAGGATCATCCTCACGGATCGGCGCACTGCATTTTGTATCCGATCCCATGTCATTCATTGCCAAAGGGAGATCGAAACTATGTCCGCCGTTGAAATGCTTACCCCGCAGAACAGCGCCATCGCCCTCATCGACTACCAGCCCGCGATGTTCCAAGGTGTGCAATCACATGACCGGCTGGTGACCTTCAACAACGTCCAGGTTCTCGCCAAGGCTGCCAAGCTGTTCGGCATCCCGACCGTTATCTCGACAGTCGCCCAGAATTCCTTCTCCGGCCCGTTCATGCCGGAAGTGATCGAGCTGTTCCCCGATCACGACGTCATTGATCGCACCTCGATGAATTCCTGGCTGGATGCGAAATTCCGCAAGGCCGTTCACGATTCCGGGCGGAAAAAGCTCGTCGTCGCGGGGTTGTGGACCGAAGCCTGCGTGCTGTTCCCCACGCTCGATCTGCTGAAGGAAGGCTTCGAGGTCTATATCCCCGCCGATGCCTGCGGCGATCTCTCGCCTGAGGCGCATAACCGCGCGATGGACCGCGCCGTCCAGGCCGGCGCGGTGCCGATTACCTCGCTCCAGTATGTCTTTGAGCTGCAGCAGGATTGGGCGCGTACTGAGACCTATGAGGGCGTGATGGAAATCCTCCGGGCGCATTCGCCGTATGGCATCCAAGTGCGGTTCTCGAAATGGGCGCTCGGCGAGCACGCATCCGAAGCCGGCTCGGCACCGAAGGCCGCCTGATCCGCGCATCCCGGCCACCACTCCAGCACCAGGAGGCGCGACAATGAAACTATATCTGTTCTCGCTTGGGGCCGGCGTGATGGTCGGGATATTCTATAGTCTTATCGCTGTCCGTTCACCGGCGCCGCCGGTGGTCGCCCTGGTTGGCCTGCTCGGCATCCTGGCCGGCGAACAGGTCATTCCCGTCGGCCGGCAGATCCTCGCCGGCACGCCGTTCGCCGTCGCCTGGCAGCAGTCGGGATGCACTCAACATCTGTTTGGCACATTGCCGGGGCATGATGTTACGCGGGCAGCTGCCAATCCTCCTGCTGCAAATCCGGAGACAGGTTCATGAGCACCGATCACGGCACGACCGCCCCCG
This sequence comes from uncultured Pseudomonadota bacterium, assembly GCA_963737355.1. GTDB lineage: Bacteria > Pseudomonadota > Alphaproteobacteria > Acetobacterales > Acetobacteraceae > Acidocella. The sequence continues at coordinate 6,944 of CAVTSC010000008.1, read as the reverse complement.
ATCTGATTCTGCACCGCGGCCTGTTCAGCACGCTGGACCGCACCAACCCCACCGCGAGCGCCGTCGCGATCCGGGATGGCAGGTTCACGTCCGTCGGCCTCGACCGGGAGATCATGCCGCTCGCCGGCCCCCGCACCAAAATCATCGACCTGAACGGTCGCCGCGTTCTGCCGGGCCTGATCGACAATCACCTGCACATCATCCGCGGTGGTCTCAACTTCAACATGGAGTTGCGCTGGGATGGCGTGCGCTCGCTCGCAGACGCGATGGCAATGCTCAAGCGTCAGGTCACGATCACGCCGCCGCCGCAATGGGTGCGCGTGGTCGGCGGCTTCACGGAACACCAATTCGCCGAGAAGCGGTTGCCGACCATCGAGGAGATTAACGCCGCCGCGCCGGAAACGCCGGTATTCATCCTGCATCTCTACGATCGCGCGCTGCTCAACGCTGCCGCCTTGCGCGCCGTGGGCTATACCAGGGAGACCGTCGAGCCGCCGGGCGGCCAGATCGTGCGCTCCCCGGACGGCACCCCGACTGGACTGCTCCTCGCCAAGCCGAATGCCGGCATTCTCTACGCAACGCTTGCCAAGGGCCCTAAGCTGCCGTTCGACTATCAGGTGAACTCGACGCGGCATTTCATGCGCGAACTCAACCGGCTCGGCGTCACCGGCGCGATCGACGCTGGCGGCGGCTTCCAAAATTATCCCGAGGATTATGCCGTTGTGCAGAAACTGGCGGCGGAGGATCAGCTCACCATCCGCCTCGCCTACAACCTCTTCACCCAGAAGCCGAAGGGCGAAAAGGAAGACTTCCTCAACTGGACCAAGACATCCAGCTACCAGCAGGGCGACGATTATTTCCGCCATAACGGCGCCGGGGAGATGTTGGTGTTCTCGGCAGCGGATTTCGAGGATTTCCGGCAGCCGCGTCCGGACATGCCAGCGGAGATGGAAAGCGAGCTCGAGGCGGTGGTGCGTATCCTCGCCGCGAATCGCTGGCCGTGGCGGCTGCACGCCACGTATGACGAAACCATCTCGCGGGCGCTCGACGTGTTCGAGCGGGTAGACCAGGATATTCCGCTCGCCGGCCTGAACTGGTTCTTCGATCATGCCGAGACGATCTCGGACCAGTCGATCGACCGCATCGCGGCTCTGGGCGGCGGCATCGCCGTGCAGCACCGCATGGCCTATCAGGGCGAGTATTTCGTTGAGCGTTATGGCCTCGGCGCCGCCGAGGCGACGCCACCGGTATCGCGCATCCTGGAAGCCGGCGTGAAGGTCTCGGCGGGCACCGATGCCACTCGTGTGGCCTCCTATAATCCCTGGGTGTCGCTTGCCTGGCTGGTCACCGGCAGAACGGTAGGCGGCTTGCGGCTCTACCCGCAGCGCAACTGCCTCGATCGCGAAACCGCGCTCCGGATGTGGACAGAGAACGTCACCTGGTTCTCCAACGAGGAAGGCAGGAAGGGCCGGATCGAGGTTGGTCAGCTCGCGGACCTGATCGTGCCCGATCGTGATTTCTTCGCCTGCGGCGAGGACGAGATCGCCGATACGGTCTCGCTCCTCACGGTGGTCGGCGGCAAGGTGGTATATGGCGCTGCAGAGTTCGCGCGCTTCGACACCGGCGCTCCGCCGCCGGCGATGCCGGACTGGTCGCCGGTGCGCGCATTTGGCGGCTATGCGGCTTGGGGCGATCGCACGCAGCAACAGCGGCCAGCGATGCAGCGGCGCATGGCGGCGCAGTGCAGCTGCACCACGGCGTGCGGCGTGCACGGGCATGATCATGCGACCGCGTGGTCAAGCAAACTGCCGATCGCCGACCTTAGAAGCTTCTGGGGTGCTCTCGGCTGTGATTGCTGGGCCATCTGACGTCAGCAACTTGGCTATAATGCTATTATAGTTTAGAATGTTGCCTGATCAAACGTCCGACATGACACAAACAAAAAAGCGGCACTAAGGTGCCCACCTCGGTGCACGAATACCCATCTAGCGCTATAATATTTGAAATAACAACAACGTGCGGTCATTCGGGGGCGGTGGATGACAGTATCGATGCCGGTATGCGATAAGCTGGAGCTCACGGATCTGTATTTCACATCGCCCGATCGCCTCGATGGCGTCGAGCAGATTGCGATCCGCACGCCGGGCAAGCCGGGTGCCTTTGTCACCCGCTATCTAATGAACCGCCCCAATCATGGGCTGACATCCCCAAACCGGATCGAGCCGGCCTGGATGGCGGTCGTTCGCCTGCGCCCGTTCGGTGCGCATGATCACTGGGCGGACGGCGTGCTGGTCCGCAAACCGGCAGCGGCGACAGGCGGGTTCGGCATTTACGACCTTCGGCAATCGCTGGTGAGTGATCTGCCCGAGCCGTTCCACACGGTCAATTTCCGCATCCCGCATTGGATGTTCGAGCAGCTCACGAACGAGCTGCACGCGCCGCGGATCGAAATGCTCGCAGCGCCGGCGCATGTCGATCGCGACGAGGTTCTCTTCCATCTCGCGCTCGCGTTGATCCCGACCCTCACCAAGCCCTGGGAAGCCAGCCAGTTGTTCGCGGATCACGTGCTCTCGGCCGTCGCCCTGCATTTGGCCCGCAACTATGGCGGCCTGGCGCCGCGCATCAAGCTTCCCAAAGGCGGCCTCGCGCCCTGGCAGGAGCGTCGGGCGAAGGAACACCTACTCCTCAGCCTGCGGGGAGAAGTTTCCCTCGAGGAGCTCGCCGGCGCCTGCGGGCTGTCCGGCAGTTATTTCTCGCGTGCCTTCAAGCAGGCGACGGGGATGGGGCCGCACCGCTGGCTGATGGAGCAACGCATCGCGGCGGCCAAGGGCCTTCTCGAAACCACTACCGACGACCTGGTCTCCATCGCGTTGGCCTCGGGCTTCGCCGATCAGAGTCATTTCACCCGGGTGTTCTCCAAGCTGGTGGGAACCAGCCCGGGCGCATGGCGGCGCCTGCGGCGAAGCTGAGCGGTCAGTGGCGGATTCCGCCAAAAAGGGGCAAGCGGGGACAAGACCAAAAAGTGACGCCGTCTACAGTGATCCGCGCCCATTTCGAAAGATCGTGGCATGACCACGCGGATCAACAAGTACAGTGCCGTGACGGCGCCCACGCTCTTCGCCGACCTGAGCGGCCGCCAGCTAGCCTACCGGACCCTGGGGGAAGGCAAGCCGATCGTTCTGTGTAATCGGTTTCGTGGCATCCTCGACAGTTGGGATCCCGCGTTCCTCGATACGCTCGCGGAATCCTTCACCGTCATCTATTTCGACTATAGCGGCCTCGGCGTCTCAACCGGCAATGCGAGCTTCAACCCGCGCGCACTCGCCAATGACGCCAGGGATCTCGCCTGGATCTTGGGCTACGAGGAAATCGTTATCGCCGGCTGGTCCCTAGGCGGCCAGGCGGCGCAGGCTTTCACCGCTCTCTATCCGGAAATGGTGAGCCACACGATCCTGATCGGCTCGATCCCGCCAGGGCAACAAGTGAAGGGGCCGGAGCAGATCTTCTTCGACACAGCCCTAAAATTCGACAATGACCTGAAAGACGAGACCATCCTGTTCTTCGAGCCGAATTCCGAAGCATCGCGGGAAGCCGCCCAGGCCAGCCACGACCGGATCGCGATGCGCACCACCGACCGTGACACGCCGATTCCGGAACATCTCTATATGCGCCTGCTGCGTGAGGAGCAGGGCGTGCATCCCTTCACGGACAAGGGAGGCTATTGGGAGAAGCTAAGCACGACGATGGTTCCGATCCTCGCGATATGCGGCGATCACGACACTATGTCCCCGGTCGAGAACTGGCATGCCCTGAACGCACGGTGGAACACGCTGGAGGTCATCACCTTCCCGCAAGCCGGGCATGGGCCCCATCATCAGTACCCGAAAACGGTGGTGCACTACATCGCGACGTTCGTGAACACAATCGCCTGATACTGCCCCCTGAAACAGAGGAATCCCTTTTATAAGCACGATCACCATGTCTGACGGCACCGAGTTCAACGCAGATGTGCTGGCCTTCATCAAGGGCTGAGTCGCGCCGTGCTGCCGGCGCCTTTGGGTCCCGTATCCTTCGCCAGGGTCCAGGGCGCGGCGCCGGTCGCGAAACGCCGGGCGAGGAAATCCATCAGCACGCTGATCCGCGGCGCGCGCGGGCTGCCGGCCGGCGTCAGCAGGTTGAGGGTGAGGGGAGGCGCGTGCCATCCCGGCAGCACGGCAACCAGAAGGCCGTCCCGGATCGCCTCCCAGACCAGGAAATCCGGCTGCAAGGCGATGCCGATGCCGGCCTCAAGTGCTGCGGCGAGCGCATTGGCATTGGTTGCCGAGATTGGCCCGCTCACGCTGACCGCTTCCTCCGTGCCGGCTTCATCGGTGAAACGCCAGGTCTCGCCGGAAGCTAGGTAGCTGTAGCCGAGGCAGGCATGGGCTTTGAGGTCCCGCGGCCGTTGCGGGGTTCCGTGTGCGGCGAAATATGCCGGGCTGCCGACCACAAGGCGCTTCACCGCGCAGAGCCGGCGCGCGATCAAGCTCGAATCTGGCAGATCGGCGATGCGCACCGCGATATCGATGCCGCCGGCGATGAGATCGACGATTCGGTCGTCGAGCTGCAGGTCGACCGAGATTTGCGGATAGGTCGCGAGAAAATCTGGCAGCGCTGGCGCCACATGGCGCAGCCCGAACGACATCGGTGCGGCGAGCCGCACCCGCCCGCGCGGCGTCGCCGATTTCGCCTGCGCCTCGGCCTCCACGGCCTCCCCTTCGGCAAGGATCTGCGCGGCGCGCAGCACCAGCACCCGGCCGGTTTCGCTCAGCGCCAGGCGCCGCGACGTCCGGTGAATGAGCCGTTCACCCATCCTGGTCTCCAGCCGCTGGATCGCCTTTGAAACCGTCGCGCTGGTGATGCCGAATTCCGCCGCGGCACCGGCGAAGGACCCGGTTTCCGCAACTTTGGCGAAGATCGCCCAAGCTTCGAGATCGGGGATCGGCATCGATCATCACCACAAAAACGGAAACAATGAAATTCTATTATTTCTGTTTTCTGGATCAGCGTCCAGGCCCATTTTCCGCTAGGCGCGGGGATCGTCCTCGTATGCAGAAACGGAGTTTCGACCATGATCGAACGCAGGAAATTCACCGAGCTCGGTGGGGCCAACCATGGCTGGCTCAACGCCAAACATCATTTCTCCTTCGCCGGCTATTTCGATCCCAAGCGCATGAACTGGGGCAGCATCCGCGTTTGGAACGACGACGAGATCGCTCCGAAATCCGGATTTCCGCAGCATCCGCATGCGGACATGGAAATCATCACCTATGTGCGTGAGGGCGCGATCACCCATCGGGATTCGTTGGGCAACACCGGCCGCACCGAGGCCGGCGACGTCCAGGTAATGTCGGCCGGCTCCGGTGTCCGCCATTCGGAATACAATCTCGAGGACGAGACGACGCGGATCTTCCAGATCTGGATCGAGCCCAGCACGCGCGGGGGTGCGCCCTCCTGGGGTGCGAAGCCCTTCCCGAAGGCCGACCGGTCGGGCCGGTTCGTGACCCTGGCGAGCGGTTTTCCGGATGACGCGGATGCCTTGCCGATCCGTGCCGATGCGCGGGTGATGGGCGTGACGGTCCTCGCCGGCGAGACCGTCACGCTCGCGCTCAATCCCGTGCGGCATGCCTATCTGGTGCCGGCGCGCGGCGTGGTCGAGGTCGGCGGCACGCGCATCGAGGCGCGCGACGGCGCCGCAATCACCGGCCAGGAGATGGTCGAAATCCGTGGCATCGAGGACGCCGAGATCGTGCTGGTCGATGCGGCCTGACGTGCCGGGCAAACGGCCCGGCTAACGGGCGGCCTCCCGCGAACCCGGGAACCGCCTGCAATCCGGGCGACGAGAACCAGGAAAAGCGAGGCTGTGATGACAGAGAAACAGGGGGCCTACGGCGATCGTATGCGCGCCTATCTCGGGGTGAAGGAGGTGCGGGCGATCACCATGTCGACGCCGAGAAAATCGGTGCTCGCGGCGACCAGGATCAAATGCGACCGGCCGGATTTTCTGCTTTCGGTCCCGATTCCAGGAGAAAAATCCTATATCGTCGCGCACCATCTCGACAACCTCGTGTGCCGCTGCGGCGATACGGTCAGTTGCCTCGATCTAGCCGCATCGCCGCAGCTCTCGCTGCAGAGCCCCTGGGATATTGTGCAATTCTACATTCCGCAGGCGGCACTCGACGAGGTCGCCGATGCCTTCCTGGCGCCCAGAGGCCGCCTTGCCTGGCCGTCCGCCGGCAGGATTGCCGATCCGGTGATCACCGGCCTCGGCGCGAGCTTGCTGCCGATGCTCGAAAGCCGCCGGCAGGCGCCACAGATCATCGTCGATCATATCGGCTTCGCGCTGCTGGTCCATCTCGCGCATGTCTATGGGGGGATCAGCCCGCGTCAGTCCTCCAGCGGCGGCCTCGCGCCCTGGCAGGAGCGGCGGGCTAAGGCCCTGATCGACGCGCATCTGGATGGCGGCATCGCGCTTGCGGAGATCGCGTGCGAATGTCGGTTGTCGCCAAAGTATTTCACCCGCGCCTTCAAGCAGACGACCGGGCTGCCGCCCTATCGCTGGCTTCTCGCGCGCCGGATCGAGGTGGCGCAGGACCTGCTGCGGCGATCCGGCCTGTCCTTATCGGAAATCGCACTCGCAACCGGCTTCGCCGACCAGAGCGCCTTCACCCGGACGTTCACGCGGTTTGTCGGCATCAGCCCCGGCGCCTGGCGGCGGCTGCATCATGGCTGACCGGATTGTTGAAAAGGCGCGTTCTTTGACGGTTTTTGCCGCGATCTTGCCGCCGGCTCCGCCTGCCGGTTGCCAGCCGGCGCGTAGCGACGGCATCATCCCCGTATGCAGCGCCGTGTGCAGGGGGCAGACATGATCGAGCCGGCACCGGCATCGTCGACGCCGCCGGTGC
>CAVTSC010000007.1:0-1160215 GCA_963737355.1 uncultured Pseudomonadota bacterium | reverse complement strand
CAGCCACCTGGTTCTTCTTAGACGCGGCCATCGCGGCGACGGAAAAGCTCACCTAGGCACGGTTGCCGCCTCCCGCGCTGTTGGCGCCGTAGCTTTCCCCCGCAAACCCGTTTTGCGTCGGATCGGCCGAAGCCACCACGTTCGCCGTATATTGGCCGCCGTAGTCCGCGGAGGCACGATTGCCGCCTCCCGCGCTGTTGGCGCCGTAATAGCCGTGATACGGATAACTGTAGTCGTGGCGCGCCGTGTAGGAGGCTGCCGACGCGGACGCCTCGCTCGCCTGCGCCGCGCCGCCGACCAGAGAGGCTACCAAAACGCCAGCGGTCAACAGTTTAGAAAAACTCATCATATTCTCCACATAGATTACGGAATTCGAGGGACAATTGCGGCAGACCATCCGGCCGCTGCTTTTATCCTGCGATGGTACTGGAGATATTCCCGTCGAATAAATCTATCAAATTGATTGTCCTTTTTATTCTGATCTGATTTGCTTGTTGCTAAGCCAAGGGATTTTCGAACTTCGTTTCCAACTATCCGGGTTATGCGCGTCGCCACACTGTCGAAGTGTTTTCAGCCTGCGGGCGATCACCGGCACCGCCAGCCGATTTGAATGGCGCGTTACAGGCCACAATAAAACCGGCCTCAAATCACCAAATTAACTACATATGAATTGGACCCGTCATTGGGCTTGCCACTTAGCAATCCATGATTGCGGGAGGTGTTCTACGGCATAAATAATAAATTAATTAGATTGTTTTATGAAAAACAATCGTTTGGACAGAACAGTCCGTAGCGGTTTATTTCTGCCTTATCGAAGGCCCAAGCGACCGAACATCCGGCCACTGTCCTCCTTCGAAAAAGAACAGCTCAATGACACGCTTTATGAAAATTATCACTTCGGTAGCTTTGGCTACCTCTTTGGCACCTGTCGCGGCGAACGCGACGACAACGACCTCGCAGAACCGCATTCAGCTCATGATGAATAGAGCCGTTTCTGGATCTTTGCCGGTGATCCAGCACGTCGACAGAAAATTCGATGCTTTGCAAGCTCAGACGCCGCTGAATCAGATCATCGTGCAGAGCGGTGCGGACGCGCAGTTGTTTCCGGAATCAGTCGGCGGCTAGCCGATCCCGTCTTTTATCAAACTAACCGCCTAAAACACTTAGCCGAAAACTAGAAAAGGATTTATCCAATGTCACTCTCTATCAAACTTCTTCCGGCCATTGCTTTGGCAATTGCGCTTTCTCCGATGGCCGCTCAGGCCCGTGGCGCTAATGCCGCCCATCAAAACGTTACCGTCTATGAACTTACTCCGAGCTCGGCGACGATCGATAATCCCACCACCGTTTATGGCGGCGTCGCCGTGAATTCGTTCCGAGACTCCATCGGCGGCTAATTAGCAGCCCATTTCACATAACGCCCGCCGCAAATACGGCGTTGGACCGTGGGGACGATCTGCGACGCCGGTTCACTTAAAAAGTGACGTTCCAAACATTCGTTCCCACTGCCTACAGAAATCAAGGATTTCACAATTAGGTTGCCAACATATTCGTAATGACCTGACGTTCTAATATCGTTATGGCCATAGCGGATCGGCCACCGGAATGGGCTCGGCGCCTACGGAAACCGGAAGGAGATAGTCAATGTCAAAGTGTTCAACTCAAACCCTCGCTACCGACGGCGTCGCGAACCGCCGCAATTTATTGCGTGGAATTGGGCTTTCCATCGGCCTCACCGCAGTTGCAGTGCAAACCGCGCACGCCGATACGACGCCCGCCTCCCTGGAGCCCAAATCGGCGGACACACTTGCGGCACTTGCGGTCAAGCTGACGGCAGCGCCTCGCCGCCGGAATTTTAAAACCGTGCCGATGATCCTGACCAATTCTGACGAGTGGGACAGCGAGGCCCTGAATGCCGTGATTGCCTATCGCGGTGGACCAAAGCAGGTGTGGGATAATACGGTCATCGAAAGCCCATGGCTGAATTTGATGCGCAACGCGCTGAATGCCCAAATCTGGTCGTGGAAGCATCCCGATTTTTTGGCGGTATCGGCTACCCACGGTACGGCCCATCTGGCGCTCTACGATCAGACGATTTGGGACAAATACAACCTGGCTTCGTTCACGAGCGGTAAATTCGCCGCGAATACACTGATCGACGTACCGACCGCGGCGACAATCGATCCGAGTGACTTCAATAATCCTTCGGGAGCGTTTTCTCCGGCAGCCAACAGCATTACCGTGCTGCAGCGCCGTGGGGTCGTCTTTATTGGCTGTCATAACGCCATTTGGGAACTCACCGCAGCCTTGCTCAAAAAGGGTATCAACCCGGACGGGCTGTCTCACGAAGCTCTCGCCGCGGAATTGACCAATCATCTCATCCCTGGGGTCATCGTAAGTCCCGGCGTAGTAGGAACGATACCTCAGCTGCAACTAGCTGGGTTCCATTACACCGTATGATCGAATGCCAACACCTGGAAAACGTCGGTATTACAGAAGGATTTATAAAATGCGACTCATGCAAACAGGCTTATTGAAAGCCATTCGCGCGACCTCCGCAATAGTGGCTTTTGCCGCAATGCCCGGCTATGCTCTTGCTCAGACCGCCAATACGGCGCCTGACCCAGGCTGGGCCGGCAAGGCAGAAGCGCCGCGATATGCTGAGCAAATATTTCCTCCTTGGCAACACGGAGCGAATGACGACGCCACGAACAAAGGGTTTGCTTTCACCGTACCGGAAGTCGACGACATGGCGGATTTCCATGGCGACCTTTCAAACCCAAAGCTCGTGCTTTACGTCGGCGGAAATTATTACTTTGCGATGGCGCCTTTGGTGGCGGAGTTTGAAAAAGAGAACCCCGAATATCAGGGGAGAATTTTCTACGTTACGATTCCACCTGGTATGCTGGTAACGGTTATGAAGGACGGCGGCACGGTCACTTCCGGGAATATGACTTTCACTGCGAAGCCAGATGCCTATTTCGCCGGGCTAAAGAAGGTGAAAGCCCTCATCGCCTCGGGTGATTTGACGGGTCCGCCGGTGCCATATGTCACGAATGACTTGACGATCATGGTGCCTAAGGGAAACCCCGCGCATATCGCAAGCCTTGCGGATTTGGGAAAGCCGGGCATGAGGCTCGTCATGCCGAATCCGGCTTATGAGGGCATTGCCAGACAGGTTCAGGCTTCGCTTAAAAAAGTTGGCGGCGACGCATTGGAGACGAAAGTCTACCAAACCGACGTTCAGGACGGCACCACAATTCTTGCGCATATTCACCATCGGCAAACACCGTTGTTTCTTATGCAAGGTCTGGCCGATGCCGGTGTCACCTGGAAATCCGAGGCGGTGTTCCAGGAGCAGGCAGGCCACCCGATCAGTGATGTTCCCATTCCGGCTTCGGAGAACACAACGGCAATCTACGCTGGAGCTGTGGTGAAAGGCGCTGCGCATCCCGACGCCGCCAAAACCTGGCTCGCATTCATTCATTCACCGGCGGCGTTGACTATCTTCGAACGCTACGATTTCAAGCCTTATACGGCGAACGACTAAGTGCGCCTCATTAATGGCGATCATCTTATCTAGAAAAGGACAGGACCAATGTCGTCGACGATCATGGCTGGGACAACACCGGCCCCACACGCCGAATCTCGAGCGATCGGCGATACGGGGTGGCGCAATGCAGCAATCGGCTTGCTTGCCGTTCGGTTCATTCAAGGCTTCATCTACTGGGGTGGAGGATCGAGGCGGTTCATTTACGGACCGCAGAAACTCAATCCACATGGCCATTGGATGGCCTATAAATTTCAAACGGCGATGCCGGGCGCGCTATTCGGGACCGACAAGGTGATCGCCTATCTGCTGCACCATTTCGTGCTGCTTTATGCAAGCGTGATCGTTTTCAGTGGCGCCGAGCTGATCGCCGGATTGATGTTGATAACCGGCTTGTTCACGCGCGCCGCGGCTGTTTCAACCATCGGGCTTTCGGTTTCTCTGATGCTGATGTTCGGTTGGCAGGGCGCAACCTGCATCGACGAATGGACAATGGCCGCCGCAAATCTCGGCATGGGTGCAACCCTTGTGTTGGCCGGTAATGGCGCATATTCGCTCGATAATGTGCTATTGCGGCGCAACCCTGCGCTTGCCGATAGAGCGTGGTTTCGCTGGATTGGTGGCAGCCTGCCGCTACCGCTCCAGGCAACGCGCTATCGCAATCTGGCCCTTGCTTTATTTGCCTTTACGGTGATCTTCAACGTTGGGACTTACAGCTATTACCGTGGATCGGTCTACTCCGCGTTCCATAGCGGACCAGTGAGTCCCACTCGGCATAATTACGCCTTAAACGACGGCGTGCTTTTGTCCAACGGTTCTGTGAGGTTCCACGCATACCTGGATGGTGGCACGCCTGAGGAGCCCGCACATATCGTCGCCGCCTCGTTGTTGCAGAATGGGAAGCCCGTCGAGCAGTGGGATACCGCGGCCCTGACGAAGCTTCCAAAGACATCCTTTCAGAATGACTTCGCTTATCAGAAATTCAAAGCAGGACCATATGGGATCGTCAGCGGCATGGGTGCAGCGGCAACCATTACGCTTCCTGAAACGGCGCCGGCCGGCACGGGAACATTCACTGGAGATGCCTATAGCCTGCAGCTTATTTCCGTGAATGGCACGGTTTTCCACTTGCCACTCTCCACGAGTGGCCAGGCGGGGACGCTGCAACCGGCGGCAGCACAAGACTAATTTTCGGCGGCACGCCGGTGCGCGACGCGTCATGGATATGCGCACCGGCCCATCCGCAGCTATCAGAGGATGAGGACAATGAACCATAAAGCTCTTTCATGTGTATTAATCGGTCCATATGTATATCAACATATAAATTGACAGATTGTGGTGTGGACAATTCAATGAGGCATGAGAGAAGACGATGCCCGCAAGCTGGATCACGCGACGCTGGAGGAGTTGAGGAAACGTGCGGTGGGTCGCGTGCAGGCTGGAGAAAGTCCCGAAGTTGTAACCCGTGTTTTGGGGCTTAATCGTTCGACGATATATATTTGGTTAGCACAGTATCGCCGTGGTGGATGGGACGCACTGAAAGCTAAGCCGTTGGCTGGTCGGCCGCCAAAGCTGGATGGGAAGAAGTTGCGATGGATTTATCAGACTATAACGCAGAAGAATCCGATGCAGTTGAAATTTGATTTTGCGCTCTGGACGCGTGAGATGGTTGCTGTCTTGATCAAGCAAAAATATGGCATCACGCTGGCGGCAAACTCGGTTGGCCGTTTGTTGGCGCAATTGGGCATCACGTGCCAGAAACCATTGCATCGCGCGCTGGAGCGCGACGAGGGACTGGTACAAAAATGGCTGAAGACGGAATATCCGAAGATTAAGAAAGCTGCCCAGGCCGAAGGAGCAGACATCTATTTCGGCGATGCAGCCCATATGCGTTCGGACCATCATGCCGGGCGTACCTGGGGAAAGAAAGGCGAGACGCCGATTGTTGAAGCTACGGGTGCTCGGCACAGCCTCAGCCTGATTTCGGCGGTCACGTCGAAAGGTCAGATGCGGTTTATGGTCAAGGACAAGGGCGGTGTAAACGCCGACGTTTTTATCGAATTTCTGAAGCGGCTTGTAATTGGCGCCACGCGCCCGATTTTTCTCATTGTTGATCGTGGACCGGCACATCGCGCGAAAAAGACGACAGCTTTTGTTGAAACGCTCGGCAGCAAGTTGAGGTTGTTTTTTCTTCCGCCTTACTCACCAGATCGCAACCCTGATGAACTCGTATGGAAGCATTTGAAGGCGGACACCGTGGGGCGCATGGTCACAACAGATAAGACCGACTTCAAAGATAAAGTCCTGTCGTCTATGCGTAGCTTGCAGAGAAACCCCAGGAAAATCCGCTCCTTCTACCAAAAACCATCACTCAAATACGCAGCGTGAATGCCGTAATACTTATGGACTGATTAATAGTTTTGCTTGCCACGGCTATATTCGTGTCGCAGGCGCCGGAGTGACACTCGAAAATCAGATACGTGGCCTGGCAGTCGTCTTTGGTGTCCGGCTTCCCCGCGCGCTCAGCCGAACCTTCATCGACCAAGCACTCGTGGCCAGTGATAATATCGCCGGATTATCCGCTGCTATGCGCGGCCTCGCCGCCGCAAGGGATGCGGTAATCGCGGCGGTGGCAGCGATCGATGGTGACATCAAACGCCTTGTCCGTGCTTCTGACGCCTGCCGGCGCCTGATGACAATTCCCGGCGTAGGCGAAACAGCGACATAATGCTCACTATCAGTTTGGTGAGGCGATTATCCGATATGACTTTCATCCCCGTTGCGGCGAGACGGTCACTGTTCTGGGGCGCAATCGCCGTGGTGACGAAGTCGCCCTGACCGTCCGCCAGCCGGACGGTACGCTGGCGCAATTGCCTAGCTGGATGACGGAGGATAGGGCAGCGGCGATGATGGTGACGGAGATCCCCCGTCTTTCTCTGGGATGTCTGCGCGACCTCCGCCTTGAGCTCGATGCCTGTCATGGTTTGCTGCACGACGATTCCCGTCGCGAAGGAGACGAGCATGCCGCATCCGCAATCAAGCCATCGCCAGCCCGACCTCTTTACCCTCAAGGATCCACCGGTGCCGATTGCAGAAACCGACCGGACAAAGTTATTGCCCCTGGTAAGCGCACTCCTGACGGAGACGCTGACCCTCATTGCTGGGGTGGAGGTAAAGAATGAGGATCACGCCTGAACATCTGGCGCGCGGCGCCTTCATATACATCCGGCAATCCACCGTCGATCAGCTTGCCAACAATCATGAGAGCAGACGGCGGCAATACGGCCTTGCGGAGCGTGCCCGCGCGCTCGGCTGGACTGATGTGACGGTCATCGATGACGATCTTGGCCGCTCGGGTTCAGGCATCAGCCGTCCGGGCTTCGAGCGGTTGCTCGCGGCGATCTGTGAGGGCCGCGTTGGTGCTGTATTCGCCATCGAGGCGTCGCGTCTGGCACGCAACGGGCGCGACTGGCACACGTTGATCGAGTTTTGCGGCCTGGTTGGCACGGTGATCGTCGATGAGGATGGCGTGTATGAGCCACGGCATCCCAATGATCGACTGTTGTTGGGCATGAAGGGCACGATGAGCGAACTGGAGCTGTCTCTCCTGCGTGCCCGGTCTATGGAAGCCCTGAAGCAGAAGGCTCGGCGGGGCGAGCTCTTCTTCACTGTGGCCGTCGGCTACGTTAAAGTGGGCCGTGACAAGATCGAAATGGATCCCGATCTGCGCGTGCGTGAGGCGATTGGGCTGGTCTTCGCCCGATTTGCCGAGATGCAAAGCATCCGTCAGGTGTTTCTGTCGCTTCGCGCCGACCGGATAGCGCTACCATACATTGACTCCAAAAGCTCAGGACAACATCAGCTGTTGTGGAAGCTTCCGGTCTACACGACGGTGAATAATTTCCTTACGAACCCTGTTTATGCCGGTGGTTATGCTTTTGGTCGAACTGGTAGCCGGATAACGATCGAGAACGGCCGCAAGCGTATCTTGCGCGGCTATCGCAAGGATCGCTCGGACTGGGCGGTCTTGCTCGTCGACCATCACGAGGGTTATCTGTCTTGGGCGGACTATGAAAGGAACCAGCGGCTGATCGCCGACAATGCCAACGGCAAAGGCATGATGGTGCGCGGTTCGGTGCGCAAGGGGGAAGCTTTGCTCACCGGCCTGATGCGCTGCGGCCATTGCGGACGCAGGCTGCTTGTCAGCTATAACGGCACGAAGGGCGATATTGGCCGTTATAATTGCGACGCGACGCGGAGCGATCCCGGAGTTCCTGCCTGCATCTCATTCGGCGCTCTGCGGGTCGACGAGGCGGTGGGAGCGGAGATCGTGCGGTTGGTGCAGCCGCTCGGCGTTGAAGCGGCGGTTCGCGCGATCACTGAATGCGAGCACCAGGCTGGCGAGAAGCGGCGCCAGATCGAACTGGCGTTCGAACAGGCACGATACGAGGCAGCCAGGGCACGGCGACAATATGACGCGGTCGACCCCGACAATCGTCTTGTCGCTGGCGAACTCGAGCGGCGGTGGAATGCAGCCCTCATGGCGGTGGCTACGCTGGAGGAGGAGTTGGAGACGCTGGTCCGACAGCGCCCGGCGGCTCTGAGTGCCGAGGAGCGTCAGCGTCTGCTGCAACTGGGGACTGACCTGGAGGCAGCTTGGCGCCATCCAGCGGCCACCGCCGTCACCCGCAAGCGCATTGTCCGTGTCGTACTGCGCGAGGTCGTGGCACGCATCGAGGATCAGCAAATCCACCTGCTGCTGCACTGGCATGGCGGTGATCACACCCGCCTCACGGTACGGAAGAACCGGAGAGGTCAAACACGTTGGGTCGTCGAGCCCGAAACGGTCGACCTGATCCGTACCTGCGCGCGATTGATGCCCGACAAGGCCATCGCCGGCATGCTCAACCGGACAGGAAAACAAACAGGCCGCCTGAACGGATGGACGCAGTCGCGTGTACGTGGCTTCCGGAACACGCACGGTATTGCGGTCTATGTGGAGGGCGAGTGGGCTGAGCGTGGCGAAGTTACGTTGACTGAGACGGCCAGGATGCTCAATCTGAGCCCCATGACGGTACTTCGCCAGATTCGCGCCGGCATCGTTCCTGCCGCGCAATATTGCAAGGGCGCTCCTTGGGTGATCAAGCGACGGGATATCGAAGGCCAGCAACTGATCGAACGCGCCAAGACGGGCCGCAAAGGCCCGTCATCATCAAATCAAGATCAGCAGAGCCTTATTTTTCAATAACGTAGTGAGATGGGTAGTATGACGTGGGACCGGGCCAACTCACTGCACTCGCCTTTAACGCAGCCAACGATGATCCGGAGCGCTTTAAGCGTTCCCGCGATATCGGCGTTTATCTTGGCCTTGTGCCGCCCCGTTACCAGTCAAGCGAGATCGATTATACCGGCGGCATCTCGAAGTGCGGCGATCGGCGGGTACGAACCCTGCTCTACGAAGCCGCCAATGTCATGCTTACGCGCTATAAAGGCCCGCTCAAGCTGAAAACCTGGGCACTCGCTATCTCGAAACGTTCAAACATGCGCAAGGCTCGCGTCGCCCTGGCAAGGCGGTTGGCCATTATCATGCACGCGATGCTTCGGAACGGCACCGACTTCGCCTCAGCGTAACGGCCACCCGCAAATAAGACAGGAGGCCGAAACGAGCTCCCGAGCGGGAGCGATGCCCGAGGGAGGGAGCAGATGATGGCGAGGATACTGTAGCGTGCAGTCGAACCCGCGACTGACCGCGGTTTCAACCAAGCCACCCTGCACCCAGATAACCCTATCAAGTGCCAAACGAGCACGTAGAGAACGGAAGCACCCGAGAGCAGCGCGTATCGCTCAGCCTGAGCAGAAAACCGATTGACCCATTAGAGAACGGTATCTAAGATTTTTGTGACGCAAAATTTTTTGTGCTTTTGTGGGCCTTCTGCTGACCGGAGAAGGTGGGGTCAGCATATCGTGAGCACTTGGCTGCAGGCGACGTGCTGATGGTGATGGGCTATTCGCCCGGCATGACGAGGACATATTCGTGCCATGTCCGCGAGCCGTGCCCGAACCGCTCTCGCCGGAACCGAACAACGTAGCCGGACGCCGTCTCGCCTGCCTCCTTAGGCGGGGCCTTGGTAAATCGACGGACTGGATCGATGGAAAGCGCCACAACAGGCGCCCCTGTCTCGGGATCAGGAAGGCGGTCGATGGCCTGCGCAAGGGCCTCTGCTCTGAGGTAAAATGTCACCATTTTCGTTCCCTTCATCCATAGGTAAAATTGTAATGAATTCAATATGATATATAGCAAGGCGTTGAAAAATCGCTGAATTTCGCTGACGATTATTCTCGCGTCATTTCTACCGCCATCGGACTGACCACTGCCTGGTTCCGCCGGTTGGTGCAAATTTCTTGAAATTCTGCACCATAGGCTATCCGGCTAATCTTGGCAGGTTGTCCGAAGAGTTATCGGTTGCCGCCTCCCGCGCTGTTGGCGCCGTAGCTTTCCCCCGCAAACCCGTTTTGCGTCGGAACGGCCGAGGCGACCGCGTTCGGCGCATATTGGCCGCCATAGTCCGCGGAGGCACGGTTGCCGCCCCCCGCGTTGTTGGCGCCGTAGCCTTCCCCCGCAAACCCATTTTGCGTCGGAACGGCCGAGGCCACCACATTCGGCGCATATTGGCCGCCGTAGTCCGCAGAGGCACGGTTGCCGCCCCCTGCGCTGTTGGCGCCGTAGCCTTCCCCCGCAAACCCATTTTGCGTCGGAACGGCCGAAGCCACCGCGCTCGGCGCACATTGGCCGCCGTAGTTCGCGGAGGCACGGTTGCCGCCCATGGTAGCGGAGCCCGTCATCACTTGGTCCTGATGCAGCGGGGCGAGATAGTACTTGGCGGGGCCGGGCGGATGGTCGCTGCGCGCCTGGGCGGCCAGCGGGGACAGGGCAACGGCTAAGGCAACGGCCGTCAGGATTTTCTAAGAGATAGACATTTTAGGGAATCTTCTGGATTGCGGCCCAGACAAGTCTGAGGTCGCAGTTGCATTTAAAATATTGACGAAAGGTTAGCCGCCGGCGGAGTCAGGATAGATCTGGTTAACCGGACCGCTCTGCACGACAGTCTGGCAACTACCATTGGCGGTCTGCGCTGCGGCCTGCGCCTGCGCGGCGAATGGCGCCAAAGCCATCGTCAGGGCGATGGCGGGCAGGAACTTGATTGATAATTTCATGGTAGACAGTCTTTTTTGATTGCAAGATTTCACAGTTGCGGGAGAGACAGGCGACAACGTTCAGCCGGGCGGGCGTTGCGCAAGCGGGGAGGTCGTCTACGAACGGGCCGAACCGATTTCCTTAGAACGGCTTGGTCGGCAGATATTTACCGTTGAGCGTAATGATGGCGCGCTTGCCGCCTTCGGGGTCGTCGACCACTTGGAAGTCCAGCTTGAAATTAATCGCGCTGATGATGCCGTCGCCGAGTTTTTCGTGAACCAGTGCCTTCAACGTTGAGCCGTAGACCAGGATCATTTCATAGAACCGGTAGATCGTCGGATCGGTCGGCACGCCGCCGGGAATGCTGTTGCGCAGAGGGATCGTCTGCAGTTCGCGCACGGCATCGTCGCCGAGTTCGAGCTTGTCCGCGACCACTTTCGCGGCGTCGGCTGGCAGCGGATGCTGGCCGAGCAGCGCCGCCGTGACGAACGCGAGCGAAAGGCCGGTGCCCTCGGTGAGCGCCTCGAACGTGAGATCCTTGCGGATCTTCGTGTCGATGATGCGGTCGGTGAGCGCTGCGCGCGAAGCTTGGCTGTGCTGAGATTGGGTCATGATGGTTCCTTCAGGGTTTCAGGGGAAAAAAGGGAGGTCAGGCGAGAGCGTGCGCTTGGGCTGGCGTTGCCCAAACGTGGAGATGGTCTACCAATGGGGCGAAGCGGTTCGTGGCGCCGTCGAGCGCGTCGATCGAGCCGCTTTCGATATCGTAGACCCAGCCGTGCAGCGCCAGCCGGCCTCGCTCGAGGGCGAGCCGCACGCTGGGATGCGTCTTGAGGTTGGCAAGCTGCGCCACCACATTCTCGCGCACCATCGATTCGACCTTGTCGCGTGTGCTGCGGTGCTTGCGCGCCTCGTTGACGATTTTCGCGGAATCCGCGTAGCGCAGCCAGCTCGCGACGGCCGGCATGTGATCGAGACATTTAGGACGCGATCGCCGTCATCGCACCGCAGTCGGAGTGGCCGCAGATGACGACCTGCGACGGCGTACTCGATTGTCGCCGACACGCCGCCCGGTTCCGGGCCGTAGGACGGCACGATGTTGCCCGCGTTGCGAATCACGAACATGTCGCCCGGTTCCTGCTGTGTGACGAGCTCCGGCACGAGCCGGCTGTCGGAACACGAGATAAACAGCGTGCCTGGGTGCTGGCTCGTGGCAAGCTCCTTGTAGAGTACGGAGCGCTGTGGGAACGCCTCGCGCCGAAACTTGAGAAATCCGTCAATGATATCCTGCATGGGTTGGCTCCATCTTCCGTGTCCGAATTCGATAAATGATGGATGAACCCTTCGAGCTATGGCGTCCAAGACCCATTCGCTATACGGTCTATTGGTATCACCAATGGCGACCGGACCATGCTGCTACGACACATTCGCTATTTCCTCGCGGTAGCCGAGCACAGGAATTTCACGCGAGCGGCGGAGGCGCTGCATGTCTCGCAACCCACGCTGTCGCAGCAGATCAGGCAGCTTGAGGACACGCTGCACGCGCCGCTGCTCGACCGCACTGGCCGGATGATCGTGCTCACGGATGCGGGCGTTGCGTATCTGGATTACGCGCGTCGTGCGCTGCGGGATCTCGAAGCGGGCCGTCGTGCGATCCATGACGTGCAGGAGCTTTCCCGCGGCACGCTGCGCGTGGCAATGACGCCGACCTTTACGGCCTATTTGATCGGCCCGCTCGTCGAAACATTCAACAGCCGCTATCCCGGCATCACGCTGACGTTCCAGGAGATAACGCAGGACCGCATGGAAATCCTGCTGAACGACGATGCGCTCGACGTGGGCATCGCGTTTGACGAGGTGCGCTCACCGGACATTGAAGGACAGACGCTGCTCAGCGAAACCTTCGCGCTCATGGTCGGTAAGTCGCATCCCTACGCAAAGCGCAGCCGCCCGATCACGCTTGAGGACTTTAACCGCGAAGTGCTGGTGCTGCTGAACACGGAGTTTGCGACGCGCATGCAGATCGATCGCCATTGCCGCAAGCTGGGAGTGGCGCCGCACATCGCTATCGAGGTGAACTCGGTCAGCGCAATCGTCGAGATCGTGCGCCGTGGGCGCCTCGCGACGATGCTGCCCGCCGCGATCGCGCGCGAGCAGATGGGGCTCTTCCCCGTCCCGCTCGAATTTGCGGCGCCTGAGCGGACCGCCGTGCTGTTGCAGCGCAAGGGGGCCTACAGGACAGCTGCCGCGCGAGCCTTCGTCGCGCTCGCGCTCGAGACGAATTGGGACGCGTGAGCATCATGGCGTGATATTAGTGCCGCGACACCCGCTGTCCGCTGCCGCGCAGGGTCCGCGATTATCAATAGGGAAGCCAGTTCATCGGCCCGCGCTTCACCAGCGTGCTGACTGCCGAGGGCGTGCGCATCAGCATGGACGGTCTTGGCCGCTGGATGGACATTGTCTTTATCAAGCGGCTGAGGCGGTCGCTGAAATACGAATGCGTCGATATCCACGCCTTTGAGATAAACTCGTTCCAATGCCAATTCGGCGGCCACGCGGCCGACTGCCGAGCCAGCAAGGCTTCGAACACCTGTTCGGAATCACGCCTCTCCCGACCACTCGCCCCTTCAGATCATCGCCGTTTCGTTCTCAGGAGTTTTGGAAAGGCGAGTTCTGAACCTGATCGTAAAAGTCGTGACGTTTATAACCGGGTATCAAATGGGTGCATATATCCTCGTTGCAGGTGAATATAGTCGTCTCAGTCTTGTGTTCTAAGCCTCCGAGGAAAGCCATTGCGATGTCGTGCTTGAAGTTGACGCGGGGAAACTGGGCGACCACTTTCGTGCGAACATCTTCGGGAAATGTTTCGTACCCGACGCCAAGCGAATCCAGGGCCACGCCGTTGTAAAACAGTTCCACTTCCAAGGGCTTGTACGCTGCAATGCCGGGTGTGGTGTGAAGCGATATCGCGTCCCAAGCGGTCTGAATACGGGCATTGGGTACATTATGATGCTCGAGAAACTGACGCACCGCGTTTGCACCATCGACTTCGAACCGGTCACTGGCACTACTAAACTTCTTGA
The DNA here is from genome assembly GCA_963737355.1 of uncultured Pseudomonadota bacterium. Lineage (GTDB taxonomy): Bacteria > Pseudomonadota > Alphaproteobacteria > Acetobacterales > Acetobacteraceae > Acidocella. The sequence continues at coordinate 1,146,390 of CAVTSC010000007.1, read as the reverse complement.
GCAGACCCATATCGTGGAAGGCAGCGCAGATGAACAGAAGCTCCCCATCGAACTTCTGCCCTGTCTGGCGGCCCATCTCGTTTGCCCAGAAGAAGGCGCGATGCGAATGGTTGTACAACAGCGGCGTGCTGAATTCTCGCAACAGACCGGTCGCCTCACGAGTCATTTGAGTGTCAGGAACACCGGCCTCCACATGCTGGAACTGGGCCGAGGGAGTGGGCACCGGAATGATGGTCTTGGGACGTCGAAACGTTGATGCCCCTCAACGGGCTGCGCGACAGCTGCAGCACCGACCAGGTTGTTGACTGTAACCGCACTGACGACGGTCGATGACGTTTTTAGAAACAAACGCCGCTTCATCTCGGGCACTGCGGGATTACAGTTGGAAGAGGTCATGTATGTGTTCCATTGACTAAAAATCAGTTGTCTGCACTACGAAAAGCTCTTTGTACGAGGCGCTTTTTTGGCCGTGCTTGTCGCTGCACAGCCGACGCGCCAAAGCGATACACACCAAAAACCAGTCGAGTATTGTACAAACCAACAGGCCATTCTTCTCGTCTCCGCCCGGGGATGAACTCCTTTTCCGTTGGCGGACCCGGATCCTCCTGCAGGAAGTGCTTGGCCAGAGCGATGACCGTCAGGGCATCGGCAACGTAGGCGCATGCCCAGGTTGGTGCCGAGTGGGCGCCCTCATGTTGCGCGAGTGGTGGCGGATAGTGTGGTTACGCTCTACCGGTCACACGCCAAGCGGAGGTACTGCATCAGCGGGACCGTTTATTATCAGCCGCGCCCGGTTTCGGCCGCCGATCTTGCGATCATGCGCCAGAGCGACGCGCTGCACCTTGGTTGTGCACCCATCCGTCCACGCATAAGCTGCCTTGAAGGGGGCTGTTGCAGAGAATTTTACAACGGCCGGGTGCGCCTCACAATGAGACGAGGGTAACGCGGGCGGCCGTTGCAGCGAGCGAGAGGCTATTAGCCACCCATCGAGTCACGGAACGCGTTGGCATTGACGCCGCTATAGATGGTCGTCGGGTTATCGATGGTGGCGGAGCCCGTCATCACTTGGTCCTGATGATTTAGCGGGGCCAGATAGTACTGGGCCGCGCCGGGCTGCGCATCCCTGTCAGCCTGAGCGGCCATCGGGGCTAGGGCAACGGCCAGGACAACAGCCGTCAGGATTTTCGAAGAGATAGACATTTTAGGAAATCTTTCTGGATTGCGGCCCAGACAAGTCTTAGGTCGCGGTTAAATAACAAACCAAAGGTTAGCCGCAAAAAGAATCGCGGAAATAGTCGGTGCCGGTCTGCACGACGACTGTCTGGTGATCGCCATGAGCAGGCTGCGGCGCGGTCTTTGCCTGGGCAGCGAACGGGGCCAAGGCGATCGCGAGGGCGATGGCGGGCAGGAGTTTTTTAACGAGTAACATTGGATAAATCCTTTTCTGCGTCGAGGATTGTGACCGGACATCGGTCACTGCTTTATCCTTCGACAAGGCTAAATTAGCTCCCATCAATCGTTCAGTATATTTGATTATTTATATTAAAACGATCTATTTTGCTTGTGGTTTGCGCCGGAGAACCTCTATCAGCCAACTGATCGGTCATACCTGTGGTGCGGTTGTTGTTGTTATAGACAGCGGCGGTCTTCACCCGGGTCCTTGTCCTGGCTTTTATCGCTGGCCTCGCTAGCCTTTCGAAAAATTTCAAGGGAGCTGCAACCGGCAATCTTCTTAAATAGATGGCCGCTATTTGCCGTAGCTCGCTTCAAACCTGCCGGGCAGCTCACGACCCCACTCCGGCCAACGGCTGGCATTCCGCTTCGCGCCCATGGACGAACCCGCTTCGCGGGATTGGTGCTTGAGGTGAGGTAGCGGGCTGTCGTGGAGGCCGTTTTGGCTTGAGAATGTTGGATCGGGGTTGGAGCATCGAGGGGTCACCCTTCAGCTCGAGAGGAGCCCCCGATGACCAACCAAACAGTCCAACCATCCGTCGGCCCGTTGCGTCGGCGCATGCTCGAAGACATGGCGATGCGTGGCCTCAGAGAAGATACACAGCGCGACTACATTCGTTTCGTCCGCAGCTTCGCCGCCTTTCTCGGCCGCTCGCCCGATACGGCCACCGCCGAAGACATCCGCCGTTTCCAGGTCCACCAACATGAGAACGGCGCACAGCCGCCGACGATTAATTGTTCAGTGTCGGCATTGCGCTTCTTCTTCACCGTCACACTCGACCGGCCCGACCTGTCGCGGCGGCTCGTGCTGATCCGCTATCCGCGTAAACTACCCGACGTGCTCAGCGTTGAGGAGGTCGGGCGATTGCTCGAGGCAGCGCCTGGCGCCAAATACAAGGCCGCCCTCGGCACCGCCTACGGCGCCGGGCTGCGCGTTTCCGAAGTCGCCGCCTTGAAGATTGACGACATCGATAGCACCCGCATGCTGATCCGTGTCGAGCAGGGCAAGGGCCGTAAGGACCGCAACGCCATGCTGTCACCGCAGTTGCTGGAATTGCTGCGGCTCTGGTGGCGCGAGGGCAAGCGCCGGAACATCATACTGCCGCACGGCTGGCTGTTCCCGGGCCAGAGCCGCACCGATCCGATCTCGACGCGACAGCTGCACCGCGCTGTCCATGAAGCAGCCGAGACCGCCGGCATCAGGAAGCGGGTGTCACCCCACACGCTGCGGCATTCATTCGCCACCCATCTCCTGGAGCAGGACGTCGACATCCGCGTGATCCAGGTGCTGCTCGGGCATTCCAAGTTGGACACCACCGCGCTCTATACCCGCGTCGCGACGAGGACGATCCGGGCGGTGACCAGCCCGCTCGAGAAGCTCGGGTTGCTGATGGAAGGCAGGAGCCCGAACGGCTGAGCCGGCGGTGCGCCCCCCGCTAGAGGTCGCGGACATCTTCCATCATCACGGCGCTGCCTGGCGTGCCGAGCATGCTGGTCATGTAAGCCTCGCGCAGTTGAAGGTGATGTCGGCCATCGAGACCTGCCGCACCGCAGCCCTTGGCGGCCACATCGAAGGCTGCGAGGACTGCGGTCACCGCCGCATCGCCTACAACAGATCCTATGGGGATGGCCGAAGCTGATGAAGGTCTATGAAGTAAGAGTACCGAAAATCCGCTCAGGAGGTCCTCATGCCAATCGTCGAAAACCAATCCGAAGTATCGACCGCCATTCGCATTGAACTTTCCGCCATTTTCATCTCGTTAGAGCTTTCCCGTTCCAAGTGGCTGGTCACGTCCCTCTCGCCCGGTACGGGCGAAAAGATGTCGAAGCATGTCCTGACAGGCAGCGACATTTCTGGGCTGCTTGCTCATATTGGTGGGCTGCAGCGAAAGACGAGGGCACGCACGGGGCGGCATTTCCCGATCGTGTCGGTCCAGGAAGCCGGCCTGGACGGCTTCTGGATCCACCGGATTCTTGAGCGCGAGGGGGTCGAAAGCTACGTCGTTGATCCGGCCTCCATCGCGACATCACGGCGCCGCCGCCGGGCGAAGACGGACAAGATCGACGGCGAAGCGCTGGTCCGGGCGCTGCTCGCCTATAAGCGCGGCGAACCTCGGGTTTGCGCGATGCTCCGCGTGCCGACCCCGGAAGAAGAGGATCGTCGGCGCCTGGTCCGTGAACGCAAAACACTGACAAACGAGCGGGTCAGGCATGTCAACAGGATAAAGGGCCTGCTGTTCGGGCAAGGCGTCTCCGGTTACGAGCCGCTCAATCGTGACCGGCGCAGGCGCCTCGAGGAACTGGTCACAGGGGACGGTCGGCCGTTGCCACCGGCTCTGAAAGCGCAGATTAGCCGCGAACTCGACCGCCTCGAGCTGGTGATCGCCCAGATCAAGGATGTCGAAGAGGCGCGCAATGCCATGCTGGTCGCCGCTGCGGCCTCGTCGCACGGGCCGGCACTGCTCCTCAACCTCAAGGGGATCGGGCCCGAATTTGCCGCCATCTTGTGGTCGGAGGGGCTGTCACGCCAGTTCGACAATCGGCGACAGGTCGCTGCCTATGCCGGCCTTGTGCCGACGCCTTGGCAAAGCGGGTTGATCGATCGCGAGCAAGGCGTGTCGAAGGCCGGAAATCCACGACTGCGGACCACACTGGTGCAGATCGCCTGGCTTTGGCTGCGCCATCAACCAGACTCGGCCTTGAGCCTGTGGTTCAAGGCGCGGATGACTCAAAGTACCGGCCGACAGAAGAAAGTTGCCATTGTCGCGCTTGCCCGCAAGCTGCTCGTCGCCCTCTGGAAATACGTCCACGCGGGCGTTGTCATCGAGGGAGCAGTTCTTGCCGCGTAAGAACAGAACAGCTCACCGATTGTAATCCTCCAGGCTGAACAAGCCATGGAAGATCCGAGGCAGGCGAACCGACGGCAACTATGGCTCGAAATGCCGCACTAACAGAATGGTATCGTCTTCTTGGGCTCAAACCCGCCGCAAGCGGGATGTTGGTTCAGGCGCCTTCACCCTGACCGTATATAAGTTGGATCTGGTTCGTTCGCGAACCGCGTCCCTGCAATGAGCCCATCCTGTGGATCTGTAGCACCGGAAGAAAGTCGGAAAAATGTCGTTTTAAGCGAACTTCGTTCTTGCAATTCCCCATATAAGTTGCCGTAACCGACATTGCAACAAGTGCCAGGGTGCGGCAGCGCGTAAATGGTTGGCAACACGCGAGGCCGACCTGTTGCCGGTGGGCTATTTCCACGTCGTCTTCACCGTGCCCGGCGAGATCGCCAACATCGCATTCCACAACAAGGCGGTGGTCTATGATCTATTGTTCCAGACGGCGTCTAAGACGATGCTTACCATCGCCGCCGATCTACGCCATCTTGGCGCGCGCATCGGCATCACCGCGGTGCTCCACACATGGGGCTCGGCCATGACGCAGAACCCTCACTCATGATACCTGACATTATCATTTCCAGTGTTTTCAGTGAACAAGGCGAGCTGGTCTTCCGTGCGACCCCCTTGCAAAGTTAGTTTGCCAGTGCGGTGGAGGCAATCAATAATCCTGCGAATGGGTTCGCCGTCCAAATCACTGCGGCGAATTTCCCAGGGTGCACGAAGAGTTACTTGTTCACCCTTTAACAGACCGACCTCCAACAGCCGTTCGATCGTGCGATGACTGACGCCGCATATTCGCGCGGCTTGGCGCAAACTAACTCTCTCCAGATCAGGTAGGGCTCGCTTTTGACCGCCAATGGAATGGTTGCGCCTGGCTGTCGCCACGCGAGTCTGGTTCCATCGCTTTCCTTTGCCCGTAGAATAGCCGCGTCGGTTCAATACTGAGGCAATCTGGTCGTCGCCATAGCGAACAGCCATACAACGAATGATATCCAGCACCTCCACAGGCGTGGCGGTTTCCGTTGCGGGAACGCGGCCGCTCCATCGCAAGTTGCGTATGTGCACCTCCTTTCCAGTGAAATACCAACTCAAGGGATTTTTTATCCTGGTCATTGCGCACGACGATCTCTTCTATGGCGGTGCGAAAGATCATCTTCTTGAGTGTCGGAGGGCAGTGGTTATTCTGCCAGACTTCGGCAAAGCGATTACCCATCGAGCGTATTGTGGTTTCCTCTTCAGTTGATAACGAATAGCGTTGTGTATCCAGGCTGGAAAGCCGTTGCTTGACTGCCTCAATTTCCTCGAGCTTCTCGTTCCATCGCCGTTCCAACTCGCTCGCTGCAAGCCGATTGCGAGCATCTACCGCGTCGTACTGTTCGAATGCCTTTTTTGCCTCATACACCAGTTGCTCTAGCTTGCGGGATAGGGCGGCACGTTGAGCGGTGCTGTTGGCACTCAGCTCTTCGAGTGCTCGCAGACTGGCTTCCATCCCGAAGGGCGCGATAACCTTTAGGAGTTCCTGTCCCACCCGGCGATCTACCGAGCTGCCGCCAAACCCGATGCAATACTGGCCGCCATCATCATAGTCGCCTTTGCAAAGATAGCGTGCATTGGTACCGCGGCCGCCCCAATACCGTACATGTAGCTTGCGTCCACAGTGTCCGCAGCGGAGGAGTCCTACCAGAAGACCCTGGCCGGCGCGTATCGCCGCCATCAATTCGTCGCCCTCCCGGTTCACGGAATTACGCCGCACCATTCGTCGGTTCTCTTCATATGTGGCCCAGTCTATATAACCTACATGATGATCGCGGATAAAGACGCGGCACTCTTCGGCGGGGCGCATCGCGCTTTGACGTTTCTCAAGCCGGCCGTCGACCAGCAAGGTCGTTACCGGGCGCCGTGCCCAAACATAGGCGCCAGCATAGAAGGGGTTGCACAAGATGTCGCGGATCAGGCTCTGCGAGGAAATCTTCCAGACCAGCCCAGTCCCCTGGATCGGGTTGGCCGGTAGGTCCACGTCGTGGTCACGGAACCATTGGAATGTCTGACGCACGCTCCACAATTCTCGAAACTTGGCGAACACGAGCTGGATCGCTTCGTAGACCCGTCGATCGGGGTGAAACATAACCTTACCTACAGCGTCGCGGGCATACCCAATAGGAAGCCTTTTGAACAGCTCGCCGCGGCGGGCTTTAGACTCCTGCCCCGCTTGCAATCGTTGGCGTATGACCTTGAGCTCGACGACGCTGAGGGTCCCTTTGATGCCCAGCACCAATTGATCGTCAAGATAATTCAAATCGTATACCTGTTGCTCGTCAGCAATTAGCGTTCCAAAGATCTGACACACCTCCAGCAGCCGACACCAGTCTTTGTCCGTACGGGATAGCCGCGATACCTCCCGGCTGCCGACGATGCCGACCTCTCCCAATGCCACCGAGCTGAGGACACGCTCGAAGCCCTCCCGCTGAGCAGAGGCAATACCCGCGCTCGATCCCAGGTCACTATTGATGATCTCGACCTGCGTCCAGCCCAGAGCGCGCACCCGTTCGGCTACCGCATACTGGAGGCGTTGACTTTCCGTATTCTGCCGTACTTGTTTGTCGGTGGACTGCCGAAGATACACAATCGCCTTGCGAGCCAAGTGCTCCGGTTTGATCTTGGGACTGTATACGACGTCTGTCATTGCTTCCCCCCTCCTCGTGAAAGACTGCCGCCACAACGCGGGCCATGAGATTGATGAGATCGGCACGTGTTGCCGCGTCCATTGACGCGGCATCGGATTCCTTTCGAACCATCAGGTCCAGAAGTTGAAGTTGTACCACGATGACCTCCCTCGCATCCGCTGACAGGCGATTGCTGAAGGTCATCGTGAGCACGGCCTTTGGAGTCGGGTTGTAATGCAATTAATGAAGCAAGAGACAGGAGCGTTTCCTTATCCAGGTGCGGTCGTTCGGAGATCTTGATCTCGGCGCATTCCCGCGACAGCATCCAGACTGGAATCTTCAGTCGGCGCCCGTCCGGGTCCATGACACAGACCGCCCCATCTCCCAGCTTCGGTCTGCGAAGGATCTGCAGGGTGAGACCATGAAGCGGGTGAAACGGGTAGAAGACCTGAACATCCGTATTTTTCGGGCTCAGGGTATTGTGGGCGTGGGTGTCACCATCCGCATATCCACATGGTCGTGCCAGGTGGCGGCATCTCGCTCGACGGCAAAAGCTGGATATCCTGCCGGCCTGCCTTCCTGCTGCCCGTCCACGTCCTCTCCAAGCTGTTCCGGCGATTATTCCTGACTAGGCTGATCGAGCTTCACGTCGCCGGCCGGATCCAGTTCTTCGGCGACCATGTCGGTTTGAGCGAGCGGCGTGCGTTCCTCCGCTACATCGCGCCGCTCAGAAAGAAGAATTGGATTACCTACGCCAAGGCGCCATTCGCTGGCCCGGAGGCGGTACTTGCCTACCTGTCGCGCTACACCCATCGCGTGGCCATCTCGAACCGTCGGCTGATCGCCCTGGACGAAGCAGGCGTGACCTTCCGCTATAAAGATTATCGTCGCGACGGACCCGACCGGCAGCGCATCATGACGCTCGCCGTCGGCGAGTTCATCCGGCGCTTTCTCCTCCATGTCCTGCCACAAGGCTTCCACCGTATCCGTCACTACGGCCTGCTCGCCAGCGGCGGTCGCAAGGCAAATATCGCACGTGCGCGCGAACTGCTCGGGGTTGCTCCAAAGCCAGCGCCGCGGACAGTTGCTGCCACCGCACCAGAAGATCCTCGACCGCCATGCCCATGCTGTGGCGGCCGCATGGTCATCATCGAGATTTTCGAACGCCGGATGCAACCGCGCGCACCGCCGCGGGCACCCCCGCGAACCCGGATGATGGCGTCGTGACCCGGCACGACCAGCCCCGACTTCGGGTCGAAGCAGCGCTACTTCCGACGCCGAACAGTTGCGCCCTCCAACCAGAAGGCACCCAAAATTCGATACTGATCACGCAGATATCGGCATGCTTCCTAACGCTACGGCGGGCAAAACCTGCGCTGACGACCTGCATCGCAGACCGGCCGCAGTGCTTAAATCCGCTACTACAAGCATCGCGCCACATCCGCCGCGTCATCAAAATTTATAAAAACCCATAAGCCCCAGCTCGTGGACCGCGGGTTCGTCCTTGGGCGGATTTCGGACGCCGACCCAGTGCTCGTGGCGCGCGTCGTGCAGGTCGGCATCCGAAATCCTTATATGAGGATCGTCAAGCCAAATCAGCAAAGTTACGACATTTTCTATTCCTCCCAAGATTTCGTTATAGATCCCGCGGTCGAGTCCATTGCATGACGCGGCTCGCGAGCGAACCCTGTCCACCTTATATTGAACCCTGTCCACCTTATATTCGGTCAGGGCCATCGCACCTGAACCATGATCCCGCTTGCGGCGGATTGGACTCGAGAAGACGAAGCCATTCTTCACCGGCGGCATTTTTAAGCCATGAATTTCGTCGGCTCGTCTACCGAGGATCTACCAGGGTTAATCAGTCCTGGCAGATTTCTGAAATGAGTGTGGCGTGGCTCTCGTCAGGCTCTTGCAACGGCACCTTCGATGACGACCCCGGCATTGACATACTTCCAGAGCGCCACAAGAAGTTTCCGCGCAAGCGCAACGATTGCGGATTTCTTCTGACGACCGCCATTTTGCGCCACGCGCGCCTTGAACCATGCGGTAAGAGCGGAAGTGGGCTGATGACGTACCCACAGCCATGCCAGCTGAACAAGTGTCGCGCGCAGCCTGGGATTGCCCGACTTGGATACACCCTGTTCCTGGCTGACCTGGCCACTTTGCCAAGGCGTCGGCGCAAGGCCCGCGTAAGCGGCCACCTGCCTTCGGTTGTCGAAGTGCCGTGACAAACCTTCCGACCAGAGGACGGCGGCAAACTCGGGGCCGATGCCCTTGAGGTTGAGTAACAGCGCCGGTTCTGACGCTGATTTTTCAGCCGTAACCAGCATGGCGTCGCGCGCCTTCTCGACCTCTACGATTTGCTTGATCAGCAGCTCCAGGCGATCGAGTTCACGGCTGATCTGCGCCTTTAGAGCTGTGGGCAGCAGTCGACCATCTCCGGTCACGAGCGTCTCGAGGCGCTCACGCCGATCTCGGTTCAAGGGCTCGTATCCGGATACCCCTTGGTTGAAGAGCAAGCCCTTGATCCGATTGACATGCCTTATTCTCTCGTTGAGCAGCGCTTTGCGCTCCCGCACCGCGCGGCGGCGGTCTTCATCTTCCGGAGAAGGCACACGAAGCATGGCGCAAACTCTCGGCTCGCCGCGCTTATAGGCCAGCAAGGCCCGAACCAGTGCCTCACCATCAATCCTATCGGTCTTTGCGCGCCGTCGGCGGCGCGACGTCGCAATGGATGCAGGGTCAACGATATAGCTCTCGACACCTTCGCGCTCGAGAACTCGGTGTATCCAGAAACCATCCAGGCCAGCCTCCTGGATCGATACGATCCCGAAGCCCTGACCAGTGCGAGCCTCGGCTTTACGCTGTAGATCCCTAAAGCGCGCCAGCAGGGCTGAAATACCCCCGGCGCGAATGTCGAACTTGGACATCTTCTCACCAGCACTAGGCGATATCGATGTGACCAACCACTTTGATCGGGAAAGTTCTAGGGAAACGAAAATCGCGCCAAGATCGGTTCGGATAGCGACCCGAGCGTCTGTATGATCGGCAACAGCTTGCATGATGGCCTCCAGAGGTTATGGGCAACTCCACTCTGACAGAGCTGCCGTTGGTCATCACCTCATGGGATCTTCACCTAGTCGGCCGTTCTTTCCTCGCGATGCTTTTGCCGAAAGCGGACTGCGAAATCTGGGGGAAATGACGCCATGCGTGTGGTAGAGATCATCATAGCGGTCCGTGAGATATGGGCCTAATATTCGCTTATGGAAGCGAAAATTACCGCGCCGGCGGTCCGTCTTTCCTTGAACGTTGTCGAGCAGCTCCGAGAGGACGGAGTGATGCGGCTTACACGCTGCTGGCCTGAGGGAGGGGCTGCGCCGGTCCTGGTGGTCACGCCGGTCCATGACGACCACCCGCAGGTTTCCGACATCCAACGGCTGGAGCATGAATATGCTCTGCGCGCTGAACTTGATCCGGCTTGGGCCGTGCATCCCCTGGAGCTGCGCTATGAGTTCGGGCGCGTGATGCTGGTGCTGACTGATCCCGGCGGCCGGACGCTCGACCAGTTCACCGGCTCGCCCTTCCAAATTGACGCTTTCCTGCGCCTCGCCATCCCGCTCACGGCGGCCATCGGGCAGGCGCACGCGCATGGGCTGATCCATAAGGACCTCAAACCGGCCAACATCCTGGTCGACACGGCCAGCGGCGGCGTGTGGCTGACCGGCTTCGGCCTTGCCACGCACCTGCCGCATCAGCGGCAGGTACCGGCACCGCCGGAGCTGATCGCCGGGACGCTCGCCTATATGGCGCCGGAACAGACCGGGCGGATGAACCGTTCGGTTGACTTCCGCAGCGATCTCTATGCGCTGGGCGTTATTTTCTACGAGATGTTGACGGGAACGCTGCCCTTCACGGCGGCCGATCCGATGGAATGGGTGCATTGCCATATTGCGCGGCAGGCTGACCCGCCGGAGGCACGGGTGAAGGAAATTCCCGAAATATTTTCCGCCATCGTGATGAGGCTGCTCGCCAAGACCGCGGAAGAACGTTACCAGACCGCTGCCGGGCTCGAGGCGGACCTTCGCCGTTGCCGCGCCGCATTGGAGTTGTTCGGGCGGATCGACCCGTTTGCGGTCGGCACCCGTGATGCACCGGACCGGCTGATGATTCCGGAGACGCTTTACGGCCGGGAGCGCGAGATCGACACCCTGCTCACGGCCTTCTACCGTGTCGTAGCCAATGGCGTACCGGAACTCGTGCTCGTCTCCGGGTATTCCGGCATTGGAAAATCCTCAGTGGTGCACGAGTTGCACAAGGCCCTGGTCCCGCCGCGCGGCCTGTTCGGGTCTGGCAAGTTCGACCAGTACCAGCGCGACATCCCTTACACGACCATCGCGCAGGCCTTTCACGGCCTCATCCGCGAGATTCTGGGCAAGAGCGAAGCAGAGGTCGACGTCTGGCGGGGCGCCTTGTTGGAGGTGCTGGGACCGAACGGCCAGCTCCTCGTCAACCTTGTGCCCGAGCTCGAGCTCGTCATCGGCAAACAGCCTGCGGTGCCGGATCTGGCACCGCAGGATGCGCAGCGTCATTTTCATCGTGTGTTCCGGCGGTTCCTCGGCGTGTTCGCGCAGGCGGCGCACCCGCTCGTGTTGTTCCTCGATGATCTGCAATGGCTGGACACGGCGACGCTCGACCTCCTCGAATACCTGTTCACCCAGGCTGAGACGCGGCATCTCCTGGTGGTGGGCGCCTACCGCGATAACGAGGTTGGAACCGACCATCCACTGCGGAGCACGCTGACCGCGATCCGCAAGGCGGAAGTCGTTATGCAGGAAATCGTACTGGCGCCGCTCGGGCTGGATGATATCGGCTGTCTTATCGCTCACGCCCTGCACTGCCCGCCGGAGCGCGTGCGGCCCCTAGCGCGGTTGGTACAGGAGAAGACCGGCGGTAATCCGTTCTTCGCGATCCAGTTCCTCACCACGCTGGCCGAGGAGGGATTGCTCAGCTTCGACCCGGCCGTGCCTGCCTGGCAATGGGATATCGACCTGATCCGCGCCCGAAATTACACCGATAATGTGGTGGAGTTCATGACGGTGAAGCTGAAGCGGCTCCCGGCCAGGACCCGGGAAGCCGTGCAAGAGCTTGCTTGCCTGGGCAACGCCGCTCAGTTGGCCATGCTGACCCTGGCGCATGGGGCAACCGAGGCGGCAATGCATGCGGCCTTCCGGGATGCCGTGCACGCCGGGCTCGTGTTCCGCCTGGAAGGCGCCTACCGTTTCCCGCACGACCGGATCCAGCAGGCGGCGTATGTGCTGCTTCCCGAGGCGGCACGGGCCGACCTCCATTTGCGTCTTGGCCGGCGGCTGCTGGCGGGTATGACGGTGGATCAACGCAGTGAGCACCTCTTCGATATTGTGAACCAGTTCGACCGCGGCGCGGCGCTGATCACCGCTGAGGATGAGCGCAGGCAAGTCGCCGAGCTCAACCTCGCAGCCGGAAAGCGCGCTAAGGCGGCAACCGCTTATGCCGCAGCCCTGCAATATTTTACCGCTGGCCGTGCGCTACTCGCGGAAAATGGATCGGACAGGCGCCACCGGCTCATTTTTGAGCTCGAACTGAATTGGGCAGAATGCGAGTATTTGACCGGAAAATTGGCCTTAGCGGAAGAACGTCTCTCGGCTCTGTCAATTCGCGCACAGACCATCGTTGAGTCCGCTGCCGTCACCTGCGTGCGCCTCAATCTCTATACGACCTTGGATCAGAGCGACAGCGCCGTTGCGGTAGGCCTGGACTATCTCCGGCGGGTGGACAGCCAGTGGCCGCTGCACGCGACGGAGGCCAGCGTCCGGCAGAATTACGATCGGTTGCTGGAGCGGCTCGGATCTCGCCCGATCGAGGCACTGATTGACCTGCCGCTGATGACCGATCCCGACCGGTGCGCCACCATGGATGTGCTTACAGCGCTCGCAACGCCGGCCTTATTTACCAACGAGCATCTTTTCCGTCTCGTCGTCGGTCGGATGGCGAGCCTCAGCCTGGAACATGGCAACAGCGACGGATCATCCCTCGGTTATGCGTGGCTCGGTAGCGTTTTGGGAACATATTTTGGGGATTATCACACAGGGTTTCGCTTTGGCACGCTTGGCTTGGAACTGGTCGAGAAGCATCGGCTCGATCGCTTCAATGCCCGCGTCTACTTAGTTTTCGCCGTCCATGTTGCTCAATGGACGCAGCCTCTCGGGACGTCTCTCGCTTATCTGCGGCGTGCCTTCAAGGCTGCGCAGGATTCTGGTGACCTTTCCTATGCAGCCTATTGCTGCATCGATTTTACAACAAATCGTTTCGCTGTTGGAGATCCGCTTAATGACGTCGAACGAGAGGCGGAAAATGGACTCGCATTCGCCCTGAAAGTGTCATTCGGCCTCGCTCGCGATTGCATCACCGGGCAGCTCAGGCTTATCCGGATGCTCCGTGGCCTGACGCCGGACTTAAACTCCTTCAATGATGCGGAGTTTGACGAGGGCCGCTTCGAGCAACGTCTGAAGAACAATCGTCAGCTGGCGTTTGGCGCGTGCTGGTATTGGATACGCAAGCTGCAAGCGCGCGTCTATGCCGGCGACTACGCATCTGCTGCCGTGGCTGTAGGGCAAGTTGCAGCGCTGCTTTGGACGGCGCCTAGTCAATTCGAGTTGGCTGAATTCCATTTCTACGGAGCGCTTGCGCGCGCCGGGCATTGCGATATGAGTTCGGCTGAAATGCGGCTGCGACATTTGAAAGCGCTGGGGGCCGATCATCGACAGCTCGAACTCTGGGCGAAGAACTGCTCGGAAACGTTTGCAAACCGAGCGGCGTTGGTCGGCGCTGAACTCGCCCGCCTTAAAGGCCGCGACGCTGACGCGATGCGGCTCTACGAAGTGGCCATTCAATCCGCCCGCGAGCATGGTTTCGTGCAGAATGAGGGCCTGGCGCATGAACTGGCCGCGCGGTTCTATGCGGCGCGCGGCGCCGAGACGATGGCGCAGGCCTGTTTGCGGAACGCGCGGTTCTGTTACCTGCGCTGGGGCGCCGAGGGGAAGGTCCGGCAACTCGAGCAGTCCCACCCGTGGCTCCGAGAGGCGCCAGCCCCGCTGCTGCCCACCATCACCGTGGGCGCTGCTCTCGAGCAGTTGGAGCTCGCGGCGGTGGTGCGGGCCGCGCAGGCCGTTTCCGGTGAGATCGTGTTCGAGCGGCTCATGAAAACCCTGATGACGATCGCGCTCGAACATGCCGGCGCGGAGCGGGGCCTGCTCGTTCTCCTCCGGGGCGACACGCTGCAGATCGAGGCGGAGGCCAAAACTGCCGGCATGGCAATTGAGGTCATGCTCAGACAGGTGCGTGCCACGGAGGCTGCGCTACCCGAAGCCGTGCTCCACACGGTGATCCGGACACAGCACAGTGTCATCCTGGATGACGCCTTGGCGCAAACCCCGTTCGCGGCGGATACGTATATCCAGCGGACACATGTGCGATCGGTGCTATGTCTGCCCCTGATCAAGCAGGCCAAACTGATCGGCGTGCTCTATCTCGAAAACAATTTGGCAGCGCATGTGTTCACGCCAGCGCGGATCTCGGTGCTGGAATTGTTGGCATCGCAAGCCGCGATTTCCCTTGAAAACGCTCGTCTCTACACCGAATTGCAGATGAGCGAAGATCGCTGGCGCAATCTGTTCGAAAGTGTTCCAGTCGGGGTCACGTTGACGGGTTCCGACGGGCGCTATGTCGCAGCCAATAAGGCCTTTCAGAAAATGACCGGCTACTCCGAGGCAGAGCTGCGCCGCATCTCGCCCGTTGACGTCACCCATGAGGATGACCGCCCCGCCGCCGCGGCGATCCTCGCGGCGCGCGCTGCGGGTCGCCCCTACCCGCAACACCACGAGAAGCGCTACCGGCGCAAGGACGGCGGCGTGATCTGGGTGGATGGCAGCGCCTTCGTGGCCCCGATTGTGGCGGGCACGCCACTTTTTGCGACGGTCGTGGTCGATATCACCGACCGGAGGCGTGCCGAGGAAGACTTGCGGCGGAGCGAGGCCTCGCTCGCCCAAGCGCAGCACATCAGCCAAACCGGCAGCTGGCGCTGGAATGTCGGCACCGGCGCGATCTCCCCGTCGGCAGAACTCCTCCACATCTGGGGTTTTGACGCGATGGCGACGCAGCCGTCCTACACGACCTTCATGACGCGGGTGCATCCAGAAGACCGCCCGGCGTTCGAACAGGCCCTCACCAACGCCGCGCGCGAGAAGAGCGCATTCCAATGGGAGTATCGGATCACCCTGCCGCACGGCGAGGTCAAGTACCTGCAAAGCGTTGGCCAGCCCGACAGCACTGCGTCCGGTAGTCTCGAATTCGTCGGCACGGTCATGGATATTACCGAGCGCAAACGTGCCGAGGAGGCGCTGCGAAACGCCCAGGCAGAACTCGCCCGCGTGGCACGGCTGACGACGCTCGGCGAACTTGCCGCGTCGCTGGCGCATGAGATCAACCAACCGCTGACCGCTGTCGCGACCAGCGGCAATGCCTGTCTACGCTGGCTGAATCGAGACCAGCCTGACCTTGCCTCAGCACGGGATGCCGCCTCGCGTGTCGTGCGGGACGCGCACCGTGCCGGCGACGTGATCCGCAGCCTGCGGTCACTTAGCCAGAAATCCGGGCCGCAACTGACCAGGCTCGACATCCGCGACGCCATTAAGGAAGTTCTGGCGCTCACCCGCGGCGAACTGCAGCAGCACGGCGTCGTGCTGCACACCGACCTGACCGCCGGCGAGCAACCGGTATTGGGCGACAGGGTCCAGCTGCAGCAGGTACTGCTGAACCTGATCATGAATGGCATTCAAGCCATGGCTGACGTCACCGACCACAGGAGGGAGCTGACCGTATCCGTCGACCGCGCAGAACCGGATCGCGTGCAGGTTGCCGTCGAGGACACCGGCCCGGGGCTCGATCCGGCCATCGCGCCACGCGTCTTCGAACCCTTTTTCACGACCAAGTCCGATGGCTTAGGCATGGGACTTTCGATCTGCCGATCGATCGTCGAAGCGCATGGTGGACAATTATGGGCATCCCCGCGTGCGCCACACGGCACCGCCTTCCACTTCACCATTCCCATCACCGTTGAGGTGTAGTGTCGCCACGGCATGAACGTCTGCTGTTCCGATCTCTTACCCCAAAGTGACCAGGCAGATCAGGCCGCCGATCCAGCCATTTGGCGTTGGCCCCATGACGGTCCCGAGATAGGCCGCAAAAATGAGGTCGGTCCGGGCACTGCCTGCGCAGCGCCATAACCTGCGAGAAGGAGGCTATTGCTCAACCAGCCGGGCAGCACGGCGGCACGGTGCAAAAGCGGCAGTGCAACGTGACCGCCCCGAATGCCAGGGAACCCGATCAGTAAAAGGCATTGCACAATTCGACGAGATGGCTGCCGTTCTGCGCCGCGATGGGCAGCCCGACAAGGGGAACCGCAAACGTAACCAGTGCGCCGATCACCACGCGTCGGTTGATCGTAAATTCCAAAGTCTCATCCCACTGTTTGGCGGTGCTGGGAAATAGTCGCCATCCAACCAGGGCGCCGAAGGCCATGGCATTGATTTGCCCCAAAGCCGAGTGGACCGCGAGTACAAGCAACGCGCTACCCACAGCCAAGGTCACCCGAGGGGCTCTGGTGCAAATTTCGGGATTGAGGTCGATTGGACTGATGCCCTCCGCATTGATCATACGGTGAGCACAGCGTTCCAAATCGCAGGCGCGGTTTTGGGTAAGCATTCGCCGTAGGCCGCAGGGTTATAGGGGATCGGTTGAGCGCTTGAGCAGATCCGGGTTTTCTTTATGGATTTCGATCAGGCCCTGCAGCGTCTCGATCCCAAAATCGGTAAATGCCATGACACCGTCGTCCCCGGGACCGTAAATCGAGATGAGACCGTCTTCCTGGTCCATTTCATTGGCCACGTCTCCCAGCCAGTCCTCGTCTTCGCCGAGCATTTCGGCGACGTGCGCGATGGTATAGACGTGGTGGATTTTGTTGACGGGCGCCATGATCAGGCCGCGACGTCGGCAACCGCAGATGCCACCGGCTTCCAATGCCATGGTAACAACTCATCAAGGCGATGCGCAGGGTGAGCGGCAATCCGCGCCAGGACGTCGGCCAGCCAAGCCTGAGGGTCGACGTCGTTCATTTTGGCCGTGACGATAAGACTGTACATGGCTGCAGCACGCTGACCACCGCGGTCCGAGCCGCAGAACATCCACGATTTTCGTCCCAGAGCAATGCCACGCAGCGCGCGCTCGGCGGCATTGTTAGATAGACAGGCGCGGCCGTCATCCAGGAACAGGGTGAAGGCGTCCCAACGCTTGATGATATAATCGATGGCCTTGGCAAGATCGTGGCCGCGGGCGAGTTTGGCGCGCTGCTCGCGCATATAGAGCTGAAGCTCGTCCACGAGTGGCTTGCTCAGAAGCTGGCGCACGGCCCTGCGTTCATCGGGAGCTTTGCCGTTGATGGGCCGCTCGATCTCGAACAGGGCGTCGATGCGGCGCACGATTTCGATCGCAATGGGAGAGAGGGGGATCTCTTTTTTGCCCGCAGCTTTTCGCCGCGCGTTCTCATCAAGATCGGCCATGGCGAAGAACGGGCGTCTGGCATGAACCCAACATGCCGCCTCAATGATGCGTCCAGGACTTCGGTCCGGCAAATAGAGCTGGCGATATCCATCAAAGGCATCGGCCTGGAAGATCCCGCTATATCCGGCCAGATGGAGCCGCGGATGCTCGCCTTTTCGATCACGGGAGTAATAAAACATCGCCGCCGGCGGAGATGTTCCACCGAATGGTTTGTCGTCGCGAACATAAACCCAACATCGGCCGGTGTCGGTCTTGCCTTTGGCCAGAACGGGAACAGTCGTGTCATCACCATGCAGTCGCTCAGAGGCCAGGACATGGAGCTCAAGACGTCTGCTCAACGGGGCCAGCGCTGCGCAAGCCGACCCCACGGCATCGGCCATGGTTGAGAGGCTGATCGGCACGCCTTCACGCGCATAACGCTCCGCCTGGCGGTTGAGCGGTTGATGCTGGCCGAATTTCTCGAACAGGATCATCGCCAGAAGGCTCGGCCCCGCCCACCCTCTGGCGATCACGTGGAAGGGGGCCGGCGCCTGGCTGATCTTCTCGCAATCCCGGCAGGTAAACTTCTCCCGAACGGTCTCAATCACCTTCCATTGGCGGGGGATCGACTCCAAGGTTTTGGTGACATCCTCACCCATCTTGCGGAGCCGCTTGCCGCCGCAGCAATCACAAGCCGTCGGCGGATCGATAACGACACGTTCGCGGGGGAGATGTTCGGGAAAGGTGTTTCGTTCGGCACGCTGGCGGGTAAACCCCGCGACAGAGGTGACATTGGCAGCAGCGATTTCGGCGGCCAGTTCATCCTCGGTGGCGCTTGCTTCCAGTTCTTCGAACTGCAGCGCCATCTGCTCGATAAGCAAAGACGACCGCTCCGACCGCGGGCCGTAGATCTGCCGCTCCAGCTTGGCGATCCGCAGCTTCTGATGGGCGATCAAAGCCAAATCTTCCGACGCTTTCGCGCGCGCCACCGCGAGCTCCGCCGCCACCTCCTGCATCCTGCGGCGCTCGATCGTCAGCGCCGCTTTCAGCGCATCAATATCGTCCGGCAGGGCTGCAAGATCAGCGTCCATACCCGCAATAGAATCACAAATTTCGTCCGTTGACTCCTAAAAAATCGCGGTGCCGGATATTATCCGGCACTCGTCGGGCGCCAGGTATGACGCGGATTTCGCCAGTCGATTCCGTCGAGCATATAGCCCAGCTGCGCGGCGGAAATAGCCAGCACGCCGTCACTTGGAGATGGCCAGGTGAAGCGGGATTTCTCCAGTCGTTTTGCATACAACGACATCCCGATGCCATCGTGCCAGAGGATCTTTATCAAATCGCCCCTGGCCCCCCGGAAGACGTAGAGGTCCCCCGCATGCGGGTCCCGGCCGAGCGATTGCTGAACCTGCAACGCAAGGCCAGTCATGCCGCGCCGCATATCAGTCCGCCCAACCGCCAACCACACGCGCACGCTCGACGGAAATGCGATCATCGCCGCTCCAACGCGTCCAATACAAGGCGCAGCACCGAAGCTTTGATGTTGCTCCCGATCCGCACGCGGTAGCCGCGCGGCAGCTCGATCTCTATCAAGTCACCTAAAGGAAGGTCGGCCGATGGCGCCCGTGGAGCCGCTACCGCTGGGTCCGGCGTAACAACTACCGGCAAAAGCTGCGGCGGTACCTTGTCCGGTACCCCACCATAGAGCTTCCGCCACGTGAAAACCATATTGGTGTTCACGTCATATTGCCGCGCTACCATCGACACCGACGCTCCCGGCACCAGGCAGGCCGCCACGATTTCCCGCTTCAGCGCTTCAGGCCACACCTTATGCCGGCGCTTCGCCCGCATACTTGTGTCCATTATCTCGGTTGTGGACACTTTCCACCATTAAGTTACGATGCCACGACACTCACCTAAATCCCCAAATCTCAGAAGACGGCCGCTGCCGGAGGGATACGGTTTTGCATGTTTTGGCAATTTACTGAGGTCGAATTGGTTTTTGCGGATGCGATGGAGGAGTTCGATGCCAGCGATAGTGACTGCACGCGTGAACTTGCGGTCCTTGTTGTTGACCACCTTGATCCGGGTGCGATCCACCGCCAGCAGTTCCAGGCCGAGCAGATCCAACTTGCAGAAAAGCAGCACAAACTGAAGCGGAAGATTTTTAAAAGCCCTTTGTTGTTCAAGGATTTTTAGCATCTAAAAAATTATTTCCATCGAGAATGAAACCATGTGGCGTGCGTCTGTGCCGCAGTCAAAGGGTTCTGCCAGTAATATCGCGCTACGCTCCGATATAGGGCGGGACGTAGTTTTTAATTCTTGGGTCGAGTCGAAGACATCAAAGCGCCAACAATAGCATGGGGTGCCGGAGAGCCTATCCAAAAAATCGCACGAATTTACAATGTATCTCACAGTACAATTGCTAGGTTGGCTGCATGATTGTCATTTTCTGGCAAGCCGGTACAATTCCATTTCGGCATCGCCCGGAGGGCTTACGCGTCATGTCCTATTCCCAGGCATTCGAACAAAGTTTTCAATCCACGCCGCGCGCCTTTTCGATTCCGAGTGGATTTTTTGTTGGATATATTAGCTAAAATTAATTGTTACTAACAGAATATTTCGTTTCGAAATAGCAGTCACGACGGAGACTTCTGATGGCGACCAGACGCAATGTTCCCGGTATCCGGCAATATGACCACCCTGCGGGCGGCTGGGGGGCTCTCCGCGCCACCGCGAAGGCGGTGAAAGAACAGATGGGCGTGATTGACGCGCCGCTCACTCTGTTCCGCACCAACAAGCCGGATGGCTTCGACTGCCCTGGCTGCGCCTGGCCGGACAAGGAACACACCTCCACCTTCCAGTTCTGCGAGAACGGCGCCAAAGCCGTGACCTGGGAAGCGACGAAGAAGCGCGTGCCGCCGGAATTTTTCGCCGGCCACACGGTCACGTCCCTGCTGGAATGGAGCGACTACGCGCTCGAGAATGAAGGCCGCATCACGCATCCGATGCGCTACGACAAAGCCAGCGACACATATCAGCCGATCGAATGGGATGCCGCTTTCGCGAAGATTGGCGAGGTCCTGCGCAGCCTGCCGGACCCGAACATGGCGGAGTTCTACACTTCCGGCCGCGCCTCCAACGAGGCGGCGTTCCTCTATCAGCTGTTCATCCGCGAATACGGCACGAACAACTTTCCCGACTGCTCGAACATGTGCCACGAGGCGACCAGCGTCGGCCTGCCGCAATCGATCGGGATGGGCAAAGGCAGCGTCTCGCTCGACGATTTCGAGCACTGCGAGCTCATCATCGCCATGGGCCACAACCCCGGCACGAACCACCCGCGCATGATGGGCACACTGCATGAATGCTCGCGGCGCGGCGTGCCCATCATTGTCTTCAACCCATTTCGTGAACGGGCGCTGGAGCGCTTCGCCGACCCGCAGGACCCGCTCGAAATGGCGAGCTTTGGCTCGACGTCGATCGCCTCGACCTATTTTCAGGTGAGAGTGGGCGGCGACGCGGCGGCGCTGAAAGGCGTGATGAAGGCACTGCTGGAGCTCGATGCGGCCGCCGGCCCCGGCTCGACCGTTCTGGATCACGAATTCATCGCCCAACACACCAATGGCTTCGACGTTTTTGCCGCCGATCTGCAAGCCACCGCCTGGCCGGATATCGAGGCGGCTTCCGGCCTGCCGCGCTCGGCTTTGGAAATGGTGGCGCAAACCTATGCGAAATCCAACGCGACGATCGTGACCTATGGCATGGGCATTACCCAGCATGTCACCGGCACCTCGAACGTCCACCAGATCGCCAGCCTGTTGCTGTTGCGCGGCAATATCGGCAAGCCGGGGGCCGGCATCTGCCCGCTGCGCGGCCATTCCAATGTGCAGGGCAACCGCACTGTCGGTATCACGGAGAAGCCGCCGGCTTTTATGCTTGAGAACATCGAGAAAACCTATGGCTTCGTGCCACCGAAACATCACGGGCACGATGCCGTTGCGGCGATGCAAGCGATCTACGATGGGCGCTCGAAAGCGCTGATCTGCCTTGGCGGCAATTTGGCCATCGCTTTGCCGGATCCGGAACTGTGCCTGGCAGCCATGCGCAAGCTCGATCTCGCGGTGCATCTCGGCACCAAGCTGAACCGCTCGCATCTGCTGGTCGGCAACGAAACCATCATCCTGCCGGTGCTCGGCCGTACCGAACGGGATGTGCAGGCGAGCGGCGAGCAGGCGATCACGGTGGAGGATTTAATGTCCATGGTGCACGCCTCAAGCGGCAAGCTACCCCCCGCCTCGGAACATCTGCGCTCCGAACCGGCGATTGTCGCCGGCATCGCGATGGCGACCCTGCCCTTCAGCAAGGTACCGTGGCAGGCCATGGTAGAGAATTACGATCTGATCCGCGATGGCATTGAGGCGGTGTTTCCTGAATTCGAAAAATTCAACGAGCGTGTCCGCATCCCCGGCGGCTTCCGGCTGCCACTGCCGGCGACCGAGCGTATCTGGAACACGCCCTCGAAAAAGGCCGAGTTCATCCCATTCCAGGGACTGAACGAGGATCCGTTGATGAAATCCGGGGATGTCCTGAAACTGACGACGATGCGCAGCCACGACCAGTACAACACCACGGTGTACGGTCTGGATGACCGGTATCGCGGCGTGTTCGGGCGGCGCGACGTCGTCTTCATCAGCGAGGAGGACCTGGCGGAGCGCAACCTCGAACATGGCGATGTCATCATCGTTGAGACCGCCTTGGCGACGGACACGCCGTTGCAGCTGATTGGTTTCACAGCCATCGCCTACAATCTCCCGAAGGGCTCGATCGGCGCCTACTATCCGGAAGCGAACGTGCTGGTGCCACTGGATTACTGCGACAAGGAGAGCGGCACGCCCTCTTATAAGTCGATCCCTGTGCGCATCCGACGCGATCCGCAGATCTCAACTGCCAGCATCGTTGATGTTTGAAGTCCTTTAAAATTCAGGCTCGGCCCAAATACCGGAGTACCTTTGATGCAAAATACCGCACTTTCTCTTTTACTATCGCGGCTGGATTTTGCATGGATCACGTCCATGCACATCCTTTATCCGCCGTTGACCGTCGGGCTTTCCGTCCTTTTGTTTTTCAGTGAATGGCGCTGGGTTCGGACCAATGACGAGCAATGGTACCGCCTGACGCGCTTTTTCGAGAAGCTGTTCATCATCAATTTCGGCGCGGGTGTCGCGACCGGCATTACGATGGAAATGGCGTTCGGCATTCTCTACGGGCCTTTCTCGCAGGCCGCCGGACCGTTTTTAGGGCAGGTTCTGGGCTACGAGACGATTACCGCCTTCATGTATGAAGCCGGCTTCGTCGGGCTGATGGTCTTTGGCTGGGGCAAGATCGGCAAGAAGATGCATCTGTTTGCGACCGCCAACGTCGCGATCGCTTCCTGCTTGTCGGCCATGTGGATCCTGGTTGCGAATTCCTGGATGCAGACGCCGACCGGTGTCGTGTTCAAGAACGGGTTTTTCCAGGTCGTCAACTGGGGTGCGGCACTCTTCTGAACCCGGATGTGATTTTCGGTTTTCCCCATATGCTCGTGGCAACGATCGAACTGGCGCTCTGCTTCGTCGCGGCGGTTTCGGCCTGGCAGATCCTGAAGAAAAAGAATGTCGCACTGTTCCAGCGCGGGTTGAAATACTCGGTGCTGGCGCTGATCGTTATCGCGCCGCTTCAGGTCTATCTGGGCGATAGCCTTGGGCAAACCGTGGCGGCGGATCAGCCGGCGGCACTGGCAGCACTTGAAGGGCATTACCACACCTATAATCCGGACGGGTCCGTTAATACCGGCTGGCATGTCGTTGCCTGGCCGAATGCGGCGGGTGATGGCACGGCCTGGGCGATTACCATTCCGCACGTGCTGAGCCTGCTGGAGACGCACACCTGGAATGGTAAAGTCGAAGGCCTGGACGATATCGCGCCGCAGAATCGTCCGCCGATGCTGATCCCGTTCTATTCGTTCCGCATCATGGCCGGCGCCGGCGCTGCGCTGATGCTGCTCGCTTTCTGGGGGCTCTGGCTTGCGTTGCGCGGGAAACTGAGTGTTCAGGACGATCGACCGGAACAAATGGTTCCTGCGTTTCACGATCCTCTGCGGCTTCCTGCCCTATATCGCGATGTGGACCGGCTGGTGGACGCGTGAGATCGGCCGCCAACCTTGGCTGGTCTACGGGATGATGACCACGGCACAGGGCACCAGCCGCATGAGTGCTGCCGAAGAGATCTTCTGGATGGTGGGCTACGTGGGCTTCGAGCTCCTGGTCTGGGCCGGTACCTGGTACTTCTTCGCGAAAGTGATGCGCCAGGGTGCGGATATGACCACGCCTGTCGTGCAGGAAGGTCACCAGAAACTGGGCCATGTGGAACCGCTGACGCGCGATCCGAAGACCCCCTCCTACTTCAAATCGGTCTAACCATTAAGGGTCGGCTCACTCTATGGCCGGCCCATCTACAGGACATGCAATCATGGACGGATTAACCCAGATACAAAGCATCGTCACCTTCGCATGGTGGATAGCGTTCGCGCTGAGCGTGGTGCTTTATGTGGTATTGGATGGTGCCGATCTCGGCGCCGGCGTATTTTCTCTTTTCGTGCGCAGCAAGGACGAACGCGGCGCGATCATGTCGGCGATGGCCGGTACGTGGGACGCGAATGAAACCTGGCTGATCGTGGCAGGCGGCATCCTGTTCGCCACTTTCCCCTTCGTGTACGGCTCGGCGTTCAATTATCTCATGGTGCCGCTTGCCTTGGCACTTTGGGGCATGATCACCCGGGCTGTGGCGCTGGAATTCCGGCATCTGGCCGACCCGGCCTGGCAGCGCTTTTCGGATTTTGCCTTCGGGTTTTCGAGCCTGGTGGTCGCCTTCTTCGGCGGCATGGCGCTGGGTGCTGTGATGCAGGGCTTTCCGCTTACCAATGATGCCGGCACGGTGCCGACCTATGTTGGCGGCGCACTTCGCTTCATCTCGCCCTTCAGCATCTGGACCGGTATCGCCTCGGTGATTGCGGTGACACTCGGCGGCGTTCTGTTCGTCCGAGCCCGGTTCCAGCATGGCGAGCCGATCCGCGAGCAGGCTGCCAGGTGGAGCAATGTCGTGTTCTTTCTGGCCCTTCTCACTGCCGTCATCACGGTCGTGTTCAGCGCGGCGATCTTCCCCTGGGCGCGGGATAAGTGGCTCGGCTCGGAATGGTGGATCTGGGCGATCGTGGCGTTGGCGGTCATCGTCTCTGCGGTGAAGATGCGCCTGGCAGCGACGCACGATCAGGATCTGAAGGCGATGATCTGGTTCATTATCGCCCTGGCGATCATGGCTATCTCATTCATGGTGACGCTGTATCCGTGGTTGGTGCCGGGAACGTGGACGATCTATTCGGGTGCCAGCCCGGCGGTGTCGCTCTTCACCTTCACCCTTGCGATGGGTGGGTTCTTCCCGGTGATGATCATGTACAACGCCTATCAGATCTGGGTCTTCCGCGGGCGCATTTCCGCCCTGGCGGCCCATCACTGAGGATCGGATGCCGGTGCCAAGGGTTTTGAGCCCGGTAGCGTGGCTTCTTCCGGGTTCAGCCCTTGGGCTCGCGGCATCGCCTCTTCGAATGTTGACGCCAAGCGATGGCGTCAACCTTTTGCCTTTCAAGCGTAACGGCGTGTCGGCCGCCGGAATGCTCCAAGACGCTCGAGGTCAGACCGCCGGCGCGAAGCTGCTCCAGCAGGAATTGATCAATGCGCCGCTGTTGATCCTCGATGAACCGACCGAAGGGCTTGATGCCGTGTCCGAACGGGCGGTGCCGGATACCATCGCGCGTTTGATGCGCGGGCGTACGACCTTGCTGATTACGCGCCGGCGCCAGGCGCTGCGTTATGCCGATGCCGTGATGATGCTGGACCAAGGCAAAATCCGTAGCATGCACGAGTTTATCGCTTAAGTAGCGGCACGTTGTGATGAAAGTGATTGGTATGCTTGTCGGATATCAAAATCGCCATATCCAAATGGATCCCTTGCGAAAGCCATGGGCGAGCGCGCTCCGCGCCGGGATTCCGCCGCTGCTGTTCGGCCTGCGGCTTTGGGTTTCGGTTTGCCTTGCGTTGTATATCTCGTTCAAGCTTGAGCTGGACAATGAATACTGGGCCGGCATGTCGGCGGCAGTCGTCTGCCAGCCAAGGCTCGGCGCCTCCTTGCGCAAGGGTTATTTCCGCATGGTCGGTACGGTATGTGGGGCGGTAGCCATTGTCGTGCTTACCGCCCTGGAGCCGCAGCAGCGCCTCTATTTCCTTCTCGGCCTCGCGCTCTGGGGTGGCATATGCGGCTTCATGTCGACGGTGTTGCGCAACTTCGCGTCTTATTCTGCAGCTTTGGCTGGCTACACGGCGGCAATCATCGCCGCCGGTGAACTCGGCGCCACCGGCGGTGCGAACGGCGACGCGTTCACGCTCGCTGTTGCCCGTGCCAGCGAAATCTGCATCGGCATTGCCAGTGCCGGTATCGTGCTGGCCGGGACCGATTTCGGCGGCGCGCGCCGACGACTAGCCGCTCAGCTTGCAACGATTTCAAAAGAGATCAGCGCAAGATTTTCCGGCACATTCCAGATGACTGGCCCTGGGGAGATAAGGACCCGTCCGGCGCGGGGTAACCTCCTGCGGCGCGTCACTGCGCTCGATGCCGTGATCGATGAAACTCTTGGAGAGTCCTCCGACCTTCGCCCGCATTCACCGACCTTAGGAACAGCGTTAAGCGGCCTATTTATCTCGCTATCCGCCTGGCGGCTCGTAGCCCGTCATTTGGAGGTGCTTTCCGGCGAACAAGGGCGGCGCGAGGCGCAACTTATTTTAGAAAATATCCCGCCGGAATTGCGGCCGGTGCTGTCTGAGGACGATGCCTCGGTCTGGTTGGCCGACCCCGCTTATATACGGCAAAAATGCATCGCCACCACCCGGGCTTTGGTCGCTCTGCCAGCCCCCACCCCCTCCCTGCGGCTGCTCGCCGATTGGACCGCCGAAGCCCTGATCGGTATCCAACGCTCGCTCAACGGGCTGGCGCTTTTGGTCGATCCGGCCAAAGTGCTGCCGGCAACCGGGCCGTCGCGCCTCCGCGTGCCGGATCTGCTGCCGTCTCTGGTCAATGCAGCGCGCGTCTTCCTCACCTTTGGTGTCATTGAGCTGTTATGGGTGACGACAAAATGGCCGAACGGGCCGCAAGCCCTTTGGGCAGCGGCGATGGCGGTGTTACTGTTTTCGCCGCGCGGCGAACAGGCTTATGCATCGGTGGTGAGTTTCGCAGTCGGTACCGCGATGGCAGCCATATGCGCCGCGATCCTGGATTTTGCGGTGTTGCCGGACACGACGACATTCATCGGCTTCTGCCTCGTGATTGGCTTGGTCCTGGTGCCGGCCGGGGCGCTGATGGCACAGCCCAGGCAAACCATATTGTTCGTTGGCATCATCATCAACTTTCTGCCTATGCTGGCGCCCGCGAACCAGATGACCTACGATTTCCAGCAATTCTGCAATACGGCGTTGGCAATCACCGTAGGAGCCGGCATCGCAGCACTCGCCTGCCGCCTGGTGCCGCCTTTGTCCCCGGCGCTGCGGGCGCGCCGGCTACTGGCCCGCACGCTGCGGGATTTTCGCCGCCTGGTGACGGGGACTATCCCACGCAGGACGACGGCCTGGGAAGCATCCGTTTACAGCTGCCTCTACGCATTACCGGCGCAGGCCGAATCGCTGCAGCGCGCGCAACTTCTGGCAGCTTTGTCCGTGGGGATCGAGATCATCCGCCTGCGCCGCGCCGCACGGCAACTCGACCTGCCCGTCGAACTGAATGCAGCGCTTCGCGCCATGGCCCACGGCGATACCGTGACGGCAAATGAACACCTCGCCCAACTCGATGCGCGACTGGCGGCCCTAATCAGTTCCCGGCCTGGCGGCCGGATCAGCCTCCGGGCGCGCAGCAGCATCCTGGCAATATCCGAGGCGCTTGTGCAGCATAAAGCGTACTTCGACTCGAGGAAGATGCGATGAGATTCGCCGAGATCAATCTGTTCGGCGTCTATGTCGCGCCCATTTCGCTTATGATGGCGTTGACCTGGATACTTCTGACCATATTCCATCGCATCGCAGGTCATTTTGGCCTGATGCGTTACGTCTGGCACCCGGCACTGTTCAGTTTCGCCGTATATATAATCATGCTTTCATCTATTGTTCTTTTTGTTGC
This sequence comes from uncultured Pseudomonadota bacterium, assembly GCA_963737355.1. Taxonomy (GTDB): domain Bacteria; phylum Pseudomonadota; class Alphaproteobacteria; order Acetobacterales; family Acetobacteraceae; genus Acidocella. Next base: position 1,118,486 of record CAVTSC010000007.1, on the reverse strand, counting down.
ACGCTGAGATTTGCTGATGTCGGAACCGGAACTCAAATTGGATCATTCCGCGCGGGAAGACCACGAAACCGGCATCATGCACCGCCTGCCAGAGAGCAGCGAGAACGTCCGGAGGCGCATGCACATCTTGCCAATCCTCGTGACTTTGCTGACGATTATTGTCGCGGTGCCGCTCTGCTGGGCAATGTGGAACGTCTATATGGATGGGCCGTGGACCCGCGACGGCACGGTGCGCGCCTATATCGATACGATGGCGCCCGAAGTCACTGGACGGATCGTGCAACTCCCTGTCACAGATAATCAGTATGTGCATAAGGGCGATTTGCTGATGCTGATCGACCCGACAGACTACACCATCGCCGTACATATGGCAGAAGCGGCAGTGGTACAGGACCGGGCCAATGCACTGAACCTGGAACGGGAAGCCGCACGCCGGCGCCAGCTGAACGACCTCGCCGTTACCGTAGAACAACAGCAGACCTACACTTCCGGCGCACTGGCAGCCGAAGCCACGTTGCAACAGGCCGAGGCAGGCCTGGACCAGGCGCGCGTAAATCTCGAACGCACGCAGATCCGCTCACCCGCCAATGGATGGGTGACCAACCTGCTCGTGCAGCTCGGAGACTATGCGAATGTCGGACAGAATGAACTTTCCGTGGTCGACGCCAACTCCTACTGGATTGACGCATACTTTCAAGAGACCAACCTTGGCTCGATCCATGAGGGCGACCCGGCCGAGGTCAAGCTCATGGGATACAGTCAGATCGTACACGGGCATGTCGCCAGTATCGCCCGCGCGATCGACGTGCCAAACGCTCAACCCAACCTGGAAGGGGTGGCGACAGTCAATCCGATTTTTACATGGGTACGGCTGGCGCAACGTGTGCCGGTCCGCATCCATATCGACCACGTGCCGGCAGGCGTACGCCTGGTCGCGGGCACGACCGCGACCGTGCAAATCGACCCTCGAGCCAACCCGTGGACTCAGAGGGCTCTGTCGCAAATTTTTTAATAGGGAGAATTTTTCTCGGAAGGCCAAACTGGCTTCCCCGCAAAGAACGGCTGTGCTGGACGCAACGGATCTGGTACAAAGCTTGGCTGCCGGGTATTTTGGGAGGATCGGGATAGGGTTCGGATGATGGCGAAGAAGGTGACCTGCTCTGATCAGCTGTTTAAGGGGCGGCACTTCGAGCGTGAGATCATCATCCTGTGTGTGCGGTGGCATCTGCGCTTCAAGTTGAGCCTCCGTGACTTAGTAGAGATGATGGCCGAACGTGGCCTCTCCCTCGCCCACACGACGATCATGCGCTATGGTCAAGGATAAGGGCGGTGTAAACGCCGACGTTTTTATCGAATTTCTGAAGCGGCTTGTAATTGGCGCCACGCGCCCGATTTTTCTCATTGTTGATCGTGCACCGGCACATCGTGCGAAAAAGACGACAGCTTTTGTTGAAACGCTCGGCAGCAAGTTGAGGTTGTTTTTTCTTCCGCCTTACTCACCAGATCGCAACCCTGATGAACTTGTCTGGAAGCATTTGAAGTCGGACACCGTGGGGCGCATGGTCACAACAGATAAGACCGACTTCAAGGATAAAGTCCTGTCGTCTATGCGTAGCTTGCAGAGAAACCCCAGGAAAATCCGCTCCTTCTACCAAAAACCATCACTCAAATACGCAGCGTGAATGCCGTAATACTTATGGACTGATTAATAACTGACTGAATTTGTTGGCGCACCCGAAGAGCGTCGAACTCCTAACTAACCCCCAGAGTCGTAGTTCGTGGCGCCATAAAAGCGAAAATTCCGTCTGCGCCCCCGTAGGCCCCCGTTGGTCCTTGGTTTTGCTCGCGCCGACACCGACGGGAGCAGGGCTATTCCTCGCTGTCCTCAATTCGCCCCCCCATCTCCCCCGATGGCCATGGGGGAATGAGGGGGGAACCGGAGGGAGAGGTTTGACCTGAAGCTCTCCCATCTTGATTCCCGTGGCGCGTTTTTCGGTGCCCGGCGGCGGCATGGCTCAGAGTCTGCCTCAAAAAGAGTTGTGTGATTTCAGTTGGTTATGGTTCAATCGTGATTGCGAACTACGATGGATTCCATAATGGCCTGGACCAAAATCACCCGTGCCCAGTATCGGCGCGATGGGCTGCGTTATGCAAGCGACGTGAGCGACGAGGAGTGGCTTCTGATTGAGAGCTTGCTTCCGCGTGCGCGGCGGCTGGGGCGTCCGAGACGCACCTGTTTACGAAGCATCGTGAATGCGCTGTTCTACATGGCCTCGAGCGGTTGTGCGTGGCGCCTGCTGCCCAAGGATTTCCCTCCTGTGAGCACGGTGCAGCGGTTTTTCTATGCCTGGCGCGCTGACGGTACTTGGCAACGGATCAGCCATGCCCTGATGGCGCGTGCCCGAGTGGCGGCTGGGCGCGCCATCACCCCATCTGCGGGCATTATCGACAGCCAGTCGGCCAAGACTACGGAAGCTGGCGGTCCACGCGGCTATGACGCCGGAAAAAAGGTGAAAGGACGCAAGCGTCACATCGTCACCGATACGCTCGGTCTTTTGCTCGGCGCGCAGGTCCACAGCGCGGACATCCAAGACCGCTTCGGCGCCGTGCCGTTGCTGACAGCATTGATGACACCATTCCCCAAGATGCGCCACATTTTCGCCGATGGCGGTTACGCCGGTGGGAAGCTCCGGGATGCTATGACAGCGATTGGAAAATGGACCATCCAGATCGTCAAACGCTCAGAAATCGCAAAGAGCTTCGTTCTGTTGCCGCGCCGCTGGGTGGTGGAAAGGACACTCGCCTGGCTGAACCGAAACAGGAGGCTCGCCAAAGACTATGAAGCATCAATCGCCTCCGCCGAAACGTGGCTCTTCATCGCCAACGTCAAGCTACTCACAAGACGATTGGCTCGTTCCGCATGAGATTCGGGTCAGACTCTCAGACCTTGATCTGCACCGCGTAATCGTCAAGGGGCAGGGCCTGTTTAATCAGCTTTTCCCGCAGCATGAAATCGCGATAGGTCAGGTAACGCGCGCTGTCGAGATAGGCCGGGTTCTGGGCGAAATAGCCCGGCAGCGCCTTCCAGGAGGCGATATCGAGCTTGTCGTTCAGGCTCGGCTGGTCCTTCAAGAAACGCGCCAGCATCTCGTCCGGGTGCTTCACCAGATATTCTGCGCCTTCCTGCAGCGCAGCTAAAAATTTCGGCAGCGCTGGGTTGGCGAGGCCGGAGGTGTTGGAGAGCACGATCAGCGCGTCCGAGGGCGGCACGCCGTAATCCTCAGGTGAGAAGATTACTGGCTGCTGCCCGGTCTGGGCGAGCTGGATGTCCTCATAGGTACGGAAGGTGCCGATCACCGCATCTACCTCGTTCGACATCAGCGCCGTCACCAGCGCGAAATTCAAGTTCACCAGCGTCACGTCCGAGAGGCTGAGGCCGACATGGTGCAGCATCGTGCCGATCAGCGCGTCATCAACTCCGGAGACGCCATAGCCGATTTTTTTGCCCCTGAGATCGGTGAGTTTGTCGATGCCGCTGCGCTTCAGCGCGGTCAGGGTGTTCAGCGGCTTGTTGATCAGCGAGCCGGTGCGGCGCACGGACAGGCCCTCATCGACTAGTAAGTAGAGTTGCGTCTGGTAGCTGATCGCGGCGTCCGCCTTGCCGGCGGCGAGCAGGCGCGGCGGCAGGTCGGGGTCGGTCGGCGGCACCAGGGCCACGTCCAGCCCGGCTCGGTTGTAGGCGCCGATATAGCGGGCAGTGAACAGCGACGCATGGTCCGGATTGACGAACCAGTCGAGGATCACTGTGAATTTGGTCTTTTCCGTGCTTTGCGCGAACGCGATCGGGGCGGCCAGTGCGGCGGCTGAGGCGGCGAGAAAAGAACGGCGGTTGAGTTTCACAGGAAAAATGCTTCCTTGGGAAAAGTGGCGCAGGCAGCAACAAATCCCGCGGGCCGCGCTGCGGCGGTAATCTTCGCTGGCGTTGCCCCGACAAGTTCAGCGGGCATCATTTCCGTTCGCGGAAGGCGGGCGCCGGCACTAACGGCGGTCAAGCCCTTCATCGCGTCACTTCTCGCCAGCATCGTTTCCCGCCCCTACCGTGAAATGAAAGATCGCCCCCTGCGGTTCATTTGTCTCGGCCCACAACCGTCCTCCGTGCGCGCTGATGATCGAGCGGCAGATTGACAGGCCCATGCCCAGCCCTGTGGCCTTCGTGGTGTAGAACGGGTCGAAGACATGCTCGAGCGTGCCGGGGGCGAAACCAAGCCCCGAATCACGCACGCTGACCTGCACGCTGTCCGCCCCATCGGGCGTGCTGCTGATGAACAAGTCGCGGGTGCCGTCGCTCGATTGGCTCATCGCTTCGATGGCATTGAGGATCAGGTTGAGAACCACCTGCTGCAGTTGCACCCGATCGCCATGGATACCCGGCAGCCCCTCCGCCAACTGCGTCCGCAGCGTGATGCCTTGCTTCGCGACTTCGCCATGGGTGAGAGCGATGATTTCCAGGATCGCGTCGTTGATTGCCACGCCCTCCATGCGAGGTGGCGCCTTTTTGATGAGGGCGCGAATCTGATGGATGATACTGCCGGCGCGATTGCCGTCCTGAACGATACGCTCAAGCGCCCGCCCGAGCGCCTCGCGATTTGGCGGTTCGGCTCGCAGCCAGCGCAGAGCGGCATGGGCATTTGTGACGGTCGCGCCGATGGGCTGGTTGATCTCATGGGCGATGGACGCGGTTAGTTGCCCCATTGTTGCGACGCGGTTCGCGTGTGCCAGCTCCATCTGCATCTCGTGGGCTTCAGCCTCCGCCCGTTTGCGCTCGGTCAAATCGACCACGAAGGCGACACCCTCGTTGCCACCTTCCTCGAACATCGCCACGCCGAGGAGCACAGGTACGCGGCTGCCGTCTTTCCGGAAGTATTCCTTCTCGAACGGCGGCAAGATCCCGGTTCTCGTTAGCTCGGGGATCCAATGTCGTTTGTCGCGGTCGAGCCATTCCGGTGGCGTCAGATTCGTCCAGCGTATACGACCCTTGGCAAGATCCTCGCGGTCGTAGCCCACCATCTGGAGAAAGGCGTCATTGGCCTCGACGATCCGGCCATCGAGCACAAAAATGAAGATCCCGACGACGTTGGCCTCGACCAGACGGCGGATCTTTGCCTCGCGCTGCTCAAGGTCGCGATACAGACGGGTATTTTCCAGCGAGACCGCGGCCTGCGAGGCGAGCAGCTTCAGCACCGCGATCCGGGCCGGCGCGAAGACGCGGGGGGCCAGGTTGTTTTCTAGGTAGAGCACGCCGATGGGCTTGGCCTGGTTCAGCAACGGCAGACAGAGAATGGAGCGGGCGCAACGCAGACGGATATTGGGGTCCGCGGAAAAGGCGGTCTCGGCTGACGCATCGTCGAGGATCACGCCCTCCCGTGTGCGCAGCACATAATGGAGGACCGACTCCGGCAGCGCAGCACCGGCCACGGCCTCGTCGCACAGACGCACGACGACCGTGTCACCACTGGTCGTGGCTTCCGCCTCGATCCGTTGCTCCACGCCGCGCGGAAGAATTAACAGACCGCGCTCCGCCCCTGCCTGCTCGATCGCGGTGCGCATGAGCGTGTCGAGCAGCTTTTCCAGGACGATTTCGCCTGAGATGGCCTGCGAGACCTTCATCACGGTGGCGAGGTCCAGGTGCTCGACCGGCGCTCCGATCGTGCCGGCTGGACCCGGTGCGCGTTCGTCCTGCCGAAGTTGCGGATAGAGCTGATCAAGTTGCTGCACCTTACCCTCGGCGCCCCAACGCAGATAGCCGTGGCGGGCGTCCTGCAAATACACACGGGCAATCTTCTCGAAGCCTCGCGCCGCGTAGAAGCGGGCGGCCAGCTCGTTGGCGAGCGCCTCGTTGTGAATAAAGCCGTTGGCGCGGGCCGAGCGGATGGCCTGTTCGTAGAGATGCTCGGCATCGAGTTCGCGGCCTTCGACGCGCGCGATCTCGGCGCCAACCAGGGCAGCACGGTTCTCGAAATTATCTGGGCAGTTCACCGCCCAGAGCTCGAGGTCCCGGTGGAGGGCGGCTAACGCGTCGAGATGCTGTCGCCGGTCGGCCGGTCCCGCGTCGCAGGAGGCGGCGCGGGACAGCGCGCTGTAGAACTGATATTCAGCCCTTTCGAAATAGGATGGTGATGTCCACAAAAGTTGTTGCGCCCGCGACGAGGCCTCGATGGCTGCCACATAATCGCCAGCAAAGAAGCGCGCCTGCAGCTTGCGCACCCAGTACCAGCACTCGACAAAGGCCAAATCCGGGTTTTCTGAAAAGCGGCGTTCGATCCGACGCTCGTTAAACTCTGCATCGTCGAAGGCGCCAAATGTCGGCGTCAAGCCGCGCAGCGTCCGGATCAGCCCGAGCTGGGTGGTGATGCAGTCAACGACAAACCCGAACTGCGCCTTCTGCGCGAAGGCGAGGCCATGTTCGGCTTCGCGTTGCACCTCCACCAGCGGATCGCCCGCGGCGAGCATGTTTGTGGTCAATTCGTTGCCGCAATAGGCGGCGTAAATGAGATCGCCGATCTTGTTTGCCGCCTCGAACGCGCGGCGCAGAAAATCGCGGCCAGCTAGGACATGTCTCGTCCAAGGCAGAATGACGTTCCCAAATTCCATATAGACCCTGGCCTGGAAACGGGTCAGCCCGCGTTCTTCGACCAGGTCATAGCCAAGCCGACCGAAGCGGTAGGCTTCCTGATAATCACCGAAGCGGGGGCCAGCGACAATGCCAAGGAATGCATAGGCGGGACAGGAAGCGTCGCAGTTGCCATATTCTAGGCTGAGATTGACCGCGCGGCAGGTGACAAGGAGATATAGGTTCGCATCCGTATACAAGGCCGGAACGATGATCTTCGTCAGAACGTTCATGGTGGCGAGGGAGGCGGGGTCGCTCATCAAAGGCAGATGGATAAGATTCTCAATCGTGCGGTTCCCGAGCTGCGACCAGATCCGCTCATATTCGCGTCGCGCTTCCTCTTCCCCAGGATGCGGCGACCAATCGATGCCCAGATGCTGGAGATAGTCGAGACCGACGGCAATGGCGCGGCTGCTCTGGTCGAGGGTCGTGTATAGATCCACGCGCAAGCACGCGACCGTGGCGCGTTCCACGGTTGTTGCGGTGCGGGTTGATAGTGTCGCCAGGCGCTGCTCTGCGTCAGCCAACGCACCGGTGAGGAAGTCGCATTCGGCCCGCTCCAGTTCCAGCGCAAAGATGAGCTCGTGCCGGTGCTCCCACGCATCTTCCGGCAACAGGGCCGCACCGGCGACGAGATAGGTGAGTGCCGAGGCGTAGGCCGTCGACAGCTTCGCGCGCTTGCCGGCGGTCAGGTTGAACGCAGCGAGTTGCTTGCGCTCTTCCTGTGAAGTGATCAGCGCGGCGCCGCGGTTGAGCTGATTGACGATCTCGAAGATGGCTTCATCCCGCTGCTCCGGCGGCGTGTGCGCCGCCAACAGCCGGCCGATCCGCAGATGTGCCGCCGCGCGCGACGCTACCGGGATCAGCGAATAGGCGGCTTCCTGGATCCGATCATGGACGAACTTGTAGACATTTCCCAGGCGCAGGATCAGCTCCTGCCGAACCGCCTCCCAGAGATCCGCATGGACCGCCTGTTCGGAGGGGCCGCGCACCAGACCAAGCATGGCGACGTCGGCGACATTTCCGAGGCATGCAAGAAGCTGCAAGGCCGTCTGTGTTGCCGCGGGCAGCCGGGTCAATTTGCCGACCATCAGGTCCACGACATTGTCGGTGTACCCTTTGGCGTAAATGCGATTGAGGTCCCAGCACCAGCGTGCCGTGTCATGGTCGAAACGCAGCAAGCCCTCGTCGTCGAGCGCGTGCAGGAACTGGATGGTAAAGAAGGGATTACCGTCGGTCTTTTCATGCACCAGTTGCGCCAGCGGTGCGGCTTCCTCCGGCCCGCAGCGCAGCGCATCCACGATCAATTGCTGCACGTCGGCACGCGCCAGCGGTGCCAGGCTGATCTCCTGCAGGCGGGCCCCAGCATGGCGCAATGCCTGAAGCTTCCGCCGCAGCGGATGGCCGGCCATGACCTCGTTGTCGCGGTAGGCGCCGATCAGCAGCAGGTGCCGGACCTCCTGCTGGGTCAATACATCTTCCACCAGATCGAGCGTCGCCGGATCGAGCCATTGCAAATCGTCAAGGAAGAGTGCCAACGGATGCTCCGGCCGGGCAAACACGCCGAGAAACCGCCGGAACACCAGCTGGAAACGGCTTTGTGCCTGCTGCGGGGGCAGCTCCGGGATGGGCGGCGGTTCGTCGGTGATCAGCTTCAATTCGGGAACCAGATCGGTCATGAGTTTGGCGTTCGGGCCTAGCGCCTCGTGCAGGGGCTCGCGCCAGCCGGCCAACTCGGCCTCGCTCAAGCCCAGCAGAGGGCGGATCAAGCCCTGAAAAGCCTGCGCCAGCGTCGCATAGGGGATGTCGCGCTTGTATTGATCGAACTTGCCGGAGGCGAAGAGCCCGCGTGTTGGCACAAGCGCCCGGTGTAGCTCATTGACGACGGCAGACTTGCCGATGCCGGAATATCCCGAGACCAGTACCAGTTCTGGCATACCGCTGGCCACGACCCGGTCGAAGGCCGACAGCAAGGCTTCAGTCTCGTGCGCTCTCCCGTACAGCTGCTCAGGGATCAGCAGCCGGTCTGGTGTGTCGTACTCGCCCAGCGGGAAGCCATCGATGCGGCCGCTCGCTTCCCAGTTGGCCAGGCAACGCCGCAGATCGCGCTCGACACCGGCGGCGGTCTGGTAGCGCTCCTCCGCGGTCTTGGCGAGCAGCTTCATGACGATATGCGAGACCGGGGCCGGGATCGTTTCCAACCGCTCGCAAGGCGGCACCGGCTTTCTGGCGATGTGGCAGTGGACCCACTCCATGGGATCGGCGGCCGTGAATGGCAGCATCCCCGTGAGCATCTGGTAGAGCACGACCCCGAGGGCGTAGAGGTCGCTGCGGGAGTCGATTGAATGGTTCATGCGACCGGTCTGTTCGGGCGCCATGTAGGCAAGCGTGCCGGTGATGAATTCAGGAGGGGCGGGGGCCTGCCTTTCGCGTGGCAGGCGCGAGGCGAGGCCGAACCCGGTGAGCCGGACTAGTCCGTCCGCGCAATTCACCAGCAGATGGGCGGGCTTCAGATCCTTGTGCACCAGGCCACTTGCGTGGACCTTGCCGAGCGCCGTGGAGATGCCCATGGCCAAGGGCAGGAAGCTGTCCATCGCCATGGGGGTGCCCAGTCGGCGCGCGAGGGGCTCACCGCCCTGATCCTCGAGCATGAGCGTGCTGGTCCCGCTTTTGCGCTCAAGTATCAGGGGCCGCGCCGCCCATGCCCCGTCCAGCACATCCTTCAAGCCGAATTCGTGGGCCAAGCGATCGAGGCAACGCGGGCTGGGATGCTCCGAGGTAGGCACCACGGCCAGCATAGCGCTCCGCTCGCCGTCCTCCGCCTCATGCCACGCTCTGCAAAAGGCGCACTCACCCTCCTCCCATAAGACCTGAAGGTCGCCATCTCGCCCTGCAAAGCTAGACAATTGGCTCATTTGCCGAACTCCGCCGGCAAGATGGTTGTCGCCATCGCGTCAGCGAACCAGTGCCAGCTTACCATAGCCAGGCCAGACATGACGATGTCTTTCCTGGTGCCAGATGAGTCCTCAAGGAACAGTGCCAGAACGCCAGAATGCTAGGGGAAAGAGGGGGGATAACCGGCTTTTGAAAAAAATGACGAATTCAAAATATACATGCAACGCTTAAAATGGCATTTTATAGCCTTAGGCATTGCGCGAGAAAGTGTCGTTTAGTCTGAAAAATGCAATACGGTTAGAACGACCTGTTCTTTCCATAAGAACTATTCTGGCATTTTTTATTGTAAGCGCAATATAGAGATGTCACCCTTCTGCAAATTAGAAATGTCACTGTCCTCCAAGCCCAGGGTCCGGAGGATTTGGCATGTCGGTGGTATCGATGAGCAAGCGGGAATTTTCGCGGCTGCAGGTGCTATTGGATGTCCAATCTGGTCGATTACGCATTGAGGATGCGGCTCAGCTCATTGGTCTCGGGCGCCGCCAGGTTTTCAGGCTCTTGGAGGGTCTCCGGACGTATGGACCGTCTGGGCTCATTTCCAAGCGCCGTGGCCGCCCCAGCAACCGGCGTCTACCGCCAGAATACCGGGAATTCGCGATGGCGCTGGTTCGCGAGCGCTACGCAGATTTTGGGCCGACGCTGGCGGCCGAGAAGCTCACGGAGCTGCACGGCTTTGATATTTCCCGCGAGACCTTGCGGCACTGGATGATCGAAGACGGGCTTTGGACCGACCGCCGGCACCGCCTCCCCTCGGTTCATCAGCCGCGCAATCGCCGCGAATGCATTGGCGAACTCGTGCTGATCGACGGTTCCGATCATGCCTGGTTCGAAGATCGCCGACCACGTTGCACCCTGATTGCCTTCATCGACGACGCCACCAGCCGGCTGATGGCGCTGCGCTTTGTGGGCGATGAGACCACCTTCGATTATTTTCGGGTGACCCGGACCTATTTGGAGGCTTGGGGCAAGCCGGTTGCGTTCTACTCTGACAAATTCAGCGTCTTTCGGGTTTATAAGCGCGATGCCGAGGGCGGCAACGGCATGACGCAATTCGGACGGGCACTGCACGAGCTCAACATCGACATCATCTGCGCCAACTCGCCGCAGGCCAAGGGCCGCGTTGAGCGGGCGTTCGGGACGTTGCAGGACCGTTTGGTCAAAGAGCTTCGGCTGGCTAGAATTGACACGATCGAGGCCGTGAATAATTGGCTTCCGACATTTATGGAGGATCACAACCGGCGCTTCGCCAAACCGCCGAAAAATTCAAAGGATTTGCACCGTCCGCTGGTCGCCAAGGAGGATCTAACCGAAATTCTGACGACCCGACACGAACGCACGTTATCAGCCAATCTGACGGTTCACTACGACCGGATGGTGCTGCTTTTGGCGCCAAACACGACCTCCCATCCCCTCGCCGGCAAGCGTGTGATGATCGTGAACTACCCGGACGGACGATTTGCGATCCAATACCGCGGCACCGATTTACCGTTCCGGGTGTTCGACAAAATTCAGACCGTGGATTCAGCCGCCATCATTGAAAATAAGCGGCTTGGTGCGGCGTTGGCGCTTATCCAGGAGCAGCAGAACGCCTTCCCTGCCCATAAGCGTCGCCTTGATCCGGCACGTTACAAACATGCCAACAACCTTGAAATTCCAGCCCATCCAGCGACCTGAGTGACATTTCTACTTTGCACGGCCGGTGACATTTCTAACTTGCGCGGACATTTATAACGCACTGAATAATATGGCCGAATAGCGATATCCGTGCCCGTTTTGCAGGATCTAGAGAGCTAAGACAGCTCGGGTAGCTACCCGCCTAACCCGTGTGCGTATCTTGGCAGCGGCTGGGCGCAGGCCAGGCCTCGCTTCGCCCAATCGAAGCAAAAGGGGGCTTTACCCCCAGCTTTGAGAAGGGTTCGTCGCTCCGCTCCCAGGAGACCGGGTCTCCCCAGCTTCCGCGCTTCGCTTGTGCAGCCGGGTGATTCCCCTCCCGGTCCCCTGCCCTTCTCAAACCCACCCCCGTGTCCTCGCCGGACGGCGTTCCTTTCAGGAAAAACATGCGTTTTTCCTGAAAGGATTTAAAAGAGATGAAGGCTCAAGACCTGATCGAGAAGATCGTCGCGGAGATCATTGCCGAGATTGACGCCGGGGCGCTGCCGTGGGCGAAGCCCTGGACTGACAACAAAACCGAGGGGCGTACCCGTCTCAATTTGGGGGGCTTTGCTCTCCCCCTGCGTTCAACCGGAGAGGCATACCGGGGTATCAACATTTTAAGCCTTTGGATTGCCGCGAGCGAGAACGGTTTCGGTGGCCGGTTTTGGTTGACCTTCAAACAAGCCCAGGCTTTGGGCGGCATGGTGAAGAAGGGCAGCAAGGCGTCTGGCATCATCTATGCCGACAAGGCCAAGAATGAGGAGACCGGCGAGAATGGTGAAACGATACAAAAGACCTATGCCTTTTTGAAAGCCTATGCAGTTTTCAACAGTGACCAGATCGACGGTTTGCCCGAGAAATTCTATTTGAAGATGCCGGTGCAAGCCGAACAGCAGCAACCGGAACAGCCCGCCGTGCCGGCCGAAAGCATCGAAATCCCAGGCCGCGAATGGCTGGCCACTATCCCGGCGACGATCCGCCATGGCGGCAATCGTGCCTATTTCTCCCCTGCTGCGGATATGATCCAGATGCCGGAACCGAGACAGTTCAAGACGCCACAAGCCTACACGTCGACCCTCGTCCATGAGCTGACCCACTGGACCGGCCACAAGAGCCGCCTGGATCGCTTGGAGCATAAGAGCTGGGGTAATGACGCCTACGCCTTCGAGGAGCTTGTTGCGGAGCTTGGGGCCGCGTTTGGTTGCGCCAATCTGGGCCTGGTACCGGATATACGCACCGACCATGCTCCCTACTTGGCAAGCTGGCTCAAGGCTTTGAAGGCCGAGCCGCGCGCCCTGGTATCGGCCGCTGCGAAAGCTAGCCAGGCAATCGATTATCTGGACGGCTACAGCCAGGCCCAAGCCGTGAGGGGAGCCGCATAATGCCGTTCAGCACTTCCGCGCTACCGGTGCGAGCACACGCGCCGCAATCGACTTGCGGCGCTGCGTTCCCAGCAGCGCGAGGGGGACGCATACCCGACCTTGGCAAAAACGGGCCGGAAGCGGAATGGCAGCTCTGGAATGTGCCACTGCCATTAGCGTCCTAGGCATCATAAAGCGGCGGCGGGATGAAACCGAGCCAGTGTTGTTCAAGCAAAGCCGCCACCCTGATGGTGGTGTAATCGGCAAAAGGTGCACCGATAATTTGCATCCCGTAGGGCAGACCTGCGGCTGTGACGCCCAACGGTGCCGCCGTTGATGGCAGGCCGAAATTACCGGAATAGCCAGCCCAGAATGTTTGCCGGCCGGTAATAATCTCCTCGCCATTCACGATAATCTTCCGCGTCTCAATGGTTCCAGAGTGATCGTGCGGCACGGCCGCGGTCGATGCCACTGGCGAGATCAGAACGTCATAATCCTCGAAGAACTTAATCCAGGCTAGTTTCATCTGTGCCCGTGCCTCATTATGCCGCAGCCAGATCCGGTGCTCCATCAGCATCCCACGCGATGTCATTCCCTCAGGATCAGCCCGTAGCCGCTCGATCTGTGCTTCGGGTGTGCGGGAACTGACAGCCGCCAGCAGCATCAAAAGAAAATTCTGATGCGCAAGAGCTGCATCGAAACCCGGGCGAGCCGTATAACTCACCTTGGAACCGGCCTCTTTCAAAAATTTACCCAGCGCCTCCAGCCTCTCGGAAATCTCACTCTCCACCGGGCACATTTCATGCGCGGCCAAAATCGCCACACGCAGTCCCTTCAGCCCCGTCACACGCGATTTCGGCAACGCCAACTGGCGGCCGGGCTCCAGTCCTTCGGCCATGACGCTGAGGCCTACAGCTAAATCCTTCGCGGTCCTCGCCATTGGCCCCACACATGAAATATCAGGCGGCACCAGCCCGCCGTTCAGCGCGTGTCCCCTCGGTGAACATGTTCCATAAGTCGTCTTGTGAGCGAAAATACCACAAAAATGAGCGGGGGCTCGCAAACTTCCCGCGATATCGGTTCCAAGCTCCAGCGCCGCAAAGCCGGCCGCGAGCGAGGCGGCTGATCCGCCAGAGGATCCCCCAGGCGAGCGCGCAAGGTCAAACGGATTGTTCGTCGTCCCGTAAATCGGATTGAAACTTTGCAAATCGCTCAGCAATACCGGCACATTGGTCTTGCCCAGGATCACTGCGCCGGCCTCTTTAAAGCGCTGCACCGCCGCCGCGTCGGCCTTCGCGATGTTCCCCTTTGCCGCCTCGACCCCCCAGGTCGTTGGCAACCCGGCCACATCGAAACTTTCCTTCACCGTCATCGGCACGCCATAGAGCGGCGGCAATTTCGTTAGCTTTTTGCGCCCCCGATCCAAAGCTTTCGCCTGCACGCGGGCCAGATCGAAATCACGCACCACCACGGCATTGATGGCGCCGTCAAATGCCTCGATTCGCCGGATATAAAGATCTACCGCCTCTAGCACCGAAATTTCTGCCACCTTGATTAAAGATGCGAGTTTTGCGGCACTGGTGAAGGCAATATTCATATCGCTACTCCCGCTGTTTTTAAGCCATGGTAGCGCGAAATGCGTCGTTGACAATACCGAATGATTGAATGGCGGCTGAACAGGGACCGCAAAAATCCTGTACTGTGACCAGCGCTACTCAGCAATTCCATCATAGTTACTGGGCTAGCCAACGACTGCAAAGTCAGGAACGTTTTGAATGGCCGCTTACTGGATAAGGGGTCGTGACGATCTACTGCCTATTTGGGCGCGAAGCAGAACGGCGGCGTATGGCGGGACCGGGCCGAGGGCTGACTGTCCGCTTCACGACAACCGGCGGCGGGAAGCGGACATTTGTTCAAACCAATCGCTGAATTTCCTGCGGCCCCGCGGAGCGTTGTCAAAGAACCTCAAACACGCTGTAGACGGGTCCGCCGGATGTCCGGTGGCCGGTCCCGATCGCGGTGATACTGTTGAGCCAAGCGTACGCCGGTGATGCCGTCTCGAACGTTGGCGCGATGCGAAAATAATAGGATTCTGGGTCGACGGCTTCGCCCTTTTCAAGCCGCGCGATCACATCCGCGGGCCCATGCCGGACGCCGCCATAGGTCATGCCGATCAACGCGCCGTCATGGGTTTTCAACACGAGCCGCACATCGAGCGTGGTACTGCCGTCGCTACGCACCGACTGCCAATCGCTACCGCCTTCCAGCACCTCGCCAGACAGCCGCGCACCTGAGAAGCTGCCGCCGGGGACAACGCCAATGCGGCGAAAGATGCCGGGCGTATCCCCCACGATCTGCAGGGGGCGCACACTGAGCCGCAGGACGAAGAGTGGCATTACACGAATGTCCCGCAGCGCTGCGGGCAGGTCATCAGGAAAGTCGCCGGTCATCATATTCCCTTTCGCTTTTTGGGTCATGCCATTGCTCGCCTGGTAAGGGCGGGCAATGAAATGACATTCGCTTCAGCAATCCGCGCCGGTCAGGCGTTTGTGCCGCCGTCAACGGTCAGGTTCGCGCCGGTGATGTAGGATGCCTCCGGACTGGCGATGAACGCGACCAGTGCGGCGACCTCCTCCACCGTGCCGTAGCGGCCGAGCGCGGTGGCGGCCACTTGCGGTGTCGCCCAGTCGCCGGAGGCGGGGTTCAGCTCAGTGTCGATCGGCCCAGGCTGGACATTATTGACAGTAATGCCGCGGGCACCGACCTCTCTGGACAGCCCCTGGGTGAACATCCTGATGGCCGCTTTCGTGGCCGCGTAAGGTACCAGGCCTGGTGTCAGCATCCGCTCGCCAACGCAACTGCCGATCATGATGATGCGGCCGCCGCTTGTCAGGTGCTTCAGCGCGGCCTGGGTTGTAACGAAGGCGCCACGGATGTTGAGATCGATCACATGGTCGAGCTCCTCAAGCGTGGCTTCCTCGAACGGCTTCGGAATGGCCGTGCCGGCATTGTTCACGAAGATATCAAGCCGGCCGAACGCGGCCACGGTCTTTTCGACCGCTGCCTGGCTGGCGGCGGCATTGGTGGCGTCTGCCTGAATGGCGATCGCCTTGCCGCCGGCGCGTTCGATGTCCGCGACGACAGCGGCAGCGGCAGCGGCGCCGCTTGTATAGGTGATGGCGACATGCGCGCCGTCCGCGGCGAGGCGCTTGGCGATGGCGGCACCTATACCGCGTGAACCGCCGGTTACGAGGGCTGTTTTTTCTGAGAGCTTGGCCATGGGTTGGATCCTTTGGCTTGATGTGGCTGACCGTGGCGGGCCGCCAGTGGTTCACGAGCGCGACATGCGCCCGCGGTCGGCTTGGAAAATATCAGGCCGCCATGCTCGGGCGATTGGCAATTTGCTTATACCAAAGCTGTGCGGCGGCGTGGTGTTCGGGGATCGGCAAATTCAACGCTTGCGTGGCGAAATCGATCGTCACGATCGCGGTAATGTCGGCCACGCTGAAGCGGTCGCCGGCAACAAACGGCACCTCGGACAGCCTGGCTTCGAGATCATCGTAAAAATCCGCGACGCGCTGCCGTCCGCGTGCAACCAGCGCCGGGATCTGCTCGTAGCCATGCGGTCCGGCGATGGCGCGCCCCTTAAGTCCGGCGGCGTTGTTGCGGACGGTTTCCATCACGGCGGCGAAGCCTTCCAGCTCCATGCGGCGTTCCCACATCGTCACCAGGGCCTTGTCCTTGGGCGAGGTGCCGAGCAGCGGCGTATTAGGGTTCGTCTCTTCCAGATAGCGCAGGATCGCCGGGACTTCGCCGATGGCGGTGCCGTCTTCCAGGACAAGAGTTGGCACGACACCGCGTGGATTGATGCGGATATAGGCTTGCGAATGTTGCTCCCCGGCACCGAGATCGACCGGCACGCGGGCGACGCAGATCCCCTTTTCCGCGAGGAAGATGCGGACGCGACGGGCATTTGGCGAACCGCTGGATTCGTAGAGTTTCAAGTGTTGCTCAGCCATTTTGCGATACCTTATGATGCTGGAGGGCAGGCCGGGCGCAAAAGGCCCGGCCTTTGGTTCAACCGGCAGACTTGCCGCCATCGACCGAGAGGATATGGCCGGTGATGAAACCGGCCCCGGGCGAGCCGATGAACACAATTGCCCGCGCGACCTCCTCCGGCTGACCAATCCGCTTCTGGGCGTTGAGCGTGGCAAGATACGCCTTGCCCTCTTCACTGCCGGCGAAGCGGTCCAGCATCCCGGTCTGAATCGGCCCCGGTGCCACCGCATTGACGCGGATGCCCTGCGCACCGGCCTCAAGCGCCACCGACTTGGTCAGCCCTTCCACCGCATGCTTGCTGGCGGCGTAGATGGAGGCATTCGCGCCGCCGCTATGGCCAAAGGTGGAGGAGATGTTGACGATGCTGCCAGCCCCCTGCGCCTGCATCACGCGCAACTCGTGCTTGATGCTGAGGATGGTGCCGAGCACGTTGGTATCGAAGGTCGCGGCATAGGTTTCGGCCGTCTGGTCCGCGGCCGGGCCAGGCTGGCCCTCGGTGCCGGCGGCGTTGACCGCGATGTCCAGCTGGCCGAAGCGGGCCACGGTTTTGTCCACCAGCGCGCGGACGTCTTCCTCATGCCGGACATCGGCGCGGAAGAACTCAGCCTCGGCCCCGGCGGCACGTAGTTCGGAAACGAGCACTGCGCCGGCATCATCATGGCGGCCGGAGACGACGAGTTTGGCGCCGGTTGCGGCGAAAGCGAAGGCGGTGGCGCGGGCAATGCCGGTAAGCGCGCCCGTGATCAGAACAACAGGGGTATCCATGGCAAAATCCTTCTCTGAGCGGCGGGGTTGATCATGCCTGAACCGTTTGGAAGTGCGCGCCCTATTGGAACGTGTCTTTCGCAGGTTCGGCCGAATTTCGTTGCCGGTGAAAGCTAATTAGACACCATTCGTGCACGGGAAAAATACTTTGTTTCTCTGGGACCATGCCTTATAGGTATGGGATCATGGATCTCCGCCACCTGCGTTATTTTATCGCCGTTGCCGAAGAAGGCAGCCTGACGGTCGCAGCCGAGAAGCGCCTGCACACCGCCCAGCCCTCCCTCAGCCGGCAGATGCGCGACCTGGAAGCCGAACTCGGCTGCCCTCTGATGACCCGCAGCGTCAAAGGCATTGAACTGACCGCCGCTGGCCGCGTTCTCCTCGACCACGCGCGTGTGCTGCTGAGCCAGGCCGATGCCGCGATTGAGGCGACCAGGCGCGCGGCAACGCCCGCGAAAGCTACTTTTGCGCTCGGATTTTTGACCGGCTACGAGTTTCAATGGCTGGCGGCTGTGATGAACATCATGCGCGAAGCGCTGCCGAAAACGGAAGTCGTCATCCATAGCCTGTCTTCACCCGAACTGGCTGACGGGTTGACGCGCGGCAAGATCGACCTGGCGTTCCTGCGGCACGAGGCAAATGCGCGGGGCATCGTCTTCACAAGGCTGATCGACGAACCGCTTATCGTGCTGATGCCGGCTGCTCACCGCCTGACCAGCCGTCAGGCGATCACGCCGCAAGACATCGCCGGCGAGAAACTGGTCGGCGTGCCCCACGACAAATCCCCGGCCCTGAGGGCGGTCACCGACGCCTATGGCGCGACACTCGGCATCGATCTCACGCCCGGCCATCTGGTCGATAATCTTTCGATGGCGATGTCGTTAATCGCATCCACTGGCGGGATCGCCTTGATGCCGCTTTATGCGCGCAATCTCCTGCCGCCCAGCGTCGTCAGCCGTCCGCTCGCTGGCGTGGCGCCAGTCATCGACTTGTCGCTCGGCTATAACGCAAGCAACAAATCCCCGCTGCTGAAAACAATCGTTTCAAGGATCGGTGAATTGAAATTCGCCGATTCTTGACCGTGCCCAAAAGGCGCTCGCTATTGAGCCAGAAGCGGATGGCCCAGACCTGCTGGCCTTGCAACGCCCGTGCGCGGGCAATTAACGATTCCGCTGCTTCTCCCATTTTTTTACCAGCCTGTCGCGCTTCAGGCGTGACAGGCGATGGATCCAGAAAATGCCGTCCAACTGGTCGATCTCGTGCTGCAGGCAGACGGCGAGCAACCCGTCCGCTTCTTCTATAGCCGGGACACCGTCAATATCCTGGTACCTCAGATGCACGCGGGCCGGCCGTTCGACCGTCTCGATGGCGCCGGGCATGGAGACGCTGCCTTCCTCATGAGCTTTCAGCTCAGCGGACCGCCAGATGATCTGAGGATTGATGTATATGCGCGCCTCGCCTGGCACCAATTCAAGAACGGTAATACGCCACGATTCGCCGATATGCGGACCCGTGATGCCAATGCCGGGTGCTGCGCGCATGGTATCGAGGAGGTCGCCGGACAAGGCTTTCAGCGCGCCATCAAAGACGGAGACGACCGCCGCAGGCTGCAGTAGACGTGGATTGGGAAATTTCAGGATGGCACGGACGGTCATTGCGTTATATCTAGCCTGAAATCGCTGCAGCCTGAAGCTGCCCGGCATGTAAGGTCGCCAAAGCCGCCACCCAGAGCACTGTTAGTCCTGGAGGGGCCGAAACCGGTCCATCCGTTTCCGCTCATGGCCGGACCGGGCCGCGACCGGTCTGGCTGCTGTGGAGTGCGAAAAGGCAATTATCGGTCATTTGTCAGCTCTTGCTCATCAGCCAGACACTCTCCTGCGCTGTGTCGGCGCCCTTAAGGCCACCTGGCACGTCGCGGACCTCGGCGCGCTCCAGGAGGTACGTGGCGCTGTAATGCTCCCGAACTTCTGCTTCCATGACCGAAAAGGGCGGCCCCGGCCGACGGGTCTGGTCATATTCAAACGTCACCAGCAGCTGCGGGGCGGCGTTCGTCAATCCGATCAGGTGCGCGGCGTAGCGCTGCCGCAACGGCACCGGCAACGCAACCAGGGCGGCGCGGTCATAAATAGCGTCAACCGCGGACAGCGTGTCCCGATCGAGATCGAAAATGTCACCGACAAATAGCGTTACGCCCTCGGCAGAGAAACGGTCCAGCCGCCCGGCCTGAGAAACCACCGGCGTGAGCCCTAGTTCCGCAAAGAATTGGTCCACTGCCAGCCGGCTCAGCTCGGCGCCGGAAACCGTGAAACCCTGAGCGCGAAGCCAGTGCATATCCTGGCTTTTGCCGCAGAGTGGCACGAAGATCCGCCCACCCGCCGGCACGCCCAGGGACGCTAAATGGGCCACAAGCAAGGCGTTCGGCACCCCCTCGTGGAAGCCGATTTGGTTGTTTTGCCACCGCGCGAGCCAGAAATCCTGATCCATCTCCTCATATCATCCCTGGATTGTGCCGGGCCGATATAGCGCCAGAAGTGATCATACGTAAGGTTCTGGGTTCCCTACCCGCGGCGCCGCCGTTGAAAACGAATTCGGAATGATCTGGTTGCCAGGAAGGCAATAGCGGGCCGGTAGCCGCCCGTCTGCTTCCGGGGGGAAGATGAAAATAAACGGACATTTGCATCAGAGGCAAGCGGTTTTACCCTTGATTACAACATATAATAATAAAGCAAATCGCGAACTGGAGAGACCATAACAAGCAACGCTAGAGCATTTAAGAGGCCCGCCAAAGTTCCAACTTTATAAGATGCATGACGGTCAGTGTTGTAAAACTGACAATAAGCTTCCAGAAAAAAAAGCTGAATTATTCCGATAATTACACCTTCTGAAAGGGTGGTAAATTGCATGAGGCTCTCCCTTGGAGACTGCTCAAACTGGAGAGAAAATATCGAGTGAACTATTGCTAATCCGTGAAGATGTTCAAGCCTTAGCGATTTA
This sequence comes from uncultured Pseudomonadota bacterium, assembly GCA_963737355.1. Lineage (GTDB taxonomy): Bacteria > Pseudomonadota > Alphaproteobacteria > Acetobacterales > Acetobacteraceae > Acidocella. The sequence continues at coordinate 1,098,029 of CAVTSC010000007.1, read as the reverse complement.
ACTTTGGCGTACTCAAAGTTCAAAGCTACAATTGAGAGAGCGGAAATCAGTGGCATAAAAATTAGCTGTGGAACGGCGTAAATTGCTAACGTGCTGAATAAATTAGACGGTTTAGACAAAAGTCTAAAGACCAAATGATAAACAATGCCGCCAAGCAAAAGGGATAGGATTAGAAAGGCATACTCAGCGGATTTGTGCTTAAAGTCAGTTAGAGGTAGATGGTAATACCAAAATAACGGCAGACTGAACAAAAATGTTATTTGAACAGACGCTATCGTCAGCTTGATCAGCTTCGTATTCGTCAGCCCAGTTTCTGGACTAGATAAGATGCTCTGCAGGACAGACATCGGCCTATGTGCAGCACGTATCCACACTCTAAACGGAGTACTTAGCGCCGTTAACCGTATCAACCTAGCGACGCGAAAGAGATGCTTGTTAACTCGGAGAGGATACGCGCTCCTGACAGAGGCTTTACGATGACGGAAGCCATACCAGAAACCCACCACCGATGCGCCAAAGACGGCCGTATTTTCGAGAAATGGGACGTTCGTGACACGCAGCGGTTGAGAATAGAAGAGGTATGCTGTTAGAAATACGAAGAGAGCCGATGAAACACAAAAGAGCACACGACAAGCACGCCTATTGTAAGAAAAAACTGATTCTGTTGCAAAGCGGATAAATAGAAGTACGGGGATATATCCAACGAAAATTGCCACGGGAAGCAAAGCTCTCTTCCAATGATAGAATAGCCAGCTATAAGAATGTAGCGTTTCAACAGCTCGTATTATAAGAAGAAATTTATAGTATGCCATCAGGGCGAAAAAAAGCCCCAAGACCAACCAGATCCAATACACGGGAATTAAAAATATTCCTGTCCAACCTGTTGCAAGCGCGGCCGCATCAACATGTAGAGAAATTTTCGAAGGTTTTGAGATTTCAAGCGCATCAACCTTATTAGCTAATCTCTGGGCGTGAAATCGGGTCCAAGGATGAGCACGACGAAAGAGTACTGTAGCGAGTAGCCCACCAATTGCACCGCCAAGCAAATCAGAAGCAAAATTCGAAATAAAAACGAAATTCGCAATAAATGATGACGAAACGGTAGGTATAATCCCGTCTACAAATGCATCTGAGAAAATCAATGCAAACGACCAAACGGCCGCGACCCGGACAAAGCTCCTAAGATTTCGATCGTACCGAATAAGCAAGACTGCACAAAGAGAACACGCCGTACAGCACCACAGAAAATTGGAACGAGTGTATACAGATGCTAATATATTATGATCGTTAAGCTCAATAATACCCCCAGAAAGGAGGTGTAAGGCAAGCGACTGAAAAGGTGAGGCTAAAACTGCGAGAACTAAAAAAAACAAAAATAGATAATAGAGTTGTCGGCTGCGAAGACGAACAACTTCACGTGCTCGTCTCTCCTGGGTGCCATTCGCGAATCCGAACGTTAAAACCCAACGCACCATTACACCCGCCTCATTTTGTTCCTGATGATTAGTTCAAAATGAGTTTATTGCAAGGGTGCCTCCGAATCCATTCAGAGGTTAAATATTGTCCGGTTACAAGAGACCTCTTCGGCTTAGCGAACGGCAGACATGGGCGCGAAGCCGCCGGTGGGGCCTAACGACGTTCGGCCCCTTCAGGGGGCGCAGATTCCGAGTCAGGCTTAATGAATCCAGGTGCCGTTTGTGCTGCGGTTTGGTGCTGGCGCCGGATCCATGCCGCCAGCATCCTGGAATAGCGCCGCGATCTCCTCGCCGGTCATTACCTTGCTGGCCACCAGCTGATTGGCCAGCCTTCGGACCAGCGGCGCCTTGACCCTGATCAGCTCCCGCGCCCGGCCATACGCGGCATCAAGTCGCTCACGGACCGCCTGCTCGAGGTCGCGGCGGTGGGCGAACAATTGGGCCAGCTTTTCGACCGATAGAGGAGCATACCAAATCAGCCCCTGGTTCCGCATGCCCAGAGACAGCTCAGCCTCGGCCGCGAGCAGGGTGGCGCGGCTGAGGTCGCACCCTTCGCGGCCGCCGGCGCCCGCGCTGATCTCACCCAGCAGGACCTCCTCGGCGGCCCGGCCGCCGAGGATCGCGGTGAGAAAGGCGTCGAGCACGGCCGGGGTGATCAGCGTCTCGTTCTTGGGGCGCATCATGGTTCCGCCTTCCACGTCACCCCGGCCGATGATCGTCACCTGGGCGAGCGTCAGTACCGGGGATGCCATGGCGGCGACGGCGTGACCCGCCTCATGGATGGCGATGCGGAGCTGGCTGTCATGGTCAATGCGGTTTGCTTCACCGACGATCGCGACCATTAGGTCGTCATACGTGACCAGCCGCCCGGCATTGCGGGCGCGGCGTCGGGCCGTGGCGCAGGTCTTGACCACGTCGGCGCCGGTCATTCCGGCGCTCATTTGGCCGATGGACCGCAGGTCCACCGTCGCGCGGCATTCGCCTTGCAGCTGATCGCGATAAATATTCGCCAGCGCCTCGACGTTGGGGCGGCGGAGGATGATGCGCTCCTCCATCCGGCCGGCGCGCAACAGAGCGGGATCGATCAGTTCGGGGTAATTGCTGGCGCCGACGAAGACCACGCCCTCATTGCGGGTGCTGCCGTCGATTTGCTCGAGCAGGGCATTGATCACGCTGCGCCACCAATCGCCGTGCTGGCTGCTTTGTCCCCGCGAGCCGAGAGAGTCCAACTCGTCGATAAACAAGAGGGCGGGAGCATAACTGCGGGCTTCGGTGAAGGCCGCTGCCATGGCGCGGAGAACGTCGCCGAGATGGCCGTTGCCGGTGCGCTGCCAAGCCCCGTAGCTGGTTGCCACAAAGGCCAAGCCGCAGAAACTGGCGATGGATCCGGCCAGGGTCGTTTTGCCCGTGCCCGGCGGACCGGCGAGCAGCAGGCCGCGCGAGAGCTCTTGCCAGGCGAGTTGACCCTGGCGATAGCGTGTCAGATCGGCCTTCAGATCCATGGCCCAGCGTTTGGCCTCATCGACGCCATGTAGCCGGTCGAGCGGGACCGTCTTACCAGTCCCCGAACCAGGCGGCGGTGACGTTATGGCCCTCAGGCGCCGGAGGAAGGCGTTGGCGCTGGTGCCGCGCCGGTAGGCCAAGCGCAGCACCGAGGGGGTGAGCGCTTCGCAGGCGAGATCACGGTACTCCAGCCGCCGCGCGGCGGGCATAAGCTCGCGGATCAGGGCCGACACAAATTGACGGCGTGGCGCTGGCACCTTGAAGATCCGGTCGCTCGCCTGTTGGAGCGCCGCCGGAACGATGGCGAGATTGCCCGCGATGACGATCACCGTTTGGTCCAGGGCCAACGCCTCCTGAACGCTGGGGGTGAGCTGTTCGGCCTGCTTGCGGTCGGCCGTGGAGGGCAGTTCAAAGACGCGGAGCTGTGGGAGGCTGGAGCCGACCATCCGGCGCTCGTGGCCACGGCCTTGGCCGCCCAAATAGACGTCCCGCATCACGTGCTTGAGTGCCGGGCACCATTCGTCGCCGGGCGCTTGCACGATGTAGAGGCCGAGCGGGAGCGGCTTGGCAGCCTTGCCCATGGCGGACCGAAGCATGCACGCGGCGAGGAAGTGACCGCAGTCGAAGGGCGGCGCCTCCTCCGTGGACTCGAAGTCCTGCAGCGGAGAGCCGTGAGAGGGCGTGTCCGGTCGCGGTTGGAACTGGAGGTCATTCTGCATGATCAGCTCCGGTTCAGAAGTTGGGGAAGGTTGGCTGGAATGGCGCCTCGGGAGTTGTCGGCGACAGGTCGGGGGGCATTGAGGCGAGCCAGGACAGCGCGGCGGCGTGGCGGCGATGCTGGATCGTCTGCAGTGCGAGCTGGAAGGTTTCGTAGTCGATGTTGGGGGTGCGTAGCCACATGGCGCGGACGGCGATGCGCCGGATCGGCCCGGGGCAGAAGAATACCTGGCCGATGGAGAGGCAGACAAAGGCGGCGATGTCGTAATCGTCCTTGTCGTATGGGAACATCCCGGCCTTGGAATAATGAAACCCCCGCCTCATGAGGAAGGAGCAGCGTTGGCCCTGTGGCCGGCTGCAGGTTTTGACCTGGATTCGCAACATACCCAGCTCATCAACATCGGCGATGAGGTCGTAGGCGATGCCGGGCATCGACGCCTGGGCCGGGATGCCCCAGCCCTGGAGCCGGGACAGTACCAGATTGGTGCCGGCCTCGCCGGTCAGGGTTGCTGCCGACGCGGCGCGCTTCATCGCGGACGGCGTGGCAGGGGGCTTAATCCGGGGGACATCGCCAAATGGCGTTCGGAAGGGGCCAGCGGGAAGAGGCTGGTGCATGCCCGGAGGGGGCGTAATACTGCCGGTAACCTGTTGCATTTGGTTCTCCTTAAATGCGGTGGGCTAGGCTGGGCCGCGCGCGTCAACACGCGGTCCAGTCGCTATGACGGATCAAAATCAGTCTGAGCAGCCGAGGCGGTTATCGAGGTGAACTTTTCAACAGAAGCTTATTTGGTTCATATGATACAAAATGATTCCATTTCAAGAAAAAAGCTGCTTTTGATCCAAAGTATTTCATAAGATCATATTGACGTGCTTGGAGGTGCCGTTCTTTCATCGGTCGATGATGATCACCGGCGCTCAAATTCGAGCTGGACGAGCGTTCGCCAAGCTATCAGCGAACAAGCTGGCAATACGCGCGAAAGTTGGGCGGACCACTGTTGTTCGCGCTGAACTAGTAGATGGCGTTCCCTCAACCACGGCAGCCAACCTGTTTGCCATGCAAAGAGCGCTTGAGGAGATGGGGGTGGTCTTCGGGCCAGATGGCAGCGTCAGTTACCGACCGTCTGCTGTGGAGGCGTAGGGAACGGTCGCCCGGAACCGTAAACGCCCGCACAGCGCTAAACGAGCGCTTCTTCGACTTCGCTATTCTTGATCTCCAGCTTCCGACCGGCGAGAATACGCTGGACCTGGATCCTGAGCACGGCAAGTACGTGTTTCACCCCGCGCTGAACGTGACGCCCGGCACGAAGCTGCTGGTGCTCACGTCGTCGCCCGCCAAAGACTTTATCTCGGACCTCCTCACCCAAACCGAGGGGCGCTGAGGCGGCGGTGCGCAAGCGGCTGGACGACGCTTATGCAGAAACGAAGAGGCTCATCACCGAAAACCGCAGCACGGTTGAACGTCTGGTCGAGGCTTTGCTCGCGCGCGTCGTTCTGGCGCCGGAAGAGGTCAGGATGATCCTGTAGACTGATAATGGCAGTGGGCACGAAAAGAGTATCGAAGCAGACTAAGCCCTCGGCGGTCGAGATAGTTTAACTGTGGATGCCCGATGGGTGGAGGTGGCGGCCATCAATAATGCAAGCGGGCATGCCCGCTTTGTATGATCCCACTAATCAGGCAAACATCAAGCATTTTGCTACCAACTAATCAATGATGCAAGCGGGCATGCCCGCTTTGGATGCTCCGACTAATCAGGCAAACCGCGGGCGTCTGGCTACAGACTGCGCAACAAATCACGCTAAACTCTTGACAAAAACCCACAACTCCAAGATTTGTTGCGGTATTGGATCGCGTTGGATGTGGATGTGAAGTACGGCGCTGCTGTGTTGACAACGCTGATGACAACCAATCCGAGGCACACGCTAGGTCGGCAATTCGACCGTCAACCTTAATTATTCTAGGTTATTAATAGTAACTTTTTGGGGGAGTGCTTTGATGCACAAATTTCCTTACAATGGCGAGCCTTCCTCGGCAGCTGAACTGTCGGTCAATAATGTCAAATGTGATTTGTTATCCCCGCCGAACGACGATGTTGTCCAGGTCCCGATGACCTTCGCGGAGGTGAGGATAAAGCTGAAAGGTTTGCGGGGGCGTACGTCTATCCTTGGCCACTTGAAAGATATGCCTGTCTATAACGGTGGTCCCACCCACAGGCGCTGGGGGAAAAATATCGTATTTTATCCGGAAGATTTTAAACGTTTATTGGAGTCCTTCTCATGTCCCTCAAAATCGTCAAATTGCCGGGCCGGAAGTTCCTGCATGTCCGCGGTACCGTCAGAGGCCAGACAGTATTCGAGAGCACTAAAACTTCTGACGCGAAAAAAGCGGAAGGGTACCGGATAAAGAGAGAGATGGAAATCTGGCAGCGTAATGTCTTCGCCGCGACGCGCACCGAATATCTCACGCCGGCCCAGGTTGACGCCCTGATCGCCTTTTTATGACGGTGGTCAAACCCACAGGCGCTGTGGAAAATATCGTATTTTATTCGAAATAATTTAAACGTTTATTGGAGACCTTCTTATGTCCCTCAAAATCGTCAAGCGGCCGGGCCGGCACTTCCTGTACGTCCGCGGTACCGTCCGAGGCCAGACAGTATTCGAGAGCACTGAAACTTCTGATCCGAGACAAGCTGAAGGTTACCGGATAAAGAGAGAGGCGGAACTCTGGGAGCGTAATGTCCATGGGACTCGCGCGACCGTCAGCTTCGCTGAGGCTGTAGTTAGCTATCTAAAGGCTCATCCGGCCACCTCCTCGACAAAGATAAGTGTCGACAAGATCCTGGGCCATTTTCGTCATACTCCGTTGGATAAGATTGACCAAGTGGCACTCGACGGCGCCTACGAAAAGCTGCTCGGTCCGGATGTCTCTGGTGCAACGAAGACGAGGCACGTTCTCACCCCCTTAAGGGCGATCCTGAAACATGCCGCTCATCGCGGCTGGTGCAACCAGCCTGGATTTGAACTACCGAAGATCGTTAAAACCCGGACTGAATTTAGGACGCCGGCGCAGGTTGATGCACTGATCGACAATGCCGCTGCCCATGCCAAACCGCTCTTCACTTTTTTGGCTGGCTGCGGCACTCGGCCGAGTGAGGCGTTCGAACTGGAGTGGGAATTCGTCGATCTGAGAGGAGCTCAATGCGTGGTTGGTCAGAAACAGGGAAACTGGCGCTATATCGAGATGCCGCCACGGGTTATAGCCGCCCTTGCGGCCCTGCCGCATCGTGAAGGCAGGGTGTTCCGATCTTCGTCTCCGACTATTGATAAAGATGGTAATATTAAACTGGGCGATCCGTATAGGACCGGAGAGTCCGAAAAGGGGCACGCCTCAGGTCAGGCGAAGCGTGCCTTCGCGACGGCCGCCAGGCTGGCAGGTTGGCCAGGCAAATGGCGGGTTTGGACCCCTAAACGCAGCACAACTGAAAAGCGCGAGTGGGTAAGCCGGATCCCTCTGTATGTTCTCCGGCATTCCTGGGCGAGCTGGCATTATTGTCAAAATAAGGACCTCCTGAGGCTGCAGCTGGATGGAGGATGGAAAACCATCGAGATGGTGACCCACTATGCTAAGAAAATGCCAGATACCTATCGACCGGACATCATAAACTGGATGGAGGGGGGACCCGTGGCGCTTCGCAAAGAACTTTGATCATTGGTGCCAGATCCGTGCCAGTTGGCTAACGGTCTCTAAAAAAGGTGCCTAAACAATGTATTGCGCTGAGACGGCCCTGCCTTGCCAAGGTTGGGGTCGAGGGTTCGAATCCCTTCGCCCGCTCCAATTTCCTTCAGGAAATCAAGCAATTAAAAACGGTCCTTCGGGACCGTTTTTGCGTTTTGGCGCCCCGGGGACAATGCCTATATGCAAATCCTGAGCACCGGGCTCTGAGATAAAGGGGATGACCGTGTTTGAACTGAATGCCATCGAAACTAGCAGCAAGGCCGAACTCTATCGCGAACTCGCGCAGGCGCTGACCGGGCTGCTGGGCGACGAATCGGATGCCATTGCCAATGCCGCGAATACCGCCGCGCTGCTGTCCATGACGCTGCCCGAGCTGAACTGGGCGGGGTTTTATTTTCTGCACGATGAAAAAGAGCTCGTCCTTGGCCCCTTCCAGGGCAAACCCGCCTGCGTGCGAATCCCGGTCGGCCGCGGCGTCTGCGGCACGGCGGTGGCGCGCGGCCAATCCGTCCTGGTGCGGGATGTCCATGAATTCCCCGGCCATATCGCCTGCGATGCGGCGTCGCAGTCGGAACTGGTCGTGCCGCTCATCGTAAACGGGCGTATCCTTGGCGTGCTCGATCTCGATAGCCCTTCCCCTGCCCGCTTCGACCTTGAGGACCAGGCCGGCATCGAACAGCTTGCCGCCATTTTTGTTGCCGCGAGCACCTGGCCGGCCTGAAGGCCCCTAAACCTGCAACGCGCGACCGCAAATGTTTCCTCGGAACCAACGCATTTCTGGTTCCGCACCGGCGCCGGACAGCCTATAGTCGCCCGGCACTCAAATAACCGCCTACGAAACGTTTCCTCCCGGGGGGCCAATGCCATCCATGTTCCAGGAGACCGCCGGCATGGCGACCGGCGCCAGGCGCCTTGAGCGAATCGCGCTCGCGGGCATGTTGCTCTGACCGCGCCGATGGAACGGGACAGGCTCGCAGCGTTCAGCGACGGCGTGATCGCGATCATCATCACGATCATGGTGCTCGATCTCAAACGGCCAGCCACGCCGGAGTTCGCCGCGCTGAAAGACGTCGCCCCCGCCTTCATCGGCTATGTCCTGAGCTTCACCTATGTCGCCATCTACTGGAACAACCATCATCATTTCTTCCAGCTCGTGCCACGGGTGAACGGCGCCATCCTCTGGGCCAACCTGCATTTGCTGTTCTGGCTGTCGCTGATCCCCTTCGCGACGGACTGGCTGGGCGAAAACGCTTTTGCCCCCGTGCCGACCGCGCTTTACGGCGTCGCCTTACTGCTGGCCGCGATCGCCTGGTATATTCTGCAAACAACGATCATCCGCTCGCAGGGGCCCGATTCGGCTCTGGCAAAAGCCATCGGCCGCGATTTTAAGGGCAAGATCTCTCCCCTGCTCTACGCCATGGGTATTCTCTCGGCCTTTGCCGATACGCTGATCGCGGATGCGATCTACGCTTTGGTCGCCATTCTGTGGTGCATCCCGGACCGGCGCATCGCCTGGGCCGTTGACCGCCTATAAAGTGAGTTGCTGAACGATGTCCGATCTCCAGATCGCCGAATCCGTTCTCGCCGTTCACCTGGCCATCATCACGTTCAATGTCGCGGGCCTGATCGTCATTCCCCTCGGCGCCCAATTCAAGTGGCGGATCGTGCGCATCGCCTGGCTGCGCCTGCTGCATCTGGCCATGCTGGGGATCGTCGCCGCACAGGCGCTCGCCGGACGGGCCTGCATCCTCACAATCTGGCAGGCCGATCTCAACGGACAGGCGACACCCGTCCAGCCACTGCTTGAGTATTGGATCGACCGGCTCATCTATTGGCCGCTGCCCCTATGGGCCTTCGCCGTGATGTATAGCGGCGTGTTCTTATATGTCCTGGCGCTGACCTTTCTGGTGCCGTTCTGGGGGCGCGCGGTCGGCTAGCCGCGCTAACGCTCCGGCGGTAAAGCGGTCCGCCAATTGAAGGAACGACGATGCAGAAACGAACCCCCGACGAAATCGCAGCTTTGCGTGCAAGCTGCACGCGTTTCCTCTCCTTCGACAAACCGCGCTCGGCCGCGGACTGGGTCGCGGCGATGGCGAATTCCCCGCATCTCGATCTCGACACGGACAAATACAGCGAGGGCCCGGCGATCACGCTGCTCGAGCAGCGGGTGGCGAGCCTCCTCGGCAAAGAGGCGGCGCTGTGGTTTCCCAAAGGCATCGTGGCGCAGCAGGCCGCCTTGCTGGTGCATGCGGCCTCTCGCGGCCGTAAGGTGGTGGCGCTGCATCCTAAATCGCATCTGATGGTTGACGAGGCCGGGGCGCTCGAACGTCTGGCCGGGCTGACGGCGCTGCGCCTGGGTACCGACCATCGGCATTTTACCGTGGAGGATCTGCGCAAGGCCGGCGAACCTCTGGCGGCCGTAACCGTGGAACTGCCGCTCCGCCGCCCCGGCTATCAGGCGCTCCCCTGGGACGATCTGGCCGCGATCTCCGATTGGGCGCGGCAGAATCAGGTGCCATTCCATCTCGACGGCGCGCGGCTCTGGGAAGTGCAGCCCTGGTATAACCGCCCGCTGAGCGACATCGCCGGGCTGGCGGATAGTGTCTATGTATCGGTTTATAAAGGCCTCGGCGGGCTCAGCGGCTGCGTGCTGGCCGGTACCACGGAGATGATCCAGGCGGCGAAGCTGTGGCGCGTACGCTATGGCGCGGATTTGCCGGCGGCCTTCCCGCTGATCATCAGCGCGTTGGACGGGCTGCAAACGGTCCTGCCCAAAATGGGCGATTATTACCGCCACGCCTGCGCGCTGGCATCGGCCATCGAGGCGGTGCCGGGCCTGACCGCCTTCCCCAACGCGCCGCACTGCAATTCGTTCCAGGTCCATTTCCAGGCTTCCGCCACTTCGATGCTGCGCGCGGCCCAGGACATGGCTCAGGAGCTCGGCCTCTGGCTGTTCGGCGCGTTCGCCCAGGGCCTGCTCCCCAACACCTCTTTCGGCGAGATCGTGGTGGGTGACGCCACCATGGGCTGGACGCCGGCGGAAGTCGCCGAGGCCTTGGCCGAGTTGCACCGGCGCGCAACGGCGTAAACAACGCCTAAAATACCCGTGCCGGCGGATGCCACCGGCACGGGCCTCACCTCTCCAGCATCGCCCCAACAGCGCGGCAATGCGCCACCAAATTCGGCCTCGAACGCAGAAATGTTTTCAACGGCGTCTCGATCTCAAAATGATAGATATTGGCGATAAACCCGTAGAAATCCGCATCAATGCTGCTGGGCGACGAACCAAACATGAAGCCTTGCGGCGGCAGCAGATTTCCTAACACCGCCAGATCCGCAACGCCTTTGGCACACACGGCCTCAGGCTCGTAGCGCCCGATCCCCTGATAATAATAGCGCTTGAAATTATACGCCTGCGCCGCCTCCAAGTCCTGCACCGTGACATCCGCATGCGCGGTCAATATCGCATCGCGGAACAGCGGCCAGAATTTTGGATCCTTCCAACGCAAATACGACATGACCCAATACAGATCATCGAATAATTTTCGGAGCAGCAGGCAAATATCGCGTTGGTCCGGACTCAAACCACGATCAATCGCAAGATCATATCGCTTCGTGAGATAGGACATAATGCTGTCGCTATCCCCGATAATTTCATCGCCATCCTGCAAATAAGGCAATTGCGCACGCGGCGCCTGGCTCGCGTCAAAAATATGCACATGCCGGAAAGGCAGATGGCAAAGCTTCAAAAATGCGAAGGTCTTTAAACCGTAAGGATTATTATCGGCGACGCCATAAAGGCCAGGGTAGGAGAACAAAGTGAGCATCTTGAAATCCTCCCATTCGGAGAGGGATATTTCGATGCGGCCAGCATGCACCACGCTCGCGGCCGGATGCAAGAAACTTTATTCTTATCGATTACGCCGGGGCGCCCGGCGCCGGTGAGCTCCGAAGCCTGGTCGCCCATGGCCTCAGAGATCACCGGCTAAATCACGCCCCCGGAATGCTAGAACTCGTCCCAGTCATCCGCGGCCTTCGCGACACTCGGCCGCTCGCCGGCAACAGCCGGCAACGCGACGATTTTGCGCTCGGCGATACGCTCGGCCGGGCGCGATTTCGGCAACGCCTTGCGCGGCGCGGCTGCACTGACCTGCGGCGCCGCAACCTGGCCGATGTTGAACTGACGGACGAGACGGGCGAGTTCCTTGGCTTCGGCGGCCAGGCTATGGCTCGCGGCGGTGGCTTCCTCCACCATCGCGGCATTCTGCTGAGTCACCTGATCCATCTGGTTCACCGCCGAATTCACCTCATGCACCCCGGTTGCCTGCTCCTGCGCGGAGGCGGCGATATCCACCACCAGGTGGTTCAGTTGCTCCACTTTCTCCATGATGCGGCCAAGCGCCTTGCCAGTCTCACCCACCAGCTTCACCCCCGCATCGACCTGCTGGCCCGAGGTGGAAATCAGCGTCTTGATTTCCTTCGCCGCATCGGCGGAGCGTTGCGCCAGCGCACGAACTTCGGTCGCCACCACGGCAAACCCCCGGCCGGCATCCCCGGCACGCGCCGCCTCTACGCCCGCATTCAACGCGAGCAGGTTCGTCTGGAACGCAATTTCATCGATCACGCCGATAATATTACCAATCTGCTTCGACGAAGTCTCAATCCCGCTCATCGCATTCACGGTTTCGCGCACCACCTCGCCCGAACGTTCCGCATCGGACTTCGCGGCCGAGACGGCGTTGCGGGCCTCGTTCGCATTCTCAGCCGTTTTACGTACCGTCGCGGTGATCTGATCCAGCGCGGCAGCGGTCTCTTCCAGGCTGGCCGCCTGCTGTTCGGTCCGGCGGGACAGATCGTCCGACGCCTCGGTAATCTCGTCCGCACCGGAGCGCACGCCCTCCGTGGTGCTCGCGATCGCCTTCAACGTCTCCTGCAGCTTGTCCATCGCGGCATTAAAATCGCCGCGCAGCTTCTCGTAATCGCCGGCAAAAGCGGTGGTCAACCGGAACATCAAGTCGCCGCTTGAGAGTTTTTCCAGTCCCGTAGCGACCGAGCCGACCACGAAGGCTTGCCGCTCGGCCTCGGCGGCGCGTTCCGCATCGCGCTGCTGGCGTTCTTCCTCTGCTATCGCGCGGCTCGCCGCGGCTTCTGCCTCCAAACGTTGCTTCTCGATACCGGCATCCTTGAACACCTGCACCGTGCGCGCCATGCCGCCGATCTCATCCTTCCGATCCGCGCCAAGCACGCGCATTTTCAGATCTCCGGCCGACAGCCGCTCCATGGTCCCCTGCAACGCCTTCACCGGCGTGATGATCCAGGCACGGATGGCACAAAATCCACCTACCATCACCAAGATGATACCGCCGACGATCAGATAGAGGGTCGTCGAAATCGTGCTGGCCGTCGTTGATTTCAACGATGCGACACCGCTATTTTCCGCGCTTCGGATATGATCGATGATCGGCTGCATGCTGTTCGTCAGGGACACGAATTGCGGCACGCATTCACTGACAAACAGCGACTGCGCGGTTGGCGCGTTCGTACCGTTACCGCCCACGGGCGCCGCCGCGACCAGGGCATTCGGGCTGACACAAGCACCTTCCGAGAACTGCAGAACCTTGGATTTTACAGCTTCGATGGCATCCGCATCCGCCGGATCGTCTTTCGCCGCCAAGTCTATGAACTGGCTGAAACGCGCACGGTCGGTCGTGATCGCGGACATATCCGTTTGATCGTCCGCCGGCGCGCTGCTCATCATCAGATCGCTCGCTGCCATACGGATGAACTGAATATCCACATTGCTCCGGATGAGTTGCAGCAGCGCATCCGTCGGCCCGTTTCTCAGTGCGAGATAGCCCGTATTCAAATACCGCATCTGGCCCGTCGAATAAATAGCAACCGCAATGGAAAAAATTCCAAACGCCGCCAAAATGGTACCGAACTTCCCGATGATCGGAATATTTTTCATAACCTAGCCTACCCTTTTAGAAAATTGCATCTTCCGCTTTGCCATGATCCCGCGGCAAGATACGTCCGTGCCGCCGATGGCGGATACAGAAAAGCCCTGTATCTGTCTCAGGAGATCTCTATCTATGCGCGGATAAAATTGAACCCCTTGCTGTATTCATAGAAAGACAGATTTTCGAGCGCCATGCGCTCAGCCGTCCCGGGGATCATGTTCTGTCGCATCGTCATCGCATCCCTTACCCTAACAATGAGGCGGTAACGCGCCGTAGCCCATGTCGTCCCAACATCCTCGGCAAAACATCATTGCCAACGCGCCCGCGGGATTGCCCTTCGGCAATGTGCGACATGAGAAGCAGCCCCCTAAACCATGACTAACATTACGCGATGATCTTTTACCTATATTCAACCTAAAGGTAAACAATCAGGCACGCCCGAAATGTAAAGTTGATTTTTGATCAATTGGCACTGATTATTCAAACAGTTTGCCACGAATGTTACATATTCAGCCGAAAAATACGTTTGAATTTGTCTAAAATGTTTTTTTATTGAAATTACATCGACAAAAACGACGCCACCTGCGTATGGATCACATATGTTTCTCCGAAGGACAGGTCGCAGCACACCATCAATCTCATTAACAATAGGTTTAAATTTTACAGCATAAAAATGCGGACCATGTTAGAATGCCTGCGGAAACGAACAGCAAAACGCTGATCCATTCCGGCCAATCCACTCGGCGCAGGAAACCTTGATACCCCCATGGAAGAACTTCAGGTGACATGGCGATCTTTTCTGTTGTCCAAAAAAAATCCCATATCATTCTCGCGCAAACCGCATTACGAACACTGCACCAGCACAGATACAGCCAGCGGATTTGCCCGCGCAGATCAGTCCATGACTTCCGGGTTCTTAACGCATCCTCCTCCGACGAAAATAAAAAGTATTCTGAAAAATACTGGATCTATCGCTAAAAATAGGCTATAAAAAACCATTGCCATACATCAATGTTGAGCCCCTGAATTCCCAGGTGGCGATGGACGTCGTGTTATGTATCGCATTGAAAATTCTCCTCCTGGCGAGCGACCTGCACCCGGCTGGGCCTGTCTGGCACTTGGCGTCGGGTTTGTCGCCATCGTCGGGCTTTGCCTGATCGCCGTGCGGCTGCTCGCGGGTTAGGCCCTGGCGGGCAGCCAGACAGTGAAGGTTGTGCCCTGCCCTTCGATGCTGTCGATCAGCAAACGGCCGCGATGCCGGTTGATGACATGCTTGACGATCGCGAGGCCAAGTCCGGTCCCCCCCACGGCGCGGGAACGGCCTTTATCCACCCGATAAAACCGTTCCGTCAGACGTGGGATATGCTCGCGCGCAATGCCCACCCCGTCATCGGCCACGCTCACCAGCACGCCATTGGTCTCGAACCGCGCATCCGTACTCGCGCGCGCGGCGATCAGCTTGATGCAGCCGCCACGCTTGCCGTATTTGATCGCATTGTCGAGCAAGTTGGTGAAGACCTGGGCGAGTTGGTCGGCATCCGCCGGAACCCTTGGCAGGTCCGGGGGAATGGCTACCTCAATGCGCGTCGCATTGGCTTTGAGCATGGGCTCCATGCCGGCGACGATCCGCTCCAGCAACGGCGTCAAGTGCAGCACTTCCTCGGGCGGCTGGTGTTCGGAAATTTCGATCCGCGAGAGGCTGAGCAAATCCGCGATCAGCCGCTGCATACGGGCCGCCTGCTCCGCCATAATGCCCAGGAAGCGCTGTTGCGCCTCCGGATCGTCTGCGGCCGGGCCACGCAGGGTCTCGATGAAGCCAATCAGGCTGGCGAGCGGCGTGCGCAACTCATGGCTGGAATTGGCCACGAAATCAGCGCGCATTTTCTCCAGGCTGCGCTCGCGCGTGCGGTCGGTCGCCAGCACGTAGAGCGGCCCGCCAACCGGAATGACCGTGGCATCCAGATCGCGCGGCACTGGCACCGCCATGGCGATGTTGCCCCGCACCGGCTGGCCGGATTGTGCGGCCTCCGCCAGCGCCGTGCGCAAGGCCGGGTGGCGCAGCAGGGCGGCGGTTTCCGTCCCGAAGGCCGCCACGGCGCTGTCATTGCGCCAGAGCAGATTGCCGGCGGCGTCCAGCTTCATCAGCGGATCCGGCAGGCGCTCGACCAACGCGCGATCCTCCGCTGCGCTGGCAAGCAGCCGGGCGCGGGAGAGGCGCTCGGCATGGATCAGCCGAATTGCCTCCTGGCCGAGCGAGCGCATCCCTGGCACCAACAAGGTTGTTTCGCTCGGCAGATCCTCGGGATTGCTCTGTAACCCCCGCACAAGGCGCGTCATCACCATGAGATCGCGCCCCAGCAGGGCGCCGAACCCGAGCGCCACGGCGGTGCAGATCGCCCAGCCGCAAACCCCCGGCAGCCAACGCAACTCATCGAAGCCGATGAGCAGGCCGAAGATCAGAGTCGGCAACGCGCCTAGTGCTAAAAAAAACGCGAACGCCGCCGGCCAGGCTTTATCCAATAAGTGAACGGGCGGCATCAGCTCGTCGGTTGGTTCAGCGTCGCCGGCGCCGGCGATGTGATCACCGGCGCACCCGGCGCGACCTGAAACACCGCCAGGCCACGGGATACCTGGCCGTTCGGTTGCAGCACCAGCACGCCATTCGTGCCGGTAAAGCCGGCCGGGGCGGTCAGTGTCTCTCGTGTATAGCCGCCCGAGCCTGCCGCGAGCTTGGCGATTGCCGCAGCATCGAAGGCGATATCCGCAATCCCCGGCGGCGGCGCGCCGTAAGCTGCCGCGTATTTCGCGTTAAAGGCACCAGCGCTCGCCGGGTCGGGCGAGGCGTAGAGCGCGCCCAGAAATACCGATTGATGCGCCATCGCCGGTGCGACCGTCGCCCATAAGGCCGGCCCCAAAAACTGCACCTGCGGCGGGTTCACATCGTAATAGGGCAGAAAATTCGCGATCTCGGCCAACGTGTCGCCGTCCGTCGCGCCAATGAACAGCGCGTTGAAATTGGGTGGCGGAATTTGCTGGTGCTGCAGCTCGCGGGCTTTTTCACGCCCGGCCTCGGTCCCCAAATCCTGCGCTTCCTTGATCTGCTCCTCCAGCCCCTGCCCGCGCGAGGCAAAGTCCGAAAGCTCATTGACCGCCGCATTCACGCCGCTGAATCCGGGCTCGAAATAGGTAAGCTGCGGGCTGGGTTCGCTTAGCGCGGCCGCCTCAGCCGTAATGGCGCTCCCCAGGCTACGACCGAAAACACTATCCGGCAGCAAGGCGGCGAGCTGCGTGCGCCCGCCATCGGCAGCGGCCTGCATCACGCGCTGCACCTGCTGCGTCGGCGTGATGCCAAGCGGCCAAATTCCGGGTGCGGCGACCGAACTGTCATTGGTGAAGGTCAGCACGTTCACCCCGGCGGCCTGCGCGATGGGCGCCACGGCACGCGCCTCGGCCGAGGTCAACGGCCCGAGAATGATCCCATCCCCCGCCGCGATCGCGGCCTGCGCGGCGGCGGCGGCCCCTTGCGGCGTGCCGCCGGTATCGCGGACATCCAGTGCCGGCTGGCCATCCTGCGGCAGTGCCAGCTTGGCCGCGTTTTCCAAAATCTGCCCGACCGGGGCAAGGTTGCCGGTCAGCGGCAGTAACAAAGCGACACTGCCGCTGGTCTTGCCGCTGGGCGGCAATGTCTCCGGGCTGGGTGCGCCGGGAGCGCCGCTGCCGGTGAGCGCGGATGGCAAACCGCCATTCATCGCGTATCCGGGGACTTGACCGGCGCAGCCAACGAGCGCCAGCGTACCTAAGAGGATGGCTGATGACCGAAGATACGAACCTTGAACCAAAGACTTACGAACCAAAAACTGGGCCCTCCCCTATCGGGTCACAACAAGCGGCTTCACCAGCCCTTGTGCTGGTTTCCACCCCAATCGGCAACCTCAAAGATTTCTCACCGCGCGCACGCGATACCTTAGCTGGTGTCGAGGCGATCCTGTGTGAAGATACGCGGACCAGCGCCGTGCTTCTCCGCGCCTATGACATTAAAACCAAGCTGATCGCGTTGCACGAGCACAACGAGGAGGCGCGCATCCCCTCGCTCATCGCCGCCATGCAGAACGGCGCCCATTACGCCCTGATCTCGGATGCCGGCACGCCTCTGGTCTCCGACCCCGGCTACCGGCTGGTCCGGGCGGCGATCGAGGCCGGGCTGGCCGTGGGCGGCGTGCCCGGGCCGAATGCGGCGGTGCTGGCGCTCACCCTCTCGGGCCTGCCGCCGCACCCGTTTTTCTTCGCAGGCTTCCTGCCGCCCAAATCCGGCGCGCGCACCTCCCTGTTGTCGCGCCTGCGCAATGCCGAGGCCGCGGGGCTTTCCGCCACGCTGATCTTCTATGAGGCTCCGCACCGGCTGGATGATTTCCTCGCTGATGCCGCGGCGGTCTTCGGCGCGCGGCCGGCGGCGGTATGCCGAGAATTGTCCAAGCATTACGAGGAAGTCCGGCGCGGCACGCTGCCCGAACTTGCCGCGCATTACGCTTCCAATGCCGCGCGCGGTGAAATCACGGTCGTCATCGGTCCCGCCCCGGACGAACCCGCCTCCGCCGAGACGCTGGACACGGCGCTGGAATCAGCGTTGGCGCAGATGAGCCTGAAGGACGCGGTCAATGCCGTCGCCGCCGCGACCGGCCTCGCGAAGAAGCAGGTCTATGCGCGGGCATTGGAGCTCAACCCGAAACGCTGATGTCTCTCGCGGCGCATCACGCCGCGAGGTAAGACGCCAAGGCCTTGCGGCGATACAGGTAGAACGTCGCCGCCAGGCCGCATACCGCCGCGGCGCTCATCCAAAATCCGGGGGCAGCCTTGTCCCCGGTGGCATGGATCAACCAAGTGGCCACGGCCGGCGTGAAACCGCCGAACAGTGCCGTCGCGAGGCTGTAAGCCAACGAGAACCCGGCCGTGCGCACATTCACCGGCATCACCTCGGTCAGGGCCACGACCATCGCGCCATTATAACTGGCATAGAGGAAGGACAGCCACAGCTCCACGACCAGCATCTTGCCAAAACTCGGCCCTGCGACCAGCCAGGTCAGCGCCGGATAGCTGGTGAGGATCGTCAGGACGGTGAAAACAATCAGCAGCGGCTTGCGGCCGATTTTATCGGAAAGCGCGCCCATGACCGGCAGCCAGAAGAAATTTGAGATCGCAACGCAGAACGTCACAATCAGCACGTTGGAGATGGAGAGTTTCAACACCTCGCGCCCGAAGGTCGGCGTGTACACGGTGATGAGGTAGAACGACACCGTGGTCATCGAGACCAGCAGCATGCCCGCGACCACCACGGCCCAGTTCTGCGCCATGGAACGGAAAATCTCCCCGACGCTCGGATGATGCGCGCGCGCCAGAAATTCCTCGGTCTCCTGCAACGAGCGCCGGATGATGAACACGAACGGCACGATCAGGCAGCCTATGAAGAAGGGAATGCGCCAAGCCCAGGCGCTCACCGTCTCCGGCGCGAAGGCGACATGCAGCCAGAACCCCAAAGCTGCCGCGAGCATGACCGCGACCTGCTGGCTGCCGGACTGCCAGCTCACATAAAACCCCTTGCGGCCGGGCGTCGCCATCTCGGAGAGATAGACTGACACGCCGCCGAGCTCGACGCCGGCGGAGAAGCCCTGCACGAGACGGCCGATCACGACGAGGAACTGCGCCGCGAGCCCGATCGTGGCGTAGGCCGGCGTGAACGTAAGCAATATGGTGCCCACCGCCATCAGCGAGATCGTCGTGATCAGCCCCTTGCGGCGGCCGACACGGTCGATATAGGCCCCGAGCACGATCGCGCCCAAAGGCCGCATGAGGAAGCCCACGCCAAAGGTGAGGAAGGTGAACATCAGCGAGGAAAATTCGCTCTTGCTCGGAAAGAAGGTGTGCGAGATCTGCGTGGCGTAAAAGCCGAACAGAAAGAAATCGAACATCTCCAAAAAATTACCGCTGGTGACGCGGAGAACCGTCTTGAACTTCGAAGACGGCACAGTGGCTGCGTGACTCATAGTATCTGGTTTCTTCCCCGGCTATCTGCTGCACGCTCTATGGCGTCGCTACAATTTGGCTACATGCCCCGTTTTCGGATGAGCTGCAATGTCAGGGGTAGAGCATCCCCGTCTCCCAGCCTTCCCCGACGCGGGCGAAAATCAGGCGCTCATGCAGGCGGAATTCCCGGTCCTGCCAAAACTCGAAATATTGCGGTGCGACGCGCCAGCCGGACCAGTTTGCCGGACGGGGCACCTCCTCGCCTGGAAAGCGCGCCTCCATCTCGGCCAGCCGCGCCTCAAAAACCTCGCGCGCGGGCAATGGGCGCGACTGCGCGGAGGCCCAGGCGCCAAGCTTGGAAATCCGCCGGCGGGAGGCAAAATAAGCATCCGCTTCGGCCTCCGTCACCCCGCTCACCTCGCCCTCGATCCGGATCTGCCGGCGTTGGCTTTTCCAGTGAAACAGCAGGGAGACCTGGGCGTTCTCACGGATTTCATCCGCCTTGCGCGATTCGAGGTTGGTGTAGAACACGAATCCGCGCCTATCCCAGCCCTTGAGCAGCACCATGCGCGCCGCCGGCCGGCCGGCGGCATTGGCCGTGGCCAATGTCATCGCGTTCGGGTCGTTGGGTTCGCTGGCTTCGGCCGCGGCCAGCCATTCGCCGAATTTTTTGAACGGATCGTCGCTCGTCATGGAAGCCCTCGGAATTTTGCAGCACTTGATCGCTTCATATACTCTATGCCACCAACCATCCCCCAGATGAATGCCCAGCCGGAGATAGTACCAATGCCCGACACCGCCACACAGATTTCTCCCGTGAAGGGAGCGCTCATGCAGGGCAAGCGCGGGCTGATCATGGGCGTCGCCAATAACCGCTCGATCGCCTGGGCGATTGCCCAGGCCGTAGCCGCGCAAGGCGGCGAAGTCGCGTTCACCTATCAGGGCGAAGCCCTGGAGAAGCGGGTGCGCCCGCTGGCCGCCTCCATCGGATCGGATTTCCTGCTCCCCTGCGACGTGACGGACGATTCCGCCCTCGATTCCGCCTTCGACGCGCTCGGCCAAAAATGGGGCAAGATCGACTTCCTGGTCCATGCGATCGGCTTTGCCGACAAGGCATTTTTGCGGGGGCGCTATGTCGATACGCCGCGCGCGGTGTTCCAGCAGGCGCTGGATATCTCCTGTTTCTCTTTCACCGCCGCCGGCCAGCGCGCCGCGGCCCTGATGCCCGATGGCGGCTCGCTGCTCACTTTGTCCTATCTGGGGGCCGAGCGCGTGGTGCCGCATTATAACGTGATGGGCGTGGCCAAGGCCGCGCTGGAAGCCTCCGTGCGCTACATGGCGGCTGATCTCGGCGCCAACCAGATCCGCGTGAACGCGATCAGCGCCGGGCCGATCAAGACGCTCGCCGCCTCGGGCATCGGCGATTTCACCTACATCATGAAATGGAACCGCTTCAACGCGCCGCTGGAACGCAATGTGGAGCTCGAGGAAGTGGGGGGCGCCGGTCTGTACATGCTCTCCGACCTTTCCAAGGGTGTTACCGGCGAGGTCCATCACGTGGATTGCGGCTACCACACGGTCGGCATGAAGAACCCGAACGCGCCCGACATCAACGTCGTGAGCGACTAATTTCGATAGCAGCGCGCCATAAGGCGCGCTATATCGAAACAATGAGCGACGAACCGGGCAGTCTTGTGCTGCGCTATCTGCGGCGGATCGATGAAAAGCTCGACACGTTGAACAATAAGGTCGGCGAGCTCACGGTTCGTATCGCCGCCTTGGAACGTGAATTAGGCAATGTCCGGGTCGAGATCGCCGGGATCCGGGTCGACTATGCCACGATGCAATCACGCATGGACGGGTTCGACCGCCGGCTGGATCGGATCGAAAAGCGTCTGGAGTTCGCTTGAGGCAGGCCTGCTCCACATACAGGCCCCATTCCCACGCTCTGGAGTTTTGTTCCGAAAAATTTTAGAGACCTCTGATGTCGCACAACACATTTGGGCATCTTTTCAGGGTCACCACCTGGGGCGAGAGCCACGGCCCGGCGATCGGCTGCGTCGTGGATGGCACGCCACCGGGCATCGCGCTTTCGGAAGCCGATATCCAGCCCTTTCTGGATAGACGCCGCCCAGGCCAATCCAAATTCACCACCCAGCGCCAGGAAGCCGACCAGGTGCGGATCATGTCCGGCGTGTACGAGGGCAAGACCACCGGCACGCCGATCTCCCTGATCATCGAGAACACCGACCAGCGCTCCAAGGACTACGCCAATATCGCCGCGCAGTACCGGCCGGGCCATGCCGATATCGCCTATGACATGAAATACGGGCATCGCGACCCGCGCGGCGGCGGGCGCTCCTCGGCGCGCGAGACCGCAATGCGCGTGGCAGCCGGCGCGATCGCCCGCAAAATCCTGGGCGAAGGCGTCAAAATCCGCGGCGCCATGGTCGCTCTTGGCGCCCATCAGGTGGATCGCACGCGCTGGGATTGGGCGCAGGTCGAGCAAAACCCTTTCTTCTGCCCAGACGCCCAGGCAGCAACGGAATGGGAAGGCATTCTCGATGGCATCCGCAAGGCCGGCTCATCGATCGGCGCGGTGATCGAGGTCGTGGCCGAAGGCGTGCCGCCCGGCCTCGGCGCGCCGATCTATGCCAAGCTCGATGCTGATATCGCCGGTGCGCTGATGAGCATCAACGCGGTGAAAGGCGTTGAAATCGGCGACGGTTTCGCCGCCGCGGCACTGCGCGGCGAGGAAAACGCCGATGAGATGCGCATGGCGGGCGATCAAATCCAATTCCTCGCCAACCATGCCGGCGGCATCCTGGGCGGCATCGCCACGGGCCAGCCGGTCGTGGCCCGTTTTGCGGTCAAGCCGACCAGCTCCATCCTCACCCCGGTACGCAGCGTGAGCGCTGCCGGCGAGGAGGTGGATATTTTCACCAAGGGCCGGCACGACCCTTGCGTCGGCATTCGCGCCGTCCCGGTGGGTGAAGCCATGCTGGCCTGCGTGCTGGCGGACCATCTCCTCCGGCACCGGGCGCAAGTCCCGAAGGCATGACACGACCCTCTTTCGCTTTGGGATAATCCTGCTTCCATGATGACAAGTTCAGCACGCGACGTGATCTCCCTGGTGGGTGCTGCAACCTGGGACAGGCGGCTTGCGGATATCCATGAGCGGATGAAATCCGGGGCGCAAAGCGGCAAGCTCGCGGCCCTGCGCTTTGCTGCCGAACGCGCCATCGCCAAAGCCGGGCACGCCCAGCCTTTGGCCGCCGCCGAGGCGGCCCTGGTCGCGCTCGCGGCAGGCCTGCCTGCCTTGCATGACCGGCTGAATGCCCGCGGGCGGACCCGATTGCAGGAGACGTTCCGCGCCGCCCTGAGCGCCGAGGCCACGCTCATGCCCCTGCTGCATTTGTTGCACACCGCGCGCCTGCAACAGGCGCGCGGCTTCACGGTTGCCTTCACCGGGCTGGAAGACGGCGCACCGTTCGACCTGCTGATCGACCGGGACGGTACGATGGCGGAAATTGCCTGCGACACGCTCTCCGCCGAGGACGGCCACGCCGTGCAGCGCAGCGGCTGGACCAGGCTGATCGACCGGATCGACCCGGACCTGCAAACCTGGCTTGCCGCCCATCCCGGGCGCTATTTGCTGAAAATGACTCTGCCGCAAGGGCTGAAGGATGAGGCGGAAAACCTCCCCGCTTTGCACCGCCGCATCAATGCCATGCTCTCCGACACCAAACGCGCCGATTACGACGAGGCGGCGATTTTACGCCTGGACCCGCTGCTGCTGGCAGGCGCCCAAGCCGGCGATCAGCCCGGGCAACACGGCATGATGGCGAAGCTGCGCCATGAATTCGGACCCGAGGCGCAGTTTTCCGTCACCGAGGCCGGGCAGAGCCTGTTCGTCATGGCCGCGCGCGGCAGCCACGAGGATCGAGGTCGCCGCCGCGCTGCGCCGCCGCCTCGCCGCCATCGCCCCTGCCCGCCTGACCGGAACCCGGCCCGGTATCCTCGCAATGTTCGTGGAGGATACCGACCCGCGCGAATGGCGCCTGCTGCATGAAAAACTGGCGCTCGAGAGCGAGGCAAGGCAGTTCCTCACCTTCCCCGAGGCGCGGCCGGTCATCGCCGTCACCTGCGCCTCGCGCTACGAGCTGATGAATGCCGGCGCGCCCGGCGGGGATTTGCGTTTCCGCAACCCGATGCATCCTGAAGCGAAATCCCCGGCTCTGGCGCCGGCCGTGATGTCCACGGTCTAAAAGAATCTAACCGCTGGCACTCAGCGCCAATTGATCCGCATTCCGCTGATCAAGGCTGCCGCAAACGCCGTGCAGAAGGCCAGGGTCAGGCAGGTATCGGTGGCGCCATGCACGACCAGCCCGAGGGTCAGGGCGACCAGCATGCCGCCGACCGTCTGGCCCAGCAGCCGCGCGACGGAGATCATGCCGCTCGCACTTCCCGTGCGCGATTTCGGCGCGGTGCTGATCATCGCCTTATTGTTCGGCGGCTGAAACAGCCCAAACCCCGCCCCCGCCACGGCGATGCGCCAGGCGATATCGAAATCGCTCGGATGCGCCGGGGTGATCCGGAGCAACAGGAAGCCAAGCCCGGTAATGGCGAGTCCGATCGTGGAGAGCACCGAAGCCGGGTAGCGGTCCGCCAGGCGGCCGACAAAAGGTGCGACGACGACAATCGCCACCGGCCAGGGGGTGATCAGCAGGCCGGTTGCCACCGGCCCGCGATGCAGCACGTTCATCAGGTTGAACGGCATGGAAATGATAAAGAAATTCGATGCGACAAAACCCGCGAACCCGGTGATGAAGGCAATGCGGAAGTCGCCGCCTGCCAGCAGGTCGATCGGCAAAAGCGGGTCCGTGCGGCCGATTTGCAGGCGCACGAGCGCGACCAGGCTGATGGTGCCAATGATCAGCAAACCCAGCGCGAGCGCCACCCCGCCGCTATGGGCAAAGCTGTCGAGCCCGATGATCAGACTGCCGAGCCCTGCGGCCAGCAGCACTGTGCTGATGAAATCGAACTCGCCGCGGATCAGCGGCGTGATGGGAAGGGCGGTGATGGCAAAATACAGCGCAGCCCCACCCAGCGGCAGGTTGATGAGGAACAGCCATTTCCAGCTCGCCACCGAGAGCACGGCCGCCGCCACCGTTGGGCCCAAGGCAACGCCAAGGGCGACAACGAGGCCATTGAGCGCAATGCCCCGCCCAAGCTCCTTGTTCGGATAAATAAACCGCACCAGCGCCGCATTCACGCTCATGATGCACGCGCCGCCAAAACCTTGCAGCGCACGCGCCGCCGTCAGCTCCGGCAAGGTGCGGGAAATGGCGCAGAGCACGGAAGCGATCACGAACAGCACCAGCCCGATGCGGCACATGCGGCCATGGCCCACCCGGTCGCCCATCGCCGCCAGCGGCAGCAGCGCGATCAGGCTGGCGAGCTGATAGGCATTGACCACCCAGATGGCGGAGGATTCACTGGTATGGACATCATGCGCGATGGTCGGAAGCGCGACGTTGACCACCGCGTAATCGAGTACCGAAAGCAGCACGGAAAGCGCCACGGCGAACATCGCGCGGTAACGCGCGCCGCCGAACAGGCCGTCATGGGTTGGGGCAGCGGCAAGGGTGGCGGACATAATCGTTCCCTATGCCGCTCTGCCGCAAAAGGACATCCAGCCTTCCCTGCTTTGCCAGGGTAAAAATGAAATGCTGTTATGAACCCGCCGTCTAGGCGCGGCGGCCCTCATGCTCCGCGCGGCGCTAAATCCGTTCGCTGAGCTTAATCGCTGCCCTGCAGCCGGTTTTGATGATCGCGGTGAGCAGCCGATAGGCCGGGGCCTGCTCGGCGCCATGGACCAGGCCGATATCCCGGTGCTCCAGCTCCTCCGCCCGGAATTGCGCGATGGTGTCGCGCAACGGCGCTTCCCCGTCATCCAGCGCGGCTTCCTGGGCGGCATAATGCGCATCGATGGTCTCCTCCACCGCCACCGTGCAGGCCATCGCAGCGCGCGAGCCCATGGCGGCCGTCGCCGCCCCCAGCACAAAGCCCGCGACATGCCAGAGCGGCAGCAAGGCGGTCGGACGGACCCGGCGGGCGACGATCAGCTTGGAGAAGGTGTCCAGATGATGCTGTTCCTGCGCCTGCATGTGCTCGAGCACCGGCGCATGCGGACTGCGCCCCAGCACGGCGAGTTGCCCGCGATAGATACGCGCCGCGCCGTACTCGCCGGCATGATCGACCCGAATGAATTGCTTGATCTGAGCACGCATCTGATCACTCATTTAATCCCTCATCTGAACCGCCTCGGTTTGCGCAACACATATACCAGAAGCACCACGGCGCAGGTCAGTTCAAACAGAAAATCCATCGCCGACATCGAGAGCGGCAGATACGGAATCAGATAGGCCGGCGCATCGCAGGGCCGGTCCGGCACCATCGGCAATGGCGCGCCGGGGGTAAGCATGCTGTTGCATTCGGGCAGCGGCGAGGCCCACCAGTGATATTCCACGCCGACATGCATGAACGCGATCCCCGCCCCCACCAGCAGCACCAGCACGGCAAGGCCAAGAAGCGCCCGCCCGCCAACCCCACCGAGCAGCATGGCCAGCACGCCCAGCACGATCACGATGCGATAAGGCCAGCGCTCCCATAGGCAAAGCTCGCACGGGGTCAGCAGCAGCACATGCTGCGCGTAATAGACCACGGCCAGGACGGCCAGCGCCAGCAAGGCACTGAGCGCACCGGCCGCCCTGACACCGCTCCTCACAGAATGAACCGGCTCAGATCGCCTTTGGCCGCCAGCGGCGCCACGCGCTCATTCACATAGGCCGCATCCACCACCACGGCATCGCCGGAGCGGTCGGTTGCCGTGAAACTGATTTCCTCGAGCAGCTTCTCGATCACCGTCGCCAGACGCCGCGCGCCGATATTCTCGACCCGGTCATTGATGTCGAACGCCAGCGAGGCCAACGCATCGACCGCATCCTCGGAGAAGGAAAGGTTCACCCCCTCGGTGCGCAGCAGCGCCGTGTATTGCTTCAACAGTGAATGCTCGGGCTCGGTCAGGATGCGCTTGAAATCGTCGCGCGAGAGCGAGGACAGCTCGACGCGGATCGGCAAGCGCCCCTGCAATTCCGGAAGCAAATCCGCCGGCTTGGCGACATGGAACGCGCCGGAAGCGATGAACAGAATATAATCGGTCTTGATCGGCCCGTATTTGGTCGACACGGTGGTGCCCTCGATCAGCGGCAGCAAATCGCGCTGCACGCCCTCGCGCGAGACATCCCCGCCGCGGAAACCGCCTTCGGTCTTGGCGCAGATCTTGTCGATCTCATCGAGGAACACGATGCCGTTATTCTCGGCATGGCGCAGCGCGTCCTTGGTCAGCGCCTCGGTATCGAGCAGCCGGTCGGCTTCCTCGCGCTCCAGCGCATGGCGGGCATCGGGCACCAGCATTTTGCGCTTCTGCGCCTGGCGGCCGAACATGCTCTTCATCATATCGCCGAGGTTGATCGCGCCGTTCTGCGGCATGCCAGGGATATCGATCATGCCGATCGGCTGGCCGCCGCCCTCGCTCACCGCGACCTCGATCTCCTTGTCCTCAAGCTCCCCGCTGCGCAGCATGCGGCGGAATTTTACGCGGGTATCGGCGGATGCGCCCTCACCCACCAGTGCCGAGATCAGCCGTTCCTCGGCCGCCAGCTCCGCCTTGGCTTCCACGCCCTTGCGGTTCTGCTCGCGCAGCATGGTGATGGAAGCCTCCACCAGATCACGCACGATGCTCTCGACATCGCGCCCGACATAGCCGACCTCGGTGAACTTCGTCGCCTCGACCTTGATGAACGGCGCCTGCGCCAATTTCGCCAGCCGGCGCGCGATCTCGGTCTTGCCGCAGCCGGTCGGCCCGATCATCAGGATGTTCTTCGGCACGACCTCCTCGCGCATGTCTTCCGCAAGCTGCATGCGGCGCCAGCGGTTGCGCAGCGCGATGGCTACGGCGCGCTTGGCGTCGTTCTGCCCGATGATGAAGCGGTCAAGCTCCGAGACGATTTCGCGGGGGGAGTATACGGGGATGTCCATTACAGCGATTCAACAGTCAGGTTTTCGTTGGTGAAGACGCAAATATCGGCGGCGATTTTCATCGCACGGCGGGCGATTTCCTCGGCGCCCAACTCCGGTACCGTCATCAGCGCGCGCGCCGCCGAGAGCGCATAATTGCCGCCCGAGCCGATCGCGACAATGCCATCGGGGGGCTCCAGCACGTCGCCATTGCCGGTGAGGGTGAAGCTGTGCTCGGCATCGGCGACGATCAGCATCGCCTCCAACCGGCGCAGATACCGGTCCGTCCGCCAATCCTTGGCCAGCTCCACGCAAGCACGCTCAAGCTGGTTGGGGAAGCGCTCAAGCTTGGCCTCCAGCCGCTCCAGCAACGTGAACGCATCCGCCGTCGCGCCCGCGAAGCCCGCGATCACGCTGCCATTGCCGATGCGCCGCACCTTGCGCGCATTGCCCTTCACCACGGTATTGCCAAGGCTCACTTGGCCATCGCCCGCCATCGTCACCGCGCCATCGCGGCGCACACACAAAATGGTCGTGCCATGCCAGCCGACCGGGTCATTGGGATTTGTCATGCATCGAGAGATGGCATTCAGGGGGGGAACAGACAAGGGAGCCCCGCAATGCCCTGGCGGTAGCCCTGCCGCGCAAAACCCGTCACCCCAGCAGCGCCACCCCCTTTTGGATACGGCGGGGGAATGGTAGGCAATGCCATGACCAATGACGCACCGCACACAGACTCCGTGGTGGAAAAAAATCCCCTGCTGACCGATCTCGGCAAACGGGTGAAATTATTACGAGCCCGCCGGGGCATGCCGCGCCGTGTGCTGGCCCAGGGCGCCGATGTGTCCGAGCGCCATCTGGCCAATCTCGAATCGGGGATCGGCAATGTCTCGATTCTGGTGCTGCAAAATGTCGCCGCGGCACTAGATTGCTCGCTCGCCGAATTGCTGGGCGACGAGACCACCACCTCGCCCGACTGGCTGATGATCCGCAAGATCCTGCAAGGCCGCGCGCCGGATGAAATGCAGCAGGCGCGCTTTGCCCTGTCTAAGCTCTTCGGCGGCGGGCCGGCCTTTGGCCAGCGCAGCGACCGCATTGCCCTTATCGGCCTGCGCGGGGCCGGCAAATCCACGCTCGGGCGCATGCTCGCCGCCGAGCTCAAGCGCCCCTTCATTGAGCTGCGCCTCGAAGTCACCCGCTTGGCCGGCGCCGCCCCTGCGGAAATCCAGGCGCTCTACGGCGCCAACACCTTCCAGCGCTATGAGCGCCAGGCGCTGGAGGAGACCCTGCAAAACCACCGCACCTGCGTGATCGCCACCGCCGGCGGCCTGGTCTCGGACCCCGCATCGCTCGAATTGCTGCTTACCCACTGCTTCACCATCTGGCTGCAGGCGGAACCGGAAGACCATATGAACCGCGTCATCGCGCAAGGCGATCTGCGGCAGATGGCCGATAGCCGCAAAGCCATCGACGATCTGCGCCTGATCCTGGAGAGCCGCGCCGCCTTCTACGCCAAAGCGGATTTCGCCTATAACACCAGCGGCAAGAGCCTGGATTCTGCCTTCACCGGCCTGATGTCGGCCATTACGGAACATCGCCGCGTGGTCGGCATTTGAGTCCGTCCGGAGAGAAAGCACGCTAAGCTTCGCCGCCATGCCGCAGCCCCAAGCCTATCTCGCCGGACCGGATGTCTTCCTGGCGCATGCCGCGGAGAACGCCGCCGCGAAAATCGCCATCTGCGCGAAATACGGCATTCTCGGCCATGCGCCGCTGGACCCGGACATCGCGCAGACCCTGGCCTTGCCCCACGATGCCGCCTGGCGGGCGATCTATCGCAGTAACCTGCGGCTGATGGAGGCGTGCGACCTCGTCATCGCCAATCTCACGCCGTTCCGCGGCGCCTCGGCCGATTCCGGCACGCTGGTGGAAATCGGCTGGTTCCTCGGGCGCGGACGGCCGGTCTTCGGCTATTCCAACATCGCCGCGTCCTTCTCCGAGCGCAGCGCCGCGCAGATCGCAGCACTGCCCGACCCGCTCCCGAACCTGGCATTGGAAACCTTCTCCCTCCCCGATAACCTGATGATCCCGGGTGCGCTGGAATATGGCGGCGGCCTGCCCATCACGCTCCCGCCCGACGGCATTTCGCGCCGGTTCGATGCGCTGGATATCTTCGAACACTGCGTCGCCAAGGCTGCCGCTTCCCTGGCCGGGTAATCCCCGGTTCCGCTGACGGCCAGACGAGATCGTCAAGCGGCACGACTTCCATCCGCTCTGAAACATTGCCCATTCTTAATTTAGCGACAGAAATACATTAATTGGATGTTTTTTATTGCAAAATAGCTTCGAACGATCCATGCTGGCACGATATTCCGTGGCTGGCACCATATCGGCCACGCCAGCCTGCTGAGCGCGTTTCAAGGTACTTATGGCTGACCGCGCGGCCGGATCCCGACCCGACTTCGCTCGCCAATCTGCTGTGATCGCCCGAAACCCGCCAGTGCAGGACCCGCCCAGCATGAACCTCAACAGCATCACCGCAATCCGCCATCCTGCATCGCCCAACGAGATCGAGCACTGGAACCCCGGTCATACGTGGCTCGCCGGCGGAACCTGGCTGTTCTCGGAACCGCAACGCAGCACGGACACGCTGATCGACCTGACCGGCTTCGGCTGGCCGGCGCTTCAAACTTCTCCCGCCGGGCTCGACATCGGGGCAACGTGCCGGGTCGCCGAACTCAATCAGTTTGTCGCACCCTCGGAATGGCTTGCCGCCCCCTTGCTGCGCGCGTGCTGCAATGCCTTTCTGGCATCTTTCAAAATCTGGAATGCCGCAACTGTAGGTGGCAATATCTGCATGTCCCTGCCGGCTGGACCGATGATTTCGCTGACAATCGCTTTGGAGGCCACCTACACGCTATGGCCACGCGGCGCGGCGCCGCGGAACGTGCCCGGAATTGATTTTGTTACAGGGAACCACGCCAATATTTTGCAGCCGGGAGAGCTGCTGCGCAGTATTCACCTGCCCGCAGATTCGTTGTCGAAGCGCGCGGCATTACGCCGCGCCTCACTCACCCAGCTTGGCCGCTCCGCCGCACTCGTCATCGGCACGCAGACGAAAGACGACGACAACCTGCTGATCACGATCACCGCGGCGACAGCGCGGCCAGTGCAGCTTCGCTTCACGCGGCCGCCATCGGCCGAAGCACTGCGCCACGCCATCGATGCCAGCATTCCCGCCGACGGATGGTTCGACGACGTGCATGGCAGCGCCCCCTACAAGCGTCACCTGGCCTATCATTTCGCTGAACAGATCCGCGCCGAGTTGGCCTTGCCCGGAGCGCGGCCATGAACAAGATCGAGATCCCGCCGCAGCCGGACAACGCCGCCGGCACACTCGATTTCAGCATCAACCGCCGCCCTTTCACCGCGACGCCCGAGCCAGGCCAGTGCCTGCGCACCTTCCTGCGCGAGCATGGCTGTCTCGGCGTGAAAAAAGGGTGCGATGCCGGCGATTGCGGCGCGTGCACCGTCTGGCTGGACGGCACGCCGGTGCATTCCTGCCTGATGCCCGCCTTCCGCGCCGCCGGGCATGAGGTAACGACCATCGAGGGCCTCGCGGAGAATGGCGCGCTGCATCCCGCGCTTCATCCGGTGCAACAGGCATTTTTGGATGCACAGGCATTCCAGTGCGGCTTCTGCGCCGCGGGCATGATCATGACCGTCGCGGCGCTGAGTGCCGAGCAACGGGCCGATCTGCCGCACGCGCTCAAGGGCAATCTTTGTCGCTGCACGGGATATCGCGCCATCGCCGATGCGATCCACGGCGTGGACGCAACGGAAGACGACCTCGCCGGCAAAGCCTGCGGGGCGAGCCTTCCCAATCCGTTCGGCGAGTCCATCGTGACCGGCAGCGCACGCTATACGATGGATGTGGCGATTGAAGGTCTGCTCCATCTCAAGGTACTGCGCGCACCGCATGCCCATGCACAGATCCTGCGCATTGGACGGGAGCGCGCGGCGGCAGTGCCGGGTGTCGTCGCCATCTTCACCTGGGAGGACGTGCCGCGCCGCCTCTACAGCACGGCAACCCATGAGGACCATCTGGTCGATCCGGATGATTGCTACATGCTCGACGATGTCGTCCGCTTCGTCGGGCAGCGCGTCGCGGCGGTGGTGGCCGACTCCGAGGCTGCCGCGGAAGCCGCCTGTCGGTTGCTCGATGTCGAATACAAGCTCCTTCCCGCCGTGTTCGACCCCGAGCTGGCCATGCGCCCGGACGCGCCGATGCTGCACGACAAGGGGCTTGCGGCGTACGGGAATGTCTATGTCGATATCCACGGCGAGGTCGGGAGCACCGCGGACGGCTTTGGCAGCGCCGATATCGTGTATGAGAAAACCTACACCACCTCGCGCGTGCAACATGTCCATCTCGAGACGACCGGGTCCATCGCCTGGACGGACAAGGAGGGACGCGTGCATGTCCGCACCAGCTCGCAAGCCCCCTTCATTACGAAACAGAAGCTCTGCCATCTTTTCGGGCTGCGTGCCGACGATGTCCACGTGTTCACCGAGCGGGTGGGCGGCGGGTTCGGCGGCAAGCAGGAGATGCTCTCTGAAGACCTCTGTGTCCTCGCGACGCTGAAGACCGGGCGGCCGGTGCGATGGGAGTTCACGCGCGAGGAGCAGTTCATCGGTGCCACGACCCGGCACCAGATGACGACACGGGTTAAGCTTGGCGCGCGCCGCGATGGGATCCTCACGGCGATTGAGTTGCATGTCGTCTCAAACACCGGCGCCTATGGCGGGCATGCCGGTGAGACGCTTGCGGCGGCGCTCTCCAGCCCGTTGGCCGTCTATCGCTGCCCGAACAAGAAGGCCGACGGCTACGCCGTCTATACCAACATGGTGCCAGGCGGAGGCTTCCGCGGCTATGGCTCATCGCAAACCAATTTCGCCATCGAATGTGCAATCGATGATGTGGCAAAGCGGCTCGGGCGCGACCCCTTTGAGATCCGGCGTCTCAACATGATCCGCCCCGGCGACTGGATCGAGTCGGTATGGGGCGAGCCTTCCGATATCGATTTCGGCAGTTACGGGCTCGACCAATGCCTGGACTTCGTGGAGCAGACGCTTGCGACCCGGCGCGGCGCCGCGAAGCCGGAAGGCGACGAATGGGTGGAGGGGACCGGTTGCGCGCTTGCGATGCTGGAATGCGGACCGCCAACGGAGCACCGCTCGGGCGCGGAGATGCGGCTGCTGCCGGATGGCAGGTATCATCTCGCGGTCGGCTCCACGGAAATGGGGAATGGCTCCGTCACCTCGCACCGCCAGATTGCCGCGGAAATTCTGACAACAAAAGCGGGGCGGATCGCGATCATCAATGCGGATACCGACCTGACGCCCTACGATACCGGCACGTTCGCGAGCACGGGAACCGTGGTCGCGGGCCAGGCGGTGGCGCTGACCGCTTCGGCGCTGCGCGACAATATTCTGGACTATGCGAGCCGCCATGCCGACGTAAAGCTGCCCGATTGCCACCTCGCCGATGACGCGGTGATATGCGGCACACGGCGCATCCCGCTGGCCGATCTGCACGCCGCCGGCACGCGCGCGCGCCATCGCTTCGAAGCCCGGCGGCGGGCCTATCTGTCGCCCCGCACGGTTGCCTTCAATGTCCACGGGGTTCGCGTGGCGGTGAACCGCGTGACGGCGGAAATCCGCATTTTGCATAGCGTGCACGGTGCCGATATCGGACGGCTGATCAACCCGATGCAGTGCCGCGGACAGATCGACGGGGCGATCGCCATGGGCTTCGGCTGGGTGCTCACCGAGAACATGGTGCACGATGCGGACGGCGCGATGGTGAATCCAAGCCTGCGCAATTACCGTATTCCCGCCTTTGCCGACGTGCCGCCGAGCGAGGTGTTCTTTGCCGACACCTACGACCGGATTGGACCGCTGGGGGCGAAGTCCCAGGGGGAGTGCGCGATCAACCCGGTCGCCCCCGCCATTGCCAATGCCGTCGCCAACGCCACCGGCATTCGCTTCACGTGCCTGCCATTGACCCCGGATCGCATCTTCGGGGAGCTCTGAGATTGGACGCGAGCAACCAGACACCTGATCCTGACGGTTCCGTCACCCTCGTCACCCAGACGCGGGTGCGCGAAGGCATGGCGGAGGCATTCGCCCGCTGGCAAAACACGATCAGCGCGGCAGTGGCGCAATTTCCCGGCTTCATCGAGCAGAGCGTCATGCCGCCCCGCCCGCCGGTGCAAGTGGACTGGGCGATATTGCAACGCTTTGTCAGCGCTGCGGCCGCTTCCGCATGGCTTCGCTCCGATGAACGAGCCAGGCTTTTGGACCATGCCCAGCCATGGCTGGTCGGGCCGGACGATGTGCATGTCGTGCGGGACCATGTCGCGGGCGTGCGGCCCGCGCCCGTGTCGGCCGTGATCTCGACCCGCGTCAAACCCGGCCAGGAGGCACGGTACCGCGCCTGGGAACAACGTATCGCCTCGGCGCAGGCGCGGTTCGCCGGCTTCCGGGGCTACCGGTTTGAGCCGCCCATTCCAGGCGTGCAAGAGGACTGGCTGACGGTCCTGCGCTTCGACACCGACCGCGATCTCCAGGCATGGCTGGACTCGCCGGAGCGGCGCAAGCTCCTCGCAGAGTCGGCGCCCTTCGTGGAAGAGTTTCACGCCCGTGTCGTGCATTCTGGGTTCGAGCAATGGTTCCCGTCCGGGGCTGACAGGGCCATGGCCCCTTCGGTCTGGAAGCAAAACATGCTCGTTCTGCTGCTGCTCTACCCCGTGGTGTTCCTGTTCGGGCGTTGGGTGCAGGCCCCCCTGCTGATGCAGACGGCCAGGCTGCCCTTCTGGTTCGCCCTGTTCATTGGCAATGTCGTCAGTGTGCTCTTGCTCAGCTGGCTGGTGCCTTGGACAAGCCGGCGTTTTAGCTGGTGGCTCGCGCCGTCGCGTTCTGCGCGCACGAACCTCATGGGCGCAGTCCTGGTCATCGCCCTCTACGCCGTGTGTCTTCTCGTTTTTTCGAAGCTCTGATGTTCAGGACAACGCCAATCCGCGCGGGCCTGGTGCTGGCGCTCAGTCTCATGCTCGTCGCGCCAGCCTGCGCGCAGGAGGCACCGGACTGGATCACCGGTTTGCCACGCCAGGCCGTCCATGTGCCGTCCTGGCCGGGCGGGAAGAAGGTCGCGGTCTGCTTCGTCCTGTATGTTGAGGTCTGGGGCCATGGCCACGGACCGAATTTCCGTACCGACATGGTCGGGCGCAATCCGGATGTGGTGGATGAGGGATTCCGCCAATATGCGATCACCTGGGGGGTGCCGCGTGTCGGCCAACTCTTCCATGATGAAGGCGTACCGCTGAGCATCGCGCTCAATGCGCAATTTCCGGCACAATACCCGGACGTCTGGAAGCGCTTGCGCGCCTTCGTGCCGCAGGCGCCGATCATCGCGCATGGGCTGAACAATTCCACCGAGCTGCTGCCGCTCGGGCGCGGGATCCTGGCACAGGAGGCTTACATGCGCCGCACGCTCGCCCTGATCGCGCAGGAGACCGGTGACCAATCGGCCGGCTGGTCGAGCCCGAGCGTCTATCCCAACGGCGACAGCTTCACCGCGACGGCCGCCGCCGGCATCACCTACACGCTGGATGGCATGGATTCCGACACGCTCTCGCGTCTCGCCACCCCCGCCGGCCCCCTCCTGTTGATCCCCTATCCCGCCGTGACCGTCGACATGGGTCAGTATCTCGCGCGCAATAAGGATCCCGAGGAGATCGCGCGATTCTGGATCGATTACGTGACGGAACTTGCCCGCGAGGCGGCAGCGAATCCCGCAGGCGAGGCGAGCGTGGTTGCGATCGGACTGCATCCTTTCGTCGTCGGAACGCCGGCCGGCGCCGTCGCGTTGCGGCACGTGATCGAGGCGCTCAAGCAGCAGAATTTGGTCTGGATCACCGATACGCAAGCCGTCGCAAATGTGGCCGCATCCATACCGCCGTAGCGAGCGGTGCGACACAGGTCGCCTTGAAAGAAAGCGTGGTGACCCAACGCGGTTTTTGACTCTGGATAATCCGATCTCAGGAGGCATCGCATGCAAGGCATTTTCGTACTACCCTTAAAACGATTCTGCTCCGGCGCAGGATTGGCCGCCTTGTTGCTGACCGCCTACGGTACCGGGCGCGCTGCCGAGGTGCCGTCCTATCTGGCGCCGATCAGCGGGCCGACCGTGTCAAACCCAGCCAAAACAGCGACCAACAATGTGCTGGCGCTCGATACGGCGATGTTCGAGCTGTATGACAGCTCCGGGCATATCTTCCAGAACAATATTCTGGCGCAGCACCCGGTAATTCTCGGATTGTTCTCAGGCGCCGGGGGGCGCTTCATCCTGTATCGCCCAGGCATGGCGCCGCTCGAGGCCCCGCCGGTGCCGATCGTCTATCAGCTCCTGAAATCTATCGGCCACAGCACGATGGCGCTGGGCGAGATCGTCACGCCCTATCTCAATAATCCGGCCAACCAGGCCTGGCGCGGCCCGCTGCTCGCCTATCGCGCGCGCATGCACTCTGCCCTCGACGGCCTCGATGCGACCGACATGCCAAAGGCGTGGCTGGCGACCAACCGGAGCATCCTGCAGAACAACATCGCCTTTATGGATGCCTGCGCGCGCAAGGGTGTCATCTCCATTGCCGACCTGCAGGTCTTTGCCAAGCAGCAGGCCCCGCTCCTGAAGCAGGACATCGCCTGGGCGGCCGAGACACAGGTCGATCATTGGATGGGGGTCATCGCCGACTGGAAGCAGATGCTGGGGAGCGCGTGGAGCAATACCTATGCCGCCAGCAACACCATTTACGTGGCCCGGCAGAACAACGTCCTGTTTAGCGTGCTCGCGCAGTTTTTTGGCCCCGATAGCCTCAATTCCCGCCTGATTCTGATCGAGACGATTTCCTTCACGACAACTCCCAACGACATGCTGGACGCATTGACCCGGATCATCGCCGATCGCTCGGTCGGCGCGCTCTTCTTCGGCAATTACTACCTTATGGATTATGAGTTGATGGGGGGCTACGCGCGTGACGCGATCACCGACGCGGATAAACAGCGCGGGATAACCCCCTTCTTGCCGCCGGCGGTGCCGTTCGGGTCGCATCAATGGCCGACCTTGGTAACCCCTGGGCAAGGGCCGACCTCGCTCGCCAATCTGCCGCAATGACCGGAAACGGGCCACGCGCCTGAAGACGGTCTGGGGCGGTTCCTGTTCAGAGACGCCGCCGTCGAACACACCCCCGATTTTAAGGAGATTTCTCGTGCCCAACGGTGCCACCTCAACGCGCAAACTCCCTGTCTGCACAGAACGCCCGCCGTTTGAGTGCATCGCGCTCATCCTGCAAGGCGGCGGTGCCCTTGGTTCCTATCAGGCCGGCGTTTATCAGGCCCTGGCGGAAGCCAATCTCCATCCGGACTGGATCGCCGGCATCTCGATCGGCGCCATTAACGCGGCGCTGATCGCCGGCAACCCGCCAGAACAGCGCGTCAACAAGCTGCGCGCGTTCTGGGAGACCGTTACCCGGCCGCCGCTGGGCATTCCCTATCTCCCGTCGCTCAAGCTCGACGACGATGATATCCACCATGTCGTCAATCAGGCCCGCGTGATGGGCACATTGCTCTTTGGCGCCCCAGGTTTCTTCACCCCCCGCCTGCCGCCGCCTTATTTGTTTCCGTCACCCGATCCGGCTGCCCTGAGCTATTGTGATGTCCGTCCGCTGAAAACCACGCTGGAACGCCTGGTTGATTTCGACCGCATCAACGCGGATTCCATGCGCTTCAGCGTCGGCGCCACCAACGTCAAAACCGGGAATTTCATCTATTTCGACAACACCACGCACCGCATCGGCCCCGCGCATGTCATGGCCAGCGGCGCGCTGCCGCCGGGCTTTCCCGCCACCGAAATCGACGGCGAATTCTACTGGGATGGCGGCATCGTTTCCAATACGCCATTGCAATGGGTTCTCGATGCCAGACCGCGCAGCGACACCCTCGCCTTTCAGGTCGATTTGTGGAATGCCAGGGGGGAGCTGCCGCGCAATCTTGGTCAGATGGAATTACGCCAAACCGAAATCCGCTACTCTAGCCGTACACGCGCCGGCACCGACCAGTTCCGAAGGATGCAAGCTTTGCGCCGCGCCGCCGCAAAGCTTCTGGCGCAGCTTCCCTCAGAGCTGCGCCAAACGCCTGAGGCGGAACTGCTCGCCGGGGAGGCCGATGAAAAGGTCTACAACATCATCCAGATGATCTATCACGCGAAGAAGTACGAGGGCAGCTCGATGGATCATGAGTTCTCGCGCCGGACGATGGAAGAGCACTGGAAAGACGGCTACGATGATGCGGTTCGCACCTTGTCCTATCCCGAGGTATTGCGGCGTCCGAGCAGCGTCGACGGCGTCCTGACCTTCGACCTCGCCGCGCAAGGCCCAGCGTAATCTACTCCACCCTTCATTATGCCATAACACCGCCTATCCTGGCGAAGATGACATCGAACGGTGTACCCGCGCCGCCATCGTGGAGATTGACACAAATTGGCACACTTCATCTTACGGACGACAGTGCACCAGATCTTCAGAGCAAAAAACCAGTATTTTCACGGGGTTTCTGGCGCGCCCTGGTGGAGTCGAACCACCGGCCTCAAGATTAGAAGTCTCGTTATAATGCTGAAATATCAATTAGTTATACAAAATTTCAAAGAAATCAGAGGCTAAACAAATCAACGAGTTACGGAGCAAGTGGCAAACTTTTTCGGCCGAAGACGCCCCTCCCCTCTCCGCCCACAACAGCACCCACACCGGCCCCTTCTTCGTCTCCCAGTTTTTTCATCCACGCGCGGACCTTAAATGCACCGGGCTCGTTCGTGATCAGTGCCGCCGACGGCTTGCCGCGACACTGCCCGCACCGAAGTCGCGACACCACGTCGCCCAAGACGCGCCGGTCATCCCGGGCGAGCAAATTGCCAATCCGCACATACGACTCGCGCCGGCAGCGCCCGCATTTGGCGAAGACGGTCCAGCCACGGAGCGACACGAGCGGAAAACGGAGCGCTTCCTCAACCGAGAACATAAAGGCAACAAAGCGTAAAGTGCGTCCGGAGTCGAGCGCCGCGATCCGCGGAAGCGGGCTTGATGGTCGATTTCCCGTAATGCGTGCGCGTGCCGTACACTGACCATCGCTTGGTCCGATTGATTGCATTTCTCTCGGGCCAATCTGCTTTGGATTGTACATAATTAGGGGAGTAAGGCTATCCTGGGGAAGCTTGTTGCAGAAACGTCTAGCAAGGCGTTGTACGTGGTTTAGTAATTCGTCAGCAATGACAATGAGGCGGCGGATTATCAATAGAATCAGTGAGTTATACGGCGCGAACGTAATACCGGCAAAACCTGGGGCATTGGCTGCTTCAGGCTGGCTTCTGTCGACGTCGGATGAGGGTTGGCAATGGCGGGATGATGGGCTGACCAGGGACGCTGAGACGGCTTCCGAGATAGTCCCAGAATGCCACACCGAGTTTGGCGCAGGTCTTGGCCAGTCCGAGGAAGGCATCGCGGCAGTCACGTCCGAGATCGCTGCGGGTTCCAGCGCTGATTTTGCGCCTTGTTACCTGGCATCGGATGTCGTTCTCGGAGCCATTGGTATGCAGTGGGATTTCAGGCCGTTGCAGGACCCTCAGCAACTCGTCCTTGTTGGCATGAAGTCTTGCCAGCAGGCGATCCAGGGTGACGAAGTCGGTGCGTCGGCGGAAGATGCGATCAAAGCGCAGCCGCAACGCCAGACGGCGTTTGGCCGAGGGTGCCAGGCGATAGTCCTTCAGATCGGCATAGAAGCGCCAGATCAATCCACGGACACGCTGTTGGGCGGCGCGGTGCCGGTCGGTGAAGGTATCGAGCTTGTGGACCAGCCGTTCCGCATGCACCCAACACAACGCGTGCAAGCCAATGTTGAACTGGCCCGCATCGTCGCTCAGCACGACCGTATCGCGCAGGAATTCATGCGCGTAAATGCTGCCCCAAATCGCGCCTTCGGTGGCGATGCTCACCGGATCGGGCGCGACGCGCCTCAGGGCGGTGAAGCCCAACCGTTCGAGCTGCGCCGACCAGACAGCCTGATCGAGGAAGATCGTCTCCGGTTGTGCGGCCAGTCGGGCGATCAGGGGCGCGGACAACCCCCGTTCGCGCATGTAATCGTACGCTGCTGCGTTGAGCACATAATCGGTATGGCCGGCCCGCAGCAGGTCGAGAAAGTTCAGCCGGCTCTTCGATGAGCGGGTGCCAAACCAGGTGAAATTCTCGTTGCCGATCTGTGTACAAAAGCCGTTCTTGGCCTGGTGGCGGGCACCGGTATCATCGGTCGAGACCCAACGCGACCCTTGCAGACCGGCGCGAAGAACGTCGCGCGCTTCGTCGAGGAAATGGTCCTGCTGATCGGTCAGGCATCGCTGAACCTCGCGTTCAGAGATCGACAGACCGAACCCATGCAGCAGCGTCACCAAACGGGACAGCGTCGTCTGGCCCTGGTGATAAAGCATCAAAATGAAACGCCGAACCTCGGGCCCAAAATGACCATCGGTCCCTGTCGGCAGAGATGCGATGATCGTCTGACCATCCGGCGTCACCCAACGCTCCCGGCGATAGCGGATCGCGTGCACCGACAGCACAAGGTCCTGGACCAAATAGCTTACATAACCTTTAAACCGCGAGCCAGCCGGAACCGCGGCACTCAGAATTCGGTCTTCAACGCTTACGCGCGGTCTGATCTTGCCGCGCCCCGGCCGCATCTGCTGCTGATCGCGCTTTGCCGGTTCGGTGCCTTTGTCCATGCCACTCGGTTTGATAGCCGGCGGCCCTTTCAGCCCTTTCAGCCGGGCGATCTCCAGGCGTAATTCAGAAATTGTCCGATCCTGTTCGGTGAGTTTTACAAACAACTTGAGCACCAGCTCCCGAAGCTGGGTCGAAGACAGGTCGTCAAGATTGTCCGGAGCGCTCACACATAGCTTGAATCGGAACTACTCGCGTCGGCGCAAGCAAAAAAAGCGGCCGCGCCCCAGGTTTTGCCGGTATTACGCGCGAACTGCGCGGACAGACGGAGAACGCACGCTCCGCCCTAGAGACGAAAATCGAGGCGACGCCAAAGCTCGAAATCTGTGATGCAATTCACGCCGAAGGTGCCGCACACATCCGGGACTTTGCGATTGTGACGTGTTTTCGAGGGGCTGGACACTTCTCGTGTCACGACAATTCTCTCAGGTCCAAATAGCGCGGCTGCGATCAGGAAGGGATCGCGGCCGACGGACTCAAGCTCAATATCCGTCAAATCCGGCGCGTATCCCTCGCCAATGACGCGAGAGATAATTTCCGAATTCGCGTCCTCAGGCAGAATGATGGCGTGCCGTACCTCTGGCTGCCGGAGCCACTGGCCGAGTTGATCCGGAGATCGGGCGACTTCATCATAGATCTCGCGCGGTGTTTTTACGTGCCCAGCTTCAGCCGTCGCTAACAGCCATTCCCAAAAGCCAGGAATCCGGTCGAGCGGGTAATAGTCTCCATCCGCCCGGATGAAGACGTTTGCGTCAAGCAAGTAGAGGGTCATGCTGCGTGCAGTCGCTCCTTCAGGAGCTTGTCGACCGCAGCTGGAGACACACCGAGAATGCGTGCCGCCTTGGTGTGAGTTAATGCCTCACCCTGTAAAGCCCTGCGCACTATATCCAGCAACCCCGCCCCAAGCCGAGCGCGACGGACGACATAATAATCCGGCCCTCCCTCCCCAGGATCACGACGTTCGCGCTCACGAGCCTTTTGAGCCCGCCAACGCTGGGATAACGTCTCGAAAAGAGTGGCCGCCATCTGTTCAGAAATCCACCCATTCAAGAGGAAGCGGTATACCACGACGCCTTGAGAGATATTCCAGGAGCGAGCGACGTCGCCGGTCAGAGACAAGACAGCACCCAGAGGGGCGTCATGCACCAGGAAGAGCTCCCCAAGCGCCTCAGGCGGCAACAGGAATGTCCCAGCAGCCGCATTACAAAAGCGTTCGACTGCGTTTCTGGAGGAGTTTTTTAGGGGACCGGACACGCCGCTGGCCCCAATCCAGATGTGTACTAGTTCATGCAATAAGGAGAAGGCTCGGGCCGGCGCTGCATCGTTGTCGTTGATCACCACAAAGGGGGCGATATTATCTGCAAATGCGATACCCCGGAACACGTCCTCACTCAGGTCAGAATGGTAGGAACCAAGATCTCCAAGAAGAAGGACATAAATTCCAGCCTTCTCCGCTGCTTTACGTAGCAGCGCAAATAGACCTGCCGCATCCCGTGCGCGCCGCTGGTCTTCAAGGGTAACTCTGAGGGTCGCCCTGATCTTATTGGCAACTGCTGCCGCCCCTTCATCCATCCTGCAGGAACCGACAAAAGGCAGAGGATGCGTGTCCTCGTCATCCAGGATCACCTCACGCAGCAATTGCTGGCGTGTACGTACATCGCGGACGAGGGCGTCGAGCATACCGTCTTCATGCGGCCGCGGACCGGCGACAGTACGGAAATCCTCGCCGCGCTCGGCTCGCGCCGGCGGTCGGGGTAGATAAAACGTGACCAGGGGGCGGTGGTAGGTGGTGGCAGCCTTCTCCAGCATGCCACGGCTTACCGGGCGTTCCCCACGCTCAGCTTGCGCCAATTTCTCCGTAGCAGTTGCGGCGGCTGTGGATTTCAGGCCGAGCTTCTCTGCGGCCTCCTCCAGGGAGAGGCCGGCAGTATCCCGGGCCCAGGACAGTATCCCCGGGTTGATCTGCACTGCTTTCGTCATGCCTCTATACTCAATAGCCTTTGGCCAACATATCGCTCTTACGGGCCCAAGAAAATGTGATGCTGAGCAACCCTACACCTTAAGTGGCGCGGGTCATAGGATCTCTGCGGGCCGCCTCCGCCGGCCACACCCGTGAAACGGTGCTTGGTCTTGGGATAGCTGGCGCCCGTGAACTCGTAGAACCCCCGAGGCGATCACCAGGCAGCGCTTGTTGTTGGCGAAACGCCGCCCTTCGGACCGTAGATTGAAAATGGGGCCGCCGCGCGGGTTGGTCGGCTGCATCCCGAATTGCATCGGGGCCAGCTCCACCATGTCTCCCGCCTGGCGCGCGACCGGCCCGCTGTTGCCGATCCAAATATCTCCCGCCGGTGGCAGGTCCAAACCGCTCTGGCGTTCCGCCATGGCGAGGTCAGCCACACGCATGGCCGCGCGATATTGGGCCCAGGAGACGTTCTGCTCATAATCGTTGCACATGCCAGGTAGATGGATAGCCGTCTGGCAACAAAAAAGCCCGGAACACGTCCGGGGTTCACCCGCTCCGGCCTTTTGACGCAGGGCCTCCGCGCGCAGATGCTGCAACGACGTGACGCCACCATGTCGAGCTTTGTCGGCTGCCTACAGGTTTGCTAGGCTGCGCATTATGAAAATGGCCCTCCAATGATCGCATCCGTAGACGATCCAAAGCAAATCTCACGGCTCGTGCTGCATGGGTACAAGTCCATCGCCGCGTGCAATCTAAGGTTGAGTCGGCTAAATGTGCTGATCGGAGCCAACGGTGCCGGCAAATCCAATCTTATAGGCTTTTTCCGGCTAATCAGCCGCATTCTGGATCAGCAGTTACAGGTCTCCGTCGGTTTGGCGGGCGGCCCAGATGCCTTGCTTCACTTTGGCCGCAAAAAAACGGAAGAACTAAGCGCAGAGCTATATTTCGGTAATAATGGCTATCGCGTCAGCTTGCGGCCAACCCAAGATAACCGCATGATGTTCTATCGCGAAACTCTTTGGTGGAATATGCGCGGGGACTATCACCCTGCATCAGGGCATTTTGAGTCTTACACGGAAAGCCAAAAGCACACATATATTTACCAATACGTCGTTCCTGCAATGCGCAGTTGGCAACTGTACCACTTCCACGACACTAGCGCCTCCGCGCAAGTTAAACAAATTCACAGCATTAATGACAACGAATACCTGCGCGACGACGGCAGGAATTTGGCGGCTTTTTTGCTACGATTAAAGAATCATCATGATAAACACTACCAACGCATTGTTATGACTATCAGACTAGTAGCGCCCTTCTTTGGTGATTTTTACCTGCGGCCCACAGTAGACAATAAGGAAAAAATTCAACTCGAATGGACAGAACATGGGCAGGACGAACCTTTTTCTGCTAGCTCCCTATCTGATGGTACGCTGCGTTTCATCTGCTTGGCCACGGTATTGCTGCAACCGAAAGACTTTATGCCAGCGACCATCCTAATCGACGAGCCGGAGCTGGGGCTGCATCCATATGCTATCAGAGTACTTGCCGGGCTAATGAAGGCCACCTCGCAGGAACATCAATTGATCATTTCAACGCAATCGGTGGAACTGGTTAATGAATTCGACGTAGAAGACCTAATCGTAGTGGACAAGCGCTACGGCGCCTCTATCTTCAAGCGTCCGGATTCCGAAAATCTGTCTGAGTGGCTTGAGGAGTATAGCTTAGGCGACCTCTGGAAAAAGAATCTGCTTGGTGGGAGGCCGGAACGATGAGCCGGGTCTATCTCCTTGTGGAAGGTCAGACAGAAGAAACCTTTGTTAAGGAGTTGTTGCAGCCCCACTATGCCCAGCTGGGCCTGTTTCTAACACCCATCATCGTCAAAACTAGCCCCGGCTATCGAGGTGGCGTAACGAGTTACGCAAAGGTTAAGCCCCAGATCGAAAAGCTCTGTAAACAAGACGCTGGTGCCCATGTCACCACGGTGTTTGACCTATATGCGCTGCCCAACGACTTTCCCGGCAAATGCAGTGCAGCTTATCCCACCAACGCAACTGGACGATGCAAAGCGAAATTTTTGGAGGCCGAACTCGCCCAAGACATCGCGCAAAGCAACTTCATTCCGAATCTGCTTGTTCATGAATTCGAGGCACTACTGTTTAGCCACGTCGACGCTTTCGAGAAGTGGATTGATGACGCCCATTCGCTACAAATATTGCGGAATACGAAGAATACGACTGCGCCCGAGGATATCAATGATGGCCCGCAGACGGCACCCTCGAAGCGTATTCTGAAGGCAAAACCCAATTATCAAAAAGTGCACCACGGTACGCTAATTGCTTGCGACATCGGGCTTGATTCAATTCGTGCTGCGTGTCCCCACTTCAACGACTGGCTGACGGTGATCGAGGGGTTGGTACACACTAAAGTCGTGCCCGATGGCGACG
The DNA here is from genome assembly GCA_963737355.1 of uncultured Pseudomonadota bacterium. Classification (GTDB taxonomy): domain Bacteria; phylum Pseudomonadota; class Alphaproteobacteria; order Acetobacterales; family Acetobacteraceae; genus Acidocella. The sequence continues at coordinate 1,053,256 of CAVTSC010000007.1, read as the reverse complement.
GAAACGCGTCAACAAAGGTTGGCTTCGACTTAGTTTAATTTAAAATGACCTCTAGAACGCGTTGACATTCACTTAGTCCAGATGAATGCGCTGACGAGGCAGAGGATGGACAGGAACGCCCTCGGTGTTTGGTCGTAACGTGTCGCGATCCGTCGGAAGTGCTTAATCTTCAAGAAGAAGCGTTCGACAAGGTTTCGTTCACAGTAAAGCGCAAAATCGCAAGGCACCTGTGGCGATGTTTTTCTGGGCGGAATAACTGGCACGGCATCCTGGTTCATGATGGTGTTGCGGATTCCGACGGAAGCCGGCCAGGGATACCGATTTGATGTCGGCCACCGTTCCGATTTGAAGCCGGCCACCATTCCGATTTAATTCCGGCCACCTGACGGGGCTTTCCGGCGTTTTCAGTTGGGTCAGCAACTCTGGCATTTTCCTCCTCGTAATCAACCACGAGGAGGACTGGATGCCGGCGAAGAGAGAGCTGACAATGCGGCAGATACGACAGACATTACGGCTGGCCAGCGACGGCATCAGCGCGCGGCAGATCGGGCGCATGCTCGGCGTTGCCCGCAGCACGATCCAGGATAATCTGAAGCGAGCGCAGATGGCGGGGCTGGCTTGGCCATTGCCGGCGGATCTCAACGATACGGTTTTGGAGGAGCGGTTGTTTGCCCGCGGCGGCGCCCAGCGCGGGGCGCGCCGGCGTGTCGAACCGGCCTGGAGCGGCCTGATCTGCGAGCTCAAGCGCCCCGGCGTCAACCTGATGGTGCTGTGGGAAGAATATCGCGCGGTGCATCCCGACGGGTACAGCTACAGCCGGTTCTGTGATCTGATCAGGGAGTTCGAGGCCAGGCTGTCGCCGGTCATGCGCCAGGAGCACCGGGCGGGCGACAAGGTCTTCGTCGATTACTCCGGCAAAAAGATCGGCATTACCGACCCGGCAACGGGGGCTGTGAGGTTCGCGGAAATTTTTGTCGCGGTCCTGGGGGCATCCGGTTTCACGTATTGCGAAGCGAGCTGGAGCCAGACGCTACCGGATTGGATTGGCGCCCATGTCCGCATGTTCCGGTTCTTCGGCGGGGTGCCGCGGCTGGTGGTGCCTGATAATTTGAAGTCCGGCGTCACCAAGGCATCGTTCTACGATCCCGAGATCAATCTCAGCTACGGCCGGATGGCCGCGCATTACGGCGTTGGCATTCTGCCCGCGCGGCCAAGGCGGCCGAAGGATAAAGCCAAAGTTGAGGCCGGGGTGCGCTTTGCCCAGAGCTATATTCTGGGCCGGTTGCGGCGGCAGACGTTCTTCTCCCTGGCCGAGGCCAACCAGGCGATTGCCGGCATGGTGGCGCGGATCAACGATCACATCATGCGCCGGCTTGGGGTCAGCCGACGGCATCTGTTCGAGACGATCGAGCGCCCGGCTTTGGCTGAGCTGCCCGAGACGGATTACGAATTCGCCGAATGGGGCTTGGCCCGCGTCTCGCTGGATTATCATGTCGAGGTCTGCGGATTTTTCTACTCGGTGCCGCATCAATTGATCCGCCAACAGGTCGACACCCGGGCGAGCGAACGGATCATCGAGATATTTCATCAAGGCAAGCGGGTTGCCGTGCATCAGCGCCGTCATGGCGGGCCAAAACATGGCACCGATCCTGAGCATATGCCGAGCGCGCATCGGCGCTACGCCGAATGGACGCCGGAGCGCTTCCGCCGCTGGGGCGCGGCCATTGGCCCCAATACCGAGGGCCTGGTGATCGCCATTCTCGCCAGGCGGCCACACCCGGAACAGGGATTCCGAACCTGCCTTGGGGTACTCCGGCTGTTCAAGGACCTCGACCTAACACGCGCCGAGGCGGTCGCCGCTCGCGCCGTCGCCTATGAGGCGTTCACCTACAAAAGCATCGCCTCGATCATCGCCAACAAGCTCGACCGTGCCACCGCCGCTGCGAGCGAACCGCAGGCGGTGATGACCCACGGCAATTTACGCGGCTCCAAATATTTTCATTGAAAGGATCGACAGCATGCTCACCCATCCAACGCTCGACCAGTTGCAGCAACTCGGCCTGCACGGCATGGCCAAGGGCTTTAGGGAACTTGAGTGCCAGCCAGAGGTAACTGGCCTGGCCCATGCCGAATGGCTCGCCTTGCTACTCGACCATGAAATCACGCTGCGGCGACAAAAACGCTTCGAGAGCCGAGCCCGTGCCGCCAAACTACGGCAATCCGCCAGTATTGAAGATGTCGATTACCGGGCACCGCGTGGCCTCGACCGGGCGCTATTCCTGAAGCTCGCCGGTTGCGACTGGATACGGGCACGGCACAATTTGCTGATCACCGGCCCATGCGGGGTCGGCAAAAGCTGGCTCGCCTGCGCCCTCGGCCAGAAAGCATGCCGGGAGGATCTCTCCACCGCCTATCATCGCATGCCGCGCCTGTTCTCTGCCCTTGCTCTGGCACGGGCAGATGGCCGCTACGCCAGAACGCTACGCCAGCTTGCCAAGGTAGACCTACTCATCCTGGATGACTGGGGGCCGGAAACATTGAACGCTGACCAGCGCCGCGATCTGCTCGAGATCATCGACGACCGCCATGAGATGCGTTCGATCATCGTCACCAGCCAAGTACCAATAGACCGATGGTACGAAATTATAGGCGATCCCACACTCGCTGACGCCATCCTCGACCGCCTCATCCACAACGCCTATCGCATCGAACTGACCGGCGAGAGCCTCCGGAAAAAGAAAAATCCGCCCCTCACCAACACCCAAACTTGACCGCCGAAAAGGACCCGATAATCATTCACCAAGACCCAACCGAATGACGCTCAGGTGGCCGGCTTCAAATCGGAACGCTGGCCGGCTTCATTTCGGAATGGGTGGCCGGCTTCAGATTGGAATGCATGGCCGGCTTCATCGGAATACGCAGACAGGTGATGAGAGCGGGCAGAAATGGGGGTAATTCGCGTCCACAATGTCCGGAAACCCGTCTTGTTTTCTATGTCCGGTTAATGGGCACTTCTAAAAACTGCTTGATTTAGCCCCTGCCGGCTGATTCAAAGAATCCAGCCCCCCTGAGGAGATTGGACGATGAAGCAAACCGGATTTTTTGATTTTGCAGAGCGTCAGAAGAAGCTGTTGGCGACACGGGATTTTTTGGAGCAGATCAACCGGATCGTGGCATGGGAAGCGTTCCGACCCGTTCTGGACGCGGCATTGAAACGCTCTGCGCGGGATAAGGGTGGACGGCCTCCGTATGATGCGGTGCTGATGTTCCAGGTGCTTGTGTTGCAAGCGCTCTACAACCTGTCGGATGAACAAACCGAATATCAGATTCTGGATCGCCTCAGCTTCATGAAGTTTTTAGGGCTTGAGTTGCAGGACAAAGTTCCTGACGCGCGAACCATCTGGCTGTTTCGTGAACAGTTGATTGAGGCGCAAGCGGTCGAGAAACTATTCGCGCAGTTCGACGCGATGCTGGAAGCGCACGGTTTTCGTGCCAGCGGCGGTCAGATCATCGACGCGACTTTTGTTGAGGCTCCGCGCCAGCGCAACGGTCGCGATGACAACGACAAGATCAAGAAGGGCGACGTTCCTGCCGACTGGAGCGAGAAAAAGAAAGCTCACAAAGACACGGACGCGAAGTGGACAAAGAAGAACGGCGTGGCTTTCTACGGCTATAAAAACCACGCGAATGTGGATAGGAAACACAAGCTGATCCGGTGTTATACCGTGACCGATGCCAGCGTTCACGACAGTCAGGAGTTGGACAACATTCTTGATCCCGGCAACGATTGCCAGGACACCTGGGCGGACAGCGCCTATCGTTCTGAAGAACAGGAGGCGCGGCTCAAAGAAAAAGGCTGCACGTCACATATTCATGAACGCGCCTATCGCAACAAGCCGCTCACGCCCGAACAAGAAGCCGCCAACAAAGAACGTTCAGGTGTGCGTGTCCGCGTCGAGCATGTCTTCGGCCATATCGAAAATGCCATGAACGGCTGCTATGTCCGCACTATCGGCATCGCCCGCGCCAAGGCTAAAATCGGCATGGAAAATATCGCCTACAACATCTCGCGCTTTACCTTCCTGATGCGACCGCCAAAAGCCACATCTGCGTCCGCTTGATCGGAAAAGGGGGGAAATAGCCGGAAAATCAACGAGCTATGGGTCATATTGGGAGCAAAACTCCCAGCAAAACTATCCCTTGCTCAATCCGTTCTGGAACCCCATCAAATAATCACCTTGTTAGAAGTGCCCTAATGTATGTGGTTTTAATAACTGGACATGAGGCCCATATGGCTAAGCGATCCATGGCGTCGACTGAGGTGGACGGGCAAGCCGCCAGCAATCTAAAAATCGGCTATGCGCGAGTCTCCACGGGAGACCAAAATTTGGCTATGCAAATTGCGGCACTGAAGTCTGCCGGCTGTGATCGCATCTTCGAGGAAACAGCCTCCGGCGCAAAATCAGACCGTCCCATTCTCGCAACCGCGCTCAGCCATTTGCGGGCGGGCGACACTTTTGTGGTCTGGAGGCTCGACCGTCTGGGTAGAAGCCTTCCGCACCTTGTCGAGCTGGTAGCCGATTTTAAGCAACGCGGCATCGGGTTGCGTTCACTGACCGACCCGGTGGACACCACCAGCGCTGCTGGCGAACTCGTATTCAATATTTTCGCGAGCCTGGCGCAGTTTGAGCGTCAATTGACGCGCGAGCGCACCATGGCAGGGCTCGAAGCTGCTCGCGCCCGTGGACGTAAGGGGGGCAGGAAGCCAAAGCTGAACCGTAAGTCGTTTAAAGAAGTCAAAGCGCTTTTACAGGACCCCGATATCACCAGAGCCGCAATAGCGAAGCGCTACGGTATTTCACGATCAACCCTGTATGTGTATATGGCCAATGAATACTCGGCCTCCGAAAAAGCGACCTAGGAACAATACGCTACTCTATAGCGAAGCGGCTCAACTGTTGGAACCACGGGCAATCCGGATCGAAGCGTGACCTTCTATAACCAGCGCGGAACCGCCGAGCAGTGGATCAAGCAGGGCAAGAGCGCAGTCAAATGGACCCGCCAGTCTTGCCGCTCCATGCAGGCAAACGCCGTGTGGCTGCCAAGAGCCACGGGAGAGACCAAAAATGACAGATTCGCCATTCTCATGCCCGCACAAAGCAGTTCCCTCTTTTCCAAGAGGACTGGATCAGCCGTTCATATGGGAAATGTCGATTCAGTGAGGACCAATATGACAAAGGGTTTGACTGCGTTAAAGACCGTAACAAATAACCTTTGGCTTAAAAAGGTCGCAATAGCATTTGGATCTATTGCGGCAATAAATTTTCTTTCCGGAGTCATCGCCCCCGATATAATTGAATATCCATTTAATCGCACGCATTGGGCTTTACCCATGTCCCTTGCTTGCTTGGGAGAGACTGGCGGTCTGAGGCGCAATTTGGAGGCGCGTGGCAGGTTGGTCGGCTGTTCCCAAGCCAACGCGGTTTCCCTGAAATCAGGCTCTGATGTTCGAACATTGCGCTGACAGACAGCAATTGGATCTAAATCAAAGCCATGGACATTTTTCGGTGTAGTGCAGTCGCAGCTTTGACTACCTGGTTTGCGGACTGAGTGACATTAGCTGGGTGAATTCCAGACCTAGAACTAATGATAAGACTTTCATGGGCTGCCGCGAGAGGATCATGGTCAATTCGATCCAAACTAGATGGGTTTGATATAGCATGCCGGAGCTTTGATTTCATAAACTCCCTATAAGTCTGAATATGTTTGATCCGATCTAACCAATCACCTATTACAATTTTGGCGGTTTTTTCTGAAGAATTATACATACTTGAAAATTGACTAACCTGCGCATCGGCTAATTTAACGTTTTGCTCGATTATGTCATGAGATGCGGCACAGTGGCGACTGATTGCCTCGTGTAGCGCCGAAACTTCGCTTCTACAAAACACTAAAAATCGTACCCTACGGGTAAGATTCCGGGCTGCAACTCGACCAACTAAGCCCGCACCTATTGGAGCAAGGACCACCATCCATGACCCAGCTAAACCAAAAAGTGCTACCCCAGCTGCATGGCCCACCAGATGTCCCGCATGTCCAGCAACCGCTGTTGAAGCTACCCCCGACAGTTTCATAAGGGCGTCAGTATCACGCGAAAGCATAATGCGACCAGCTTGGGCAGCAGCACCAACATACGCACAAAGCTCTAGGCCATCAAAAACGGCCCCGTTAAGCATCCCCGCACCAGGCAACATGCTATCTACAAATGATGCACTTATGCCGAGCGTATATACAAGCGGATGATTCGCGAGATTCGAAATTTGATTTAAAGTATCCTCCGCAAAGAATGTTGGTTTTTCTACCGTGTTAGGTAACTTATCGCTGGGATCGTGCACCGCGAAACCGAGACCGTTGATCAATAGCCAAGCTGGGCTTCCGTCCGACCAACCGATAGCTGCTTCACATCCCTGCGCCTCATGAAGGTGTGCTGCGAATCGTGACATCATGTAAGACCGAGGCGTAATCATGAACTGGCCGGTTATATTAGCTTCAGCTGCAAGGGCGGCTCTCTGAAAATCCTTGGAAAAGCCAAGACGTTTTGGCAATCGTTCTGTAGAATTCAGCATCTCTGAAATGGTTTTGATTTCCGAAACGTCTGCGTCTGCTAAAGCGTCTGGTTCTGTGCGCGCCCATCGAAATAGCGCATCGCCAACGGTGGTCGGTTCTAGTGCTTTACTGCTAGCACCCAAAAGACCAGAAATACGATTGGCGAGTGTATTATGACCTTCTATAGGACGTCGAATCGCTTCTCCCGGTGACAAATTATCGAGAGCGGAAAGTGCATCATGTGGTAACATATTTAGCCAGCTTCGCTGAAAGTGGTGGGGAGCCAAGGCCAGGAAAATGGCGCACTAGAGATATAAGCTGAGAGCCGGTCGCATATGTTATCTTCTGAACTAGTGACGCTACACGGGCCTCAATGTTTGCAATGGATGATTCCTGATCCTGTTCAGTGGAGGCGGCCAGAACTGAGTTTGCCACTAGAATCGGATAAAGCGTACTTCTGATGCTTCGATTGGCTTTTGAAGTCATCCAAGCACCGCCGCCGGCAACGACCGGAATAAAGAACATTGGATTTGCCAATCCAGCCATCAGCGATGTCAGCGCCATATAAGTTGAAAAAGACAAATGAATGCCCACTAATCCTACCACTGCAGCAACCACAGAAGTCAAGGTTGTGTAAGCAGAAAATCCAGCAAAACCAACCAGCCCGGAGACGCCGACTCCAAGGCTGGCTAACATGCCAGTTTGCCTCAATGTCTCCGCAGTAAGATCGGGAAGACCAGCAGCGCGTCTCACCCGCTCCTGTTCCTCAGGGGGCAAATTCCGCAGGGCATCAGCAATTTCTTGAGCTATTCTTTCTTGTTCAACTGATGACTTCTTTTGAAATTCTTCATCTAATAACTGGAATGTCTGCTGAATTACATAACGAACTAGGTCATCTATTGACGAGCCTTCAAAACCGGTTCGTGCTTCACGACGCAAACGTGCACGGATGCCCCGATTATCCGTCTCCCTAAGAGTGCGAACCGCATCTCTTTCAACTTCTAGACCAAAGTCATGTAGCTGTATGAGGTCAGGTGCGAGTTGGAGTGGAAGGTGCGCGTGGCCCGCAAGCCGACAGAACTTCATAATTTGATAATCTAACCGATCAAATTTCTCCGGAGCTTGGTTTTGATCCGCTCCGAACGTTTCCGGTAGGTATTGTTGGAGTGTTTGGTTAACTTTTTGGCCAATTGGCTTTCCTACATGCTCCTTGAAGGCTGCGTCAGCTTGACGGACGAATGAACTCCGGGATGTCACCTGGCCCCAAGCGGCTTGTGCAACGTTGCTTTGATCCCATAATTCAACCTGCGCCTTAAGGGCTTCCGAGGTTTCGCCCGTTAGTCCAAGTAAAAATCGGCTTTTTCCAAGCATTGGGCACCCCATGCATCAAAAAAATCCGTTTTAAGATAAAAACAAATACCTCTCTTTGGCAAGGAAAATACTTGGACTAATGACCGAATCCATTGCGACAATAAACCCATATCCCTGTACTGAAAATTGACCGAGCACAGGCATTACGTTTGGTGGACGCCCTTTTGCACGGAATGTTCCTGTATTGTTCTGCCTTAGCGCTGTTTAGCGTACTTTCGACGCTATGCCCTCGATTTGAGCGACGGCTTCCGAGCCGTACGACTTGAGATCGCAATGGCCGACTTGGACAAAGGTCGGGCCTCCTTCGTCCGGTTGCCCCCCATGCGCCTTCACGTGCACGGTGGCCACAATGGCAAAGGAGAAACGATGCCCACGTTACAGGGTGAAGTGACCGTCGCCGAACGTTACCATTTTCTTATTCCCCTATACCCCGGCATGCCCCCGCAGGGGTATAGTGATATCTTAAAGGGGAGCCACTTACCCCCAATCCCTCTTCGGCTGGGCAGGAACAGCTTGTGCTGCGAATCGACGAGGGCCGGCCTCACTCGCGGACCTCAAGGATATGGGCGTGGCTAGCCATATGTTCCCCGCCGTGATCGGGCGCGGGGCAATTGGTGGTGCGGTCTATTAATCATCCTCTGGCACAGACGCCTAGCGCCGACCTCGGGCCGAAAGCGGAACGGTCGGTCCAACGTGAAGTTTGGGCGGAAGCCAGTCGTCCCCGAGTTGACCTGCCCCGCTAAACCCGGGGCAGGTCAATAGCCAGGCCTGGGGCCGCAGACCCAACAACGATGGCGTCATGGCTTTCTTAGACTTCGGCACCGCATCGACACCGCTAGAACCGTATCAAGATCAGCCGCAAGCGCAGAGAATGATACCCTTGGCATTCACCGGATGCTTGCGGGACACCTAATAGGAACTGCACATCGATAGCCTAGGTACCGTCATCTCTAATCGGAAACTGCCTTCAGTATTAGCTTCCAAAAATAGTACTCATCACGGTCCACATCGACTTCTGGAGCTGGGTCTTGATCTTCCACTGGGGCCGTAGAAGTGCATTCCCCGACGCCGATACAACGGATAGATTCTTTGGAGATTTCTTGGGCCTGGGGGCTCCATGCCGCCAGCTTTTTCTGGTCAGTTTGGTAGTTTCTAGAAGCCTGGTCAAAATTTTGATGAGCCAAAGAGACGAAGGCCGGGCCGTCGCATTTAGACATCAAGTAACTCGCTTGAGTTGGCGTTAGAGACACTTTCTCAGGAAAATTATTTGTGCCGCCAGGAGGAGTTAAAAATAAAAAGCTTTGATAATCATTAATAACGTATTGGCAACCGCGAGGATCTTCTTGCAAGTCCATTCGTCCTTGTAACGCCGAGAGAACGGCCGCTTCGTTATTTAAAGCCACGTCTTCGGCCCACATGTCATACCACGGCATTCCACCCGCTAAAAACAACCTTACGGCACGAATATCATTGTTGTGTACGGCATTATTAAAATTATCAGGAGTCCAGCTTATTCCGAGATTGGCGAGTTCTTCTTGAGGGTCTGAGCTGGTTTCCTTTTTGGATTCTTGCACGCCAGTTTCAATGGTACTGAGCTTGTCATTTACGCCACCTAACTGCTGACCGGCTTTGGTTACTGTCTGTGCAGATTTGTCGATCTCGTTAGCGGCGCTTCGTACTACGGACTGGGTAGTACGCTGCATGGCAAGACCGGCGACAGCTAACCCCACCAACAAAGCGACAGCTACAGTTGCCGATGCCAACTTATAGCGAAGAATCTTCTCTAGGGCGCGTTCAATTTGGGCGCCGGCGCTCTTACGCTGTGGGGCCGGAGGTGGCGATGGTTCCTTCATTTCAGCTGCGTGAACAACCGCGGTTAAATATTCGATGCGGTCCGCGACAGGGGAAGAGAAAGCGTCAACCCATTGCGCACTGGAGACAAAGAATTCTATCCGTTTGCTGGGGACCACTTCTCGAACACGGAGTGGTACGATCAGCTTCTGGTAACTAAAAGCTCGTTCGATCTCCTTTGAGACCGCCTCAGATCGATTGGCATTCTCACTAAGAACAAGAAGGCATACATGGCATTCTTCGATGCCTTTAACTATGGCTTCGCCATAAGCGGTCCCCGGGGCGACGTCGCGGGGAGCAATCCAGCAACTAATGCCCACCGCCTCCAATCGCTCGCATAGTTCATTCGCAATACGCTTGTCTTTCGATGAATGCGAAATGAACAGTGATTTTGTCACTTTTAATCCCTTCCTGTTGATGCGGTCATTCGTCTTTTGTCAGCCCGACCAATAATCATAACGAGTTGTAAGACAAACTGCACCGCATGGCGATAAGGATGGCGGCAATCAAGGTGCAGCTCAAGCATGTGGTGCAGCGAGTGTTTAGCCCCCGGCCTCCACCTGCTTGATGCGGAAGAGCTGTGCCCAGCCATCGGTCTCGAGCTGCATCGCCTGGGCGAGACGCAAGATCTCGTGCCCCAGGCGTGTAGAAGTCAATGGCTCATCGAGATCTCGGGCAATATGCGTTAGATTGTCCCGGCTCTGCGTAAGCACCTGTTCCAAGGCGACCGACTGATCGATAAGGATTTCCAACTCAGCATAGCTGCGGATGCTTGCCAGAGCAACGGAGATCGCCGGCAGAGCGACTGTTATGAAGTCCAGCACGACGCCTCCCTGGTCCCAGTGGGCAAACAAGGCGATGCATTTGGCGAGTACAAAGACGACGGTCAGTCCGAAGAACAGCTTACTACCCTTCGCGAGACGTTCCGATGCCATTTCGGACGCCGCCCGGCGGGATTTGTGATAGGAGAGTTGCCCCGCGATAAGGTCTTCCACCACGAAGTCACGTGCCGCCGCCAGCGCTGTCTCCGTCAACTCGCCCTGCGGGCATGGGGCCACACGGACGATGGCGTTGAAGTACCAGGCCAGCAGCGGCCCACGCGATGTCTCACTCACGCTCGAGTGAGAGCGGGCCAACGGCAGGCTCCAGCCCAGTACGCCAAGCGCTTGCTGGTCGCGGATGAGTTCGGCGAGCAGGCGATACGAAATTAGCCCTTTGTGCCAACGATGGGTGACATTCAGCCTGACAATGCAACCAATCAGGCTGAGAAGAATAAATTCTGTAACTGCCGCTTGCCGCGCCCAGTGTTCCACTGACATGCCAGCAACGGCAGCCACCGTGGTGACTGCGGCCAGCAGCACTACGAGTACGAAGGACGAGCGGTACCGTGCAGCACATTGGACCGCGAGGGTGTCCGCCGTTCGAAAGAAGGTGTCCCAATAACGCCATACGCCGCTCACAGGATGCGCTTGCTTTTCAGCACCGGGACCGCGATGCAGCCCCAATGTGAGCACCTTCATCATGACCCTGTAGGCGCCCCAGAAGGGCAGCCAGTTGGCACGGTTTGGGGCTACGAAGAAGGACGCGATGTCCTCGCCTGGTTCGAATGTTGCCGGGACGAAAAGAGCCTCCAGGTACGCGTCAAGTTTGCGGTAAGCAGCTTCACCACAGGCATGGTCCTTAGGGTGGCGCAGGTGGTGTGGATTATCGATCCAGCGCCGTTCACCGACCCCGTCGGCAGGGAACCAGAGGACCGGTACGGCATGCTCCGTAGCAAATTTCACGATCTCAGCGGTCCCCCCGCGACCATTTGCGGGCTTCCCATCCCAGATGGCAATGATGAGGTCCGAATTGCGTACGACAAAGCGCCCGACGGCTTCGTAGCTGGCATCCCGCAGGGGATCCGGCTCGCCTCGCTTGAGCAGGCTGTTGTACCCGCCATCAAGAACCAGCACGTTCTGAGAGGCTTGGGCAAGGAGTGACCGAAATTCCTCGACGGTTCCCGGCGAATCCATCTCGTATTCGGATTGTGCAAACGGGAGCGGCACCTCCAGTTGAAACCCATACGCAAGGGCGGCTTTAGCAAATAGGCGGTCGGCTCCCACAGCTAAAGGCGAGATGGCCCTGAAAAGCGGCGGATAATTCATGTCATAGGCAGCACGCGCACGCGCGTCGGCCGTTACGGCCACCACGCGTTCGCGCAGACGGCCAAGTGCCTCCTCCACATGGGCGCGAAGCCGGTCCTGGGTCTCAGACGCGAGCTTGCGTGTGCCTGTAATACCGACACGCAGCGCTAGCCGGGGGCGGGGGATAATCGGCGTATCGGTGGACATGAAATCTCCGGGGGGCTGAAATGGCTGGCCGGGGGCAATCGGCCGTAGCAGACAATGCGCGTCAAGGGCCCGACAGTTTGTCGTACGACCACGAAACGATAGGCGGAAAAATGACCGCTATCGGGAGTACAACAAATAGCTTGCGATGACTGTCATTGGGCGCAAACTAGCCTAGCCCAGAGCGGCAATGAATGCCTCCACCATTTTCGTCAATGGAAAACCCTCGAAAGCTCAAATTTCGAAGTCGCCTTCCTTAATGCTTTGGGCCATCTGTTTTTCAGAAAACCCACCCAAGAGCATCAAACGCTTGTCACAAGCCCGCATCTCGAAGAGATGCTGTGTCATTGTGCTTTGGCTACGATAAACCAGGGCGGTTGCGGTAAGCCTTGAGTTTCGCACTTGGTTAGAAAATTTCTTCCGTTCCTCATCGAACGCTTGCATGTAGCCACGATAGTCGTGCGCGATGATTGAATGCCCGAGCTTTTTGAGTCCGGCTCTCGCAAGGCGGTCATACGGCGAGAAAATCTCCGGCCGACATGAAAAAGCGAACTTGGAAACCAGAGACGTGGGCCGTCCATTGAAAATTCCTAGCCGCTTGCCCTCCACCGCCAGGGTCTCGACAAGGGAGAAAGCTTTGGCACCCGTGAGTGCCGGGTTGGACAAAGACTTTTTAGCTTCGCCTAGGAATTCGCAGAGATGGGCCCGCTTTTCTTTCTTTGCAGTTCGCGCGACCATCCAATACGTCAGCCACTGCTTAACCAGCGGTTCCTGAATTGTCTGCGCTGTCTGGATATCGATCGCCAACGGTCCTTCTTTGTTAAACCAGGATGCGACCGCACTGCGAGCCGCTAGTTCGTCGGTGTCCATTATGATAGCGATTCCTCATCAAATTAATGTAGCAATACTAACGCAGCCCCACTAGCGGCTACAAGTGTCAGATAGGTCGAACGCATAACATTTATCGATTTTTGCACCCTATGCCGGTGGACTTGCCTGTGTAATTTCGGCGAATGCCTCCATCATGGCTCAACTAAACGGATGGCAGAGTTAGGCGTACTGCGACGGCGAAGATTGGCGCAGGCCGAGATCGGGCAGATCGAGGGGATTGCCCCCATGCTGGCGGGGTTGCTTAGGCAACTGGGATAGAAGCCGCCCGTTGCAAGGCAGCACAGAAGCAAGGCTTGGTTGGCGCAGAAAGAATTCAAAACATGATCCGTGGCTAGATATTCCCCGCTGCATGATGGCCTCCGCACGACGTTTACTTAGTTCTTTTGAACTTCGAACGCGCTATCATGTGATAAGGTCCGCAATCCACTAATGTCGCCTGTAAGCGGACTAGCCCATAGACACTGGCAAGTGTGGCATGGTTCAGTCAAAGCCGTAACTCTCCAGTTCCTCGAAGCTGCGCGGTTGGACGATGTTGGCGATGGTGGCGAGGATGTCAGCGACCTCGCTAGAGAAGCTTTTCATCTGCCGCAGGCGGGCGTAACCGGCATTGCCGAGCAGGGTGACACCGTGCTCACGCGCCTTGCTCTCGAGCGCATCGTGCTGGGTTTTCCAATGGACAGCCCAGTCGATCCAGTCGAGGTCGGAGAAGATCCTGGCGTCTGGCAGAGCGTAGACCCTGACACGCCGAAGAAATTCGGCGCCTTCCCGTTTGCTGGTGCGCCAGATTTCGCAAAGCTCGAACATGCAGAACGGAGAGCGCAGATATTTGTCGCTTAGCACGACAAACACCCGGTCGCCTGCGCCGATGCGCGTCATGAATTGGGAGATGCTGTCGCCCAAGCCGAGCACGTTTTTGTCGCGTAGAATGATCCTGCCGCGTGTTTTCGCCTCCTCGCACAGCCGATCCACCACCGCCTCGCGCCCTCGGCCCTCCGGCGTGGAATCGCCCCAGGCGTAGGAGACGAACCATTCCGGTTTCTCTGGGGCAAATGTCAACTCGGCGGCTTGCAATCTAGGCGTTTCTGGGGATAGACCATCGACGCGTTCGGGGCGGAGCGACATGTGCTCCTGCGCGCGCTCCACGTGTTTGGCAAGTTGGGCGGCAAGGTCGCTGGCCTGGCCTTTCTGAGTGCGCAGGCGGATGCTGCCCGTCCAGCCTTCCATTTTCTGCTCAATGATGAAGCGGCTGCCGGTTCTGGTCTCGAAGCCGTAAAGCCCGCCACGCCAATAGATTGCGGCTTTCCCGGCGAGTTGGCCGATATCGGACATCAGCATGCGGATCAGCCCGTCATGCAGGAATGCGTAATGAAAGACGATGGACTGGTAGGACGGTCGTCTTCCCAATGCGCGGCCAGCAGCTCAGCATAGGCACTGCGCTCGGGCAGCAGATCGGGGGCAACGTATTCGGTGCGGTCCTCATTTGTGCCCCAATACCGGCGATGCCTGAAGCAGATGCCACAGGACAGCATCATATCGAGCAGCAGTTTTTGTTCCTCCGGGCTGCGGTCCTGCCAAGCCAATCTCGCCAGATCACCGAGGGTGAAGCGACCGGAATGTCGCTGGATGTCGGGATAGACGTTCTTGCGGTCGAACACCGTGTAGATCCCCTGCAACAGCCAGTCGAAATCGAGCACGATGCGGTCGTCGAAATAACCGGAGCGATAGATCGCCGCGCCGATACGGTCGAGGAATTTTAGCAATTCTTCGCTGGAGGAAATGTCGTCACCCTGCGCGCAGATCGCCTCGAATTCCACGAGGCCGAGCGTGCGATGCTGGCGCTGCGCGGATTGGCGCTTAGCGTCCTCGGCGCGCATCTGCTCCAGTTCCCGTAACACGCGCAGCCGGCCGATGCCGATGCTGGGCATGCCGAGGCGGCTGGGGTCGCGCAACCATTTGATGGCGTCGGTGAGCGCGCCCCGCAAGGTGCCTTCCTGCTCGCGGGTAAGGCTGTCCAGATGCAGGCAGCGGACGAAATGCTCTTCGGAGAAGTTGTCGAGCACCGCCTCGGCCTCGGCGGGCAGGCGCTGACGTGACGGAGCAAGACCGGCGATCTTAGTCTGGGCGATCAGCACCGGGTTCTCGGCGCGGAACTGGTGCCGGGCGACGGTGAGCCAATAGGCCAACTTCTGATTACGCGAGGCGTAGCCATGTTTGTCGGCTTGTACGCCGTCCTCCTGCTCCAGCGCCCAGACTGGCATAACGATGGCGGCCCCGCTCAGGAACAGCGCATGGGTGCTGTGATAGAGATCTTGCCCGCCGAAATCCCAGATCTGCAAGCCGAGTTCCGAGGCGATGCTGCCCGGCTGCGCTATGGTGGTGATGCGGACGCCATGAGTGGAATCCCACCGCGGTTCGAATTCCTCGCCGCAGAGCCAACGCGCAATCTGCGTCTTGCCCGCCTTTCCATTGCCGATCAAGAACAGCTTGACATCGCCATAGGCAGCGGTGCCGCGCGCCTCGTCGGCGAAGTGGGCGCGAACCGAATCAAGACAGTTAGCATCGAAACTTGAAGATAGCACCCCATCTGGAATTCCGGGCATCCGGCAGTGATGCGCATTCAATATCTTGAAAGAATCCTTTCCTATCAAATCCTTTGGAATGGCGCGAACGGGGCACCCGGATATGTTAAGGCTGTAGAAATTTGGCAATTCCACCAGTGGGGATAGGTTCGATACATGTGTATTCATGCAGCCGAGCACTCGGAGAGTCCGAATTGTGGCCAGTGGAGTTAAATCATTTATGTGAGACCACGAGCAATGTATGGTAATTAAGCTAGGGTGCTCCTTAAGTTTTGTTAAATCTGCGATGGAAGTGAACGAAAAATTTAAGGCTTCTAAATTCTGCAAATATTTGGCTATGCCAAAACATCCAACAGCAGTGGTGCTGAAGTCTAAATGTTTTAATTGAGACAGTGTCTTCACTGGCAAAATGTTACTTACTGGAGTGCGCGCGAGATGTAAATGTTCGAGCTGAGAGAGTGTTGCTATCGGCGACAGGTCAGAAACTTTTGTGCCCGTAATGCTCAAAGTTTTGATCTGCGAGAGTGCTTTTAACGGTTCTAAGGTCGAAATTTTTGTGTTTCCGACGAGGAGAGTCCGTAATTCGTTGAGAGACTTAAGCGGTACAAGGTCGCTCACCTCTGTGTCCGAACAGCATAGCGTTTGCAGGTTAGAGAGACCGCTTATTGCCTCCACCTCCCTAACGTTCGTATTTGAACAGTCCAGGAATTTCAGTTGATGGACAGCGTTCAATGGAGACAGATCGCTTACCGGCGTGCGCTTGCAGACGAGCGTGTTCAGATTAGTTAGATATTTGAGGGGCTCCAGGCTGTTAACATTGGTAAACGAGCAGTCTAGATGCTGAAGATGAATTAGAGATGCCAGTTCTTCTGGCAGCACACACAACAGAGACGGTTGATTATATCGCCCAGACAGGTCTAATTTCCCAGTCTGCTTTTCTGCTTCCTCCGCGATGCGGCGGCTTGCTTCGGCGAACGCCTCTTCGGAAGACTCCCATGCCATACGTTATCCCCTCTACTCATCTGGCCACCGCCCGATAACGGCGCCGGGGAGAGTTCAGCCGAGGCGTTGCGCGGACGCAACCCCCTCCGCGTTTACAGCATTGGAGGCTAGCTAGGAGGGTGTCGGACTTACGACTTGGCCGATAGTCTGCCCTGGGGTTAGAATCATCACATCGATTTTCATGATTCCCTGGATGCTGCATGGCCAATTTTCGCCCGACGGATCGTCTGACTGGTTTTTTGTTGCCCCCGTCGATCGACGAATGGCTGCCTGAGCGGCACCTGGCCCGGTTCGTGGTGGAGGTGATTGACGGGCTCGACCTGACGGCGCTGAGCAAAAGTTATCGTGGCACTGGCTCCGCCAGCTACCACCCGGCGCCGCTCCTTGGCCTGATCGTTTATGGCTACGCGACCGGCGTGTTTTCCAGTCGCAAGCTGGAACGGGCGACTTACGATTTGGTGGCGTTCCGCTTTATTACGGCGAGTGACCATCCTGACCACGACACCATTGCTGCGTTCCGGCGTCGTTTTCTGCCCCAGATCACGGCGCTGTTCGTTCAGGTCCTGAGCCTGGCGCGCGAAATGGGGGTGCTGAAGCTGGGGACGGTGGCGCTGGATGGGACCAAAATTCACGCCAACGCGAGCCGTCACAAGGCATTGTCGTATGAGCGCGCGGGCAAGATTGAGGTGCAACTGAAGGCCGAAGTGGCCGAACTCATGGGCAAAGCCGAAGCGGCGGATCAGGCTGACATTCCCGACGGGATGTCGATCCCCGAAGAACTGTCGCGGCGGGAGGATCGCCTGGAGAAGCTGGCGGCGGCGCGCGCGAAGATCGAGGCGCGCGCCAGGGAACGTTTTGTGCGTGAGCAGGCAGCGCACGAGGAAAAGCTCAAGGCGCGCGAGGCCAAGACCAAGGCAACGGGCAAGAAGCCTGGCGGCAAGCCACCCGCACCTCCGGCCGAGGAGCCGCTGCCCACGGATCAGATCAATCTGACGGACGAAGACTCCCGGATCATGCCGATGGCCGGCGGCGGTTTCGAACAGTGCTACAACGCTCAGGCCACGGTGGCGGCGGACAGCCTGCTCGTGGTCGCGGTGGATGTGGTGCAGGCGCCCAACGACAAGCAGCAGATTGAACCGATGCTGGAGAAAATCAGTGCCTTGCCTGATGCCTTGGGTAAAGCGGAAACATTGTTGGCGGATACTGGCTATTTTAGCGCGGGGAACGTAACCGCATGCATGGCGGTCGGGATCGAGCCGCTGATTGCCATGGGCCGGCAACCGCATCACCCACCGTTGAGCGAACGTTTCGCCCAGGTGCCGAAAGCACCGCAGAACCCAACGCCGGTGCAAGCCATGGCGCACCGGCTGAGCACGACGCAGGGACGGAAGCTCTATGCATTACGCAAGCAGATTCCAGAGCCTGTGTTTGGCATCGTCAAATCTGTCATGGGGTTCCGGCAATTCATGCTGCGCGGACTGGATCAGGTCCGTGGTGAGTGGAACCTCGTGACCATGGCCTGGAACATGAAACGCATGTTCAACCTCTCCACCCAGCTGTAAGGCGGATAGGATGGTTTTTCTATCGCCACTGACGAGACCAAGGCAAAACCAAGCCGCTGCACCCACCGCCATGGCCAAACAGGCCGACCATTTGAAACTGATACAAGGAGCGCCCACCCTTGCAGGGGCGCATTACCGATCAATTAAAAACCAGAGTCCGACACCCTCCTAGGAGGGTGTCGGACTTACGGCTTGGCGTGCGCTCTGTACTGGGGTTAGAATCATCACGTTGGTTTTCCTAATTGCCTGGATGTTGCATGACCAATTTCCGCCCGACGGATCGTCTGACCGGTTTTTTGTTGCCACCGTCGATCGACGAGTGGCTACCTGAGCGGCATCTGGCCCGGTTTGTGGTGGAGGTGATTGAGGGGCTCGACCTGACGGCGCTGAGCAAAAGTTATCGTGGCACTGGCTCGGCCAGCTACCACCCAGCGCCGCTCCTTGGCCTTCTGGTTTATGGCTACGCGACCGGCGTGTTTTCCAGCCGCAAGCTGGAACGGGCGACTTACGATTTGGTGGCGTTCCGCTTCATTGCGGCGAATGACCATCCTGACCACGACACCATTGCCACGTTCCGGCGTCGTTTTCTGCCCCAGATCGCGGCGCTGTTCGTTCAGGTACTGAGCCTGGCACGCGAAATGGGGGTGCTGAAGCTGGGGACAGTGGCGCTGGATGGGACCAAAATTCACGCCAACGCGAGCCGTCACAAAGCATTGTCGTATGAGCGCGCGGGTAAGATTGAGGTGCAACTGAAGGCCGAGGTGGCCGAACTCATGGCCAAAGCCGAAGCGGCGGATCAGGCTGACATTCCCGACGGGATGTCGATCCCGGAAGAGTTGTCGCGGCGGGAGGATCGCCTGGAGAAGCTGGCGGCGGCTCGCGTGAAGATCGAGGCGCGCGCCAGGGAGCGTTTTGTGCGTGAGCAAGCGGAACACGAGGCGAAGCTCAAGGCGCGCGAGGCCAAGACCAAGACCACGGGCAAGAAGCCTGGCGGCAAGCCGCCCGCGCCACCGGCCGAGGGGCCGCTGCCTACGGATCAGATCAATCTGACGGACGAAGACTCCCGCATCATGCCGATGGCCGCCGGCGGTTTCGAGCAGTGCTACAACGCCCAGGCGGCGGTGGCGGCGGACAGCCTGTTGGTGGTCGCGGTGGATGTGGTGCAGGCGCCCAACGACAAGCAGCAGATTGAACCGATGCTGGAGCAAATCAGCGCCTTGCCTGATGCCTTGGGTAAAGCGGAAACATTGTTGGCGGATACGGGCTATTTCAGCGCGGGGAACGTGACCGCATGCATGGCGGCCGGGATTGAGCCGCTGATCGCGATGGGCCGGCAACCGCATCACCCACCGTTGAGCGAACGTTTCGCCCAGGCGTCGAAAGCACCGCAGAACCCAACGCCGGTGCAAGCCATGGCGCACCGGCTGAACACGCCGCAGGGACGGAAACTCTATGCATTGCGTAAGCAGATTCCTGAGCCTGTGTTTGGCATCGTCAAATCTGTCATGGGCTTCCGGCAATTCATGCTGCGAGGAATTGATAACGTCCGGAGCGAGTGGAACCTCGTGACCATGGCTTGGAACGTGAAACGGATGTTCATCCTCTCCACCCACCAATGAGGCGAATAGGATGGTTTTTCCATTGGCCCAGGCGCAACCAAGACAAAACCAAGCCGTTGTACCCACCGCCATGGCCAAACAGGCCGGCCAGCTGAAACTGACGCAACGCGCGCCTACCCGTACAGGCGCGCATTATTAGTCAACGAAAAACCAGAGTCCGACACCCTCCTAGAAGGTCCAAAACTTTATTCCGCCCCGTCGTCCCGCGACAAGCGGGTGCCCTACAACGCCCAGCCCGAAATGTTCCCCGTATTTTTTGGAGCACCTCGCTCACCTCGGGCTTATTAAAGTTACCGCCGACCCGCAAAACTATGGCGAATATAAGGGCTTTAATCGATGAGGCAAAGACAAAATGAACATAAACCGACTTCAGCTGAGCACGTCGTACGTTGTAGAAGCGGTGAACCATCGTGGGGTCCCGATGAAAGGCTTGAGGTGAGGCTACTTCCTCAATCCGATGATTTTCCCATAGCCCATTTTCATCGCGAAGGGTCGAAATGCCGCTCTCGGCGGAAATGCCAGCCCCGGTCAGGATCACAATGTTGGTCATACGCGACATTCTCGCCCTGATGGGAGACTGATTGGGGTTGACCTTTCATGACGACGTAATTGCTCCGCTCCAAGTGCTCCAGAACCCTTTCAGCCAACAATTTGATAGCAATGTTCCTGGCGGCGTTGGTCGCCTTGCCGCGCTCGTTGAACCGCATGCTCCGATGCTGAACAGCAGCTCGTCGGGGCTGGGGCGCGTCAAGCCGGAACCTTCGGTCTCCAATCCATGGCCGCTCATGCGTTTATACCCCTCGGTCATGGCGGTGGACCGTAGCGCCCAAACGAGAACAAATCAAGAACATATTTTAAGATCTGCTCATCGGTGAATGCGCTCAGCGTCTATATGGTGTGGATAACAATCGCCGCAGCGTTGTTTGCCGGGCATCTGTTGCCTGAGCGCTGATTGTCGATGATATTGGAAATAGAATGTCGGACCGTTGGAATTATATGAGAGATCCAGGGGCGTAGATGGCTTACCGTTGGTCGATAAATATGCCGATTTTAGTGGTAGTCATTGCCTTAGGCGCACCAAACGCGTCAGCAGCACAAGCTCATGACTGGTATGAGGTCAATTCAAACAAGACCCAGTGCTTGGATATCACGGCGTCCACGACGCCTTCCGAGAATCCTCAGTTAGAAACGCCCGAAGGCACTCAGGATCTGTACCAGTCACTTGGACAATTTGTTTCCTCGAGAGAGGTTGAAGACGCCTCCGGGGCACCAATTGTCGTCATGCATATAAACGATTCGGACGGACATCCATTTCTCCATTTTACCTTTTACCCGTCGATGACCGATTGCCAGTATGTCCTTGCCCATAATGGAACACGCTGATGCACGGAAATTTCGGACCCGTATAAGTCTTCGTTGGCGGGCAATCTCGGGTAGGATGCTCCATCTCAATATTATCCTAAATGACCTATGGTTTGAACACTTCACTGCGGTGATACCGAAGGTAGACCAATTGTTCAGGATGAAATGCGCCTACATTTGTAATTTTATCAAGCGACCACCGATAAAGAATTTCTGGATCGAGCGTCGAGGATATTTTAATTTTCCCGTCGTCGTCAAAACTTATCAAGCCCTTATCAAACAGCCGATCAACATGAGGCGATAGCAGGAGACCGTTACAGCCGTCGAGCTTTTCCAGATCCGAAGATTTAGCCCACGGTTTGATATGGCTTGCGATCAAAAGCCGCGGATCGTTGACGCCGGTGATCCGGCACGCTTTTTCATTTAGACGAACATTAGCCTTGAAAATTCCCTGTCCTATACGAGACAATACAAGTTGTTTTTTCTGCGTGGCGCCGATGTCAGTTCGCCCTACAAGGGCAACCTGTGCTTTTTCGGCTTCGACATCATCATCGTTGTCGTCGAACTGCTCAATGAAATCGAATATATTCACTCCAAGCTTTCGAAATATGTGAGAGGTCATATCCTCAGATATTTCGGCGAGATAGACACCCTGATTGCCGTTGCCATTGGGCTGAAGGGGTGAATATTTTTCCGCCAAATATGGCGTCAATTCGTCAATGAAATCCTTAGGACGAACAGGGTTCGGGACCTCCGTGAATTCAACGGGAACCAGCCACCCTTGGTTATGCCAGTGATCGCCAGCAGAACCGAAGTTCGGTTTTTCAGCAGTTTCTGCTCGCCCCTTTGCAACACCGACAGCCTTAATTTGCGTATCGCAGAAGGACATGATCAGATCGCCTGGTTGGACGAGTTCCATATTATCGTAAAAGCGGTTTCGGCGACCATCCTTGTTGGCTTTAGGCGACCAGAGAAAACCGCCTTGAACCTCGGCTTTGTAAGTCTGATTTTGATTTACCCACCAATACCGCATTCGTATCGCCCCGCCCTAGCCTGTATGCCTATGACTTCTCATTACCGTTAGGCTACCCAGCACGTCCAGAGAGCACTGCCTCGTAAGGGTCTGCAACGGCGGGATTTGAGAGTGGTGAAGACAGGCTACTCCCCGTGAAGATCGAGAGGGTGGGGCGACCGGAGATGCTCGATATCCATCCACAGCTCGTCGGAAGCATATGGACGGACTTCGATCCGAGTAGCTTTCACGGAAGCCAAATTGAGCCTTTGAGGTCCCGACGAAAGAGGAAATAAGTCCCAGCTCAAATCAGGCACGGTCCATCGGTTGTGGTCGACGATGATATTCAAATTTGGAAATAGGAAGGCTTAAGTCATGCCAGGGCGGCTACGAGACGCGCTCTTGCCCGCGCTCTTTTAAACTCGGCGGGCACATGCACTGGAGGATAGCAGATCGGACAGCCGTCCTTCATTTTTGATGTGAGCCACCCCTTCGTAGCCGAAAATTCATGCATTTCTGCGGTGCACATACAATCGACCTTCACCTTTGTTGAGGTGGTCTCCCATTCTGGACTGACATACGAAACGACCACGATCCAGAATTTTTCGAGATATTCTTCAAAATTTTCTTTGCTCCATTGCTTTCCTGCCCTGGCAGAGCGGATCTTCGCCTTAGTGGCGTTATTATGCTTTCGACCCAGCCAAGTTTTGGCGTTTTGTTGGGCGACACGCATTTTCGCAATGGACTCTTCGCTATGTCTTTTTCCTCTTTTTGCCGCCGCTATTTTCTTCACATGCTCTTCACTTTTCTTCTTTCCTTTAAGCGCCAGACTTAATTTTACTCTTGTTTCTTCAGTCTTCTTTGGAGCAATTCTCCCGATTGCTGCAGCACGAATCTTGTCCTTCGTCTCCTGCGAATGCTTTCTTCCAGTCAATGATGCACGAATTTTTTCAATCGTCTCGTGACTTGGCTTCTTTCCCGGTTTTCCCCGATGTGAAGCACTCATTTTCGCGACTGTTTCTGGACTACGTTTAACGCCGGTCTTTGCGGCGGAAATTTTAGCGGAATGCTCTTCAGTGAGTTTCCTTCCTTTGGTAGCAGCGCTCATTTTAGCGACGTGCTCTACGCTTAATTTCTTCCCAGTTTGAGCGCACCGGTGACCACAATGCTTGGTTCCCACCTTGATTTGCCGGGGCGTAAGCTGCTTTCCACATTTTGGACAAAATACTGACATAGCGGTCCTCAAACAAAGTTGGTAAGGAGATGCCGTTCATCCCCTTACCCGA
The DNA here is from genome assembly GCA_963737355.1 of uncultured Pseudomonadota bacterium. GTDB lineage: Bacteria > Pseudomonadota > Alphaproteobacteria > Acetobacterales > Acetobacteraceae > Acidocella. Next base: position 1,029,785 of record CAVTSC010000007.1, on the reverse strand, counting down.
TTAGTTCATTCAACAGTCGTCAGAAGCATTTTACCATGCGAAAGGACATCCAGCTTATTCTTCCATGGCATCACATAGGTGATCCCATTATAACTCACAAAAATTCCATCCTGGAGACCAGATGTCGGCATTGTTTCAAGAGCTTTTGCGTGTCGAAAAAATCGCATCTCTTCTGCTGCAAGATCAGCTTGTTTCTGCTTAATTGCTTTCTCTTCGAGAAGTGCAGCGGTAGTAATGCCTCGACGGTCTGCATCCTGAATATTTTTCTGAAGTTCCGCCTCTTCATGTTCAGCCAGAGCTTCCGCCCGCAGCCTCTCTTGCACAACACGCTCTTTTCTCGCGACTGTTTTCTTCCACATATTGTAGGAGCGAATGATCTCGGAAACACCACCTTGTTCAGAGATGTATTTGAGTGCTTCATCAACAGATGGGAAGCCGTCAAACATCCACTCTTTTTCAGAGACTTGATGTTCGAGATACCGGATGACGTTCAAAATTGTGATCCTGGCAGTATCCAATGCCGCAATCGTCATATATTTTTTACGCTCCAGCTCAATGCTGCGGAAAATATCAGCAATAAAAAGCTGAGGAAAATCTGCGGCTGCGTCCCTTCCGGTTTTACGAAGCTCCAAGACGGATCGAATTTCGGAGACGCTAACATACTGGGTATATGTGCAATAAAACTCTGCGACCGTATGAGCCATCGTCGCTTCGTATTGTGCCACCGAGGGAATCAGGGAAGCCTGGACAGCAGAAACCAGGCTTATCCTCGCGATCTCATAATTCGCAATTGTCGGCATGTTGTCAGCTTTGAAAGGAGTTACTTTTTGAGTTGAAGCGTGGGATGCGGTTGATTTTGGCATATTAAAGTCTTTCTCGCGTTTCCACAGGGGGACGCCCTGGAATTAAGGTGAGTGGAATCTTAAAATTTCGAGCTAAATCACCTGGACCACATTCGCGGACGCCTTACAAAGATGCGTCACGTGGCTGACGTTTCCACCGTCCTCGGTGGCTTAACGGTAGAATTGCTCTCAACGCTACGGCGCTACTATATCCGTGTTAACTGCGGATAGTCAACGACAATTAAATTAACGGATGAATTTTCTCGACGAGTGTTGGTATGACCCTGGTGTTATTCAAGGCAACAGGAAGTGCTAGATTTTTGATATTTCTTGTCAGAAGGTTCAATTTCAATTAAATGAAGGACCAGTTTTTCCTCCATGTGATCGATACAAAACACACTATTTTTTGAACCTGTTGTCTTTCCTGTATGGGGTGAAGATTTCATTTTTCCTTCGTTCGGTCCAAGAACGTATACGGACCTATATTGTAGACAGGTAAGGGGAATGATTAATTCAGGTCGAATTGCGGTTCAACATCCGGTCGTTGTCTCTAAGATCATTTTCGTCCAGCCACTGCCCATCCCAGGGGTCATAAATGTGTGGCATGCTGTCAGAACGACCAAGTTGATTCCATGACTGCCGAAAATTTCGAATTCCAACATTCAGGTCGCACTTGCGAAGGAGCTCGGCAATGTGCTCTCGCACCGCCCGACCTGCGTTGAAGTTATCGCCGTAGGTGCATTCATCGATCCACCAAGAACCACCAGGTCCCGCTTCCAGTGAAGAAATAAATTCATAGCCACGCTGAGCCAAAAAAACGAAGATATGCGTTCCAGACCCGAGTGCGATTTTGTATTTTGCGGCGCTCAGGCAGTTTTTGTGGCTCGTCGCAATCGTGTTCAACTCATGTGCAGTCTTGATAAAGCGCAAGGGTTCACGCAACTCAATATCGTGTGGGCTCACACATCTATTCAGCCAAAAATCGACAGCTTCCGCGAGCGTTTTCTTTGATTTTTGAAGGGTCGAAATTTCGGTTTCGTCGTCGCGAATGACTCCGAGCGCCCTGCACACCTGCAAAAGATCATGAAAATCGATTGCTGACTTGATATTGTGGTGGAGCTTATATCGCGCTGCGACAATGAGTGCATCAAGATGATGTCGCCTTACGCGCGCAAAGAAGGAAACCACCTCTTTGTCAATCGTATCCGACGCAAGCAGTTCCTCGATGATGTCGGCATCATCCAACAATGACAAAATCTGCTCGTAGAAAATCGGCATCTGCGCAAAAGGCGGACATTTGGACAAGACGGCGAAGAGCCTACGGTCAGCTCCAGGCAGGCATTCGTGCAGCAGCGTTTTTGGGTTTGCATTGTAAATCAAGCGAGCGGTTTCCACGCTGTCTTTGCTGGCGTTATTCAGGATCAGGTAGATGGCATAGACGTGAAATGCACCAGGAGGTGCGCAGAAGATTCTCGTTCCAAGTTCCGGGTAGAAATTAATCAAACGAGCCACGCGACTCCCGAGCGCCTGCCATGGTTTGAGACCAGGCGCGAAATCGAAGCCAAATTCTTCGGGTGTAGTTGGATCTTGGTCCATATTTTTCCTCGGCAAATTGCTGTTGTTTAGCGGTCTGTGTTTGTTTTTATTTGAAATATCAGAGGTTCATCCTGGCTTTCGCAATAGCGAAATGTTTCTTGTTCTTTTCGATACCGATAAAACCACGCCCAAGGTTTTGGCATGCCAACCCGGACGTGCCGCTGCCGACTGTCGCATCCAAAACGACATCGCTGCGATTAGTGTATGTCTTGACGATATATTCCAACAGTGCCAACGGCTTTTGGGTAGGGATAAAGCGTTTGCTATCACGCGCAAATTTCAAAATATTTTTAGGATGGGCATGCGTGTATTTCTTATATTCGCGCTCGTCGTTCTGACTGTCGGAAATTTTTCCGCGACCAGTTACCGCTGAGTGCTTCAGCGGCATGGTGTGTGTGTATGGCTTATCCAGTTTAACCATCTGTGGGTTATAGGTATTCTTAGTATTTTGAGAGAACACGCAGATTTCCTCAATCACACGCAGCGGCTGGTAGTTTGCCGTGAAGAAATTCGTTCCTTTTTCTTTTTCCCAATACCACGCGTGACGAAAGCTCTCGATATTGCTCATGATGAGCTTGCTCGTAAAAGGCTGTGCTGAAAACAACACAATCGGTGCATTCTGCTTTGCGACCCGGAAAAAATTGCTCCACAGCTCGGTCAAGTCAATTTCAACGTCCCAGTTGCAGAGTGTCGTCCCAAAAGGCGGGTCACAAATGATTGCATCCACTGAACCCGAGGGGAGCGTTTTCATGACCTTGAGGCAATCACCCAGAAGCAGGGAAACACTCGGGGTTTTTGTCCGCGCCTGTTTGCGAGGGAAATCATCGTTGGCAGCTTGATCGGCAGTTTGGCGGCTTCCTGCAATTCGGGCGCTTTTAGTGGTGATGGGGGCGACGACGGCGGGGAAATGGGAAACGACTTTGGCACAGCTCTTCACTGTCACAGCTCCTAAAATTCACAGCTTCACAATGTCCGATTGATCTCGTACCCCATAAAACTATCTCAAGTTGTTAGATTGTCAAGCTAAAAAATAGAATATGATCAAAAATAAGACGCAAATGTGCGCAAAACCCAAAAAAATCCTCGGAATAATTATTTTTTAGACGAATTTTGAGTGCTTTGGGTGCGGTAATCCGCAAATTATTGTTTTTGTTTTTGTTTTTGTTTTTGTTTTTGTTTTTGTTGGCTCGGCGGGAGGCGGGGCGCTTTTGCGGAAAAATAAGAAAAACAATTAAAATAGTTCTTATAAATGAGCGTGACGCGGGGACCGCCAGGCAGCGATGGTTCTGCCCCGGGAAAAATGCCCATGAGCGGAAATTAAATTGTAAAATTGTTTATGGCAGCTATGGCTGGTGGGCAGCGCCCTGGATCTCTGCAGCGGGCGAGACGCTAGCGAGCCCCGTCCCAGCTCGATATCGGCGGGAAATTGCCCTGTCGGCGCTGCAAAACATTTATAAAATGTTTTTCGCCATGTCGGGCGTCCGCGTTCGGGCATAATATGGCGGTTTTCCTGGCGGCTGGGCGTCCGCGGCACGCCTGAAGGCAACCGACGGAGGCAATGGCGCAAAACAATTACAAAAATTGTTTGCGGCGCTAGGAAGCAGCGCTTTAGCGTTAAAAACGGCGGATTTCCTGGGACTTTTGATCGTCAGGACGAGGCGGAGCTGTCCTGAACCTCGGAAAACGCGTTCGACCGCATTACTTTTGAAATTGTTTTCGTTTTCGGACCTGGCGTAGTCCACTCGCTCCGAGCGCCGTTGGGTAGGGCTGTAAGCCCTTAGGGTGACCGCATGGGCATGCGTTGTTCGCTGGTGGTCTGTGACCCCCACCAAGAGAGAGGGCGGCTGGAGCTGGTTCGTGCGCCGGGTGCCGATATCGGGAAAATTTCCGCGGGGACTTGCGGTATAGCTTGCAGGAAATTGAACCGTAGTTTTATTGTTATCGAGAAGGATGAACAGCACTATGAAATCGCTGTTGAACGCTTTCTCCGAACTGAATTAATTGAAGGGCACCTCTAAAATCCGCTTTGATTTACCTCAGCATCTGGCTCAACGAGTCCGATCCGTTATTCAAAATGCGGACGCTCCAAGGCGTTTAAATAGCACGCAAAACATAAATGCTAGAGAAACGACAACAATTAAAACCAGCAAACAATATTGCCAATCCCAGCTAGAAGCTACCGGCTCTGGTGTGGGTGGCTTTATTGGAGATCTGATTTCCATTGCTTAACTCCCCTGATGGCTCCGCTATAAGAGCTTTATTTTATTATTTCAGTCTTTGATAAATAGCCGATCCAAAACATTTTTTAAATGTTTTTCGCCATGTCGGGCGTCCGCGTTCGGGCATAATATGGCGGTTTTCTGGAGGCTGGGCGTCCAGAAGCAGGTTTAGGCTACACGGCACTTCTGAACGCTTCCGACGGGTGCAATGGCACGAAACAAATTATAAATTGTTTTCCGGCTGCAGTTACCGCTGAAGCGGAATTAAATATGGCTATTTTCTTGGTGCCTGCCCCCATAAGTGCGCGCTATCCGTGATTGGGTCTAGAATCTAGCCCATATAGGCATCTCCAGGGCGGCCCAGGCCCGAGTGTTCATCTAAGATGCGGGGGAGCTTGCAAGCCGTTAATTCATAACCTACCGTTATAAGAAAGCGAAAGATCAGCGACCTTTTGCCTCCTGCTCTGGCTGTGTGGGGGCACTTCGTCGGCCAACCTGAAGGACATTGCAACTGTGAAAGTCTACCAAATCTCGAGTTGGATTGGACAAGTCGATAAGGACACGTGGTTCACGCGAAGAAAAAAGGAATTCGATGCTCTTCCGACTGCAGCCAAGATTTCCGTGGGGACCGCTGCACTCGCCGGTGGAACGATTATGGTAGGCGCTGCGATGAAGGCTATGGCGCCAGAAACCGATCAGGTGACAATTATAGATAATTTGGTCGAATTAGAAAAATTCATTCACCGCGAGGAAGATGAATTCAAACCGGGATCGTTTTATATTGCCCACCCAAAACAGAAAAATTTATTGATTCCAACTTCTTCATTTCATGGATCAATTGCCAAAGAACAAATGTCCGATATCGTCGCGTTTCTGCGCTCAAAATTGCCAGTGACGCGTATTGAGGTTGTGATGGAAGACTTGAAGCGGGGTGGCTTGAATGGACGCGCTCCGCAAAGCGGGGTTGACGATGCGGGCCTCAATTTCGAGCATCTTCGCGTGCTGCGGCTTCTCGCGGAGTACAATGAACCGAAACGGGTCCCGTTGGGTCAGTTGCCCTTGCTTTGGATTGACCAGTTCAAAATCATTCAAGAGAGCGTCAAAGGCGCAAATGCTGGTATAATGGTATTTGAAGACAGTGCTGATTTGAGTTTCGGCCTTAACGCCAAATTCGCAAAAACGATTGGGATTGAGGCCAATTGGCTGTCAAAGAAGCAAGTCACCGTAAACGTCAAGTTTGGCTAAGGACCGTCTGTTCTCTGCTTCGTGGGCACAGTGCAGACATTGAGCCTTACGGCCGGCATGGAGCAATCAAGGACGTGATTGCTCCAATGTTGTCAGTCGTGCCCCATTGGTTACGTTAATCTGCCCATTTGCCTTGAGGCCTTCAGGCCAGTCTATGTTCCCTTGAGCTTATGGCCGCATTGACACTCGTGCTTAAACGATACTTTTACGTAACTTCATGCGGTAAGATTGCCGGTTTTAGGGTCGGACGTGAAGCTATTCATGAAATATTCTTTCGATCTCGGTTCTAGAATGCGTTGACATTCAGGATTCCTGCGCGGCTTGAAATGTGATTTCAAGCTCCTTGTTCGCGAGGAGTTTGGAATGACTGGGGTTCGCCTGATATTAAAAGATCATCAGTGGGCGCGGATGGAGCCTCATTTGCCGGGCAAGAGTGGCGATCCCGGCAGGACTGGTGCGGATAATCGGTTGTTTATGGAAGCGGTGCTCTGGTTGGCTCGCACCGGCTCGCCGTGGCGCGATCTGCCGGCCTTTTTTGGCAACTGGAACAGCGTCTTCGTCCGCTTTTCGCGCTGGTCGAAGGACGGGGTCTGGGACCGGTTTTTTGCCGCCATGGCGGATGCCCCCGACTTTGAATACGTCATGATCGATTCCACCATAGTTCGTACGCATCAACATGCGGCGGGCAAAAAAGGGGGCCTGAAGCTCGTGCGGTCGGGCGTTCGCGCGGTGGAATGAGCACCAAAATCCATGCCGTCGTCGATGCTTTAGGCAACCCGCTACGCTTCATCCTCACTCCTGGCCAAGTCAACGACATTACCCAGGCCGAGGCACTGATCGCTGATCTGCCCACAGGTCATGTCCTGGCCGACAAGGGATATGATTCAAAAGCACTGCGTGACACCATTGCGTATTCCGATGAAGCCGGCCATGCATTCCAATCTGAAGCCGGCCACCCATTCCGAAATGAAGCCGGCCAGCGTTCCGATTTGAAGCCGGCCACCTGAGCGTCATTCGGTTGGGTCTTGGTGAATGATTATCGGGTCCTTTTCGGCGGTCAAGTTTGGGTGTTGGTGAGGGGCGGATTTTTCTTTTTCCGGAGGCTCTCGCCGGTCAGTTCGATGCGATAGGCGTTGTGGATGAGGCGGTCGAGGATGGCGTCAGCGAGTGTGGGATCGCCTATAATTTCGTACCATCGGTCTATTGGTACTTGGCTGGTGACGATGATCGAACGCATCTCATGGCGGTCGTCGATGATCTCGAGCAGATCGCGGCGCTGGTCAGCGTTCAATGTTTCCGGCCCCCAGTCATCCAGGATGAGTAGGTCTACCTTGGCAAGCTGGCGTAGCGTTCTGGCGTAGCGGCCATCTGCCCGTGCCAGAGCAAGGGCAGAGAACAGGCGCGGCATGCGATGATAGGCGGTGGAGAGATCCTCCCGGCATGCTTTCTGGCCGAGGGCGCAGGCGAGCCAGCTTTTGCCGACCCCGCATGGGCCGGTGATCAGCAAATTGTGCCGTGCCCGTATCCAGTCGCAACCGGCGAGCTTCAGGAATAGCGCCCGGTCGAGGCCACGCGGTGCCCGGTAATCGACATCTTCAATACTGGCGGATTGCCGTAGTTTGGCGGCACGGGCTCGGCTCTCGAAGCGTTTTTGTCGCCGCAGCGTGATTTCATGGTCGAGTAGCAAGGCGAGCCATTCGGCATGGGCCAGGCCAGTTACCTCTGGCTGGCACTCAAGTTCCCTAAAGCCCTTGGCCATGCCGTGCAGGCCGAGTTGCTGCAACTGGTCGAGCGTTGGATGGGTGAGCATGCTGTCGATCCTTTCAATGAAAATATTTGGAGCCGCGTAAATTGCCGTGGGTCATCACCGCCTGCGGTTCGCTCGCAGCGGCGGTGGCACGGTCGAGCTTGTTGGCGATGATCGAGGCGATGCTTTTGTAGGTGAACGCCTCATAGGCGACGGCGCGAGCGGCGACCGCCTCGGCGCGTGTTAGGTCGAGGTCCTTGAACAGCCGGAGTACCCCAAGGCAGGTTCGGAATCCCTGTTCCGGGTGTGGCCGCCTGGCGAGAATGGCGATCACCAGGCCCTCGGTATTGGGGCCAATGGCCGCGCCCCAGCGGCGGAAGCGCTCCGGCGTCCATTCGGCGTAGCGCCGATGCGCGCTCGGCATATGCTCAGGATCGGTGCCATGTTTTGGCCCGCCATGACGGCGCTGATGCACGGCAACCCGCTTGCCTTGATGAAATATCTCGATGATCCGTTCGCTCGCCCGGGTGTCGACCTGTTGGCGGATCAATTGATGCGGCACCGAGTAGAAAAATCCGCAGACCTCGACATGATAATCCAGCGAGACGCGGGCCAAGCCCCATTCGGCGAATTCGTAATCCGTCTCGGGCAGCTCAGCCAAAGCCGGGCGCTCGATCGTCTCGAACAGATGCCGTCGGCTGACCCCAAGCCGGCGCATGATGTGATCGTTGATCCGCGCCACCATGCCGGCAATCGCCTGGTTGGCCTCGGCCAGGGAGAAGAACGTCTGCCGCCGCAACCGGCCCAGAATATAGCTCTGGGCAAAGCGCACCCCGGCCTCAACTTTGGCTTTATCCTTCGGCCGCCTTGGCCGCGCGGGCAGAATGCCAACGCCGTAATGCGCGGCCATCCGGCCGTAGCTGAGATTGATCTCGGGATCGTAGAACGATGCCTTGGTGACGCCGGACTTCAAATTATCAGGCACCACCAGCCGCGGCACCCCGCCGAAGAACCGGAACATGCGGACATGGGCGCCAATCCAATCCGGTAGCGTCTGGCTCCAGCTCGCTTCGCAATACGTGAAACCGGATGCCCCCAGGACCGCGACAAAAATTTCCGCGAACCTCACAGCCCCCGTTGCCGGGTCGGTAATGCCGATCTTTTTGCCGGAGTAATCGACGAAGACCTTGTCGCCCGCCCGGTGCTCCTGGCGCATGACCGGCGACAGCCTGGCCTCGAACTCCCTGATCAGATCACAGAACCGGCTGTAGCTGTACCCGTCGGGATGCACCGCGCGATATTCTTCCCACAGCACCATCAGGTTGACGCCGGGGCGCTTGAGCTCGCAGATCAGGCCGCTCCAGGCCGGTTCGACACGCCGGCGCGCCCCGCGCTGGGCGCCGCCGCGGGCAAACAACCGCTCCTCCAAAACCGTATCGTTGAGATCCGCCGGCAATGGCCAAGCCAGCCCCGCCATCTGCGCTCGCTTCAGATTATCCTGGATCGTGCTGCGGGCAACGCCGAGCATGCGCCCGATCTGCCGCGCGCTGATGCCGTCGCTGGCCAGCCGTAATGTCTGTCGTATCTGCCGCATTGTCAGCTCTCTCTTCGCCGGCATCCAGTCCTCCTCGTGGTTGATTACGAGGAGGAAAATGCCAGAGTTGCTGACCCAACTGAAAACGCCGGAAAGCCCCGTCAGGTGGCCGGAATTAAATCGGAATGGTGGCCGGCTTCAAATCGGAACGGTGGCCGACATCAAATCGGTATCCCTGGCCGGCTTCCGTCGGAATCCGCACACCTGTCCGGAAATCGGTCGTTTATCGGACAATTGTGACTGCGTCCCCGCCAACTGATCGCCCTGGGCGGTCAGCACCACCGTGACGCTCGTACCTCTGGACAGGAGATTTGACGGGTTGCGCGCGGCCTGGCTGCCCAGCCCTAATGCCAAAGACTTCCGGAATCGGGCCGTCGGCGGACTCTTGGATTAAAATCCGAGAAAGCGGACACGGCCCCGTTCCAGTCATCCACAAGTTCTACCTTTTGGCGTCTCTACCGCGCCCGCCTGGAAGTTCCGCTCGCTGTAGCAGAGCGTCTTTCACGCGCTGAAATGTTGAGGGGGGCAGTTCTTTCTTGAGGTTCGCCACGTAGTGTTCCATCGACTCACCTAACGAGCATTTTACGGCAGCGTGGTCACCCAGCACCTCAAACCAAACGAGGCCCGCGTCGAACAGCAAATGTACATCAGCGCGTAAGAGAATGCCGTTCTCAATCTGCTCGTGACCATTCTGAGCGACAGGGACGAGATGTGCCGCCTCCAACGCTTCGCGGCATTTTTCGCCCGTCAACACGCATTGCTTGTCGAGTTGAAAAAGTGCATCTCGAAACTCAGCTTGTTTAGGCCGCGGTGTAACAAGAACTGATTTCTTTGCTCTCTTGGGGACATCAAGTTTTTGTCCGCCCAGCACAGAAACTATAACCTCCCCATTCCAATCGTTGCCATTTGTGTCATCCTTCCATTGAGCCTCACCGACAGGGGCGCCGCTAGTCCAACTGATAACCGCCGATCCGTAGCGTATATGGCCAGGGGGCTGAGCTCTTACTGTTGGATCGGTCTGGTTCGCGCGTTCGTACGTGAGCTTCAGCGTTCGGAGATCGCCTCGCCGCTCAAACGTCGCGTTAGCATCGTACGTGACCTCCGTGGAGCCGCACTGCCCAGTTGTATTTATTTGACGATGAAAGTCTTTAAACTCGTCAAAGGCTATGAATTCTACCTCGTCCTGCCAGTGAACCTTCAATAGCTGTTGCATGTCCCCTCAAACGGTTCGTTAAAATTCAGTGACTCGCAACCACTTTAGGTCTGCGGCAGCTAAATGAAAAGCAAGACGCCTTCTCGGTCGACTTGTCGGGCCGAATGGCTGGAGTTGTCGCAAGCTCGCCATAGACGCCGGCCGCTAAAACTTGGCCTAAGGCGCTATCGCCACAGCTCAGGGAATTGGCGCTTCGCTGAGCGGGCTGGCGGCCGGTGTGACCGCAACTCCAGGAGCATGCGAGCCGGGTGTTCGACCCGAAGATTGGTCAGGATGCCGAGGCAGCGTCGAGCCGTGTGATCGAAAAACTGCATGAAGATTGGGCAGTTGACGCTTCTTCCAGGCATAAATCTGGTTCGGGCGAACCTGGTAGCGGGTCGCCAAATCGGCCACCGTCGCTTGCTCACGCAACGCCTCCAAGGCGATCTTCGCCTTCAGCGCCGCATCAATCGTCCGTCTCGTCTTGCTCATTATCCGCTCCATCTACACGACAGAACGGCACCGCTTCCCCCTTAACCAATGGTCCCAAATCCCGGGGCCAGCTCATATAATCCTCCCGGCGCAATCCAATAAGGAAAGGCACAACCATTTCATTGCTTTGTAAGGAGGCGAAGCATCTCAAACGAGGCATTATTGCGCGCAGCACGTCTGGAGTTGCCTAACCCGCGCACCTTCCAACTCTCAATTTCGATTATTGCTTCATGAGTAGCTTGATGACTTGGGCCAGTTGTTAAATACAAAACCTTCGGGAGATTTTTGCCATCACGGTGAACTTTTTCTTGCAATACAGATGTGTAATCAAGAGACGAATCAAACGTATCGAGCCCGGGTGAAGATGTAAGGGAGCTCGCTTTTATTCCCACTTGCCTCGACGACACTTGCTCCGCCGCCGCCAAAATTCGCGCTATAAGGGGTGCTAGAACTTCCGCAAATTTAGTGCTTTCCGTGGACACGAATATCGCCGCGACAATGGCCTGTGCCACGTCCAGCCTCATCGCTGCGGAAATCTCGCCTGAAAAGCCCAATTCGAGGCGTAGTCCTTCTACATCTAAAACCTCAGGCATAGCAGCTATAAAGAACCGCATGAAATTGCGGTTCTCAAAGCCATCCGGCCATTGCTTTTGTCGAGCAAGCCAATCTGACACATGCACTCCTAGGCGCGCGAGAGGTCGATTATCGTAGTGGTGGCGCGCTTGCAAATTCATCTCAGACGCCGTCAACGCCAACAGCCCATAATCAGGATCAATGTCGATCCCCAGCCGATCTTTGTATGCATTCAAAACCCTTATTTTGGTGGCCATCGATAATCCACGCTTCGGTCTAATTGAATATCGCACGTCCGACGAGAACCGGGCCAGCGTCTCCTCTCGAAGTTTTTCCATGACCTTTTGCCAGCCCGGAATCCGGCACATTTCATCCAACGCTATCGTAGCTGCGGAAGCTTCTGCTTTGCCCTTGCTAGTTCCGGTTCCAACCGCTCGAATCGTTTTTCCTACGGATACCACACAGTTAAATATTGGCTTATGCGAAGGACCGTCAACAACTTCGGCATGGTAATTTGGATGCGATTTTGTACCAGACAACGTTACTTCTTGAAGAAGAGTTTTCGAATCCCTCATCTGGCGAATATCCGCTATATTTTCTCCAATTTGATCTAGCGGATTGAAAAACTCCTCAACGAGCTCAAGTGCCCGTCCTAAGCCATCACCTATTGAAACAGCACCCACCAGGCGCCAAACGGCCAATTGGAAGTCATCTTCCTCCCCGGATCTGGCGACGGCCCACCCCAAAAGCGGACCTAGAAAATTTTGATGCCAATATGCCTCTAGTATTCCAGATCTCTTTGCATAAGCGACCAACAGGTCAACAATTTGTGGACCGAACCTGTCAACTAATCCGGCCTTATGCGCGCTAATGAAGCAGGCAATGTCGAAGGTAGAAATGCCTATTTGCTCTAACGATTGACACTTCTTTGTCTGCCCCCATACCTGAGTAACGTCTAAACATTCAGTTCGAAATGGCTCGTTGTCCTTCGGATGTTTATTTAAATTACCAAGGGATGGACCGCATATAGCTAGCGTATATAAATTAGGAGACTTTTCCGTTCTTATATTGAAACGGAACTTGAGTTTTTCCAAAAATTCGCGTGCCACTTGATCGTGCTGGCTGGCTAGAAGATGTGGTATTCTAATCCTCTCCCTAACCTTCTCTTCTTCGGTAACTTCGCTATCAACAGTTTCAGCGGATGAAGCAGGCTCATCGCCAGGGTCTTTCTGGTCTCCGGACAGCCGATTTGTGATTATACCATTCTGAGAACCTTGCTTCTCTGCCGATCTATTTTCTAAAAATAGAGCAACATCAGGCAGTGTAGCCGAAAAAATTTTAGTCGCGAGAGATGTTTGCTTAACAGGCGCGTATTGTATCGCGCTATCGTTCCAAATATTTGCTTCGTCGTTTTCAAAAAAATTTAGCCGTTCCTTGATGCTATAAAAATGGTCGCTTTCGGCCCTGGAAACTTCCTTCGCGGAGCGAAGCACTGCGACCATTTCTAAAAACAATTCGCGGTCGAGTGTCTCAGCGCGCATCCAAAGCTCTTCAAATTGTCGCCGAAGCACATCAACAAAATCGTGGTTTACAAACTCGATACATGCCTCGTGGTTTCGCATCAAGCCTGAAAACGTTAGGTTTGAAGAGCCAAGAAAGGCTGTTTTTAAATCTATAATATATATCTTTGCGTGAAGAATATTAACGAATCTTGCCTCACAATGCTCTCCTTCGAGCTGAGAAAGCAACCAAACCGCATCAACATCGGAGGCGCCTGCAGCGAAATCGCTCTCTTTGAAACGGGTGATAGTTCGTAATTTTACACCTGGGGGAACCGCTCCACGAACTTTCGACGCAATCCCAAGCTTTATATATGGGCTTACAATGAGTACTTCGCTCTTTGCATCTGAAATCGCTTTGTAAAGCCGGTTCTGCCAAGGCGTCAGTACGAGATTAGGTGACGCCCGTGCTACAAGGGCGGCACTGGCCTCATCTGGCTGCAAGAGACCAGCGCCCAGCATTTGTATCGCTTCGGTAGCTGTGCCTCCGTCGGATTTTACCATCGGTTTCCCCGCCTCTCATGGACTTGGTTCGAGCACTGAGAAAAGCCGGCTCTGTTGTATTAACTCAGTACGACTGCAGAATGGCATGCCGATCCTTACCTATCAATCTGGCAAGGTAGAAAAGTCGGTTCACAAAACGCACTTCGCCTGCCACAGCTGGATTGGGCATTACGCAATCGCCTTTTCTCATCATTCGCATGACCCTCTATTCCCTCAATCGCGGCATAGGTCGTTGGCATGGATTTGAAGCTGCGCATGGGCCATATCACGCGCTTGAGCGCAGCATGATCGCCCTCAGGGCGACTGTTGAGGTAATTTGAACGAATGGCTTTCGGGACGGCTCACTTTGCGCGGATAAGGCTAAGGAGCTGTTGATAAATAAATGAATCTGGATGTGACATTCTTGGCTTGAGGGATTCCCCGGGCGAATCATTGCCGCTAAATTCAGCTTGTGATCGACGATAACGCCATCCACTTGCGATTTAGAGCGCTTGAGCCTGTGCTGGACGAGCGCGGTCGTCGCCGTTTTGCTGCGGCGGAAGCGCTGGTCGCCGGTCATGGCGGTGTGATTGCGGTGTCTCGGGCGACGGGAATTGCGCGCAGCACGATCAATCGGGGCTTGGCCGAACTGCGCGATGAAGCCAAGCCTTCGGCTCCTGCGGATCGGGTGCGCCGGGTGGGGGGCGGCAGAAAGTCCCTGACGGCCACAGACGGGACATTGCTGAGGGATCTGCAGGCTCTTGTGGAGCCCGTCACGCGCGGCGATCCGATGGCGCCGTTGCTATGGACCGCCAAAAGTCTTCGCAATCTGGCTGCGGAACTGCGGACCTGCGGCCATCGCATCGGCCACAATGTCGTAGCCAACCTGTTGCGCGAACGAGGCTACAGCCTGCAGGCCAATCGCAAGACGCTGGAGGGGGCCAGCCACCCCGACCGCAACGCTCAGTTCAACTACATCAACGATCAGGTGAAGGCCGCGTTGGCAGCTGATCAACCCGCTATTTCTGTCGATACCAAGAAGAAAGAGCTGGTCGGCGACTTCAAGAACAACGGCCGGGAGTATCGTCCCAAGGGCGATCCAGAAAAAGTCAGAGTGCACGACTTCCTGGACCCTGACCTTGGCCGGGCTGCACCCTATGGCGTCTATGACATCGCCGACAATACCGGTTGGGTCAGCGTCGGCATCGACCATGATACAGCGAGCTTCGCGGTCAATTCGATCCGCCGTTGGTGGCAGACCATGGGGCGCGAGCGCTATCGCAAAGCCAGGCGGCTGGTGATCACGGCTGACGGCGGCGGCAGCAATGGTTCACGCGTGCGTCTGTGGAAGCTTGAACTTCAGGCGCTCGCCAACGAGATCGGGCTCGAAATCACCGTCTGCCATCTGCCGCCCGGAACCAGCAAATGGAATAAAATTGAACACAGGCTCTTTTCGTTCATCACCCAAAACTGGCGAGGTCGGCCGCTGGTCAGCTATCAGACTATCGTCCAACTCATCGCCGCAACCACCACTGACGCCGGCCTCACGGTCCGCAGTGAACTCGACACCAATTCCTACCCGAAAGGTGTCAAGGTCACCGACGCCGAGATCAACGCCCTCAATCTCCTCCGCCACGATTTCCACGGTGAGTGGAACTACACCATCAAACCTCAAACCGAAGCGATAATTTAACAACAAGCCCTAAGTTGGGCTCACAGCCGTCGGACCTGGGCGGCGCCGAATGTCGGCAACTGAGTTCAACTCCAAGGCCGGCTAATGCCCGACTTGGGTCGCTTCCGTCCGTCTATTTTATAAGACGAAGAGCCGGTGCCCTTTCGCCGAGGCCACCGGTTGGCCTCCGGCAGAAACAGTCGTCACGCCGGGCCTATGTGAGGCTCATGACTGCGACAGCAGGTCGCCAAATATAAGATTTACGGGAGTTTGAGCGATCAAGCCATAACATGCTGTGCCCATATAGTCGATGATCGCTTTGCTATTTCCTGGAATATTTCTATCGGATGGCTCGATTTGTATGAGCCAAGGGCGGTATCTGGAGAGATCCAGGTCCTGCAAAATTTGAAAATCTATCCCTTCGACATCGATTGACAGAAAGACCGGCGCTACACCGCCAAAATGGCGGCCTATTATTTGGTTTATTCGGAATGCCGGAACCTCGACGCGGCCCACGCTCTCAGCCCATGCACCATCCCATTTTGAAATAAATTCGCTGTCTATCGAGCTCAATTCGCTTAGCTTCGATACGGTCAAAAATACCGTCTCATTATCGTCAACCTGAACGGCCCCATTGATGATTATATCATCGGGACGCCCAGCCCTTAAATCGCCCAAGAGTTTCGGGTTTGCCTCCACAATCGCCCCGGTCATTCCAAGCTCCCTGTTCAGGAGAAAAGTGGCGCTGGTCGCGAATGGATGGTTTCCTCCAATTTCTAGATAGCGCCGGCCATCCAACGAGGCATTTGTGCTCAGCACCCTGGCCCGGAGGAGTGACAAAACAATAAGGTCCTCTCCGCACTGCCCATAAAACTCCGGAACGCCAACGGAAATATCCGGACGTTTTATTTTTGCGGCCCTTAAGGCATTGTAAACGAATGGGTTAAGCCCAAAAGCACCACACACCACATAGGTTGCCCGCCTAAGGACCCTTCCCCAAAGTCCGATAATCAGATCATCTCGCATGCGTAGAATCCTACGTATGCTTTCGCGCAGCGGCAAAACTCACCTTAGAACTACACGACTGGTGCACCAACTCATTCGGACGGTAGGCGGGCTATCGACCTTAGCGATGATCGAGGCGGCGAACGGCGTCCAAACGAATGGCTTGGGCTGGGTATTGTATTCGGCGAGATAGCGTTTGACGGCGGCCTGCAGTTCGATGAGCGAGTGGAAGCTGCCTCGACGGATACTCTTGCGGAACATGCGACCGTTTGAACGTGCCGACACGATGTGGTTGGGCTGCTAAGCAGCCATGGGGACGACTTGGGCGGCCGGGTTAAGCCGAAAGCGGGACGGTTGCGTTGGGGTGCACAACGGCAACAAGCAGACATGCGTTCACCTACATTGCCTATGCCAGCCGGGGTAAGAGGCTTGACCGTTGGTAGTATGAAAGGGAATAAACGGGCAATGCAACGATAGGACTCCCCATGCTCCCGACCAGTCCATGATTTTAGTCGCTACCTGCGCTCTCGGGCACAGTCATTTTTGGCCAGCCGCGGCCGCCTTCGACGTTCCCCCTACAGTATACCCGAAGAAACGTTCCATCGCCCAGGATTTTAGTCGTGGTCCAGCCGCTTGATTACCTCAGCCTTCGCTCGGCCAAGACGGCGCTTCGCCTGAC
Source organism: uncultured Pseudomonadota bacterium (assembly GCA_963737355.1). Taxonomy (GTDB): domain Bacteria; phylum Pseudomonadota; class Alphaproteobacteria; order Acetobacterales; family Acetobacteraceae; genus Acidocella. The sequence continues at coordinate 1,012,887 of CAVTSC010000007.1, read as the reverse complement.
ACGCGGCGCATTCCTGTTAACGGTTTCGGCTCTGGGTGGACCATGGCGGAAACCTCCGGCCGTTATTTCCTTCGATATTTTTGGCACCCTCATCCAACGTGTCGCAGACGAGCATTTTGCCGCCCGCGCAAGCGCCGAGGACACAATCCGGCACGCTCGTTCGCAGGGCCTTCCCACTCCGGTCAATTCATTCTCCTTCCGCCGCCGGATCGAGCGCCAATTGTCGAAGCAGCGGCTTGACCTCAATGCTTCGCTTGAGATCGACAACAAAACCATCATTCAGGCGATGCTTACGGCACTTGGCGCTGGCGCGACGGCGGAACAGGATGCGAGCCTGATCGCCGCGCGCGAACTCTCCCATGAAATGAGCTGCACCCGCCCTCGCACCGAAATACTCGCTATCCTGAATGACTTTGTTGCCACCGGCCAGCGGATCATTGCTATCTCCGACACCCGCTATAGCGCGGGCGAGTTGCGCCAGCTTTTGGAAAAAAATGGCATCACGGGCATTGCCCAAATCTATTCTTCGCTGGATCTAGGAGTTAGCAAATTTCGCGGCGGAGCTTTCGATGCCGTCCTGCGACAGGAATCCGTCCGGCCGGGTGAGATACAGCATATCGGCGACAACGTCGTCGCGGATATTCTGGCGGCGTCGGAGCGGCGTTGGCGCGTCCGTTGGGTTAAGCGTCCGCCACCCCCTCCGGCATTGCCAAGCCCGCCGCGCGCAGCGGTGCAGGATGCGGCCTACCGGCTCGGACATGACGTGCTCGGTCCGGTACTGGTCGGCTTTGTCCGTCTGCTATTCAAAGCCGTTCATGACCGGAATATCAATGCCCTCGCCTTCATGGCCCGGGATGGCTATCTGCTGCACGAGGTCGCCAAGACGCTGATTGAGCATAATCCCACCGCACCTGAAGTTTCACTCAGCTACGTAAAAATCTCCCGGCGGCTGGCTCTATCCTCAACAATGAATTTTTCTGGCCTCGCCGGTGCTCCTGAAATGCTTGAGCGTCTGCTCAGGGATATCCAACTTTTACGTGGGCCGGACAATCTGATCACCAGATTCAGCGGGCTCTTTAACATTCCGGCGCCGGTAATCGAAACGCAATGTCTAAGGCTTGGCTTCGTTGTTGGGGATGCGGATGAGCTGCGGCGGCTGCTCTGCGATGCCGAGGCTGCTGCCGCCTTTTCAGCTATCTTGGGACAAAGCAGGAAAATTCTGCTTAATTATCTTAACGCAGAAAATATTTTCTCTGGCCGTACGGGGCTTGTCGATATTGGCTGGCAAGGAACCATTCATACGATGGTTGGCTATTTGGCGGAGAGTGAGGGGCATGAAAAGCCCGAAGCGTTTTATTTTGGTTTTGTTGACAACAAGGTCAATCCATACGCACCGTCGTCATTTGGTCTGGTGACTGATAGCCGCCGCGGACGAAACTCTCTCGAAACGGCAACTTTTCAGCTCATTTCTCTGCTCGAAGCCTGCTCCCAAGCTGACCACGGGATGGTGACGGCTCTTGCGTGCGATGAGAACAATGAAATTACGCCCTTGTTTGTGACCAGTGGTGCAGCACGAGAGGCGGAGCTTACCGTGGGGCCCATGCGGCGACGGGTGCAACAGGGCATTCTGGATTATGCCTCGTGGTATGGTCAGAACTTTCCGATCGCCGTGCCCGACGAAAGAAAGATCAGACAAAAAGCCCATAAGCTTCTGCTGAAACTAGCCTATTTTCCCACACGGCAGGAGCGGATTGTCGGGCAGCAGTTTTTCCATCTGGAGCCAACGGACGACAAGATAGCAATTCCATTAATTTTGCCGCGTGGCCAAGGCGTTCGGGGGTGGCTCGCTGGGCTGCGTTCGCCTTGGAAAGGCGGATATTTTATGGAAAATGGTGGCCATTTGGTCGCCTTTGCTTATTTTGTCTTTTCTGCAGCTTTGGCCTACTTATCTGAAGAACAGAAAATAACCATCAGACGTTTTCTGTTTGGAAAGCATGCTTAATGGAAGATCGTTTTAAAAAGTGACAGGTAATGCTCTGCGCAAGTTGAAATCGAAAAAGATTGACCTCTCGCCTTTATTTCAGCTCGGTTGATGCCGGCCACGTCGAAATCCCGCATCGCGTTGGCCAGAGCCGTAACATCTTCCACAGGAACCAACGTTCCATATCTGCCATGATCGAGAACTTCACGCGGACCAAAGTCACAATCCGTGCTGATAACTGGCGTGCCGCAGGCCAAGGCTTCAGCCAAAACGAGAGAAAATGCTTCAAATCTTGAGGCAGAGACAAAAACCGTCGCGGCCCGCATTGCGGGGAACACGTTATGTGTGAACCCGACGAAATCGACATGCGGCGCTATCCCCAAGGCAGTGGCCAGCGCGGTCAACTCTGTGCGTTGAGGTCCCTCGCCAAAAATTACTAGCTTACCCTTCTTTTCAGTCAGAAAAACTGAAAAAGACTTCAGCAAAACATCAAAGCCCTTCTGCCTGTCGAGCCGGCCGCAGGATACAAAGACAGGTACACCAAGGTCGGAACATAGCCATGGATGGGAGCACTCCGAAGCTAGCATGGCCTCGAAATTTTCCGGTGTCACACCGTTATAGATGACGTCAACAGGCTTTCGGTAATAGCGGGCTGCGATTTCCCCAGCGAGTCCTTTGGAAACGGCAACGACACGGTCAGCTTGGGGCAGGAACAGCCGCATCAGAGCGGGAATCAGAAAGTTACCAACCGAGGAATCTATGCGGTGTATCGGTTTGATTGGCATATGGGCAGTGGCCACGATGGTGCACGGTGAGTGAGCGAAGCGCTTCGCCCAAATCGCGCTAATGGTCTTATGGTGCTGCGCGGTCAATAAGATATCTGGCTTGCTTTCCTGCAGATATGCCGCGAGCCTGGGAAGCGTGATGTGAAGCCTCTTTGCTCCCAGGATTATCGTTTCGACACCTGGTGGAATATTGCCGAATAATGTCCCCTCCCCCTGGTCGAGGACAAAGGTGACGGCGAACCCCGCGCGTACGAAATACGGTACGAGATTGAGGTAGAGCCGCTCTACGCCGCCGCTTGGCAAGGACGGCAAATAAATATCAACTCGTCTGCGCTTCCCGACTTCAGTTGTCATGTTGTTATTTTATGGCCTCGCCGGTGGCGGGTGGCAAGCGACATGAAATCCAAGTGTAGCCAACGCATCAGCGACCCGGCCGATCGAATTCGGTCTGCTGAACCGCGCGTCGGCGCTGATCTCCGCCAGGCTGGGTGCGGCCGTGCACCCGATCGGCGCGGCATGCCTGGTTGCTTTCGCCGCTCCCGCCGGCATCCTATCTTGTTCAGCCTCCTTCATGGCGGCGACGACGGCTCGCTGAACATCGCGGTCGCTTTCGGGATGAGCGCTGCAGACAATCTACGCCCATGATGGGCGCACAACCGTCAGAACTGGGAGGCGCCGAACGTCCGCTCCTGAGATCGCCTCGCGGGTCGGCCTATGCCCGACTTGGGTCGACTGCTGCCGGCAGACCGCGCCGGAACTAAGGGCCTGAGCCCCAACAAGAGATTCGGAAGGAAAGAATTGAGTTTGGGTTAAAAACGCAACAAGCGAATCCGGGAAGCTGGGTTATCTTGGGGTGATATCGGCTATCCTGCGCGCATGATTGACACCGCCGCCATTGCCGCCCGCTTCGACGCTCTTTCCCCCCTCCTGAACGAGAAGGAGCGGCGCCTTTTGGTTGCCATTGAAGCAAGTACGGCTGGCCGGGGCGGTGTTGCGGCGGCCTCACGCGCGACGGGCGTTGCCCGCAGTACCATTGGTCGGGGCCTGTCTGATCTGCGCGATGGCGCGGAGCGGCTGGGCCAGCGGGTTCGTCGGGTCGGTGGCGGGAAAAAAGCAGCGATTGAGTTGCAGCCTGGGCTTTTGTTGGCCCTGAACGATCTCGTGGAGCCTGCGATTCGTGGTGACCCCGAGGCCGCGTTGCTGTGGGTCAGCAAGAGCCAGCGCCATTTGTCTGCGGCGTTGGCCGAGCGGGGCTTTACCGCGGGTCAGAAGTTGGTCGGGCGCCTGCTCAAGCACCTCGGCTTCAGCCTACAGGCCAACAGCAAGACGCGTGAAGGGGCGAGCCATCCTGATCGCAATGCCCAGTTCGAGCACATCAACGCCGAAGTGAAAGCGTTTCAAGCTGCTGGCGAACCCGTGATCTCGGTCGACACAAAGAAAAAAGAGCTTGTCGGTAACTTCAAGAATGGCGGCCGCGAACTGCGGCCAAAGGGGCAACCTGAGCCGGTTCGTGTGCATGACTTCATGATCCCTGAACTCGGTAAGGCCGTGCCTTACGGCGTCTACGATATCGCCGCGAACATAGGATGGGTCAATCTCGGCATCAATCATGACACGGCGGCCTTCGCCGTCGAGAGCATCCGCCGCTGGTGGTATGAACTCGGCAGCCCTCGCTATCCTGCCGCAACTCGTTTGCTGATCAATGCCGATTGCGGCGGCAGCAACGGCGCACGGGTACGCCTGTGGAAACGTGAGTTGCAAGTCCTGGCCGACGAACTCGGCATCGCCATTACTGTTTGCCATCTGCCTCCAGGCACCAGCAAATGGAACAAGATCGAGCACCGCTTGTTCGCCTTCATTACCCAGAACTGGCGCGGTAAACCGCTGCTCACCCATGAGGTCATCATCCAACTGATTGCCAACACAACCACCAAAACCGGCCTCAACGTCGCCTGCCGGATCGATACCAACACCTACGAAAAGGGCCTCAAAATCTCAGACGCCGAGATGGCAACACTCAACCTCCAGCCAAAAAATTTTCATGGCGAATGGAATTACACCATCGCGCCAAGGTAGCTGGAAATAACGCATTTATTCGGGCTCAGGCCCTAAGTCAGCTTTTCACCAATCAAGCCTTGAAAGCTGTCCGCCCGCTTCGGCCCGAAGCCGCCGGAGATGTCGGCTATCGAATGACCGCTTCGGGATCGGGCTACTGGAGCGGCGGAGTTCCGCCCCCACCCCCGGTCGGATCGGTCTTGCCGCAGCGGATGCATGGCGCAAGCCGCCCGCGATTTCCGCTACGTCGTCAGCCACCTGCGCGACCAGCTCCGAGCACCGCAGCACGCCGGCGAAGCCGAGCAGCAGTGCGGCGACGGGTCGCAAGTATCGACCAGTTGCCGCAGCATGTCCAAGGTAGCGCCGGCGCCTTTTTCGGAGGACGACCGGCACACTACGCAGCGGCGCCTGGGCACACCATCGAACAGAGTATAACCCCATCGACGTGGTGGAACAAAGGTGCCCTAAATGTGTGTTGATGCCAGTATCGTGCCGTCTGGGTTACCGAACCACGTTCCGCCGAGTCCATTTAGGGGGGGGGGGCGCTCCGCGCCCTATTTCCGACAGAGATTCCAAAGTTACGAAGAAAAACCTACCTATTTGAAATTCTAGGTTCTAGCTTAGTATTTCCTTTTGATCTCGTGCAGTCGATATGCCTTCACTCGGTCGCTACGCTCTGTCGTTCGGCATATCACCTGGCTTACGATTATTATGGGACAAAATCGCTCGCACAGCTCGCTCTCGCGATTGCTACGCAACCACTCGCTTTGCCCCATAATAAGTCGACGCATTTCTTAATGACATATATTTTGATCAGAGAAATGCGGCATTCAAAAGTGGACAAAGCGAGCTTGAGCATAGCGAAAGCGAGAGGCGCCTTTGCGCCGTATTTTGTCCACTTTGAATTGTCGCAAGGCGGTCATGGCGTAGCGCGGCGAAGCAAGCGAAGCCATGGACGACTTCTTTAAATAAACCACGCCAGACCACCAAGATATAAGAAGAAATCATGACGACCAATGATCTAATACCGTTAGATAAAGAGTCGTCAAAATATCAAGTAATGGATTCGGCGGCATCAACAAGCGGTTTACCCCTTCGCTTTGCATTATACCGCCGGTGCTTAGAAAGAAGCTTTGAGCGTTTTTCCTCTTCAGATATTTTCGGCTTTCTAGGTTCAATGCCTACGTCAACAAAATTCAGTGTAGTATTAAGCTTCATTGTTGAGTTATCAAAGAAGTCCTTTAGCTGTTCTGCCTGAGTTTTATCATAAACGTATATCATTCCATCGCGTGCATCATCGGCAACACGAATTGATAATCTCGTTCCGAATTGGATTATTGTTTCCGTCTCGCGGCTTCTAATGATTTCCTCAGGACTTATGCCAATTTCCTTGAGACAACTAATTTCTTGATTAGATGGTTTGGCAGAAAAAATCATCGCGCACTTGGTAAAATTCATATATTCATTTGAACCAGCAACCATTGGAGCTAGATGTCTTCCAGGCAACTTCAAATAATTTGTATATTTGAAATCTGTCTTATCTAAGTTGCACGACCAGAAATCCACGTCATGTTGTTCAAAATATTTGCTTATTTTTTCGAGTGCCACAATCCCACGCTTTGATCTGAAGTAGGTTGATCGAGCTCGATTGAATTGATCAAAGTAGGAAATTGTGACATTGCGCGGCGTATAGTTGTCTTTCAGATGGAATTCTCTAAACTTTATACCCGATTTTACCATCAGCTTATACATCAGTGAATGCTCAAATGCATTTGCGACAAAGACAATATTTGAAAAGCTTCTCATCTCATCAAAGCACCAGATTGAAAACCAGAGCCAGTTGTCGGCATCATCCCAAGTGTGGATGTTCGCATATGCGTTGCCATTTTTTGCTTGCTTATAGACAGTCATTATTCCATATGCGTCGTCATCGTTCGCAATATCCGAAGGACTTACTTCATCCTTTACAGTAATTCTGGAATACTTTTGTCCAGGCTCTGAACTCAAATTGAACAGCCTTTTCAAGCTATCCTTAATTAAGCTATTTTTCTTTTCTTGAAAAATCCAAGCGCTTGGAACCTCATCAATGTAAAGCTGCCACCCATTGTAGTGGTCGAGCATACTGATCTTCAGTGCTTCGTGGGTTATAATTACAATGATATGCCGCTCATCCTTGTACATGTTCGGAGCATTTGCTACGTCCTGACGAACAGTAAATGAGTTCTTTGAGTTGTAGATGACAATCAATGGTGATGTCTTTCCACCATTAACTGCGAATTCTTTGATCAGCCTTTCGCGTTCAGCGAAAACATCAATTCGATCTACGGCATATACATATTTTCCGCGCCTCGTGGCCATGCGTTTGCAAACAAATATTGTTTTTCCCAGTCCAGGACGAGCGCTGCAATATAAAGGTGTCATAGTCATTTCTGTATCCCTTGTTATGGATACTGCCGAAATTTGACTACGATCTCTTGGAAATAATTCGTGCTAAATAGATATGTTAAAATCGATTAGACAAGTTGTTCCTCGAAATCTGATATTGTTTTCGGCAGTATCAGATTTTGTCTTATATATTTAGCGGCTCAATAGTTCCCTTTGCAATATTCATATCATTGAACATTCCTTATGATGTATGCTAGGTTTCTTCTAGAGGAAGCAACCGATGACCACCAGATTGTTAACATCCAGCGCTCAGTTTCAATCCTCCTACAAGTTTTTCTAGAGCCAAATGACTTGGCTTAGGGTCCTCGATTAAATGGAATTCGATACCACCACCCGTCGAAGCAACGATACAAACAAGGCAGTTTAGGCTTTCGATTGCTATTCTCTGAATACTTTCGCTTATTATTCTCCAGTAAGAACTTTCGTCTTCGCCGCGGTGAATAAAGAGGAAATCTTGAAAAAAATTACGTTTGCTCAAAATGAGCTGGCCTTCGGAAATGAAGTCTCGGTTCAAAAAATCATAAAGTATTGGCCAGACGTACAGAGCAAAAAATTTTACTTCGTCGGACGGGTGCGAAACTTCTTCCTCATAATATTTCTCAAACCGAAGCGTAATCACTTCATCTTCGTCAGGTGATGCCTGGAAGGTGCGTAGAAACTCGTAGTCGAAGTCTGTTTGATTTAGAGTTTTTTGGGCAACGATTAGGTGCGGTTGAGTGTTGCCGAACTGTGGTGTGAGTATGACATCTATCATGCGTTCTATAATCCAGCGATCAGGTAGAGCCGAAATATTCGCCGTATCACCGCAGTCGGGATAATTCATGGAAATTACAGGGTACAGGTTTCCCGTTCGTACCTCTCTCCAGTAGTATGTTTTGACCTCTAGGCCATCGTCATCTGTAGTTGTATCTACCGTATCTTCTAGAACAAAATCGTCATTGTAATTTATAGCCATTTCCTATTCTCCTATAAGGTTGTGATCTTCTCAGATCCTGGCCCATTTCTTTCATTACAGTTGTGGGCAGGGATACTTTATAATTTTGCTACGTCTATTTTAGCGAAACACGTGGTTCCGTGTATGTTGTTCATGGCGTCCTTATTGTGATTGTGTAACCGAATGCGGGACATGATATCAATATTTAAATTTACTGACATTTCTACATCGTGGCCTCTGTTAGATATTAGCCATCAATTTTAAAAACCATTTCTATTTTCATGTCCGCATCAGGGGCCAAAGCGCATGTCTCTATGGGTCTCCCACCGACCTAATCTCGACGTTAAATTAGTTCATTTTTTTATGTTACTGTGGAAATGAGGTAATTTTCTTTAAATAAAAACATATTGAAATTCGAAATCGACAAATCGTATTGACGATTATGCGCTGTGATTTGCACTGCCGCTATATTGGAGAAATTGTATGACTATAGATTATAACGCTTATACAAGCGAGTATTTGAGAGCCATCGGCAACAAAAGGATGAATAGATTTAAAGGTGATTTGCCAAAAGTTATCGAAAAATTCTGTTCAACTTTTGATTTTAAATATCGCGAAATAACAAAGAGGTTCAAGAATGACCCCTTGATTTGTCCTCTTTTTGTATTTTTCGCTGGTTCAGCCGAAGAGCTAGAAACTTATAGCGAGATCAGGAAAATTATTATGGAGCGAGAGAAGAAGCAGGAAAGGGTGCAGAAGCGCATTTCCGCTGCCTCCGTCAGGAGGTTGTAAGCACCTAAAACAAAGTGGGGCATTTATGCCCCACTTGTGAAATTGTTTTTTGTTTTCACTATCTGTTAGCAATGAGCTCAGAGCGAAGCTCTAAAGAAGGATTTTGAAAAACAAAAAAGAAATGGGCTATTATTTTTAGATTATGAAATACACTTATAAATGAGCGGCAACGAAAAATCATTTGAAATTCCGACGGGCCTCAATGAAGTTCTGGCCGACTATCGCAGTCCCCACCCGCCCCGGCACTCGCGGCTAGAGGTTGGTGGGCATCGAGCAGCCCTGAAGTTCCGACGCGAGCGCCGCGAGGTGCCGGCGTGGCTATGGGTGTTCCCGGCGCTTTGGCCAAGGCTGATGATGGGAGGTATCGATGTCTGAGCACGTCCAGGTCGTGCAGGCATGGCCGAGAGCGATGACCGCAGACGCAGCGGCTCATTACTGCGGCCTGAGTGTCGGCACCTTTCGGGCCTACGTGCGGGACGGCCAGGCGCCGGCGGCAGTCCGCTACCCGAACCGGAAACAAATGACCGCCCGGCGAGTTGTTTGGATGCGTGAAGACCTTGACGCTTGGCTTGACCGCCTATCCGGAAAGGTTGCAGCATCTGGGGAGAGCAACCCTTGGCTGGTTGAAGATGGCGAAATTGATGCTGCCCTACCTTCAAATCCTTCGCGCTAAAGGCCGGCAGTACGGGTATTACAGACGCGCCGGGATCCGCACCAAGATCTCCGGAGATATCGGCTCAGCGGAATTCCTTGCCGAATACCAAGCCATCCACGCGCAGCACGAGACCAAGGCAAAAGCGGTAAGTCCGGGCGCCGAGGTCAAGCCCGGAAGCCTGAAAGCGCTTTGGCTTGCTTACCGGTCGTCTGCTGAATGGAAGGGGCTGAGCCTCGCAACCCAGGCCGGCTACACCCGGCTGATTGAGCCGCTCTTGCCGCGCTGGGGAGGCTTGCCGGTCAAGGATATGCCACCGGAGTGGATCATGCGGCGCCGCGATGCTCTGGCTGACACCCCGAGCAAGGCGAACCACTTCCTGGGCGTCATGCGCCTGCTCCTGAATTGGAGCATCCCCCGGGGCTGGATCAAGGTCAGCCCGGCAGCCCAGATCAAGGCAATTCGTCATCGGGCGAAGAGTCACAGAATTTGGGCTGAAGATGAAATTGCCGCGATGACCGGGCCTGACGCAGCGGTGATCGCTTTGCCGATCCTGATCGCGCTCCATACGGCCCAGCGCTTGGGCGACGTTCTGCGCCTGCCATGGAGCGCCTATGATGGGCAGAGCATTACGGTCGCCGGCCAGGGTAAGACCGGCGTCCGAGTTGTCATCCCTGCCCTTCCAGCCCTGCGTGAGGCGCTGGACACCACTGAGCGCAAGGCCGTCATGATCTGCGCACGGCCGGACGGTAAGGCGTGGAAGACCGATCACTTCAAACATAAGTTTGCCGCGATTCGCGCGTCTCTCGGCTTACCGAACGATCTCCATTTCCATGGGCTGCGTCACAGCGCTGCGAGTCGCCTCGCCGAGGCTGGTTGCACACCGCACGAGATCGCCGCGGTGACCGGCCACAAAAGCTTGGCGATGGTCTCCCGCTACACCCAACAGGCCCAGCAAGAAGCCTTAGCGAGTGCCGCCATTATGCGTCTCGAGAAACGTAACGCGAACCCGAGTGGCAAACCAGGGAATCGGAAAGTGTAAAACTAGGTCCGGTGCGATTACGATACAGGCGTTAACACTTTGATTTAATTGGCGCGCCCTGATGGAGTCGAACCATCGGCCTCAAGATTAGAAGTCTCGTGCTCTATCCAGCTGAGCTAAGGGCGCGTCGTACGCCGTGGTAAACCGCGGCCGTTAATGCGTCCAGTTTTCCCGGCGGTCGGCGCGGAAATTATCCGCATAGGCCTTCGGTTTTTTAACCCGCGCGGTCGGGATTTCGAGGTCATAGGGAATGCCCTGCGCCTCGGCATAGGCTAGGGCGGCCTCGCGCGTCTCGAAGGTCAGGCGGATTTGCTGGCGCATGTCGTTGCTGCCGGTCCAGCCCATCAGCGGGTCGCGGATTTTCGCGGTTTCCGGCTCATATTCCAGCACCCAGCGATGCGTCTTGGCGGTGCCAGACTGCATGGCGGACCGGGGGGGAAGAAAAATACGTGCCCGCATAAAACCTCTCCATCATTCAAACCGTCGCCAGACCCTGGTCGGGGCGCCCGGATTCGAACCGGGGGCCTCTTGTACCCAAAACAAGCGCGCTACCAGGCTGCGCCACGCCCCGAACCTTGGTCTGCCGGATCAATCCACAGCCCGGCGAACCGCCCGGCCACGATGATCCGCCGTCGGCTTAGCCGCCGCCAAACTGCTTGGCAATGACCTTGTCCCCGACATTGATATTCTCCGCCGCCGTGATGCCCGCCTGCAGCTCCAACGTCGCCAGCACCGGCACCCCGCTGGAAATGGTCCGCAGGCTGTAGGGCACGGTGTTTTCGGCAATCGCCTTGATCGTGCCATCGGCGCCGATGAACACCATATCGAGTGGCGCGATCGTGTTTTTCATCCACATTTCCGAGACCTGCGGCTGCGGCCAGGGGAACAGCATGCCCGTACCAGCCGGCACCACCGGGCGGAACATCAACCCGGTATCCTGCTCCTGCTCGGTTGCGGCAACCTCCACCGTGAACACATGGTGCTTGCCGTCATCGGAGATGATGGTGAGCTGCTCGGTCGGCAATTTCGCCTGCGGGCCGGTCGGGTCGTCATTCTGGGCATGGGCCAGGCCCCCCACCGTCAGAGCCGCGAGCAGGCCCAGCGCAAAAATCTTCATAAATCCCCCATTCGTTTCACCACGTCGCGCACTACGCCGCTTGCCGGCGCGTCGCGCAAAGATTGCGCCCATGCCGCTGGGATCCCCTGCGGGTGCCGGAAGTGCCGGACGCCCCGCAATACCTCGCGCGCCCCGGGCGGCAATGCCTCAGGAAGCGCGAAATCATTCAGGATCGCCCAGATCCCCGCCCAGCAGCGTGCCAGCGCGTAGGGGTTGTAGCCGCCGCCGCCGAACACGGCCAGCCTCGGCGCCAGCCCCCGCACGGCCCGCAGCGTATCCCAGATCGCGTTGTTGGACAGGCTGAGTTTGGACATTTTATCCTCCGCCAGCGCGTCCGCGCCGGGCAGCAAGAGCAGAATTTCGGGCTCGAATTGCCTGAGAAGCGGCAAAATCGCTCCCTCGAGCAAATAGGCCAGCTCCGCATCGTGAAACCCCGGCGGGACCGGGAAATTATAAATGCCATAAGCCGGGTCATGCGCCAGCCCCGTGCGCGGCCACCGTCCCCGCCTCGTGCACCGAGATGGTCAGCACCTCCGGATCGTCGCAAAACGCCGACTCGACGCCATCGCCATGATGCGCATCGAGGTCGAGATAGGCGATTCGCCGGAACCCCAGCTCGCGCAGGCGCAAAATGCCCAGCGCGATATCGTTGACGAAGCAAAACCCGCTGGCCCGCGCCTTCTGGCCATGATGATTGCCCACCCCCGGCGCATAAACGGTCGCCCCCTGTGCCAGCAATTTCGCGCTCAGCAACGCGCCGCCCACCGAGGTCGCCGGCCGCCGGAACACCGCCTTATGGATCACATTCGCATCCGCGCCGATGCGATAGCGCTCGCGCATTTCCGCGGGCAGGTCCTGCTCGGCCTCCGCGCGCATCAGGGCTGCGATGTAGTCGGGCGCATGAAAGCGGCATAATTCCGCGACACTCGCCGGCCCCGCCTCATAATACCGCGTCTCGTCCAGCCATCCGGCTGCCGCGCACACGTCGCGCACGAGCATCGCACGCGGCATGGCCAGCGGGTGCGGGGGCGAGAACACTTCCAGCCGGTAGATTTCAGAGCCGATGAATACAACCGTCATGCGCGGCCGCCACCATGGACAAGACCCGCCCTGCCTGCAATCACCTGAAGCGTGACAAAACGGCCCCTCCCCGACCCCGTCATCGCGCTGCTGCTGTTCACGGCCACGCTGGCAAGCGCACGCCTGTGCTTTGGCGCTCGGTGCTGGACTGGGATGAGAGCCTGTATTTCCTCATGGCGCAGCAATGGCGGCTCGGGCACCTGCCCTACACCACGATCTGGGACAACAAGCCCATCGGCATCTACGCGATTTTCGCGGCCTTCCAGGCGGTGTTCGGCGACGGCATCTTCGCCATCCGGATCGCTACCGTGGCCTTCGTTAGCCTGCTCGCCTTCACAGTGTTCAAAATCACCCAAATGCTGACAGGCAGCCGCGCGCGCCGCCTGGGTCGCAGGCGCAGCACTCATCATTTGCTCCCTGAGCAATGACGGCCTCTCCGCCAATACCGAATTATTCATGGCGAGTTTTACCGCTCTGGCGGTCCTGGCGGCGCTGACCACCAATCACGGCCTGCTCGTGGGCATGCTGCTCGGTGCTGCCTTCATGGTCAAATATGTCGCGGTGTTCGAGGCGCCGGCAGTCTTCTTCCTGTTCCTCTTCCGCCAGCGCCGCGCCAGCGCCGGGCTGGCAACACTCCTCGGCGCGGCGCTGCCGCTTTGCGCCACCATCCTGCTCTACGCCGCCGCCGGACGACTCGGGCTCTGGTGGGATTGCAGCATCACCTCCAACTTCCGCCGTGTCGACGCGCCCATCAGCTCGGCAACGCTGGCCTATATCAGTAAGACCGAACTCTGGCGCTGGGGGCCGATGCTGCTTGCAGGCCTCGCCATGCTCCCCGCCGCGCTTATCCGCCGGCGCGGCACGGAAATTTTTCTAAGCGCCTGGTTGCTCGGCGGGATCATCGGCGTCAGCGCCGCCAAATCCTTCTACGACCATTATTTCCTGCAAATCCTGCCCGTGCTCTGCGTCATCCTCGGTATCTGGTTCGCGCGGCTTCCCCAACGCGCCCTCCTGCAAACCGGCCTAGTCCTGGCAACACTCGCACTTCCCGTCTGGGCCGCCGATGTCGCCTTGCGGAACGCCACCGGACCGGACGTCCCCGCCGAAGTCGCCGCCGACCTGCGGACCCAGCACCCAAAGCAGATTTACGTGTTCGACACGCAACCCATCCTCTACGCGCTAACGGGCCAGACGCCACCGACCCGCTATGTCCTGCCCTCGGAGCTCATCGGCCATCTGCTCCCCCGCGTCGCCGGAGTGGATGCCGGCGCCGAAGTCGCGCGCATCCTCGCCAAAAAACCGGATTTCATCCTGCGCCGCAGCGACCCGTCGATCCAACCCTGCCGTCATCGACCCGGCCGTCTACGCCGCGCTCGATCAGGCACTCGCGGCGCATTACCAGCTATGGCGGCGCTATAACGGCATCCTGGTCTACCGCCTCAAATAAATTCCCGCCCGCTCAACACGGCCTCGAGCCGCAGGCACGCTGCTTCCGCCGCCTCGGCGATGCGGCGCAGTTCGGCATGGTCGAAAAACCGGGCCGAGCGCAGCGTGGATACCGCCGCCGTCACGCCATGCGCCGCGCATCACATCGCCGACTTTGCGCATCCGCGCCATGATCTCCTCGGTCATGAGCTGCCCACCGATGAAGGCAAGGCCCGCTTTACCGCCGAAGGCCCAGCAGCGCCGCGCCCGGTAAATCGCGCCGGAATTCATTTGCAGCAGGACCTCCTCCGGCAGGATTACGAACCCTTCCAGCTCCACCAGTACGCCGGTCTCGGACTTATCGAGCACCAGACAGTTGAACACGCCGTGCGATCCATCCACGCCAACGGAAATTTTAGCGCTTTTGAGCACCGAAATGCGTGCAGCACGGCGCCGCTCCTCCAGCGTCGCGGACACCCCCCCTCATAATCGGGGGCATCCGCCTGACCGCGATCTGAAGCACATGCATCCTGCGACGGGTCTGGCAGCATATTAGTTGCCTCTTCGCAATTTATTTTACGTGGTTATGCCATCAAATTCCTTAATATTCTATAAATACAAAACTATTGCGATATCGGATGTCATCGACGCTTCACGCAACTGCCACAAAATTATAGGCACCAGTCATCTAGATAACCTCCCGACACATGAGGCGAGACTAAGATGACGGACCAGACGGACAAATTTGCCGACCCGGACAGCCAGGGCCGCGTGCTTGGCGACGCCCCGGAAATCCACCCCACGGCGGAAGTACGCGCGACGGTTTTCGGGCGTTTCAACGAAATCGGCCCGCGCTGCCGCGTCGCCGAAAGCAGCCTCGGCGATTACGCCTATATCGCCAACGATACCGACGTGATCTACACGCAGATCGGCAAATTCTGCTCCATCGCCTCTCAGGTGCGCATCAATCCCGGCAACCACCCGCTGGAGCGCGCCGCGATGAACCACTTCACCTACCGCGCCAGCAAATACGGCCTGGGCCCGGATGAGCCGGAATTCTTCGACTGGCGGCGCAGTTCGCCGGTCGCCATCGGGCATGATGTTTGGATCGGCCATGGCGCGATCCTGATGCCCGGCATCACGGTCGGGAACGGCGCCGTCATCGGCGCCGGTGCGGTGATCACGAAGGACGTGCCGGATTTCGCGATTGTCATCGGCACGCCGGGCAAAATCCACCGCTACCGCTTCGAGCCGGAGATTTGCGAGAAGCTCAACCGCATCGCCTGGTGGGATTGGACGGACGCGCAACTCGCCGCCGGGTTGCAGGATTTCCGCCATATGCCGATCGCAACATTCTGCGAAAAATACCTTGACGCCCCTCAGACTACGGAATAGATGTCTAGACATGTTTGATTCACCCGCCACCCCCACCACACGCCAATCCTGGCTGGGTATCCTGGCCCGCGCCAGCGCCGCCCAGCTCACCCAACTCCTGGAAAACGCCCCGGCTTTGCCCGAGTTTCAGCACCTGCGGGTGGCGGAAACCGGCATGGCGATGGTTCGCGGCCGCATCGGCGGCGGCGGCAGCGCCTTCAACCTGGGGGAAATGACCCTGGCGCGCTGCTCCATCCGCGACGCTGCCGGCCGTACCGGCCACGGCTATGCCGCGGGGTGTGACACCGCCCTGGTCGAGCTCATCGCCCGGCTGGATGCGGTTCTGCAGGACGAAACGCTGTTCCCCGCTTATGAGGCCGCCGTGCTGCGCCCCCTCGCCGCCGCCCAGGCCGAATACCGGGCCGGCATCGAAGCGCGGGCCGCTGCAACGGAAGTGAAATTCTTTACCTTGGCGACGATGCGCTCATGAATATTCTGGAACCCGGCTTCTCCACCCCGATCGAGGCGCAAGCCTGCTTTCGGGGCATTTTGCAGGCGCTCAGCACCCCCGGTGTGATCGTCACTTTGCCAACCACCCTGACCCCGCCGCTTCCCCTTTCCCCGGCCGCCGCCGCGATCCTGCTCACGCTGGCGGACCCGATGGTGACGGTCAGCCTCGAGGCCAGCATCGCCGCACGCGACTGGCTGGTCTTCCATGCCGGCACTCGCCTCGTAACACAGGAAGAGGGCGACTTCGTCTACGCCACCGCGTGCCCGTCGCTCGCCACGCTGCGCCAGGGAGACGATGCCGCACCGGAGGATAGCGCCACCCTCATCCTGGATGTCCCAACCCTGAATGCCGGCCGCATTTACCGGCTGACCGGCCCCGGCATCGAGACGGAACGCCTCATCCAGCTCCCCGTAGACGAGACCTTCATCGCCGAATGGCGCGCGCAGAGCCGCACCGCACCGCGCGGCGTGGACATCCTGCTCTGCGCCGGAACCCAAATCATCGGGCTGCCGCGCAGCCTGAGCATCGGAGACGCATAATGGCTTATGTCGCCGTCAAAGGGGGCGATACCGCAATCGCCGCCGCGCATGGCTGGCTCGCGGAAGTCCGCCGGGGCAACCCGGAAATCCCGGCCCTCACCCTGGAACAGATCACCAACCAGCTCGGCCGCGCGGTGGACCGCGTCATGGCCGAAGGCGCGCTCTACGATCGCGAGTTGGCAGCCTTGGCGCTGCAGCAGGCGCAGGGCGATGTCATCGAAGCGGCGTTTCTGCTGCGCGCCTATCGCACCACGCTGCCCCGGCTGATCAACACCGAGCCGGTGGATACCGGCGCGATGCTGGCGCACCGGCGCGTCTCTGCCGTGTTCAAAGATCTCCCCGGCGGCCAGCGCCTTGGCCCGACAACCGACTACACCCACCGCCTGCTCGATTTCGAAATGAGCGAGACCCCGCCGCCAGCCGCCCAAGTCGAGGCAGCTCCGCAGAAAATGCCGCGCGTGACGGACCTCCTGGGCAATGAAGCTTTGCTGGAGCCCGACCCGCAGAGCGACACCGCCCCCGGCGACCTGACGATGAACCCGCTCGCCTTCCCCGCCGGGCGCGATCTGCGCCTGCAGGCGCTGGCACGCGGCGATGAGGGCTTCCTGCTCTCGCTCGGCTACTCCACCCAGCGCGGCTACGGCCAGAACCACCCCTTCGTCGGCGAGCTTCGCGTCGGCGAGGTGCCGATCAGCATCGTGCCGCCGGAGCTCGGCTTCGCCATCGAAATCGGCGACATCATGCTCACCGAATGCCAGATGGTGAACCAGTTCAACGGCAGCAAAACATCGCCGCCGCAATTCACCCGCGGCTATGGCCTGTGCTTTGGCCATGGCGACCGCAAGGCGATGGCAATGGCCCTGGTCGACCGCGCGATGCGCTCGGACGAGCTCGGCGAAGATGCCAGCGCACCGGCGCAGAATGTGGAATTCGTGCTCTCGCATTGCGACAATATCGAGGCCACCGGTTTCGTCGAACATCTCAAACTACCGCATCACGTGGATTTCCAGAGCGAGCTGGAAACCATCCGTGCCATGCGCGCGGAAGCCGCCCGGAATATCGCCGCGGCCGCAGCGCGCGAAGGGAAAGACTCATGAAGGGCTATAATTTCGCGTATCTGGATGAGCAGACCAAGCGGATGCTCCGCCGCGCCATCCTCAAGGCCGTCGCCATTCCCGGCCACCAGATCCCATTCGCCAGCCGCGAAATGCCGCTGCCCTATGGCTGGGGCACCGGCGGCATTCAGGTAACCGCCGCCATCCTTGGCCCCGATGACACGTTGAAAGTCATCGACCAGGGCGCGGACGACACGACCAACGCCGTCTCCATCCGCAGCTTCTTCGCCCGCACCGCCGGCGTGCGCACAACCACGCATACCGCCGAGGCAACCGTCATCCAGACCCGTCACCGCACGCCGGAGACGAAACTGCGCCCCGACCAGATCATCGTCTACCAGGTGCCGCAGCCCGAGCCGCTCTACAAGCTGGAGCCCAGCCGCTCCGCCGCCCTGCGCCGCCACGCACTGGCCGAATATGGCGAGATGCACGTTAAGCTCTACGAGGACATCACCCGTTTCGGCCGCGTCTCGGTCGCCTATGACCACCCGGTCATGGTGAACGAGCGCTACCTGATGGCGCCCTCGCCGATCCCGGCTTTCGACAACCCGAAGCTCGACCGCATGCCGGCATTGCAGCTTTTCGGCGCCGGGCGCGAGAAGCGCATCTACGCCGTGCCGCCCTACACCTCGGTCCGCTCGCTGGATTTCGAGGACCATCCCTTTCATCCAGGCCGCGCCAACCATGTTTGCGAACTCTGCGGTGCCGCCGACACGTATCTGGATGAAATTCTCATCGACGACCAAGGTGGAAAAATGTTTGCCTGCTCAGACACGGATTTCTGCGAATCCCGCCGGGATTCCCAGTCATGAACCTGCTGGAAGCCCGTAACCTCAACAAAGAATTCGGCCGCATCAAGGCGCTGGACAACATCTCGCTCGGCCTGCGCCGTCACGAGATCCTGGCGATCGTGGGCGAAAGCGGCTCGGGTAAATCGACCCTTCTCAACACGCTGGCCGGGCGCGTGACACCGGATTCCGGCGGCGTCTTCTACGACCGTGGCGAAGGCCTCGCACCGATCTCCGATCTGGGCGAGCTCGGCCTGCGCCGCCTGCAACGCGCGCAATGGGGTTTTATCCAGCAGGACCCACGCACGGCCTTGCGCCTCAACATCACCGCCGGCGGCAATATCGGCGAGCGCCTGATGGCCGCGGGCAACCGGCAATTACGCCGACATCCGCCGCACCGCCGCACGCTGGCTGGAAGCGGTGGAAATCGACCCCGCGCGGATCGACGACCTGCCGAAAACCTTCTCCGGCGGCATGCTGCAACGCCTGCAGATCGCGGCGACCCTGGTGACCGAGCCTGAGCTGGTCTTCATGGACGAGCCAACCGGCGGTCTCGACGTCTCGGTCCAGGCCCGCATCCTCGACCTGATCCGCAGCCTCGTGCGCCGCCTCGGCCTCGCGGTGATCATCGTCACCCATGATATCGGCGTCGCGCGGCTGCTGGCCGACCGGCTGATCGTCATGCGCCGTGGCTGCATCGTCGAATCCGGCCTCACCGATCAGGTGCTGGACGACCCGCACCACGCCTATACCCAACTCCTCGTCTCCTCGGTGCTGCCCGCATGACCAACCTT
Organism: uncultured Pseudomonadota bacterium; assembly: GCA_963737355.1. Lineage (GTDB taxonomy): Bacteria > Pseudomonadota > Alphaproteobacteria > Acetobacterales > Acetobacteraceae > Acidocella. The sequence continues at coordinate 993,458 of CAVTSC010000007.1, read as the reverse complement.
ATCGAAGCCACCGGGCTCTCCAAAACCTTCGTTCTGCACCTGCAGGACGGCGTGCGGCTGGATGTGCTGCGGGATGCGAAAATCACCGTCCGCCCCGGCACCTGCGTTGCCCTCACCGGCCCCTCGGGCGCTGGCAAATCGACCATGCTGCGCGCCCTCTACGGCAACTACCTCGTGGACCAGGGCGAAATCCTGATCCGCCATAACGGCAAGATGATCGATATCGTCTCCGCACCGGCGCAAAAGATCACCGAGATCCGGCGCACGACGATGGGCTATGTCTCGCAGTTCCTGCGCGCCATGCCGCGCGTACCGGCACTCGATGTCGTCGCCAACGGCCTGATGGACCGCGGCGTGGCGCAGGACGAAGCCCGCGCGGCGGCGGCGAAAATGCTCGAGCGCCTCGGCATCTCGCCTCGCCTGCACGGCCTGCCGCCCGCCACCTTCTCCGGTGGCGAGCAGCAGCGCGTCAACCTCGCCCGCGCCTTTATCTGCGACTGGCCGATCATGCTCCTCGATGAGCCCACGGCCTCGCTCGATAACGCGAATCGCGACATCGTCATCGAGCTGATCCGCGCCGCCAAAGCCAAAGGCACCGCCATGATCGGCATCTTCCACGACGTCTTCGTCCGCGACGCCGTCGCGGATGAAATTTTGTTGGTAAACGCAGTGAAGGAACCCGCATGACTGTTTTGACCAATGCCCGTATCGTGCTCGCCGATTCCGTGCGGCACGGGGCCCTGACGATCGAAGAGGGTGTGATTGCCGGCATTGGCGAAAACGGCCCCCGCGGTGATCAAACCCTGGATCTTGAGGGCGACTTCCTGATCCCCGGCGTGATCGACCTGCATACCGATAATCTCGAGCGCCAGGTGCTGCCGCGCAGCAATGCGCGCTGGCCCTCGCGCTCGGCCATGCTGGCGCATGACGCGCAATGCGTCGCCGCCGGCATCACCACCGTGTTCGACGCGCTCTGCCTCGGCGATATCGGCTTTGCCAAGGCGCGCAACGAGACGTTCGAAGACGGCATGCGCGACCTTAAGGATTTCACCCAGGCCGGCATTCTGAAGGCCGAACATTTCCTGCATCTGCGCTGCGAACTTCCCGCACCGGAAATGCCGGAAATGCTGGCCACCGCGATCGACGATCCGCTCGTGCGCCTCATCTCGGTGATGGATCACAGCCCCGGCATGGGCCAATATTCCGACATCCCGCGCTACCGGAAAATGCGCGAGGCGGAAGGCCGCACCGCTGGCGAGGTCGCGGAAATGGTCGAGGCCCTGCAGGAAAATCACCGTAACCTGCACCGGCCGCACCGCGATTTCGTGCGGCGCGAAGCGATTGCGCGCGGCATTCCCGTCGCCTCGCATGACGACCGCATCGAATCGGAAGTTCAGCGCAATCACGAGGAAGGGATCAAAATTTCTGAATTCCCGGTCTCGATCGAGGCCGCCCGCGCGGCGCGCCGGTTCGGCCTCACCACCATTGCCGGCGCACCGAACATCGTTCGCGGCGGATCGCATTCCGGCAATGTCGCAGTGATGGACCTGATCAACGAAGGCCTGCTGGACGCGCTCGCCTCGGATTACGTCCCGGCGGCGATGCTGGAAGCAGCGTTCTGTACCATTGCCAAAGGCGTGCTCACCATCCCGCAAGCCATCGCGCTCGTCACCTCTGGCCCCGCGAACATCGCCGGCCTGACCGATCGCGGCCGCATCGCGACCGGCCTGCGCGCGGATCTGCTGCAAGTGCGGCTCTTTGAGAACATGCCGGTGATCCGTGCCGTCTGGCGTCAGGGCGTGCGCATTGGCTGAGCCCTATCGCGTCGCGGTCTACTACGCGCCTGAAGCGGATGACCCGCTTTGGGTGCGCGGCTGCACCTGGCTGGGCCGCGACCCAGCCACTGGCGCGCATCTCGCGCAGCCGGACGTGCACAACATCACGGCGGACACCACCGATCCCCGCCGCTATGGTTTCCACGCCACGCTGAAACCGCCAATGCGCCTGACCGGTTCGCTCGGTGCGTTTCTTGGCGATGTTGAATCCCTGGCGCGCAGCCTGAAACCCTTCACGCTGCCGGCCCTGGCGCCGATCAAAATCGGACATTTCATCGCGCTCTCCCCCACACTGCCTTCGCCCGAGCTGCAACACCTGGCGGATAGCTGCGTTACCGAGCTCGATGCACATCGCCGTCCCGAGGATGCCGCAGCACTCGCCAAACGGGCCACCGGGCGCAGCGAACGGCAATTACGCTATCTGGAACGCTACGGTTATCCCTTCGTGCTGGAGGAATGGCGTTTTCATATGACGCTGAGCAATTCAACAGATAACGACGCGCTGCTCCCCAATGCCGAGCACTATTTTGCCGATGCGTTGCGCATGGAACGGCAGGTGAAACACATCACCGTGTTCATCGAACCTGCACCCAGCAGCGACTTTCAAATCCTGCAAAATTTTAGGCTCGGCCAATGATGCGAGGTCGCCTCATTCTCGTGGTCGGTCCCTCGGGTGCCGGCAAAGACACGCTGTTGAATTTTGCCCGCGTGGAACTCGCGCAGCACGCGGATATCATCTTCGCGCGCCGCGTCATCACCCGCCCGGCCGATGTCACGGAAGACCACGAACCGGTTAGCGAAGCCGAATTCGCCATGCAGGATTTCGCCTTGTCCTGGCAGGCGCATGGGCTTTCCTACGGCATCCGCAAGGAAATCGAATCCCATCTCGCTGCCGGAAAACACGTGGTCGCGAATGTCTCACGCGGCATCATCGCGCAGGCGCGTGAAGCGTATCGCTGCTTTGTCGTCGAGATCAGCGCGTCTCCGGAGATTCTCGCCGCGCGCCTGGCGCAACGCGGCCGCGAAACCGCGGAAGACATCGCCGCCCGGCTGCGCCGCACCGTCGGCCAAACACAAGCGGATGCCGTGATCCTGAACGACACCACCCCGCGCGAAGCCGGCATGCGATTTGTCGCGCTTCTGGAACAAGACACAGGGAAATAGCCGCTTAAAAAAAAGCGGCGCAAAAAACTTCTGCTCCTGGAGCCCGTGGCGTGAGAACGAGCACGGCCCAGGTACAGAAGTTTTTTTTGCTTCTTTTTGTTCACAAAAAGAAGTCTTCACCCGGCCCATTTCCTCAGAACCAGGCCGGGTGGATCAACATATCAAGCCGCTTCGAGCGCAGCCTGCCGCACGCGCGAGAGCGCATCCGGCGCCATATACGCAACCCGCCCGGCCACGATCGTCGCCACCACGCGCGGCAACGGCCCCGGCTCAACCAGTACGATATCGGCGCGCTGGCCGGCATTCAGCGTACCGCGATCGCTCAGCTGCGACATCGCCGCGGCGTTTTTTGTGACCAGCGCTACGGATTCATTAAACGTGGCGCTGCCGTTACGGGTCAGGCGATACACCGCCTGCAACAGCGATGGGTAATGATAATCCGAGCACAGCACGGAGCAGGAACGGCGCTTCACCAGATCCTCGGCACCATGCCAGCCCATATGCGAGCCGCCGCGCACCACATTCGGCGCGCCCATCACCGTCGGCTCGCCATGCGCCACGGCATATTCGGCCACTTCCAGGGTGATCGGAAATTCCGAGATTTTTGCGCCAAGCGCGCGGAATTCGCTACGATCTTCGATCGAACCATCATCGTGGCTCGCCATCGGAATGCCCGCCGCGCGTCCCGCTTCCGCCAGCCGGCGGCGGCCTTCGGCCACCTCTTCCTGCGTGAAGGCGGCGGCGCGGCGCGCATCCGCGCAGAAATCATCATAGGTCTGCCCTGCGCGTTCCACCATTTTCGCCACTGCCCGCGGGTCCGGCAGTTTTTTCAGGATGCTCGGCGTATGGTCGTTGAACGAGAGCATATCGATGCGCCCGGCCGCGATATCCGCGATAATGAGGTCCAAGCAGTCCAGGTTATGCGCCTCGAAGCGCACATGCAGCTTCAGATCCGGCACGGAACCCGCGGGGCGCGCCAGCACGGCATCACGCAGCTTCTCATACGTGGTGCGCGAGCGTAGGCCCGCCTCCCAGGAAACCGTGATGGCGAGGTAAGCAGTGGTGACGCCGGCAGCCAGCAACTGCGCGTCCAGCTCCGCGAGCGCGATGCCCATCGGCAGCATCACGCCAGGCCGGGGCGAGATCGCGCGCTCGAATGCATCGCCATGGACATCGATGATGCCGGGCAGCACATCGAGTCCCGTCGCATCAATCACCGTCCGCGCGCGCGCTTCTGCGACGATCACGCCGTCCGCCACGCAAGGTCCACCTAAAATAGAAAGCTCTGCCATCATGATTCAAACACCAATTGTACGCGCGGAGCGGGATAGGAGCTCGCGCCAAATTCAACCACCGCGCCGTCTTCGGTCGCGTTCAATGCTTCGCAGGCAAGCAACGCATCCGTGCGTGCCATACGCAGCAATCTTGCTTCGCGCGCATCCGGCATCCGGGCGCAAACCCGGGTCCAGCGGCGCGTAAAATCCGATACACCGATCTCCGCGAGTGCTGCGGTGATCGAGCCATTCTTGCGCAAGGCCTCCAGCAGGCCGGGATAGGGTGCGCTCGGGAAAATATGCCGGGAGAGGGAAACCGGCCGCTCATCCGCCGAGCCGAGACGCTCGAGCACCACCACCATCGCATCGGGCTTAATATCCAATGCCGCGGCGGCCGCTTCGGCATCCGGCAGCGTATGCAACGCCACCTCTTCCAGCAGCAGAATCTCGCCGATCGGCCTGCGATTGGCGCCGCGCACCCATTCATTGAAGCGTGGGCGTTTGCCAATGCGATAATCCAGTACCTCTTCGGCAACGAACGAGCCGCGGCCATGCTCGGTACGGATGATCCGCGCATCGGCCAATTCTTCCAGCGCGCGGCGAATGGTGTGGCGGTTGACGCCATAATGCAGCGCAAGCTGCGCTTCGGTCGGCAATTGTTCGCCAAGCTTGAGCACGCCCTGCTCGATTTCGCGAGCGAGCGCGCCTGCGATCTGGCTCCATAACGCCTCGCCTTTTCGTCGTTCTAAACTCATCGCTCCTCACATGCGACATCGCGTCAAATTTGTCTAGACGTATACAGCAGTCATAAAAACTTCACGAAAACGAAAACGCGCTGTCTTCAAACGCCGCTAATAGCCCCTCCTGGAAGCGCCACGCTGGATGGCGACGATCGCACGCAACCGGAGAATTCTTACAAAGATGAAAAAGCTCTTACTCGCGACTTTGGGTCTGGCGTTTACCGCCGCCGCCGCCGCCCCCGCGCTCGCCGCCGACATCTGCCCCGAAGGCGGCGCCATCCGTTTCGGTGTCGAACCCTACGACTCCACCGCCCTTCTGATCCCGATCTACACCAAAATCGGCGCGCTGCTCACAGCCCAGGTCGGCTGCCCGGTCCAGATCGACATCGCCACCTCCTATAACGCTGAAATCGAGGCGATGCGCGCCGGCAAGCTGGAACTCGGCGAGTTCGGCCCGCTCGGCTACGTGCTCGCGCACCAGGTCGCCGACGCCCAGGCGGTCGCCACGATCGCCGACGCGAACGGCAACCCTTCCGTCTACACTGCCTCGGTCGCGACCTGGCCGGGTTCGGGCATCACCACGCTGAAGCAGGTGGCCGGCCATACCTTCGGCTATTCCGACCCCGCCTCCACCTCCGGCCATCTCTTCCCGGCCTATGCGCTGAAGACAGCCGGCATCGATCCGGATAAAGGCGTACAGCCGCTCTATTCCGGTTCGCACACCGCAAGCTTCGAAGCCCTGCTCAACCACAAAGTTGAGGCCGGCGAGCTGAACAGCGAGACCGTCGAGGCCGCCGAAGCGCAGCACCAATACACCCCCTCGGACTTTGTCGTGCTCTGGCAGTCCAAGCCGATCCCGGTTGACCCGATCGCGATCTACGGCAAGCTCAATCCCGTGCTGAAGGCCAAGCTGACCTACGCGTTGCAGCATCTGAACCTGAGCTCGCTGACACCTGCAGAGCAGAAGGTCATCGGCACCGGGTCGGGCAAGCTCGTGCCGCAGACCGACGCCTCCTACAACCAGATCCGTTCGCTGGTTCACGTCCTCAACATCGATTTGACGAAACTGAACTAAATTGACCTCGCATCTGATCGAAGCCGAAAATCTCGGCATGCGGTATGCGACCGGGAGGTTGGCGCTGCAAAGCGCCAGCCTTTCCGTCGTTCCCGGAGAACTCGCGGTAATCCTAGGCGCCAATGGCAGCGGCAAGTCGACGATGCTTCGCATCATCGCCGGCATGAGCAAACCCACGGAAGGCCATGTGCGCATCGCGGGTAAGGACATCACTAATCTGAAAGGCCGCAGCCTGTCTGACGCCCGCATGGCGCTCGGCATGGTGTTCCAGCACGCCCATCTGGTGAAGCGCCGCAGCGTCATCTCCAATGTGGTCTGCGGCACGCTCGGCCGGCATCGCAATCTCTTCACCGCGTTCGGCGGCCTGCCCAAGCAGGAATTCGATTTCGGCATGCGCTGCCTGGAGCGGGTCGGCCTCGCCAAATTCGCACAACAGCGCGCCAGCACGCTCTCAGGCGGCCAGGCGCAGCGCGTCTCCATCGCCCGCGTGCTGGCACAACGCCCGCAAGCCGTACTGGCCGACGAGCCGGTGGCGAGCCTGGACCCGGAAGCCGCGGAAGAAGTCATGCGCCTGTTGCGGCGTCTGGCCAAAGACGAGGGCATGGCCGTGCTCTGCGTGCTGCACCAGCCCGATCTGGCGCGCCGCTACGGCGACCGGCTGCTGGGTCTGCGCAAGGGGGTCATCGCCTTCGCCGACGCGCCGGCGAACGTCACCGACAGCCAAATTGACAGCCTATATGAGGGATTCCACCCGGTATGAATTCGGATATTGCCATTACCGAGCACGGCGCAATACAGCCCGCACCGTCTCATTTCCGCCTCTTGAAAAACACCGGTATCGCGGTGGTGATCCTGCTGGTGCTGGCGCAGGCGATGGTCGTCGTCAAAGCGCGGCCGCAGGACCTCGTCACCGGCGTGCACGGCATGGCGGATATTCTCTCGCGCTCCGTACCGCCGAATTTCTCCGCCTTCTCGTCGATGCTTCCGGCAGCGCTGGAAACCATCGATATCGCCATTTTCGGCACTTTTTTCGCGATCTTTTTTGCATTGCCCCTGGCTTTGCTGGCGGCGCACAACACCTCGCACTCGAAAGTGGCCTACCACACCTCGCGCTCGATCATCGCGATCTGCCGCGCGGTGCCGGATCTGGTCTGGGCGCTGATCTTCGTCACCGCCGTCGGGCTCGGGCCCTTCGCGGGTGCGCTGGCCCTCACCATCCATTCCATCGGCATGCTGGGCCGGCTTCTGGCCGAGGTGATCGAGGACATGGATATGGGACCGATGGAAGCGCTCAGCTCCACCGGCGCCGGGCGGTTGCAGGTCTTCGCCCACGCCGTGGTGCCGAGCGTGCTGCCTTCGCTGCTGGGCATCTCGCTGTACCGGCTGGACGATAACATCCGTTCCTCGCTCGTGCTCGGCTTCGTCGGCGCCGGCGGCATTGGCTTCCAGTTGCTCACCGCGATGAACTTGTTCGACTACCCCACCGTCTCGCTGCTGCTCATCATGACCTTCGTCATCGTGATCGCCGCTGAGCGCGGATCCTCCTTGCTGCGCAAGCGGTTAGCCTAAGGCTTCTGGAACTCAAGCGAAGGGTGGTGCCCTTCGCTTGGGTTATATCAAGAAAGCAGCCGCTTTTTGAAAAAAGCGGCGCAAAAACTTTTGCTCCTTTGGGTCCTCGGCGTTAGAATCAGCACGGCCCAAATGAGTAAAGTTTTTTTGCTTCTTTTTGTTCACAAAAAGAAGTCTTCCCAAACCTATCCCTGCAAACGATCGCGTCCAATCAGCGCCAGACCTTCAGCGACCGAAACAAATTCTCCGCCGGCGGAGATTTTCGCCGCCCCAAAGCGTTCTTCAAAAATACGGCGCACGGCGGGCACGAAGGACGTACCCCCCGTGAGGAACACCCGGTCCACCGCTTCAACGCCAAGCCCCGCACGCGCCAGCGCGGTATCCACCGTCTCACCGAACCGCGCGATGTCGGGCGCGATCCAGGATTCGAAATCCGCACGGCTGATTTCCCGCTCAATCACCAAATCCTCATGCCGGAACTGCAATTTCGCCGACTCCGCGCGCGACAGCTCGGCCTTCAGCGCACTCACCGTCTGATAGAGCTGATACCCGGCCTCCTCCTTGACCAGGCTGATCAGGTTACGCAGCCGGGAGGGATCCGCACAAGCGCGCGCCACCTCCTCGATATCGCGCAGCATCTTCGGCGTGCGCATCAGCGAGAGCCGGTGCCAGCGCGCGAAACCGGTAAAATACTCGATCGGCACGGGCATCTCCTTGCCCATGATGCGGTACTGATCCCCCTTGCCAAGCAGCGGCGACACCGCATGATCGATGATGCGGTAATCGAACGTATCACCCGCAATGCCCACACCACTATGGCTGAGCGAAACCACCCGCTCACCGGGCGTGAAGCGCAGCAGTGAAAAATCGCTGGTGCCGCCGCCGAAATCGCCGACCAACACGGTTGCGGGCGCGGTCAGCGTGCGGGTGAAACGATACCCCGCGGCCTCGGGTTCGAAGGCGACATCGATATCGGCAAATCCGGCCGCGGCATAGGAAGCGCGCAGACGCTCCTCGCCGAAAGCATCATCGGCGAACTCGCCGGCAAAGCGCACCGGCCGCCCGGCGGTAATCCGCGCCCCTTCATGCCGGTTGCCGAGCAGCGCCTGCAGGAACAGCGCAATCATCTGCTCCAGGGTGAAAATCCGGCCGAAAATATTGGTCTGCGTAAAACTGCGCTGCGCCAGATAGGTCTTCATCGACATGATCAGCCGATTATCGACCGGATCGTCCAGATACGCCTCGATGGCATGCGGCCCGGCGGCATGGTGCAGGCTGGAGCGCCCGCCCGCCTCCTCCCGCCAGAACGACAACACGGTGCGGAATACGTCGAACTCCGCCGCTCCCAGCGCGAACCGCGCCGTCTGCGTACCGCCATTCGCTCCCAGCACGGAAACCACACTATTCGTCGTGCCGAAATCGATCCCGATCAGCCTAGTCATTGAGCCGCCTCAAAAATGCAAAGCGCGCGTTTGAGCGCAGATGGCCAAGCGATGCAAGACCGCCAAAACGCCCCCCGGGCTCAAATCACCTGCCAATGGCGCAGTACCTCGGCGCCGCCGTCATGGATCATGGTGAGCGACACGTAGAGCACGATGGCCAGGCCCACCCAGGCCAGCCAACGGAACCGCTGCAGCAGCTTGGCCACCAGGCTCGCGGCAAGCCCCATGAGGGCGACGGAGAATAACAGCCCGATCGCCAGCACTGCCGGATGCGCTCGCGCCGCCCCGGCAACCGCCAGCACATTGTCCAGGCTCATCGACACATCCGCGACGATAATCCGCCAGATCGCCGCACGCAGCCGCCCCGTGGCCGGAACGGCGGCGGAATGCGCCACATGGCGCAGCTCGCGCGCGGATTTCCACACCACCCAAAGGAGCAAAATACCGCCCGCCAGCGTCAGCCCGATCAGCGCCAGCAATTTCAGCGCCACCAGCGCGAAGCCGATGCGGATCACCGTCGCCCCGGCAACCCCGGCCCAGATGGCGCGCCGCTGCTGCTCCGGCGGCAGGCCGTTCACAGCAAGGCCGATAATCACCGCATTATCGCCCGCCAGTACAAGATCGATCAGCAGAACCTGGAGTAAAACCGGCGCAAGGGCGAGGAGATCGTTCACAAGCCCGGAAGTGACGTTCATCCACCCTGCTTGTCAACGCGCAGGGCTGAGGTTACGCGGAACCGACATTAAAGGAGCGCCTATGATCCCCCGTTATTCCCGCCCCCAGGCAGCCGCCATCTGGGGTCAAGAGAACAAATACCGCATCTGGTTCGAGATCGAGGCCCTGGCCTGCGAGGCCATGGCCTCCATCGGCGCGATCCCGGCCGAAGCGGCCGCCGTGATCCGTGAACGCGGCGACATCAAGCTGGCGGCCATCGGTCCCGCGGATGTCGAGCGGATCGACGAGATCGAGCGCGAGACGCGCCATGACGTCATCGCCTTCCTCACCTGGCTGGCCGAGGGTATCGGCCCGGACAGCCGCTTCGTGCATCAGGGCCTCACCTCGTCGGACGTGCTGGATACCTGCTTTGCCGTGCAGCTCACCCAGGCGGCGGATTTGCTGCTCGCCGATCTCGACGACGTGCTGGCCGCGCTGAAAAAACGCGCGCTGGAGCATAAACACACGCTCACCATCGGCCGCAGCCACGGCATCCATGCCGAGCCGACCAGCTTCGGGCTGAAACTCGCCGGGCATTATGCCGAATTCGCCCGCAACCGCGCCCGGCTGGTCGCCGCCCGGGCGGAAATCGCAACCTGCGCGATCTCCGGCGCCGTCGGCACCTTCGCGCATGTCGATCCGCGGGTTGAGGAATATGTCGCGGCAAAACTCGGCCTGGCGGCTGAGCCGATCTCCACCCAGGTCATCCCGCGCGACCGCCACGCGGCCTTCTTCGCCACTTTGGGCGTGATCGCCTCGGGCATCGAGCGTCTGGCAACCGAAGTGCGGCATTTGCAGCGCTCGGAAGTGCGCGAGGCGGAAGAATTCTTCCATGCCGGCCAAAAAGGCTCCTCGGCCATGCCGCATAAGCGCAACCCGGTGCTCTCGGAGAATCTCTCCGGCCTTGCCCGCCTGGTCCGCGCCGCGGTCATCCCGGCCATGGAAAACGTCGCCCTCTGGCATGAGCGCGATATCAGCCACTCTTCGGTGGAGCGCGGCATCGGCCCGGATGCGACCGTGACGCTGGATTTCGCCCTCGCCCGCCTCGCCGGCATGATGGACAAGCTGACGATCTACCCCGAGCGGATGGCGGAAAACCTGGAGAGCCTGGGCGGCGTCGTGCATTCCGGCGAAGTGCTGCTGGCGCTGACCAAAGCCGGGATTTTGCGCGAGGACGCGTATAAAATCGTGCAGCGCAACGCCATGGCCACCTGGACCCGCCTGGGTGCCGCCGATGCGCAGGATTTCAGGACCAACCTGCTGGCCGACCCGGAAGTCGCAGGCCGGGTTTCCCCCGAAATCATCGATGCCGCGATGGATTCCCGGCTACACCTCGCCCAGGTGGATGCCATTTTCGCCCGCGTCTTCGGGTAACGCGACCGATCGAGTCCATGATTTGGACCGCATGGCCATACCGGCCTAAAGTCCAATCATGTGCTCGATCATCCTGCGAATAGCAAAGGACGGCGTCTTCATCGCCGCCAACCGCGATGAAATGACCGCTCGGCTGTGGGACGCACCCGCCGAATTCTGGCCCGGCATCATCGCCGGGCGGGACCGGCTGGCCGGCGGCACCTGGATGGGCATGAACCGCCACGGCGTCATGGCCGCCGTGCTGAACCGCACGGGCACGCTCGGCCCGGCGCCGGGCAAACGCAGCCGCGGCGAACTGCCGCTGCTGGCCTTGCAGCACAAAACCGCCGCCTTAGCCGCCGCTTCCCTGGCCGGGCTTAATGCCGGCGCCTATCGCAGCTTCAACCTGGTGATCGCGGATTCCTCCGGCGCCTTTTTATTGCGCGGCCTGGAAGCCGGCACGCCCGATACCTCGCAACTGCAACCCGGCGTGACGATGGTCACCTCCGGCGAGCCGAATGATCTGGCGCTCCCCCGTATCGCAAAACATCTCCCGCGCTTTGCCAACGCGGCATTTGAGGAATGGGGCACGCTGCTCGCCGAGCATTCCGGCCCCTGGGAAATGACGCTGAATATTCCAGAAAAAAACGGCTTCGCGACGGTCTGCGCCGCGCTCATCTCCCTGCCCCGCGCGGGTGCCGCCTCATGGCAATTCGCCCCGGGCCCGCCGCATCTCGCGCCCTTCGCCACCGTACAGCTCTAACATAGAGTACAAGCCGCGCGACGTCCCTCGGGGGCAAAAATCACGTGCCGCAGAATGTTCTGTCCTTTGAACACCCCCCTGATGGCTGAATCATCCAAAACCAGCTAAAAAAATGCATCCCTCCACCGCGTCGGGGGATTGCCAATTCTTATTAAAATATGACAAGGACGACGCCTCTAATCGTGTTTCAAAAGAAGGGGGAGGGAACAATGATAAGAATTTTGCTGTTGCTGGTATTCGTCATTACGTTGGCGGTTCCATTTTTTAATCACGCCACGCCGGTGCTGTTCGGCTTTCCGTTCTTCTATTGGTACCAGATCCTGGCGGTCCCCGTCTCATCTTTCCTGATTTACATTGTCTTCCGCGTCGAAGATAAGGGAGCGGAATAATGGCTTATCCTGTCGCCACCATTGTCTTTCTGGCGCTGATCGCCTTCGTGATCATTCTCGGCTTTACCGCCGGCGCGGTGGAAAGCCGGCGATATGAGCCATATCGAGGAATGGGGCCTGGGCGGACGGCGCTTCGGCACCTGGATTTCCTGGTTCCTGATCGGCGGCGACGTCTATACCGCCTATACCTTCATCGCGATTCCGGCGCTGATGTTCGGCGCCGGCGCGATCGGCTTCTTCGCGGTGCCCTATACCGTCGTCTGCTACCCGATCCTGTATCTGGTGTTCCCCAAGCTCTGGAAAGTCGCGCAGAAGCACGGCTACATCACCGGCGCCAGAATTCGTGCGCGGGCGCTACGGCAATCGCTGGCTGGCGCTGGCCATCGGCGTCACCGGCATTTTCGCCACCATGCCCTATATCGCGCTGCAGCTCATCGGCATGCAGACCGTCATCGGCGCGCTCGGCATTCCCGGCCATATCCCGCTGATCATCGCCTTCGCGGTGCTGGCGGCGTTCACCTACACTTCCGGCCTGCGCGCGCCGGCGATGATCTCGATCGTGAAGGATCTGCTGATCTACCTCACCGTGATCGTCGCCATCATCGTCATCCCCATGGAGCTCGGCGGCTTCGGCGCCATGTTCGCCAAAATCCCCCCGGCGAAACTGCTCCTGGCCACCCCGCCCGCGGGCAGCGGCGGCGCCTATACCGGCTACGCCACGCTGGCTCTGGGCTCGGCCATGGCGCTGTTCCTCTACCCGCACACCACCACGGGCATCTTGAGCGCCTCCGGCCCGCGGGTCATCCGCCGCAACGCGGCCCTGCTGCCGGCCTATACCATCATGCTCGGCCTGCTCGCGCTGATGGGCTTCATGGCGATCGCCGCCGGCGTGAAATCCATGCCGCAATACGCCGCCGGCTTCGCGCATTACGGCGCCAGCTTCGCGGTGCCGGCTTTGGTGCTGAACGCCTTCCCCGGCTGGTTCGTCGGGCGTCGCCTTCGGCGCCATCGCCATCGGCGCCCTGGTGCCGGCCGCGATCATGGCCATCGCCTCGGCCAACATCTTCACCCGCGACATCTACACGCCAGTTCGTCGCCTCCCCCGGCGGCAGCGCGGAAGCCTTCGTGGCGAAGCTCTTCTCGATCGTCATGGTCGATCGGCGCGGTGGTGTTCATCCTCATCATCCCCAGCACCTATGCGGTGCAGATGCAATTGCTGGGCGGCATGTGGATCATCCAGACCTTCCCCGCGATCGCTTTCTCGGTGTTCACCCGCTTCTTCAACGGCTGGGCGCTGCTCATCGGCTGGGCCGTCGGCATCGTGATCGCCACCTCGCTGGTGGCGCTCAACCACTTCACCGGGGCGATCTGGGCCTTCCACGTGCTGGGCTACACCCTGCCGAGCTACATCGCGCTCGCCACCGTCCTGGTGAACGCCGTGGTCGCGTTCGTGCTGAGCCTGGTGTTCAACGCCGTGGCCTCGGACCGCGCGCGCGACGAGACCAGCGCCGCGGACTACGTCTAAACAAAAAGGCCAGGGGAAAACCCCTGGCCTTTTAAGCTTGCCAAAAACGCAGCCCAACCGGGCTGCGTTTTCTTTTTAAAAGATCTTGTCGATCAGGTCTTCGCCAATGCCAAACCCGGCACCGGTGACAATGGCGCGGCCAAAGCCCGAGTTCAACAACTCCCCGAAGAACCCGCCGCCCTGCTGCGGTTGCTGCTGCGGATAACCGCCACCGTAATTCTGCGGCGGATAAGGCTGCTGTTGCTGCGGATAGGGCTGCTGCGGATAGCCCTGCGGCGCATTGCCCCAGCCTGGTTGCTGCGGCATCTGCTGCTGATAGGGCTGCACCGCCTGCTGCTGGCTGTCGACAAAATTATGCAGCGTTTGCAACAGATTGGACACCTGGTTCTGCTCGGCCTGGATCGCCAGCGCGATGCTCTTCAAATCCAGGAACCATTCCCGCGCGTTCGGATCGCCGGCTTGCGCGGCGGACTGCAGCTTGAATGCGAGATCCTTCAACTCCTGCACGGTCTGGCCGGCCTGAGCACGTAGCTGGTTGTACTGGTTGTCGATGGTTTGGATATCCATAAAGACCCTCCTTGGTCACTAGGCTATATAGGAGGTCCTGGCCGCAAAACCGAGGGCGAAAATGCGGCAAAAGCAGGGTATTCCCTTGCTTTTACGTCATTTTGTGCAGCGCCCCCTCACCCCGCTTTATGCTCATGCCGGCGATACGCCGCGCAAGCCTCGCCAAACGCCTCGAACAGCCGCCGCCGGTCGGGAAAATGCGTGACCTCCCATTCCGGATGCCACTGCACCGCCAGCGCAAAGCCCTTGGCCCCTTCCACCCGCACCGCCTCGATCGTGCCATCCGGCGCCACGGCTTCGACCGCGAGGCCATCAGCAAGCTGGTCGATGGCTTGGCCATGCAGGGAGTTCACCTGAATATTGCTTGCTCCCGAGATGCGCGCCAGCTCGCCGGAGAGTGCGACCTCATGCCGGAGCGCGAAGCGCTGCTCGCCCTCCCCGGCGCGATGGTCCATGCGGCCCGGCTGCAAATGCACTTCCTGGAACAGCGTTCCGCCCAAGCGCGACATTGAGCTCCTGCATGCCGCGGCAGATGCCCAAAATCGGCATGCCGCGATCCAGCGCCGCCCGGATCATCGGCAGCGTCGTGGCATCGCGCTCGGCATCATGCGCGTCCGGCGTCGCGTCGAAATCCGCGCCATAGCGCATCGGCGCGATGTTCGAGGGGCTGCCATTGAACATGATGCCATCCAGCCGGTCCAGCAGCGCGTGCATCGCCTCGCCTTCCGGCGGAATGAGGATCGGCAGCGCGTTGGATGCGGCCAGGAGTGCCGCGCCATAGCGCGCCGGGGTCGCGTGCTGGACGTAGCCGGAAATATGCTTGGTGCAGGCTGGAATACCGACAATGCTGGGTTTCATGTTCACCGCTCCGCTGGGGCGAAGACTTAAACGTGGGCGCAGGCTGGCCGCAAGCACAGCCCCTACCGCGCATAGCAGCATCGCCGCCGCCATGGGTCTGGCGCTGCCATCGGCCAGCACGCCCATGGAAAGCCCCGCGATCGCGCCCGCCGCATATTGCATCGTGCCCATCAACGCCGAGGCGCTGCCGGCATGCGCCTGATGGCGGGAGAGCGCGCCCACCATGGCGCAAGGCAGCAGAAAGCCCAAATCCCGCCTCCGAGAGCCAGCAGCGCCCCGGCCAAAGCGCGAACGGCCCGAGCGGATGCCAGGCCAGAAGCGACAAGCCCAAGGCAGACTGCCAGCAGCACGACACTCGCGAAGCTGATCACCGGGGCCATGCCGAAACGCTGCACGAGCGCCGGGATTAAGCTGGTTATACCCGATATAGGCAAAGGAATTCACGCCGAACAACACCGCATAGGCGCCCGTGCGCCAGCCGTAATGGCCGATGAAAATCTGCGGCGTCGCGGAGAGATAAGCAAACAGGCAGGCGGAGGTGAAAGTCGCCGATAAGCGCATGGGTGAGAAACGCGCGCTCGCGAAAAATCGCGCCATAGCGCATGATCACCGGTATCAGGCCAATCCGCGTCCGGCGCTCCATGGGCAATGTGTCCGGCAGCAAATACCAGACCCAGCAACGGCGAGCACGCCATAGACCGTCGCAGCCAGGAAAATCACCCGCCAGCTGGCAAATTCGATGGTGAAGGCGCCCAGCATCGGCGCGACGATGGGCGCGACCCCCATGACCAGCATGAGCTGCGAGAACATTTTTGCCGCCGCCGGCCCATCCACCAGGTCCCGCACCATGGCGCGCGGGATCACCAACCCGGCCGAACAGCCCAAAGCCGCGAGAAACCGGAAGATTGCGAGGGACTGGACATTCCAGCTTACCGCGCAACCGATCGAGGCCAGCGTATAGATCACCATCCCGGCCAGCAGCGGCAGCCGCCGGCCCAGCCGGTCCGAGAGTGCCCCTTGCGTCATCTGCCCCACCGCCAGCCCGACGAAATACGCCGCCAGCGAGTATTGCGGCGCGGCGCTATCGTGAAATTCGCGCGCCAGCAGCGGGAAGGCCGGCAAATACATATCGGTGGAGACCGGCCCAACGGCGATCAGGAAGCCCAGGAGAATGGGAAGTTTTTTTGTGATTGGCCTGGACATTGCCGAATGTTTAGGCGTCCGCCGCGCGCCGGAAAACCCCCACCCCACGCAATGGAGCCCTGCCCCGCATCTCCGCCACGCCGCAATGAAGATGCCGCACCAACAGATTAACATTTATTCATGACAATTAAAATTTTTACGGCAATTTCTATTCACATTTAATTTACCTTTTCGGCCACGCCGCGCTAAACCCATGCTTTTACGCAATTTTTTTGCTTATTAAAATCGTTTTTCTATTTTTGAGACGCCAAACCCAAGTCAACGCTCAAATTAATGTGGATTTAAATTTTAAACCGAAATGAACACGATTACGATATTAATTACATTCGATTCATTTTTGAATCGGTTTGTTAATTTCAATGGGAGCGGCGATGTCTGACACACGGGACGGCAATTCGAGCAACTTGCTCACGGCAGGAAACCCGACTTTCGATGCCAACATGGTGATCGAGACTTCCGGCACCACGCTGAGCGCCGACAACGTCGATCTCAATTTCGGCGAGATTGAAGCCGCGGCGGCAACGACGGAGACCATCAGCAATGGTGCCGACGTAACCCTGAGTGTTGCCGTTCCGGCGACGGAAGACGTGGTCTTCATCCCAAACACCGGTGTGCCGAACATCCTCACCCTCGATGGCAGCCCCACCGACTTTGCCGGCACAATCACTGGCTTCGGCGCGAATGACGAAATCATTCTCGGAACCAACGTACTGCCCAAACCGTTTATCGAAACCATTAAGCTCAGCTACGCCAACGGCGAGCTGACCGTCGATGAACAGTTTTTGGGTGGTACCGTCCACTCCACCACCCTGGCGATCTCGGGCGCCGTCAACAACTTCAAGGCGACGGACACCTCCGCCGGGATCGTGATCACAGATACTCCCTGCTACGCCTCTGGCACGCGTATCCTCACCGCAACCGGCGAGAAGCTCGCGGAAGACCTCGCCGTGGGCGACACCGTGATCACCGTGCGCGAAGGCGGCCCGGCGATGCGCAAGATCATCTGGACCGGCCGCCGCAGCATCGACATCACCCGCCATCCGCGGCCGGAACTGGCTTGGCCCATCCGCATCCAGGCCGGCGCCTTCTCCACCGGCATCCCGGCCCGCGACCTGCGCCTCTCGCCGCACCATGCGGTCTATGCCGATGGCTGCCTGTTCGAGGCGCAGAGCCTGGTGAACGGCATCACCATCGTGCAGGAGCAGCACACAAGGCACGTCACCTATCATCACATCGAGCTCGAAGAGCACGACATCATCCTGGCCGAAGGCCTGCCCGCCGAGAGCTTCCTCGATACCGGCAATCGCAACATGTTCGATCATGTCACCGCCCCGGTCGTGCTGCATCCGGATTTCCGGCCGCAAGGCGATGAAGGCTTCTGCGTGCCGCTGGTGCGCGAAGGCGCAGCACTGGACGCGCTGCACGCACGCCTGCGGGAACGGGCGGAAATGCTCGCCCCCGCGACGCAAGCCGCGTAACATCCAGCACGCGAACACCGATAAAGGGCAGGGTTCATCCCCTGCCCTTTTCATTGGCTTAACCCCGTGCCGGGATTAGGCTCGCTGCAATGACCCTATACCTTGAAG
Source organism: uncultured Pseudomonadota bacterium (assembly GCA_963737355.1). Lineage (GTDB taxonomy): Bacteria > Pseudomonadota > Alphaproteobacteria > Acetobacterales > Acetobacteraceae > Acidocella. The sequence continues at coordinate 975,401 of CAVTSC010000007.1, read as the reverse complement.
ACCTGACCCCCGGGATGGTGTTCACCAGCGCAACCCACACGCTGGATGCGGCGCAGATCACAGAATTCGCGCAAAAATTCGACCCGCAACCCTTTCACCTGGACGACGCTGCGGCGGCACGCACGATCTTCGGCGGCCTGGCGGCCAGCGGCTGGCATACGGCAGCCTCAGCATGAAGCTGCTCGTCGGCGCCCTGCCGCTCGCCGGAGGGATCATCGGCGCCACCGGCGAGATCGCCTGGCCCAAACCCACCCGGCCCGGCGACATCCTGCACCTCGTGGCCGAGATCCTCGACATCACCCCCTCGCGCTCCAAGCCGGAACGCGGCATGGCGACCGTCCGCTCCGAGACGCGCAACCAGCACGGCGAGGTCGTGCAAATTTTCACCTCCAAGGTCATCGTGCTGCGCCGCCCGGTTTGAATTTACCCGCCATTGTTGTACGTCAGATCCATGACCCGCAGATCCGAACTCACCCGCAAAACCTCCGAGACCGACATCCTCATCCGCCTCAACCTCGACGGCACGGGAAAGACCGACATCGACACCGGGGTCGGATTTTTCGACCATATGCTGACCGCCTTTGGCCGGCACGGCCTGTTCGACCTGGATGTTCAGGCCAAAGGCGATCTGCATATCGATGCGCACCACACGGTCGAGGATGTCGGCATCGTGCTGGGCCAGGCCTTGGGCCGCGCCTTGGGCGAAAAGCGCGGCATCACGCGCTTCGGCCAGGCCAGCGTGCCGATGGATGAGGCCCTGGTCGATGCCGCCATCGACCTGTCCGGCCGCGCCTATCTCGGCTGGAACGTCACCTTCGAACGGCCGATGCTGGGCACGATGGACACGCAGTTATGCGAGGAATTTTTCCGCGCGCTCACCGGCAACGGGCTGTTCACCCTGCATGTACGCCAGCTCGCCGGCACCAATGCGCATCACGTGGCCGAGGCCGCGTTCAAGGCATCGGCCCGCGCGCTGCGGGCAGCGGTCGCGATCGACCCTCGCTTCGGCGGGGACATCCCCTCGACCAAAGGGGTCATCTGACCGGCATGCTGGTCGCGGTCATCGATTATAACAGCGGCAACCTCGCCTCCGCGGCGCGGGGTCTGGCGCTCGCCGCAGAGCAGCGCGGCATCCACGCGGATATACGCATCACCGCGGACCCGGAACTGGTCGCGCAAGCCGACCGGATCGTGCTCCCCGGCCAGGGCGCCTTCGCCGATTGCGCAGCCGGGCTCGCCGCCATCGACGGCCTGCGGGAAGCGATGTTCGCGCGCGTCGATGCAGGCGCGCCCTTCCTTGGCATCTGCGTCGGCATGCAGCTCATGGCCATGCGCGGGCTCGAACACGCCGTCACCCCCGGCTTCGGCTGGGTTGAAGGCGAGATCTCGCGCCTTCCCGCGGCAAACTCGCGCCTGCCGCATATGGGCTGGAACGAGCTGGTGTTCCAACCGGACTCACACCCGCTGCTCGCGGGCCTGCAGCCCGGGGATCACGCCTATTTCGTGCATTCCTACGCGCTCTCCGGCGCGCGCGCCGACCAAGTGATCGCCACCACGGACTATGACGGCGCGGTCGTGGCGATGGTCGCCGAGGGCAATCGCGCCGGCACGCAATTCCATGCCGAAAAAAGCCAGTTGGTCGGCCTGCGCATCCTCAGCAATTTTCTCGCCTGGAAGCCGTAAGCAGCACCCCCCCCGCTCACAGCGCAAAAAACGCGTTCCTGTACGCGCTGTCACGCAACGTCCCTTGATTACCCGCGCCGCACGCGCGATTAGGCAGCAGTGAAACAGGATACACCCCCACCCGCCACGCTGACCGCCGAGTGCGTCGAGCGCTTTGACGACGACGCCGATGTGCACGCCTTGGCCGAGGCCGCCACCGCCGCAATTCTGGATGGCGGCGGCTTCGGCTGGGTAAAACCGCCCAAAGCCAGCCTGCTCGAACAATATTTCCGCGGCGTGCTGCTGGTGCCCGAGCGCGAGCTGGTCGTCGGCCGGATGGACGGCGTCATCTACGGCGCCGCGCAGTTGCTACGCCCCTCGCGCAATAACGAGGCGCAATCCTTTGCCGCCAGCATCATGCACCATTTCGTCGCCCCCTATGCGCGCGGGCACGGGCTGGCCCGGCTCATCCTACAACGCGCCGAGGACCATGCGCGCAGCCTGGGCTATCACGTCCTGAACCTAGATGTGCGCGAGACCCAAACCGCCGCGATCGCATTGTACGAAAAGGCGGGCTTCACCCGCTGGGGCACGCATCCCGCCTATGCGCGGGTAAAAGGTGCGACCATACAAGGCCATTACTATTATAAGCATCTCAAATGAACCTGACCCTTTACCCCGCGATCGACCTTAAAGACGGCGCCTGCGTGCGCCTGCAGCGCGGCGAGATGGACCGCGCGACCGTGTACGGCGAGGACCCTGGCGCGCAGGCTGCCGCCTGGGAGAAGGCGGGCTTCGGCTGGGTGCATGTCGTGGACCTTAACGGCGCGTTCGCCGGCAAACCGGTAAACGCCGATGCGGTGCGGGCCATTCTGGCCGCCGTCACCATTCCGGTGCAGCTCGGCGGCGGCATCCGCGATCTTGGCCAGATCGAAGCCTGGCTCAGCGCCGGGGTCAACCGCGTCATCCTCGGCAGTGCGGCGGCCAAAAACCCCGCCCTCGTGCGCGAGGCCGCGCAAAAATTCCCCGGGCGCATCGTCGTCGGCATCGATGCCAAAAGCCGGCATGGTCGCCACCGAAGGCTGGGCCGAGACCTCCACCCTACGCGCCGTGGACCTCGCCAGCCGCCTGCAGGATGCCGGCATCGGCGCCATCATCTATACCGATATCGCGCGCGACGGCATGAAGACCGGGCTGAACCTGGACGAGACCGCCGCCCTTGCCCATGCGGTGTCGGTGCCGGTCATCGCCTCCGGCGGCATTGGCGGCCTCACCGACATCTTGCGCGCTCAAATCCGCCGCTGCCGGGCGCACGAATCTGCAGCGGCGCGATCATCGGCCGGGCGCTCTATGATGGCAGCCTGGACGCCGCCGAGGCGCTGCGCGCGTGCTGAAACTGCGCGTCATCCCCTGCCTGGACGTCAAAGACGGGCGCGTCGTCAAAGGCGTCAACTTCGTCTCGCTGCGCGATGCCGGGGACCCGGTCGAGCAGGCCGCGGTGTACGATGCCGCCGGCGCCGATGAGCTGACCTTCCTCGACATCACCGCCAGCTCCGACAACCGCGACACCATTCTCGACGTCGTTTCCCGCACGGCGGAAAAAGTGTTTTCTGCCGCTCACCGTCGGCGGCGGCATCCGCGCGGTATCGGACATCCGCCGCCTGCTGCTCGCGGGCGCGGATAAATGCAGCATCAACTCGGCGGCCATCAGCCGGCCCGGAGCTGGTGCGCGAGGCGGCGCAGAAATTCGGCAGCCAATGCGTCGTCGTGGCGATCGATGCGCGCCAATCCGGCCCGGATAAATGGGAAGTCTTCTCCCATGGCGGCCGCGTGAATACCGGGCTCGACGTTCTGGACTGGGCCCGCCAGATGGAAAGCCTCGGGCGCCGGCGAAATCCTGCTCACCTCGATGGACCGCGACGGCACCGGCAAGGGGTTCGACCTGACCTTGCTGAAAGCCGTCTGCGCGGCGGTGCGCCTGCCGGTCGTGGCTTCCGGCGGCGTCGGCGAGCTCGCGCATTTCGTCGAAGGCGCGCAAGCCGGCGCCACCGGGCTGCTCGCCGCCAGTGTGTTTCATTTCGGCCAATTCACCATCGCGCAGGTGAAAGAGACTCTGGCACAGGCGCGCTTGCCGGTGCGGCCGGCGCAGGCAATAATCGGTCACTGAGGAGTTGCAAAACAATCTGCCCATGGCTAAAAAAGTCGCAAAAAACCTCGCGGTCGCGCTGCCGAAGAAAAAACGCGCCTCGCGCGGCTAAGCACCATCGCCGTGCCGCCGCCGATTGACGGGCCGGACGCACGCGTGCTGGACCGGCTCTGGGCGACCGTGCTCGTCGCGCAAGGATGCCAACCCATCGGAGAGCCATTCCGCCCGGCTGCTCTCGCGCGGCACCGCGAAAATCGCCCAGAAATTCGGCGAGGAAGCGGTCGAATGCCTGATCGAGGCCGTCGGCGGCCATCGCACCGCATTGATCAGCGAGAGCGCTGACGTACTATACCATCTGCTGGTACTCTGGGTGGATGCCGGATTGCGGCCCGAACAAATCTGGGCCGAGCTCGCCCGCCGCGAAGGTGTGAGCGGCATCGCCGAAAAAGCCGCGCGCAAGCCGGATGTGACTGGACTTTCCACCACCAAAATTCCGTGAGGTCGCCCATGGCCAATGCTGACAACGCCTATGACGACAACAACATCTTCGCCAGGATTCTCCGCCAGGAAATCCCCTGCACGAAGCTCTACGAGGACGACTACGCCCTCGCCTTCCCGGATATCCGCCCGCACGCGCCCAGCCATGTGCTGGTCATCCCCAAGGGCAAATATGTCTCAATGGCCGATTTTGGCGCCAATGCCTCGCCTGAGGAGATCACCGGCTTCTTCCGCGCGGTATCCCTGGTCGCCAAGCAGGCTGGCGTCGAGGAGAGCGGCTATCGCCTGATTTCCAATGCGGGGCCAGACAGCCACCAGGAGGTCCCGCATTTCCACGTCCATATCCTGGGCGGACGCAAGCTCGGGCCCCTGCTCAGCGGTTGATGCCGCGTACAGGAACGGCTTTTCTCGAAGTCTTCCGGGCTTTCCTCGTCCTGGGCCTGACCGCCTTCGGCGGCCCAGTCGCGCATCTGGGCTATTTCCGCCGCGAATTCGTGGAAAAACACGCCTGGCTGGCGCCTGAAGATTACGCCGGGCTGCTCGCCCTTTGCCAGTTTCTCCCCGGCCCCGCCTCCAGTCAGATGGGCTTCTGCATCGGGTTGAAGCGCGCGGGCTGGCAGGGCGGGCTCGCCGCCTGGCTCGGTTTTACCCTCCCCTCCGCCGTGCTCATGGCGCTCCTCGCGCATTGGATCGGCGTCTTCCAGGTCACCCCGGCGGCACGCGGGGCCATCCACGGTCTGGAACTGGCGGCAATTGCCGTCGTCGCGCAGGCGGTGTGGCGCATGGCGCGCACCCTCTGCCCGGATACGCCGCGCCGCGCGCTGGCCGTTCTGGCCGTGGCGCTGCTGATGCTGCTCCCCAGCACCGAAGGGCAAATCCTGGTGCTCCTCGTCGGCGCGCTCATCGGGCGCCTGACACTTACGCCGAACCACCGGGCACCTCCCCGGCCGACTAGGTCCCCCCCTTTGCCGCACGGCGCAGCACTCACTTGCTTGAGCCTCTTCGTCATTCTGCTGGTCCTCGCCTTCGCCGCGCCGCCAAACGGCGCTGCCGCCCTCTTCGCGGCCTTCTACCGCGCCGGTGCCCTTGTTTTCGGGGGCGGCCATGTCGTGCTGCCCTTGCTACGGGATGCGGTGGTGGTGCCGGGTTGGGTCGCGCCACAGATCTTTCTGGCGGGCTATGGCGCAGCCCAGGCGCTGCCCGGCCCCCTCTTCACCGTTGCCGCCTTTCTCGGCGCCATCAGCACAGCCAGCCCCGCCGGCATCCTGGGGGCCTGCATCGCCACCGTCGCGATCTTCCTGCCCGGGCTGCTGCTCGTCACCGGCACCCTGCCTTACTGGCAGAAATTGCAGCACCGCCCCGGGATCGCGGCCATGGTAATGGGGATGAACGCGGCCGTGGTCGGGCTGCTGGGGGCTGCCTTCATCAACCTGCTGGGCCTGCGCATGCTGCACAGCGTCTGGGACATCGCAATTACCTTCGCAGCATTGGCCTTGCTCACCCTGGGGCGGGCCAGGCCGATTTTGGTCGTCATGTTCTGCGCCGCCGCCGGCGCCGTCATCTAGAGTGCGATCGTTTTAGGTCGCACTTAAACGCTGAACTCGATCACCTCGCGCACGCGCGGATAAATCTCATTGGTCCAGCGCTTGCCCGAAAACACGCCATAATGGCCGACACCGGTCTGCACATGGTGGCGCTTGAGCAGCGGGCGCAGGCCCGAGCATAGATCGAGCGCCGCAGCGGTCTGGCCCAGGCCGCAAATATCGTCCCGCTCACCTTCCACCGTGAGCAGAAAGGTCTTCTTGATCAACTCGGGTCTGACCAGTCTACCCTGATATTTCAGCTCGCCCTTGGGCAATTCATGCCGCATGAAAATACGTTCGACGGTTTCCAGATAAAATTCCGCCGGCAGATCCATGACCGCGAGATATTCGTCATAAAACGCCCGATGCGTCACGGCGGCGGCGGTATCCTCGGCGGCCAGCGCGCGGAACTGCTTGATATGCGCGCTGATATGCTTGTCGAGATTCATCGACATAAAAGCCGAAAGCTGGACAAAGCCCGGATACACCCGCCGCCCCGCCCCGCGATAGCGCCAGGGCACGATGCCGATCATCTTATCCTCGAACCAGGCGATATCCTTGGTCTTGGCGAGCTTATTGACGTTCGTCGGATTCCGCCGCGTATCAATCGGGCCGGCCATCAGCGTCATACTGCGCGGCGTTGCCGGGTTCTCATCCTCCGCCATCACGGCAACCGCCGCCAGCACGGCCACGGCGGGCTGGCACACCCCCAACACGTGGCAGCGCGGCCCGAGATGCTCGAGGAATTTGATCACATGCTCGACATATTCATCGAACCCGAACCGCCCGGCCTCCACCGGCATGTCGCGCGCATTCAGCCAGTCCGTGACATAGACATCATGGTCCCGCAGGAGCACTTCCAGCGTGCCGCGCAGCAAGGTCGCGAAATGGCCGGACATCGGCGCCACCAGCAACACCTTCGGCTGCGGCCTATCGGTATCCTTTTTGAAATGCAGCAGATTTGCAAAGGGCGTGGACAGAACTACCTCCTCGGTGACGCTGACCAAATTATTACCGACCACGATCTCGCTGATCGCAAAAGCGGGGCGCTTATGGGTGGTGCCGGAATGGCCGAAAACCTCGAACGCGGCGTTCATATGCCGCAGCGCAATCCCGTAAGGCGGGCTCGGTGTCACCGTGCGCAACAGGGCCGCGCTGTTGCGCGCGATCATGCGCAGCGGGTCCAGCATATCGGCTTGCGCCTGGTACAATTGATAGAGCATCATTAAATCCTACGCGAAATCTGTATCGAAATGGTCAAGAAATGGGGTATGCACGCCATTGAACCGTTAAGTCAGCTTCGATACCCATGTGTGTGCATTTTACCGAAAATGAAAGGGTGATCATGACTGAGGCTACCCTGCTGATCAGCAGCAAAAATTATTCTTCATGGTCCCTCCGGGGGTTTCTCCTTGCCAAGCTTTCCGGGATCGATTTCCAGGAAGAAAAAGTCTCGCAGGACGATCCACGTGCCCGCGAGGAATTGTTGATGCGCACCTCCTCCATCCTCGTCCCCTGCCTGATCCATGGCGAAGTCACCGTCTGGGACACATTGGCGATCGCCGAATATCTCAACGAGGCGTTTCCCGAAGCCAACATGCTGCCGCGCGAAAAAATCGCCCGGGCGCGCTGCCGGTCGATTTCGGGGGAGATGCATTCAGGCTTCGCCGCCTTGCGCTCCAGCCTGCCGATGAACCTGCGCTTCCATAAAGCGGGATTCACGGTCTGGTCTTCCGCGCAAGGCGATATCGACCGCATCACGACCATCTGGCGGGAATCGTTAAACGCATCGAAAGGCCCCTTCCTGTTCGGCCGGCATCCAACGATCGCGGACGCCATGTACGCACCGGTAGTGACGCGGTTTCTGAGCTATGATGTCGCCATCAGCCCCGCCTGTCAGGATTACTGCGACACGATCATGAACTGGGCGCCCATGAAGGAATGGGTCGCCGAGGCGCATAACGAGCCGCAGGAAATCATCGAACTCGACCTTGATTTCTAAACGCTGCAAAAATCCAAATTCCTTGCATAACAAAAGAGGGCCGGAGAACCGGCCCTCTTTTGTTATGTTCTTTCATTCGTCCCAATAGTCGTCCCAATATTCGTCCACGGCGTCGGATGCGGCACCTCGCAAGGGGCGGCCGCCTCCACCGTGCCGAAATCCGCCGGCGCGGTGATTTCGAGATATTCCATGTCCGGCGAATAATCGAATAGATAATGCGTGATCCCGGGCTGCTGGTGCACGCAATCCCCGGCTGCGACGAGATGCTCCTGATCGCCATACATGAAGCGGGCCCAGCCCTTGTTCATGATGACGATGTGAAAATCCGCGATATGCTGATGCCAACCCGTGCCGTGCTCGGGCGGGCGGTCCGGATTGGCCTTCACCAGTTGCGCGATGACCCGGCCGCCGGTCGCATTGGCAACGCCGAGATCACGATACAAGAAAAAATCCCGTAACCCCTCCGTGCGCCAAGCCGTATCGCCCGGCTTCACGTGCGAAAACAGATTAACCGCCGATTTATCAAGCATGGGCCCAACTCCCCCGCCAGTGAAACACAGGGTATTATGGCAGATCCATGTAAATCAGGCTAGGATTTTTTGCGCCGCACAAGCTCCGCGGCCACGCGGCTCAGTCTTCATCACGCTCGCGCCGCACCAGCACCTCGCGTTTGCCGACATGGTTGGCCGCACTCACCACGCCATCCTTCTCCATCTGCTCGATGAGCTTGGCCGCACGGTTATAGCCGATCTGCAAATGCCGCTGGATGAAGGAGGTGCTGGCCTTGCCCTCGCGCGCCACCAAGGCAACGGCCTGGTCGTAGAGCGCGTTCTCGCCCGTCGTATTGCCGCCGAGATTGCCCGCAAGCGGCGTGGAGTCGTCCTCCACCGGCTCGGTCACCTCATCCAGATAGGCCGGTTCTCCCTGCTCGCGCAGGAAGGCGACCACCGCCTCGACCTCCTGGTCCGAGACGAACGGCCCATGCACGCGCGTGATGCGCCCGCCGCCTTGCATATAGAGCAGATCGCCCTGGCCCAGCAGTTGCTCGGCCCCCTGCTCACCCAAAATCGTCCGGCTATCGAATTTCGAGATCACCTGGAAGCTGATCCGGGTCGGGAAATTCGCCTTGATGGTGCCGGTGATCACGTCCACCGAGGGGCGCTGCGTCGCCATGATGACATGGATACCCGCCGCACGCGCCATCTGCGCCAGGCGCTGCACCGCGATCTCGATCTCCTTGCCCGCCACCATCATCAGATCGGCCATCTCGTCGATGAACACGACGATGAAGGGCAGCGGTTCCAGCGCCAGCGGCTGTTCCTCGAACATCGGCTTGCCGGTCTCGGAGTCGAACCCGGTCTGCACGCGCCTGGTCACCACCTCGCCACGGGCGCGCGCCTCGTCCACCCGCTCATTGTAGCCGGCGATATTGCGCACCGAGAGCTGGCTCATCGCGCGGTAGCGGCGCTCCATCTCGCGCACCACCCATTTCAGCGCCGCCACCGCCTTCGCAGGCTCGGTCACCACCGGCGCCATGAGGTGCGGAATGCCGTCATACACCGAGAGTTCCAGCATTTTCGGGTCAATCAGGATCAACCGGCATTGCTCGGGCGAAAGCCGGAACAGCAGGCTCATGATCATCGCATTCACGCCGACGGACTTGCCCGAACCGGTGGTGCCCGCGATCAACAGATGCGGCATGCGCGAGAGATCGGCGACGATCGGCGCGCCGGAAATATCCTTACCCAAGGCGATCGAGAGCTTGCCCGATTGCTGGTCCCACATCTCTGCGCCGAGCAATTCCGACAGATACACCGTCTCGCGCTTGGCGTTCGGCACCTCGATGCCGATGACATTCCGGCCCGAAACCGTCGCGATTCGCACCGCCACCACCGAGAGCGAGCGCGCGATATCATCGGCCAGGCCGACGACGCGGGCCGAACGGATGCCGGGTGCGGGCTCCAGCTCATACAAGGTGACCACCGGCCCCGGCCGGATTTCAACGATCTTCCCCTGCACGCCGTAATCCTGCAGCACGGTCTCCAGCAGCCTTGCATTGTTCTGCAGGGCTTCCTCCGTCGGTCCCGTATTGGCCCGTTCCGGCGCGGGGCGCAGCAGATCGAGCGAGGGGAAGGTCCAGCCGACCTCGAGCATCGGCAGGCGCTCCTGCTTCGGCGGCGCCTGCTTGGCCGGCACCACCGGCTTGATGACCGGGCGGCTCTTCAAGGGCAGGAACGGCATCGTCCGCGCCGGCTCCTCGGCGCGCGCGGCGGGGGCGGCTGGAGGTGCCGCATAAGCCCCAGCATAGGAATCCGCATCGTCATCCACCTCCTCCGCCCGCGTGGAGGGCACCCAGATCCGCCCGGGCGCCGGGGCATCCTCGCCATTCTGGGACGCACTGGCGAGCAACGGGGTAATCCAGGAGGACACGGCCTCCGCGCCACGGCGCCCCTGCGAGACCGAAGCAACGGCCACGCGCGCCGCATTGCGCCCGCCGGAGCGCCATTCGCCCGGCGTGATGCCCAGCGCATAGCCAAAGGCCGCCATCGCCAGGATCAGCGTCAGCACCAGCACGATCCCACCGCCGACCCGCCCCAATACGGAGCCTCCGGCGACCACGGCATGGGAGATGATCATCCCCGCGGCACCGCCAATGCCCGAAGGTGCCGGCCAAATGACGGACGGCCCTGGGATAATGGTCAGCGCCAGTGCCAGTGCCGCGGCAACCAGCGGCACGGAAAGCGCGCCCAGCACGACGCGCAATTTCAGATGCCCGATCGCGCCGCGCGTTCCCAGCCGGTAGCTCCAGGCCAGCAGCACCAGCGCCGGGATGAAGCCGGCAATGCCAAAGCCCTGCAGCAGGAGATCGGCGATATCGGCGCCGGCGGGGCCGGCAATGTTCTGCGTCGGCGTGGCGCTCGCCGTATCAAAGGAGGGGTCGTGTGGATTGTAGGTAAAAAGTGCCAGCAACAGTGTCAGCCCGGCCAGCGCGCAGATGAGCCCCGCAAGCTCAGACACCCGGCGGCGCAACTGCGCCCGGATCGTTGGAGAGATGAACCGCCGCGCTTCAAAATTAACCGCCATGCCGCCGTTATACGGTGGAGGTCCCTGATTTCAAAGGTATTGTTTGCCGCAACACATGACGAAACCGCCAGAATCAGAAACAGCGCCTCGCGGCGCTGTTTCCTTGGTCAGTGTCCGGAATCCTCGGTCTAGTCGCCCATGACCGGGATTTTCTGGCCATCCGCGAAGATCGCATAGGCTTCTTCGCCATGCACCGCGTCATCGCCGATCAGCAGGGTCTCGTCATCCATGCGCAGCGGCACAACCAGGCCGATGAGCTTGAGCAGGATATAGGTGCCGATCACGTTATACACGATGATGAAGGCCGCACCGTAGATCTGCAGCAGCACCTGATGCGGGTTGCCGTACCAGGCGCCGGTCACGCTCACCGCGTCCTTATTGGTGCCGTACCACTCGATCATGTTCGGATCCGCCAGGATACCAGTGCCGATACCCCCGACAATCGCCGCCACGCCGTGGGTGTGGATGACGCCCAGGGTGTCGTCGACCTTACGGAACAGCTTGGTCTTGCCGACCACGTTCCAGGTGAGCCAGGGCAGTGCCGCGGCAACAATGCCGAGGATGATCGCGCCGGTGCCGTTCACATAACCCGCCGCCGGGGTGATCGCGACCAGGCCGCAGATCATGCCGTTGACCGCGCCCAGAACCGACGGCTTGCCGTAGGCGAACACGTCGAAGAACATCCAGGTCAGCAATGCGGCAGCCGTGGCGGTGTGCGTGTTCAGCACGCCGACGCCGGCATCGGCATTGGCGGTGAACGGATCGCCGCCGTTGAAGCCGGACCAGCCGAGCCAGAGCAGGCCAGCGCCCGCCAGGGTGATCAGCAGCGAGTTCGGGTGGAAGCTCTCGCGGTCACGCGCCAGACGCGGTCCGATCACCGCCGCCGCCGTGAAGCCCGAGGACGCCGCCGCCAAATGAATGACATAGCCACCGGAATAGTCGACCACGCCCATGGAGCCGAGCCAGCCGCCGCCCCACAGGGAGTACGCGCCGACGGAATAGATGAAGGTCGTCCATAGCGGCACGAAGATCATCCAGGATTTGAAGCTCATGCGGCCCAGCACGGAGCCGGCGAGAATGATCGGCGTGATCGCCGCGAACACGAACTGGAAATACACCATCGTCGCCTGCCCGTAGCCCAAAGCGGGCATGCCCGCGGCGGCGGAGGGGATGATAGCCTCTTTTTCCATATTATACGCGGAAGTCGTCGGATTCGGATGACCGAGGAAGGCGCCAAGACCGCCAGGCACCTGCAGCCACGGCTTGCCGAAGGACATATTATACGCCCACAGCACCCAGACCATCAGGACCATCGAAAAGGCGTAGAACACCATGAACGCCGAATTGATCGCCCATTTCTTCTTGACCACGCCGCCATACAACAGAGCCAGGCCGGGGATGCTCATCAAGCCAACCAGCGTTCCGGCGGTCAGCTGCCAGGCGTTATCTCCCGTATCGAGCCAATTGCCCGGTAATGCTTGAACTATTGTCATTCTCTCGTCTCCATAACGTCCCAGCCATGCGTCTGTTTCACAAAGAATGCGGCACGGTTCAGGAACCGCATCGCATCATGGGGGCTCTCAAGCAGCTTCCGTGCCAAAGCTTACGCAATCTTTATTGGGCCATCAGCACGGGTTAACAGACGTTCATTAAATGCGACTGCCCAAATTTCAGGCTGTTTTCTGACCATTGCATAGGCACTCCCCGCTCTATCCGGCGTTGCAACCGCGTTTTCCGGCCATCAGCCAACATTCCATGGCGCAGCCTGATGGCCGAAATTTGGTGTTTTCCCTGCGCTCTGGCACATTGCCGCCATGCAGACGGATCTTGATATCGCGATCATCGGCGCCGGACCGGTGGGCGGCGCTTTGGCCTGCGCGCTGGCCGCGCGCGGCAAACTTGTATTGCTCGTGGACAAAGCCGCGCTGCCGCCCATGGCGCACCCGGATTTTGACGGCAGGGCCTATGCCATCGCCGCCGGATCGCGCCGTCTGCTCGACGAAGCCGCCTTATGGGATGCTTTGCCCTTCGCCCCCTGCCCGATCCTCGATATCGATGTCACGGACGGCAAACCGGGCCGCCCGCCCTCGCCGCTGCGGTTGCATTTCGACCATCGCGATGTCGGCGGTGATCCGTTCGGCTGGATCATCGAGGCGCGCAGCCTGCGGATCGCGATCAACCAGCGCCTGCATGAAAACCCGAACATCCTGCTCCGCGCTCCGGCGCAGGCCATCGTCACCCGCGATGCCGAACAGGTGCGGATCGCGGTCGGCCATGAAAACTTTACCGCCAAGCTCGTCGTGGCGGCGGATGGGCGCAACAGCCAGTTGCGCGGACAGGCCGGCATTCCCATCACCAAGCTGCAATACGGCCAATCCGCCGTGGTCTGCGCTCTGGCGCATGAAAAGCCGCATCACGGCGTCGCCTTGGAACATTTCCTGCCCGACGGCCCATTCGCGCAATTGCCGATGAGCGGCAATGCCGACCACCCCAACCTCTCCGCCATCGTCTTCACCGACCGGCATGAGAATGTCAAACGCCTCGGCGAGATGAACGATGCGCGTTTCCTGCTGGAAGTGAAAAAGCGGCTTGGCCTGCATCTCGGCCAGGTCTCCCTGGTAGGCAAGCGCTGGACCTACCCGCTCTCGGCCATGTATGCCGCCCGCTACACCGCCACGCGCCTGGCCCTCATCGGCGATGCCGCGCATGGCATCCACCCGATCGCCGGCCAAGGCCTCAATCTCGGCCTGCAGGACGCGATCGCGCTCGTCGATCTGCTGGACGGGGTGGCCGATCCCGGCACGCCGGACATCCTCGCCGCCTACCAGGCCGCCAGGCGCCCGGCCAACCTGCTGATGCTGGCCGCAACGGACGCTCTGGACCGCCTGTTCTCCACCAATAATCCTGCCTTGCGCCTGGCGCGCGACCTCGGCCTCGCAGCGGTGGAGCGCATGCCGCGGCTGAAACGGCGCTTCATGCTGACGGCTATGGGAAGATAACGCGAAGATAACGCCCCCGGATTTCGCGCCGTCGCCCATAACGCATTCCAGCAACGCATTGCGCAGGATCCCCAGCATACAGGGAAAGCCACCCGCATATGCTCAGCCGTCATGTCTCACGCGGCGCCGTTTGGCTATACGACCAACATGTTAGAAGCCTGCTAAGTGCTATGAATTCAAAGACGCGCCTCATCTCCCCCCCCTCCGTCACGGCAAATCCCCGCGCGGCCATGTTGGGAGACGTCCTGGTGCTAGGCCTGCTGCTCAGCGCGCTGACCTATGCCGGAATGGCGTTCTCCAAGCAGGTGGGGGGATTTGCGACCATCTGGCCGGCCAATGGCATGCTGCTCGCCATTCTGCTGAAATCGCAGTCCATTCGGTGGCCGGCCTATCTGCTTGTGGGCCTGATCACCAACATGATCGCCGTGATGCTGGTCGGTTTCCCCATCGAATATTGGCTTCAGCTTCCTCTCGTCAACATCGCGGAAGTGGCGCTATCGGTCGCCCTGCTGCGCCGGTATGTCGGCACCTCCTACGACCTGTCCGTCCCGCAGGTCCTCTGGCGCTTCGCCCTGATCGCAGCCCTGCTGGCGCCGCTGCTTTCGGCCAGCCTGGATGCCCTGCTCTTCTCGTTTCTATCCACCGCCAAGGTCAATGAGACACGCTTCATCGCGGTGTTTTTCGCGCACGCGCTGGGCGTCGTCACCATCACCCCCCTGATGCTCTCGGCACGGCGAAACGAACTCTCTTTGCTCTTTACCCGCCAGCAAATGGCGACAACCCTCGTCGCCTTCGGCCTGTTAATCGGCCTGACATCGATCGTGTTTATTCAAACACGTTATCCTTTGTTGTTCCTCGTCTTCCCACCGCTCGTCCTGGTCGTCTGCCTGCTCGGCCTCGCCGGCGGGGCCTTGGGCCTCCTTGTGGTCACGCTGATCTCGATCGCCTTCACGTTCAACGGCCACGGCTCCTTGGTGCTCATCCCGCATTCGTCGAATCTCGAGCGCTTGATCATTCTGCAGCTCTACGCCGCCGCGGCCGCCATTCTGGTCCTCGTCCTCGCGGCAGCACTTGCCGAGCGCGACCGCGTGAAAAAGCAGCTCGAGACAGCCAAGGACGAACTCGCGCAACTGGCCGCAACCGACGGCCTTACCGGCCTTGCCAATCGGCGGCGGCTGGACGAGGTCCTCAGCCTGGAATACCGCCGCGCCCGGCGCATCCAAGGTGCGATGTCCGTGCTGCTCCTCGATATCGATCGCTTCAAGGCCTTCAACGATCGCTACGGTCACCAGGCCGGCGATGATTGCCTGAGACAAATCTCCACAATCATCGCGAAATTCGGCCGGCGTCCCGGAGATCTCGCCGCGCGCTATGGCGGCGAGGAGCTGATCGTTTTGCTCTCGCAAACCAACGCATCCTTCGCGGAAAAGACGGCCGAAGCCATCCGCGCCGCCATCGAGGCCCTGGCGCTGCCGCATGCGGGGAACCCGGGCTGCGGCGGGATCGTCACCGCCAGCATCGGGGTGGCGACCGTCGAGACCAGCATACTGCCCATGGATGCAAACGCCTTGATCGCAAAGGCCGATGAAATGCTCTACGAGGCCAAGCAAAGCGGCCGCAACCGGGTCGTCTCCTGGTCCACGAAATCAACGCTGGCCATGCCCCCCCAGGACGAAACCCCGCTCAGCGCCACCTGACCCGCTGCTGCCCGCGCAGTTAGCCGCGCAGCGATCCGGCGATCGCCTTGAAAACCTCCGCCGGGACCATCCCGCCATACACTTTACGCATCGGCGTGTCGTTATCATTGCCCACCCATACGGCGATGATATCGCCGCCAGCATAGCCGACGAACCAGGCATCGCGGAAATCCTGCGTCGTCCCGGTCTTCCCCGCGGTGTACATGCCCGGAATATACGCCCTCGTGCCGGTGCCCCCGCTCACCACGGCGCGGAGCATGCCGGCAATCGCCCCGGCCTGCGCGGCACTCACCACCGGCACCGGCGCCGGGGCTCCGGCAGGCGTACCGTTGATCGCGGTCACGCCATGCGGCGTCACCCGGTTCCCGCCATTGAAAAACGTCGCATACGCACCGGCGAGTTGCATGACGCCGACCCCCGCGGTGCCGAGCGCCATCGTCGCGTCATCCGGGAAATGATCGTCCAGCCCCAATTGCCGCGCGAAGGCCATCACACGCTTAGGGCCACCCGCGCGGAGAAGAATCCGGATCGCGACGGTGTTCATGGAATCCGCCAGCGCCTCGGTCATCGTGACCTCGCCGTGATAGGTATGATCATCGTCCTGCGGATGATAATTGCGGAAATAAAGCGGTCCATCGAGCACCGTATCGCCCGGCGACATTCCCGCCCGCAGCCCCGCGAGCCAGACGATGGGCTTGATCGCCGAGCCCGTCTGCCGGCGCGCCAGCACGGCACGATCATAGCCCTCCCGGTCGCCGACACCGCCGACCAGCGCGCGCACCGCGCCGTTGCGCGCATCCAGCACCACCACCGCGCCCTGGTCGATACTCAATTTCGGCCCCTGCGTGGCGATGGCATTGTCCAACGCAGCTTCCGCCACGGTTTGCAACCCGGCATCGAGCGTGGTCGCCAGCGTCACATCCTCGCCTTCCGGTATCGCGCTGCCCTCCTGCTCCATCACCCAAAGCGCAAACCAGGACGTACGCGAGACCGGCGATGCCGCACCGGCCAGTTGCGCCTCGGCGGCATTTTCCTGATCGATCGTGATGGCCTGTGCCGCCACCATCGCATCGAGCACCTGCATCGCGCGGTTGGCGGCAGCCTGCGGATCAGCGAGCGGATTGAGCTCGGACGGCGCTTTCGGCAGGCCGGCCAGAATCGCCGCCTGCGCCAAAGTGAGCTGCGTCGCCGGCACGCCAAAATAGAGCCGTGCCGCCGCATCGACGCCATAGGCGCCATCGCCCAGATAAACCCGGTTCATATAGATCCCGAGAATATCCTGCTTCGAATAATGCCGCGCGAGCCACAGGCTGATCACCGCCTCCTGCACCTTGCGCCGCACCGAGCGCTCATCCGAGAGAAACAGCGTTTTGGCGACCTGCTGGGTGAGCGTCGAGCCGCCCTGCACGACATGCCGGTGCACGATATCGGAGACCGCCGCCCGCAACAGCCCCTCCATGTCGAACGGACCATGGTCATAGAAGCGCCGGTCCTCGATGGCGATGAACGCCGCCGGCACATAAGGCGGCAGCGCATCCGGCAGCACGACCCGCCCCGAGGCATCGCCAAAACGCGCCACCAATTGGCCGGACGGATCGAGCAACCAAATCGCCGGGCGCCGCGTTGCGGTCACGGCGCGGGCGGGGTTGGGCATATCCCAGGTGAACCAGAGCAGCACCACCGCCCCCGCCACCGTCCCCCAGATCACCGTGATGGTGAGATAACGCAGGATTTGCAACAGAATGCGCAAATAGCGCGGCATGGCGCGCGGGAGTGCTGGCATCAATCGGGCGGGCAACAAGCGGGCCATGCGCACATTGCTGCCAAGGCCGCCGTCGCCGCGTCAATGCCTGGCGCTTGGCCGAGGTGAACGCACAGCTACAAAACCTCCGGCGCGCCAGAGGGAAATTTTCAAGCCCCGCATGCGAAGCATCACGTTAAAGGCCGCGCGCACGCAGTTAGCGATGCTACCTACCACCAAGCCTGCCTTAAAATTTAACCCACCCGTCATACGATCCGCGCCGGTTCGCTCCCGCCAGCCCGGCAGGTTTCCGCTCAGTTGGCGAAACGCACCCAACCCGGTATAGACCGCGACGGAACGCGGGTGTGGCGGAATGGTAGACGCACCGGACTTAAACCAAGTTGAGTGCCCTTTGGGAAACCTCAGGTGCAGAACTGCTCAAATTCGGGGGAACCTGTCACATGGCAATCCCGAGCCAAGCCCGGTAACGGGAAGGTGTAGAGACTAGACGGGCAGCACCTACGGCCTTGCGCTAGGGTGAAGGGATAGTCCAGACCACGAACTTGGATGCCGCAAATCCATGCGGCGCCCAAGGCGGCGAAAGCCGTAGCGGTAAGAAAATCCGTTGGGCCTTAGGCCCGTGGGGGTTCAAGTCCCCCCACCCGCACCAGTTTCCCCTCCGCATGCTTGCCCGGCCCGGTCATCCCGGCCGAAGCGGCGTCGGCCGCATCGGCCACACTCCAATAACATGCCTGGGCGAGCCGCGCGGCTCCGGCCCGCTGCAGCACCTCGCGGATATCCTCCTTCACCCTGGCCAGCAGCAGCGTGCGCCCTTTGGCCGCGAGCCCGGCCTCGCATTCCACCAGCGCATCCAGCGCCGTGCTGTCGAAATCCGAACTCTCCTCGAGCGAGAGGATCACGAATTCGTGCCCCCATCTCCGCCGCCTGGCCGGTCACCGCTTCCAGCACGCGCTCGGCATTGGCGAAAAACAAGGGTTCCTCGGGCCGCAGGATCAGGATTTCCGGCGTGACCTCCGCCGCCGGATTGCGCGCGACATCGACGAAATCATGCGTTCCGGGAATCCGCCCCAGTCGTTCCACCTGCTCACCCGAGAGGCGCTGCAACAGGGCAATCAGCGAGAACCCGATCGCGATGAGCATCCCATCCAACACGCCCAAACCCAGCACGGCGATGGCGGCGGCACTCGCCACCAGCCCATCGCGCCGTATCCGCCAGAGCCGCAGCAAGAATGCCAGGTCCAGCGCATGGAACAGCGAGGCGATGACGACCGCGGCCAGCACCGGCCAAGGCAGCAAGGCCACCCAGCCGCGCCCCCACACACTCAAGGCAAGCAGCACTACCATCGCCGCAACGCCCGCCCACCGGCTCGTCGCCCCCGCCATCTCCGCCGCCGAGGAAGCGGAAAAACCCGCCCCCACCGGCATGCCCTGGATCAGGCCCGAGGCCAGATTGGCGCAGCCCAGCGCCAGCAATTCCCGGTTGGCCGACACCTTATCGCCATGCGCCAAAGCAAGGCCGCGAATCGAACCCCAGGATTCCGCGAACAGGATCAGGAATAGCGGGACCGAAAGCTGCACGATCCGGCTCCAATCCTCGAACGAGAATCGTGGCAGCGCGGGATAAGACAATACGAGCGCCAATTTGCCGATCAAAGCGACATGATAGGCCGGCAGGTCCGCCAGCACCGAGCACAACACCCCGGCCACCAGCACCATCGCCGAGGCCGGCACGCCGCGCACCCGCCGCAGCAGCACGATCGCGCCCAGCGCCAAAATGCCGCTCGCCAGCGAGGCCGGATGCCATTGCGGCACTGAGAGCACGAGCCGGCTGAGCATCGGCAATACCCCGCCGGCCCCGCTTGCCCGCACGCTGACCCCGGCAATGGCCGGGACCTGCCGGATGGTGATCGTCAGCGCGATGCCAAAGGCAAAGCCGCGCAGCACCGGGCGAGAGACGAACGCCACCAGCGCCCCCGCCCGCAACAATCCCGCCGCGAGAAAACACGCCGCCGCCAGCAGCACGGCGGCGGCGGTCACTTGCGGCCCCTGCGGCATGTCCCGCTGCATGGAGAGGATCAACGCCGCCAGAATCGCCGCCGAGGACGAAGTGGGTGCTACCATCGCAAACCGGCTGCGCCCAAACACCGCGTAAACCCCGAGCCCGATGATCGTGGCGATGATCGCATGGTCCGGTGAAAGCCCGGCAATCGCGGCATAGGCAATCGCGGAGGGCAGCAGCAATCCGGCCACGGAAACCCCCGCCAGCATATCCCGCGGGATGAAGAACTTCATCCCCGCGCGACCGGCCCGCACCAGCCGGGCAGATAATCCGCCTCCCCGGACTTGGCGAGCCGCACGGCTTCATCGAGGGCCCCCACCGGATCGCCCGCCGCCATTTTGCGCTTGATTCGCCGGCGCAGAAAATCCGCCCATAAAAACTCGGCAAATGGCGTCGTGTCCTTGGCAAAGCCGCCCGCCCAACGTAGCTCGCCGGCCAGGCTGCGATACGGATCGTCGATCAATCCCTCAATATGCTTCGGCAATTTCTTGTAATCCTGGCGCACACCCTCTGCATCATAGGGATGCATCCAGGCGCGGTTGTCGAGATAAACCCAAAACGTCGCCGGATCGAGTTTTGAGAGATCCGCTGTTACGCTGATCGCAATCTCCTTCACCCCCTCATCATGCAGCGCGCGAACGAGGTGATGGTGGTCCACCAGATAAGGCCGCCCGCGCGGCCCGCGCACGACCGGAATGAGATGCGCACCCAGAAAATCCGCCTTCGTGCCGCTATTATGCTCCCGCCACTGAACGCGCTTGGCCTCAACCTCGCGCATGCCGACCGTGATCTGCGTCGGCCGCAAATCGTCGATGGCCACTGGATGGATGCGCGGCTCACGGGAAAATCTCATTTTATCCCCCTGTTGTTTTTAAAAGCGGTTCTTTTTTGAAAAAAAGAACCAAAAAACTTTTACCCTGCGGCCGTTGCGTGAGGCACCGCCATCACCCCCAGCACCACCCCAAAGTTCCAAAGTTTTTTTGCTTCTTTTTGTTCACAAAAAGAAGACTCTTTCTACTCCGCCGCCCGCACCTGCTCGGCCACCTGCTCCGCCGAATGATCCTTATACAATGCGCCATCCTTCATGATCACATGCAAATTGCGCTCATGCACCACGAGATCGAGATCCTGCAGCGGATCGCCATTCACCAGTAGCAAATCCGCGATATAACCTTCCCGGATTTCGCCCAGTTCGTCGCCAAGCCCCATCACCTGGCCGCCGATCCGCGTGCCGCATTGCAGCGCCTCGGTCGGCGAGAAGCCGAGCAGATCGACAAAATGTTTCAAATCCCGCGCATTATCCCCCTGCGGCGATTGCGCAAACCCATAATCCCCACCGATGAGAATCCGTACACCGCGGCGGCGCAGCTCCTTATACACCGCGGCAGTCGATCTCGATCACCCGCTGCATCGTTCCGGCCGAGCTCGGAATCCCGATGAAACCCGAACGGCTCGCCCTCATACAGCGTGCCGTAAATAATCCCGATGGCGGGGCCGACAAAAATCCGGTCCTTCACGGATTCCAGCATGTCGATCGCTTCTTCATCGGCGGATTCGCAATGATAGATCACATCCACGCCGCAGCGCACCGCGCGCTTCACGGAATTCGCCGCAGCGCGCATGGCAATTGACCTTCTTGCCAAAATCCCGCGCGACATTCACCGCCATCTGCACTTCGTCCTCGCGCATCACGGTGAGCCCGCCATGGAGCCGCCGGGCCGAGATCGTCGCCCGAAATATTCATCTTGATGTTATCGACCCCCTCGCGGCAGCACAGCCGCACCGCCTTGGCGATCTCCTCCGGCCCGTCGGCGATCATGCCGAAACTCTCATAATACATATGGGCTTGCGCTCATCGCCGAGGCCGCCGGTCACGGTGATCTCCGGGCTGGCCGCGCGGATGCGCGGCCCCGGCAGCCGCCCGGCATTTACCTCGTTGCGGATCACCACATCCAGCCGCAATTTCGACGTTGCGGCGCTATACGCGCTGGTAAAGCCATGATCGAGCAAGGTCTTCGCATTGCGCATGGTCAGCAGCAAATGCTCTTCCGGCGGAATATTGCCGAGATCGAAATCATTCACCGCACCGCCGAAGGATATATGCGCATGCCCCTCCACCAGGCCCGGCATCAGCGTCCTGCCCGCGCGCCTCGATCACGCGTCGCCCCTTCGGCGCTCAAGCGCGCCGCGGCGTCCGCGCGATGGTTTTTATCCGTCCGCCCTCGACCAGCACATCCGCCGGAAAAGCCGGCGCCCCGCTGGCATCCCACACATTGGCATTACGAAACAGAACACGGTTCATCTCGAGCCTCCATGGACAGATACGAGCGTCCGGTCATCAACCGCACTGAACAGGAAATGTCCGTCCCGGAAAGCAAAATGCGAAAATGCTGCGAACGGTCACCCTCAGGCTGAACCCACGCCCCAAGCGCCGGCAGCATGACACACTGCCGGCGCTTGGCAATAGGAATTGCCCGTCAGGCGCTCAGGCGCACGCCCAGCCTGCCCGCGATATCCTGGATGAACTGCCACGCCACGCGCCCGGAGCGCCCGCCGCGCGTGACCGACCATTCCACCGCCGCCGCGCGCAGCGCCTCCGGCTCGATCGGCAGTTGGTAGGCCGCGGCATAGCCCTCGATCATCGCAAAGAACGTATCCTGGTCGCCGTTATGGAAGCCGAGCCACAGGCCGAACCGGTCCGAGAGCGAGACCTTCTCCTCCACCGCCTCGCCCGGATTGATCGCGGTCGCGCGCTCATTCTCCATCATGTCGCGCGGCATCAGATGCCGGCGATTCGAGGTCGCATAGAACAGCACATTGTCCGGCCGCCCCTCGATGCCGCCATCCAGCACCGATTTCAACGCCTTGTAATCGGCGTCCTCACGCTCGAAGGAGAGGTCGTCGCACAGGATCACGCAGCGCCGGTCCTGGAGTCGCAGCGCGTTCAACAGGTCCGGCAGGGTGCGGATATCCTCGCGATGGATCTCGATCAGCGCCAGCGCGCCGGGGCTCTCGCGGTTCACCTCGGCATGCGCGGCCTTCACGAGGGAGGACTTGCCCATGCCGCGTGCGCCCCACAGCATGGCATTGTTGGCCGGCAACCCGGCGGCGAAGCGCCGCGTGTTCTCGAGCAAGATCGCCTTCTGCTGCGCCACCCCCTGCAGCAGGTCCAGCGCCACGCGCGAGACCTGCCGCACCGGCGTCAGCGCGAAGCGTTCCGGGTGCCAGACGAATGCGTCGGCCCCGCTCAAATCCGGCATGCCCCGCGCGGGCGGGGCCAGTCTTTCCAGCGCCTCGGCAATGCGGCGGAGAAGCGTTTCGTCCATTCAATCGGTCTCCTAGTTGACTGCGTCGCGGCGCAACCTATGGTCCGCGGCAACTCACGGCAACCAGGAGCAACAATGTTTATCTCACCAGCCTATGCGCAAACCGCCGCCGGCAGCGCCGCCGGCGGCCTTTCCTCGATCATCCAGTTCGCGCCGCTGGTGCTTATCTTCGTCGTCTTCTACTTCCTGCTCATCCGGCCGCAGCAGACCCAGGCCAAGCAGTTGAAGGCCCGCCTTTCCGCGATCAAGCGCGGGGACAAGGTCGTCACGGCTGGCGGGATCATCGGCGTTGTGAAAAAAACCACCGATGGCGCCACCGAGATCGACGTCGAAATCGCCCCGAATGTTACGGTCAGCGTCGTGCGCTCGACCATCACCACGGTGCTGGCCCCGGCCGCGGCCAACGACAAGAGCTAGTCACCAGCCCCAAGGCTAGAAAACCAAAACACCGCGCCGGGACCCGGCGCGGTGTTTTTTATTGTCCCGATTTACGATCCCCATCCGGGGGGCCGCGCAAGAGGCGCGAACCTAAAACAACCGCACTCTAAAAGCGCCGCGCCGTGGTGTAACGCGCCACATCCCGCAGCGCCTCGCGCATCTGGCTCTCCGGGAATGCCTCCAGCGCCGCGCAGGCCGATTCTACAAACGCATCGGCGCGGACCAGGCTGCGCTGCGTCGCATCATGCTTGCGGATCAGGCCGAGTGCCGTGCCAAGATCGGTCTCCGTCTGCTCCCCCGCGCCAATCGTGCGGGTCCAGAATTCCAGCTCCTGCGCATCGGCCGCCGCAATCGCCAGCAGCACCGGATAGGTCAACTTGCCCTCGCGGAAGTCATCGCCCACGGTCTTGCCCAATTCGGCCTGGACGGCACTGTAATCCAGCGCGTCATCCACGAGCTGGAATGCCATGCCGAGATCCATGCCAAACTGCGCCAGCGCCGCACATTCCGCCGCCCGCCGCTCGGCGATCACGCCGCCGACCTCGCAGGCCGCCGCGAACAGCGCCGCGGTCTTGCCGCGGATCACGTCGAAATATTTCTGCTCCGTAGTGCCAAGGTCGTTCTGTGTGGTGAGCTGCAGCACCTCGCCCTCGGCAATGGTCGCCGCCGCCGCCGAGAGAATGCGCAGCACCTCCAGCGAGCCATCCTCCACCATGAGCTGAAACGCCCGGGCGAACAGGAAATCGCCCACGAGCACGGAGGCCTTGTTGCCGAACACCGCATTGGCGCTGGCATAGCCCCGCCGCAGCACGGATTCGTCCACCACATCGTCATGCAGCAGCGTCGCCGTATGGATAAACTCCACACAGGCCGCGAGCTGTACCTGCCGCGCGCCCTCGTAGCCGCATAATTTGGCCAATGCCAGGGTCAATAAAGGCCGCAACCGCTTGCCGCCAGCCGCGACAAGATGCGCCGCCAGCTGCGGAATCAGGGCGACCGGGCTGTCCATCCGGGCAACGATTGCCTGGTTGGTGGCCAGCAGGTCACACTCCAACATTCCGGTCAGCCGGGCCAGAGCATCTGTCTTCAAAGGGGTCGCACCATCCAATTTATCCGCGCCCTAACTTACCTGAGAGAATTGCGATATCGGACCCCATATCGGGCGGCATGAATTTTGGGTCAAGGCAGGCGGCATGGATGAAACGACAACCGGCGGATTATTAAACGGACGTGTGATGTATCGGCAATTCGCCGCCGGGCACCGCAGTGGGTTCGAGCCGGTCCTGCTCGCCGCCGCCGTGCCGGCCAAAGCCGGGCAATGCGTGCTGGAAGCCGGAACCGGCGCCGGGGCTGCCCTGCTCTGTCTTGCCGCGCGCGTGCCGGGCATTTCCGGCTATGGCCTGGAGCGCGACGCCGCCACCGCCCAGCTCGCCAATGAGAACTTTAAAATCAATAACTTAAATGATATTTTCGCCGTCCAGGGGGATGCCGGATCCCCGCCTTTCGCCCCCCAGAGCTTCGATCACATCCTGGCCAACCCGCCTTGGTTCAATCCCAAAAGCACCCAATCGCCGAATGCGCGCCGCGCCATCGCCCACCATGCCACACCCGAGCTGCTGACCGGCTGGATCACCGCCCTCACCCCGCTCCTGCGCCGCCAGGGCAGCCTCACTTTCATCCTCCCGGCAAAGTCATTCGCCCAGGCGGCGGCTGCGTTGCGGGTTTCTTATGGCGCCATCACCCTCACGCCGCTCTGGCCGCGCGCGGGTCAGCCCGCCAAGATGATCCTGCTCGCCGCCCGCCGCGGCTCGAACGCCCCGGACGTCATCCGCCCCGGCCTTATCCTGCACGAGGGCAACGCCATCGCGCCCGCCGCCCAGGCCATCCTGCGCGACGGCGCCGCGCTAGCTTAGAAAACAAACACCAACAAATTTAAACCACTACGATTGCCGTAGCGTGGCATCCCGCATGCAGGCGGCAATCGCGACCGAGACCGCCGCCACCACCGCGCAAGCGCCAAACCCAGCGGCAAAGCCGTAACGCAGCAACATCACCCCGGCCAAAGTCGCGCCGAACGCGCCGCCAATGGCGCGAAACAGCAACATGCTTCCCGTCGCCACCCCCACATCGCGCCGCTCCGCCGCATTCTGGATCACCACCGTGATATTCGGCTGCA
The DNA here is from genome assembly GCA_963737355.1 of uncultured Pseudomonadota bacterium. Lineage (GTDB taxonomy): Bacteria > Pseudomonadota > Alphaproteobacteria > Acetobacterales > Acetobacteraceae > Acidocella. The sequence continues at coordinate 949,969 of CAVTSC010000007.1, read as the reverse complement.
CCAGCCCAATGCCGCCACCCAAGATCACGCCGTAGAGCACGCACAGCACAACCGGCGTGCCCGCTTGCATCGAGGCCAGCAGCACAAGTCCCAGGACACAGGCCGCGAGTGCTGCCAGCATGGTCGGCCGGGTGCGCCCGAGCGCGCGCGAAATCTTGCCCCCGGCATAGGACATCACCACGAAAGCCAACAGAAACGGCGTCGTCAGCAGCCCCGAAAGCGCCGCGCTGGAATGTTTGATCCCCTGGAAATACAGCGGCAGCAGCAGCGACGCACCAAACGTGCACAGCGCGTTGGTCGCCGCCAGCAACAACCCACCCAGCACCGTCCCGTGGGTAAAAAATTTGAGCGGCAGCATGGGCGCCGGCGCGCGGTGCTCCACCCAGGCGGTCAGCGCGGAAAACACCACCCCCGCCCCCAGCAGAAACAGCGCCACCCCGGATCCCCAGGCAAAATCCCGCCCGCCGGAGGCGCAAAGCACCAGCCAGGCGGTGATCGCCGCGGTCAGCAGCGCCGCCCCAAGATAATCAATCTTCTGGCCCCGCCCGGCATGCGCCGGCAACGCGCGCAACGCACGGTTGCTCAAGCCCCATGCCAGCGCGCAAAGCGGCAGGTTGATCCAGAAAATACCCCGCCAGGAGAGCCCATCCGTCAGCGCGCCGCCCAGCATCGGCCCGCCAATGCTGGCAATGCCCCACATGCCGCTCATGTAAATCTGATAGCGGCCCCGTTCGCGCGGCGGTGCGACATCAGAGATCGCGGTCTGCGCGATGGTGATCAGCCCCGCCCCGCCAATCCCCTGCACCGCGCGGCACAGCACGATCTGCCAGAAATGCCCCGCCGCCGCGCAGCCCAGGGATGCGATACAAAACACGATCAGCGCTGGCTGCATCAGCCGCCTGCGCCCATATATATCCGAGAGCTTGCCGAAAATCGGCGTCGCGGCCGTGCCGGTCAGCAGATAGGCCGAGATGATCCAGGCAATATGGTGCGACCCGCCCAGATCATGCGCCATGCGCGGCATCGCCGGCACCATGATCGTCTGATCCAGCGCCGGCAACAGGATGCACAACGCCACGCCGCGAATGACGGGAAGGATCTCTTCATGGGTAAAGGTTCTTGCAGCCATGCTGACCGAAGACCTAACGACTTAGATCGGAGTCGTCACGTTGGCCAAAGCGAATGGCCGGATTGCGCAACGAAGCCAATCCGGAACATATTAGAAACATTGGCGCTTTGCCTCGCGGTGACTCCATACAAGAAATTTTTCATCTAAAATCTTCTTCAACCTGATCTAGTAGTGAGTGTATAAACGCCGAACCACATGTTGTATGACGAGCAGCGTTTATAAATCGGGGTCTGGCCAAATGAATGTGATGACGAAACCTGAAGCTGTGCTGCTCGACGATGGAATCCAGATGCGTGGCCGCCATCAGGTTCATATCGACCGCTCGCGCGATGCGCTGTTGACGGATTTCGGCCGCGCCACATTGGACGACCGTTACCTGCTCCCCGGCGAGAGCTACCAGGACCTCTTCGCCCGCGTCGCCTCCTATTACGGCGACAATGCCGCCCATGCGCAACGCCTCTACGACTATATCAGCAAAATGTGGTTCATGCCGGCGACTCCGGTGCTCTCGAATGGCGGCACGGATCGCGGCCTGCCGATCTCCTGCTTCCTGAACGAAGCCACTGACACGCTGGAGGGCATTGTCGGCCTCTGGAACGAGAATGTCTGGCTCGCCTCCAAAGGCGGCGGCATCGGCTCCTATTGGGGCAATCTGCGCTCGATCGGCGAGAAAGTCGGCAAAAACGGCAAAACCTCGGGCGTCGTCCCCTTCATCCGCGTCATGGATTCGCTCACTTTGGCCATCTCCCAGGGCTCGCTGCGCCGCGGCTCGGCGGCCGTCTATCTGCCGGTCTGGCATCCCGAAATCGAAGAATTCATCGAGATCCGCCGCCCGACCGGCGGTGATCCCAACCGCAAGGCGCTCAACCTGCATCACGGCGTCTTGATCTCAGATGCTTTCATGCGCGCGGTGGAGACCGATGCCGAATGGGTCCTGACCTCGCCGAAAGACCGCAGCCATGTGCGCAGCATCTCCGCCCGCGCCCTCTGGGTCCGCATCCTCACCGCCCGCATCGAGACCGGCGAGCCGTATCTCGTCTTCTCCGACCATGTGAACAACGCCCGCCCCGAGCACCACAAGCTCGCCGGGCTGGAGGTTAAAACCTCCAATCTCTGCGCCGAGATCACGCTCCCCACAGGGATCGACCAGCACGGCCGGGAGCGCACGGCGGTGTGCTGCCTCTCCTCGGTCAATTTGGAGACCTGGTTCGAGTGGCACCAACACGAGCATTTCATCGAGGACATCATGCGCTTCCTCGACAACGTGCTGCAGGATTTTATCGACAAGGCGCCGGACAGCATGGAGAAGGCGAAATACGCCGCCTTGCGCGAGCGCTCCGTCGGCCTCGGCGTCATGGGCTTCCACTCCTTCCTGCAGGACCAGAACGTGCCCTTCGAGAGCGTCATGGCCAAGGTCTGGAACGTGAGGATGTTCAAGCATCTGCGCGCCGGCGCCGATGCCGCCTCGAAAAAGCTCGCGGCCGAGCGCGGTGCCTGCCCGGATGCCGCCGATTACGGCGTCGAGGAGCGCTTCTCGCATAAAATCGCCATCGCCCCCACCGCCTCCATCTCGATCATCACCGGCAACACCTCGCCCGGCATCGAGCCGATCGCGGCCAATGTCTTCCTGCAGAAAACCCTCTCGGGCAGCTTCTCGGTGCGCAACCGGCCGCTGCAAAAACTCCTGGCAAAATACGGCCGGGACGATGAGGAAACCTGGTCCTCCATCACCACCACCAAGGGCAGCGTCCAGCATCTCGATTTTCTCTCGCAGCACGAGAAGGATGTCTACAAAACCGCCTTCGAGCTGGACCAGCGCTGGATCATCGAGCATGCGGCCGACCGCACGCCGTTCATCTGCCAGAGCCAGTCGATCAATATCTTCGTGCCGGCCAATGTGAACAAGCGGGACCTGCACCAGATTCATTACCTCGCTTGGAAAAAGGGCGTGAAATCACTCTATTATTGCCGTTCGCTGTCCATCCAGCGCGCCGATACGGTATCGGAGAAAGCGGTCCGGCCGGAGGCGTTCCAGGCCATCCCCGCCGCCGCCGCGCCGACAAATTATGAAGAGTGTTTGGCTTGCCAGTGAAGTAGAAGACCAGGGCGCCGCGTCGCGCCAAAGGCGCGCTATTTGGCTAACCGGCGGCCCTTTGGGCCGACGACCCGCTGGGGCCGCGGGCCCCAGACCCCTGAACTTTTTACTTGCGTAAAACTAATCGGGGTCAGGGGCCGGCGGCCCCTATGGGGTTTTAAGGGGCGAAGCCCCTTAATCTTTCAACATTGCATCTTAAGGCCATGACCATGAGTGAACATCTGCCCGCCAAACTGGACCTGCTCACCGAGAACCCAGTCTACAAGCCGTTTCGCTACCCCTGGGCCTACGAGGCCTGGCTGACCCAGCAGCGCGTGCACTGGCTGCCCGAGGAAGTCCCGCTCGCCGACGACGTGCGGGACTGGCACAAAAACCTCACCCTCGTGGAGCGCAACCTGCTCACGCAGATCTTCCGCTTCTTCACCCAGGCAGATGTCGAGGTGAACAATTGCTACATGAAGCATTACGCCCAGGTCTTTAAGCCGACGGAAGTGCTGATGATGCTCTCCGCCTTCTCGAATATCGAGACAATCCACATTGCCGCCTACTCGCATCTGCTCGACACCGTCGGCATGCCCGAGGTCGAATACACCGCCTTCCTCAAATACAAGGAGATGAAGGACAAATACGACTACATGCACGGTTTTAGGGTCGACAGTAAGCATGAAATCGCCAAGACCCTCGCCGCCTTCGGCGCCTTCACCGAAGGCCTGCAGCTCTTCGCCTCCTTCGCCATTCTGCTGAACTTCCCGCGCTTCAACAAAATGAAGGGCATGGGCCAGATCATCACCTGGTCGGTCCGCGATGAATCCCTGCATTGCGATTCTATCATCCAGCTTTTCCACACCTTTGTGCAGGAAAACCCGGAGATCTGGACAGAAACATTACGTCAGGAGATCTACACTATCTGCTCAACGATCGTCGAGCACGAAGATGCCTTTATCGACCTCGCCTTCGAATTCGGTGAAGTGGACGGGCTGAAAGCGGAGGAAGTAAAACGCTATATCCGCTACATCGCCGACCGCCGCCTGACCCAGCTCAGCCTCAACGCCTTGTACAATGTCGATAAAAACCCGCTGCCCTGGCTGGATGAAATGCTGAACGCCGTGGAACACGCGAATTTCTTTGAAAACCGTTCGACCGAGTACAGCAAAGCCTCGACCACGGGTTCGTGGGAGGACGCCTTCGCGGATCTTAACGGCTCGGATCCCGCATAGCCCACCGAAAAAACATCGCTATCCACAAATATTTCCAGGTAAGAAATATTTAACTTTCGGATAGAGATATTATATCGGACCAGGGACACCTGCTTTTTTGGATGGCATATAATCTGAATTTATTCTAATGAAAGCTACATCCCCCAACAAGCTGGCGGAGCGACTACTAACTCGCTCCGCTGCACACCGGACCAAAATTTATGGAAAATGTGACTGACACAGAGGACGAACCGGATATCTCCCCCAAGCCGGCCCCAGGTACGCCACGTTACAGCCGCCGTCTGTCCGACAAAATCCTTCTCGCCTTTCACCATGCCTGTGATCAGGGCGACTATGAGATCGCAGAACAGCTTCTGCACATCCTGGAGAATATGCTCACCCGGCGAACCGTCCCGCCGGATGCCAACCGGCGCAAGAGCATCGAAAGCCTGGTCGCGGCCCATGAACGTCTCTGGCATCTACGCCACCCGGAACCGCAATACGGCTAACGCCCGCCGGCCCGGCGCCCGCGCTCCACGTCTGCCTCCGCATAGAAACCACCTTTTGTCCATCGGGAAACCAGCGCGACGTAAACCAGCGCTGGCAAAGGCGCGGGTGCGTCTAAATTATTTTTTCGTAGTTCCAGGCGCCCCGCAGGTTGAACTGCAGACCGGACCATTGCCCCATCTGGTCGTACCACACGCTCAAATGCAGCTTGCCCGTCACATCGAAGCGCTGCGCCACCAGCGACCCGCCATTCGCGGTCACCAGCCTGTTCCATCCCGGCGAGGAGACGATCGTCGGATAGCTATGCGCCGTATCGATATTCAACACCGTCCCGTTCAACATCGCTTTATTCCAGTAGGTCAGGGGCAATGTGTCAGGCGGTGCGGTATATTCCGGATAGCGTTTCGCCGGACTGCTATGATTGATATCGACGACATCATATCCGGAAGCGGTTTTATGCGCCTGCACCTCAAGCCGCGTGCCGTCATTATTCACCTTGCTCTCTAGCCGCTGGAACACGCCGCCTGACCAATTTTCGGTCGCCGTCAGGCTGTAGCGATACACCGTTATCCCGGCGATCGTTACGATAAAGGCCATATTCGTCACCGCCTCGAGCGCATCGCCGTCCTGCGCGAACGTCACCTCATGCGTCCCGACGGCAGCACCATTGCGCAACACCCTGAACGCTATTCGCCCACTCGGCGGCACCGGCAGAGACTCGGCCAAAGCCGGTCCGGCAAGGGCCGCAGCACCCGTGCACACCAAAAATTGCCGTCGATCCATCGCCGCCGAACCTCCAACGCTATCCTGCCGCCGAGACGCTGCTATGCTCGTCAAATAGGGGCGACATCCGCCACACACCATGGCACAATATCGTTATGCATCAATTGATTTTGCTCCGTCACGCGAAAGCAGCCCCGGAAGCCCCTGGAGGCACGGACCATGAGCGCCCGCTGACCGAAATCGGCCGGCGCGCCGCGACGGCCATGGGCCGGGCAATGCGCAAGGCCGGCCTCGCGCCGGATGTCGTGCTCGTCTCCACCGCCCAGCGCACGCAGCAAACGCTGGAAGCGCTGGAAGCCTCCGAAGTCTGGGGCGAGTGGCCGAATATCGACTCGCTGCCCGTGCTCTACATGGCCACCCCCAACCAGATCCGCGACGTGCTGCGTGAATTACCGGAGACGGTGCGCAGCGCCCTGGTCATAGGTCATAATCCCGGACTGCATGAGTTGGCCCTTGCGCTTAGCGATCCCACTGATCCACGCCAAACCCAGTTGCGGCTGAATGGCGGATTTCCGACAGCTTCCCTGGCTGAATTTCTGATCTCCTCGCCCTGGCGCCGGCTGAATTCGCAAAGCGCAACGCTGCAACGTTTTCTACGCCCGGCTGACCTCGCCTGAACCTGCCGGCGCTTGGCTTTACACGCGGCAGGTGATTTAATACCCCTATCCGCATTCGCGCGAATGCCAAGACTAAAGCGATCTTCGAACTGTCCTTAAGAATCAATCAGAAGGTGAATCCGCATGCCTCAAACCGCAACCAGCAAGCAGGTCGGCACAGCGACACTGACGCACGATGGCAAAACGGCCACCTTGCCCGTCTTGGCGGGGTCTATCGGCCCAGCCTGTGTCGATATCCGTAAACTCCAAGGTGAACTCGGCGTCTTTACCTTCGACCCGAGCTACGGCGCGACCGCCGCTTGCGAAAGCTCCATCACCTATATCGACGGCGACGCCGGCATTCTCCTCTATCGCGGCTATCCGATCGAACAGCTCGCGGAACACTCCACCTTCCTCGAAGTCTCCTACCTCCTGCTCTACGGCAACCTGCCCAACGCCACCGAGCTCAAGGAATTCACCCACGGCGTGACCATGCACACCATGCTGCATGAACAGATCCGCCGCTTCTGGGACGGCTTCCGCCGCGATGCGCACCCGATGGCCATGCTCTGCTCCGTCGTCGGCGCGATGTCCGCCTTCTATCCCGACAGCATCGATATTCACGACCCGCGCCAGCGCGAGATCAGCGCCTTCCGCATGATCGCGAAAATCCCGACGATCACCGCCTGGGCGCATAAATACAATGTCGGCCAGCCCTTCGTCTATCCGCAGAACAATCTGAGCTATTCGGAAAACTTCCTGCACATGTTCCACGCCGTCCCGGCGGAACCCTACCGGCAGAACCCGATCCTCTCGCGCGCGATGGATCGCATCTTCATCCTGCACGCCGATCACGAGCAGAACGCCTCGACCTCCACGGTGCGCCTCGCCGGCTCCACCGGCGCCAACCCGTTCGCCTGCATCGCCGCCGGCATCGCCTCGCTCTGGGGTCCCGCCCATGGCGGCGCCAACGAAGCTGTGCTGAAAATGCTCGCCGAAATCGGCCACAAGGATAACATCCCCGATTTCATCAAGCAGGTGAAAGACAAGAACAGCAACATCAAGCTGATGGGCTTCGGCCACCGCGTCTATAAAAACTACGACCCGCGCGCCAAGATCATGCAGCGCACCTGCTACGAAGTCCTCGGCGAACTCGGCATCAAAAATGAACCGATGCTTGACCTCGCCATGGAACTCGAGAAGATCGCGCTGGAAGATCCCTATTTCGTCGAGCGGAAACTCTACCCGAACGTCGATTTCTATTCAGGCATCATCCTGAAAGCCATGGGCTTCCCCACCACGATGTTCACCCCCATCTTCGCGCTCGCGCGCACCGTGGGCTGGATCAGCCAGTGGATGGAAATGATCGAAGACCCGCAGCAGCGCATCGGCCGCCCGCGCCAAATCTACACCGGCGCGCCAACCCGCGACTACGTGCCCCTCGACCAACGGGGCTAATGGCGGGGTTTCTCAAGAAAGCAAGACCAAGGGGCTCTGCCCCTTGGATCCCCGCCAAAGGCTTGCCTTTGGAATCCATGAATAAGGGTTATGAAAGGGGGGCGCCCCGGGTGGTTTTAACACCAAAGGCGCCCCCCTTTCATAACCCTTTACTATTGCGGATCGAAGGGCGCGGCCCTTCGCAGGGGGTCCAGGGGGACAGATGTCCCCCTGGCCTTACTTTTCTAAAACCCCCGCCATGAACCGTTTGGCCGACTCGCCGTGGCGCAATCTGGTGGGTGGGCTGATCTACATAGTCGCCGTAATTGCGGCTGCGACGGTGGCTTATGTCCTGGCCGGCTGGTCCTGGGCCGACGCGTTTTATTTTGTTATCATCACGGTGTTCACGGTTGGGTATGAAGAGGTTCATCCCATCGTCACCGCTGATTTGCGGGCGATCACCATCGCAACCGTTATTTTAGGCTGCACGGGGATCATTTTTCTAACCGGTGCGCTGGTTCAATTCATAACGATCGTACAGATTCAGCAATTGCTGGGGATGAAACGGATGAAAACGCAGATCAACAAAATGTCGAACCACGTGATCATTTGCGGCTACGGGCGGATCGGCCAGATGCTGGCGGGCGAGCTGCAGGCAGGTGGGGCGGATTTCGTGATCGTCGAGACGAACGAAACACGCGTCGCGCAAGCCACTGCGCGGGGCTACGCCGCCTGGCACGGCGACGCGACGGACGAGGACGTTCTGGAGGCAGTCGGCGTGCAACGCGCGCGCGCGCTGGCCACGGTGGTGCCGCATGACGCGGCGAATGTCTTCATCACGCTATCCGCCAGAAATCTAAACAAGACATTAGAAATTGTCGCACGCGGCGAAGCACCCAGCACCAAGAGCAAGCTGCTTCAGGCCGGCGCCAATTCCGTGGTCGAGCCGACGCATATCGGCGCCGAGCGCATCGCCCAGCTTATCCTGTTCCCCCGGATCACCATGTTCACGGACGGCTCGGAGCGCATGCGCGCACTGGCCACCGGCCTGCGCACGATGGGGCTGGAGCTGGAAGTGATGGCAGTCGCACCGGACAGCCCCTTGGCGGGGGCGACGATCGACAAAATCGAGCATGAAGCTATCGGCAGCCTGTTCGTCATCGCCGTGGACCGCAAAGACGGCGAGACCCTCACCCGCCCCGACCCGTCCACGCGGATCGAGGCGGGCGACGGCGTCGTGATCATCACCCGGTCCGGGCGCAGCACGCCGCGCGTCAGCTAAACCCCACGCATTCCCCGCGCCACGCAGATATTCGCGCATGCCTGTGCCTCAAAGCTACGGCTTTTCGCCGCCTCCAATCTCGGCAAAAAGCCTACCACCCGGCGCGATGCACCGGAGACATGCAACCGAATGCCAAGGTTACCCCGATGCCCAAATTGACCATCGTCACCCGCTCAGGCGCGGAAACGCACGTGATCGTTGAAACCGGACAAACCCTGATGGATGCCATCCACAGTGCCGGCATCAAGGAGTTGCTGGCGATCTGCGGCGGCATGTGCTCCTGCTCGACCTGCCATGTCCATATCGACCCTGCCTTCGCGCCCCGCCTGGCGCCGATGCGCGAGGAGGAGGAGGATATGCTCGCAAGCTCCGACTACCGCACAGCGGAATTGCGCCTCTCCTGCCAGATCCCGGTGACCGACGCGCTGGATGGCATGCGCCTCACCATCGCCCCGAAGGAATAGCGACCTCCCGCCGCCCGAACAAATATTTCAGCCCCCTGTATATCGGCAAAAAACGATATATATATCGTCACATGGCGATACAGGCGCAACCCGGAACGGACTTCGATGAGGCGCTAAAAGCCCTCGCCAACCCCGTTCGCCGCAAAATTCTGGCCCAGATGAAAGACCCGGAGCGCAATTTTCCCGGCCAGGAGCATCCCTACGCGCTGGGCGTCTGCGCCGGCAAAATCGACGACGCCAGCGGCCTCTCCCAATCCACCGTCTCCGCGCATCTCGCTGTCCTGCACCATGCCGGGCTGATCACGGGCAAGCGGGTCGGCCAGTGGGTTTTCTATAAACGCAACGAGGCTGCGATCGCCGCCTTCCTGAACCATATGAGCCAAGCCCTATGAAAAGCCTGCCCATCCCGATCATCGCGCTCGCTTTGAGCGCATTCGCCATCGGCACCACCGAATTCGTCATCATGGGCCTGCTGCCCCAGGTTGCCGGCAATCTTTCCGTCTCCATCCCCGCCGCCGGCTGGCTGGTGAGCGGTTACGCGCTCGGCGTGTTCCTCGGCGCGCCGGTCATGGCGATCGCGACGCAAAAGCTTCCCCATCGCAGCGCCCTCATGGCGCTGATGGGCATTTTCATCCTGGGCAATGTGCTCTGCGCGATCAGCCCATCTTACGGTTTCCTGATGGCCGCTCGCATCATCACCGCCTTGTGCCATGGCGCGTTCTTCGGCATCGGCGCGGTGGAGGCCGCCTCCCTGGTGCCGGAGAATCGCCGCGCCCAGGCGGTTGCCTTGATGTTCACGGGCTTAACCCTGGCGAATGTGCTGGGCGTGCCGCTGGGGACCGCACTCGGCCAAGTCGCCGGCTGGCGCGCCACGTTCTGGGCCGTCTCGGCCATTGGCGTCGCCTCCCTCATCGGCCTCTTTCTGCTCCTGCCGCGCCACGAAAAGGCCGCAGCGCATCCGAACATGCTGCGCGAATTCGCCGCCATCAAAACCCCGGCCTGGATGGCGCTCGGCATCACCGTCCTCTTCTCCGCCTCGGTCTTTGCGGTCTTCACCTATATCGCCCCGGTGCTGAACGACATCACCCATGTCTCCCCGCGCGGCGTCACCTACACGCTCTTCCTCATGGGGCTCGGCCTGACGCTCGGCAATTACCTGGGCGGCCGGCTGGCGGATTGGCATCTCTTCAAAACCATGTCCGGCATCTTCCTTTGCGCGGCCGTGGTTCTTGCGGTCCTCACCCTCACCGCGCACGCCGTCATCCCGGCGGAGATCACGCTGTTCCTTTGGGCAACGCTCGCTTTCGCCGGCGTCCCGGCACTGCAGATCAACGTGGTGAATTTCGGCCGCGCCGCGCCGAACCTCATCTCCACCCTCAACATCGCCGCCTTCAACGCCGGCAACGCACTCGGCGCCTGGGTGGGCGGCGAGGTCATCTCCCACCAATTGGGCCTGACCGCCATTCCCCCCACCGCCGCCGCTCTGTCCCTGGCCGCGTTGCTGCTCACCGCGCTATCCCGCCTTCAACAGACCAAAAGGACCCTTGCCGATGCCAACGCTGTTTGACCCCTTAACCCTGGGCGACCTGACGCTGCCCAATCGCATCATCATGGCCCCGCTCACCCGCGCCCGCGCGGGCTCCGAGCGCGTACCCAACGCGCTGATGGCCGAATATTATGTGCAGCGCGCCAGCGCCGGGCTCATCATCGCGGAAGCCACCTCCGTCACCCCGATGGGTGTAGGCTATGCCAACACACCCGGCCTATGGTCGGACGAGCAGGTCGCCGGCTGGAAGCTCGTGACGGATGCCGTGCACAAAGCCGGCGGGCGCATCTTCGCCCAGCTCTGGCATGTCGGCCGCATCTCCTCGCCGATCTTCCTCAACGGCGAGCCGCCCGTCGCCCCCAGCGCCATCGCCGCGAAAGGCCATGTCAGCCTGGTCCGCCCGGAGCAGGAATACCCGGTCCCCCGCGCGTTGGAACTCTCGGAAATCACCGGTGTGGTCGAAGCCTACCGCAAGGCCGCGATGAACGCGCAAATGGCCGGGTTCGACGGCGTGGAAATCCACGGCGCCAACGGCTACCTGCTCGACCAGTTCCTGCAGGACAGCACCAACCAGCGCACCGATAATTACGGCGGCTCGATCGCCAAGCGCGCCCGCCTAATGCTCGAAGTCACCGACACCGTACTCTCCGTCTGGGAACCCGGCTGTGTTGGCATGCATCTCGCCCCGCGAATGGACGCGCACTCCATGGGCGATTCCGACCGCCTCGGCACCTTCACCTATGTTGCGCGCGAGCTCGGCGAACGCGGCATCGCCTTCATCTGCGCCCGCGAGCACAAGGCCGAGGACTGGATCGGGCCGCAACTGAAAAAGGCCTTTGGCGGCATCTACATCGCCAATGAGGGCTTCACCCTGGAATCCGCGCAGGCAACGCTCGCCGCCGGCGAGGCGGACGCAATCGCCTGGGGCAAGCCCTTCATCGCCAACCCGGACCTGGTCGAACGCTTCAAGCGCGGCGCCGAACTGAACTCACAGGACAGCTCGACCTTCTACGGCCCCGACGCGAAGGGCTACACCGATTATCCGACGTTGGAAAAAGCCGCCTAAAGTAAAACGAAACTGTGTGGCACCCAATGGTGCCACACACCCCCACCGTCATTGCGAGCGCAGCGAAGCAATCCAGCCAAGCCCCAAGCACGCACACAAATTTCCGGGGTCCCTAAAATTAGTTGTGGCACCATTGGTGCCACACACACCGTCATTGCGAGCGCAGCGAAGCAATCCAGCCAAGCCACCCGCACGCACCATGCATATTAAGTTCCCTTAAGCCGCATCCTGCAAATTCGCCAACCGGCACAAATTCCCCAGCACATCGCGCGCAATCCCAACCCGCGCGCCCACATCCATATCCCGCGCCACCACCAGCTTCTGGTCCGGCCGCACCTTCAACGTGCCGCCGCGCGAGGCGATCCAGGAAATCAACCCGGCCGGATTATTGAACTCGTTCTTGCGGAAGGAGATCACCATCCCCTTCGGCCCGGCATCCAGCTTCTCCACCCCCGCCTCACGGCAGGCGCGTTTCAACGCCACGGTCTGCAACAGGTTCTCCACCTCGGCCGGCAGCTTGCCGAACCGGTCCACCAGCTCCACCGCCAGCGCCTCGCTCTCGGCATCGCTCACCAGCCCGCTGATGCGCCGGTACAGCCCCAGCCGCACAGGCAGGTCGCTCACATAATTCTCCGGGATCAGCACCGGCAGGCCGAGATTGATATTCGGCGTCCAGTCCCGCTCCACGGCTTTCTTGGCCTGCCCCTCGGCGCGGATCGCATTCACCGCATCCTCCAGCATCTGCTGGTACAGCTCGATGCCCACCTCCCGGATATGACCGGACTGCTCATCGCCCAGCAAATTCCCCGCCCCGCGCAGATCCAGGTCATGCGAGGCCAGCGTGAACCCGGCGCCCAGCGTATCGAGCGTCTGCATCACTTCCAGCCGCTTCTCGGCCGCGGCACTCAACCGGTGATGCACCGGCCAGGTCAGATACGCATAGCCCCGCTGCTTGCCGCGCCCAACACGCCCGCGCAACTGATACAACCCAGCCAGGCCGAACATATCCGCGCGATAAATGATCAGCGTGTTCACCGCCGGCATATCCAACCCGCTCTCGACGATATTGGTCGCGAGCAGCACATCGTACTTGCCCTCGCCGAACTCCGTCATCACCCGTTCCAGCTCGGTCGGCGCCAGCCGCCCATGCGCCATCACGGTCCGGATATCGGGCACGATCTCGCGTAAGCGTGCCGCCATCGGCTCCAGATCCTCCAGCCGCGGCACGACGCAGAAAATCTGCCCGCCGCGGAATTTCTCGCGCGCAATGGCTTCCTTGATGATCAGCGAGTTCGAACGGCATGATGAAGGTGCGCACCGCGAGGCGGTCCACCGGCGGCGTGGTGATCAGCGAAAGATCCCGCACCCCCGTCAGCGCCAGTTGCAGCGTGCGCGGAATTGGCGTCGCCGTCAGCGTCAGCACATGCACATCGGCCTTGATCTGCTTCAGCCGCTCCTTATGCGCGACGCCGAAATGCTGCTCCTCATCCACGATCAGCAAGCCCAGATCCGAGAAACTCACGGTCTTCGCCATCAGCGCATGCGTGCCGACAACGATGGAAATACTGCCATCGGCAAGCCCCGCCCGCACGGCATTGGCTTCCTTCGCCGTCACCATGCGCGAGAGCTGCGCCACCTTCACCGGCAGTCCCGCAAAACGCGCGGAGAACGCCCTGAAATGCTGGCGCGCCAGCAGCGTCGTCGGCACCACCACGGCCACCTGCGTGCCCGCCAGCGCCGCCACGAAGGCCGCGCGCAACGCCACCTCGGTCTTGCCGAACCCGACATCGCCGCAGATCAACCGGTCCATCGGCCGCCCGGCGGCGAAATCCTCCAGCACGTCGCTGATCGCCTTCGCCTGGTCCTCGGTCTCCGTATACGGGAAACGCGCACAGAATTCCGCGAACGCGCCATCATCGGCCGCCAGCAACGGCGCCTCGCGCATCTGCCGCTCGGCGGCAATGCGGATCAGCCCCGCGGCCATATCCTGAATGCGGTTCTTCGCCTTGGCCTTGCGCGCCTGCCAGGACGCCCCGCCGAGTTTGTCCAGCGTAACTCCATCGGTCTCCTGCCCGAAACGCGACAGCAGATCGATATTCTCCACCGGCAGAAACAGCTTGTCGCCGCCATCATAGAGCAGCTTCAAACAATCATGCGCCGCACCGTTCACCACCACGGCCTCCAGCCCGTCATACCGGCCGATGCCATGGTCCTGATGCACCACCAGATCGCCCGAAGCGATCTCGGTCGCATCCGCGATGAACTGGTCCGCCCGCTTGCGACGCTTCGGCGGCCGCGCGATCCGCTGCCCCAGCAGATCCTGCTCGGCGACCAGCGCCATGCGGTCGATGACAAAGCCACGCTCGATCCCCAGCACCGCCAGCGCCACCGTACCCTTGGCCAGCGCCCGCGCCTCATCGGCATTCGCCACGGATTGCACATCGCGGATACCGTGCTCGCGCAGCATCAGCGCCAGCCGCTCGCGCGAGCCCGCACTCCACGCCGCCAACACCACCGTCCGCCCCGAGGCCGCCCATTTGCTCCGCAGCTCGGCAAACCCGTCAAACGCAGCCAGCACCTGGCCCGCCAAAATCGGCGCCGGGCGCCCGCCAATATCCAGCCCCTCCGCGCCATCCGCCTTGCCGAAGGGCGAGAACTCAAAACTCGGCCCCCGCTTCAGCACCGCTTCCCAGGCCGGCCCATCCAGATACAGCATCCCCGGCGCAATCGGCCGATAGGGCTGCTCCCCCGCCCGCGCCGGCCCGCGCCGCTCGGCATAATGGTCCGCGATCAACTCCAGCCGCGCTTCCACCGCCCCCTCGATCTGATGGTCCAGGCTCACGGATGCGCCCGGCACATAGTCGAAAATCGTCTCCATCTCGGGCGAGAACAATGGCGCGTAATGCTCGATGCCCGGATGCCGGTGCGCCTCGCTCACCGAATGATAGAGCGGGTCCTCCACCGCCTTTGGCCCGAAAATCTCGCGCCACGCCGTGCGGAACCGCGCCACCGACGCACCATCGAACGCCACCTCGGAGGCAGGATGAAAATCCAGCCGCTGCAACGCCTCGCCGCTGCGCTGCGTCTCCGGGTCGAACCGCCGGATGCTCTCAATCGCATCGCCAAACAAATCCAGCCGCACCGGCGCCGCCTCGCCCGCGGGAAACACATCCACAATCCCGCCGCGCAACGCATACTCGCCCGGCTCCATCACCGTGCCCGTGCGGTTATACCCATCCGCATCCAAAAACGCCGCCAAATCCTCCGGCGCGATGCTATCCCCCACCGCCAGGCGCATCCCCGCACCCACCAGCGCCGAGCGCGGCAACACCTTCTGCAACGCGGCATTCACCGTCGTCAGCACAATCCGCTTCTTCGCAGGCTCCGCCTGCAACCGGCTCAACGCCGCAATCCGCTCCGCGATAATCCCGCCATTGGGCGAAACCCGGTCATACGGCAAACAATCCCAGGCCGGGAAAGCAATCACCTCAACCTCAGGCCCGAAAAACCCAATCGCCTCAGCCAGCCCCGCCAACCGCCCGTCATCGCGCGCAATATGCAGCACCGGCCCATCATGCTCGCCCAGCCGGCGCACCAGCATCAACGCATCCACGCCCTCCGGCACGCCATGGACGGTGATCATGATTGACCTCCAAGCAAGGCCAGGGGGCCCTGCCCCCTGGCCCCCCGCGAAGGGCTCGCCCTTCGAAACCCATTAGAGAAGGTTTTGGAGAGGCGCTCGCCGCTGAGGCGTTGGAGAGGCTTGGGCGAGCGCCTCTCCAAAACCTTTTTAGCGGATTCCAAAGGCGTGCCTTTGGTGGGGGGTCCAGGGGGGCAAAGCCCCTCTGGCCTTGCTTGCAGAGCCACCCTCATGACCGCGTCAATGCCGCGGCGCGGATGCGTTGGAGCATGGGGCTGTCCGCGTGGGGTGGGATGGGTTTGCGGCCTGTGAGCCAATCGGCCAGTTCGGCATCCGGGAATTCCATGACGGCTTCCAGTTCGTCAAGTTCCTCTTCGGACATGGCGGCGATTCGCGCTTTCACGAAGTCGCCGATGAGCAGGTCGTTTTCGTAGGTACCTCGGTGCTGGGCGCGGAAAATCAACCGGCGGCGGCGGTTGTCCAAGGGTTCTGGTGCCGGAGGATCGAGCTCGGTCATATTGGGTTGCGGTATAGGCGTGGTTTGGCCAAGAGTCAGCCCGTGACTTCCGAGATTCTACTCCCGCTACGCGCCCCCGTTGCAACCCTGCCCGGCCTCGGGCCGCGGCTGTCCACGCTGGTTGTCCGGCTTGTGGGCGGCGATACGGTGCGCGACGTGCTGTTTCACCTGCCGGTGGATTTTCTCGACCGCCGCCCGACCCCCAAAATCCGCGAGGCCCGTCCGGGGATGATCGCAACCCTGCGCGTGGAGGTCATCCGCCACGAGCTGCCGGCGAAAAAGACGCAGCCGCACCGCGTCATCATTGGCGATGAGACGGGCTTTGCCGAAATCGTGCTGTTCCACGCGGCGCGCCTGGTGCAGTTTCCCATCGGCGCGAAGCTGATCGTCTCCGGCAAGCTGGAAACCTTCGCCGACCGCCTGGTGATCCCGCACCCCGATTATGTCGCCTCGCAACTGAAGGCGGATGATTTTCCCTGGATCGAACCGGTCTGGCCGCTCACCGCCGGCGTGGTCCCGCGCACCCTGCGCCGCGCGGCCTTGGGCGCGCTGGAGCGCCTGCCCGCTTTACCCGAATGGCACGATCCCAGCATTTTGCTCCGCCACGCCTGGCCGGGCTTCACCGAGGCGCTGCGGGCGTTGCACGCGCCCACGGAAATCCCCAGCGAAAAACCCGCGGAACGCCTGGCCTATGACGAGCTTCTGGCCCGCCAGATCACCTTCGCCATCGTCCGCTCCCGCCGCCACAAGCGCCCGGGCCGCGCGCTGATCGGCGATGGCAGCCTGCGCGCCACGGCACTCGAGCGCTTCGGCTTCCCGCCCACGGCGGCCCAGCTCCAGGCCCTCGCCGAGATCGACGCCGACCTTGCCGCCCCGCACCAGATGCTCCGCTTGCTGCAAGGCGATGTCGGCGCGGGCAAAACCCTGGTCGCGCTACTGGCCATGCTGCGCGCGGTGGAAGCCGGCGCCCAGGCCGCGCTGATGGCGCCGACCGAAATCCTCGCCAAGCAGCATTTCGCCACCTTCCAGAAATATTCCGCCGCCCCGGTCGCTTTGCTCACCGGCAGCACGAAAACCCGCGAGCGCCGCCTGATCCTCGAGGCCCTGGCCGATGGCAGCCTGCCGCTCGTCATCGGCACGCACGCAATCTTTCAAAAACATGTGGAATTCCACGACCTCGCTTTGGCGGTCATCGACGAGCAACACCGCTTCGGCGTCGACCAGCGCCTGGCCTTGGGCGCCAAGGGGGCCGCGACCGACCTTTTGGTGATGACCGCCACCCCCATCCCGCGCACCTTGCTGCTCACCCATTGGGCCGAGATGGAGGTCAGCCGCATCTGCGAAAAACCCCAAGGCCGCCAGCCCATCACCACCACCATGCACAAGCTCTCGGAGCTGGACAACGTGCTGGACGGCATTGCCCGGGCGATTGCCGCCGGCGGGCGCATCTACTGGGTCTGCCCGCTGGTCACGGAATCCGAGGCGCTGGACATCACCGCAACTGAAATCCGCTACGCCCATCTGCGCGCGCGCTTCGGCGAAGATGTCACCCTCGCCCATGGCCAGCAGGAACCGGCACTGCGCGACGCGGCTTTGGCGGATTTCGCCTCCGGCAAATGCAAAATCCTGGTCGCGACCACGGTCATCGAGGTCGGCGTGGACGTGCGCGAGGCCAATGTCATGGTCATCGAACATGCCGAGCGCTTTGGCCTCGCGCAGCTCCACCAATTGCGCGGCCGCGTCGGCCGGGGCTCGGCGAAAAGCTTCTGCCTGCTGCTGCACGACAACCATCTCGGCGCCACCGCCCGCAAGCGCCTCTCGCTGCTGCGCGACACGGAAGACGGCTTCATCATCGCCGATGCGGATTTCAACCTGCGCGGCAGCGGGGATTATCTCGGCACCAAGCAATCCGGCCTACCCGGCTACCGCCTCGCCGACCCGGAAAAACACCAGGACCTGCTCGCCATGGCGCGCAAGGATGCGATGCTGATTATGGACCGCGACCCCAAGCTCGCCTCCCCACGCGGACAGGCGCTGCGCATCCTGCTCAACCTGTTCGACCAGCGCGACGCCATCGAGACGGTGCGCGCCGGATGAGAGCCTACCCCACCCACCCGCAAATCGGCATCGGCATCGTACTGCTCCGGGGCGCGGAAGTCCTGCTCATCCGGCGCGGCCGACCGCCCGCCATCGGCGCCTGGTCGCTCCCCGGCGGCCGCCAGGAGCTGGGCGAGACCGCCGAGGCCTGCGCGCGGCGCGAACTGCTCGAGGAAACCGGGCTTCTCGCCGGCCCGCTCACGCTCATCGGCCATGTCGATTCCATCCATTACGACGCCGCGCAGCGGATCGAATACCATTATACGATCCTGGATTTCGGCGCCCGCTATATCGGCGGCACGGCCGTTGCGGGCGACGACGTGACCGAGCTCGCCTGGGTGCATCCCGACAATTTCGACGCCTACAACCTATGGGCCGAAGCGCGCCGCATCATCCACAAGACAATTTCCGAATTGCAGCCGTGAATTTTGGCGATTCAGGCTTGGTGAGACTGGAGAACCAGTTTTCCAGCCCGCCATTCCGGTTCACCAGATATTTGAAGAAATTCCAGCGTGGCCTTGCCAGAAACCCAGCCTCTGCGGCCACCCATTTGAAGAACGGATGCGCCTCCCGCCCCTTCACATGCACCTTGCCCATCATCGGAAAATCCACGCCGTAATTCACCTGGCAAAACTGCGCGATCTCGGCATTCCCGCCTGGCTCCTGACCGCCAAAATCATTGCACGGCACGCCGATCACCACCAATCCGGCCTGCCGATTCGCCTGCCAGAGCGCCTCCAGCGCCGCATATTGCGGCGTGAACCCGCATTGGCTCGCGGTATTCACCACCAGCAGCGGCCGCCCTGCCAGATCCCGCAGCGCGAAGGGTTTTCCCGCAATCGTCTCAAACGCAAACTCATAGGCGCTGGCCATTTCTGCCTCCAGAATTTACAGGGATGTCTATGACCAACGAACCCAAGGTGCAAAACCTCATCAACGTGATGGCGGCCTTGCGCCACCCCACTTCCGGCTGCCCCTGGGACCGCGCCCAGGATTTTGCCACCATCGCCCCCTACACGATCGAGGAGGCCTACGAAGTCCAATCCGCCATCGCAGCGGGCGACCCGGCCCAGTTGCAGGACGAGCTGGGCGACCTGCTCTTCCAGGTCGTCTACCATGCGCGCCTGGCCGAGGAACGCGGCTGGTTCAATTTCGGCGATGTCGCTGAGAGCATCACCGGCAAAATGATCCGCCGCCACCCGCATGTCTTCGGCGACGAAGCCGCGCGCGATGCCGCCGCTCAAACGGCCGCCTGGGAGGCGCAGAAAGCTGAGGAGCGCCTGGCCCGCGCGGAGACCGGCGTGCTCTCCGGCATCGCCACCGCCTTGCCCGCCTTGGCGCGTGCGCAAAAACTCACCTCCCGCGCCGGCCGCGTCGGCTTCGACTGGCCAAACGCCGATGCCGTGCTGGATAAGCTGGACGAGGAAGTCCACGAACTGCGCGCCGAACTCCCGGAAGCCGATCCCGCGCGCCTGGAAGACGAGCTTGGCGACATGCTCTTCGTGATGGCCAATCTCGCACGCAAGCTCGGGCTCAACGCCGAGCAATGCCTTGCCCGCGCCAACGCCAAATTCACCCGCCGCTTCGGCTTCATCGAAACCAGCTTGGCCCAATCCGGCAAAACCCCCGCGGACTCCAACCTCGCGGAAATGGACGCACTCTGGGACCGCGCCAAGGAGAACGGCCTATGAACAATCTCCTGGAAGGCCATGCGCGCTTTCGCAAAGGCTATTGGCGCCGCCACCAGAAACGCTTCTCCGACCTGGCGCGGGACGGCCAATCTCCGGCCGCTCTAGTCATCGCCTGCGCGGATTCCCGCGTCGCCCCGGAGATGATTTTCGACTGCGCCCCCGGCGAGATTTTCGTCGTCCGCAATGTCAGCGCCCTGGTTCCCCCCTACGAGCCGGACAACCACAATCACGGCACGTCGGCAGCGCTGGAATTCGCCGTCACCGGGCTGGAGGTGCGGAACATCGTTGTGCTTGGCCATACCCAATGCGGCGGCATCCGCGCCTTGATGCGCGGGCCGGATGGCGACCATGGCGACTTCATCGCCTCCTGGATGGCCATCGCCCAGCGCGCCCGCGCCCGCGTCTGCGATGCGCCGGATGCGTCGGAGCAGAGTTTCGAGACGCTCTGCCACCGCTGCGAGACCGAATCCATCCGCGTTTCGCTCGCCAACCTGCTCACCTTCCCCTGGATCGCCTCGCGCGTCGCCGCGGGCAAGCTCACTTTGGCCGGCATGCATTTCAACGTGTTCACGGGCAAGATCGATCCTGTCTCGTAAAACCTAGCACCATTGTAGGGAATGCGGCTTTGTGAGATGCTGGGGGGCGACGAAAAACTGCCCCACAGCAACACAAAACGCAGGAACGCACATGGCCCAACGCTCAAAACACCCGGAAACCCTCGCGCTGCACGCCGGCTGGCGGGCGGATCCCAGCACCGGCTCGGTCGCCGTGCCGATTCACCAGACCACCTCCTACCAGTTCCAAAGCCCCGAACACGCGGCCAATTTGTTCGCCCTGAAGGAATTCGGGAACATCTACACCCGCATCATGAACCCCACGACGGCGGTGCTGGAGGAACGCCTGGCCGCGCTGGAGGGCGGGGTTGCGGCCCTCGCCGTCGCCTCCGGCCAGGCCGCCTCGGCCTTGTCCATCCAAAATCTCGCCCGCGCCGGGGACAACATCGTCGCCTCGACCGACCTCTATGGCGGCACCTGGAATCTCTTCGCCAACACGCTGAAGGACCAGGGCATCGAAGTGCGCTTCGTCGATCCCGTGACGCCGGAAGCCTTCGCCCGCGCGACCGACGATAAAACCCGCGCCTATTACGCCGAAACCCTGCCCAACCCGAAACTGCGCGTCTTTCCCATCGCCGAAGTCGCCGCCATCGGCCGGAAGTTCGGCATCCCGCTGATCATGGACAATACCGCCGCCCCGCTCCTCGCCCGCCCGCTCGAGCATGGCGCGGCGATCGTGGTCTATTCCACCACCAAATATATCGGCGGCCACGGCACCAGCATCGGCGGCGTCATCATCGATGGCGGCAATTTCGACTGGGCAGCACACCCCACGCGCCAGCCGCTGCTGAACACGCCCGATGCCAGCTATCATGGCGCCATCTGGACGGAAGCGACCAAGCCGCTCGGCCCCATCGCCTATATCATCCGCGCCCGCGTCGTGCTGCTGCGCGACCTCGGCGCCGCGCTCTCGCCCTTCAACGCCTTCCAGACCCTCCAGGGCATCGAAACCCTGCCGCTGCGGATCGCCCGTCACACCGCCAACGCAAACGCGGTGGTGGAATTCCTCTCAAGCCGCCGGGATGTCACCAAGATCATCCATCCAAGCCTCGCCACCGGCATCGAGAAGCAACGCGCCGAAAAATACCTGCCCGCCGGCTATGGCGGCCTGCTCGGCTTCGAACTCCCCGGCGGTGCGAGTGCAGGCGCCAAATTCATCTCGGCGCTGGAACTCTTCTACCATGTCGCCAATATCGGCGATGCCCGTAGCCTTGCCATCCATCCCGCCAGCACCACGCATTCCCAGCTTTCGAGCGAGGACCAGATCTCCTCCGGCGTCTCCCCGGGCTATGTGCGCCTCTCCGTCGGGCTGGAACATATCGACGATATCATCGCGGATTTGGCACAGGCTTTGGACGCGGCTGCATAAGGGCTTTGCCCTTAAGCCCACCAGGGGGCGCTGCCCCCTGGACCCCTGGCAGGGCATGATGCCCTGCCCCCCGTTACTTACCGCATAACAGCGCGTTCAGCCGTGATACCGCTGCCTCGGCTTCCTCGGCCGCTCGCTGCAATTCGATATTGTCGAAAAATTTCTCGGAACGCAGGCTATGCACCGCCATCGCCACGCCCCGCGTCTCGAGCACATCCTTGATCGCCCGCATTTTCGCGAGCGTCACGTCATCGTGGATGCGGCTCCCGACAAACTCGAAGCCGATCGAATTTCCCCGTGTCCACCGCCGAATTGCATGATACGTGCCGCCACCGACGATTTTGAACTTGACCTCTTCCGGCACCGTCATCGGCACCGTCGTCTCCACCTGCACCCCATGCGGCGATTTATCGAGGATCAGGCAATCGACCGTCGAATCCGAGAACCCAAAGATAATCTTGCCGGATTTAAAAACCCGCGTCCGTTTCGCCCGGCGCGGTTCAGGCGGGGGGGCACCATCATCCATGAGCAATCGCCCTAATTTCAGAACCGTTCAACATACCTGCAGCGTTAGTCCAAGTGCCCTTTACTACCTCAAAATAGCATCCGCCAGCGCTTCCCAGCTTACCGCATCCGGCGCCAATAACAGCCCGCCATCCACGGAAGAGGGCAAATATTCGCTGCCGTCAAAACGCCGCGCATAACCGCCGGCCTCGCGATGCAGCAACACCCCCGCCGCATGGTCCCAGGGCATCAGCTTGCGGAACATCTGCACATGGCAATGCCCCGCCGCCAGCATCCGGTACTGATGCGCGGCACAGCGATAATCCGTCACCGCCGCCAACCGGTCCAACCGGTGCAGCACATGGCTGCGCAACGGCTCGGCCATGAACCGCCAGGACATCGAGCCCACCATCTGGTTCACCGGCACCGGTGCCGCCACCTGCAACCGCCGGCGCGTGCCATCGCGCGCCACCATCCAGGCGCCGCCCCCGGCCAACGCCACGGCGCAATCATCCCCGATCGGGTCCAGAATGAACCCGGCAAGGATCCTGTCCCCCTCGACCAGCGCCGCCATCACGCCAAAAAGCGGCAGCTCCGCCGCGAAATTCGCCGTGCCGTCGATTGGATCGATAATCCATACCCGCCCCGGCGCCTGCAACCGCCCCAGCAGAGAAAAATCCGCGGAAACCGCCTCTTCGCCCAGCACATCGTCATTGGGGAACAACGCGCGCAACCCGGCATTCAAGGCCCGCTCGGCCGCCTCGTCGGCCACCGTCACCGGGTCCAGCGGGCCGGATTTCGTCCGCACATCCGCCGCGCCCAACCGCTTGAACCGCGGCAAAATCTCCGCCGCCGCCACATCGCGGAGCAGCCCGATCACGGCCGCGATTTCATCTCCGTTCATAGGACCTGATATCTCGCTTTATTGGCTTCGCTCATCCGCACCTGCAAGCGCACATGCACCTCGTCATCCTCACGCTGCAACACCTCGCCATGACGGTACACCCAGGCCAGCCGGGCGCCATCCGTCACCGGGATCTCCAGCTCCAGCACGTCGAGCTGTGCGGCGAGCCGCGCATCAATGATGCTGCGCAACCGCTCCAGCCCCTCGCCGGTCAGCGCCGAAACCGCGATCCCATCGCCCTGCACGACGCCTTCGACGCCGCCCAGCAGATCCGCCTTGTTCAGCACTTCCAGGGTGCGCTCCTGCCAGCGCTCATCCAGCGTCTCGTCTTTCGTCATGCGGTTCAGCACCGCCCGCACATCCACGGCCTGGGCCTGGGTGTCCGGATGCGCCACATCGCGCACATGCAGCAGCAGATCCGCCTCCGCCACCTCTTCCAGCGTGGCACGGAAGGCCGCCACCAGCTCGGTCGGCAGGTCGGAGATAAACCCGACCGTATCGGATAGGATGATATTGCGCCCGGAGGGCAGCACAATCCCGCGCATCGTCGGATCCAAGGTTGCGAACAACTGATCCTCGGCCATCACGGCGGCCCCGGTCAGCGCATTGAACAAAGTGGACTTGCCCGCATTGGTATAGCCCACCAACGCCACCACCGGATGCGGCACGCGCTTGCGCGCCCCGCGATGCAGCCCGCGCGTGCGCCGCACGTCTTCCAGCTCCAAACGCAGCCGCGTGATCCGGTCGCCGATCAACCGCCGATCCGCCTCGATCTGCGTCTCGCCCGGCCCGCCCAAAAACCCGAAGCCACCGCGCTGGCGCTCCAAATGCGTCCAGGAGCGCACCAGCCGCGAGCGCTGATATTCCAAATGCGCCAGTTCCACCTGCAACGCACCTTCACGGGTGCGCGCGCGGGCGCCGAAAATATCCAGGATCAACCCTGTCCGGTCGATCACCTTCGCCCCCCAGGCGGTCTCCAGATTGCGCTGCTGTACCGGCGTCAATGCGGCATCCACCACCACGACGCTGACTTCCGCCTCCGCCAACGCGGCGCGCGCAACCTCCACCTGCCCCTTGCCGAGCAATGTTGCGGGCGTGACGCTGCGCAGCATGAACACCTGCTCATGCACCACCACCAGCCCGATGGACGCGGCCAACCCCACCGCCTCCGCCAGCCGCGCCTCAGGCGCGCGCGACGCAACAGAATGCCGTGCGAGGGACTTATCCCACGGGAGTAGAATCGCCGCCCGGTTGGGCGGCGGTGCGGTGTCTCTCAGTTTTCTAAATCCGGATCATATTGCGGTTCGGAGGAACGCTGCAGCTTCAGCGTGCCCGACGTATCGAGCGGCGCCGCACCCTCGGCCTTCGAGGCATCGAACAGCATGATCGGCGCGCCCGGCATCACGGTGCTGATGGCATGCTTATACACGAGCTGCGTGTGCCCATCGCGGCGCAGCAGAACGGAGAAATTGTCGAACCAGGTGATGACACCCTGCAGCTTCACGCCGTTTACCAAAAACACGGTCACAGGCGTCTTGCTCTTGCGCACGTGATTCAGGAAAACGTCCTGCACGTTCTGCGATTTTTCGTTGGCCACGGTAGTTATCCTTTGTTTTTGTCGTCTGTTTGACGATAATTGCGTTGATGTACCCTAAAAGCCTAAGTTTACAGGCGCCTGCGTGGCGCACGGCACCTGTGGGCTGAATTATATCAAAATTGTGCGCCGCGGCAACCAGTTCATGGCGCAGCAGGCTTGCAACAAATTCGCGCCTGAAATCCTATCCAGGCTGCAATGCGGCGTCACGCATAGCAGCCTGACTCGCATCGCGCATTCGCCAAACGTCAGGCTCTGCGCCATAATAACACCGCGTCAAATGCCCGAACGTGGGCCGCCCCCTTGAATCCCCCCGCGCCGTTCCCGAACATTCCAAGACCTGAATAGCAACATTCAAAATCTCAACAGATGTTGCCAAGGCTACACTTTCGTCACGCTTGCAAGCCTCGCCAATTTCGGCCAAAAAATTACAATTCTCTGGAGACGTCCCGCCTTGGCCCCGAGCTCACATCCCAAACCGCCCGCCCCGCCGCCGATGCCGGCGGAGCCGACGCAAGCCAAGCGGTTCAGCAAGGCCCGCGCCGCGCAAAGCCACGCGCTGCTCGAGGACTATGTGGAGCTCATCGCCGACCTGCTGGCCCGCGACGGCGAAGCCCGCCCGACGGACATCGCGCGCCGCCTGGGCGTCAGCCACGCCACCGCGATCAAGACCATCGGCCGGCTGAAGCGCGAGGGGCTGGCGACCTCGCAGCCCTATCGCGGCGTCTTCCTCACCGCCGCCGGCGATATTTTGGCGCAAAAAGTCCGCGCCCGGCACCGCCTCGTCGTCGCCGTGCTCACCGCCATCGGCGTCCCGCCGGAAGCCGCCGAACAAGATGCCGAGGGCATCGAGCACCACATCTCAGCCGCCACCCTGCGCGCCTTCAGCGCGTTCCTGAAAAAGCACGAATAGCGCCCTTCACACCGCCTGGGCTGCCTTGCGCTTATCCCACTCCGCATCCAGCGCCGCATTCACCTCGGCCCCGAACAGCACGGCATAGGCGCTCAGGTAGAACCACATCATCAGCCCGATCAGCGTCGCCAGCGGCCCATAGGTCACGCTATAGGCGGCAAAATTCCCAACATAGAACCCGAACGCCCAAGACCCCAACAGCCACAATGCCGTGGCGATGCCGGCCCCAGGCCCATAAAACGTCCGCCCGCCGCCCGCCGGGCCGAAGCGGTAGAGCAGCCCCAGCGCGATCAGCACGAAGGCGATCATCGCCGCGAAACTGAGCAGGGATACCAGGATTTTCGCATCGCCGGAGAGGCCGAGAAACGCCACCGCGACGGGAATGAGCACAAGAATCCCAACCGCCATCGCCACCCCGATCACGGCCACCAGCGTCATCCCCAACGCGATGAGCTGGAATTCGATCACGCCGCGCGTATCGGTCTCGTTATAAGCCAAGGTCAGCGCATTGAGCACCGACTTCGTGCCCGTGGAGGACGACCACAGAGAAATCGCAAGGCTGAGGATGAACCCAATCCCAAGCCCGCGCGCCGGCGATTCCACCAGGCTCTGAATCCGGTCGGAAATCAGCGAAAACGCCGCCGGCGGCATAAAACTTTTCAAATAGTGCAACTGCGGCTGCACCGTATCCGGGTTATACACCAGGCCGTAGAGCGAGATCAGCATGGTGATCGTCGGAAACAGCGCCAGCGTGGCGTAGAACGCGCACCCCGCCGCCACCAGCGACACGCGTTGCGACGCCGTCGCCCGCCCGGCCGCCACCAGGGATCGTTTGATCATCGGAACATGCGCGCGATTAAAAAACTTGGCGGCCATCCATGTAAGTTAAGGCCTTCCCGGTACGGATCAATTGCGTCATGCGCACGACACAAAATCGTAACGGCTTTGTTATCCACCCCAGGGTTGCAACAAAAACCGTCTGATCGCGGCAATGCTCGCCGCATCCATCAGCGCCGGCGCATGCCCGGCATCCGGCACGACATAGGCTTTCGCGCCCTCCGCCTGCATCCGCTCGAAAGTCTCCTCCAATAACAGGTCGCTGCTCGCTCCTCGGATGGCGAGCATCGGGATTTTGATCTTTTCCCAAATCGCCCACATATCGACATCTTTCGGCTCGGCATCACGCATCGGGGCGACGATTTTCGGGTCGTAATGCATGGCAAACGCCCCCTGCCCCGTATGATCCATCACCGACCGCACGGAGAAGCGCGCCATCTGCGCCCATTGCCGGTCAGTCAAGCGCCCAAACGGCGCGTGGATCTCGCGCAAATGCGCCTCCAAGGCCACCACCGAGACAAAGCGCTCCGGCGCGTCGAGCATGTAATCGCGAATGCGCAGCAACGCCGCAGCGGGAATATACGGGCCGATATCGTTCAGCACCATACGCGTGACCGGTGTATTCTCCGCCGCTGCCACCAGCATGCCGCAAATCCCGCCGAGCGACGTGCCGACCCAGGCCACTGGCTTGTTCAGCGCCGCCAGCAAATGCCCGAGTGCTACGACATAGCTCACCGGCTGATACGCCCCCGCCTCGGCGAGCCAGTCGGATCTGCCCCGCCCCGGCAGGTCCGGGCAGATCACATGGAACCGGTCCTCAAGTGCTGCCGCCAGCGTATCGAAATCCCGGCCGTTGCGGGTCAGCCCATGCACGCACAGCACCGCGGGCGCTGCCGGATTGCCGAACTCGACATAGGCCATTTTGTGAAATTTCTCGCCCAGCAGATACGTCACCGAATTGGCCCGCGCCATCCTCATCCCTTTCTTCTTGCCAACAGCCGTCCGGCGCGCTCCGGCAACCCATCGACCACCTCAACCGGCTGCATTATGGCTTAATAGATGCCGAAACAACATGCCACACCCCGTATGCAGGCGTTCCTGCTCACCTTCGTGGTCGGATTATGCGCGGCACTCACCCTCACGGTTTTGGTCCTGCTGCGCCTGCACCCAATCATGCTCAACAGCGATTTCATGGCCTTCTGGTCCTACCCCCGCTTTGCCGCCGCACAGCCGCTCGGCCAGATCTACACCCCGCAAGCCGTGCAGACCTTCCAGCAGCGGCTCTATCCCGGCTTTGACAGCTTCTACCCCTTCACCTACCCGCCGGATTTCCTCCTTGCCCTCGGATGGCTGCGCGATTTCGCCTATGCCCGGGCGAAACTTCTCTGGACCCTGGCCGGCCTCGCCGCCCTCCTCCCCGCCGCCTGGTATCTCTTCCGCCCGCGCTACCCCTGGCTCTGCATCGCCGCCCTCCTCGCCAGCCCCGCCGCCTTGCTTAACCTCGTCATCGGCCAGACGGCGTTTTTCTCCACCGCCTTGCTGCTGGGCGGCTTGGCGCTGCTCCCCCGCCGCCCGGTCCTGGCGGGCCTCGCCTTCGGCCTGCTCACGCTCAAGCCGCAACTGGGCATCCTCCTGCCCATCCTGCTCCTCGCGCGCGGCGAATATCGCGCCATCCTCTCCGCCACGCTCACCGCGGGCACGCTCATCGCGCTGAGCTGCGCCCTGCTTCCGCCCAAACTCTGGCTGCTCTGGGCCACCTCCCTGCCCGCCTATCAGCGCGACTATTTTGCCAGCCACGGCCTGAACCTGAGCCCCATGGTCACCCCGGCGGCCAACCTCATCAGCCTCGGTTTTGCGCCCGGCATCGCCTGGACTGCGCAAATGCTCTGTACGATCGTCGTCGCCATCATGGTCTTCCTCGCCGCCCGCCACGGCCCCTACCGCCTCGCCGTGGCGGCCTTGCTCACGGGGAGCTTCCTCGCCGTGCCGCACGCCTATGCCTATGACTCCGTCACCCTCACCGCCGCCATGGCGCTCTGCCTGCGGGCCAACACGCCGCTTTGGCAGCTCCTGCTCGGATGCCTCGTCTACCTCGCCCCGCTCGCCTTGCTCAGCCCGGCCTCGCACTGGTTTCTCTACGCCATCCCGGAAGCCCTGCTCTTCGCCACCATCATCCTGCTTGCATTCGGCAAACCCTCCGGCGCTATAATGGCGGATGGGCCAGACCCTCTCCCCGCACTCCACCCCTGACTGGCTGCTGACCCGCGGCGTCCTCCCCCGGCGCCTCGTCGCCTTGGTGCTGGACTGCATCCTCATCAGCCTGCTCTTCATCGCGGCGGGGTTCCTGATCACGATTTTTGGCCTCATCACCTTTGGCCTCGGCTGGCTTGCCCTTCACATCCTCCCCTGGCTGCCGTTCTTCTATTACACGCTGCTGATCGGCGGCACCGGCGCCACCCCCGGCCAGCGCGCCTGCGGCATCGCGGTCCGGCAGGACGCCGATCTCGCCCCGCCAACCATGGCCCAGGCTTTCGTCTGGACGATCCTGCTCGAAGTCAGCTTCGCGCTCGGCTGCTTCCCCTTCCTGCTCGCACTGGCCGGCCCCCGGCACCGCGCGGCGCATGACCTGCTCTCCGGCCTGGTCCTCATAAGGATCCCATAAAACAGGTGTTGACGCCGCGCCCCGAACGCCCAAACATAGGGAAAATGAGCTTCAAGCCCGCCCGCCGCCCGCATTTTTTCTACACCACCGCGCCCCTGCCATGCCCCTATCTGGCCGGCCGGACGGAGCGCAAGGTGGTCACGGAGCTGACCGGCGTCTCGGCCGAAACCCTGCACGACCGGCTCTCCCGCGGCGGCTTCCGGCGCAGCCATAACATCGCCTATGCGCCGGTTTGCCCATCCTGCAATGCCTGCATCCCCATCCGCATCCGCGCGCGCGATTTCGCCCCCAGCCGCACGCAAAAACGCATCGCCCGGATGAATGCGGACCTCATCGTGCAGGAAATGCCGCCGCGCGCCACGGCCGAGCAATTCCACCTTTTCCAGCGCTACCAGAATCTCCGCCATGGCGATGGCGACATGGCGACCATGAGCTTCTACGACTACCGGGCCATGGTCGAGGACACGCCGATCGAGACCTCGATCGTCGAATTCCGCGCCCCCTCCGGCGAGCTGCTCGGCGCCTGCCTGACCGACCGCCTGGGCGACGGCCTCTCCGCCGTCTACAGCTTCTTCAGCGTCGACATGGACTACGCGCTCCCTGGGCACCTACGCCATCCTCTGGCTGATCGCCCACGCCGTGGAACTCGGCCTGCCGCATGTCTATCTCGGCTATTGGGTCGAGGAGAGCCGAAAAATGGCCTACAAGGCCAAATTCCGCCCCAGCGAAATCCTGCGCGGCGGCCAATGGATTCCCCTGGTCGAGAAAAGTGCTGAAAAAAGCCGGGAAGCGGCAACCCACAACCCGGTCTCCGTCCCAACTGATTCGCCCGAAAAAGGGCGCCGAAGCGCCCTTTTTTGCAAACCGCGAACCTCAATACCAATCGCGCAACCGCCGGCCGATCGCCCCGGCCACGCTGGCGATGAACGCGCCGATCAGCAACGCCACAAAGGTATAGACCGCCGCCGCCGAAGCCGCCTTGCGGCTGGCATCCGCCACCTGCTTGGCTTTCACCACCGCCGCCTGTTCGCGGTTGAGCACGTCGCTCACCCGCGCCTGCGCATCGGCGGGTGGCAGCCCGGTCTTCGCGGAAACCAACTGCGCCAGATACGCGCTATCGGCGCTGGGAACCCCGTTATTGGCCAATCCCTCAGCCAAAATCGCCCCGGCCTGCGCCCGCATCTGCGGATCGCTATCCCCGGAACCCCGGCCTGCGGCATCGCCAAAGCCGATCCGCCCGCCGGCGCATTCACCCGGAACAGCAGATCCACATAATAGCTGCTCGCGGCACTGGCGGAGGATGCCGCCGACGCCGCAACCCGCGAGCCATTGCTCACGGCCGACCCCGCTCACCCCGCTCAACACACCGACCACGATCAACGTGCCCGAGCGCCCAGGCGAGAAACCCATGCGCGGTATCGCGGAAAAACACCTCATCGGTATGCACCGCCACCCATTTCGTGCGCAGCCTTCCGGCCATGTACCCGCCGAAGAACGAAGACACCCATTGCACGATGATCAGCCAGATCGCCGCCAACACGGTAAAGGTCGTGGCCGACACGCCGGAACCGGCCCAAGGCGAGACGACTCGCCAGCCCCAATCCGGTGCCGAATACCAACAAAATAATGGAAATCGCGGCAGCCGTGACGCCTCCGGCAAAAACCGCCCCCCAGGAAACGGCCGATTGCGGCGCGGAAATCTCGGACGCCACACCCAAAGGATGATCCAAGGGCACGGCATAACCGGTGTCGATGATTTCAGTGGATGACATGGCGATTCTCCCTGTCAGTGCCAAAGTAAAATCAAAAGAATGATGATCGGAATAGGCACGCCAAGCAGCCAAAGCAGAATTGCCGGCATTTGGACCTCCTCGAATACCAGTAGAGACGCCCCATCTCGGCGCCCCCTCACGGCAATTCAAGGATTGAAAATCGCTTATGGAAGCGATGTCATGCTCGCGTTAGCGGCGGCTCCAACGCGGTACAACAATTCAAAAAAACGCTGGAGCATTTTTCATCTTTCTGAAAAACGCTCCAGCCGGAGGCTAGAAACCGAACATATGGTCGAAGGAGAATCCACCGGCCCCGTCATCGACGCCGTGGAAGCCGAACAACCGGCAGGTCGTATCGCGAATGAGCACATACCCCGTCTCACCCGCGGCCTGCAGCTGCGCCGCGCTAAAATGCCGCGACGGATAAACAATCGCCGAGCCCGAACACGCCACGCTCAGACGTGCCGTCTCCAGCAACGCGCCCGCGCCATCGTAGAGTTCCAGCGCAGTGCTGGAATGTTCCAGCCACGGCCCGGAAGCGGGATAGAGCAGCACGCAGAAACTCTCGCGCCCGCCAAAGCCGAGTTTCAAGAACAGCCGGGTCGAGAGCCCCGGCGGCTTGCCGGAATAGCTCTGCGGCTCGTTCTTATACGTCATGATCGTATTGAAAATATGCGCGCCGAAACTGCTCTCCGCCGCATGCCCGCTCACCCGGTCCTCGAAACGGAACAGTGCATGCAGCCAGCCATTCGCATCGCCGCCCTCGCGGAAATCATAGACCAGCTCAGCATGTCCGCCCTCGGGCAGCGCCTCCTCCTCGAGCACATCGTCGAGGTCGAGCGCAACATCATGCCGGCGCGGCAACAGGCCGATGAAGCGTTCCAGCAGCTTCGTGCCATCCGCATCGAACACATCCAGCCGCAGCGGCATGTTCTCTTCGGTAATCGCCATCGGCGTCGGCTGCACGATGGTCTTGAAACGCTTGCGCGGCAGCACGGGGAAAGGCAGCAGAAAGCCGCGCCCCATCGCCGCATGCAGCGTCTTGATGCCGGGATCGGGCCGCAGATCCGCACGCTCGACATTGATATGCGCAATCCGCGTGCGCCCGCCGCGCACCACCTCATAGCGCGGCCGCACGACATGCCGGCCTGCCCGCAACTCCACCTGCGCCGGCCATTCCAGGCCGGGGAAGTAATCCGCCACATCCAGCGGATGCGTCGCAAAAGCCGGGATCTCGACATCCACCGGCACCGGCGCTTCCGCGCCCATGCGGTCCAGCGCCATCGCCCCCGCGGGGATCGGCACGGCGTGGCTGTTCTGCAGCCACAGCACCACCCGCTCATCCGCACGCGGCGCGGGCAGCCCGGCGAAGCGGTCGGACGGCCAGGCATTCGCATCATGCGTGCAGGAGAGCGAGGCCCCTTCATCCGTGGCATAGGTATCCAGCGCGTATTTCACCACGTCATGCCCGGCGATCCCGACGGCATGGATGAACACCTGCCCGGTGAACGGCCCGAGGCCAAAGCGCGCGCGGATCACGCGGCTATCGAGCACATAGCCGCCCGAACCCGGCGGCGCGCGATCCTCCCATTCCGCCAGCACGATACCGGCATCATCATACAAACGATGGAAAAACCGCACATTCTTCGCGCCATAGCCGGACCAGTAATTCGCCGTCGTCAGCCTGGTCGCGAAATGCTCATCATCGCGGAAGAACACGAAATTCGTCGCGAAATTCACGGCATCGAGGTAGCGCGCCGTATTCGTCAGCAGCGCCTCGGGCAGCTTCGCGTCATCCAGCGTCAATACCTGCGCGCCGGGGGGCAAAAACGCCGCCAGCCTTGCCGCAACCCGCCCGGCATCGAACGCCGCGATCAGCACGCTCTGCGCCTGCGCGTCGCGCAGCTCGGTCAGCGGCCGCGCGATATGCCCGCCGCGCGCTTTGCCCAAGGCCAGCGTGTCCTGCACATACAGGCCCACGACATCGAAAGCCGGGCACAGTGCCAGCAGCGGTCCGGCGATCCCATCCGGATCGAAAATCGCAACCGACCCCGCCTGCTCGGCCAGCCGGACCAGAAGCTCGGCCGCAACCGGGTGGGCGAGCGCCTTGTACACCACGTTCCCGCCGCGCAAATTATCGAAAGTATCAATATCCAGCATGCCTAAATTCCCAAACGGCGGCGCATTTCTGCG
Source organism: uncultured Pseudomonadota bacterium (assembly GCA_963737355.1). Classification (GTDB taxonomy): domain Bacteria; phylum Pseudomonadota; class Alphaproteobacteria; order Acetobacterales; family Acetobacteraceae; genus Acidocella. Next base: position 916,561 of record CAVTSC010000007.1, on the reverse strand, counting down.
GCCGCACTCGCCGTATCATCCAACGGCTGACAATCCCACATTTCCAGCTTGCCCGTAAAATTCCGGACCCGCCGATCTTCCACCAACCCATCCATAAACGCGCCAATCCGCGCGGATTTTCCCGGCAACCGCACGAGCAGCACCGGTGCCGCGGTCGCCACGGCTTCCGAGACCATGGAAACCGAATCCGCCGTTGCAACAATCGCATCCGCGCAGGCCAGCATGCCGAAATATGGGTTCTCCCCCGTGCCATCCCAGATCCACGCGCCATATGGCGCCAGGGCATCGCGCAGAATAGTCACCACCTCCGGCGCCGTCCGGCGCGAGGGCGTGATCACCAGCCCCGCCCCGGTCGCCTTGGCCATGGCGCCGAGCTGAATGCCAAGCTCCAGCGCCAGCGGCGCCTCAAAACGATACCGCCCATTGCTGCCGCCCAGCAGCACCGCCACCAGCGGCCGGTTGTATTCGGCAAATCGCGGCGCCCATACTTCCCGCTCCACCGCCAGTCGCTCCGGCGTCACCCGGTGCAACGCGGTGCGCGTCACGATCACATTATCGCCGGTAATGCCGTCATGGCGCGCCGCCATCACCAGGTCGAACTTGCTCAGGCGCATACGCGGATGCTGGATCGCCACCACCTTCACGCCCGGCCGGCGCAACGCCGCCGCAACCCGCGCCCCGGCCCCACCGGCCCCCATCACCACCGCAGGTAGCTTGCCCGCCAGCGCCTCAGGCGCCACCGCCCAGCGCGCATTCAGCCAAAGTCCAGGAGAAACCCGCCCCCAAGGCGAGCGCGGCACCAAAGTACGCAAATCCGGCGCCAGCCCCGCCGCCTCCGCCAATCCCAGCGCCTGCGCACGCAGCCCCGCGAGATCGGTACATAATATCCGGACATTCACCATAACCGGGCTTTGCGGCGCGGCTACGCCCCCGTCAATCCCAGCACGCTCAACCCCGGCATCTCGGGCCGGGGGCATTCGCGATTTGCCCGATTGCGCCCGCCCGCAACCCGGCTACACTGGCTGCATGACCCCTGGCAGCACGCCGGCCGATTTCGCGCCGAACGCCCCGCTAGCTTCCCCCGGCCTGCCGGAAGTTCAGGTCCATATAAGCACGCCGGATATTTCGCCCTTCCTGGAGGGCAATACCGGCATCCCGGGCTTTACCACGCGCGACTCCGGAATCCCCGGCCCGCATGTCGTGCTGGTCTCGCTCGTCCACGGCAACGAGACCGCCGGCGCCACCGCGCTCGCGCAAATGCTGCACGAGAATTTCACGCCAAAACGCGGCCGGCTCACCTTCGGCTTTGCCAATCTTGCCGCCTTCGCGCGGTTCGACCCCGCCTCCCCGCTGACCTCGCGCTATGTCGAGGAGGATTTGAACCGCGTCTGGGACGATGCGCAGCTCTTCGGCGTCCGTCGCTCCGTCGAGCTTGACCGCGCCCGCGAGATCCGCCCCATCATCGACACGGCCGACCTCCTGTTGGACCTGCATTCCATGCTCTGGCCCTCCGAGCCGCTGCTGCTCTGCGGCCCGACGCACCAAGGCCGCGCGCTGGCGCTGCGCCTTGCCACCCCCTCGCTGATCGTCGCGGATGAAGGCCATGCCGGCGGCAAGCGCCTGATCGATTACGGCCGCTTCACCGAGGCCACCGGCACCGCCGCCGGTATCCTCGTCGAAGCCGGGCAGCATTGGCAGCACGACACCATCGCGCAAACCCGCCTGACCATCGCCGCCTTTCTGCGCCATGCCGGCATGGCCGAGCCAGCCTCGCCGCCGCCCAAAAACGCTGCACGCTTCGCGCAGGTCACCAGCACCATCACCGCCCGCACCAACCGCTTCGTCTTCATCCGGGATTTCCGAGGCGGCGAGGTCATCCCCGCTGCCAACACCCTCATCGCCCATGACGGCGACGTGGAAATCCGCACCCCGCACGATGATTGCCTGCTGATCATGCCCAGCCTGAAATCAGGCCGCGGCCACACCGCCGTCCGGCTGGCGCGCCTGGGCTAACGCAAACAGCCAAACGCCAAACGCGGCAAAAACAATCCCCGCGCGTCACGGCACAGGAAAAATCCAAAAATCAGGCACAAAAAAGGGGCGACGCATCGCTGCATCGCCCCCTTCCATCGCAAACTGCTAATTAAGCAGCCTGCAGGTTCTCCGCGGAGAGCTTGCCCTGCTGGCCGCTCTGAATCTCGTAACGGATCTTCTGGCCCTCATTAAGGGTACCCAGGCTGGAACGCTCAACAGCCGAAATATGCACGAACACATCCTTGGAGCCATCGTCGGGCTGAATGAAACCATAGCCCTTCTGAGCGTTAAACCACTTCACTGTACCTGATGCCATGTCGCATCTCCTAAACAAAACAAACAGCGATCTACAACACGCAGACCATATAACTCTTCATTGTTGGGGAGCGTCGAACCGCAAAAGCAGAAAATGCACGCAACAACAAAAAACGAAAAGCGCCGTGCGGGGTTTATACGCCAGTTCCGGACAAACCACAATCACGGAGCGAAGGGCAACCGCGCCTGGATCTGCCCGGCGCTCGGCAAGTCCGATTCCGCAAAACCGCCGCCTAAATCCTCAAAAAGCGCGATACTCGCGAGCAGCCGGTCCTGCTGCACGGAGAGCTGCGTTTCCTGGTCGCTCAGCAGGATCAACTGCGCGGTCACCACGCTCGTGTAATTCACTGTTCCCGCCTCGTACTCGTTCAAGGTGATCTGCACGGCCGCCTGCGCATCGGCGACCGCCTTCGCCTCAACCTTCGCCTGTTGCCCATAAACGCTTAAGTTGGAGAGATCGGTCTCGACATCCTGGAACGCGGTAAGCACCGTCTGGCGATAGGTCTGGACCGTTTCGTCATAGGCAAATTTCGCAGCCGCCACCGAGGAAGAACGCGTACCCCCCTCAAACAAGGTCTGCGACATGTCCGCCCCCAGCGACCACAAACTGTTGCTTACCGAGAACAAACCGCCAATCGGATTGGCCGAATACCCCCCCAGCGCCGAGAGACTTAAATCCGGATAATACGCCCCCACCGCGACACCGATTTGCGCATTCGCCTCATCCATCGTCCGCTCCGCCGCGGCAATATCCGGACGGCGCTGCAACAGCGTGCTCGGCACGCCCGGCGGCGGTTCCGGCACCACGGCAATCTGCGGCCCTGCCGGCAATGAAAGATCCGCCGGCGCATGCCCCACCAGCACCGCGATCGCATGCTCATACTGCGCTCGCGCGGCACTCGCGTTGATCAACTGCGCCTGCGCGCCATCAAGCTGCGTGCGCGCGGTGATCACATCGGCGGGGGCCGCCACCCCGGCATTCGCCTGGTTCTCGGTAATCTGCAAACTGCGCGCATCCGCCGCCACCGTCTCCTGGTACAGCGCAATCAACGCATCCGCCGTGCGCAAATCCACATAATCCGCCGCCAGCGTCGCCTGCGCACTCAACGTCGCATTCGCCAGATCCGCCGCACTCACCTGCGCCGCCGCCACATCTCCCTGCACCTGCCTGCGGATTTTGCCCCAGATATCCGGCGTCCAGTCCACGCTGCCCTCGAACGTCCCGGCCGTCCTCGGCCCGGATGACACCGTCACGGTAGACCCGCTCCCGCCCGAAACCGAGGCGCCCAAGCCGCCGCCCTGCCCCGAACGCGTCGCACTCCCCGTCAGCCCCACCGTCGGAAACAACCCGCCGCGGACCTCCTGCACAATCTCAACCGACTCCGCATAGGCATAATAATCCGCCGCCACCGTCGCATTGTTCACGGAAACCATCGGCTCCAGCCGGTCCAGATCCGCATTCCCAAACGCCGTCCACCACAGCCCCTTCGCCGCGCCATCCTCGGGATGCGCCGGAACCCAACCCTGCGCCTCCTTATACCCCGCCGGCACCACCAGCTTCGGCCGATGATAATCCGGCCCCACCATGCAACCGGCCAGGCTGAGGAGACACAAGACACTCATGGTTTTTGTTGGGCTGTTCACAAACAAGGCCAGGGGACGCTGTCCCCTGGCCCCCCTGCGAAGGGCGGCGCCCTTCGATCCGCAATAGTTTAGGGTTTCGGAGAGCGGGGGTATCCCGGGCCGAAGTGCCCGAGATACCCCCGCTCTCCGAAACCCTAATTAATGGATTCCAAAGGCTCCGCCTTTGGCAGGGGGTCCAGGGGGACAGCGTCCCCCTGACCTGGCTTGCAAACAACCCAACAAAAGTCTTGAAAGTCATGGTGCCTCCGCAATGCTGCCGGCGCGTGGCGGGGCTGTGTCCCGGCCGCCGCGCAGGCGGGTGGCGAGCCGGTCGAGGCCCAGATAGACGACGGGGGTGGTAAAGAGAGTGAGCACCTGGCTCACAACCAGCCCGCCGATGATGGTGAGGCCCAGCGGCTGGCGCAGTGCTGCACCCTGGCCAAGCCCGATGGCGAGCGGCAACGCGCCGAGCATCGCGGCGAAGGTCGTCATCATGATGGGGCGGAAGCGCAACAGGGCGGCGCGGTAGATCGCCTCTTCAGGCTCCAGATTTTCCCCGCGTTCGAGCTGCAGCGCGACATCGATCATCAGAATGGCGTTCTTCTTCACGATGCCTATGAGCAGGATCACGCCGATCAGCGCGATGATGGTAAGCGGCGTATTCAGCATCAACAGGAACAGCGTCGCGCCAATCCCGGCTGACGGAATCGTCGAGAGGATGGTCAGCGGATGGACCGTGCTCTCATAGAGAATGCCGAGCACGATATACACCGCCGCCAGCGCTGCCAAAATCAACAGCGGCTCGGTACTGGCCGAGGACTGGAATGCCGCGGCGGTGCCCGCGAACCCCCCTGTAATCGTCAACGGCACGTCGAGATTGCTCATCGTGCGCTGAATCGCCGCCGCGGCGGTACCTAACGCAACGTTAGCCGGCAGATTAAACGAGATGGTAACCGCCACCCGCCCGCTCTGGTGGTTGACGGAAATCGGCGTCGTCCCCGGCGCGTAACTGGCAAAAGCCGAAAGCGGCACCAGCGTCTCCGCATTCGTGCTCACCGCCGTGCCGGAGGAGGCGCTGGATTTGCCACCGGCGGCAATGGCGTTGATCGCCTGGTTGGTCGCGGAATCGAGTGCTACGGTGGTCTCCTGCGTCGCCGCTTGGGTGAGATGGGTATTGCTCACCACGGTCCCCGCGGGCGCGTTGGTCTGCGACGTCCCGCTCGCCGTCCCGCCCGAGGTGCTGACATAAATCCGGTGCAGGTCGATCGGCGTCTGCTGATATTGCGGCGCCAGCTCCATGACCACTTCATACTGATTGAGCTGATTATAAATCGTCGAGACATTGCGCTGCCCGAAGGCATCGTAGAGCGTATTGTCGATCTCGCTTGGCGTGACATTCAGCCGCGCCGCCTGGGCGCGATCGATCACGATATTCGTCTCCAGCCCGCCCTGCTGCAAATCGGAATTCACATCCAGCAGCGTATGGTCCTTCTGCAGCGCCGCGACGATTTTCGGCACCCACGCATAGAGATCCGCCGCATCATCGCTTTGCAGCGTGTACTGATACTCCGCATTGCTCTGCCGCCCACCGACGCGCAAATCCTGTGCCGGCACCAGGAAGGTTTGCGCGCCGGCAATTCGGGACAATGGCCGCCGCAGCCGCGCGACGATCGCCGTCGCGCTCACATGCCGCTGCGCCAACGGCTTCAGCGTGATGAACAGAAACCCGTTATTCGTCGCCCGCCCGCCCGTATATCCCGCAACCGAGGCAACGCCCGGATCATCCTGCACGATGGTCTGCAGTTGCGTCATTTTCTGCTTCATCAGGTCGAAGGAGATGCTCTGATCCGCCTGGATCGTCCCGATGATCAGCCCGGTATCCTGCTCCGGAAAAAACCCTTTAGGCACAATGACAAAAAGCACCACATTCAGGATGATTGTCAGCGCCAACCCGGCCCCCACGAGTCTGGCATGGCGCAGCGCCCAGCGCAGCGCGCGCGCATAGCCGGCCAAGGCCGCGTCGAATCCGGCTTCCAGCTTGCGCAGCGCCCAGTTCTGCCCCGTCATCGCCGTCTCGCGGCGCAACAGCAGCGCGCAGAGCATTGGCGTCGTGGTCAACGACACCACCAGCGAGATGAGAATGGTGATCGACAATGTCTCAGCGAATTCCTGGAACAACCGCCCAACCAATCCCGGCATCAGCAGAATCGGCAGAAACACCGCAATCAGCGACAGGCTCATCGAAAGCACCGTGAAGCTCACCTCCGCACCGCCGCGCAGCGCCGCTTCCAATGGCTCCATGCCGTCTTCGAGATGCCGCATGGTGTTCTCCACCACCACCACCGCGTCATCCACGACAAACCCGGTCGCGATCGTCAGCGCCATCAGCGAGAGGTTGTCGAGCGAAAACCCGAGCAGATACATTGGCCCGAACGTCCCGACGATGGACACCGGCACGGCAAGCCCCGGGATCAACGTCGCCCGCGGCGAACGCAGAAACACGAACACCACGGCCACCACGAGCAGCACCGCGATGAACAAGGTCCGCTCGGTATCGTTCAACGCGCCGCGAATGGATTGCGAACGGTCCAGCGCAATGCCGAACTGAATCGAAGGCGGCAATGCCGCACGCAAGGCCGGCAGCATCGCCTTCAACTGGTCCACGGTCTGGATCACATTCGCTGTCGGGCTCGGATGGATAATCACCAGCACCGCGGGCTTGCCGTTATACAAGCCGGCATTCTGCACGTTTTCAACGGAATTGCTGACCTGCGCGACATCCGAGAGCTTGACGCCCTGGCCATTGCGATAGGCGATGATCAGGCCCCGGTATTGCGCCGCGAGCGTGGCCTGGTCGTTGGTGTAAATCTGATAGCGCTGCGGGCCGACATCAAAATACCCTTTGGGCGAATTCGCATTCGCCGCGGCCAGTGCGGCGCGCACATCCTCAAGCCCGATACCGTATTTATTCAACGGCCCCGGCTGCAACTCCACGCGCACGGCGGGCAACGCAGCACCACCCAGCTCCACATTGCCCACGCCACTCACCTGGCTGAACTGCTGCTCCAGCACGGTATCGGCGGAATCATAAAGCTGCCCCGGCGTCATCGTGGCGGAGGTCAGCGCCAACACCATGATCGGCGCATCGGCCGGGTTGAATTTCGAATAGGTCGGATTGGCGCGCAGACTCGTCGGCAAATCCGCGCGCGCGGCCTGGATCGCCGCCTCCACATCGCGCGCCGCACCATCGATATTCCGGTCAAGCCCGAATTGCAGCGTAATCCGCGTCGTCCCCACGCCCGATTGCGAGGTCATCTCGGTCACATCCGCGATGGTGCCGAGATGCCGCTCCAGCGGCTCGGCCACCGTCGCCGCCATGGTATCCGGGCTGGCGCCGGCCATGTTCGCCTGCACCTGGATCGTCGGGAAGGCGACATTCGGCAGCGGTGCGACCGGCAGGTTAAAATAGGCAAGCAGGCCCGAAAGCGCGATCCCGATCGTCAGCAGCGTGGTCGCCACCGGCCGACGGATAAAGATCGCGGAGATGTTCATGCGCCGGCTTGGCCCGCAGCCGTGCTAGGGCGGCTGCGCAAACGCCGCGCGATGCCATCGAAGGCCAGGTAAATCACCGGCGTCGTGAACAATGTCAGCACCTGGCTCACCGCCAACCCGCCGACAATCGCAACCCCCAGCGGCGCGCGCAATTCCGAGCCCATGCCGCCGCCCACGATCAACGGCACACCGGCCAACATCGCCGCCAGCGTCGTCATCAAAATCGGCCGGAAGCGCAGCAGGCACGCCTCGTAAATCGCATCGCGCGGGCTCTTGCCCTCATTGCGCTCGGCATGCAGCGCAAAGTCGATCATCATGATCGCGTTTTTCTTCACGATGCCGATCAAGAGCACGATGCCGATAATCCCAATCACATCCAGCCCCTCGCCCGCGATCCACAAAAAGATCAGCGCGCCAATTCCGGCGGACGGCAAGGTCGAGAGAATCGTGACGGGGTGAATATAACTTTCATAGAGCACGCCAAGCACGATATAAACCGCGATCACCGCCGCCAGCAGCAGGAACACCTCATTGCTCAACGATTTCTGGAACGCCAGCGCCGCCCCTTGGAACGTCGTCTGCACGGAAGGCGGGAAATTCAACTGCTTCTCGGCCTGCGTGATCGCATCCACCGCCTGCCCGAGCGAAGCACCGGGTGCGAGGTTGAACGAAATCGTCGTCGCCGGAAACTGCCCGAGATGCTCGATCACCAACGGTGCGGGCTGCGTCGTGAAGGTCGCAATCGCCGAGAGCGGCACCTGCCCGCCCGATACCGAGGAAGACGGCAAATAAACGGAGCCCAATGCCGCCACACTCGTCATCATCCGCGGATCCACCGTCAGAATCACGCGATACTGGTCTGTCTGCGTGAAAATCGTCGAGATGATCCGCTGCCCGAACGCATCATACAGCGCGTCATCCACGGTCGCCGGCGTAATGCCGAACCGCGCCGCATTCGTGCGGTTGATGTCGATGTAAACCGACTGCCCCGCCGCCTGCAGCTCGCTTGCCACGTCCGCCAATTGCGGCAGCGCCTGCAGCTTGGCCATCAGCTTCGGCACATAGGTCGGAAAATCATTCCCCGTCGGGTCTTCCAGCACAAACTGGTACTGCGTCGGGCTCACCGTGGTGTTCAGCGTGAGATTCTGCACCGGCTGCATGAACAGAGTTACCCCGGGCACGCCGGCAACCTCGCGCTGCAACCGCCGGATGATCTCGCTTGCCGACTGGCTGCGCTGCCCCTTGGGCTTCAAATTGATCAGGAACCGCCCTTCGTTCAGCGTCGTATTGGTGCCATCCACGCCGATATAGGAAGACAGGCTGACCACGTCTTTATCTTTGAGAATCGCGTCGGCCAGCGCCTGCTGATGCGCCGCCATCGCGGCATAGGAGGTCGCCTGCGACCCCTGGCTGATCCCCTCGATCACGCCGGTATCCTGCACCGGGAAAAACCCCTTCGGGATAAACACATACAGCGCCACGGTAAGTGCCAGCGTTAGCACGGCCACCCCCAGCGTGAGCCGCGCATGCGCCAGCACCCAGGTCAGCCCGCGCCCATAGGCCGCGATCAGCCGGTCGATGGTCTTCTCAGACCATTGTTCAAACCGGTTCGGATGCTGCTCAACCTTGGCCACGAGCAATTTCGAACACAGCATTGGCACGAGCGTCAGCGCCACGATGGCCGAGATGACGATCGTCACCGCAAGCGTAATCGCGAATTCCGAGAACAGCCGCCCCACCACATCGCCCATGAACAATAGCGGGATCAGCACCGCGATCAGCGATACGGTGAGCGAGATGATGGTAAACCCGATCTGCCCCGCCCCTTTCAGCGCCGCCTGCAACGGGCTCTCGCCCATCTCGATAAACCGCGCGATGTTCTCGATCATCACGATCGAATCATCCACCACAAACCCGGTCGCGACGATCAGCGCCATCAGCGAGAGGTTATCGATCGAGAAATTGCACAGATACATCACGCCAAGCGTGCCGATCAGCGAGACCGGCACCGAAATGCTCGGAATGATCGTCGCGCGGAAATTCCGCAAAAACACAAAAATCACGAGCACCACGAGCACGATGCTCAGGCTCAGCTCGAACTCCGCATCGCTCACGGAAGCGCGGATCGACGTCGTGCCGTCGCTCATCACGCTCACCACCATCGCCGCCGGCAGCCCGGAGGTCAGCATCGGCAGCTCGCGCTTGATCGCATTCACCGTCGCGATCACATTTGCATTCGGCTGGCGCTGCACATTCAGGATAATCGCCGGCGTGCGGTTCGCCCAAGCCCCCAACTCGGCATTCTCGGGCGCCGAGATAATCCGTGCGACATCCCCCAAATACACTGGATTGCCGTTCTTATACGCCACCACCAGCTTGGCATATTCCGAAGCCTGGGTGATCTGGTCGTTATCGTTGATCGTATAGCTCTGCGCCGGGCCGGAAAAACTGCCCTTCGGCGAATTGACGTTGAGATTGCCGATATCGGTGCGGATGTTATCGATGCTGATCCCATACGCCGCCAGCGCCAGCGGGTTGACCTCCACGCGCACGGAGGGCGTATTCCCCCCGCTCACCGTCACCAGCCCCACCCCCGGCACTTCCGAAATCTTCGAGGCCAGCCGCGAATTCGCGAGATTCTCGACGTCCGTAAGATTTATCGTCTTCGAGGTAATCGCCAGCGTCATGATCGGCGCATCCGCCGGATTGACCTTGGCATAGATCGGCGGTGCCGGCAGATCGGCCGGCAGCAGATTCCCCGCCGCATTGATTGCCGCCTGCACCTCCTGCTCGGCGATATCCAGGCTCAGCGACAAATCGAATTGCAGCGTGATCACCGAGGCCCCGGCCGAGCTCGCCGAGGACATCTGGTTCAACCCCTCCATCTCGCCCAACTGGCGCTCCAGCGGCGCGGTGATCGAGGACGTCATCACCTCCGGCGAGGCGCCGGGATAAAACGTCTGCACCTGGATGGTTGGATAATTCACATCCGGCAACGCGGAGACCGCGAGGAATTTGAACGCCACCAGCCCGGTCAACACAAAGGCGATCATCAGCAGCGATGTCGCCACCGGCCGCAGGATGAAGAGTCTGGACGGGTTCACGGCGTCGCGGGCGCCGGGGTCGCAGAACCGCCGCCAGGCGCACCGTTACCCCCTCCACCGCCATGCCAGCCGCCACCAAGCCGGTGATGATGCCGCCCGCCCCATGAATGCTGCTGTCCAGCGGGGACTGCCGTCGGCGTAATCGCCACAACCACTTTCGCGCCATCGCTCAAGCGGTCCACGCCATCGGTCACCACCACATCGCCCGGGGCAATCCCCTTGGTGATCACCGTATTGGTGCCATCCGTCGGCCCGGTCGTCACCGTCTGCATATGCACGGTGTCATCCGGGTTCACGACATACACATAGCTCCCCGGCGCGCCGGACTGCACCGCCTGGCTCGGCACCAAAGTCGCATTCGTCAGCGTGTTCACCAGCAAATGCACGTTCACGAATTCATTGGGAAACAGCCTGCGATCCGCATTGGCAAAAGTCGCGCGCAGTTTCACCATGCCGGTGGACGTATCCACCTGGTTGTCCACCGCGCTCAGCACGCCGTCTTCAAGCTTGGTCGTATCATCGCTGGAATAGGCGCTGGCGGTCAGGGTCGCCCCCTCCCCCAGCCGCTCCAGCACGGGCGCCAGATCCGCCTGCGCCACGGAGAATTCCACCGTCGTCGGCGAAATCGTGGTCACCACGGCCAGCCCCGTCGTGCTCGCGGGCGTCACATAATTGCCCGGATCCACCAGCCGCAAGCCGATCCGCCCCGCCACTGGCGAGGTGATATGGCAATACACCAGGTCCAACTCGGCGGTCGCGATATTTGCCGCATCCACCTTGGTCGCGGCGATCTCCTGCTGCACCAGAAAGCGCTGGTCATCGACCGTCTGCGCCTGGATCGAATTCTGCTTGAACAACAGCTCATAGCGCGCGAGGTCCGCCTGCGCCTGCTGCAGCAGCGCCTGGTCCTTGGCCAGCGCCGCCTGATACTGCTCAAGCTGTATCTGATAGGGCCGCGGGTCGATCTGCGCGAGAAACTGCCCGGCGGTCACGGTTTCGCCCTCGGTATAGGCCACCTGCGTCAGATACCCGCTGATCTGCGGCAGCACGGTCACGGTCGCCACCGGCGTCACGGTGCCCAACTCGTCCAGCGTCACCGGCATCGCGCCAGACACGGCTCGCGCAACCCCCACCGCCTGCGGCGGCAACATACGCGGCCCCCTCGCCGGGCCGGAATGCCGGTACCAGACAAACGCGACCAGGAGGACAACCAAAGCCGCCAACACCCAGATTTTCCTGGAGTTTCCCCGCCGCACCACCGCTTCAACCACGCAACTCTCCACCACCAAACGTGCGGTCTATAACCAGTTACACACCGCTTGTCCCCAGTGCAGCCTTGCGGATTGATGACAAAAGGTAACCTGCGCTCAATCTGGGCCGCAATCTCAAGCGGTAGGAATGCGCTCCATTCCGCCCATATAGAAGCGCAACACTTCCGGCACGGTCACCGACCCATCGACGTTCTGGTAATTCTCCAACACCGCGATCAGCGCCCGCCCCACCGCAACGCCCGAGCCGTTGAGCGTATGCACGAAATCCGGCTTGCCATCCGCCGCCCGGTAGCGCGCATTCATCCGCCGCGCCTGGAAGGCGCGCATATTCGAACAGGAGGAAATCTCCCGATACATTCCCTGCCCCGGCAGCCACACTTCGAGATCATAAGTTTTCGCCGCGGAAAACCCGGTATCGCCCGCGCAAAGCAGCATCCGCCGATAGGGCAGGCCGAGGCGCTCCAGAATCACCTCGGCGCTGCGCGTCATTCGCTCATGCTCGGCCTCGGAGTCCTCCGGCTGCGTGATGCTGACCATCTCCACCTTGGCGAATTGATGCTGGCGCAGCATCCCCCGCACATCCCGCCCGGCAGCCCCCGCCTCGGAACGGAAACAAGGGGTCAGCGCCGTCATCCGCACCGGCAATTGCGCGGCCGGCAGAATATCGCCCGCCACCAGATTCGTCAGCGTCACCTCCGCCGTCGGGATCAGCCACCGCCCATCCGTGGTGCGGAACAAATCCTCGGCGAATTTCGGCAACTGCCCGGTGCCGAACATCGCCGCATCATTTACCAGCAGCGGCACCACCGTCTCGCTATAGCCATGCTCGGCCGTATGCACATCGAGCATGAACTGCCCGAGCGCCCGCTCCAGCCGCGCCAGCGCCCCGCGCAGCACGGTAAAGCGCGATCCCGCCACCTTCGCCGCGGCGGCAAAATCCATCAGCCCCAGCCTGTCGCCGATCTCGAAATGCTCCAGCGGCTTGAAATCAAATTCCCGCTGCGCGCCCCAGACCTTCTCGACCTTGTTATCCGCCTCGTCGCGCCCATCCGGCACGGCCGCGTCCATCACGTTCGGGATGGACGAGACGGTATCGCGCAGCACCGCTTCCAATTGCGGCACCTCGGTCTCCAGTGCCTCCATCTGCTGGCGCAACGCCGCCCCTTCGGCTTCGAGCGCCGAAGTGTCTTCCTTCGCCCGCTTCGCCTCGCCGATTTGCTTGGCCAACGCATTGCGGCTCGACTGCAACACCTGCAACGCCGCCACCGCCGCGCGCCGCTTATCATCCAACCCGATCAGCTCGGCGCTCAGGGGTGCGATACCCCGCCTGGCCATCGCCGCATCAAACCCCGCCGCGTCCTCGCGGATCGCCTTCACATCATGCATTCGTCACATCCGGCTCAATCTTAGGCTCGACCATTTTCACGGCGAACAAGGAAATTTCAAACAAAAACACCAGCAACCCGGCCATCAGGCATTGCGAGGGCACATCCGGCGGGGCCATCACCGCCGCCAGGATAAAGCAGCCGACATACGCATAGCGCCGGTATTTCTTCAGGCTCGCCGAGCTGACAATGCCCACGCGTCCCAGCAAGGTCAGCAGCACTGGCAGCTCAAAGCTCAGCCCGAAGGCGAAAATCAGCTTCATCACCACGTTCAGGTAGTCGCTCACCTTGGCCATCAGCGAGATCTGCACATCGCCCCCGCTCTCCTGAAAGCTCAGGAAAAACCGCCAGGCGACGGGGAAGAACACATAATAGGCCAACGCCCCGCCCATGAAGAACAACACCGGCGTGACGATGAGAAACGGCAGCATCGCGCGCTTCTCGCGCTTATAAAGCCCAGGCGCCACGAACAACCATAATTGCGCCGCCACCACGGGGAAGGAGACGAACGCCGCGGCGAACACCGCCACCTTCACATAGGTGAAAAACGCTTCGTAGAGCGCGGTATAGATCAGCTCCGGCTTCTCACCCCGCGCCTCCAGCGCATGCGCCAGGGGGGCGGCGAGAAAATCATAAATCCGCGGCGCGAAATGATAGCAGATGATGAACGCGACAAAGAACGTTCCAGCCGACCACATCAGCCGGCGCCGCAGCTCCGCCAAATGCTCGAGCAGCGGCATTTCCTTGTCATTGATCTCGTCGTTCTGCGGGGTTTCGTCATCCACGGCTTAAAATCCCCAGCGTTTGGTGCCCGGCGGAATAAAAGCCGGGACCGGCTTCTTGCGCGCCGCATCGGGCGGAATAAATTCCGGCGCATCGGGCAGCTCCTCGACCACCGGTGCTGGCACCGCCGGCACATAGACCGGCGGCGGCGGCGTCGCCGCCCCCGTGAAATCCGGCACATCCGTGGCCGTCCGCATCGTCTCGCGCAGGCTGCCATCCGGGTCGATCGCCTGCTCCGCCGCACCCTTGAAATCGAACCGTCGGAGCTTGTTGATCTCGGTCTTCACGTCAGAGAGATTCGCCTCACGCATCATCTCATCGACATGGCCCTGGAACTCCGCCGCCATCCCGCGCGCTTTTTTGATCATGCTGGTCACGGTACGGATCGCCACAGGCAGATCCTTGGGACCGATAGCGATCAGCGCCACCCCCATGATCAGCCCAATTTCACCCCAGGAAAATCCAAACATTACGTGCTTGCTAGCAGCCTCTCAGCACTTGGGCAAAGCGGCGACGATCCGCGCCAGCCCGGCATCGGACAAACCCAGCTCGCGCAAATGCGCGACCGTGTTTTCCAGATATTCCCGGCACGAGCCCAAATGCCCGCATCCGGTGGAAATCAGCGCCGCCGTCTGCTCCAGGCTCATCTCCTTCACATAGCGCGGATGCCGCCGGTTGATCACAAAGGTCAGCGCCCGGAATTTTTCGCCCTTCGCCTGCAACGTGACCCAACGCGCATTATACGCGCCGCCGAACATCTCGCGCTGCCACAAAATGCCCAGCTCCTCGCGCACCTTCTCCGCCGCGATCCTGAACGCCACCCCCCGGCACATCCCGCCATGGTCCAGCGCCAGCATCAACCCCGGATTCTCCCGCGTGCCGCGACCTGCGAATAATTTCAGGCAGAACCGCCGGTGCCAGCCATGCAGCACCGCCGCATGCTTTTCGACAAACTCAAAAGCCGGGTTCCAGATCAGCGAACCATAGCCGAACACCCATAAATCCTGCCCCGGCGGATGCGCTTCCAGCACGCCATCGAGCAACGCGGCCATCTCGGCCTCGCTGCGCTGCCCCATCTCCGCATGCTTGGCCGCCTGCTCGCGCTGATACGCCCGGATCGTCCCATCCAGCAGGCTCTGGCGCGTAATCTTCACCGCCGTCACGGCCCCGCCTCGCTTGGCTCCGCCGCCTCGTCCAACGCTGCTTCGTCCGCCGCGTCATCCTCCGGCACCGCCGTGAGCGCCGCATCCGGCGCTGCCTGCACCGGCCCGTTCGGGTCGATCAGCAATTCCTCGCGCCGCGGCAGATCGCGCAAGTCCTTCAGCCCGAATTGCGCGAGGAAGGCCGGCGTCGTGCCCCAAAGTGTTGGCCGTCCCGGCGTCTCGCGCCGGCCTTTCGGCGTCACCAGCCCGTTCTCCAGCAGCAAATCGAGCGTCGCCTGGGACAGGCTCGCCCCCCGAATCTCCTCGATCTCGCCGCGCGTCACCGGCTGGTGATACGCCACGATCGCCAGCGTCTCCATCGCCACGCGCGGCAGGCGGCGCGGTACCTCGACCACCTTGCGCAAGGCCGGCGCCACATCCGGCGCGGTGCGGAACTGCCAACCCCCCGCCACCTGCACCAGGTTCACGCCGCGCGGCGCATATAGCGCCTCCAATTGCGCCATCACCGCATCCAAATCCGTATCCTCGGGCAGCAAATGGCTCAGCATGCGCGACGTCACAGGCTGCGAAGCCGCAAAAATCACCGCCTCGGCCAGCCGAATTGCCGGATTCTGCTGCTCACTCATCGCCATCCTCGTCCCGTTCACGTTCGCCTTCACCTCGGTCGCGCACCAGAATCGGCCCGAATTTTTGCTCCTGACGCAAACTTAAGCGCCCATCCTTGGCCATTTCCAGCCCCGCGACCAGCGTGGCGGACATTGCCGCCCGGCGTGGCAAGCCGTCCTCCAGCCCATCCGGCAAAAACGCCTCAAGGCTCGACCAATCCGGCAGAGCGCCCACGAGCCGGGAGAGCCGTTCCAGCGCCTTCTGCACGGAGTGGAACACCATCGGCCTCGGCCGGTACCGTATCTTCGCCCCCGCGCGCCGCCGCGCGGCGAGATACGCGCTGAGCAGCGCATCCATCTCCAAACGCAGCTTGCTGCGATCGGTCTCGACAAAATCCTCCGGCGCGCCACGATAAAACACATCCCACCCGGCTTGCGGGCGCTCACCCAACCAAACGGCGGCAGCGCGCACCACCTGCAGATCCACCAGCCGCGCCGCGAGCGTCTCCGCCGCCGCCTCGGCATCCTCCGGCTCGCCCAGCGCCGGAACCAGCAGCCGGGATTTCAGCCAGGTCAACCAGGCCGCCATCACCAGCCAATCCGCCGCCAACTCGAGGCGCACGCGCCGCGCGCCCTCGATCACCGCGAGAAACTGATCAACCAAAGCGAGGATCGAAATCTTCGCCAAATCCACCTTTTGCGACCGCGCCAGTTCCAGGAGCAGATCCAACGGCCCCTCGAACCCATCAAGCCGCAGGACGAGCGATTCAGAACTCCAATGCCGTCCCCCCCGCCATGCCCCGTCACCCAGAGAATAATCCGCACCGCCCAAGGCAGCACCCGCCCCATCACGGCCTGGAACGGGTCGAACTGCACGCCGAACTGCCCGAGTGCGGTCGGCAGCACGAAAAGCAGCAGCAGCACCGCCACGATCCCGTATTTCTCACCCCGCGCCAGCACCCGCGCCGCCGGCAACGGCAAAATCCCCACCGCGATTCGCCCGCCATCCATCGGCGGAAACGGCAGCAGGTTGAACAGGCCCAGCGTCAGATTGATCAGGATGAAATACGCGCAGAACACCGGCGCCCAGCCGGTATAAATCAACAGCCCGCCGAGAATCGCCAGCGCGAAATTCATCAGCGGCCCGGCCACCGCCACCACGGCCATCAACTCGCGCGGATGCCGCACGCCGCCTACCTGCAATTCCATCGGGTTCACCGGCACCGGCTTGGCCCAGCCATACATGAACTGCACCCGCCCGATCGTCGCGAGCTGGCTCACCGCCAAAATCAACGGCACCGCGATGCTGCCCAGCGGATCGACATGCTTCAGCGGGTTGAGCGTCAGCCGCCCGGCATTCTGCGCCGTGCGATCCCCCAGCAGCCGCGCCACCGCGCCATGGGCGAGCTCATGCAGCACCACCGCGATCACCAAAGCCAGCACGATGTCCAGCGTATCGGCGCTCATCCGCGTACCGCTTCCAGCACCGCCACATTCCCCGCCATGTCGCCCGGGCAATACAGCGCGATATCGCACCCCGCCGCCAGCGCCGCCTTTGCGCGTTGCGCCGGCGTGCCGCTGAGCGCATGCATCGCGAGATCATCGCTGAGCAGCACGCCTGCAAACCCGATTTTCCCCCGGATAATCTCCCGGATCACCTTCGCCGAAACGGTTGCCGGAAATACCGGGTCATATTGCGCATAGATCACATGCGCCGTCATCGCCCAGGGCAGATGCCGGTTGCGCGCAAAGGGCAGAATATCCGCACTCAAATCCGAAACGTCCACGCGCGGGAGCGAAACATGGCTGTCCACCAGCGCCCGCCCATGGCCCGGCAGATGCTTCATCACCGGGATCACGCCCTCATCGATGATCCCCTCGGCGAGCTTGCCGCCCAAGGCCGCAACGATCTCCGGATCCTCCGAGAGCGCCCGGTCGCCGACCACATCGCTCGCGCCGGGATAGCGCACATCCAGCACCGGTGCCGCCGCCACGTCGAACCCGGCGGCGCGCACCATCGCGCCCAAGGCACGGCCATGCGCGTAAGCTTCGTCCTCGCTCCGCAGATTGCCCGCAGCCCCCAGCGGCGCGAAATGCGGCGGCCGCAGCCGCGCCACGCGCCCACCTTCCTGGTCCACCATCAGCACCGCGCCGGCCGGCAAAGCGTCACGCAATTGCGCCACGAGCGCCGCGAGCTGCACTTCGTTCTGAATATTCCGCCCGAACAAAATCACGCCCCTTGGCGGATCCGCCCGGAACAAACCCCGCTCTTCCGGCAACAGGCTCGGCCCGGAAATCCCTAGAATAACGGGCTTCAAAACGTCGCCACCGTGCAGGCCGCGCCCTGCGCCTTCACCTGCGCGCAAAAATCCTGCGCCGCATCGATCGAGGCGAACCCGCTCAGCCGCAGCCGCCACACGCTTTGCCCGCCCACCACGGCCGGCACGATATCGGGCGTCCTACTGCCCAGCAGCGCCGGCATCCTATGTTGCAAACGCCGCCATTCCGTCTCTGCCCCCGGTTCATCGGCGGTGGCCGCCAATTGCACCGCCACCGGCCTTCCCAGCGCCGACGCGACAGGCGCGGCCGACGCAGGGTTCGCCGGCACAGGTGCCGACACCGGCGCTGCTGTACCCGGCGCAACCGCATTCGGCGCAACCGCCGGTGCCGCCGCGGTGACGGGTGCCGGGGCTGGAACCCCAACCCCCGCCGCCTGGTCAAGCTGCGTGATATCCGGTGCCACCTGCGTCGGCGCGAGCTCCGGCGGTGCCGCGGAAACATCGCCGGACATGATCGGCACATTCGCCTCCGGCACGACCAGCCCGCCCGGATTAGCCGGTGCCACGCGCAACGGCCCGGGCGGTGCGTGCACCTCCGGCGGCGGCCCAAACGACGTGCCCCGCACGCCGCCCCATAACAGCGCCACCCCGATTACGACGACGGAAACACCGCCCGCGCCCAGCACCATGCGGCGAAAGGCAGGGTCCGTCTGCCGCGCGGTCCGATGGGCGCCATAGACAAACCCCTCTTCGTCCTGGCCTGACAAACCTATCTCATCTCCTCAACCGGCGTCACACCCAGCACGGCAAGCCCGGAGCGCAGCACCGTCGCGGTTGCCGCCACCAGGGCCACCCGCGCTGCCGTCTCCACCGGGTTCTGCTCCTGCAGGAACCTGAGCGCGGCATCATCCCGCCCGGCATTCCACAAAGCGTGGAAATCCCCTGCCAGCTCATACAGGTAAAACGCGATTCGGTGCGGCTCTCGTGCTTCCGCCGCCTGCTCGACCATACGCGGCCAGCCGATCAACCGGCGGATCAACGCCAGCTCTTCCGGTGCCGCGAGCGAGCCCAATTCCGCCGCCGCATCCACCGCCCCCGCCGCGCGCAGTACCGAGCGGCAGCGCGCATGCGCATATTGCACATAGAACACCGGATTATCGCGCGTCTGCGCCACCGCCGCGTTCAGGTCGAAATCCATCTGCGCGTCGGATTTGCGCATCAGCATGATAAACCGCACCGCGTTTGCTCCAACCTCCTCGATCAGGTCGCGCAGCTCCACGAACGTCCCAGCGCGCTTGCTCATCCGCACCGGCTCGCCGTCCTTCATCACGCGCACGATCTGGCACAGCAGCACGTCCAGCCGCGCATTCTGCGCGCCGCCCAGCGCCTTCACCGCGGCCTGCATGCGCTTGACATAGCCGCCATGGTCCGCGCCCCACACGTCGATCATGGCATCGAAGCCGCGCGCCATCTTATCCGCGTGATACGCCACGTCATTGGCGAAATACGTGTTGCTGCCGTCGGATTTCTTCACCGGCCGGTCCACGTCATCGCCGAAATCCGTGGAGCGGAACAAGGTCTGCTCCCGAGGCTCCCAATCCTCCGGCGTCTTGCCCTTGGGCGGCTCCAGCACGCCCTCATAGATCAACCCGCGCGCGCCCAACTGCCCCAAAGCCGTCTCAACCCCGCCGGCTTCGACCATCGCCCGCTCGGAGGAGAACACGTCATGGCGCACATCCAGCGCCGCCAGATCCTCGCGGATCAGCTTCAGCATCTCCGCCACGGCGAAGTCACGGAACAGATCCAGCCATTCCGCCTCCGGCGCCTCGGCAAAACGGTCGCCATATTCCGTCGCCAGCGCCGCCCCGACCGGGCGCAGATACTCGCCGCCATATTGCATGCCGCCCGCCACGGTGGCGATATACGCCTCCGGCGAGCGCCCCAGCGCCTCGAGATACCGCACATAAACCGAACGCCCGAGCGCGATCACCTGCGCCCCGGCATCATTCACATAATACTCCTTGGTCACCGCATAGCCGGCCTTGGCAAGCAAATTGGCCAGCGCATCGCCCACCACGGCCCCCCGGCAATGCCCGACATGCAACGGCCCGGTCGGATTGGCGGAGACATATTCCACGTTGATTTTTTGGCCCCGATCAAGGCCTTGGCCATAGCCTTCCGCTGCCGCGAGGATCACGGGAACCTGCTGCAACAGCAGTCCGGCATCGAGCGTGATATTCAAAAACCCTGGCCCCGCCGGCTCCGCCTTGGCAATTCCCGCGCGCGCAGACATCCGCTCGGCCAGAGCCGTCACGATCTCGCGCGGGTTCTTGCCCGCGGGCTTGGCCGCCACCATCGCCGCATTGCTCGCCATATCGCCATGCGCCGCATCGCGTGTCGGCGACACCTCGATCTTGGCGCGCACGGAATCGGGCAATCCCGGCAGCAGCGCGTCCAACTCCTCCAGCACCCAGTTGCGGACAATCGAAAACAAATTCTCAGACATCAGCCATCCTTTAGAACAATATGCGATTGGATTGAACCGATCGACTCAATCTAATCTCATGAAATTGCTCGCCAAAATAAATTCAGAGCCTTCATGCTCTAAGCCGGCACCGAGGGATCGGTCAGCCGTGCATATTCATCCAACGCATAGCGGTCGGTCATCCCCGCCACATAATCGCGCACCGCTGTCGCCGCCTGCGCGCTCTCCGGCTTGCCGGCGCGCACGCGCCAGTCATCGGGGAGCAAATTCGGCTGCTCCAGCAAGAGCGTGCCCAGCGCCTTCGTCACCATCCGCGCCTTATGCGTCATCCGGTTGACGCGCCAATGCCGGTACATCCGCTCGAACAAGAACGTCTTAATTCGCCGGATCGCCTCCGCCATGTCCGGGGAAAACCCGATCACCGGCGCCGCCGCATTGCGGATCGCCTCGCAATTTGCCGGTGCGAGTGCGCGGAGCCGCGCCTCGCTGGTCGCAAGTACGTCATGCACCACGGCATTGATCACACGCCGGCTCAGCTCATTGCGCACGCGCGTCTTATCGGCGGTCAGCGCCTGCGCCTCGCGCAGCGCATCGCCGATCAGCGGCAGGTCCAACAGATCGTCAAACCCAAACAGCCCGGCCCGCAACCCGTCATCCAGGTCATGCGTGTTATAGGCGATGTCATCGGCAAACGCCGCGACCTGCGCCTCGGCCGAAGTCTGCCGCCGCAGATCCAGCGGATATGCCGCGTCGAATTCCGCGATATAAGCCGGCGGCTGGAGCAACGGCCCATTATGCTTGGCCAGCCCCTCCAGCGTCTCCCAACTCAAATTCAGCCCATCGAATGCCGCATATCGGCGCTCGAGACACGTCACAACCCGCAGGCTCTGCGCATTATGGTCGAACCCGCCGAATTCCGCCAAAGCCTCGTTCAGCCCGGACTCCCCAGCATGGCCGAAAGGTGGATGCCCCAGATCATGTGCCAACGCCAGCGCCTCGGTCAGGTCCTCATCCAACCCCAGATGCCGCGCGATGCTGCGCGCGATCTGCGCCACTTCCAGGCTATGCGTCAGGCGCGTGCGGTAAAAATCCCCCTCGCGCGTCACGAAGACCTGGGTCTTGTATTGCAGCTTGCGGAAGGCCGAGCAGTGCACCACGCGGTCGCGGTCGCGCTGATACGGGCTGCGATCATCCGACGGCGCCTCGTTAAACTTACGGCCGCGCGTCCCGGCGCCATGCACCGCATAAGGGGCTTTGCTCATGCTTTGAGCCTTAACCCATCCCGACCCTTAACTCCAAGGCCCGGGCACGCTATATCTGGGCCATGAGCCAGACCCTAGACGCCTTCCGTCTTTCAACCTCCGCCGCCGCCCGCGTCGCGGAAATCCTCGCGGCGGAGCCCACGCAAAAGGCGCTGCGCGTGGAAGTCCTCGCCGGCGGCTGCTCCGGCTTCCAATATAAATTCGACCTCACGGCCGAGCAGCACGCGGACGACCTGGTCATCCACCAGGCGGGTGCCACGGTCTTCGTCGACCCCACCAGCCTGGACCTCCTGGCCGGCGCCGAGCTCGACTATAAGGACGCGCTGATGGGCGCGCATTTCGCGGTGAAAAACCCGATCGCCACCTCCTCCTGCGGCTGCGGCACCTCCTTCGCCATTGATTAACTTGGCCGTGTGGCGGAAAAGCGCAGCGCATTTCGCCTCACCTTGCGCCAAGGCCTGACCCCCGCCATGAAAATCACGACCTGGAACATCAACTCCGTCCGCATGCGCGAATCCCATGTCGCGGATTTTCTCGCGCGCGAGCAGCCGGACCTGCTGCTGCTGCAGGAAATCAAATGTGAGGAACACCAATTCCCCACCATGGCCTTCCAGGCGCTCGGCTATCAATCCGCCGTGGTCGGCCAGAAAGCCTATAATGGTGTGGCCATCCTCCACCGCGTCCCGGTCGAGGTCGATTTAAAAAAACTCCCCGGCATGACCGAGGCGGACACCCATTCGCGCTATATCGAAATCCGCGCGCAAGGCATCACGGTCGGCAACCTCTATCTACCCAACGGCAATTCCAACGGCGATGCGGGCTATGCCTACAAGCTGGAATGGATGGCGGCCCTGCGCGCCCACGCGATGGCGCTGCTCAGCGCCGACCGGGATTTCCTCTTCGCCGGCGACTATAATGTCTGCCCAACCGACGCCGACTTCGCCCCCCGCGCGCTACCCGCGACCGATGCCCTCGTCCGCCCGGAAACCCGCGCGGCCTTCAACGCGCTGCTCTGGACCGGCCTGACGGAAGCCGTGCGCGCCTTGCACCCGACCGAGACGCTCTACACCTTCTGGGACTATCAGGCCGGCGCCTGGGACCGCAATTCCGGCCTACGCATCGACCACGCGCTGCTCTCGCCGCGCCTGGCCGAGCGCCTGACCCGCACGACGATCCATAAAAACGAACGCGCGAAAACCCAGCCCTCCGACCATGTGCCGGTGACCGTGGAGCTGGAGTAAAGTAGCCGTTTTTTTGAAAAAAAGCGGCGCAAAAAACTTCTGCTCCGAGCCCGTGGCGCGATAACCAGCACGGCCCAAGTTAACAAAGTTTTTGGGGCTGTCCCAGATCCTGAACGGATCTAGGATAGAAAAATGGTAATACCGGCAAAACCTGGGGCATTGGCTGCGTCAGGCTGGCTTCTGTCGACGTCGGATGAGGTTTGGCAATGGCGGGATGATGGGCTGACCAGGGACGCCGAGACGGCTTCCGAGATAGTCCCAGAATGCCACGCCGAGTTTGGCGCAGGTCTTGGCCAGTCCGAGGAAGGCGTCGCGGCAGTCACGTCCGAGATCGCTGCGGGTTCCAGCGCTGATTTTGCGCCTTGTTACCTGGCATCGGATGTCGTTCTCGGAGCCATTGGTATGCAGTGGGATTTCAGGCCGTTGCAGGACCCTCAGCAGCTCGTCCTTGTTGGCATAAAGTCTTGCCAGCAGGCGATCCAGGGTGACGAAGTCGGTGCGTCGGCGGAAGATGCGATCAAAGCGCAGCCGCAACCCCAGACGGCGTTTGGCCGTGGGTGCCAGGCGATAGTCCTTCAGATCGGCATAGAAGCGCCAGATCAATCCACGGACACGCTGTTGGGCGGCGCGGTGCCGGTCGGTGAAGGTATCGAGCTTGTGGACCAGCCGTTCCGCATGCACCCAACACAACGCGTGCAAGCCAATGTTGAACTGGCCGGCATCGTCGCTCAGCACGACCGTATCGCGCAGGAATTCATGCGCGTAAATGCTGCCCCAAATCGCGCCTTCGGTGGCGATGCTCACCGGATCGGGCGTGACGCGCCTCAGGGCGGTGAAGCCCAACCGTTCGAGCTTCGCCGACCAGGCAGCCTGATCGAGGAAGATCGTCTCCGGTTGTGCGGCCAGTCGGGCGATCAGGGGCGCGGACAACCCCCGTTCGCGCATGTAATCGTACGCCGCTGCGTTGAGCACATAATCGGTATGGCCGGCCCGCAGCAGGTCGAGAAAGTTCAGCCGGCTCTTCGATGAGCGGGTGCCAAACCAGGTGAAATTCTCGTTGCCGATCTGTGTACAAAAGCCGTTCTTGGCCTGGTGGCGGGCGCCGGTATCATCGGTCGAGACCCAACGCGACCCTTGTAGACCGGCGCGAAGAACATCGCGTGCTTCGTCGAGGAAATGGTCCTGCTGATCGGTCAGGCATCGCTGAACCTCGCGTTCAGAGATCGACAGACCGAACCCATGCAGCAGCGTCACCAAACGGGACAGCGTCGTCTGGCCCTGGTGATAAAGCATCAAAATGAAACGCCGAACCTCGGGCCCAAAATGACCATTGGTCCCTGTCGGCAGAGATGCGATGATCGTCTGACCATCCGGCGTCACCCAACGCTCCCGGCGATAGCGGATCGCGTGCACCGACAGCACAAGGTCCTGGATCAAATAGCTTACATAACCTTTAAACCGCGAGCCAGCCGGAACCGCGGCACTCAGAATTCGGTCTTCAACGCTTACGCGCGGTCTGATCTTGCCGCGCCCAGGCCGCATCTGCTGTTGATCGCGCTTTGCCGGTTCGGTGCCTTTGTCCATGCCGCTCGGTTTGATAGCCGGAGGGCCTTTCAGCCCTTTCAGCCGGGCGATCTCCAGGCGTAATTCAGAAATTGTCCGATCCTGTTCGGTGAGTTTTACAAACAACTTGAGCACCAGCTCCCGAAGCTGGGTCGAAGACAGGTAGTCAAGATTGTCCGGAGCGCTCACACATAGCTTAAATCGGAACTACTCGCGTCGGCGCAAGCAAAAAAAAGCGACCGCGCCCCAGATTTTGCCGGTATTACGAAAAATGGACCTAAAGCATTGTCGTATAAGGGAAAAATACCAGGATCGGCTGGCTGAATTTTTCGTCGCAGGCGTGACGGCACGGACGGCCGCCGATTTGCTGGGGATCAACCGCAAATCGGCGGCATATTTTTATCATCGCCTGCGCCAAATCATTGCTGTTGAGATGGAAAAAGCGTCGCCCATCGCGGGCCGCGTCGAGGTCGATGAGAGTTATTTCGGCGGCCATCGGAAGGGCAAGCACGGCCGGGGAGCCGCCGGCAAAGTCCCAGTTTTCGGGCTGCTGAAGCGCGGGGGACGCGTCTGTACGGTCATGATCCCGAACGTCCAACAAACCACGCTCATGAGCATCATTCGTGAGAAAATTGTACCAGATTCAGTGGTTTATACAAATTCGTATGCAGCTTATAACGCCCTGGACGTCTCCGAATTCCACCATTTCCGCATCAACCATAGACAGGAGTTTGTCGGAGATGGGCATAACCATATCAACGGCATCGAGAACTTCTGGAACCAGGCAAAGAGGCATCTGAGGCGATACAACGGCATCCCTAAAGCGAACTTTTTCCTCTTCCTCAAAGAGTGCGAGTGGAGGTTCAACAACGGAACGCCGGCAGCCCTCTTGAAAGACCTAAAGCGCTGGGTGAAGCTCCACTCTCAATAGTTATCTGGGACAGCCCCAAGTTTTTTTGCTTCTTTTTGTTCACAAAAAGAAGTCTTCCTCTTCCCCTTAACCCGCCAACAAAACCCGCATCGCCTCCTCGAACGGCGCCGGATCGGCCGCAAAACGGCTCGGCGCCCCCGCGCAATGCCCCCAAGGTAAGTCGATCACGCGCAGCTCGGCTCCAGGAATCGCGGCGGCCTCAAGCCTAGCCTCCTCGACGGTAAAATACATATCGCTCGCACACGGCATCACGATCGTCTTTGCAGTAATCTTCGCCAGCGCATCCAGGCCGAGATCGGCAGTCTGCCAGGTCCAGAGCATCGCGAGTAAATTCCGCGCGTCGGCGGATTCATGGTCATCCTCCCAGGAGCGCAGAAAATCCTCCACCGTGGCAAAACCCCGGCTTTGATACAACGCATCGCGGTAAAACGCGGCGGAATACGCCCAGCCGGCATAAGCCCGCCCGAAAGCGCGCGGCCCCGCCCCCATCGCCGCCTTCACACCCTCCAAAAACACGAAATTCAGCGGCCAGCATCGCGCCGTACCGCACACCGCCAGCAGCCCCTGCACCATCTCCGGATACATCGCCGCCCAGGCAAAGCCCTGCATCGCGCCCATCGACCAGCCATGGATCAGCGCGATCTTCCGCACGCCCAGCATCCGCAGCAAATCATGCTGCAACCGCACGTTCTCGGCGATCGTGGCGGGCGTGAAATCCGGATCATTGCTCGGCGAGGACGACACGCCATTGCCCAGCATGTTCGGGATCACGATGAACCATCGCGCCGGATCCAGCACCCGTCCCGGCCCGATCAGCGCCAGATTGGCCTTCGCCGTGCCGCCATAAAAGGTCGGCAACAGCACACAATTATCCCCGGCCGCATTCAGCGTACCGAAAACCTCATAAGCAACGCGTCCAAATTTTTGCATGAGGGGGAGGTCCCATACCGGTTTCCCACCCCGCCGGAAACCTCACGCACCGCCTCAGCCCCGCGATATACGCGCGCGCATATCTCAACTAGAAGCCAAAACTGCCGACTTTGCCTGGCGGAGCGCCTGATGAATTCCTTCTCGATCCTGCTCGTCCTCACTTTCGCCGCAATCCTGGAGGCCGGCGGCGATGCGCTCGCCCGCACCGGCCTGCACGCCCATGCACTGCTCATCCGTCTCTTCTGCTTCCTGGCCGGCGCGGTGGTGCTGTTCACCTACGGCATCACGGTCAATCTGCCCAACTGGGATTTTGGCCGTCTCCTCGGCGTCTATGTCGCGCTGTTCTTCGTGGTCGCCCAGTTCATCAACCTCACCGCCTTCGGCATGCGCCCGACCCTACCGATCCTTTGCGGCGGCGCGCTGATCATCTCCGGCGGCCTGCTGATGACGTTCTGGAAAACCTGAAGCACGCCCCTACCAAATTCCTGGAATGAGCCGATAGCGGACATGCCGGGCATAGTCCGCATATCCATCCAGCTCCCGCCGCAGCATCCGCTCCTCGCCCACAGCCCGGAACGCCAAGCCCAGCACCAACACTGGCACCGCCGCCACGCCCCACCAGGAGCCCAGCAACAGCGGCAGGCCGAGCAGGTAGAGAATGCTGACCGCATACATCGGGTGCCGGATAAACCGGTACGGCCCCTCACGCACGACGCGATGCGCCGCCTAAATCCGCACCTGCGGCGCCGCGAACGTATTGAAGCGGAATACCCACCCTACCAGCCCCATGCTGAGGACGATCAACACGCCGCCCAGCACCTCCGCCCAACCCGGCACCCGCGACCAGAAAAACCGCCGCGCATCCAGCCCGATCAGCACCAGCCAGGCAATGAAGACGATACAAACAATCAACATGAAGACGCGATCCCAGCCAAGCTGGTCGCGCTGCACGGGAGAAGACAGGCGGGATGCCAGCAAAGCCGGGTCATGCCGCAACAGCCAAAACCCCACCGCGAAGCTGCACACGGCCGTCTCACCGAGAAAAACCCAGCCCTGCGGCCAGCCCCAATCGCCAGCGGCGGCAAACAGGATCACCCCCATCGCCGCCAGCCATAACCCCGTTTGCACCACCAGCCGCGTCACCATCGCGCGCCCTTCCCCTGAACCGGATGGGCGACGATACCGCGCAGTTTAGCTCATGCCGCGCGCAGCACCGCCAGGCCCTGGTCCAGATCCTCGATGAGATCGTCCACATGCTCGAGCCCGATATGGAACCGCGCCAACTCGCCCTCGAACACGCCGCTCCCGGCCGAGCGCCTTACCGTCCCCGTCGTCGGCAGCACGAGGCTCTCATACCCGCCCCAACTCGCCCCAATACCGAATAATTGCAGCGCATCGATCATCGCGACCACTGAAGCGGCGGAGAATTCCGGCTTGAACACGACGCCGAACAAGCCGCAGGCGCCGGCAAAATCACGGACGAAGAATTCATGCCCCGGGCAGCCTTGGAGTGCCGGATGCAGCACCCGCGCCACTTCAGGCCGCGCCGCGAACCATTGCGCCACGCGCAGCCCCGCCGCCTCATGCGCCTTCAGCCGCACCGGCAGCGTGCGCAAGCCGCGCAGCGCCAGCCAGCAATCATCCGGCGAGGCATATTGCCCGAGCTCCAGCGCGCCATCGCGCAGCCAGGCCCAATCCTCCTCGGAATTGACCGTCACCGCGCCAAGCAGAAGATCCGAATGCCCGCCGGCATATTTCGTCAGCGCCTGGATCGACACATCCACGCCATGTTCGAACGGCTGAAAATTCAGCAGCCCCCAGGTATTGTCCAAAAACAATTTTGCCCCCGCCGCATGCGCCACGCGCGCCAGCATCGGGATATCCTGCACCTCGAACGTATGGCTGCCCGGGCTCTCCGTGAACAGCACTCGCGTCTGTGGCAAAAACAGCTTTCGTGCGGCGTCCTCATCGACCATCGGATCGTAATAGGTCGTGCTGATGCCATAGCGCTTGAGCAACCCGTCGCAAAAATTGCGCGTCGGGCCATAAACGGAATCCGGCATCAGCAGATGATCCCCGGCCTGCAGATAGGCGAGCAACGGCACCGTCACCGCGGCCAGGCCCGAGCTCACCACCTGGCAATGTGTGCCGCCTTCCACCAAAGCGACCGTTCGTTCCAGGGCAAAATGCGTCTCATTGCCGCAAATGCCATAAATATCCACCTGCTCCAACCGGCGCTTGCCCGTGGCGCGCCGTGTCGCCATGTCCGGATACAGCACCGTCGAACCCCGCACGAGCTTCGGGTTCACAAAGCCATAGGTTTTCGTCCCCTGGCGCCCGGCATGCACCAGCGCCGTCTCGAAGTTTTTAGTCTCTTTAACCATTTATACCTCTACAGGCGTATCGTCCCGGCCGCCCCATTCGGACCACGACCCATCATAGAGCGCGCCTTCCGGCAAACCTGCCGCAACCAGCCCCAGGGTCACCACCGAAGCTGTTACACCCGAACCGCAGCTCGTCACAATTTTGCGCTCCGGCGTCACGCCGAGTGCAGCGAATTTTTCCCGCAAGGCCGAAGCCGGCAGCATCTGCCCATTTTCCAGCAATTCGGTGAAAGGCAGGGAGACGGAACCCGGAATATGCCCGCTGCGCATGCCTGCACGCGGCTCCGGCACGCTGCCATTGAACCGCCCGGCGGCGCGCGCATCCAGCACCAGTTCCTCAGCACTCAGGAGGTTGCGGCGCATGTCCTCGAGCCCGCGCACCCGCTCCGGATGCAACACCGCGACAAAATCCCCGCCGGCCACCGGCGCCGGGGCTCCCGCCTCAAGCGCACCGCCCGCCGCCACCCAGGCCGGCAGCCCGCCATCCAGCACCACGACATCCGCATGCCCGAACACCCGGAACATCCACCACAGCCGCGCCGAGGAAAAAATCCCGCGCTGGTCGTACACCACCACCCGGCTCGCAGCCCCCACCCCCAAAGCGGCAACGGCGGCGGCAAACTCGGCCGGCTGCGGCAACATATGCGGCAGATCACTGGTACGATCGCTCACCGCGTCGATATCGAAAAACCGCGCCCCGGGAATATGCGCATCGAAAAACAGCGCCGGCGCATCCTTACCCTCATTGGGCAAATAATAGCTGGCATCCAAAATCACGAGCCCAGGCGCATTTGCATTCGCAAGCAGCCAGGCGGCTGAAACCAGCGGCGCCATCAGCCGCGCGCGGCCGCGACCAGCGCGCGCACCCGCTCCGCCGCCGCCGAGCCCTTCACCGCCTCGCGCCAGGCAATCTCGGAGACACGCTGATGCGCCGCCACGGCATCCTCCGCCCCGGTGATCATCGCGACCCCGGATTGCGCGGTCGGCGGCGCATCGCTCGGGAACGGGTTGATCGCCAACGTCGCGCGCTCGCGCGAGCGCAGCAGGGTGAACGGCCCGTTCGGCTCGCCATTGGCCATCAGGCCAAGCTGCAGGCCGATCGGCTCGCTCTCCATCAAATTCGCCACGAGCTCCATCTCCCGCGCCGCGACCTCGCGCGCCGCATGGCGCAGCCGGTCGCTCACGAGCGCGGTACCGGCGACACCTTCGGTCAGGAATTTCTGGATCGAGCCCACGGTGAGAATGCTGATGATCGAGGGCTTGCGCGCCGCATACATGCGCTTGCGCGACACCATCACCCCCACCAACTGCTCGGACGCCGCCCGCGCCACCGCGCGGTCCGCGCCCAATGCCTCGGCATTTTCCTCAAACATCTGCGCCAGAATGGAATCGTAATGCTCGGAGGTGGTCAAATAGCAGGTCGGGCCGAAGACCTGCAGAATCTGGTCGGAGGTTTCCTCGATCTGCCGGATCCGCTCCATATAGCCGATCGGCTTGGCGTAATATTCGACGCCGATCCCAAGCAGGGTCAGCGGCGAAATTTTCAACAGCTCGGCCAGCCGGTTCACGGTGTCGAGCTTAATGACCTCGCCTTTCTCATAGCGATACAAGGCGGCACGAGAGACCCCAAGCCGCGCGGAAATTTCTTCTGCTTTCAGGCCGGATTCCATCCGATAGGCGCGAAGCTGCTGCCCAATCTCGTTAAACCGCATGTGTAAACAACCCTTCCACTAAGAACCTAGCCGCAGGATCGCGTCCATATCGTGTAACATGATCTCAGAAAACAACGCAAAACATTATCTTAAGGCTTTATACATTAAATGTCGAAAAATACCTCAAATTGTCGATCGTAATGAGATTGGGACAACCAGGGGTTGCAGCGCCGGTTGGTCGTTGTTGCGGCGCTTTGCCCGCCGCCATGGCGCTCGCCGGTAACCCCACGGCCCTTGCCGGTAGCCCATCTCATCGTGCATTGATTTTTTTATGAAATCTGAACGAATTTTGCTGCTCGCACTGGCGGTCGCCCTCGGCGTGGGATGTCTGTTGATCCTGCTGCCCTTCCTGCCCGCCATGCTTTGGGCGGCCATCCTGGTCTACTGCCTCTGGCCGATCTATGTCGGCTTCTGCCGGCATGTGCGCCCCTCCATCGCCGCCTTCGTGATCACCTTGGTGGTGGCCGCCGTCGTTCTGGTTCCCCTGATCCATCTCGCTTTGGTCGCGGCCAAGGAAGCGCGCGACAGCCGCGGCTGGCTCCAGGATGTCATGCAGAACGGCCTGCCCCCTGCCCCAGCTTTCCTGCAGAAAATCCCCCTGGTCGGCGGTCTGATGACCGATTTCTGGAACAATTCGGCCGATGACCTCGGCGGCGCGACCAGCTCGATGCAGCCCTTCCTCGGCAGCGTCGCGCATTCCGGCATCAAGCTCTTCTTCCGCCTCACCCATGGCCTGATCGGCACCGTGGTGGCGTTGTTCTTCGCCTATTTCTTCTTCCTCACTGGCGAGCCGATCGTCACGCGCATCCGCCAGTTGCTCATGCGCCTGATGCACGAGGCGAAGGTCGAGGATTTGCTCCGCCTCGTCGCCGGCACAGTGCGCGGCGTGGTCTTCGGCATTGTCGGCACGGCAGCCCTTCAGGGCATTCTCTACGCCATCGGCTTCGAGATCGCGCGCGCGCCACAGGCTCTGCTGCTTGCCGCCTTCGCCGGGCTGATCTCAATCGTCCCGGCCGGCGCCGTGGTGATCTATGTGCCGCTCTGCGTGTATCTCCTCGCCGAGGGCCACCCCCTCATCGCGGTGCTACTGCTGATCTACTGCTTTGTCGTGGTCGGCGGCGCGGATTCCATCGTGCGGCCCTGGCTGATCTCGCGCGGCGCTTCCCTGCCCTATGCGCTGACGCTGATCGGCGTGCTCGGCGGGGCTATTGCCTTCGGCGCGCTGGGGATCTTCCTCGGCCCGGTGCTGCTCGCTTTGGGCCTCGCCATCACGGAGGAATTCGCCGGCCAGCCGCGCGGAGCATGGCGCCAGCCGTAGCGGGTTGTTGTGTGAATAAAATATTAACTTTTTAGAGGTAGAAACGCGACATGCAGCCGCAACCTTCTTCCCCCGCCAAACGCCGCGCCGCCGAGACCCTGGGCCGTCTGGCGGAGGATGCGGTGGCGGCAGCGCTTCAGGGCAAAGGGTTGGCCCTCCTCGCGCAGCGGTTGCGCACCGGCGCCGGGGAAATCGACCTGGTGCTGGCCGATGCCGAAACCCTCGTCTTTGTCGAGGTGAAAGCCCGAAATTCGCTGGCGGAAGCGGCCTATGCCGTCTCACCGCGCCAGCAGGCGCGGCTGCTGGAAGCCGCCAGCCTGACCCTTGCGCATCACGCGGACTGGCAGCGGCCCAATATCCGCTTCGACGTGGCGCTGGTCTGCCATGGCAGGCTCGAACATATCGAGGATGCCATCCGCTATCATTAAGTCAGATGCGTCTGGCGCAAGCATTTATTTATGGAAACGGAGACGGGTGGAGCGCTCCACCCGCCTCCGTCGCGCATCAGGCCGCGAAAGCCGAGAGCAGCCGCGCATGGGCGCGCGCGCCGCGGTGGAAGCAGGCGAGTTCGAATTTCTCGTTCGGCGAATGGATCGCATCGTCATCCAGACCGAACCCGGCGAGCAGCGTGTCGAGGCCGAGATGGGTCTTGAAGGCTTCCACCACGGGGATCGAGGCACCGCAGCCGATCAAAGCCGCGGGCTTACCGAATTCCGCCGCCAGCGCCGCCTGGGCCGCGCGCATGAACGGAGCGTCCAGAGACATGGCAAAGCCGGGTGCGGCGCCGAAATGGCGGAATTCAGCTTTCGCATCCGGGTGCAGCTGCGCGGTGATGAAGCGCTCGAAATTCGCGAGGATCTTCTCCGGGTCCTGGCCCGGCACCAGGCGGAAGGTGAGCTTGGCGGTGGCTTGCGCCGGGATCACGGTTTTCGTGCCATCGCCCTGATAACCGCCGAAAATACCGTTGATCTCCGCCGTCGGCCGCGCCCAGAGCTGGGCCAGCGCCAGTTGATCCTGCTCGCCGGCCGGGTGGCTCAACCCGACATCGCCGAGAAAGGCTTGCGGGTCGAAGCCGAGTGCGGCCCAGGAGGCGACGAGTTCCGGGTCCACCGAGGCCACGCCGTCATAAAATCCGGGGATCTGGATCTGCCCCTCGGCATTGCGCAGGCCGCCCAGCACGCGGATAAGCTCGTTGACCGGGTTCAGCGCGATGCCGCCGAACAGGCCGGAATGCAGGTCGCGCGACGGGCCCTTCAGCGTCACTTCGATGGCGGATAAGCCGCGCAGCGAGGTGGTGATCGCCGGGGTCTCGAAATTCCACATATTGGTGTCGGCGACCAGCACGAAATCGGCCGCCAAAGTCTCGCGCTCATTGGCGAGCAGCTCGGGCAGCGAGGCGCTGCCGCATTCCTCCTCGCCTTCCAGCAGGATCGTCAGGCGGACGGGCAATTTGCCGTTGACCGCCAGATGCGCGCGGCAGGCCTCGAAGAAGCTGACCACCTGGCCTTTATCGTCCACCGCACCCCGGCCGACGATGCGCTTGCCGCGCGGGCCATCGATGAGTTGCGGGTCGAACGGGTCGGAATGCCAGAGTTCCAGCGGGTCGGCGGGCTGCACGTCGTAATGGCCATAGAAGAGTACATGCGGCGCGTCGGGCCCGGCATCGTGGTTCTGCGCGATCACGCCGGGCAGGCCGGAGGTTTCGGACAAGCGGGCGGCAAAGCCCATTTCGGCCAGCGTGTCGCGCGCCCATTCGGCCGCGCGGCGGCAATCGGGGGCATGCGCGGGCTGGGCGCTGATGCTGGGGATGCGCAGCAGGCCGAAGAGGCGCTGCACGGAGGTTTCGAGGTGATCGTCGATATGCTTTAAAATCTGTTCCATGGTCTTATTTGTCCGCCATCCGGCTGAAAAATCAATGTGGCTTGATTTGGAGCAAAAACGCGCCGAATAGCCGGGTTATGACCCAGCTTCTCCTCCATAATACCCGCACCCGCGCCAAAGAGGTTTTCACGCCGATCGATCCGGCGAATGTGCGGGCCTATTTATGCGGACCGACCGTGTATGACCGGGCGCATATTGGCAATGCCCGCAATGTGGTGATTTTCGACATCCTGGTGCGGCTGCTGCGCCGGCTCTATCCGCGCGTGACCTATGTGCGGAACATCACCGACATCGACGACAAGATCAACACGCGGGCCAAGGAGCGGGGCGAGAGCATCGATGTTGTCACCCAGGGGCCGATCCGCGCGTATCACGAAGACATGGGCGCGCTTTATGCCCTGCCCCCGGATCTGGAGCCGCGCGCGACGGAGCATCTGCCGGAGATCATCGCGATCATCGAACGGCTGATCGCCAATGGCCATGCCTATGCCGCGGAGGGACATGTGCTGTTCGCGGTGGAATCCGACAAGAATTACGGCAAATTCTCCGGCCGCTCGCCGGAGGATCTGATCGCCGGCGCGCGGGTGGATGTGGCCCCCTATAAGCGCGATGCGGGGGATTTCGTGCTGTGGAAGCCATCGTCCGAGGATCTGCCGGGTTGGGAGAGCCCGTGGGGGCGTGGGCGGCCGGGCTGGCATATTGAGTGCTCGGCGATGTCCTGGAAGCATCTGGGGGAGAATTTCGATATTCACGGCGGCGGGGATGATTTGATTTTCCCGCATCATGAAAACGAGATCGCGCAATCCTGCTGCGCTTTTCCGGGATCCACCTTCGCCAATGTCTGGGTGCATAACCGGATGCTGTTGGTGAACGGCGAAAAGATGAGCAAATCGCTCGGTAATTTCAAAGTGCTGCGCGATGTGCTGGCGATTGCGCCGGGGGAGGCCGTGCGGTTTTTGCTGATGCGCTCGCATTACCGCTCGACATTGGATTTTTCCGATGCCGGGTTGGAGGAGGCGAAGCGGGAGTTGGACCGGTTCTACCGGGCGATTGCCGCGCATCCGGATGTGAAAGCCGCCGCAATTGTGCCTGATTGCGTGATGGCGCCGCTGCTCGATGATTTGAACACGCCAGGTGCGATTGCCGGGCTGCACAGCCTGGCGGATGCGGCGCTGGCGGGCGATGCCAGTGCGGCGGGGGCGTTGCTGGCGGCGGGACAGGTTCTGGGATTGTTCAACGTGACGCCGGAAGCCTGGTTTCATGGCGGTGGCGATGCGGCAAAAATCGAGGCGTTGATTGCCGAGCGCAAGGCGGCACGGGTGGCGAAAGATTTCGCGCGGGCCGATGAAATTCGCAAAAGCCTTGAGGCAGACGGGATTATTCTGGAAGACCTGCCCGGCCGCACGACGTGGCGGCGCAAATCGTGACCGGGCGGGATGGCGGCGCGGAATTGGAGCCGATCGAGCCGTCGCCGGTTGTTATCCTGGTGCGGCCGCAATTGGCGGAGAATATCGGCTCGGTGGCGCGCGCGATGGGCAATGGCGGGTTGTTTCATCTCCGGCTCGTCGCACCGCGGGATGGCTGGCCGGGGGAGCGGGCGTGGCGGACGGGGTCCGGTGCGCACCGGATCCTGGAATCCGCGCAGGTTTTTGATACCGTGGCCGAGGCGGTGGCGGATTTGCACCGGGTGTTCGCGACCTGTCCCAGGCCACGGCATATCATCAAGCCGGTGCTGACGGCGCGCGGCGGGGCCGCGGAGACGGTGGCGATCGGTGCGCGGGGGTTGCGCTGCGGCGTGCTGTTCGGGCCGGAGCGGGCCGGGTTGGACAATGACGACATTGCCTGCGCGGATAGTTTGATCCGCTATGATCTGAACCCGGGCTTCATGTCGCTCAACCTCGCCCAGGCGGTGATGATTTTCGGCTATGAATGGTGGCTGGCGCGGCAGGACGAACTGCCGATGCGCGTGTTGCAGACGAATGAGACGCAGCCTGCGACAAAAGCGGAGCTGGATAATTTCATGGCGCATCTGATCCGCGAATGCGATGCGTCCGGGTTTTTGAAAAGCGAAGAGAAACGCCCGGGGATGATGCGCAATCTGCGGCATTTTTTCACGCGCGGCGAAGTGACGCATCAGGAATTGAAGACGCTGCATGGCGTGGTGGCGGCGTTGGTGCGGGGGGATTTGAGGAAGTAAGGAAGTAGCCGCTTTTTTGAAAAAAAAAGCGGCGCAAAAAACTTTTGCGCTAGGCTGCGGCGCGACTACCGGCACGGCCTAAAGTCGCAAAGTTTTTTTGCTTCTTTTTGTTCACAAAAAGAAGACTTCTTCTTCGCTTCATCAAAATGTTCCACGTGGAACATCCGCCCCATTTTGACCGATTAACCTATTGTTATTGAAACTAAAGTTGTCCGGAAAATTTCCAGTTGACATTATTATGTTTCGATATCGTATCTTTTTGTTTAGGCAGGTTCGCGGGTGTGGGTGATGATGGAGAGATAGGTCATTGGCTGGACCAGCAGTTTTTCCGGGCCGTGCGGGGCAGCGGAGTTGAAGAGCAGGGCATCGCCGGGGGTGAGGTGGTAGGATTGATCGCCATGGCGGTACATCACCTCCCCGGTCAGCATGTAGATGAACTCCGTGCCGACATGCTGGAAGGCGGGATAGGGGGCGGCGTCCTTGTGCAGGGTGATGAGATAGGGCTCGACCACCACGGCGCCGCCCAGCGCATGGCCGAGCAGGCTGTATTGGTGCCCGGCCTTGGTGCCCCGGCGCTCGATGATGACGCCGGTGCCGGCTTTGACGAAGGAGCAGTCCCGCTTTTCCTCGAAGGTGGAGAAGAAGGTGGTGATCGGCACGTTGAGCGCGCCGGCGAGGCCCTGCAGGCTGGCGAGCGAGGGGGAGATCTGGCCGTTCTCGATCTTCGAGAGCATGCCGCCGGACAGGCCGGAGGCGGCGGCGAGTTCCGCTACGGTGATGCCGATGCGCCGGCGCAATTGGCGCACCTGCACGCCGATGGCCTGCTCCAGGGTCATGTCCGAGACGGAGGCGGCCGAGGAGATGGTGGTGAGGTGATCCGCTGGCAGCTCAGGCGCGCCTGGGTCGCGGCCGGGATCGGGCAAGGCGGCCTTCAGGAGCCCCGGGCTTGCCAGGTCCTTGTGAGCCGGCAAGCGCGTCGCGGTGACTTTGCGGACCATGGCAATGTCATATGCCGCGAAGGGGCAAAATGAAAGCGTTTGTTGCAATGGGCCGGTAAAGTTATTCCGTAATCGTATCGTCGCCGCGAGGGCGCGGGCCGCTTAAGGGGCGGGGGATGCGATCCGTTTCGCCGCGGTGAGGGTGTTGCGCAGCAGGCAGGCGATGGTCATGGGACCGACGCCGCCGGGGACCGGGGTGATGAGGCCCGCCACCGGTTGCGCGCCGGCGAAGGCGACGTCGCCCACCAGTTTGGTTTTGCCCTCGATCGCGGCGGGAACGCGGTTGATGCCGACATCGATGACCGCCGCGCCGGGCTTGATCCAGTCGCCCTGGATCATCTCCGGGCGGCCGACGGCGGCGATCAGGATGTCCGCGCTGCGGCAGAGTTCGGGCAGGTTGCGGGTTTTGGAATGCGCGATGGTGACGGTGCAGTTTTGTTGCAACAGGAGCTGCGCGATGGGTTTGCCGACGAGGTTGGAGCGGCCGACGACGACGGCGTTCAGGCCGGTGAGGTCGCCCAGGCGGTCTTGCAGCAGGAGCAGGCAGCCGAGCGGGGTGCAGGGGACGAGGCCGGGCAGGCCGGCGGCGAGCAGGCCGGCATTGGTGACGGTGAGGCCGTCCACGTCCTTGGCCGGCGAGATGGCGGCGATGATGGCGTCCGCATCCAAATGTTTGGGCAGGGGCAACTGGACCAGGATGCCGTGCACGGCGGCGTCCGCGTTCAGGTTTTGCACAAGGGCGAGGAGTTCGGCCTGGGTGGTGGTGCCGGGGAGACGGTGTTCGAAGGAGCGCATGCCGATTTCGACGGTCTGGCGGGCTTTGTTCTGGACGTAGACCTTTGAGGCGGGATCGTCCCCGACCAGGACCACGGCGAGGCCGGGGGTGAAAGGCAGGTTCGCGACTTCCGCCGCGATGGCGGTGCGCAAGGACTCCGCGAAGGCTTTTCCGTCGATGATATCGCCCAAGATTTTACGTCCCCAATTGTGTTGTCCGGGCGCCTGATATCATCGCGCGCGGCGCAACGCCAGAAAAGTCCGGGGTCCAGGGAGTAGCACTCCCTGGTGGGGTGGAGGGGCAAAGCCCCTCCCCTTGCTTGCTTATACGGTGAAAACCACCGTCTTCTTCCCATTGGAAATGACACGATCTTCCAGATGATAACGCACCGCGCGCGCAAGGACGCGGCGTTCGATGTCGCGGCCTTTGCGGATGAGGTCGTCGGGCGTGTCGGCATGGCTGATGCGCTCGACATCCTGTTCGATGATCGGGCCTTCATCGAGCTCCGTGGTGACGTAATGCGCGGTGGCGCCGATGAGCTTGACGCCGCGGCCATGCGCCTGGTGGTAGGGGCGCGCACCTTTGAAGCCGGGCAGGAAGGAGTGGTGGATGTTGATGCATTTGCCGGAGAGTTTTGCCGCGAGCGCATCGGAGAGGACCTGCATGTAGCGGGCGAGGACCACGAGATCGGAATTGGTCTCGCGCACCAGGGACCAGATCTGGGCTTCCTGCTCCATTTTGGTGTCGCGCGTGATGGGCAGGTGGTGGAAGGGAATGCCGGTCATGTCCAGGCCCGCATAGTTTTCCAGCCCGTGATTGGAGACGATGGCCGTGGGCGTCATGGCGAGTTCGCCGATGCGCCGGCGGTAGAGGAGATCCACCAGGCAATGGTCGAATTTCGAGACCAGGAAGAGCACGCGGCGCGGGGTGGTGTGGTCGTTGATCGTGTAGGTGAGCCCGAAAGGCTCGGCGATGGCTGCGAAGTTTTCGCGTAGGGCCGCGATGCTGGAGGGGTCGGCGAGGTCGAAGGCGATGCGGGCGAAGAATTTGCCGGTCTCGGCGTCGTCGAATTGCTGGGCCTCGCGGATGTCCCCGCCGCGTTCGAAGAGATAGGTGGTGACCGCGGCGACGATGCCCGGGCGGTTGAGGCAGGACAGCGTGAGAACGTAGTGCGAATGCGACATCCAATGGCTCCGGTGAGGTTAGGCAGAAGGCGGTAGACGCGGTGCGCTGCCACCAACGCAGGCCGGATGCAAGTTTGCGGTTAGAGCTCCAGCAGGCCGGGGCGGTAGAAGCGCGCGGTTTCCGCTTCCAAAGTGACATAGCCGCGCGGGGCGGAGACGACATGAATGCCGGCGTTTATGTCGTCGTGCTGGAAATGCGTGTGGCCGTGGATCCAGGCCGTGGGGCGGAGTGGGGCGAATTCGGTCAGCAGCTCCGAGGCGTAGGCGGGCGCGATGTCGCCGGTGCGGGTGCCGAGATAGGCGGCGGAGGGGGCGTGGTGGGTGACGATGATGTTGTGCGCAAGGGGATCGGAGACGCGCAGGCGGGAAAGGGTTTCGTGCAGCCAGAGGCGCGACATCGCGTGGCGGGCGAGCGCGTTGCGCGGCTGGAACAGGCCCGCACGGGTGCGGATGAGGGCGTGGTCGTTCATGCGGCGCAGGGCATTGGCCATGGCGGTGGCGGGATCGCCGTCGAGATTGTAGTCGGTCCAGAGGGTGCAGCCGAGGATGTTCACCCGTTGGTTATCGAAGGTGAAGCGCGCGAGTTTGTTTTCCAGGAAATGCACGCGGCCCTTGCTGCGCGCGGCGGCGTTCCGGAAGGCGGGGAGCAGGCGGTCGATATTCTGGCCGTAGAATTCGTGGTTGCCGGCGACATAGACGACCGGCGCGCGGCGGTATTTCGCGACGTGATCGGCATAGACGATGCCGCGCAGGCCGTTATGGATGTCGCCCGCCAGGATGATCAGATCCGCCGGGGGGGCAAGGTCGAGCCTTGGGCCGTAGAGGGGATGCGGGGTTTCGTGATGCGGTTGCAAAGCGCGCCAGCCGGGCCGGGCGATGCGCCAGCGCTCCACCTCCAGATGCAGGTCGCTCATATAGAGGATGCGGACCATTTCATGCCTTGTGGGCGCAGGTACCCGGTTCAGCCGTCACGATGCGCGGCCGGCCGCCAGAGGATGTCGCCGGCACCTTTGCCGTTCACATGGCGTGACATCACGAAAAGCAGATCCGACAGGCGGTTGAGATAGACGAGGACGAGGGGGTTGACGGCCTCGTCCGGGGTTTCCAGCAGTTGCACGACCAGGCGCTCGGCCCGGCGGACCACGGTGCGGGCCTGGTGCAGGAAGGCGGCGGCTTGTGTGCCGCCGGGCAGGATGAAGGAGGTGAGCGGCGGTAAATCGGCGTTCAGGCGGTCGATCTGGGCTTCCAGCCAGTCTACCTGCGCCTGGGTGATGCGCAAAGCGGGGCGTTGCGGGTTATCCACGATCGGCACGCAGAGATCGGCGCCGAGGTCGAAGAGGTCGTTCTGGATGCAAGCGAGGATGGCGTCGTCCGTGCCGGTGAGGTGCAGGCGGACCAGGCCGATGGCGGCGTTGGCCTCGTCCACATCGCCATAGGCGGCGACGCGGGGAGAAGATTTGGCGACGCGCGCGCCGTTGCCGAGCGAGGTTTCGCCGCGATCGCCGCCCCTTGTGTAGATTTTATCGAGCTTGACCATTTCGCGAATGGACCATGGGATGGCCCGCCCGGCAAGCGCGATTACGTGACTTGCAGGTCATGCAGCGGGTTGGCCTCCGCCGGGCGCGGGCGGTAGCTCGGTTCCGGGTTGGCGGCCCAGAGCAGGTGCCAATGGCGCAGGATGAGGCCGATTTTCGCGAAGACCGTGGTGAGGTCCGAAAATTCCTGGGTGAGCCGGGCGGCATCGCCCAGCGCATGGTGGGAGGGCTCGCCCGAGATCAGCCGCGCGCCGGCGGAGACGCGCAAAGCGCCTTGTTTTTCCGTGCTGCCCTTTTGCGGCAGCGGCACGGGCTGGCCGATATGGCAGATGCGCGCGGCAAGGCCTGCTTCCTGCGGCAGGAGCGGCGAGAGGTCGGTGTTCAGCCAGAGATAGACGGCGCGGGCCTCGGCGGGGGTGAGGCAGCGTTCCGGCGCGTGCGGGGCGTTGAGCGAGAAGGTGAAGATGCTGGGCAGACGCTCCCAGGCTTCGTCGCTGGCGTTGCGCGCAATCGGCGGGCTCTCCAGCAAAGTGAGTGCCGGGTTGGCGGCGATGGCGGTGCGCACGGTTTCGGCGAAGGCGCGCAGGATGGCGCTGCGGCTCGCCGGGGTGGTGGCGAAGAAGGCCTGCATTTCCGCCAAGGCCGCGTGCCAGCGCAGCGCCAGGCCGTAATTGCCGGAAGCGGCCAGCCCGGAGGCGGCGGGGCATGGGGCGTAGAAATCATCGCGGCCGAAATAGGCGTCCAGCCCCTCCGGCAGGGCGGCGCCGTTCAGGCGCGCGGCGATGGCGGCGGGGAGGATGGCGGCACCCGCGAATGGCGGGCCGGTGAAGAATTTCGAGCCGG
Source organism: uncultured Pseudomonadota bacterium (assembly GCA_963737355.1). GTDB lineage: Bacteria > Pseudomonadota > Alphaproteobacteria > Acetobacterales > Acetobacteraceae > Acidocella. Next base: position 875,208 of record CAVTSC010000007.1, on the reverse strand, counting down.
TGATGAGGATGACGGCATCGAGCGCCAGATAGGCGTTGAGCGCGGTGGGCGAGAGGCGGGTCTGGCAGGCATCGACCACGATGTCGAAGGCGGCGCCGAATTGCGTGCGCAGCGCGGCGAGGAATTCCGGGCGCGGAGCCAGCAGGCCGGTCTTGGAGAGGTCCAGCGCGTGCAGGATGACGCGATGCCCCTGCCCGATCGCCTCGGTGAGCGCGGCCGCGATGTCCGCCTCGATGTCCGATTCCGGGCGCAGGGCGCCGTCGGCCAAGCGGAGCGGCACGTTGGCGAGGGTCGTGTCCGGGCGGAAGCCGGTGATCGGGGCCTCGAAGGTGACATCGTGGCCGCGGGCGGTGTCGACCGCGAAATGCAGGCCGCGGGCGGCCATGGGCACGCCGCGCCCGGTCTCCTCCGGGGCGATGAGGATGTTGGTGATGGGGGTGTCGGCGCCGCCGAGATGCGTGAGGGCGAGGGCGAGCAATTCGGTGTCGGTGCCCGAGGCGGCGAGGATGATCCTGCTCCCCTCCGGCAGATGCAAGGCGTGGGCGAGGCCCTCGCGGACGGCGTCCAGTGACTGCACGATGGCGGTGCGGCGGTCCGTGCCGCGAAGCAGGGCCAGCGTGGTGTGCAGGCGGGCGGCATCGGCGGCGGCAAAACCGCGTTCGGAGGAAGAGGACGCCGTGGAGGAGGCGAAGGTGACGGCCCAGGGGCGCGCGCGGTGGCTGCAGCCATAGCCGTTCAGGCCGAGACGCGGGTCGCGCGCCAGGCGGATATCCCCGCCGGTTTCCATCAAGGCGTCCGCCGTGCCGAGCAGGCTCCAGATGCCGCGCAGATGCGCGATCTCGGCCGGGCTGGAGCTGAAATGGCAGAGGAGATCGGCCGGGCTGGGCGCCACCTCGGCCGCCATCATCGGCACCCAGGCGGGCAAAGCGGCGCGATCGGCTTGGGCGAGCGCCTCGGCCTCGGCCTGGATGAATTGCGCGGCGGCGCGGGCGGCGGCGAGGTTGGCCAGGGCTTCCGGGGCGCCGTGCTGGGTGAGCCAGGCGGCCTCCAGCGCATGGCGAAGGTGGAAGGCGGTTAAAGCCGGGCGCTGAAAGGCCGCCGGCGGGAGGGGGGCTGCGACATCGCGGAAGACGGCGAATTCGGGGGCGAGCCGGGCAGCGTCGAGCGAGAACTGACGCTCGATGTCGAGCAGCGTTGCGGATGTCATTTTTTCATTCCAGGCAAAAGACATAGATGGATTTAGCGCAGATGGGGCGAACGCGCCAGTTTCGTCCTCCCAGGCGGCGCGCGGGCGGGAGAAAACCAACTCTCCAAGGCAAGCACAATAACGTTTGAATGCGCCCCGGCCGGCGGCGAATTGCCTCGGCGGCGGAGTTGTGCGACGTTTCGACATCCAGCCCTGCGGCTGGCGCGCCCGAGGCGCATTCTTGATTTTTATTTGATTTTTTAGAGGGAGAATGCCCGATGCTTGCAGGGCGTTTTAGGCAAAAATGAAGAAAATCGAAGCGGTGATCAAGCCGTTCAAGCTTGATGAAGTGAAGGATGCGCTCCAGGACGTGGGGTTGCAGGGCATTACCGTTACCGAGGCAAAAGGCTTCGGGCGGCAGAAGGGCCATAGCGAGCAGCATCGCGGGCCGGAATATATCGTGGATTTCCTGCCAAAAGTGAAAATCGAAGTGGTTTGCGAGGATGCCCTGGTGGACCGCGCGGTGGAGGCGATTACCCATGCGGCGCGCACCGGGCGGATCGGCGATGGCAAGATCTTCATCTTGCCGGTTGAGGAAGTGATCCGCATCCGCACCAGCGAAAAGGGCGTGGCGGCGATTTGACTTGTGCGTGATGGGGTGCGGCAATCCGCGCCCCTCGCGGCGTTTTGGCCGTGTAGGATTTTTGCACTTGCTGGGCTTTCGCAACGGATGCATGGCCGGCCATGCATCCGTTGCGCAGTTGCGCCGAGAAATAAAAGGTTAACATTCAGCTCCGCAGCGTCTAATTCACCACCGACGACTTAAGGAGCAGCGTTTTGGCGACAATTTATACCGAGACGGTGAAGACTGTCCGGCATTGGACCGACACACTTTTCAGTTTTACCGCGACGCGGAATCCCGGTTTCCGGTTCCTCAGCGGGCAGTTCACCATGATCGGGCTGCCGGTGAACGACCGGCCGCTGCTGCGCGCCTATTCCATGTGCAGCGCCAACCATGAGGACCAGCTCGAATTCTTCTCGATCAAGGTGCAGGATGGGCCGCTGACCTCGCGCTTGCAGAAGCTGGTTCCGGGCGATGAGATCCTGGTGGGCGGCAAGCCGACCGGCACGCTGATCCAGGACAATCTGCGCCCCGGCAAGACGCTGTATCTGCTCGGCACCGGCACCGGGCTGGCGCCGTTTGTCAGCATCATCAAGGATCCGGATGCCTATGAGCGCTATGAGCATGTCGTGCTGGTGCATGGCTGCCGCTCGGTCGCGGAGCTCGCCTATGGCGAGGAGGTCGTCAATAAGCTGCTGGAAGACGAGTTCTTCGGCGAGTTGGCGCGCGAGAAGCTGCGCTATTACCCGACCGTCACGCGCGAGGAATTCCGCAATACCGGGCGGATCACGACGCTGATCGAGACCGGCAAGCTGCAGGATGATCTGGGCCTGCCGCGGTTGAACCGCGCGCAGGACCGCGTGATGCTCTGCGGCAGCCCGGCGATGCTGGAAGACCTGCATAAATACCTGGCATCGCAAGGGTTTGCCGAAGGCAACCATTCCGAGCCGGGCGATTATGTGATCGAAAAGGCGTTCGTCGAGAAGTGAGATGAAGGGGCATTTTCTGGGGACGGAAAATGCCCTTTTTAGATAAGTAGCCGCTTTTTTGAAAAAAAGCGGCGCAAAAAACTTGGGGCTGTCCCAGATAACTATTGAGAGTGGAGCTTCACCCAGCGCTTTAGGTCTTTCAAGAGGGCTGCCGGCGTTCCGTTGTTGAACCTCCACTCGCACTCTTTGAGGAAGAGGAAAAAGTTCGCTTTAGGGATGCCGTTGTATCGCCTCAGATGCCTCTTTGCCTGGTTCCAGAAGTTCTCGATGCCGTTGATATGGTTATGCCCATCTCCGACAAACTCCTGTCTATGGTTGATGCGGAAATGGTGGAATTCGGAGACGTCCAGGGCGTTATAAGCTGCATACGAATCTGTATAAACCACTGAATCTGGTACAATTTTCTCACGAATGATGCTCATGAGCGTGGTTTGTTGGACGTTCGGGATCATGACCGTACAGACGCGTCCCCCGCGCTTCAGCAGCCCGAAAACTGGGACTTTGCCGGCGGCTCCCCGGCCGTGCTTGCCCTTCCGATGGCCGCCGAAATAACTCTCATCGACCTCGACGCGGCCCGCGATGGGCGACGCTTTTTCCATCTCAACAGCAATGATTTGGCGCAGGCGATGATAAAAATATGCCGCCGATTTGCGGTTGATCCCCAGCAAATCGGCGGCCGTCCGTGCCGTCACGCCTGCGACGAAAAATTCAGCCAGCCGATCCTGGTATTTTTCCCTTATACGACAATGCTTTAGGTCCATTTTTCTATCCTAGATCCGTTCAGGATCTGGGACAGCCCCAAAAACTTTTGCTTCGGGAGTCCGTGGCGGGAGAACCAGCACGGTCCAGGTTAACAAAGTTTTTTTGCTTCTTTTTGTTCACAAAAAGAAGACCCTTCAACTACAGCCATTCGGCCCATTGCTCGGCGGCGCGGGCTGCGCGGTTTGGGCGCAGTTCAAGGCGAGATTGCGCTGCGCATAGAGCGCGATGTGAATCCGGTTGCCCGCATCCTGGGTGACCTGTGGCGTCCCCAGCACTTTCATGCGCGCATCGAATTTGGCGAGTTCCTTTGAGCCGCCGCTCTGGCCGGCATGGCCGAACACGGCCCAGACGCGCTTGCCCTGGCTCACGGCCTGCACGGCATGGTGGAGATCGCCGTCGGAATCGTTCAGGACCACGGTCTGGGTGCCGGGCGGCAGATAGACGCGCAGGATCGGCAGGGCGCCGGTATCGGAGAGATAGACGACATCGCCGGGGGCGACGTCCTGCGCCAGGAGTTTGGCGGCGATGTCCCAGCGCGGCTTGGTCTCGACATGGTAGTAGGGCGCCATGTTGGAGAGCAGCAGCACGGCGGCGCAACTCACCACCGCGACGCGCAGGCGCGGTTGCACATGCTCGAGCAGGGAAGCGGCGCCGACGCCGGCGAGGATCGCGAAGGGGGCAGCGCTCCAGAGGATGTAGCGCGGCAGCAGGATGGGCCGCCAGATGGAGATGATCGTGAACATCAGCGGCAGGCAGATGAAGGACATGCCGAGCACGGCCAGCATCGCGGGGCGGCGGCGCAGGCGCCAGGCGGCGGTGCCGACGGCCAGGGCCAAGGCGGCGTCGATCAGCCAGACCACGATGGCGGGCGTGGGCACCTTCATGAAGTGGAAGGTCACGGAATCGGCGATGTGCATGAAATAGACCGAGCCGAAATTGTACCACACGCGCGAGCCGTCGAGCGGCGGGATCCACATCATCGCATCGACGAAGCTCGAGCCTTCATGCGTCAGCATCAAAGCGTAGAACGGTGCGCTGAGAAGCGCGATGATGAAGTCCGCGATGAGGAAGTTGCGCAGCAATTGCAGGCGCGCGGGCGAGAGCAGGAGGAAGATCGCGCCGATGATGTTGGCGATGATCAGCCAGGTCAGGCCGTCGCCCAGCACGTCCAGCGCCGCGGCAGCCCCCAAGGTGAAGGTGGCCCAGGGGATGCGGGCGGGGCTGGCGGCCGGCGCGCGCAGCTTTTGCGAGGCGGCGGGAATGTCCTGCGCCAGGCGCGTGATGCCGTAGAGGGAGACCAGGATAAGGAACATCTCCATCGTGTAGGAGCGCGCCTCCTGGCTGAAGGCGAGTGCCGTCGGCGACAGGCCGATGATCAGGGCGGCGATGATGCCGGCACTGCGCCCGGCGACGCGGCTGGCGATCATGAAGACCAGCATCACCGAAGCCGCGCCGAACATGGCCGAGGGCAGGCGCAGCCAGAATTGCGGATCGCCCAGCGGCACCAGCGGGGCGAGCATGAGGAAGAAGCTCGGCATGTGGTGATTGAGGAAGGAATCCTGCACCAGGGCTTTCGGCGCCAGCGAGGCGCGTTGCAGGGTGAAGACCTCGTCGAGCCAGAACGGCCGGGCTCCGAGGCCGATGAGCCGGGGGGCCAAGGCCAGGATGAAGACGAGCAACGGCGTGCGGGAGGTGCGCCAAGCGATCATGCGACGTGCTCCGGACCTGGGGTAGCGGATTGGGTTTGGGACTGGCTCTGTGATTGGCTCTGGGACTGTTCCTGGGATTGCCCCTGCCCTGTCGCGGGCACGAGCGGGGGGTCGGCGGGGCGCCAGTCCCGGAAGAAGCCGCGGCCGATCGCAGCGGAGAGTTTCTGGATATGGATCTGCACGGTGTCGAGATACTCGTGCAGACCGGTGGCGAGAATATGGCTGATCGGCTTTTCCACCAGCAATTCGCGTAAATATTCGGCAAGCTCCATTGGCTCGTCGGTGCGCGCGAGGCCGTAGATGCGGCGCAAATCGTCGAGATGCGATTCCGCGCGGCGCAGGCAGAGCATGACCGAGCGCGGCGAAGAGGGATCGCGCAGCAGGAAGTAGACGACATCCTCGGCGGAGAAGGCCGCACGGCTGCGGCGTTTGAAAGCGTGATAGGCGGCCCCGGCGCGCAGGATGGCGTTCCATTGCGTGAGCTCGGCGACGCGTTTTTCCTCGCCGTCGCGCGGCAGGATGGCGGTGTATTTGATGTCGAGCATGCGCGTGGTCTGGTCGGCGCGTTCCAGCAGGCGGCCGAGCTCATAGAAATACCAGCCCTGGTCGCGGTAAAGCGTGCCCTCGGTAATGCCGGTATGGGCCTGCACATTCTCCTTGAGGCGCGTGCAGAGGCGCGAGAGCGCGTCGCCCTCCAGATCCTCCGGCGTGATGCGCCCGGCGAAGCGGTGGAAGACGTTGATCTGACGCCACATCTCGGTGCTGATGAGCGGGCGCAGCGTGCGCGCGTTGGTCCGCGCGTCTTCCAGGTTGCAGGGAATCGAGGTCGGGTTGCCGCGATCGAGCAGGTAGAAGCGCTTCACGTGGTCGGCATCCGGGGAGAAGCCGCGCGCCTTGAAATTTTCCTCATCGGCATTGATGCGGATGAGGCCGTACCAGGCATCGGTCTCGAAGCCGGGGCTCTCGAAGCTTTGCGTGACGTCGATCAGCCGGGCGAGGTTCTCGACGCGCTCGAGATAGCGGGCCATCCAGAACAGGCCCTCGGCGTCGCGCGCGAGCAGAGCGTCCAGGCGCATGCCGATCATAGCCCGCCTCCGTTGAGGAATTCATCCGCCAGGACCCAGGTGTCCTTCGAACCGCCGCCCTGGCTGGAATTGACGATGAGGCTGCCGCGTTTCATCGCGACACGGGTGAGGCCGCCGGGGAGCACCCAGCTCTCCTTGCCGGTGACGATGAAGGGCCGCAGATCGAGATGGCGCGGGCCGATGCCCTCCTCCACCAAAGTGGGCGCGACGGAGAGGCCGATCATCGGTTGGCTGATCCATTGCGCGGGATCGGCCAGGATCGAGGCGCGTGCGGTCTCCAGCGCCTCGCGCGAGGCGCGCGGGCCGATGGTGATGCCGTAACCGCCGGATTCGCCGACCGGCTTGGTGACGAGCTTGTCGAGATTGGCGAGCGTATAGGCCAGCCCCTCTTTCTCGCGGCAGATATGGGTCTGGACGTTCTGGATCAGCGCTTCCTCGCCCAAATAATATTTGATGATCCGGGGCATGTAGGCATAGACCGCCTTGTCGTCCGCCACCCCGGTGCCGACGGCATTGGCTATGGCGACATTGCCCGCCTTCCAGGCGCCGATGAGGCCGCGCACGCCGAGCATGGAATTCCGCGCGGAAGACTTCCGGGTCGAGGAAATCGTCGTTGAGGCGGCGGTAGATGGTGTGAACCGGGCGCAGGCCGGTGATCGTGCGCATGTAGACGCGGTTGTTCTCGACCACGAGGTCCGAGCCGACGACCAGCGGCACGCCCATCTCGCGCGCGAGGAAGACATGCTCGAAATAGGCGGAATTGTAGATGCCGGGCGAGAGCAGCACGACCTGCGGGTCGTCGAGGCCACCCGGCGCGATGTCCGCCATGGCGGCGCGCAGGCGGCGGCCGTAATCATCGACCGGGCGCAGGCGGATGCCGGCCATGAGGTCGGGGAAGGCGCGCAGCATCAGATGGCGGTTCTCGATGACATAGGAGACGCCCGACGGCGTGCGGGCATTGTCCTCGAGCACGCGGAAATCGCCGAATTCGTCGCGGATGATGTCGATGCCGCAGACATGCACATAGGTGCCGTACGGGACCGGGAAATCCTTCATCTCCGGACGGTAATTGGCGTTGCCGTAGACGAGCTCGGCGGGGATGATGCCATCGCGCAGGATGTGGCCGGGGCCGTAGATGTCGCCCAGGAACAAATTGAGGGCCGCGACGCGCTGGATGCAGGCGCGCTCAAGCAGGGCCCATTCGGCGGCGGTGATGACGCGGGGGATACAGTCGAAGGGCAGGATGCGGTCGATCGCCGTGGCGTCGGAATAGACCGTGAAGGTGACGCCGAGATCGATCAGCTCGGTTTCCGCCGCCGAGGCGCGGGCGCGCAGCGCATCCAGCCCGATGCGGCCGAGCCGCCTGGTCAGCCATTCCGGCACCGGCCCGGCATCCGCGCGGGCGCGGGTCAGTTCACAAAAATAGCGGCCAGGATCGTAATCCGGCCAGGTATTGTGAAAAATATCGTTCAAACCAGCGGCTCCGATAGGAGGTTTTCAGGGGCAACGCGCAGTATCCACACGGCAATCGTTCCGATTCCGCCACAAAATGCCGAGAGACTTGGCGGGTCCGGGCATCGCATGACGAATTGCATCAATTCTAACCTATATTTTGGCAACCCTTACGTCATTTAACCTCCATACGCTGCCTCCAAAACAGGTCCGGCCGCAAGGCCCTTCATGTTGCGCGAGACGTTTCGATACAAGGGATACGCCGTTGACAAAGCATGGTGGCGGGCGAAGACGGGCCCGTGATAAATTCGCGGTAGCCCCCCGCCGGACAGTCTGGTAAGCCGCTGAGATGGTTTCGCTGGCCCCCTGCGACGAACTGATCGACCGCTCCGGTCGGATCCGTCCCCCTTGGGCGCCGGTGATGGGGGCGGTGCGCGATCTCGGCCCGGAGGAGCTGGCCCGGCGCTCGGCCGCGCTGAACCGGCAGATCGGGCTGCATGCGCCGTTCGGCGCGGTGGCGAACCACCATTACGACCCCCTGCCCGCGCCGCTGACCGCCAGCGAGTTCGGCCTGCTAGAGGCCGGGCTGTTGCAGCGCGCGCGCTTGCTGGATCTGGCACTCGAGGATTTGTATGGCCCGCAAATGCTGTTGCAGGAGGGCTATCTGCCGCCGGTGCTGGTGCTCGGGCACCGGCATTTCATCCGCAGCCTGCATACCGGCCCGCTCGGCTTTCCCCGGCTTGCGCATTATGCCGCCGATGTCATCCGCGGCCCGGACGGGCAGTTCCTGCTCGTACGCGACCATACCGGGATCATCCCCGGCCTTGGCCATGCGCTCAGCCTGCGGCGCCTGACGGCCGGCACGGTGCCGGAGCTGTTCCGCGCCGGCGGGTTGCGCAGCCTGCGCCCGGCGCGCGAAATGCTGGTCGACCATTTGCAGCAGGAGGCGCAAGGCGGGCTGGTGGCGGTGCTTTCCGCCGGGGCGGCGCATCCGGGAGATGCGATGGACCTGATGGATGACGCTTTGCTGGCGCGCGCGCTGGGGCTGCTGCGGATCGAGCCCGGCGACCTCGCGATGCGCAACGGCGCGCTGCACATGAAGACGCTGAGCGGGCTGCTGCATGTCGCGACCCTGATCCGCGGGCTGTGGGGCAATGAGCTCGACCCGCTGGAGCAAGGCGGCCGGCCGGGGGCGGGGATTCCCGGTGCGTTCAGCGCGATCCGCGCCGGGGTGCTCACCATGCTCAACCCGCCGGGCAGCGCGTTGATCGGCCTGCCGGAGTTCTCGGGCTATATCGCGCCGCTGTTCCGGCGCCTGCTCGGCGAGGAGGCCTTGCTGGCCACCGCCGGGGGGGATGTGGCGAGCCTCGCCTCGAAGGCGCCCTTCGTGCAGGGGATGGCGCTGGTTTCCGCGCCCATCCTGTTCCGGCTCTATGCCTGGCATGACGGGGTGGCGTGGCAAATGCTGCCGGGCGGGCTGGCGCTGGGGCTGGAGCAGCAGGATGCTGGCAGCGAGGGCGCGGCGCGTGGCGCAATGCTGGCGGGCATGAAGGATGTCTGGGTGCTCGAGGCCGATGAGCCGCAGATAATTACCGGGGCGGCGCCCTTGGAGCCGCCGGAGCGGGTGAAATTCTTGGCGGCGACGCATTTGCCCTCGCGCGTCGCGGATGACCTGTTCTGGCTCGGGCGCTCGGTGGAACGGCTGGAGGCCGCTGCGCGGCTGCTGATGCTGGCGCTGCCGCGGCTGGAATCCGGCACCTCGCTGCCGCGCGACATCGCCGAGCGTGGGCTGATCGCGCGCTGCCTGGCGCAAGCGGGGCTGCTGCCGGCGGATGTGGCGGGCGGTGCGGTCTCCGGCCGGCTGCTGCGCAGCACGCTGGCGCGGCGCAGGCCGATCGCCGGGCTGGTGAAGGAGGTCGCGCGGCTGGTCGATGCCGCCAGCGAAAGGCTGAGCCCGAGCATGCTGGCGACAGTGCGCCTGGCGCTTAACCAGGCGGCCGAGGCAATGGCGAACGAGGAGACGGCGCTGCCGCTGATGTTGAGTTTTGCCGCGACCTTTGCCGGCATCGCGGCGGAGAACATGTCGCGCGAGGGCGGCTGGCTGTTCCTGGAAATGGGCCGCAGGCTGGAGCGCGGCGAGACGCTCTCCGAGAGCCTTGCGATCCTGCTCGACGGGCCCGTGGAGCGGCTGGAGCCGGGCATGGGGCTGGCCATCGAGCTGGCGGATTCGGTGCTCAGCTATGATTTGCAGCATGCCGGATTTCTCGCCCCCGGCCCGGTGCTGGGGATGCTGCTGGCCGATGCGGATAATCCGCGCAGCCTGGTCTATCAGTGCGTCGCGCTGCGCAACTGCCTGGAGCGGCTGGGGGCCGAGGATGATGCGGAGTCCGCGCGGCAGTTGCAGCATGAGGCGGTGAGCCTGGCCGACCGGCCGGCGGAGTTGGCGCAGGCTTTAAGCGGCATCAGCGCACAGTTGCGCCTGCTCTCCAACCGGGTGCACCGGCGCTTCTTCACGCTGCTGCCCGAGGCGCATCAGCTCGAGGACGAGGAAGAATTGGACGCGGTGCTCTGAGACCATGATCTACCGCCTGTGCCATGTGACCACCTATGAATATGCTGATCCCGTCGTGCTCGGCACGCATTTCATGCATCTGCTGCCGCGCGCGCGGGCGGGGCAGACGATTTGCGAGGCGCAGCTCGAAATCTCGCCCACGCCGGAGACCAGGCGCGACGAGATGGACCATTTCGGCAATTTCACCACCACCGCGGCACTGGCCGTGGCGCATCGGCGCTTTGTGGTGACATTGAATGCAACCGTGGATGTTTGCCAGCCGGCGCCGCCGCCGGCCGAGATGACGCCCGGCTGGGAGGGGGTTGCGGCTGCCGCCGTGACGCGCGCGGATGTCGCGGAATTCTGCCTGCCCAGCCCGCTGGCGCAGCCAAGCCCGGAGATCGCCGCCTATAGCGCGCTGAGTTTTACGCCGGGGCGCAGCATTTTGGCTGGGCTGCTGGAGCTGAATGCGCGGCTTTGGAACGATCTATCCTACCGGCCGGGGGTGACGAACACCGCCACGACCGCGGTGCAGACGCTGATGACGCGCAACGGCGTGTGCCAGGATTATGCGCATCTGATGATCGCCTGCCTGCGCGCGGTCGGCCTGCCGGGGCGCTATGTGTCGGGCTATCTGCGCACCTTGCCGCCCGCTGGGCAGGTGAAGCGGCGCGGGGCTGACCAGTCCCATGCCTGGGTGGCGTGTTGGCTGGGGGATGACATCGGCTGGGTGGATTTTGACCCGACCAATAACCTGCTCGTCCGCGATGAGCATGTGACCTTGGCCTGGGGGCGGGATTTCCAGGATGTGAGCCCGCTGCGCGGCATTATTCTGGGCGGCGGGCGGCATACGCTGCGGGTGAATGTGGATTTGGACCCGGTATTGGCGTGAGGGGGAAGGTCTTCTTTTTGTGAACAAAAAGAAGCAAAAAAACTTTGTTAGCTTGGGCCATGCTGGTCGTTACGCCGCGGGCTCAAGGCGCAGAAGTTTTTTGCGCCGCTTTTTTTCAAAAAAGCGGCTGCTTTCTTTTTCAGCCGCGATAGATCGTAAAGCTTGAAGCGCGGCGGAGTTTGGCGCGGGCGAAGAAATAGCCGGCCACGCCCAGCACCAGCAGGACCGGAATGAGGAACATCACCGTCCAGAAAAGCAGACCCGCGATGCAGAGGAAGACGCCGAAAGCCGCGAGCCGGACCAGGATGGTTCCCAGGGTGGGTTTCGGTGGCTCGATGAACGTGCCGTCCAGGGTCATATCAATGACTGGACCATCTGAATTTGCCATGGGGCGAATATAGACCTGCGGTGGGGGAATTCAACCAAGCGTGGCGTCCAGCCGATGCAGGTATTCCGCCGTGTAGGCCTGGTAGTCGAAATCGACCTCCGATGTGGTCTCGGAGACCGCGCTCCATAGGGCTTCGCGCAGCAGCGAGGCGCAGATGAAGGCGAGAAAGGCGGCATGCGTCGCCGCGTCCGGCGGGGTGCTGAAATAGCCGGTCAGCAGGGCCGCGTTATCGGCAGGAGCAAAACCGTTATTGGAGGAGAGGTTGGCGAGGTCGAACAAGGTTGCGTTGAAGCCGGCATAGTCCCAGTCCAGCAGCCAGAGGCGGGCGCCGTCGTTAAAAATATTGGCGGCGAGCAGGTCGTTATGAGCGAAGACGAGGTCGATTTTGCCAATGCGGCGCTCCAGCGCGTCGTTGAGCGCCATCAACCGGGGGAGTTCCGGTTTGAGGCGCGAGCCGGATTCGGCCAAAGCCAGGCCGTAGGAGCGGTTGATGTGGAAGGGCCAGAAGGCCAGGAGCGGGCCGCGCAGATAAGCGCGCATGCCGGTATGGCAGGCCTGGATGAGGGAGATGATGCGGGAGAGGTTTTCCGGGCGGCGGATTTCCTCAGGGGTGAGCGTGCGGCCGGAGAGCAGGCGGCTGATCATTACGCCCGGGGCGGTGAAATAGATTTCGGGCGAGATGCCGGCTTGTGCCGCCGCCCGGGCGGCCGCCTGCTCGTTGAAGCGCAGGACGCCATGCGCCGGCAGGTCCTGCCCCAGGCGGACGGCGAAGCGTTGGCCGTCCGCTTGCTCGACGCCGTAATTGCGGTTGGTGATGCCGCCTTGCAGCGGCCAGATGCGGATGGGGCCGCGCCAGAAGGGCAGCGTTTTGATTTGCTCCACGCCACGCTCGTCCGTCTCCTGGGCCATGCGCGCCTGTCCACCCGATTTCGTTATGGGATTTTTGTAGCACAGGCGGGGCGTTTGAGGATCGGCCATGCTGGGGTTAGGATGGACCGATGGAGGATGATGATCTTTTTGCGTCCACCGAAGGCCTGCCGCCCGCTGCTGTCGCGCCGCCGCTGGCCGAGCGGCTGCGGCCGCGCGCGCTGGGCGATATCGTGGGCCAGGAGCATCTGCTGGGGCCGCAAGGCTCGCTGACGGGGATGCTCGCACGCGGCTCGCTGGCCTCGCTGATCCTTTGGGGACCGCCGGGGGTGGGCAAGACGACGATCGCGCGGCTGCTGGCTTCCGGCGCGAAATTGCATTTCACGCAGATCTCGGCGGTGTTTTCCGGCGTCGCGGATTTGAAGCGGGTGTTCGACGATGCGTTGAAGCTCAAGCGCGCCGGGCGGGCGACGTTGCTGTTCGTCGATGAGATCCACCGGTTCAATCGCGCGCAGCAGGATGCGTTTTTGCCCGTGGTGGAGGCCGGGACGGTGGTGCTGGTGGGGGCGACGACGGAGAATCCGTCCTTTGCGCTGAATGGCGCGTTGCTCTCGCGCTGCCAGGTGCTGGTGCTGCGCCGTTTGGATGACGAGGCCATGGAGCTGCTGCTCGCCCGCGCGGAGCAGGAGACTGGGCGGGTGCTGCCGCTGAATGCGCAGGCGCGGGCCATGGTGCGGGCGATGGCCGATGGCGATGGGCGGGCATTGCTCAACATGGCCGAGCAGCTTTTTGCGTTGCCTGAGGGCGAGGACTTGGATGAGGCGGGGCTGAGCCGGATGCTCTCGCGCCGGGCGGCTTTGTATGACCGCGACCGGGAGGAGCATTACAATTTGATCTCGGCGCTGCATAAATCCATGCGCGGCTCGGATCCGGATGCGGCACTGTACTGGCTGGCGCGGATGTTCGCGGGCGGGGAAGATCCGCGCTTTATCGCAAGGCGGGTGACAAGGTTCGCCTCCGAGGATGTGGGCCTTGCGGACCCGCAGGCGCTGGTACAGGCGCTGGCGGCCTGGGAGGCGTATGAGCGGCTGGGCTCGCCGGAGGGCGAATTATGCATCGCGCAGGCGGTGATTTACCTCGCGACGGCACCGAAATCCAACGCCGCCTATAAGGCGCTGGGAGCGGCGAACCGGGCGGCGAAGGAGACCGGCAGCCTGATGCCGCCGGCGCATATTCTGAACGCGCCGACCAAGTTGATGAAAAACCTCGGCTATGGTGCGGGGTATGAATATGACCACGACACGGATGAAGGGTTTTCCGGCGCGAATTATTTCCCCGAGGGGATGGGGCGGCCGGACCTGTACCGGCCGGTGCAGCGCGGGTTTGAACGGGAAATCGCAAAACGGCTCGCTTATTGGGCGAAATTGCGCGAAGAGGGCGCATGAACTCAGAGTTTTGAAGTATTAGAGGCCGAGGCCGACACGCGGCTCGACCGGTATTTGCGCCGTCAGGTCGAGGGTTTGACCCAGGGCATGATCCAGAAATTTTTGCGCACCGGGAAAATCCGGGTGAATGGCGCCAAGACCGAAGCCAATGCGCGGCTGCAGGTGGGCGATGTGGTGGTGGTGCCCGAAATCGTGCCGACGAAGGAGATGCCGAAAGAGCGCCATGTGATGGTGATGGACGCGCATGCCATTCGCGACCTGGAAGCCTCCATTCTGTACCGGGATGAGTCGGTGATCGTGCTGAACAAGCCGGCGGGGCTGGCGAGCCAGGGCGGCAAGGGCATTGCCGTGCATCTGGACGGGATGCTCGATGCGCTGCGTTTCGAGGGCACGGAGCGGCCGAAGCTCGTGCACCGGCTGGACCGCGATACGTCCGGCGTGCTGCTGCTGGCGCGCGGGGTGAAGCCGGCCTCGAGGCTCGCCGCGGCGTTTCGCGGGCGGGATGTCGAGAAGACCTATTGGGCGCTGCTCTGGGGCGTTCCGGATGTGCTGGAAGGGCGGATCGACCTGCCGCTGGTGCGCATGGAAGTGGGCGGAACGTCGCGCTCCGAGCCGGCCGGGCGCAAGGACCCGGAGGGGCTGAAGGCCGTGACGGAGTATAAAATCCTGGATTATGCCGGCAAGAAATTCGCCTGGGCGCAGCTTGAACCCGCAGACCGGGCGGATGCACCAGCTGCGCGCGCATACGCTGGCCCTGGGCACGCCGATTTTGGGCGATGCGGCCTATGGCCAGGCGTTTGCCGATGGCTTTGCGCCGCAATTGCATCTGCATGCGCGGCGCTTGAGCATTCCGCATCCCGATGGCGGGTTTTTGACCGTGGAAGCGCCGCTGCCGAAGCATATGCGAGATAGTTTTCTGCATCTGGGCTTCACCATTCCGGACGTGATGAAGCCGAAACGGGTTGCGGGTAGGCGATTTTGATTACCGGATCGTAAGATCCGGCTGCCTTGGCCGGGGCCGCGTGGGCATGGCAACGTTTGGCCATGCGGGGCTGCAAAAGTTTAATCCTGGCCGTTATGTTGCGTTATGCCTCGGCCCGGCAGCTTTTGCGGCCGATCCGGTCGCGTATACGGTGCAATTTACGCCCAGCGGCGATGCGCGGCTGGATGGGTTGCTGCAGCAGACGGCCTCGCTCGTATCATTGCAGAAAAGGCTTGCCCCTGCCCCCTTCGCGCTGATCGGCCGGGCGCAGGCGGATGAGCAGCATTTTCTCATCGTGCTGCGCAGCCTGGGCTATGATGCGGGCAGTGTGGAGATCACCATTGGCGGGCTGGCGCTGGATGATCCGGGGCTGGTGGATACGCTCACAGCAGGCCCCGGCGAGCGAAGTGGTGACGGTGCGGGTGGTGCCGCATCCGGGCCAGGTGTTCCGGCTGGGCAAGGTGATATTTTCCGGGCTGCCGGAGGGGTTCAAGCTGCCGAGGACGATCCGGCCCGGCGAAATCGCGCTGGCCGAGCCCGTGCTTGCCGCCGGGCCCGAAGTGCAGAGCGCGCTGCATAATGAAGGCTATGCGTTCGCCCAGGTGAGTGCGCCGCTGGCCGTGGCGGAGCCGGCGACGCATCTGCTGGATGTGACCTATACGGTGACACCGGGACCGCGGGTGGATATCGGGCCGATCTCCTTCGCCGGGCTGACGCGCACCAATGCGGATTTTCTGCGCCAGCATATCGCGCTGAAACCCGGGCAGCGTTATTCCGATACGGCTTTGGCCCAGGCGCGGGATTCGCTGCTCGGGCTTGGCGTGTTCGCCTCAGTGACGCCGGTGCCGGAACAAACCGTGCTGCCAAACGGGCAAGTGCCGATTTTGTTCCGCGTGCGCCAGCAGAAGCGCCATGCGGTGTCGCTGAGTGGCTCCTATGCCACGGATGTCGGGTTCACGCTGGCGACCTCCTGGGAGGACCGGGATGTTTTTACCCATGCCGAGACGCTGACCTTTACCGCCGCGGCGAATGGGCTGGGCGGCACGGGGACGACGGCGCCGGGCTATGATTTGAAAGGCGTGTTCGCCAAGCCGGATTTCTGGGCGCGCGGGCAGGAGCTGAGCATCTCGCTCGAAGGGCAGAAGGAATCGCTGACGGCCTATGACCGCACCGCGTTGCTCGCCGGCATTGCAGCTCGCGCGCCCGCTGACCCCGCATTTGAGCCTGAGCTACGGCCCGGGTTTCGAGCAGGAGCAGGTGCAGCAAGAAGGGACCACGCGCGACTATATGCTGCTGCAATTTCCGGTGAGCCTGGCCTATGTCACGACGAATAGCGCGCTGGAGCCGACGCGCGGCGTGAATGCGAGCGTGACGCTGACGCCGACGGAACCGGCATTCGGCGGGGCCTCGGCTTTTCTGATCGCGCAGGCGGTGGCCGCGACCTATATTGCGGTGGAACGCGATGCGCGCGGGATTATCGCATTGCGCGGCCAGGTGGCGAGTATTCAGGGGACCACGCAGTTCGACGTGCCGCCGGACCAGCGGTTTTATGCCGGTGGCTCGGGCACGGTGCGCGGGTATACCTACCAGACCATCGGGCCGCTGTTTCCCGATGATATTCCAGAGGGAGGGCTTGCCATGGATGCGTGTCAACCTGGAATTCCGCCAGCATGTGGGGGCGCATTTCGGGCGTCGTGCCGTTTGTCGATGCCGGGCAGGTGAGTGCCGGGAGCACGCCGTTTGAGGGCACGCTGCGCGTCGGCTTCGGGCTGGGGCTGCGCTATTATACCGGGATCGGGCCGATCCGGCTGGATGTGGCGTTTCCGGTGACGCGCGTCGCGGGCAGCAATGCGTTCGCGGTGTATATCGGCCTGGGCGAGGCGTTCTGATGCTGCGCGCGCTGCGCAGTGTGGCCGAGGATGATCGGGCTGTTGCTCCTGCTCGTGCTGGCTGCGATGGCGGGTGTGGCCGTGGCGTTGAATACCGCGACAGGACGGCAATTCGCGGAGCAGAAGATCAATGCTTTGGGCCGGGCCAAGCGTGCGGATTGCCGGGCTGGCCGGGCATTTTCCGGCGGATATCAAGCTTGGATCGCTAGCGTCTCGCCGATGCGCAGGGCGTTTGGCTGGATGCGCACGGGGCTGGAACTTCGCTGGCTGCCGCAACGGCTTTTGCAGCGCGATGTGGTGGTGACGGCGCTCAGCGCGGCAACGCTGGATGTGGCGCGGGCGCCGGTGGCGGGTGCGGCCTCGTCCAAGTCGTTCCAGCATTTCCCTGCCGAATTTTCATGTCGAGATCGCGCATATCGCCGTGGCGTCGCTGCATCTTGGCGCGGCGTTGGCGGGGGAGAATGTGACGTTGCGCGCGACCGGGGCGGCGCGGGTGGTGAATGCGACGCAGGGGAGTGCCGAGCTGGATGCGGCGACATCGGATGGCCGTGCGACCTATCGGCTCAATGCCGCGCTTGCGGCGAAAACCGTTCGGCTGCGGCTGCATGTGGCGGAACCGCCAAGCGGGTTGATCGGGCATTTCGCAGGGCCGGCGGTGCAGGCGCCGCTATTGCTGGATGTCAACGCTGGACGGGCCGCGCGGGGCAGCGGCATTAAAATTTCAGCTCGGGCTGGGGGCGGCGCAATTGCAGGGGGCCGGCATGCTCGGGCTCGATCCGGGTGATCTGAAGGCGGATGTGACGGTGAACATCCCTGCCCTCGCCCCGTTTGCCGCCATGGCGGGGCAGAATGTCGCGGGCAGCACGGTTTTGCATCTGCTGGCCGCGGAGCAGCCGGATGGCAGTGCCAGGCTGGCGGTGGATGGCGATGTGGGGTTGAGTGCGGGCCCCGGCGGGGTTGCGAAATGGGTCGGGAAGGCGGGCAAAGTTTCGCTCCGCGCCGTGCTGCGCGGGCAGAGGCGTGGATATTGCGCAACTCTCCATGGGCGGGGCGGCGTTCGGCGTAGAGGTTGCGGGCAGTGTCGCATCCCTCCGGCGTGGCCCTGAACATACAGCTTGCGCTGCCGCAGGTCTCGGTTTTCGCGCCCGGAATTTCGGGGAATGTGCAGGCCGAGGGGATCGTGACGGGGCCGAGGGATGATCTGGCGTTGAGCGCGCGGGTGACAGGGGATATCCAGGCGCCAAAAATTCCCTCCGGGCCGTTCAGCCTCACGCTCACCGCGCAGCATCTGCCGGGTAACCCTGTAGGCACGCTCACCGGCTCGGGCGCGTTGGAGAATGCGCCGCTGCGGGTCGACGCGGCCTTTACCCGCAATCCCGAAGGTGCGGCGACGTTAAAGATCAACACGCTGCTCTGGCGCTCGCTCAGCGCGCAGGCGGATCTGGCGCTGGCGGCGGGCGCGCAGGTGCCGACGGGCACGGCGCAGTTCAAGCTCGGGAGTTTGAGCGATTTCCAGGTATTTTCGCCCATTCCGTTACGCGGCAGCGTGGCGGGGGATTTTGCCTATGCGCAGGGGGCGGCGATCAAGCTGAACCTGGAGGCGCGGAACCTGCTGGTGGCGCCGCAGCTTGGTGCTGTGAATGCGACGGTGCATGCGACGGGCCCGATCAATGCGCTGGCGGTGCAGCTGCAGGGCACGGTCGCCGCGCTGATGGGGGCACCGGCGCGGCTGGCTGTGGCCGGGGTGACGAATTTGAATGCGCGCTCGGCCAATATCAGCGCGTTTAGTGCCGCCTGGCGTGGGCTGGATGCGGTCATGCAGGGCCCGGCGCAAATCAGCACGCAGCCCGGGATTGCGGTGCAGCATCTGATGCTGGGCGTGGGTGGCGGGCGGATCGGGCTGGATGGGGTGTTGACGCCCAGGCTCAACGCGGCACTGGGCGTGCAGGATTTGCCCGTGAGCCTGGCGAAGATTTTTGCGCCGAGTGTGAATGCCAGCGGCACGCTCTCCGCCACGGCGCAGCTTGCCGGGAGCCTGCAAGCGCCGAGTGGGCGGCTGACGCTGGATGCGCGCGGGATAAAACTGCAGGCGGGGCCGGCGGCGGCACTGCCGCCGGTGGATCTCTCGGGCAGCGCAACCCTCTCGCCCAGCAGCGCGCAGATGCAGGCGAAGCTGAGCGCCGGGCCGAATATCGCGCTGAATGCCGCAGGCCAGGTGCCGCTGCGCATGGACGGCGCGCTGAACCTGCATGTGACCGGGCGGACGGATTTGCGGCTGCTCGACCCGATTTTGGCCTCGGGCGGCACGGCGGTGCGCGGCGTGGTCACGGCGGATGTTATGGTGAGCGGCACACCCGCCGCGCCGCGCGCCGAGGGCAGTGCCCTCCTCGCCGATGGCAGCGTGGAGAATATCGGTTCGGGCCTGAACCTGACCCGGATCTCGGCGCGCGTGCAAGCAACCGGCCCTCGTATCGAATTGCAGAATTTTCAGGCGGGGGCGGGCAAAGGCAGCATTACCGGGCATGGCGCGGTGGACCTTGCGGCTTCGGGGATGCCGGTGGATTTTGCCCTGGATGCGAAAAACGCGACGCCGGTTTCCTCCGACATCGTGACCGAGCAGCTCGATGCGGCGCTGACGCTGACCGGGACGCTGCGCGGCCGCATGGCGCTGGGCGGCACGATCAAAATCAACAGCGCCAATATCAATATTCCGAAATCGCTGCCGCCGAATATCGCGAACCTGCCGATCGTCATTGCCGGGACCCCGCCCCCGCCGCCGCCCACGCCGCCGCCGCCGGTGGCGCTCGATTTACGGATGAGCGCGGATAACCAGATTTTCGTGCGCGGCGACGGGCTGTTCGCCGAGCTGGGCGGGCATTTGCGCATTACCGGCACGGCCGCGGCGCCGGACCCTGAGGGCGGGTTCGACCTGATCCGCGGCAATTTCTCGCTGGCGGGAACGAATTTGCAGTTCACGCGCGGCACGGTGAGTTTTACCGGCGACGGGTTCATGCCGAGTTTGGACCTCGAAGCGACGACCACGACGGCGGAATAATACCTCCGCGACGCTGACCGTCGGCGGGACGGCGGCCAAGCCGACGATTACGCTGAGCAGCACGCCGCCAATGTCCTCCGATGAAATTCTGGCGCAATTGCTCTTTGGGCAAAACACATCGAGCCTCTCGGCGTTTCAGGCGGCCTCGCTGGCGGCGGCGCTGGCGGAACTCTCCGGCGTGGGCGGCGGGGTGAACCCGCTGGACCGGGTGCGCAACGCGCTGGGGCTGGACCAACTTTCGCTCACAGGTAGTGGCAGCGGGCCGCCGGCTGTGCAGGCCGGACGGTATATCGCGCCTGGCGTGTATGTGGGCGCGACCCAGGCAACCAATGGCCAGGGCACCCAGGCCAATGTACAAATCAACCTTTACAAAGGGTTAAAACTTCAAACCTCAACCGGAACATCATCGACGGGTAACGGAGATGCCAGTAGTGTGGGCTTGACCTATCAGTTCAATTATTAGTTCATATCGCAAATATGGTTAAATCGGGTAGTAATTTAGAAACCTTGTTCTTGCATATCGGCAGGGATGCTGTTGGCGCGTTTGGATAAGATCGGACAAATTGATGGAGATGCCGCCTAACTCGCCGCACGGACCGTTCGATCCGATCACCCGCCTGCCCAACCGGCAGCAATTCATGCGCGCTTACCGGGCCGCCGCCGGCGTGCAGCTCGTGATGATGACCCTCGCCGATGCCCGGCATTACAGCACGCTGCTGCGCACGATCGGGCATGAATATGCCGAGGATTTTTTACGCGCCGGTGCGATGCGGCTGCGCGAGGCGCTGCCCCCGGCCTGCACCATCTATCATGTCAGCCCGCTCTCCTTCGCCTTCATTCTGCCGGAGCATGGCGCCAATGAGGCGCTGCGGAGCGTGATCGAGCATTTCAACCATGCCTTGATTTGCGGGCATATCCCGGTGGCGCCGGATATCGCGCTGGGCATTACCGATTGCGTGGATCCGAACGCGGCCTTCGTGCTGCGCGCCTCGCTCACCGCGGCACAGGACAGCCGCGATAGCGGGCGGGACTGGGCGTTCTACGACAGCAACACAGATACCGCGCATCAGCGGGGGTTTTTGCTGCTGTCGCACCTCACCACCGCCTTGCAGGCGCGCGACCAGTTGAGCCTGCATTTTCAACCGAAATACGCGATGGCGAGCGGCCGCCCGACCAGTGCGGAGGCGCTGCTGCGCTGGACGCATCCGATTTTCGGAGCGATCTCGCCGGCGGAATTCGTTCCCCTGGCGGAAGCCACCGCACATATCCATCCCCTGACCGAATGGGTGTTGCACCAGGCCATCGCCCAGGCCGGGGCCTGGGCCGCGAAGGGCATGGCGCTCAATATCGCGATCAACGTCTCCCCGCGCAATTTGTCGCGGCGCGGCTTTGCCGCGCAGATCGCGCAGATCCTGACCCTCTATGGCGTCGATCCCGCCTCGATCGAGCTGGAATTCACCGAAGGCGTGCTGGTGAGCAATGATCAGGTTGTGCTGGAGGAGTTGCAGGCGCTGCGCGAGACCGGCATCCGCATCGCGCTGGATGATTTCGGCACCGGTTTCGCCAATTTCAGCTATATCACGCATCTTCCCGCCGACATCATCAAGATCGACAAATCCTTCATCCAGAAAATCAGCACGGATGAGCGTTCGGCGCTGGTGGTGCGCTCGCTGATCACGCTGGCGCACCGGTTGAATTACAGCGTGGTGGCGGAGGGAATTGAGACGCAGAAGACGTTTGCGCTCCTGGCGGATTGGGATTGTGACGAGGGCCAGGGGTTTTATATGAGCCCGCCGCTGGATGCGGCGCGGTTCGCGGAGACGATACAGCCGAAGATGAAGGCGGCGGCTTTCGCGGGGTAAGACAAGCTAAGAAAGAAAGTAGCCGCTTTTAAAAAAAGCGGCGCAAAAATTTTTGCTCCTTTAGGCCGTGGTGGTGTCAGCAGCACGGCCTAAAGTTACAAAGTTTTTTTGCTTCTTTTTGTTCACAAAAAGAAGACTTCCCTTACCTCCGCTCGCGCGTGGCGGAGAAGGTGATTTCCGGGAAATTCTCCTTCATCCGGTTCAGCTCCCAGCTATTGCGCACGAGATAAACGGGGGCACCTTCGCGGTCTTCGCTCATCGCGGATTTGTTCAGCTCGATAAAGGTTTTGAGCCGTGTTGTGTCTTCCGAGAAAATCCAGCGCGCGGTGTCGAAGGGGCCGGCTCGAAGGCGACGGGGACGGAATATTCCTGTTCGATGCGGCTGGAGAGCACGTCCAGCTGCAGGGCGCCGACGACGCCGACGATCCAGTCCGAGCCGGTCATCGGGCGGAAGACCTGGGTGACCCCCTCCTCCGCCAGATCCTCCAGCGCCTTGCGCATCTGCTTGGCGCGCATCGGGTCGGCCAGGCGCACGCGGCGCAGGATTTCGGGCGCGAAATCCGGGATGCCGGTGAAGCGGATTTTCTCGCCCTCGGTCAGCGTGTCGCCCACGCGCAGCGTGCCGTGATTGGGGATGCCGATGATGTCGCCGGGATAGGCTTCCTCGGCCAGCGAACGGTCCTGCGCGAAGAAGAAGATCGGCGCCTGGATCGCCATCGGCTTTTGGGTGCGCGAATGGATCAGCTTCATGCCGCGGGTGAATTTGCCCGAGCAGATGCGGGTGAAGGCGATGCGGTCGCGGTGCTGCGGGTCCATATTGGCCTGCACCTTGAAGACGAAGCCGGTGACCGGGCGCCTCGTCCGGGCTCGACGACGCGGGTATCGGCGGCGCGGGGCTGCGGCGGCGGGGCGTTGGCGACCAGGCCTTCGAGCAATTCGCGGACCGAATAGTCTTTCAGCGCCGAGCCGAAATAGACCGGGGTGAGATGGCCTTCGGAGAAGGATTGCAGGTCGAAGGGCGGAAAGGCGGCGCGGATCAGCTCCACATCCTCGTCCAGCTGGGCCTGCTGGTCATCGGGGATGTGGAATTTCTGGCCGCGCTCCTCCTGGCCGGGTTTGACGGCGGAGACCAGGCGGTCGTTGGTGAGGTCGAAACAGCCGCGGAACAGGCCGCCAGTGCCGATCGGCCAGACCATCGGGCGTGATGTCCAGCGCCAGAGTGTTGGCGATCTCGTCCAGCAGCTCGAACGGGTTCTGGCCCTCGCGGTCCACCTTGTTGATGAAGGTGGTGATGGGGATGTTGCGCAGGCGGCAGACTTCGAAGAGTTTTTTGGTCTGCAGCTCGATGCCCTTGGCGGCGTCGATCACCATGACGGCGGAATCGACCGCGGTGAGCGTGCGATAGGTATCCTCGGAGAAATCCTCGTGGCCTGGCGTGTCCAGCAGGTTGAACACCGCACCGCCGAACTCGAAGGTCATGACCGAGGAGGTGACGGAAATGCCGCGCTGGCGCTCGATCTTCATCCAGTCCGAGCGGGTCTGGCGGCGGTCCTGGCGGGCTTTGACCATGCCGGCCTCGCGGATGGCGCCGCCGAAGAGCAGCAGTTTTTCGGTCAGCGTGGTTTTGCCGGCATCCGGGTGGGAGATGATGGCAAAGGTGCGCCGGGGCGGGATTTTTGCGCCCGTCGGCGCATCGGTCGCGGTTGCAGCGGGAGGTAGGGCCTGGTCCATCGGCCCCACCTACCAAATATCCGCTCCGGACGCCATCAGGTCACAGGCCGGATGGCGCCGGATTTCGGCCAGATGTCGCTCTAGACCACCGTGGCGCTGTGCCAGACTTTCGGGGCGCCCTCGAAGAACGGCCCGACATTGGCGCGCCAGGTCTGGAAATCCGCCGAATTCCGGAATTTCTCCATGTGATCGGCGACACTGTCCCATTTCACCAGAAGCACGAAATGCTCCGGCTGCTCGAGGGAATGGTGCAGCTCCAGGCCGTGGCAGCCCACCGCCCGCGCGAAGAGAAGCTTTGAGGCTTCCACGCCGGCGATGAACTGCTGCCCGGTGCCGGGTTTGACCGAGATTTCTGCGAATTCCGTGATCATCCCCTGCCCTCCTCAGGCTTCAAGCCGCGACGGTCTTGCTGCGCTGCTCGCCCAGGCCCTCGATGCCGATGCGGACTTCCTGGCCGGCATGCAGGAAGATGGGCTCGGGCTTGATGCCGAGGCCCACACCCGGCGGGGTGCCGGTGGCGATGATGTCGCCCGGATGCAGCGTAATGAACCGGCTGACATAGCTCACGATCTGGCGCACGTTGAAGATCATCGTGCGGGTGTTGCCGTTCTGCATGCGCTTGCCGTCGATCTCGGCCCAGAGAGCGAGGTTCTGCGGGTCCGGCACCTCGTCCTTGGTGACGAGCCAGGGGCCGACCGGGCCGAACGTGTCGCAGCCTTTGCCTTTGTCCCAACTGCCGCCGCGCTCCGACTGGTATTCGCGCTCGCTCACATCGTTCACCACCGCGTAGCCGGCGACGTAGTCCATGGCGTCCTCTTCGCTCACATAGGAGGCCTTGCTGCCGATGACGACGCCGAGCTCGACCTCCCAATCGGTCTTTTTGCTGCCGCGCGGGATGCGGATGTCATCGAACGGGCCGGAGAAGGCGGAGAGCGACTTGAGGAAGATGATCGGCTCTTTCGGGATTTTCGCGCCGGTCTCGGCGGCGTGGTCGGCATAGTTGAGGCCGATGCAGACGAAATTGAGCGGCCGGGGGATGGCCGGGCCGATGCGCCGCTCGGCCATCAAGATGCGGCAGTTTTTCCGGGTCGAGTTTTTGCAGCTCGGCAATCCAGGCCGGGCTCAGTACGTCGGCCGTAACGTTGGTCAGCGCGTCCTCCAGGGTTCGGATCTTGCCCGCGGCATCGAGGATGCCCCATTTTTCCGCATCTTGATCGCCATATCGAAGTAATTTCATGAGTTACTTTCCTAACAACACGTGATGAGTATTAATCTCATTGCTGGGTGGCGAACATAGCCCGTGTCAAGCGGGGCGTTTTATCCTAGTCTGTATCACGTTACTTGGGAGAAACTGAAATACAATGCCGTTATTTGCACTCCATGCGATTGATCGGCCCGAAGCGTTGCCCCTTCGGCTGGAACATTACGCCGAACATCGCGCTTTTATTGAAGATCGCCGGCGAGTTCGGTGTCGATGTCGTCATTTCGGGCCCGCTGCAATCCGATGATGGCGAACGAATGATCGGATCTCTGTTTATTATCGAAGCGCCGGACCGCGCCGCGGTGGAGGCCTACGCGAATGCCGATCCGTTCACCCGCACGGGGGTTTGGGAAGACATTCGCATCCATCGTTTCTTTCGCCGCAAGGGTTGAAGCGCCCTTAACACTGACCGCGAAATCCCGAGCTCGAAGACGAGCCTGTTATAACAAAAGCCGCATAAAAAAGGCCGGTCAAAACTGACCGGCCAGCACCTGTTTCGGTGCCTTTATTTTGCTTGTTTCTCCCTAAACTTGGCGGCTGACATTTTTTTAAACCGGTTTTAACGCACCTGCTAAATCATGCCACGATCCGGAATGTGGCGGAAAAAAGATGACCATGCAACCCCTGCTCATGCGTTTTAATACGTGTTTTACATTTTTTCGGAAATTTTTTTCATAAATCTCCTATCCCAATAGGGATTTTAATGCATATGCGGCCGCGCGGATTTCCTCGGCGGCCGGGCTGGTGGGGCCGGCCTCGATGACGCCAAGCCCGTCGGCAAAGGCATTGGCGTAGCCGGCACGGTTGGCGAGCGCCGTCTCCAGGAGGCGCAGCCCGCGCGCGGCGATTTCTGCCTCCATGCGCTTGCGCAGGCGCGAGGCGGCGGGCGCGCGGTTGAAGACCAAAGCAGCGCTGCGTTTTTCCTCCGCTGCCAGACGGAGCGTGCCCTCCGCCGCCCAGAGATCGGGCGGCGCGGGGTTGAGGGGGATGAGCACCAGATCGGCGGCGCGAATTGCGCGGCGCGCATCGCTGTCGATCACCGGGGGCGTGTCGATGAGGACATAGTCATGCTCGGCCTTCAGCTTTTCCAACGCATTGGCGAGTCGCCAGCCGGAAACCGTGACCATGTTCAAGTGGATGCACCGCTTTCGGCGCATTGGCGCGCAACTTGCCCCAGATGGTCAGGCTGGCCTGGCGGGTCGATATCCAGCACCGCGACGCTGGCCCTCCGCCGCCAAAGTGACGGCCAGTTGCGCCGACGAGCATGGTTTTGCCGGCACCGCCTTTCTGCTGTGCAACCGCAATGACCTTGCCCATATAGGAAGCTCCCTTTTCGTTTCAACTTAACCGTACATTCCCTTGAAAGGCCATAGGATCGTTATGGAGGAGCTTCTTGACGCCCGCGGAGATGGCGCAGAGCCGATGCGCTGGCGGATAATACGGCGGCGCTGATGGCGGCGGCGGGCCGGGCGGTGGCGCGGGCGGTTATGCAATATTATGCACCTTGCCAGGTACTGGTGCTGGCGGGGCCCGGCAATAATGGCGGCGACGGGTTGGCGGCGGCGGAAGTGCTGCGACTGGCCGGCTGGCCGGTGCGGGTGCGCAGCATAATTAGCCACGGCATGCGTGGCGGAGGTGGCGCGGGCGGAGCTGGTGATCGACGCCGTGTTCGGGGCCGGGCTGTCGCGCGATGTTTCCGAGCACGGTGGCGGCATTGCTGCGGGCGGCCAAGCGGGTGGTGGCGATCGATGTGCCTTCCGGCGTGGATGGGGCCGACCGGGGCAGTGCGCGGGTTTGCGCCGCAGGCGGAGCTGACGGTGACGTTCTTCCGCGCCAAGCCGGGGCATTATCTGTATCCTGGGCGCGGGCTGTGCGGCACGCTGTTGCTGCGCGATATCGGGCTGCCGGAGACGGTGCTCGAGGTGGTGCAGCCGCGGATCTGGCGGAATACGCCGGGGCTATGGTCCCTGCCCGTTCGTGCGGCGACGGGGCATAAATATGTCAGCGGCGATGTGACGGTGCTGTGCGGCACGATGCCCGGCGCGGCGCGGCTGGCCTGTGCAGCGGCGCGGCGCGCCGGGGCGGGCATGGTGACGCTGGCGGCGGATGCGCCGATGATTTTGCCGGAGGCGGGGCTGATCGTCCGCGCCGATCCGACTGGAAATGCTGCTCCAGGATCCGAGGCGGCAGAGCTGGGTATGCGGACCCGGACTGGGGGGGACGAGTGGCGAGAAGCTGGCGCTGTTGCTGGCGGCGGGGAGCAAAAAAATCGTCGCGGATGCGGATGCGCTGACCGCCTGCGCGGGGGCGCCCGAGAAATTGCGCGGGGTGAGCGTGATCACGCCGCATGAAGGGGAGTTTGCGCGGGTGTTCGGGCCCATTGGCCCGGACAAGCTGACGGCGGCGCGCGCGGCGGCGACGGCAACCGGCGCGGTGGTGGTGCTGAAGGGGGCGGATAGCGTGATCGCGGCCCCGGATGGGCGGGCGGCGATCAATGATAATGCGCCGCCTTATCTGGCCACGGGCGGGACCGGGGATGTGCTCGCGGGGATCATCGCGGCACTGCTGGCGCAGGGGATGGCAGCGTTCGAGGCCGCCTGCGCCGGGGTGTGGCTGCATGGAAAGGCGGCGCAGGAGGTGGGGCCGGGGATGATCGCGGAGGATTTGCCGGGGCAGTTGGGCGAGGTGATGGCTGGGCTGAAATAAGGGGAAGAAAGTGCCTTCTTTTTGTGAACAAAAAGAAGCAAAAAAACTTTTTTAACCTGGGCCGGAGGCGCGCGTCTTTCCCGGCTCATAGGAGCAAAAGTTTTGGGGCTGTCCCAGATCCTGAACGGATCTAGGATAGAAAAATGGACCTAAGGCATTGTCGTATAAGGGAAAAAGACCAGGATCGGCTGGCTGAATTTTTCGTCGCAGGCGTGACGGCACGGACGGCCGCCGATTTGCTGGGGATCAACCGCAAATCGGCGGCATATTTTTATCATCGCCTGCGCCAAATCATTGCTGTTGAGATGGAAAAAGCGTCGCCCATCGCGGGCCGCGTCGAGGTCGATGAGAGTTATTTCGGCGGCCATCGGAAGGGCAAGCACGGCCGGGGAGCCGCCGGCAAAGTCCCGGTTTTCGGGCTGCTGAAGCGCGGGGGACGCGTCTGTACGGTCATGATCCCGAACGTCCAACAAACCACGCTCATGAGCGTCATTCGTGAGAAAATTGTACCAGATTCAGTGGTTTATACAGATTCGTATGCAGCTTATAACGCCCTGGACGTCTCCGAATTCCACCATTTCCGCATCAACCATAGGCAGGAGTTTGTCGGAGATGGGCATAACCATATCAACGGCATCGAGAACTTCTGGAACCAGGCAAAGAGGCATCTGAGGCGATACAACGGCATCCCTAAAGCGAACTTTTTCCTCTTCCTCAAAGAGTGCGAGTGGAGGTTCAACAACGGAACGCCGGCAGCCCTCTTGAAAGACCTAAAGCGCTGGGTGAAGCTCCACTCTCAATAGTTATCTGGGACAGCCCCAAAGTTTTTTGCTTCTTTTTTTCAAAAAAGAAGCGCTTCCTTTCTTCCTTACCCTTCCGGCGGCAGCCCGCATTTACCAAGCAGCCCGGTCAGTTCGCGGATGACGGGGAAGACTTCCTGGTTCCAATTGCCCCCTTGCGCGTCGTGCGCGGCTTGTTCGGCCTCGACGATCCAGCGGTCTTCCTTGAAAATCCGCTCGGTGAAGAGGACCAGAAATGGCCAGCCGACTTGCAGCAGGCCGCGCGCCAGGACGCCGCCGGGCTTGCGGATGGAGAGCAGGCCGAAGGTGCGGATGGTTTTTTGCGCGCGGTCCTGCGGCACGTAGACGATCCATAGATCCATCACCGGCGCATCCCCGCCGGCGGGGAGGATGCGCAGGGTCTGGTAGGGGTATTCCGTGCGGATGGTCATGACGTCGCGGTCGTTCACATCCGCCGTGCGGCGGCCGCCGAAGACCGCGGCCTCGCCGAGCGGCTGTTTTCCGCCGGTGCGCGCGAAGGTATATTGCACCTCCAGCCAGTCCGGCCCCAGCCGCCGGCCGAGATAGCGCGGGCGGATCTGGCCCATCTGGCGGCGGTGCAGGAACTGATGGTTCATGTCCATCAGGTTCTCGTGCATGAAAGAGTAATGGCAGGCGACCTCGCGCCCGAAGCGCCGGGTCCTGAAGCCCGGGTCCTGGGCGGCGGAAAGATCGGGGAAGGAAGAAGCCGCCTTGGCCGGGTCGCCGGGGAAGATGAAGATCAGCCCCGCCGCCTCGCGGCAGGGATAGGGTTTCACGCCATTGGGCAGTTTGCCCTTGCCGAGATAGGGCACGTCCGTGCAGGAGCCGGAGGCGTCGTAGGTCCAGCCGTGATAGCCGCAGCGGATCGCGCAGCCGGAGACGACGCCGGCATCGAGCGGGACCTGACGGTGGGCACAACGATTCTCCAGCGCGAAGAGCGCCCCCTCCTTCGGGCGCACCAGGACGATCGGATCGCCGGCAAAACGGACGGCATGCGCCTTGCCCGGCTTGACCTCATGCGACCAGGCGACCGGGTACCAATGGTCGGGATGGATTCGGACGCGCCGCGTATCGATCTTCGTGCTGCTGGGCGGGGCGGCACTTCGGCCGTGTCGTCGGTGTTGAAGATAACGGAATCCATGCAGAACTTCCCCTTGATCACCCGCGTCGCCGCAATCTTGCCAGTTTCCGCCGCGGGTGAATACAGAAAATGTTTCCCATTCGTACTTCATAACGAAAATGACCCGGCGTTAGAGACGCCTGTCAAGAGGCCAAGGGATTGCATTTTGCTCATGTCCGACCTTGCCGAAATCGACAAAAACCCTGATTTTGCCAAGGGAAATTTTCTTATATTTTTCACGGGACTACCATGTTTTTGCCCTTTTCAGCCGCTTTTATAAGGGCACCGAAGGAGAGCTATCGATGACACTACGTTCACTGATCCTGGCGTCCTCGCTACTGGCGAGCGCGTTTGGCGCCAGCGCGGCGCAGGCACAGTATTATCAGCCGTATCCGGGCTATCACCATTGGCATGAGGGGGACCGGTATTTTGGCCCGCGACACTTCATCCATGCCTGGGAGCGCTACCGCCTGCCGCCGCCGCCCTATGGCTATGGCTGGGTGCGCGATGGCCACCGTTTCCTGTTGCTGCGCGGCGATGGTAGGATCGTGCGTATCTGGGGACCGTGATTTGCTGCTTCAGAATATAAAAGTTTTTTAAGGACTAATGACGATGAAACGTTTCTCTTTGACAACCATCTCCGCTGGCCTCGCACTCGCGGTGATGAGCGCGCCGCTGGCATTCGCCCAGCAATACCAGAATCACGGCGACATTCATGCCCGGCCCCCCGCGCATGTCGTGGTGCAGCACAGGCCGGTGCCTGTCCGCGTCGTGCATGCGATGCCGGTGCATCACATGGCGCCGCCCCGGGTGGCGGTGAAGCATTATGTGCCCGTGCATGTGGAAAAACCGATGCATGGGCCGGTGAAGCCCATGCACGGCAATATGTAAGAATTTTTCAGGCCCCAAGACCTTCAAGGATCCAAGAATGATGAAGCGTTTTTATCTCTCGGCCATCGGCGCCGGGTTTGCCCTTGCCGTGATCAGCGGCCCGATGGCCGTGGCGCAGCAATACCAGAACCATGACGACATGCATGGCATGGCGCCGATGCATGCGATGCCGATGCAGCACATGGCGCCGCATTACGTGGCGCATCCGGTCGCGTACGGCCATAGCTGGCACAATGGCGACCGTTACACCGGCGGGCGCGTGGTAGTGAGCAACTGGCAGATGCACCATCTGCACCGGCCGCCCCATGGCTATGAATGGGTGCAGAATGGCGGCCAGTATGTGCTGATCGCCGTGGCCAGCGGCATTGTCGCCGATGCGGTCGTCAACGCGCTGGTGCATTAACGTCCGCGGCGGCGCAGCGGCGAATATTTGCTGCGCCGCAGCAATTAAAATTTAAGGTGCCGGCCAGGGAATCGCGTGATTTCCATGACCGGCGCTTTACTCTAGTCTCTGTTCCATGAACGAAATGCGGCCGATCGGACCAGAGCTGGGCGAACTGGAGCAACTCGCGGCGGTGGAGCGGAAATTGCTCTGGCTGTCCTCCTGGATGATCCATAACGCGAACCATCTGCGGCCGAACCGGGATGGGTTGAAGGTAGGCGGGCACCAGGCCTCCTGCGCCTCCGTGACCTCGATCATGACTGCGCTGTATTTCGATATTCTGCGCCCGCAGGACCGCGTGGCGGTGAAGCCGCATGCCGGGCCGGTGCTGCATGCCGTGAACTACCTGTTCGGCCGCCAGAACGTGGAACAAATGGCCGGGCTGCGGCAGTTCGGCGGGGCGCAGGCCTATCCCTCGCGCACCAAGGATGGTCCGGAGATCGATTTTTCCACCGGCTCCGTCGGGCTTGGCGTGGCGCTCACCAGTTTTGCCTCGCTGATCCAGGATTATGTCCGGGCGCGCGGGCTGGTGGACCCGGCGCTGCCGCGGGCGCGGCATGTCGCCATCGCCGGCGATGCCGAGCTGGATGAGGGCAATATCTACGAGGCGCTGCTCGAAGGCTGGAAGCATGATGTGCGCGATGTCTGGTGGGTGGTGGATTACAACCGCCAGAGCCTGGATTCGGTGATGCCAGACCGGCTGTTCGGCCGGTTCGAGGGGCTGTTCCGGGATATGGGCTGGAAGGTCGTCTCGCTCAAATATGGGCGCAAGCTGGAGGCGATGTTCGCGCGGCCGGGCGGCACCTCGCTGCGCGGCTGGGTGGATGAGTGCCCGAATTCCATTTATTCCGCCCTCACCTTCCAGGGCGGAGCGGCCTGGCGGCAGGCGATGCTGGCGGATATGGGCAAGTCGCGCGCCGTGCGGGCGTTGATCGACCCGCTGAGCGATGCGGAACTGGCTGCGCTGATGACCAACCTCGCCGGGCATGACCTCGGCACGCTGACCACGGCGTTCCGCGAGGCGACCCAGAGCGACCAGCCGACCGTGTTCCTGGCCTATACGATCAAAGGCATGGGCCTGCCTTTCGCCGGGCATAAGGATAACCATGCCGGGATGATGACGGCAGAGCAGATGGAAGCGTTCCGTAAGGGGATGAATGTGCGCGCCGGGCATGAATGGGACCGCTTCGAGGGGCTCGCCGTCCCCGACGCCGTGGCGCGCTTCGTGCAAAGCGTGCCCTATGCCAGGCCGCTCACACCGCAGGGCCGGCGTTTATCCGCCGCGACCATCCCGCTGCCCGATGCCTTGCCGCAGCCCAAGATCGTCGGTCGGCGGATGAGCACGCAGGCCGGGTTTGGCGAGATCCTCTCCGAGATCGGCCGCGCGCAGGGGGAGAGTGCCGAGCTCTCCAAGCGCATCGTGACGATGAGCCCGGATGTCGCGGTCTCGACCAATCTCGGGCCCTGGATCAACCGGCGCGGCGTGTTCGACCGGCATACGCGCGATGACGTGTTCCGCGACGGCAAGCTCGCCAGCGCGCAACGCTGGGGCACCAACCCGGAGGGGCAGCATATCGAGCTTGGCATCGCCGAGCAGAACCTGTTTTTGCTCCTAGGTGCGGCGGGGCTCAGCCATGACCTCAACGGCGTGCGGCTGTTGCCCATCGGGACCGTGTACGACCCGTTCGTCAACCGCGGGCATGATGCGCTGTTCTATGCCTGCTACCAGGATGCGCGGTTCTTGTTGGTCTCCACCCCGTCCGGCATCACCCTGGCGCCCGAAGGCGGGCAGCACCAGGCGACCAATACGCCGCTGCTCGCCATCGTGCAGGACAGGCTGGCGAGTTTCGAGCCCGCTTATTGCGACGAGCTGGCGATTTTGCTGCGCCATGCCTTTGCGCATATGCAAAAGCCCGAAGGCTCCGCCGTGTGGCTGCGCCTCTCCACCCAAATGCTCACGCAGCCATCCCGCACGCTGAACGCCGCGCATGTCATCGCCGGCGCGCATTGGGTAAGCCCGCCGGAGCCGGGGGCGACTATCGCCATCCTCTACCAGGGGGCGGTTGCCGCCGAGGCGGAGAAGGCCTTCGCCGAATTGCGCGAGGATGTCCCCGGCGCCGGGCTGCTCGCCGTCACCAGCCCAGATAGGCTCTATGCCGGATGGCGCGCGGCGCAACGCATCCGCCGCGAAGGCAAGCACGCCACCTCGCATATCGAGGAAATCCTCAAGCCGCTGGCCCCAAATGCTGCACTCGTCAGCGTGCTCGACGGCCACCCCGCCGCCCATGCCTGGCTCGGCGGCGTGCGCGGCAATAAAATCATGGCGCTGGGGCCCGACCATTTCGGACAATCCGGCGATATCCCAGACCTCTACCGCAAATACGAAATCGACGCCGCCGCGATCCTCGACGCCTGCGCCGAGGCGTTGCTCGGGGCTTTGTGAAGTAAGGCCCGCGAAGGGCAGCGCCCTTCGAACCGCGATTTTAAGGGATCCCAAAGGCTCCGCCTTTGGCGGGGGTCCAGAGGGCAGCGCCCCCTGGCCTTGCTTCACAAAATTCCTGGACGCATGGCGCGGCGGGGCGCAAATTGCGGGGTCAGAATGAGAGGTTGTCATGGAGAGAAACCCCAAGCCCAAGGTTATTCACCCCTGGCCGGTGCGGTTGACGCATTGGTTGAATGCGCTGGCGATTATTATGATGATCGGCAGTGGCTGGCAGATTTACGATGCCTCGCCGCTGTTCGGGTTCAGCTTTCCGCGGCTGATCACGATCGGCGGGTGGTTGGGGGCGGCGATTGCCTGGCATTTGGCGTGCATGTGGCTGCTGGTGGTCAACGGGTTGATTTATTTCGGCTATAGTGCGGCGAGCGGGCATTTTGCGAAGTTTTTTCCGCTAACGCCGCGCTCGGTCTGGCGGGATTTGACCGCGGCGCTGACCTTTCATCTGCCGCATGAGAGGGGCGTGTATAATGCCGTGCAGAAACTGCTTTATCTGGGCGTGCTGCTGGCGGGGATTGTGGTGGTGCTTTCGGGCCTTGCCATCTGGAAACCGGTGCAGCTCTGGTTTTTCTGCAATATGTTCGGCGGTTATTTCATCGCGCGCTATGTGCATTTCTTCGCGATGGCGGCGATTGCGGGGTTTCTTTTCATTCATCTCGTGCTGGTGCTGATGGTGCCGAAAGTGCTGCCGCCGATGATTACGGGCGGGAGGCTCGAGCCATGACCCCCGTTCTGCGCCGCAAGTTTCTGCTTCGCGCGATGGCGATGGGCGCGATCGCCCCGCTGGCGGGCTGCAATTATGAGGATCCGCAGAATCCGGACCTCGCGGATCGGTTTTTGCATGCGATGTCCGCCTGGAATGATCGGGTGCAGGCTTTCCTGTTCAACCCGCACACGCTGGCGCCGAGTTTCCGGCCGGACCAGATCACCAACCCGCCGCGCTTTAATGCGTATTACGATATTTCGCAGGCGCCGGTGGTGGACCAGACGAGCCTACCGGCTGGAACTAGGTGGGCAGATCCAGGACAAGACGCCCTGGACGCTGGCGGCGCTGAATGCGCTGCCGCAGCAATCGCAGATTACCCGGCTGATCTGTGTCGAGGGCTGGCGAGTGATCGGGCAATGGGCGGGCGTGCCGCTCGGGGATTTTTTGCGCCGCGTGGGGGCGGATACAAGCTGCAAATATGTCGCGTTCAAATGCGCGGATAATTATTATTCGAGCATCGATATGGCATCCGCGCTGCATCCGCAGACCATCCTGGCGCTGAGCTTTTTGAATGCGCCGCTGACCCCGCCTTTCGGCGCGCCGGTGCGGTTGCGGATTCCGACCAAGCTTGGATTCAAGAATCCGAAATCGCTCGTGCAACTGGCGGTGACCAATGTGTATCCGGGCGGGTATTGGGAGGACCAGGGCTATAACTGGTTCAGCGGGTCATGAAAGCGCTGTTCGCCGCGCTTGTGCTGCTTGCAGCCCCGGCGCAGGCGCGGCCGGTGGTGGTGGAGATGTTCACCTCGCAGGCCTGCTCCTCCTGCCCGCCGGCCGATGCGCTGCTGGGCAAGATCGCGGCGGAGCCAGGCATTTTGGCGCTGAGCTTTAACGTGACCTATTGGAATGGCCCGGCCTGGAGCGATGCCTACGCCCTGCCCGGCGCCACGGCGCGGCAGAATTGGTATGCCGGGCTGCAAGGCAGCCAGGATGTGTATACGCCCGAAGCGGTGGTGGATGGCACGGCGAGCATGGTTGGCTCCGACCAGGCCAAGGTGGAGGCTGCGATTGAAGCTGCGCGGGCGGCACCCGCCGGCGATACGCCGATCGGCTTGCAGGCTGGGAAGACGGTGACGATCACGATCGGACCTGGCGCGCCTGGCGCACAAATCTGGCTGTTCGGCTATGACGCCATGCACACGACGCGCATCGGCGGCGGGGAGAATGGCGGCAACACGCTGACCGAGGTGAATATCGTGCGCAGCATCACGGATCTCGGGCGCACCGATGGGAAAACGATTACTGTTCCACGCCCGGCGGGCGAGCATGTGGCGGTGCTGCTGCAGGGCCCTAGCGGGGCGGTGCTGGGCGCGGCATCGGAGTAAACGCCGCGCATCTTGCGTGTTGTGCGCGGCCGCGCAGCTTGTGTGTTGTGCGCGTCCGCGCACCTTGCGTATTAGGCGCTGGCGCGCCATGCAGCTTGGCATGAATCCTACGGTTTTGGTTATCCTGCTGGCCTGCGCGATGCGGCTGGTTTTCGCGGCTTCCACCGGGCTTGGGATCGATGAAAGCTACATGGTGGCGGCATCCGGGCAGTTCGATGCCTCGTATTTCGACCATCCGCTCGCCTCCTGGTGGCTGGAGCTGGGCAGCCGGTTCATCTTCGGCAATGCCGCCCCGCTGGTGGTGCGGTTGCCGTTTCGTGGTGCTTTCGGCGGTTTCCTCCTGGCTGATTTATCTGCTGGCCACGCGGTTTTACGGGGCCAAAGCGGGGTTCTGGGCGGTGGTGGCGTATAGTATTTCGCCGGTGTTTTCGCTGGCTTTCGGCAGTTGGGTGTTGCCGGATGGGCCGCTGGATGCCGCCTTGCTCGCGGCGGCCTATGCGTTGAGCCGGGCGCTGGGGATTGCGCAGGAGCCCCAGGCCCCGCAGCCGCGCTGGTGGTGGGCGGCGGGGTTTTTCGCCGGGCTGGCGCTGTTGAGCAAATACAGCGCGGCATTGGTGCTGGCAGGTGCGTTGCTGGCGCTGCTGAGCGACCCGGTGAGCCGAAAGGAACTGCGCCGCCTGGCCCCTTGGGGGGCGGGGCTGCTGGCCGTGCTGATGTTCACGCCGGTGCTCGTTTGGAATGCGCAGCATGGCTGGCAGTCCTTCGACTACCAGGGCGGGCGCGCGACCGGGCTTACGGCTGCATCCTTTCGCGCCGCTGAGCATTTGGGGCGGCGAGGCGTTGTTCCTGCTGCCCTGGCTCTGGCTGCCGATGGTGCTGCTGCTGGTGGGCGCGCTGCGCCGGGGGCCGATGGAACGGCGCGGCTGGATGCTGAGCCTGCTCGCGGTGATACCGGTGACGCTGTTTTCCGTGATCGGGATCTGGTCCTCGACGAAGATTCTGTATCATTGGGCGACGCCGGGTTATTTGATGCTGCTGCCGATGGTGGGGAATTGGGCGGCGGGATTTGCGCCGCAGGCTGCGCAATCGGTTGCCACGATTTCCGCCGTGTTGCTGGCCGGGGCTGCGATGTTCATTGCGGCGGAGATGAATTTGTCGATCATTCCGCATCTGGACATGCTGTTCGCGCCTGGCAAATCACCGTTATTGCAGACGGTGGACTGGGATTCCATTCGACGGGCAAATCCCGCCGCAGGCCGATGCGGTGGCGACGTTGCGCTGGTACGATGCGGGGAAGATTGGCTATGCGCTGCGCGATGCGCGGCAGAAGGTGACGGTGTTTGGCCCGCAGCCGCATGAATTCGGCCTTTCCGTGCCGCCAGAATCGCTGATCGGCAAGAATGTTCTGCTCGTGGCGATGCCGGGGAATATCACGGCGATCGCCCAGCAATACGCGCCCTATTTCAAGAAAATGACGCCAGGGCCTGCATTGACTGTGATGCAGAACGGCAGCGTGCTGCTGGTGATTCCGACTTTGCTGGGGATGGATTTGCGCGCGGCGCCGCCGAATTAGAGCGTGTGGGGGTAAGGCCGAATCAAAAAAAGCTTCCCCGACGCGGGGCGGCTTTGATTTCGATGGGCTGGCTGGAGGGAGGCCAGCATTGATGGCACGTCCTTATTCGATGGATTTGCGTGAAAGGGTTGTTGCGGCCGTCGGGTGTGGCATGTCATGCCGCCGGGCGGCACAGCTGTTCAATGTGTCGGCGAGCACCGCGATCAACTGGGCCAAGCGTGTGCGCGAGAGCGGCAGCGTGGCGCCTGGGCAAATGGGCGGGCACAAGCCGCGGAAGATTTCTGGCGCGCATCGCGCTTGGCTCGCCGAACGGTGCCGGACTGGCGCCTTCACGCTGCGAGGGCTGGTGGCTGAATTGGCAGCGCGCGGCTTGAAGGTCGATCGTCATTCGGTATGGGATTTTGTCCGCGCTGAAGGGCTCAGCTTTAAAAAAAACTGTGCACGCCAGTGAGCAAGAGCGCCCCGACGTGGCCCGACGACGCGCGCAATGGCGCAAGTATCAGACACGGATTGATCCCGCTCGTCTGGTCTTCATTGATGAGACTTGGACCAAGACCAACATGGCGCCGCTGCGCGGTTGGGCCCCCCGCGGCGAGCGGCTGCTGAGTAAGGCGCCTTACGGCCACTGGAACACCATGACCTTCATCGCCGCTTTGCGCCATGACCGTATCGAGGCACCATGGCTGCTCGATGGACCCATCGATGGGGAAAGCTTCCTGCTTTATGTACAAAAAGTGCTGGCGCCGACCTTGCGGCCTTCCGATCTGGTGATCGCCGATAATCTGGGCAGCCACAAAAGCACCGCTGCCCGCCAGGCGATCCGTGACACCGGAGCCAAACTATTGCTGCTGCCGAAATACTCGCCCGATCTGAACCCCATTGAGCAGGTCTTCGCCAAGCTCAAGCACCGCCTGCGAGAGGCACAGGCCAGGACCAGGGAGAGCGTGTCTGCTGCCATTGGCGCCATTCTCGAAACCTACACCGCTCAAGAATGCGCCAACTACTTCAGAAACTCAGGATATGCGCAAAGCTAACCACCGCACGCTCTAGGAGCAGAAGTTTTTTGCGCCGCTTTTTTTCAAAAAAGCGGCTACTTCCTTAAAAAAAGGGGTGGCTTGCGCCACCCCTTGCGCGCCTTACGCGGCGTGCGGCAATTCGGGTGCGTTGATCGTCTTGGCGCTGGCGCCGGATTTTGTGATCTCGATGCGGCGCGGCTTGGCCGATTCCGGCACCACATGACGAATGAGCACATTCAATAATCCATTGGCGATGTCTGCACCTTCCACAACCATGTGGTCAGCCAGCACGAAGCGCCGGGTGAAGGCGCGTGCGGCGATGCCGCGATGCAGGAACTCGCCCTTCGGCGCCTCCTGTCCGACATTGCCGGATACGACCAGCGCATTGTCCTTCACCGTGAGGTCGATATCGTCGGCGGAAAATCCGGCGACGGCGAGCGTCAGGCGATAGGTATCCTCGCCGGTCTTCTCGATGTTATAAGGCGGGTACGTCACCGCATCCTGTGGCAGCGTGTCTGCCAGACGGGCCAGACGGTCGAAGCCGATGGCGGTACGGAATAACGGTGCAAAATCATACGACATAGCAAACCTCCTGAAAGCAAGGTTACATTTTCACATTCCGCTCACCCGAAGGCTGAACGGTAGGCAGTTGCCAGGAGCCCTCCATAAGGCACTCCGGACACTGCATAGTATAGGTTCAGGCGAGGGCTGATTCAAGGAAGTAGCCGCTTTTTTGAAAAAAAGCGGCGCAAAAAACTTCTTCGACTTCAGAGCCGGGAGCTACACGCGCCCCAGGCCCAGATTTCCCTACCCCGCCGCCGCCATCAGGCTGCCGTTGGTCAGGCGCCAGATGCGGTCGAGCTGCTCCACACCGGTGAGCCGGTGCACGATGAGCACCACCGTGCGGCCGGCGACGGCGGTGTTCAGGACCTTGAAGAATTCCATCTCGGTGAGGGCATCCAGCCCGGCGCAGGGTTCGTCCAGCACCAGGATCGGCGCCTTGGAGAGCAAGGTGCGGGCGAGCGCGAGCCGCCTGCCCTGCCCGCCCGAGAGATTTTGGCCGCCTTCGCCAAGCCACGTATCCAAACCCTCAGGCAAGGCGCGGATCGACCTCGGCGAGCTGCGCGGCCTCGAGCGCTGCCCAGAGCGTCGCCTCATCCGCCGTGGGGTCGCCTAAGCGCAGATTGTTGCGGATGGTGTCGGCGAAGAGATGCGTGGTCTGGCCGAGATAGGCGATGCGCTGGCGCACGGCCTCGGCGGGCAAGGCGGCGAGGTCCACAGCGCCCAGGCGGATTTCGCCCGAGACCGGGGCCACGAGTTTGAGCAGGAGTGCCGCGAT
Source organism: uncultured Pseudomonadota bacterium (assembly GCA_963737355.1). GTDB lineage: Bacteria > Pseudomonadota > Alphaproteobacteria > Acetobacterales > Acetobacteraceae > Acidocella. The sequence continues at coordinate 835,984 of CAVTSC010000007.1, read as the reverse complement.
GGTGGATTTGCCCGCACCGGAGGGGCCGACGATGGCGGTGCGCGAGCCGACCGGCAGTTGCAGGGAGAAATTCTGGAACACGAAGGGGTGGTCCGGGCCGTAGCGGAAGCTCACGCGCTCGAACGCCACCGCATTGCCCGGGGGCATGGGCAGCGGGCGCGCGGGGGCTGGCACGGTGGGGGAGGCTTCCGCCGCCGCAACGACGCGCGCGGCCGCCGCCGAGGCCTGGCCGTAGAGCAGCCCGGCGCGCGGCAGGCCGAGCACGGCCTCGAAGGCGAGTGATGAGCACGAAGACGGCGATGATGGCGGCAACCGGCGCGCCGGCCAGGCCGAGCAGGATTGCGAGCAGCAGCCCGGCCTGGGCGGCGATGAAGGCGAGTGCGTTCAGCGCGCCGCTGCGGGCCGCGAGGTCGCGCTGGGCGCTGAGCAATTCCGCCTCGCGCGACTGCACGGCCGCCAACATGCGGCCTTCGGCGGCGAAAATTTTCACTTCGCGCAGGCCGGAGAGCGCATCGAGCACCGCGCTGCGCAGCCCCGCCATCGCGACACCCGCCTGGTGGCTGTTGCGCGAAGCCGCGCGGGCGGCGAGCAACGGCAGATAGAAGGCGACGAAGCCAAGGGCAGCAGCACCAGCAGCGCCCAGAACAGCTCGCGGCCCAGCAGCACTGCGAGGATCGGCAGCAGCAGGAGCGCGCCGAGCAGCGGCACAGCAGATGCGCAAATAGAGCCCGTCCAGCGCGTCGACATCCGTCACCAGGCGGGAGAGCGCATCGCCCGCGCGGCGGAAGCCGAGCCCGCCGGCGGCGTTTTTGGTCAGGCCGGTGAACAGCCAGACGCGCAACCCGGCCAGGGCGCGGAAGGTCGCCTCATGCGTAAAGACGCGTTCGAGATAGCGCAGCACGACGCGGGCGGTGCCGGTGACCTGCAGCGCCATCGGCACCAGCACAGGGAGGCCGAGCAGGGAGAACGCGATGTAGTGGCCAGATGCGCCCATCAGGGCCGCACCGGCTGCCAAGGCGGCGAGGGCGAGCAGCGCGCCGAGGGCAAGCCATCCCGCCTGGGCGCGCCAGAGCAGGAAGATGCGTAAGGTCGGGTTCATGCCACCCCCCGCAGCCGGGCATGGCGCAAGGCGTCCAGATCGAGCCGCTTGGCGCCGGAATTGCGGGCGAATTCCACGGCCTGCGCGGAATGGCTGGCGAGGATCACGGTGCGCCCGGCGGCCAGGCGCTGGATGCTGTCCAGCACGTCGCGTTCCACCGCGGGGTCGAGATGCGCGGTCGGTTCATCGAGCAAGAGCAAGGGGGCGTCCTTCAGAAATGCGCGCGCGATGGCGATGCGCTGCGCCTGCCCGCCGGACAGGCCGAATCCGCCTTCGCCGAGCGGGGTTTTGATGCCAAGCGGCAGGGTTTCGATCAAGGCGTCGAGATGGGCGAGCTGGATGGCTTGCCAGACTTCCTCGGCCCCGGCCTCGGGACGGCCAAAGCGGATATTATCCTCGATCGTGCCGGCGAAGATCATCGGCTTCTGGCCGATCCAGCCCAGCATGCGCGTGCGCGCGGCGGGCACCAGGGTGTCCAGCTCGGCGCCGTTGATCGTCACCTTGCCGGAATCAGGCGCGATGAAGCCGAGGATCAGGTCGATGAGGGTGGATTTGCCGGCACCCGAGGCGCCGGTGAGCAGCAGGATCTCGCCGCTGGCGACGCGGAAGGAGAGTTTTTCCAGCACCGGGCCGCGCGCGGGGTTCCAGATGTAGGAAACATCCTCGAAGGCGAGCGTGAGCCCGTGCGCGGCGACGCTGCGGATATCGGCGGGGGTACGGCAGGCGGGGCCGGCGGCAAGGCGGCGAATTCGCCGGAGACGGCGGAGGCGGTCATGCGGTCCGCATAGACGGCGGAGAAGGCGCGCAAGGGCGCGAAGAATTCCGGGATGAGGAGCAGGACGAACAAAGCGGTGGGGGCGAGTGCCAGATCACCATGCAGCAGCCGGGCGAAGCGCAGGACGATGACCACGAGGGCGGCGGCGGCGGCGAGGTCGAGCGCGGTGGAGGAGAGGAAGGCGACGCGCAGGACGCGCATGGTGCGCCGGCGCAGCTCATCGGCCGCCGCGGCCAGTGCCTGGGCTTCATCCGCCGCGCGGCCTGCCAGGACGATGGTGGAGATCCCGCGGATACGGTCCAGGAAGCGCACCTGCAGGCGTGTCATGGCCAGGAACTGCCGGCGCGCGGCCTGGCCCGCGCCGATGCCGGCGATGGCCATGGCGAAGGGCACGAGGAGCCCCGCGATCAGCAGCACGAGGCCGCTGCGCCAATCCGCCCAGAACGCCGCGACCACGACGAGCCCGGGGCCGATCACGGCCAGGGAGGTGGTCGGGATCCAGCGCGTGTGGAAGCCGTCCATCGCCTCGACGCTATCGACCGCCGTGGCCGCGAGCTCGGCGGAATGGCGCGTGCGCAAGGCGGCCGGGCCGAGGGACAGCAACGTATTCAGCACATCGTTGCGCAAGCGGCGGCGCGCCGCCGCGCCATGCTCGAAGCTCAGGCGCTCGACCTGGCCGCGCCCCCCGGCGCGCAATACCGCGAAGAGCGCAAAGCCCAGCGCGTAGGGCACGATCGCCGCGCCGCGCGGTGCGAGATGCAGCACGGCGGCCAGAAGCCGGGCCGCGCAGAACACCTGAACGATGCTCAGAACCACCTGGATGGCACCCAGCAGGATCGGCAATGTGGCGGCGCGTTGGCCGCGCTTTTGTTCGGATTTTATCCAAATTTTGGCTTCTGAACTCATGCCATGTTAATTAGCCGCTACGTGCTGCGCTGCACAGGGGCTGGACGGCAGGTTGAAAATCGACAACACGGCCCGCCATGATCATCGCGCGAACCATTTCGGAATTGCATGCTGCCCGCGAGGCGCTGGGCCCTGTTGGTTTTGTCCCCACCATGGGTGCGCTGCATCGTGGGCATTTATCGCTCGTGGAAGCGGCGAAGGCGGCGGGCCGGCCCGTGGCGGCGAGCATTTTCGTGAACCCGACGCAGTTTGGCCCGAATGAGGATTTGAGCCGCTATCCGCGCGACGAGGCGGGCGATTTGAAGCTGCTCGAAGCGACGGGCTGCGATCTCGTCTGGCTGCCGGATGTCGCCACCATGTATCCAGCCGATGAGGCGACGGTGGTCCAGGTGGCGGGGCCGGCTTTGCGCTGGGAAGGGGCGATGCGGCCGGGGCATTTTGCCGGCGTGGCGACGGTGGTGGCCAAATTATTTGGGCAAGTGCGGCCGGAGGCGGCGTATTTCGGCGAGAAAGACTGGCAGCAGGTGCAGGTGATCCGCCGCATGGTGAAGGATTTGCTGCTGCCGGTGCGGATTATGCCCGTGCCGACGACGCGCGAGGCCGATGGGCTGGCGATGTCCTCGCGCAACCGGTTTCTGCTCCCCGCCGAGCGCGCCGTGGCACCGGTGATTTTTGCCGCACTCAGCGAGGCGGCGGCGCGGATCGGCGCCGGGGCGGAAGTGGCTGGGGCGCTGGATGCGGCCCGCGCCAGCCTCGCGGGGGCCGGGATGGTGCCGGATTATCTGGAGCTCGTGCAGGCCGAGACGCTGGAGCCGATCAGCGTGCTGGCGCGCCCGGCGCGGATGATCGTTGCGGCGAAGCTTGGCCAGATTCGGCTGCTGGATAATGTGGGGGTGGGTTAAGGACTTCTTTTTGTGAACAAAAAGAAGCAAAAAAACTTTTTGGGGCTGTCCCAGATCCTGAACGGATCTAGGATAGAAAAATGGACCTAAGGCATTGTCGTATAAGGGAAAAATACCAGGATCGGCTGGCTGAATTTTTCGTCGCAGGCGTGACGGCACGGACGGCCGCCGATTTGCTGGGGATCAACCGCAAATCGGCGGCATATTTTTATCATCGCCTGCGCCAAATCATTGCTGTTGAGATGGAAAAAGCGTCGCCCATCGCGGGCCGCGTCGAGGTCGATGAGAGTTATTTCGGCGGCCATCGGAAGGGCAAGCACGGCCGGGGAGCCGCCGGCAAAGTCCCAGTTTTCGGGCTGCTGAAGCGCGGGGGACGCGTCTGTACGGTCATGATCCCGAACGTCCAACAAACCACGCTCATGAGCATCATTCGTGAGAAAATTGTACCAGATTCAGTGGTTTATACAAATTCGTATGCAGCTTATAACGCCCTGGACGTCTCCGAATTCCACCATTTCCGCATCAACCATAGACAGGAGTTTGTCGGAGATGGGCATAACCATATCAACGGCATCGAGAACTTCTGGAACCAGGCAAAGAGGCATCTGAGGCGATACAACGGCATCCCTAAAGCGAACTTTTTCCTCTTCCTCAAAGAGTGCGAGTGGAGGTTCAACAACGGAACGCCGGCAGCCCTCTTGAAAGACCTAAAGCGCTGGGTGAAGCTCCACTCTCAATAGTTATCTGGGACAGCCCCAACTTTTTTAACCTGGGGCTGGGGCGCACGTAACTCCCGGCTCTGAAGGCGCAAAAGTTTTTTGCGCCGCTTTTTTTCAAAAAAGCGGCTGCTTTCCTACGCATAGCCAAGCCGCCAGCCCCCAAGCACTGCTCACCGCCACGCCCAGGATCAAGCCAAGCAGCGTGCCTTTCTGCGCCTTGCCGAAAGACGGGCGGATGAGTGGGATGGGCAGGCGCCATCCAAGGGCCAGGTTGCTGGCCAGCACGCCTGCCATGCAGGCGACCAAAGCGGGGAGCAATGCCGCATCGCGCAGCAGCACGCCGAAAACAGGCAGCGTCATCAGCAGCAATGCGGCATAGGCCGCCGCCACGGCGGCGCGGCGCGGCAGCTCGGCCGGTATTGGGGCGCTGGCGCCGAGCTCGGGCGCATCCTCCGCGCCGGTGATGACGGAGATGAAGAACAAGCCGAGCTGGCCGGTGAGAAAGACGAGCAGCGGCACGACCACCACGATTCCGCCGCCGAAGGGCATGCGGCCGGCGAGGATCATCGCCACCGGGACCAGCGTGAGGGAGCGATAGACGGTCTGGCTGACGACGCTCGGGAACCGGGCCAGCAGGCGTAGGTTTTTGGCCACCGTGGCGGCGAATTGGGTTTGGCGGAACGCGCCGCTTTGGCGGTGCGAAGCGCCGGCCGGGCGATAGGCGGCGGCGGAGACGGCGCCTGAGGCGAATTTACCGTCCAGCATCGCCCAGACGAGCAGGAAGACCGCCAGGCTGAAGGCAAGGCTGAGCAGCAGCGGGAGGGGCTGGCCCAGCAAGGCGCGGGCGAAGATGTATTGCGGGCCACGCGCATCGGCCGCGGGCAGCAGCGCCTCCCAGAACCGGGCAAGCCGCGCCGGGGCGATGAAGCGCGGCGCCTGGCCGAGGGCGAAGATGAACACACCGATGAGCAGTGCCAGCGTATGCCCCGTGCGCCGTGCCGGGCCTGGACCGAAAGCCGCGACCAGCGCCACCACGAGGGCGAAGGCGAGTGCGGCCGCCACGAGGCCTTCGGCCAACAGCACGGGATAGACCGCCAGCGCCCAGAATTGCCCGAACACCGCCAGGGCATTGGCGAGCACCCCGCCGAGCAGCACCCAGGGGGCCGCGACGCTTAAAGCCACGCCGATCATCCGCACCGCGAGGATGCGCCCTGGCGGCATGGGCGAGGCGAGCAGGAAATCCACATCGCCGCGCGCGTATAGAACGTCCGTGGCGAGGGTCATGGCGCGCGAGAGCATCAGCAGGCCGAGAAAGACGAGGTTGATCTCCGCGACCATCACGAGCTCGGGGAAATCCAAGGAGGTTTTGGCGATCTGCGCGGCGAGGACGAGGGCGATGCCCTGGAAGAGCAGCCCCACAAGCACCACGGGGAGCAGCACATGCTTATGCGTTCGCAGCAGGATGGAGCCGCGCCAGAGCACGCGCAGCTCATGCGCGAAGAGCCAGAGGAAGCCGGCGCGCCCGAGCATTAATCCGCCGCGAGGGGGGCTGTGGTGAGCTGCAGGAAGACATCCTCCAGCGAGCCGGAGTCCAGCCCGGCCTGGCGTTGCAGGGTTGTGAGATCCCCTTCCGCAGCCAAGGCGCCGCCGGAGAGGATGCCGATTTGGGTGGCCAGCCGCGCCGCGACGTCGAGAATATGCGTGGTGAGGATGACCGCGGCACCCGAAGCCACGCGGGCCTGGAGGATTTCCTTGACCAGCCGGGCGGAAGCGGTGTCCAGCCCGGTGAAGGGTTCGTCCAGAAGCAGGAATTTCGGCTCGTGGATCAGCGCGCCGGCCAGCACGGTTTTCTGCTTCATGCCGCGGGAAAAACCCTCGCAGCGCGCATGGCGGTGCGGCCAGAGGCCGAGCGTCTCGAGCAGGGCTTCCGCGCGTTGCCGCGCCAAAGCGGGTTCCACGCGCCAGAGCCCGGCGACGAATTCGAGATATTCCATCGGGCTTAGACGGTCGTAGAGCAGCGGCTCGTCGGGCAGCCAGGCCATGATGGATTTAGCGCCCAGCGGGTCGGCCAGGACATCGCGACCGAAGACCGAGATGCTGCCCGCATCCGGGCGCATCAGCCCCGCGATCATGCGCAATGTGGTGGTTTTGCCCGCGCCATTGGAACCGAGCAGGGCGTAAAATTCGCCAGGGGCGATGGTGAGATCCAGCCCGGCGATGATTTTGTGCCCGAAAGATTTTGTCAGGCCCCGGACGACCAGGGCAGCGCCATCCGACTCCATTTCACCGCCCCATATTCGTGCGGCGATGCTTAATCACGTGGAAAATTCGCGCAAGCAGCCCCCGGCCCACGCGTTGTTGGACCGCGGCGTTCGTGGCGTTAGTCGGACAGTTCGGGTGCGTTGCTGGCAAGGATCTGATTGATCATCTGCTGCGCCCCTGCCCGGTCATGATTGCCGATGGCGAAGCGGGCCTGCTCGATCTGGCTGACCAGCGGGTCCTGGCTCGCGTAATTAACCTGGGTGGCGAGGACCGAGCGGGTGAGAATATTCGTCTCCGCCCGTTCCAGCGCCTCATCGGCCATGCCGGTTTGCCCCGAGGCGAGCGCCGCGTTGGCGGCGGTCAATAATTGCTGGACATTGGCATTTGGCCCGACGGGAGGCTCCGGCGGGGTCGGCGCGATGATGGATCTGGTGTCGCCGGCGACAATGTTGCTGGCCGTGGGCGAGCGCGGCAGCGAGTTGCGCGTGCCGATCTCATTGCCCGGCCGCGCACCTGTGGCGCTGCTCGGGTTGCTCATATTGCTCATGCCCATCGTGCCGGTTGTGTCCGTCGCACTTGTCTGGGCCTGCGCCACGGCCAGCGGCGCGCCCAGCAGGACGGTAGAAAGCATCAGGATTCTATAGGTCGAACGCATGGAGATCATCTCCCTTTCTAAAATGCCGCAATCGGCCGGCGGCGCGAAAGCCGCCGGCTTGCAGGCCGCGATTTTTACGGCACGGTCTGCGAATGCGTGGTCTGGGTGGTCACCGTGCCCGGCGTCCCGGGCACCAGCACCGGCATCGGGGCCGGGGCGGATGCCGGTTGGGTCGTGGTGGTCTCTTCCGTCGTGGTGGTGGTCGTTGGCGGCGAGCTTGAGCAGCCCGCCAGCAACGCTGCGCCGCTGATCAAGCCGGCCGCCGCAAAGGCCCTGAACGTTGTCTGTTTCATCAAAGCCCCTCCTGGTTAATCGGATGGCGTGATCGTGGTGGTTTTTTTCGTGATGACAGTCGTAGGCACCTGCGGCTGCACCGTCGTGGTCGTCGTGCTGTCGCTCGCCGCACCATTGGCATTGCCGTAGGTCGTCTTCGTCGAATTGTATTCATTGCCGTTGCTGTCGACGGCCTTCTGGGTTTCCGTCGTGCTCAGCGTGCCCGGAGGCGGCGGCACCACCGGGGCGGCCACCATGGGCGGGGGCATGGTGGTGGTTGTGGTCGTCGTCTGCGAGGTTGTTTGCGCCATCGCCGGGCCGGCGAAGAGAACGAATGTCGCTGCGCCAATCATCAAACCATGTCTCATGCTCACACATCTCCTCTCAAAGAGGTGTCCGGATCACGGGGGGTTGCGAAATCGTGCCGAATCCGTTTCCGGATCACTCAAAAAAGGCTGAAGCAAAATGCGCCGGGTTTCGCTTCGCGTATCGTTATCTTGGGCGCGGCCTTTGGATCGAAAAGGCCTGACGATGTTAAACCGGCGTCACTTTGCGCCAAGCTTGTTTGATTTTTCTATTGTAAATCCAGGAAATTTTCGATCAACCATGAAAATTCCATAAAAATCCTGAAGATTTGGAATGCGGAGAAAACGCGCATATTGGGCGGGATTTCATGCGGCGGTAAGTAACTTGCCGCTGCGTGGAGGATGGTGCGCCAAAGGCTGATTTCGGGAAAAATGGTCGGAGCGGCGGAACCCACGACCCCCAGTCCCCCAGACTTGAAATCGAGCCAAACATAAAGCGACACGACCAGACAAACCCAGCCATTTCTTTTTGGTTGTCTACTGATTACCTTTTCTGTCTTTGCATGACGTGGTATCCGGATCGTAGCCTTTGGTATCCCACGCGTGAAAGGCCACTTGCATGGCAACCCGCCGCATCACCGCCGACATCGTCGAGAAGATGCCCCCCGGCGAACAGGTCTGGGATTCTGAGGTGCGCGGGTTTGGGGTCCGGAAACGGGGCCGGGACTGCGTCTATTGCCTCAAAACCAGGATCAGAGGCCGCCAAGTGGAGTGAATCTGATGCGGGCTTAATCGTGGAAAGTGCCGGCTGCTGGGACAGGCCCTGCGACATACGGCGACCCGTGAAGTCCGCTGATGGCTATAATGGGATAGAATGGAATCAGGTCACGCATAGGGTCTTATGTAGGTTGCCTTGGGGAGCGCCATGAAAAATGATCTTGTTCTTCGCGCGATCGATGGCCCCATCGCGCGCCTGACACTGAACGATCCAGACCGGGCCAACGTATTGTCGGAAGCGATGATGGTGGCTCTGAATGGGGCGTTGGCAGAGGCGGCAGCCGATGAGCGCGTGAGGGTTATTGTGCTTGGGGCGGCCGGCAAGGTGTTTTGCGCTGGACATGACCTAGCGGAGTTGCGCGCATCAGATGACCCACGCCAGCACGCGTCCTTGTTCGAACGCTGCTCCGCGCTGATGATGGCTGTGGGCGTGTGCCGGCCCCCCGTTATCGCACGGGTGCAGGGCGCTGCGGTCGCGGCGGGGTGTCAGCTCGTGGCCTGCTGCGATCTGGCCTACGCCGCCGCGACCGCTCAGTTCGCGGTCCCGGGGATCAATCTCGGCCTCTTCTGCTCGACACCCGGCGTACCCCTGGGTCGGGCAGTGGGGCGCAAGGCAAGCATGGAGCTGTTACTTACCGGCCGCTTCAGTGATGCGAGTCGCGCCGTCGCGCTCGGTCTGATCAATCTGGCTGTGCCAGGCAAAGATCTGGACGCTGTCATCGACGACACGGCGCGAGTCATCGCTGCCAAACCGCCCGAGGCCATTGCGCTCGGAGGCCCCGCTCGTTGACGCCTACGTCATCGCCTCGCGGGCCATGGTCAAAAACCTGGCCTTCCCTGGCGCACGCGCGGGAATCGACAAGTTCTTGAAGCGATAGCAGGGCATCAGGGGGCTCATGTGCGTCGACTGTGAATCGGCGTCGAAGTGGGCCCCCCAGACAGAAGCGAGCAAGCTCAAATTTAAAGCGCCAGCCGGTTGGGCCAACCGCCGACTGCAGTGGTGCTTCGGCTCAGACATCCTGTCGCAATACCTGCGCGTTGATACTGCCGCTGCAGCCTGTTCGGTCCAGACGTGCATCGGGCCATCATACGACACGTAAGACACATTCAGCGCCGCCGTAGGACGTTCGACTAGAACAAGCTCTGGAACATCGGGCGACGGCACCCTGCCGCGTCGCGTGGGCGCCACGAACCGACGATCACCTCATCGCCGCGAGATTCTTCCAGAAGGTCTCGAGACTCTTCGTGCCGCCAAAGAGTGTGGTGAAATTGGTGGAATTGACCAGAACGATGTCTCCGGCCCTCTGCTCGTTCGGCGGCATCCACAGGAGGCAGTTGAACTCCCGGTTGCCCGCCTCGGTGAAAGGATGCGGGCGCTCGAGGTCGATCGGCTGGCGCGCGAGCACTTGGACGGCATCCTCGCCTGCTGTCAGTTCATAGTGCGGCAGGTGCGGGTGGAAATTGAGGGTCGGGACGTTCCGCAAGAGGCCAATTCTGTCTAGGTCGCGGAAGGGCGTGAGCGGCGCAATTTCGTTTGTACCTTTCACCAAAGCGGGCCGAAGACCGTAGGTGTTATGTACGGGAACGCCAAGCCCCTTCATCAATGAGCGCGTATACTGGCCAAATCGCTGCTGGCGCGGCACGAGCGCGTCGCCGTGGTACAGATATTCCATCTGGCGTTGCTTCATATCGCTGGTGAAGCCGACGTCATGATGGGGCGCCAGCAGTAGACAGGCGCCGTCCCGCTTCAACCATTCGCGGATCGCGGCAATCTCCTCCGGCGCTGCCTCCTGTTCGGAGAGAATATGGTCGAGTCCAAACACCATCAGCGTGTCGGCATTGGCGAGAATGCGTTCATCGATCGGTAGTTTGTATCCGGCTTGGTCGATACGTTGAAACACGGCGACCGGATGGCCGGTTGTGTCGCCAGCGATTTTCTGAAAACTGAGTGTCGAGCGGTGAAAGAGTTCTAGCGTTCCCGCAATGCCTTGAAGGAATTGCGCAGCACTCCATTCCTGCGTCTCATAAACCGGCCAGGCGACGCGGCGAACTTCCGTCATCGTCGAAAACCGATTGTCCATCTCCGCAAGGTCGCGCTGTGACTCCCACGGGTAGCTCCATGTCCAGTAGATACTCAAGCGCCGTTTGCCTGGCGTATATTTGCGCGGAATGTGATCCTGATTATACGTCCGGGCGGAAGCTTGCACTGACATAGGATCCTCCGTTTGTCGTGTTGAGGGTTCAGGCGCGACCTGATGCGTCCAATGACGCGAGGTAGCCAAGCGCCTTGAGGCCCGGAAGAAAGAAATACGCGCCGCCTCTAACCGTGGTGAAGGCCGGCAAACCGGTGATCGTCCGGCGAATGGGCCGCCGGGGAATCTTATACTCCAGCGTCCCGTCCTGGGTGCCGATGATCGGGTCGCGTTCGTTGCCCAAATCGCTGAAATTCCGGTCGTTGATCCAGACATTCTGCGCGAACTCGAACTGTCGGATGAGGCTCGCACAGAGGATAAAGGCGGCGATCCCACGTTCTACCCCGTCATCGGGCACGCCTTCCGGTAGCGGAGGCCCGTACGGCGCGCCGCGCCGGATCATCCGGCGCCGGTTCATATTGTGCGTTGTGTCGCGAGGATTTATCCGGCGAATATGCGCGCCGATTGGGACCGCGTAGCCGTGCGGGTCCATCTCCTTATAGGCGAAGTCGTTGTTGCGCTGCATATCGGCGCCGAGGGCCGGATCGTCTTTTTCGGGCGCCAACACGAGCGGGGCGCCGCTGCGCCAACGCCCCATCAGCTTCGCCGCGATTAGTTCCTGTTCCTCCGTGCTGTCGCCATGCTGCCTGAGAAATTCACGAAACTTGCCCACATGCTCCTCGAGCCGCCGGTAGGCCATGAAACAGCCATTCCGCGCCAGAATTTCGGGTTGCGGGCTGTCGGCTATAATGCCGTATTCATCCGGATAGCCGAGAATGAACTCCCCTGGCTTCAAAGACGCGCCGGTTCCCGGCCTCGGCTCGTCACCGTTTCCCTCGATGACCGGCTCCGACAACCTGTCGCGGTAGCCAAAATGCTCGTGCGCATAGCCGAACGGCGGAAGGGCCTCAAGGTTGAGGGCAGAGAGCAGCTCGACACCTGGACAGGTGGCGAGCAGTTTCCCGTGCTCGGAGACGCACCGCTCAGACTTCGTCGCGTCCCGCGCAAAGAGAATGACGATGGCGTGCAGATCTGGATTCGCAAGGCCACCGACCCAGTGTTCCGGCGCATTTAAGCCGGTATCACCGAGCGCCTCCGCCCGCGCCGCCATGCCCTGCTTGAACTCCTCCGGAAATGAGGCGAGCGAGGCCTCATCCAGTCCGAGCGCGCGCAAACCGTTCCAGGTGAAAGCCACCGTCACCCAGCGCTTGTCGCCGTCGATACCGGCGCGCATCGAGGCGACCGAATGAATTGTCTCTCTGATCTTTGACACCCATGCGCGGCCGTTGGGGGCGTCACGAAATGACAGAAATTCATATCGGGCGTTACGCGCCGGGGCGCGCGTTAGGAGGAAGTGTTGGATGTCGTCGAATTCGAGCATCGCCACGTTTCCTGTTTGATTGACCTCCGGGGAGCGTTCGCTCCGCCACACGCAAACCTCCCCGGATATCATTGCATCTGGTCGAGCATGTCCGAGAACGCGGCCTTCAATGTGAGGGCTTTTCTAATCTCGGTTGCGCTCACAAAGGGATATTCTGCATATTCGAGGAAGCTCGGGCATTGGTGATCGCGGACAAACTTGACGAAAGCGGCCGGATTGGTCTGCCAGTCCATCGGAAAATCCTCGAGGTTTTCGAACACCGTCCGCAGGCCGGTGATGCCGAACAGCATCACGGCGTCTTCGGTATATTTGTCGAAATCGGTGTCGAAGATACCTTGATACATGAAATAGGTATCCCCTTTGATGGGAAAGAGCACCCAGCGCAGATAATGCAACTGCAAGACAGCCAGCGCCTCCGGCTGCTCGGCGATCGTTTTTTCGATATCTTTAGCGTATCGGTAGAAAACGTCTTCGCGACCCGGGATGATTTTAGCCAAGATCGAGAAGCCGTAGCAGGCCGGGGTTTTCGGAAAGATGGGCCCGTAGCGTCCCTGTTCGACCTTGTCCTGGAAATACCCTCCCTTGGGGATCGCCATCGCTGCGGGCTTCAACCAGTCCTGCATCTTGGGTTCGCTCAACATTTATGTTGGCCCTTCCTTGCTGCTTTTTGTAAGGAATTAATTTTGTTTGTTGATTCTATTTGTTGATTATTTGTTGTCGGTTGATCGTACCGACAGCCGTGCAGGCGGCAAGGATAAATGCGCGAGGCAATAAAAGAACCCTCACGCGCCGCAAGCACGCGTGAACAACTTCAGATGTCTTCCACAGATATTTTCGTAATGTTTCAAGTATCAACTAGAATGTCGTCTTCGTCAATCTCAAACGCGATCGACCCGCACGCCGAATGAGAGCAGCAACACGGTTGTTGGGGGGCTCAGGTATCAGGTTTGTCGTTCAGGATGCGACGTGAGGTGAGGCACACCCGTGAGATTGTCCATCAGAATGTACCCGCTCACCAGCAATACCCAGGCCGGGAAAACAAACACGGCCCAATCGACATAGCTGCTGCCAAGCAGAAGAAATATCGCAGATGCATAACCCAGAAACGCAATCCAACGGGCGATAAAGTGCGTACGGAGCGCGAGCGTGGACGTGGTCATCGTAAAGACGGCCGCCATCTTGAAGGCATAGATTTGCATTGCGTTAAAGGTGAATGCACGGGCAAAAGCGAATGTACCGGCATCAAAGAGCGCCTTCGGTTGCGCCGAATAGGCCAGGATCAATCCACCGGCCGCCGCCGCCGCAACGAACATCATGCCTAGGAGGGTGTCGGACTCTGGTTTTTCGTTGACTAATAATGCGCGCCTGTACGGGTAGGCGCGCGTTGCGTCAGTTTCAGCTGGCCGGCCTGTTTGGCCATGGCGGTGGGTACAACGGCTTGGTTTTGTCTTGGTTGCGCCTGGGCCGATGGAAAAACCATCCTATTCGCCTCATTGGTGGGTGGAGAGGATGAACATCCGTTTCACGTTCCAAGCCATGGTCACGAGGTTCCACTCGCTCCGGACGTTATCGATTCCTCGCAGCATGAATTGCCGGAAGCCCATGACAGATTTGACGATGCCAAACACAGGCTCAGGAATCTGCTTACGCAATGCATAGAGTTTCCGTCCCTGCGGCGTGTTCAGCCGGTGCGCCATGGCTTGCACCGGCGTTGGGTTCTGCGGTGCTTTCGACGCCTGGGCGAAACGTTCGCTCAACGGTGGGTGATGCGGTTGCCGGCCCATCGCGATCAGCGGCTCAATCCCGGCCGCCATGCATGCGGTCACGTTCCCCGCGCTGAAATAGCCCGTATCCGCCAACAATGTTTCCGCTTTACCCAAGGCATCAGGCAAGGCGCTGATTTGCTCCAGCATCGGTTCAATCTGCTGCTTGTCGTTGGGCGCCTGCACCACATCCACCGCGACCACCAACAGGCTGTCCGCCGCCACCGCCGCCTGGGCGTTGTAGCACTGCTCGAAACCGCCGGCGGCCATCGGCATGATGCGGGAGTCTTCGTCCGTCAGATTGATCTGATCCGTAGGCAGCGGCCCCTCGGCCGGTGGCGCGGGCGGCTTGCCGCCAGGCTTCTTGCCCGTGGTCTTGGTCTTGGCCTCGCGCGCCTTGAGCTTCGCCTCGTGTTCCGCTTGCTCACGCACAAAACGCTCCCTGGCGCGCGCCTCGATCTTCACGCGAGCCGCCGCCAGCTTCTCCAGGCGATCCTCCCGCCGCGACAACTCTTCCGGGATCGACATCCCGTCGGGAATGTCAGCCTGATCCGCCGCTTCGGCTTTGGCCATGAGTTCGGCCACCTCGGCCTTCAGTTGCACCTCAATCTTACCCGCGCGCTCATACGACAATGCTTTGTGACGGCTCGCGTTGGCGTGAATTTTGGTCCCATCCAGCGCCACTGTCCCCAGCTTCAGCACCCCCATTTCGCGTGCCAGGCTCAGTACCTGAACGAACAGCGCCGCGATCTGGGGCAGAAAACGACGCCGGAACGTGGCAATGGTGTCGTGGTCAGGATGGTCATTCGCCGCAATGAAGCGGAACGCCACCGAATCGTAAGTCGCCCGTTCCAGCTTGCGGCTGGAAAACACGCCGGTCGCGTAGCCATAAACCAGAAGGCCAAGGAGCGGCGCTGGGTGGTAGCTGGCCGAGCCAGTGCCACGATAACTTTTGCTCAGCGCCGTCAGGTCGAGCCCCTCAATCACCTCCACCACAAACCGGGCCAGATGCCGCTCAGGTAGCCACTCGTCGATCGACGGTGGCAACAAAAAACCGGTCAGACGATCCGTCGGGCGGAAATTGGTCATGCAACATCCAGGCAATTAGGAAAACCAACGTGATGATTCTAACCCCAGTACAGAGCGCACGCCAAGCCGTAAGTCCGACACCCTCCTAGAAACAGCAACCCGCTGCCGAGAAAGACCGTCGCGAAAAACTGATCTTCCTGCTTCCCGAGACGATCTCGTAGAACGGCGATGAACCACAGGAAGGCGATGCCCGCGAAGGGCACGAGATTTAGGGCAAAGCCTACCCCGCGCGCTTCTGATTTGAGCCATTCGCCCGCTTCCAGCGGGTTGGCCGGCACGGAAAGTCGAAGAAGCCAGAGGCTGTAGATCAGGAGACCCGAAAATATGATTCCGGCGATCGCGGCGGCGCGCGGCGTTCGCAGGCCAGCACGTAGAGGGTGCATGTTGCCGCCATTGGCATAGGAAGTTTCAGGGACCATGGCGGGAGCGCTTTGCGGTCATGTTTCTTGCAGCACCTGGACCTTGCCGGCACGCACCGCTCGCTTCAGCGCCCCGTGATCGGCTTCCATCTGGTCGGCATAGGCCAAGGCGAAGCGTCCGATTGCGGTGTCGAAGTCGTTGCTCTTGCCGAGATAACCACTGATCAACAGCGTGTCGCCGGCCTTTGCGTGACTGCGCGCCAATGCCCAACCGCAAGCCTCGGCGTAGATCAACAGCGTTTCGGCATCAAACGTCTCCACGCGAGGCTTGATTTTCGCATCGCGGAGCTGGCGCGCATATAATTGGTTGCCCTTTTCGCCGCTGAGCCAACCGAGAAACACGTCGGAGGCCGGCTGCATCAGGCGCTGGCCGATGACCACCCGCTGGCCGTGATGCGGATAAATGCTGCGCCCGGCATAGGGTTCCAGCACGGAGGCGCGCGCCTCCTTGAATTGCAGAAACAATGGATCATTACCCGCCGACATAAACAAGCCGATCCAGCATCTGCGCCCGACGCTGCCGATACCGACCACCTTGATTGCGGCGTCCACCAGCCGGTAGCGGTCGAACAATGCGCGACGCTCATCGGGCAGGGTGTCGCGATATGTCACCAATATGGCTTCGAGCCTGGCCATAAAGTCCTGGTCACGCGCCATTTCAGGGTGGAAGATTAAAGGTGCCGCCTCGCGAATGTGGAGGTGTCCGCTGACCATGCCTGCCAGTTGCGGGTAGTCCAATTCCGAGCCGGCGGAACGCAGCTGGGCTTTGGCGATATTCCGCTTCGCCTGCTTTTTGCGCGTAGGGTCGGTGACCAGGCTCAGGAAGTCCTTATAGTCAATGCTCGCATACCACACTTCCAGCGGCGACATCCCGGCATAGTCGGCCAACCGTTTGCGGTAGCTGCACGTCGCCGCTACGGCAGCGTCAGATCCATCTCTGTCGCTCAGGCCGTTCGAGCGCGCGGCGAGGACGAACGAGGCGGCGAGCCGTTTGACATCCCATTCCCAAGGAGCCGGCAAGGTCTCATCAAAATCGTTGATGTCGAAGATGATATTGCGCTCCGGCGTGGCAAAACCGCCGAAGTTCAACAGGTGGCAGTCGCCGCAGGCTTGCACCCGCAAATCGGTCGACGGCGTGGCGGCGAGGTCCGCCGCCATGATCCCAGCGGCGCCGCGGAAGAAGGTGAACGGAGAAGCCAGCATCCGCCCATAGCGCACCGGCACGAGTTCAGGCAGCCGCTCGGTGTCTGACGCCTGTAGTTGCTCGATGGGATCGGCCCGCCCCGAGGGCTTTTTCCAAACACTGTGCGACGCCCGGGGCACCGTGTCGCGCAGCCGCTTGCCAGCCTGCATCAACTCGTCCGGAGAGGGGATCAGCGACGGCGCGGGGCGCGGAAACGCCGCGACAGATGGCATAGTTTCCATGTGGGTCATCAATCGATTCTCCCGTGGATAGCTAGCCTTATGCGGCTTTCTGCGGCTTGCTGCATTGATCTTCATCAAACAGCGCAGCCAATCAGCCCCCCCCCTGACTAAGGCAGCTCGTTTTTTCGAATGACCGCTTTTAGGCAGCACTCCGAGGGGGCGATATGACCGGGATGGGCGCGAAGCAGAAGGGCCGTTTACAGTCGGAGTGGGCCGGAAAGGGACCGTCCGCTTCCAGGTTAAAATATCAGAAGCGGACGTAGCCCAGGTTTAAGGTTTCGGCAGCAGACACCCGTGTGAGGCTTTCAATGCTTGTCTTCGGCCTCTGATAACGAGCATCCACGCCGATCATTACAAGGCGAGAGGTTCAATTGCGAGTGGAACGGCGTCCAGCCCTGGTGGGCCAGACGACCCGCTTCGATTTAGCGTAAGCCGCCGCTGGCGATGATTTTCTCACCCGTTAACCAGCGCGCGTCGTCGGATGCCAAGAACACCGCCACTCCAGCGATATCGCCAGGCTGGCCAACGCGGCCAAGCGGGGTTTGTGCCACCGCGGCGTTTTCAAATTCAGAGCCGATAAAGCCTGCAGTATGGGTACCCTCAGTTTCGACAATGCCCGGATTAATGGCATTGACGCGGATCTTGCGAGCGCCGAGTTCCGCAGCCAACACACCGGTAATGGCATCCACGGCACCTTTGGAGGCCGTGTAGACCACCGATTGCGGCGGCAGAAGGCTGGTCACGGCTGAGGAAATGTTGATCACGCTGCCACCTTCACCGAGATGTTTGACCGCGGCCCGAGTGGTCAGCAGCAGGCCCAGAACATTGACGTCGAAAATTTTGCGGTAATGCGCTTCGGTTACGGCTTCGATCGGTAGCATTTCATAGACGCCGGAATTGTTGACCAGGACATCGAGCCGGCCGAAGGCACTCACCGCCGCCCCGATCACCGCTTCAGCCTGGTCTGCTTTAGAGACATCGCCCTGCACGGCGATTGCCTTGCCGCCGGCTTGGGTAACAGCCTGGACGACAGTATCCGCCCCTTCACGGCTCGATGCGTAATTGACGACGACCGCAGCACCTTCTGCCGCGAGAGCCTTGGCAATTGCGGCGCCAATGCCCTTGGACGCTCCGGTAACCACCGCGACCTTGCCTGCGAGTTTTGACATGACTTGCTCCTTGCGAAGACCGGGCGATGCGCCGGGATGGCGCCCCTCAGTCCTGTAGTTCAGGAAATTGGAACTATTGAACCAGGCATCAAGCCCCATTATGTAAAAAAACATGAGGCCGTTATTCCACCCCTCGATTCAGGACGTACGACTAGAGGCGATTCTGCACGCCCTCTCCGACCCGGTGCGGGCAGCGATCTTCGCTGAGATCGCCAGTGCCGGGCGTTCCCAGATTTGCTCGGCATTCGCCTGCATGGGCAATCGTGTCATCCCCAAATCCTCTTTGTCGCAGCATTTCAAGGCATTGCGCGAGGCGGGGTTGATCCGGTCGGAGCGTCATGGGGTTGAGATGCGGAATACATCGCGCTGCCACGAGGTGGAGGAGCGTTTCCCTGGCCTAATTCCTGCCATCCTGAACGCTCATGCGCGCAACGCGCAACAAAACGCAAATGCCGAAGACCGACAGTTACCCTAGACCTTGCTCCGAGGAATAACGTGTCCAGGCATGGCTGTGAGATTGCTGACAGGCTTAGCGGAGCCTGCAGAAGCGCTAGCGCTCCTGCATCGTCGGCTGCTCGCGAGTACCCAGATCAACCCCCGGCGCGTCAAAGAAATCATCCCAGGCTGCCTCGGCTGGCGCGATGATCCGCGCGGTCCATCAGGGACAATGACCACCTCGCGCACCTCCTCGGAAAAGGCCACGGCCTCGGACGCTGCATTCGTCCAGGATCAGATCGCCGTGTTCAAGGCGCTTGGCGGGGGCTGGCAGCGGTCAGCGACCAGATCTTAATTTTCCGAGCGCCGCTCGATTGCCTCCCTACCAACGCGCGAGACGCGGCAGGATGAGGCGCGATGAAAGGACCACGATGCCGCATCCGACGCTGTACCACACGGCAATGTAGAGCGGATCGTCGGAGGGACAGGCGAAAACGAAGACAAACGCGCCCCAGGCCGCCGCCGCCAAGCCAACCAGGAATGCCGTTCCCCTTGTGTCGGTCGGTGCGCCGCGGCGCATCAACACGCCCAACCCGATGACCGCAGGCAGCGACAACAACACCATCTTGGTGACGCATTGCAGCCCGTTGGCCCAATCAAGGCGCTGCCAGACCGTTGCAATTTCGCGGGAGCCAGCATTGAGGCTCAGGCCGAATGCGAGGCAGATCGCGACGATGAGCGCCAGCCAGCGAATGCCGCGCTTCGGCGCATAGGTGGGATAAAACGACAGGATCGCGAGCACGCCGCTGATCAGCGCGATGAGGCCAAGGCTCGCCAGCCGCCACAGAACCGTAGGTTGCCGCATCATCATCGGCATATCGGGCCGCGCCGCGCCCAAGGCAAAGAAGAGCGCAAGTTCAGTCGCGCAAATGGCCGCGACAATCAGGAGGTCCACCCCCGGACGACGGCGCCGCACCGGCTTGAGATCCTCAACCAAACGGTTGATCAGGGCATCATGTGTCATCGGCTTCTCTCTGGACCAGAGCACTCAAACGCCCCAGCCCACGATGGATGTTGATTTTAACGAGCGAAATCGTCTGACCGGTTCGCCCCGACGCCTCCTCGATGCTGAGCCCCTGCAGTTTGACGAGACGAATGGCCTCGGCTTGCGCGGGCTTAAGCTTCTGTAAAAGCAATTCAAGCGATCTTGCACTCTGCACGGCCTCACCATGATCGGTTACGGCCAGATCGTCCGAGAGTTCTTCGGTGGAGGCAACCTTCATGGCGCGAAGCCGATCGATCCATTTATAGCGCGCAATCGCCGCGAGCCAAGGCTCAAAGCGCTGCGCGGGATCGTAAGTATGGCGCTTTTCATGGATCGCGAGAAGCGCTTCCTGAACAGCGTCATCCACCATCGGCGCAGGCAGACGTCGTGCATAATACCGGCGCAACCAGGCGCCAAGCTCGGCCAATAGACGGCGATAGACGGCGGCATTGCCTGACTGGGCCGCCACCATGAGCGCCCGCCAGTCACCGTCGGTCACACGATCCTCCTTGGACGCCGCATAGGGGTGCACCAGATAGAACAGAGCCGTCATCGTTCCGCCGAAGCCTTATATCGAAACAATATGGGTCTGTAACCATTCGCGCTGACGCGGGGGACGCCGCAAATGCCGCCTATGACCGCGTCAGACGATCCTGGGAACGGGCCGGGTCTATGAGTGGCCAGGCTTGGTCGTGGTGTCGTGGCCCATCGCGCCCGACGACAGCGTGCCATGCGCCATGCCGCCATGTCCCATCGTATCATGGCTCGAGGTGCCATTTGGTGTTCCATGGCTCATGACATTGTCGTGCGCCATACCTGAATCCGACGACATCGACGAATGTCCGATCGTGTCATCGGACATGGGGGCTGTCTGGCGTTGGTTTGTCGTCTGCGCGAAGGCGGGACCGAAGAGAGACGCGGAAACAAGGACCGCGGCAGTAAGAACTGGAAAACGAATATGCATAATGTAACTCCCTTTGCATGAAACGAGCACAACACCGCGTCATCGCCTGTCTCTCCCTTGTTCGTTTCATTCTGTCAGGAAGTGACATGCCTCTCAGCTGGTTTGTTGCGCTGTAGCTCTAATGCTCGCCTCGCTTTATCGGCCACCCCGACCAGGTAGAATTGAAGAATTTTCGCCGCTAAAGCTCTGCTGTTCCATATTGGTATTTTGGAGGGTGGCGACTTGGCCTTGCAGCGCTGTCACTTCGGAGCGCAACTCGTTGACCTGATGGGGCAAGTTGTTGGTGGCATCCTGAGCATAAGTTGTCTGCTGTCGGTTTGTCGTCTGAGCGAAGGCGGGACCGAAGAGAGACGCGGAAACAAGGACCGCGGCAGTAAGAACCGGAAAGCGAATATGCATAATATAACTCCCTTTGCATGAAACGAGCACAACACCGCGTCATCGCCCGTCTCTCCCTTGTTCGTTTCATTCGGTCAGGAAGTTGCACATGCAGACACAAATTTTTGCGATCACACCTATTTGATCTCCTCCGCAGGGGAGATGCCGACGCGGCGATTTTCGTTGCGAAGTCACCTTAAAAGAGACGGCCTATGATCACGTTCCCATGACGAGGCCACAACCTTGGAAAAATGTAACTGCTCGCAGACATGCGACGAATAGGAACCCGACGACCATCTATAGCGGCGGGCACTGCCAACGCATTCCGTGACTCGGTGGGTGGCTAGCCGCGGAGGGATGACCTTCGATGCGGGCGACCGTCGCTCTGAGCGTTTCGAGCGCGCTCGACATGGCATCCATTACCCTGCCGAATGGGGCCGCCCGGGGCGGGCACGCATCACGATCAGCCCGGACCGTCGCAACTGCTCCGCCAGACGTTCGGCTGCCAGCCCCGCCGCAAAATCCCAGCCGCCTTTACGGGGCTTGCCGCGTTCATCGTAGCGCAGCGCATAGGACAAGGCGTCGGCAATCTCTTCCGGCGTGGCGGCCGTGAGGTCGGCAGGGTTGAGGGGCGGGGTAGGATCATCGGCCATGGCGCTAACTATGCCCAAACGCAACGAACAAAACAAGAACATAAATCGACGTGCCGCCTGCTGGAACAGCGTCGGGTCAAAAATTCGAGCGAGACGAGCCACAAGCCGGGCCTTGGTGAAGGCACGTCACCAACGGCGCACCACCGTCTGGCGGCGCTTTCCCTCCCCCGAGGGGCTGTCGGCGGTAGAGCTTGCATCAAGGTCGCCGGTCCCGCGTCTTTCTAACTGTGCCGGTTCCGTGGGGCAGGGAACAGCCGCAGAGGAGGCTGAATTCAGCTTTCGTTCCAGCCATGCTACCCTGACCGCATGGACAACACGCCCACTCGCAAGGTGATCCATATCGACATGGACGCCTTCTATGCCTCCGTCGAGCAGCGCGATAACCCGGCGCTTCGCGGGCGTCCGGTCGCTGTCGGGCACGGTCAGCGCCGCGGTGTGGTTGCCGCCGCGAGCTATGAGGCTCGGGTTTTTGGGGTGAGGTCGGCAATGCCCTCGACGGTCGCCATGAGGCAGTGTGCCGAGCTGATTTTCGTGCCGCCGCGATTCGACGCGTACAGGGCCGTGTCCGAGCAGATCCATGCGATCTTCGCCGACTACACTCCGCTCATCGAACCCCTCTCGCTCGATGAGGCATACCTCGATGTCACCGCCAATCTACGGGGCCTGCCCACGGCCTGGCTCACGGCCAAGGAGATCCGACGCCGGATCTTCGAGGAGACAGGTCTGACGGCCTCCGCCGGCATCTCCTACAATAAGTTCCTCGCCAAGCTTGCTTCAGGTCACCGAAAGCCAAACGGGCAGTTTGCCGTGACGCCCGATATGGGGGCGGCATGGGTGGAGGCGCTTCCGGTCAAGAAGTTCTATGGCGTCGGACCCGTGACGGCCGCCAAGATGGAGGGCCTGGGGATCCTCACCGGCGCGGACCTTCGCGCCCAATCGTTGGCCTTCCTGGCGCAGCATTTTGGGAGCTCTGCCCGTTGGTATTATGGCATCGCCAGGGGGCAGGATGACCGTCCGGTTGAAGCCAACCGCGAGCGTAAGTCGTCCGGGTCCGAGACCACCTTCCAAGAGGACCTGACCGACCCTGCTCGGATTGAAGGCGCTGTTCGCGCGATGGCCGATGAGGTTTGGGACTGGTGCGAGAAGACCAACGCCCGCGGTCGCACCATCACCGTGAAGATAAAATGGCAGGATTTTAGGATTTGCACCCGCAGCCGGACCCTGCCCTCGCTCGTCGCGAGCCGGAATGACTTGCGAGACGGCAGCGTGGCACTGATCAGGACGGTCTACCCGCTGCGAGCTGGGGTCAGGCTCGTCGGCGTCACGCTTTCCCAGTTTCGGCGCCATGAACCGCGTGCGGTAGACCTCTTGGCCTTTGCAAAACACGAAAGCTTGGCGCTGCCGACAAACTGAAAACCCAACCAGAAATGGCTTCCATGGGTGGAGTTCTGCCGGTCAGCTTACGGCCGGCGAAAGCGGATACCGGACATTCGCCTTATGGCGAGACCGGGCCGACAGCGGTCCGACCTCTTTACAACGAGCAAGGGCAATGAGCGGACGTTCGTTGACAATAGCCCTGGGGCCGAATTCCGCTGCCACCTCCCCGGCTAATGGGCAAAGCTACAAGCGGCGTAAAACACGGCTTGGCGGGGGATTATAGTCTTCGTGCCACTCCCGGCTGAGTTATATGACCGCCAAGCTTGCGCCTTCGATGTGTTGTTGCAACAAAGATGAGCTAAAATAACGTGGGTTTCTCCGGCGCGCGCGATCAAGATACCCATGTGTGGAGGCCGTTCAACCTCAAATGGACGATGCAGGTAAAGAGTCTGGGATGGCGACGAAGTGGCATGACATCAAGCATGCGTGGCGAGATTTGCGCGCGCTCGTGGCCACGGTTGAGGTTAGGCTCGAGCGCATCGATCCTGGCACACATCGCCGCATCAAAGGACTGCGGCTGGTCACGGCCTATGGTATCGCCGCCATGTTGGGAACGCTTCCCGCGATCACCCATGGCCTGCCAAGCAACTCTTTAAGCACCCTGGCTGGGGGCTTCGCGCTTTGGGCAAGCGTCTCCGAAGCGCAAACGACGCGGGCAGCCTCATCGCGCGACCTGGCTCTGCTTTGTGCCGGCGCCGTATTGGGGGCGGTCAGCATGATCATTTTCACCCCCCTGTTGAGCGGCGCGGACCGCCCGGGTCCTGAGCTGATACTGGTGGCTGGAGCCTTCCTGGCCGGCTATTTGCGTCGTTACGGCATATTGGGCACCGGCCTTGGCTCGCAAATTTTCATCGGGCAATTGCTTGCCTTTGGCGCTAGTTTGCGTCCTGCCGATCTGGGCATGGTATGCGTCGCGGGGCTCATCGCGGCGGTCGCGGCGGTCGTACCCCGGCTGTTGAGCGGACCCGCCGAGCGGCCGGTCCTACCCGTCGCGACTGCCCCTGCTGCCGATGTCGGGATGTCGCCGGAAATGATCATGGGATTACAGGCGGCGGTCGCGGCCCTGGTTATTGTTGTGTTGAACAACGTATTCAATCTCGTCGAGTTCGGCCTGGGCGATTACGGCATGCACCTATGTCGTTGCCAACTCCACCGCCGGCACCATCAAGCGGATACGACATCGAATCATTGGCACGGCGATCGGCGTTCCGCTTGGCCTGGCATGCCTGCCGATTATTCCCCACGCCGCTATCTTGATCTGGGCACTGGCGGCACTCGCCATGGTCATCTATGCTATGGCCCTGCCTGATCGTTACGATGTCGCCTGTGGCGCCTACGCCTTCACCCTCATCGTAACCCTTGCCGCGAGCGGTGAGGCTTCCATTTTGATCCTTGCATCTCGCGCCTGGGAAACCTTGATCGGCGGCGCCCTCGGACTGACAATCGCCTTGTTTCTCGTACCGCTGCGCAAGCCGCGCTCCGGATGACGACTTCAACCTTGACAGCCATCAGCTGAGGCGTTTCGTTACGAAAATGCTTCTCTCGAACGGTCCACGAGCTGAACCTAACTTACCGAACCAGAAGCTTTGGAAAGCTGACCTTGCTTCCTGTGCATCATGGAGACCGAGTCGATGACCTTATCCTTTTTCCTCTCGCGAGCCTCAGAGGTGCCTATAAAAATTCCTGCCATCGGGCTCGATCTTTTCGTCCGGCTACCTCCTGCCACGAGCGGAGGCGAGTTCTGCTTTATCGAGACCATCAACGCGCCTGGAAAAGGGCCGCCGCAGCATCGCCACCGGGAGGCGGAAATCTTTCGCGTCATCGAAGGACGCTACCTCTACCAAGTCGACGGACGCCGCTTCTTTGCCGAGGCGGGTGACGTCGTCAGCATTCCGGGCGGCGCAGCGCACGGCTTCGTCAATGTGACTGATGCGCCCGCCCGCCAATATATCCTCATAGCTCCAGCCCTTGATGCGGCGGCCTTCTTCACGGAGCTTGCCGGAACGATGAGAGAGGGCCTTCCGGATCGGACGGCCCTGAACGCCTTTGGTGCCAAATGGGGCGTCGAGTTCCTCGGGCCACCGCTGAATCCGCGTGATCAACCGACCGACTGACATCGCCCCTGGCAGCCCCGTTGCTCAGCAGCCTCAGGGTATCTACCGCCAGCATCCAAACTGTTCGTCGAGCCAGCCCAGCACGCGCTGATTGAGCTGCGATCGATTCTGCATGGAGCAGTGGCCGTCGGCAGACCACCGCTCGGATCACGACATCCCAGTCGGGCCGCAACGGAACGCCTTGCTCGTAAAGCATCGCCCCTTGGCCGGGACCATCGAACAGAAGGCTGTGATAGTCGCGCCGTGAAGCTGCGACCGCAGAAGCAAAATACGTGTCGGTGATGGTGGCATCATAGCCATTGTTGAAGATGATGAGCGGTCGCACCTCGCTCTCAAAACCTTGCGCTGGAATGAGATAAGCGGGCAAGGCCATGCCACCGCAGGGAATTCGTACCGGGGTACATGGGGGATGAGCCGAGTTCCAGCCCCTTATCCAGCGCCGCCACCTGCTTGCTGAACGCGGCCCGCCTGTTCACCTGCCGGTTGGCGCTTTACGGGCGGTGGCGACATGACGGACGAGCCTTTGGCCGCTTCGATGAGCACGACGATATCCGAACTGATCGCCCGGAGCGCTTGGCTCGCGCTGCCCGAACCTACAAACCGGGACCTCAAGTCTGTCGGGGTAGAGCTTGCGCGTGCGAGTTCGCAGATAGATTGAAGCCCTCGCTCCTTTTGCAGGTTGAGCTCTCCGGTCGCCGCGCCAAAGCGATCCACGCCCCGCCGAAAATCGGGCTTCTTCAGGGGCAGCCAACAATCCCGAATGACCTCGCGAAAATCGGCGTTGGATTCGGATGAGCTGATGGTGAGCTTACGCTTCACTTGCAGACTGAGTTCTGGCTAACCCGCTATTGGCTCCTGCGAAGTCGACAATCACGTCATCCAGGGGCTCGCCAGCGTCGCGCTGTTGGAGCGCGACACGACGGACCGTCCAATTTTCGACGCCTGGCGCGTTGCCCTCCTGAAGTAAGGCGACCAGGTAGACCGCGGCGACCGCACCCTCAAACGTGAAGCCTGCGCCGCCGGCCAACTCGGGAGACTGCGTCACGCACCCGCCCGTTTGCTACTCACGCGCCTGGACGTCCGATTCTCCCAACGAGGCTGACTTGCCGCTGTCACTGCTTCCCCTGCTTGTAGGCCGCACAGCTTAGGGTGGCACGAACAAACTGGCAACCAGCCCCTGCCACTTTACCCTGCCTTCGGAGGGAAACGCTTCGCGAAACTTCCCACCAACGGCGGATATGGCAACGCCCCTATTAGGTGGCATTTCTGATGGGCTTGGCATTGGCTCGATTAAACTCGCTCTATCACATTTCGCATCGTTGCTGCGTATTATTGCCCGCCGCGTGCTGGTCTGTATTCGCGCCTAGTCTAAACAGTGTGCAGGGCCTTTTGTCGGGGGAGAGCGTGAACACAACGGTTCACAAAAACGTAAGTCAGAAGGGGCGGGAAATTTAGGGGCAACTGTGATCCCACCGGTATCCGGGGCGTTTTTTGCCCTGCAGAAATTCTCAGTAACCTATTGTTTTAAATGGTCGGAGCGGCGGGATTCGAACCCACGACCCCCAGTCCCCCAGACTGATGCGCTACCAGGCTGCGCTACGCTCCGACCGTGGGGAGGCTGTAGCAACTATGTCGGCCATCGCCAAGAGCCAGATGACGATCAATTCGACATGGGTGCAAGACGGGGAGGATGCGGCGATGATTTCAGGCGATCAGCCGGCGCAATTCTTCCAACGCATGCAGGGTTTCGATCAGCAGCAGGCGCAGGCGCTCATTCTCCGCCTCCGTCCGCGAAGGGTCGGTTGGCAGCGCCTGTATCGCCGGGGCGGGGGCAGGCTGCGGTTCCGCCTGCGGTTCGGCGTCAGGCGCTGCCTCGTGACCGGGTTCGTATTCCTGTTCGTATTCCGGTTCGTAGGCGGGGGCGTGTTCGGGCGCGATATCCGGCGCCGCTTCTGCTGCCGCAGGCTGTTCCGTCTCGGCGCTCACCTCCAGCATCGGCGCGATGTGCAAGGCGGGTGGCTGAGGCCCTGGCGCAGCTGCCGCCGGCGCATGGTGCTCGGCTTCCGCCGCCTGGTGTTCCTCCGCCGAGGCGGGGGGGATGTTTTCGTGCAGGGCGCCGCCGCCTTCGCGCAGCAGGCGCTGCACGCCCTTGATCGTGTAGCCCTGGGTGTAGAGCAGGTCCGCGACGCGGCGCAGCAGGAGCACGTCCTCCGGCCGGTAGTAACGCCGCCCGCCGCCGCGCTTGAGCGGACGGACCTGCGGGAATTTCGTCTCCCAGAACCGCAGCACGTGCTGCGGGACGTGAAGCTCGTCCGCTACCTCACTGATCGTACGAAAAGCATCGGCGGTTTTACGCAGCCTGGCCCGCGCGGCGTCGCCGGGGGCGTCATGCTGTGTGTCGTCGTCTTCGGGGTAGTCATCTTCCGCCATGCGAGCCATCAATTATTCCGTCGTTGCGCGCGGAGGACCGAGGGGGTGAATTCACGGCATCGCGCAGCATCTGGCTTGGCCGAAAAACCAGGACCCGGCGCGGCAAAATGGGAACTTCAACCCCGGTCTTCGGGTTACGGCCGATGCGGCGGCC
This sequence comes from uncultured Pseudomonadota bacterium, assembly GCA_963737355.1. Lineage (GTDB taxonomy): Bacteria > Pseudomonadota > Alphaproteobacteria > Acetobacterales > Acetobacteraceae > Acidocella. The sequence goes on along the minus strand of CAVTSC010000007.1, from coordinate 808,263 downwards.
TTTCTGGCGTACAGAAAAGGTGCCGAACCCGCTGATTTTAACCGATTTGCCAACCGTCAGCGCATCGGCGATCCGGGTTAACATCAGTTCCAGCAAATCTGCCGATTCGTTCCGTGACAGGCCAACGGTGGCGTAGATCGCCTCGGTCAGTTGCGCGCGTGTCAAAGTGTTCATTTTACAAGATTAGCACGCGATTTACGGGGGTCAACCAACGTATCGAAATTTTACCTTACAGGCGCAGCAGCGCCGAGCCCCAGGTCAAGCCCCCACCCAAGGCCTCGAGCAGCACGAGCTGGCCGGGCTGGATGCGCCCATCTGCCATCGCCACGCCCAGAGCGAGCGGGATGCTGGCGGCCGAGGTGTTGGCGTGGCGGTCCACGGTGACGACCACCCGCTCCTGCGCCAGGCCGAGCTTGCGGCCGACGCCGTCGATGATCCGCTGGTTGGCCTGATGGGGGACCAGCCAATCAATATCTTTTGCAGTCAGGTCGTTGGCGACCAAAGCTTCGTTCACGGCCGAGGCGAGCAGTGTGACGGCGTGGCGGAAGACCTCGCGCCCGTTCATCACCAGGAAGCCGGATTTGTCGCGCTGGCCGACCGCGCCGTCGACGTAAAGCAGGTTCGCCAGGGTGCCGTCCGCATGCAGATGCGTGGAAAGCAGGCCCGGCCCATCCGAAGCGACATCGCGCGCCTGCAGGAGCACCGCACCGGCGCCGTCGCCGAACAGCACGCAGGTCGTGCGGTCTTCGAAATCAATAATGCGCGAGTAGACCTCCGAGCCGATGACCAGGACATTGTCGACCTGGCCGGCACGGATCATCGCATCGGCGACCGAGAGGCCGTAGATGAAGCCCGAACAGGCGGCGGCGAGGTCGAAGCCGAAGGCGTTCTTGGCGCCTAAGGCGGCCTGGACATGCACGGCGGTCGAGGGGAAGGCCTGGTCCGGGGTGGAGGTGGCGAGGATGATGGCGCCGACGGCTTCCGGCGCCACGCCTGCCATGGCCAAAGCCTGGCGCGCGGCTTCGGCCCCCATGAAGGCGGCGGTCTCGTGCGAGGCGGCGAAATGGCGCTGGCGGATGCCGGTGCGCTCAGTGATCCATTCATCCGAGGTATCGACGCGGGCGGCGAGCTCGGCATTGGAGACCACCCGCTCGGGCAGGTAGGTCCCGATGCCGGTGAGGGTGGCGCGGCGGAGCAGCTCAGGCATCCCGGGCCGTGAGCGGGTCGGAGGAGAGGATCGCGCGGTCCATCGCGGCGAGCCCCTCGGCGATGCGGGAGTTGAAATCGTTGGTGATCATATCCATCGCCACATCCACCGCATGGGCAAACCCCTCGGCATCCGTGCCGCCATGGGATTTTACCACCACGCCATTCAATCCCAGCAGCATCGCGCCATTATAGCGCCGCGGGTCGAGCCATTCACGCAGGCGGTTGAGCCCGCCGCGCGCAAGAAGATAGCCGAGCTTGGCCAGCGGGCCGGAGGTGAAAACGCGCTTGAGCAGTTCGGAGACGAGTTTGAGCGCCCCCTCCCCGGTTTTCAGCGCGACATTGCCGGTAAAACCGTCCGTGACGACGACATCCACGGTGCCAGCGGCGATGTCGTGGCCCTCGACGAAGCCGTAGAATTGCGCGCCGATCGGGCTTTCGCGCAGGGTAGCGGCGGCGACGCGGAGGATTTCGTTGCCCTTGCCCTCTTCCGAGCCGACATTCAGCAGCCCGAAGCTCGGCTTGGGCAGGCCCAGCACGATGCGCGCGAAAATCTCGCCCATCAATGCGAATTCGACCAGGTTGCGGGAATCGTAGACGACGTTGAGGCCGAGATCGAGCATGACCACGTCGCCCTTGGCGGAGGGCGCGATCGCGGCCATAGCCGGGCGGTCGATCCCCTTCAGGGTTTTCAGGACGATTTTGGAGAGGGCGAGCAGCGCGCCGGTATTGCCGGCGGAGATGACCCCCGCGGCCTCGCCATTCAGCACGGCGTCGATCGCGCGGCGCATCGAGGAGTCCCGCATGCGCAGGGCGACCGTCGGCTTCATGTCGCCGACCACGACTTCCGCGGCGTGATGCAGCACGCGCCTGGTTTTTCAGGCGTTTCGTCTTGGCGATCAGGGGCGCGATGCCGCGCCTCATCCCCGAAGATCAGGAACTGGGCCTGCGGCTGGCGCACGGCGGCAAGCTCCAGACCGGCGATAATCGCCTCTGGAGCGTGATCCCCACCCATGGCATCCACGGCCAGTATGTTGCTCCGGCTCATCGCATACCTGCGGGTGGGTCCCCGTTGCCGACTTGGTTAGGACGATAGAGCTTTAGACGCGAACGACGCCCTTGGCGGTCTTGCCGGAGGCCACGACCTCACGGTTGTCGTAATGGCCGCAATGGGCGCAGACATGGTGCGGGCGCTTCAGCTCACCGCAATTGCCGCATTCCGCGTGGGCTTCGGCGCGCAGCGCCTGATGGCTGCGGCGCATACCAGCGCGCGACGGAGAGGTTTTACGTTTTGGAACGGCCATAGCTGATGTCGCCTTAAAATTTCGGTAAAAGGATTTGAGAGGCGGGGCGTAGCAGAGGCGCCGCCGCCTCGCAAGTCATGGCGGGGAATGAGTTTTATTAGGCGTGGTTTCGGGAGGAACGGCTTTGCGGCCAGCCTATTGCCTTGGTTATGTTTGGCTGCGCAGCGCGGCGAAGGGGTTCTCCGGACTCGTCCAGAAACTCCGCCGGCAGTGACGGCACCGGGCTTGCGCGGATAGGGGTCCAGCGCCAGGGCCAATTGCTCGGCCAGGGCTTCGCCGAGGTCGAGCTGGTCGGCGGTGTAGGGGATTTCGTCCGGGCCATCGAGCGTCTCGGCATCGAGCTCCAGGCCTTCGGATTCGGGCAGACTCGATGCGGGAACGAATCGCAATGCGCTTTCCTCGTCGATCCGCGCATCGAACGGCTCCAGCGTCACCACGCAGGTCTGCGTGATTTTGGCCTGCATGCGCAGCTTGGCCGCGATGACCCCGCCGCGCTCGTGCTGCAGCACAAATTCGCCGCGCAGCAGCGCGATGCCGGGCAGGCCGAAGCGCTTGGCCAGCTCGGCGCGCGTCTCGGCCCCGGCCACCAGCACATGCTCCACCGGCTTGTCTTTAATATGCCCGGCCCTGATCGGCCGGCTGAAATGCTCATCCATGATGCACATATATAGCGTGCGCATTGACACGTAAGCCCCAGCCGTGAGACCCAACCGGAAGACGATCTCGCCTTTTAGTTTAAGGACCTTAGCGTGCGCCCTGCTCCGCTGCCCATTCTCTCCCTATTCTGTGCGTTGCTCGTCCTGCCGGGCTGTGCCCTGTTCTCGGACGCGCCGCATTACCGCGGCATCGCGGTGTCGCAGCATGACCTGAATGAGCTGACCCCGGGGATCGCCTCGCAGGCTGATGCGCAGGCGCTGCTCGGGCCGCCGACCTTCCAGGAACAGTTCGACGCGAATAACTGGGTCTATGTCAGCCAGGTCACCAAGATGCGCATCGGCAATACCGAAGGGCGTGAAGCAGCAGCATGTCGTGGTGCTGACCTTCGATAATAACGGCATCCTGAAATCGATCTCGCAGAGGGATCTGGCGCAGGGCGTTCAGGTGGCGATGGACAAGAACCAGACGCCGGTGCCGGGCGGGCATGCCGGGTTTATCCAGCAGCTTGTCGGCGGTGTCGGCAGCTATAACCCGCTGGGTGCTTCCACGGCCGGCGCGGGCGGTGCGGGTGCGGGTGCTGGCGGGCTTGGCGGCAATGGCGGCTTTGGCGCCACGAATAACGAAAATATCGGCGGTACGGGCGGCGGAGGCGGCTTCTAGACCATGCAACGCCGGGCGCTGCTGGGTGGACTCTCGCTGGCGACGCTTGCCGCGGCAAGCGGGCATGCGCAATCGTTCCTCGGCGGGGCAGTCGCGCCGGTGCCGACCGTGGCGGATCAGACGCCGAGGCTCGACGATACCACGGCGCAGAATTTCAACCGGATCGTGATCGCGCGCTGGGGCGATGCGGTGTTGCCGAACGCGCCGCCGTTCAACCCCTACCCGCTCACGGCCGATGCAGGCCAACACGCAATTTCCCTATGATGCGGTGATCGCCGGGCTGATCAGCCCGCCGCCCGCGCAGGATGGCATTCCCCGGCTCGATCCTGGTGCTGGCCAACCCGACCGCGCCGGCGCGCATGGTGTTTCCGGGCGGGATCGACCATCCGGATGTCGCAGGAAGGCTCCAGGGGGCGACGATCGTCAATCTGCAATATCTCTCCGGGCGCTGGGTGACGGTGGATGGCGGGTATCAGTCGCGCCGCTTGGCCGATGGCACGCTCTGCCAGATTTCCGGCCCGGTTGCGGCGAGCATCGGCAGCACCGTGCAAGGCTTGCTGGCGCCGCAGGCGGCCTGCACCACGCTGTGGGGCACGGCGCTTGATGGCGGAAGGCGATGCCGGACCCTGGCTGACGCGCCTGGCCAATAGTCGAGTTTGGCTATAACGACCCGGCGAATGCGCCGCGCTTTGGCTGGGTGGCGGAGTTCGTCGCCGCTCGATCCCGGCAGTTTCCCCGTCAAGCGCACGGCGCTGGGGCGGTTTGCGCGCTCGGGGATCGCCACCACCGTGACCAGTGACGGCAGGCGCGGTGGTGTTCATGAGCCAGGACGACCCGGCGGGATTCCTGTTCCGCTTCATCGCCGCGACGAATGCCACGGATGGCACGGCGCTGGATTCGGGCACGCTCTCGGTTGCGCAGATCAACGAGAATACGATCACCTGGATCGATCTCGGCAATGACATCCCCTCGCTGGTCGGCGCGGTGGGGGCAGCGCAGGCGGCGGGCGGTTCGCCCTTCGATGCGCCGGGGGGCATTGCCATCGGCCAGGGCAATAGCACGGTCTATCTTGCCTGCGCGGGCAATCCGGCGCGTGGGTCGGACAATACCAACGCGCTGAACCCGCGTGCGGGCGATGATAACGGGCATGTGCTGGTGTTCAGCCCGCCGAACGGCGATGTCACCGCGAAGACGTTTTCCGGCCAGTTGGCGATTGCGGCGGGCAATCCGGCGACCGCGCAGTTCACCCAATACACGCCGGGATCCAATGCCTGGATGACCAAGCCGCGCACGCTGAACCTGGACACGATGGGGCAGCTTTGGATCGGCACCGATCAAAGCGGGAGGGTCTCGGCCACTTCCGACGGGCTGTTCATCATGCAAACGGCGGGGCCGAGCACCTATTTGCTGGATACAGTCTATCTGGCACCGATTGGGGCGGCGATTGGCGGGGCGGCGTTCGATGCCGGGAGCAAGACGGTGTTTGCCGCCGTCCGGCATCCGGGGGCGACGCCGAATGCCAGTTTCGATGCGCCGGCGACACGCTGGCCGACGCTGCAACCCAATATGCCGCCGCAGACGACGATTGTCGGGCTGGTGGCGCTCTCGTGACGCTGAATTTCCGGACGCTTAGCGCCAGCGATGCTGATTTCGCCGAATGCATGACGATCCGGCGGGTTGTGTTCATCGGCGAGCAGAATGTGCCGGAGGCGGAGGAGATCGACGATCTCGATGGCGAGGCGGTGCATTTTCTGGCCGAGCGGGACGGTGAAGCGGTTGGGACGGCGCGGGTGCTGTTCAAAAGCGATGCGGTGAAGGTCACGCGGGTTGCGGTGCTGCGCGAGGCACGGGGGCTGGGCGTCGGCGCGGCGTTGATGAAATATATTGAGGGCGTGCTACCGGGGCGGGATTTTATCCTCGATGCGCAGATGCACGCTTTGGCGTTTTATGAGCGGCTTGGCTATGTCGCCGAGGGCGAGGTGTTCATGGATGCAGGCATCCCGCATCGGCATATGCGGAAGACCGCACTCTAAGGTCGCAAAGTTTTTTTGCTTCTTTTTGTTCACAAAAAGAAGACCCTTACTCACTCTTTTGGCAGCATTTTCCCCGGATTGAGCAGCCCCCGAGGATCGATAGCGTGTTTGAGCGCCCGCATCAGGTCCAGTTCCACGGCGGATTTATGGGCCTGCATGCCGGAGAGGCGCATCTGGCCGATGCCGTGCTCGGCGGAGAAGCTCCCGGCGCGGGCGACGGCCAGCGCCTCGATATCTGCGGTGATGGCGGTTTTGCGGTCGGCGAGGTCGGCCAGCGTGCGTCCGGCGGGGGGGCGGATGTTCACGTGCAGATTGCCGTCGCCGATATGGCCGAAGACGCTCAGGCGGCAATCGGGGTATTTGGCGGCGAGCAGCGCCTCGACCGACGCGACGGTTTCCGGGATGGCGCCCAGCGGCACGGCGATGTCGTGCTTGACGGCACCGCCTTCCTTCAGCTCGCCTTCCGGCACGGCCTCGCGCAAAGCGAGCAAATCGCGCCGTTCGCGGTCGGACTGCGCGATGACCGCATCGGTGGCGGTGCCGTCCTCCAGGGCTGAGGCCAGCACGGACTCCAGCGTGGCGGCCACGTGGTCCGATGCGCCGTGGCCGGAAAGTTCGGCCAGCACGTAAGCAGGGGCGGCGAAGGGCGGTTGGCCGGCGCGGACATGCGCGGCACCGAGCGCCATTGCGGGGCCGGACATGTATTCGCACAAAGTGAGCGCGGCACCGGCGGTGTCGCGCAACGCTTGGAAGAGTTTCAGCGCGTCCACGACGGAGGCGGCGCCGACCAGGGCTGTCGCGGTTTCCGTGACCGCGGGGGAAAGTTTGAGGCAGGCGGCGGTGATGATGCCGAGCAGCCCTTCCCCGCCAATGAAAATCTGCTTGAGGTCGAAGCCGGTATTGTCCTTCCGCAAGGCGCGCAGGCCGTGCCAGATGCGGCCATCCGGCAGCACGACTTCCAGCCCCAGGACCTGGGCGCGCATGGAGCCGTAGCTGAGCACCTGCACGCCGCCGGCATTGGTGGAGATGACGCCGCCGATCTGGGCCGTGCCTTCAGCACCCAGGCTGACCGGGAATTTTTTTCTCCGCCCTGCTGCTGCTTCCTGCACGGCTTGCAATGTGACGCCGGCATCCACCGTGATGGTGTCGCCCACCGCGTCGAAATCGCGGATTTTGCGCATGCGGGCGAGGCTGAGGATGATCTGGTTGCCGCCTGGCGGAAGGCACGCCGCCTGCCACGAGGCCGGTATTGCCGCCCTGGGGGACGATTTTGGTGTTGGCGGCGGCGCAAAGCTTGACGATTTCCGAAACCTGCTCGGCGGTTTCCGGCAGGACGACGCAGAGGGCTTGGTGGCTGTAGAGTTTGCGCCAATCCGTCTCGAATGCCGCGCGGTCCGCCGCTTCCGTCAGCACGGCGCTCGTGGGCAAGATATCTCTTAACTGCGTGATGATATCAGCCATTCGCACCTCTATGGAATTCGGGGTCTGGGGCCGTCGGCCCCAGTGGGGTCCAGGGGCAAAGCCCCTGGCCTTTTGTAGTTTAGGCTTTCTTTTTCATCTTATGCGCGAGGGCCTCTTCCGCGGTGGCGACGCCGCCATGGGCGGCGGACCAGGCCATCGGGTTTTCGAGGAATTTGCGCACGCCGCTCAGGGCCGAGTCCGAGAAATAGGGCAGGTCTTTCGCGGCTTCCAGCACGTCCCACCAGGTGCAGAGATGGTGGAGCGAGATATCCATGCTGGCCAGGGTCTCGAAGCTGCCGGGGAAGACGCCGTAGTAGAACACCACGAACGTGTGATTGCAGATCGCGCCCGCATCGCGCAGGGCCTTGGCGAACTGGATCTTGCTGCCGCCATCGGTGGTGAGATCCTCGACCAGCAGGGTGTTCATGCCCTCCGGCACGTCGCCCTCGATCAGCGCGTTGCGGCCGAAGCCCTTTGGCTTGCTTGCGGATATAGGCCATCGGCGCGCTCATGCGCTCGGCGATCCAGGCGGCGAAGGGGATGCCCGCGGTCTCGCCGCCGGCGACGGCCTCGATGGCCTCATAGCCGATATGGCGGGAGATTTTCTCCACCGCGAGGTCGCAGATTTTGGCGCGCGCGCGGGGGAAGAAGATGATTTTCCGGCAATCGATATAGACCGGGGATTTCCAGCCGGAGGTGAGCGTGTAGGGCTCCTCGGGCCGGAAATTCACCGCCTTGATTTCCAGCAGCAGCTTGGCGGTGGTGAGGGCTGCATCCCGGTCCCAGTCGCTCGCCCAATCGATTTTCACGCCTGTCCGCCCGCTCATATGCTCATCTCCTGTCTCAATAGTCCGGGTTTTCCTATCGCGCCTTGGGCAACCCGTCCATGCGGGCAGCGCTGCCTGCCGCAGGGTTGTTTCGCCGTGCGGGGATGATAGAGAAGTCGCCATAACCAAGGAGCGACATGAATGGCGAAGATCAAGGTTAAAACCCCGGTCGTGGAGATGGACGGCGATGAGATGACCCGGATCATCTGGGGGTTCATTAAAGAAAAGCTGATCCTTCCGTATCTCGACATCGACCTCAAATATTTCGACCTCGGCATCGAGTATCGCGACGCAGACCGATGACCAGGTGACGCTGGATGCGGCGCACGCCACCAAGCAATATGGCGTTGGCGTGAAATGCGCGACGATTACGCCGGATGAAGCGCGCGTGACCGAATTCAACCTGAAGAAGATGTGGCGCAGCCCGAACGGCACGATTCGCAACGTGCTGGATGGCACGATCTTCCGCGAGCCGATCATCTGCTAGAACGTGCCGCGTCTGGTGCCGCATTGGTCGCAGCCGATCGTGATCGGCCGCCATGCTTACGGCGATATCTACCGCGCGACCGAGACCAAGATCCCCGGCCCGGGCAAGGTGCAGCTCACCTATCACCCCGCCGATGGCAGCGCGCCGATGCTGCTCGACGTGCATGATTTCAAAGGCCCCGGTGTCGCGATGGGCATGCACAACACGCAAGCCTCGATCGACGGGTTTGCGCGCGCCAGCTTCAACTATGGCCTCGCCCGCAAATTCCCGGTTTATCTCTCCACCAAGAACACGATCCTGAAGGCCTATGACGGCATGTTCAAGGATCGCTTCCAGGAGATCTACGACACCGAGTTCAAGGCGCAGTTCGAAGCGGCCGGGCTGACCTATGAGCACCGGCTGATCGACGACATGGTGGCCAGCGCCCTGAAATGGACCGGCGGCTATGTCTGGGCCTGCAAGAACTATGACGGCGACGTGGAGAGCGACATCGTGGCGCAGGGCTTTGGCAGCCTCGGGCTGATGACCTCCGTGCTGCTGAGCCCGGATGGCAAGACGGTGGAGAGCGAGGCCGCGCACGGCACCGTGACGCGCCATTACCGCGACCACCAGAAGGGCAAGCCGACCTCGACCAACCCGATCGCCAGCATCTTCGCCTGGACGCGCGGGCTGATCTATCGCGGCAAGTTCGACAACACGCCGGATGTCACCGCCTTCGCCGAGACGCTGGAGCGCGTCTGCATCGAGACCGTGGAATCGGGCTTCATGACCAAGGACCTGGCATTGCTGATCGGCAAGGACGCGCCCTGGATGAACACCCAGGACTTCCTGGATAAGATCGACGCCAATTTGAAGCTGGCGATGGCATTGAGTTCTGATGGGAGCAAAGGTTAGCGGTTCTTTTTTGAAAAAAAGAACCAAAAGACTTTTGCTCCTTTAGGCCGTTGCGTGGGGCACCGGCGGTGCCTCACGCGATCTTCCAGTTAAAAAAGTTTTTGTTCACAAAAAGAACGCCTTACCCTTGATGCGTCTCCGGGAACACACCTTGCCAGCCGCCGCCCAGCGCCTGGTAGAGCGTGACGAGATTCGTCCCCAGATGCTCCAGCGCCTGCGCCTGGGTTTGCTCGGCGTTTAAATAATTCTCCTGCGCGGTCAGCACGGTGAGGTAATCTACCAGGCCCTGCTTATATTGCTCCTCGGCCAGGTTGAGCGCGATCTGGCTCTGCTGCACGTCGATATTCAGCGCATCCAGGGTCGCGTGTTCCTGCGTGTAGGCGGAGAGCGCGGTATTGACCTGGGTAGAAGGCGGTGAGCACCGTTTTCGCGTAGCCGATGGCGGCTTCCTGCTGCTGTGCCTTGCGCAGCTTCAACTGGCCGTGGAGCTGCCCGCCCTCGAAGAGGGGCAGCGTGATGTTCGGGCCAACCGCATAGGTGATCGCGGAAAACTCGTTCAAATTCTTGAACTGCAGCGCCTGCAGCGAGACGGAGCCGGAGAGCGTCAGGTCGGGGAAAAATTGCGCCACGGCAACGCCCACTTCGGCGGTGGCCTCGTGCAGATTATCCTCGGCCTCGCGCACATCCGGCCGGCGGCGCAGCAGCTCCGACGGCAGGCCGACGGGCACGGTGGGCGGGGTGAGTGGCACCGCTTGCGGCGTGACGAGGGCGGTGGGAAGCGCCTCCGGCGTTTCGCCGAGCAGCAGGCCGATCTGATTGATCAGCGCATCGCGGCTGGCGATCAAATTCGGGATCTGGGACTGGATCTGCGCGGCGGTGGCGCGGGCATTCGCGACGTCCAGCGCGGTGGTGAGCCCAGCCTGTTGGCGCTCCAGCGTGAGGTTCACGAGCTGGTTGGCGAAATCCAGATTCTGCTGGGTGATGGTCAGCACTTTCTCGGTGCCGCGCAACTGGATGTAGTTGTTCGCCACCTGCGCCTGCACGTTCAGCAAGGCGGCGCGGCGCGCCTCCTGCGAGGCGGCGGCAGCGGCGACCGCGGCTTCCACGGCGCGACGGTTCTTGCCCCATAGATCGACGTCGTACATCGCCTGCAAGCCGTATTGGTACAGGTCGATCGGGGCGATGTCCGCGGCCGAGAAGGCGCCGCCGCCCGGGGCGGTGGTGGAGCCGTTGGCGACGCTGGATGCGGTGGTGCTGGCCGAATTCGCCGAACCGAAGGCCGCGAAGACGCCCTCCTTGCTCGGCCCCTCGCGCGTGTAGGAGGCAGCACCGCTGAGCGAGGGATACAGCACCGCGCCTTCGATCTGTGCCTGGGCCTCGGCCTCCAGCAGGCGTTGGGTGGCGATCTGCAGGTCCAGGTTCTGCGTCACCGCCTGGGTTTCCAGCGCCGTCAGTTCGGGGTCGTTGAAGGCGTTCCACCATTGCGGGTCCACCGCGTCGCCCGAGACATAGGGCGCGCCTTGCGTGGCGGGCGCATCGACGATGAAGCCGGACGGTACGGCGGGATGCGGGGAAGTGAAATTCGGCCCGACCATGCAGCCGGCCAAGCCCAAGGGTAAAACAGCGCTTGCGAGTAACTTCAGGCGAAGCCGGGGCACGGAAAACACAAACAAATCTCCTTAAGCGGCGCGGCGAGCCGGCGCCTTGAGAAACAGCACAAGCGGCCAAACCACAAGGGTGACCCCTTTCATGATCCGGGAAACATCAAGATCGCTAACAATCCATGGTGTTGTTGCACGATCGGCGCGATTCTGGATACCGCCATCCCGTACAGGCTGCCATACGGTGGACTCAGCACTGCTCGGGCCGCCCTCACCTGCTTGCCGCAGGACGGCGGCTCGGCGCAATCTCCGGCACTTGGCGCGTGCGATGCACCCGGGTGACACGCGGTTTTGCGGCCTGCGCCTCCTGGCTGGCACAGGGGCGAAAATGGCCGCCATATCATTTCGACATAAAAACACCCTTGCATCCGATTCGTTTTTATCCGTTAATTAACTCGGCGTGACATTTTATAACAATATGCAGGGAATTCTCGGAATGCCTATCGCGACGACACTCGACGCACTCGTCCGGCAAAAACTTCGCTCCTGGCCGCAGCACCCGCCGGGCCTGGCGGACCGTGACATGGGCGCGCATGGCGCCTGGCTGCGGGCGCGCCCGGGGGTGGCCAGCGATAGCGACCAGCCGTTTCTCAAACTGCCCGGAGCGAACCGGCTGCGCACCATACCGGATGGACTCTGGCTTTGCTTTGGCGGCACCGAGCGCGATGCCTATGTGGATATTTTCGTGATCGAGGCCTGCGGCTCGTACCAGAACCTGCTGGACAAGCGTTCGCGTTTCGCGCCTTCCATGCATTCGCTGCTCGCGGTCTGCCCGCTGGAATGGCTGCTGGGCGCCGTCTCTCCGCATAACGGCATGTTACGCTGGCGCTATACGGGGCTGATGCGCAACGCGCCGACAGGCCCACTCACGCTGCCGGTGCGCGATATCCGCGTGATGTATGCGCTGCGGCCACGACATTATCAGAATTTTTCCGCCAATCAGGTGCCGCATGCGCATGAGTTTTTCGCGCCGGTCAGCGCGTTGATCACCCCGGAAGGCTGGCAGCATCCGGATTTGCGCGCGTTCATCGCCCGCACCTCGCCGCGTGCGAATTTCTGGGAAGGGTTTTCCGGCGCGACGGCGGCCTGAGGCGCTGGCGTTTATCCGGCCGGCTCGGCGACGCTCGCGAGCAGGGCTTCGACCTGCGCTTCGGGCATGAGTGCCGGGATTGAGATGACGCTGATGATGCGGTGCTCCATCATGATCAGCCCTTCGATGAAGGCGCCTGGCGCATCGCTGCCGGTCTCGGGTGTCGGCTGGCGCATGTCCTCCGTGACGGTGATGATGTCGCAGACGGCATCCACCAGCAGCCCGGCGATGCGATCCCCCGCCTCGACCACCACGACGACCGAGGCAGCACCGGCTTCGCGCGCGCGCAGGTCCAGCCGCTCCGCGAGGTCGATGACGACGAGCACGGTACCACGCAGATTGATCATGCCGGTGATGTAGGAGGGTGCATGCGGCAAATGCGTCGCGGCCATCGAGCCACGGATTTCGCGAATGGAGCGAATGTCCATCGCGAATTCCTGGGTGCCGATGCGCACGGACAGCAATTCGCTGCGCTCCGCCGCGTTGGCCAGCCGCTGGGTGTGATTTGTCATGGGATTCATCGCTTAAAACGCCTCCATTCCATCCAAGAATAATTCCAATGATCCGGATTGCGGGACGGGTGGCGCGCGGCGCTCGGCATGCAGGATGGAAGCCGTTTGCCCGGGCAGCAGCACCTGCCTGGCGCGGCCGGAGCAAGGCCAGAATTGCATCCGCCGCCCCTGATGGCCCCGCAAACTGCCGCCAACCAAAGCGATATTCTCCGCCTGCAAAAACTGCTCCGCGAAGCTGGCGTTGAGCTCGCCGATATCGGTCAGTCCTTGGATCATGCGCGCCCCGCCGAAGAGTTTTGCCTGCAGCCGGTGGCGCTGAGCGCCGCGGCGCAGCAGGCCGTTGACCAGCAATTCCATCGCATGCACGCCATGGCGCATCGCATCGCCGGAGGGTGCCCGGTTGCTCGGCGCGGCGAACGTGCCCGGCAGCAGAAAATGATTCATGCCGCCGATCTGCAGCGTGCTGTCCCAGATACAGGCAGCGATGCAGGAGCCGAGGATGGTTGTGAGCACCGTGCGCGGATCGTCATCGACGCAGTATTCGCCTTGCACGATGTTGATGCGCTTGTCCTGCGGTCGATGCGCTCGGCCATCCGCTCTTCCTGGCATGGAGATTGGTGCGCAGGATGAGATGCTCGCCGATCCGCTCCAAGGGGAGTTGCCTTGCGACGGCGCCGATTTCAAACGCGACTTTCGGCATGCCGTAGACCACGCAGCTCGCCGCATCCTGGCCGATCGTCTCCGCCCCCGCGCGGCGCAAGGCGAGCAGGCCTTCCGCGCCGTCCCGCCCGAGGCCGGTGAGGATGACGCCGATGGCACGCGTGGCGCCGATGCTGCGCAGCACCGAATGGAACATCACATCCACCGAGGGCCGGTGGCCGTTCACGCGCTCGGCCGTCGCTCAGGTTAAGGCGCGGCGCGATGCGCCCGGCGAGTTCCAGATGCGCGCTGCCCGGGGCGAGATAGATATGGCCGGGTTGCAGCGACCGCACCTTCCACCGCCTCCGCCACGATGGGCGCGCAGAGCTTATTGAGGCGCTCGGCGAAGCTTCGCGTGAAGGTCGGCGGCATGTGCTGGCTGATGATCGTCGGCGGACAATTTTCTGGAAATTTCGAGAGAATCGTCATCAGCGCCTCGACGCCGCCGGTGGAGGAGCCGATCGCGATCAGCCTGCCATCCGGGGCATAGAGCGTGGGGCGCGGCCGGGCTTGGTGTTGCATGGGCGCCGGACGTGGCCGGGGCTGCGAGGCCGCCGCCGCTTTCACCTTTTCCGCGAGCGTGTCGAAGCTGTGCGGGTTGGCGGGGGTGGGTTTTGCGATGCAATCGAACGCGCCGATTTCCAGCGCGCGCAGGTTGATCGCAGCGCCCGCCTGGGTGAGCGTCGAGACCATGATGACCGGCGTCGGGCGCAGGCGCATGATTTTGTCGAGGAATTCCAACCCGTCCATGTTCGGCATTTCGATGTCGAGTGTCAGCACATCCGGGGCGAGTTGCTTGATCGCCTGGCGCGCCGCATGCGGGTCCCCCGCCTGCCCCACCACCTCGATCTGCGGATCGGCCTGAAGGATGGCGGTGAGCAATCCGCGCATCGTGGCGGAATCATCGACGATGAGGACGCGCACGGTCATGATGGCGCCTGCGCGGTTGCGGTAAATGGTGATGCCATCGCCGCGCAAGGCGGCTTCCGCAGCGCCACAGACACGCTCCGAATGGCCGATATACAACGCGCCCTCCGCATCGAGCATCGGGCACGATGCGCGACCAGATTTTTTCCTGCGTGTCGCGCTCGAAATAGATCACCACGTTGCGGCAGAAGATCGCCTGGAATGGCCCGCGCATCGGCCAGGCGCCGATCAAGTTCAGGTTGACGGAACGAGACCAGTGCGCGCGCGGCATCGGCGATGCGCAGATCCGTGCCATCGCCCGCTTGGGTGAACCAGGATTTGCGCAAGGCGGCCGGCACGGCCTCGACCTGGGCTGCCTCATAGACCCCGGCGCGGCCGGTGTTGAGCATGTTCGGGTCGATATCGGTGGCGAGAATTTTGATGTCATAGGACGCGGCATCGGGCAGCAGGGAAAGCAGCGTCAGTGCGATGGAATAAGGCTCCTGCCCGCTGGAACAGGCCGCCGACCAGAGCCGCACCCGGAAGCCGGCTTTCGCCTTGGCCACGAGCCCGGGCAGAATTTGCGTTTTCAGATGTTCGAAATGATGCGGTTCGCGGAAAAACCGCGTCACGTTGGTGGTGAGGGCCGCGATCATCGCCTGTCGTTCCGCCTGCCCATCCGGCTGCGTTACGAGATCGCAATAGGTGTGAAAATCAGTGATCCCCAGCAGGCGGAGGCGCTTGGCGAGGCGGGAATAGACTAAGTTGGCCTTGCCCTCGGAGAGTGAGATGCCCGCCTCTTGCAGCATGATCGCGGCGATGCGCTCGAGATCGCGCCGTGTGAAGGCGAATTCCGCGCCGGGGACCAAGGCGGTGCCCCGGTTGGCGGCCGGCGGGCTGAACTTCATGCGCCGTCCAGCCCGGTTTCCGGCAGAACTTGGTCGAGCGCGATCAGGCTGATCATTCGCCCCTCCACCGGCAGCAGGCCTTTTACGAAATGGCGCACGAGGTCGGAGGCGACATCCGGCGTTGGCTGGATGTCGTTGTCCTGAATCGTGAGGATGTCCGAAACGGCGTCCACCAGCAGACCGATCTGCTGCTGGCCGATCTGCACGACGATGATGACGTTACGCGCCGTGGGCTCCGCACCCGGCAGGCCGAGGCGCATCGCGAGATCGACGATCGGCAGGACCGCGCCGCGCAGATTGATGACGCCGCGCATATAACGTGGTGCGCGCGGCAGCACCGTGGCGGCACTCCAGCCCCGGATCTCACGCACGCACATCACGTTGATGCAGAATTCCTGGCGGCCGACGCGAAAGGCGATCAGTTCGCGCAGTTGCGGATCGGCCGCTTCAGGCTCAGCCGGTTGGTGGGCTTGTACCGCCATGTCTCAGCTCGCTTCCTGGAGGGAAAATTCCGGCCGTGCTTCGGGCCGGGTGGCATCGTTGCGCTGGGTGGCGATGACGGCATCGACATCCAAGATCAGCGCCACCCGCCCGTCGCCCATCACGGTCGCCGCCGCGATGCCGGGCACGGCGCGGTAATTGGCCTCCAGGCTCTTGATGACGACCTGGCGCTGGCCGTGAATGGCATCGACCAGCAGCACGGCGCGCATGCCGCCCTCGCCTTCCACCAGCAAAGCGACGGATTGCGCGGGGTCGATGAAGCCGTCGCTATAGCCGAGTGTCGCCGCGACATCGACCATCGGCACATAGCCGCCGCGCAGGCGCAGCACGTTGATCTCGCCGTCCAGGGCGAAGACGTCCTCCATCCTGGGTTTCAGGGTTTCCACGATGGCGCCGAGCGGGATGATCAGGCTGTGCGAACGGGCGGAGACGACCATGCCGTCCAGCACCGCAAGGGTGAGCGGCAGGCTGAGCGTGAAGGTCGAGCCCTGGCCGGGCCTGGAGGCGATGGAAATTCGCCCGCCCAAGGCGGTGACCGATTGGCGCACGACATCCATGCCGACGCCACGGCCGGAAATGTCCGAAATCGTGCTCGCGGTGGAGAAGCCCGGCAGGAAGATGAGATTGTCGATCTCATCGTCGCTGAGCTGCGCATCCGCCGCGATCACGCCGTTTTCGATCGCCTTTTGTTTCACCCGCGCGCGGTTGATGCCGGCACCGTCATCGGCGACTTCCAGCACGATCCGCCCGGAGCGGTGCAAGGCGGTGAGGCGCACCACGCCCTCCGCCGGTTTGCCCGCCGCGATGCGCTGTTCCGGGCGTTCCAGCCCGTGGTCGATGGCATTGCGGATCATATGCGTCAGCGGATCGGCGATGCGCTCGATCACGGTTTTGTCGACCTCGGTGCCCTCGCCCTCGGTCAGCAGGCGGACCTGCTTGCCGGTTTGCGCGGCGACCTCGCGCACCAGCCTTGGCATGCGCTGGAAGACCGAGCGCACCGGCTGCGCGCGGATCGCCATCACGCTGTCCTGGATTTCCCGCGTCAAATGCTCGAGCTCTTCGAGCGCCATCGCAACGCCCGAGGCGCGGGTGATGCCGGCCTCGAGCACGCGCTGGCTGAGCATCGCCTCGTTGATCACCAACTCGCCGACGAGATCGATCATGCGGTCCACGCGGTCGAGATCGACGCGAATGCTCACGGCGCGTTCGTCGCGGCGCTCGCCCAAGGGTTCCACCCGGGCCGGCGGGACGTCCGCGGCGCTGGTCCTTGCCCCCGGGGGCTCCTCCCGCGGATCGGATCTGGATGGCGGGGTCGCGGGTTCGTCCGCTTCGGATTCAAGTGGGCCGAAAAGCTCGAACGAGAAGCCGTTGGGGGCGGTTATCACCTCGGCGGATATTTCCGGTGCTGGTGGTGTTATGGGCGCTGCCTCGCCGACGCGGATTTCATCGAAGGCCGCCACCAAGGCGGCGGTGCGCGCCTCATCCACCGCGCTGTTCTCACGCGCCGCGCACACCAGATCCGCCAGCACGTCCGCCGCGCGCAGCAACAGGCTGAGCAGCGCAGGGCCCGCCGCCAGCCGGCCGGCGCGCACATGGTCCAGCGCCGTCTCGAACACATGGGCGAAGCGCACCAGGGCGTCGAGCGAGAAGATCCCCGCGCCGCCTTTGATAGAATGCACCGCGCGGAAGACGGCGTTCACGGTCTCGGGCTCCGCCATGCCCTGCTCCATCAGCAGCAACCCGGCCTCCAGCTCGGCCAATTGTTCCTCGCATTCCTGAAAGAACGTCTCGCGGATGGCGGCCATCGGGTCGGTGGTCATGCGCTCCTCCGGGTCACGCCGAAACGCGGCGAATGGCTTCGACCAGTTTCACCGGGTCGAAGGGTTTGACGATCCAGCCTGTGGCGCCGGCAGCGCGGGCGCGGTTTTTCTGCTCGCCATCCGCCTCGGTGGTGAGGACCAGGACCGGCATGGTGCGGCGCGAGGCATCGCGCCGCACGGCTTCGATGAAGCCGAACCCGTCCAAACGCGGCATGTTGAGATCGGTGACGATGACATCCGGATTTTCCCGCGCCAGCATTTCCAGCCCCTGCAGCCCGTCCTCCGCCTGGACGACGCGGAACCCGGCCTCTGCCAGGGAATGGCGCAGCATGTCGCGCATGGCCCGGGAATCATCGACGGTGAGAATGGTGGCGGGCGGGTTATCGTGCAAAGTGCGGCTCCTCGGGGGTCGAGGGCGAGTATGCAGGGGGAGGCTTAAGGAAAGGTATCTGGGGAAGCAGCCGCTTTTTTGAAAAAAAACGGCGCAAAAAACTTTTGCCCTTGAGAGCCGGGCGTTATGCGCGCCCTGGGCCCAGCGCGGCGCCGATCAGGACGAGCACCGGGCCGCTTGGGGCCGCCGCGCTCACCAGCGTCGGCAGGCTGGCGATGGTGCCGTGAAAATCGCGCTGCTCGGGCAGGCTGGCATTCTCGACCGCGATGGCGGGGGTTTCCGGCGGCAGGCCGGCCTCGATGAAATGGGCGGCGAGGCCGGGCAGCGTCTGGCCGCCCATATAGATGACCAGCGTGCCGCCGGATTTGGCCAGGGAGACCCAGTCATGCGCCGGCAGCCCGCTCTCGGCGCCATGGCCGGTGAGGAAATGCAGCGTGCGCGCGATGCCGCGCTGGGTCAGCGAGTGGCGCAAAGAGGAGGCCGCCGCCGTCGCGGCGGTGATGCCGGGGACGATTTCATAGGCGATCTTGGCTTCGTCCAATGCCGCCATTTCCTCCGTCGCGCGGCCAAAAATCATCGGATCGCCGCCTTTGAGTCGGACCACGCGCTGGCCGGAAGCGGCTTCGGCGACCAGGAGGCGGCAGATTTCGGCCTGAGAGGCCGAGTGCCGGCCGCAGCGCTTGCCGACATCGATCAGCCTTGCTTGTGGCCCGGCCAGCGCCACGATGTCCGGATTCACCAGGCTGTCATGCAGTACGACCTCTGCCGCCTGCAGGAGGCGATGCGCCTTCAGCGTCAGCAATTCCGGGTCGCCCGGTCCGGCGCCCACGAGAAAAACACGGGTCATTTCGGCATTTCCAGCATCATCCGCCATGTAGAAGAGCAGCGCGGCGGGGTTGGCAAGTAAGGGCTTAAAAAACTTTTTTTATCCTGAGCC
This sequence comes from uncultured Pseudomonadota bacterium, assembly GCA_963737355.1. Lineage (GTDB taxonomy): Bacteria > Pseudomonadota > Alphaproteobacteria > Acetobacterales > Acetobacteraceae > Acidocella. The sequence goes on along the minus strand of CAVTSC010000007.1, from coordinate 789,309 downwards.
GGAGACGTTTATCGCTCCCCGCTCAAAACGAGCAGAAGTTTTTTGCGCCGCTTTTTTACAAAAAAGCGGCTACTTACTTTCTTACGCTACCATCTTCATCCGCGCCGGGGGCAGCTTGATGGCGCTGATCAACGCGCGGACTTCCGCTCGGGCGGCGACATGGGAGAGGCCGAGCGCGATGCCGATATTGGCTTCGCGGACATCCATCAGCGTGAGGCCCTGGAGGTAGAGTTCGCGGAAGATGACGCGCTCGCCAAAGCCCTTGAGAGTGCGAAAGCCGATGCGCTTGGCGAGCGATTCGAGCGTTTCGCCAACATCGCGCTTGTTGCGGGCCTCGGAGGCCGCGAGGCGGTTGCGCATGACGATCCAGTCGATCCGGCCGCGATTGGCGGAGAAGCGCTGTTTACGGGCTTCCCAGACCATCTCGGAATAGATGCTGGGGTTGATGATGTCGTGATTTTCCGGATCGACCTTCGCCAGCATGGAGAAATCGACGAAACTGTCATTGATCGGCGTGATCAGCGTGTCGGCATGCGCATGGCCGTAGCGCGAGAGGTAGGTATCGGCACCCGGACAGTCGATGACCAGGATTTCCGCGCCGGCCTCCACCAGTTCGGCAAAAGCGGCATCGAAGCGCGCGCGGTCCTCGGCTTCGGCCTCCTGGCGGGTATCGGCCAGGGAGCGATGCACCGAGCGGAATTCCGGCAGCGGCAGCGCGATGCCCTTATTCTCCACGAATTGCCGACGTGCGGCGAGCGTGCCGCCCAGCGTGCCCTGGCGGGCATCCAGATCCATGGCGCCGACGCGGTAGCCCTCGCGCAGCAAGGCGACAATAATATGGATGGAGGTGGTGGATTTGCCCGAGCCGCCTTTCTCATTGCCGAGGACGATCACGTAAGGGCGGGGTTGCTCTGCGACAGTGGCCACTGTGGAAATGCTCCGACTCGGTTCTGCAACGGGTTTAACCGAGCCGGGCGATTCGCCTCAACGCTTCATTGCAGGCGCGTTCCGACCAAGCGTGTTCGCCGAGGCCGGAACGATCGGGCTAGAGCATGACCGCCTTAAGTGCGGTCATGCTCTAGCTTTTTTATTGAGGGCGATTCACGTTTAGCTCCGCGCAAGATGCGCGAATCTAAAACGATCGCGCTCTAATGCGTCACGGCCCCCGCGACGCTGCCGACGCCGGCCCCCAGGGCCGCACCGAGCAGGACGGGGCCGCCGACGATGGCGGTGATGGCGGCACCGCCGGCGGCACCGATGGCGCCGCCGGAGAGCATGCGCTGCTGCTGGCGGGTCATGTGATCACAGCCCGCTAGGGTGGTGAGGCTGAGCAGGAGCAAGAATGAGCGGGAGAGAGTCAGCATGACGAATAACCTTCCAGAAGAGCGGCGGCGCGGTTTACGCTGAGCCATGATACGGGCTGCTCTTTCCGCAACTCCGTGGCCAGAATATGGCATGACTTGGTTGCAACCCAAAATATGCAGAAGGATAGAGAGGATTTGTAAACGATTTAAAATTACATAAAATTTGCTTGCTGCGATTCGAGGCGATGGAACATTGTTACGAATCAACATCAAAAAGGAGCGTCGTTTGTCCGGCATCTCTCTCGAAGCGTTGTCGCTGGAATATGCGCGGGATCCCGGCCCCAAGGGCGCCCTGCCGCGGCGGGCAAAGAAGCTCTGCGCGCCGTGCTGCCATCTGATGCCGCCGCACCGGGTCAAATATTGCGATGCGGTCGCGGTTGCAGGCGAGATGTATTGCGCCGCGCATTTGCCAGGGCGCGAAGCGGTGCGGCCAAGCCTATTGTCGCGCCTGCCCGGCCTGCGGCGGCGCCTGGAACGCGATTGAGGTTGGCGCGCAAACGCGCGCCAACCTCAGAAAATGCGTCTCTGGTGCAGAACCGGGATTACTTGCCGGTCAGGATACGCTCGACCAGTTCGCGCACCGTCGGGATGAAACCGTTGGAGTAATACTGGTCGGAGGCGAAGCGGTAGGCGTTATGGCCGGCGAACATCAGGTTATTGTCAAGCGCGGCCTCGTCATCCGGGGCGGCATGGGCGATGTCCTGCAGGGTCTTCTGGATGCAGAAGCTGCGCGGGTCGGCCTTTTTGCCGTTATCGTAGGACGGGGCCTCCTGGCTCCAGTTCGAGAAGCGGCATTGGCTGAGGCAGCCCATGCAGTTGACCTGGTCCGTGTGGATTTCCTCGGCTTTTTCGGGGCCGACGAAAATCAGGGTGGAATCCGGGGTGCGCAGCGCATCGGTATAGCCGGCATCCTCCCAATCCTTCACGCGCGCATAATCCGGCGCGGTGAGGTAGACCGAGCGTTTGCGCGCACCGACGCCGTATTCGACGAGATGCTCGCCGACGGGCTCCGGCGAATAGGCGACCTGGCGCTCGTTGCGGCCGCGCAGCTCCTGGATGAAGTCGTTATTGACCGCGGAGGAGTAGAAGCCGGTCGGCGAGAAGCGGTTGAGGAAGACATCGCCCGGCTTCAGGGTGCGCAGGCGCTCCTTCCAGCTCGCGGGGATCGGGCTTTCCTTGGTCAGCAGCGGGCGGGTGCCGAACTGGAAGGCGACGGGGCCGAGCTCGGGATTGTCGATCCAGTCCTCCCATTCCTCCAGCGCCCAGACGCCGCCGGCCATGATGATCGGGGTTTCGCCGAGGCCGAATTCGCGCATGATTTTGCGCAAGGCGACGACGCGCGGATACGGGGCTTCCGGGCGGGCCGGGTCCTCGCTGTTCGACAGGCCGTTATGGCCGCCGGCGAGCCAGGGGTCCTCGTACACCACGCCGCCGAGCAGATGCGCGACCTTGCAATAGGCGCGCTTCCACAGCGCCGAGAAGGCGCGGCCGGAGGAGACGATGGGGTAATAATGCACGTTGAACTTGGCGGCGATTTCCGCCAGGCGATAGGGCATGCCAGCACCGCAGGTGATGCCGTTCACGATGCCCTTGGTCCGCTCCAGAATTCCGGTGATGACACGCTCCGCCCCGCCCATCTCCCAGAGGATATTGGCATGGATGCGGCCTTTGCCGCCGGAGATGTCGTAAGCCCGCTGCGCCTGGGTGACGCCGCCCTCGATGGCATAGGCGATCAGCTCCTCATGGCGGTCCCGGCGGGTTTTGCCATGATAGATCTGCGGGATCGGCTTGCCGGCAGCGTCGTAGCTATCCGCATTGACGGCGGAGAACGTCCCGGCTCCGCCACCGGCCGCCCAATGGCCGCAGGTGATGCCGCTGGAGACCGCGACGCCTTTGCCACCCTCGACCAATGGCAGAATTTCGGTGCCGCCCATGCGGATGGCGTTGATAAGCTTCATTTATTCGAAAACCTTGGATATGGCGGGTGGTTGTCTCGTTCAATGCTGCACCCTCTATAACGTGCCCTTCTATTACCAGATTGATACACGGCGTGAAGTGGGGGGCAAGTCAATTCTGCGTAGGGCGGGATTTGGCCGGGCCCGAGGACCATTATATAAGAGGGCGATGGAGTTGAATTTTTCCGAAGAAGAAATCCAGCGTTACGCGCGGCATATCCTGCTGCGCGATATCGGGGGCGTGGGCCAGGCGCGGCTGAAGGCGGCGAAAGTGCTGATTGTCGGCGCGGGCGGCCTGGGCTCGCCATTGGCGCTGTATCTGGCGGCGGCCGGGGTCGGCACGATCGGGCTGATCGATGGGGATGTGCTGGAGCTCTCCAACCTGCAGCGGCAGATCGCGCATGAGACGGCGCAGATCGGGCGGCCGAAGGTCGATTCGGCGGCCGAGACGATGCGGCGGATCAATCCGCTGGTGCAGGTGAAGACCTATCATCTGCGGCTGGATGCGCAGAATGTGGCGGGGCTGATCGAGGACTATGACATTATCTGCGATGGGACGGATAATTTTACCACGCGGTTTCTGCTGGCCGATGCCTGTGTCGCGGCCAAGCGGACCTTGATCAGCGCCGCGGTGCTGCGCTTCGAGGGGCAGATCGCCACCTTCAAGCCGCATGCGGATGCCGAAGGGCCGTGCTATCGCTGCCTGTACCCCGCGCCGCCGCCGGATGGGCTGGTGCCGAGCTGCTCGGAAGCCGGGGTGCTGGGATCGGTCACCGGCGTGATGGGCACGCTGCAGGCAACCGAAGTGTGCAAGGAGATCCTCGGCATCGGCCAGTCGCTCTCCGGCTGGCTGCTGATCTGGGACGCGCTGGCGGCGGAGTTCAGGAAAATCAGGCTGCGGAAGGACCCGGCATGCCCCGTATGTGGTTGAGGGGCGTTGCGCTGGCCGTGCTGCTTTGCGCGGCCGCGCCCGCGGCGCCGAATGTGGCCATAACGCCCGGGATCGGGGTGGTGACGAAACTGCCGATCCCGCGCTTTGTCTCGCTGCGCAGCGACCAGGTGAATTTTCGCGCCGGGCCGGGCTTTCAATATCCCGTGAGCTGGATGTATGAGCGCGACGGGCTGCCGGTGGAGATGATCGGCGAGTTCGATGTGTGGCGGCAGGTGCTGGCGCCCGATGGCGGCACGGGCTGGGTGCATGAGGCGACGATCCGGGCGCGGCGCGGGTTCTACGTGACGGCGGCGCAGGCGGCGCTGCGGCGCGCCCCGGATCCGCAATCGGCGATTGTGGCCTATCTCGACCAGGGGGTGAGCGGCGTGCTGCTCTCCTGCGCGGCGGGGTCTGATTTCTGCAAGGTCGCCACCGGGCATGAAAGCGGCTATCTGGCGCGGGAAGATTTTTGGGGAGCGTTGCCGGTGAAGCCGTGAAGTAGCCCAAACGTCATATAAAGAGAAGTTTTCCACAGAAAAGGACTCGCTGAGCGGGCCCCTGGATATTGCAGAGGGGCGCGGCCCTCTCTACTGTATTTTGTAGGTAGATTGAGGGAGTGCCACAATATGGAGTGGACCGACGAGGCAATTGCGAAGTTGCGGACGCTTGTGGGCCGAAGGGCTTTCGACCGCCGAGATCGGCCGCCGGCTGAATATTTCGAAGAACGCCGTTGTGGGCAAGGCGCATCGGCTGAATCTGCCGCCCCGCCCCTCCCCTATCCGCCGCAACGAGAACGAGGCCGCGAGCCCGAAGCAGAATGCGCCCAAGCGCGCCCAGGGCCCGACCCTGCCGCCGCTGGCCGCCTCGATCGGCTCACCGATGCCGGCCTTGCGCGCCATTATGCCGGCGCCGAAATCCAGCCCGCGCACCATGCCTTGCTGCTGGCCGATCGGCGAGCCCGGCAAGCCGAGCTTCCATTTCTGCAACGCCGCCGCGGCCCAGGGTAAGCCCTATTGCGAAGAGCATGCCGCGATCGCCTATGTGCGCGTGCGCGACCGCCGCGAGGACGCCGCCTGATTTTTCGCCCCTGGCCGGGCGGCCAGGAACATCGCCTCAAAAACCACGCCGGCCCGACAGGACCGGCGTGTTTTTTTTGCCCCGCCATGCGCCGGGTAGAATTTGTTGGCAACGCGTGATAATTTCTATTTTCCTGGATTTTTTAGCAAAACTGCTGCGCTGCAGCACGTCTTTTCATTTGATCGGCCGCGTCGAATACGCTTAATCTGTCCGCGCCGGCAAAAATGACCGGCGACGGCTGACCCACACCGGCAGATGCCGGGAAGAAAGGCGTCGATATGGAAACGATTCAAGAAGGCAAGTACACCAACCCTCCGAAGCCCATACGGGAGTCGTCAAATGGTTCAACCCCGGCAAAGGCTATGGGTTTATCGCGCCCGATGAAGGGGGCGATGATATTTTCGTGCATATCAGTGCTGTGCAGCATGCGGGGCTGCGCAAGCTGAATGAGGGGGAGCGCGTGCGCTTTGCCCTGCAGCAACGCGAAGGACGGGTGGCCGCGGTCGGGATCGAACGCGCGAACTAACGTGATTTCCCGGTGCGCCGGACTTAAAACCTGATTGTTTAACGCGGTGCCGTCTGATTGGCTGGGTCCGGATGGGCTGATCTGATCGGGCATCGCGTCTAGGCGTGACGCCCGCGCCGCCGCGGCAGTGACGCCGCTCTGGCGGCGCCTGCGCTTGGCAGTGCCCCTTTTGCGGCCTCAAACCCTCCCGAAGATTCCCGCGCGGCACATGCCAGGCATGGCGCCGCCTGTTATACTGCGCCGCAACATAGGAGTCGGGCATGGTACAGCATTTGGCGGGTTTGGCGGAGGATGGGCAGGCAGCATTACCGCTGCACGGGGTGCGCCCGGGCGGTGTCGCGGCCGTGCTGGACGGATTGACGCCTCTACAAGCCATGCTGGCGCGGATGCAGAATTTTAAAGGCGCGCCTGGCGAGGTGGTCTTGCTGCCCGGCGAGGATCGAGCTCGCAGGCGCGTTGCTGGGCCTGGGCGACAAGCCGGCGCTGCACGGCTTTGGCGCCGCACCGACTCTGCTGCCGGCGGCAAGCCTGTGGCGAATCGCGCCGGGCGATTTTGCCCCCGAGGATGCGGCCCTCGGCTTTCTGCTCGGCGCCTACCAGTTCGACCGCCTGAAAACCCGGGACAAGAAAAACCCGGCGCAACTGGCGCCCGAGACGGTGGATGCGAAGACCCGCATCAGCGCCGAGGCGGTGTGCCATGCGCGCGACCTGGTCAACACGCCCGCCAACCTGCTCGGCCCGGCCGAGCTGGCGGCGGCGGCCCTGGCGGTGGGCGCGCGGTTCGGCGCGGTGAGCCGCCACATCACCGGTGCGGCGTTGACCGAGCGTTATCCGACCATTGCGGCGGTGGGCGCAGGCTCCGCGCGCGCGCCGGAAGTCGTGGTGCTGGAATGGCGCGGCTCGGGCGCCGGCGATGCCGCGAAACTGATCTCGCTCTGCGGCAAGGGCGTCTGCTTCGATACTGGCGGCTATGACCTGAAGCCGAGTGCCGGCATGCTGCGCATGAAGAAAGATATGGGCGGGGCTGCAATTTTGTTAGGGCTCGCCCAGGCGGTGATGGCGCTCGACCTGCCGGTGCGCCTGCAACTGCGGCTTGGGCTGCGTCGAAAACAGCGTCTCCGGCCACGCCATGCGGCCCTCCGATATTTTAAAAACCCGTGCTGGAATTCAGCGTGGAAATCGGAAACACCGATGCGGAGGGCCGCCTGGTGCTGTGCGACCTGCTGGCCGAAGCCGCCGAGGAATTGCCGGATTGGCTGATCGATGCCGCAACGTTAACTGGGGCCGCGCGCGTCGCACTCGGGCCGGATCTTCCGGCGCTTTTTTGTACGAATGATGAACTTTCGGACATGATTTTGAAAGCCGGAAGCGCGGTGCAGGATCCGTTATGGCGGATGCCGCTGCACAGCGACTATAATAGCTGGCTCGACAGTCCTGTTGCAGACATCAACAACGTTTCGAGCAAGCCTATGGCAGGTTCGATTACTGCCGCATTATTCCTGCAACGTTTTGTGCCGAAACAAATTTCCTGGGCGCATATCGACGTCTATGCATGGAACGACACGAACCGGCCGGGCCGGCCGGAAGGGGGCGAGGCGCAAACATTGCGGGCCCTGCTTGCAGCAATTGTATCGAATTGCGGCGGATAGGTAAAAAATTCAGTCCGAAATTACATTTATTGCCGATCTGACGAAGTTGCAATGTTTTCATGTTTTAACGGGTTGTGAAACGGCGCAGCGGCGCATAACTAGAGTTCTCTGTTCTATTGCCGAGTTTACCTAAGTTGATTCGAATCCCGTGTTTTTCATCTACGCTGCCCCACCTAGACAAGCTTCATACTGTTTGGGTGGACGCAGGCTATATGCAGCATGTTGCGCACCCGCCGCACAGCTGCCGATCATAACGCCTGGTGACGACGACAACGTTCTTGGCGATAAAACATATTTCGTACCTGAATATTTAAGGATTAAGGCTATGGCCGCGCAACTCTCTTCCGATCAACTGGTCGGGATTCTTCGTGACACCATCGTTTCCCTGGTTCGCCGGGACGGTGTCGATCTTTCCGCCCGGCAGCTTGGCGTGTTTCTCACCTGCTACCTCAATGAAGGCGGCCACACGGTGCGTGGGCTGGCGCAGGATTTGAACGTTTCAAAACCGGCCATTACGCGCGCTCTGGACCGGCTGACGGAGCTCGACTTCGTGCGCCGCAAGGTCGATCCGGCGGATCGTCGCAGCGTGTTGGTGCAGCGTACGGTCAAGGGGGCTGCTTTTTTGCGCGAAACCCGGCATATTATGACGGATGCACTTTCCGCCAATAAAACCGAAGCCGCCAGCCGCCGCGCCGCGAGCTAAGCTGATCCCGTTGACCGCTGCCGCCTTATCCCGGCAGCGGTTTTGACCTTATGGTTATCTGGGTTTGCGCCCGCTATGGCGCAGGCCCAACTTCTGCGACGACCCAATCTTATTCACTAACACCGGGCGACCAGGCGCTGATTTCGCAGGTCGAAGCCTACCTGAACGACCAGAAAGGGCTGACCGCCAATTTTCTGCAGGTGGCCGCCGATGGATCGACGCGGACCGGCAAAGCCTGGCTCGAGCGGCCGGGAAAGATGCGCTTTGAATACGATCCTCCCGACAAACAATTGCTCGTGGCCGGATTCGGCCTGCTCGTCTACCACGACCCGCACTCGACCAGACCACGAATATTCCGCTTGGCAGCACGCCGCTTGGCATTCTGCTGTCCCAGCATGTCGACCTCGACTTCCGGCGGATGTGGTGGTCACGAATATCCAGCGCCAGCCTGGGGAAGACGACATCACGCTGATCCGGCGCGGGAAGCCGGCGGCGGGGAGCATCACGCTGGTCTTCGCGACCGACCCGCTGGAATTACGGCAATGGGTGGTGAACGATGCGCAGGGGCGCCAGACGCGGGTGAGCCTGTACGACATCGCGCCGGGCGGACCTTATCCGGATTCGTTGTTCGAATATAATACCGGCACCACGCCGATTCCCTTCCGGCGGCTAGAGCAAGATCGCGTCTGGTTGACGCACGCTTAGTGCGTTAACTCAGGACGCGATGCCGCGCATCAGGGTCTGGTTTTTGCGCCTGCTGCTGTACACAGGCCGCATGAAACTTACGATGCGACGTGGAACATCAACTCGCTGCGCCTGCGCCAAAGCCTTGCTCCATCAATTGATGGCAGGGGCTACAGCCCGATGTGATCTGCCTGCAGGAAACGAAAGTGCCGGACGAGCTTTTTCCGGAAGAGATCGCCGCTGAGATCGGCTTTGCGCATGTGCTCAAACGCGGCATGAAAGGTTATAATGGCGTCGCGATTCTATCGCGGCTGCCGACTCACAGCTTATCGAAAATTCCCCAGACTGGTGCGCGAAGAATGATTGCCGGCATCTCGCCGCGCGCGTTGAAACGGGAGGTGAGCCGCTGATCGTGCATAATTTTTATGTGCCGGCCGGCGGCGATATTCCGGATCGCGAGCAAAATGTAAAATTTGCGCATAAATTGGATTTTATTGCTGAGGCGCGGGCGCATTTTCAGGCAGCGCCGCCGGCGCGTGCGATATCTCGTGGGCGATTTGAATATTGCGCCGTTGGAGCACGATGTTTGGAGTCACAAGCAGCTTGCTCGGTATTGTCAGCCATACGCCGCCCGAGACGACGGGGCTGAATGCGTGGATGGCGGAGGGCTTTATGGATGCCGCTGCGGCATTTCGTGCCGCCGCAGGAAGAAGCTGTATACTTGGTGGTCTTACCGGAATCGCGATTGGGAAGCCTCCAACCGCGGACGGCGGCTGGATCATGTCTGGGTCACGCATGATTTCGCCCCCGGCTTCGTTGGATATAAGATCTTAAGAGATGCAAGAAACTGGACGCAGCCATCGGACCACGTGCCGGTGCCGTAACTCTGATGGCTTAACCTGCAAATAATCCTTCTTGCATCGGAACATAGTTTCAACAAAATCATAAACTTTTAGGCCCAGCTGAGAAATGTGCCGTCATGGCGCAAAAGCTTACAAAACACTACTGGCGCATCGCGCATGGCTGGGTGCTGGAATCCGTGCCTTCGCTGCAACATATTTTCCGCTTTATTTCGGCTCCGCGTCCGCCAGTCCCGACGGTCGTATTTGGAAGATAAGGTTTAAGTTAATGAGTTATTTCGAATATGCTCGCGGCTTCGGCCATGGTGGCCTCGCGGTGGCGGGTTGCGCGACGGCCTCCAGCGTCGGGCAGAACAAACAGGCGGCATGCTATGCCGACCGTCATGACTACACTATCCCTATCACGGATATAACGGCTACGATTATCCCGGTGCGGCGTCCACCGAATGCGGCGGTGGTCCGGCGCCGGCGGCGGTGGCGTTCGCGGCCCCCGTCCAGACGGGTGCGTGGAACGGCGAGAAATCTCGGGCAGGCGGCGCCAATAGCGCTGGCGGTGGCAACCGCGGCAGCCATTATGGCGCCCGAGTTCGCTGCCGCAACCGGCACGCGGTCGTCACCCCGTGGGACGGCCATGTTTCCCGCCCGGCGCCAATAGCGCTGGCGGTGGCAACCGTTACTAGACGTGATGATCGTTTTAGGTTGGCACATCTTGCGCGGAGCTAAACGTAAATCGTCCTCAGTAAAAAAGCTGGAGCATGATCGTACGAAAGCGATCATGCCCTAGAGCGCGATCATTTTAGCTTCGCGATCTGGGGCTGCCTAAACGGCAGCCCCTCACCCGGAAGCCGGCGCATGCACGCGCTTAGAGCGATCTCTCTGCTCCATGGTTGCAGGCGACAGGAGAGCTGGCCTATCCGCTCCTTCGGCCTTTGTTTTTATGACAACCCTCCCACATAGATCGGTGAGATTCGCCGCGACCGACGGATCGGCAGTCCGATGGAATGGGTTATGAAAATTAGCAGGCTATGATTGCCGGGGCTTTACTTGCCATGCTGAGTGGCTGTGCCGTGCCGTATAAACGGGTATTATGGCGGCTATTACGGCCCGTATTACGGCGCGCCCTACGGATATGGATATCCCTATGGCGGGTATTACGGCTATTCCAACGTCGTGGATCGGGGGCTATGGCGGCTATGGCGGGCGCTACTGGCACTGTTGCGGGTGGCGTGGCGGCTATTCATGGCGGGTTACATGGCACGGCTATTACGGGCATGGCGGCTTTTCCTGGCATGGCGGATTACCCTGCTGGCGGCGCTGGCAGTCACGGCGGCTTCGGCGGCCATGTGGCGGATTGATGGCCGCCACCATAGCGATGTCAGGCTACGGCGCGGGCGGTGTCTGGATCTGCCAGCCCGTGGCGTGGGTTGGCAGAATAACGGCACGCCATTCGGCGTCAGCCCTTCTTTGGGCAGGCCCATCATGTCCCGCAAGGCGCGGAAAATACCGCCATGGGCCACGACGAGAACGGGCCCAGGCTGCGGCCAGCACGCGGGCCATGGCGCCGGCGGCGCGCTGCGTCAGCGGCGACAAAACTCTCCGCACCTTCCGGCGTGTACCGGCCTTCCAGCCATTCCGGGAACCAGGGCAGCAGCGGCTTGCCCTCCATGCCGCCGAAGACGACCTCGTGCAGGTCCGGCCTCGATAGTCACCGGCAGATTCAAAAATTCGTTGACGATGGCGGTGGTCTCGACCGTGCGGATCATCGGCGAGGAGATGATGGCGCGAATCCCCTGCCCTGCCAGCATCGGCCCGGCCGTCGCGGCCTGGGCGCGGCCGGTTGCGTTCAAGCGCGATATCCAGCGCGCCCTGCGACAGGCCGGCGGCATTATAATCCGTCTCGCCGTGGCGGAGAAACCAGAACGGCGTTGCGGGGAGCGCCACTCAGGCGAGACCTTCGGAGGCCAAAACCCGCTGTGCGGCGGGGCGGGCCAGCAGGCGGTCCAGATGCGCCTCGAAATTTCGCGGGCAGTGTTAGACCGGCGCGATGTGCGGGCCCAGTATTCCAGGAAGAACAAGGCGCCTTCAACGATGGAGAATTCGCCCAGGATATATTCCTGCGCGCCCAGCACGGGCTCGAGAATCTCGAAGCCCTTGGTGACGATCTCGCGCCCGGCCTGCTTGACCTTGCCCTCATCCTCGGGACTCGGCGTGAAATTGGCGCTGCGGAAAATGCGCGTAAAACCGCGCATATGGATCGGTGGCGATGAGGTAATCCAGCAATTCCAAAGCGCGGACTTCCTGTTCGAGATCCTGCGGCAGCAGATTGCGCCTCCGGGTTGGCTGCGCGCCAGATAGTAGGCGATGGCCGGGAATTCCGTGACCAGTCTGCCATCATCGCGCAGCAGCACCGGAACTTTGGATTTCGGGTTGAGGTCGGTGAAAGGCTGCGCGTATTGCGCGGCGTTGCGAAGATCGACCTTCTCCAGCGTATAAGGGCTTGCCGATTTCTTCCAGCAGCAGATGGATGCCCATCGAGCAGGCATTGGGGGTGTAGAAGAGCTTCACGGCAACTCCTTGAAAATTTGCATGCGGCCTCAGCCGCATGCAGGTTCATCGAAAAGACTAGTCGAGCAAGTTAATCGAACAGTGAGGAGACGGAACTTTCAGTCGAGATGCGGCGCATCGCCTCGGCCAGCAACGGCGCGATGGAGAGCTGGCGGACGTTATGGGCAAGGCGCACGGCTTCGGTCGCGGCGATCGAATCCGTGATCGTCAGCATCTCGATCGGCGAGGCGGCGATACGGGCGACGGCGCCGCCGGAGAGCACGCCATGGCTGACATAAACGCTGACCGAACGCGCATTGGCGGCGAGCAGCGCCTCGGCGGCGTTGCAGAGCGTGCCGCCGGAGTCGACGATGTCGTCGATGATGATGCAGTCGCGGCCTTCAACTTCGCCGATGATGTTCATCACCTCGGAAACGCCGGCATGCTCGCGGCGCTTGTCGATGATGGCGAGGTCGCAATTCAGGCGCCGCGCGATGATGCGGGCGCGCAGCACGCCGCCGACATCCGGGCTCACGATCATCGACTCGCGCCCGGCGAAACGCTCCTCGATGTCGCGCGAGAATAACGGGGCGGCGGGCAGGTTATCGACGGGGATGTCGAAGAAGCCTTGGATCTGGCCGGCATGAAGATCCATCGTCAGCACGCGGTTGGCACCCGCCTCGGTGATCAGATTGGCCACCAGCTTGGCCGAGATCGGCGTGCGGGGGCCGGATTTACGGTCCTGGCGGGCATAGCCGAAATACGGGATCACGGCGGTGATGCGGCGGGCGGAGCCGCGGCGCAGCGCGTCCAGCGTAATCAGCAGCTCCATGAGATTGTCGTTCGTCGGATACGAGGTCGACTGAATGACGAACACGTCCTCGCCGCGCACATTCTCGTGAATTTCGACGAAAACTTCCATATCCGCGAACCGGCGGACAGAGGCGCGGGCGAGCGGCAGATTAAGACCGGCGGCGACAGCTTCTGCCAGCGGGCGATTGCTGTTGCAGGCAACAATTTTCATGAAATAGCCTTCCGGGTTAGACCAAAATTCGAACTCCGGCGCGGTGTAGCAATGGGGGACCCCAATGTCCATTATGTGACAGGCTAATTCAGCGGCCGCTTGGCCCCTGTTGCATTTTTGACGCGCCACCTTGCCGCTCCCCTGCAGACCTACTGGGACAGTTCGCGCGACCGCTCCGTGGCGGCTTGGATGGCGGCGGCGAAGGATTTCGGCCAGGCGTGCATCCGCACGCAACACCGCCAATGCGCGCTCCGTCGTGCCCTTGGGCGAGGTGACGGCGATGCGCAGAGCAGCGGCATCCTCCTCGGACGCAGCAAGCAAGGCGGCCGAGCCGATCACCGTCTGGCGCGCGAGCTGGCGCGCGAGCTCCGGCAGGCAGGCCCTGGTCGAGCCCAGCCTGCTCCATCAATTCCGTAAGCAGAAAGACATAGGCCGGGCCGCCGCCGGAAATCGCCGTCACCGGGTCCAGCATGGCCTCATCCTCCACCCAGGCAATCTGCCCGGTTGCGGCAAGCAGCGCGTCGGCCAAATGCCTTCTGCGCCGGCGACACATGAGCCCCCGCAACCGCAACCGTAATGCCCTGGCGCACCGCAGCCGGCGTGTTGGGCATGGCCCGCACAATCGCCGATTTCACGCCCAGCATGACGTGCAAATCGCGTGCAGAGTTTTGCCCGCCATGATGGAGATAAACACCGCATGCCCGGCAAAACGCGCATAAGCCGGCAACGCCTCCGCCGCCGATTGCGGCTTGACCGCCAAAATCACCGCCTCCGGCACAAACCCCTCCGGAATATCCGCAACGCGAGGCGACCACCGTCACCCCCTGCCCCGCCAGCTGCCGCCGCCGCAGGCGACGGATCAACCACCACCGCGCGGCTCAGCCCCTGCTCGCGCCAGCCCGGCCAGCATCGCGCCGCCCATGCGGCCGCCGCCAACGAGGAGAAGTGCCGGGAGAGATGTCATGCGTAGGTCCTTGGTTGGAGATTAAGAAAGTAAGGCCAAGGGGCGCTGCCCCTTGGAACCCCGCGAAGGGCCGCGCCCTTCGATCCGCGATTTTAGGGTTATGAAAGGGGGGCGCCTCGGGAGTTGCCACGCGCACGGGCGCCCCCCTTTCATAACCCTAAGTACTGGATTCCAAAGGCGCCGCCTTTGGCGGGGGTCCAGGGGGCAGCGCCCCCTGGCCTTGCTTCCTAACCCCGGCCATAGGCCCTGCGTATGTTATGCCTCTCCGACGCATTCCAGCATGGCGGCTTCGAGGGCTTCGTCGGGGGATTTGCCGCCCCGAGAGGACGAACTGGAAGGCGGGGAAGAAGCGTTCGCATTCGGTGATGTGCGATATCGACGAGGTCTTCGATCGATTCGGAGGAGGCGCTGGGGGTGCCGCGCAGCAGGACGGAGTGGCGGTAGATGGGCATGCCGGTTTCCTCATCCATGCCGAAATGGCCGATCCAGAGTTTCTCATTGGCTTTGGCCAGCATTTCGTAGAGGGCGGTGCGGCGTTTTTCCGGGGATTTCAGGTCGAAGGCGCAGGAGAAATGCATGACCGAGATTTCGTGCGACCAGCAGAAATACAGGCCGTAATCGCCCCATTTTCCGGGGGCTTCGGCGGCCATGTCGGAATCCGAGCGGCGGTCGAAGACCCAGTCATTGGCGGCGATGACCTGCTCGACGAGGTCGAGCGGATTTGAGATTGCAGTTTTATCGTAGGAAAGGGCGAGGCTCGACATGGGAGTCTCCTTTATCCAAGTAATGTCAGCGGGCGGAGACGAACTCCAACTCTGGGGCGCGCAGCGTTTCTCCACCACGACTCCGAGTGTACCGGGTTTTGGCGGTACCGCACCGCAATGCGGGAAATTGTAAGGAAGTAGTGGCCGGTCCGTGCGGACCGGCCTTGGAGCTAGGCGGGATCAGGCGCGGCGCAGTGCCGGGCCGTTATAGCGGGCGATGGGCCGAGCTCGGATTCGATGCGGATGAGCTGGTTATATTTCGCGGTGCGGTCCGACCGGGCGAGCGAGCCGGTTTTGATCTGGCCGCAATTGGTGGCGACCGCGAGGTCGGCGATGGTGGCGTCTTCCGTCTCGCCCGAGCGGTGCGACATCACGGCGGTGAAGCCGGCGCGGTGCGCGATGTCCACGGCTTCCAGCGTTTCGGTCAGGGTGCCGATCTGGTTGACCTTGACCAGGATGGAGTTGCCGGTGCCGGCCGCGATGCCCCGGCGCAGGCGGATGGGGTTGGTGACGAACAAATCATCGCCCACGAGCTGGAGCTTGGCCCCTAAGCGGTCGGTCAGGAGCTTCCAGCCCTCCCAGTCATCCTCCGAGCAGCCATCCTCGATGCTGGCGATGGGGTAGCGGGCAGCGAGATCGGCCAGGTAGTCGACCATGCCGGCAGCGTCGAATTTCTTGCCCTCGCCTTCGAGGTCGTAGACGCCGTTTTTATAGAACTCGGTCGCGGCGCAATCGAGCGCGAAGGTGACGTCCTCGCCCGGGCGGTAGCCGGAGCGCTCGACGGCCTTGGCGATGAAGCCGAGCGCTTCGTCCGCCGATTTCAGATTGGGCGCAAAGCCGCCTTCATCGCCGACATTGGTGTTATGCCCGGCTTCGGAGAGGCTCTTCTTCAGGGTATGGAAGATTTCCGAGCCGATGCGGATGGCATCCGCGATGGAGGACGCGCCGACCGGCTGGATCATGAATTCCTGGATGTCGATCGGGTTGTCGGCATGCTGGCCGCCATTGACGATGTTCATCATCGGCACGGGGAGCGTGCGGGCGGAGACACCGCCGATATAGCGGTAGAGCGGCAGACCGTTATCGGCCGCGGCGGCTTTCGCCAGCGCCAGCGAGACGCCGAGGATGGCATTGGCGCCGAGGCGGGATTTGTTGGGCGTGCCGTCCAGGTCGATCATGATATTGTCGATCGCGATCTGCTCTTCGGCATCCATGCCGCCGATGGCGTCCAGGATTTCGGTCTCGACCGCGGCGATGGCCTTGAGTACGCCCTTGCCGCCGATAGCGGGATTTGTCGCCGTCGCGCAGCTCGACCGCCTCATGCGCGCCGGTGGAAGCGCCGGAGGGCACCGCGGCGCGGCCAAAAGCGCCGGATTCCAGCAGCACGTCGACCTCAACGGTGGGGTTGCCTCGGCTGTCCAGGATTTCACGGGCGATAATATCGGCAATGGCGGTCATTGGTTTTTTCCTCCGGGTGATACTCGTGGGGGTAGACCAGCGCGCCCCGTCAGGCAAGGTTTTCAGTACCTTCCGGCACAGGAATGCGGCAGATCAGGCCTTGCCAGTATTCGGCCCGTAGACCTGCGCGAACTGGGCGATGGCCTCGGCGATTTGCGCGTCCGAAAGCAGGACGGGGCCACCGGCGGCGAGGCTCAGCGTGTATTGCTGTGCCAGCACTTCCAGCTCGGCCGCGCCGGAGAGTGCCTGGGCGAGGGTTACACCGGTGGCAAGACCGCCATGATTGGCCATGAGGCAGGCCGAACGCCCCTCGAGGGCTGCCACGACATGGGCCGAGAGCTCCGCCGTGCCGAACAGCGCATAGGCGGCGCAGCGGATGGGCGCGCCGCCGAAGCGCGCGATCATGTAATGGCAGGCCGGGATTTCCCGCCGCGCCATCGAGAGCGCGGTGGTGTAGGGTGCGTGATGGTGGACGATGGCGCCGACTTCCTTGCGCGCCATGTAGATATCGAGATGGAAGCGCCATTCTGAGCTGGGACGGTACGGGCCTTCATACGCGCCATAAGCGCCGGTGAAGGGCATGAGGACGACCATTTCCGGGGTGAGCTCATGGTAGGGAATGGCCGAAGGCGTGATGAGCATGCCCGCTTCCGTGCGCAGCGAAAGATTGCCCGAAGTGCCCTGGGCTAGCCCTTGGGCGGCCATGGTGCGCGCGTGGTCGATGAGCATCTGGCGATTTTGCGTCATGCATTGCCCGTATCACGGCCAGGCGCGCGGCTCAAAAATAGGGGGTTTCGTTTTGATATAAAAATGTAAATATAACCCGGTGTTAAGATGCGGGTGTTTGCAGATGCTCAACCGTCGGCAGGTTCTGGTTCTTGGCGGGGCGGCGCTGCTCGCCGGTTGCGCGGCACTCGACCCGCCGGGGGCGAGCTTGCCGGCTTTGCCACCACCGCCGCGCGGGGCCTATCTGCTCGGGCCGGGCGATCAGCTCATGTTGCGGATTTACGACCAGCCACAGCTCTCCGGCCATTTCAGCGTCGATGATAGCGGGATGATCGACATCCCTCTGCTCGGCGCCGTGCCGGCTGCCGGGCTTAGCGCGGATGGGCTGGCGGGGGCGATCGCGGAGGCGCTGCGCAAAGACGGGCTGATCCTCAACCCCAGCGTCGCAATAGAGGTCGCGACGTACCGGCCTTTTTATATTCTGGGCGAAGTCAATACGCCGGGACAATATGCATTCCGCCCGGACATGACTGTCCTGACCGCGATTTCCATCGCCGGAGGGTTCACGTACCGGGCTGTGCAGGGCTATGTCGGGGTCACGCGCGATACAGGCAGCGGCCCTGCCCAATATCGTGCGCCCCTTTTTGCATTGGCGCAGCCTGGCGATGTCATCACTGTCTACGAACGCAATTTCTAAATCTCCTTGGCGGCTGAATTTGGCGGTCTTCGCCGCGGGCTTCCTCACCTTTGTGAACATGTGGTGCACCCAGGCGATCCTGCCCGTGCTGGCGCAGGCGTTTCATATCAGCCAGGCGCAAACCGGCTGGAGCGTCACCGCACCGCTGATCGCCACCGCCTGCATGGCGCCTGTAATCGGCGCGATTTCCGACCGGTTCGGGCGCAAGACGTTGATCGTCGGCGCCGCCAGCCTGCTGATCATCCCGACCCTGCTGGCAGCATTGGCGGGGCGGTTTGACCTCTTCGTGTTGTGCCGCTTCGCGCAGGGGCTGCTGCTGCCGTTCATTTTCACCGTCACCATCGCCTATATCGGCGATGAGGCGACGGGGCTCGCCGGTGCCAGGCTGGCCGGGATCTATACGTCCGGCGCGATTTTTGGCGGGTTTTCAGGAAGGTTGATGACCGGGGTGATGACGGCGGGCTTCGGCTGGCGGTCGGCGTTTCTGCTGATCGCCGCCGTCACGCTGGTGATGACCGCGGTGATTGCCACCACCTTGCCGCGAGAGCGAAAATTTAGGCCGGTTTACGGCGTTGGCCGGGCGTTGCGCTCGTTTCCGATGCATCTCTCCAATCCCAGGCTGCTGGCGACCTTTGCGGTCGGGTTCGGGGTGCTGTTCAGCCTCGTCGCGGTGTTCACCTTCATCAATTTCCGCTTGGCCGCGCCGCCCTATCTGCTGGGGCCGGCGGCGTTGGGATTTATTTTCGTCGTCTATCTCGGCGGCGTGGTGATGAGCCCGCTGGCCGCACGGCTCGCCAACCGATTTGGCCGGCGCCGCGTGATGGCGGCGGCGGCACCGGTGATCCTGGCCGGGTTGGCCGCCACCCTGGCCTCCCCGCTCTGGAGCATCTCCCTTGGCTTGTTGCTGGTTTGCTCGGCGATCTTCGTGCAGCAGACGCTGGCCACCGGGTTTATCGGGCTCGCCGCGCGGGAGGCGAAATCCACCGCCGTCGGGCTTTATGTGACGTGCTATTATATCGGCGGCAGCGCCGGCGGGCTGGTTCCGGCAGGGTTGTGGCATGCGTTCGGCTGGCCAGGATGCGTGGCCATTGTCTGCGTGGTGCAGGCGGCGATGCTCGGCTTTGTTTCCAGGTTCTGGAAACTCAACGCCGCATAGCAGGGCGTTGAATGCGAGAGCGCCCGGCCGTTAAGCAACGGCCGGGCGCATTTGAGCGCGCAATCATTTTAGGTTCGCGTATGTTGCGCAGAACTAAAACGTGAATTGCCCTCAATAAAAAAGCTGGAGCATGATCGCACTTAAAGCGATCATGCTCCAAGCGATCCTGCTTCAGAACGCGTCCCAGTTGTCCTGCGCCAGGGCCAAGGCCGGGCGCGGGCCGGCGACCGCCCGGGCGGCAGCGCGGGGCTCCGCACCCCGCGATTTCGAGCGAACCTTAAGAACCTTCTGCTGCGCCGGCGCGGCATTTTGCGGCTCGCCGATCTGGAACTGGCCGACCAGGCTGAACAGACCCTCCGCCTCATCGGAGAGGCTATGGCTTGCCGCGCTGGATTGCTCGACCATGGCGGCGTTCTGCTGGGTCACCTGGTCCATCTGGTTCACCGCCACGTTCACCTCCTGCAGACCGGTCGCCTGTTCCTTCGTGGAGGCCGCGATCTCGCTGACCAGGCTGTTCAGCCTTCCCACCTGGGTGACGATGCGGTCGAGCGCGTTGCCGGTCTCGCTGACCAGCTTCACCCCGGTATCGACCTGCTGCGTGGAGGCCGAGATCAGCCCCTTGATCTCCTTCGCGGCATTGGCCGAGCGCTGCGCCAGCGCCCGCACTTCAGTGGCAACCACGGCGAAGCCGCGCCCGGCATCGCCGGCCCGCGCGGCCTCAATGCCCGCATTCAAGGCCAGAAGATTGGTCTGGAATGCGATCTCGTCGATCAGCCCGATAATATTGGCGATCTGGCGGGACGAGTTCTCGATACCGTCCATCGCGCCGATCGTCTGGCGCACGACATCGCCCGAGCGTTCGGCATCCGCCTTCGCCGCCGTCACGGCGTTATGCGCTTCATTCGCGCCTTCGGCGGTTTTGCGCACCGTGGCGGTGATCTGGTCGAGTGCCGCCGCGGTTTCCTCGAGGCTCGCGGCCTGACGCTCGGTCCGGCCGGAGAGGTCTTCCGAGGCCTGGGTGATTTCCGCAGCGCCCGAGCGGACCGCCTGTGCGGCCGTGGTCATCGCCTTCATCGTGCCCTGCAGCTTGTCGATCGCCGCGTTGAAATCGCCGCGCAGCTTCTCGTACTCGCCATTGAAGGCGGTGGTCAGGCGGAAGACCATGTCGCCGTTGGAGAGCTTCTCGAGGCCGGCAGCCAGCGAATTCACCACGAATGCCTGCTCCTTCGCGGCCGCTTCGCGCTCGGCTTCGTTGCGCTTGCGCTCTTCCTCGGCGCGGGCACGCTGCGCTTCGGCTTCCGATTCCAGGCGCAGCTTTTCGATGCCGGCATCCTTAAAAACCTGCACCGAGCGGGCCATGCCGCCGATTTCATCGCGCCGCGCCGCGCCGGCGACCATCGCATTCAGATCGCCGCCGGCCAGCCGGCCCATCGTCCCCTGCAATGCGCGCACCGGCAGCACGATCCAACTGCGAATGGCGAAGATGCCACCCGCCATGACCAGCAGGAGGCCCCCCAGGATCAGCACAAAGGTCGTAGTAATCGTCGTGCCCGTGGCTGCCGTCAGCACGCTCGCGCTCGCACTGTCCTTAGTGGCGATGCGCGCGTTGAGGGTAGAGATATCCGCCCTCAAGCTTTGAAACTTCGGCGCGCATGTCGCGAGAAAAACCTGTTGCGAATGGACAACATCCGCCGCTGCCGTTGCCGCGGCACCAAGCTTGATCGCGGTGGCGCAATCCTCGCTCATCGTTTGCGTGAACTCGGATTTAACCGCCTGGATATCGCTGGCATCCGCCGGATCATCCGCGATCGCCTGGTCTATGAACTGGTTAAACTGGCTTTGATAGCCCGGTATCTCGGCCGCATATTTCTGATTTTCGGCAGGCGTTTCGGCGAGCATCAGCTCGGCCATGATCGCGTGCTCCGATTGCATAGAGGCAACGGCCCTCGAGATATCGCGGACGGCCGCCGTCGGGCCGTTGCGGAGCATCGTATAGCCGGCATTGATCGAGCGCATCTGACCGGTTGCATAAAAAGCTATAGCTATGACCGCAATCGCAAAAACCGTTTGTATAGAGGCAAATTTTCCGATGATCGGAACATTGTTCATAGCCAGGCCCATTTCGTCAGTTAAATTCTACCTAAAGTTACCCCTTGTTTTCATTTGCAAAAACAGCATCAATACTGACCTACATATTGTTTTAATATCAAAACAATAAAATTTGGTAGATAAATTGGTTATCAGACACGAATATCAAAATAGATATTTCAGATGATGGAGATATATATCGCCTATTATTCTGGGAGACTGCGGAGCCGATCTGAACGAAGCGAGCCATGCACTCGACTTTTGTTGCGAGCGCAAGAACGGAAAAACGACCGGAAAGATAAATATGTACTTTTCGTCATTTTTGGCGCGTATCAGGGGAGAGTCACATATTCAAAAACCACATTGCAGATAGACATCAATATACAATGTCATGCGCATAAAAATGCGTGACACCGCTTGTTGTGTTAACAATTTTAACAAAAAACTTCAAAACGAAACGCCCGTATACACGGCGCGGTTGTTATCTCCGACAACAAAAAAGCCCGGCATTCTATGCCGGGCTTCGGACAGGTCCTACCAGCAGGGCTTTCTAACGGAACGTAATCGGCCGCCCGTGCAGCGCGCCCACAACCTCGCCATCGCGCATCACCACATGGCCGCGCAGGATGGTCGCCATCGGCCAGCCGGTGCAGGTGACACCATCGAACGGGGTCCAGCCGCATTGGCTGGCGATCCAGGAATTCTCGATGCGTTTTTTCGCACCCAGATCGACGATGGAGAAATCCGCATCATAGCCGGTGGCGATGCGGCCTTTGTTCACCGCGCCGTAAATTCGCGCGGGGCCGGCCGACATCAGCTCCGCCAGGCGCAGCAGCGAGAGGCGGCCTTGCGCGACCTGTTCGAGCATCATCGGCAGCAAAGTCTGCACGCCGGTCAGGCCCGCCGCACATTCCGGCCAGGGCTTCTCCTTGGCCGCGCGGGCATGCGGGGCGTGGTCCGAGCCGATTGTATCCACCGTGCCATCGGCCACGGCGGCCCAGGCGGCGGCGACGTGGCGGGCATCGCGGATCGGCGGGTTCATCACGCCATAGGCGCCGAGGCGCTCATAGACCTCCGGTGCCGATTGCACGAGATGGTTGAGCAGCAGCTTCGGCACTCGCGATGTCCTTGAAATCCTTGATGTAGTCGAGTTCTTCGGCGGTCGAGACGTGCAGGATATGCGCCGGGCGGTTGGTCTTGCGGGCAAGGTTCAGGATGCGGCGCGTGCCGAGGAAGGCGCATTCCACATCGCGCCAGACGGCATGGTTCGAATATGGGTCGCCGGATTTGAACGTCGGCTTGCGTTCCTGCAGGCGGTATTCATCCTCGGAATGAAAGGCGATGCGGCGGTGGCCGCTGCGCATCACGGCCTCGATGCTGGCATCGTCCTCGACCAGCAGATTGCCCGTGGAAGAGCCGGCGAAGACTTTGACGGCGCACACACCTGGCATCGCCTCGAGCGTTGCGAGATCCTCGATATTCGCCTTCGAGGCGCCGACATAAATGCCGACATCGCAATGCGCATGGCCAGGGATATAGGCGTGTTTCTGCGCCAATGTCTCGGCGGTGGTGGCCGCCGGGTTGGTGTTGGGCATGTCGAAGATCGTGGTCACGCCGCCCAGGACCGCGCCGCGCGTGCCGGATTCCATGTCCTCCACGCCCGGCACGCCGCCCTGCCCGCCATCGCGGAAATGCACATGCGGGTCGATGATGCCGGGCAGGACATGCAGGTTCGCGGCATCATAAGTTTGCGCCGCATCGCCCAGGTTTTTGCCGATGGCGGCGATGCGGCCATTCCGCACACCGATATCCGCGGCGGCCTCGCCCCAAGGGAGGACGACGGTGCCGTTCTGGATCAGGAAGATCAAAGCTCATATTTGCCTCAAGGTTGCAAAAACATCGCCCGCGGGTGGCAGGTTAAAATATGGCGGCGGTGCCAGAGGGCGGTGAATAACAGCACCCAGGCGGCGAAACCTGCGCTGTTTATGCGCCGCGTTGGCCAGCAGCGCATGCACTTTTTCAGGCTCGGCGAGTTCCGCGATGATCGGCTGGCGGCTCGAGCAGCTCGGCCAAGGGCTTGGCCTGCGCGGCGATCCAGGCGCCGATCGGCACGTCAAAGCCTTGTTTTTTGGCGAAAGGCCGCGCCTCGGGCAGGTTTTTCTCCAGCCAGCGGCGGAGCAGATATTTGCCCTGGCCGTTGCGGATCGAGCAGCTTGTCCGGCAGCGAGAAGGCGAAGGCGGCGATTTGGCTTGTCGATGAACGGCGTGCGGCCTTCCACCGCATGCGCCATCAGGCAGCGGTCGAGTTTCAAGCAGCAAATCATGCGGCAGCCAGTCGGCCATGTCCACGCGGCTGCGCGGCCTTCAGGCGCGCGAGCGGATTTGTGCCCGGCCTCGGCGGCTTTGATGCCGTCGCGCCAGCCGGTGAGCGGGGCGCGGAGAACATCCAGCCCGTCGAACACGCCGCGCCGTGCGCATTTTTTTCGGTAGCAGGAAGCGCGAGGCGGCGCGGTAGCGGCCATAGCCCGCGAACATCTCATCGCCCCCCTCGCCGGAGAAAATGACTTTCACATCCTGCCGGGCGCGGCGGGCGAGGAACCAGCTCGGGATGATGGCGTAATCGGCCACCGGATCGTCCATGGCGGCGACGATTTCCGGCAGATGCGTCCCAGACCATTTCTTGCGTGATCTCCACCCGCTCATGCCGCGCGCCGACGGCTTTCGCGGTCGCGGCGGCGGCGTCGCGCTCATCGGCCACGCTCTGCTACGTCGAACCCGGCCGTATAGGCCAGCACCGGGGACGAATTTAGACGGGCCATCATGGCGAGGATGGCAGCACTGTCGATCCCGCCGGAGAGGAACATCCCGTAGGGCACGTCCGAGCGCTGGTGCAGGTCCACGGCTTTGTTCGAGCACCGCATCCAGCCGGGCGAGCGCTTCCGCCTCGTTGGCGGGGGCAGGCTCGGGCGTGGGGAATGCCAGGCTGGTGCGGCTGAGGCGATCTCGCCGTCCACGCAATCGTTAGCGTCTCGCCCGGGGCGACGCGCTGGATGCCGAAGAAAAAATGCTCTGCGTGCCGGTGGTGAATTGCAGGTTCAGCAGCTCGTGCAGTTTCTGGCGCTCGATGCCGCGCGGCAGGCCGGCATCGAGCAAGCGCCTGCGGCTCGGAGGCGAAGAGCAGCCCGGCCGCCGTTTGCGCGTAATAAAGCGGCTTGATGCCGAACAGATCGCGCGAAAGGGTGAGCGTGCGGAAGGCGCGGTCGTGAATGGCGATCGCGTACATGCCGCGCAGCTTGCGCGGCGTAATCGGCGCTGGCACGGGCGAAGAGTTTAAGCGGCGGCTCGCAATCGCTGGCCGTGCTGTAGTCGCCCGGCGCCGCCGCTTTCAGCTCGATGTAATTATAGATCTCGCCATTGGCGATGAGGCTGAGCGGGCCGCTATAAAGCGGCTGGTCGCCGGTCGCGAGGTCGATGATGGCAAGGCGCGTATGGACCAAAGCGGCATTCGGCGCCTCGAAGACGCCGGAACCATCCGGGCCGCGATGCGCGAGCGAGGTCGGCGAATTGCGCCAGCATCGCAGGGTCGATGGGCTGGCCCGGGCGGGCCAGGATGCCGGCAATGCCGCACATTACGGCGTGACCTTGCCCAGGAAATCGAGCCAGGCGGCGACCACGGTTTTCTCCGAGAACTCCTCCATGAAGCGCTGCCGGGCGCGCAGCGATAGTTTAACGCGCGACGCACATCCGCGAGCAATGTCTTGGCTGCCTTCGGCCAGGGCGGCGGCATCGTCGATGGGGACGAGCAGGCCATCCTCGCCGGAGCGGATGATCTCGACCGGCCCCTCGGCGCGGGCGGCCAGAACCGGGGTTTGCGCGGAGAAGGCTTCCAGCACCATGTTGCCCAGCGGCTCGTGGCGCGAGGAGGAGACGAAGAGATCGGCGGCTTTCAGCAGCGCGCCGGAATCCTGGCGCCAGCCGAGGAGTTTGACGCGCTCGGTCAGGCGCAGTTCTTCGATCAGGCTTCTGCAAACGCGGGGCGTTCCGGCCCCTCGCCCGCGATGACGCAATACGTGTCCGGAAGCAGGCGGCGGCGCGGATCAAGCGTGTCGAAGCCTTTGACCGCGTGCAGCCGGCCGAGGCCGAGCATCAGCGGGGCATCATCCGGCACGCCCATGGCGGCGCGGTCCGCAGGCTCCACGCCGGAGAAATCCTCGACGAAATTCGGCAGATAGACCGCGCGCTCGCGCGGGAAAGCCGGTGCCTGTGATGTAGTCGACAATGCCGTGCGTGTTGCCGACGAGGTAGCGGCAGGAGCGGAAGTATTTCAGGTCGTAATAGCCGCCGAGCCGGCCGATATTGGCCCAGTCGCCGGTCGGCAAATGGGCCGGCGGCGCGGCTCATCCAGGCGATGGCGATGTTCGGTGCGGAAGGTTTTACCAGCTCGCGGCGGATGGCAGGGCGGGTGAGGATATCGAGCGGGCCGCCGAAGCGCAAGCCGAAACCGGGACGACGCCGTATTGGCGCGCAACCGGGCCTCGCGCGCAGAATCGCTGCGGATGACGGGGAGGACATCCTGCCCGGCGCGTGGCCAAGGCGGCGGTCATCCGTTCGAAGAAAAGCTCGGCGCCGCCATTGGGCGCGCCGGCCATGATCTGGGCTAAGCGCATAAAAGTACCTTTGCGGCCTTGAGAACGTTGTCCACGGTCAACCCCTCCATCGGGCGCCTCGCCCGCCGGCCCGGGGGCGACGGCGACGGCGGTGCGCAGGCCGGCGGGGGCATATTCCGCGGCGCGGGAGCGGCCGAACAGGCCAAGCGTGGGCGTACCGGCGGCGGCGGCGATGTGCATCAGGCCGGAATCATTGCCGATGAAGATCGCGCAGCGGCGCAGGCAGGCGGCGGCTTCCGGCAAGGTGAGCTGGCCGACGAGATTGATGGCATCCGGCAAAGCGGCGAGCACCGGTGCGGCGCGCGCCTGCTCCTCCGGCGCCGGGCCCCGCGAAAATCGCGGCGCGCGCGCCGGGCAGGCTGGCTCTGGAGCGCATGGAAGAGCGCGACGAAGCGTTCCGGCGGCCAGATTTTGCCGTCCCAATTCGCGGTGGGGCCAAGCGCGATGATCGGCCCGTCGCCCATCAATGCGCCGCCTTGGCGTCATCCGCCGGGGCGGTCCAGACCACCGGGAGCGGTGCGGGCACGAAACCCATGCCTTTGGCCAGGAGTTCGTAGCGCCGGCCGGGACGGCGGCCGCCGCGCAGGATGCGCCGCCGCCTGGCCGCTAAGAACAGCGAAATGCCGGAGCCGCGCACATCCACCACCATGTTCCAGGCGCGGAAGAACAATTTGGTCCAGAGCCGCAGCCAATGCGCGTCGATACGCTTCCTTCTCGAAGACGATCAGCCGCTCCAGACCCGGCAGGCGGGCGAAAACCCCGGCAGCGGCGGCGCCGCAGGCCACGGTCAGCCGCGCCTGCGGGTTCTGGCGGCGCAGTTGCTCGAGGATGCCGCAGGAGATCACGGCATCGCCAATGCGCGAAGAGGTTATGAAGAGGATCCGCATGCGCCGGGGGTCTAGCGCGTTTTTCGCGCGCACGGAAACGTGCTTGCGGGCGCACGCGCAAGCGCCCATTTTGCCTCCATGGCATCCATCGCACATCTCCCACATCGTGGTGTTCTCGCGGTCTACCGGCGCGGACCGGGTCGCGTTTCTCAACGGGCTTGTCTCCAACGACGTCTCCCGGGCGGCCCCCGGCCAAGCCGTCTGGGCGGCGCTGCTGACCGCGCAGGGGCGGTATGTGACTGATTTTTTTATATTCGCGGAAGAAGATCGGCTTTTGCTGGATGCGCCCGCCGAGGCGGTGGCGGAGCTTGCGAACGCGGCTGCGGCGGTTCAAATTACGCGCTGCCGTGGCGCTGGAGGATGTCTCCTCGCAGTTTCAGGTTTATGCTACCTGGAACGGGTTGCCGCCGCCCGTTCCGGTGACGGCACCCGATCCGCGTTTGGCCGAGGCAGGGTTCCGCTGCTTGAGCGAAACCGCCTTGGCCGCCACCGCCACGGCGGCGGATTATGCGGCGCACCGGCTAGCGCTCGGCCTGCCGGATGGGCCGCCTGACCTGGAGGTGGACAAGACGCTGCTGCTGGAGGCCGGGTTCGATGAGCTCGATGGCGTCGCCTGGGATAAAGGCTGCTATATGGGCCAGGAGCTGACGGCGCGGACGAAATATCGCGGGCTGATCAAGCGGCGGCTCGTGCCGGTGCTGTTCAGCGAATCGGCCCCGCCGCCCGGGCACGCCGGTGCTGGCCGATGGCGTGGAGGTGGGCACGCTGCGCTCCGCCGCCGGGCTGTCGGGGCTTGGCAAGCCTGCGGCTGGACGCGCTGGAAAAGCCGCTAATGGCCGGGAATGCCGTGGTGCGGCCTAGAATTCCCAGCCTGGATGCGCCTGGCGCAGTAGGAAGTGGCCGCTTTTTTGAAAAAAAGCGGCCCCAAAAAACTTTTGCGCCTTGAGCCTGTGGCGCGACGACCAGCACGGCTCAGATTAACAAAGTTTTTTTGCTTCTTTTTGTTCACAAAAAGAAGACCTACTTCACCGCCCTAAATATGAAATTCATCGGGCCGAGATAACCGAGTTCTTCCGACCAATAAAGATAGGCGGCGGCATCGCTGAAGCCGGCCTGGTGCAGCAGCGCCAGCAGGTCCCAGCCGAAGGGCAGCGTTTCGGCCTCGGCGGAGGCCGACATGAGGGGGGCGAAGGATGCGGTGAAGATGAACCGCCCACCTCCCACCAGGCGGCGGCTGACTTCCTCCAGCATAGCCGGCGCCATCGCGCGATGAAGATTTGTCTCGGCGACGGCAAGCTGGAATGCCGCCGCTCCCGGCGGATCAGCGCCCTCCCCCAGCCGCGCCGCCGCGCCGGCAATGCCGGAGAGGCGCAGGCCCAGGGCTGAGGGTTCGCCCAGCAGCAGCAATTGCGTCCAGGGCAGAAGGCCGGCCGCCAGGCTAAAATGCAGCAAAGCGCGTTGCCGGTTGTTCAAGCGCTCCCGGCAATCGCAGTGCATGGCCTCGCGCCAGTTCGGCACGCAGCGCCCATCCGGCAGGCGCACGCCGCCGGATGCGGCCGAGGTGAAGCAGGCCGCGCGTAGGCAAGGCGCACAGGTGCCGGGCTGAACGATGTCGCCCTCTCGCAGGCCCAGGGATTGCTCATAGGCCTCGCGCGCATCGAGCAGGCTTTGCGAATCGCCCAGGTAATCCTGGAACTCCGCCTGCGAGGTGAAGCGCAAGGCCGGAAAATTCGGTGCGCTGGCAAAACTGGCTGACTCGAAGGCCGGGGGCGGGATTTTGGTGGATTTTTGGAGCATTCCGAACCGACCTAAGATGCCTGGCGCTCTTCCGCGGCGTCACGCAACCGCAAGGCATCCGCGCGTGCCATCGCCGTGTCGCGGGCGGCAGCTTCGCTGGCAGGCGCGATTTGGGCGGCCGCGAAGACGGGGGCGTAGGCGATGTGCTCACCGGCGGCGCGGACGCGCAGGCAGAATTCGGCCAAGGCGTAAGCCTGCCCATGAAAACGCTCATCCCATCCGCCAAAGCGCTCCCAGGCCGAGCGGCGAATGGCGAAACATTCCGGTGCCGCCGCCTCCACCGGCGCGGCTTGCGCATCGTCCTCCGGCTGACGCGGATGCAAAAACCCGTCGCGGAGCAACATTCCGGCACCGGATAATTTTCCGTCCCCCGCCGTGATGCGCGCGGCCAGGAGGGCGGGTGCCGGGCGCGTGTCGAACAGGGACAAGGCTTCGGCCCAGCCGGGCGAAGGGGTGATGCCGCCTGCGAAAAACACCACGATGTTGCCGGCGGCCAGGCGCATCGCATCGTTGCGCCGCGCCACAGCACCTGCCCCCGGCAGCCGCGCATAGCGCATGTTCTGCACCACCAGCGGCAGCAGCGGCGCGTCTTCGCAGGCGCCATCATCGAGCAGGAAAATTTCCGCTTCATGCCCGCCGAGCGTCTCAAAGATGGCGTGCAGGCTGGCGTAAACCGCCGAAGCTGGGCCCGCGGCTTCGATGAAGATGGTGAGCTCCGGCGCGGCGCAGGCGCGAAAGGCGAAAGGCGGCAGGCCGGTGGTCGCCTCCTCCAACGCGGTTTTCTGCGTGCGCAGGGAGCGGGGCGGTGCGCCCGCCGCACTCGCCGCCGCCAGCTCGGCAAAAAAACCGCCGACGGTTTTGAACAATTCCGCCGTCGCCTGATTTTCCTGCGCGTCGCGATGCTCCAAGGCGGCGATCGTGCTGCAGAGCATCCGGATGTCGTTTTCCAGCTCCTCGATTTTGCGCAGCGCATCGGCGACGATTTTCTGCCGGAAGGGCAAAGGCTTGCCCACCATCTGGCCGTCGCGTTCGTCGCGCACGGACACCATCGCGTCGCGCGGCAGGCCGAGCACGTTGGGGGGGAGCGGCCAGGAAAAACTGCACCGCCCCTCCTCGCCGATCCCGGCCTGGGCGAGGTCGCCGCGATACAGCCCGGCCAAAGTGGTGCCCACCACGGCGCCGTCCACCAATATTTCCAGCGTCACGCGTTCCCCCGGCCGGTCCGGATACCAGGCCCAGCCGTTCACCACCCCGTGATCCGTGACCATGTCCAGCGCGCCCACCGCGGGTTTGGCCGCTTGCGGCGCTGCGCCCTCCATGTGTTCGAGGCAATGGACGTGGTTTTTGAGCGCAACGGCGCGGCCCGCGGCACGGATGGCGATCTCATGGGCCGCACCGTCGAACAGCCGCCGGGGGAGCAGAAATTCGAATTTTTGCGCGCCGCCTTCCGCATCCGCCTCGGTGACGACAAGGCTGCCCAGAGGCTCGCCATCGCCAAAAAACTCGATGAGCGATGCCGTTTCGGCGTTGGCGCCGATCCAGCCCCTCATCACCCGGCCGGCGATCTCCTCGATCCCGCCTTGCAGCATCGTCACGTCTTCCTGTGCATCGGGCATCACGCGGCCAATCCTGATTTATGTGCGAAGGCGGTGTGTAGCGCTGAGGCCAAAGCGCGCTCGCCTGCCTCGGGCGAGAGCTCCGCGCGTGCGAAGGCCAAGCCTTGGGTGGAGAGCGCGTCCCATAAGTCCGGGTCGTGGTAGAGGCGCAGGATTTCCTCCGCGAAGGCTTCCGCCTCGTCCGCCATCAGCAGATGCCGCCCGGGTTCGAGCGCCGTGCCCTCGATGCCAATGGCGGTGGAGACGATGGGGATGCCGTAGGACAAGGCCGAGGCGATCTTGCCCTTCACCCCGGCGCCGACGCGCAGCGGGCAGACGAAGACCCGGCAGGGGTCGAACAAATCGCGCAGATCCGCGATCTGACCGGCGATGATGATATCCGGTGCGGCCAAAGCGAGGATTTCCTCCTGCACATGCGAGCCGGCGATGATGAAGCGCATTCCGGGGCTGCGGGCGCGCAGGATGGGGAAAATCTCGCGCACGAAATACAGCACGGCATCGACATTCGGCGGATGCCCGTAGCCGCCGAGGAAGCAGATGTCCCGCCGCTCGGCAAAGGGTTTTTGCGTGCCGTGATAGGCGCAGAGCAGCGGCCAGACCGCGACCGGGCAGCCGGGTTCCGCTTGACCTAAGAGCTGTTGCTCCCAGGTGGAATGCGTGATCGTGCAATCCACCATGCGCACCAGCCGCAATTCGCGCTCCTGCATCAGGGCGGCGGCCTCGCGCAGATCGGCATCCCCGGCCAGCGCCGCGCTGCGCGCCATGCGCAGCGAATGCAGATCCGCGACATGGAACAATGCCGCCGCCTGCGGCGCATAGGCGCGGATATGGGGAAGGCATTTTTCCATGACGGAGGGGCGGAAGACCAGCACCGCGTCGAACTGCCAGCCGTAACGTTGCAGATAGGCTTCGAATCCGGTCTCGAAGGGCGCGTAGGCGCAGGCCACCCCTAAAAGCTGTAAGGCGCTGGTGTAGTGCTGCTGGAACAGAAAGTTATCCTGCGGCACGAAATGGGTTTTGTAGCCGAGCGCCATGCAGGCTTGGAGTGCCAGGACCGTCTGCACCGAGCCGGCATCCTGGTCCGGGGTGGGGGTTGTGATATCCACCACCAGAATATGCCGATGCACGTCGCGCTCGCGCTCGAAAAACGGAGCCTGGCCGTGCGGGCGGTGCCGGCTCAGCGTCGTGCGCCAGCGCAGCAGGAATTTTTTTTCATTGACGCGCTGATAGGCCTTCGCGCCCTGTTCGAGATCCGTGCCGGAGGTTTTGCCCTCGTAATGTACGATGCGCGCTTGCGGCTGAAACCACACCTCGTAGCCCGCCGCACGGAGGCGAAAGGCAAGATCGGCATCCTCGTAATAAGCCGGGGCGAAAGCGGTATCGAACCCGCCCATTTCCCGCCAGACCGGCAAGGGCAGCGCGATGGCGCAGCCGGAGACATAGTCCACCTGGCGGGCGTAGCAATATTGCGGCCGGTTGGGATCGTCCCCATGGCCGTCATGCGAGGCTGAGCCGTCGCGCCAGAGAATGCCACCGGCCTCCTGCAGGCTGCCATCCGGGTAATGCATTTTGGCACCAACGAGGCCGGCGCGAGGCCAGTGCGCGAAACTGTCGATCAGCGCATCCAGCCAGCCATCCACGACGCGGGTGTCGTTGTTGAGCATGACGATGAAGCGCCCGCGCGCCAAAGCGGCACCGGCATTGCTGGCGGCGATGAAGCCGCCCTGCTCGGCTTGCCGGTGGTAGCGAAGGCGCTCGAGTTGCGGGAGATAGACGCTGCTTGCATCCGGGGAGGCGTCATCGACGAGGATCAACTCCCAGGCATAGCGGGAGGCATGGCGCATCAGGCTGGCGAGCGCGTTCAGCGTATAGGCGAGCTGGCCATGGACCGGCATGACGATCGAGACATCCGGCATATCCGGGCTGGGCGGGGCGAGCCGGTTGCGCGCCTCGCGGTTGAGCGCGTCGGTGGCGGCGGCGAAGTCCGGCGCCTCGCCCAGCAGGCCGAAGCTGGCGAGAAAGGCCGCGCCGCGCCGGCCCTCCAGCACCACGGCATCATCCGGCCTTATGTCGTAGAGCCAAAGTGTTTCCGGCGCGCGCGCCGGATCCTCGGCAAGCGGCCAGTCATGCAAAGTGCGGGGTACATCAAATTCCTGCGCCAAAGCGGGTTGCTGCGACTTCGCGGCGGCGAGCTGCTGGCGCAGGCTGGATTTCTCGCGCTCGAGCTGATGCACGCGCGCATCCAGCGCCACCAGCCGGTCGACCAGCCCGACCGGGCCTGGCGCCAGCAGGCCGGTACGCGGCTGGCCGCTCTCAGGGGCCCCAATGCGCATCACGCCATCCGGCCGTAGGGTCGTCGGAATGACAGCATCGAAATGTTCCTTCTCCACAACGAAGGGTAAGCGCACCCGGTCGGATTGCCATTTTGTTTCAAATTACAATCTATTTATGTATCGACTTCAGATCGACCATACAACATGACAGTAAACAAGACGTAAATATCATTTCGATTTCAGTTGCACGATGGCGCGATCCGGGTAAAACTGGAAGCATGACCGTCCTGGGCGACGTGGATCTCGACGAAGATGGCGTGCTGCACGGCTGGTGCTGGGATCCGTCGCGCCCGGCCGAGCGGCTGACCGTGGACATCCTGATCGATGACGAGGTCATCGCCAGCCCCCTCGCCTCGACGCTGCGGGAGGATTTGAAATTCCGTCAATTCGGCGATGGCCGGCATGGTTTTACCGTGGCGCTGACGCGCCAGATGGCTTTGGTGCGGCAGCGGCGGATGCTCCGCGCGCGCGAGCGCAGCTCCGGCGTCTATTTTTGGCACCTGGTTTTCCGAGAATTTTCGCTCCCCCCAGACTATGCCGAACGCTTGCAGACGATGCGCGACACGCTCGGGCGGCTAGGACAGGAACCGGCACTGGACGATGCGACGCGGGGCGACGCCTCGCAGCAAATGCGCGCGGCTTTTGCCGGCTTGGGCACGCGGTTGCGCGCGCAGGCAGGGATCGCAGCCCCCCTCCCCGCACCGCGCCTGTTCACGATCGCGGCACCGGCGGCCCCTGCGCTCAGCGTGATCCTCGATATGGAAGGGGATGCGCCTTCGGCATTTGCCGCCTTGCGCCGCGCGGCACCGGCGCTGGAGGTGGCCATGGCCGAGACGATCCTGACGGATGACGGCACGGATCCGCGCGGGTTACGACTGCAGAAGGAGGCTGGGAATCTGGGCTATTTGCGGGCTGCCGGCCTGTCGCGCGCGGCGCGGCGCAATTTGGCGGCGCAGGCGGCGCAAGGCGGGGTTCTGGCGTTTTTGCAGGATGGCGCCAACTGGCGCGGGGACGTGCCGGGCGCGCTCGCGGCCCTGGCGCACGGGGCGAGCAGGGCAACTGAGGCGACGGGCGCGATCATCGTTTCGGCACAGGTTGCGGCGCGGCTCCGGAGGATCGCGCCGCATTGTGTGGCGGGCCTGGTGGAGATCGCTGCCCTCGCCTGGCCGGAACTGGCTTTGGCGGCGCCGCGCGCCATGTTCCAGGCGGTAGGCGGTTTCGATACGGAGATCGAGGACAGCACCGGATTAGAAATTCTGGACTTTGTGTTGCGCGCGGCAGCCCAAGGCGTGCCGGTTTTAGCCTGCCGCCCGTCGGGGCCATCGCAGGAGGAGGCCTGGGCGATGCCATTCGGCCAGCGCGAGGCAGCACAGCGTTTCGCCGCGCGCTGGATGGCGCGCGGGTTCAGCCCTCCGGCAGCAGGCGGAACAGCGTGACCGTGCGGGACGGCGAATCCTCCAGCGCCAGGCTGGTCGGCACGTCGTAGCGGGCCAGCACCTCGCAGCCCGCCAGCGGCACGTATTTGCGGGCGGGATCGGCGACGATGACCGTGGCGCTGCGCGCGCATTCGCGCAGCCAGGGCAGAATATGCGCGGTCATGGGCGCTTCGTAGCAGACATCGCCGCAGAGAATGACATCCCAGCGGCAAGGCTGGCCCACGAGATCGCCGAGCAAGGCTTGGATTTCCACGTTATTGGCCGCGGCGTTCAGCGGGATCGCGGCGGCGGCCAGCACGTCGATCTCGGCGGCGTCCACCATTGCGCCCGCCTTGGCGCAGGCAATGGCCGCGAGGCCGCAACCGGCGGCAAAATCCAGCACGCGCAGGCCGGAAACCAGCCCGGGATGATCCGTGACATGCCGCGCCAGCGCCTCTGATCCCGGCCAAGCGAAGGCCCAGAAGGGCGGCGCGATATTGTGCTGCGCCAGCAGTTCCTCGCTCGCATGCCATAGCGGCGTGATATCCGTGGCGAGGTGAAGGATGATCTCCGGGACCAGGACGGAGGCGGCGCGCGCCGTGTTCCCACGGATGAATTCCGAAAAATTTTTGTCCGTTAAAATCATCGCAAAATCAAAAACCTAGTTTTGGCTTTCCGCCATCTCAGGCTGGCGGAAACGCTTCGGGCCGGGTGCGGCGGGATAACGGGCGGCAAGCGTATCGAGGAAGGCCTGGACGTTGCGCGCCTCGTCAAAATTCCGGGCCATTTTGATGGCCAGCGGCCAGAACACCAGCGTGAGTTGCAAGAGCAGCACCCAGATTCCGCGCCATACTGCCCGGCCGCAAAAAAACTTCCAAATGGCCGTAGCATACGCGCCCGGTTGGTCATCCTACGCTCCACGTTTCGTTGCCGGTAATGTTACTGATCCTAACGAAGCCGTGTCCACGCTTTCCCTTCAAGGTTCAACCGGCGCCGCACGATCGTACCACGAAAAAAAATTAATTGTTGGTTACATAACGCCCAGCAGTGCGGGAAAAAGGGATTATTCCTCCGACATTCCGTCATCGGTTGCACGGCCGGCCTTCTCGACTTCGAGGCGGGCCAGGCGCGTTTCCAGCGCCTCGACCTGCATTTTCGCGCGCTGCGCAAGTTCAGCCATTGCCTCGAATTCCTCGCGGCGGACCAAATCGAGCTTCTTCACCGCCTCGTCGACGCGCGAGCGCACCAGGGCCGTGACTTCCTCGCGCATGCCCGCCAGAGCGGAAATCGCGCCGCCGGCCACACCAGCGAGGTCATCGAAAAATTTGGGACGTTCGGTCATGGGGGCGGGCCTTCTCTCAAGTTGTAGATCTCCATATAAGCACCCGCATGATATTGGTCACGGGTGGCGCAGGATTTATCGGCTCGAACCTGCAGGCAGCGCTGAGCGCCGAGGGGCATGAGGTTGTGGTGGCCGACTGGCTGGGCAGCGACGCCAAATGGCGCAATTTGCGGCACCATCCGCCGAGCGAAATCATCGCGCCGGAAGCGCTCGATACCTATCTGGACAATGATTTGAAGATCACCGCCATCGTACATCTCGGCGCGATCTCCGAGACCACGGCAACCGATGGCGATCTGGTCTGGCAGAGCAATGTAACGCTGAGCCAGAAACTCTGGAACTGGTGCACGGCGCGCAAAGTGCGGTTCATCTACGCCTCCTCCGCCTCGACCTATGGTGATGGCAGTGCGGGCTTCGACGATGACCTCTCCGAGGCGGCGTTGCGCCGGCTGAAGCCGCTGAACCTCTATGGCTGGAGCAAGCATGCCTTCGACCTTTGGGTGGCGCGGCAGGTGGCAAGCCATGCCCATACCCCGCCTGGCTGGGCTGGGCTGAAATTCTTCAACGTCTACGGCCCGAATGAGTACCACAAGGGCAAGATGATCTCGGTCGTGAAGGTCAAGCATGACGAGGTCATCGCGGGCGGCCCGGCGCGGCTGTTCCGCTCCGACCGGCCGGGCCTCGCCGATGGCGCGCAGATGCGCGATTTCATTTATATCGACGATGTCGTCGCGGCGCTGAAATTTTTACTGAAAGCCCCGCAGGTCTCCGGGCTTTTCAACCTCGGCACCGGCGTCGCGCGCTCCTATGCCGACCTTGCCCGCGCGGTGTGCGCCGCCAATGGGCAGCCTGAGCGCATTGAATATATCGACATGCCGGCGGCCTTGCGCGGGCAGTACCAGTCCTTCACCCAGGCGCCGATGGCCCGGCTGCGCGCGGCCGGGTTCAACCACAAATTCCATACGCTCGAAGATGGGGTGGCCGCCTATATCCAGAACTTTTTAACGCAGGCGGATCCGTATCTATGACCCCCATCGTGCTGCCGGAATTCTCCCGCGGTTTTCATATCTGGTTCCTCTACATTCATTACTACGCGCTGGCGTATATTTTTGGCCTGCTGATCGGCTGGCGGCTCGTGCGCTACCTCGCCGCGCGCGCCCCCGTGGCGGCGACCGGCGAGCAGGTGGATGATTTCCTCACCTGGGCGACGCTCGGGATCATCCTGGGCGGGCGCATCGGCTATGTGCTGTTCTACCAGCCTGGATATTTCTTCACGCACCCGGCCAATATCGTCGCGGTGTGGGATGGCGGCATGAGTTTTCATGGCGGCTTCCTCGGCGTGAGCATCGCGTTGCTGTGGTTCTGCGCGAAGCACCGGATCAACGTGCTGCGCTTTGCCGACCGGATTGCGGTTGCGGTGCCGATCGGGCTGTTTCTGGGCCGCTGCGCCAATTTCATCAACGGCGAATTATGGGGACGCCCTGCCCCGTCCTGGTTTCCCTTCGCCATGGTCTATCCGGGTGATCCGACGCAATTGCCGCGCTTTCCCTCCGAGCTGATCGAGGCCTCGCTGGAAGGCATCGTGCTGTTCATCGTGCTGTTGCTGGCTTCGCGCTCGGACCGGCTGCGCGCCCGGGCGGGCATGCTGACCGGGATCTTCGTGACGGGCTATGGCGTGGCGCGGATCTGCGGTGAGTTTTTCCGCGAGCCGGACCCGTTTTTGGGCTTTTTGCCCTTCGACACGACCATGGGGCAGCTCCTTTCCATTCCAATGGTGCTGGCCGGGCTGGGGCTGATCTGGTTCGTCCGGCGCCGGAGCGCATAGAAATTGGGCCCGGAGCGCTTCGACCAGTTCATGGCGCGGGCCAATGCCGCTTATTACGCGCGCCGTGATTTTTCCGCCGATTTCACCACCGCCCCGGAGCTGACACAGGTTTTCGGCGAGCTTTTGGGCGCCTGGGCGAAAACCGTGTGGACGATGATGGGCGCGCCGGAAAACGTGCTGCTGGTGGAAGCCGGCCCCGGGCGCGGCGTGCTGATGCAAGATGCGCTGCGGGTCTGGCCCATGGGCAATGTGCATTTCATCGAAAGCTCGCCCCGGCTGCGTGCCGAGCAGGCCAAGCGCGTGCCGGGGGCAAGCTGGCATAACGGGCTGGACAGCCTGCCGGATGGGCCGGTGATCCTTCTCGCCAACGAGTTTCTGGATGCCTTGCCGGTGCGCCAGTTCATCCGGCGCGAGGCGGGCTGGCGCGAGCTTTGGGTGCAGGATGGCGCCTATGTGGAGCGCGAGACCGAGATGCCTGATTTGCCCGATTATCCGGTGGGCAGCCAATACGAGGTAAATGAGGCAGCACTGGCGTTTTGCGAGGCGCTGGCGGCGCGCAATGCGGTGGCGCTGTTCATCGATTACGGGCCGATGCAAAGTGGCCCCGGCAGCAGCGTGCAGGCGATCCGGGACAGAAAATATGCCGACTCGTTGGCCGACCCGGGCTCGGCGGATCTCACCGCGCATGTGGATTTTGCCGCGATCGCGGCACGGGTGCACGCGCAGGGGCCGGTGAAGCAGAATGCCTTCCTCACCGCTTTGGGCCTCTTCCAGCGCAGCGATTTTCTCGCGCGCAAACACCCCGGCATGGCCGAGAATTTAAAATTATCGGCGCAAAGGCTGACCGCGCCGGAGGCGATGGGCAGCCTGTTCAAATGCCTGGCCCTGTGCCCTAAAGGTTTCGCCACCCTGCCAGGATTTGAATGATGGATTTTTACACCGCCGATCTGCCCGCCCGGCACGGATTTTTCACCCGCAATGGCGGCGTCTCGACGGGGTTGTTCGCCAGCCTGAATTGCGGCTTTTCCAGCGCCGATGCGCCGGATTCGGTGCGCGAGAACCGCGCGCGCGTGGCGGAAGCCATGGGCGTGGCGCCGGCGCTTCTGCTCGGGCTGAAGCAGGTACACGGCGCGGAGGTGGTGCGCGTGGCCGCCCCCTGGGAGATGGGCGCCGGCCCGGCGGCGGATGCGATGGTGAGTGTCGTGCCGGGGCTGGCCCTTGGCGTGATCACCGCGGATTGCGCGCCGGTGCTCTTTGCCGATGCCAGCGGCGGCATTGTGGGGGCGGCGCATGCCGGCTGGCGCGGGGCGCTGGCAGGCGTGCTCGAGGCAACGGTGGCGGCGATGCAGGCGATGGGGGCGGCAGAAATTCGCGCGGCGATCGGCCCTTGCATTGGCCAGGCGAGCTACGAAATTTCCGCCGATCTGCGCGATGCCGTGCTGGCGCGCGATGCGGCGGATGCGCGGTTTTTCATCCCCGGCCGGGCGGAGCGCTGGCAGTTCAACCTCCCCGGCTATTGCGCCGCAAGGCTGGCGGCGGTGAGGGTGCGGGCGGAGATTTTGCCTCTGGATACCTGCGCTGCGGAGGCGGAATTTTTCTCGCACCGGCGCCGGACCCTGCGCGGCGAGGGCGCGATGGGGCACCAGATTTCCGTGATCCGCGCATGAAATATCTGATCCTCGCTCTGCCTTTGGCCTTAGCCGCCTGCGGCACGTTGCCGGAGCCGTTTTATGGCGATCCGGGCGTTGAGGGCGCGAAACTGGCCGTCCCCCCTGCCCCGGTGCTGATGGTGCCGCCGCCGACGGCAGCACTTCTCGGCGATAATGCGGCGAAAACATTCGCGCAGGATTTGGCAACGGCACTGGTGAGCTATGACGTGCCGAGCATCGCGGGCCCGGCGAAACCGGCCTTCTGGCATGTGACGGTGACGGCGAAGCTCGCAGGCAATGATGTGATCCCGGATTACGTGATCATCGGGCCGGATAAAAAAACCTATGGCAACCAGCCGGGCGCGCCGGTGCCGGCGCAAGGCTGGGGCGACGGCGATCCGGCCGCCTTGCAGGCGGCGGCGACGGCGGATGCGCAGACGCTCTCCAAGACCCTCACCGCGATCAATGCGCGGGTGCAGCAGAGCAATCCGCTCTCGCTGGAGAACCGTCCGCCGCGGATTTTTGTGGGCGCGGTGACGGGCGCGCCGGGGGATGGCGACACGGCGCTGCCCTTAAACCTCGGCCGCGACCTGCCGGGGCCGGATGACGAGGTGGTGAGCGATGCAAAGCGCGCGGATTTCATCGTGACCGCAAGCGTGAAGACGCGCCCCGACAGCAACGGGCAGCTCATGGTGGAGCTGGACTGGGTGGTGCAGGATGCCAACCACCGCAAGATCGGCCAGGTGACGCAGCTACACGACCTCTCGCCCACGGACATCACCCCCTATTGGGGCGACATCGCCGCCGCCGCCGCCGCCGAAGCGGCAACCGGCGTGCAGCAGGTGGTGGCGAATGAGGTGTTGAAGAAGGGGGCGTAAATCTTACCCCATATATGGCGTTAATTCTCTAAATCGCGGCGATGCTCCACTAACCGTCACTGAAGAGCGTTCCTAAATAGATTCAGGTATTCCTCGGCACAGCGGGCGACTGAGAATGATTGCCCCCTCGCTCGAAGCAGTTCCGGGGACGGATGATCGACAAGGATTTTGTGCATTGCTTGCGAAAACTGCTTCCAGTCCCCCACAGGAACGAGCAAGCCATATTTTCCATTCTCCAGAATCTCTCTCGGTCCATACAGACAATCCGTACTTACTATCGGGACACCGCAAGCTAAAGCTTCTGCGAGAACCAGAGGGTGCCCCTCGAAAGCAGAGGACAACAAAAAGGCTGAAGCTTTGCTTAGAGCCGGAAAAACATTGCCTTTAAAACCAGGCATATCCAAGTGTTCGGATATCTCTAATTCCTCGGACAGCAGACGCAGTTCATCTCGCAGCTTACCTTCACCAAAAATTATTAATTTTCCTGGTTTTGCTTTTAAATATTCAGCAAACGCCCTGAGAAGCATCACAAAATCTTTCTGAGGATCGAGACGCCCAGCCGCAACAAACGTTGGGGTAGAACGATTTTTGCCTAACCACGGATGCTCAAATTTTTGATCTCGAAGAAGATGAAAATTTTCCGATACAACGCCGTTTGTGATAAGCTTAACTCTCTTTTCCTTAATATATATTTTTTCTAACTCCCCAGCTATTCCTTTTGATACAGCAATTATACGATCTGCACGACTTAGAAAAATTTTATACAGAATTGGCGTCATATAATTTAAAATTTTGCCGCCGACCGGAATATCAATCGATGAGTGAATTGAGATAATGTGTTTCTTTTTTGATCTTAAAATTAACTTTGCCCAAATGGACAAAATATTTTTATGCAAATGAGCCGTCAAAATAAAATCGGGCGCCATTTTTTGTAGGTAGCGCGTCAAGGCTGGCATTGTGTGCCTAAACTTTTTTGACCCAAGCTCAAAAGTTCCAACTCCCTCCGGCACATTATTAAGGAGAATCCCTTCGGCAACATCAAGGACAAATGTTACCTTTAAGCCCGCTTCAAGAAAGACCGGAACGAGATTTAAGTACAGACGCTCAATTCCACCGCTCGGGAGCGAAGGCAAATAGATAGCAAAACTCTTACCCGATAAACTTTTCATCATCGCCTTAAAATGGCAGTTATAGAAATCATTAGAGCAATATCATAAGCCCTATGTTTCTTATCGGCGAGGCAAACCAAAGACGATGCCTTACGATCGCCCAACGTCGCCCAAAAAAGCTCATCGATGAAAAATTTGCCACAGCCTCAAGCGCAGCAATATCCGATAAGCCTAAATGATCACCATAACGCCCAGCAAACTCTGTAGCTTGCAAAACGACTCGCTGAAAAATTCTTTGCAGCCTTTTGTGCATAAAAAATATATTTTGGAACGCATAGAAAAGGCTGGCTGTTAATGGCACGTCTGAGTTGTTGCCAGCATGGCGCCTATACGAAATCGTACAGTTATTTAACGCTACTACTTTACCAAACGCACAAGCAACAAGGGCAAGCCACCAATCTTGGCATGCAGCAGCACGAGACAACGGTAATGCATGAGAGAGAACAGCTCGATTCATGATCATCGTTGCGCCTAGAGCCGGGTTTTCCATCAGCATTCTTGGGACGACGGAAAGAAACTCCGAACGCACCTGCGTCCATTTCCAAAAGGACGGTGAGATCGGCTTCAAGTTGGCATCAACCATTTCCGCATCGGTGCAGATGATGATGGGCAGTTCGCTGCCGTAGGTTCGCTCAGCTTCAAGCATCGCGTTGAGCACAAGCGTTATTTTTCCTGGCTTCCAAACATCATCTGGATCGCCCATCATGACCAAAGACGCATTGCAATTTTGGAGTAGCCGGTCGTAGTTACCGACCGCACCGAGATTTGTTTCCTCCAGATTTTCAATAATCTCCATCCGCGCGCCGAGCCGTTCTTTCCAGGCTGCAACCAGCGCTACCGTATCGTCTTTTGATCCATCGTCACGGGTGATAATGCGCCAGTTCGTGTAATCCTGGATCACCAGGGATTCCATGAATTCGTCGATCCACCTAGCGCAATTATAGGTCGGGACCGCGATATCGATCAGGGGAGCAAAAACCTCACTCCCGGACAAGGATCTTATCCGTCACAAACCCTGCCAGCGCGTTGGATTTGAAGGCGGCGCGGAGCGCATCCTCGGAATAATCCTCGCGCACCCAGTCCAAAAATTTCTTACCCTGTGCCCTCGCCGTCGCGCTGGTAGGTGAGGAAGAAGGCGTCGAGGATGCCGGTTTTGGCCTGTTTGATATGGCCGAAGCGCAGCGAGAGCTGTTTTAGGGCCTCCGCTGCGGTGCCGCCTTCGAGGAGCACGAACAGGCCGGCGGCGAGGCCGGCGCGGTCGGCGCCGGATTTGCAGTGGATCAGCGCCGGGCCGCGCATGGTGGCGTAGATCTCGGCGAGGCGCAGGATGCGGTCCTTATGCGGGGCGCCACGGGATTCCAGGGCCATGTCGTAGAAATCCAGCCCGAGCCGGGCGGCAGTGTCGCGCGAGAGGGCGTCCGAGCCGTTTTTCGCCTGGCCGCGCAGGTTGATGAGCGATTTCAGGCCCACCTTGCGGGTGAAGGCTGGCGAGGTTGCCCGGGGTCGGATGGTTGGAGCGGTAGAGCCGCCCGGCCTTTACCGGCGGCAAAATTGGTCCAGAGAATGCGCAGCACCGCATGGTCCACGAACAGGGCGTCCAGCCAGGCATTGCGCCGGCCGGCTTTGGTGGAAAGGTCGCCTTTGTAAATCGTGTCCATGCTTCGCC
The DNA here is from genome assembly GCA_963737355.1 of uncultured Pseudomonadota bacterium. Lineage (GTDB taxonomy): Bacteria > Pseudomonadota > Alphaproteobacteria > Acetobacterales > Acetobacteraceae > Acidocella. The sequence goes on along the minus strand of CAVTSC010000007.1, from coordinate 746,895 downwards.
CTCCTAGCCTAATTTGTCGGCTTGACGAAAATGTGGTTAACCCCGGCTCCATGGACCAAAATATCTCGACGGCCGCCCTCATCCGCCGGCTATGGCGCGAGCATGTACGCAATTACCGGGGACGCATTGCGCTGATCGTGGTGATGACCCTGGTCATGTCCGGTACCACGGCGCTGTACCCGGCGCTTGATCGACTGGGCGTTCACCATGTTCTCCCGGAAGGACCCGCGGATTTTGTACCAGGTGCCGATCCTGGTGCTGATCGTGACGGCGATTCAAAGGCTTTTCCATGTATTTCCAGTCCGTGCTGACGCAGGACATGGTGCTGCTGGTGATCCGCCGGTTGCAGGTGGCGATGTTCGGGCATCTCTCGGATGCCGCGCTGGCGCGGGTCGAGCGCGAGGCGCCGGCGGCGCTGGCGGCGCGTTTCACCACCGATGCGACCGTGGTGCGCGAGGCGATGACGCGGGCGGTGAACGCGGTGGCGGATGTGGCGACCGTGTTCGGGCTCGTGGTCACGATGTTCGCGATCGACTGGAAGCTGAGCCTGATCGCGGCGTTTCTGTATCCGCTGGCGGGCGTGCCGGTGCAGCGGATCGGCAAGCGGATGCGCCGCGCCTCGGGCGGGCATGCAGGAGCGCATGGGCGAGGCCGCCGCCATGCTGAACGAGAGCTTTGCCCAGGCCCGCACGGTGCGCGCCTATGGGCTGGAGCAGCATGAGAAGGACCGCGCGAACAAGACGTTCCATCAGCTCTACAGCGCGCTGATCCGCATGACGCGCGTGCGCGCCAGGCTGGACCCGATGCTGGAAGTGCTGGGCGGTGTCGCCGTGGCGCTGGTCATCGGGTTCGAGGGCTGGCGCAATGCCACCGGCGGCAGCGGGGTCGGCAATTTCATGGGCTTTATCTCGGCACTGCTCATCGCCTCGCGCCCGCTGCGCGCGCTGGGGACGATGAATTCCGCGATCCAGGAAGGCCTCGCGGGGCTGGTGCGGGTGTTCACCGTGATCGACGAGCCGGCGGCGATTGCCGATGCGCCGGGAGCGATTACACTCCCCAACGGGCCGGGCGAGTTGGTGTTCGAGCATGTGGCCTTCACCTATCCGGATGGCAGGCCGGGGCTGAAGGACCTCTCCTTCACCGCCGCACCGGGCAAGATGCTGGCGCTGGTTGGGACATCGGGCGCCGGTAAATCCACCGCACTGGCGCTCATCCCGCGGCTCTACACGCCGAGCAGCGGCAGCATCCGGCATCGATGGCGCAGATATCACCGATGTGACGCTGGCCTCCCTGCGCGGCGCAATCGCCTATGTCGGGCAGGATTCGCTGCTGTTCGAGGATACGATCGCGGCGAATATTCTGCTCGGCCGGCCGGATGCAACGCAAGAGGAGGTGCGCGCCGCCGCCGAGGCCGCCGCCTGCGGCTTTGCCGCCGCGATGCCGGACGGGTTCAACACCAATGTGGGCGTGAACGGGCAGCGGCTCTCCGGCGGGCAGCGCCAGCGCGTGGCCATCGCGCGGGCGATTCTGCGCAACCCGCGGGTGCTGCTGCTGGATGAGGCGACGAGCGCGCTGGATACCGAGAGCGAGGCCGCCGTGCAGGCCGCCCTCGCCCGGCTGCGCCAGGGCCGCACGACGATCGTGGTCGCACACCGGCTCTCCACCGTGCGCGATGCGGATCTGATCGTGGTGATGGCCGATGGGCGCGTGGTCGAACAAGGCACGCATGCGCAGTTGCTGGCGGCGGAAGGGGCGTTTGCCCGGCTGGTACGGGCGCAGGCGCTGGCGGCTTAAGGAAGCTTCTTTTTGACAAACTGGATGACTGGGCGCGCGTTAACGCCCCAGCCCCAGGGTAAAAGAAGTTTTTTTGGTTCTTTTTGTTCACAAAAAGAACTGCTTCTTTCTACCCCGGCCACTTGCTCGCAAACACCGCGCGCTTGCCGATATCCCGGCGGCAAAACCCTTCCGACCATTCGATCATATCCACCGCCGCATACGCGCGGGTAACGGCTTCCTCTAGATCCTTGCCCGTGGCGTTCACCGCGAGCACGCGGCCGCCATTGGCGAGAATGCTGCCCTGCTCGGCCATCGTGCCAGCATGGAAGATATTGACGCCGGGAAGCTCGGCGGCTTCCTCCAGGCCGAAAATCTCGCTGCCCGTGGCATAGGGGCCGGGATAGCCCTTCGCGCACATCATCACCGTGGCCGAGGCATGCCCCTTCCAGCGCAGATCCACATTTTTAAGCGTGCCGTTGGTCGCCGCCAGCAAGGCCGGCAGCAGGTCCGCGCCCAGCAGCGGGAGCAGGGTCTCGCATTCCGGATCGCCGAAGCGGACGTTGAATTCGATGAGCTTCGGGCCGTCCTGCTCGACCATCAGCCCGGCGAACAGGAAGCCACGGAACGGCATGCCACGCGCCGCCATTTCCGCAAGCGTGGGACGGATGATGCGTTCCATCGTGGCATCGAGCACCGCCTGGGTTGCCCAAGGCGGGGGCGAGATCGCGCCCATGCCGCCGGTATTGGGGCCGGTATCGTTATCGCCCACGCGCTTATGGTCGGCGGCAACGCCAAGATACACCGCCTCCAACCCGTCGCAGAGGGCGAAGACCGAGATTTCCTCGCCGGAGAGGAAATCCTCGATCACCACTTCCGCACCGGCCTCACCCAGCAGCTTGTCTTCCATGATGGCGGTGATGGCGGCATGCGCATCTTCCAGCGTCTCGGCGACCACGACACCCTTGCCCGCCGCCAAGCCATCGGCCTTCACGACGATCGGCGCGCCCGTTTCCTCGACATAATCATGCGCGGCATCGGCCTCGGTGAAGGCCTCCCAGGCCGCTGTGGGGATGTTTGCGGCATCGGCGATTTCCTTGGTGAAGCGCTTGCTGCCCTCGAGCTGGGCGGCAGCGGCGGTCGGGCCGCAGCAGGCGATGCCGGCGGCAGCACATGCATCCGCGATGCCCGCCACCAGCGGCGCCTCGGGGCCGGGGATCACCAAGTCGATTTTGTGTTCGACCGCGAAGGCCACCAGCCCGGCGATGTCGGTATTGCGGATCGACACATTCGTGGCGATGCCGGCGGTGCCGGGATTGCCCGGGGCGACGAAGAGCTCTGTCAATAACGGGCTGGACGCGATTGCCCATGCCAGCGCATGTTCCCGCCCGCCTGAACCCACGATCAATACCCGCATCACTCTATCCCCTCTGTTACCGCTGCGCGCTCTATCATAGTCTCCGCGCATGAGCGATCTTCTACAGAACACCCCTGAATTCACCGTCTCCGAGCTGGCCGGGACAGTAAAAAAGACCCTGGAGGGGGCGTTTGGCCGGGTCCGGGTCCGGGGGGAAATCACGGAATTCAAAGCCTATGGCTCGGGTCACCAATATTTCGCTCTGAAGGATGAGGGGGCGAAAATCCGCGCGATCATCTGGAAGGGGGTGGCCGCGCGAGTTGGGCTGAAGGCCGAAAACGGCGTCGAAGTGATCGCGACCGGCAAGATCACCTCGTACCCGGAGCGCTCGGAATACCAGCTCATCGTGGAGCGGCTGGAATATGCCGGGGCCGGGGCGCTGCTGGCGCGAATCGAGGCGTTGCGCGTGAAATTGCAGGCGGAAGGGTTGTTCGAGCGCAAGCGCCCCCTGCCGATGCTCCCTCGGGTCATTGGCGTGGTCACCTCGGCCCAGGGGGCGGTGCTGCAGGACATCAAAACCACCATCGCAAGGCGCTTTCCGCGCCCGATCCTGCTCTGGCCGGTGGCGGTGCAGGGCGAGGCGGCGGCCGGGCAGATCGCCGCCGCGATCAACGGCTTCTCCGCTTTGCCCGCGAACGGGCCGATCCCCCGGCCGGACGTGCTGATCGTGGCGCGCGGCGGCGGCAGCCTGGAAGATTTGATGGCCTTCAATGACGAGGACGTGTTGCGCGCAGCTGCCGCCTGCAGCATCCCGCTGATCTCGGCCGTGGGGCATGAGACGGATACGACGCTGATCGATTTCGTCTCGGACCGGCGCGCGCCGACGCCCACGGCGGCGGCGGAAATGGCGATCCCGGCGCGGCTCGAATTGCTGGCGGATCTGGCGCAGAAAACCGCCCGGCTGACCGGGGCGATTTCGCGGGCCAGCTCCCAGGCGCGGCTGCTGCTGGACCGGGCCGGGGCGAAGCTGCCGGATCTTCCCGGAATGCTCGGTGCCGCGCGGCAGCGGTTGGACGATAGGGGCGAGCGCCTGGCGCTGGCGCTGCCGAATTATGCGATCACACAGCACCGGCGGCTCGACGGGCTGGCCAACCGCCTGCGCCATCCGCGCGAGATCCTGGCCGCGCACCGCAACACGCTGGCACTGCTCGACCACCGGCTGACCGCAGCGCTACCTGGCCTGCTGCAATCCGGGCAAAAGCGGCTGGATGCGGCGTCCTACCGGTTGACGCATCCCGGTGCTGAAATTTCACGCCGGCAGAATGCGGTCGGCCTGCTGGCGCAGCGCCTTACCGCCCCCCTGCCCGGCCGCCTGCGCGAATCCCGGCTGCGGGTGGAAAACTTCGCCGCACGGCTGGAGGCGGTGTCCTATTCCGCCGTGCTGGCACGCGGTTTTGCGCTGGTGACGAACGCCAAGGGCGTGCCGGTGGCAAGTGCCGCGCAGGTTTCACCCAATGCGGCGTTGACGATTAAATTCGCCGATGGGGATGTGGCGGTGAAGGCCGTGCCTGTGCAGGCTAGCCTGCCGTTTTAGGAAGGAAGAAGCCGCTTTTTTGAAAAAAAGCGGCGCAAAAAACTTCTACGCCTTTAGCCCGTGCCGCGACTACCGGCATGGGCTAAAGTTAAAAAAGTTTTTTTGCTTCTTTTTGTTCACAAAAAGAAGTTCTAACCGCCGTCGGCTTCAAGCCCGGCGGCGGTGATGCCAGCGATGGCGGCGGCTTCGTCATTATCCGACGTATCGCCCGAAATGCCGACCGCGCCGATGATGGCGCCGTTGGATTTGATCAGCACCCCGCCCGGCACCGGCACCAGCGCGCCGCCAATGGCGGCGGTCGCGGCGGTGATGAAATAGCCTTGCGTTTCCGCCCGCTGCATCAACGCGCGCGAGCCGACACCGAGCGACAACGCGCCATTGGCCTTGCCCAAGGCGATTTCCGCACGCTTCAGGCTGGTGCCATCCTGCGCCACAAAGGCCTTCAACGCGCCGCGCGCATCGAGCACGCCGATCGCGACGGGTTTGAACTTGTGCTCCACCACATAAGCCAAAGCAGTGTCCAAGATCTTCTGCGCTGCCACTAAGTCGACCATCAACTCTCCAATTCCGAATCCCAGTATAGAAAATCCCGCCAGCTCTCATGCAGAAAGTTTGGCGGAAAGCCCCTGCCCCGGTCCTGCAATTCCCAACTCGTCGGCCGGCGCGGCTCCTGGCTCGGGATCATGTTGCATTCGCGCGGCAGCTTGCTGCCCTTGCGTAAGTTACACGGGCCGCAAGCGGTGACAACATTCTCCCAACTTGTCCGCCCGCCGCGCGCGCGGGGGATGACATGGTCGAAGGTCAGCTCCGGCGCGGGGCGTTTATGGTCGCAATACTGGCAGGAGAAACCATCGCGCAGAAACACGTTGAAGCGCGTGAAGGCCGGCATGCGCGCGGAGGGGATGAAGTCGCGCAGCGCGATCACGCTTGGCAGGCGCATGCTGAAACTGGGCGAGTGAACCTGCTTGTCGTACTCGGAAAGCACAGAAACCCGGTCCAGGAACACCGCTTTCACGGCATCCTGCCAGTTCCAGGTGGACAACGGAAAATAGGATAGCGGACGGAAATCCGCATTCAAGACAAGGGCGGGAAAATTTCCTCCGCCGTCAGGCATTACTGAACCTGTCCCAAAACGGGACTAGATCCTGGGGTTTAACCGCTAATCCCAGCCATATATGGTGGTCGATGCGAGTCATGGGAACGTTATGGCAAAGACAAGCCGGGGCCGCAAGAGAGCCCCCGGCTTGTCTCCGTTTTGTCATGCGCCTCCAGGCAAAGTCCGTTCCACCATCGCAACGCCAGCGTGCAGCCCGGCATCGTCGATCCCATGGCCAAGGCGGGGGGAAATCACGAGCTCCACCGGTACGCCAGCCGCGCGTAAAGTTGCCGCCGCATCGCGCGAGCGGAAGGCTGGAACGACCTCATCATCCTCGCCATGCACCAGCAGCACCGGGGCGTGGTTTTGGATCTCGCTTGCCAGGCTTTGCGGGTCGATCAGCGCGCCGGAATAGGCGAGGATCGCGCGCGGCGGCAGCTTGCGGCGCAGGCCGGTGAACAAAGCGGTCATCGCGCCCTGGCTGAAGCCCACCAGCATGTAATCCGCAATGCCGAGCCTTGCCAGTTCGGCATCGAGGAAGGCATCGAGATGCCGCGCCGCGCTTCGCACGCCGTCGCCCAGTTTAGCCGGGTCGAGATCGCCGATGGAGAACCATTGCCGGCCGAACGGGGCCATGTCGAACGGCTCGGGCGCATCCGGCGCGATGAAGAACGCATCCGGCATGACCGGCGCGAAAACCGGGGCGAAATCGATCAGGTCGTGACCATCCGCCCCCACCCCGTGGCAGAGCACCACGAGCTGTTTGGGCTTCTCGCCGGAAGCTGGCCCCATGCTCGGGCCGGACAATATCGTCATTTTATCTCCCATGCTTATATCCTCAGGCACATATGAGCATCACAACGCGCTTTGCGCCCAGCCCTACCGGATATTTGCATCTTGGCCACGCCTTTTCCGCCTGGAATGCGTGGCGCCGCGCGGATGCGTTTTTCCTCCGCCTGGAGGATATCGACACCACACGCTGCCGCCCGGAATACTCCGCCGCCATCCTGGAGGATCTGCGCTGGCTTGGCCTGCATTGGACGGGCGATGTACGGGTGCAGTCTGCGCATTTGCCGGAATATCGCGCGGTGCTGGACAAACTGGCCGCGCGCGGGCTGCTCTACCCGTGTTTCTGCAGCCGCACGGAAATCGCCCGCGCGCAATCCGCACCGCATGGGGCTGAGATTATCTATCCCGGCACCTGCCGCAGGCTGGGCGCGGCCGAGTGTGAGGCGCGGATAGCTTCCGGGCGGCCCTATGCGCTGCGCCTCGACATGGCGGCCGCGATTGCCGCTTCGGGCGGGGAACACAAGTTTTTCGAGGAGCGCGCGGGCTGGGTGACGGCTACACCTGAGCGATTTGGCGATGTCGTGCTGGCCCGGCGGGATATTCCGACCAGCTATCATCTCTGCGTCGTGCATGACGATGCGCTGCAAGGCATCACCCATGTCATCCGCGGCGAGGACCTGGCGGAAGCGACGCATCTGCATGTGCTGCTCCAGGCGCTGCTTGGCCTGCCCACGCCGATTTATGCGCATCACGCGCTGCTGCGCGATGCAGCCGGGCGGCGCCTGGCCAAACGGGACGGCGCGATGAGCCTGCGCGCGTTGCGGGAGTCGGGGGCGGATGCCGTTGCAATCTTGCATCAATTCAATGAACAGTCGCGCGCATGAAAATTTTTACCGCCGGCCTGGCCGGGCTGGGCTGGATCGCCGCCTTCGCGGCGCTGGGGCGCGGTTTCCGCCAGCTTTGGCTTTTTGGGGCATCATTTGGCCGTGGAACTGCCGCTGGCGCGGCAATTTGCCGGCATCGGCGCGGAATTCGGGATTAATCTGGCGGTGCTGGGATTGTGCTTCGCGCTGCTGCCCGGCGCGCGGCGTAACCCGGCTTTGCCCCGGAATTTCGGCCTGGCGCAGGGGCTTTGGGCGCTTGCCGGGTTTGGCATCGTCATGGCCGGGGGCGGCACGCTCCTGTTCAATGTGCTGACCATGGAGAACCTCGTCCTGATCGCGCGGCATAGCCCTGCGCGCATCGATTTCTCCAGCGGCGAGGTGCTGCGCGCCACCGTCCTCGCCGGGGAATTGGCTGCGGCCTTATGGGTTGCGTGGTACTTGCGCAGGCTCGGCCCCCTGCGCATTCGGGATGGCGGCGCCACCGGCATTGGCTGGCGCGCCGCCCCGGGACAGGCCTATGCGGCCACCTGCGCCGTCGCGGTGGGGATTCTCGGCTTTGTGCTTATGCTGAATCATCTCTTGCCGCCTGATATCCATAAGCTGCAAGCCTTGCCGATCGCGCAGCTTTTTCAAGGCTCCGCACTGTCGGTCCTGCCGCTGCTGGTCGTGGCGGTCATTGTCGCGCCGGTGCTCGAGGAAATCGTCTTCCGCGGCATCGCCTTTGCCGGGCTTGCGACACGGATCGGACCCGTATGGGCGGGGGTGGTGACGACGCTGGTCTTCATGGCCGCGCATGCGCAGGAGAAGATCCATTATTTGCCGGGATTTCTCGATGTCGGGCTGTTCGCGGTGGCGGCGGTCTGGCTGCGGCTGAAATACCACTCGATCCGCCCGGGGATTTTATTGCACATTCTCTATAACGCCGGCGCCATGCTGGCCGCATCCTGGTTGGACTGACGCTGGGGGCCGGGCAACGTCCGGGCGCATTGCGTATTTGGCAATACCTCCCTATCGGCGTAGAATGGCTAAAATAGTTGGGTTGGAGAGTTTTCTATGGGTGGATTGAGCATCTGGCACTGGCTCATTGTCATGGTCGTGGTGTTGCTGCTGTTCGGCACCGGCAAGGTCAGCAACCTGATGGGCGAGTTCGGCAAGGGGATTAAGACCTTCAAGCAGAACGTGGCGTCCGACGAGGACGCGAAGAAGACGGCGGATGCCTCGATGAGCCAGCCCGGCTCGTTGAACGCGCCGCTGCCCGAGCAATCCAAGACGACCATCAACCAGGGCTGAACATGGTTCCGGCTGAACAGGCAAAGGCGCTGGTCGAGATTGGCCAGCGCATGGATCGGCATGGCTGGGTTCCGGGCTCGGCCGGCAATCTCTCCTGCCGCATGGATGACGCGCGCATCGCGATCACGCGCAGCGGCGTGCATAAAGGGCGGCTGAGCGAAGCCGATATCATGGCAGTGGATGAAGCCGGCCAGGCGCTGGTTCCCGGCCAGAAGCCCAGCGCCGAGACCTTGCTGCATTGCCAGCTCTACCGGCTGTTTCCGCAGGTGGGCGCCGTGCTGCATGGCCATTCCGTGGCGGCCACCGTGCTCTCGATGCAGGGGAAGATCAGCTTCTCGAATTACGAAATTCTGAAAGCCTTCGGCTTTGCCACGCATGAGATTGACGTTGTGCTGCCGGTCTATGAGAACGACCAGGATATCGCCCGGCTGGCCGCCTGGATCGAGCCATTATTGCTGCGCGATCCGCCGATCGGCTATGTCATTGCGGGCCATGGCGTATATGCATGGGGCACCAGCGTCGAACACGCATATTGGCGACTGGAAGCCCTGGAATTCCTCCTTAGTTGTGAGCTTGAACGGAGACGCATCAAATGAGCAGACTAACGATTTTCAAGGATTTCCACCCCGGATGCCCCGGTGTTCCTCTCGGAGGACGGTGCCGCGATCACCGCCCGGCTGGCGCCGATCGGCGTGCAGTTCGAGCGCTGGAAAAGCCCGGTGACGCTCTCGCCCGATGATTCGGCCGAAGTGATTCTGGAGGCCTACAAGCCCTATCTCGAGCAGTTGATGGGGGAAAAGGGTGCTGGCTCCGCCGATGTCATCAAGCTGACCCCGGATAATCCCGCCGTACCCGCCTTGCGCGAAAAATTCCTCAACGAGCATGTGCACACGGAAGATGAAATCCGCTTCTTCGTGCATGGCAGCGGGCATTTCGTTTTGCATATCGATGGGTTGGTCTATGACGCCTTGTGCGAGGCGGGCGACCTGATCTCGGTTCCGGCCAATATCAAACACTGGTTCGATGCCGGGCCGGAACCGTCCTTCACGGCGCTGCGCGTCTTCACCGACACGTCGGGCTGGGTCGCGCATTTCACCGGGGACGATATCTCGACCCGCTTTCCCGTCGCGTGAGCCTCCCCGCCCCGCCTGCCGCCATCCTCACGGATATCGAGGGGACGACAACCCCAATCGCCTTCGTGCATGATGTGCTCTTCCCCTATGCGCGGGCCCGCATGGCGGCATTCGTTGCCGCACATGCAGGCGATCCGGTATTGGCGGATGTTCCCGAGCCCCGGCTGGAGACGCTGCTCGGCTGGATGGACCGCGATGCGAAAATCACCGCGCTGAAGGCCATCCAAGGCATGATCTGGGAGCAGGGCTACCGCGCCGGCGACATCCAAAGCGATGTCTACCCGGAGGTGGGGCCCGCGCTGCGGCGCTGGGCGCGCGGTGGGTTGCGATTGTTCGTGTATTCCTCCGGCTCCGTCGCGGCGCAGAAATTGCTCTTCGGGCACACGAAGGAGGGCGATCTCCTGCCGCTGTTCCAGGGGTTTTTCGACACAAAGGTGGGGGCCAAGCGCGAGGCGGCGAGCTATGCCGCCATTACGCGCGGGGTGAACGTGCCGGCGGGCGAAATGCTGTTCCTCTCGGATATCGAGGCGGAGCTGGATGCCGCCGCGGCTTCGGGCTTGCGGACCTGCCAGCTCGTGCGCGTGACGGATGGTACGGTACCCAGCCAGCGCCATGAAACCGCGGCGGATTTCGCGGAAGTGGCGGCGAAATTTTCCCTCCCCCGTGGCTGATGCTGCCCGCGCGGCGCAGCGCGGCGCGAACGGCGTTCTGACGCAAGCCCCTGCGGCCAAGGGCAAGCTGCGACGCATCGCAGCTTATCTGCGCGCCCGCCCGGCGTTGCGCGCCTTTCTCTGGGGGCTGATCTCCGCCCTCGCTCTGCCGCCGGTGCATTTGCTGCCGGTGCTGCTGTTCAGCGTGCCGGGTTTTCTCACGCTGATCGGCGGGGCGACATCCAAAAAACATGTGGCGCTGCTCGGCTGGATGTTCGGCTTCGGGCTTAATCTTGGCGGGTTATACTGGATCACCGAGCCGATTCTGACGGAGGCGGCAACCTTCTGGTGGCTGGTGCCCTTCGCCGCCCCGCTTCTGGCCTTCGCCGTGGCGTTTTATTCCATCATCCCCGCATTGGCGGCGTATCTCGTCAAGCCAGGCTTTGGCCGGCTGCTCGTCTTCGCCGGGGCCTGGGTCGTCTCCAACCTCCTCCAGCAATTCGCCTTCTCGGGCTTTCCTTGGAATTTCTGGGGCACGGATTGGGCGATCCCAGGCAGGCTCGGCGATATCTTCCTCCAGCCGGCCGCGGTGTTCGGCGTGCATGGCCTGACTTTGCTCACCGTGTTCCTGGCCGGGCTGCCGCTTTTCAGGCGGCGCGGCTTTGCCGGGATCATCATCGCCCTCATCGCCTGGGGCGGGTTCGGGATGTGGCGACTGCAGATTCCGGTGGCGCCCACAGGGGTGACGCTGGCCCTCGTACAGCCGAATTTCCCCGTCCCCGGATCGTTCGACCGCGCTTCGCTGGTGGCGCGCTGGCAGCGCCTGCTGGCTATGAGCCATGCCGGGTTGCAGGCCGGGGCAACCGCCGTGGTCTGGCCCGAGGCGGCAAGCCCCTGGTATCTCGATTCCGATACCGGCGCGCGCGAATCCCTCGCCGCCGTGACCGGCACGGCCCCTGTTTTGGCGGGCGCCATACATTGGGTCAGCAATACGGATTACCGCAATTCCCTCGTCGTCACTTCCGGGCCGGGTCCGGCGCTGGCGGTCTATGACAAATGGAAGCTGGTGCCCTTTGGCGAATATATGCCCAAATGGATCCCTGTTCGCATCGTCCCAGATGCGCTGGGCAGCGGCTTCACCCCCGGCCCCGGCCCCGAGACACTGCATATCCCAGGCCTACCCGCCTTTGGCCCGGCGATCTGCTATGAGGATGTGTTCACCGGAGAGATCGTGGATGAGAAGGACCGGCCGGACTGGTTGTTGAACATCACCGATGATGCCTGGTTCGGGAACTCCGCCGGGCCGCGGCAACATTTTGACAATGCCCGACTCCGGGCCGTCGAAGAGGGGCTGCCACTCGCGCGGGACGCGAATTCCGGCATCACAGCCATGATCGACGCCTTTGGCCATGTTGGGCCGAGTTTGCCCCTGAAAGCCCAGGGTGTGCTCGTGGAACCGCTTCCAGGCCACCTGCCGCCCACGATTTATTCCAGGCTAGGCCTAGAACTCCCTGCAACACTTGCAGTCCTCGCAATTATAACGGGACTGTTAGTTTCGTTTACGTTCTAATTGCGGATTAAAAATATTTTAATGCAGCCTGTCTATTTAATAATCCCCAACTTGTGGTTTTTATATTGGCTTCGGCGTTAACCTCTGGTAACTAGAGTGTCGTTCATTGCTTGGCGTTCAGGCAAACCATCAGTTCGATACCTCGCTTTGCCAGACCCAACCCATCGCTTCACGGCGCAGCGGCCGAGTATGGGAGGAAGCGCGGGTGGCGGACCAGCTGGCCTGCACATTTGGGAGAAAGTGAATTTATGGCCGAAGATCATTCCGAGCGCCCCGAACGCGAAAGCCGCCCCAGCCCGATCGACATTCATGTCGGGTCGCGTATCCGGCTGCGCCGCACCCTGCTGGGCATGTCCCAGGAACGCTTGGGCGACGCGCTGGGCCTGACCTTCCAGCAGGTGCAAAAATACGAACGCGGCGTGAACCGCGTCGGCGCCTCGCGGTTGTTCGACATTTCCCGCGTTTTGGATGTGCCGATCAGCTTTTTCTTCGAGGACATGCCCGAGGGCATGAGCGAAGGCCCGGTCTCCGGCCCGCGGGGCCGCATGTATGGCTTCGCCGAAGCGCAGGAACCGTTTTCCGCCGGCGTGGACGATCATTTGAGCAAACGTGAAACGCTGGAGCTGGTCCGCGCCTATTACCGCATCACCGATCCCGCCATGCGCAAGCGCATGTTCGATTTGATGAAGTCCCTCGCCCCGGCGGAAGCGAGCTTCGAGGCAAATTAGCCAGGATAGGGAAGGTCTTCTTTTTGTGAACAAAAAGAAACAAAAAAACTTCTCTCATTTGCGCCGTGCTGGCTACACCGGCGCAGCCCCCTAAGAGCAAAAGTTTTTTGCAGCCGCTTTTTTGAAAGGCTCTAGACCAGTAATTTCTTAAGTTCGGCAAGGATCGTATCAGGATCCTTGCCCCACCTCCACTCGCATTCCTTGAGGTGAAGTTCGAAGTTTATTTTGACGCCGTTGAAGCGCGCCAGACGCCTTTTGGTGTAGGACCAAAAGCTCTCGATGCCATTGATGTGGACCGGGCCGTCGGTGAACGGGTTGCCTTCCTTGCGGTACTTTTTGATGCGGAAATGCTTGTCGTAGCCGACATCAACCAGCCCATCATAGCTTTGCCAGCCATCAGTCATGACGCTGCTCTCAGGGCTGACTTTTCCCCGAATAATATCTTGTAAAGTTTTGGCTTTTACATCCGGGACAATTTCCGTGAAGACGGCCCCGCCGCGCTCGAAAATACCGAATACAGGCTGTTTTCGTGTACCGCGCCCGCGCTTGCGTGGACCTGGTATGCCGCGTTGGCGCTCAGGGCCAAAATAGCTCTCATCGCATTCGATAACACCAACCAAGGCGGCGATTTGCCGGCTCTGGTGAGCGTGGATTGCTGCTCTAAACAGCCCATAGTAACGGTTGACCGTCTTGCGATCGAGACTGAGCAACCGGGCGGTTTGGGTGGCCGTGAGGTCCACCGCAAACGCCCACATGATTTTTCTCTGCCTATAGGCTGATAACCCGTTCTTTTTGTTGAGCATTAGACCATAATACCTCAGTATTCATGGTCTAGAGCCTTTTTCAAAAGCGGCTGCTTCCTTCAAATCTGACCGAGCGCGCGCTCCTCCGCCAGAATTTCAGCGGCACGGGCGGCCACGGCGGCAGCGCCGATCGGCGGGCCGGGGAAGCGCGTGCGGGCGGCGGCGAACCACACGATCGCGATCAGAACCAGCAAGCCGATGAAGTAATTATCCAGAATGTCATTGGGCGGGCGCGTGCCGATATAGATGATCGCAACGCCGCCTAGGGTGGAAATGATGGCGAGCGGCTTGGAGAGGATGCCCAGGCGGAACGGTCCAAACTCCGTCCAGGTCTTGCCTTCCGCGAACAGCCCCGCGACGACCGGCATGGTATAGGAGATATACAGGAACATCGCGCATCCGGCCGCGAGTGCGTTGAAGGCGGGCGAGTAGAGCGTGGCGGCGATCGAGAGGATCACCGTCAGCCAGATCGCCGGCACCGGCGAGCGGTGCTTCGCATCCACATGCCGCAGGATCCGGCTCCCCGGCAGGCCGCCATCGCGCGCAAAGGCGTAGACCATGCGCGAGGTGGAGGTCACCCCCGCCAGCGCGCAGAGGAAGTTGGCGAGCACGATGCCGACATAGAGCAGGTCCTTGAAGAAGGACGGGATTTGTAGCGATGCCATCAAATTAAGAATGACATTGCCGCCATCCGCCGCGGCTTTGGCCGGGTCCGGCATCGCGAGGACGAAGGAGCCCGCCATGGCGACGCCGAAGATGGCCGACCAGAGGATGGAATTGATGATCCCGCGCGGCACGTTGATCCGCGCATTCTTCGTCTCTTCCGAGGTATGGGCCGAACCGTCGAACCCGGTGATCGTGTAAAGCGGGTAGAGCAGCGCCAGCAGGAAGAGATAGAACGGGCTGTTGCTCTGCGGCACCACGCCGCCGCCCGGCGCGCCGGAGTAATTATGGAACACGAATAGCCGCGCGAAATGGAGATGCGGCGCCCCGTAGAGCATCGCCGCCGTCAACAGCACGGCAACGACGAGGATCAGATAGCCGGAAAAATCGATCAGCCTGGTCGTGGTTTTAATGCCAAAATGGTTGAACAAGCCCTGCGCCAGCGTGATGATGACCACCGTGATGGTCTGCTGCGTAAATCCCCAGGAAGCGGTATTGATCCCAAAAATATTGTTCAGGATGAGGCCGACAAAGAGATTGTAGACCCCGACATTGACCGAGGCGACGACGAAAAGCAGCCCGAGCAGGTTGAACCAGGCGGTCGTCCAGCCCCAGCCGCGCCCGCCCAGGATGGAGGACCAGTGGTATAACCCGCCGGCCGTGGGATAGGCCGAGGCGATCTGCGCCATGGAGCAGCCGACGATCAGGGCGAACACGGAGCCGGCGATCCAGCCGATGATCGCCGTGAAGGCGCCGCCAGTGCTGTAGCCGACCTGGAAGGAGGTGATGCCGCCCGCCAGGATGCAGATGATGGAAAATGCCACCGCAAAATTGGAGAAACCGTTCATCCGGCGCGAGAGCTCCTGCGCATAGCCCAATTTGTGCAACGTCTCCGTATCCGCCGCGAGAATTTGCTGTTCGGTCTGGTTGGACATGGTTCTGACCTCCAGTGATGATGCAGCTTATATTCAGCTATTATATGCTCAGCTCTGCGATGTGTTCGGCAACTCAATCCGCACTTTGGCCGGTTTTCTGTTCGGCGCTTTATATCTTGTTTATAATACCGAACTCTATGCCTGTCGCTGGCGCTTCTTCAAGCGAAACTTGACGATCGCCGGCCGTTTTCAGCCCGGGAGCGGCATGCTTATACTGGGCAAATGAAGTGCCTGGCCAGGCAGCCTCCACCGCTGGCTGAGCGACGTGCGTGGAATTACAATCTCGGGTTAGCGTAAGGCGCTTTAACAGGGGTGCCGGGGCACTCCAACGGAGAATGACATGGCGGCCGAACCACATCTGACCTTGCCGGCCCTGCGGGCCATGACCGAGCGCGGCGAGATCGACACCATCATCCTCGCCGCACCGGACATGCAGGGGCGCCTGCAGGGCAAGCGGGTGATGCCGAAATTCTTCTTCGATTCCGTCGCTGCAGACGCCGCCGAGGGCTGCGCCTATCTCCTGGCAACGGATATAGAATGCGCGCCGGTGCCGGGCTATGCCTTCACCTCCTGGGACCAAGGCTATGGGGATTTCATCTTCGCGCCGGATTTCGCCACGCTCATGCTGGCCCCCTGGCAGCCGGGGGCGGCGATCGTGCTCTGCGATATCGAGCTGATGGGCCATAAGCCGGCGGAGGTCGCCCCCCGGACCATGCTGAAGCGGCAGTTGGAGCGCCTGGCCGGGCATGGGCTGACCGCCTTTGCCGCAACCGAGCTGGAGTTCATCCTGTTCCGCAACAGCTACGAGGAGGCCTGGAACCACGCCTATCGCAACCTCACCCCGGCCAACCAGTATAATAACGACTATTCCATCCTGGGCACCGCGCGGGTGGAACCGGTGATCCGGAAAATCCGCAACGCCATGGAGGCCGCGGGCATCCAGGTGGAAAACTCCAAGGGCGAATGCAATCTCGGCCAGCACGAGATCAATTTCGCCTATCGCGAGGCGCTGACCACGGCGGATCATCATGTGATCTATAAGGAGGCGGCGAAGGAGATCGCGGCAGAGGCCGGGCACGCGCTCACCTTCATGGCCAAGTTCAACGAGCGCGAGGGCAATTCCTGCCACACCCATCTCAGCCTGCGCGATGGGGCGGGCAAGGCCGTGTTCTTCGACGGAGAGGCGCATGGCCCCTCGTCCTTCTTCCAGAAATTCCTCGCCGGGCTGTTGCAGCACGCCCCGGCCCTCACCTTGCTGTTTGCACCCAATATCAACTCCTACAAGCGCTACGCCGCCGGCAGTTTTGCCCCCACGGCGCTGGCCTGGGGCATGGATAACCGCACCTGCGCGCTGCGCGTGCTGGGCCATGGCAAGTCGCTGCGCGTTGAAAACCGGCTGCCGGGCGGGGATGTGAACCCGTATCTGGCGCTGGCCGCGATGATCGCCGCGGGGCTGGACGGCGTGGAGCGCGACCTGCCCCCCGTACCGGTTTTTGCCGGCAATGCCTATGCGGCGGATCTGCCGCACGTGCCGCGCACCCTGGCCGAGGCGGCGAAGCTGTTTACCGAGAGCGAATTCACGCAAGCCGCCTTCGGCCCCGCCGTGGTGGCGCATTACGCCAATATGGCGAAGGTCGAGTTGGACGCTTTCAACGCCGCCGTCACCGACTGGGAGCGTTTCCGGTCATTTGAAAGGATGTAGGGTCAATATGGAACAACGCGGTAACTGGCGCATCCCCACGGAAATTCTGGCCGGCCCCGGGCGAATCGCCGAATTGCCCCAGCGCGTGCGCGATTTTGGGCTCAAGCGGGTGCTGATCGTCACGGATCCCGGTGTCTCCGCTTTGCCCTTTTTCAGCGGCATCCTCGCCGGGCTGGA
This sequence comes from uncultured Pseudomonadota bacterium, assembly GCA_963737355.1. Taxonomy (GTDB): domain Bacteria; phylum Pseudomonadota; class Alphaproteobacteria; order Acetobacterales; family Acetobacteraceae; genus Acidocella. The sequence goes on along the minus strand of CAVTSC010000007.1, from coordinate 729,751 downwards.
AGAGGCCGGCATCGCGGTTTCCGTCTTCAAGGACGTGCATCCCGACCCGATCGCCGCCGATGTTACGGCAGGCGCGCAGGAATATCGCACGCATGCGGCGGAAGCTGTGGTCGCCATTGGCGGCGGCAGCGGGCTTGATTGCGGAAAATCCGTGGCCCTGGCCGTGTCCACCCCCCGCCCGCTCTGGGATTTCGAAATCACGCTGACCGCACCCGCGCTGGACCGGCCGATCCCGCCGGTCTTCGCCATCCCCACCACGGCGGGCACCGGCTCGGAAGTCGGCCGCGCCACGGTGATCACCGACACCGAGCTCGGCCGCAAGCTGATCCTGCTGCACCCGCAAATGCTGCCCCGGCTGGTGATCCTGGACCCCGAACTCACCTTCGGCCTGCCCGCCCAACCTGACGGCCTGGACGGGGATGGATGCGCTCGCGCATTGCCTGGAAGCCTTCAGCGTGCCGGGCTGGAACCCGGTCTGCGATGGTATCGCCGTCGAGGGCATGCGGCTGATCCAGCAGAGCCTGGTGACCGCCGTGCGGGAGCCTCGGAATGTCGCAGCGCGCAGCGACATGCTGGCCGCCGCCTCCATGGGCGCCATCGCCTTCCAGAAAGGGCTGGGGGCGATCCATTCGCTGAGCCACCCGATCGGGGCGAAATTTCATTCTCATCACGGCCTGACCAATGCCGTGGTGATGCCCTATGTGCTGGCCTATAACCGCCCGGCGCTCGAGGCACGCATCGCCGGTGCGGCGCGCAGCCTTGGGCTCGATGGCTTCGACGGCTTTCTCGCCTGGGTGCTGGAGCTGCGCGCTTGCCTGAAAATCCCGCATACGCTGGCGGCGCTGAATGTGACCGAGGCCTCGCTGGACCATCTGGCGCAGGAGGCATTTCTCGACCCCAACACGCCGGATAATCCCCGCCCCGCGGATGCGGCGGCGATGCGGCGGATTTTGGCGGCGGCGTTTGCCGGGTCGCTGGAGGGGTTAGCGGAGTAAGCGGTTCTTTTTTGAAAAAAAGAACCAAAAAACTTCTGCTCTCTCAGATCCCGGGCTGCGGCGCCATCACGCCACAAACCCAGGTTCGTAAAATTTTTTTGGTTCTTTTTTCAAAAAAAGAACCGCTTCCTTACAGCGTCTTCTGCATCGTCACAACATCCAGCCAGCGGTCGAACTTATAGCCGACCTTGCGCATCGTCCCGACCGGGAGAAAGCCCAGACTGGCATGTACGCCGATGGAGCCGGCATTCTCCGAATCGCCGATCAGCGCCAGCATCTGCTTGAAGCCCGCCGCCGTGGCATGCGCCAACAAAGCCGCGACGATCGCCTTGCCGACCCCCTGCCCGCGCACGCCCTCGCGCACATACACGCTGTCCTCCACCGTGAAGCGATAAGCCGCACGGGCGCGGAATGGCCCGTAATAGCCAAAACCGAGGCAACCCGCCGCATCGCGCGCGACCAGCCAGGCATAGCCGGCGGCCTGGTTGGCCCGGAAACGGGCCGTCATTTCCTCCAGCGACGGCGGTACCTCCTCGAATGTGCCGGTGCCCGTGAGCACGTGATGCGCGTAGATCGCCTGAATATCGGCGAGATCCACCTCAACTGCGGGTAAGATATCCATATTAGCCTCGGCTCCGTGGAGCCTCAAATTTGCAAAATTAAGCTGTTCTGAACAGCCCCCGCCTGACGGACAGCCGCACCGCCTGTCGTTGCTATTTTAGCATTAACAGATTACTGTAATGATACAGCGCCGAACCGATATTGTGCGCCGGAATGCTTGCTGGCCTATATCGCTAACGCTTCGAAATGATATTTCTATGTTGCCGGCTGGAGAGGGCTAACACCGCATGAATGATACGCCGAGCAACCCGGCCGCAGGTCCCGCCCCGGACCTGGGCTCAGCCAATCCGGACATGGCAGCGCTGAACGACGCGGCGATCGGCGTGAGCCCGACGGCACAGTCGCGCCTGGCGGCGGTGATGCATGCGGCGCGCTATCATGGCGTTGAGTTGAACCCCGAAAGCCTGCGCCTGAAACAGGGCGAGCCGGCGCCCTCGCCGCCGGTGCTGCTGGAATGGCTGAAGGAGAGCGGGCTGTGGGCGCGCGGCGTGCCGATGACCTTTCGCCAGCTTATAAAGATCGATGATCCGGCGCCGATCGTTCTGCTGCTCGATGATGGCGGTGCCGCTTTGGTGGTCGGGCGCAACCGCGAGAAGCAGGTAGCTGTTCCTGCGCGATCCGCGCGGGCGGAGCCAGCGATCCGGCGGTTGCCGTGGACGAGCTGCGCCTGAAGCAGGTTTGGAGCGGCGGGGCATTGCTGATCCGCGCCGCGCGCCAGGGCATCGAGGATGAGCCCGCCTTCAACCTCGCCATGCTCGCCAAGCTCGTCTGGGCGGATAAGACGACCTTGCGCGATATCGCCGTTGCCTCCCTCACCCTGACGATCCTGAGCATCACGCCGATCCTGCTGGTGATGCGCACCGTCGGCACCGTCATTCAGTATCACAGCAACGCGACACTGCAGCTCGTGATCATGATCATGCTCGTCTGCGTTGGGTTTGAAATGCTGCTGAGCTGGGGCCGGAAGTTGCTGCAGGTAATCATGGCGGCCAAGCTCGATGCGCGGCTCAACCTGATGATCTTCAATCGCCTGCTGGCGCTGCCCATCGAGTTCTTCGAACGCGAACAGGCCGGCACGCTGGCGCATAAGATCTCTCAGGTCTACCAGGTCCGGGAGTTCCTCACCGGGCGGCTGATGAACACGTTCATCGACATGTTCATGGTGGCCTTGCTGCTGCCGATCCTGTTTTTCATGAATGCCGTCCTGGCCTGGACGATCCTGGTCGCGGCCGCCATCATGGCCTTGATCATCGCCATCTTCCTGCGGCCGATGGGCATCATGACTGGCAAGATCATCGCGGCGGAATCAGCCAAGAACTCCGTGCTGGTCGAGAGCATCTACGGCATCCGCACGGTGAAGGCGCTGGCGCTGGAGCCGATGCGCGCGGCCGATTGGGACCGGCGCGTCGCCGAGACGGCGGATCTGCATATCCAGGCGAGTCAGCTTGCCAACTGGCCGGCGACGCTGACCCTGCCCTTGCAGCGCTATTGCACCTATGGCGTCATGCTGCTGGGCGCCTGGATGGCGCTCGATCTCGAACAACCCGCTCGATGTCGGCAGCCTGATGGGCTTCATGATGCTGGGCGGGCGCGTCGCCGGGCCGCTGGTCAGCCTCGCCGGGTTGATGGAGGATATCCAGAAGGCGCAGGCCGCGATCGGCATGGTCGGCTCCGTGCTCAACCGCCCGAACGAGAAGCGCGCGCTCACCCATGGCCTGCGCCCGCGCTTCGAAGGCGCCATCGAGTTTGACGATGTGACCTTCCGTTATGAAGGTGCCAAAACCCCGGCGCTGGATAAAATGAATTTCAAAATCCCGGCCGGCACCATGCTCGGCCTGGTCGGACGTTCCGGCTCCGGCAAATCCACCGTGACCCGGCTGCTGCAGGGCATCAACCGCGACTATTCCGGCGCCATCAAGATCGACGGCACGGACATGCGCGAGATCAATCTGCGGCATTTGCGCAAGAATTTCGGCATGGTGCTGCAGGATAACTTCCTGTTCCGCGGCACGGTGCGCGACAACATCATCGCCGGCCGCCCCGGCCTCTCTTTCGAGGATGCGGTACGCGCGGCACGGCTTGCCGGCGCCGAAGAGTTCATCGAGCGCCTGCCGCAGGGCTATGACACCTTCATCCAGGAGGGCTCACCCAACCTTTCCGGCGGGCAAAAGCAGCGCCTGGCCATCGCCCGCGCGGTGATCGCCGATCCGAAAGTGCTGATCCTCGACGAGGCGACCTCGGCGCTCGACCCGGAAAGCGAGGCACTGGTCAACGCCAATCTGCTGCGCATCGCCCATGGAAGGACCATGGTGATCGTCTCGCACCGGCTCTCCTCGCTGATCGATTGCGACCTCATCATGGTGCTCGATCGCGGCCGCACGGTCGATCTCGGCACGCATCACGAATTGGTCGAGCGTTGCGCGATCTATCGTCATCTCTGGCTGCAACAAAACCGTCATCTTGATCCTCAAGGAAAAGCCCATGCCGCGTCTGCGCTTACCCAAGGCGACTAGTCTGCAGGACGCCGCCGGCACGGAGGCGATGCCGCTGGCCGTCCTGGAATTTCAGTCGCCCACCGCCGCCATCATCGCCACACCGGTGCCGCCGATTGCGGGCTATACGAATTATTTCGTGACCGCGCTGGTGCTGAGCCTGCTGGTGATCGCGGGCGTCATGAAGACCGACCGCATCGTCTCGGGGACCGGGGAGCTCGTCTCCTCGGCGCCGAATTCCGAGATCCAGGCCTTTGGCGAAACTTCCATCGTGCAGGCGATCAAGGTGCGCGCCGGGCAGCTCGTCACCAAGGGCCAAGTGCTGGCGACGCTGAACCCGACCTATGCCACCGCCGACCTGACCTCACTGACGCAGCAGGAAGACAACGACGCCGCCGAGGTTGCGCAGTTGCAGGCGCAGGAGGACGGCAAGCCCTATCACGGCGACCCCGCCAATCCGGCCTCCGCCCTGCAACAGCAAACCTATGATCAGCAGGAGGGCCAATACGCCTTCACGATGCAGGATTACGCGCAAAAGATCAGCCAATTGCAGACGGAAATCACCGGCTACAACGCGCAGGCGGCGTATTACCGCCAGCGCCTAGGCATTGCCGCGAATGTCGAGAACATGCGCAAGAGCCTGCAACAATTGCAGGTCGGCAGCCGGCTCGACACGCTGGCCGCGACCGATGACCGCGTGAACATACAGGCCGAATTGTCCAGCGCGCTCTCCTCCGTCGCGACCGATCAGCGCCAGCTCGCCGCACAGCAAGCCGAGCGCGACAGCTTCGACCAGCAATGGAAGGCGAATATCTCGCAGCAGCTCCTCACCGCGCTCAACGCCTTGGCCCAGGCGCAGCAGCAATTGGCGAAGGCCCAGTTGGACAACCGGCTCGTCGTGCTGACCGCGCCGCAGGATGCCATCGTGCAATCCGTGGCGCCGATCTCGATCGGCTCCGTCCTGCAACCAGGACAGACCCTGATGGAGCTGGCCCCGGTCGACGCGCCGCTGACCGTGGAGGCCGATATCAGCGCCGATGATTCCGGCTATGTGCATGTCGGCGATTCCGCCGTCGTCAAGTTCAACACATTGCCCTTCCTGCAATTCGGCGCAGCACAGGGCACCGTGACCTCGATCAGCCCGGAGAGTTTTAACCCGCTCGACCAACAGGCCGAACAGACCAGCGGCGCCCCGCTGCCCGGCGCACCGCAGACGCTGTATTACAAAGCCGAGATTTCGCTCGACGAGCTGAACCTGCACAACGTGCCGCCGGGCTTCCGTCTCGTGCCCGGCATGCCGCTCGAGGCCGACATGAAGGTCGGACGGCACACGATCCTCGGCTATTTCCTGCAGCGCATGCTCCCCATCGCCTATAACAGCATGCACGAGCCGTAAGCGGGCATGGGGATGAGCGCCAAACGCACCATCAAAGACCGCCTGGCCGCGCGCAATCCGCAACAGGCTCTTGCGCGCGCAAAATTGCTGGAGGGGCAAGGCGCGGTCGAGCGGGCGTTCTCGCTGTTTGTCGTCGCGGCGGAAGCGGGGATCGTGGAAGCCGAGTACGAGGTCGGGCTGCATTACCTCCGCGGCTCCGGCGTGGTCGGCAACGTGACCGAGGCGGCGCGATGGTTCACCCGCGCCGCCGAGAAAGGCGAATTGCGCGCGCAGCGGGACCTCGCCAGCCTGCTGATTTTCGGCGTGCGGGAGGATGCAGGCGAGAGCGCCGACGCCCAGCTTTTCGGCGGGACCCGGCTTTCAGGCGGGACGCAGAACAACGCGGCGGATTTCGATGCCGCCTTGCGTTGGGTGCTGCCCCCCGCCGAGGCCGGAGACGCCGAGGCGCAGGTCATGGCGGGGTACATCTATGTTGCCGGCACGCTGCATCTGCGCGATGCGGCGCAGGCCCGGCACTGGTTTGCCAAAGCGGCCGAGGCCGGGGCCCCTGCGGGGCATCTGGGCCTTGGGCTCCTCATGCTGCCCGAGGCCGATACCGATGCCGCAACCTTTGCCGCCGTGGCGCATATCCGCCAGGCCGCCGAAGCCGATCTCAGCTCCGGGCATTATTATCTCGGCTTCATCTATGAACATGCCATCGGCGTGCATGCCGACCCTGAATTGGCCGCGCGGCATTACGAGCTGGCGGCCAAAGGCGGCGTGCGCGCCGGGCAGGCGAAATACGGCTTTCGGCTGTTCAACGGCATCGGTATCCTGGCCAATCCGGTGGAGGGCGAATCCTGGCTGCGCCGCGCGGGGTTGCGCGGCGACCCGGAAGCCGCGGCTTATGTCGGGGGCATCTATGCCAGGGGCGATGGCAAATTGCCGCCCAACTTTGCCGAAGCCGCCAACTGGTTTCGCCTCGCCGCCGCCGCCGGCCATAAAACCGCCGCCCGGGCGCTGGGCACGCTCTACCTCACCGGCGCCGGCGTGCCGCGCGATGCGGACGAAGCCGCGATCTGGTTCCGCCGGGGCGCCGAGGGCGGCGATGTGCAGGCGCAATCCGACCTCGCCTCCCTCCTGCTCCGCGGCCAGACAAACCCGAAGCTCACCGAGACGCCGCCGGTGCATGAATGGTTTGAACAAGCCGCCGAAGCGGGCGATTTGATCGGCGCGTTCAATTTCGCCGTCTGCCTCGCGCAAGGGGTGGGCATGGAACGCGACGAGGCCCGCGCCGCGATCTGGTTCCGCCGCGCCGCGGAAGGCGTGCTCAACGCGCAGCTTTGGTACGGGCGGATTTTAGTGGAAGGGCGCGGCGTGGAGGCCAACCCGGCGGAAGCGCGTATCTGGTTGCAAAAATGCGCGGATGCCGAATTGCCCGAGGGGCTGGTCGACCTCGCCAATTTGCATCTCAACGGCCAGGGCGGCCCGCGCGACCATGAGGCGGCACGGCAGCTTTTCACACGCGCGGCCCAACGCGGCCATCCGGGCGCGATGTTCGCGCTCGGCGCGATGCATGGCGGCGGGCACGACATTCCAACCGACCGCGCGCAGGCGCTCGCCTGGTATCGCGCCGGGGCGGAGAAAGGCCATCCGATGGCGGCACTCATGCTCGGCCGCTATCTCGCCCGGGGCATCGCCACCCCGCCCGATGCGGCGGCGGCGCGGCACTGGTTTGCGCAAGCGCAGGCGGCGGGCATCGCGGAGGCCGGGGACGAGCTCGCACGGCTGGAGCCGGTGGACGCGCCGGCGGAAGCACCCGCCGACAGCATGGCGTGAACCGCAGGATCCAGGAAGCCACCGCTTGGCTAAGACGCTAACCGGCCCGGCATCGGCGGCTTCGGCCTGGGAGAACGGGCTCGCCGCAGGGGCTCAAGGGGCGGCCTGGCTGGCGCGCGCGGCGCGGCTGGCGCCCGATGACCCCCGGATCGCGCTCGACCTCGCCCGGCTGCTTCTAGCCGGAGACGCGTCCGACATTGCAGAGGCCGAAGCCGGGTTTGCCCGCATCGCCGTGCAATATGATGCGCTGCAGGCTTGGATGGGCCTCGCACTGGCGCGGCACCGCCTGGGCCGGGCGAAGGGCGCAGCCACCGCGCTGCAAAACCTGCTCGCGCGCCATTGCCTACCGGGCGAGCCGGAATTTGCGCTGTTGGCGCAGCGCATCGCCTTGGCCGCCGGGTTCAGCGGGTTTCGCGGCATGACCGTCTCCGGAAAAATTCGCGCCAGCGCGACGGCGGAGCGCCTGTTGGGCCCGCCTTTGGAGATCGCAACCCTCACTCGGGTTGAGGGGCTCGTTGCGGCAAAGGGGCTGGGGCTGAGCGGCTGGGCCAGCCGCCTTGCTTCCCCCGATATGCCGCCGGCGCTGACCTTGCACGATGCCAGCGGGCGAAGCCGTCGCATCCGCTTTGGCAACATTCTCCCGGCGGAGGCGCATGCGCCGTTTTTAATCCGCCATGGCTTTGTGCTGTCGCCCCGGCAATTGCGCGGGCTCACACCGCCCTTCGGGCTGCGCGGGCCGGATGGCGCGGATATTTTTGGCAGCCCCGTCGATCCCGCCGCCTTGGCCGCAATGCCTGCCCTGCCCGCGCGCCATCGCGGCCCGCCTTGCAAAACCGTGCCGCCCAAAGCGAAGCTTGCCATCATCGTGCCGCTCTATCGTGGTGTTAAGGAAACGCAGGCCTGCCTGGAGGCGCTTTTTGCCGCCGCACCGCGCGGGAGCAAAATCATCCTGGTGGACGATGCGACACCCGAACCGGCTTTGACCGCCTGGGCGGCGGATCTGGCCGCCGCAGGCCGGGTGACGCTCCTGCGCCACGCGGAAAACCGGGGCTTTGCCGCCGCCGTGAATACCGCACTTACCGCCGCCGGGCCGCGCGATGTGCTGCTGCTCAATAGCGATACGCTCGTCCCGCAAGGCGCGATCGCGGTGCTGCGCAAAATCGCCTATGCGCAAGCCGATACCGGCACGGTCACACCGCTCTCCAACGATGCCACGATCCTCAGCACCCCGAATCCGCGCGGCGGCAATGCCGTGCCGGATCTGGCGCAGACCATCGCGCTGCACCGCATCGCGCATCAGGCGAATGGCCATCAGCACGCAGAAATCCCCACCGGCATCGGCTTCTGCCTGTACATCCGCCATGACTGCCTGCGCGCAACCGGCGGCCTGCGCCCAGAAATTTTCGCGCAAGGCTATGGCGAGGAAAACGATTTTTGCCTGCGCGCGCGGCATGCCGGTTTCACCCATCGCGCCGCTTTTGGGGCCTATGTGGCGCATATCGGCGGCGTCTCCTTCCGCGCTGCGGCGCATGGGCTGATCGCCCGCAACCTCGCGATCCTGAACCGGCTCTATCCCGGTTATCACGAGATGGTCATCGATTTCATCGCCGCCGATCCGCTTGCCGCCGCCCGTGCGCGGATGGACGCGCTACGCCTGAAGGCGGGCGACACGCGGGAGGCCGTGCTGCTGATCTCGCACAGCCATGGCGGCGGCGTGGCAAGGCAGGTCGCAGTTCAGATGGCGGAATTGCGCGCGCAAGGCTGGCGGCCCTTGCTGCTCACCCCGCAATTCCCGGAAGACCCGGAAAACACGCCCTATCCTTGGCCAGCTTTGCTGAGCGAGGGGGATGCGGGCGACTATCCAAATCTGACTTTTGCCCTACCCCAGCAAAAACCCGCTTTGCTGCGATTATTGCGTGCGTTGCGCGTGCGGCGCGTCATCCTGCACCATGCGCTCGGGCACCATGCTTGCGTGCGCGGCCTCGCCGCCGCACTTGGGGTGAAGCAAGAAATCGTGATCCATGATTATGCGAGCTTTTGCCCGCGTGTGGCCCTGCTCGCCCGCCCGGACGCCGCCGCGCCGCCGCGCTATTGCGGCGAGCCGGAGGTTAAAACCTGCATCGCCTGCTGCGCGCGCGATGAAAGCGGGATTTACGAAGCCTTGCCGGTGCCGCGCCTGATTGCCCGCTCGCGTGCGGAATTTTCCGCCGCCGCCCGGGTGATCGCGCCCTCGGCGGATGCCGCACAGCGCATCGCCCGGCATTTCCCCGGCATACAGCCGCATATCACCCCCTGGGAGGATGACGCGTTGCCCCTCCGCCTTACCCCACCCGGCGCAGGGCGGCGGCGCATTGCCGTCATCGGCGGCATCGGCCCGTCGAAAGGTTTTGACCTATTGACCGACTGCGCGCGCGATGCCGCATCGCGCAATCTCGCCTTGGAATTCATCGTCGTCGGCTCCAGCGCGGATGATGCGGCATTGCTGGAGACGGGCCGCGTTTTCGTCTCGGGCGCGTATCAGGAGGGCGAGGCCACTTCCATTATTGCCCGCCTGCACGCCGGATCTGGCCTTCCTGCCCTCGATCTGGCCGGAAACCTGGTGCTTCGCCTTAAGCGAGGCCTGGCGCGCCGGGCTCTATGCGGCCAGCTTCAACCTAGGGGCGCAGGCGGCGCGCATTCATGCGACGGGCCGCGGCTTCACCCTGCCCCTCGGCCTGCCGGCGCCGCGCATCAACGATACGCTCCTGCACTGGATGCCTGAACGCGCACAGACGCAATCCGACGATTACGTCCAGGCATTAAATTGATCACCGATAAATCCATGTGATTTTTTCTAACACGCGCAACCTTTTTCTCCGCCGAAAAATCGGTAGAATGTTAATAACTCGACACAAAGATACTCCAGGCTCGTAAGGATTTTAAATGGCTCAAGCAAAGCACGCTCCGACCTCCGCCGCGACGGCAGCGCCGCCCGCGAATGCGGACACCCATCAGGCTTCGGTGCAGGAGCTTAAAGTCACCGGCCACATGATGTCGCTGCCGAGCGGCCTGTTCTGCTTCGTGAACGAAAATGCCGGCGCGGCACGCAATGGGATGCCCGGTATCCGCGTCTCGCCCCCGCCCACCGGCGGCGAGCATGTCGAGATCGCAGGGTTCCGGCCGGATGGCTGGTTGAGCGCCGAGGGCGATGCGACCTTGGTGCGCATCCGCAAAGGCCCGGCGCAGGTGCTGGTGACGATCTACCAATTGCCCAACCAGCAGGAAGCGCCGCCGCGCCTTCAGGTGCGGCAATTGCTCAACGGCCATGACGCGCCGGGCGCCAATCGTGCCGGCGCCGCCGCCCGCAGCGCCGGAGCCGGTGAATGTGATCGCCCATATTCAGGGCCGCGGCGATGTCGGCGCGAAATTCGGCGCTTGGCTCGGCGAGCGCGGCAGCAATGCCTGGATCGAGGGCTTTGCCATCACCGCGCCGGAGGGCCTCGATCCGTCCAGCCTCTCCTACCAGGCGGTGCTCGGCCGCGGCTGGCTCTCGCCCTGGGTGGAAGCCGGGCAATATTGCGGCTCGCGCGGCATGGCTTTGCCGCTGCTCGGCGTGCGCATCCGCCTCAGCGGCGAGGCCGCGGAGCAGTACGACATCAGCTATTCCGCCACCTTTGTCGGCGGCGCCACCGCCGGGCCGGTCGGCAATGACGAGACCTGCGAGGGCGACACGCTGGCCCCGCTGGAGGCCATCCAGGTCACGCTGACCCCGCGCCTGCGCAAGGCAAGCCGCGCGAAACGCTGAGCGCGCGCCGTGAACTTTCTCTTCGTCCATCAGAATTTCCCCGGCCAGTATGTGCACATCATCCGCAACCTGCTGGGCGATAATCTGGCGCGCGACGGCACGCACCAGATCGTCTTCATGTCCGAGCCGAACCGCAACACCATGCAGGGGGTGCGCAAGGTCACCTATGCGCGGCCGCCGGAAATCTCGCCCAACGTGCATGTGGATGCGCGCGAGTTCGAGATGGCGACGCGCCGGGCCCAGGCAGCCTATCAGGGGCGCCAAGCAGATCAAGGCGCTCGGCTTTAAGCCGGATATCATCATCGGCCATCACGGCTGGGGGGAGATGCTCGACCTGGTGGATGTGTTCCCCGGCGTGCCGATCCTTGGCTATTTCGAGTTCTACTATCGCATCCTGGGGCGCGGATGTGAATTTCGACCCCGAATTTACCATGCCGGCGAGGATCGCTTCGGCGTGGTGCGCGGCAAGAACACCGTGAACCTGCTGGCTTTGGCCTTGGGCCAGTACGGCCAGACCCCGACGAAATGGCAGCAGAGCCTGTATCCGCATTGGGCGCAGAAGCAGATCCGCATCATCGAGGAAGGGGTGGATCTCGAGCCTCTGCAAGCCCAACCCCGCACTTGCCAAAAAGACGGTTAACGTCGGCAAGCTTAGCGTCACGCCCAAGCAGAAACTCATCACCTTCGTCGCGCGCAACCTCGAGCCTTATCGCGGTTTTCATGCGCTGATGCGGGCACTGCCGAAAATCCTGGCGGCGCGGCCGGATGTGATCGTCTCGATCGTCGGCGGCGATGAGGTGAGCTACGGCGCGCCGCCGCCAGAGGGCAATTGGCGCGAGGTGATGCTGCGCGAGCTGAAGGGGAAAATCGATTTTGCCCGCGTGCATTTCATGGGCAAAATCCCCTATGCGCAGCATCTGACGCTGCTGCAGCGCTCGGACGCGCATATCTACCTCACCTACCCCTTCGTTGCCTCCTGGTCGCTGCGCGAGGCTTTGGCGACCGGCTGCGTCGTGATCGGCGGCGATACGCCGACGGTGCGCGAATTCATCGCGCACGGACAGAACGGCCTGCTGGTCCCGACCCTCGACCCGGAGGCGCTGGCCGAGACGACGCTCAACGTGTTGCGGGATGCCAAATTGCGCGCGGCGTTGCGCAAGGGGGCGCGGGCCTATGCCGAGAAGCATCTCGATATGAAGGATTATATCGCGCGGTATCGCGCTTATATCGAGGAGATTACGGGCAAGAAGTTGGTTGAAGAAAGTGGCCGCTTTTTTGAAAAAAAGCGGCGCAAAAAACTTTTGCCCTTGCAGACTGCGGCGCAATAACAGCACGGCCCAAAGTTAAAAAAGTTTTTTTGCTTCTTTTTGTTCACAAAAAGAAGTCTTCCCTTCCCGCAAAAAAAACGGCGCCCTCACAGGCGCCGTTTTTCATCCTCAGCTCAGCCGAAATTACTCAGCCACAGTCTCGCGCTTGGCGGAGATGTCCTCGCCGGTTTCCTGGTCGACCTGCTTCATCGAGAGCTTCACCTTGCCGCGATCATCGAAGCCGATGACCTTCACCTTCACGCTGTCGCCCTGCTTGACCACATCGGTGGTCTTGGCAACGCGCGTGGCGGCGAGTTCGGAGATGTGCACCAGGCCGTCCTTGGCGCCGAGGAAGTTCACGAAGGCGCCGAAATCGGCGGTCTTCACGACCTTGCCGGTATAGATCACGCCGACTTCCGGTTCCGCCACAATGCCGCGGATCTTGTCGATCGCCGCCTGCGCCTTCTTGTCGTCGGAGGCCGCGATCTTCACGGTGCCGTTATCGTCGATGTCGATCTTACAGCCGGTCTGCTCGACGATCTCGCGGATCACCTTGCCGCCGGTCCCGATCACGTCGCGGATCTTATCCTTCGGCACCTGGATGGTGGTGATCTTCGGCGCGTTGGAGGAGACGTCCGCACGGCCGGAGGTCAACGCCTTGGCCATTTCGCCCAGGATGTGCAGCCGCCCGCCTTTGGCCTGTTCCAGCGCGATCTTCATGATCTCCGGCGTGATGGACGTGATCTTGATATCCATCTGCAGCGAGGTCACACCCGCTTCCGTCCCGGCCACCTTGAAATCCATGTCGCCGAGGTGATCCTCGTCGCCCAGGATGTCGGAGAGCACGGCAAAGCCGCGATCTTCCTTGATCAGGCCCATGGCGATGCCCGCGATGGGACGCGCCAGCGGCACGCCGGCATCCATCAGCGCGAGCGAGGTGCCGCAGACGGTTGCCATCGAAGAGGAGCCGTTGCTCTCGGTGATCTCGGAGACCACGCGCAGCGTGTAGGGGAAGGCTTCCTTGGTCGGCAGCACCGGGTGCACGGCGCGCCAGGCGAGCTTACCATGGCCGATTTCGCGGCGGCCGGGCGAACCCATGCGGCCGGTCTCACCGACCGAGTACGGAGGGAAGTTGTAATGGAGCATGAAATGCTCCTTGAACTCGCCTTCCACGGCGTCCACCACCTGCTCGTCCTGCGCGGTGCCGAGCGTGGCCACGACCAGCGCCTGCGTCTCGCCGCGGGTGAACAGCGCCGAGCCATGGGTGCGCGGCAGCACGCCGACTTCCGCCAGGATCGGGCGCACGGTCTTGGTGTCGCGGCCATCGATACGCAGGCCAGTATCCAGGATATTGTTGCGGACGATGTCGGCTTCCAGCTCCTTGAACAGCCCCTTCGCCTTATCGGCGTCCAGGCCTTCCTCGGCAAGCTGCGCGGCGACGACCTTCTTGACCGCCCCGATCTTTTCCTGACGGACCTGCTTCTGCGTCTCGGTATAGGCGGCGCGCAGATCGGCGCGGGCCAGTTCATCGACGCGGGCGGTCAGGGTCTTGGTCTCTTCCGAGATCTCGGGCAGCGCCCAGGGATCCTTGGCGGAGTGCTCGGCGAGCTCGATGATCGCCTGAATCACCGGCTGGAAGGCGGCATGGCCGAAGGTCACGGCGCCCAGCATCACTTCTTCGGAAAGCTCGGAGGCTTCCGATTCCACCATCAGCACGCCCTCGGTGGTGCCGGCGAGCACCAGGTCGAGCTTGCTCTCTTCGCGCTGGCTGGTGGTCGGGTTCAGCACATAGGCGCCGTCGATATAGCCGATGCGCGCCGCGCCGACCGGGCCGAAGAAGGGAATACCCGAGATGGTCAGCGCCGCGGAGGCCGCGACCAGCGCCAGCACGTCCGGATCGTTCTCCAGGTCATGGCTCAGAACGGTGACGATCACCTGCACTTCGTTCTTGAAGCCATGCGGGAAAAGCGGGCGGATCGGACGGTCGATCAGGCGGGAGACCAGCGTCTCCTTCTCGGTCGGCCGGCCTTCACGCTTGAAGAAGCCGCCCGGGATGCGCCCGGCCGCGAAGAACTTCTCCTGGTAGTTCACGGTCAGCGGGAAGAAATCGATACCCGGCTTGGGCGATTTCGCGCCAACGACGGTGGCGAGCACCACGGTGTCGCCATAGGAGGCCACAACGGCGCCGTCCGCCTGGCGGGCGACCTTGCCGGTCTCAAGGATCAGGGTCTTGCCGGCCCAGTCCATTTCTTTACGGAAATAACGATCGAACATTTTACCACTCCAAAACACGGCGGAGCGGGACTGAAACCATAATTGGATGAGGAACGCGTGCAACCGGTGGTTAAGCGGCGCCTCGGGCGGCATGGGTCTGGCTGTGAGGGGCGCAAACACGCATCACAACCACGGACCATGTGGCCGGAAACGCCGCGGTGCAAAACCCGGCGGCCGCGCGGATCATCCGGATGCGTTCCTGCGCCCCGTTCTGCCGCTTGTCTCAACAACATGAAGGGAGCCCTTGCTCCGCCCATGAACGCACCCCATGGCGCGTAAGCGCATCCTTACCCGAAGGTGCGCCCGATGGCTAGGCGGGTTTGCGGGCCAGGGGGGCGACGAATTGCGGCTCGGTATCCCAGGGGAAAAGGATCCAGGTATCCTGGCTGACCTCGGTGATGAAGGTATCCACCAAGGGCTTGCCTTCCGCCTTGGCGTAGACCGTCGCCAGATGCGCCTTGGGCAGCAATGCCCGCACCAGCCGCGCGGTGCTGCCGGAATCCACCAGATCGTCGATGATCAGCCAGCCTTCCCCATCGCCCGCCGCGACCGGCGGCTTGATCACCGCCGGCTCGCCGCGATGTTCCTCGTCATAGGTTGCAACCGAGACGCTCTCGATCAGGCGGCATTCCAATTCCCGCGCGACGATCGCGGCCGGGATCAGCCCGCCCCGGCTCACCGCGACGATGCCCTTCCAGGGGCTGAGCGCATGCAGCCGCCAGGCCAGCGCCTTGGCATCGCGATGCAATTGATCCCAGGTAACGGTGTAGTAATGCTGTGCCATGAAACGGGGCATAATGGCGGAACAGCGGCCAAGCAAGCCTTCTGAGCGGCAGCACTCGCCCGTCTCCCGCTAGAGTGCAATCGTTTTAGGTTCGCGCATCTTGCGCGGCGCTAACGCATCTTGCGGGGCGCTAAAAGGTAAATCGCCCTCAACAATAAAGCCAGAGCATGACCGCCCTTAAGCGATCATGCGCTAGACCGTGAACTGCTCCGTAATAATCCGTTCAGACAGCGCGCGGTCAGGGTCGAACAGCACGGTGGCGCCTAAGCTGCGGTCCTCGCTCACCGCCACGGAGACGACATTGCGCACTTCCGTGAAATCCGCGACCGCCGCGACCGGGCGTTTGTCGGGCTCCAGGATTTCGAACAATACATCCACGGTGGCGGGCAGCAGCGCGCCGCGCCAGCGCCGGGGACGGAAGGCGGAGATCGGTGTGAGCGGAAGCAAATTCGCCGTCAGCGGAATGATCGGCCCGTGCGCTGACAGGTTATAAGCAGTGGAACCCGCAGGCGTGGAAATCAGCACGCCGTCGCAGATGAGCTCGGAGAGGCGCTCGCGATGATCGACATGAATGCGGATTTTCGCCGCCTGGCGCAATTGGCGCAGGAGCGAGACCTCGTTGATCGCCATCGCCTCCTCGACCACGCCGGAGGCGGTGACGGCATGCATACGCAAGGGATGCAGAATGCTCGACTGCGCGCGGGCGATGCGCTCGGGCAGGCCGGCTTCCTGAAACTCGTTCATCAGAAACCCGACCGAGCCGCAATTCATGCCATAGACAGGCTGGTCCGTGCCCAGCACCTTGTGCAGGCATTCCAGCATCACGCCATCGCCGCCCAGCACGACGATGACGGCGGCCTCCTTGGGGTGGGTGTCGCCATACATCGCGACCAGCCGCGTGCGCGCCGCGGCGGCCACCTCCGTCTGCGCGGCGATAAAGGCGATGTTCACACGAGTTTACGGTGTTCGAGCACAGGCATGTTGCCCCGGACACGCGCCATGAAGGTTTTGTCGATATTGGCACTCGCCCAACCCAGGCCGTCGGAAGCACGGGCCACGACATGGCCCCAGGGATCGACGATCATCGAATGCCCATAGGTGAAGCGCGTCTCGCCATTGGCCTCCTGATGCGCGCCGGTGCAGGCGGGGGCGGCGAACCAGGTCTGCGTCTCAATCGCCCGGGCGCGCAGCAGCACTTCCCAATGGTCCTTGCCGGTTTGCAGGGTGAAGGCGGCGGGCAAAACGATGAGGTCCACATGCCGCCGGCGCAGCGCCAGGAACAGCTCGGCGAAGCGCAGATCGTAGCAGATCGCCAGGCCCACATGCATGTTGTTGATCGTGCAGGTGATGATTTTATCGCCGCCGCCGTAGGTGGCACTCTCGCGGTAGCCCTGCCCGTCCGGCGTCGTGATGTCGAAGAGATGGATCTTGCGGTAGCGCGCCAGCTCCACGCCGACGGGGCTGAAGACCAGGCTCGTATTGAACAGCTTCTCGCCCTGCAGCTCGCCGATGGAGCCGCCATGAATATGCACGTTATTGGCAATCGCCGTCTGGCGCAGGAATTCATAGGCCTCGCCGCCTGCATCGCCCAATTCGGGCAGCGCCTCTGCGGCGGCGAATTTGGTGGCGCGGTCCCCGCCCAGGCAGGTCCAGATTTCCGGCAGCGCGATCAGGTCCGGCTTCTCCGCCGCCAGCACGCCTTCGATCAAAGTGCGGGCCTGCGCGATGTTCTGCGCTTTATCCGCCCCCGGCGACATCTGGATCACACTCACCCGCATAGCCACGCCTCCTTTCAACCTATCGTAAACATAGCTTTAATCGGCGGCCCTGACCACGGCCAGCAGCGACAGACCGAAAGGCAGCCGGGCCCAGGATGGCAGCAAGGCCTCCAGGCTGAAAATACCTGTAAAAACCTCATTGAGCAGCGTGGGTGGCACCTCCGTGCCGCTCGGCCGGCTGCGCCCGAGCGCCTTGTCCAGCCAGCGCGTGAGCAAGGCCAGCGGCAGCAACCCGGTATTGGCGAAACTGAGCCGCGTGGTCACCAACCCGGCTTGCCGCAATTTTGTGGCAAGCTCCGCCCGCTCGTAGCGGCGCTTATGGTGCAAGGCGATGTCATGCGGCCCGAACAACGCGGCATAAGCGGGCACGGTGATCACCGCCGCACCGCCCGGGGCGAGATGGCGCCGCACCACCGCCAGCGTCGCCTCATCCTCCTCGACATGCTCGAGCACGTCGAACATGCAGATCAGGTCGAATTTTTGCGCGCCCAAGGGCAGGTTATTGGGCAGGAAGCCCGGTTTGATCTCGGCGCCGGCATTGCGGCGCGCGGAGATTTCCAGCGCCGTCTCGTTCATCTCGACCGCCGTGACCCGGCCGAAGCGCGAGAGCATCTCGAGGTTGCCGCCCGTTCCGGAGCCGAGCTCGAGAATTTGCGCGCCGGGTTTGAGCTTCAGCCGCCGTATCGTCGCTTCCAACACCCGGCGGCGCCCGCGAAACCACCAATGCCGGGCCTCGATGGCCGCCATATTGAGGTATGCCTCATGCTCCATTGTCGGCCCCATAGGTCTTGCGGATGAGATAACTCGGCCGCTGCTTGGTTTCGAGATAAATCCGCCCGATATATTCACCGAGCAGGCCGATGCTCATCAGTTGCACACTGCCGAAAAACAGCACGGCGACGAGCAGCGAGGCATAGCCCGGCACATGCGTGCCGTGAAACACGGTGTAGAAGATGATGAACAGGGCATAGAGGAAGGTGCCCAGCGCCCCCAATGCGCCGAGATAGGTCCAGATTTTCAACGGCGCGGTGGAGAAGCTGGTAAAGCCTTCAAGCGCGAAATTCCACAATGCGAGACCGGAGAACTTGCTCTCCCCCGCCATGCGCCTGGCCCGCGTGTAGTCGAGCGTCACGGTGCGGAACCCGACCCAGGCGAACAGCCCCTTCATGAAGCGCTGCCGCTCGGGCAATTGCTTCAGCGCCTCGACCACCACCCGGTCCATCAGCCGGAAATCCCCGACATTTTCCGGAATTTTCGTCTTCGAGAGCTGGTTGTGCAGGCGGTAGAACCAGGCGGCGGTTTTGCGTTTCATCAGGCCATCGGTGGTCCGATCCGTCCGCCGGGCAAGCACGACCTCCGCCCCGGCCCGCCAGGCCGCGACCATCTGCGCGATCATCTCCGGCGGGTCCTGCAGATCGACATCGATGGGGATCACGGCATCGCCGCGTGCGGCATCGATCCCGGCGGTCATCGCCGCCTCCTTGCCGAAATTGCGGGAAAACTCGATCACCCGGAAGCGCCGATCCGCCGCCGCAAGTGCTACCAGACCCGCCAGCGTGTCATCCGTGCTGCCGTCATCAACACAGACGATCTCCCACTCCGTACCGGCAATCGCCTCCAGACAGGGCAAAATAGCGTCGTGAAACCCCTGAACCGCCGCTGCCTCGTTAAAGCAGGGGACGACGAGCGAGATCAGGTCGGTCATGACGGAGGAACCGTGAACACCGTTACGTTATCGATTCTCTGGCTTATCTCCGTCAAGTGGCGACCGACATTCCCCGCGCGGACTGGATCGCTGCCTCAATATACGCGAAAATAAACGACATGAGCTGGATAATTGTCCACCACCAGACAAATTCGCGGCACAGCCAAAAAAGAATATCAGCACCATAGGCGAGCGGATTTCCAAAGACGTGGGGTGCTGCATGAATGATTGCCACGCGAAAAGCCTCTTCCCACATGAGAAACACGATTGCCGCGATCAACTTACGCAGCTCTGCGCGCACGAAGCCGTTTTCAAGCCGCTCCATGGCAAAAACCCCTGGAAGGACCAAAAGCAGAAAGATGTCGCGATAGACAATATTCTGCGCCACAAAAAAGCAAAAGACGATCAATATCGATCCCGCCAGAAAAAAGACCAATGGGGCGGCATCGCATTTTTGCAATGTCGAATTGTATTTCTTTGTCCTCTTTTTAGCGCGAAAAACCGCGAACAGAATCATGCCCCAATAGGCCAATTCAAAGAATTTCGGCATATGATAATGGGCGATAGCGTTGATCGACATCGGGACAGGCGGAAAAAACAACAGGCTTAATCCCAAAGGAATATTGATCGCACCGAAATCATTTCCAAGCGGACCTGCCCGTGGGATGATCTGAATGGCGGCCAGAGTTCCCGCACCAAAATAGGCCAAAAACGCAAGGCCCATAAAAATCAAACACCCGGCCAGAAGCAAAATACGGCGGGGCGGCTCTCGCAATATCAAGGCAAGCACGGCTGCCGGAAAGAACTTGATGGCCGCAGCCAGCAAAAAAGTTAGATACCCTAGGATCCGAAGCGCGGAATTTCTAAGGCAGAACAACACTCCGACGGTCACGGCAAGAAAAATAACAACGTCGAAATTCGCCCGCTCGAGGGCAAATATCGTCGCCGGCGATAGCGTGGCGATCGCTCTGAGGAAAAGTTCCGGGAATGACGCAGGAGCCGGCAAGCTTGACAAAAACGTCAGAAAAACAATGCCGAGCAATATCCCGCTCAGCATCAGATGCTGAGCGGGATATTGCAAAAAACCCAACCTCAATACGAAAGGAGAATAATTATAGACGCCACCTTGCATGCAGGCGCTCGGCAGATACACGTTCACGCCTTCATGCGCGCAACGAACCGCATTCAACACCGCGGCAAGGTCCGAAAATGGATTTGCGGCCTGCGGTATTCCCTGCGCGTCCAATATATCGTGATAAAATCGCAGCAGATGCAGCTTGTACAGCAACACAAAAAACGCGAACGCCAAGAGTGCCGTTGCGCTAACGCCGAAACGTAAGACGAGCTTTGACAGGTTTTTGGAGGGAGCAAGCGCCCCGCTAACGCTGAGCATCATGTTCCTGCTCCCCAGGCACGGTAAAAACGGTCACGTCATCCACCTGTCGCGCGGGCCAGGCCAATGCCTGCATTTCGGCCATGACATGCGGCGTGATCCCGCGTCCCGCCACCACATATTCGGTGCCGGTCTTCCGGCAGAAGGCCGTTAAATCGGAGGCAAAATCGGGGGAATCCAATCCAAAATAAAATCGCATGATCGGATCGGCCTGCGCCGCGCCGGGCGGATAGCCGAGATACCCGCCGGTCTGGGCAAAGCCGAACTGGTTCTCCGCCTGCCAAAGCGATGATGCGCCCATCACACCGAAAGGCAGGATCAGAATACGCGCATGCGCGCCCAGCATTGCCTGAAGCCTGTTCGGCTTAAAAAACGCCGAGTACGGAACGGTCTCCACCGGATGCGGCATCGGAACAAGCCATAAAGCCGCGAAGGCCCCCGCGATCAAGCGTAAACGCCGCTTCGGTCCCTCGGGCGCTTCGGCGACCCAGAGGGCGGCAATAATGGCCGCCAGCAGGGAAGCATATAGCATAAAGCGCGATGGCAATGCCGCGCCAAGGAATGGCAAATGCCGGAATAAGGCCCATGGCAGGGGAATATGCGTTTGCCTTCCGGCGAACCAAAGCTGCGGACCACAGCTTGCCAGCACGATGCCGAGCAGCATGATCCTCAAAAATCGCCCCCGGCGGCGCAGATACATCCACAGAATCACGCAGAGCGGGATGCCTAAATAACCGCTCTGCTCGCTTAAAAACCCCGTGAAATTCCGGCTAACAGGCCAGGCGAACGCACCGCCGAACCATGTGCTCAGGGTCGGGATCACCAAATTCAAAGGATCGGTGGAAAACATCAACGGCCAATAAGGCGGCAACGCAATATCGCGCGGGCGCGCAAACATCGCCCACAAAACCGGCGAGAGCACCAGCAAAACAATCGGCGCCGCGATCAGCCCGTCTTGCACCAAGCGCTTGAGCGCCGCGCGCCGGGCGGGCAACCGCCAGAACGCCACCGCCCAGGCAAACCCACCGAACAGCAACGCCGTAGCGAACACCTCGATGGACACGCCGAACTGACCAATCAGCAGCAAGGCAGCCCACAGCACCGCCGGCCAGCGGCCTATCCGGTCATCCAACCGCGCGAGAATTACGAGAAGCAAGCACGGTATGAACACGGTGAATTCGAGATTGAGTTGCACGCTTGCGCGCGCCATTTCATAGGCGGAGAATCCAAATAGAAAGCCGCCCAACATAGAAGCCGCCGGCACCTCCGTAATGTAGAGGCAAAGCGCATACGCACCACAGGCGGCCAAAAACGGCCCTGCCAAATTCAAAACATTAAACGCCAGCACCGGGCCGGCCATCAACGTGAACGGCAACCCCAACAATGCGAGCAAGGGCACGCTCGTCGTCCAGGTCAGATTCAGCCCGTCCGGCTGCCAGACAAGATGCGTGAAGAACGGGTTAACGTGATGTGCCAGCGCCCAGGGCCACCAGGCAAGGAACCACACAAACGCGTAAACATCGCTCCCGCCACCGGCAAGTTTGCCGGTGAGGGAAGCGCCGTGATCAAGGATAAACCAAGCGCCGCCCGCATACAGTGCCATCGCCCCCGCATGCCAGCGCCAACGCCTAGATTTTGGGGTCATTCAGTCCGGTGGCGCGGATGCGGGCGGCTTCCTCGTCCCAGCCCGGGCGCTCGTTCACGCGCAGGAACAAATGCACCGGGCATTCCAGCAGCGTGCCCAGTTCGCGGCGCGCGCGGGCGCCGATATCCTTGATCCGGCTGCCCTTGGCGCCGATCAGAATCGCCTTGTGGCTCGGCTTGGTGACGTAGATCACGGCATCGATTCGCACCGAGCCGTCCTTCTGGGTCTTAAAACTTTCCGTCTCCACGGTGGTGCCGTAGGGCACTTCGTCTCGCGTTTGCAAGAATATCTGCTCGCGCACGATCTCGGCGGCGAGCAGCCGGTCCGGCAGGTCGGTCAGCTCGTCCTCGGGGTAGAGGAACGGCCCCTCGGGGAGCTTGGCGGTGCAGAAATCCAGCAGCACCTCGATCCCGTCGCCAGTCGCAGCCGAGATCATGAAGACCTGCTCGAAGCTCGCCAGCGCGGCGATCTCTTGTGTCAGCGGCAGCAGCAAATGCCGGTCGATCAGATCCACCTTGTTCAGCACCAGCGCCATCTTGCGCCCGGTGGCGGCAAGCTTGCCGATGATCTCGCGCACCGCTGTCGTCAGCCCTTGCTTGGCATCCACCAGCAGCAGCACATAATCCGCCTCGCCAGCGCCGTCCCAGGCGGCGGCGACCATCGCGCGGTCCAGCCGGCGCTTCGGATTGAAAATCCCCGGCGTGTCGACGAACAAAATCTGCGCCGTATCGCGCATCAAAATCCCCAGCACACGCGCCCGCGTGGTCTGCGCCTTGGGCGTGACGATGGAGACCTTCGCCCCCGTCAGCCGGTTCAGCAGCGTGGATTTTCCGGCATTCGGCGCGCCGATCAGCGCAACAAAACCACATTTACTCATGGTGGCAAAACTCCCAATAAGGCTCTCGCCGCTTCCTGCTCCGCCGCCCGCTTGGAGCCTGCCTCCCCGCGCCCGACCGCATCGCCCACCCGCACGCGGATGACGAAATGCGGCGCGTGCGACGGCCCAGATTGCTCCACCACGTCATAGGCAGGCAAGGCAAGGGCGCGCTTGAGCGCCCATTCTTGCAACGCGGTTTTTGGATCTTTCGGCGGAATGAATTGATTTTCCATGGCGCCACCCATCACGCGGCGAATGAAATCGCGCGCCGCAGGCAGTCCAGCATCGAGGTACAGCGCGCCGATCACCGCCTCTAGCGCATCGGCCAGCACGGTTGCCTGGGTGCGCACGCCGCGCTTGGATTCCCCCGGCGCCACGCTCAACAAAGCCGCCAGCCCATTCGCCTCGGCGATCGCCGCCAGCGAAGGCTTGGAGACCAGCGCCGCCAGACGCGGGCCGAGCTTGCCCTCCTGCTCCTCCGGAAAACGTTCGATCAGCCATTCCGCGACGACCAACCCCAGCACACGGTCGCCGATGAATTCCAGCCGCTCGTTCGAGCCTACACCTTTTGCTCCGGCAGCGGAACGATGTGTCAGCGCCTCGGATAGCAGCTTCGGCCGGCTGAAGACGTGGCCCAGCAGGGCCTGGGCGGCCTCCAGGTTGTTCACGTGATTGTGTGAAACATCCGGCCCCACCGGATTTCGAGCGGCCATTCCCAGAATTCGTAGAACGGATGGTCCAAATGGATCGAAAAGAAAATGATATCGGCGGGCCCGATCACGTTTTCGAGCGGCACATAGCCGACCGGCCCGTCCATGAAGCGCGAATCCTCTGAATCGTCGCGGTTATCGCCCATCATGAACAGATCTCCCGCCGGCACGGTGTAGACCTGCGTATTATTGGCGAATCCCTGGTCCGTTTCCTTGAGAATCGAATGGCTGACGCCGCCCGGCAGCGTCTCGGTATAATCGCGCGCGACCACCGGGCCGCCGGAGCTGTCATCGATATAATTACCGGCATCCGTGCGCGGCACTTGCTGGCCGTTGATCAGCAGCTGGCCATTCGTCATCTGCACGGTATCGCCCGGCAGGCCGATCACGCGCTTGATGTAATCCGTCCCCGGATCTCCCGGCGGGCGGAATACAACGACCGTGCCGCGCTTGGGCATGCGCGAAAAAATCCGTCCCGAGAAAATATCCGGAGAAAAAGGCAGCGAGAAATGCGAATAGCCATAGGCAAATTTGTTAACGAACAGATAGTCGCCGACGAGCAAAGTGGGGACCATGCTTCCCGACGGGATGAAGAACGGCTCAAAAAGAAACGTATGAATGCCAACGGCGATCAGCCCGGCATAAAGGATGGTTTTGAAGAATTCGCCAGCCGAGGAGGCTTTTTGCTGTGGGAGCGTCATGTCGAGCCTATCTGGTTAGTGATGGCATCAAGCGCGGCGCTTGCGGCTTGTCAAGAAATCGGTGCAGAGAGGACGTGCTTCTGCCTGACCCGAATGAAGAGAGTCTTGCCCATGTTTAAGTCCGCCGGTTCTGTGCGTCTCCTGGTCGCGGCGAGTTTTCTGGCCGCCTCCGCGCCTGCTTTCGCGAAAAAACATCCCTCCCTCCCCGCCTCGCCGGACGATGTCACGGCAACCGCCGCCCCCAGCGGCCCGCCGCCAACGCCCGACAGCCCGGCTGGCGACAAAAACACGCCCGCCCCGCCCGTTCTGGCGGACATGACCGCCTATGTGCTGATGGATGCCGCTACCGGCGCCGTCCTCGCCGAAGCCGCGCCGAACATGCAATTAGCCCCGGCCAGCCTGACGAAGCTGATGACCGCGCATATCGTCTACCAAGACCTCCATGACGGTTCGCTCAAACTCGACCAGAACGTGACGATTACGCCGGAAGCCTGGCATGCCGGCGGCTCGCGGATGTTCCTCTCGCCCAACACCCAAGTCACCGTCGACCAGTTGCTGCACGGGCTCATCATCGATTCGGGCAACGACGCCGCCACCGCGCTCGCCGAGCAGGTCGCCGGCACCCAGGACGCCTTCGTCCAGATCATGAACAAGGACGCCGCCAGCCTCGGCCTGACGAATACCAACTACACCAATGTCGATGGCCTGCCCGACCCGGCGCTGCATACGAGCGCCATGGATGTCGCCTTGCTCACCCGCGCCATTCTGCATGATGAGCCGGAGATTCTGAACATCTCCAAAATGCAGAGCTACACCTACGACAACATCACCCAGCAAAGCTGGAACCCGGTGCTGTTCCGCGACCCCACGGTGGACGGTCTCAAAACCGGTCTGACCGATGAAAGCGGGCACTGCATCGACGTCACCGCCGTGCGCAACGGCGTGCGCCTGATTGCCGTCGTCACCGGCGGGCCGACCTGGCATGCCAGCACCGCGGCCATCGAGTCGCTGCTCGATTACGGCCAGAAATTCTTCACCGATACGAGCATCGCCACCGCGAATCAGCCGATCGGCACGCTCACCAGCGAGGCGCTCGATTCCGGCAGCGTCGCCGTCGGCATCGCGAACGATATCACCCTGACCTTGCCGGTGGACGCGGTCAAAGCCGTCCAGCACAGCATCGTCTATACCGCGGACGTTACCCCGGGCGTGACCAAGGGCGAGACCCTCGGCACCGTCACCTACACCGCCAATGGCAAAACCCTGGCCAGCGCCCCGGTGATCGCGTTGAGCGACTCCCCGGCCGCGACCTTCACCACCAAACTGAAACGTAAACTGAGCAAATACATATGAGCGACACGCCCCCCGACCACCTCTCCAATGATCCGAAAAGCCCGTTCTTCAATGAGGCGGCGCTGGAGCGCGGCATCGGCATCCGTTTCAACGGCGTCGAGAAGAACAATGTGGAAGAATACTCCGTCTCCGAAGGCTGGGTCCGCGTCGCCGTCGGCAAAACCGTGGATCGCCACGGCAAGCCGCTGACGATGAAATTAAAGGGCAAGGTCGAGCCGTATTTCCGGGCGGCCGACGAACAGGCTTAAGCATACCTAAAAGACGCCATCCTCGGATGGCGTCTAAAAAAGCGGCGCAAAAAACTTCTGCTCCTTTGAGCCGGGCGTTACGAGCGCGCCCCCGGCCCAAAGTAAGCAAAGTTTTTGCTTCTTTTTGTTCACAAAAAGAAGTTCTTACCTTCCTTAAAGCCCAAGCTCACTCAACCCCGGATGATCCTCCGGGCGACGCCCAAGCGGCCAATGAAATTTCCGGTCAGCCTCGGCAATCGGCAAATCGTTGATGCAGGCAAACCGGCGCTGCATCAGGCCCGAAGCGTCGAATTCCCAATTCTCGTTGCCGTAGGAGCGGAACCAGTTACCGCTGTCGTCATGCCATTCATAGGCATAGCGCACGGCGATCCGATTTTCTCCGAACGCCCAGAGCTCCTTGATCAGCCGGTAGTCGAGTTCCTTCGTCCATTTGCGGGTCAGGAAGGCCACGATTTCCGGGCGACCATTGACGAATTCCGCGCGATTGCGCCACCGGCTGTCCACCGTATAGGCCAGGGAGACTTTCTCCGGGTTGCGGCTATTCCAGCCATCCTCGGCCAGCCGGACTTTGCGGGTCGCGGCCTCCAAGGTGAAGGGAGGGATGATGGCGCTCATTTCGGCCGCGCCATGTCGAACCGAGTTTCCGGCGTGATCGCGGCATAGGCCGAGGGGCCGCCCGCACGGAGTACGATTTCCGCGCCAAACGTGTCGAACACGCCTTCCTTCAGCAAAGCGGCGTCGATATGCACGCCCACCACCTCGCCCAGCACCAGCCAGGCTTGCGCTTCATCGCCCCGCCAGCCCTTCAACTGCACGATATCGGCAACCCGGCACTCGAAATTCACCGGGCTCGCCGCCACGCGCGGCGGGGCCACCAGGCGGGAGGGGGCTTTTTCCAGCCCCGCCAGCGCAAACTCGTCCACCCCATACGGCGCCGAAGCCGAGGTGACGTTCATCTGCGCGGCGAGCGCGCGCGTGGCGAGATTCCACACAAACGCCCCCGTCTCGCGCGCATTACGCAGCGAATGTTTCGCCGCGGTGCTGGAAAAACCGATGATCGGCGGGGTGTAATTGAACGCGTTGAAAAAACTGTAGGGGGCGAGATTCACCGATCCATCCGCGCCCTGCGTGGACACCCAGCCGATCGGCCGCGGTCCTACGATCGCGTTGAACGGGTCATGCGCGAGGCCATGCCCCTGCCCCGGTTCGTAAAAATATCTCTCTGGTCCGGCCATATGCTACTCCTCTTCCAAAGCAGCATATGGCCGCGGCGGGCTTGCGGACAATCGCCGCGGAACGGGTTCAGGCGGGCTGCGAGAGCGAAGCCATAAATTCGGTCGCCATAAAACCGCAGACGCGATCGCCGCCGGCCTGTTTGGCATCCGCCAGCGCACGGCTCGCCCGGCGCGTCAGTTCCAGCGGGTTGTACAGATCATCCGGCCCGGAAAAAGCGGCCGCACCACAACTCACCGACAACAGCCCGCCTGGATGTCCGGCATTCGGCAGGCCCAAAGCGCGGATAGACTCCAAAATCTGCGTCCCCACCCGCACGGCCCCCGCCGCATCGGCCAATGGCAGCAGCACCGCGATTTCAGCCGCCTGATACCGCGCCACCACATCGCCCGTGCGCCGCGGGATCGCCTGCACTGCCTGTGAGATCACGCGCAGGCAGGCATCTCCGTCCAGCTCGCCATAATGCGCGTTGAAGGCGCGAAAATGGTCGATATCCACCAGGACCAGCCCAAGCGGCTTGCGGCTGCGTACCGCGCGCTTGAATTCATAGCCGAGGCTGAGCTCGAATTGCCGGCGGTCGAGCAGCCCGGTCACGCCATCTTCATGCGGCGCATCACGCAGCGCCGAGGGCGGCAGCATGTGCGCCTCGGAGCGCTTGCGCTCGGTCACATCCAGCATCACGCCATTCAGCGCCTCCACCCGGCCTTGGCCGTTCAGCGCCGCCATGCCCCGCAGCACGACATGGCGGATATCGCCATCCGGCCGGCGCAGCCGCGCGGTCGCCTCGAACCGCCCTGGCCGGGCTACCGCCTCCTGCATCAGCCCGCCGATCCGCTTGCCATCCGCCGGATGCAGGGCCGCCAGCGCCGTCTCGATCCGCGGCCGGTAATGCTCCCGCCATAAGCCGTGAATGCGGTAAATCTCGTCCGACCGGATCAACTGGTTTCCCGGCACGGTAAGCTGCCAATGGCCGATATGCGCCGTCTGTTCGGCCAGGCTCAACCATTTGCGCGCCGCCGCCGCCGCCGCTTCCGCACGCTCGGCACGCTGCGTCAGCCGCCGGTTCATCAGGCGCAACTGCCCGCGCTTCAACCGTCCCACCACCGGAAAAAAACCCGCCGCCGCCGCGACCAGGCATAAGCCGGCTAGCAGGCGCAACCCGGCGGCCAGCGTGGCCATGCCGAAATCGCCCGCCAGCATCACGCCGGCCTGCGCGCCAGCCCCCGCCAGCAGCAGCAGCAGCGCCATGATCCGCCAGCGCCGGCGCCCCAGCACGGAAGTCTCCGTCGCGGTGAACAGATCATTCACGACAAACGCCATCGCGATAAACGCAATCGCCACACATAGATCGGCGAACAGGTTGAGGATCATTTTCTGCCCCGGCACGGATTGAACGTAGCGCCAATCTGCCTGGGAATATCTTAACAGCTGGTTGCGTTCATAACCTCGACAGAACAAAATTAGCCTGGGACTAACAGCTCCGCGGAAATAATCACCTGCGCATAGGCGTAAGGGTATTCATCCGTCAGCGACAACGCGATGCGCGGCGCATAGCCCGGCGGTAACAGGAGGTTCAGCCGCTCCAACGCCCCGCCATGCAGGCTCATCGTCGGCTGGCCGCTCGGCAAATTCACCACGCGCAAATCCGAGAAAAACACGCCCTGGCGAAAACCAGTGCCCAAGGCCTTCGCGCAGGCCTCCTTCGCCGCAAACCGCTTGGCATAGCTCGCCGCCCGCGAATGGTCCCGCCGGTCCGACCGCGCCCGCTCCACCTCAGAGAAAATCCGCATCGTAAACCGCTCGCCATGCCGCGCCAGGCTCGCCTCAATGCGCCGGATATCGCACAGGTCGGTACCGAGGCCGATGATCATGATGGAAAGACCAAGCAAGGCCAAGGGGCGCTGCCCCCTGGACCCCCGCTAAGGGCTGAGCCCTTAGAACCCATTAATAAGGGTTTGAATTGGTGGGCGCCCTGGGCGGTACTACCACCTGAGGCGCCCACCAATTCAAACCCTTTTAGCGGATCGAACGGCGCTGCCGTTCGCGGGGTTCCAAGGGGCAGCGCCCCTTGGCCTTGCTTGAACATTCCCATCAGGTCTTCGCTCGTTCCACCTGCGCGATGCCGGTGGCACCGCGCAGGCCGGCGATAACCTGGCCGAGATGGCGTGCGTCGCGGATTTCGACATCGACGATGGCTTCGAAAAAATCCTGCTGGCGATGGACGATTTTGAGATTGGCGATAGCGCCTTCCTGTTTTGCGACGGCATTGGTGAGGCTGGCCAGCGCGCTGGGGCTGTTGCTGGCGATCACGCTGATGCGGCCGACGAATTTATGGCCTTTGCCGCCGGCGCCTACGAGATTGGCGGCATCCCAATCGACATCGATGAAACGTTCCGGCGTAGCGGCGAAGGTTTCCAGCGTGGCGCAATCCTTGGTGTGGACGGTCACCCCTTTCCCGGTGGCGACGATGCCGACGATTTTATCGCCCGGCAGCGGATGGCAGCAGCCGGCGTAATGCACATCCATGCCCGCGACGAGGCCGGTGACGAGCATCCCCGCCTCGCCTTTGAGCGGCGCGCTGCGCGGCGAGCGGGCGGTAAGCGACTGGCCCATGAAGGCCGGCATCATGCGCGGCGCGCGCGCTTCCTTCAGCTCCGGATAGGCGGCGTAGACCACTTCCTTCGGCCCGAGCGCGCCGGTGCCGACCGCGACATAGAGATCATCGAGCGTCGCCTGCTTCAGCGTTTTTGCAGTTGGTTCCAAGACTTTTTCGGAACCATCCACGCCGTCCTGGCGGAAGGCCTTTGCCAGCATGGATTTTCCGGCATCGCGGTGCTGCTCGCGCATCTGCTGGGCGAGGAAGCGGCGGATGCGCGCGCGGGCCTTGCCGGTGGTGACGAACCGCTCCCATGCGGGCGAGGGCGTGCCGCCGCGCGCAGTGAGGATTTCCACCTGGTCGCCATTCTGCAACTCGTAGCGCAGCGGCATGAGCCGGCCATTGATCCGCGCACCAACGCAGGTATCGCCGATCTGGCTGTGCACGGCATAGGCGAAATCGACCGAGGTGGCACCGCGCGGGAGCTGGATGAGCTGGCCTTTCGGCGTGAAGCAGAATACCTGGTCCTGATAGAGCTCGAGCTTGGTGTTTTCCAAAAACTCGTCGGGTGCGGCGGAGTTTTCCAGAATTTCCAGCAGGTCCTGCACCCAGCGGAACTGCTTCAGGTCCGACTGGCTCGCATCCGACTGCTTATAGAGCCAATGCGCCGCAACACCGTTTTCCGCGATGATCTGCATCTCGGCAGTGCGGATCTGAATTTCGATTTTCTGGTTGCGCGGATGGCGCAGCGTCACCCCCGTATGCAAGGACTGATAGCCGTTGGCCTTCGGCGTGGAGATGTAATCCTTGAAGCGCCCCGCGATCACCGGATAGGCGGCATGGATCGCGCCCAGCGTAACATAGCAAGCCTCGCGCGTGGGCACGATGATGCGAAACGCCATGATATCGGAGAGCTGCTCGAAGGCGACATTGCGCCGCTGCATTTTCTCCCAGATGGAATAAGGCGATTTTTCACGGCCGGCGATTTCGACGACATCGACATCGGCCGCCCTGCAGACGCGCAACAGCTCCTGGCGCACCTCCTCGATGACATCCGCCCCCTGCCCGCGCAAAAAGTTCAAGCGCGCCTGGATGGTATCGAACGCCTCAGGGTCGAGCTCGGCGAAAGAGCGTGTCTGCAGCTCGGTCTTGACCGATTCCATGCCGATGCGCTCGGCCAGCGGTGCATAGATCTCCATGGTCTCGCGCGCGATGCGCTGACGCCGGGAGATCGCACTCACCGCGCCGATGGTGCGCATGTTATGCAGCCTATCCGCGAGCTTGACGATCAGCACGCGGATGTCCTTGCTCATCGCAAGCACGAGTTTACGGAAATTCTCCGCCTGCTTGGTGCGGTCCGATTGTAGTTCGAGGCGCGTCAGCTTGGTCACGCCATCGACCAGCCCGGCCACCTCGGCGCCGAAGCGCTTCTGCACGGCGGCGAGCGTGACCGAGGTGTCCTCGATCACGTCATGCAGCAGCGCCGTGACGATCGACGACGAATCCAACCGGTAGCCGGCCAGGATATTGGCGACCGCCAGCGGGTGCGTGATGTAAGGTTCGCCGTTATCGCGCTTCTGCGCCGCATGCGCGGCTTCCGCCACGCTATAGGCATCGTCGATGACAGCGGGATCGACCTTGCCGTCATAGGCGGCAAGGCGCGACAACAGCCCCGCCAACTCCGGATGCGGCATGGCCGCGGATAACCCGGCGCCGCCCAGTCCTTCAGGCAGGTGAAGCAGGCGCGTGTTCCGGCAGCCTGCCCACATGGCGGTTAGCGGCGGGTTTTGCCGCCGAGCTCCGCCTCGATCGCCGCCTGGATATCCTCAGGGGTCATCTCTTCGGCCTCGGCGGCCATGGCAGCGGCTTCTTCCTCGGCCGAGACATCCTGCAGGCCGAAGATGTTCTGGTCGGTCGGGATAAGGTCGAGCACTTCCTCGTCCACCGGCTCCGGCTCGGGCACGCGTGAGAGGGATTTCACCAGATCCTGTTCCAGCTCCGGCAGGGCCAGGGTCTCATCGGCGATTTCACGCAGGGCGACGACCGGGTTTTTGTCATTGTCCCGGTCGATCGTGAGCTGCTCGCCACGGCTGATATTGCGGGCGCGCTGGGCCGCCAGCAGAACCAGTTCAAACCGGTTCGGCACTTTTAAAACGCAGTCTTCAACGGTGACGCGGGCCATCCGAAACGCTCCAGGCAAATTACTGAACGAACAACTTACCCTGCGCCCCCGCCCGATGCAACCCTTCCCCCTGGAAACGGCGATCAAACCGGCTCGTTCTGCCAGGGTTGAAGCCCTTGCGGGGACAGTTCGGCCAGCAGGGTCGCCACACTTTGCCGGAAGATGGGATGCCGCCAGCCGGGGGCGACATCCAAAATCGGCCGCAGCACGAAGGCGCGCTGATGCGCGCGCGGATGCGGCAGGATCGGCGCCGGCGTCGCGCGGATGATGCCGTTGAGGTCGATGATATCGAGGTCGAGCGTGCGCGGCGCATTTACCTCAAAACGCTCGCGGCCGAACCGCGCCTCGATTTCATGCAGGCGCGCCAGCAGCACTTCCGGCGCGATTTCTCCCTGAAAACGTATTACGCCATTGCAATAATCCGGAAAATCCGCGCGCGGAATCGACACCGTGCGATACCATGGCGATGCCGCGACAAAGCTAAGCCCTGGAATATCCAGCAAAAACGGAATTGCCGCCTGGCATGTGTCCAGCGGCGATCTTCCGTCAGCCCCTGGCAGGTTGGCGCCGATTGCGATAAGTATCATCGTATTAAATGCCTTTCGGCCCTCGCGCCTGAATCGTTGCTGTTTATGATATCATATCTAACATTTCTTATAACGCTGTACATCCATTGAAACTTCCTTTTTTCAGCACAAGAAAGACTCCCCTATGAGGTTTTCCGCCCAAGAGCGCACCGCGTTGTTTATCGACGGCGCCAATCTTTATGCCGCCACGCGGAGCCTTGGCTTTGATATCGACTACCGAAGGTTGTTGGACTTCTTTGCAAGCAAATCTAACATGCTTCGCGCCTATTACTACTCTGCGTTGTTGGAAACCGAGGAATACTCGCCTTTAAAGCCATTAACCGACTGGCTCGCCTATAACGGTTACAGCCTCGTTACGAAGCCCGCCAAGGAATTTACCGACGCGCTGGGCCGCCGCCGCATCAAAGGCAATATGGATATCGAGCTCGCCATCGACATGCTGGAGCTCGCCCCTAAGCTCGACCATGCCGTATTGTTCTCGGGCGATTCGGATTTCCGCCGTCTGGTCGAAGCCATGCAGCGCAAGGGCGTGCGTGTCTCGGTGGTATCCACCATCAAGACGAACCCGCCGATGATCGCCGACGAGCTGCGCCGCCAGGCCGACCAATATATCGACCTGGCCGATATCGCCGCGGAATTCACACGCAAAGCCTCCGAGGCGCGCCCGCGCACCGCCAACCGGGATGACGATTTCGAATGACGCCCGGCCGTGACTGCGCGCTTTGCGAAAGGCTGGCCAGCTACCGGGACGAAAACCGCGCCAAGGAACCCTTCTGGCATAACGCGCCGGTGCCGAGCTTCGGCGCGCTCGACGCGGAATTGCTCGTCGTCGGCCTCGCACCCGGCCTACGCGGCGCCAACCGCACCGGGCGGCCATTCACGGGCGACCATGCCGGGCTGCTACTCTATGCCACCTTACTGAAATTTCACTTCGCCACCGGGACCTATCTGGAGCGCCCCGATGACGGCCTCGCTTTGGTGAAGTGCCGCATCACGAACGCAGTGCGCTGCGTCCCGCCGCAAAACCTGCCCACCCCGGCGGAGGAAAAAGCCTGCAACGCCTTCCTCGCCGCGGAAATCGCCGCGATGCCGAAGCTGCGCGTCATCCTCACCCTCGGGACGGTCGCGCATCAGATGAGCCTGCGCGCGCTTGGGGTTAGACCGAGCCTGTTCAAATTCGCGCATGGCGCGCTGCACACACCGCGCCCGGGCCTGCATCCTCGCCAACAGCTATCACGTGTCGCGCTACAACACGAGCACGAAGCGTTTGACGACCGAAATGTTTGAGAATCTCGTAGGGAAAATCAGGAAGTTTATCGGTTAGGAAGACTTCTTTTTGTGAACAAAAAGAAGCAAAAAAAACTTTTCCACCTCAGGCCGTGCTGGCAGTCGCGCCACGGGCCCAAGGAGCAAAAGTTTTTTGCGCCGCTTTTTTCCAAAAAAGCGGCTTCTTACTTATTCCTTAACAACCGCGCCTTATCCCGCTGCCAATCCCGCGCCGCAATCGCATGGCGCTTGTCATGCTTCTGACGCCCCTCGGCGATACCGAGCGTCACCTTGGCCAGACCCCGCGGATTGAAATGGATATCCAGCGGCACCACGGTCGCGCCATCGCGCGCGATCGCCCCGAATAACTGGTTGCGTTCCTTGCGTTTGACCAGCAGTTTCCGCGCGCCGCGCACGTCGAAGCGCGAGAGCACCCCGCCTTGGTATTCCGGAATATAGGCGTTGAAGAGATACAACTCCCCGTTGCGCTCACCAGCCCAGGCCTCGGTCAGCGTCGCCCGGCCAAGGCGCAGGGATTTCACCTCCACCCCCTTCAACACAATCCCCGCCTCCACCGTCGAGAGGATGTTGTAGTCGAACCGCGCCTTGCGGTTCTGCGAGGCGATGCCGTGCGAGATATAGCCGGTCTTGTTCTTGCGCGCTTCCGTCAATGCAACAGGCCCACTTCCACCATCGCGGCTTTCACCTTCGCCGCCGTCGCATCGCTTACCGGCGCCAAGGGCAGACGCACCGCATTGGCGCCGAAGCCCAGCAGGGATGCGGCATATTTCACCGGCCCCGGATTGCTCTCCGCGAACATCGCGTCATGCAGCGGCAACAGGCGCGTCTGGATCGCCATGGCGGTGCGCAGATCGCCCTTGGCCCAGGCGGCATGCAGCTCGGCGCAGAGCCGCGGGGCGATATTCGAGGTGACGGAAATGCAGCCATGCCCGCCGCTGGCCAAAAAGCTGAGCGCCGTATGGTCCTCGCCCGAAAGCTGGATGAAATCCGCACCGCAGGCCCGCGCGGTGTGCTGCGGCCGCGTCAGATTTGCCGTCGCATCCTTCACGCCGATGATATTTTTATGCGCCGCCAGCCGCGCCATGGTCTCCACGGACATGTCGATGACCGAGCGGCCGGGGATGTTATAAATGAACACCGGAATCTCCGCCGCATCGGCAATCGTCGTGTAATGGCGGAATAGCCCCTCCTGCGTCGGCTTATTGTAATAGGGCGTTACCACCAGCACCGCATCCGCGCCGGCGCCTTTGGCGTGCTGCGCCAGACTCACCGCCTCGGCGGTGGAATTGGAGCCCGCCCCGGCCATCACCGGCACCCGGCCACGCGCCGCCGCAATCGCCAGCTCCACAACGCGCTTATGCTCCGCATGCGACAGCGTGGGCGACTCCCCGGTCGTGCCCACCGGCACAATCCCTTGCGTGCCCTCGGCGATCTGCCAATCAATCAAGCGTGCAAAAGCATCCTCGTCGATACCGCCATCCGCGCGCATCGGGGTCACCAGAGCCGTAAACGAACCGTGGAACATATCTTAACTCCTGTCCGGACTGACGTAATCTTCCAGGAGATAGGCTGCAAGCGGTCCGGCTCAATGAGGGCGGCATGGCCGTTTGAGTCTTAGCGCGAGGGGCTGCTACAACAGCGCCATGCGATTCCCCGGCGCCTTGCTCCTCACGCTCCTACCCGCGCTGGCGTTCGCGCAAACGCCCGCTACCCCGCAAATCATGACCGACGTGAAGGCCGGCGATTTTACCGAGGCCTCTGCCCTGGCGGCGGCGACCGGCGATCCGCTGATGACGAAGCTCGTCACCTTCTTCCGCTTGACCGATCCCGGCGGCGGCACGCCGGAGGAAATCCAGGCCTTTATCGCCGCCAATCCGGACTGGCCGGAACAAGGGCTGCTCGCGTTGCGCGAGCGCGAAGCAAGCGGCATCGTCTCCTCCAGCGCACCCACCATCACGCCCGATTTTCTCACCCAGGCCGAGGCGCTGCACGATGCCGGGCAGGACCAGCAGGCCGCATCGCTCTGGGCCGCCCAGGGCAAGGCCGCTTCCGCCGCCGCCAGCCCCGAACAGCAACTGATGTTCTGGCCGGCGCAGAATACCCTGGCGCGCGCGCTGCTCGCCGCGGGGGATGCGAAGGACGCCTACGCCGTGGTCATCGCCGCCAACCCGCCAATCTCCGGGCAGACCGCGCGCGAACAGATCGCCGACCGCGATTTCCTGGCCGGCTTCCTGCTCCTACGCTTCCTGCATCAGCCGGATCAGGCCGCGATCTGGTTTACCGACCTCGCCTCCTCCTCCGCCGCCGTCATCACCCAGGCGCGCGCCTGGTACTGGCTGGGCCGCAGCGAGACCGGCCCCACCGCCAAAGCCGACTACGCCCGCGCCGCGCAATATCCGGACACGTATTACGGCCAGCTCGCCGCCTTGGCGCTGGGCGATTCCCCACGCCAGCTCGCCGCCCGCATCACCGCCGATGGCGAGCCGAGCTTCACCGCCGGGGATGCGCTCAATTTCGCCCTCATGGAACTGCCACGCGCCGCCGCCCTCCTGGTACAGATGAACGATCCGCGCGACGCGGCGATTTTCCTCAACCGCCTCGGGCAGATCGCGCCGGATGACCGCACACGCGAACTCGCGGCGAAACTCGCCCTGGGCCTCGGCCTGCCGCAAAGTGCGGTCTCCATCTCGCGCACCGCCGGCGTTGCCGGGCAGATGCTGGTGCGCGAAGGCTGGCCGATGCCCTATGACCCGCCGCAAGCCACGCTGGAGCGCGCCATCGCCTTGGGCATCATGCGCCAGGAAAGCGGTTTCGATCCCACCGTGATCTCCGGCGCCGGGGCCATGGGCCTGATGCAGCTCATGCCCGCCACCGCCCGGCGGACAGGCGAGAAAAGCGGCCTGCCCTCCGGCGATTTGTTCGACCCGGCGCAGAACATGGCGCTCGGCACCGCCTATCTCGCCGGGCTGGTGCAGGATTTCGGCAACTGCCTGCCGCTCGCCATCGCCGCCTATAATGCCGGGCCGACCAATGTCGCCAACTGGCTTTCGGAAAACGGCGATCCGGAACTCGGCAAAAACGCCGGCGGGGCAGATATCATCGACTGGGTGGAGGAAATCCCCTTTAACGAAACCCGCAACTACGTGCAGCGCGTGAGCGAGAGCATCACCATCTACCGCGCCTTCCTCACCGGCTCGGCGGACAGCCCGCTCACCCCCTGGCAGGTCAATTGAATTTTTACGCGCTTCTCGCCAGCGGTTTTGGCGCCGGCTACGCGCCCAAGGCGCCGGGCACATTCGGCTCGCTCGTCGGGCTGGTGCTCGGCGCGCTTATCCTGGCCGGGGGGCATGTGCCGCTGCTCATCGCCATCGTGCTGGTCACCGCGCTCGGCATCTATGTCATCGGCAAGCAGGATTGCGCCGCGCAGGACCCGGGCTGGGTCGTCATCGACGAAATCGCCGGCCAGATGATCCCGCTGCTTGCCCTCACCCATCTGCGCCTGCCCGGCCTGATCCTCAGCTTCGCCCTGTTCCGCCTGTTCGACATCCTCAAGCCCGGCCCCGTCGCCTGGGCGGATGCGCGGCATGACGAATGGGGCATCATGGGCGACGACATCATCGCCGGCCTGCTCGCTTTGGTGGTGATGCTGCTCCTGCGCCTGGTGCTGCCCTTATGAGCACGAAAGCCGCCGAACTGGTCGCACGCTGCCGGACGAAAAACCTTACCATCGCCACGGCCGAGAGTTGCACGGGCGGGCTCATCGCCGGCGCCATCACCGCCATCCCCGGCTCCTCCGCCGTCTTCACCCATGGCTTCGTGACCTATTCCAACACCGCCAAGACCGAGATGCTCGGCGTGCCCGCCGCCCTCATCGCCGCAATCGGCGCGGTCTCTGAAGACGTCGCCCGCCACATGGCGCAGGGCGCGCGGCACCAGGCCAAAACCGACCTCGCCGTCTCCGTCACCGGCATCGCCGGGCCGGAGGGCGGCAGTGCTGAAAAACCGGTGGGCACCGTGTGGTTCGGCCTCGCCAACGCGCAAGGTGCAACCACCTATCACCGCATCTTCCCGGGCGACCGGGAAGCCGTAAGACAAGCCAGCGTGGAATTTGCCCTGCACTTGCTGTTGCAGGGGATGGAGTAAAAACATGAGTAAAAATCTGAGTGTCTGGGACAAGGCCAAGCGCGACGGCCGCAAAATGAGCATGATCACGGCCTATGACTACCCCTTCGCCCGAATGGCGGACGCGGCCGGGCTGGATGCCGTGCTCGTCGGCGATTCGCTCGGCATGATGGTCGCGGGCGATCGCGATACGCTGAACGTCTCGCTTGAGCAGATGGAATACCATACGCGCATCGTCGCCAAAGGCCTCACCAAGGCCCTGCTCATGGCCGACCTGCCCTTCGGCAGCTTCGAGGAAAGCCCGGTCCAGGCCTTCACCAGCGCCGCACGCCTCATCAAGGCCGGCGCCGACATCGTGAAGCTCGAAGGCGGCGCAACGATGGTCGAGACCGTCGCCTATCTCTCGCAGCGCGCCATCCCCGTCTGCGCCCATATCGGCCTCACCCCGCAGCATGTCCGCCAGTTCGGCGGCTTCCGCCGCCAGGGCAAAACCCCCGAAGCTGCCGCCCAGCTCATGCAGGACGCCATCGCGCTGGCCGATGCCGGCGCACGCATCGTCCTGATGGAAGCCATCCCCACCGAGCTTGCCACCGAAATCACCCAGCGCCTGCCCGTACCCACCATCGGGATCGGCGCCGGCCCGGGAACCGACGGCCAGGTCCTCGTGCTGCACGACGTCCTCGGCCTCAACATGGACCACACCCCAGCCTTCGCCCGCGTCTACATCAACGGCGCCGCCCTGATGCAAGCCGCCCTCACCGAATACGCCGACGACATCCGCAACAAGACGTTCCCAACGTAAGGCTGGTGCGGGATGTGTTCCGCCCAGTAAGTAAGGCCAGGGGACGCTGTCCCCTGGACCCCTGCGAACGGCAGCGCCGTTCGATCCGCTATTTCAGGGATATGAAAAGGGGGCGCCCCCGGGTGGTATTACCACCTGAGGCGCCCCCTTTTCATATCCCTGAAGTAATGGGTTCTAAGGGCTCTGCCCTTAGCGGGGATCCAAGGGGCAGAGCCCCTTGGCCTTACTTACTGGCTGATCACACCCGCACCAGCCTTGCGATGAAGAACCCATCCAAGCCGCCGCGGTCGGGCCACATGCCGGGATGGGTGCGCAGATCGCCTTGCGGGGTTTCGGCTTCCGGCAATTCCGGCAGATGCAGCGGATCGCGGCGCAGGCCGAGGCGGGCGCAGGCGGCATCGATGCGCGCGGCACCTTCCTCGGGTTGCAGAGAGCATACGGCATAGATCAGCCGCCCGCCGGGGGCCAGCATGTCGGCGGCGGCGTCGAGCAACTGATCCTGCAGCTTGGTCAGCGTCTGCACATCGCGCGGCTTGCGCAAATGCAGCAGGTCGGGATGGCGGCGGATGGTGCCGGTGGCGCTGCAGGGCGCATCGAGCAGGATTGCCGGGAATGTCTCCGTCGGGCGCCAGGTGACGGCATCGGCGAGAATGGCCTCGACGGGCAGTTTGAGCCGCGCGAAATTGCTTTTGAGCGTGGCCATGCGGGCTTTGTCGCGCTCCACGGCGGTCACCACCCCGCCCGCAGCGGCGAGCTGCGCGGTCTTGCCGCCGGGGGCGGCGCAGAGATCGAGCACGCGCTCGCCTTGTTGCACGGCAAGCAGCCGCGCCGGCAGGGCGGCGGCGGCATCCTGCACCCAGATATCGCCCGTGGAGAATCCCGGCAGCTCCGTCACGCTGGTACCTGGGGGGAAGCGTACCGAGCCGGTGGGGAGCGCCTCGCCCTCCAGCGTGAAACCCGGTTTTGTGGAGAGATCGAGCGGCGCCTCCAGCGCATGCGCGGTGGCGATGGCGCGCGCGTTCGCCCCCCAGCTTGCCCAGGCCCAGGCCGGCGTATCCAGCCGTGGCATGTCCAACCCGTCGAGCATCGCGGGCCCGGCGGCGACGACTTTGCGCAGCACCGCATTGACCAGTCCGGCAAAGGGGGCGAGCTTTTTCGCCCGCGCGAGATCCACCGCCGTGCCGACCGCGGCATGCGCCGGCGCGCCCAGAAACAGCACCGCCGCGGCACCCAGCCAAAGGATATGGCGCACGCCCAGTGGCGGCTCACGCAGTAAAAACGGCTCCAGGACGGCATTCAGCGTGCCGGAATGGCGCAGCACGCAGGCGGCCAGCCGGTGCGCTGCCGCCTTGTCTCGCGCCTCCATGGCGGGCAGCGCATCGAGGGCCGCGTCCAGCGACGTGTTTTTCGTCAACACCGCCTGCAGCAACGCAAACGCGGATTCTCTTGTTGGGTCTATCATCTGAACCTGTCCGGGAAAAACCTGGTGGAGCTGAGGGGAATCGAACCCCTGACCTCGTCATTGCGAACGACGCGCTCTACCAACTGAGCTACAGCCCCGGACTCGTACATATGTGCAGGTCCATCTGCAGCGCGGCATCGCGCATTCGCGCGCAGAAGTCAACATTGCCAGCGCACCGACCCACCGTTACTCAAGGCGCATATTAACCTTTGGGGAAAAAATATAATGTTCGCGATTTTCTGGCTTGCCGGCGAACTGATCCATTTGATGATTCTCGCCATCATCGCCGCCGCGGTGCTGAGCATGTTGATCTCCTTTGGAGTGGTCGAACGCACGCAGCCAGTTCGTCTACACGATCGGCGGATTTCCTCAACCGCGTCACCGCACCGATTCTCAACCCGATCCGCCAGCTTCATGCCCTATCTCGGCAATATCGATATCTCACCGGTCATCGCCATCCTGCTGCTGGAAGCCTTGCAATACCTGCTCTGGCGATATTTATGGGCATCTGTGATGCGGCTGGGCTGACCTTCTGATTTCCGCCGCATCATCCCTAAATGAGCCTCTCCTACCGGAAGGGTAAGTCTTGCACCTGATTATTGGAGCCGTGATTGCAGCGCGGCGCCACGCCTGGTTCACTCGTCCTTGCCGCGATCGTTGCTGGCGGCTTTTGGGGTCGCCTATGCAGCGCGCATCATCTGCGAATCGACACCGACACCAATGATCTGTTCGCCCGCTCGCTGCCCTGGCGCCAGGCGCAGATGCGCGAGGACAAGAATTTCCCGCAATTCAACGACCTCATCGTGGCCGTGGTGCGCGCCGCAACGCCGGAGGAGGCAACCGAGACCGCGGCCGCGCTGAACGCCGCCTTGAACGCAGGACAAGACGAATTTCCACATCCTCGAGCTACCCGGCCGGCTCGCCGTTCTACACGAATGAGGGCCTGCTGCTGCTGCCGCCGGCCGACCTTGCCAAACTGCTCGGCTCCATCGTCGCGGCCCAGCCCTTCCTGGGCCAGCTCGCGGCGGACCCTTCCGCACGCGGCCTGTTCACGGGGCTCGGGCTGATCGCGCAGGGTGTGCAGGCGCGGCGCCAATATCACGCCCTATAACGGCGCGTTGGACGGCGTACGCGCCAACTTGCAGGCGGCGGCGGAGGGCCATCCCGTGCCCGCTCTCCTGGCAGTCGCTCATCACCAGCAATCTCGGCCAGCAGCCCGTCGAATTCGTGCTGGCCCACCCCGTGCTCGACCAGGGCACGCTGCAGCCGGGCGGTCGTCGCAACCCGGCTCTGGCGCGCATCGCCGCCACC
Organism: uncultured Pseudomonadota bacterium; assembly: GCA_963737355.1. Lineage (GTDB taxonomy): Bacteria > Pseudomonadota > Alphaproteobacteria > Acetobacterales > Acetobacteraceae > Acidocella. The sequence goes on along the minus strand of CAVTSC010000007.1, from coordinate 688,288 downwards.
CTGCCGGATGTGAAAGCCGGCCGCGCCACGGTGGATTATACTGGCCAGATCCCCCTGTCGGACGAGCAATTCGCCTCGCTCACGCAGGGCCTGGTCACCGGCGGCATCATCAGCGTGCTGCTCATCGCTCTCTGGCTTTCTCTGGCGCTGCGCACCTGGCGGCTGATCCTGCCGATTCTGGCGACCCTGCTGCTCGGGCTTTCGTTGACCATCAGCTTCGCCGCGGTGTGCATCGGCGTGCTGAACCTGATCTCGGTCGCCTTTGCAATTCTGTTCATCGGTCTGGCGGTGGATTTCGCCATTCAGTTCTGTGTCCGCCTGCGCGATGTCCGCCATGAACAGCCGGATCTGAGCCTCGCGATCCCCGAGACCGCGCGCCAGGCCGGCGGGCAGATCGCGCTTGCCGCGACCGCCACGGCCTGCGGCTTCCTGGCCTTCTCGCCCACGCCCTTCATCGGCGTCGCCGAGCTTGGCGTCATTGCCGGTGTGGGCATGTTCATCGCCTTCATCTGCACCATCACCTTCCTCCCCGCCTTGCTCTGGCTATTCAAGCCGCGCCCGGAGGACGCTCCCGATTGGCCTGCCCTTCGGCCGGCGGGCGGATATCTTCCTGCGCCGGCGCCGCTACGCCATGCTGGCCGCCTTCGCCGTCATCGCGGTTGCCGGCATTTTCAGCGCCGCGACCGTGGATTTCGACGCCAATCCGCTGGACACCAAGGACCCGCATACCGAGAGCATGCGCACGCTGAACACGCTGCTGGAGGACCCCGCGACCAACCCGTTCTATGCCGATGCCCTGGTCCCCAACCTCGCCGCGGCCAAGGCGCTTGCGGCTCAGCTCTCGGCCCTGCCCGAGGTCGCCGGGGTGATGTCCGGCGCCACCTTCGTGCCGGACCAGCAGGCGCAAAAACTCGCCATGCTGGCGCAGGCGCAGAGCATCCTGGCGCCGACTCTGCTCGCCGCCAGTACACCGCCCGCAACGCCCATCACCGCGCAGGATATCCGCGCCGCGATGGCCAAGACGCATGACGAAATCATGCGCATTGCCCCGCAACTGCCGAAGGGCGCGCCGCTGCTCGGCATCGCCACGGTGCTGACACAACTGCAAGGGGTGAGCGATGCGCAGATCATGGCGATGAACGCGGCCATGACCCGCTTCCTGCCCGGCGAGCTGCAACGCCTGGGCGCCAGCCTGGCGGCCAAGCCGATCACCCAGGCCAGCCTGCCGCCGGAGGTTGCCTCCTCCTGGTTCCTGCCGGACGGCCAGGTGCGTGTTGAGGCATTGCCCAGCCAGGCCGCGCAATCCACCGAGGGTCTGCGCCGCTTTGCCGACGCGGTGCTGAGCGTTGCCCCGGATGCCGGCGGCCCCGCGATCTCCACCATCGCGACCGCGCGCACCATCCTGGATTCCTTTCTGGAAGCCGCGATGCTCGCCTTCGTCGCCATCTCGGTGATCCTGCTGCTGATCTTCCGCAACGTGCAGGATACGCTGCTGGTGCTCGCCACCTTGGCGCTTTCGGCGCTGCTGACCTCGCTCTTCGCGCAGATCGCGGGCCTGACGATCAATTACGCGAATATCATCGCGCTGCCGCTGCTGCTGGGTGTCGGCGTGTCGTTCAACGTGTATTTCGTCATGAACTTCCGGGCGGGGATGAAGAACTTCCTCGCCTCGGCCACCGCGCAGGCCGTGCTGTTCTCGGCGCTGACCACCGGCACCGCCTTTGGCGCGCTGGCCGCCTCGCATGACCGCGGCACCGCCAGCATGGGCTTTCTGCTCCTGCTCAGCCTGCTCGCCGTGCTGATCTCGACCTTCGTCTTCCTGCCGACCTTGCTGTACACGCTGGGTGCGGGCATGGCCCGCGACCGCGCCGCCGCCCTGCACGCGCACGATGCTCGAAAAACGCAGCCTTAGCCTCTCCGGCCACCGCACGAGCCTCGCTTTGGAGCCGGAATTCTGGGCGGCCTTGAGCGCGCTCGCCACGGCGGACGGGGTGAGCCTCGCGGCGCTGGTGACACGGATCGACGCGGCGCGGACGCCGGAGCAACCTTTGGCGTCCGCGCTTAGGGTTTATGCGTTGGTCACAGAGAAGAAGCCGCTTTTTTGAAAAAAAGCGGCGCAAAAAACTTTTGCTCTTGAGAGCCGGGAGCGACGAACGCCCCCGGCCCAGTTCGTAAAGTTTTTTTGCTTCTTTTTGTTCACAAAAAGAAGTGCTTAACCCCGCAACACACCGCCGGTCTTCTTGCCCACCTCGGCAATGATCTTCGCCGAAATCGCATCCAGCTCGGCTTCCGAAAAACTCTTCTCGCTCGGCTGGATCGTCACCGCGATAGCGAGCGACACCTGTCCCTCCGGCACGCCCTTGCCCTGGTAGCGGTCGAATAAAGCGACATTGGAGATCAGGTTGCGCTCCGCCCCGCGCGCCGCGCGCAGCAGGTTTTCCGACGGCGTATCGGCACTCACCAGGAAGGCGAAATCACGCCGCACAGGCTGGAAGGCCGAGAGCACGGGGGCTGCCTTGCGCCGGCGCTTGGGCTCGGGGAGCGCATCCAAAAACACCTCGAAGGCAACGCTGCCGAGCGGCAGATCGAGCTTCGCGCAGACCGTGGGATGCAGCGCACCGAACGCCGCCAGCACGGTTTTCGGCCCCTGCCGCAGCGTGCCGCTTTGCCCCGGATGATAGAACCCGGCACCGCCGGCGCTGGTCGTCACCCCCTCCATTGGCACGCCGAGCGCGCTCAGCACCGCGATGGCCTGCGCCTTGGCATCCAGCGCATCCACGCGCCGCGCCGGGCTCAGCGCCGAGAGCGGTGTCTCGCCCACCAGCAGTCCGGCGGCCACGAGTGCCTGGGAGGTATCCGCCGCATAGGCCGGGCCGATCTCGAATAGCCCGAAATCGGCAAAGCCGCGCGCGACATTGCGCGCCGCCGCCAGCGCCAGCGGGGCCAAAGCCGTCGGCCGCATCTGGTCCAGATCCGCCGCGATCGGGTTCGCCAAGCGCAGGTTTTCCTCACCCCCGCCAAATAGCTCCGCCGTCGCGTGGTCCACAAAACTGAACGTCACGCATTCCAGCAGCCCGCGGGCGGCCAGTACGCGCCGCGCCAGCGCCGTGCGCGCTTGTTTGGGTGTGAGGATCGGCGCCGGGATGACCGAGGCAACGGGCAAGGAAACAGGCGCGATCGCATCCATCCCGCGCAGCCGCAGCACTTCTTCGATCAGATCCACCTCGGGCTCGATCTCGGCTGCCCCCGCGGCGGCCGCCGCCGCACCCGGCAGGTCCGCCTGGTCGAGCGCCGGAGCCTGCGCGACGTCGTTGCGCCAGCTCGGCACCGCCACGCGCACAAAATCCGCCTCGCGCGCCTGCACGGCAAAGCCGAGCCGCTCCAGCGCGCCCACCGCCTCATCCGCGCTTACATCCGACCCGCCAAAGCTTTGCAGCCGCTCGAAGCGCAGTTGCGCCTGCCGGTTCCACACCGGGCGCGCCCCCGCTTCGGAAATCTCGCTGGCGCTGCCACCGCAAAGTTCCAGCACCATCGTAGTCGCCGCATCCAGCGCCTGCCCAAGGAGCTGCGAATCAATCCCGCGCTCGAAACGCTGCCGCGCATCGGAGAAGATCGCATGGCGCTGGCCGGTCTGCGCGATCGCGACCCGGTCGAACAGCGCGCATTCGATGAACACGCTGGTCGTGCCTTCATCGCATCCGGTCGCCTCACCGCCGACAATCCCGGCGAGTGACTGCACGCCCTGCGCATTGGCGAACACGCAATCCTGCGGCCCCACCGTCACCGGCTTGCCGTGCAACCCGGCAAACGTCTCGCCATTGCCGCGCCGCAACTGCAAATAACCGCCGGTCACCTTGTCCGCGTCGAACACATGCAGCGGGCGGCCAAGATCGATGGTGAAGAAGTTCGTAATATCCACCAGCGTGTTGATCGGCCGCAGCCCGATCGAATTCCAGCCGCTTGCGCAGCCATTCCGGGCTCTGGCCGTTCTTCAGGTTCGTAACCGTGCGCCCCAGAATCCATGGGCAGGTCTCGGTGAAATCATTCCGCCAGACAATCTTGCTGGCCCCCGCCCCCGGCACCGGCGCCGGCGCAAAAGCCTTCAACCGGCCGAGCCCCGCCGCCGCCAGATCCCGCGCCACACCGCGCACGCTCAACGCATCGCCACGGTTCGGCGTGACGGAAATCTCGATCACCGGATCATCCAGCCCCGCCCATGCGGCATAGGGCACACCCACCGGCGCATCCGCGGGCAATTCGATGATCCCGTCATGATCCTCACCGAGGCCAAGCTCGCGGAAGCTCACCAGCATGCCTTCGGATTTCACGCCGCGGATCTCGCCGACTTTCAGCGTGATGCCGGTCCCGGGCACGAAGGCGCCGGGCGGCGCGAACACCGCCCGCAGGCCCGTGCGCGCATTCGGCGCGCCGCACACGACCGAGAGTTCAGCGCCCCCGGCATTCACCCGGCAGGCGCGCAGGCGATCCGCATTCGGGTGCTGCACCGCCTCGATCACTTCCGCGATCACGAACGGCGCCAGCGCCGCCGCGCGGTTCTCCACACCTTCCACCTCGAGCCCGATGGCCGAAAGCGTCGTCAGAGTTTCTTCGAGCGTCGCCTCGGTCTCGAGCCAGGTCTTCAGCCAGGACAGGGTAAATTTCATCGCTTAAAAACCCTCATGCAGCATGGCCGGCGCCAAAGCTGAAAAACCATAATGCCGCAGCCAGCGCACATCGCTCTCATAGAACAGCCGCAGATCCGCGATGCCGTGCTTGAGCATGGTGATGCGCTCGATGCCCACACCGAAGGCAAAACCCTGGAACTCGCGCGGGTCGATCCCGCAATTGGCGAGCACGTTCGGATGCACCATGCCCGAGCCCAAAATCTCCAGCCAGTCGCCGCCTTGGCCGATCTCGCCGGTCTTGCGGTTCCAGCCGATATCGACCTCCATCGAGGGCTCGGTGAACGGGAAATAGCTGGCGCGGAAGCGCACGGGCAGTACCGGATTGTCGAAGAAGGCGCGCAGGAAATCGATCAAGCAGCCCTTGAGATGCGCCAGCGTAATATCGCGCCCGATCACCAACCCCTCGGTCTGGTGGAACATTGGCGAATGCGTCGCGTCATGGTCGGCGCGGAAGGTGCGGCCGGGCACGATGATGCGAATCGGCTGCTCCGGCGAACCTGCGGCACGCGCGCGCGCCCAGTCCAGCATCGTCCGGATTTGCACAGGCGAGGTATGCGTGCGCAGCACGGCGGGACGATCCTCAAAACGCGCGTTCAGGTAGAACGTATCCATCATCGCGCGCGCCGGATGGTGCGACGGGATATTCAGCGCGCTGAAATTATTCCAGTCGTTTTCAATGTCCGGACCTTCCTTGATCTCGAACCCCATGGCGCCGAAAATCGCCGCAAGCTCTTCCATGGTGCGGCTGATCGGATGAATGGCGCCCGAGAATTCCGGCCGCACGGGCTGGGTGACATCGATGCGCTCGGCCGCCAATTTGGCTTCCAGCGCCGCCGCGTCCAGCACCTCGCGCCGCGCCGCCAGCGCCTCGGCAATTGCCGTTTTCAGCACATTCAACTCGGCCCCGCGCGCCTTGCGCGCCTCCGGGTCCATTGCGCCCAATTGCTTCAAGGCCACGGTCACGGTGCCGTTCTTGCCCAGCAACGAAACGCGCAGCTCTTCCAGCCGCTCGCTATCCGCCACCGCCAGCTCCGCTTGCGCCTGCGCCTTTATCAACTCAAGATCATCGGCCAGCATTCTATCCACCCACCCATTCAGACCCCAGGGCAGACCACTACCCGCACCAAAAAGTCAAGCGCCTGAATAGGCCGGCCGCGGACTTCGGCAATATGCCGGTGTTACAAATTTTCAACAGCACATAAAAAAGATAAATCGGTGGATATAAACCGGGCCCTGGAACACAAAATTCATCACCGGAAAGCTTGACCCTCAAGGGGTGAGAAGAGTAAGGCCCGAACAGGAGGCGTAATCGTCGTGATTATGCAACCAAGCTTATTCTGTGCACACACATTTTATCGGACAGGGATCGGTTTTTAACTATGAAATTCAAAGCATTGGGCGCTTTCGCCGGCCTTGCCCTGCTGGCAGCCTGCTCTACCACCCCCACCGCCTCCAACACCAACACCGGCGCTGGCATGGCCAGCAACACCGGCGCTGCCCCGGGTAGCGAGCAGGACCTGGTCGCGAATGTCGGCGACCGCGTGTTCTTCGAATTCAACAAGTCCACGCTGAGCAGCGATGCCGACTCCACCCTGGGCCGTCAGGCTTCCTGGCTGGCCAAGTACCCGAGCGTGAACGTTCTGGTTGCCGGCAACGCCGACGAGCGCGGCACCGAGACCTACAACCTGGCGCTGGGCAAGCGCCGTGCGAACGAAGCACGTGACTACCTGGTCGCCCAGGGCGTTGCCGCTTCGCGCATCCAGACGATCTCCTACGGCAAGGATTGCCCGGTTGCCGCCGGCAACGACGACGCTTCCTACCAGCAGAACCGTAACGCCATCACCTCCGTTCAGGGCTTCAACCCCCAGAACTGCCACTAATTTTTACCCTCCCCAACCTTGGTTGGGGCGGACTGAAAGTTAACGACCGGCGGCGTCTCTTCCAGGAGGCGCCGCCGGTTTTGTTTTCGGCGCGCTGTCGCTATATCCCAACAGAACAAACCGCCTTCAGGATTGAGAGCCAAGATGGTCAAAAATCTTTTCGCCGTTGCCGCCTTTGCCGTTTTGCTGCCGATAGGGGCCGCGCATGGCCAGCCCGTGGTGCAGAGCCAGGAAGGCATCGCGCTCGAGAACCAGATTTTGCAGCTCCAGCAACAAGTCCAGCAGCTTGAACCCAGCGGCGGCGGCTCTTCCCTGGGTGGCGCATCCGCCCCTGCCCCCGCGCCTGCCGCCCCCCCCAGCGCAAACGGGGATGGCAGCATCGTCGCCAGCCTGCTCAATCAGGTGAACCAGTTGCAATCCGAGGTTCAGCAACTGAGCGGCGAGGTCGATACGCTGCAAAACCAGGTCAACACGCAGCACGACGCGACGGAAAAAGAGATCGGCGACCTGAATTTCAAAGTCACCGGCGGCGCCACCCAGGGTGGTCCCGGTGCTGGTCCCGGTGCGCCCGGCGCAGCCGCCCCCGCCGGCGGGCCGCAAAGCCTGACCAGCGCCATGCAGGCGCCCCCGCCGGCCGCCCCGACGCCAGCCGCCGCACCAGAAGCCGCCGCAGCCCCCGCCTCGCCGCGCGCCGCTTTGCACGATGCCCAGGCCGCCTACGCGCATCACGACTACGCCACGGCCGCCGCCCTGGCCCATGACGTCGTCGCCAAGGCCTCGGGCAGCGCGGAAGCCTATTCGGCGCAATACCTCCTCGCCCAGTCGCTCGCCGCGCAAGGCAAGCCACAGGATGCCGCCATCGCCTTCGACAACGCCTATAACCTCGACCGCAGCGGCGCCTACGCGCCGCAATCGCTGCTCGGCCTCGCCGTGTCGCTGACCGCGATCCACCAGAACGAAGCCGCCTGCGACACGCTCTCCTCGCTCAACAGCCAGTTCCCGACGCCGCCGGCCGGTCTGCAAAGCCGGATCGACGCCGCGAACCACCGGGCGCATTGCTCCTGACCCCGCGCATCGGCGCATTCATCCCCCAAAGTGAATGCGCCGATGGCTGATTTGGCACGAAAATTCGCCGCCGCCATGGCGAGACTCGGCCCCTATGGCGCCCCGCCTCGCCTCGCCATCGCGGTTTCCGGCGGCGCCGACAGCACGGCGCTGGCGCTGCTCGCGCAAGCCTGGGCCGTACAGCATCAGGGCCGCATCCTGGCCTTCATCGTCGATCACGGCCTGCGCCCGGAATCCGCCGCAGAGGCGCAGCTCACCGCCACCCGGCTGCAGGCGCGCGGCATTGCCAGCCGGGTGTTGACGCTCTCAGACCTGGGCGGCCCCGCGATTCAGGAAAAAGCCCGCGCGGCGCGCTACGAGGCCCTCGCCAACGCCGCCTTGGACTCAGGCTGCCTGCATCTGCTGCTCGGCCATCATCAGGCGGACCAGGCGGAGACCGTCGCCATGCGCCTCGCCCGCGGCCCGCACGGCGCGGAGGGCATGGCCGCCTGGAGTGCGCGCAACAAAATCGTGCTCCTGCGCCCCTTGCTCGCCATCCCCCCCGCCGAACTGCGCGCCTACCTCACCGCGGCGGGCATGGCCTGGGTGGAAGATCCCTCGAACCAGAACCCGGTTTTCGAGCGCGTGCGCATCCGCCAGGCAGGCACCACCGCGCAAGCCGCCGATCCGGCCGGCCGCCAGGCCCGCGAGCACGAAGCCGCGACCTTCCTGGCGCGCTTTGCCTCCCTGCGCCCGGAGGGCTTCGCGGTGCTCGATGCCCCATCCGCCCCGCCGGCGGCGCTGGCCGCCCTCATCCGCACGCTGGGCGGCACCCATCATCCGCCGCGCCAGGCGGCGATTGCCGCCCTCGCCCCGAAATTGCGCCCGGCAACACTCGGCGGCGTGCGCATCCTGCCTGCCGGCCGCCTTGGACAGGGCTGGCTGCTCACCCGCGAACCCGAAGCGGTGGCCCCCGCCATCCCGGCGCGCCTCGGCGCCCTGTGGGATCAACGTTTTATTCTGGCCGCCATGCCGGAACCGGAACAGATTTTCGGCGCCCTCGGCCAGGACGCACAAAAATTCAAAAAATTTAACGGCCTGCCGGCCATTGTTCTGCGCGGCATGCCATGTCTGCGCGGCCCCGATGGGACAATTACGTTTCCCGTCGTACAATACTTCGCGCCGCCCGCCCCTATGACATCCCACCCATTCTTCAGCTGATGGCAATTTATTTGTGCTGACGTAGGAAATCGGTGCAGAATAACCATCTGAGGATGACTCCATATCCGCTGCGCGTTGGTGGCGGCTATTTTTGAAAGAATTGGATAAGGCTAGATGAATAATCTTGGTCGTAATATCGCGCTTTGGGTCGTCGTGGCGTTGTTTCTCGTCGTGCTTTTTAACGTGTTCCAGCCTTCCAGCACGTCGAATAACGCCACCCCGGTCGCGTATTCCAGCTTCCTTGCCGAGGTGAATAACGGGCAGGTGCAGGATGTCACCATCTCCGGACAGGACATCACCGGCGCCACCAAGGACGGCAAAACCTTCGAGACCTATGCGCCGAACGATCCTTCGCTAGTGGCCAAGCTGATCGCCGCGAATGTGCATGTGGAAGCCAAGCCTGAGGGCAATTCCATGAACCCGTTCCTGAAGATCCTGATCTCCTGGGCGCCGATGCTGCTGCTCATCGGGGTGTGGATCTTCTTCATGCGCCAGATGCAGTCCGGCGGCGGCCGCGCCATGGGCTTCGGCAAGTCCCGCGCCCGGCTGCTGACCGAAAAGCAGGGCCGCATCACTTTCGAAGATGTCGCCGGCATCGACGAAGCCAAGGGCGAGTTGCAGGAGATCGTGGAATTCCTCCGCGACCCGCAGAAATTCCAGCGCTTAGGGGGCAAGATCCCCAAAGGCTGCCTGCTCGTAGGCCCGCCCGGCACCGGTAAAACCCTGCTGGCGCGCGCCATCGCGGGCGAGGCCAACGTGCCGTTCTTCACCATTTCCGGTTCGGACTTCGTCGAAATGTTCGTCGGCGTCGGTGCCTCGCGCGTGCGCGACATGTTCGAGCAAGGCAAAAAGAACGCGCCCTGCATCATCTTCATCGATGAGATCGACGCGGTCGGCCGCCATCGCGGTGCCGGCCTCGGCGGCGGCAACGATGAGCGCGAGCAGACGCTGAACCAGATGCTGGTCGAGATGGACGGTTTTGAGTCCAATGAGGGCGTCATCCTCATCGCCGCCACCAACCGTCCGGACGTGCTGGACCCGGCGCTGCTGCGCCCCGGCCGTTTCGACCGCCAGGTCGTGGTGCCGAACCCGGATGTCATGGGCCGCGAGAAGATCCTCAAGGTGCATATGCGCAAAGTGCCTTTGGCCTCCGACGTGGACCCGAAGACCATCGCGCGCGGCACCCCGGGCTTCTCCGGCGCGGACCTCGCCAATCTGGTGAACGAGGCGGCGTTGCTCGCCGCGCGCATCGGCAAGCGCGTCGTCGCCATGGCGGAGTTCGAGCACGCCAAGGACAAGGTGATGATGGGCGCGGAACGCCGCTCGCTGGTCATGTCCGACGATGAGAAGCGCATGACCGCCTATCATGAAGGCGGCCACGCGATCTGCTCCATCACTTTGCCCGAATGCGACCCCGTGCACAAAGCCACGATCATCCCCCGTGGCCGCGCACTCGGCATGGTGATGAGCCTGCCGGAAGGCGACCGCTACTCCACCAGCAAGGTGAAACTGCTGCAGCAGCTCATCATGGCGATGGGCGGCCGCGCTGCGGAGGAAATCGTCTTCGGGCCGGACCGCGTCTCCAACGGCGCCTCGGGCGACATCAAGATGGCGACCGACCAGACGCGGCGCATGATCACCGAATGGGGCATGTCCGAGAAACTCGGCATGATCTCCTATGGCGATAACGGCCAGGAAGTCTTCCTCGGCCATTCCGTGACGCAGAACAAGAACGTCTCGGAAGCCACGGCGCGGGAGATCGATAACGAGATTAAAGCCGTCATCGACCATGCCTATGCCGAGGCCAAGCGCATCCTGACCGAACGCCGGGCCGATCTCGAATCCCTGGCCCAGGGCCTGCTGGAATACGAGACGCTCTCGGGCGATGAAATCCAGGCGGTGATCCGCGGTGAGAAGATCGTGCGCAAGGTGGTGGACGAGCCGATGGCCGACCAGCGCCGTGCCTCGGTCCCGACCGCCACCCCGCGGCCGGACGTGCCGGGCGGCCTCGGCCCCCTGCCCGCGCCGGGCTGAGGTTTCGGTATTTCAGAAAACCAAAAAAAGGCGGCTTCACGCAGGTGAAGCCGCCTTTTTTGTATCCGATCCGCTCATGGCGATCCCGGCAAACCATTCCGCAGCCGATTTGCAGCCGCACGCGCGCGAAGCTAAAATTTCCAAAACGCTACCGTACAGGCTTTGTCTCGGTTTCCGAACGGGAAGACACGATTTTGCATCGGATTAAAGCAATTTTGGGGCCAAGACGCTTGTGGAAAACCCACCGGCTTATGTACAAGTTCGTCCTATGACCACGCCCCCGAATCGAACTCATCATCGCCCCTAGCCTGCTGGCTGCCGATTTCGCCCGCCTGGGCGAGGAAACCCAGGCCGTGGAGCGTGCCGGTGCGGATTGGCTGCATCTGGATGTCATGGACGGGCATTTCGTGCCCAACATCACCTTCGGCCCGCTGGTGGTCAAAGCGTTGCGCCGCCACACCAAAATGCCGCTGGACGTGCATCTGATGATCGCGCCCGCCGACCCCTATATCGCCGCCTTTGCCGAGGCCGGGGCGGACCATATCAGCGTCCATCCGGAATCCGGGCCGCATCTGCACCGCACGCTGCAGCTGATCCGCAGCCTCGGCAAAAAATCCGGCGTGGTGCTGAACCCGGCCACCCCGGTGGAGGCCATCGCCCATGTGCTGGACCTCGTGGACATCATCATGGTCATGACCGTAAATCCCGGTTTCGGCGGCCAGGCCTTCATCGCCTCGCAGCTCGGCAAAATCGCCACGCTACGCCGCATGATCGATGCTACCGGCCGCGCCATCATCCTGCAGATCGATGGCGGGATCACGCCCGCGACCGCGCCTGGCTGTGCTTGCGGCCGGGGCGGACTGCCTGATCGCCGGCACCGCCGTCTATGGCGCACCGGATTACGCCACGGCCATCGCCGATCTGCGCGCCGCCGCACCGCGCCGGATGCCGGATCTTCCGGTCAACAGCGGATGAGCGGCAGGGACAGCTTCAGCCGCGGCACCCGCGCCTGGCTCGCCCGGCTGCAGAACCTGCGCACCCGCAACGCGCCGGATGCCCCCGCACTCGGCCTGCGCGACCCCTGGCCGGGCGATCCCAGCCGGGGCGCGCGCCTCGTCAAGGGCGAGCTCGAATTCTCCGGCGCTGTCCTCCACCTCGCCCCCGGCGTCTTCTACGCCGCCAATGCCACGCCGATCATGCGCGGCCATGCGCATGGCTTCACCTGGCTGCGCGATCTGCGCGCCTTGGGCACCGATGCCGCCCGCACCCGCGCCCGCGCCTTGGTTTCTGAATTCATGGATACCGAGCCGCTGGATAGCGCCGGCACCGCCCCGGATGTCACCGGCGCGCGCCTAGCCGCCTGGCTCGGCCATTACGATTTCTTCGCCGCCTCGGCGGATGACGATTTCCGCCAGCGCCTGATGAGCCGCCTGGTCATGGATGCGCGCAACCTCTCCGCCCTCCTACCCGTCGAGCGGCTGGACGGCAGGGCGCTCACCGCACTGAAAGGCCTGCTCGCGGCCAGTGTTGCCATGCCGGACCATGTCGGCAACCTGCCGCGCGTCCTCAAATTCCTGCAGCCCGAGATCAAGCGGCAGTTTTTCGCCGATGGCAGCCATATCGAGCGCAGCCCCGGCACCAACCTCGCCGCCTTGCAGGACCTCACCGAGATCCGCGCCCTGCTGCAAGCCGCCGGCGCCGAACCGCCGCCGGAGCTGCTGGCCGCCATCGAGCGGGGAGCTGCCGCACTCCGGGCTTTGCGCCATGGCGATGGCGGGTTGGCGCTGTTCAACGGCTCCAAGGAGGAGCTCGGCAGCCTGATCGACCTCGTTCTTGGCCCAGGCCGGGCGCGCGCGCGGCCCCCTGGCAACACTGAGCAGCAGTGGGCTCTACCGGCTGAGTGCGGCCAAATCCCTGCTCTTCATGGATGCCGGCCTGCCCGCCGAGCCCGGGCTCGATCATTTCGCCCATGCCGGCACGCTCGGCTTCGAGTTCTCGGTCGCGCAAGGAGCGCCTTATCGTCAATTGCGGCGCCGCACCCGCCATCCAGGCGGACTGGCGCGATGCCCTGCGCAGCACGGCGGCGCATTCCACGCTGACCATCGCCGATGTCTCCTCCTCGGAAATCCGCGAAACCGGCCTCGGCCGCCGCCCCACCGAGGTCCGCGCCATGCGCCAGGAGGCCGCCGGCGCGACCTGGATCGAGGCCAGCCATGATGGCTGGGCCAAATTATTCGGCGCCGTGCATCACCGCCGCCTTGGCCTGTTCGAGACCGGCGAAGTGCTGCATGGCGAGGACCTCATCGAGGCCGACCAGCCGCAGCCCTTCACCATCCGCTTCCATCTGCATCCCAGCGTCACCGCCAGCCTGCAGCAGGATAACGGCGCGGTGCTGCTGCGCACCCCGGGCGGCCAGGGTTTTCGCATGCGGGCCGAAGGGCGCCGATCCATGTCGAGGAGAGCGTCTATTTCGGCCATGCCGAGCCCCGGCGCGCCGAGCAGATCGTGCTCTCCGGGCACCAGGACGGCCCGCAACATGTGAAATGGGTCGATACCGAGGATCTGAGCCGAGAGGATTAGCGCCGATGACCCGCGTCCTGCTGACCGGCGGTGCCGGGTATATCGCCTCGCATACCGCAATCGCCCTCGCCGAGCGCGGCCATGAGGTCGTGCTGCTGGATAATTTCGCGAATGCGGAGCGCGACGTCCCCGCCCGGCTGCAACGCCTCACCGGCAAGGAGATTGCCGCTGATCGAGGCCGATATCCGCGACGTATCGGCCGTGACCGCCGCCTGCGCGACTCATCCGGTGGATGCCGTCATCCATTTCGCGGCGCTGAAAGCGGTGGGCGAGAGCGAGGCCGACCCGCTGCTCTATTACGACATGAATATTATCGGCACGATCCGGCTGCTGCAGGCGATGCAGGCGCGCGGCGTGGCGCGGATCGTCTTCTCCTCCTCCGCCACCGTCTACGGCCAGCCGGATGCCTCGCCAATTCCTGAGGATGCGCCGACCCGCGTGCAGAATATCTATGGCCGCACCAAGCTGGTGATGGAGGATCTGATCTCCGACCTCGCCCGCACCGGCAAACTGCGCGCCGCCGCCAATCTGCGCTATTTCAACCCGGTCGGCGCGCATCCCTCCGCCGATGATCGGCGAGACCCCGCGCGGCGTGCCCAACAACCTGATGCCCTATGTCACCCAGGTCGCCACGGGCGAGCGCCCGCATCTCAACGTCTTCGGCAACGATTACGACACGCCGGACGGCACCGGCGTGCGCGACTATATTCATGTCATGGACCTGGCCGAGGCCCATGCGTTAGCGCTCGAGCATATCTGCGCGAACGACGTCGCGGTCACGGTCAATCTCGGCACCGGCATCGGCATTTCCGTGCTCGACCTCGTGCATGCCTTCGAGCGCGAGACCGGGCGCGCGATCCCGATCAACATCGCGCCGCGCCGCGCCGGCGATGTCGCCAGCTACTACGCCGACCCGGCCGCGGCCGAACGTCTGTTCGGCTGGAAGGCAACACGGGATGTGAACGATATGTGCCGCGATTCCTGGCGCTGGCAGGCTGCAAGGGCCGGGATCAACGCCATATAAGCTTCAAGGGCTCCGGCCCCCTGAACTTGAAACGGAACCACGCTATGGACTTCATCTCCTTCCAGGCCCCGCGGATCATCGAAATCGGCGGCGGCACGGTGCGCCAAGACCGCTGCTTTGCTCGCCCGGCTCGGCCTGTCCCGCCCGCTCATCGTCACCGACCCGTTCATGGTCTCCTCCGGCCTGCTGGAGCGCCTCACCTTGCCGCTGCGCGATGCCGGCATCGCCTTTGACGTGTTCTCGGACACCATCCCCGAGCCGACGGACCTCATCGTCGAGGCCGGCGTCAAGCGCATCGCGCCGGACCAACATGACTGCCTGCTCGCCTTTGGCGGCGGCTCGCCGATCGACACCGCGAAGGCCATGACGATCCTGGCCGCCGGCGGCGGCAAGATGCGCGACTATAAAACCCCCGCCATCGCCGATAACGCCGCCCTACCGCTGATCGCGATTCCCACCACCGCCGGCACCGGCTCGGAAGCGACGCGCTTCACCATCATCACCGATTCCGAGCGCGACGAGAAAATGCTCATCGCCGGGCTCGGCGCGCTGCCCGTCGCCGCCATCGTGGATTACGAGCTCACCTTCTCGGTGCCGCCGCGCATCACCGCCGATACCGGGGTGGACAGCTTCACCCATGCGCTGGAGGCCTATGTCTCGCGCCGCGCCAATGCCTGCTCGGATGCGCTGGCCATCTCCGCCATGCGCGCTCATCGGCGCCAACCTGCGCAACGCCTTCCACGAGCCCCGCAACGCCGAGGCGCGCGCGCGGCCATGATGCTGGGCGCCACGCAGGCGGGCTTGGCCTTCAGCAACGCCTCGGTTGCGCTGGTGCATGGCATGTCGCGGCCGATCGGCGCGCATTTCCATGTGCCGCACGGCCTCTCCAACGCCATGCTGCTCCCCACTGTCACGCGCTTCTCGCTCGATGCCGCCTTGCCCCGCTATGCCGAGGCCGCGCGCCATTCCGGCTTCGCATCGCCTGAGGATTCGGACGCGGTCGCGGGCGCGAAGCTGCTGGAAGGGCTTGTCGCCCTGAACGTGGAACTCGGCGTGCCGACCCCCGCGCAATTCGGCATCACCGCCGATGCCTGGCACGGCAAAAAGGCGCTGATGGCCGAGCAGGCTCTGGCCTCGGGCAGCCCCGGCAACAACCCGCGAATCCCCGATGCGGCGGAGATCATCGCCCTCTACGAGAGCATGTACCCCGTCTAAGCGCTCGCAAAAGCGTCTTCTTTTTGTGAACAAAAAGAAGCAAAAAAACTTTTTAACCTGGGCCGTGCGTGCAATCGCGCCACGGCTCAGGGCAAAAAAGTGGCTTCTTCTATCAAGCCCTAGCAGGCCCATGTTAGAATCCCGCCATGGAACGAAGTAAAATCGGGTTTGTCACCGGGCTGGCCGCTGAGGCGCAATTACTGCGCGATGGCGGCTTTCTCGTTGGAATTGGTGGCGGCCTTCCGGAAGGCGCCTATCGCGCCGCCGAGGCGCTGGTCGCGCAAGGGGCCGGCGCGCTTATCAGCTTCGGCCTTGCCGGCGGCCTCGCCCCCGGCGCCGCGCCAGGCGCGTTGCTGGTCCCGCCCAGCGTCATCGAAGGGCCGCGCGACTATCCCTGCGACGAATCGCTGATGGCGTTTCTGGGCGGAGCCACCCTCCAGCCGATCGCCGCCGGACATCGCATCGCCGCCACCGTGCACGATAAAGCCGATTGGTTCCGCCGCACCAAGGCGGTGGCGATCGACCTCGAATCCGGTGCCGTCGCGCGCGTGGCCTCGGCCCGAAAACTGCCTTTCGCGGTGCTGCGCGCCATCGCGGACCCGGCGGACCGCCGCCTGCCGCAGGCGGCGATGATCCCGCTGAAACCCGGCGGGGGTATCGATCTATGGCGGATTCTCGCCTCGGTGGCCGCGCATCCCGGGCAGATCCCCGGGCTCATCGGCCTGGCCGGGGATGCCGCCAAAGCCCGCGCCGCTTTGGTGGCGCGCGTCAAACAATTTCCGGCATAAAAAAGGCCAGGGGCGAACCCCTGGCCTTTTCCTTAGAGCGTGCGGTGGTTAGCTTTGCGCATATCCTGAGTTTCTGAAGTAGTTGGCGCATTCTTGAGCGGTGTAGGTTTCGAGAATGGCGCCAATGGCAGCAGACACGCTCTCCCTGGTCCTGGCCTGTGCCTCTCGCAGGCGGTGCTTGAGCTTGGCGAAGACCTGCTCAATGGGGTTCAGATCGGGCGAGTATTTCGGCAGCAGCAATAGTTTGGCTCCGGTGTCACGGATCGCCTGGCGGGCAGCGGTGCTTTTGTGGCTGCCCAGATTATCGGCGATCACCAGATCGGAAGGCCGCAAGGTCGGCGCCAGCACTTTTTGTACATAAAGCAGGAAGCTTTCCCCATCGATGGGTCCATCGAGCAGCCATGGTGCCTCGATACGGTCATGGCGCAAAGCGGCGATGAAGGTCATGGTGTTCCAGTGGCCGTAAGGCGCCTTACTCAGCAGCCGCTCGCCGCGGGGGGCCCAACCGCGCAGCGGCGCCATGTTGGTCTTGGTCCAAGTCTCATCAATGAAGACCAGACGAGCGGGATCAATCCGTGTCTGATACTTGCGCCATTGCGCGCGTCGTCGGGCCACGTCGGGGCGCTCTTGCTCACTGGCGTGCACAGTTTTTTTTAAAGCTGAGCCCTTCAGCGCGGACAAAATCCCATACCGAATGACGATCGACCTTCAAGCCGCGCGCTGCCAATTCAGCCACCAGCCCTCGCAGCGTGAAGGCGCCAGTCCGGCACCGTTCGGCGAGCCAAGCGCGATGCGCGCCAGAAATCTTCCGCGGCTTGTGCCCGCCCATTTGCCCAGGCGCCACGCTGCCGCTCTCGCGCACACGCTTGGCCCAGTTGATCGCGGTGCTCGCCGACACATTGAACAGCTGTGCCGCCCGGCGGCATGACATGCCACACCCGACGGCCGCAACAACCCTTTCACGCAAATCCATCGAATAAGGACGTGCCATCAATGCTGGCCTCCCTCCAGCCAGCCCATCGAATCAAAGCCGCCCCGCGTCGGGGAAGCTTTTTTTGATTCGGCCTTACCCCCACACGCTCTAGCGATTTAGCTGCAAATTTTACTCGGCAGCGACTTCGGGCGCGGCCTGCTTAGCCGCCTTCGCGGCGTGAATTTCCGCCATCTTGTTCGCCACATGCTTGGAGAACACAAACTCGGCCTTGCGGGCCTTATCCAGCGGGATCTCCTTCGCCATGGCGCCTTCGGTCTTGATCCCCTTGATCGCGAGCGCCGCCATCTTCCAGGGCTTCTTCACCGAATCGAGCACGGCGGTGGCCTCAAAGCCGGAATGCACCATGCAATCGGCGCATTTCTCGTAATTGCCGACGCCGTATTTATCCCAATCGGTGCTCTCCATGAGCTCCTTATAGGTCTTGGCGTAACCTTCCCCGATCAGGTAGCAGGGGCGCTGCCAGCCGAACACGTTGCGCGTCGGGTTGCCCCAGGGCGTGCAGGCATAGGTCTGGTTGCCGGCCAGGAAGTCCAGGAAGAGCGGGCTCTGGTTGAACTTCCAGACCTTGCCGCGCTTCTTGCTCTCCTCGCCACGGCGGAAGATCGCGCGGAACAGCTCCTTGGTGCGGGTGCGGTTCAGGAAGTGCTCCTGGTCCGGCGCGCGCTCATAGGCATAACCCGGCGAGGTCATCACGCCGTCGATATTCAGATCCGCGATGGTGTCGAAGAACGCCGCAACCCGGTCCGGATCCGCGCCCTCGAACAGCGTGCAGTTGATCGAGACGCGGAAACCCTTGGATTTCGCGAGCTTGATCGCATCGACCGCGCGCTCATACACGCCTTCCTGGTCCACCGATTTGTCGTGCATCTGCTTGTCGCCATCCAGATGGATGTCCCAGCAGAAATTCTTATGCGGCGTGTACTGGTCGATCTTCTTTTCCAGCAGCAGCGCATTGGTGCAGAGATAGACGAACTTGCCCTTCGCCAGGATCTGCTTGGTGATCTCTGGCATTTCCTTATGCAGCAGCGGCTCGCCGCCAGCGATCGCCACGATCGGCGCGCCGCACTCATCCACCGCCCCCACCGCATCTTCAACCGAGATGCGCTGGTTCAGGATCTCCGAGGGATAGTCGATCTTGCCGCAGCCGGCGCAAGCCAGGTTGCAGCGGAACAGCGGCTCCAGCATCAGCACCAGCGGATAGCGCTTGCGTCCGGTAATCTGCTGCTTCAGCAGATAGGCGCCCACACGGAACGCCTGGTTCATCGGTACAGCCATGTTTGTTCTTCGCCCTTATACTTCAGCCACTTCGGCCGGGAGTTTGAATTTCACGTCTTCCGGCGTACCGGCCAGCAGCTCGATCTCGACGCGGCCGAACTGCTTCAGCCCCTCGATCACGCCCTGCACCAGCACTTCCGGCGCCGAGGCGCCCGCGGTCAGGCCCACGGTGCGAATCCCCTCGAACCACGACGCCTGCAGATGCGCGGCATCGTCGATCAGATAGCTCGGCCGGCCTAATTCCGCGCCGATTTCACGCAGCCGGTTGGAATTGGAGGAATTCTTGCTGCCGACCACCAGGATAAGGTCGACCAGCTCGGCCAGATGATGCACCGCCTCCTGGCGATTCTGCGTCGCATAGCAGATATCGCGCACATCCGGCCCCACGATATTCGGGAAGCGCTCCTTCAGCGCCGCGATGATGCCGCGGGTATCATCCACCGAGAGCGTCGTCTGGGTAATGTAAGAGAGCTGCTCGGGCGTCTGCACCTCGAGCGCGGCGGCGTCCTCCACTGTCTGCACCAGGTACACGGTCCCGTCGATCTGGCCGATCGTGCCCTCAACTTCTGCATGTCCGGCATGTCCGATCAGCACGATCTCACGGCCCTGGCTGGCATAGCGCCGGCCTTCGGCATGCACTTTCGCCACCAGCGGGCAGGTCGCATCGATCACTGGCAGCGCCCGATTCGCCGCCGCCGCCTCGACCTTGCGGGCCACGCCATGCGCCGAGAACACCGTCATCGCACCTTCCGGCACCTCGTCCAGCTCATCGACGAACACCGCGCCGCGCGCGCGCAGATCCTCGACGACATGCCGATTATGCACGATTTCATGCCGCACATAGATCGGCGGGCCGAATTTAATCAGGGCGCGCTCGACGATATCGATCGCGCGTTCGACACCCGCGCAAAATCCACGCGGCTGCGCGAGGATCACACGCATCGTTTTAGGGGTTTGTGAGCCGTCCATATCAGCCTTCCTGTTGCCAGTCTGTCACGCTGCCAGTCTTTCTGGTACCTGCAATAGGTCATTGCCTCCACAATCCGCAAGGTTGCGCGTAAGGAGGATGTTCATATTTAGCCCATCGCCGGTTAACATGCCACACTTGCAACCGGGTCACGGGGGCTGGCATTACGGTTTACGGTCTCTTATGTGACGATGAATACAGGGTAAATCGGGGGCTGTGTGCTCGTACTGACACAGGCTCCGAAAATCGGGTTTAGCGAAGGATAAAACTAAAATGCGGACGAAAACGGCGCGGCGTTGCGGAGCTTTCACATAATGCCGCCACGGACACCGCTTCTGGACCGGGTGACGATCCCCTCGGACATGCGCAACCTCTCGGGCGACCAGCTCAAGCAGTTGGCCGATGAGCTGCGCGCGGAAACGATCGACACGGTCTCGGTAACCGGCGGCCATCTTGGCTCGTCGCTCGGCGTTGTCGAACTCACCGTCGCCTTGCATGCCGTCTTCGACACCCCGCGCGACCGCGTGATCTGGGATGTCGGGCATCAGACCTATCCGCATAAAATCCTCACCGGCCGGCGCGACCGCATCCGCACGCTGCGCCAGCCCGGCGGCCTGTCCGGCTTCACCCGCCGCTCTGAGAGCGAGTACGACCCGTTCGGCGCGGCACATTCCAGCACCTCGATTTCCGCCGGGCTCGGCATGGCGGTCGCCCGCGACCTGAAAAAGGAAGAAGACCCGCGCAGCGTCATCGCCGTGATCGGCGACGGCTCGATGAGTGCGGGCATGGCCTATGAGGCGATGAACAATGCCGGCGCCATGCGCTCGCGCCTCATCGTCATCCTGAACGACAACGACATGTCGATCGCCCCGCCGGTCGGCGCCATGAGCGCCTATCTCTCGCGGCTGATCTCGTCCCGCAGCTTCATGAGCCTGCGCGATTTCGCGGCGAAGATGGCCAAGCGCTTCCCCCGCACGCTGGAGCGCACGGCGCGCCGCGCGGAGGAGTATGCCCGCGGCATCCTCACCGGCGGCACCTTGTTCGAGGAGCTGGGCTTCTATTACGTCGGTCCGATCGACGGCCATAACCTGGACCATCTGCTGCCCGTTTTGCGCAATATCCGCGATTCCGAAGGCATGGAGCCGGTGCTGCTGCATGTCGTGACGCAAAAGGGCAAAGGCTACGCCCCGGCCGAGGCCGCCGGTGACAAGCTGCACGCCACCGCCAAGTTCAACGTGGTGACCGGCGAGCAGAACAAAGCCCCGCCAGGCCCGCCGACCTACACCAATGTCTTCGCCCAGGGCCTGATCGCCGAAGCGGAAGCCAACCCGAATGTCGTCGCCATCACCGCGGCGATGCCCGGCGGCACCGGGCTCGATAAATTCGCGAAGAAATTCCCCGACCGGATTTTCGACGTCGGTATCGCCGAGCAGCACGCCGTCACCTTCGCCGCCGGCATGGCGGCCGAGGGCATGGCGCCGTTCTGCGCGATCTATTCCACCTTCCTGCAGCGCGGCTACGACCAGCTGGTGCATGACGTGGTGCTGCAATCGCTGCCCGTGCGCTTTGCCATGGACCGTGCCGGCCTGGTCGGCGCGGACGGCGCCACGCATGCCGGCGCCTACGACCTCTGCTATCTCGGCGGCATGCCGAAGCTGGTCATCATGGCGCCGTCGGATGAGGCCGAGCTGATGCACGCGGTGGCCACCGCCGCGGCGATCGATGATCGTCCCTCCGCCTTCCGCTACCCGCGCGGCGAGGGGCTGGGCGTTCCCCTGCCCGCCCGCGGCACGCCCTGGGAGATCGGCAAAGGCCGCATCCTGCGCGAGGGCTCGCGCGTCGCCATACTGGCGCTGGGCACGCGCCTGGCCGAGGCGCTGAAAGCTGCCGACGAGCTGACCGCACGCGGCCTGCCCACCACGGTGGCCGATGCCCGCTTCATGAAGCCGCTGGACACCGACTTGGTAAACCAGCTCGCGCGCCATCACGAAGTGCTGATCACGATCGAGGAAGGTGCGGCCGGTGGCTTCGGTGCTGCGGTCGCGCATCACCTCGCCTGGTCCGGCGCCTTCGATTCCGGGCTGAAATTCCGCCCGATGACCCTGCCGGACCGCTTGATCGACCATAATACGCCCGCCGGGCAGCTCATCGATGCCGGGCTGACGGTACACGATATTGTGAGCCATGCACTTGCCGCACTTGGGTCTGAATCGCGCCCCGATCTGGTTGCAATCCCAGCACAGTGACACCCTATTAAAACTGCGATGAAAACCATGTTCCGTTCTACCGTTCTGGCCCTGGCTCTGGGGTTCCCGCTGGCCGCGATGGCGGACACCCCGGAGGCTGCGCCGGTGGTGGCCCTCAATACCGCGCTCATGGACACCATGAAGGCCGCCTCCGCCGGGGACAGCTTCCAGGCGCGATTTGCGGCCCTCGATCCGGTGGTGCGGCAGAGCTACAACCTGCCCGTCGTCGAGCAGAACTCCGTCGGCTTCCTCTGGCCCACGATCCCGGCGGCGCAACAGCAGGAACTCTCCTCCGTGTTCAAGCAGTTCACGGTCGCAAGCTATGTCAGCCAGTTCAAATCCGCCGGCGCGCAGATCCAGCTCCTGCCGACGGAGAAAACCCTGGGCGATAAAAAGATCGTGGAAACGCAGATCGTGCCGGGGGACGGCAGCGCGCCGACCGAAATCGACTATGTCGTCGCCGACGGCGCCAATGGCTGGCAGATCACCGACGTGCTGTTGAACGGCACGATCAGCCAGGTTGCCGTGCATTCCTCGGATTTCAGCTCCCTCGTCACCTCGGGCGACGCCTCCCAGTTGATCTCGGCCCTCAAATCAAAGGTCAACACGCTTTCCGACGGTGCAATCGGCCACTGATATGCGCGTTGTCCTCCTTCCCGCGGCGTGTACTTCGTGCATGCCGTCCCCTTCCCTCGCTTTTCGCATAAGACGCTAGCGTGCATATTATCGCCGGGATCGCCGGGCTGTTCGCGCTCGTCGGCGTCATCCAGCAATATTTGGGCACCCTTATCATCCGCCAGTTCTGCGCCGCCCCGCCGGTCATGCCGCGGGCGACGCCGCCTGTCTCGATCCTGAAACCGCTCTGCGGCACCGAGCCGCTGACGGAGCTGGCGCTCGAATCCTTCTTCCTGATCGACTACCCCGACTTCCAGATCGTCTTCGGCGTGCAGAACGAGGCCGATCCCGTGCTCGATATCGTGGCGACGCTGCGCGCGCGCTATCCAGAACGCGATGTCAGCGTCGTCGTGGACTGCACCCTGCATGGCAGCAATCGCAAGATCTCCAACCTGATCAACATGCTGCCCGCCTGCCGCCACGAGACCCTCGTGATGTCGGACGCCGATATCCACGTGCCGCCCTATTTCCTCCACCGCGTCGTGGCCGCCCTGGCCGAGCCCGGCGTCGGGCTGGTCACCACGCTGTACACCGCCTTGCCCGGCACGCCGCATCTGGCCACGCTGATGGGCGCCAGCCAGATCAACTACACGTTTTTGCCCGGTGCCCTGCTCGCCCGCAAACTCGGCCGGCAGGACTGCCTGGGCGTCACCATGGCGCTGACACGCGAGGTCCTGGCGCAGATCGGCGGGCTGCAGGCCGTGGCCAACAATCTGGCGGACGACCAGGTGCTGGGCCGCCTTGTCGTGCAGCGCGGCTACAAGCTCACTTTGGCGCAGGTCATCCCCGCCACCACCGTGCCCGAGCCGAATTTCCGTGCCCTCTTCCATCACGAGCTGCGCTGGGCGCGCACCATCCGCGCCCTCGTGCCCGTCCCCTATGCTGCCTCGGTGCTGCAGTATTCCCTGTTCTGGGCCGCACTTTGCGTGCTTCTCTCCGGCGGCGCCGCGGCAGCCTGGGCGCTGTTCCTCACCGTGCTGGTATCGCGCTATTTCTCCGCCCGCGCGATCGATGCCGCCCTCAAACTCGCCAAAGCCGGCGATGCCTGGCTCTACTTGGTGCGGGATTTTTGTTCCGCCGTCATATATGTTGTCAGCTATACCGGTGATAAAGTTGAATGGCGCGGCCAGAGCATGCGCGCCGATTCCGGAAAATTACCCCCGACCGCGACTGAAAAGAAAAGAGTATTGCCATGATGAAGACCCTGTTCCTGCAGCCTCCTTCCTTTGACGGTTTCGACGGCGGCGCCGGTTCCCGCTACCAGGCCAAGCGCGAGATCAAATCCTTCTGGTTCCCGACCTGGCTGGCCCAGCCTGCTGCCCTGGTGCCCAACTCCACCCTCATCGACGCCCCCCCGGCGCGCCTGACGATGGCGGACGTGCTCCCGCACGCCAAAAAGAACGACCTGCTGATCATCCACACCTCCACCCCCTCCTTCGGCAACGACGTGAAGGTGGCGGAAGCCTTCAAGGCCGAGAACCCGAACATCATGATCGGCTTCGTCGGCGCGAAGGTTGCCGTGCAGCCGGAGGAATTGCTCTCCCGCGCGAAAGCCATCGACTTCGTCGCCGGCAATGAGTTCGACTTCACGATCAAGGAAATCGCCGAGGGCAAGCCGCTCGCCGAAGTCGACGGCATCATGTACCGCGACGCCGCCGGCGCGCTGATCAAAAACAAAGACCGCGCGATCCTGCACGACATGGACCAACTGCCCTTCGTCACCGAGGTCTATGCCAAGCATCTGCGGATGGAAGACTATTTCATCGGCTACCTGATGCACCCGTATATCTCGATCTATACCGGCCGCGGCTGCAAATCGCACTGCACCTTCTGCCTATGGCCGCAGACCGTCGGCGGGCATAAATACCGCACCCGCTCGGTCGAGAACGTGATCGCCGAAATCCGCCGCGCCAAGGAACTCTTCCCCCAGGTCAAGGAGTTCATGTTCGACGACGACACCTTCACCGACGACCTGCCCCGCGCCGAGGCGATCGCCAAG
Source organism: uncultured Pseudomonadota bacterium (assembly GCA_963737355.1). GTDB lineage: Bacteria > Pseudomonadota > Alphaproteobacteria > Acetobacterales > Acetobacteraceae > Acidocella. Next base: position 663,661 of record CAVTSC010000007.1, on the reverse strand, counting down.
GAACTCGGCAAGCTGGGCGTCACCTGGTCGTGCAACGCGAAAGCCAACGTGCCCTACAAGACCCTGAAAGTCCTAAAGGAAAACGGCCTGCGCCTGCTGCTCGTCGGCTATGAGAGCGGCAACCAGCAGATCCTGCACAACATCAAGAAGGGCATGCGCATCGAGGTCGCCAAGCAGTTCACTGCAGACTGCCACAAGCTCGGCATCAAGATCCATGGTACCTTCATCGTCGGCCTGCCCGGCGAGACGCAGGACACGCTGCAGGAGACGATCGAGTTCGCCAAGGAGATCAACCCGCACACCATCCAGGTCTCGCTGGCTGCCCCCTATCCCGGCACCTTCCTGTACAACCAGGCGGTGAAGGAAGGCTGGCTGGACATCGAGCATGCGGAGTTGATCGACGAGCATGGCGTGCAGATCGCGCCGCTGCACTACCCGCATCTCTCGCACACGGAAATCTTCAAATCGGTCGAGGTTTTCTACCGGAAATTCTATTTCCGCCTGCCGAAGATCCTGTCGATCCTGAACGAGATGATCCGCAGCCCGCAAATGATGAAGCGCCGCCTGCGAGAGGGCGTGGAATTCTTTGCGTTCCTCAAGGAACGCTCGGCTTAAGGAAGGTAGACTCTTCTTTTTGTGAACAAAAAGAAGCAAAAAAACTTTATCCCCTGGTGCATACTTGTGGCTCCGACCGGGCCACAAGTTTCGCCCTGAGGAGCAAAAGTTTTTTGGTTCTTTTTTTCAAAAAAGAACCGCTTCCCTCACATATTCAACCCCGACCCATCCTGCGGAAACTCAGCATCGCTCGCCGCCATCAGGGCCGAATTGGCCGAAGCGACATAGGGAAAATGCCCCAAAGTCGCCAGAACCTGCTCGGGCGGTGTGCTGAAATCCGGCCCGGACAAAGCCGCCAGCGCCGCCTGCGTATCGCCGTCATCCAGCGCATGCGAAGCCGCCAGGAGATGATCGATCAGCGATTGCGACTGCGTATCCGCGGGCACGCCAAGAATGGCCCGCACCTGCGAACGCGCATTAAGCAACTGCATGGCAGCGGTGCCCCCCCCGCCCGGCCAGCGCCCGGCATTGCCGAACTGCCCGGCCAAGGCATCGAGCGAGGCAATCGCCAGCGCCATCCGCGCCGGCTCACCCTGCATCCGCTTCGGATAGGCAAAGGCGATGCTGGCTTCATTGGTGGCAGCGACCGTCATATCCTGCCCCTGCACCGAATTGCCGAAGGCATCCACCGGCAGGTAGCCGACCGATTCCGGCGCAGGTGTCGCGCAAGCGGCAAGGCATAGAAAGATTGTGGAACTTATGAACGCGCGTATCATCATAGTGAATCGATATAGGTAGGCTTTGGCAAACGACATCATTTTTTCCGCCGATGATTTTGGTCTCACCGAGAGCGTCAACGCGGCGGTGGAACGCGCCAATATTGAGGGCGTCCTCACCCAGGCCAGCCTGATGGTCGCCGCCCCGAGCGCAGCGGATGCCGTGCGCCGCGCGAAGCACCTCCCCGGCCTTAAAACCGGCCTGCACCTCGTCCTGGTCGATGGCGACTCCCTGCTCGGCCACGCCAAACTCCCGCATATCACCAGCCCCGACGGCAAATTCTCCAAGGATCAGGCTGCACTCGGCGTAAAGTATTTCTTCTCCCCCGCAGCCAGGCGCGAGCTTAAGGCCGAAATCCACGCCCAATTCACCGCCTACGCCGCCACCGGGCTCAAGCTGCACCATGCCGACGCGCATAAGCACATGCATCTGCACCCGACCGTGGGGCGCTATCTGATCGAGATCGGCCAGGAATTTGGCCTCACACGCATTCGCGTGCCCGCCGAACCGCCCGCCATCCTGCAAAGCTGCGGCGAGCGCATTGGCTTCGCGGACCGCGCTTTGTACGCCTGGACCCGCCTGCTGAAGTTCCAGGCCCGCCGCCTGGCCACGCGCGATCACGTATTCGGCCTGAAATGGTCCGGCCACATGACCCTGGAACGCGTCCAGAAGCTGCTAAAACACCTGCCCCAGGGCAGTGCCGAAATCTATTTCCACCCCGCCACAGAGCGCGACGCGGCCCTTACGCAATTGATGCCGGACTACGAGCACGAAGCGGAACTGCACACGCTGCTAGCCCTGCGGGAGCCCGGCCCTGCTCAATGATGCCAGGCGGCACCGGTATAAAAATACCGGCCAAGCCCGATGGTGAAGACCAGGCATCCATAGAGCCCGTGCTCCAGGCAAGCCAGCCATAGCGAGCGGCGCTTGGCATAATCCCCCGCGAACATCGCCCCACCGGCCAAAGTGAGCGCGACCGCGATCCAGTTCACGAAAATCACATGCGCAAAGCCGAACGCCAGGGCGGAGGCAACCACCACGCCGCGTTCGCCGAAGACCGGCGCATAGCGATGGAACAGGAAGCGGCGGAAAATCACCTCCTGCGGCCAGACCGAGAGCAGCGGATACAGCACCATGATCGCCGCCCAGAACAGCGGATGCGTGCGCGGCAGCGAGAGGAACAGCCCGGGTGCGAGCAGCCAAGTCAGCACCGTCAGGGCGATCCCGCCGGCGAGAAAACGCAGCAGGATACGCTGGACATCGCGTGTCGCGGGCATGCCGTTCATCCGCGCCGCCTGGCTCGCCTGATAGGTCACCCAGCCACCCAACCACAGCACGAGAATCAACACGCCCGGCCGGTGCAGCGCCAAAATCAGCAATGGCACCGAGCCAAACAGGAGCAGAAATTCCAGACATAAAAAAACCCCGGAGCGATCCGGGGTTTCTTTGGTGATCAACGCTTGCTGAACTGGAAGCTGCGGCGGGCTTTCGCCTTGCCGTATTTCTTGCGTTCCACCACGCGCGGGTCACGCGTCAGGAAGCCGGCAACCTTCAGGATGCCGCGCAGATCCGGCTCGTACAGGGTGAGCGCGCGCGAAATGCCGTGGCGCACCGCACCGGCCTGGCCGGAAAGCCCGCCGCCATTCACCGTGCAGAACACGTCGAACTGGTTGTAGCGGTCGGCGACGAGGAAGGGCTGGGTGATCAGCATGCGCAGCACGGGGCGGGCGAAATAGGCCGGCGCCTTCTTGCCGTTCACCAGGATCTCGCCCTTGCCGGGCTTGATCCAAACGCGCGCGATCGCGTTCTTGCGGCGGCCGGTGGCATAGGAACGGCCCAGCGCGTCGCGCTTGGGTTCGCGCTTCGGCGTTGCGGCTTCGGCGGCGGCGACGCTCGGCAGGTCTTTCAGGCCGGCAAAGGCATTGGTGGTCTCAGACATGCTTAGGCTCTCCGGTTCTTGGCGTTCAGCGCGCCGACGTCAAAGGATTTCGGCTGCTGCGCCGCATGCGGGTGCTCGCTACCGGCATAGACATAAAGGTTCTTCATCTGCTGGCGCTGCAGCGGCCCGCGCGTGATCATGCGCTCCACGGCCTTCTCCACCACGCGCTGCGGATTCGCACTGGCCAGACGCTCTTTGATGCTGCGGCCCTTGATGCCACCGGCATAGCCGGTGTGGTAGTACAGCACGGACTGCTCGGCCTTCTTGCCGGTCAGCTTCACCTTCTCCGCGTTCACGATGATGATGTTGTCACCACAATCGACATGCGGGGTGAACTGCGCCTTGTGCTTGCCACGCAGGCGGCTCGCCACGATAGCGGCCAGACGGCCCAAGATCAGGCCTTCGGCGTCGATCAGGACCCAGTCCTTCTTCACGTCCGCAGGCTTTAACGAAATCGTCGTTTTCATATTTCTGCACCCATATACTCGCGAGGCGCGCTTATCCGTATTTTGCCCGCTCAAGTCAAGCGCTTACGCCTGTGGTATTATAATACCGCGCCGTCTGCGCCAGCGATTCCGCCAGGGATTCCGCGGGCCTCCAGCCCAATCCGAGCGCCGCCACCGGGTTCGGAACAAAATCCCCGGCGAGGCTCTGCCACATTGCCTTGCGCCCGAGCAGTGCGGCCCCCACGGAGAGCAGCTCGGTCGGCCAGGACCAGATTTTCGCCCGCACGCCCAGGCCCTGCGCCAGCGCGCGGACCAGATCGGGCGTGCTGATCGTCTCGGGCGGTGCCGCCAGCACGCTCTCCGGCGGCCTTTTGGCGCTGAGCACGGCAAGCACGAGGCGGGCCAGGTCATCGCAATCGATAAAGCTGCGCCGATTCGTAATCGCGCCGAAGGGCAAGGGCACACCGCGGCTCAAGCATTTCAGCAAGAGCGGAATATTCCCCGGACATCCCGGGCCGATCACCGCCACCGGGCGGAGGATGCACAACCCCGGCCCAAAGGCCTCCGCCACATCATATTCCGCCTGCAATTTGCTCTCGGCATACATGTCCATCGGGTTTGGCGGCGTCGAATCCGTCACTATCCCGGCATGCACGCGGCCATGGATATGGGCGGTGGAGATCAGCACGAAGCGTTTCGCCCCTGCCGCGCGCGCCGCGCGCGCCAAATTCACGGCGGCATCGACATTTTGCCGCGCCCAGACCTCCGGGTCCACGCCGCGCCGATGCCCCAGCCCGGCGGCATGAACCACCATCTCCACTTCCGGCAAAACAAAGCCTCGGCCGGACAAATCCCCCGTCATCACCGGCGTCACGCCGGGCGGCAGGGGCGCATCCTTTCTCAGGCCCGCCAGAGTCGGCACGCCCTCAGCCGCCAGCCGGCGTATGATGGCGCTCCCGATAAAACCCGTCGCACCGGAACAGAATACCGGCGCCGCTTGCGGATCGGAATTCAATCCAGCCGGGGCTCCATGCGCCGCACCGGCCGCGGAGCGGGTGCAGGCGCCGGGGCAAGCCGCTCGCGGGTGGCCGCCATCGGCGGCGGCGGCGGTGCCACCACCTGCTGCGGCACCACCGTGGGCGCCCGGCGGACGGGCTCACGCACGGGTGGTGCTTCCGGCTCCACATACTCGCGTTGCGATTTCTTGATGCGCCCGAAATGCGGCACCTCATTGCTGTAGCGGTCATATTCCGACACTGCCTGCGGCAGCACGCCGGAGGAGCGCATCGTCATCGTCCGCACATCCTCGTGCAGCGCGTCGATCTGCGCTTCCAGCGTCTCAATGCGCGCCTTCACGCCAAAGACGCTGAACGGCATCAGCAAAAACGCCAGCAGATAAAGCAATACCGGCAAGGCCAGGAGCAAAAACACCCAGCCCGGCATCCAGTCCGGCAGCGAAAACGGCAAATTCATCAACATGAGGCCTATTATATAGACTATTCGCGCGTCATCGCCACCGGGAACATTAAAAACGCATTAATGCCGGAAGTGGCGCATGCCGGTGAACACCATGGCGATGCCCGCCGCATCCGCCGCGGCGATCACCTCGGCATCCCGGATCGAGCCGCCCGGCTGGATTACCGCCTTGGCGCCGGCCGCAACCGCCGCTTCCAGCCCGTCCGCGAAGGGGAAGAACGCATCCGAGGCCACCACGCAACCGCTGAAATCCAGCCCCGCCGCAGCCCCGCGCCAGGCGGCAATCCGCGCCGAATCCACCCGGTTCATCTGCCCGGCGCCGACACCGATCGTCGCCAGATCCTTGGCGTACACAATCGCGTTGGACTTCACATGCTTAGCGACACGGAAGGCGAAGATCAGATCCTCGATCTCGGCTGCCGTGGGGGCCCGCTTGGTCACGACCTTCAGATCCGCCGGCAGGATGCGCCCGGCATCGCGGCTTTGCAGCAAAAACCCGCCGGCCAGCGACTTGAACGTCCGCTCGCCCTGCGCGCCCGCATCCGGCACCCCGCCCGTCAGCAGCAAACGCAGGTTCTTCTTGGCCGCCAGCAGCGCTTTCGCCGCGTCATCAGCATCCGGGGCGATGATCACCTCGGTGAAGATCGTCGAGATTTTCGCCGCCGTCGCCGCATCCAGCGTGCGGTTCAGCGCCACGATCCCGCCAAACGCGGAAACCGGGTCGCAAGCCAAAGCCGCATCCCAGGCCTCGGCCACGGTGCTGGCGGTCGCAACGCCGCAAGGATTGGCATGCTTCACGATCACGATGGTTGGCGATTCGAACTCGGCGACGCATTCAAACGCCGCATCTGTGTCGTTGAAATTATTGTAGGAGAGCTCCTTGCCCTGCACCTGCTTCGCGGTGGCAACACCAAAACGCGCCGGTGCCGCGGTGTAGAAGGCAGCACTCTGGTGCGGGTTCTCGCCATAGCGCAGGCTCTGCTTCTTCACCCCCGCAAGGGTGACGGTGCTGGGGTATTCATCGCCATTCTGCGCCGCGAACCAATTCGAGATGGCAAAATCATAGGCGCTGGTCCGCGCATAGGCCTGGGCGGCGAGTGCGCGGCGCGTCGCCAGCGTGGTCGCGCCATGGATCACGAATTCCGCCATCACCAGCTCATAATGCTCCGGCGCGGTCAGCACAGCGACCGAATCATGGTTCTTCGCGGCAGCACGGATCAGCGCCGGGCCGCCAACATCGATATTCTCGATGCAATCCTCGAACGCCGCCCCGGCAGCCACCGTCGCCTCGAACGGGTAGAGGTTCACAACCACAAGGTCGATCGGCGCGATATCATGCTCGGCCATCTGCGCGACATGCTCGGGCACGTCCCGGCGGCCCAGAATCCCGCCATGGATCTGCGGCACCAGCGTCTTCACGCGGCCATCCAGGATCTCGGGAAAGCCGGTATGGTCGGAGACCTCCTTCACCGCCACCACGGCCTCGCGCAGCACCTTCGCCGAGCCGCCCGTGGAGAGGATCTCCACACCTTGCGCGGCCAAAGCTGTAGCGAATGCCACCATCCCGGTTTTATCGGAAACGGAGATCAGGGCACGGCGGATTGGAACGATATCGGTCATCGGGGAAGCTTTCGTTAAGGGGTAGCGGGAACGGCAGAGACGGCATTGGCCGGCGAGCCGTGCAGGACTTTCGTGCTGATCAGCACATAGACCAGGGTGTTATCCTGGGTATCGACCATACGCGTGATGATGAAATGCTTGAACAGCAGGGAGGCGGAAATCGCCCCCATCTGCTCCTGCTGCGGCAGGTCGGAGGGAATACGCACCGCCCCATGCGCCACGCAATTCAGGGCGAACTGGTTCGGATCCGTCGCAACGCCCAACCCGCCGCTGATCCCGCCGGTCTGCGCGAAAGAGGCATAGCAGGAGACATTGGCGACCTTGGGATCATCGAACCGCTCGACCACGATCTTGTCATTCGGCCCCAGCAGCCGGAAATTCGTGCTGACACTGCCGATGGTCTGCTCAGCATTGGCGGCAAAGCCGATGCTGGCGAACAGCAGCGCGGATAAAAACAATTTCATGGCGCGTTTCCTTGTCCAACAGCGTCATACACCAAAAGCGTCTGCGCGCAGATAATCGCATCGGAAAAATTCTCCTCCGCGCGCCGGCGCGCCGCGGCCCCGAACCGGGCGCGCAACGCCGGATCGACGATCAGTCTCTTCATCGCCTCGGCCAGCGCCAGCGTGTCGCGCGGGGGGATCAGAAAACCGGTCTGCCCATCCACCACCGCCTCGCGACAGCCGGGAATATCCGTCGCCACCAGCGGCTTGCCCGAAGCCATAGCCTCCAGCGCGGATTTCGGCAGCCCCTCGCGATAGGTCGAAGGCTGCACCGCGATATGCGCACCGCGCAGCAGCGCCGCGATATCCCGGCGGGGCCCGAGCCAGGTGACCACCCCTTCCGCCTCCCAGCCGCGCAATTCCGCCTCGGTGATCGTATTCGGGTTGCCCAAATCAGGCGCGCCGACCAGCACGAATTCCGCCAGCCCCTTGAGGGCGCGCGCCGCGGCGACGAAATCCGCCACCCCCTTCTCGCGGATCATGCGCGCGATCAAAATCACCCGCACGCGCCCTTCCGGCTCCGGTGCGGGCGCGAATTCCGTAATATTCACCCCCGCCCCGCGGATCAGCACCGCATCCTCGCGCCGCACCATCCCGGCAGCGCTCAAGGCGGCGAGATCATCCGGGTTCTCGAAAATCGCCTTGGCACCACGCGGGGTAAGCGTGAAGCGCAGCCCGAGCGAGACCAGCGGGCGCAGCATTTTGGCCAGCAGACGGTCCGAGGAGAACACAAAACCAAGCCCAACCGGGGCGTTCACGATCGCCCTGACGCCGGCCAGCCGCGCCGCCACGCCGCCAATCACAATCGGCTTCAGCGCAATATGATGCACGATATCGGGTTTTAACGCCCGGTACACGGCCGCAAGCTGCAAGGTGAAGCGGAGCTCCGCGAACGGGTTGAGGCGCCTGCGGATGAAATCCACCGGCACGACCTCGATGCCGCTCTCGCGGATACGTGCGGTCGCGGCACTTTCGCGCGCGACCAGCACCACGCGCCAGCCCGCTTGCTTTGCCGCCAGGCCGCGCATCCAGAAATGCGACGCGAAGAACCAGTCCTCGGTCAGCAGAAAAACCAACGTCTTAGGGGGTGATCCAGCACTTTTGCCCATGCGCGCGCTTTAGAGGATCGCACGCAAAACCGCCATGCCCTGCTTGCTGCGCACATCGCCCATGCCTTGAACGTTGCGCCGATGCAGTCCAAACCTGCCCGCGTCATGCGCGCGCAAGCCCCGGCCTTCCCGAAACCGCCTGATTTATGATGCCTGCCACGGTTGCAACCCCCCGTGCAGCGCATGAATCCTGGCGCGAATGTTCGCATTGCGGCTTGTTCTCGGCGCTGCCCGAACCGCCCCCCCCGCATGCGCTGCATTGCCCGCGCTGCGACCATGCGCTCTGGCGCGCGCGCCGGGAGAGCCTCCACTTCCCCCTGGCCTGCGGCCTCGCCGCCCTGCTCTTCTATATCTTCGCGCTCGTCGGCCCGTTCCTCGAAATCACGGAATACGGTCGCTTCCAGCTCGCGCGCATCGCCACCGGCCCGGTGCAGCTCACCGACCAGGGATACCGCTTGACCGCGCTGCTGGTCTTGGCCGTCACCATGATCATCCCCGGCATCAAGCTCGCCATCCTGCTGCTCACGCTGACCGGGCTGGAAACCAGGTCGCTTCCCGCGGCGCTGATGCGGCGGCTCTTCCGCTGGTATGCGCCGCTCTCGCCCTGGGCGATGGTGGATGTCTATCTGGTCGGTTTCCTGGTCGCCTATATCCGCCTCACCGACCTTGCCTCGGTGCATGTCGACACCGCTTTATTCGCGCTGATCGGCCTCATGGTCTGCCTCGCGGCCGTAGATGCCAATTTGGACCACGATTTCATCTGGCGCGCGCTGGACCGGCACAGACCTTCACCGCCTGCGCCATCATCCTCCGAACCTGGCGACTTGATTGGTTGCCATGCCTGCGGTCTGCTCAACCATGCCCATGCAGGCGCGCCTTGCCGCCGCTGCCACGCCACCCTGCACCCGCGCAAACCCGACAGCCTCAACCGGAGCTGGGCGTTGCTGAGCGCCGCCGCACTGCTCTACATCCCGGCCAATATCTACCCGGTCATGGTCCTCACCGAGCTTGGCCGCACCTACCCGTATACGATCATGGGCGGCATCCGTGAGCTGCTCGATGAGAATCTCTGGCCGCTTGCATTGCTGGTCTTCTGCGCGAGCATTATGATTCCGCTCATAAAACTTCTGGCCCTCGGCTACATGCTGCTGGCAACCCGGAAAGGCAGCACCCTGCATCTCGTCGGCCGCACGCGCATTTTCCGCAGCATCGATTTCATCGGCCGCTGGTCGATGATCGATGTGTTCATGATCTCGATCCTCGTCGCCCTGGTACGCTTCGGCGAGTTCGCGGATGTCCGCGCCGATCTCGGCGCGCCATGCTTCGCCGCCGTGGTCGTGCTGACGCTCTTCGCGGTCAGCGCCTTCGACCCCAGGCTGATGTGGGACGCCTCCATCATGGACAAGGCTGACGCCACCGCCGCGCAAGCGGCCGGCAGCACCGCAAAGCAGCGCCCGATATGAACGACGCCACGCCGCCGCAACATGTTTTGCCCCAGATCGCCGTGCGCAACACCCCGCCGCCCGCCGAGAAGCGCCGTGCGGGCCTGCCGATCGTCTGGCTGATCCCGATCATCGCCGCCCTCATCGCGGGCTATCTCGGCTACCGCACGCTCCTCGAGCAGGGGCCGATGCTGACCCTCTCCTTCGACACCGCCGAAGGGCTCGCCGCCGGGCAGACCCAGGTGAAGTTCAAGGCCGTCGCCCTCGGCACGGTGGACAGCATCGACCTCAGCCCCGACAACCGCCATGTCATCGTCAAGGTGCGCATGAACAATGTCGGCGCGCGCTTTCTCACCAGCAATGCGCGCTTCTGGGTGGAACGCCCGCGCTTCTCGCTGAACAACGTCTCCGGCCTCGATACCCTGGTCTCCGGCGCGTATATCTCGGTCGATCCCGGCCCGCCCGGCGGCATCTATCAGGACCAGTTCACCGGGCTCGAACAACCGCCGGGCGTGCGCTCGGACGAACCCGGCCGCACCTACACGCTGACCGCGGATAATCTCGGCTCGCTGATCAGCGGCTCGCCGGTCTTCTTCCGCGACGTCGTGGTCGGCGAGGTGCTGGGCTACGATATCGGCGACGGGCTCGGCCCGATCAAAATCACCATCTTCGTCCGCGCCCCCTTCGACAATCTGGTCCGCCCGCAGAGCCGATTCTGGAATTCCTCCGGCATTGCCGCCGAAATCCAGGGCGGCGTCCTGCAGGTGGAGCTGCAATCGATCCAGGCCGCGATTACCGGCGGCGTCACTTTCAACATGCCGGCTGCCGCGCAGGACACCGCGCCCAGCCCTGATAACGCGACCTTCCAGCTCTACGCCTCGCGCCAGGAAGCCGAGGCGGCGGCCTATCAGCGCCAGATCCCGGTGGTCACCTACCTCACCTCCTCGGTGAACGGCCTGACCCCCGGCTCGCCCGTCGATATTTTGGGCATCCAGGTCGGCGACGTCACCTCGGTACAGCTCCTGGTCGACCGCAAGGCCGGCAATGTGAGGGCGCGCGTCGCCATGGAATTGCAGCCCGGGCGCGTGTTCAGCGGCTCCGCCCTGGCCACCGCGGATGCCGCGACGGATTTCCAGATGCTGGTCGATCACGGCATGCGCGTGGAGCTCGGCACGGCAAGCTATGTCACCGGCCAGAAGCTGATCGCTTTGACCATGGTACCCAACGCAACCCCGGCGAACATCACGCATGAGGGCGATGCCCTGGTGCTTCCCAGCCAGCCGGGCGGGCTGGATGCGACGGTCGCATCCCTCTCCACCGTTTCCGCCAACCTCGCCAAGGTGCCTTTCGACAAGATCGGCGATAACCTCAACAAGCTGCTCGTCACCGCCAACGGCACGCTGGGCGGTGCGCAGATGAAACAGACGCTAACCGCGCTCTCCACGACGCTGCAATCGGCCAACACCACGCTCAACGGCGTCAACCAGAGCTATGGCAGCGACTCCGACTTCCAGCGCAACCTGTCGCAAATGCTGACCCAAGCCAGTAACGCGCTGCGCACGATCGACCAGCTCGCCGACTACCTCAACCGTCACCCGCAGGCGCTGCTGTTTGGCCGGGGAAACACGCCATGATCCGCCGCCGCGCCTTGCTCGCCACCGCCCCGCTCGCCGCCACCGCCGCCCTGGCCGGCTGCGCCGGCGCGCCGCCGACGCAATATTACCGGCTGGCCACCCTCCCCGGCCGGCCTTACCCCAGCGCCGCGCTGCAAATCGGCGTGCGCAGCATCGGCATCCCCGGTTATCTCAACCAGGACAACATCGCGCGCCCCGCCGGCGGCAATCAGTTCGCGAGCTTCGCCAACGCGCTTTGGGCCGCATCTTTGGCCGGCATGCTGCAAGCGGTGATGGCGCAGAACCTCGCCCAGCGCCTGCCCGATGCCACGGTGATCGCCACCGGCGGCGCCATTGGCGCGCCCGCCGCCTTGTTCATCGAAATCGACATCCTGCGCTTCGACCCCGACCCGTCGGGCAACATCGCCCTCGTCGCGCAAATCGCGATCCGTGCCGCAACCGGCGCGCCGGACTGGCGCATCCAGACCTTTTCCGGCCAACTCATGCCCGCCGGCCCGCAACCCGCCGACATCGTCGCGGCCATGACCAGCCTCTGGGCGAAGGCCGCGGACCAGATCGCCAGTCGCATCGCCAACGCCGCTTAAGCGCGATACACAGGCGCATCTTGCCCGAAAACCCGTTGCCACCCAACGTCCTAGCCGCCAACCGCCGCACCGTGCTGGCGGGCGCGCTGCTCGCCATGATGCTGGCGGCCCTCGATTCCAGCATCGTCAACACGGCCCTGCCCCGCATGGTCGCGGATCTCGGCGGCCTCGCGCATCTCTCCTGGGTCGTGACCGCCTTCATGCTGAGCTCGACCATCACGACACCACTCTACGGCAAACTGTCAGACACCTATGGCAGGCGGGCCATGTTCGCGGTCTCGATCAGCATCTTCCTGCTCGGCTCCGTCCTTTGTGGTGCGGCGCGCGGCATGGACGCGCTCATCGCCTTCCGCGGGATACAGGGCCTGGGCGCCGGCGGCCTGCTGGTGCTGGCCCAGGCGATGATCGGCGATGTCGTCTCCCCGCGCGAGCGGCCGCGCTATCAGGGCCTGTTCACCGCCACTTTCGGCCTGGCCGGCATCGCCGGCCCGCTGCTCGGCGGCATCATCACGCAGGCCCTCTCCTGGCGCTGGATTTTCTACGTCAACCTGCCGATCGGCGCGCTGGCTTTCGTGATGATCCGGCTCGGCCTGCGTAACCTCAAAGCAACCCAGCCCCCCGGCCATGCCAGGCGCATCGACTATCTCGGCACCGCCTGGCTCACCGGCCTGACCACGACGCTGCTGCTCCTGCTCGCTTGGGGCGGCAACGAATTCCCCTGGATCTCGGCCAACACCCTGCTCCTCGGCCTGCTCACGCTCGCCTTCCTCGTCCTGTTCCTCTGGCGCGAGGCGCATGCGCCAGAGCCGATCATCCGCCTGGCTTTATTCAGCAACCGCGTCTTCGCGCGCGGTTCCGTGGTCGGCGGGATGGTGATGTTCGCGATGCTCGGCGCGCTGGTTTTCCTGCCCCTCTATTTCCAGCTCGTGCTGGATATGAGCCCGGCGGCCTCCGGCGCGATGGTCCTCCCCCAGGTCGCCTGCATGCTGCTCTCCTCCGTCATCGGCGGGCGCATCGTCAGCCGCTACGGCCATTACCGCCCCTTTTTGCTCGCCGGCATCGGGCTGGAGACCATCAGCCTCATCATTTTAGCTGTCTTGGCGCTGAACGATGCCCCGCCGGTCCTCTTCCTCGTCGCTTTGGGCACGGTCGGCCTTGGCATTGGCATGGGCATGCCCAACCTCACCAACGCGATCCAGAACGCGGTCGTCTACAGCGAACTGGGCGCCGCCACGGGGGCGATGGTGTTCATCCGTTCGCTGGGCGGCGCGGTAGGTGTTGCCGCCTCGGGCGCCATCCTCTCCGCCCATCTCGCTTATGTCCGCGCCGCCGGGCATTTCCCCGTCCTGAACGCGCAGACCATCCGCGCCTTGGCCAGCCTCTCCGCCGCCCAGCGCGGCGCCATCGCAAACGCCTACCGCACCGCGCTGGCTTCCAGCTTCGCGCTCTGCGCCGCCGTGATGATCGCCGCCTTCCTCCTCGTACTCACCTTGCCCGAAATCAAATTGCGCAAAGAGATCAACGGTTAACCTTCCGTTCTGGCCGCCCCACGCCATATGATACGCTGAAACATCCTCTCCCGGAGCATCACGATGAAATACAACCAACTCGGCAATACCGGCATGTTCGTGTCGGAAATCTGCCTCGGCACCATGACCTTCGGCGGCAACGACGATGCCGGCATGTGGAAGGCCATCGGCGCGCTCAAGCAATCAGAGGTCGACGAGATCACCGCCCGCGCCCTTGCCGCCGGCGTCAACTTCATCGACACCGCCGATGTCTACTCCTTCGGTGAATCCGAACGGCTCGTGGGCCAGGCCCTGAAAAACCTCGGCGTCGCGCGCAAGGACGTGATCGTCGCGACGAAGGTCTTCGGCGAAGTCGGCCTCGGCCCGAACGATCGCGGCGCCTCGCGCGGGCATATCTTCGACTCCGTGCAGCGCAGCCTGGAGCGCCTGCAGACGGACCATATCGACCTCTACCAGATCCACGGCACCGATACCGTCACGCCCGTGGAGGAAACCCTGCGCGCGCTCGACGACCTCACCCGCCAGGGCTTGGTCCGCTATGTCGGCGTCTCCAACTGGTCGGCCTGGAAAATCGCCAAGGCGCTCGGCATCAGCAGCGCCAAAAACTACGCCCGGTTCGAAACGCTGCAGGCCTATTACTCCGTTGCCGGCCGCGACCTGGAGCGCGAGCTGGTGCCGATGCTGACCGAGGAAAAGCTCGGCCTCATGGTCTGGTCGCCGCTGGCCGGCGGCCTGCTCTCCGGCAAGTTCGGCCCCGGTGCGCCGACGCCCGAAGGTGCGCGCCGCGCCACGTTCGACTTCCCGCCCGTCGACCGCGACCGCGCCTGGGCCTGCATCGCGGTGATGCGTGAAATCGGCGACAAATACGGCGTCTCGGTCGCGCGCGTCGCCCTCGCCTGGCTGCTCGCCAAGCCGCATGTCATGAGCATCATCATCGGCGCGAAAACCGTCGCCCAGCTCGACGACAACCTCGCCGCCACCGGCCTCACCCTCACCCCGGACGAACTTACCCGGCTCGACGAGGTCAGCGTGCTGCCACAGGAATATCCGGGCTGGATGACCGCGCGCCAAGGGGCAAACCGGCGGCCGAAGCCGTTTGTTGCTGAGGCGTAAAGCGGTTCTTTTTTGAAAAAAAGAACCAAAAAACTTTTGCTCCTTCGGCCGCAGTGTGTGGCACCGACATCGCCACACGCTTCACCCTAAAGTCAAAAAGTTTTTTTGTTTCTTTTTGTTCACAAAAAGAAAACGCTTACTTGAACAAAAAAAACGGCCCGTTAGGGCCGTTTTTCGTAGCAATCAGCCCTGGCGTTCGAGCATCAGCTCCTTGATCTTGCCGATCGCCTTCGCCGGATTTAACCCCTTCGGGCAGGTTTGCGTGCAGTTCATGATCGTATGGCAACGATACAGCTTGAACGGATCCTCCAGCGCATCCAGGCGCTGTCCGGTATGCTCATCGCGCGAATCCGCGATCCAGCGATAGGCTGCCAGCAGCACGGCCGGGCCGAGGTAACGATCGCCATTCCACCAATAGCTCGGGCAGGAGGTGGAGCAGCAGAAGCACAGGATGCACTCCCACATGCCATCGAGCTCGGCACGCTCTTCCCGGCTCTGCAGGCGCTCGGCATCCGGCGGCGGCGGCGTGTCGGATTGCAGCCACGGCTCCACCGAGCGGTATTGCGCGTAGGCCTGGGTGAGATCCGGCACGAGGTCCTTCACCACCGGCATATGCGGCAGCGGGTTGATCGCCACCGCCCCCTTCACCTCGTCGATCGGCTTGAGGCAGGCCAGCGTGTTCGTGCCATCGATGTTCATCGCGCACGACCCGCAAATCCCCTCGCGGCAGGAACGGCGGAAGGTCAGCGTGGAGTTGATCTCGTTCTTAATCTTGATGATCGCATCGAGCACCATTGGCCCGCAGGCATCGAGGTCGATCTCATAGGTATCGGTGACCGGGTTCTTCCCGTCATCCGGATTCCAGCGATAGACCTTGAACTCCTTCACCCGCTTGGCCCCAGCCGGCGCCTTGTAGGTCGTCCCCTTACCCACCTTGGAATTCTTCGGAAGCGAAAACTCTACCATGTTAAAACCCCAAAACTTCTCTTAAAAAAACCAAAAGTTTTTTGCTTCTTTTTTTCAAAAAAGAAGTTCGTGCCTCAGTAAACGCGCTTCTTCGGCGGGAACACGGAGACCTCGTTGGTCAGCGTTTCCATCTTCACCGGACGATATTCCAGCTTCACATTGCCCTTGTCGTCGCAATAGCTGATCGTGTGCTTCATCCATTCATGGTCGTCGCGCTCGGGGAAGTCGTCATGCGCCTGCGCGCCACGGCTTTCCTTGCGCGCTTCCGCGCCCACCATCGTGGTCATGGCGTTGCCCATGAGGTTATCCAGCTCCAGCGCCTCGACGAGGTCGGAATTCCACACCAGACTGCGATCCGTCACTTTCATATCATCCAGGCCGCCCCAGAGCTTTTGCATCTTGGCAACGCCCTCGGTCAGGCTCTTGGAGTTACGGAACACCGCGGCATGGCCCTGCATGGTCCGCTGCAGCGTATCGCGCAGTTCCGCCACCTTGGTGCCGCCATTGGCATTGCGCACGCGGTCGAAGCGGGCCATGCTCGCCTCGCCCGCATTTGCCGGCAGCGGCGCCTGGGTCGCACCCGGCTTCACGATCTCGGCGGCGCGATGTGCTGCGGCACGGCCGAACACCACGAGGTCGAGCAGCGAGTTGGTGCCCAGCCGGTTCGCGCCATGCACGGAGACGCAAGCCGCCTCACCCACCGCCATCAAGCCGGGGACGATCGCATTCGGATCGCTCGCCGTCGGGCGCAGAACCTCGGTGCGATAGTTCGTCGGAATACCGCCCATGTTGTAATGCACGGTCGGCAGCACGGGGATGGCTTCCTTCGTCACATCCACGCCCGCGAACACGCGCGCGGTCTCGGAAATGCCCGGCAGGCGCTCATGCAAAATCTCGGCACCGAGATGCTCGAGATGCAGCAGGATATGGTCCTTGTTCGGGCCCACGCCGCGGCCTTCATTGATCTCGATGGTCATCGAGCGCGAAACCACGTCGCGCGAGGCCAAATCCTTCGCCGTCGGCGCATAGCGTTCCATGAAGCGCTCGCCTTCGGAGTTGGTGAGATACCCGCCCTCGCCGCGCGCGCCCTCGGTGATCAGGCAGCCGGCGGGGAAAATGCCGGTCGGGTGGAACTGCACGAATTCCATGTCCTGAACCGGCAGCCCGGCGCGGATCACCATGCCGCCGCCATCGCCGGTGCAGGTATGGGCCGAGGTGCAGGAGAGATAGGCGCGGCCGTAACCGCCGGTCGCCAGCACCACCTGCTGCGCGCGGAAGCGATGGATCGTCCCGTCTTCCAGGTTCCAGGCCATCACGCCACGGCACGCGCCCTCGTCATCCATGATGAGATCGAGCGCGAAATATTCCACGAAGAACTCGACTTCATGCTTCAGGCTCTGCTGATACAGCGTGTGCAGAATCGCATGGCCGGTACGGTCGGCGGCGGCACAGGCGCGCATCGCCGGCTCCTTGCCGTAATCCTTCATATGCCCGCCGAACGGGCGCTGATAGATCTTGCCATCCTCGGTGCGCGAGAACGGCACGCCAAAATGCTCCAGCTCATAAATCGCCGGCACCGCCTCGCGGCACATATATTCAATCGCGTCCTGGTCGCCCAGCCAGTCCGACCCCTTCACGGTGTCGTACATATGCCAGCGCCAGTCATCCTCGCCCATATTGCCGAGCGAAGCGCCGATGCCGCCTTGCGCCGCAACCGTATGGCTGCGCGTCGGGAACACCTTGGTGATGCAGGCCGTCTTCAGCCCGGCGGCACCCATGCCCAGCGTCGCGCGCAGGCCGGACCCGCCGGCGCCCACCACCACCACGTCATAGGTATGGTCAACAATCTTATAGCCGCCGAGCGTCGATTTCGAAAATGCGTTCATGGGAACAAAAATCCGTTTTTAAAAGGCGAGTTTCAGGACGGAAACCGCGCAGGCCAATGCACAGAAAACGATAAGCCCGTTCACGAACATGATGCTCGCGATACGCTTGCCTTCATTCGGCACGTAATCCTCGATCACGACCTGCAGCCCGAGTGCCAGATGATAGAACAAGGCGGCGATCACGCAGAGGAACAGCACAGTGTTCCAGGGCTCGGCCATATAGGCCGCAACCTGGGCGCGGTCCGCGCCTTCGAGCATCCACACGGAGAGAACGAAATAGAGCGAGAGCGGCAGCAGCGCCACGGCGGTCACCCGCTGGGCCCACCAATGACGCAGGCCGGATTTGGCGGCGCCGAGGCCGCGCGCGCGGCCAAGCTGGCTGCGGCGGATGTGAATGGTAGGAGCGCTTTCTTTGTTCATTTGATTCACCACACCAAAAAGCCGACGACCCAGACGGCCACTGTCAGAATGACGGTTCCCACGATCACGGTAACGCCGGAGCGATGCATGGAAGGCAGCTCGAAGCCGCGCCCAGCATCCCAGGCCAGATGCCGGATGCCGTTGAGGAAATGATAAAACAGCGAAGCGGTGAACCCGAACAGGATCAGCAGGCCGATCCACGAGGCAAGGAAGGCCTGGATGACCGCGAACGCACCATCGCTGGTGGCCGCGCAGACCAGCCATGCGGTCAGCAGCAAGGTGCCAACGCCCAGGGCGCACCCCGTAATGCGATGCAAAATCGAGGTCATGGACGAGATTTGCGGCTTATAAACCTGCAAATGCGGGGAGAGCGGCCGGCGGACCAGCGTGCCCTCCGAATTGCGCCCCACCATCTGGGCTTCACGGACATCCTTCATGGGAAACCTTTCTTACAGGTCAATTTTAGGCTTAGTTTGCAGTTGCATTAGTCCCGCCTCCCGGCATGGTCAACGTATGACGCCCCCTGTAATTATGCCGGTTGCACACAGCGCGCATGGATTTGGGGCGATGGGCGGCCCATGTTAAACCCTACCCATTATTACCCGGGGGACTGAGCGTGGATTTTGATTTATTCGTGATCGGCGGCGGTTCTGCTGGCGTGCGTTGCGCCAGAATTGCCGCCTCGCATGGCGCACGGGTCGGTGTGGCCGAGGAGCGCTTCTGGGGCGGCACCTGCGTCAATATCGGCTGTGTTCCCAAAAAATTCATGGTCTACGCGGCCGAATACGGCTTCGCCGCCGAGGATGCCCGCGGCTTTGGCTGGGAAATCACCAAAGGCGGGCATGACTGGAATGTCCTGCTCGCAGCCAAGGATAAAGAGATCGCCCGGCTGAATGGCATCTACAAACGCCTGCTCGACCAGGCCGGCGCTAAAATCTTCGAGGCCAAGGCCCGCTTTATCGACGCCCACACGCTCGATGTCGGCGGCCAGCGGATCACTGCCGAGCGCATCGTCATCGCAACGGGCGGCCATCCCACCCGGCTCGACATCCCCGGCGCCGAGCTCGGCATCATTTCCGACGACGCCTTCTATCTTAGTGAGATGCCCAAGCGCGTCGCGATTATCGGCAGCGGCTATATCGCGGTGGAATTCGCCGGCATTTTCGCAGGCCTCGGCGCCGAGACGCATCTCGTCTATCGCCAGCCGCTGCCGCTGCGCGGCTTCGATGAGGACATGCGCGTCGGCCTCGCCGAGGCGATGCAGGCAAACGGGATCCTGCTCCACCCGGACACGGTGCCGAAAAGCATCACGGAAGACCACGGCACCAAGCGCCTCGCTTTGTCGGACCTCACCGTGCTGGATGTCGATCTCGTCTTCTTCGCCACCGGCCGCGCCGCCAACACCCGCGGCCTCGGGCTTGAAAATACCGGCGTGGAAACCGGCAAAAACGGCGAAATCCTGATCGACGCCAACCTCTGCACCTCGGTGCCAAACATCTACGCCATCGGCGATGTGACCGACCGGCTCAACCTCACCCCCGTCGCCACCGCCGAGGGCCATGCGCTCGCCGACACGCTGTTCGGCAACAAGCCGCGCGGCATCAGCCTGGAGAACGTGCCGACCGCCGTGTTTTCCATCCCGCCCATCGCCACCGTCGGCCTCACCGAGGCTGAGGCCGCCGCAAGGGGTCCCGCGAAAATCTTCCTCACCCGCTTCACCCCGATGCGCCACAACCTCTCCGGCCGCGCGCGCAAAACCCTGATGAAGCTCATCGTGGACGCGCAGAGCGACAAGATCATCGGCGCGCATATGCTGGGCGAGGACGCGCCGGAAATCCTCCAGGGCATCGCGGTCGCCATCATCGCCGGCGCCACCAAGGCGGATTTCGACCGTACCATCGGCATCCACCCCACGGCGGCCGAGGAATTTGTCACACTGCGCACACAGACCAGGGTTGTCGGCCCGGATTCGCCCCCCGAGTAGCGCCCAACGGCAATTCGCGCGATAAGACCCTGAAATAGACGTCCCGGAGACCCTTATGGACACGATCACCCCAGCCCACGCCGAAGCCGGCTGGACCCCGGCCAGTTGGCGCAACTGCCCCATCCGCCAGGTCCCGAGCTATCCGGACGAAGCCAAGCTGGCGGCCATGGAAGCCCGCCTGACGCGCTTTCCCCCACTGGTTTTCGCGGGTGAGGCAAGGCGGCTGAAAACCCAGCTCGGCCTCGCCGCCTCCGGCCAGGCCTTCGTGCTGCAAGGCGGGGATTGCGCCGAGAGCTTTGGCGATTTTACCGCCAATGTCATCCGCGACACCTTCCGCGTGCTGCTGCAAATGGCGGTCGTGCTCACCTTCGGCGGCGCCATGCCGGTGGTCAAACTCGGCCGCATGGCCGGCCAGTTCGCCAAGCCCCGCTCCTCGGACACCGAGACCATCGGCGGCGTCTCGCTCCCCTCCTATCGCGGCGATATCGTCAACGGCCCGGAATTCTCCGCCGAAGCCCGCATCCCCGACCCCGTGCGCATGGAATTCGGCTATTTCCAATCCGCCGGCACGCTGAACCTGCTGCGCGCCTTCGCCTCCGGCGGCTATGCGGACCTGCATGAGGTGCACCGCTGGAATCTCGACTTCGTTGAACGCTCGCCGCTGGCGGAGCGCTACCGCGACCTCGCCGCGCGCATCGATGAGACGCTGAGCTTCATGGGCGCCTGCGGCCTGACCAGCATCTCCGCGCCGCAGATCCGCGAGACCGATTTCTACACCAGCCACGAAGCCCTCCTGCTGCCCTATGAGCAGGCCCTCACCCGCATCGATTCCACTTCGGGCGATCACTACGCCTGCTCGGCGCATTTCCTCTGGATCGGCGACCGCACCCGCCAGCTCGACGGCGCGCATGTCGAATTCATGCGCGGCATTAAAAACCCGATCGGCATGAAAGTCGGCCCCTCGATGATGGAGGACGATCTGCTCCGCCTGCTGGAGGTGCTGGACCCGCATAACGAACCCGGCCGCCTCACCCTCATCGCCCGCATGGGGGCCGACAAGGTGGCGGACAAACTTCCCGCATTGCTACGCGCCGTCAAAAGCGCCGGCCGCAGCCCGGTCTGGCTCTGCGATCCGATGCACGGCAACACCGTCAGCACCACGCGCAAAATCAAAACCCGCCGCTTCGATGCCATCATGTCCGAGCTGCAAACCTTCTTCGCGCTGCATGCGGCGGAAGGCACCATCCCCGGCGGCGCGCATGTGGAGATGACCGGCCAGGACGTCACCGAATGCGTCGGCGGCGCGCGCGGCCTCTCGGAGGAGGATCTCGGCGCCCGGTATGAGACCTTCTGCGACCCAAGGCTCAATGCCGAGCAATCGCTGGAGCTCGCCTTCCGCATCGCCGAGGAACTGAAACTCCGCCGCGCCGGCCGCACCGCATCATGATCCCGACCCCGCTCACGGATGCGGACATCACCGCCCGCACCGATGCCTATTTCAACCGCACGCGCGCCATCGTCAGCCATTTCGGCGACCGGCGCGTCACCTATGCCGTCTTCCTCCGCCGCCCGGTGGTTTCTGCTCCGGCGCTCATGCTTGAATGGCTTGAAGCCGTCGGCAACTCGCGCGGCGAGAAGTTTGAGGTCGAGCTGATGCATGCCGAAGGCGCATGGGTCGGCGCCGGCGAGCCGCTGGTCTACATCACCGGCAGTTTTAGGGCGCTGGCGGATCTCGAAACTTTGTTCCTGCAGAAAATCGGCGCCGCCTGTGTCGCCGCCCACAACGCCTTCCAGATGTGCGTCGCCCTGCCCAAAGCCGCCTTCCTGGCGATGGATGCGCGCCATTGCGCCGGGGCGGAGATGCAAGAGATCATGGCCTATGCCGCCGCCGTCGGCTCCCGCGCCGCCAAGGCGGAGGGCGCCAAAGGCTTCATCGGCAACGCCAATGACTGGACCGCGCATTATTTCGGCGCCTCAAACGGCTATGGCACGATGCCGCATGCCTTGATCGGCTATGCCGGCTCTACCCTGCGCGCGGCGGAAATGTTCGTGGAAACCTTCCCGAACGATCCCATCACCGTGCTGGTGGACTATTTCGGCCAGGAATTGACGGACGCGCTCGCCGTCTGCCACCGTTTCCCCGACATGGCGCATGCTGGCCGCATGTCCGTCCGGCTGGACACCCATGGCGGCCGCTTCCTCGAGGGCCTGGACCCGCAAGCAAGCTATGCCGTTCTGGAGCGCCACGCCCCCGGCGCGTTGCGCCGCTACCGCAGCCAGAACGAATTGCGCTACCTCATTGGCACCGGCGTCTCCTCCGCCGCCATCTGGCGCATGCGCGAGATGCTCGACGAGGCCGGCTTCCCGCAAGTGCGCATCGTCGCAAGCTCGGGCTTCGGCGTCGAGAAATGCAGCGTCATGGCCGACGCCCATACGCCCATCGATGTCGTCGGCACCGGCAGCTTCATCCCCGAAACCTGGTCCGAAACCTACGCCACCGCCGACATCGTCGCCTATGACGGCGAGCCCATGGTCAAGATCGGGCGCGAGTTTTTGCTGCGCTCCGTCAAGCGTGATTTGGGTTAGCAAGTAAGGGCCAGGGCTCCGCCCTGCGACCCGCCGGGGCCTGAGGCCCCGGACCCCCGTTTTTTACTTCGGCACATCCACTATAACTGGCTCGTAATGACCGAAACGCTCAACATCGCCATCGCCCAGCTCAACACCCAGGTGGGCGCCATCGAGAAAAACCTGGCCGCCATCCGTGCCGCGCGGGCAAAAGCCGCCGCCATGGGGGCGGATCTCGTCGTCACGCCGGAACTCTCCATCTCCGGCTACCCGCCCGAGGACCTCGTCCTCAAACCCGCTTTCGTCACCGCCTGCGAGGCCGCGGCCGAAACCCTCGCGCTCGAGACCGCCGATGGCGGCCCCGGCCTCATCGTCGGCACCCCCTGGCGCGACGGCGAAAAGCTGCACAACGCCGCTTTCGTCCTCGATGGCGGCAAGATCATCGCGCGGCGCGCCAAGCATGAACTGCCCAATTACGGCGTGTTCGACGAGAAACGCGTTTTCGCCTCCGGCCCCGCCCCCGGCCCCGTGGCCTTCCGCGGCTTTCGCATCGGCTTGCTCATCTGCGAAGATTGGTGGTTCCCGGATGTCGCCGAGACCCTGGCCGAATCCGGCGCCGAATGCCTCCTCTCAATCAACGGCTCCCCTTTCGAGGACGGCAAGCAAACCCGCCGCATCACGCTCGCGGTGCAGCGCGTCGTGGAAACCGGCCTGCCCTATATCTTCGCGGCCCTCACCGGCGGCCAGGATGAAATCGTCTTCGACGGCGCCTCCTTCGTCCTGAACGCGGACCGCACGCTGGCCGTGCAGATGCCCTTCTTCGAAGAATCCATCACCCTGACCCGCTGGAGCCGCACCGCAAACGGCCTCGTCTGCCAGCCCCAGCCCCTCACGCCTGAGCCCGACCGCCTGGCGCAGATCTACGCCGCGATGATGATGGGCCTGCGCGACTATGTGAACAAAAACGGCTTTCCCGGCATCGTCCTCGGTCTCTCGGGCGGCATCGACAGCGCCATCTCTGCCGCCGTCGCCGCCGATGCGCTGGGGCCCGAGCGCGTCCGCGCCGTCATGCTCCCCAGCCCCTACACCTCCGAGCACAGCCTGGAGGATGCCGCCGCCTGCGCGAAAATGCTGGGCATTCCCTACGAGATCATCCCCATCTCCGGCGCCATGGACGCCTTCTCCGCCGCCCTCGCCCCGGCCTTCACCGGCCGCGCGCCGGACATCACGGGGGAGAACATCCAGTCCCGCTCGCGTGGCCTGATCCTCATGGCGCTGTCCAACAAATTCGGCCACATGCTGCTGACCACCGGCAACAAGTCGGAAATGTCGGTCGGCTACGCAACCCTCTATGGCGACATGTGCGGCGGCTATTCGGTGCTGAAGGACGTCTACAAGACCACCGTGTTCGACCTCTCGCGCTGGCGCAACGCCCACACCCCCGCGCACACGCTGGGCAATGCCGGCCCCGCAATGCCCGAGCGCATCATCACCAAGCCGCCCTCGGCCGAGCTCAAACCCAACCAGACGGACCAGGATTCGCTGCCTCCCTATGAGGTGCTGGACGCCATCCTCGCCCGGTTGATCGAAGGCGAGGCCGGCATCGATGACGTCGTCGCCGAGGGTTTCGACCGCGCCACCGTGCTGCGCGTCTGGAAGCTCCTGGACCGCGCCGAATATAAGCGCCGCCAAGCCCCGCCCGGCGTCAAGATCACCGCCCGCGCCTTCGGCCGCGACCGCCGCTATCCGATGACCAATGGGTTCACCAATCTGATTAAGTAGCCGCTTTTTTGAAAAAAAGCGGCGCAAAAAACTTCTGCTCCTTGGGAGCCGGGAGCTAAACGCGCCCCCGGCCCAAAGGCGCAAAGTTTTTTGCTTCTTTTTGTTCACAAAAAGACGACCCTTCCCACTCCCCCGACAGAATCGCCTTGCAACCGGCCCCCCGGTTTTCCGCATTGCGCAAAAATCTTACCTGCCCCCCTGCCCTTTTCCCAAAGATCGGCTATTACACCCTTTGGCCCCGTTTTTGGGGATGGATGCTAGGCCGAACCCGGCGGAGCAGATTTGGATAAAAGGGGTTAGCCTATGCCGGTGCCGTATTCCGCTGAAGATCTTGAGCAGGTGTTCGACTCCCGAATCCTCACCAGCAGCCGGTTCCTCGCGGAGATGACGGATGTCACCCTGGAGGGCGACACCATCAGCGGCACCAACCAGCTCGGCCCGAAATGGACGACGACGATCACGCCGGTCGTCCATGGCAGCCGCGTCTCCTTCGCCGAGCGCGATTGCAGCTGCGGCGAGATGAAGTGCAAGCATCTGGCCGCCACCGCGCTGAAAGCGCTGGAGCGCTTCCCCGCCTTGCGCAAGCACGCGCCGAAATCGCTGATCGACACCATCATCCCGGCGCAGGAACGCCCCTACCAGCCGCCGCCCCCACGCATCCGCCCGACCGGCCGCCGCCCGCGCGCCGCCCAGATCGCGCCGATCCTCCCCGATGCGCCGGAGCCGGGTGCGACCGTGCATGAGCGTCCCGCCACCCCGGTGCTGCGCCTGCGCCGCCTGCAAGCCCCGGATGATTCCGGCCGCCAGCGCATGATCGACGTGCTGACCCTGGATTTCGACTATGGCGGCGTGCGCGTGGACGGCGCGGACGATGCCCAGTTCATCCGCCTCAAATCCGCCGGCAACATCGCCTTCATCCGCCGCGACGTCGCCGCCGAGGCCGCCGCCCTGGATGTGCTGCGCCCGGACGGCTTCGTTCAGATGCGCGTGGCCGACGGCAAATCCGCCCGCGGCCAGCGCGTCATGGTCTTCCGTGGCCCGGAAGCCGCCGCGCAATGGCACCATTTCGTCGCCGTGCGCGTGCCCGAGCTCAACGCGCTCGGCTGGCAAAGCAGCATCGACGCCAATTTCGGCCCGCAGCTCGCGGATAATGTCGGCAATATCGACGTCACGGTCGAGGATGCCGACAAGGGCAATTTCTCGCTCGAATTCGGCATCGAGATCGACGGCGTGCGCCACCCGCTGCTGCCCATCCTCGAACATCTGCTGGCACGCGGCGGCATCGATGCGGCGCAGATCGTCGGCGACGAGCTGATCACCAGCATGGAGGACGGCCGCGTCATCAAGCTCCCGGCCGAGCGCATCCGCCGCCTGCTCGCCGTCATGGGCGACCTTATCGAAGCCGCCGGCCGCACCGCCGAGAAGGCGCTGGTCCTGCCCGTCGGTGCTGCCGCCACCGTGCTCGAACTCGAGGACGTGCTCACCACGAGCTGGCAGAACGCGGCCACCATCGAAGCCTATGTCGAGCGCTTCCGCGGCGAGCCGGAAATCATCCCCGTCGAGATCCCGGAAACCTTCCGCGTCGACCTGCGCCCCTATCAGCGCCATGGCGTGGACTGGCTGCAGCATCTCGCCAGCCACGGCCTCGGCGGCTTCCTCGCCGATGACATGGGCCTCGGCAAAACCGCGCAGACCATCGCGCATCTCTGCGTCGAGCATGCGGAGGGCCGCCTCGACCGCCCCCGCCCTCATCGTCGTTCCCACCAGCCTGGTCGCCAACTGGACCGCCGAGCTCTCGAAATTCGCACCGCATCTCAGCGTCGCCGTGCTGCACGGCCTGGACCGCCACGAGCGCCGCGAGCGCCTCGACGACACTCATGTCGTCGTCACCACCTATACCGTGCTGACGCGCGACATCGAGGAGATGAAGCAGCTCGCCTGGCATCTCGTCGTGCTCGACGAGGCGCAGGCGATCAAGAGCCCGGATGCGCACGCCACCCGCGCGGTCTGCCAGCTCAACACCGTGAACCGCGTCTGCCTCTCCGGCACGCCGATCGAGAACAATCTCGACGAGCTCTGGTCGCAATTCGCCTTCCTCATGCCCGGCCTGCTCGGCGACCGCCGCGGCTTCGCCAAGCGCTTCCGCACGCCGATCGAGAAGAACAACGACCCCGTCTGCCGCGCCCAGCTCGTGCAGCGCATCCAGCCCTTCATCCTGCGCCGCACGAAGTCCGAGGTCGCGACCGAGCTGCCGCCCAAGCACACCATCCTGCGCCGCATCAACCTGGCGCCGGACCAGCGCGAACTCTACGAGACCATTCGCGGCACGCTCTACGAGACCGTGCGCGAACAAATGGCCGAGCGCACTTTGGCGCAAAGCCGCGTCATCGTGCTCGATGCCCTGCTCAAGCTGCGCCAGGCCTGCTGCGACCCACGGCTGGTCAAGCTCGGCGATGGCCGCGGCACGGAAAGCTCGGCCAAGCTCGAGGATTTGCTGGAGATGATCTCCGAGCTGATCCCCGAAGGCCGGCGTATCCTGGTCTTCTCGCAGTTCACCTCGATGCTCGACCTCATCAAGCCGCGTCTGCGCGAAATGGGCGTGCCCTTCGTCGAATTGCGCGGCGACACGCGCGACCGCGCCACCCCGGTGCAGGATTTCGAAGCCGGCAAGGTGCCGCTTTTCCTCATCTCGCTCAAAGCCGGCGGGCGCGGCCTCAACCTCACCTCCGCCGATACCGTCATCCATTACGATCCCTGGTGGAACCCGGCCATCGAAAGCCAGGCCTCCGACCGCGCGCATCGTATCGGCCAGACCAAATCGGTGTTCGTCTACAAGCTCATCGCGACGGATACGGTCGAGGAACGCATCCTGGAGCTGCAACAGCGCAAGGCGGAGCTTGCCAGCATCGCCTTCTCGGAAGCCGGCAGCCTCGCTTTCGATGCCGACGACATCAAATTCCTCTTCGGCACCGAGCAGGACGCCGCCCGCCAGGCCGAAGCCACGGAAGCCGCCGCCGCGTAAACTTGGTCCAAGGGGGCCGGATGACATTCCGGCCCCCTTGGCTGCGGCACGCGCCGCCCCCAAATCCTGGCCCATGCGCACCTTCGCGCCCGGAGGCACGAACCGGCAGGGCAAACGCGGCAAGGCCGCCGCGCTGTTGCTCCTGCTCGGCCTGCTCGGCGCCGCCCCTGCACCCAACCTGCTCTATACCGGCCAGGCCATCGTCACCGGCACCGATGAACGCGACCGCCCGCGCGGCCTCGCCGCCTGCCTCGACCAGGTACTGATCAACGTCTCCGGCGATCCGAACATCCTGCAAAAACCCGGCATTCCAGCACTCGAGCAACAGGCCCAATCGCTCCTGCTCGGCATCGATTACCACGACCGCATGAGCGGGCTGCGCAAGCATGACGAGCAAGGCACCCACGACCGCCCCTTCACCCTCACCGCCACCTTCGACCCGGGCAAAATCCAGGCGGCCCTAAAAACCCTGGGCGAAACCCCTTGGCCAGGCCCACGCCCGCCGGTCCTGCTCATCGTCGCCGTGCGCGGCTTTACCGGAAATTTCACCATCACGCCGGAGGAGAACGCCGCCGACCTGATGCGCGACTCCATCGCCGCGGCGGCGGAGCGCTACCGGCTCGACGTGCAATTGCCCGCCTCACCAGATGCAGCCGCACCGCCCGGCGTCATGACATTGCGCGGCACGCTCGACTGGAGCGATGCCGCCTTCGGTTGGGTGGCGCATTGGCAAACCGGCTGGAACGGGCGGGCCGCCACTCTGGGGCGAGCGCGGCGTGTCCTTCGACGATGCGTTCCGCGCCGCACTCGCCGGCGCGCTCGGAATCGCCTCCGGCCATGGCCCGCCGCACTCCTAAAGCCACCGAATCTTCAATATTACAACAAAACATAAATTTAAACTAACATTAAATTATAAGACAACCCACCCAAGCGACACACCTGTTTTTTGCCATTTATTTCGCTTACGGGGGCTGGCTTCCCGCCGCCGCCCAAAATATCATCACGTTTTCTCGCTGGAGACGTCGATTCTGAACCGTAAACTGACGGCCGCCGCCTGCTGCGCCTGGGCATTGCTTGGCCTCACGCCATCCGCCACAAAAGCCGCCCCGCCAGATGCACTAACACCGGTTCAGACGGCCACGCTGCAGCCCGCCTTTTGGCGCAGCTCGGCCGAAATCGCCGCCAGCCTGGAAGCCCAGCAAAGCGCCACTTTGGCCGCCGAGCGCAGCGGCACCGTCACCGCGATTCGCTTCCATTCCGGCGAACAAGTCGCCGCCGGCCAGGTCCTCGTCCAGCTCGATAACGGCCCCGAGACCGCGCAGCTCGCTTTGGACGAATCCCGCCTGGACCAGGCCGCGCGCGACTATGCGCGCATCCAAAAGCTCATGACCATCTCCGGCGCCAGCCAAGCTGCTTTGGAACAGGCCGCAGCCTTGAATGCGCAGGATAAGGCCCAGCTCAGCCTGGATAAGGCCGATCTCGCGCAATTGCAGATCACCGCCCCCTTCGCCGGCACGACCGGCATCCGCAAGGTCGATACGGGCGATTATCTGCAGGCAGGCGCCCCGGTGCTCACCTTAACCGCCAACGGGCCCTTGCGCGTGCTCTTCTCCATCCCGCAGACCGAGATGGGCCGGATTGCCCCCGGCGATCCCTTCACGCTCACCACGCCCGCAACCAACGCCGCACACGCTGCCTCCGGGACAGTGGTGGCGCTGAGCCCCGCGCTCGACCCCGCCACCAATGCACGCGACATTGAAGGCCGCCTCACCGCCAATGCGCCCGGCCTGCTGGCGGGGATGTTCGGTGTGGTGGACATCGCCACCGGCGCCCCCATCCCCGCCTTCGCCGTGCCCAGCACCGCGCTGAACGACAGCACGCTCGGCCCCTATATCTACGTGCTGCACCCCACCCGCGCCGGTGCTGCAACGCTTCGCACCGTCTATGTCACGATCTACGGCACGCAGGGCAATACCAGCTATATCGGCGCGGACGGGCTGCAAGCCGGTGCCCAAATCGTCGCTCTCGGCGGCTTCAAACTCACGGACGGCGCCGCCGTCACACCGCAAACCAAGTGAGTCTCTGGGCGAAACTGCTGCAAAAACCCGTGCTGGTCGGCCTTGGCGCCGCGGCATTGGCGCTGTTCGGCCTGGCCTCCGTACTCAGCCTGCCGATCCGCTCCAGCCCGATCATCCCGGTCCGGCTGATCGATATCTCGACCAATTTCCCCGGCGCGGACGCGGCCACGATCGACCGTTTCGTCACCCTGCCGATGGAAGGCGCGCTCTCCGCGCTCTCGGGCGTGCGCTATGTCACCGGCACCACGGTCGTGAACAACTCCGACATCAACGCCTTCCTCGCGGACGGCGCCTCGCCGGACACGGTCTTCGCGGAAGCCCTGGCGGCGGTAAACGCCGAGCGCAACAACCTGCCCGCCGGCATCCAGGCCCCAACGCTGAAACTGGTGGGCGATGACAACGCCAACCAGGAACTCAACATCACGCTTGAATTCCCCCCTAGCCTCCCGCTCGCCCGCATCACGGCCTACGCCATTACCAGCATCATCCCGCGCTTCGAGAGCGTGCCCGGTATCGGCCCGATCATGCTCTATTCCGGCGTGCCCTCGCTGCATGTCACGATGGACCCGGCGCGCATGCAGGCACTTGGGCTAACCCCCAACCAGCTCTCCAACGTGCTGGGCGATGCCAGCGCCGTCACCGCCGCCGGCACGCTGCGCAACAGTGCCGCGATGATGCCGGTGGACGGCTCCACCCAGCTCACCACCCCGGAGGCCTTCAACGCGCTGCCCGTCGCCACCCGCCAGGGCGTCACGCTGCCGTTGCGCAGCGTTGCCGATGCCGCGGTCAGCTTCGATCCAGGGGCCGACCTGCTCTGGTGGGACCACCGCCCCGCCTTCACCTTCGCCGCCGGCATCGCGCCCAGCGGCAATATCATCGATGTCGCGCGCAACGTCCGCAACCTCGCCGCGGCCCTGCAACCCACGCTGCCGCCTGGCGTGAAAATCTCCGTCACCTACGACGAATCCACCGGCGTCTCGGAATCCCTGCGCGACCTCGCCTTCACGCTGCTGATCACCATCCTGCTAGTCGCCTGCATCGTGCGCCTCTCGCTCGGCACCATGCGCGCCGCCCTGGCCCCGTTCACCGCCATCATGCTCTCGCTGCTGGGCGCCACGGTGGTGATGTCCATCACCGGCCAGACCTTCAACCTCTTCACCATCATCGCTTTGGTCCTGGCCGTCGGGTTGGTCGTGGACGATGCCATCGTGGTGGTCGAGGACGTCTTCCGCCGCGTCGCGGAAGGCCATACGCCGCTGGAAGCAGCGCAAGCGAGCGTCACGCGCCTTGCCCCGGTGCTCGCCGCCATCTCCTCCACTTTGGTCGTCGCCTTCCTGCCTTTGGGCTTTCTCTCCGGCCTCACCGCCGCCCTCTTCCGCCCCTTCGCGCTGGTGCTGATTTCCGCCTTCCTGCTCTCGCTGGTCATCGCGCTCACCGTCGTCCCCACCATGGCGATGTGGGCAAGCAGCACCTATGTTCATAAAACCACGCGCTCGGTCATCGACCAGTTGCGGGATGTCTATCTGCGCCTGTTGAGCCCCGCTCTGCGCGTCTCTCCGCTGATCGCCTGCGCCGTGCTGGGCGTCGCCTGCCTGTGCTTTGCCCTGCTACGCCTCGCGCCGAGCAATCTCGACCCCGCCCCGGACGGGCTCGACGTCAATGTCTTTGCCGCCGCCCCGAACGGCGCCTCCATCGGCTATGTCCGCACCCAGGCGCTCGCGATGGAGCGCGTGATGCGCCAGACCATCCCCGGCGTGCCGGACTGGCTCGTCGCTTCCGAGCAGAACCACGCCGTCTTCGGCGGCTTTACCTTCGCGACACCCGAGCAGGCCGCGCGCGCCACCATCCGCCTCACCAGCGCGCTGAACGGCATGCCGGGCCTCTCAGCCTATGTCTCGCAGGATAGCGGGCTGCCCGGCTCCGACGACCTTCCCGTCTCGGTGAACATCTCCGGCCAGACCAGCGCCGACCGCCTCCTCGATATCGGCAATAAAATCCAGGCGGCGGCCAACGCCACCGGGGATTTCGACTTTGTCCAGCTCAATCCCGGCCAGCCGCAATATCAATACAGCCTGAACATCAACCGCCCGCTTGCATCCCAGCTCGGGCTTACCGACAGCGATATCGGCAACACCGTCTCTGCGGCCTTGTCGGACGGTATTCTTGGCCAGGTCAGCGTCGACGGCTCGGCGATGAACCTCGTCACGCAGATGCCCTCCACCGGCAATCCCGCCGTGCTACTCGCCTTGCCGATCAAAACCGCCAGCGGCGCGCTGATCCCGCTCGGCACTGTCGTTACCCTGCGCGGCGCTGAAAAACCCAACGCGCTCGGCTCCTGGCAGGGCCTACCCAGCGTCAACATCCAGGCGCAGCAGCGCCTCGGCGTGCCGCTGAGCAAGGCGCTGGCCGACCTGCACGCGGAATTCCTCGCGCAAAACGCGCATGATCTCACCTTCGGCTATAGCGGCCCGTCGGAGACCTACCGCGAAGTCCAACGCCCAGAACGTCAAGCTGTTCGAGCTGGGCCTGGCCGGGCTGTTCTTCCTCCTCGCTGCGCAATTCCAGAGCCTGCGCGATCCCTTCGTCGTCATCACCACCGTGCCGCTGGCCAGCCTCGGCCCGCTCGCTCTGTTCGTGGCCGGTGGTGCGACGCTGAACATCGTCACGGAAATCGCCTTGCTCACCGTCTGGGGCCTCATCGCGCGCCAGGGCATCCTGTTCGTGCAGGTCGCGCATGAGGGCAAGGAACTCGGCCTGCACATTCACGATTCCGCCTTGCGCGCCGCGCGGCTGCGCTTCCGCCCCATCCTGATGATCACGCTCGCACTGCTCGGCGGCGCCATCCCGCTGATCCTCTCCAGCGGCCCGCAAGCCGTCATCCGCTACGATCTCGGCGTCGTGCTGGCGACCGGCATGGGCAGCGGCTTTTTGCTCTCGCTCTTCGCCGTCCCATCAATGTACTGCCTGCTGCACCGGGGCCGCTATGAATAAACGCCGCCTCATCGCCCCCGCCCTGGCCCTGCTCCTGGCCTCCTGCGCGCCGGCTCTGCCCAAGCCCGACACAACGGTGCAGGTCGCCACCTATCTGCCGAACCAACCCGTGGCCGCCAGCCCCATGCCGGCAGAATGGTGGCGCATTTTCAACAATCCGGCGCTGAACGCGCTGGTGGAGACCGGCCTTGCCGCCAATCCCGGCATTGGCGAGGCCGCGCAGAACCTCGCCGCGGCGAATGCGAACACCATTGCGGCCACCGGCGCCTTCCGTCCGCAGATCGGCATCAACCCAAATCTCAGCCGCTCCGCCTACCCCACCGGCCCGAACGCCTACCCGCCCTACACGATCTACAGCCTCGCCGGCACGATCAGCTACGATCCCGGCCTGTTCGGCGCGCGCAAATACACGTTTGAGAGCGCCACCGCCTGGGCCGACTATCAGGCAGCCGAGCTGGACGCCGCACGGCAAAGTGTGGTGGGCAACATCGCCGCCGCCGCCATCGCCGAGGCCGGCGCGCAACAGCAAATCGCCACCACGCAGCGGATCATCACCGCCGAGCAGCAGCTCCTCACCCTCCTGCAAGGCGAATACGCGGACGGCGCGATCCCGCAGCTCAACGTCCTGCAACAACAGGCCGTCATCCTGGCGAGCGAAGCGACCCTGCCGCCACTGCAAACCCTGGCCGATCAGCAGCGCGACCGCCTCGCCATCCTCACCGGAAACTTGCCCGCGCAATTCGCGCCACCTTCCATTGCTTTAAATGCATTGGCCCTGCCAGCGCGCGTCCCGGTCGCCTTGCCCTCCGCCTATCTCGCCGACCGCCCGGACATCCGCGCCGCGCGCGCTGAAGTCACGGCCCAGAACGCCGCCCTGGGCCTTGCCATCGCGCATCTCTACCCGGACCTCACCCTCTCCGCCCAAGGCGGCTACGCGGCGGAAAGCATGGGCATGCTCTTCGAGCCCGAATCGGCACTCTGGACGCTCGCCGGCAACATCCTCGCCCCGCTCTATGAAGGCGGCATCCTGCACGCGCGCAAACAAGCCTCCCAGTCCGAGCTCGCCGCCGCACTCTACAGCTTTCGCGGCACCATCCTCGCCGCCTTCGCCCAGGCGGCCGATGCGCTCCAGGCTGTGCAAAACGACCAGACAACGCTCGCCCGCGCCGAAGCCGCCGATCAGACCGCCGATGCCGCCTACACCCTCGCCCGCGGACAGTTCCGCCTAGGCGCGGTGGACTACACCACCGTGCTCACCGCCCAGGCCACCGCCGCGCAGCAGGCTTTGGTGCGGGTCCAGGCCCGCACCAATTTGCTGCTCGACATCGCCAATCTGCAAGCCGCGATGGCCAAATAGAAGCGCGCGCTTTATCCTCGGCCCATGGGTAAAATCGTCTGGCTCGCCTCCTACCCGAAATCCGGCAATACCTGGGCCCGCGCCTTCCTGCACAACTACATCACGCAGCCGGATGCCCCCGCCAGCATCAACGCGCTCACCGATTTCTCCGCCGTCGAATGCGCCGCCGCCTTTTTCCACAAGCCGGGTGAAACCCTGACCACCGAGGCAACCCAGCGCCTGCGCGCGCAAGTGCACGCATCGCTCACCAAACTGCACAGCGACCTCGTCTTCATCAAAACCCACAACGCCAATCTCGCGGTCCACGACATTCCGCTCTGCACCCCAGCCCACACGGCGGGCGCCATCCTCATCCTGCGCGACCCGCGCGATGTGGCACTCAGCTACAGCGCCTTCACCGGTAAAAAGCGCGACGACATCATCGCCTTCATGGCCAATCCCCGCGCCGCCAACCGCGCCACCTCCGCCCAGGTCTTCGAGTTCCTTTCCTCCTGGTCCACCCACACGCAATCCTGGGCCACTGCGCGCAACGCGCTCATCCTGCGCTACGAGGATCTCCTCGCCGACCCGGAAAAACATTTCGGCCGCGTGATCCACTACCTCGGCGGTGATCCGGAACCGGAACGTCTTCACCGCGCCATCGCCTTCAGCGATTTCAAAATCCTCGCCGCCCAGGAAACCCAGCACGGCTACACCGCAGGCGGCCCCACCGGACCATTTTTCCGTGCCGGAACATCCGGCCAGTGGCGTGACGCGCTAACGCCAGCACAAGCCGCGCGGATTGAAGCGGATCATGGCGCGGTGATGCGAAGGTTTGGGTATCTCACGTAAAGGAAAACTTCTTTTTGTGAACAAAAAGAAGCAAAAAAACTTCTCTGCTCTGAGCCGCGGGCGTTCGTAACTCCCGGCTCAAAAGGCGCAAAAGTTTTTTGCGCCGCTTTTTTTTAAAAGGCTCTAGACCAGTAATTTCTTAAGTTCGGCAAGGATCGTATCAGGATCCTTGCCCCACCTCCACTCGCATTCCTTGAGGTGAAGTTCGAAGTTTATTTTGACGCCGTTGAAGCGCGCCAGACGCCTTTTGGTGTAGGACCAAAAGCTCTCGATGCCATTGATGTGGACCGGGCCGTCAGTGAACGGGTTGCCTTCCTTGCGGTACTTTTTGATGCGGAAATGCTTGTCGTAGCCGACATCAACCAGCCCGTCATAGCTTTGCCAGCCATCAGTCATGACGCTGCTCTCAGGGCTGACTTTTCCCCGAATAATATCTTGTAAAGTTTTGGCTTTTACATCCGGGACAATTTCCGTGAAGACGGCCCCGCCGCGCTCGAAAATACCGAATACAGGCTGTTTTCGTGTACCGCGCCCGCGCTTGCGTGGACCTGGTATGCCGCGTTGGCGCTCAGGGCCAAAATAGCTCTCATCGCATTCGATAACACCAACCAGCGCGGCGATTTGCCGGCTCTGGTGAGCGTGGATTGCTGCTCTAAACAGCCCATAGTAACGGTTGACCGTCTTGCGATCGAGACTGAGCAACCGGGCGGTTTGGGTGGCCGTGAGGTCCACCGCAAACGCCCACATGATTTTTCTCTGCCTATAGGCTGATAACCCATTCTTTTTGTTGAGCATTAGACCATAATACCTCAGTATTCATGGTCTAGAGCCTTTTAAAAAAGCGGCTACTTTCTTTCCTGTTACGCAGCAGAAAGCTGCAGCACCCCACCCACGGTACCCCGCGTCAGGCGATAATTCGCCTGGTCGGCAAAAACCGCGCGTAAGAGCTGGTTATTCAGCGCATGCCCGGTCTTATGGCCGATAAACCGGCCCGAGATCGACGCCCCAGCCAAAGCCAGATCGCCAATCACGTCCAGCAATTTGTGGCGCACGAACTCATCGGCATAGCGCAGTCCTTCCGGATTAAGCACCTTCGCGCCATCCACCACCACGGCATTTGCCAGGCTCCCGCCCTTCGCCAGCCCGGCCTTGCGCAGCGCCTCGATCTCGCCGGCCAGCGTGAACGTCCGCGCCGCCGCCAGCTCGGTTGCGAAATTCTCAGGCGTCAGGCGGAAATTCATCGCCTGCGCACCAATCGCCTCAGCCGCGAAGGCGATCGCCAGCGACAGATCGAACCCCGAAATCCCTGCAGGCTGCGGCCGCAATTCCGCAAACGCGCCGTTCTGCTCCACCCGCACGGGGCGCAAAATCTCCAGGCTCTCGCGCAAGCCCCCATGCTCCACAATGCCGGCGCTCTGGAGCAGAAACAGAAACGGCGCGGAGGAACCATCGAATACCGGCAGTTCCGGCGCATCGACCTCAATCCGCACGTCATCCACCAGGCTCGCCGCCAACGCCGCCATCAGATGCTCGATCGTGCCAACCCGCGCCGCGCCGACATTCACCACCGTGCACAGCCGCGTGTCGTTCACCAAGTCGAATTTTGCGGGAATGCTGGCATCCAGATCCGTGCGGTGAAACACCACGCCCGTCCCCGGCGCCGCCGGCAACAGCTTCAGCGTCACATCCACACCGCTATGCAGCCCGCGCCCGATGCAGGAGATCCCCGCCTTCAACGTCCGCCGCGGCGAGGCAAGCGCCTCGGCGTTGGTAAAGCTATATCTGTCCCGCATCGACGACATGTTGTGGCCCGTCACTAAGAATAGATTGTCATTTAGCCCGCCGCGCGCCGCCACCGCCAGTCAATCATTGTTTCGGATTATGTCGGTCGAATGCCTTGAAAATACGGCATTTTATTTCGCGAAACTCAGTCCGCCGTCGTCTCGTGGAAGCGGGTATAGTCGATGCTCACATCGCCCTCCTCGGAGCGCGAGATCACATCGACGAACCGGTGCCCGAAGCGCAAATGTTCTGCACCGTAAATATGCCGCGCATAAACACGGGCGTTCAACATGTCATCCGTCCCGCTCAACGCGCAGATCATCACATTACCGCCTTGGGCCATGCGCTCGGCATCCATGCCGAATAACGGGCTATCCGGGGTAATCCGGTGCAGCACCAGCCAGCTTAAGGCAAACACCGGCGAGATGTCGCGTTCGAGCTTCAGCGTGATCATCCGCCGCAGCGTGCCGCCCTCGCCGTCATCCTCCTCGCGCGTGATCGTCACATTGATCCGCGCCTCGACAATCTGCGTCCGCCGTTCATTTGCAATCCGGAACATCAGGGTCGGCACGCCCTGAAAACGCCGCACCACCGCGACCTGGCTGAACATCACCCGCGCCTGCGGCCGCGAGAGCCGCGCGAACAACACGCCGGTCGCCAAGGCGGTGCCCATCACGCCAACCAGCATTTCCGTTGCGCTGACGATATTGGCCGCTACCGAGACCGGATAGACCGCGCCATAGCCGGTGGTCGAGAGCGTCTGCACCGAGAAGAAAAACGCGGTGCCGAAGATGCCGTGATGCAGCCCGCCCAGCCCGCCGGTCAGGCAATAAATCCCGGCGAAGAAAAGGTTCACCAAAACAAACGACCCGGCCAGCAATGCAACGAGCACCGACAGCCGGACCGTCATCAGCACATAAAACAAGTCACGCAAGCCGTGGCGGGAAAGTCCCCGCCGCTCGATCGAGCGCAAGGCCGCGGCGGAGAGCGGCAACGGTCTGGACCGTGCCGCCCCGCGACGGCGCTTCCTCACATCACTCGCCCCTTACGGATTGTTCCGGCGCAGGAAGGCCGGAATTTCCAAACCCACCTCGTCGAACTGCGCCGGGCGCACGGCGGCGCGCGCCGGCTCGCGGGGGTCGACATAGGCCTGCTGCTCGGGATGCATCGCCGGCTCCTGCCGGGGCGGAAGCGGGGCGGGAGCGGCCTTCTGCGCGCCGCCAAAGCCGAAGACGGATTTGAAAATGCTGGTGCTCTTCGCAGGCTCAGGTGCCCGTTGCGGCTCAGGGGCGGCCGCGCGCACGGGCGGGGCCATGCGCGGCGCCGGGGCCGGGGCGGGCTGCGGCGCCATGGCGACCGGCTCGTGATATTCCGGCTCTTCGCGGCCGACATAGGCTTTCGCGAGCAACGGCGCGCCCGGCGGCTCGGGCACATAGCCTGCCCCGCGCGCGCTGGGCGCATAATGCTGCGCGCCATGCTGCATCGCCGGTGCCGCTTGCATTGCCACCGGCTGCGCAGCCTGCGCGGCGTGCGCTTGCGGCGGCATCGCCACCGGCTCGGCGCCGCCATTCACGACCTGTAGCTTGGGCTGTGCCGCCGGCGCGCTGTCGATGCCCGTTGCCACCACGGAAACGCGGATCCGCCCGGCCAGGCTCTCATCGAGCGACATGCCGAACATGATGTTCGCATCCTTGTCCACTTCCTCGCCAATCCGGTGCGCCGCCTGGTCCACCTCGAACAGCGTCACATCCGAACCGCCGGTGATGTTGATCAACAGCCCGTGCGCGCCGCGCATATTGGTATCTTCCAGCAACGGATTGCTGATCGCGGCCTCGGCGGCGCGGATCGCGCGGTCCTCGCCTTCGGCCTCGCCGGTGCCCATCATCGCCTTGCCCATCACGGACATCACGGAACGGATATCGGCATAGTCCAGGTTCACGATGCCCGGCAGCACCATCAGGTCGGTGACGCCGCGCACGCCCATGTATAGGACGTTATCGGCCATTTCGAAGGCTTCTTTCCAGCCCGTCCGCTCATTCGCGACCTTGAACAGGTTCTGGTTGGGAATCACGATCAGCGTATCGACATAAGCCTGCAGCTCGGCGATGCCCTCTTCCGCCGCGCGCATGCGCTTCTTGCCCTCGAAGGCGAAAGGCTTGGTGACGACGCCAACGGTAAGGATGTTCTTCTCGCGGGCCATGCGCGCGATCACCGGCGCTGCCCCCGTCCCGGTGCCGCCGCCCATGCCGGCGGTGATGAACACCATGTGCACATCCTCGAGATGACGATAGAGCTCATCGGCGGCTTCATCGGCCGATGCCTTGCCCACTTCCGGGCGGCCGCCGGCGCCATTGCCCTGCGTCAGATGCGGTCCGAGCTGAATCCGCTTCTCCGCCAGCGAGCGCTGCAATTGCTGCGCATCGGTATTGGCGGCGACGAAATCCACACCCGGCAAATTCAGCGAGATCATGTTGTTGACCGCATTACAGCCGCCGCCCCCGACACCGAAAACGGTGATCCGCGGCGTGAAATCCGTATGCGACGTCTTCTGGATCGTCAGGTTCAAGGTCATCAGCTCATCTCCTCAAGAGGATATCGGTAAAGAACGTATCGTTTTCATGTCAAACACGATTTTTTAAAAAATCGACCAGGCCGCGGAACCATCCCCCGCCGCGCTCAGCATCAAAGTTGATGTCCTGCATCGTCTGGCCTTCGCCGGTGGCAAAGGCGAGCAGCCCGACCAGGGTCGCGAAATTTGGCGCACTCGCCGAATCCGGCAGGCCGATCATGCCCCCCGGCCGGCCGAGGCGGACATTGCGCTCCAGCATATGCGCGGCCAGCTCCCGCACGCCGCCCAGTTGCGAGCCGCCGCCCGTCAGCACCACCCGCGCCGAGCCCGCGCGCCCCAGCCCCGCGGTCTCCAGCCGGTCCTTCACCAGCTCGAAAATCTCCTCGATCCGCGGCCGGATCACGCTGATCAGCATGGAGCGCGGCAATTTCGCGATCTGGTGCTCGTCCTCGCCGACTTGCGGCACCGGCAGCAATTCACGCTCATCATCCGGGCTGCCCTGGCAATTGCCATACAGCGCCTTCAACCGTTCGGCATGCACGACCGAGGTCGACAGGCCGCGCGCGATATCGTTGGTCACATGAATGCCGCCCAAAGGCAGTTGCGCGGTATGCACCACCTGCCCTTCCGCGAACACCGCCATCGTCGTGGTGCCGCCGCCGAGGTCGATCACGGTCGCACCCAAATCGCGCTCATCGCCCACCAGCGAGGCAAGGCCCGCGGCCATCGGCGCCGAGACCAGGGCCGCGATATCGAGCTCACAGCGCGACAGGCAGG
Source organism: uncultured Pseudomonadota bacterium (assembly GCA_963737355.1). Classification (GTDB taxonomy): domain Bacteria; phylum Pseudomonadota; class Alphaproteobacteria; order Acetobacterales; family Acetobacteraceae; genus Acidocella. The sequence continues at coordinate 623,924 of CAVTSC010000007.1, read as the reverse complement.
CCGCGAGCGTGCGCAATGCGGTATTGCCCGCATCCACCACATGCAATTGCGCCGTCAGCGTATCGCAGAACAAGCCGCGCGGATCGACCACGCCCGCCGTCTCATCCGTGGCAAAACTCAAAGGCAGCGCATGGATCGTTGCCCGCCCGTCGGAGGCCGCGCGCGAGCGCGCCTCGCGCACCACGCGGAAAATATCATCCGCCGTCACCGCCCGCCCATCGACCGGCCATTGCACATTGAACAGCCGCGATTCCGGCTGCCCGCAAGAGAGATTCACATAAACCGATTTCAGCCGCAGATCGGCCATATCCTCGGCCGCCCCCACTGCCGCGCGGATCGCCTTCTCCGCCTCGTCGAGATCCACGATCCCGCCGGACTTGATCCCCGGCTCTTCTGCCAGCCAAACCCCAGCGCCCGCAGGCGGCCATCGGCCTCCGCACGGCCGATCAGGCAGGCAATCTTCGTGGAGCCGAGATCGAGCACGCCGAACGGACCAGAGCGGACATGCTTCGTCCGCAACGTCTCTTCGGACATCGGCCTGATATCCCGCTCCAATGTCGGCGGACGGCGCGACATGCTAGCCATGATGCCCCCTCATCGGTTTCCCCTTATGCATGGTCTTGCTTATGGTTTTCCTTGGGCGGCGGGGCCGGCGGCGGATAAGGCCGCACCACCAGCCGCCCAGGCAGGCGCAAATCGATCACTTCCACCGGCCGGTCGAGCAACTGCATGCTGGCCTGCAAACGCGCCAGTTCCGCGATCGCATCCGGCTCGCTCAGCTCAGGCAATTTCACGAGGGTCTGGTTTTTCAACACCAAATTCCAGCGCAACCCATCCACCCGCTCCGCCGCCGCCACATGCGAAAACACCGTGGGCGAAGCCTGCAATTCCGTTATCAAAGTCTGCGCGTTCTGCGGCGCATCCGCCCCTGTGAGCAGCATCAGCCACGGCTCGCGCCTTTTGGCCGCCGCCGCATCCTGGTTGGCGATCACATTGCCGCTCTTGTCGATCAGCACGAATTTCGCGGGCGAGCCATTGCCACCGGTCTGCCAGATCGCATAGGCCGCGCGCTCGGTCACGGTCACGATCAGCGTCCCCGGCAGCACGCGCTCCACCGTGGCGCTCTGCACAGCGCCCACCTGGTCCGCGCGCTGCTGCACCTGCGCCAGCGAGAAACCCAGGCTCGGATCGCCCTGATGCACACCGATCGCCTGCAACACCGCCTGAGGATCCGTCTCTTTCGTGCCCAGAATTTCGATATGGCTAATGCGCAGCCCCAAGGCCGCACCCAGCCTGGCGAGCCCACCCGCCCCGCCGCCTTCGGGTTGCGGCTGCACGGCCTGAACATGAGGCGCCGGTGCGGCCTGGGGGAGCGAGCGGATCAGCTCGGTGCCAACCACCAGCACGCACACCGCTCCCAATACCCACAACCCCGGCTTCACGCTGCGCCGCACGCGCCGGAAAAACAGCTTGCGCTGCGTCAACCGGTCCTGCGGCACCGCGGCCTTCTTAGGCCGCGGCCGCGTCGCCGGGCGCGAGACCGGGCTGCGGGGGCCGGCCTCTACACGCGACATACCGCCCGCTCCACCATCCAGGCGCACAGCGCCGGGAAGTCCATTCCGGCATGGCTCGCCTGCTCCGGCAGGAGCGAGGTTGCCGTCATGCCCGGCTGCGTATTCACCTCGAGCAGCACGAGCCGCCCGGTCTCATCGTCATAGCGCAGATCCGCGCGGCTCGCCCCGCGGCAGCCCAGCGCCCGATGCGCCGCCAGCGCGATATCCAGCGCCTGCTGCGTCACCTCCGGCGGCAACTCCGCCGGGAGCACGTGGCGCGAGCCACCCACCGCGTATTTTGCATGATAATCGTAGAATTTTTCCGCCGAGAGAATTTCCGTCACCATCAGCGCGCGGTCTTCCAGCACGCCAACCGTCAGTTCCCGACCCGGAATGAACTGCTCGACCATCGCCGGGCCGAATGTCCATTCCTGCGCGATCAACGCGCCATCATTGTCGCCGGGCTTGACGATATACACGCCGACGGAAGACCCCTCATTCACGGGCTTCACAACATAAGGCGGCGGCAACGGATGATGATCCGCCAGCTCCGCGATATCGATGATCCGGTGCGGCGCCACGGGCAGCCCGGCATGCGCGAACACCGCCTTGGCCGCCGCCTTGTCCATCGCCAGCGCCGAGGCCCGCACGCCCGAATGCGTGTAGGGGATCCCCAGATAATCCAGCACGCCCTGGATCGTGCCATCCTCGCCAAAGCGCCCGTGCAACGCGTTGAACACGACATCGGGTGCCGGCGTCAGTGCGGCGATCAGCGCGTTCAGATCGTCGTTCACCTCGACCGGCACCACGTCATAGCCCGCCTTGCGCAGCGCCTCGCTCACCTGCGCGCCGGAGCGGAGCGAGACCTCACGTTCGGCGGACATCCCACCCAGTAAAACCGCAACGCGCATCATGCAGGCACTCCAATCCGTTTAATTTCCCAGTTCAGCACAACGCCGGAATGCTGCTCCACGCGCGTGCGCACGGTCTCGCCCAACCCTTCCAGATCGGCCGCCGTGGCATCCCCCGTATTGAGCAAAAAATTGCAGTGCAGCTCGGAGACCTGCGCCGCCCCGCGCCGCAGCCCCCGGCATCCGGCGGCATCGATCAGCTCCCAGGCTTTCTGCGCCGGCGGATTGGCGAAAGTCGAGCCGCCCGTACGCGCCCGCACCGGCTGCGTCGCCTCGCGGCTGGCCTTGATCTCGCGCATCCGTGCCGCGATCATTTCCGCGCTGCCCGGCCGCCCGCGCAGCCTAGCCCTCACCACGACGCCATCGGCCGGCAGAGTGGCATGACGATAGCGCAAGGAGAGATCCGCCGCGGCCAGGCGCACAAGCTCGCCCGAGCGCGTCACGATCTCCACCCAGTCCAGCACCTGCGCCATGTCCCCGCCATAGGCCCCGGCATTCATCGCCACCGCCCCGCCGATCGTCCCTGGAATCCCTGAGAGAAATTCCAACCCGGCGAGCGAGGCCGCCGCCGCATGCTCGGCCACGGTCACATCCAAAGCTGCCGCCCCGGCAATAATCGCGTCGCCCTCGACAACAATCTCACCAAATCCACGCGCCAGCTTGATCACCAAGCCATGCACCCCGCCATCACGGATAATCATGTTGGACGCCGCACCGATCACCGTCACCGGCACTTCCAAAGCCAATTCCTGCAGCACCGCGCACAGATCATCCACATCCGCCGGGCGGAACAAGCACTCTGCCGGGCCGCCGACGCGAAACCACGTCATCGGCGCCAGCATCGCCTGCTCAGCCACCCGTCCGCGCGCGGACAAGATCATCGCCGCGCCCCGGCCAGTTTCGCGGCCCCCTGCAAGGCCTGCAATTGCCCCGGCAGTGCCGCCGCCCAATGCGTGATGCTCCCAGCGCCCAGGCAGACGACAAAATCGCCATGCCGCGCGATCGCATGCACCATCTCGGCCAGATGCGCAGGATCGGTCAGCGCCACCACCTGCCGATGCCCGCGCTCGCGCAGGCCCTCGACCAGCACATCCCGGTCCACACCCTCGATCGGCGCCTCGCCCGCGGCATACACATCCGCGACGATCACGGTCCCCGCATCGTTCATGCAGGTGCAGAACTCCTCATACAGGGTCTGCAAGCGCGAATAGCGATGCGGCTGCACCACGGCCACCACATCGCGGGCACCCGCCTGCCGTGCCGCCTTCAGCACCGCCGCGATCTCCACCGGATGATGCCCGTAATCGTCGATCACGGTGATCCCGCCCGCCTCGCCGGTCTTGGAGAAGCGCCGCTTCACGCCGGCAAACGCGGCCAGGGCGGCTTTGATATGCGCCTCGTCGATCTCCATTTCGGTCGCCACGGCAATGGCCGCCAGCGCGTTGGAGACATTATGGTTGCCCAGCATCGGCAGCTTGAACGGCCCCATCCGCCGCGCCCGCCCGCTCGCCCGCTCGGAGAACCGCACCTCGAAGGTCGCGCCATCCCGCCCGGAGATAATCCGCTCCGCGCGGATATCCGCCTGCGGGGAAAATCCATAGGTAATCACGCGATGATCGGAGAGTGCCGGGAGCATCTGCTGCACCGCCGGATGGTCGATGCACAACACGGCAAAGCCATAGAAGGGAATATTCGCGACAAACTGCCGGTACCCGGCCTCCATCTGCTCGCGCGTGCCCCAATGGTCCAGATGCTCCGGGTCCATGTTCGTCACGATGGTAATGACCGCCGGCAGGCGCAAAAAGCTGCCATCGGATTCATCGGCTTCCACCACCATCCAATCGCCGGCACCTAAGCGCGTATTGCTGCCATAGGCATTGATGATGCCGCCATTGATCACGGTCGGATCGAAACCTGCCCCTTCCAGCACCGCGGCCACCAGGCTCGTCGTCGTCGTCTTGCCATGCGTGCCTCCAACCGCCACGGCCCATTTCAGGCGCATCAGCTCGGCCAGCATCTCCGCCCGGCGCACCACCGGGATCAGCTTGCGCCGTGCGGCCACCACTTCCGGATTATCGCGCGGCACGGCGGTGGAAATCACCACGACCTGCGCCTCGCCCAAATTCGCCGCATCATGCCCGATGGCGACCGGAATCCCCGCCGCCCGCAGCCGCCCGACATTCGCACTCTCGGCGATATCGCTGCCCTGCACGGCATAGCCCAGCTCATGCAGCACCTCGGCGATGCCGGACATGCCAATCCCGCCAATGCCGACAAAATGGATCGTCCCGATCGATAACGGCAACGCCCTCATGCGCCTGCCCCCGTCACGAGGTCCGCCAGTCTCACCGCCGCATCCGCGCGCCCCGCTTTGGCCGCCGCCTGCGCCGCCGCCACCAAATTCTCAGAATTCATCAACACACTTTCAATTTTATCCGCCAGCGCCCGCGGCGTCAGCCCGGCCTGATCCATCCGCCACGCAGCGCCGAGCTCGACCAGCGCATCCGCATTGGCGCGCTGATCCGCATTGATCCCCAAGGGGATGAAAATCGCCGGCCGGCCGATCACCGCAAGCTCCGCCACGGTCGAACCGCCTGAGCGGGCAATCACCAGATGCGCCTGCGCCAGCAAGCCCGCCACATCGTCGAAAAACGGCGCCAGCGTCGCCTGCATTTGGCAAGCCGCCAACGCCGCGCGCGCCTGCGCGATCACCGGCTCCGGACATTGCATGGTCAGCTCGACCCGCGCGCGCAGCGCGTCCGGCAACAACGCCAGTGCCTCGGGGATCAGCGTGCCGAACACCCGCGCGCCGAGCGAGCCGCCCAAGACGACGAGCCGAATTCTCTCGCCCGGCGGCGCATATTCAAGCTTTTCCCGCGCCAAAATCGGCGGCCGCACCGGGTTTCCCGTCAGCACGCCCTCACGCCCCGAAGGCAGCCCCGCGGTCTTCGGAAAGCTGAGCGCGATGCGGTCGCAAAACCGTGCCAGCAACTGGTTCGCCTTGCCCAATACCGCGTTCTGGTCATGCAAAATCAAGAACGGCCGGGCCCGCAGGCTGCGCGCGGCCAGCAATGGCGCCACCGCCGGATAGCCGCCAAACCCGACGACCACGGCCGGCGAGAGCGGTGCCAGGATCCGCCGCGCGGCCAGCACCCCCCGCGCAATCGCCCATGCGCCCACCAGCGCGCGGCGCAAACTGCGCCCGGCAACACCCGCCCCCGGCACGACATGCGTCTCGCATTGCTGGAACACAGCGGATTTCCCCGCCGAAGAACGTGCATCCGTCAGCAACACCACGCGCTCACCGCGCGCGAGCAACGCCGCCGCCAGCGCCTCGGCCGGAAAAAAATGCCCGCCCGTCCCGCCGGCCGCAATCACGATCGGTTTTTTCGCGGTCGTCTTCATGACGCATAATCGCTTTGATGGCGCTTACGCGTCAGCGCCAGCAGAAATCCCATCTGAATCGAAATCGCCAGCACGGAACTCCCGCCATAAGAGAGAAACGGCAAGGTCATCCCCTTGGTCGGGATCAGCGAGAGCGAGGAGGCCATGTTCACGAAAGCCTGCAACCCGAAGCCGACAATCAACCCGCCCGCCGCCAGCACCACGAACAAATTCGGCTCGGCCAGCAGCCGCACCATCGCGCGGATCACGATCGCGGCAAAGACCAGGATGATGAAGCCGCAGAAAAACAGCCCGAATTCTTCCCCCGCCACGGCGAACACGAAATCCGCGCGCGCATCGGGCAAATACTGCTTCACCTGCCCCTCGCCGGGTCCCAGCCCAAACATCCCCCCATTGCCGAAGGCCGAGAGTGCGGTCTGCGCCTGGCTGCCCGGCGGTGGATTCACGAACATCATCACGCGCGTATGCACATGGGTGATGAACAGGAACGCATAAACCCCCGCCACCACGACTAGCACGGCGCAAACGACCAGCCATTTCATGTTCAGCCCGTCGAGATAGAACTGCGCCAGCACGACCATCGTGAACAAAAACGTCATGCCGATATCGGGCTGCATCCTAAGCAGCAAAGCGGTCAGCAAAAACACGCCGAGTGCTGCCCGCTTGCCCGGAAAACGCGGCGTGCGCCGCGATTCCGCAATCAGCCAGGCCGAGATGATGATAAAGCCCGGGCGCAAAAACTCGCTCGGCTGCACCGTAAAGCCGGGCAGCGAGAGCCAGCGGTTAGCCCCATCCACCTCGGTGCCGTGCACGAGCGTGAAGCCGGTGAGGAAGAAAAACAAAATCCCAAGCCCCAAAGCCGCGAGCTTCACCTGCCGCAGCGAGAGCATGGACATCCCCAGCATCACCACCCCGCCCAAAGCGAGGAAGAAAATCTGCCGGATCATCGCCAAGGTATGCGGATCGGTCACATGCGTGGAAAGTCCCGGTGTCGCCGCCAACGCCAGCACATAGCCAACGCCGATCAGCACGGCGAGGGCCACCAAAGTCACCCGGTCCACGCTCCACCACCAGCGGCCGAGGACAGACGTATCCGCGCGCGATACTGCCATTACGCCACCTCACCCAAAGCAAGTGCGGCAAACCGCGCGCCCCGGACCTCGAAATTCGCAAACTGGTCGAAACTCGCCGCGGCGGGGGAAAACAGCACCACCTTGCTCGCCTGGGCCTGCGCAAACGCCAACGGCACCGCCGCCTCCAGCGTCTCCACCACCGCATGCGGCACGCCATGTGCTGCGAGTGTGGCGGCAAAAACCGGCGCATCCCGCCCGATCAGAAACGCCTTCTCGATGCGCGAAAAATACGGCGCCAGATCCTCGATCCCACCGGCCTTGCCAACCCCGCCCGCAATCCACACGAAGCGCGGATAGCAGCCCATGGCGCGCGCCGCGGCATCGGCATTGGTCGCCTTGCTGTCATTGATGAAGCACACGCCTTCGCGGACCGCCACCTCCTGCTGGCGGTGCGCCAATCCGGGGAAGCTTGCAATCGCCTCGGCAATCGCCGCTTCCGGCACGCCGAGCGCGCGGGCCATGGCCGAGGCCGCCGCCGTGTTCTGTGCGTTATGCGTCCCGGGCAGCGCCTTTGCCGGGCCCATCACAAATCCCTCGCCGGAAATCCGCACCACGCGCGCGGGCTGGCCATCCAGCCAATCCGCCATCTCGCGCGCCAACGCGTCATCCGTGCCGATCACTGCGGTGCAGCCCGCGTCCTGGCGCGCGAAAATCGCGCGCTTGGCGGCGACATAGCCCGCCATGTCGCCATGGCGTTCCAGATGGTCGGGGGAAAAATTCAGCATTGCCGCGACATCGAAGCGCAGTTTCACGATTCGTTCCAACATATAGCTGGACATTTCCAGCACATAAACGCCGGAATCGGGCAATAACGGCAGTGAGAGCGCCGCCGGCCCCAGATTCGCCCCCGCCGCATGGGGGATTCCCGCCACATCCAGCATATGCGCGAGCAATGCGGTGGTCGTGGATTTGCCGTTGGTGCCGGTAATCCCGGCAAAACGCGCCTTACTGCCGCTGGCGCGCACGGCGCGGAACAGCAATTCCGCATCGGTCAGAATCGGCAACCCTTGCGCAATCGCCCAAGCCGCCTGCGGGTGCGGTTTCGGCAACACATGCGCAATCCCCGGCGAGAGTACCAGCGCATCCAGCCTGCCCGGCACCTCCGATGGCAGCATCACGGCAAATTCCGCCGCCGCCTCGCGCGAGGCGGGAGCATCATCCCAAACAAACACCTCGGCCCCCATCGCCCGCAGCGCCGTGGCCGCGGGCAATCCCGCCTTGCCCAGCCCGAGCACGGCAAACCGAAGCCCTTGAAAGACCGGAGCAAAACTCATCGGATTTTCAAGGTGGCAAGCCCCACCAGCCCCAGAATCATGGCGATGATCCAAAAGCGGATCACGATCGTCGGCTCCGCCCAGCCCTTTTTCTCAAAATGGTGGTGCAGCGGCGCCATCAGGAACACCCGCCGCCCGGTGCGCTTGTACCAGAACACCTGCACGATGACGGAGATCGTCTCGACCACGAACAACCCGCCGACAATCGCCAGCACAATCTCATTCTTCGTCGCCACGGCCACCGCACCCAGCGCCCCACCCAGCGAGAGCGAGCCCGTATCGCCCATGAACACCGCCGCCGGCGGCGCATTGAACCACAAAAACCCGAGCCCCGCACCCAGCAGCGCCGAGAGGAACACGGCCAGCTCCCCCGCGCCCGCGATGAAATTGATCTGCAGATACCCCGCGAAAATCCGGTTGCCAACGAGATAGGCGATCAGCCCGAACACGCCGGCCGCGATCATCGTCGGCACAATCGCGAGCCCATCCAGCCCATCGGTCAGGTTCACCGCGTTGGAGGCGCCCATCAGCACGAACATGCCGACCAGCGGGAATAGGATCCCAAAGGGGATCATCAAGTTCTTGAACACCGGCACGGCAAGCTCGGTGCCCAGCGGGGCCGGCATCAGCGCCAGGATCCACACCGCGGCGCCCAGCCCGATTGCCGCCTGCGCCACCAGCTTCACTCGCCCCGAAACGCCCTTGGTATTGCGCCGCGTCAGCTTCAAAAAATCATCGGCAAAGCCGATCGCGCCATAGCCGAAGGTCACCAGCAGCGTCGCCCAAAGATAGCCGTTCCCAAGATTTCCCCAGATCAGCGTGGAGAGGCCGAGGGCGAGCAGAATCAGCACGCCGCCCATCGTCGGCGTGCCCTTTTTCTCGATCAAATGCCGCTCGGGACCATCCAGGCGAATCGGCTGGCCATGTTTCTGCATCGCCTTCAGCAGCCTGATCAGCTTCGGCCCGACCCAGAAGCTGATGACAAGCGCCGTCAGGCACGCGCCTCCCGCCCGGAACGAGATGTAGCGGAACAGGTTGAAGACATGCACATGCCCAGCCAGTGGGAGTAGAAGCGCATAAAGCATTAGGCAGGGCTTTCCAGAAGCAAGATTACGTCACGCATCCGGCTGCCGTAACTGCCCTTCACCAGCACCGTGTCGCCATCGCGGAGCGCGGCCATCACCAAAGGCGCCAGGCTGGCAGCGTCAGCCGCATGCGCGCCCTGCTTGGAGCCGGGCAGCGAGTTCGAACAAAGTGCCGCACCATGTCCCGCAGGTGAATAATTGATCAGCCGCCGCCAGCACATCGGGCAGCAGCGCCAGATGCTCCGCGCGCGATGCCTCGCCCAGCTCCAGCATGTCGCCTAGCACCGCCACATGCCGCCCCGGCTGCAACGCCAGCACCCGCAACGCCGCGCGCATCGAGGCGCCGGAGGCATTATAGCTCTCATCCAGCAGCAGGATTCTGCGCCCCCCCGCCAGGGTCACCTGCCGGCGCGCGCCGCGCCCGGCATAGGGCGTAAAACGCTCCAGCGCGCTCGCCGCCATATCCAAATCGAGCCCCAGCGCGTCCACGGCCGTTAATACCGCCAGCGCGTTCATCGCCATATGCTGGCCAGGGGCCGCCAGCCGGAATTTCACGCTTTTGCCCCGCCCGATCTGTGCGGCGATATCCGAGCCTTGGGCATCGCTCTTCACCTTGAGCAACCGCGCATCGCCCAGCGCATCGCCGAACACCATCTGGCTCGCCCCTTCCGGCACATGCGCGCGCAACAGCGGCAAAAACGCCGTCTCGCCGGGCAACACCGCGGCACCGCTAGCGCTCAGGCCGGAAAACACCGACGCCTTCTCCGCTGCAATCACCGCCTCCGAGCCCATCAGCCCGAGATGCGCGCGATCCACGCAGGTGATGATCGCCACATCCGGCCGCACCAGCCCGGCCAGCGGGGCGATCTCGCCCGGATGATTCATGCCGATCTCGAACACCGCGAAATCCGCTTCGCGCGGCAGCCGCGCCAGGGTCAGCGGCACACCGATATGGTTGTTATAGCTCGCCTCGGCCGCATGCACCGCGCCGAACGCGCCCAGCACCCCGCGCAGCATCTCCTTGGTCGTGGTCTTGCCCACGCTGCCCGTCACCGCGACGATTTTTGCTCCGCTCCGCGCCCTGGCCGCCTGCGCCAACCGGTTAAGCCCCGCCAGCGTATCCTCGACCACAAGCAGCGGTCCAACCCCCGGCACATCCCGCGAGACCAGCGCACCCGCCGCCCCCTTGGCGAAAGCCGCCGAGACAAAATCATGCCCGTCGCGCTCGCCTTGCAGGGCCACGAACAAATCGCCCTTCTGCAAGGTGCGGGTATCGATGCTGATGCCCGTCGCGGCAAAATCCGGCCCGGCAATCCCGAGCGCCGCCGCAAGCTCGCCCGGCGCCCAAAGCGCGCTCATGCCACGCCGCCCAGTTCGCGGATCACCGCGGCATCGTCGAAGGGCAGCACCTGCCCACCGACAATCTGCCCCTGCTCATGCCCCTTGCCCGCCACCACCAGCACATCGCCGGCGGCCAAACCCTCCAGCCCGGCTGCGATCGCCGCGCGCCGGTCGCCGATCTCCACCGCGCCCGGTGCCGCCGCCAGGATCGCCGCACGGATATCGGCCGCCACCTCGCTGCGCGGATTGTCATCGGTCACGATCACCTTATCCGCGCCCTGCGTCGCGGCCTGCCCCATCAAAGGTCGCTTGCCCGCATCGCGGTCGCCGCCGGCACCAAACACGATCACGAGCCGCCCCGTGGCATGCGGCCGCAAGGCGGAGAGCACGCGGGCGATGGCATCGGGCGTATGCGCGTAATCCACATAGGCCGCCGCCCCGTTCGGCAGCACCAGAGCGCGCTCCAACCGCCCCCGCACGCCCTGCAAACGCGGCAACAGCGTCAAGGCATCGCGCACGCCCACCGCCTCGGCAAGCCCCGCCGCCAACACCGCATTATCCGCCTGAAACCGCCCGGGCAGGTTCAGCATCACGCGCTGCCCCTGGGTGAAAACCTCCTGCCCGCCGGGCGAAGGCACGACCCGCTCCACCCGCACCGGCCGGAAATCCAGCCCGCGCCGCTCGGCGATCTCGCCCAATGCCGCCAATGTCTCGGCCTCCATATCCGCCATGGCCACCACCGGCGCATGGCGCGGCAGCAATGTTGCGAATAGCCGCAATTTGGCTGCCCGATAGGCCGCCATCGAGCCGTGATAATCCAGATGGTCGCGCGTCAGATTGGAAAATCCGGCGGCGGCGAATTTCAGCCCGTCCAGGCGGCACTGCTCGATCCCGTGCGAGGACGCCTCCATCGCGACATCGCTGATCCCCTGCCGCGCCAGCATCGCCAGCGTATTGGCGAGGCTCACCGGGTCCGGCGTGGTCAGCGATTCCGTCGGCGCCACCCCGGGTGCGATCAGCCCCAGCGTGCCGAGCGAGGCCGCCCCCCGGCCCGAGAGCAACAGCATCTGGCGCAAAAAATCGACCGTGCTCGTCTTGCCGTTGGTCCCGGTCACCGCCACCAGCCGCTCGGGCATCCGCCCGGCCAGCTCGACCGCGAGTTCCGCCAGCCGCACGCGCGGCTCGGGCGAGCAATACATCGGGCGCGGCGGCACGCCGGGCGGCCAGGACGTGCCCTCCGGTGCGAGCACCGCCACCGCCCCGCGCGCGACCGCCTCGGCGATGAAGCGCCGTCCATCCACCTTCACCCCCGGCAAGGCCGCGAACAAAAACCCTGGCTGCACCGCCCGGCTATCGGCGGTAATTCCACGCACCCCAATCAACTCACTGCTCCGCAAACTGGTTATCCGCCGGCGCTGTTCGAAGCGTCATATGAGTCCCCGCCGCCGGATAGACCGGGGCCATCATACCGTCACGTCCGTGCTTTGCGCCATGCGCGGCCGAGAGCAAGGGGGCCGGCGTACTTCCCGGCGCATCCGCCGGCGGCTTCTCGCCCAGCAGCTCATAGGCGAAGGCATTCGCCCCCGGCGGCAGTGGATTGCCCGGCCCCAGCCCGAGCACGCCTGGCGGCGGGGTCGGCTGCATCGGGATGGTCAGCGAGGCATCAAGGGCTGCGAGCTGATCGCCCGTCGCCGGCATGATCCCCAGCATCGGCCCGATCCGCGCGATAATCCGCCCCACCGTCGGCGCCGCGATGAACCCGCCCGTGGTGAAGCCATGCGTCGTGGCGTCCGGCTTGGGCTGCAGCACCAGCACATAAACCACATATTGCGGGTCCTGCATCGGAAACGCCGCCATGAACGAGGCATTATTGGTATGCAGCAGATACCGCCCGTTCGGCCCCACCACCTGCGCCGTGCCGGTCTTGCCGCCCACGATATAGCCCGGCACCGCCGCGTACTCGCCCGAGCCCGACAGCACCACGCCCGTCATCAGCTTGCGCATGATATCCGAGGTGCTCTGCTGCATCACCCGCACGCCCTGCGGTTGCGGCCCGTTCGGGTTTACCGCCAGCAGCGTGGGGTCATAGCGGATGCCGCCATTCACGATCGGCACAACGCCGGTCACCAGATGCAGCGGGCTCACCGCGATACCGCCGCCGAACGACACCGTCATGGTCGTCGCCAGCTTCCAAGTATTGAGCGGATGAAATTCCGGCGCCGCCGGCCCCGGCAATTGCACGTTCAAGGGCTTGAAGAAGCCCTGCTTGGTGAACCAGGCCTGCTCGATCTGCGGCCCCAATATCGTCGCGATCCGCGAGGCGCCGATATTGGAGGACACGTCGAGGATCTTCGGCACCGCCATCCAGATAGTTGACCGGCTCGAAATCCTGAATCTGGAACCGCCCGACCCGCAGCGGATGCGTCGTATCGAAATAATCCCAGTAATGGATCATGCCTGAATCCAGGGCCATCGACATGGTCTGCAGCTTGAACACGCTGCCCGGCTCATAATCGCCCGCGACACAACGGTCGAACTGGCTGTTCGGCGGCGCATTGGCATAATCGTTCGCATCATAATCGGGCAGGCTGACCATCGCGAGGATCTCGCCCGTTTTATCGTTCATCACGATGGCGCAGGCGCCGGGCGACTGGAACTCCTTCACCGCGGCGGCCAGCTCGTCATGCACGATGCTCTCGATCCCGGCATCGATGGAGAGCGCCAGCGGTTGCGGATTGGTGGTCAGCCGCTGATTGAAATACTCCTCCACCCCGGCAATGCCGACGCCGCCGACATTCACCGCGCCCAGAATATGCGCGGCGAGGTTGCCATCCGGGTAGTGCCGCTTCTCGTTATCCTCAAAATACACGCCCGGAATGCCGAGCTGGTTCACCGCCAGCTCCTCTTCAGGCGTCAAGCGGCGGTCGAGATACACGAAATCCTTGCCCGAGCTTAAGCGCGCCTCCGTGGCATTGGCATCCAGCCCCGGCAGCACGGAGACCAGCTTCTCCGTCGCCCCCACGGGATCCGTCACCTGGCGCGGATCGGCGTAAAGCTCCGCACCCGGCAGCGAGACAGCCAAAATCGTGCCGTTGCGGTCGGTGATATCGGCGCGGCCCGGCGGCGGCGGCGAGACGTTGAGCTGCGGCTGCATCGCCGCCAGCACGGCAGGTGTCGGCAGGATCGGGTGGATCACCGTCGCATAGGCCAGGCGCAGCACGAGCACGCCATACAACCCTGCGAACATCAGCGCCGTGATGAGCATGCGCCCGCGCGCTTTATCCAGCGTCGCGCGCTGCACCAGATCCGGCGAGGTCACCCGGACCTGCTCCATCGTCGGCCCCGCGCCCCGGCCCGGCGCGCCCGGCTTGCGTGACGGCGGCGGCCCGGGTCGCAGCGTCAATGTCAATTGCTCCCCTCCTGCGCCATGCCGAGCAGCGACCCCCCGCCCTCCATCGGCGCCGGGGCCGGTGCCGCGACCGGTGCCGAAACCGCGCGGACCGACATCACCTGCGCGCCCATCGGCGGCGAAGGCGCCAAAGCGGAGCCCATCGGCGCCTCGTAGCTCGGCCGGTTCTCGGCATATTCGCGGCCCAACGCGTCATGGCGCAGGCGCTCGGCGCGCCGTCCGGAGGGCAGCTTATGCAACAGCGCTTCCACGCTCGCCATCTGCATCCGCGGCCGAGGGACGGCCGCGCTCGCCACATGCATCAGGTTGCGTGGTGCCGCGGCCACGGTTGCCGCTGGCGCCGCAACACGCGCCACCTGCATCGGCGCCGGCGCAGCCGCGCCGGCGGCATGCGCCATCTGCGCCCCCGAGGCGGCCGGGGGGCAGCACTCGCCACCGCGGCCTCAGGCACTTCAGGCGTCACCGGGATCGCATCCTCAGGGTTCGTCCCCGGCACCGGGCTTCCTGGCGCCGGCAGCGCGCTTGTCAGCTCGGCAAGGGTCATGAGCTGACTCGGCTTCATCGGCTGCAGCGTACCCAGGAACTGCGTCGAGAGTTGGGCAAGCCGCGACGGATCGACCTCCAGCGCCCATTGCGCCTGCAGCACGCGGATGCGCTGCGCGTCCAGCCTTGTCGCCTGCGCCGTCATCGTGAGCTGGTCATCGAGCGTCTGGCTGCGATGCTTCACCACGAACAGATACGCGCCGGAGACGACGAACATCAGCGCAGTGATGAGGGTGATGGGACGGATCATGGACCAAGCTTCTCCATTGCCCTGAGCTTCGCACTGCGCGCCCGCGGATTGGCCTTGACCTCGGCGGCACTCGGTCCCACCGGCCGCCCGGTCAGCAATTTGAACGCCGGCTTCTCCACCCCGCCCATCAGCCCCGCGGGGTCATGCCGCGAGACCCCCGGCGCGCGGCCGCAAGCCTGCGCGAAAAACTGCTTCACCATGCGGTCTTCCAACGAATGGAAACTCACCACCACCAACCGCCCTCCGGGTGCGAGCAACGCGGCTGACTGCGCCAGCGCCGCCCCGATATCGCCGAGCTCGTCATTCACCGCGATCCGCAACGCCTGGAAGCTCCGTGTCGCCGGATCGATCCCCGATTTATCCTGCCGCACGACACTGCGGATCACGCCGGCGAGATCCGCCGTCGTTTCGAATTTCTGCACGGCGCGGCGCTCGACAATCGCTTTCGCAATCCGCCGGGACGCCTTCTCCTCGCCAAACTCATACAGAATATCAGCAAGTTTCGATTCGGCTACGGAATTCACCAACTGCGCGGCGGTCATCGTGCCGCTGCCCATCTGCATGTCCAGCGGCCCGTCCTGGCGGAACGAGAAACCGCGCGCCGGATCATCGATCTGATACGAGGAAACGCCAAGGTCAAACACCGCGCCATCCAGCCGCACGATCCCCTCAGCCCCGAGCAGTTCCGCAACATGGCTGAACCGGCCTTCGCAAATCTTAAACCGCCTGGGATATTCCAGCGCCAGCGCCGCCCCGCGCGCCACCGCCGCCGGATCACGGTCGATGGCAAACAGCGTGCAATCAGCCGCTTCCAGAATCGTCCGCGAATATCCGCCGCCGCCAAACGTGCCGTCCAGATACACCGCACCCGCGCGCGGCTGCAGCATCGCCACCGCCTCGTCGCGCAGCACCGGCACATGCGAATACGGCGTCATGCACGCCCCATCATCGGCGTCAGCGCCGCCGCCTGCGCACGCATCTCGGCCACGAAGGCCGCCCCGGCCGCCGGCTCCCAGATGTGAAAAATCGGCCCGCGCCCCATGAAGGTGACCGGCCCGCTCTCCTTCAGATTCGCGAACTCCGCGAGCTCCTCGGGGATCATGATCCGCCCTTCCTTATCCGTCTCCACGGTCATCGCACCGGTATAGATCACCGTCGCCAGCGCCTCGCGCTCCAGCGAGAAATGCTCATACTGATCGAGCTTGCGCTCCCATACCTGATAAGCCGGTTTCGGCCAGGCCTCGACGCAACGCCAGTCCTTGGAATGCGAGGGCCGCAGGATCAGTTGAATTGTCTCCACATCGCTCTTCAGCACCGCACGGAACGAAGCAGGCACCGAGACCCTGCGCTTCGCATCCAGCCGATTTTGATGATTGCCAAAGAACTGACTCATCTGCGCGCGAAACGGGACCTTCCACCACTATATGGGCATTCATGGGTTTCTCCCCCACTACCATGTGTAATCGCACCCCGTCAAAGAGAATCGGGCGGAATGGCTGTCGCCGCGCGACAAACTCTCAGCCCCGAACCGTAAACTTTTGAAACGATCTGTTTCCGTTTTGTTCCTAAGCCGTAACTTCATGTCCATGCCACATTCACGCCTGCCCGCAGGCAAAAATCCAGACGGTCTGTAAGCCGGGTTCTGTCCACACCCTCGCGGGTGCTGGACGGCCATTCCTCTGGGGCAGACTTTGCAGCCTGCCTCGACGCGACCAACCCGGGCGGCGGATCGAAAACCCTCCCGCGCCCATGCGTTTCCGCACGGCGCCGGCCGCCCCTATTCGGTCTTGCTCCCGGTGGGGTTTACCCTGCCAACCCTGTCACCAGGGTTGCGGTGCGCTCTTACCGCACCGTTTCACCCTTGCCACGGCAAAACGCCGTGGCGGTTTGTTTTCTGTGGCACTGTCCCTGGGGTCGCCCCCGCCGGCCGTTAGCCGGCACCGTGTTTCCGTGGAGCCCGGACTTTCCTCCAGCGGGTTGCCCCGCCAGCGGCCGTCCAACCGTCTGGATGCCTGCTCCCTGCGCCTGCAATCAGCTTTGGTCAACCATGGAACGCAACTGCGCCGCCCGCCCACGCGTCGCGGCATTGGCGATCCCGCTCAGATTTCCGGGCAAAAAATGCCGCTGGAAGGCCAAAACCACCTCGCGCGCGCCGGTATCATAGCCGAGCGCCGCCAGATCCGCCATCAGATCCCCAGGTGCCTTAAAGCCATCGCTCCACAGCCCGACCCCCTCGCTCGCCAGCCAGCGCCAGTCGAACAGCTCGCCCGGATCCTGCTTGCGGTCCGGCGCGATATCCGAATGCGCGACGACATTGCGCGCCGGAATTTTGTGCCGCCCCAGAATCCCCCGGCACAAATCCCGCACCGCCTGCATCTGCATCGCGGGAAAAGCGCGATAGCCGAATTCATGCCCCGGATTGACGATCTCGATCCCGATCGAGCGATCGTTCAACCCCGTCACGCCGCGCCAGAAACTCACCCCCGCATGCCAGGCGCGATTCTGCTCCGCAACCAGCGCGTAGACCGCACCATCCTCATCCACGACATAATGCGCGGACACCTTCGCCGCCGGATCGCGCAGCCGCGCCAAGGCGTCCGCCGCCGTCCTCATGCCCGTATAGTGCAACACCAAAACATTCACGCTATCGGGCCGCGTATCGAAATTCGGCGAGGGCGCAGAAATCACAGCTTGCGCTCGCGCTTGATCGTATCGTAGGCGGCATTAATCCGCGCCACCCGGTCGGAGGCGGCGGCGATCATCGCCGGCGGCACCCCGCGCGAGGCCAGGCTGTCGGGATGGTTCTCGCGCATCAGCGTCTTCCACCGCGCGCGCAGCGCCTCATCGGTGGCCCCCCGGTCGATCCCGAGCACGCTATACGGATCTTCCGCCGACCGTGCCGCGGCACCGCGCCCGCCGCCATGCCCGCCATACCCGCCATGCCCGCCCGGTTGCGTCGCCTCGAAGGCGACGCCGAAGCCGCGCGCCACCCGCGTCAAAAACGCCGCCTCCGCCGCATTCACCGCCCCATCCGCGCGGGCAACCTGGTGCAGCCCGGCCAGCACCTGCTCGAGAATCCCGCGATTATCCGCAAAAGCCTGCCCCAACTGGTTGGCATAGACCTCAAACCCCGAGGACGTGTCGCGCGCATGGTCGAACAACCGCCCGACCTCCTGCACGCTCTGCTCAGGGATCGCGAAACTGCGCTTGAACGCATCGATCTCGGCGCGGTTCACCACCCCGTCGCATTTCGCGAGCTTTGCCGCGAGCACCGTCACGCTGACAGCGAAAACCTGGTCGCGCCGCCCCACCATCGCGGAGAGCCGGGCGCTATCGAAGGGCAGCGCACGGCCGACCAAGCCCCCCGCCATCCCCTCATCGGCCGCATGGCCGAGGGCAGCCCCCACCAACGCGCCCACCGGGCCACCCATGGCAAATCCAGCCATTCCGCCGATTATCTTGCCCCAATAGCTCATGAATTCCACCTAACACGGCCGCGCCCTTGAACCCAGCCCCACAATCGGACATCAACCTGAACACATACTTGAGCAAGGTAAGATGGCAGTCTGGCAATTCTGGATCGATCGGGGGGATCGCTTCACCCGCATGGCGGCACACGCGCCCGCCGGCCGGAATGATTTTCTCCAGCATCCAAAAAAAAATTGCGGACAGGCGTGAGCAAAAAAAGCTTCTGGCTCCTGCCGCTCATCCCCATCGCCGTGCTGGCGGCGGCGGTGCTCTCGCTGCCTTCCTTTGTCGCCAGCAGCGCGCACCGGGCGAATATCGAGGCACTGGCCTCCACGCTCACCGGCCGCAACGTCCGCATCAAAGGCCCGCTCTCACTTGGCCTCTACCCCGCGCCGCAGATCATCGCGGGCGGCGTCACCATCACCGGGCCGGATGCGGAGACGATCACGGCGCGGTCGCTCACCCTGGACATCTCTCTCCCCGCGCTGCTGCACGGCCAGCTCAGCGCCACCAACCTCGCCCTTATCCACCCGGTCATCGCCTTTCCCTGGCCGCTGCCGGGCGGAGCCGCCGACATCGCCCCGCCAAGCTGGCTCGCGGCCTTGCATGCGCAAATCCAGGATGGCGACATCCAACTGGGTGCCGCATATTTCTCCGGCGTCGATGCGGACCTCGTCACCGGCGGCAACGGCACGCTTCGCGTCTCGGGCACCGGCCATCTCGCGGGACATACGCTCTCCCTCACGCTCGCCCTCGGCCTGCCGCAACTCACCGGCACCACCCCGGTCACGCTGGACGCCGCCAGCGGCGAAACCTCGCTGCATTTCTCCGGCGCGCTGAACCAGTCGAGCCTGCTCTCCGGCCAGTTGGAAGTCGCCAACCCGACGCTTACAGGCACGGCAAGCCTGGCCGCCGGGCCCAGCGCGCTCACCGCCACAAGCTTGCAGATCAATGACGGCAAAGCCGTGATCACCGGCACCGCGACGCTGAATTTCCTGAACCCTTCCCTCACCGCCAATCTCGACGCCGCCGATCTCGATCTCTCCGCTTTGCAGGCGCAATACAAGGCGGCCCTGCGCCTGCCCACGACCCTGCAGCTCACCGCCACCAACCTCATGGTCAACGGCCGCACGATCCCCGCTTTGCAGGCCAGCCTGGACAGCGATGCCGGCGGCATCACGCTGCACGCGCTGCAAGCCAGCCTGGAAGGCAATGCCAGCCTCTCCGCCAGCGGCCAGATCACCCCTTTGGGCGCCATCGCCGGGCAGGCCAGCCTCGATGCGCCGGACCTGCCTGGCCTGCTCGCAGGCTCTGGCCTGACGCTTCCCGCCAACTGGAGCAGCGCGCATCTTACCGCCACCCTCGCCGGCACCACCGGCGCGCTCGATCTCAGCAACCTGGGCGGCAGCATCGGGGGGGACCATTTCACCGGCAGGCTGACCCTCACCGGCCGCCACGCCGCCGGGGCGATCCATTTCGACCATCTCGATCTCCAGCCTGTGGCGGCCTGGTTCCTCCAACACCCGGCGCAGAATTTCACGGCCGAGGGCGAGATCACCGCGACGCACGCCAATTTCGGCGCGATCCCGCTGACCAATCTGCTGCTCGATGCCAGCCTCACCGATCATGTGAACATCCGCCGCGTCTCGGCCAATCTGTTCAACGGCCTTGCCGCCGGCAGCCTCATGCTGAATCCGGCCGGCCAGATCAGTGCTGCGCGGGGCTTCCTGGACCTGCCCTCCGCCACCCCGCTGGAAGCCCTGCTGCCGCCTTCCTGGCAGCTCCCGGCCGCTTTGCTCCAGCCGCGTTTGCATGCCGCCCTTCTCGCAGAGGGGCCCGGCACCGCGCTCGCCACCAGCCTGGTCGCGACCTTGGGCGATTTCACGCTCACCGCCGCCCCGGTCATCAACCTTGCCCAGCAAAGTGCCGCCGGCCCGCTCTCGCTGCGCGCCCCCGATGCCATCGCCGCGCTGAAAATTTTCGGCCTCTCCCACGCCCCGGCAATGCCCGCCTGCAACCTGCCCGCCATCGTACCCATCAGCGCCACCGGCCCCGCGAGCCCCTGCGCGCCGCCGGCGCAAAACATCGCCTGGCCCGGCGCCGGATCGCTCTCGCTGCGCGCGGACTTCATTGCCTCGCCGACGCAATTTGGCCTGCCAGACTTCATCCTTTCACTCGGCGACCTCACGGCCAATGGCAGGCTCATCCGCAATAACGGCGTGCTCGCCGGCGAGATCGATGCCGGCACCCTGGCGCTCCCACTCATCCCGGCCAACCAGACCCTCCCCTGGGCCGATCTTGGCGGCGCCCAGGGCAATATTACGCTCACCGCCAACCGCGTCCTCTATGATGGCGGGCAGATCCTGGGCAATACCATGGGCAGCCTGATCCTGGCGCCGAACACCGCCACGCTCGCACTTACCCAGGCCAGCCTTGCCGGCGGCAATCTCTCCGGCAGCCTCACCGCGACCCTTGCGGCCAACGCCCCGCCGGCGCTGAGCGCCAACTTCACCGCCAGCAATCTCAACGCCGGCGGCTTCAACCTGCCGGTCGATTTTCCCTTCACTTTGCCCACCGGCACGCTCGCCGCCCAAGGCAGCCTCACCGCCAGCGGCTACACCCCGCGCATCTGGGCCGCGACCCTTGCCGGCACCGCCAACCTCACCGCCGCCCAAGGCAGCCTGAAGGGCTTTGACCTCACCGGCCTCGCCGCCGCCCTTTCCGCACCGCACCGCCTCGGCGCCTTACGCGCGGCGCTGAACTCGGGGAGCACGAATTTCCAAACCCTCAGCCTCGCCGCCACGGCCGATCACGGCAATGCCAGCCTCACCACCGCAAGCCTCACCGGCCCGGACGGCGCCGCCGAGGCCACCGGCAGCCTCGACCTGTTCGACAAAAACCTTGCTTTGCAACTCACATTGCACCCGAACGTCACCCCGCCGCTGGCTCTGGAAACCACGATCCTCGGCCCCTGGTCCGCACCCCGGCAATATCCCAGGCTCAAACCCGCGCTAAGCTGGATGCCGGACAGAACCCTCCCCCCGCCGCACCAAGCCGAAAAACATTAAACCGGCGGAATCGCTCCCGCCGGTGCAATGCTCATCTTAAACGCGTTACCCGCGGCCTGACCGGCCGTGCGCCCCTCAACGCTCGGCGTCGTCGCCTTCCGGCTGCACGTCGATATCCGCGTCGATCACATCCGTGTCATCGTCCAGATCATCCGCGTCCTCGAGGATATCCTCATCCGCATCATCATCCGCGACCTCGACATCCACATCATCCGGGTCGGTCGTTGCCGGCTTGGCGATCTTCTTCGCCTCTTCCGGCATCGGCGCCTGGCGCTTCAGCCGCGGCTGCTCGATCGGCTGCTCCGTGCCACATTTCGGGCAAACCGCAGGCTCCTTGCAGAGGTCAAAAAAACGCGCCCCGCAGGATACGCACGTATGTTTTGTCCCAAGTTCCGGTTTCGACATGATAACCTCTGACTAAAAGCGCAATTTCTACAAAGGCGGCGCGATGCCATGCCCAAGCCGCTATGTCAAACACCTTTCCTTATGCTAATCGCACGCCATGCAGTCCCAACCGCCACGGCCGCACGCCGCCAGCCGCCCCGCAAGCCCACTTACCGGTGAAATCACCGTCCCGGGCGATAAATCCATCAGCCACCGCGCACTCATGTTCGGCGCGCTGGCGGTCGGCGAAACCCGCATCACCGGCCTGCTGGAAGGCGAGGACGTGCTGCGCACCGCCGCCGCGATGCGCGCTTTGGGCGCTGCCATCGAGCGCCAGGGCGATGCCTGGCTCGTCGCCGGGCGCGGCATTGGCGGCCTCACCCCGCCGGATGACATCCTCGACATGGGCAATTCCGGCACCGCCGCCCGCCTGCTCGCGGGCATCCTGGCAACACATGATTTTTATTCCGTGATGACCGGCGATGCCTCCTTGCGCAAACGCCCGATGGCCCGCGTCATCGAGCCGCTGAAAACCTCCGGCGCGGTCTTCACCGCTCGCGAAGGCGGCCGCCTGCCGCTCTCCATCCAGGGCGCGCGCGATGCCCTGCCCATCACCTACCGCCTGCCCGTCGCCTCCGCCCAGGTCAAATCCGCCATTCTGCTGGCCGGCCTCAACGCGCGCGGCATCACCGAGGTCGAGGAACCCGAGCCCACCCGCGACCATTCGGAAAACATGCTGCAGCATTTCGGCGCCAAGCTCAGCGTGACCCCGCAGGGCCAGGGCAAGCTCATCCGCCTGACCGGCCAGCCGGAACTGCGCGCCGCCGATGTCACCGTCCCCGGCGATCCCTCCTCCGCCGCCTTCCCCCTCGTCGCCGCCTTGCTGGTCCCGGGCTCGCGCGTCGTCATCGCCAATGTCGGCCTGAACCCGCTGCGCGCCGGCCTGCTCAATTCCTTACGCGAAATGGGCGCCGAGCTCACCATCCGCAACCACCGCATCCAGGGCGGCGAGCCGGTGGGCGACATCGTCGCCGAGCACAGCTCCCTCACCGCCATCGACGTCCCAGCCGGCCGCGCGCCCAGCATGATCGACGAATACCCGATCCTCGCTATTGCCTGCGCCACCGCGCGCGGCACCTCGCGCCTGCGCGGCCTGAAAGAACTGCGCGTGAAGGAGAGCGACCGCCTGGCCGCCACCGCCGCCATGCTGCGTGCCGGCGGCGCGCTTGTGGACATCGAGGAGGACGACCTTATCATCCACGGCATGCCGCAAATCCCCGGCGGCGGCCTCGTGGAAACCCATATGGATCACCGCCTCGCCATGAGCGCGCTCGTCTTCGGCCAGATCACCCGGGAAGCGATGCATATCGACGATGCCAGCTTCATCGAGACCTCCTTTCCCGGCTTCGTCACCCTCATGCGCGGCCTCGGCGCCAATATCACGGCGGACGGCAAGACCAAATGATCATCGCGATTGACGGGCCCGCCGCGGCCGGCAAGGGCACGCTGGCGCGGCGCATCGCGGCGGCCCTTTCGCTCCCCTATCTCGATACCGGGCTGCTCTACCGCGCCGTCGGCCGCCGCGTGCTCAATTCCGGCGCCAACCCCGCGGATGCCGACGCCGCCGCCCGCGCCGCGCAAACCCTTAACCCCGCCGACCTCGCCCGCGACGACCTGCGCGACAGCACCGCCGCCATGGCCGCGAGCAAGGTTGCCGCCATCCCCGCCGTGCGCACGGCCCTGCTCGAATTCCAGCGCAATTTCGGCGCGGAACACGGCGCGGTGCTGGACGGGCGCGACATCGGCACCGTCATCTTCCCCGATGCCGACATCAAACTCTTCGTCACCGCGAATCTGCAAGCCCGCGCCCAGCGCCGCTACGCGGAGCTCGCCGCCAAGGGCGACGCCGTCACCCTCGCCGCCGTGCATGCCGACCTCGCCGCCCGCGACGCCGCCAATGCCGGCCGCCAGACCGCCCCGCTAATCCCCGCCCCGGATGCCACGATCTTCGACACGACCGAGATCAACGCGGATGCGGCCTTCGAGAGAGCACTCGAAATTATCCGCCAAAAACTGAAATAAGCGCGAGGCTCCGCACGTCCACCCCCGTCATTGCGAGCGCAGCGCGGCAACCCAGCGCGTTGCGCAGCAACGCACCCGCCCGACGTAAGAGGCTCCGCCCCCACCCCACCCCCGTCATTGCGAGCGAAGCGCGGCAATCCAGCGCGTTGCGCAACAACGCACCGGCCGCCCCTTAACAACCCCGGCAGGGCATGATGCCCTGCACCCCATTTTTCAGGCGGATTTCCGCGCGGACGCGCCTTCGCCCCGCCCGATCTCGTGCAGCTTCAGCCCCAGCGCCAGCTTGTCGATGCTAGCGATCGGCAGGCTCAGAAACAGGCTGATCCGGTTGCGCATATATTTGAACGCCTGCACGAAGGCCCGCTCCCGCTCGATCTCCGGCCCCGCCACCGCGGACGGATCCGCAATCCCCCAATGCGCAACCATCGTATGCCCGGGCCAGATCGGACAAACATCCCCGCTCGCCGCATCGCCGACGGTAAAGACAAAATCCATCTGCGGCGCGTGCTCGCTGGAAAATTCATCCCAGCGCTTCGAGCGCAACCCCGCCACCGGATATTCGTAACTCTCCAGCACTTTGAGCGCGAGCGGATTCACCATCCCTCGTGCAAAACTCCCCGCCGAATAGGCGCCGAAACGGCCGCGCCCATCCTTGCGCAAAATCGCCTCCGCCAAAATCGAGCGGGAACTGTTATCGGTGGACAGAAACATCACGTTGTAGATGCGCTCGACCATGTTGTGCTCCTCCTCCGCCTTCCTGCCTGAATATGGGCGGCGGACCGGCAAGACCAACCATCCCCCAACCCACGCCCCAACCGGCCGCGACAGGTGAGACCTTGACGTTTACGTAAACCTCGCCAAACTCCCAAACGCGCCGCCTTGCCTCCTGTTCAACACGCAAAGGTTTTCGTCATGTCCCGCTCGCACACCGTCACCTGGGAAGACCCCATCGCCACCGCCGAGCAGATCCGCACGCATTCCGGCCTGGACGCCCTGCGCGCCATGATCGCGGGCACCATCCCGCCCCCGCCCATCGTCAAGCTCCTGGGCGTCAATCTGGCCACGGCCGAGCCCGGGCTTGTCATCATGACGCTGCCGATCGCCGAATACCACTACAACCCCATGGGCTCCGTGCATGGCGGTGTCGCCGCGACCCTGCTCAATTCCGTCATGGGCTGCGCCGTGCAGACCATGCTCCCGCATGGCCGCGCCTACACCACGCTGGAAATCAAAGTGAGCTATATTCGCGGCATCACGCTTGCCACCGGCACCATCACCGCCGAGGGCCGCGTGCTCAGCGCCGGCCGCAAGGCCGCCTTCGCCGAGGGAAAAATCCTAGCCCCCAACGGCAAACTCCTCGCCACCGCCTCCACCACCTGCGCCGTCTGGGAAATTTAAGCGGCCAAACCCGCCGCGTGCAAAACCCCCACCGTCCGAACCCCGTCATTGCGAGCGCAGCGCGGCAATCCAGCGCGTTGCGCAGCAACGCACCCGCCCATCCATGGCCCTCGTCAAAAACCCCAGGCCAACCCAGCCGCGTGCAAACCCCGCCGTCCGAACCCCGTCATTGCGAGCGCAGCGCGGCAATCCAGCGCGTTGCGCAGCAACGCACCCGCCCACCCATGGCCCTCGTCAAAAACCCCAGGCCAACCCAGCCGCGTGCAAACCCCGCCGTCCGAACCCCGTCATTGCGAGCGCAGCGCGGCAATCCAGCGCGTTGCGCAGCAACGCATCCAAAAACCCCGGGCAAAACCAGCGGCTTGTAAAAGCCGCAGCGCCTGCCATTATCGGCGCAAACGCCCAAAAAATACCAACAAGCACAAAGTGGAGCTGACCATGGCACCCCACGACTATAAGCTGCTGCTGAAAAACATCCTGAAAACGCCGCTCGCCCAGGCAAGCCGCAAGCACATCGTCTATCGTGGCGAGCAACGCTTCACCTACCCGCAATTCTCCGAACGCGTGCACCGCCTCGGCGCCGCCCTGTCCAGCCTCGGCGCAAAACCCGGCACGCGCATCGCGGTGATGGACTGGGATTCGCATCGCTACCTGGAAGCCTATTTCGCCATCCCCGCTTTGGGCTGCGTGCTGATGAACGTGAACATCCGCCTCGCCCCGGAACAGATCGCCTACACCATCGACCATTGCGACGCGGAAATCCTCCTCATCAACAAGGATTTCTATCCCGCCTGCCATTCCATCCGCGCCAAACTGCCCAAAATCAAACACTATATCTGCCTGGCGGACGACAACGCCCCCACCGACAACGATTACGGCGAAAAATACGCCGGCGACTATGAATCCCTGCTCGCCGCCGCCGACCCGGCGCCTGAATTCCCGGATTTCGACGAAAACACCATTGCCACGAGCTTCTATACCACCGGTACCACGGGCCTGCCGAAAGGCGTGTTCTTCACCCACCGCCAGCTCGTCCTGCACACGCTCAGCCTGATGTCCACGCTGCTGATGGCGGGCGTCAACGGCCGCGTCTCGCGCGAGGATGTCTATTTGCCCCTCACCCCGATGTTCCATGTCCATGCCTGGGGCTTTCCCTATGTCGCGGTGATGATGGGCATGCAGCAGGTCTATCCGGGCCGCTTCCTCCCGGCGACGGTACTGAAACTCCTGGCCACGGAATCCATCACCATCTCGCATTGCGTGCCCACGATCCTGCACATGATCCTGGCGAGCCCCGAGGCGGACAAGCTCGATCTGCGCGGCTGGAAAGTCATCATCGGCGGCTCTTCCATGCCCGCTCCCCTATGCCGCGCCGCCCTGGCGCGCGGCATCGATGCCTATTCCGGCTACGGCATGTCGGAATCGGCGCCCATCCTCACCATCAGCCAGATCACGCACGACCTCCTGCCGGACCCGGCCGACATCGAAGCCGGCGTGAAAATCCGCTGCGCCGCCGGCTTCCCCGGCGCCCTCATCGAACTCGCCATCGTCGATGAGAACATGAACGCCCTGCCGCATGACGGCTGCGCCATCGGCGAGGTCGTCGCCCGCGGCCCCAGCCTGACCGCCGGCTACATCAAAAACGAGCAAGCCTCGGCCGCACTCTGGCGCGGCGGCTGGCTGCATACCGGCGATATCGGCACGATCAGTCCGGACGGCCTGCTGCACATCCTGGACCGCAGCAAGGACGTCATCAAAACCGGCGGCGAATGGATCTCCTCCCTCGCGCTGGAAGATATTCTGCTCCGCCACCCCGCGATCAGCGAATGCGCCGTCATCGCCGCCCCCGATCCGCTCTGGGGCGAACGCCCGCTCGCCATCGCGGTCCTCAAACCCGGCGCCACCGCCACCGAGGATGCCTTGAAAACCCTCATCCGCACGCAGGTGGATGCGGGCCAACTCTGCCGCTACGCCGTGCCCGAGCACATCGTCTTCGCCGACGCTTTGGAAAAAACCTCCGTCGGCAAGCTGGATAAGAAAAAAATGCGCGCGATGTATGGGAGCACGCAAGCTTAAGGGGCTCCGCCCCTTAACAACCCCGGCAGGGCATGATGCCCTGCACCCCATTTTTATGGCGATCGCATGATCAGTACGATATCAAAATGATCTGCGTTTTTTGAGGCGCCGGAAAACTTTTTATATTTTAGATACATAACGTTTTCCGGCGTCCTTCAGATCAATGTTCCACGTGGAACATTTCTAACAAGTCGTTAGACGCCTGCCGTGGTGATGAATTTCGTCACCATATAGGGCTCCAGCCCTTCCATGCCGCCTTCCGAGCCATAGCCGCTATCCTTCACGCCGCCAAACGGCGTCTCCGGCAGCGCCACGCCATGGTGGTTGATGCTCACCATGCCGGATTCGATCTCAGCACCCAGCGCCGTCGCCGTCGTGACGGAAGCGGTATACGCATAGGCTGCCAGGCCGTAAGGCAAGCGGTTGGCTTCGCGAATCGCCTCGTCGAAGCTGTTGAACGGCAGGAACAGCGCCAGCGGCCCAAACGGCTCCTCGTTCAGCACGCGCGATTCCGGCGCGAGATCCGTCAGCACGGTCGGCTCGAAGAAATAGCCCTTATTCCCCGCCCGCTTGCCGCCGGTCCGCACCGCCGCACCTTTCTGCACGGCATCGGCCACCAGGCCCTCCATCGCCGCGATGCGCCGGTCATTGGCCAGCGGCCCCATCGTGGTGCCGTCATCCAACCCGTTGCCCAATTTCACCGCCTTCGCCGCCGCGACAAACCGCTCCAGGAACGGCTCATACACGCCCTGCTGCACGATAAAGCGCGTCGGGGACACGCAAACCTGCCCGGCATTGCGGAACTTGTTCGCCGCGAGAATACGCGCCGCCGCATCCAGATCCGCATCGTTGAAAATAATCGCCGGCGCATGACCGCCAAGCTCCATCGTCACGCGCTTCATATGCTTGCCGGCCAGGGCCGCCAGATGCTTGCCCACCACCGTCGAGCCGGTGAAGGAGATCTTCCGGACCACCGGATGCGGGATCAGATATTCGGAAATTTCCGCCGGCACGCCGAACACCAACTGCACCACGCCCGCCGGCACCCCGGCATCGACATAAGCGCGCACGAGTTCCGCACAGCTCGAAGGCGTCTCCTCCGGCCCCTTCAGGATAAACGAGCAGCCTGCCGCCAGCGCGCCGGAAATCTTGCGCACTGCCTGGCTCATCGGGAAATTCCACGGCGTGAACCCGGCGGCAACGCCGACCGGCTCGCGCACCACAAGCTGGTTCACCCCCGCGATACGCCCGGGGATCACCCGGCCATAGGCACGGCGGCCTTCCTCGGCGAACCAGTCGATCACATCGGCCGCGCCCATGATTTCGATCCGCGCCTCAGCCAGCGGCTTGCCCTGCTCCTGGGTCAACAGCCGGGCGATGGGCTCCGCGCGTTCCCGCACCAGATCCGCCGCCTTGCGCAGGATTTTGCTGCGCTCATAGGGCGAGACCTTGCGCCACACCGCAAAGCCCGAAGCCGCCGCCGCCACGGCCTCATCGAGATCGGCGGTCGAGGCATGGGCCAGCTTGCCGATGACCTCCTCGGTCGCCGGGTTGATCACGTCGATCGTCTTGCCCGAAGCCGCCGGGCGCCATTTGCCCGCGATATGCAGCATCACATCCTGATACATTTTTGATCCTTAGTTCGAAGTGACAATTTTCCGCATGATGTCGATCATCTGCGTGATCTCCTCGGCCGTCGCAGCGAAAGGCGGCGCGAGAATGAGGGTATCCCCCGCGGCGCGGAGCACGAGCCCGGCCTCGAAGGCTTTGCAAAGCATTTTAAAACCGCGCTCGCCGGGCTTGCCCTGTGGCTCCAGATCGATGGCGCCGAGCAGGCCAAAACCGCGCGTATCGGTGACGTAAGGCAACTCGCGGAAAGCGCCGATCTGCTCCAGGAAAGCCGGCGCCAGCGCGCGCACGCGGGCGAAGGTATCTTCCTCCCGGTAGATTTTCAGCGTCGCCAGCGCCGCGGCGCAGGCAACCGGATGCGCGGAATAGGTATAGCCATGGAAGAATTCCACCGTATTGGGCGGTGCGGCATCGAGAATGGTCTGCTGGATATCCTCGCGCACGGCGATGGCGGCCATCGGGATGACGCCGTTGGTGATCGCCTTGGCCATGGTCATGATATCCGGCGTTACCCCGAACGTATCCGCACCGAAGGCCTGGCCGGTGCGGCCGAAACCGGTGATGACCTCGTCGAAAATCAGCAAAATGCCATGCTGCGTGCAGATCTCGCGCAGGCGCTGCAGATAACCCTGCGGCGGGACCAGGATGCCGGTGGAACCCGCGATAGGCTCGACGATGCAGGCAGCGATGGAATCTGCGCCATGCAGCTCGACAAAGCGCTGCAGATCCTCCGCGAGGTTGACGCCGCCATGGGTGCCCATGCCCATCTCGTACTGGTTTTCCGGGATTTTGGTATGGCGCAGATGCGACACGCCGGGCAAGCCAAGGCCGAACGCCTTGCGGTTATTGACCATGCCGCCCACCGACCAGCCCCCGAAATTCACGCCGTGATAGCCGCGCTCCCGGCCGATGAAGCGCTGGCGCGCTCCTTCCCCGCGCACGCGGTGATACTGGATCGCGACTTTCAGCGCGCTCTCCACCGCCTCCGAGCCAGAGCCGGCGAACATGATGCGGTTGAGGCCAGGCGGGGTGAGCTCGGCGACTTCCGCCGCCAGGCGGAAGGCGGCCGGGACGCCGAATTGGAAGGGCGGCGCGTAATCCAGCTCCTCCATCTGCCGGGCGACGGCCTCGCGGATTTCCCTTCGGCCATGGCCGAGCGGGATGCAGTACAGGCCAGAGGAGCCATCCAGCAGTTTTTCGCCGCGCGTGTTAAAATAATAAACACCCTCCGCCCGGGCGATGATGCGCGGCTGCTCCTGGAACTGCCGGTTTGCGGTAAACGGCATCCATTGGTGAATCAAAGGGGCGTTACTCGAACGGGCGGTGGTGCTCATGGGGGTGCTCCTATGGGTCCCGGACAGCTTACTATTTTAAACACCGTTCGCCACAAATATTTTATTCCACCGCTTGGGACCGCCACCATCCGCCCTATTCCACCGGAGGGGATGCCCGTCCAGATGTGGCTATGATACTGCCATAAATCGCACGGCGCACAACCCATCAGTCATCACCTCAAAAAACGATTCGATATCGATTAAAACGGTCTGGCGCGCACCGGCTAAACAGGGAATATAGTTTTCCTACAATGTATAAAAAAAATGGGGGCACCAAGAATGTCGACGCACGGGCTGGGGACCGTCCTGCAAATTTACCGCATGATCAAGGCCGGCCGCGTTTTGCTATTGGCTGGCGACGAAGCTTTGCTGACGCAATTGCCGCCGGGGCGATGGGTGGGGGCGACTTCGGCGCATTTCATGACGGCAACCGGCGGGATGACGAGCCGTACCCTTATTTTCTACACCGACATTACCGAACACGCGCAAGCGGTCGAGATTCATCACTTCGACATCGACGAGATGCGCATGATCGCGGCGAAATACCCGGCGAATGGCTTTGCCGTGGTCATCGTGCCGGGATTGAGCCCGTTCATGACCCGGTTTGCCCAGGAGGTGCCGGATTATCCCGGGGTTTTCGATGCGCCGCTGATCGGCTGGATGAGCGGCGTGCACATCGCCGATATCGGCCGTAAAGCGCCCAAAACCTTTGCCGGCACGCCGCACGCCGCCGCCGACCGCGCCGCCGTGATGTATGTGACGTTGGCGCCGGCATACATGGCGCATCTCAACATCCTGAACCTGTTCGCGCCCGATAAAGGCCCGGCGATCACCTTTCCCGAGGCGGGATTTGCCGCCGGCGACTGCCTGATCGACGGCAAGCCCGAGAATCTCGTGCGCTATATCGCCGCGCACCAGATCGACACGCGGCTGCCGCTGGTCGCGGACCAGAACGGCGCGATGGTGAACGTGTCGATCCGCGCCATCGATACCAAGCGCGAAAGCCTGCAATTCTTCGCCCCGGTGTTTCCGACGATGGTCTACCATTTTGCCAAACCGGTGCTGGAATATCCCGCCGCGTTCAATAATGCCTGCGCCGAGACGCAAATGGCGGATACCGTGTGCTCGTGCAATTGCATCCTGAATTTTTTATATGCGGGGCTTGCCGGTAAATCCTCCGGGCATTTTATCGGGCCAATGACGTTCGGCGAGATCGCCTATACCGTGCTGAACCAGACGCTGGCCTATCTGTCGCTGACAAAGATCGAGGAGGTCGAGGATCTAGCGGTATCATCGTTTGACGAAATGTTTGGCCAAGCTTCGCCAGCCATCCTATGATGTTGTGCCGCGTGGCGGGCCACAGCGAGGCAAGGTAACGCGGCGCCGCCGCCGGCGGCGCAAAAACTAATCCGCCGCAGCGGGAAGGGGGTTGCCGATCTCCTGCCCCTTGGGCAGCAGATCACGA
The DNA here is from genome assembly GCA_963737355.1 of uncultured Pseudomonadota bacterium. GTDB lineage: Bacteria > Pseudomonadota > Alphaproteobacteria > Acetobacterales > Acetobacteraceae > Acidocella. The sequence goes on along the minus strand of CAVTSC010000007.1, from coordinate 592,116 downwards.
ATTTGCGCCAGGACGAGATCGGGTGCGGCCATGCCATCGACCGTGAAGAGCCGATTTTGCGCGCGATAATAGGGCAATAGCGGCGCGGTCTGGCTGCGATAGGCGGTAAGCCTCGCCTGGACGGTTTCCGCCTTGTCATCGGCGCGGCGGGTGAATTCGGTGCCGCCGCAGACATCGCAAATGCCGTGCTGTTGCGTCGGCTTGGATGTGTCGTGATAGCCTGCCCCGCAAGAGGCGCAGGCGAAGCGACCGGCGATGCGACCGACCAAGGCCGCTTCATCGACTTTGAGCTCAATCACCGCGTCGAGTTGGCGTTTCTGGTCTGCCAGCAGCGCGTCGAGCGCTCGCGCCTGGACCACGGTGCGGGGGAAGCCATCGAGGATGAAGCCGCGCGCGCAATCGGGTGCTGCGAGACGGGAGGCGAGCATACGGATGAGAATGGCATCGGGAACCAGGCCGCCGGATTGCATGATCGCTTTGGCTTCCAGGCCGATCGGCGAGCCGGCGGCGACTTCCGCGCGCAGCATGTCGCCCGTGGCGATCTGGCGAATACCGTAGAGCGCCTCCAGCAATTTGGCCTGCGTGCCTTTGCCGGCGCCGGGTGGTCCAAGAAGTATCAGGTTCATGCGTTATCCCTCCGTTTGGCTTGGCGCTTCTTGTGGCGCGTTGGATCAAGTCAGGCTAACGGGCCGACAGCACGGGAGCAAGGTTTTTTATAATGAGCCGGGAAGAAAAGGCTGGCGGCCTATAAGGCCGCCAGCTCGGCCTCGCTGAAGAGGCGGGAGCGCGTGAGGAAACGCAGGCCCGATCCGTTTTCCAGCGAGAACATGCCGCCCATGCCAGGCACGACGTCGATGATCAACTGGGTGTATTTCCAGTATTCGAACTGCGACGGGCTCATGTAGAATTTTGCCCCGCCGATCTCGCCCAGCTCGACATCGTCGGGGCCGACCAGATAATCGCCGGTGGGGAAGCACATCGGCGAGGAACCGTCGCAGCAGCCACCGGATTGGTGGAACAGCACGTTGCCGTGCTGTTCCACCAGAAGCTCGATCAGCGCGAGCGCGCCTTGCGTCGCGGTCACGCGCTCCGGTTTTACGACCATCCAATGCGCCCCTTAATAGAAGCCAAGCGCGTTCGGGCTGTAGCTGACCAGCAGGTTCTTCGTCTGCTGGTAGTGATCGAGCATCATTTTGTGATTCTCGCGGCCGATGCCCGATTGTTTGTAGCCGCCGAAGGCGGCATGCGCCGGGTAGAGATGGTAGCAATTGGTCCAGACGCGCCCGGCCTTGATGCCGCGGCCCATGCGATAGGCGCGCGCGCCATCGCGGGTCCAGATGCCAGCCCCTAAGCCGTAGAGCGTGTCATTGGCCTGGGCCAGCACATCGGCTTCGTCCTTGAAGGTCGTGACCGAGAGCACCGGCCCGAAAATCTCCTCCTGGAAGACGCGCATTTTGTTATGGCCGCGGAAGATGGTGGGATCGACGTAATAACCGTCCGCGCGCTCGGCCGGGACATTGGAGCGGGTGCCGCCCATCAGTAATTCCGCCCCTTCCTGCTTGCCGATATCGATATAAGAGAGGATTTTCTGGATCTGCTCGCTCGAGGCCTGGGCGCCGAGCATTGTCGACATGTCCAGCGGGTTGCCCTGCTTGATCGCTTTCACGCGCGGCAGGACTTTTTCCATGAAGCGGTCGTAGATGCTCTCCTGGATGAAGGCGCGCGAGGGGCAGGTGCAGACTTCGCCCTGGTTGAGCGCGAACATCACCAAGCCTTCGATGGCCTTATCGAGGAAGGCGTCGTCATGGTCGAGCACATCCTCGAAGAAGATGTTCGGCGACTTGCCGCCGAGTTCGAGCGTGACGGGGATGAGGTTGTGGCTGGCATATTGCATGATCAGCCGGCCCGTCGTCGTCTCGCCGGTGAAGGCGATTTTGGCGATGCGGTTGGAGGAGGCGAGCGGCTTGCCGGCTTCCAGGCCAAAGCCGTTCACGATGTTCATGACACCCGGCGGCAGTAGGTCGGCAATGAGTTCGGCCAGCACCATGATGCCAACCGGCGTCTGCTCGGCGGGTTTGAGCACCACGCAATTGCCCGCGGCCAGAGCCGGGGCGAGTTTCCAGATCGCCATCAGGATGGGAAAATTCCAGGGAATGATCTGGCCGACGACGCCGAGCGGCTCATGGAAGTGATAGGCGATGGTGTTCTCGTCGATCTCCGAGAGGCTGCCTTCCTGGGCGCGGGCACAGGCGGCGAAATAGCGCAGATGGTCGATGGCCAGCGGGATGTCGGCCAGCGTGGTCTCGCGGATCGGCTTGCCGTTATCGACCGTCTCGACATAAGCGAGCAGATCGAGATTCTGCTCCATCCGGTCGGCGATGCGGTTGAGGATGAGGGCGCGGGCGGCCATGGACTGCTTGCCCCAGGCCTCCGCTGCCGCATGGGCGGCATCCAGTGCCAGGTTGATATCCGCCTCGGTCGAGCGCGCCGCCTGGGTGAAGGCGTGGCCGGTGATCGGCGAGACATTGTCGAAATACTGGCCGCCGAGCGGAGCCGTAAACGCACCGTTGATAAAATTATCGTAACGGGGCTTGAAGGAGAACCCCTTCACCGAACTCCCGGACAGCGGAGAGATGGCAGCGTCCAACATGGTTGTTTCCTCAGGTTTATGATTGTTTTGATGTTTTTATTAATTTTATAAATCAGTCGGAGGGCGACGCCGTTGCTTCGGCCTTGCAACTTCGCAAGGCCCCGCATCGTACCTGGAAATGACATACTACAATTGCATGCGCCCGTAAAATTGGTTTTGCGGGCAAGCCGCCGGTGCGGATCACCGCGCCGGCGGATTGGCGGCTGATCTCAGGTGGGCAGGAAATCCGGAACGGAGAGGTAGCGCTCGCCGGTGTCGTAGTTGAAGCCGAGGATTTTCGCGTCCTTGGGCAGGTCAGGGATTTTTTGGGCGATCGCGGCCAGGGTCGCGCCGGAGGAGATGCCGACCAGCAGGCCTTCCAGCCGGGCGGAGCGGCGGGCGTATTCGCGGGCTTCCTCGGCTTCGACCTGGATCACCCCGTCCAAGGCGGCGGTGTGCAGGTTGGTCGGGATGAAGCCGGCGCCGATGCCCTGGATCGGGTGCGGGCCGGGCGCGCCGCCGGAGATGACCGGGGAGAGCGCGGGTTCAACCGCGAAAACCTTCAAGTTTGGCCAATGGGCTTTCAACACTTCGGCGCAGGCGGTGATATGGCCGCCAGTGCCGACGCCGGTGATGATGACATCCAGCCCTTCAGGGAAATCGGCGAGGATTTCCTGCGCCGTGGTGCGGGCGTGGATGTCGATATTCGCCGGATTGTCGAATTGCTGCGGAATCCAGGCGCCGGGATTCCGCTCGGCGAGCTCGGCGGCGCGCTCGATCGCGCCTTTCATGCCGCGCTCGCGAGGGGTGAGGTCGAAGCTGGCGCCATAGGCCTGCATCAGGCGGCGGCGCTCGACCGACATGGATTCCGGCATCACCAAAATGAGCTTGTAGCCCTTGACCGCCGCGACCAGCGCCAGGCCGACGCCGGTATTGCCGGAGGTCGGCTCGATGATCAGCCCGCCGGGCTTGAGCGCGCCGCTGGCCTCCGCAGCCTCGACCATCGCGAGGGCGATGCGGTCCTTGATCGAACCGCCGGGATTGGCGCGCTCGGATTTGATCCAGACCTCGCTCTCCGGGAACAGGCGGCTGACCCGGATATGCGGGGTCTGGCCAATGGTATCGAGCACGCTGCTGGCTTTCATGGATTTCTCTCTCCGTGACGGAATATCTTGCGGGAATTGCCCCCAGATTGGGCCGATTGGCGATCCGCGCAAGTCCCCCTGAGGACTAGGACAAGGGGATTTTAGACGGAAAGCCGGACAAATTCCCCGAGGTGTACGCAGCGCATAATTTTGAAAATACACCGTGTTTTCTTACATGAAAGAAATTTTTCCCGAAAAACATTTCATTGATTGACAGCACTTGCCCCCTCACGTACGTTTTTGTCTAATTAAGAATAGTTCTCATTCGCATTTAGAGAGGCTGTCCGTGACGTTGAAACCGCTTTGCCTGATCAGCACACTGGCCGTGGCCCTGGGCTGCGCACCGCCGGCGGTGGCGCAAACGCTAACGCTGTATAGCGCGCAGCACGAGCAGGTGGTGGATATGCTCGCCGCCGCCTTTACCAAAAACACCGGCATCAAGGTGGTGGTGCATGAGGGAGAAGGCCCGGATATCGCAGCGCAGATCCTCCAGGAAGGCGCGGACTCGCCCGCCGATGTGTTTTTCACCGAGAACTCGCCGGAGCTTATCCTGCTCGACGAACAAGGTCTGCTTGCTCCCGTGGACAAGGCGATTCTGGCGGAAATTCCAGCGCAATACAGCGCCGCCGACGGCAACTGGCTGGGCGTGCTGGCGCGCGAGAATGTGCTGGATTTCAACCCGAAGCTGATCAAGGAGAGCGCCCTGCCCGCCTCGCTGATGGATCTGGCAAAACCGGAATGGGCCGGGAAACTCGGCATCGCGCCGTCGGATGCGGATTTCCTGCCCCTCGTCAGCGCGGTGATCAAGCAATATGGCGAACCCGCGGCCCTGGCCTGGTTGCAGGGGTTGAAGGCCAATGCCAAGATTTACCAGGATGATGAAAGCGTCGTGGCGGCCGTGGCGCGCGGCGATGTCGCGGTGGGGATTGTTAACAATTACTACTGGGCGCGGTTGGAAACAGCTTTGGGGCCGGAGAAAATCGACAGCCGGATCTATCATTTCCAGCATGGCGATGTGGGGGGGCTCGTGAATATTTCCGGGGCGGCGGTGCTGAAATCCTCCAAACATCCGGCGGCGGCGCAAAAATTCCTGGCGTTTCTGGTGAGCCAGCAGGCACAAACGGCGTTGGGGCAAAGCGAGGTGGATTTTGAATATCCGCTGCGCCCCGGCGTGGAGCCGAATAAATTGCTTACCCCCTTCGGCCAGTTGCAGCCGCCCGCGATCAGCGCCGCTTCACTTGGCGATGACAAGCAGGCCGGCAGCCTGTTGCAGCAGGCCGGCTTGATCTGATGCTCGGCGCCCGGCCCTCAACGCCGCTTCTCGCGGCATGTTGTTTGGCGTCGGGCTTGGTGCTGCTGCCGCTGCTGGTGACGATGGGGCAGGCGGCGGAGGCTGGAATCAGCGTCGCGGTGGCGCTGTTATGGCGGCCGCTGGTGGGAGAATTGCTGCGCAATACGCTGCTGCTGATCGCCGCGGCGAGCCTGAGTTGCGGCGTGATCGGCACGGCGGCGGCCTGGGCGGTGGAGCGCACGGATCTGCCGGGGCGGCGGATCTTCGCGGTGCTGGCGGTGGTGCCGCTCGCCATCCCGCCTTTCATCACGAGCTATGCCTGGGTCTCGCTGGACCCGGGGCTCGCGGATTTTGCCGGCGCGCTGCTGGTCGTCACCGTGGCCTATTACCCGCTGGTCTATCTGCCGGTGGCGGCGGCGTTGCGGGAGATGGACCCGGCGCTGGAGGAGACCGCGCAGGCCTTGGGCAATGCGCCCTGGGCGGTGTTTATGCGCGTCGTGCTGCCGCAATTGCGGCCAGCACTGCTGGGCGGCATGCTGCTCGTGGCGCTGGATGTGCTGGTGGAGTTCGGCGCCTTCGCGCTGCTGCGCTTCCGTACCTTCACCACGGCGATTTATTCCGCCTATCGCGCCGGATTTTCCGGCGCCGAGCCGGCATTGCTGTCGATGATCCTCTTGCTGCTATGCGCGATTTGCCTCGGCGCGGAGTTTTTCGTGCGGGGCCAGGCGCGGTATGGGCGGCTGGCGCGCGGGACGCGGCGCGGCGCTTTGCAGCATGGGCTGGGCGCCTGGCACTTTGCCGTTTGCGGCGGGTTTTTGGGCTGGGCGGTGATCACCCTTGGCGTGCCGCTGGGGATGATCCTGTATTGGCTGACGCAGCCGGGCGATGCGGCGACGGCGCCGGTTGCGGCATCCGTTGCAGCGGTGACGCGGGCGGCATGGGCATCGGTTTATCTCGGCGCCGGCGGGGCGGCGCTGACCTTGGCCTTGGCGCTGCCGCTCGGCGTGCTGGCGGCGCGCTACCGGGGCTGGATGGTGAACCTGCTGGAGCGGGCGGCGTATCTGGCGCAGAGCATTCCCGGCATTGTTGTGGCCTTGGCGCTGGTATCGCTGACCGTGCACAGCATTAAGCCGCTTTATCAGAGCGCGTTATTGCTGATGATCGCCTATGCCATCGTGTTTTTGCCGCTGGCGCTGGTGAGCGTGCGCGCGGCTTTGGTGCAGGCGCAGCCGGGGTTGGAAGAGGCTGGGCGGTCGCTGGGGCTGGGGCGGATGGCGGTGTTTCTCCGCGTGACGATGCCGCTGGCCGCTCCCGGGCTGGGTGCGGCCGCCGCACTCGTCTTCATCGCGGTGACGACGGAGCTGACCGCGACGCTGCTGCTGGCGCCGATCGGCACGCAGACCCTGGCAACGCAGATCTGGGCAGATACCTCGACCTTGGCCTTTGCCGCGGCGGCCCCCTATGCGGCGGTGCTGGCGGCGATGTCCATGCTGGCGACCTGGCTGCTGGCGCGGCGTTTTGGCGCGGCCAGCGTGTTTGCGCCTGTGACGGGGGGGTGATGGCACGGTTGGAAATACGGCATCTGGCGAAGCGTTTCGGTGGCACTCCGGTGCTGCGCGATGTGTGTTTTGCCGTGGAATCCGGGAGCCTCATGGCCATTTTGGGCGCTTCTGGCGGCGGCAAGACCACGTTGCTCCGGCTGATCGCGGGGTTTGAGCGGCCGGATGGCGGGGAGATCTATCTCAGCGGCGGGTTGCTCGCGGGGCCGGGCAAGTTCACGCCGCCGGAGGCGCGGACAATCGGCTACGTCGCGCAGGAGGGCGCGCTGTTTCCACATCTCTCCGTGGCCGACAACATCACTTTCGGGCTGCGCCGGGCCGAGCGGCGGGCGCGGCATCGCGTGGCGGAGCTGCTCGCTTTGGTGGATCTGCCGGCGGATTATGCCGATCGCGGGCCGCAGGCGCTCTCCGGCGGCGAGCAGCAGCGCGTCGCTTTGGCCCGGGCGCTGGCGCCGAGCCCGCAACTGGTGCTGCTCGACGAGCCGTTCTCCGCGCTGGATGCCGGGTTGCGCGCGGAGACGCGCGAGGCCGTGGCGCGGGCGCTGAAAGCCGCCGGGGCGACGGCGATACTGGTGACGCATGACCAGGCAGAGGCGCTCTCGATGGGTGGGCTGGTCGGCGTGCTGCAAGACGGCATGCTGGCGCAGTTGAGTCCGCCGGAAATTCTCTACCGCGCACCTGTAAGCCCGGCGCTGGCAGGGTTTATCGGCGAGGCGGTGTTTGCCGACGGCGTTGTGGAGGATGGCGCGGTGCGCTGCGCCTTCGGGCTTTTGCCCTTGACGGGCCCGGCGCCGAACGGCCGGGTGGCGGTGATGCTCCGGCCGGAGCAAATCAAACTCCATGCCCGATCCAGCGGCAAAGAGGTCGCGGCACGGGTGCTGGGCGTGACCTTTTATGGCCATGACGCGGTGGTGCGCTTGGGCCTGGCGGGCATGGCGGAAGATGCCGTGACCGCGCGGGTTTTCAGCCATGCGGCACCTGAGGCGGGCGCGGAAGTGTGGCTCGGTGTCGAGGGGAGCGTGGTGGCGTTCGTCAGCGCCCCCCTGCCCTGCGGCAGCCTGGCGGGAGGCTGAGGGGATGAAACATACGGCCGAACGACACTTAGAAGTTGCGAATGAGTTGCATTATCAAATGGAGAGCGCCCAATGCTAAGAGCAGTCAAAAATGCGGTCGAAATCCGCCCCGCAACTGCGAATGACTCGCATTTTCAAAACAGAGCGCGACCCATCCGCGTTGGCTTGAAACTGCTGACGTTGTCCTGCCTCACATTTTCCGGGCTGGCGGTGAATGCCGGCGCGGTGCAGGCCCAGACCAGCGACCCGGCCTATCTGGCGGGGATCAAGCAGCATCATCTGCTGGCCTCGACCGTGCCGGCGAATGGCGACCAGAACCCTTATGCGCTGGCCATCGCTCCCGTGACCGCCGGAACGCTGCAGAAAGGCGACGTGCTGGTCGATAATTTCAACAATAACGCGAATTTACAAGGCACCGGCACGCACGATCATGGATTATCGCCCCGCGACCGGTGCAGCTCACGTCTTTCGCCAGCATTCCGCATGATCTTCCCGGCTGCCCGGGCGGGATTGGGCTGGGCACGGCGATGACGATGCTGAAATCCGGCTGGGTGATCGTCGGCAGCGCGCCCAGCACCGATGGCACGCCCAAGACGCTGGGGCCGGGCTGCCTGATCGTGCTGGATTCCTCGGGCAATGTGGCGGGAACGATCGCCGGGGCGAATATCAACGACCCCTGGGGCAATATGGCGGTGATCGACCACGGCGACCACCGCCACGCTATTCCTCAGCAATGTCGGGTTTGGCATTGCCGCGTCCGGCAACGCGGTACAGCGCAAGGCGACCGTGCTGCGGCTGGGCCTGAACATTCCGCCCGGCAAGGCCCCGGTGGTCAGCAGCCAGACGGTGATCGGCAGCGGCTTTGGCGCGCAGGCGGATCCAAGCGTTTTCCTGATCGGCCCGACCGGGCTGACATTGGGCAAGAATGGCGATCTGTATGTCTCCGATGCGCTCGGCAACCGCGTGGTGGCGCTCCCCAGATGCCGCGACGCGGACGGATTCCGCAGGCACCGGCAAGGAAATTTCGAAAGCGGGATCGCTGAACCGGCCGCTGGCGATGGCTATGGCCCCGGACGGGCATTTGCTGGTGGTGAACGCCTTGGATGGCAGGGTGGTCGAAATTGACCCCGCCAATGGCGACCAACTGGCGGCGAAATGGATCGACAAGGACGCCGCGCAAACGCCGCCCGGGAGCGGGGATTTGTTCGGCATCGTGATGCGCCCCGATGGCAAGGGATTTCTATTATGTGGAGGACGACGTGAACACGTTGATGCTGGCGCAATGACGGCAGACGTCGCCGAGGTTTTCTGACCGCATCCGGCGGGCTGGCGGGCGTTGTCGGGCTGACGCCCACACAGGCGCAGGTGATGCAATCGCGTCCGGATCGGACGCCAGCCGATACGGAACCGTTTTACGGACGGCATCAGGCCGGGATTTCCGACGCCCATGCAGGATTCCTGTATTTTGCCGCGTTCGATCTGACCGCGGCAAACCGGGCGGAGGTGGTGGCGCTGCTGCAAGCCTGGACGCAGGCGGCCGCGCGGATGAGCGCCGGACTGCCCGCCGAGGCAGGCAAGCAGAATGCACAAGCGCCGGGGTTGGATACGGGCGAGACGCTGGGATTGGCCCCGTCGCGCCTGACGCTGACCTTCGGCTTCGGACCGGAGCTGTTCGATTTCGAGGGCAAGGATCGTTACGGGCTCGCGGCACGGCGCCCGGCGGCCTTGGCGGATCTGCCGCGTTTTGCCGGCGATGAGCTGGTCCCCGGCCAATGCGGCGGGGCGATCGGGGTTCAGGCCTGCGCGAATGATCCGCAGGTGGCGTTTCATGCCGTGCGGCAATTGGCGCGCATCGGCTATGGCGCCGCCACGCTGAAATGGGTGCAGACCGGGTTTACGACCGCGAATAAAACGCAAGGCACGCCGCGCAACCTCATGGGGTTCAAGGACGGCACGATGAACCCGACCGCGGCAACCGCTGGCCCCGTGGTGTGGGTCGGCGCGGAAGGGCCGGGCTGGATGGTCGATGGCACCTATATGGTCGCCAGGCGGATCCGCATCGCGCTGGAGCATTGGGACCGGATGCAGGTCGCCTTTCAGGAGCAAACCGTGGGGCGCGAGAAAGTTTCCGGCGCGCCGCTGGGGGGCAAGTCGGAATTCGATACGCCCGATTTTAGCGCGACCGATGCCAATGGGGATTATGTGATCCCCGAGACCGCGCATGCGCGCCTGGCCGCGCCGGTGAATAATGACGGCGCACAGATTTTGCGGCGTGCGTATTCCTATAACGATGGCGCCAACTTCATCGGCCGAACGCTGGCCGCCCTGGCGGCAGGGGATCGAATACGATAGCGGGTTGTTCTTCCAGGCCTACCAGCGCGACCCGCGCAGCGGATTTATCAAACTCTTCGAGAAAATGTCGAAAATCGACGCCTTGAACCAGTTCACCACGCATGTGGGAAGTGCGGTGTTCGCCTGCCCGCCGGGTGCGCGGCCTGGCGGATTTTTGGGACAGGGATTATTCGAAACTTAAGCAACGTGGTTTGAACAACGTAAATTGAACAGGGATAACGGGGCATTCGATGCAAAAACGATTCTGGCTGTGCACGGTGGCACCCGCCCTGGCGGGGGCGCTGTGCGGTCCTGCGCGGGCGCAGGATGAGCCGACCGGGTTGCTGGGGAATATGGGCGGCATACGCACGGAACTTGGCAAAATTGGCGTGACGCTGGGGTTGAGCGATAGCGAGAATCTGCTGGGCAATGTTTCGGGCGGCGTGAAGCAAGGGGCCACGATGCAAGGCGTCACGACCGCGACGCTGCAAATGGATACGCAAAAGGCGCTGGGCCTAGCGGGCGGCACGTTCAATGTCAGCGCGTTGCAGATCCATGGGCAGAATTTGAGCCCCGCTTATCTCGACACGTTGCAGACGGCGAATGGCAATGAGGCCGAGAATGCCACGCGGCTTTGGGAATTGTGGTATGATCAGGTTTTCGGGGCCTCCGGCTTTGATCTGAAAATCGGCCAGCAGAGCATCGACAATGAATTCATGGTCAGCCAGTATTCCGGGTTGTTTGTGAATACCGCGGCGGGGTGGCCGATTTTGCCCTCCGAGGATCTCTATGCCGGGGGCCCGGCCTATCCGCTCGCCTCGCTCGGCCTGCGGGGGCAATATCGGCTCACGCATGATGTGACGGTTCTGGGCGGGGTGTTTGACGACAATCCGCCGGGCGGGGCGTTCGATGACGATCCGCAATCGCGCGATGGCGGGGGCACGCGGTTCAATTTGAATACCGGCGCGCTGTTTATCGCGGAACTCCAGGATGCGCTGACCCTGAAGGGTCTGCCCGGCACGTATAAGATCGGGTTTTGGGCGGATACGGGATCTTTCCCCGACCAGGCGGTCGACGACCAAGGCGTCTCGCTCGCAAGCCCCGATAGCGATGGCGTTCCGGCGATGCATCGTGGGAATTACAGCATTTACGGCGTGGTGGATCAGACCATCTGGCAATCCAAGGGGGCGCGCAGCGTCAATATGTTCGCGCGTGTGATGGGGGCACCTGCGGCGCAAAACCTGATCAGCTACGGCTTTAATGGCGGCGTGACCCTGACCGCGCCGCTGCCCGGGCGCGATAATGACCAGGCCGGGATCGATATCGGCCTGGCGAAGGTCAGCGGCCAGGCGGCGGAGAATGACCGTGCCGTCGGGTATTACACCAATTCCCCCTACCCCGTGCGCGGCACGGAGACGTTGATCGAGCTGACCTATCAGGCGCAGGTGACGCCTTGGCTGCAACTCCAGCCCGATTTGCAATGCGTGATCCATCCAGGTGCTGGCGTGCAAAATCCGAATGACCCGACACGGACCCTGTCCAACGAGATCGTCGCTGGAATGCGCGCTTCCATACGCTTTTAGCGTCGGCGCTCCGACCTGAACAAAACATAAGGTTAGCGGCGTGGAACTCGCATCGCCACGCGGCCAAATGAGGGCCATGCGCAATGTCGAATAAGGAGAACGCCATGGCCAAGAGACAAGAGGTGAGTGAGCAGCAGGTGCGTGAGCGCGCCTATGCGCTGTGGGAGGAAGCGGGCTCCCCCACAGGACGGGAGACGGAATTCTGGAGCCGGGCGCGCGATGAGCTGATGCGCGCCCAGGAGGCCGGCGAGATCGTTCAGAATGACCTGGACCAAGCCGGAAGAGAGAGCTTTCCCGCCAGCGATCCCGTCAACCGCATGTAGTAAAGCCGGTAAAACCAGCGTAGAGTTGGGCGGCGTGGGCGCACCGGGACGTTCCCGGATCGTGCGATAGGACACGTATTTGGCGCCAAAACGGTCCGGCGCAGTATGGCTGCGAAAAACGGGACGACGCGCGCATGCTGGGTAAATTCGAATATTTGATCGCGCTGGCCGCCGAGAAAAATTTCGGCCGGGCTGCGGAGCGATGCGGCGTGGCGCAGCCGAGTTTTTCGGCCGGAATCCGCGCGCTGGAGGAGATGCTCGGCGTACCGCTGGTGCTGCGCAGCTCGCGCTTTCAGGGATTTACGCCCGAGGGCGAGGTGGTGTTGGAATGGGCCAGGCGGATCAATGGCGATGTGCATGCCATGCGCGACCATGTGCGCAAGCTGCAGCGCGGGCTGACGGGGCTGTTGCGGATCGCCGCCATCCCCACCGCACTCGGCACGTTGACGGAGCTGACGACGCCCTTCCAGGCACGGCATCCGGAGGTGCGGTTTAGCCTGATGTCCTGCACCTCGGCGGAAGTGCTGGAGCGGCTGAACAACCATGAGATCGATGCCGGGCTCACCTATCTCGACAATGAGCCGATCGGCCGGGCGCGCAGCATTCCGCTCTTTGACGAGCGCTACCGCCTGCTGACCTCGCCCGACGCGCCGCTTGGCGACCGCGCGCAGGTGAGCTGGGCGGAAGTAGGCAGCATTCCGCTCTGCCTGCTGAGCCCGGATATGCAAAACCGGCGCATTATCGACCGGCTGTTGCGTAATAGCGGCGTGGTGGCCGCGCCGGCGCTGGAATCCAACTCCATCGTGGTGCTGGTCAGCCATGTGCAGACCGGGCGCTGGGCATGCGTGATGCCCGAGCGCCTGGCCACGGTTTTCGGCCTATCCGCGAATTTGCGCGCGATCCCGATCGTGGCGCCGGAGGAAATTCACAGGGTCGGGCTGGTGTTTTCGGAGCGGGACCCGCTCTCCCCTTTGGCCGCGGCGCTGATTGCCGAGGCGACGCAACTCGCGCTCAAACCTCCGATATGAGGCTGGTTTGATAGCTTTGTGCTATCGCAGCACTGGTTTTAATTCTTGTGAACAAGGGTGACTAACCCTACAGATTTCCATTAAGGGGGACCAAATCCGCATGAATACCGACTGGAGCGAAGAAGCGGCTGACCAGATTATCGAGGCGCATCTTGGGCTTGAAGGGCCGATGCTGCCGATCCTGCACGCGATACAGGAAGAATTCGGCTTTATTTCGGAAGCGGCAATGCGGTTGGTCGCCGAGCGGCTGAACGTCTCGCGCGCGGAAGTTTATGGCGTGGTGAGCTTTTACCATGATTTCCGCCAGGAGCAGGCCGGGCGGCATGTGCTGAAAATCTGCCGGGCGGAAGCCTGCCAGGCGATGGGCGGCGCCGCGCATGCGGCGGCGCTATTGGCGCGGCTGGGCCTGGACTGGGGCGGCACGACGCCGGACGGGCGGCTGACGGTGGAGCCGGTTTATTGCCTCGGGCTTTGCGCCTGCGCCCCCAGTGCGATGCTCGATGGCGAGCTGCATGGCAGGCTGGATGCCGAGCGCCTCGAAGCTTTGGCGATGGAGGCAGTATGATGCGGATTTATGTGCCGCGCGATGCGGCAGCTTTGGCAGTCGGCGCGGATAAGGTCGCGGTGGCGATTGCCCGCGAGGCGGCGCAGCGCGGGATCGATGTGACGATCATCCGCAACGGCTCGCGCGGCATGTTCTGGCTGGAGCCGCTGGTGGAGATCGAGACGCCGGAAGGCCGCACGGGCTTCGGGCCGTGCAGCCTGGCCGATGTGCCGGGGCTGTTCGAGACCGCTCCGCACCCCAAGGCGCTGGGCCTGGTTGAGCAAATTCCCTTCCTGGCGCGTCAGCAGCGGCTGACTTTCGCGCGCTGCGGAGTGATCGACCCGCTGGATTTGGACAATTACCGGGCGCATGGCGGCTGGGCCGGCTATACGCGCGCGAAAGAGCTTGGGCCTGCGGGGATTTGCGCGGAGGTGAAGGCTTCCGGGCTGCGCGGGCGTGGCGGTGCGGGATTTCCCACGGGGATCAAATGGGAGACCGTGCGCACCGCGCAGGCCGACCAGAAATACGTGGCCTGCAACGCCGATGAGGGCGATTCCGGCACCTTTGCCGACCGGCTGCTGATGGAGGCCGATCCGTTCTGCATGGTCGAGGGCATGGCGATTGCCGGGCTCGCGGTGGGAGCGACGCGGGGATATCTCTATATCCGCTCGGAATATCCGCATGCGATCCGCATGATGCAGGATGCGATCAACATCGTGACCAAGGCCGGCCTGCTGGAAGGCTTCACCCTGGAAGTGCGCACCGGCGCCGGCGCCTATGTGTGCGGCGAGGAAACGGCGCTGCTCGACAGCCTGGAGGGCAAGCGCGGACAGGTGCGGGCGAAGCCGCCGATCCCGGCACTGGTCGGGCTGTTCGGCAAGCCGACCGTGATCAATAACGCGATTTCACTGGCGACGGTGCCTACGATTTTGGCGAACGGCGCGCAAGCCTATGCGGATTACGGCATGGGCCGCTCGCGCGGGACGATGCCGGTGCAGTTGGCCGGGAATGTCCGGTTCGGCGGGCTGTTCGAGACGGCGTTCGGCATCACGCTGGGCGAGCTTGTGAATGAGATCGGCGGCGGCTCCGCGAGCGGCCTTCCGGTGCGCGCGGTGCAGGCGGGCGGGCCGCTTGGCGCCTATTTCCCGCCGAGCCTGTTCGATACCCCGTATGATTACGAGGCGTTTTCCGCACGCAACGGGCTGATCGGCCATGGCGGGCTCGTGATTTTCGACGACAGCGTCGACATGGCGAAAATGGCGCGCTTTGCGATGGAATTCTGTGCGCATGAATCCTGCGGCAAATGCACGCCGTGCCGCATCGGCTCGACACGCGGGGTCGAGGTGCTGGACAAGATCATCGCCGGCGAGGCGGTGGAACAGAATCTGGCCCTCGTGCAGGACCTCTGCGAGACGATGAAGTTCGGCTCGCTTTGCGCGCTGGGCGGCTTCACGCCCTATCCGGTGATGAGCGCGCTGACGCATTTTTCCGAGGATTTTCGTGGTCCGGCTTTGACCCTGGCAGCGGAGTAAGGATTTATCATGGGCTTGATTCAGGAAATCGACTACGGCACCAAAGCGAGCACCGCGACCAAGCTGGTGCGCCTGACCATTGACGGCGAGCAGATCAGCGTGCCGGAAGGCACCTCGGTGATGCGCGCGGCGACCGAGCTTGGCACGCAGATCCCCAAACTTTGCGCCACGGACTCGCTGGATAGTTTCGGCTCCTGCCGCCTGTGCCTCGTGGAGATTGAAGGCCGGCCGGGCACGCCCGCCTCCTGCACCACGCCGGTGGCCGAAGGCATGGTCGTGCACACGCAGAACAGCAAGCTCGCCAAGCTGCGGCGCGGCGTGATGGAGCTGTATATCTCGGACCATCCGCTGGACTGCCTGACCTGTTCGGCCAATGGCGATTGCGAATTGCAGGACATGGCAGGTGCCGTCGGCCTGCGGGAAGTGCGCTATGGCTATGAGGGCGAAAACCACCTGGACTCCGTCAAGGATACGTCCAACCCGTATTTCCAGTTCGACCCCGCGAAATGCATTGTGTGCTCGCGCTGCGTGCGCGCCTGCGAGGAGGTTCAGGGCACGTTCGCGCTGACCATCGAGGGTTCGGGCTTTGGCTCAAAAGTCTCTCCCGGCATGGGCGAGAATTTCTTCGACTCCGAATGCGTCTCCTGCGGCGCCTGCGTGCAGGCCTGCCCGACCGCGACGCTGATGGAGAAATCCGTTATCGAGCTCGGCCAGCCGGAGCATTCCAAGGTCACGACCTGCGCCTATTGCGGCGTTGGCTGCACCTTCAAGGCGGAGATGCGCGGCGAAGAGGTCGTGCGCCTGGTGCCGTATAAGGATGGCAAGGCGAATCATGGCCATTCCTGCGTGAAGGGGCGCTTTGCCTGGGGCTATGCGACGCATCGCGACCGCATCACCCAGCCGATGATCCGCGCGAAGATCACCGATCCGTGGAAAGTGGTGAGCTGGGACGAGGCGATCTCGTATGCCGCCTCGGAGTTCAAGCGCATCCAGCGCGAGCATGGCAAGGATGCGATCGGGGGCATCACCTCCTCGCGCTGCACGAATGAAGAGACCTTCCTCGTGCAGAAGATGATCCGCGCCGGGTTCGGCAACAATAACGTCGATACCTGCGCCCGGGTTTGCCATTCGCCGACGGGCTATGGGTTGAAGAACACGTTCGGCACCTCCGCCGGCACGCAGGATTTCGACTCCGTCGAGCAGGCGGATGTGATCCTGGTGATCGGCGCGAACCCGACCGATGGGCATCCGGTGTTCGGCTCGCGCATGAAGAAGCGGCTGCGCGAAGGGGCGAAGCTGATCGTCATCGATCCGCGGCGGATCGACCTCGTGCGCTCGCCGCATATCGAGGCGGCGCATCATCTCGCCCTGCGTCCGGGCACGAACGTGGCGATGGTGAATGCGCTGGCGCATGTCATCATCAGCGAAGGCCTGGCGGATGAGGATTTCATCCGTGAGCGCTGCGACTGGAACGAGTTTTCCGAATGGGCGGAGTTTATTTTGCAGCCGGAGAACAGCCCCGAGGCGGTGGAGCAGTTCACCGGCGTGAAGGCTGAGGAGATCCGCGCCGCAGCCCGGCTTTATGCCAGCGCGCCGAACGGGGCGATCTATTACGGGCTGGGGGTGACCGAGCACAGCCAGGGTTCATCCACCGTGATTGCGATCGCCAATCTCGCGATGGCGACGGGCAATGTCGGCCGGCCGGGGGTGGGCGTGAACCCGCTGCGCGGCCAGAACAACGTGCAGGGAAGCTGCGATATGGGCAGCTTCCCGCATGAATTCCCGGGCTACCGCCATGTCTCGGACGACGCCGCGCGCGGGATGTTCGAGCGCGATTGGGGCGTTTCCCTCTCGGCCGATCCGGGCCTGCGGATCCCGAACATGCTGGATGCCGCGATGGATGGCACCTTCCTTGGCCTGTATGTCCAGGGCGAGGATATCGCGCAGTCCGATCCGGATACGCAGCATATCGTCGGCGGGTTGAGCGCGATGCAATGCGTCGTCGTGCAGGATTTGTTCCTGAACGAGACGGCGAATTATGCGCATGTGTTCCTGCCGGGCAGCACGTTCCTGGAGAAAGACGGGACGTTCACCAATGCGGAGCGGCGCATCCAGCGCGTGCGTAAGGTGATGGCGCCGAAGAACGGCTATGCCGATTGGGAAGTGACGCAGTTGCTCGCCAAGGCCATGGGCGTGGACATGCATTATACGCACCCTTCCGAGATCATGGACGAGATCGCGCGGACGACGCCGAGCTTTGCCGGCGTGTCGTTCGACGCGCTGGAGCGGCTGGGCTCCATCCAGTGGCCGTGCAATGCGGCGGCACCGGAAGGGACGCCGACGATGCATATCGACGGCTTCGTGCGCGGGCGCGGGCGGTTCATGATCGCCGAATACGTACCGACGGAGGAGAAAACCGGGCCGCGCTTCCCGCTGCTGCTCACCACCGGGCGGATCCTCTCGCAGTATAATGTCGGCGCGCAGACGCGCAGGACCGAGAATGCGCAATGGCATGAGGAGGACCGGCTCGAAGTGCATCCGCATGACGCGGAAGTGTATGGCGTGAAGGATGGCGACTGGGTGCGGCTGGCCAGCCGTGCCGGGGAGACCACATTGCGCGCCAAGGTGACCGACCGTGTGGCGCCCGGCGTGGTGTACACGACCTTCCACCACCCGCTGACGCAGGCCAATGTCGTCACCACCGAGAATTCCGACTGGGCGACCAATTGCCCGGAATACAAGGTGACGGCGGTGCAGATCTCGCTCTCCAACGGGCCGAGCGAGTGGCAGCGCGACTACCAGGCGCATGCGCAAGCGGCACGGCGCATTGCCACGGTGGCCGCGGAATGAGCCATACCCTCCCCCGGTTGATCGCCATGGCCAACCAGATCGGCCGCGCCTTCGCGCATCGCAAGCACGAAGAGGCGGTGGTGGAAATCGCGGAGCATATCAAGAGCTTTTGGGAAAAGCGCATGCTGGCGCAGATTTATGCGCATCTCGATGCCGGAGGCGAAGGGCTGGATGCGCTTCCCCGGGAAAGCCTCGAGCGGCTGCGCGGGGCCTGAACCTGACGACCCCCGGCGGATGCGCCTGCCCGCATCCGCCGGGGGTCGAGCGGCCTCGCGCCCTGCCGGCGCGGGGCCGCTTGCCTTTATGGCCAATCGCAACAGCCGCCCTTATAGTCGCGTCAGACAAAAGAGGAGGCTTGAAGCATGGCGTTTGAAAACCCCCGCGTCGCCGAATATCCGGCCAATCGCATCTTTCTGGACCGCTGGTCGCCACGGGCCTTTACCGGGGAAGCCATTCCCCAGGCGACGCTGCTCACACTGTTCGAAGCCGCGCGCTGGGCGCCTTCTTCCTTTAATTCGCAGCCTTGGCGTTTTCTCTACGCCACGCCCGGCAGTGCGCATTGGGACAAGTTTTTCGGACTGTTGAACCCGTTCAACCAATCCTGGGCCAAGGCCGGCTCGGCGCTGATTTTCCTGGTCTCGGAGACCACCATGGTGTTGCCGGGCAAGGAGGGGCGTGTGCCCTCGCACAGCTATTCCTTCGATACCGGTGCGGCCTGGGGGTCGCTGGCCTTGCAGGCTTCCATGCTCGGCTGGCACGCGCATGCGATGATCGGGATCGATCTGGACGGCGTGCAGACGGCGCTGAACGTGCCGGAGGGGCATCGCGTCGAGGCCGGGATCGTGATTGGAAAATTGGGGGCGAAAACGCTGCTGCCGGAGGCGTTGCAGGCGCGCGAAGTGCCGAGCCCGCGCAAGCCTGTCGCGGAAATCGCCTTCGAGGGCGGTTTTTAAGCGACCGCCCTCGCCTATTCCTGGCGGATGGCCGGGCCGCTTAGCGCGGCTCGGCCTCGCGGTGTTTGGATAACGCAAAGAGCCGCAGCGTTCCGAGGAGCGCCAAGGCGACCGAAACGGCGCCCAGCAGATAGACCGCCGGATAGCCGAAATGGCCGATGATCAGCCCGGCCACCGGGCCTGAGATGCCCAACGAAACATCGAGAAAGACTGTGTACGAACCGATTGCAGCACCACGATTGGCGACGGAGACGGTACGTAGCGCCTCGACCGCCATTGCCGGAAAAATAAGCGAAAGCCCGAAACCGGTGAGTGCCGCCCCCGCCACCGCAACCCAGGGGCTGGGGGCAAGCCAGAGAATGACCAGGCCGACGCATTCGACGGTCAGCGAGATTAGCGACGGGCGCAAACCGCCGAAGCGGGGGATGACGCCCGCGAAAAACACCCGGATCGCCATGAAGGCGATGCCGAAGGCGCTCAAGGCATAGGCCGCATTGGTCCAGCCATGGCTCGCGTAATACAGCGTGATGAAGGCGATGATGGTGCCAAAGCCGACCGAGGCGAGTGCCAGGACCGTGCCATAGGGCAGCATTTGCAGGAATACGCGGCCGATCCCCATACGAGCACCCGGGACCACCGGTGTGGCCCCTTTAAAGGTGCATAGGACAAAGCCGCACAAGGCCATCGCCACGCCGGTGAGGCCCAACGCCGCGAGGCCGCCTGCATGGTTCAGCATCACGCCCAGCGGCGCGCCAAGGGCAATGCCGCCATAGGAGGCAACGCCGTTCAGCGAAATTACCTGCGCGGTATGCGCCGCGCCGGTGCGCCCGATGCCCCAGGCGATGCAGCCCGTGCCGACGCCGCTTTCCGCAGCGCCCAGCCAGATGCGGCTGAGCGCCAGCCAGGCGAGGACGAGACCGGGCGGGCCGCCGCGGCTGGCGGCAAGAATGCAGGCGCCGCTGATCGCGGCGAAGATGAGGCCGCCGAGCACCGCCCATTTGGGGCCGCGCGCATCGGCGAGGCGCCCCACCACCGAGCGGGTGAGCAGGGTTGCGGCATATTGCAGGCTGATGAGAAACCCCGCCAGTGCCGCGCTATAGCCGAGCTTGAAATGCACGAATTCGGGAAATACCGCCAAGGGCAGGCCGATAAGGGTATAGACGATCAGGGTGAAAAAGACGGTGGTGAGAATCTGCCAGGTCGCGCCGAGCGCGGAGAGACCTGGCGCATCGGCCGGGCGATGGCGGGTTGCGTGGACATGGGTGGTCAAGCTTGTATCGATCCTGAATAGACTGCCGGCTGTATTTGCGACAGAGCCGGGCCGAATTCCAGCGCAAAACAGGCATGGGTGCTGCCCAAATTGCTGCGGCGCACCCTGGTCTCGGCGCCCTGGTAACCCGGATTTTACCCTCCGGCCATACAAGCCCCCTCCCCCATGCCGCACCGACACGCCAAATACACTGGGAAAGGGATCAAGGCGGCGGATTGGGACGTCATGAAGTCGGCACGCCCCAAGGGTGGCGCATCTGACGACCTCGGAATAATGTTTTGTATTCCCAACCTTGGTGCAGATGCAGAATATTATTGTATTTTAATCATTCCTCTGGAAATATCGGCATTGTCCTTGCTTACCATATCTCGCGACGCCTATATTTAAGTGCAAGCGAAAAGCCCGATTTTTATTGCTGTGGGCACGAAATAAGTGGAACCTTCGTACAACGGGAGCTTCCTATATAGAGCTTAAAATCTGGGACCAAAATGGCCTCGCCCGATGAGATAGGAGTAGCCGATGGGGTTAATCGATCAGCTGTTTTCTCGTTCCATGCAGTCCTACGAGAACCAGCAACAGCATGAAATGTCCTTGCTGGATTATCTTGAACTCTGCCGCCGCGACCCGATGGCCTATGCCTCGGCGGCGGAGCGGCTGGTCTCGGCGATCGGTGAGGCGGATGTCATCGATACCGCGAAAGATCCGCGGCTCGGGCGGATTTTCATGAACCGGACGATCAAAGTTTATCCTGCCTTCGCGGAATTTTTCGGCATGGAGGACACGGTCGAGCGCATCGTCAACTTCTTCCGTTACGCGGCCCAGGGCCTCGAGGAGCGCAAGCAGATCCTGTATTTGCTCGGGCCGGTCGGCGGCGGGAAATCCTCGATCGCGGAACGGCTGAAGCAGTTGATGGAGCAGCAGCCGATTTATGTGCTGAAGGCAGGCGAGCAGCTCAGCCCCGTCTTCGAGAGCCCGCTCGGCCTGTTTGACCCGGAGGTCATGGGCGGTGAGCTCGAGGCGCGCTTTGGCATCCCGAAGCGGCGGCTGACCGGGCTGATGTCCCCCTGGGCGGTGAAGCGGCTCGATGCCTTTCAAGGCGATATTTCGAAATTCACCGTGGTGAAGCTCTTCCCGTCGAAGTTGCGGCAGATCGGCGTGACGAAGACCGAGCCGGGGGATGAGAACAACCAGGATATTTCCAGCCTTGTCGGCAAAGTGGATATCCGGATGCTCGAGCTCTACAGCCAGAACGATACCGATGCGTATAGCTATTCCGGCGGGCTGAACCGTTCCACGCAGGGGCTCCTGGAATTCGTCGAGATGTTCAAGGCGCCGATCAAGATCCTGCATCCGCTGCTCACCGCGACGCAGGAGGGCAATTACGTCGGCACCGAGAATATCGGCGCGATCCCGTTCCAGGGCGTCATCCTCGCGCATTCCAACGAAGCGGAATGGCAGACCTTCAAGCACAACAAAAATAACGAAGCGTTCATCGACCGGATTTGCGTGATCAAGGTGCCGTATTGCCTGCGGGTGACGGAGGAACAGAAGATCTATGAGAAGCTGATCCGCACGAGCGAGCTGGCAAAAGCGCCTTGCGCGGCGGCGACGCTGGAGATGCTGGCGCGCTTTGCCGTGCTCTCGCGGCTGCGCCCGCACCCGAATTCCAATCTCTTCTCGAAACTGCGCGTCTATGACGGCGAGAATCTGCGCGACACCGAGCCGAACGCGAAATCCATGCAGGAATACCGTGACTTTGCCGGCGTGGATGAGGGGATGGACGGTGTTTCCACGCGCTTTGCCTTTAAAGTGCTGTCCGCGACTTTCAACTATGATTCCCGCGAGGTCGGCGCCGATCCGGTGCATTTGATGTGGGTGCTGGAACAGGCGATCCGGCGCGAGCAGTTCGGCGAGGAGACCGAGAAGCATTATCTCGATTTCATCAAGGGAACCTTGGCGCCGCGCTATGCGGAGTTCATCGGCAATGAGATCCAAAAGGCCTATCTTGAATCCTACAACGATTACGGCCAGAACCTGTTCGACCGGTATCTGGATTATGCCGATGCGTGGATCGAGAATCTCGACTTCAAGGACCCGGATACCGGGCAGATGCTCGACCGCGAGCAGTTGAACCAGGAGCTGACGAAGATCGAGAAACCGGCGGGGATCGCTAATCCGAAGGATTTCCGCAACGAGGTGGTGAAATTCGCGCTGCGTGCCCGCGCCACGCATGGCGGTAAGAATCCGGCCTGGACGAGTTATGAGAAAATCCGCGAAGTCATCGAACGGCGAATGTTCAGCCAGGTGGAAGACCTGCTGCCCGTGATCAGCTTCGGCAGCAAGAAGGAAGTTGAAACCGAGCGCAAGCATACCGAATTTTTGGAGCGCATGATGGCGCGCGGCTACACGGAGCGCCAGGTTCGCCGGCTGGTGGAATGGTACATGCGCGTGAAGCAGGCTGGATAGGTTCCGGATAATTGAGGAAATGAGCCCGTAGATCATGAATATCGTCGATCGCCGACTGAACCCGCAAGGCAAGAGCCTGTCCAACCGGCGCCGGTTTATCCGGCGCGCCAAGGAGGAATTGACCGAGGCGGTGCGCAAAGCCACCGGCGAGCGCGAGCGTGAGCGATCTCGGCGGCGAGGACCAGGTCTGGGTGAAGACCGACCGGCTGAAGGAGCCGCAGATCCGGCATACTTCCGCGCATGGCGAGCGCGACCATGTGCTGCCCGGCAACAAGGAGTATGAGGAAGGCGACCGCATCAAGCGCCCGCAATCGCAGGGCGGCCGCGGCGCCGGCGGGGATCCGGCCGAGGAGGGCGACGGCGAGGATGGCTTCCGCTTCGCCCTCAGCCAGGAAGAGTTCCTCGATATTTTCTTCGACGATCTGGAATTGCCGGACCTGCTGCGCAAGCAGATGAAATCCACCGACAGCTTCACCAAGGTGCGCGCCGGGCATGCGATCAGCGGGACGATCCCGAATCTGAACCTCAAGCGCACGATGCAGAACAGCCTGGCGCGGCGGATTGCGCTCAAGCGGCCGAAGCCGGCGGAGATCGACCGATACCGAGGAGGCGCTGGAGGCGCTCGGCGCCGGAGGAGAGCGAGCGTGAGGAAGCGCTCACGGCGCTGCTGGAGACGCAAAAGCGCCGCAGCCGGCAGATCGCCTTCATCGACCCGGTGGATGTGCGCTACAACCGCTTCGAACTGGTGCCGCAGCCGGTGACGAGTGCGGTGATGTTCTGCCTGATGGATGTGTCCGGCTCGATGACCGAGCATATGAAGGATCTGGCGAAGCGCTTCTACAAGCTGCTCTATCTGTTCCTGAGCCGGCGCTACAGGAATGTGGAGATCGTCTTCATCCGCCATACGCATCTGGCGCGCGAGGTGGATGAGGAGACGTTTTTCATGAGCACCGAGACCGGCGGCACGGTGGTCTCCACCGCCTTTGAGGAAATGCTGCGCGTGGTGGCCGCGCGTTTTCCGCAAAACGACTGGAATATCTATGCCGCCCAGGCCTCGGACGGCGATAACGTGCCGAGCGATAATGCCAAGGTGGCGCAGTTGCTGAAGCAGAAGATCCTGCCGCTCTGCCAGTATTTCGCCTATATCGAGGTGAAGAACCAGGACGGGTTCTCGCAAACCACCGATTTATGGCGCACCTATGACCAGTTGATCAAAGGCGGCCAGCCGATCGCGGCGCGCCGGGTGAGCGAGCGCGGGCAGATTTTTCCCGTATTCCGCGAATTGTTCGCCGCGCCGACCACGGCCATGAAGCGAGCGGCGCATGAAACATAACGCCGCTTCCCGCGCAGAGAAGGACTGGAATTTCGACAGCCTGCGGCGCGCCTACGATGCGATCAGCGACATCGCGCTGAAAGAGTTGAAGCTCGATCTCTATCCCAACCAGATCGAGATCATCACCTTCGAGCAGATGCTGGACGCGTATTCCTCGATCGGCATGCCGCTGATGTATCAGCATTGGTCGTTCGGCAAGAATTTCGCGCGCGACGAGCTGCTCTATCGCCACGGGCTGCGCAATCTTGCTTATGAGATCGTGATCAATTCCAACCCGTGCATTGCCTATCTCATGGAGGAGAACTCCATGATGATGCAGACCTTGGTGATCGCGCATGCGGCGTTCGGGCATAACCATTTCTTCAAGAACAATAATCTGTTCAAGCAATGGACGGATGCGGACGGCATTCTGGATTATCTCGAATTCGCCAAAACCTATATCGCGCGCTGCGAGGCGCGGTATGGCGAGGCGGCGGTCGAGCGTATTCTCGATGCCGCGCATGCGCTGATGAGCCAGGGGGTGAGCCGGTATCCGCGGCGCAAGACGCTGAACCTGCGCGATGAGGAGAAGCGCGCGCGCGAGCGGCTGGAGGAGCAGGAGCGCTCGTATAACGAGCTATGGCGCTCGGTGCCAAGCGCCGCCGCGCGCTCGCCACAGGCGCATAGTGCGGCGGAGCGGCGGCATCTGCTCGACCTGCCGGAAGAGAACATCCTGTATTTTCTCGAGAAGAAAGCGCCGCTGCTGAAAACCTGGGAGCGCGAGATCCTGCGCATCGTGCGGCATGTGGCGCAGTATTTCTATCCGCAGAAACAGACCAAGATGATGAACGAAGGCTGCGCCACCTTCGTGCATTATTATGTGATGAACCGGCTGCACGAGACCGGGTTTTTGACCGACGGCGCGATGATGGAGTTTTTCCAGTCGCATACCGGGGCGGTGTTCCAGCCGGAATTCGACCATCGAGGGTATTCGGGCATCAACCCCTATGCGCTCGGCTTTGCCATGATGCAGGATATCCAGCGCGTTTGCCGCAACCCGACCGAGGAAGACCGCGTTTGGCTGCCTGAGATCGCGGGAAGCGGCGACTGGGTGGGCGTGTTGAAGGACGGCTGGGCGGATCATCGCGATGAGAGTTTCATCCGCCAGTTCCTCACGCCTGAGCTGATCCGCAAGATGCGGTTCTTCGACCTGCACGATGACGGCAAATCCGACCTCACGGTGAAGGCCATTCATAACGAGCGCGGCTACCGCACGGTGCGCACCAACCTCGCCAACCAGTATGACGTGGTGCGCAACGAGCCGGAGATCGAGGTGGTGGACGTGGACCTCGCCGGCGACCGAAGGCTGATGCTCCAGCACCGGGTCTATTCGGGCATTCTCCTCCAAGAGAAGGACAGCGCGCTGGTCTTAAAGCACTTGGCCAATCTCTGGGGCTATGAGGTGACGCTGGCGGAGGTCTCCGCGCAGTCCGACGCTATTTTGAAACAGCATAGCGCCAAGCCCGCGCGGGTGTTTTAAGAAGCCGCTTTTTTGAAAAAAAGCGGCGCAAAAAACTTCTGCTCCTTGAGCCCGTGGCGCGATTACCAGCACGGCCCAAGTTAACAAAGTTTTTTTGCTTCTTTTTGTTCACAAAAAGAAGCCTTCCCCTTTAGCCTACCAACGCTCCGGCGACGGTTTTTTGCGCCATGGCAATCGCGCCTTCGCGCGATTTGGCCGCACCCACGAAGCGGCGCACATGCACGAACACGGCATCGTCCACGCCGCTCTGCGCCGCCAATTCCTCCGCCTGCAGGCCCGCCCAGGCTTCCGGCAAGGGCAGGCGCTGCGCGAAGGAGCCGGGTTCCGGCGGCATCGTGTCGACCATCCAATTGCCGTTCGAGGCCGGGGAGACGGTGAGCAGCACTGGCAGGTCATGGCTGAAGATCACGTTCTTCCAGGGCATGCCGCGCGGCAGCACCAGGATGCGCGGGTCCTCCCCCGCCTGATGCGCCGCAACCACTTCCGCCGCGGCCGCATGGCGCGCGCGCAGCGCATCCACCCGGCGCCGCAGCATCGCATCCACGAAGGCCGTGGCTTCGAGAAACGCGGCATCGCCGGCACTCGGGCCGTTGGCATCCGGGTGGTCCCAGGCCGGGTTGAATTCGCCGATCAGGGAGGCCAGGCCCAGCGTGTCGCGGCGCAGCGGACCATCGACGGCCACACCGTTATCCACCTCGTCGATGCGCCTGACCACGCTCTCGTCCAATTCCGCCGCGATCGCGGCGGCAAACGCCTCGGCACCCGCCGGGCGCAGCAAGGCGGCCACCGCGCGCTCGCCGTAAACCTGCCAGATCAGGCCGGCGGAGGAAAACGGCGTTTCATCCGGGCGCACCGGCGCGCCGCGCTGATGATGGTCGAAGCGATTTGTTGCCACATCGTACACCGTGCCGACATCCCATACGATGTCGCCCGCCTCGATCAGCTCAGGCTTGCGCGTGCGAAAAAGCGTATGATCCTGCCCCGTCGCCGAAAGGTCCAACGCCAGACGCAACACGGCATAGGCAAAAACCTCGTCGCAATGGAACTTCCCGCTATGGGTCACAAGAAACGGGCGCGGCATGTCGAGCATTACGTCTAATCCAATCCAACAATCATTCAGCCCGCCTCGTAGCCCGGCGGGCGGTATTCGCCAAGCAAGGCCAAGGGGCTCTGCCCCTTGGAACCCCGCTAAGGGCTCGCCCTTAGAACCCATTAGAGAAGGTTTGTGAGAGGCGCTCGCCGCACGGGCGTTGGAAAGCCTCGGGCGAGCGCCTCTCACAAACCTTTTGTAGCGGATTCCAAAGGCGAGCCTTTGGCGGGGGTCCAGGGGGCAGCGCCCCCTGGCCTTTGCTTGCCTTACCGCACGGCGTCGCCGAAGCGGAATTCGTGGGTCAGGTCGTCGAGTTTTTGTTTAAGCGCCGGGTCGAGCTTGAATTCGGCGGCGGCCAGGGTATCGGCGAGCTGTTCGGGTTTGCTGGCGCCGATGATGGGGGCGGTGACCACGGGGTTGGCGAGCACCCAGGCGATGGCGACGGTGGTTAGCGAATGGCCGGCTTCGGACACGAGCTTGCGCAGTTCCTCGACCTTGGCGAATTCCGCCTCGCGCCAGTAGCGTTCCTGGTAGCGCGCGCCGGCGGTGCCCATGGTGAAGCGCGTGCCGGGCACGGGGGCCTGGCCGGGGCGGTATTTGCCGGTGAGCAGGCCGCCGGCCAGCGGGTTGTAGGGGATGACGCCGAGGCCTTCTTCCCTGGCGAGCGGCAGCAATTCGCGTTCGATTTCGCGGAACAGCAGGCTGTAGCGCGGCTGCATGGAGACGAAGCGGGTTTTGCCACGCAGATCGGCGCGGCCGAGCGCGCGGGCCAGGCGGTAGGCGAGGAAGTTGGAGATGCCGATATAGCGGGCCTTGCCGCTCTGCACGATGGTGTCCAGCGCATCGATGGTCTCATCGAGCGGCGTGGTGGGATCGTCCGAATGCAACTGGTAGAGATCGACATAATCGGTGCCGAGGCGGCGCAGCGAGGCGTCCATGGCATCGAGGATATGCTTGCGCGAGGAACCCTGGTCCCAGGCGGACTCGCCCATTTTGCCGACCGCTTTGGTGGCGACGATGTATTGATGGCGCTTGCCCTGCAGCCAGCGGCCGAGCACTTCCTCGGTACGGCCTGCGGTGGAGAGGTCGCCGCCCAGGGGATAGACATTGGCGCAGTCGAGGAAGGTTACGCCCGCGGCGGCCGCGGTATCCAGGATCGCGTGCGAGGTCGGCTCATCGGTCTGCAGGCCGAAGGTCATCGTGCCGAGGCACAGGCGCGAGACGGACAGCCCGGTGGCGCCGAGTTTGGTATATTGCATGAGGTTTCCTAACGGAGGGATGGGAGCATTTTCCGGGAAATGCTTGGCGCGGTGGGAGCGCGCCGGCAATGTCTTTGCGGACAGATGGCATGCGCCCATATTACGGCATGGCGGACGCGCCGCAAAAGCCCCCAAGCGGGCCCGCCCGGGCGCGCGGCGGGACAAAACGGGACGCACAACAATATGAAAAGGAGGCAGAAAATGTCTGATGGGAATATCTCGAAAATCGCGCTCATTACCGGCGGCAGCCGGGGGCTGGGGCGCAATGCGGCCGTCAGCCTTGCCCGCAAGGGGGTTGATGTCATTCTCACCTACCATTCCAATGCCGGGGAAGCCGCCAATGTGGTCTCCGCCATCGAGGCCGAAGGGTGCCAGGCGGTGGCGCTGCGACTGGATGCCGGGGATTGCGGCAGTTTCGTGAATTTTGCGGCACAGGTGAAAACGGCGCTGCGCGAGGTTTGGGCGCGCGAGCGTTTCGACTACCTCGTCAACAATGCCGGCATTGGCCATTTCGCACCGTTCGCGGAGACGCGGGAGGCGGATTTCGACCGGCCGATGAACGTGCATTTCAAGGGCGTGTTCTTCCTGACGCAGGCTTTGCTGCCGCTGATGGAAGATGGCGGGCATATCGTGAACCTCTCCTCGGGCCTGGCGCGCTTCAGCCTGCCGGGGATGTCCGCCTATGCCGCGATGAAGGGGGCGGTGGAGGTGCTGACGCGGTATCTCGCCAAAGAGCTGGGCGGGCGCGGCATTCGCGTGAACACGGTCGCACCTGGGGCGATTGCGACCGATTTCGGCGGCGGCCGGGTGCGCGACAATCCGGAGGTCAACCGCTCGGTCGCGGAGCAGACCGCGCTCGGCCGCGCCGGGGTGCCGGAGGATATCGGGCCGATGATCGCCGCCTTGCTCTCGGATGATAATCGCTGGGTCAACGCCCAGCGGATCGAGGTTTCAGGCGGCGCGTATCTCTGAGTGTACAGCGCCCGCCTGAGGGATATCAGGCGGCGCCGATGCGGTGCTTGGGCGGGCTTGCGGGGGTATCCTCCTCCGCCGTGGGGGTGAGCGCGCCCAGCAACGCGGTGCGGAGCTGGCTCAGCTTGCGTTCGTTCTCGATCTTCATGCCGAACACGTCCTTGACGTAGAACACGTCCACCGCGCGCACGCCGTAGGTGGTCACGTGGGCCGAGGCGATTTGCAGCCCTTCCTCGGAGATCGCGGCGGTCACGTCGTGCAGCAGGCCGGGGCGGTCGCGGCCGTTCACCTCGACCACCGTATGGCGGTTGGAGGCGCGGTTATCGACCACCACGCGCGGCGGCACATGGATGGCGCGCATGCGGCCGGGGATGAGGCTGCTGGTGGCCTTGCGAATTTCGTGGGCGAGTTTCAGCCGGCCGGAGAGCGCCTGTTCCACCAAGGTCGCCAGGCGGGCCAGGCGGTGCGGGGCGTCATAGGGGCCGCCGGCAGCATCCTGGATCCAGAATGTGTCGAGTGCCATGCCATCCGTGAGGGTATGGATGCGCGCATCCACGATCGAGGCGCCGGCAATGGCCAGCGCACCGGCGATGCGGCTGAACAGGCCGGCATGGTCGGCCGTGTAGATCACCACCTCGGTGACGGCGCGCGCGGGCAAGGGCTCGCAATTCACGGTAAGCGGCGCGTTGCGCTGCTTGGCGTCCTGGATCATGCGGGCGTGCCGCTCGATGCTTTCAGGATCGAAGCCGAGCCAGTAGCTGGGATAGCCCAAAGCGAGGAATTCATCGCGCGTCTCAGCCGGCCAATCGGCGAGCAGGGTTGCGACGACGTCCTTCACGCGGCTGATGCGGGCGTCGCGCTCGGTGGTGGAGAGCCCGCCTTCGAGCACTTCCGCGACGCGCGCGTAGAGTTCGCGCAGCAGGGTCGCTTTCCAGCCATTCCAGACTTTTGGGCTGACGGCGCGAATGTCCGAGACCGTCAGGATCAGCAGCAGGCGCAGCCGCTCGGGCGATTGGATGGTGTCGGCGAGGTCGAGGATGGTTTTCGGATCGTCGATGTCGCGCGAGAAGGCGGTCTGGCTGAGCAGCAGATGGTGCAGCACGAGCCAGGAGACCATTTCCGTCTCCTCCGCCGTGAGGCCGAGCGTCGGGCCGACATAAAGGGCGATTTCCGCGCCCAGCACGGAATGATCGCCGCCACGGCCTTTGGCGATGTCGTGCAGCAGCACGGCGGCATAGAGCGCGCGGCGGGATTGCACCTGTTCCATGAGGCCGCTCGCGACCGGGGCGATTTCCTTGAGCTGCCCGGCCTCGATACTGTTCAGCACCTTGATCGCCTGCACCGTGTGCACATCCACGGTATAGACATGGTAGGTGTCGAACTGCATCTGCCCGACGATGCGGCGCCAATCCGGCAGATAGCGGCCGAGCACGCCGGTTTCGTTCAGCAAGGTGAGCCAGCGCGCGGAATCGCAGGTGGGCTCGTCGTCCTTGGCATCGTCGCCGCCGCAAAGCAGGTTGAGGAACAAGGTTGCGGCGCGCTTGTCGCCGCGCAGATCCGCCGCCAGCGGGGCGGAGCGGATGAGCATGCGCAAGGCCAGCGGATGCAGCTCCAGCCCGCGATCGCGCGCGGTCAGCAGGATACGGAAAATACTGCTGGGATCGGCCTCCGGGTCGTGGCCGGGGGCGAACAGGATGCGGCCATCGGCCAGCACGAAGCCCGCCTCCACCAAGGCCGCATCGGTCTCCGCGACGATCGCCGGGGGGCCGAGGGCGGCACGCACCAAAGCCGGTTCCAGCACGCCGGTGACGCGCGCAACCTCGCGCACAACGAGGAAGTAATGGCGCATGAAGCGCTCCACCCCATCCTGCCTTCCATGGCGCGTATAGCCCATGCGGGCGCCGACGACGGGCTGGAAGTCGAAGGTCAGGCGCTCTTCCGCGCGGCCGGCGACGTAATGCAGGTGAAAGCGCACGGTCCAGAGATATTCCCAGGCGCGCTTGCAGGCCCGGGCTTCCGTCTGGGTGAGGATGCCGCCGCCCGGCGCGTCCTT
Source organism: uncultured Pseudomonadota bacterium (assembly GCA_963737355.1). GTDB lineage: Bacteria > Pseudomonadota > Alphaproteobacteria > Acetobacterales > Acetobacteraceae > Acidocella. Next base: position 561,313 of record CAVTSC010000007.1, on the reverse strand, counting down.
GCCCACCAGCTCGGACATCGCAAAGGTGTTGAACACGTAGCGCGACAGCCAATAGAGCGTCTGCAAGTCGCGCAATCCGCCCCTGCCCTCTTTCACATTCGGCTCGACCATGAAGGGCGTGTCGCCGAAGCGGCGATGCCGGGCGGCGCGCTCGGCCTGCTTGGCGGTGATATATTCGGCCGGGCCGTCGGCCGCGCAATCGGCGCGGAAGGCCTTTTGGAAATCCGCGAACAATGCGCGGTCGCCGGTCAGGCAGCGCGCATCCAGCAGCGAGGTGCGGATGGTGACATCGCCCTTGGCTTCGCGCAGGCAGTCCGGGATGGAGCGCGAGGCATGGCCGACTTTTAGGCCGAGATCCCACAGGACGTAGAGGATGAATTCCACCGTGCGCCCGGCCTCCGGCGTGGCTTTGGTGCCGGTGAGGAAGAGCAGGTCGATATCCGAGAACGGGGCCAGGGTGGCGCGGCCGTAACCGCCCGTGGCCGCCAGCGCCAAGCGGTCCGAGGCCGCGAGCGGCATCATCACGAGCGCGTAGCCGAACAGGGCGCCGACCAGCTCGTCCATCAATGCGGCGTGCAGCCTGGCCGCCATCAGGCCGTTCAGCCCGTCCCGCTCGAACCGCGATTGCACAAAGGTTTGGATGCGGCCCAATTGCCGGCGGAACGATGCGAGCGCCTCATCGCGCGGCAACGGACCCGACTCCGGCACGAGATCGGCGAGGGCGGCGGCAATTTCAGGCGGTTTCGGGCAATTCGGCATATCGTACACGCTAGATCAATCTATCAGAGGTGGGAACGTGAAGACACTTATATACGCCTTTATTTCGCGCGCGGCTGCCCCGCCAACCTCGCGGGCTCATCCGGCAGCCTCGTCGGCCACGCATTCGGGGGCCACGCTTTCGGGCAGGTGGCGGCGCAGCGCGTAGAGCGCATCCAGCGCCTCGCGCGGGCTCATCCGGTCCGGATCCAGGGCCCCCAGCTCTTCCAGCAGCGCGTCATGCTGCCCCGGCACCTCTGGCGGGCCAGCGGCGAACAGCGGCAAGGGTGTCGCCGCAGGCGTGTTGCGCTCGGCGTTTTTCAACAGGATTTCCGCACGCTTGGCGACATTTTCCGGCACCCCGGCGAGGCGCGCGACATGCACGCCCCAGCTCCTCTGCGCGGCTCCCCGGACCACTTCGTGCATGAACACCACTTCGCCACGGAACTCCTTCACCCGCATCGTATAGGGCTTGAGCCTCGGCAAGGCCTCGGCCAGGGCAAATAGTTCATGGAAATGTGTGGCAAATATGGCGCGGCAGCGATTGCCGTTATGCAGGCTCTCCAGCACCGCCTGGGCAATCGCCAAACCGTCGCGCGTGCCGGTGCCGCGGCCGATTTCATCGACGATGACAAAGCTTTTCGGCCCGGCCTGGTGCAGAATGGCCGCGGTTTCGATCATTTCCACCATGAAGGTCGAACGGCCGCTGGCGAGGTCGTCCGCCGCACCGACGCGCGAGAACAGCCGGTCCACGAGGCCAAGGCGCATGGCCTCCGCCGGGACCGGAAGGCCCGCCTGGGCCAGGATGACCAGCAATGCGTTCTGCCGCAAATAGGTGGATTTGCCGGCCATATTGGGGCCGGTGAGCAGCATGAGCCGCTGCTCGGCTGAAAGATCGCAATGGTTGGGGATGAAGGCGGTGCCGGGAGGCAAGGCGGCCTCGACCACCGGGTGGCGGCCGGATTTGATCTCGAGTGCGGCATCGATGCTCAATTCCGGGCGGCACCAGCGATGCGTGAGCGCCAGGGTCGCCGCGGATTGCAGCGCATCCAGCAGCGCCAATGCGGCGGCACAGGCGGCGAGCGGCTCGGCGCGTTCCAGCACCTGTTTGATCAACCAGCCGAACACCACGCGCTCGCGCGCCGCCGCCCGCGAGGCGGCCTCGGCGATGCGCTGGTCGAGGGTGGAGAGTTCCGGATGCGTGAAGCGCGCGCCATTGGCCATGCCCTGGCGCAGGATCAGCTCCGGGTCCTCGCGCAGTTTTTCGACCGCGACCGCAGGCACCTCGATCACATAGCCCAGTTGCGCGTGGTGTTTGATTTTCAGCGAGGCAACACCATAGCGCTGCGCCAGCTCGGTCTGGAAATTGGCGATGACCTGGCGCGTATCGTCGCGCAGCGCGCGCTCGGCATCCAGCTCGGGGTCGAACCCGGCGGCAATCGCCCCGCCATCGTCGAGTTTCAAGGGCGCGGGCTCGGCCAGGGCGGCGCTGAGCGTGGGACCGAGTTCCGGGGCCGGGTGCAAAGCGGTGGCGGCCTCGTCCAGCAGAAACGGGCCGGATGGCAGCAAAGCGGCGACGCGCGCGGCGATGCCGAGGCAAGCGGCGATGGCGGCGAGGTCGCGCGGGGCGGCGCGGCCGAGCGCGATGCGCCCCAAAGCGCGCGACATGTCCGGCGCGCCGCGCAAGGCCGCGCGCACGGGCTCGGCCTGGCCGGTATCGCGCAGGGAAAGCCAGGCGGCCTGGCGGGCCTGCAAAGGGGCGAGATCGTTGAGCGGGGCGCTGAGCCAAGCGGCCAGAAGCCGCGCGCCGGCCGGGCTGACCGTGCGCTTGACCGCGGCGAGCAGGCTGCCCGCCTCCGCGCCGCCGCGGCTGCTCAGGATTTCCAGGCTGGCGCGGGTGGCGGCGTCCATCGCGAGCTGGCCGCTCGCCCCGGCGGAGACCGGGCGGGAGAGCCGGGGCATGGCGCCCATTTGCGTGGCGGCGATATAGGCCAGCACCTGGGCGGCGGCCATCGCCTCGGCATCCTCGAAACTACCGAACGCATCGAGGCTGGCGGCGCCGAATTTTTGCGCGAGCTCACGGCGGGCCGCCAGGGCGTCGGCGGGGAGCTGCATGGCGAGGCGCGAGGTCGCGACCTGGCGCGGCGCATAGGCTCCGAGCTCGATCTCCTCCCCGCACAGGATCTCGGCCGGGTCCAGCCGGCCGAGCAGGGCGGCGAGGCCCGCCGCGTCGGTCGCCTGGGTTTCGAACAGGCCGGTGGAGATATCCGCCCAGGCAACGCCCATGGCTGGCCCGAGTTGCACGATCGCGGCGAGGAAATTGGCGCGGCCGGCTTCGAGCAGCGCATCCTCGGTCAGCGTGCCGGGGGTGACCAGGCGCACCACGTCGCGCGCCAGCGGGCCCTTGGCGCCGCGCGCCTTGGCCGCGGCCGGGTCCTCCATCTGCTCGACGATGGCGACCCTGAAGCCGCGGCGGATCAGCCGCGCCAGATAGGTCTCCGCCTGGGAGACCGGCACGCCGCACATCTGGATGGGTTGGCCCTGGTGCTGGCCGCGCGCGGTCAAAGCGATGTCGAGGGCGGCCGAGGCGGCCAGCGCATCGGCGAAAAACAGCTCATAAAAATCGCCCATGCGGAAAAACAGCAGAGCATCTTCGTGCTTGGCCTTGATGGCAAACCATTGCGCCATCGCGGGGGAAGCACCTGTCGCGTCAGTAGGGGTCATCCGACGCATTAAAGCCTGTTCTGCGCCCGGTTGCCAGATTGCCTGTGCGAATGCCCGCGCAGCGCGGATTTAGGGGGTCGCGCTGGCGTGGCCCAGGCGGGCAGGCGCGGCCAGCCGGTCTTCGGCGGGAGCATCCAGCCCGTCACCTGCGGGAGCATCCAGCCCGTCACCTGCGGGAGCATCCAAGGCAATCACCTCGGCGAATTTCTCGGCGCTCAGCGAAGCGTGGAACAGGAAGCCCTGCGCCTGGCCGCAGCCGAAGGCGCGCAGCCGCGATGCCTGGGCGGATGTTTCCACCCCTTCGGCGGTGACGATCATGTTCATGCGCTCGGCCAGGCCGATAATGGCCAGGATGATCGAGCTGTCATCCTGTTCGAAGCCGAGATCGTGGATGAAGGAGCGATCGATCTTGATTTTATCGAACGGAAAGCGCCGCAGATAGCTGAGAGAGGAATAGCCGGTGCCGAAATCATCCAGCGCAATGCGCACCCCGGAATCGTGCAGTTTCCACAGCGCATCGACGGTCTGGCTGTTGGTCTCCAGCACCGTGGTCTCGGTGATCTCGAGCTCCAGCCGGCTGGGATGCAATCCGCAACGGCTAAGGGCGCGGTTGATGATATGGACGAGGCCAGGGTCACGGAATTGCAGCGGGGAGAGGTTGACGGCGAGGCTGATGCGGGCCGGCCAGACGGCAGCGACCTTGCAGGCCTGCTGCAGCGCCCATTCGCCGATCTGGCCGATCAGGCCGGTTTCTTCCGCCAGGGCGATAAATTCGCTGGGCAGCAGCAGGCCGCGCTCGGGATGCTGCCAGCGCAGCAGCGCCTCGGCGCCGACGATGCGGCCATCGGCAAGGTTGATGATCGGCTGGAACTCCAGGCGGAATTCGTCGCACAGCACGGCGCGCTGCAAGGCGGACTGCAAGGCACGGCGCCCTTGTGCGCGCGCATCCATTTCCGGATCGTAGAGCCGCCAGACGCCCCGGCCATCGGATTTTGCGCGATAGAGCGCCAGATCCGCGTTTTTCAGCAGGCGGCTTGGTTCCCGGCTATCGGCCGGGGCCATCGTGATGCCGATGCTGATGCCAAGCTGCACCCGCTGGCCTTCAATCTGATAGGGCCGCATGACGCGCTCGATGATACGCGCCGCGATGGCGCCGGCTTCGTGCGCGAACTCCGTAACCAGGATGATGGCGAATTCATCGCCGCCAAGCCTGGCTGCGGTGTCGCATTCGCGCAGGCAGCCGCGCAAACGCTCCGCTACCGCGACAAGAACCCCATCCCCGCTGGCATGGCCGAGCGTGTCGTTGATGATTTTGAAATGATCGAGATCCAGGCAGAGCAGCGCAATGCTGGTCGTGGCGCAATGATCGCAGGCCTTGTGCAGCACCTCGTTGAACAGCACGCGGTTGGGCAGTTTGGTCAGGCTGTCATGCCGGGCAAGGAAGGCGATCTGTTCCTGCTGGCGGCGTGGGCCGGTGATGTCCGAGCCGACGCCGTGATAGCCTGCGAAACGACCGAGCTTATCGAGGATCGGCTTGCCGGTCAGCAACCAGTAGCGCTGCTCGTTATTGACGATCACCGGCACGACGAGGTCACGGAAGGGCGAACGTTCCTCGATCGCCCGCAGCAGACGGCCGATCTGCGCAGCGTCGCGGTGTTCGTAGCGCGTGATGTCCCCCAGCAAGGCGCCGGGAAAGACGCCGCGGATCGCTGCCGCCGGCCGCTGCGCGACCTGCGCCAGGCGCTGGCTGACCTGCTGCAATTCCAACTGGGCGTTGGTCTCCCATAGCCAGTCACTCGCACTTTCCTCGAAATCGCGGAGCAGGAGTTTGATGACCTCGCTGGTTTCCTCCAGGCGGATGGCGCCGATCGCGCGTTCGTTCAGGCGGCGGTTGAGGTAGATGATGCCGCAACCGGTCAGGCCGATGAAGGCCAGCAAATTGAGGATGGCGAAGCCGTCCACGCTGACGATGGAGAGCAGGGTAATAAAAATGCCGATGGAGACCGGCGTCCAGTAGGCAAAAGCGCAGGAAAGCGGCGAGAGGACGACCGGTGTGGCGAGACAGCCGACCATGACCCCGCAGAGCAGGCAGAGCTGGCTGATATCCACATGCCGCATCAGCGCGAACAGCAAGACGGACCACAGGCTACCCAGCAACATCAGCAACCGCGCCATGCCGGCGATAAAGGCCTTGGCCTCCTCCTCCGAAGGATAGGCACGCCTGAGCCAGGCCCGGCTCCGCTCGATCAACGTGAAATAACACAGGCAGATGGTGCACATGAGAGCATCGTGGAACATGGCACCTTGAACGGATCGAAAATCCAGGAACAACAATGCGATGGTGCAGAGGCCCAGCAAGGAGATGGCGCTGATGATGTAGCTGAAATCCTTCGCGTGAGCGAGATGCAGACGTTCGGCGAGGTCCCGTGGGGCCTGTCCGCCCTTGCACATGGCCACGAACTTGCCGAACCATCCCCGCAGACAAGCGACTGCATTGGCCCATGGACCGTCTTGTCCCTGGTGCGTGTCCCGCAGCATCTTGGTTTCCGCTTTTATCTGCCCCCCCTGCCCTTCGACCGAACGCCCCTGCCAGCATGCGAAGAGATGTCACCAGAACCCGACATATCCGAGGCAAATATTTAATATTAAATCGGTGTTTTGGATTGAATCCCGCAAAACCGCGCGACGTGATGCCCGTGAAAACTTAATACTAATACAGAATAATCGATGCGTTTGCGATAAAAAAATGATTTTCTTTACCTTTGCATAGGAAATACCCGGGTTTTGTTCGTTCGGATCGAAATGTGAAAGACTGAAGGGCGCGTGCCTTGGTCAATTTTTATCACGGCCCTTCGCTGTTTCAATCCAGGGCTTGCGGTTTCCGGCCGCCGGCCATCCAGTCGAGCAATTCGACCATGTGGATGGCGGGTACCCCGTCGCCGCTCAATTGCGTCAGGCAGCCGATATTGCCGGCGGTAATCACATCCGGGGATTTGGCCTTCAGCGTGTCGAGCTTGCGCCGGCGCAGGCTCGCCGCGATGTCCGGCTGCAGGATGTTATAGGTACCGGCGGAGCCGCAGCATAGATGCGGGTCCTTCGGCTCGACGAGGGTGAAGCCGGCTTTGCGCAGCAGGGTTTTCGGCGTGGTGGTAATCTGCTGGCCGTGTTGCAGCGAGCAGGCAGCGTGATAGGCGACGGTCAGCTTCGGCGCCGTTTGCGTCGGCTGGTAGATTTTCAAGAGATATTCGGAAATATCCTGGGCGAGGGCGGAGATTTTCGCGGCATCCGCCGCCATGGCGTCGTTGCGGAGCAGAAAACCGTAATCCTTCAGCACCGTGCCGCAGCCCGACGTGTTGACGATGATCGCATCCAGCCCGTTGCCTTGCAGCTCCGCCATCCAGGCAGCGACGTTGCGCCGGGCGGCGGCGAGCGCATCCGCATGGCGGCCCATATGATGCACCAGCGCACCGCAGCAGCCGGCGCTGGCGGGAATGACGACCTCGATCCCGAGGCGGTTGAGCAGCGCGATGGTGGCGGTGTTGATCGAGGGCGCGATGGCCTGCTGCGCGCAGCCGGCGAGCAGTGCCACGCGGCCTTTGCACGGCCCGACGGCTTTGTGCAGCGTGCCGCCGAGCGCTTGGCCCTCCGCCATTTGGGCCGGTGCGAGGTTGAGCATTGCGCGCAGGCGTTTGGCGAACATGCTCTCGCCCGCAAACAGGAAGGAAAGCGGCTTGGCCAGCCAAGCGAGCTGCAATGCCGCCCGCATGCGCTTAGGATACGGTAGGATGCGGGCCAGCGCGTCGCGCAACAGCCGGTCCGTGAATGGGCGTTTATACGTTGCCTCGATATGCACGCGGGCATGATCGACGAGATGCATGTAGTTCACGCCCGAGGGGCAGGTTGTCATGCAGGAGAGGCAAGAGAGGCAGCGGTCGAGATGCAGGACCTCCTCCGCCCCGGCCGGGCGGTTATTCTCCAGCATGTCCTTGATGAGATAGATGCGCCCGCGCGGGGAATCGAGTTCATCGCCCAGGGTTACAAAAGTCGGGCAGGTTGCGGTGCACATGCCGCAATGCACGCAACTGCGCAGGATATCATTGGCAACCGCAATTTCCGGGTCGGCGAGCTGGGTGTCCGTAAAATTGGTCTGCATTTTCAGGCGGCCCGTAATTTCAAGGGATTGAAGATGCCGCGCGGATCGAAACTCTGCTGCACGCGGCGGCGCAAGGCGGCTATCGCTGAGGATTCCGGGGGGATGACCTCGACCACGGCGCGCAGCGCATCCGGGGCGCGCATCAGCCACCAGACACCGCCCGCCGCAAGCGCCGCAGCACAAATCGCCTCATGGATGCGCTGTTCCGCCGGGCCGGCGAGCCAGATGAGCCCGCCGCCCCAATCCATGAACCCGGCGACACCCAACGCTTCCGCCGCGTGCAGGATGGCGGGGCCTGCGGAGGGAGCGACGGAAACGCGCCAGAGCGCCGGGGCCTCTGGGAGAGAAGTGCAATCGCGGATCTCCCGCCAGAGCGCGCGGCTGGGCTCCGTGCCCAGAATTTCCGTGCGGCCGCCGAGCTGTGCCGCGAGCTTGCCGCAACGGTAATCGACAAAGCGCTGAAAATCCTCGATGCGCAGCGCCACGGTGCGCTCGTGCGGCAGATAGGCCGCACCGGTGACGGAAAAGGGCGAGCCCAAGGCGGCGGACATCGCCTTGACCGCCGCCGGTGCATCGAGGCCGCGGAGCAGAATTGTGCCTGTCGCCTCGCAAAGCGGCAGGACCTTGAAGGTGATCTCGGTCATCACCGCCAGCGTGCCGAAGCTGCCGGTGAGCAGCTTGGCGATGTCGAGCCCGGTGACGTTTTTAAGCACACGGCCGCCGAAATTCAGGATTTCGCCCAGGCCGTTGACCGCGCGCACACCGAGCACATGATCGCGCATGGCGCCACCCGCGATGCGCCTGGGCCCGGAGATATTGGCGCCGACCAGGCCGCCCAAGGTCTGCTCCGGCCCAAAGAGATGCGAGGGTTCGGCGATCATGAGCTGGCCGTGTTCGGCGAGCTTTGCCTCGATCTCGCTGAGCCTGGTGCCGGCGCGGGCGGACATCACGAGCTCGTTGGGGGCGTAAAGCGTGATCCCGGTCATGGCGGCGGTGCTCAGCGTCTCCCCGGCCTGGACCGGGCGGAGCATGGTGCTCTTGGTGCCGTTGCCCTGCACCAGGAAGGGGGCGGTGGCGGCGCGCACGACCTCGGCGAGTTCGGTCTCATTCAGCGGGGTGATCAAAGCGGGAAGACCTTTGCCGGGTTCAGGAGCCAATTCGGGTCGAAGGCGGTTTTGATCCGCCGCATCTGGTCGAGCTCGGCGGCGGAGAATTGCTTGGCCATGAGATCGCGCTTCTCGATGCCAACCCCGTGCTCGCCGGTCAGGCAGCCGCCGACCTCAACGCAAAGGGTGAGGATGTCGGCGCCAAAAGCCTCGGCCTTGGTGAAACTCTCCCGGTCGTTGGCATTGAACATGATCAGCGGGTGCAAATTCCCATCCCCGGCATGGAAAATATTCGCGACTTGCAGGTTATAGGCGGTGCTCATCTCGCCGATCCGGCGCAGCACCTCGGGCAGGCGGCTGGTGGGGATGGTGCCGTCCATGCACAGATAATCCGGCGAAATGCGGCCGATGGCGCCGAACGCGCCCTTGCGGCCCTTCCAGATCGCCGCGGATTCCTCCGCGGTTTCGGAGACCCGCATGGAGACCGGGTGGAAACGCTCGCAGATTTCGCGGATTTTGCCCAGCATTTCGGTTTGCTCAGCCTCCGAGCCCTCGACCTCGATGATCAGCAGGGCCTCGGCATCGAGCGGGTAGCCGGCATGGGCGAAGGCCTCGCAGGCATGGATCGCGGGGCGGTCCATGAATTCGAGCGCCACGGGGATGATGCCCGAGGAGATGATGGCGTCCACGCATTGCCCGGCGATCTCGTTGCTGGCGAAACCGGCGAGCATGGCCCGCGCCCCTTCCGGCGCATGCAGGATGCGCACGGTGACCTCCGTGAGAATGCCAAGCTGCCCCTCGCTGCCGGTGATCAGGCCGAGCCAGTCATAGCCGGCGGCGTCGCAATGCGTGCCGCCGATCTCCAGCACCTCGCCCTCGATAGTGACGAGGCGCAGACCGAGCAGGTTGTTCGCGGTCACACCATATTTCAGACAATGCGCGCCGCCGGAGTTCATCCCCACATTGCCGCCGATCATGCAGGCGAGCTGGCTGGACGGGTCCGGCGCGTAGAAATACCCGGCATCCGAGACCGCCTGGGTGATACCGATATTGGTCACCCCTGGCTGCACGATGGCGTAGCGGTCCGCGTAGTTGATCTCCAGGATCTTGTTCATGCGCATCATGCCGACGACGATGGCATCTGCCATCGGCAGCGCGCCGCCGGAGAGCGAGGTGCCAGCACCTCGGGGGATGACGCGCACCCCCTCGCTCGCGCAGAATTTCAGCACCGCCGCCACCTGCGCCTCGTCCTCGGGCAGCACGACGGCGAGCGGGACCTGGCGGTAGGCGCTTAAGCCGTCGGTTTCATAGGGTTTGAGCGAGATCGACTCGGCGATGACCGCGCGGGCGGGCAGAATTGCGTGCAGACCCGCGATAATTTCGCCCCTGCGGGCTAAGACACCGGCCTTTGGCTCTGGTTGTCGCATGGCTGTTTCTCCTTGAGAGACACCATGGAACCAGGAAACATTGCCCGCAAGACACAAAAAAACCCGGCGCGCAGGCCGGGTTTTTTTTAATCTCGGGTGGAAAAACCCTTAGCCCTGGCGGGCTTTCATGCGCGGGTTCTTCTTATTGATCACATAAACCCGCCCATGCCGGCGCACCACACGGCAGTTCTTGTCGCGGGTTTTCGCGGATTTCAAGGAGTTGCGGATCTTCATAAGAGGCTCTCGGGGTCAGGGGTTCATTCGGTGGCGCGGTATGCCGGTCTCGCTCCCGTCTGTCAACCCGGCGCGATGTATCGTGTCACAAAACGGTCATTCGCTTTACGATATCTTCCTCTGTTGATAGCCTGTCCAAACGATTAAAGGCGGCAAGCCGCCTGGAGCAGAATCATGAAGATTAGTTTCGTCGTTCCCGCTTATAACGAGCAAGCTTTGCTCACCCGATCCCTCACCGCGATCCGCGATGAAATTCATCGTGCCGGGCAGGTCTTGGGGCAAGACGCGGAAATCATTGTGGTCAACAATGCCAGCACCGACCGCACACGGGAAGTGGCCGAATCCATCCCCGGCGTGGTGGTGGTGGACGAGCCGCGCAAGGGCCTGGTGCAGGCGCGCTGGTGCGGTTTCGAAGCCTCGACCGGCGAGCTGATCGCCAATATCGACGCCGATACCATCCTGCCCCCCGGCTGGCTCACCGAGGTGATGCGCCAGTTCGACAAGGGCAAAAATCTGGTCGCACTCTCGGGCCCCTATATTTATTACGGCGTGCCCAAGCGCGTGAACATGGTGGTGGCCGCCTATTACCGGCTGGCCTACCTCGCCTATCTCTTCAACCGCTTCGTCCTGGATGTCGGCGCGATGTTGCAGGGCGGCAATTTTATCGTGAAGCGCGAGGCGATGCTGAAATTGGGCAGCCCGGATTTGCGCTTCTCCTTCTACGGCGAGGATACCGACATGGCCCGCCGCCTCTCCAAAGTGGGCGGCGTGAAATTCACCTTCCGCCTGCCCGCGCAATCCTCCGGCCGGCGGCTGGTCGGCGAGGGCGTGTTCACCATCGGGCTGCGCTACTCGATGAATTTCTTCTGGGCGACCTTCCGCAAAAAGCCGTTCACGGAAGCCTGGCAGGATATCCGCGAGGAGCCGTCCTAGCCGCAGAGCCTACACCGCCGAATTCCCGCCATCCACGGGCAGCATTGCCCCGGTGATGAAACTAGCATCGTCGGAGGCGAGGAAGGCGATCGCCGCAGCGATGTCGCGCGGGGTGGCAACACGGCCAAGCGGGATGGCCTCGCCCAAGGCTTTGAGCCGCATTGCACGGTCCTCCCCTGCCCGCCCATCGAGCATGGATGTATCGGTATCGCCGGGGCAGACGGCGTTGACGCGGATGCCCTGGCGCGCATGGTCGGCCGCCATCGAGCGGGTGAGCTGCACGATGGCGCCTTTGCTGGTGCCGTAGGCCACCGCGTTTTCCGCCCCAACCAGTCCCCAATCCGAGGCGACATTGACGATGCAGCCGCTGTGCTGCGCGGCCATCACCGCCACGGCGGCGCGCGACATGCGGAAGGCGGCGGAGACGTTCACCGCCATCACTTCGTCCCATTGCGCATCGGTGCAGGCCTGGGAATCGCCGTGGAAGAGGATGCCGGCATTGTTCACCAGCACATCCAGCCGGGAATGCCGCGTTGCCAACGCCGCCATGAGGCGTGTGGCAGCGCCGGGGGCGGCGATGTCTTCCGCCACGAACAGCGCGCCCAATTCCGCCGCCAGCGCCTGCCCCGCCGCCGCGTTGCGCCCGGTGAGGATGAGTTTTGCGCCGCGCTCGGCAAAGAGCCGCGCCGTGGCGGCGCCGATGCCGGCCGTGGCCCCGGTGATCAACGCGATTTTGCCCGTTAACAACATCCCGACTCCTTGAATTTTGCTTCCGGTCCGCATTGAAGGATCATTTGACAAGCGGTACAATCCGGCCGCAGCCTGAAGCATCATGAAGGTTTCGTATTCCCGGATCGGCTTCCTGCTCGTCTGCTTTTTGCTGCCCGGCCTGATCGGAACCTTTGCCAGTTTTTCCATCCCCGCCCCGGTGGTGGATGAACAGCATCAGCAGGCGGAGCTGGATGCGGTGCTGAACGCACCGGATGCGACGGCAAGAGACACGGCGATCGCGCATCTCGCCGATGACGTGGATGCCGACACCGCCGCGATCGTGACCGATGGCGCCGGCTCGATCCCGATGCGCGTGGCGGAAGCTGAACGGAATATGCGTGCCGAAGTCATCCGCGAGGCGCGCGCGGAAGCCTATAAAATCCGCCTGATGGTCATTACGATGACGATCCTCGGTGCGGTCTTCGGCGTCGCGTTACTGGGAGCAGAAAAACCATGAGCGGACACGTAAAATCGTATTACACCGCGACCGCCAACAAGCAGGATGCGCGGCCGGCGCTGCAGGGCAGGACGCGGGCGGATGTCTGTGTGATCGGTGCCGGGTTCACTGGAATTTCTGCAGCACTCGAACTGGTGGAGCACGGATTTTCGGTGATCGTGCTGGAGAGCGTGCGCGTGGGGTTTGGCGCTTCCGGGCGCAATGGCGGGCAGATCGTGAATGGGTATTCGCGCGATCTGGATGTGATTTCGGCGCGCTACGGCGCGGATGCGGGGCGCCAGATCGGCGCGATGGCGCTGGAGGGCGGCAATATCATCCGTGAGCGTGTGGCGAAATACAACATCGCCTGCGATCTTGTGCCGGGCGGGTTGTTCACCGCGCTCAACCCAAAGCAGATGAAGGGGCTGGAGCATCACAAAAGGATTTGGGCCGCGCATGGCCACACGGCGCTGGAGCTGGTGGAACGCGCGCAACTGCCTTTGCATGTGAAAAGCGAGCGCTATATCGGCGGGTTGATCGATCACCTCTCGGGGCATTTGCATCCGTTGAACCTCGTGCAGGGCGAGGCGGCGGCGGTGGAATCCTTGAACGGGCGGATCTTTGAGGAGTTGCGCGTGATCTCCGTGGAGACCGGATTGAACCCGGTGGTGAAAACCGCTCAAGGCGAGGTGCGCGCCAAGTTCGTGCTGGTCTGCGCGAATGCGTATATCGGCAATCTGCTGCCTGAGATCGGCGGCAAGATCATGCCTGTTTCGACACAAATTCTTGCAACGGAGCCGCTTGGCGAGATGGCGGCGGAATTGCTGCCTTCCAATGTCTGTGTGGAAGACTGCAACTATGTGCTCGATTATTTCCGCCGCTCGGCGGATCAGCGCATCCTGTATGGCGGCGGGATTGTGTATGGCGGGCAAGACCCGGCGAGCATCCGCGACAAGATTTTACCGACGATGCTGAAGACGTTTCCGGGGTTGAAGGAGGCGCGGATCGATTATGCGTGGAGCGGCAATTTTGCGCTCACGCTCACGCGGTTTCCACATATCGGCCGGCTCTCTTCCACCGTGTATTTCTCGCATGGCGATAGCGGGCATGGGGTGACGACGACGCATCTGCTGGGGCGACTGCTCGGCGAGGCGGTGGCGGGCACGGCAGGGAGGTTCGATGTTTTTGCGCGGCTGCCCTATTATCCGTTTCCCGGCGGCAAGGTTTTGCGCGTGCCGCTGACGGTGCTGGGGTCTTGGTATTATCGGTTTCGGGATAAGATGGGGGTTTAAGGGTTTTCTTTTTGTGAACAAAAAGAAACAAAAAAACTTTGATTTTTTCGGGGTGGCAACGCCGACGCCACACGCAACGGCCCAGGGGACAAAAGTTTTTTGGTTCTTTTTTTCAAAAAAGAACCGCTTGTTTTCTACGCCAGCCTACGCGCCCGCAAAGCCGTCGCAAGCGTCCCCTCGTCCAGCACTTCCAACGCGCCGCCCATCGGCACGCCTTGCGCCAGGCGCGAGACGGGGATGCCGAAGGGTTTGAGTTTTTCCGCCAGATAATGCCCGGTGGCAGCGCCATCGACCGTGGCCGGCAATGCGAGGATCAATTCGGTCGGCGGATCGGCCTCCAGCCTGGAGAGCAACGGCGCGATCGCGATATCCTCCGGGCCGCGCCCGGCCAAGGCCGAGAGCGAGCCGCCGAGCACATGGTACCGGCCGCGATAGATCAGCGCGCGCTCCAGCGCCCACAGATCCGCCACGGTTTCCACGACGCAGATTTTTGGCTCGCGCGCGGGGGTCGCGCAGATCGTGCAGGGATCGCGGGAATCGAGATTGCCGCAGACCGAGCAGGTCCGCACGGTGTCCGCTGCCGCTTGCAGGGCCTCTGCGAGCGGCAGCAACTGCGTCTCGCGGTCGCGCAGCAGCTTCAGCACAATGCGCCGCGCACTGCGGGGCCCGAGGCCCGGCAGCTTCGCGAAATATTGGATCAGCCGTTCGAGTTCGGGGCCGCCCATTAGAACGGCAGTTTTAACCCCGCCGGCAGGTTCAAGCCGCCCGTGGCGTTCTTCATTTCCGCATCGGTGATCGCATCGAGCTTGCTTTTGGCATCGGCATGGGCGGCGATGATCAGGTCTTCCAGCATTTCCGTTTCGGCCGGATCGGCGAGTTTCGGGTCGACCTTGATGCCCTTCATGACACCCTTGCCGTTGAGCGTGACGCGCACGAGGCCGGCACCAGCCACGCCTTCAACGACGGTCGCATCCAGCTTGGCCTGCATGTCGGCCATTTTCTGCTGCATCTGCTGGGCCTGCTTCATCAGGCCGGCGATATTCTTCATTCCTCATCTCCTTCATACAACTCATCGGGCGGGATCAGCGCCGCCCAATCCGCCGGGGGTTCCGGCTCTGCTTCCTGCTCTACTGCCAGCGCCTCGATTTTGGCACCCGGAAATGTCTCCAGAATGGCCTGCACCAGCGGGTGGTTGGTCGCGGTCTCGCGCGCCACGGTCTCGGCGACACCCTCCGCCTGGTCGATCGTGGGGTCGCCCTCGGCATTGGAGAGGGCAATGGTCCAGCGCCGGCCGGTCTCGGCCTCCAGCAGGGCTGCAAGCCGGGCTGAGAGGTCACGCGGGGCACCCGGGCCGGGGCGAAATTCGATGACCGGCGGGGCGAAGCGCACGAGATGCACCGATTGGCGCAGATGCGCGTAGAGCATGGCATCGCGCTTGGCCGCCGCCAGGGCCACGACATCGGTAAAGCTGATGGTGCGCGGGGCGGCCGCCACCATCGGCGCGCCATTGGCCACCGCGCGCGCGCCACTGCCGGAACCGCCTGAGCCGCCGGGAGCTGCGCCACCGCCCGTGGGTATGGCGCCGCCTTCGGTCAGGCGGCGCAGCAATTCGCCGGGGGGCGGCATGTCCGCGACATGGCATAGGCGGATGAGGATCATTTCCGCCGCGGCGCGGCGATCCGGTGCGGCTTCCACCTCCTGCACGCCCTTCAGCAGCATTTGCCAGAGCCGGCCAAGGAAGGGGATGGTGAGCATGGCGGCCAAAGCAGCACCGCGCGTGCGCTCGG
Source organism: uncultured Pseudomonadota bacterium (assembly GCA_963737355.1). Classification (GTDB taxonomy): domain Bacteria; phylum Pseudomonadota; class Alphaproteobacteria; order Acetobacterales; family Acetobacteraceae; genus Acidocella. The sequence continues at coordinate 545,694 of CAVTSC010000007.1, read as the reverse complement.
CCTCCGGCAGCGTGGTGCCGTTAGCGAGGGCGGGAACGGATTTCATCCTTGTCAGCAGATGCGCGAGGCCCAGCAGATCGCCGAGCAGCACGCCGAGATCGGCACCGCGTTCATAGGCGCCATTGGCAATGCCAAGTGCTGCGGCGGCATCGCCCGCGACCACCGCATCCATCAGGTCGAACACATAGGTGCGGTCGGCCAGGCCCAGCATTTCAGCGGCCATCGCGGCGGTGATCTCGCTGCCATCCTCAGCACCGCGCGCAATCGCCTGGTCGAGCAGCGAGAGCCCGTCACGCACCGAGCCGTCGGCGGCACGCGCGATATGCTCGATCGCGGCCGGCGCGATGGCGATGGCCTCGCGCTCGGCGATGCGGGTGAAATGCGCCGCGAGCTCGGCGACCGAGACGCGCCGCAGGTCGAAGCGCTGGCAGCGCGAAAGCACGGTGACGGGGACCTTGCGGATTTCGGTGGTGGCCAGCACGAATTTGATGTGCGGCGGCGGCTCTTCCAGCGTTTTGAGCAAGGCGTTGAACGCGTTGCGCGAGAGCATGTGCACTTCGTCGATGATGAAGATTTTCGTCCGCGCGGAAAGGGGGCGGAAGCGCGTTGCCTCGATGATCTCGCGGACATCCTCCACGCCGGTATTCGACGCGGCATCCATCTCCACGACATCCGGATGGCGGTCGCTCAGAATCGCGATGCAGTTTTCGCATACGCCGCAGGGATCGGGCGTTGCCCCACCCTGCCCGTCCGGCCCGGTGCAATTGAGCGCGCGGGCGAGGATTCGCGCCGTCGTCGTTTTGCCGACGCCGCGCACGCCGGTTAGCATGAAGGCATGCGCGATGCGGTTCATCGCGAAGGCGTTGCGCAGGGTGCGGACCAGCGCGTCCTGGCCGATCAGATCGTCAAAGGTTTTCGGCCGGTATTTGCGGGCGAGCACGCGATAAGCGGCGGCACCGGGCGCGGCCTGGGGTTCGTCGCCGAATAGCGAGGGGCCGGACGGCTCAGGCTCTGCCGCCTCTTCTCCAAACAAACCAGCCATGCGCGGCAGAAACACCTTTGTATAAAGGGTGATAGAGGTGGGAGGCCGGACAACGACCCATGCGGAAACTCGTTGCGGCTGCTGCCTTCCGGCCCTGACCGGGTTGGCGAGGCGCATGTCCACAGCCGACCTCCCGGAGTGATTATCTCCTGAACCGCGCCGTTCCGCAAGGTTGCGCGGAGGAACATGTGTATGCCAGTGAGCGCGCATGCGATTTATCACGCCCAGCAGACCGAATGCCTATACCGGCGGCACGCTCGACCGTGCGGGACATTTGCGCGCGGACGATGCCTGGATAGCCGCAGCACTGGAGGATCCGCGCAGCCGCTTCACGCTGTTCTGGCGCGGCAAGGCGTTGATTGAAGGCGAGGCTCGCCCACGGGCAGCGCTGACCGGCCGGCCGGCGGTGGATGCGCCCTGGGTGTTTCTCGGACAGCAGGATGGCGTGCCGGTGTTCGCCATGGACGTATCGCACCTGGAGGACCCGGCATCGGATCTTCCCGGATTGCCCGGCGCATTTGCCGAGTTGCGCGCGCTCACCACCTTGCTGCCGCAGGATGATGCGACGATTCTGGCGACCGCGCGCGGCATGCTGCATTGGCGCGCCACGCATGGTTTCTGCCCTTCCTGCGGCGGGGCGCACCGGCCGGTGCGCGGCGGCTATGTGCTGGAATGCACGCAATGCGGCCGGGAGAATTTTCCGCGCACGGATGCTGCGGTGATCATGCTGGTCACGCGCGGCGATAAATTGCTGCTCGGGCAATCGCTGAAATTTCCCATCGAGCGGAACATGTACTCGACCCTTGCCGGCTTTGTGGAACCCGGTGAGAGCCTGGAAGATGCCGTGCGGCGCGAGGTGTTCGAGGAAGTCGGCGTGCGCATCGGCCAGGTCGCCTATCACTCCAGCCAGCCCTGGCCGTTCCCCGCCTCGCTGATGCTGGGCTATTACGCCGAGGCGCTGACGGAAGAAATCGTTCTGGAAACGGCGGAAATGCGCGATGCCAAATGGTTCTCCCGCGCGGACATCGAAAATCATCAGGCGCTCGGGTTCAACCTGCCGTCACAGGATTCCATCGCGCGCCGGCTGATCGAGGACTGGCTGGCGGGCTAACCTGATCGGATCCGCCGCGGCGTGAAGCGCGGATGCGAATGAGCCTCGCATAAGCGGAAGGGCAGAGCAAAAAAAAAATGCGGAGGCAATGCCCCCGCATGTTTCGCACGGATCCGGAACACCGAACCGAGAGACCAGAGCGCGGCTCAGATTGGCGCGGTGGCGTCAATCCGAGCCTGGCGCATCTTAGATGGTCGCTTGCTCCGCGGCGATCGGCTCCAGCGTTTCGGTCGTCTCCGGCTCGGGCATGGGCTCGGGCGCGATCTTGCGCGGACGGCGCACAACCGGCTTCTTCGCCTCGGGCTTCGGCGCGGTCACTTTCGCGGCGGTCTTCTTGATGGCGGCGGTCTTCTTCACAACCGGCTTGCGGGCGGCGGTCGTGGTCTTTTTGGCGACCGGCTTGCGGGCGGCGACGGTCTTCTTCGCGGGCGTTGCCTTCTTCGCAACGGCCTTCTTCGCGACGACCTTCTTCGCGACGGTCTTCTTGGCGACGGCTTTCTTCGCGACGGCCTTCTTCACAACCGGCTTCTTGGCGGCGACGGCCTTCTTCGCGACCGGCTTCTTGGCGGCGGCGGTCTTTTTGGCCGGCGTGGCTTTCTTGGCGACGGCCTTCTTCGCAGCCGGCTTCTTGGCGGCAACGGCTTTCTTCGGCGCGGCCTTCTTCACGGCAGCCTTGGCTGCGGTCTTCTTCGCGGCGGGCTTCTTCACGGCAGCTTTCTTCACGGCAGCTTTCTTAACGGCCGGTTTTTTAACGGCGGCTTTCTTGGCGGCCGGCTTCTTCACGGCAGCCTTTTTGGCCGGCGCTTTCTTGGCTGCGGTCTTCTTCGCGGTGGCACGCATTGCAAGCGGCTGCGCGCGCGAGGTTTCGGTGGTGTCGTCGATGGTCACGGGTTTTGCTCCTTCACTCAATTTGGAAAACTTTGGTTGTTCAGCGGTCAACACAGGATCGTCTTCATCACGGCCGGAGACCGTCCTTCTCATTCGCGTGCGGGATGGCTCGGCCGATGCAGTGTTGACCCGGTTGCGGCGCGAATCGCGCAACGCACGCAAGATTCGCTATTCTGCCCGTCGCTGCGCGCTGTCAACAAAAAGCATCAAAAATCATGCAGTTTCGTTCATTTTTTTTCTGTCATATGTGAAAATGATCACCTCGAAATGATTCCTCCGCAAGTTTTGCATGCGCGAGACCACAGAACGCATTCCTAAATCGCAACAAAACGTGCCGTGCGGAGATGCTGAAAACAGCATTCGCTTGAACTTGGCGACGATGCGGTGACTAATGCGCAAGATGAACAACCCACCAGATCAACCGCCGGAGTTTGAACGTTGGCCTCCTGCCCGCAAGGCCAATCCGCCGCAGCGGATCATGCCGGGCTGGCCGCGCGTGATCGGGCGCGGCATCATCGGGCGCTGCCCGCAATGCGGCCTGGCACCGATCTTCGATGGCTACCTCAAGGTACATAGGTCTTGCCTGCGCTGTGCTGCACCTTTGGGCGAGATGCCGGCCGATGACGCGCCCCCCTATATCGCGATGCTGGTGGTGCTGCATGTTCTGGCGATATTGCTGGTGCTTTTCTATCGGGGGAATTTTCACCCAGGGGTGGTCCTGGCGGCGTTTTTGCTTGCCATGCTCGCCCTTATCTGCATGGTGGCATTGCGTATGGCGAAGGGCGCGGTCATCGGCGTTTTGCTTAAGCTCGGAATGAAGCGAGAGGTTTTGAATGGCTGACACCAAGGGCCGTTTGACTCGAATTGTGCTGGAAGGTGAATCCCTGCACCGCATTTCCGCCTTGCAGGCGGCCGATCGCGAGCAGGCGGTCCTTGATCTCCAGGTTGAAAACGAGTTTTTCCCCGTCGGCCATCCGGAGCTGCAAAGCGCGCTGCATTTGTCGATCCAGGAAGGCAGGCTGGTTTTCGACATCCGCGATGCGCAGGATGTTCCCGTCGTGGCGGTGCTGCTCGCCATGGGCCCGTTCAAAATGTTGATCAAGGATTACCAGATGCTGCTGGACAGCTATGCCAGCGCCATCGCGGAAGGGCGGGAAGCGAAGGTGCAGGCGATCGATATGGGCAGGCGCGGCCTGCATAATGAAGGGGCCACGCTGATGCGCGAGCGCCTCCAGGGCAAAGTGGTGATTGATTTTCCGACCGCTCGGCGGCTATTCACGCTGGTCTGCGCGCTACACCAAAAGCTATAGGACTGATCCGATGAAAATTGACGGCACACCATTTCGATCGATCTGGGTGGATGAAACCGATCGTTGGTCGGTCCGCATCATTGACCAAACCAAACTGCCTTGGTCGATCGACCTCGTGCGCCTCACCACCATGGATGCGGTGGCCCATGCCATCAAGGCCATGCTGGTGCGCGGCGCGCCGTTGATCGGCGCGACGGCGGCTTACGGTGTCGCGTTGGCGATGCGCGCCGATCCCTCGGATGCGAATCTTGCGCATGCCATCGCGGTGTTGGGTGCCACGCGGCCGACCGCGATCAACCTGCGCTGGGGCCTGGCGCGCATGGCGCGGCACCTGCAACCGCTCAGCGCCAATGCTCGCGCCGCCGCCGCTTATGCCGAAGCCGCGGCAATCTGCGACGAGGATGTCGCGACCAACGAGGCGATCGGTCGGCACGGCCTGCCGCTGATCGCCTCGCGCGCCAATGGCGGCCGGCGCGTCAACGTGCTCACCCATTGCAATGCCGGATGGATCGCAACGGTGGATTGGGGCACCGCTTTGGCGCCGATCTACATGGCGCATGATGCCGGGATCGACGTGCATGTCTGGGTGGAAGAGACCCGCCCGCGCAACCAGGGCGCCTCGCTCACCGCCTGGGAACTTGGCAAACATGGCGTGAAGCACACCGTGATCGCGGATAATGCCGGCGGGCATATGATGCAGCGCGGCGATGTGGACCTCGTGATCGTCGGCACCGACCGCGTGACGCGCTCGGGCGATGTCGCGAATAAAATCGGCACCTATCTGAAAGCGCTGGCGGCACGCGACAATGGCGTGCCGTTCTGGGTCGCCCTGCCCTCTTCGACCATCGACTGGACGATCAGCGATGGGCTGTCGGACATTCCGATCGAGGAGCGCGCGGCAACCGAGGTGACGACGATGACCGGACGCGCGCTGGATGGCTCCATCGCGACGATCCGCATCGTGCCGAAGGACAGCCCGGCGGCCAACCCGGCCTTCGACGTGACGCCGGCGCGGCTGGTCTCCGGGCTGATCACGGAACGCGGCCTGTGCGAGGCGAATGCGGCGTCGCTCGAAGCGATGTTCAAGGAATTTGCGTAAGCTTCTTCCTCTTTGTTGGCATTGAGCGGCTGCGTGGCGCCGGATGCCCACGCGCCGCGCTTCGCCCAGATGCCTTACGCGCCGTTCTCACGCAGCGATGCCGTGGCCATCGCCCTCGATGAATGGCGGCTCTGGGGCATGCGCGTGGACGACACAGGCGGTGCGGGCTATGTGCAGACGCGATGCCACGCATGGGCGAGCGCCAGCCCGGCCTATGGCAGCGCGTGGGCGAATATTGGTGGGAAGGGATGAACGCCAATTCGCCCGAGGCTGGGCTGGACCGGCAAGCACGACGCGCAGGGCGATGTGTTTCCTGTGGCGGTGAATGGCGACTATGCCTGGTCCGCCGCCTTTATCTCTTATGTCATGCGCATCGCCGGCGCGGGGCCAAAATTTCCCTATGCGCCGGACCACGCCACCTATATCAATTACGCCGCGCGCGCGGCGCAGGGCGAGGTGCGCGACCCGCTATTGATCGCGGAAGACCCCGGCAGCTACGCCCCGCGCCTGGGCGATCTGCTGTGTTTCCCGCGGGGGATGCGCGCAGCCTGACATTCGCGCGATCTGCCGACCGCCTATAGTTTTCCGGCGCATTGCGGCATCGTGGTGGCGCGCGGCGCGGAGGCGATCAGCATTGTCGGCGGCAATGTGGATGATGCGGTGATGATGGAGCATCTGCACACGAACGATGCGGGTGAGCTCAGCGGCAACCGCGAGAACTGGTTCGTCGTGCTGCGGGTGATGTATCGGCAATAAAAAGCGGCGCAACAAAGAAGGGGGCCGAGGCCCCCTTCTCCTGACCTACAGACCGTAGGTTCCCAGGACGGCATCCATCCAGTCGACGATCGGGTCATCCTCCTCCAGCAACGGCGTCGAGGAGGTCAGGCGCGCCCATTGCAGCGCGCCGAAGACGATGTGGTCCGCATAGGCCGGGCGCTGAGCCGGCAACGAAGCTCTGCACCTTCAGCGTGGCTGCGCAACGGCGCCAGTGCGGCTTTGAAGGCGGCGATATAATCCGCCGCGATGCGCGAGGAAATCCTCGATCTTCATGCCCGAGTCGCTTCTCGCGCGTCTCGCGGAAATAGGGCTGATCCCTCGGGGCCAGGCGCACCAGAATATCCGGCAGCACGATTTTCGCGATCGCCGGGTGCAGGACATCCTCCGTCCAGGCCTTGATGAATTGTGTGAGCGCGCGCGCCGGCGCTTCCCCGAAGAGCGAGGCCTCGTTCGGGTAGGCGGTCTCCAGATATTCCGCGATGGCCTGGCTGTCGGAGATCACGCGCTGCCCATCGACGAGCACGGGCACCTTGCCCTGGCCGGAGAACGCGATGACGTCCTTATCCGTGAAATGCCAGGGCACGGTCTCGAAGCTGAGATTTTTATGCGCCAGCGCCAGTTTGACCCGCCAGCAATACGGGCTGAAGCGGATTTTCTCGTCCCCGGCGGCAAGGTCGTAGAGCAGGCGTTTCATCGTGCAGTCTGTCCGAACAGCAATGCTTGGGATTCTTTCGTCACGGTCGGGTCTCATTCATCTGCTTTGCCACCTGCATATGCCCGTTGCACGGCGGGCCGCGCCGCCATGGTCTCGAACCAACGTTTCAGATGCGGAAAATCCTCGAGCTTCTGCTGCTGGCGCTCATAAGGCACGATCCAGGGATAGCAGGCCATGTCCGCGATCGAATAGGCTCCGGCAATATATTCCCGCCCGTCCAGGCGCTTGTTCAGCACGCCGTAGAGCCGGTTGGTCTCTTTAATATAGCGCTCCATGGCATAAGGAATGCGCTCCGGCGCGTATTGCACGAAATGGTGGTTCTGCCCGGCCATCGGGCCGAGACCGCCCATCTGCCAGTACAGCCATTGCAGCACCTCGTATTTTTCCCGGGCGGCGGTGGGCAGAAATTTTCCTTCCTTCTCCGCGAGATATTCCAGGATGGCGCCCGATTCAAAAATGCTGATCGGCTCGCCGCCATCCGCAGGTGCGGTGTCCAGGATCGCCGGGATGCGGTTATTCGGCGCGATTTTCAGAAACGCCTCGCCGAATTGTTCGCCTTTGGAAATATTGATCGGCGTGATCCGGTACGGCACGCCTGCCTCTTCCAGAAAAATCGTGACCTTATGCCCGTTCGGGGTCGTCCAGTAGGAAAGCTCGATCATGTGTTGCGTCTTCCTTATGCGAGGGCCTTCGAGGCCATTTCATAGGTGTTGTGGCTCAGCTTCTCTTTCGCAAGAATGCGCTCGATCTGCGCCTTCATCAACGCCTGGCGCGCGGCATCGTAGCGCCGCCAGGTGCCAAGCGCGGTGGCGAGACGCGCCGCGATCTGCGGGTTCATCGCATCCAGCGTGAGGATGGTATCGGCCAGCAGCGCGTAGCCGGCACCCGAGGCATCGTGGAATTTCGCCGGGTTGCCGGTGAAGGCGCCGATGAGCGCGCGCACGCGGTTGGGATTGCGCAGGTCGAAATCCGGATGCTGGGTGAGCGCCTGCACGCGCGCCAGCGTGTCGCTGGCGCCCGACGCGGGCCTGCACAGCGAACCATTTGTCGAGCACCAGCGGGTTGTCCTTCCATTGCGCGTAGAACGCCGCGAAGGCGGCATCGCGCTCGGCATTCGCCACCTCGGCGAGGTTGGCCAGTGCCGCCAGCGTATCGGTCATGTTGCGCGCCTGCGCGAATTGCGTCGCCGCCAGCGTGGTGTCGCCCGCGGCACTCAGATAGCTGAGCGCGGCGTTTTTCAGCGCGCGGCTGGCAATGGCGGTGCCGGAAATATCCGCCGGGTCGGCCGCGCCGAAGCACGTGAGGCTGCGGTGAACTCCGCGCGCAGCGCCTCGCCGAGCGCGCGGCGGGCAGCCTCGCGCACCGCGCGGATCGCTTGCGGATCGACGATCTCCATCTGGTCGGCGAGCAGGGTTTCCGCCGGCAGCAGCACGGCCTCCGCGGCGAAAGCCGGATCGCGCTCGGCATCGCGCAGGGTCGCGGCGATGGCATCGCGCAGCCCGGCATCGAGCGCAAATGCCGCGCCCGCCTGATGCGCCGCAACGGCTTCCAGCAACACGATGCGAGGCGTATTGCTGCAGCGCATCCCAGCGATTGAACAAATCGCGTGTCCTTGCGCGGCGAGAAAGGCCAGGCGTTCGCGCGTCTGCCCTTTCAGCTTGATCGGGGCGGAGAAGTTGCGGAACAGCGAGACCGCAGGTGCGGCGGCAATGTTGTCAAAGGTAAACGTTTGCTCCGCCTGGCTCAGGAGGAGCGTCTCGGTGTGCAGGTCGTCGCCCGCTGCATCGAGCAGGCCGATCGCGACCGGGATCAGGAACGGCTCCTTCACCGGCTGGCCGGGGGTCGGCTTGGTGTGTTGACGCAGCGTCAGCGTGAATTTTTTCGCTCCCGCGTCGTAGGATTCCGCGAAGGTGATCTCCGGCGTGCCAGCCTGTTCGTACCAGCGCATGAGCTGCTTGAGCTCGATCTGCGGGGCGGCTTCCTGCATGGCGGCGAAGAAATCCTCGACCGTGGCGGCGGAATTGTCGTTGCGGGCGATGTAGATATCCATGCCCTTGCGGAAGGCCTCGCGCCCGATCAGCGTGCGGTACATGCGCACGACCTCCGCACCCTTCTCGTAGATCGTGGTGGTGTAGAAATTATTGATCTCGAGATAGCTCGCCGGGCGGACGGGATGTGCCAGTGGACCGGCATCGTCGCGGAACTGCGTGGCGCGGAGCAGGCGGACATCGGCGATGCGCTTGACCGGCGCGGAGAACTGATCGGCCATGTATTCCTGGTCGCGGAACACGGTGAGGCCTTCCTTCAAGGAAAGCTGGAACCAGTCGCGGCAGGTCACGCGGTCGCCGGTCCAGTTGTGGAAATATTCATGCGCGATGACGCGCTCCACACCCTGGAAATCGGCATCGGTCGCGGTCTCGGCACTCGCCAGCACATAGGCGGTGTTGAAGATATTGAGGCCCTTATTCTCCATCGCGCCGGCGTTGAAATCGCTTACCGCGGCGATGTTGAAGACATCGAGATCGTATTCGAGGCCAAAGACCTGCTCGTCCCAGGCCATGGAGTTCTTGAGCGCATACATCGCATGATCGCAGCGCGTCTCATCGCCGGCGGCGACCCAGATGCCGAGATCGACCTTGCGGCCGGAGCGCGTGGTGAAACTGTCCTTGATGGAGACCAGATCCGCCGCGACCAGCGCGAAGAGATAAGAGGGTTTCGGGTGCGGGTCTTCCCAGGTCGACCAGATTTTAGCGCCCTCCTCGCCTTCGGCGATCTTGTTGCCGTTGGAGAGCAGCACCGGGTATTTCGCCTTGTCCGCGCGCAGCGTGACTTTATAGCGCGCCATCACATCCGGGCGGTCCGGGAAATAGGTGATCTTGCGGAAGCCTTCCGCCTCGCATTGCGTGAAGAAGCCAGTGCCCGACATATATAGTCCGGAGAGCTCGGTGTTTTTCTCGGGCGCGATCTGCACCACGGTCTCCAGGGTGAAATCATCCGGCACGTCATGGATCGTCAGGCTCTGCGCACCGAGCGCGTAGCGGTTATCGCCCAGCACCTCGCCGTTCAGCGCCACCGAGCGCAGTTCCAGGTCTTTGCCGTCCAGCACCAGCGGGCCCGGCGCCTGGCGGCGCAGCTTCAGCGTGGCGCGCACGACGGTCGCGGCGGGGTCCAGATCAAAATCCAGCGCCACCTCGTCCACCCGAAACACCGGCGGGGTATAGTCCGCGAGGCGGACTGGTTTGCGCGGCGAAATCTGTCCATCGGCCATCTAAAAATCCTCTTCATACTGGCGAAATGCCCGGTCCAGCGCATATGGTGCGGCATGGCAGACGGAACACCCCATTTAACCTTGGAAGTATATCCTAGGATTGCCGAGATCGGGCAAGCCACGTGGGACGCATGCACGGCAAACGAGAATCCCTTCGTCTCCTATGGCTTTCTCTCAGCACTCGAAGATAGCGGCTCGGTGGGCAAGCGCACCGGCTGGTATCCGCGCTACGCCGCCTTGCGCGATGCCAGCGGCGACATCGCCGCCGTGGCCCCCGCTTATGCGAAGACGAATTCCTATGGCGAATATGTTTTCGACCATGCCTGGGCGAATGCCCTGGAGCGCGCGGGCGGCAATTATTATCCGAAATTGCAGGTCGCGGTTCCCTTCTCGCCCGTGCCCGGCCCGCGTTTCCTCGCGCGCGCAGGATTGTCCGTGGCGGCATTGGCGTCGGGGTTGGAGCAATTGGCGGAAGAGCTGGATTGCTCCTCGGTCCACGCCACGTTCTGTACTGAATCGGAATGGAATGCGCTGGGCGAGGCCGGCTGGCTGCAGCGCCTGGGCACGCAATTCCATTGGGAGAATAACGGCTATCAGAACTTTGACGATTTTCTCGCCGCCTTGTCCTCGCGCAAACGCAAGGCGATCCGGCGCGAACGCCGCGACGCGCAAGAGGGGCTGACGTTCAAAGCCCTGAGCGGAGCGGAACTGACGGCGTCCGTCTGGCAGGCCTTCTATCAATTCTATACCTCCACCGTCGACCGCAAATGGGGCGGGGCGTATCTCACGCCGGAATTTTTCCCGCTGCTCGGCGAGCGGCTTGGCGATAAAATCGTGCTGATGATCGCCGAGCGGGATGGCAGACCGATTGCCGGGGCGCTCAACCTGCGCAGCGATAGCGTACTCTATGGCCGCAACTGGGGGGCGAGCGAGGATGTCCCGTTCCTGCATTTCGAACTCTGTTATTATCAGGCGATCGACTATGCGATCGCGCATGGCATTGCCCGCGTCGAGGCCGGCGCGCAGGGGGAGCATAAGATCCAGCGCGGCTATCTGCCGCGGCCGACCTATTCCGCGCATTTCATCCGCCATGCCGGCCTGCGCCGCGCGGTGGCCGAATTTTTATCCGCCGAGCGCGCGGACATGGCCCAGGCCATGGCGGCCATGGCCGAGGACAGCCCTTATAAAAAGACCGGGGAAACAGGATAGGCGCGTACCGAACTTCACGCCCCCCTCAGAATGGGTTAACCCCAGCGCATGATAAAGGTTCGCTTCGCTCCCAGCCCCACGGGCTATCTCCATGTCGGCAATGCCCGCGCCGCTTTGGTGAATTTTCTGTTCGCCCGCCACCAGGGGGGCAAATTCCTGCTGCGCCTGGACGATACGGATACCGAGCGCGGCCGCCCGGAATATGAGCAGGGGATTTACGACGATCTGCGCTGGCTCGGCCTGGAATGGGATGAGACGGCCAAACAATCCGACCGCTTCGCGCGCTATGCGCAGGTCGCGGAACAGTTGAAAGCCGCCGGGCTTCTGTACCCGTGTTTCGAGAATGAGGACGAGCTCGCCTCCAAGCGCGCCGCGCTGATCAAGCGCAAGCTCCCGCCGGTTTATGACCGCGCGGCTTTGTCCCTCACGGCCGAGCAGCGCGCCGCGGCCGAGGCCGCCGGCAAGCGCGCCTATTGGCGCTTCAAGCTCTCGGAGGGCATCGCCACCTGGCAGGATCTGGTGCTGGGCGGGCGCAGCATCAAATTCGGCACGGTCTCGGACCCGGTGCTGATCCGCGCCGATGACACGCCGCTTTATACCTTCACCTCGGTGGTGGACGATATCGATCTCGGGGTCACCCATATCATCCGCGGCGAGGACCATGTTTCCAACACCGCCGTGCAGATCGACCTGTTTCAGGCGATCGGCAAGCTGACATCGCCCGTCTCAGCCCTGCCGCGCTTTGCGCATCTGCCGCTCATCAGCGGTGGAGAGGGGGAAAAACTCTCTAAGCGGATCGGCAGCATTTCGCTCAAATCGCTGCGCAAGGATGGCATCGAGCCGGCGGCGATCACGGCTTATCTGGCGCGGCTCGGCACCAACAAGGATGCCGCGGCACTGCCGATGGAGGAGCTGATCGCGAGCTTCAACCTCTCGGATTTCGGCCGTTCGCCGCCGCGTTTCGATGCCAAGCAATTGCTCACGCTCAACCGAAAATTCCTGCATTTGCTGGAATTCGAGGCCGTGCGCGAGCGCCTGCCGGAGGGGGCGACCGAAGCCTTCTGGCTGGCGATCCGTGGGAATTTGGACCTGCTGACCGAGGCGCGGCGCTGGTGGGAGGTTGTGAACGGCGATTTTACCCCGCCCGATCTCAAGGGCGACGAGGCCGTGCTGCAAGCCGCCTGGGAGCACATGCCCGCCGCCCCCTTCGGCCCGGAATCCTGGAAGACCTGGAGCAGTGCCGTCGGTGCCGCCACGGGGGCGAAAGGCCGCGCACTGTTCCACCCGCTGCGCCTGGCCCTCACCGGCGAGGACCAGGGGCCGGAAATGGCCGCCTTGCTCCCGCTCATCGGCCATGACCGCGCCATAGCGCGGTTGCGGCCCTTCATTGTATAGGCAGCTTTGCCCCGCTAAGACGTTGGCGGGCTGAACGGTAGGGTCGCGTCACGTGGTTGATATTTTTGACGAGGTTTCGGACGATCTGCGCACCGAACGCGCGATAAAGCTCGCCCGGCGCTATGGCGGGCTGCTGCTATTGGTGCTGGTCCTGGTGCTGCTCGGCGTCGGCGCGCAGCAGGCCTGGACCTGGTATCAGACGCAGCAGAACAACAAGGCGGCCACCGCCTATCTCGCGCTGATCACCCCGATCGACGCCGCCAATGGCAATCTGAGCAAGGCGCAAAACCTGGCGGATGCGCAGGCACTGACGAATTTCGCCGGTGCCGCCCCTGAAGGCTACCGCACGCTCGCCAATCTGCGCGCCGCCGGCTTGTATGCCGCCGCCGGGCAGAACGCGCAGGCCGACGGTATCTGGAACAATGTGGCCGACGATACGAGCGCCGACCCGCTGCTGCGCGATTTGGCCAATTTGCTCTGGGCGCAGCATGCCTTGGGCAATGCGCCGGATGCCGATGTGCTCGCGCGCCTGAAGCCGCTGACCGCGGAGTCCAACCCCTATCACGGGCTGGCGCAGGAAACGCAGGCGCTGGTCTATCTGCATGAAGGCAATAACGACCTGGCGAAGGCTTTGCTGTCGCAGATCGCCTCGGATCCCGCCGCACCGGATGGGGTGCGCAACCGCGCCGACGGGCTGCTCGCGAAATTAAACGGATGACAAAAAACATGATGCGACGTCGTACGGCCACGACCCTGATGCTGGGGCTGCTCGCCTCCTGCAGCACGCCCAAAGCGAAAATCATCGGCACGCAGATCCCCGTGCTGCCGGAAACCAATGGGCTGGACGTGGCGCCGGATGCGCCAGCAGTGACCCTGCCGCCGCCCGTCGCTTTGGCGGATTGGGCGCAGCCGTTGGCCAATGCCGCGCATGTCCCCGGCAACGTCGCGGGGCCGACCGGGCTGACCCGGCATTGGGACGTCTCCGTGGGCGAGGCCGGCGGTTACCGCCAGCCGCTGCTGGCAAGCCCGGTGCTGGCCGCCGGACAGGTTTTCGCTATGGACGCGAATGCGGTGATCACCGCGTTTTCCGCCACCGACGGCAGGCGCAACTGGCGCACCCCGACCCGCCCGAAACACGCGACCGAGGCGAATATCGGCGGCGGCATCGCCTATGACCGGCACAAGCTCTATGTCAGCACCGGCTATGGTGAGTTGCTGGCGCTCGATGCCGGCAGCGGCAAAATCCTCTGGCGCCAGGCGCTGGACTTCCCCGCCCGCACCGCCCCGATGGTCGCCGGCGGCTTGGCGGCCGTGATCGTGCAGAACGATTTGCTGCTGACCTTCGATGCCAATACCGGCACGCCGGGCTGGCGCTTCTCCGGCACGGTCGGCCAGGGGGCGAACACCGCCGTCGGCATTACCGGCGCGCCGGCTTATGCGGACGGCATTCTCGTCGCCGGGTTTGCCTCGGGCACGCTGGCCGCGCTCGATGCCAATTCCGGCACGCCGGTCTGGGAGCAGAGCTTTGCCGCGTCTTACGGCCAAGCAAGCTCGCTCGATTTCTCCGACATTGTCGCCGCTCCGGTGATCGCCAATGACGTGGTCTATGCCATTGGGCTCGGGAATACCGCGATGGCGGTGGACCTGCATTCCGGCGCGAAAGTCTGGACGCATGATGCGAGCGGAACGCAGTCTTTCTGCCTCGCCGGCGGTTTTGCCTTCCTGCTGGATAACACGCAGAACCTGTTCGCCATCCATGCCGATGACGGGCTGGTAAGCTGGGCGCTGCAAATGCCGCAATTCCATAACCCCAAGAAAAAGAAGCAGCCGATGCTTTGGAGCGGGCCTATCCTGGTCAACAACCAGCTCGTGCTGACCAACGATTTCGGCGAGATCGCCTTTGTTGACCCCATTGCCGGGCAGATCAAATCCATCGCGAAGCTGGAGAGGCTTGCCGATATGCCGCCGATCGCGGCCGGGGGCTTGCTGCTCCAACTGACCCGCGACGCCACCCTGACCGCGTATAGCTGACCGCCATGCTCCCCAAAGTCATCATCGCCGGTCGGCCGAATGTCGGTAAATCCACGCTGTTCAACCGTTTGGTCGGATCACGGCTGGCGCTTGTCGCCGATACGCCCGGGGTGACCCGCGACCGCAAGGAAGCAGAAGCCAATCTCGCCGGCACGAAAGTATTGCTCGTGGATACGGCGGGTCTGGAGGAAGCCGCGCCGGAGACCCTGCCCGGCCGCATGCGCGCCTCCACCGGCAAGGCGGTGGACGAGGCCGACCTCGTGCTCTTCGTGTTTGATGCGCGCAGCGGCCTGCTGCCGGAGGACCGGCATTTCGCGACCTGGCTGCGCCGCACCGGCAAGCCGGTTCTCGTCGTGGCCAACAAGGCCGAGGGACGCGGCGGTGCCGCGGCCACGATGGAGGCCTATGAGCTTGGCCTGGGCGAGCCCGTCGGCGTTTCCGCCGAGCATAATGAGGGCATCTACGATCTGATGCGCGACATCGCGGACCGTCTGCCGCCCCCGCCCGAGGCTGGCGACGAAGACCCGGAAAACCTGCCGCTGCATTTTGCCATTGTCGGGCGCCCGAATGCGGGCAAGTCCACGCTGATGAATTATCTGCTCGGCCAGGAGCGCATGATCACCGGGCCGGAGCCCGGGCTGACGCGCGATGCCGTGGCGGTCGATATTACCGGCCCGGATGGCAAATTCTACCGGCTGGTGGATACCGCCGGGCTGCGCAAGCGCGCCAAGGTGGATGAAGGCTTGGAGCGCATGTCTACCTCCTCCTCCATCGAGGCGCTGAAGCGCGCCGAGATGGTCGTGCTGGCAATCGATGCTGTGCAGGGCGTGCAGGAGCAGGATTTGCACATCGCCCGGCTGATCGAGCGCGAGGGCCGCGCCTGCGTCATCGCCTTGACGAAATGGGATGCGGTGGATGACCGCGCCAAAGGCAAGCAGGCCGCACTCGACCGGATCTCCATCTCGCTTAGCCAGATGAAGGGCATCACGCTCATCCCGCTTTCCGCCGAGACGGGCGAAGGGGTGAACAAGCTGTTCCCCGCGATCCGCGAGACCTATGAGAAATGGAATCTGCGCGTTCCCACCAGCGCGCTGAACCGTTGGTTCGAGCATGCGCTGGAACGTTTCCCGCCGCCGCTGGTCGAGGGACGCCGGCTGAAGCTGCGCTATATCACGCAGGTGAAGGCAAGGCCGCCGAGCTTTGCGCTGTTCGGCACACGCGCCGAGCAGGTGCCCGATACCTATGTGCGCTATCTGGTGAATTCATTGCGCGAGGCGTTCGAGATGCCGGGCGTGCCGATCCGGATCATGCTGCGCGGGACGGATAATCCGTATCACGAGAAGTAAGGTAGAAAGTGGCCGCTTTTTTAAAAAAAGCGGCGCAAAAACTTCTGTTCCTTGGGAGCCGGGAGCGACGAACGCCTCCGACTCCCAAGTTAAAAAAGTTTTTTTGCTTCTTTTTGTTCACAAAAAGAAGCCTTCCTCCTCACATTATCCCGCACTCGTTTCCGGCAGCAGGCCCATTGCCTGGCGCTCGAACAGCCGGCGGTAGGTGCCGCCGTTTAGACCTAACAGAGTGTTATGCGGCCCGTCCTCGATGACGCGGCCGCGCTCGAAGACCAAAATGCGGTCCAGCGAACGCACGGTGGAGAGACGATGCGCGATGACGATGACGGTGCGCCCGGTCATCAGCCGTTCCATCGCCTCCTGGATCAGCGCCTCGGATTCCGAATCCAGGCTCGCGGTTGCCTCGTCGAGGATGAGGATCGGCGCGTTGGCAAGGAAGGCGCGCGCGATCGCGA
The DNA here is from genome assembly GCA_963737355.1 of uncultured Pseudomonadota bacterium. Taxonomy (GTDB): domain Bacteria; phylum Pseudomonadota; class Alphaproteobacteria; order Acetobacterales; family Acetobacteraceae; genus Acidocella. The sequence goes on along the minus strand of CAVTSC010000007.1, from coordinate 529,048 downwards.
TGCGCTGGCGCTCGCCGCCCGAGAGCTTTACCCCGCGCTCCCCCACCAAGGTGGCATAACCCTTCGGCAGGCGGCCGATGAATTCATGCGCATTGGCAAGCCATGCCGCCTGTTCGATCTCGGCCAGGCTGGCGCCGGGCCTGCCATAGGCGATGTTCTCCGCCAGCGAGCGGTGAAACAGGATCGGCTCCTGTGCGACGATGGCGATCTGCGCGCGCAACGATGCCTGTTGCTTCTGCGCAATGTCCTGGCCGTCGATGAGAATGCGCCCGCCGGTGACATCATGCAGGCGCTGCACGAGTTTCACGAAAGTGGTCTTGCCCGAGCCGGAATGCCCGACCAGACCGACGCGCTCGCCGGCCGCAATCGTGAGGTTGAAATCCTCGAACAGAGGTTTTGCCTGTACGCCGTAGCGGAACTGCACGCGGTCGAACCTGACCTCGCCGCCGCTGATGTGAATAGGCCCAGCGCCCTTACGGTCCTCCACCCCAAAACTCTGGCTGTGCAGGGCGACCATCTCCTCCATCTCGTTCACCGAGCGCTGCAAATTCGCGATATGGAAGCCGACATCGCGCAGATATCCGAACACGATGAAATAGGTCGTCAGCACCGCCGCGACATCGCCGGGCGAGGCGCGCCTGGTCCACCACAGCCATATCGCAAGACCGGTGACCGCAGTGCGCAGCACCAGCAATGCAGCCGCCTGAAAGCTGCCGGAGGCCGAGCCGCGCAGCCAGGTACGGCGCGTGCGTTGCGCCCATTTGCCCAGCACGCCGCGCAAAATCTCGTCCTCCCGATGCTCCGCGCCAAAAGCCTTCACCACCGCGTTGCAGGAAATCGCATCCGCCAGCGCACCGCCGACCCGCGTGTCCCATTTGTTGGAAAGCTGCGAGGCCGGGGCGACCCAGCGCACGGATAATGTCGCCGCCAGCGTGATATAGAGGGCGGAGCCCACCGCCAGCAGCAGCCCCATCACCGGCCAGCGCAGCCCCAGCACCACCGCCGAGCCGGCCAGCACGGAAAGCGCCGGGAGCAGCGCCAGTAACAGCGTGTCATTCAACGTATCGAGCGCCCACATGCCGCGCGTGATCTTGCGCTGCACGGAACCGGCAAAGGTGTTGGCGTGCCAGTCGGACGAGAAACGCTGCACGCGGTAGAACGCCGCGCGCGCGACATCGCTCATATTATGCAGGGTCAGGCGCACGATGGTGCGGAACACCGTGTAGCGCAGCAGCGTTTGCGCCGCACCCAGCACCGCCATGATGACCAGCGCCACCACCGCGCCATGCAGCGCCACATCGCGGTTGGTCCCGGCATCCGACACCGCGGTGACGAGATTGCCGGCATAGACCGGCAACAGCACATCCGTCAGCGTCGCCACGATCATGGCGCCGGCGGTAATGCCGACCAGCTTCTTGTGCTCCGCCCAGCGACGGAAAAGGAAGCCGAGGACGGCCCCCATGGGGCGCGCACGGCTTTGTTGAACTTTCGACATAGAGGAATCCGGGGCTTAAAAAGCCCGGCCTTTCAAAAACAGAAAATTTGAAGGAAACGCAGCGGGCCGTCGAACGTCAGGCGGCAAATCCACCGAAAAGCGGAGCGGTTACGACCACGCCAAAAATCATTCCGGCAGGGCGATATGATACACTATCGATGATAATATTCATTCAACCCTCCTTCATCGCCGGAATTATCTGCGAAGTTCCTGGATATCAAACCGGCATTAAGCTGTCCAGCGGTTTCTCATGCGCTGCAATTGACACAAAACGGTCATGATGATGCTCTCGCGGAAACATTGCGATCGGGCTACGTGCATCTCATGCAACGAATTTCGGTTTGCACATTTTTGCGCATCGCACCCTCCGCGATCCCAACGCAAAAGCGGAACGCGGTGGCGCCGCCACCACGCCGCGCCGATATTCGGTTCCCTGATTTTGTCAGGGAGCGTCCCACCGTCGCCAAGACCATCGAGGAGAGCAAGTTTGTCCATTAAGGATTTTTTTAGACGCGGCACCGCTTTGGCGGCGGCGGCAGCGATGTTCCAGGCGCCGCTCGCCTTCGCCGACAGCGTCGTCACCCCGCAACCCGGCGGCCCGGCAATCGTGCGCCAGATGATGGTTGGGAACGAGCCCAATCTGACCCAGGCGCAGGAAATCGCGCTGCTGCGCCGGCATGTGAAATATGTCTTCATCCTGTTCCAGGAAAATCGCTCCTTCGATTCCTATTTCGCCACCTTCCCCGGCGCCAACGGCCTGTTCAGCCAGCCCGCTTCTGATACGCCCGGCTTCAGCCAGCCCATTGAGAACACCGATGGCAGCATGGGGGTCATCACCCCGTTCCGCATCGGCCCCGCGCAAGACGCCGCCGATATCGACGATGTAGACCATTCGCATGTCGGCATGGCACGCAAAATGGACGTGGTGAACGGCCAGGCGAAAATGGACCATTTCGCGCTGGTCGAAGAGAAGGAACATATCAAGCCGGGGCAACAGCTCCCCTCGCTGGCGGCCAAGCAATTTGGCGAGCTCGAGATGGCCTATGAGGATTGCGACACGGTCCCGTATCTGTGGAATTTCGCAAGCCGGTTTGTGTTGTTCGACAATTTCTTCCAACGCACCATTGGCCCCTCGACGCCGACCGCCATTGCGATGATCGCCGGCCAGACAGGCGAAACGCAGTGGATCAAGCATCCCGATGAGGCTGTGGGTTCCAAGGGCCTGCTCAAAGGCCAAGGCGAGCCCGTGGTGAGCGATATGGATCCGACCTGGGGCGCCGGCGGCCCGGAGGATCACAGCAACATGCCGCAGAACCCCCGGGATTCGAAGAAAGCGCCGGTGATTCCCGCGCTGAACCAGACCTATGCCAGCCTGCCGCTGACCATGAGTGGCAGTTCGGTGAAAACCATCACCAGCACGGACCGCGAACCGCAAACGGATCTCGCCGATGTGCAGCAGGATATCCCGGCCATTGCGGCGCACAAAACCGCCGCCTTGCCTTGGGGATGGTATGAGGAAGGCTATGACCGCGAGCCGAACGACAAGGGCGACAAGCTGCATACCGGCTATATCGGTCACCACAACGCCCCGCAATATTTCGGCTACGTTTCCAACAATCCGCAAATGACCGCGCATCTGCACGGGCTCGGCGATTTCTTCTCCGATATCTCGGCAGGCAAGCTCGCGGCCACTGGCGGCGTGTATTACGTGCGCGGCGGTTTCAAAAACATCACGAACCTGAAACCCGCGCTGAACGACCCGGCCGTGCAGCATAATTTCATTGGCGATGACGACCATCCCGGTTATTCCGACTCCGCGATTTCGGAAGCCTTGGTGGCGCGTGAAGTGAATGCCATCGCGCATAGCAAATACTGGGCGCAATCGGCGATCATCATTACCTATGACGAATCCGAGGGCGATTACGACCATGTGGCGCCGGCTTCCATGGAACTTGACCCGCAGGGCGTGCCGCTATCGCGCGGGCCGCGCATTCCGCTGATCATCATTTCTCCCTATGCGCGCACGCATGTGGTGAGCCATGAGAGCGGCGACCATTCGAGCATCATCAAGTTCCTGGATATGCTCTATAAGCTGCCCCCCTTGGCCGACCTGCCCGATGAGGCGCAAGCGCGGGCCGAGGGCCAGAAGAAGTTCGGCCAGGCTAATCTCGGGCCGACAGACGACAACACGGCCGGTGTCGGAGATCTGCTCTCGGCCTTCGACCCCGCCCGGCTCGATGGCCGCGCGCGGCCGCTCCCGGCCTCTTATGCGATCACGCCGGATGTCAGCGCGATCCCGCCCGATAACAACCAGGGCTGCAGCGTCATCGGCATCGTGCCGACGGATATCGCGCTGGGGATCGTCAATCACATCCCGGCGGACTTCAATCCGCGGCCGAAGACCGATCCGACGGTGGTGGCACAGTAAGGAGAAAGGAAGGCTTCTTTTTGTGAACAAAAAGAAGCAAAAAAACTTTTCAACCTGGGCCGGTGCATGAGGCTACGGCGTTGCCACGTGCACCGGCCAAAGGAGCAGAAGTTTTTTGGTTCTTTTTTTCAAAAGGCTCTAGACCATGAATACTGAGGTATTATGGTCTAGTGCTCAACAAAAAGAACGGGTTATCAGCCTATAGGCAGAGAAAAATCATGTGGGCGTTTGCGGTGGACCTCACGGCCACCCAAACCGCCCGGTTGCTCAGTCTCGATCGCAAGACGGTCAACCGTTACTATGGGCTGTTTAGAGCAGCAATCCACGCTCACCAGAGCCGGCAAATCGCCGCCTTGGTTGGTGTTATCGAATGCGATGAGAGCTATTTTGGCCCTGAGCGCCAACGCGGCATACCAGGTCCACGCAAGCGCGGGCGCGGTACACGAAAACAGCCTGTATTCGGTATTTTCGAGCGCGGCGGGGCCGTCTTCACGGAAATTGTCCCGGATGTAAAAGCCAAAACTTTACAAGATATTATTCGGGGAAAAGTCAGCCCTGAGAGCAGCGTCATGACTGATGGCTGGCAAAGCTATGATGGGCTGGTTGATGTCGGCTACGACAAGCATTTCCGCATCAAAAAGTACCGCAAGGAAGGCAACCCGTTCACCGACGGCCCGGTCCACATCAATGGCATCGAGAGCTTTTGGTCCTACACCAAAAGGCGTCTGGCGCGCTTCGACGGCGTCAAAATAAACTTCGAACTTCACCTCAAGGAATGCGAGTGGAGGTGGGGCAAGGATCCTGATACGATCCTTGCCGAACTTAAGAAATTACTGGTCTAGAGCCTTTCAAAAAAGAACCACTTCCTTCCTTACGAAGCCTCGCGCAGCACTTCCAATTCCAGCCAGCGCTCTTCCGAAGTGGCGAGTTTCACCTGCGCCTCTTCCAGCGCCTTGCTCGCTGCCTGGAATTTTTTCAGATCCTTCTGATACAGCCCGGGCTGCGCCAGAATGGCCTCTTGTTTTTTAATCTCTGCCTGCAATTTCTCGATCTCAGCGGTCAGCGTCTTCAGCTCGTGCAATTGCTTGAAGGAGAGTTTTACCGGTGCCGGCGTTGCGATCTGAGCCAGAGAGGCGGTGCGCGCGGCGGTTTTCTGCTTCGTGGGCTCGGCCAAGGCCTCGCCGCGTTGGAGCAGCATGTCGGAATAGCCGCCGGCATATTCCACCCATTTGCCCTCGCCTTCCGCAACCAAAGTGGACGTCGCCACGCGGTCGAGAAAGTCGCGGTCATGGCTGACGAGCAGGATCGTGCCGGGATACTCGCCCAGCATTTCCTGCAGCAGATCCAGCGTCTCCAGGTCGAGATCGTTGGTCGGCTCGTCGAGGATCAGCAGGTTCGAGGGTTTGGCCAAGGCGGCGGCGAGCAGCAGCCGGCCGCGCTCGCCGCCTGAGAGCGTACCGACCGGGGTGCGCGCCTGCTCGGGCTTGAAGAGGAAGTCCTTCATATATCCGATCACATGGCGGCTCTGATCACCCACCTGCACCATGTCGCTCTTGCCGCCGGTCAGCGTGTTGGCCAGCGAGACCGAGGGGTCCAGCGTGGCGCGCTGCTGGTCAAGCGTGATCACGTTGAGGTTCGTGCCGAGCTTGATCTCGCCGGAATCGGGCTGCTCCAGCCCGAGAAACAGTTTCAGCAGGGTGGATTTGCCAGCACCGTTCGGCCCGACAATGCCCAGCCGGTCGCCGCGCAACACGCGAGTCGTCGAGGTTCTTCACGATCGGCCGCTCGCCGTAGGATTTTGCGAGATTTTCCGTCACGACCACGAGCTTGCCGGAGGTTCCGGCATCCGCAGCCCCCATTTTCGCCGCCGAGGCCTGATGGTTATGCTCGCGCTTCGCCTGGCGGAGTGCGGCCAGCCCGGCGACGCGCTTCACATTGCGCTTGCGCCGCGCGGTGACGCCATAGCGCAGCCAGTCTTCCTCGCGCGCGATCTGCCGGCCGAGCTTGTGGAAATCGCGTTCTTCCTGCTCCAGCACCTCGTCGCGCCAGGACTCGAAATGCGCAAAACCCTGGTCGAGGCGCCGCGTCTGGCCACGGTCCAGCCAGACGATGCTGCGCGATAATTTCTCCAGCAGCCTGCGGTCATGGCTGATCAGCACGATGCCGGCGGAGAGGCTCTTCAGTTCCGATTCGAGCCATTCGATGGCCGGCAGGTCCAGATGGTTCGTCGGCTCGTCGAGCAGCAGCAAATCTGGGCTGGGGGCGAGCGTGCGGGCGAGTGCTGCCCGGCGCGCCTCGCCGCCCGAGAGATTTTCCGGCTTCTCGGCACCGGTCAGGCCAAGCTGCTCGAGCAGATAGCGCGCACGGTATTCATCATCGTTCGGCCCAAGCCCATCCTCGACATAGGCCATGGTATTGGCGAAGGCCGAGAGGTCCGGCTCCTGCGGCAAATAGCGCATCGTGGTGCCCGGTTGCAGAAACCGCGTGCCGCCATCGAAGGCGATCTCCCCGGAGGCGATTTTCAGCAGCGTGGATTTGCCCGAGCCGTTGCGCCCGACGAGACAGATGCGCTCGCCGGCGCCGACGCCAAGCCCTGCCCCGTCGAGCAGCGGCACGGAGCCTAAGGTTACACGGATATCGGTGAGCAGGAGCAGCGGGGGAGAGGCCATGCCACGGCTTGTGGCGGATCGCCGAAATTGCCGCAACCCGTCACGCGCCGAATCGGGCCCTCAAAGGAATATGCGACCACAATATGCCCATAGGGGCCTGGCGCAGCAGGGAATCAGCGCTCAAATACAATTTTTTGAGCCGTTCACTTGCTAAGGAAAGGAGGTGGTGGGTGCACTAGGGATCGAACCTAGGACAAGCTGATTAAGAGTCAGCTGCTCTACCAACTGAGCTATGCACCCAACGTGACGCCCCTCTAGCAAGGCTGACGACAGAAGGAAAGCCCACCACGTCAAAAAAAACAAACATTGACCGCCCCGCAAGTGTCGTATCCATTACACGCATGATAATCTGAGCATAAGGATCGCTTCACCCTTGGCCTATGCACTGCAGCAGCTCATCAACGGCATCACATTGGGCATGATCTACGGCCTCATCGCCGTCGGCTATACCATGGTCTATGGCATTATCGGCATGATCAACTTCGCGCATGGCGATGTTTTCATGATCGGCGCCTTTATCGGCATCATCGCCCTCACGGCCCTGGCCGGCATCACCTCCGTGCCGCTTGGCCTGTTGGCCGCCCTTATCCTCTGCGCCGCCTTGGGCGGGCTGTACGGATTTTCCATCGAGCGCGTGGCCTACCGGCCGCTGCGCGGCTCCTTCCGCCTGGCGCCGCTCATCTCGGCCATTGGCATGTCGATTCTGCTGGAAAACTATGTGCAGACGAGCCAGGGCGCGTTGGAGCGGGCGATTCCCAATCTCATCCCCGGCGGCATTGTGCTGATGAATGAGAACGGCTTCGTCGTGCAGCTCACCTGGATGCAGATGGCGATCGTCGCCGTCACGCTCGTCACGCTGGGCATCTTCACTTATATCGTAACCCGAACGCCGCTTGGCCGGGCCATGCGCGCGGTGGAGCAGGATGCGAAAATGGCTGCCCTGCTTGGCATCGATACCAACCGCACGATCAGCTACACCTTCATTATCGGCTCGGCGCTGGCCGGCGTCGCGGGGATCATGTTCCTGCTCTATTATGGCGTGATCGATTTCTACATCGGCTTCAATGCCGGCATTAAAGCCTTTACCGCCGCGGTGCTGGGCGGCATCGGCAGCCTGCCGGGGGCGGTGCTGGGAGGATTGCTGATCGGGCTGATCGAGGCTTTCTGGTCCGGCTATGCTACCGTCGCCTATAAGGATGTCGCGGTCTATTCCATCCTCGCGATCGTGCTGATGTTCATGCCGACGGGGCTGCTCGGCCGCAATGAGGTGGAAAAAGTATGAAATCCCTTCTCCCCGCGCTGAAGGATTCTGCCGCCGTCGCTTTTGTGGCGCTGCTGCTGTTCGGACCGTTTCTCGGGCTGCAACTGGGCGACGGCAATGCCGGCAATTTGACGCTTTCCACCCGGCCTGAGCTTCTGGCCCTCGCGGTGATCCTCACCTTCGTCGCGCGCTTTTTGATCTTGCTCTGGCAGGAGCACCGGCCCTCCGGGCGCCGCCTCGCCGGGCTGACCACGGAAGTGCAGAAAACCGGCAAATTCGCCGCACCGGCCTTGCTTATCATCGCATTGCTGTTGCCCGTCCTGCCCGGGGTCGCCAATTCCTATATCGACCTTGGCGTGCTGATCATGACCTATATCATGCTCGGCTGGGGGCTGAATATCGTGGTGGGCCTGGCCGGGCTGCTGGACCTTGGCTATGTCGCCTTCTACGCCGTCGGCGCCTATACCTATGCGTTGCTCAGCCTGAATTTCGGCTTCAGCTTCTGGGAATGCCTGCCGCTTTGCGGCATCCTGGCGGCGAGCTGGGGGATTTTTCTCGGCTTTCCCGTGCTGCGCCTGCGCGGTGATTATCTCGCTATCGTCACGCTGGCCTTCGGGGAGATCATCCGCCTCGTTATCACCAACTGGGTGGCGCTGACCGGCGGGCCGAACGGGATTGACGGCATTCCCCACCCTACCCTCTTCGGCCTCACCTTCAGCATGGCGGGCGGCCCGGGCACGTTCGCGGGCTTTTTCGGCATCACGCCGACGCCGGGCCAGCGGATCAAATATCTGTATTACATCATCCTGTTCCTGGCCTTGCTGACCAATTGGGTCACGCTGCGCCTGCGCCGCCAGCCGCTGGGCCGCGCCTGGGAGGCGTTGCGCGAGGATGAGATCGCCTGCCGGTCGCTTGGCATCAATGTGCGCAACACCAAGCTCACCGCCTTTGCCATCGGTGCGATGTTTGGCGGCTTTGCCGGGTGTTTCTTCGCCACGCGCGAGGCTTTCATCAGCCCAGACAGCTTCACCTTCATCGAATCGGCCACCGTGCTCGCCATCGTGGTTCTGGGCGGTGCCGGCAGCCAGCTTGGCATCGTGCTCGCCGCCATCGTGATGATCGGCGTGCCAGAGCTGCTGCAAAGCCTGCAGATCTACCGGATGCTGATCTTTGGCATCGCGCTGGTCGTGATCATGATCGTGCGGCCGCGCGGCTTTATCTCGACACGCCGCCCCACGGTCTCGCTCGGACGCGCGGCGAAAGCCATCGGCGCGGAGCTGATCTCCCAGGGGCGCGGCTGAGCCATGAACGATACGCTTCTCACCGTCGCCAACCTCACCATGCGCTTTGGCGGCCTCACCGCGGTGAACGATGTCAGCTTCACGGCCAAACGCGGAGATATCACCGCCATTATCGGCCCGAACGGCGCCGGCAAGACCACCTTGTTCAACTGCGTCACGGGGTTCTACAAGCCGAGCGCGGGCGGCATTTCCATCGCGCATACGCCCGGCGCCGAATTGCGGCTGGATAGGCTGCCCGGCCATGCCATTGCGCGCAAGGGCCGCGTCGCCCGCACCTTCCAGAATATCCGCTTGTTCGGCGGCATGACGGTGCTGGAGAACCTGCTCGTCGCCCAGCATAACCGCCTGCAGGCCGCGACCGGCTTTGGCGTGCTGGCGATCCTGGGCATCGGCCAATACCGCAGCGCGGAGCGCGCCGCCATTGAACGCGCCCGGCACTGGCTGGAACAGACCGAGCTGATCGAGCGCGCGGACGACCCGGCCGCCTCCCTGCCCTATGGCGCGCAGCGGCGGCTTGAGATCGCGCGTGCGATGTGCACGGACCCGCTGCTGCTCTGCCTGGACGAGCCGGCCGCCGGGCTCAACCCGCGCGAATCCGTCGCACTCAACAATCTGCTTTTGAAAATCCGCGATTCCGGCTGTTCGCTGCTCCTCATCGAGCATGACATGGGAGTCGTGATGAAAATTTCCGACCATGTCGTGGTGCTGGAATACGGCAAGAAAATCGCCGACGGCACGCCGCTCGAAATCCGCAGCGATCCCGCCGTGATCAAGGCCTATCTCGGCGAGGGCGACGAGGATGACCCGGATGCGCCGATCGCCGAAAGCCTCGCCGAATCCATCGTCGTGCCCTTGGAAGACCCGAAATGAGCGCCGTGCTGACCCTGCAGAACGTCAACACCTTCTACGGCCAGATCCAGGCGCTGCGCGATGTCAGCCTGGAGGTGAATGAAGGCGAGATCGTCACGCTGATCGGCGCCAATGGCGCCGGCAAATCCACGCTGATGATGACGATCTGCGGCAATCCGCGCGCGCGCTCCGGCCGCATCACCTATCGCGGCGAGGACATCACCGGGCTGCCGACCTTCCAGATCGCGCGCCGCGCCATTGCGCAATCGCCCGAGGGACGGAGGATTTTTCCACGCATGAGCGTGGAGGAAAACCTTCTCATGGGCGCGCAGCTCGTGAAATTCGCCGATTACGACAAGCAGCTCGGCCTGATGTTCGAGCTGTTTCCGCGGCTGAAGGAACGCTTCACGCAACGCGCGGGCACGCTCTCGGGCGGTGAGCAGCAGATGCTCGCCATCGCGCGCGCGTTGATGAGCAAGCCTAAGCTGCTGCTGCTGGACGAACCTTCGCTCGGCCTTGCGCCGCTCGTCATCAAGCAGATTTTCGGCGCCATCAAGCAACTCAACCAGGAGACCGGGCTGACCGTTCTGCTCGTTGAACAAAACGCCAACCAGGCGTTACGCTTGGCTAACCGTGGCTATGTTTTGGTCAATGGCAGCATTACCATGGCCGGAACGGGTGCTGAATTATTGGCCAGACCCGAGATTCGCGCCGCATATCTAGAGGGTGGGCATTGATAACGCCTACAAATTGAGCTCATACTCCCCTCGCAACAAGTCAGCAGGAGCCATCAATGAGAAATTTCCTTCTAGGTACGGCAGCCATCCTGGCCATTGGCTTCGGCCTGGGCGCCACACCGGCGCACGCACAGGTTAAAATCGGCATCGCCGGTCCGCTCACCGGCTCGAACGCCGCTTTCGGCACGCAGCTTAAAACCGGCGCGGATCTTGCGGTCTCCGACATCAACGCCGCCGGCGGCGTCGATGGCCAGAAGATCCAGGCCATCGCGGTGGACGACGCCTGCGACCCGAAGACCGCCGTTAGCGCTGCGAACACGCTGGTAACCGATGGCGTGGTCATGGTCGACGGGCATTTCTGCTCGGCCTCCTCGATCCCCGCCAGCAAGGTTTATTCCGATAACGGCATCATCGAAATCTCCCCCGGCTCGACCAACCCGGCCTATACGGATGGCGGTTCGCCCTTCATCTTCCGCACCTGCGGCCGTGACGACCAACAGGGCAAGGTCGCCGCTGAGTATATCGCGGACCATTTCAAAAATGCGAAAATCGCCGTGCTGGACGACAACTCCACCTACGGCAAGGGCATCGCCGACCAGGTGCGCCTGAACCTCGCCAAGCTGAACGTGCCGATCGCCTACAACACCTCCTACACCGCTGGGGACAAGGATTACTCCGCCCTGATCAGCCGCATGAAGCAGGATGGCATCACGCTGGTCTATATTGGCGGCTATTATTCCGATTCCGGCCTGATCATGCGTGAGGGCGCGGCCCAGGGCTTTACGCCGCAATATATCTCCGAGGATGCCGCCGCCACCACCGCGCTCTGGCAGATTGCCGGCAATGCGGCGGAGGGCTCGCTGTTCACCTTTGCGCCGCCGGCCGAAAAAACCCCCTATGCCGCCAAGCAGGTCGCTGAGTTGAAGGCGCTGAACGAAGACCCGACCGGCTACGTGCTCTATTCCTACGCCACCGTCCAAGTCTGGGCGGAAGCCGCGGACAAAGCCCATAGCACGGATCCCGCCACGGTCGCGAAAGAGCTGAAAACAGGCGGTCCATGGCCGTCGGTGCTGGGCCCGATCACGTTCGACGCCAAGGGCGATGTCGTGAACGCCGCTTACGCCATGTATAAATGGCATGACGGGAATTACAGCGTTTTTGCGATGAAGCCGTAAGGGCAAAGGAAGTTCTTCTTTTTGTGAACAAAAAGAAGCAAAAAACTTTATGACTTAAATCAGTGCGTGGGGCGACGGCGTTGCCCCACGCACTGGCCAGGCGAGCAAAAGTTTTTTGGTTCTTTTTTCCAAAAAAGAACTGCTTATAACCGCCGCATGAGCACGCTCGATCCCGAAGACTGGTCCGCCCTGCGCAAGCTGGGGCATCAAATGATGGACGATATGATCGACCATCTCACCAATATCCGCGAACAGCCCGTCTGGCAGAAAATGCCGGAGGCCGCGCGCGCCGCCTTCACGGCGCCGTTGCCCAGGCAAGCCAGCGATCCGGCTGGGCTCTACGAAAATTTCTCTCACAGCATCAAGCCCTATGTGACGGGCAACACCCATCCGCGTTTCATGGGCTGGGTGCATGGCGGCGGCAACCCGGTTTCCATGCTGGCCGAATTGCTGGCCGGCGCGATGAACGCCAATTGCGGCGGGCGCGACCATGCCGGCATCGTGGTCGAGCGCCAGGTTATCGCCTGGGCGGCCGAAATGCTCGGCCTGCCCGCGCAAACCAGCGGCGTGCTGCTCACCGGCTCCTCCATGGCGAATTTCATCGCCGTGCTCTGCGCGCGTTACAAGGCGCTCGGGGCCGAGGCGCGGGCCAATGGCATCGGCGCCGCCAAGCTCACGGCCTATGCCAGCGCCGGCGTGCATCGCTGCGTGCCGGGCGCACTCGATATGGCGGGGCTTGGCATCAACGCGCTGCGTAAAATCCCGGTGGACAAGGATTTCCGCATGGACCTTGCCGCCCTGCAAGCCGCCATCGCAAAGGACCGCGCCGCCGGGTTTACGCCCTTCCTCATTGTGGGCACGGCCGGCAGTGTGGATGTCGGCGCGTTCGATGATCTGCACGCTTTGGCGCAGATCGCGCGGGAGACAAAAACCTGGTTCCATGTGGATGCCGCTTTCGGCGCGCTCGCCGCACTCTCACCCGCCCATGCGCCGCTGCTGGCGGGGATCGAACATGCGGATTCGGTGGCGTTCGATTTTCATAAATGGGCGCAGGTGACCTACGATGCCGGTTGCGTGCTGGTGCGCGACCGGGAGGTGCAATTCCAAACCTTCGCGCAGAAGACAAGCTATCTCGCGACGGGCAAGCGCGGCCTGGCGGGCGGGGAGCCCTGGCCCTGCGACCTTGGCCCCGATTTGTCCCGTGGTTTTCGGGCGTTGAAAGTGTGGATGACGCTCTCGGCCTATGGCAGCGAGCAACTGGGCGGCGTGGTGGCGACCACCTGCGCGCTGGCGCAGCATCTGGCGGCGCGCATCACGCAAAGCGACCGGCTGGAATTGCTGGCCCCGGTCAAGCTCAACATCGTCTGCTTCGCCGTCACCGGATATGACGGCGCGCAGACGGAAGCGCTGGTCGCGGATTTGCAGGAAGCCGGGCTGTTCGCGCCTTCGACCACGATGATCGACGGCCGCGTGGCCATCCGTGCCGCGATTGTGAATCATCGCACGACGCAGGCGGATATCGATGCGCTGGTGCAGGAAATCCTAAACCGGGTCTAATGTTTGAAGGCGGATGCGCAAGGGCGCGTCCGCCTTCACCATCGGGCGTCAGTGCCAGTGATGGCCCCAGCCACCGCCCCAGCCCCAACCGCCCACCACCACCGCCGGGGCCGGTGCGACATAAGCCGGCGCGTAGCCGTAACCATAGCCCGAGGGGTAGTACACGCAGCCTGCGAGTGAAACACCCGCCAATAACAATACCGCAAAGCGGCTGAGCGTACGGGGGGATGGTTTCATGCTACGGACAGTCATGCGGAAACTCCTTGAATTCACGTCTTCTGAGAATCTCAGAACATGATGCTTCTCCTGCCGATTTGCGGCAGGTTTGCGGCACCAAGCGGGCAGGTTTGTAAAGCAATGCAACATGCCCGAGCGCGCCCGAATTTTGTCGCTTGGTCCACCATGGTTTTGCCGTAAACAAGGCGCCAGCTAGGGCGTATTAGACGTCCCACGCTCGAAAGGGCCCTGCTCGTGACCATCCTCCGTCCGTTGCGCCAATTGCTGGCGATTACCACCGCCATCGGCTTCGCTTTGCCGGCTTTCGCGCAGGAGGATAGCAACGCCGCTCCGCCCGCGCGCGTCGGCCAAATCGCGGATATCACGGGCAATGTCTCCTATGACGGTGCGGGCTCGAACGGCCAATGGGTGGCCGCGACGCCGAATTATCCGGTCACCGCCGGGGATTCGCTGTTCACGCAAGACGGGGCCGAGGCGGCGCTGGTGCTCGATTCCAGCCGCCTGACCCTGGGGCCGAATACCGAGCTGCAGGTCACCGCGCTGGATGATGCGAATTTCACGGCAACCGAGAGCCAGGGCGAGGTTTTTCTCACCCTCAGCAACCTGCAGCCAGGCCAGGATTTTGTCGTGAACACGCCGCGCGGCAGTGTGAGCATCGGCCAGAACGGGGAATATGACATCACCGCCGGGGATGCCAACGCGCCGACGACGGTGAGCGTGCTGGCCGGGAGCGCCAGCATCGGCCAAATGCAGGTCCCGGCCGGGGAGGAGGCTTCGCTCTCCGGCACGACGCCGATAAATGCCGAGCTCGGCCCCCTCCAGCGCGATACCTTCATCGATCACGTGCTCACCGAAATGGCCCCGCCGCCACCGCCCTACGCCCCACCGGTGGTGACGCAAATGACCGGTATCGCCGAACTTTCCAGCTACGGCACCTGGGCGCAGAGCCCGGAATATGGCGCCGTGTGGTACCCCAATGTCGCCCCCGGCTGGGCACCGTACCGGGAGGGGCATTGGGGGTATGTCGCACCTTGGGGATGGACCTGGGTGGATGCAGCCCCCTGGGGCTTCGCGCCCTTCCATTACGGCCGCTGGATCCAGGACGGGGGCCGCTGGTGCTGGGTGCCGGTGGGCGCCTATGCAACCGGGGGGTACCAGCCGGGAGATCAGCCGGTCTATGCGCCGGCGCTGGTCGGATTTTTCGGGCTTGCCGCGGGGGTGGCGATCAGTGGCGCCATCCTGTCCTCGGGCTCCGTCGGCTGGGTGCCGCTGGCCCCGGGGGAGGCCTATTATCCGAGCTATCATACCGATCCGGCGTATCTGCGACGCATCAATCGCTGGAACGTGCATAATATCCGGCAAATCAGTGCGCGGCCGCCGGAAAACATCGCCGTCTACGCCAACCGGCACGCGGCCACCTATATTCCCGGTGCTGCGATGGCGCGTGGCGACTCTATTGCGCGATACGGCCATACCGTGCCGGAAGGGATGATTGCCCAGGCGCACCCGGTGCACGGCGACTTTAATCAGGCACTGCATCCGAATTTCGTACCACACGCGGCCGAAGCGCCGCATCCGACCGCCTTCGCGCAGCGCCCGGTGGCTTCCCCCGCCACGATCACGCATGCACCGATGCAACCAGAAGCCCGCCCGCCGGGGGAAAATGTTCATTTCCCGGGTTCCAATGGCGGCGGGCGGCATCCGGGCGAGGTCATTTCCCCGATGACACAGCCCGGGCACCCCGGCCCTGCGACGGCGCAGCCCGGCTATCATCCGCCAATGTCAGGACAGCCTTTCCACCCACCGCAAGCCATGCCGCAAATGCATGCGCCGACACCGGAGGTCTACCAACCGCATGAACCGGCGCCGCCTGTCCACCCGCAGGCAGAGCCTTTCCACCCGCCGCAAATGCATGCGCCCACGCCGCAGGTCTATCAGCCGCATGAACCGGCCCCGCCCATGAACCGGCCGGCCGAGCCGTTCCATCCGCCGGCGCAGTTCCATCCGCCGGCACCCGCGCCCTTCCATCCGCAGGAACAGCCGTTCCATCCTCCGGCACCTGCATTCCACCCGGCACCACAGCCGCATCCTCCCGCCGAGCCGAACGCGCACCGCCCGCAATAGCCAGGCGCGGGGGCGGTTGCGCTGGGCGGCAGGTTACGGGAATCTGGTGCTGGCATGAAAAATTCAGCACCTGTTTTGCACCTCTCCGCGGCCGATCCGGTCTTGGGCGCCTTTATCGCGCGCTGCGGGCCGCTCCGGCGCGCGCCATCGGAGCATCAAGACCCGTATCACGCGCTGCTCTCCGCCGTGGCGCATCAGCAGCTCCATGAACGGGCGGCCTTGGCGATTCTTGGGCGCATGCGGGGATGTTGCGGCGATGCCATGCCAACGCCCGAGGCATTGCTGGCGCTGTCCGACGAGACGCTGCGCGGATGCGGCTTTTCCGCCGCCAAAATGGCGGCGATCCGGGACATCGCGGCGAAGGCGGCGGCGGGGGTTATTCCGAGCCGGCGCCATGCGATGCGGCTCAGCGATGCCGAGCTGATCGCCCGCCTCACGACCATTCGCGGCGTTGGCCAATGGACGGTGGAGATGATCCTGATTTTCACGCTGCGGCGGCCAGATGTGTTTCCGGTGGACGATTTTGGCGTCCGCGAGGGGTTTAAGCTCCTGCACGGGCTGGAAGCGCAGCCAAAACCCAAGGCGCTTGCAGCGAAAGCGGAAGCCTATGCGCCCTATCGCTCAACCGCCGCTCTATACCTATGGCAAGCCGCAAATCTCGCGAAAACAAAAAAAACGGCGCCCTAAGGACGCCGTTCCTAAAAATCGCGGTTCGAAGGGCGCCGCCCTTCGCGGGGATCCAAGGGGCAGAGCCCCTTGGACTTACTTCCTTAGGCCGACTTCGCGACGATTTCGTCAGCGACGTTGCGCGGCACCGGATCGTAGTGGTGGAACTGCATGGTGAAGGAGGCGCGGCCCTTCGTCATGGAGCGCAGGTGCGAGATGTAGCCGAACATTTCCTTCAGCGGCACATGCGCGCGCACGATCACCGTGGAACCCGAGGATTCCTGGTTCTGGATCATGCCACGGCGACGGTTGAGGTCGCCCACCACGTCGCCCACATGGTCCTGCGGGGTGGTGATTTCGACGTCCATGATCGGCTCGAGGATGATCGGGCCGGCTTTCTTCATGCCTTCGCGGAAGCAGGCTTTAGCAGCGATTTCGAAGGCCAGGGCCGAGGAGTCGACGTCATGGTACTTGCCGTCAACCAGCGTGTACTTGAAGTCGACGGTCGGGAAGCCCGCGAGCACGCCGGTATCGGCCTGGTTCTTGATGCCTTTTTCCACCGCCGGGATGTATTCCTTCGGCACGGTACCGCCGACGATCTTGTTCTCGAACAGAACGCCTTCGTTACGCTCCTGCGGCTCGAACACGATCTTGACTTCAGCGTACTGGCCCGAACCGCCCGACTGCTTCTTGTGGGTGTAGGTTTCAGTATGCGCCTTGGAGATCGTCTCACGATACGCCACCTGCGGCGCACCGATATTCGCGTCCACGCCATATTCGCGGCGCAGGCGGTCGATGATGATTTCCAGATGCAGCTCTCCCATGCCCGAGAGAATGGTCTGGCCGGTTTCCTGGTCGGTCTTCAGACGCAGCGAGGGATCTTCACCCGCCAGCTTCTGCAGGCCGATCGTCATTTTTTCGACGCCTTCCTTGGTCTTCGGCTCGACCGAGATGTCGATCACGGGCACGGGGAACGCCATGCGCTCCAGCACCACCGGGTCATCGGAAGAGGCCAGCGTGTCGCCGGTGCCGGTATCCTTCAGGCCCACGAAGGCCGCGATGTCGCCGGCATGGACTTCCTTGATTTCCGCCCGCTTGTCGGCGTGCATCTGGAACATACGGCCGATACGTTCCTTATGCCCCTTGGTGGTGTTCATCACCGTGTCGGAGGATTTCAGCGTGCCGGAATAGACGCGCACGAAGGTGAGCGTGCCGTATTTGTCGTTGATGATCTTGAACGCGAGGCCAGAGAACGGCGCGTTCACGTCTGCCTTGATGCGGCGGGCGTTCGGGTCTTCCTCCTCGCCTTCCGGCGGGGCGACCTTGATGCCGGGCACGTCGACGGGCGACGGCAGATAGTCGAGCACGGCATCCAACAGCGGCTGCACGCCCTTGTTCTTGAACGCGGTGCCGCACAGCACAGGGCGGAAGGCGCCGGTGATGGTGCCGGTCTTGATCGCGCGCTTCAGCGTCTCGATCGAAACGTCGCCCTTCTCGAAATATTCTTCCATGCCGGCGTCATCGACGGCCAGCGCGGTGTCCAGCAGGTTCTGGCGGTATTCCTTCGCCTTCTCCAGCAGGTCGGCGGGGATTTCCTCATCGTGGAACTTCGCGCCGAGCTCGCCGCCTTCCCAGATGATCGCCTTCATCTCGATCAGGTCGACAACGCCGAGGAACCCGTCCTCGATGCCGATGGGGAGCTGCAGCGGCAGGGCGACGATGTCCAGCTTCTCCTTCAGCGTATCGAAGGCGCGGTAGAAGTCGGCACCGGTACGATCCAGCTTGTTGATGAAGATGATGCGCGGCACGTTGTAGCGGTCGGCCAGGCGCCAGTTGGTCTCGGATTGCGGCTGCACGCCGGCCACGCCCTCGATGATGAAGATCGCGCCGTCGAGCACGCGCAGGCTGCGGTTCACTTCGATGTTGAAATCGATATGGCCGGGCGTGTCGATAATGTTGATGCGGTTGTCTTTCCACTCGCACGTCACGGCGGCGGAGGTGATGGTGATGCCGCGCTCACGCTCCTGGTCCATGTAGTCGGTCGTGGTGTTGCCGTCATGCACCTCGCCGATGCGGTGCGACACGCCGGTGTAGTACAAGATACGCTCGGTCGTGGTGGTTTTGCCCGCGTCGATATGCGCGGTGATCCCGATATTCCGGATCTTGCCAAGGTCGAAATCAGCCATCAAAGCCTCCACGGGCGACAGAAACACAAAAGGGTGCGGCGCCACTCATCGAGCAGCGCGCGTCGAGCGGCTTTTGCGGCAGACCGGCCCATTTGGCAACCCCAATCACCGCGCCGGGCATGAACTTATTGCCGTTTGTGACGAGCCGCAGGGGGCGTTCTTGCCTTCGTCCATGGCAGAAGCCCCGAGCGCCCTGCCCGCCTCCCCAGAGTCCCCTGATTTTGCCGGAAAATACACGCGTTTTTTCTTGCCGGGGCAGCGCCAGGCGACTTACATGAAAATTATGATAAATTGGCGGCTGCTTCGCATTCTCCGTGCCCGGCCGCATCTCTTCTCAGGGGCGGGTCTCGCCCTGATCGGATTTTTCGCACTCACCGCCGTTCACCCGGTGGTGCTGCGCGCCGTGCTAGCCTGGGATGCCGGCAGCCTGCTCTTCCTGGCCCTCACCGCCATCTCCTTCCTGCGCAGCCAGGACCACGACATCAGTTTTGAGGCCGGGCGCCAGCAGGAGGCGGAGTGGAGCGTTTTCGCGCTCACGATCCTGGGCGCGGTGATGAGCTTTGCCGCGATCATCCTATTCGCCCGCCCGGGCCATAAGGCCGATCAGGGGTTTTATATCGCCTTCGTCGTCGCCACGCTGGCCCTTTCCTGGCTGACGACGCATGTCACCTTCGCCTATCGCTATGCGCATGAATATTATTCCCATGACCTGGGCGGGGACGGCCCGGATCGCGGCATCGCGTTTCCGGAGGATGACAAGCCGGATTACCTCGACTTTATCTATTTTTCCTTCGTGCTGGGCATGACCTTCCAGGTCTCCGACTGCAATGTCACCTCCAAAAAACTCCGCCGCCTGGCGACGTTGCAGGGGATGATCGGGTTTTTGTTCAACACGGTGGTCCTGGCGCTGTCGGTGAATATCGCGGCATCTTTGTTCTAGGCGTCCTATGCGTTCTTCGGGCCGGCGGAAGCGCTCGCGGCTTGCCGGCCTGTTATCCCCTCATCCATGCGCCACGCCGGCGAGGGCTTCCATGCGCGCGCGGTCCGCGGCGAGCTCGGCCGCCGGGCCTTCATGCACGATCGCGCCGTCGCTCAGCACATAGGCCCGGTTCGCCAATTGCAGTGCCAGGAAGGCGTTCTGCTCCACCAGCAGGACGGAAATGCCCTCCGCCTTCATCTGTCCCACGGTGCGCATCACCTCCTGCACGATAACCGGGGCAAGGCCCTGGCTCGGCTCGTCCAGGATCAGGAATTTCGGATTGAGCAGCAAGGCGCGGGCGATCGACAGCATTTCCTGCTCGCCGCCCGAAAGCCTGCCGCCCTTGGAGCCTCGCCGCTCCGCCAGCCTGGGGAATAATTGATATACGGTGTCGATCTGCCAGCGCCCTTTGGTCGCGGGCGGGACCAGCAGGTTCTCATGCACGGTGAGATGCCCGAAAATCCGCCGCCCCTCCGGCACATAGCCGACCCCGGCCTGCGCGATCCGGTAGGGTGACCATCCCGTCGTGACATTGCCGAACAACGTGATTTTGCCCTCGCGCGGCGGGGTCAGCCCCATGATCGAGCGCATGGTCGTGGTTTTGCCCGCACCATTGCGCCCGAGCAGTGCGACAAGCTCGCCCTCGCGCACCTCCATGCTCACGCCATGCAGGATATGGCTTTTGCCGTAATAGGTTTGGAGGTTTTCGGCGACGAGCACGCTCATGCCGCCGCCCCCAGATAGGCCGACTGCACGCGCGGATTGGCGGCGATTTCCTGCGCATTGCCCTCCGCCAGCAGGGCGCCGTTATCGAGCACGGTGATGCGGTCCGCGACGCCGAAGACGATGCTCATGTCGTGCTCGATGAACAGCATGGTGATCTTCTGTTCCTTGTTCAGCGCGCGGATCAGGCCGGTCATGTGATGCGTCTCCTCATCGCCCATGCCGGCGGTCGGCTCGTCGAGGAGGAGTAATTTCGGCTGGCGCGAGAGCGCGATGGCAACCTCCACGACGCGCTGGTCGCCATGGCTCATCTCGCCCGCCACACGGTCCGCCTTGTGGGAGATTTTCACGATCTCCATCAACTCGTCCACCCGGCCGTTAATCTTCGCCCGCATGCCGCGGCTGATCCAGGGGCGGATGTTCAGCCCCATCGCGGTCTCCACCGCAACGCGCAGGTTCTGATAAACGGTGAGCGATAAAAACACTTCCGTGATCTGAAAAGTCCGGATGATCCCCATTTTCACCAACGCCGCCGGGTTGACCGCCGTGATCGGCTTGCCCCCGAAAATGATCTGGCCCTCGCTGGGCGGAAAAAATCCGCTGATCAGGTTGAACAGCGTGGTTTTGCCGGCACCATTCGGCCCGATGACGGCGCGCAGCTCGCCCGGTTCCACGCGCATCGAAATATTGTTCAGTGCTGTTAACGCGCCGAAACGCCGCGATACATTTTCCAGTTGCAACAAGCTCATGACCCGCTCCGGCGCCGGAAGAATCCGAGCACCCCCAAAGGAAAAAACATAACTGACAAGACGAAGACCAGACCGAGGACGGTCATCCAGTTCTGCGTCACCGCACTCACGTAATTCTGGACGAGCACGAAAATCACCGCGCCCACGAGCGGCCCCCAGAAATTGCGCATGCCACCTAGCACCGCGATGATGAGGAAATTGCCCGAGAGCGTGTAGCGCAGGTCGTCCGGCGAGGCGAAATTATCGAGCAGCGCATTCAGCCCGCCGGCCAGCGCGCAGATGAGGCCGGAGATCGCGAAGGACAAGGCGACATAACGCTCGACGCGAATCCCTAGAAAGACCAGGCGCTTCTGGTTCTCGCGGATCGCCACGAAGGTATGGCCCAGCGGCGAGTGCAGGATGGTCCACAGCACCAACGCGCCGAGGGCAAAGAAAGCGAGCACCAGATAGTAAAAATGCGTCGAACCCAGATTCCAACCCAGGATCGGCTGGCGGGAGAAACCAGTCAGCCCGTCTTCACCGCCGGTGAAGGAATTCCAGCGCACGGCGATGAAATAGAACATCTGGCCGATGGCGATCGTGATCATGGAGAAATAAATCCCGCGCCGGCGCACCGCGATCGGCCCGAGGAGCAATGCGGCGAGCCCGCCGGTCAGCGTGCCGACAGCGAGTGCGAGCAATGTGTTATGCGTGACGTCATCGAGCATCAGCCCGGTACCGTAAGCGCCCAGGCCGAAATAGGCGGCATGGCCGAAGGACAGGCCGCCGGTGAAGCCCAGCAGCAGGTTCAACCCCATCGCGGCCAGCGCGTAGATCAGCACGCGCGAGGCAAGGTCCGTGTAACCGCCAACCAGCCCGGCCCAGAGCGGCACGCTCAACAGTAGCAGGACCGTCACGGCCAGCACGATTTTGTCCCGGTGCGGCGCCATCATTCGAACAGCCCTTCCTGCCCCAACAGCCCGCGCGGCCGCGCGATCAGCATCACGCCCATGATCAGGTAGATCACCACCTCGCTGCCTGCGGGATAAAAGGCGGTGGTGATCCCGGAGGCGACGCCGATGATCAGGCCGCCCAGCAGCGAGCCCAGCAAGCTGCCGACACCGCCGACCACAATGGCAACGAAGCTCGGCATGATCAGCCCATCCCCCATGGTGGGGGTCAGGCCCAACTGCCCGGCGGCGAGGATGCCCGCGAGGGCTGCGAACATGATGCCGAGCACGAAATTCGCCGAGCGGAGCAGATAGATATTCACGCCAAGCGCCGCAATCGTCTCCAGATCCGCATTGCCCGCGCGGATGCGCACGCCCAGGCGCGTGAAGCGCAGCACCGCGAACAGCGCGCCGGTCGATAAAATCGCCAGCAGCACCACGAACAGGCGATAGCCGGTGACAAAGAAATAGACCCGGCTGACGGGCTGGTTGAGAAAATCCGGAATCGCCAAAGGCAGCCCCTGCGCGCCCCAGATCGTGCGCAGCATATCCTGTATGATCAGCGCCAGGCCGAAGGTTGCGAGCAGGGAATAGAGCGGATCGCGCCGATAGAGCCGCCGCACGATGACCTGCTCCACGAGATAGCCGATCGCACCCGCGAGCAGCGGCGAGAGCACCAGCGCGCCCCAAAACCCCACATACGGCACCAGGGTAAAAGCGAAATAGGCGGCCAGCGCCATGAAGGCGCCATGCGCGAAATTGATGACGCCGTTGAGCCCCAGGATCAATGAAAGCCCAATCGCCATCAGCGCATAAAACGATCCGACGATCAGGCCGTTAAAGGCGTTGAAGATCACATCGAGGAGCATGTCTGCCTCCTGTAAGAAAAACGGCAAAGGCAGGATCGCTCCGCCTTACGCCGCGAAACGGCGCAGTCCCCATGCAGCGCAGTTTCAGCGTCCCAGCCCCAAAAATTCAGGCCGGGTAGGTCATCTTGCAGCCCGTCTCGGCCGGGGCCTGGGCGATCGAGGCGCCGGGCACGTAGTTGAAAATATTCATCAGATGCGGATAGGTGCCTTTCTGGTTCACGCTGCCGGGGAACATGCCCAGCAGGAGCTGGTGATCCTCCGGCCGGAACATCGGCGCGGCGGGCTGCAAGGCGATTTCCGGCGGCAGCACCAAGCCTTCCAGCGCTTTTGCCACCGGCAAGGCATCGGTGGTGCCGGTCTTCTCGGCTGCCAGCGCCAACGCATGCACGGAGACATAGCCGAACCAGCTGCGCTGCGACGGATAGAGGCCCGGATAGGCGGTGGTGTAGCGCTGCACGAACTCGGCCACATGCGGCACGCCTGGCTGGTCCCAGTACCATTCGAACGTCCACACCCCGTAGCGCGCCGCTTCCGGCAGGGCCGCGATCTGCTCCAGCTCGAACAGCGCGCCGCCGACGGCGATGCTCTGGTTGATGCCGAACTGGGTGATCTGCTTCATCGCGTTGATCTGGTCATCGCCGGCCAGCAGCAGGCAGAGCACATCCGGCCCCGCCGCCTTCACCTGGATCAGGTAGGAGGAAAAATCCGTGGTCCCGACCGGAACCAGCGCGCTGCCAACGATCGTACCGCCGAGATCCGTCACCTGCTTGGTGTAATCGGTCTGCTCGGAATGGCCGAAGGCATAGTCGGTGGTAAGGAAATACCATTTTTTACCGAATTTATCGACGAGGATTTTGGAATCGCCATCCGTGAGGATCCAGGTCGTCGAACAGACGCGGAAGGTCGCCCAGTTGCAGCCGGTTCCCGTGAGCTTATCGACATGCCCGCCCGAGCACATAAACACCTTGTTATGTGCCAGCGCGAACTGGCTGAGCGAGAGGGACACGGCGGAGCTGGTGGTGCCGGTGAAAAAATCGACGTTTTCCTGAGCGAGCAGCCGCCCGGCTTTGTCGAGCGCGGTGGCCGGGCTGCCGGCGTCATCCTCCACCAGCACCTGCACCGGCCGGCCGAGAATGCCGCCTTTGGCGTTCAGCTCCTTGGCTGCGAGTTGCGCGCCCTTAATCTGGCTCTCCCCCAGCACCGCGAAATTTCCGGTGGTGGAATCGATATGCCCGATTTTCACCGGCGCCGCAGCGCCCGCGAAGCCGGCCGGGGCGGCGGCCAAGCCGGCCCCCATCACGGCGCCTGTTTTGAGTAAGCCACGGCGACCCAGGTTTTTGCGCATGTTTTGTTCCCGCATGATTATGTTTACCCAGACGGCTAACCAAATGGCGGCAATTTGACGAAAAAAGGTTACCAAAAGACAACAAACGGCGCAGGCTGCGCCATGCGGCACAGATATCCGAAATCCTCGTTTAGGCCGACTCCAGTTTATTCCGCGCTAACGCTGCTTTTGTTTTTCTGAAGACGGGTCTTAGACGTTTCCGGGCGGATTTGCCGCCGTTTATTTTATTTTGTTGCGCGACTGAACGCGCCTGTCAATGCCCGATTCAGGCGGCGGGTTCGCCCTGGACCGGCGTTACATTCTGTGCCGCGATCAAATCCGTCGCCGCGGCGATCGCGGTCTCGATCGCGGAAAGATCCGTGCCTTTGGCGACGATCGCAACGCCGCCGCCCGCCTCCCGGCGGAACGGATAGCTGCCGAGATCGAGCTCCGGGAAGCGCGCCTGGATTTCCGACAGCCCGGCGGCGATGCTTCCCTCCAACACGCCGAAGCCGTGCACGGCCCGCATCACGATCGGCACGCCGCGCGGCAGGGAAAGCTCGAGCGTCTCGAACATCGCCTGCATGATGCGCGGCACGCCGGCCATCACATGCACGTTGGCGATGGAAAATCCCGGCGCCAGCGAAGCGGAGCTTTCAATGGGGATGGCGCCGCGCGGCATCGTCGCCATGCGCTGGCGCGCGGCGTTGAAATTTTCGCCCATATGCGCCTGCATTTTGGCGAAGGTCTCGGCATGATGCTCCCAGGGCAGCCCGAAGGCGGCGGCGACGCATTCGCTGGTGATGTCATCATGCGTCGGGCCGATGCCGCCGGTGGTGAACAGCATGTCATAGGCGGCGCGCAACTCGTTCACCGCGCCGATGATGCGCCCGGCGACATCCGGGATCACCCGGACCTCCTGCAATTTGACACCGCGCTCGGCCAGTTTTTTCGCGATGAACTGCACGTTCACATCCTGCGTCCGGCCGGACAGGATTTCGTTGCCTATAATCAGGATCGCGGCGGTGGGATTGCTCATAAAAAATCTCTCAGCATGGGGATCAACGGGCGGTCGGCCGGCGGCATCGGGTATTCCACCAGGCGGTCCGGCGCCACCCAGGCCAAAGCCTGGCCTTCGCGCGGCATCGGCTTGCCCTGCCAGCGGCGGCAGACAAAAACCGGCATCAGCAGGTGGAAATTATCATAAGGGTGCGAGGCGAAGACGAAGGGCGCGAAATCGCCCGGATCGGCCTCGATGCCGAGCTCCTCGCGCAATTCGCGCGCCAGGGCCGCCTCCGGGGTCTCGCCGGCATCCACCTTGCCGCCGGGGAACTCCCACAGCCCAGCCATTTTTTTACCCTCCGGCCGGCGCGCCAGCAAAATCCTGCCCTCGGCATCGATCAGCGCGACCGCGACCACCAGCAGGACCGTGTTCGGTGTGGCGACCGCGACCGGCACCTCGCGCTCCAGCGTCAGATGCCGCACCGGCAGTTTTTGCCCGGGCCGACACATAAAAACCTGCGTGCTCTTGCCGGTGAGCGCAAAACCCAGGCGCTGCAGCAGCGCGAAGGAGACGTCGTTATCCGCCGCAACGGTTGCGGTGATGCGCGCGATGGGCATCGCGGCAAAGGCCCACTCGCTCAGGCGCCGCGCCGCCTCCAGGCCGAATCCCCGCCCCCAATAGGCGCGGCCCAGCCAATAGCCGAGATCGGCGGATTGCTGGTCGCGCGCAAGCCGCAGCCCGGCGCAGCCCAGCAGGGCGCCGCTCTCGGTATCGATAATGGCGAATTGCTCGGCGCGCGCGGCTGCGCGATCCGCCGCCGCGGCTTCAATCCAACCTGAGGCCAACGTTGCGGAATAGGGAAAAGGCGCATCGGGCAGGCGCCGGCAGATTTCCCAATCGTTGATCAGCCGGTGAAATTCCGGCGCATCCCCCGGCTCCAGGGGCCGCAACGTCAGCCGCGACGTGTGCAGCACGGGTCCGACAGTCAGCGCAAAATCGTGAACGAGCGAATCGCGGAGGTCTGGCATGTTACCACCCGCATAGCGCGCAGTTGATCTTCCCGCCAGGACTCGGCAACGATATTCCGCATGACCGCAGCGCCTGATCTCCACACAAACCAACTGGCCGAAGCCGGGGCGAAAGCCCGCCAATCCGCTTCCATCCTGGCCCGCTCGGATGCCGCCACGCGCAATGCCGCGTTGCAGGCCGCCGCCGATTCGCTGCGCGCCGATGAGAAAAAAATTCTTGAGGCCAACGCGCAGGACATGCGGAATTTTACCGGCACGGCTGCGTTCGGCGACCGCCTGGTGTTGAACCCAGCCCGGGTGGAAGCGATGGCGCGCGGGCTGGAAGAGGTCGCCGCTTTGCCCGACCCGCTTTCCCGCACGCTCGCGCAATGGACCCGCCCGAACGGCCTGGTCATCAGCCGCATCGCCCAGCCGCTCGGCGTGCTCGGCATGATCTATGAAAGCCGGCCCAATGTCGGCGCGGATGCCGCGGCGATTGCGATCAAATCCGGCAATGCCATTCTGCTCCGCGGCG
Source organism: uncultured Pseudomonadota bacterium (assembly GCA_963737355.1). GTDB lineage: Bacteria > Pseudomonadota > Alphaproteobacteria > Acetobacterales > Acetobacteraceae > Acidocella. The sequence continues at coordinate 502,245 of CAVTSC010000007.1, read as the reverse complement.
GTTCCGAGAGTTTTTACTCTGCCCAGGCCATCCATGGCGCGATGACCGCCGGATTGCGCCAAGCGGGATTGCCCGAGGATTGCGTGCAGGTCGCCCCCACCAAAGATCGCGGCTTTGTCGGCGCCATGCTCGCGGCCGCTGGGCTCATCGACCTCATCATCCCGCGCGGCAGCCGCACGCTGGTGGAGCGCGTGCAGCGCGAGGCTCGTGTGCCCGTGCTGGCCCATGCCGAAGGGCTCAACCACACCTATATCCATTCGGCTGCGGATTTTGGCATGGCGCGCAGCGTGCTGGCCAATGCGAAAATGCGCCGTACCGGTGTTTGCGGGGCAACCGAGACGCTGCTGCTGGATGCCGCCATCGCGCCCAAGCTATTGCCGCTGCTGGTGGCGGATCTGGCCGCCTTGGGGTGCAGCTTCCGCGCCGATGCCGCTGCCCGTGCGATCCTGCCCGCCTTGGCGGCCGCGACGGAGGAAGATTTCCGCACGGAATGGCTGGATGCGATCCTGAACGTCAAAATCGTCGCCGGGATGGAAGACGCTTTGGCGCATATCGCCACCTATGGCAGCGAGCATACCGAGGCGATCCTCACCGAGGATGCGGCGGCGGCGGAGGTTTTCCTCGCCAATGTCAGCAGCTCCGTCAGCCTGTGGAATGCCTCGACGCAATTCTGCGATGGCGGCGAGTTCGGCTTCGGCGCGGAAATCGGCATCTCGACCGGGCGCATCCATGCCCGCGGCCCAATCGGGCCGGAGCAGCTCACCACCTTCCGCTACGTCGTCCGCGGCACCGGCCAGATCCGTCCCTAACCGCAAACCCATGCGCGTTTCCATTCCGCGATACGGCCATCGCTATCGCCTGCGCGTCGGCCTGCTGGGCGGCTCGTTCAACCCGGCGCATGCGGGGCATCTGCATGTCGCGCGCCAGGCGATGATCCATGCCGGGCTGGACCAGCTCTGGCTGATGGTCTCGCCGGGCAATCCGCTGAAACCGCGCAACGGCATGGCGCCGTTCGCCGAGCGCCTGGCCGGTGCTGCGCGCATCGCCGATGGGCGGCGGGTGATCGCCACCGATATCGAGCAGCAACTCGGCCTGCGCTATACCGCCGAGACGATGGCCGAGCTGAAGCGCCGGTTTCCGGCGGTAAAATTCGTCTGGCTGATGGGCGCGGATAATCTGTGCCAGTTGCCGCGCTGGGGCAACTGGCTGCGCATCATGCACGCCATGCCGATGCTCATTTTGCCCCGTCCCGGCACCACGCGCGCGGCCCTGGCGGGACAGGCGGCGGCGCGGTTTAAGAAAGGTCGCCTTCCGGCGCGCTCTGGGCTATGTCTGCCTTCGGCAGTAGCTCCCTCGTGGATTCTGCTCCCGGTGAAGGAGAATTCCACCTCCGCCACCGCCCTGCGTAAAAGTTTTGAAGGAGCGTCGCCATAGTCCGCCCACCCACACGCAAGCCGGCCCCGCGCGGTACCACCGCCGCCACGCCGCGCAAGCGCAGCCCCAAGCCCGCCCCGGCGGAATCCCTGCCCGCCATGCCCGGCACGCCGCGCAAGAAGGCCAGCATTGCCGGCCCGCGCCGCAAAAAGGCCGAGCCGAAGGCCACGCTCGCTGAGCTCGACCGCATGCAGGCGGTCATCCTCGAGAGCCTCGATGAGGACAAGGCCGAGGACATCGTCGCGATCGACCTGGCCGGCCGCGCCAGCTTCGCCGACCGCATGGTGATCGCCACCGGCCTTGCCGACCGGCAGATCTCCGCCATGGCGACGCATCTGAACGAGAAACTCGTGGAAGCGGGCTTCAAGAAAACCCGCCTGGAAGGCCCCAGCGGCACGGATTGGGTACTGATCGATGCTGGCGACATCATCGTTCATTTGTTCAAGCCGGAGGCACGTACCCTCTACGCGCTCGAAAAAATGTGGGGTTCTGAGTTCGACGACGTCGAAGCCGCCGCGGGCGAAGCCGAGAGCGAAGCCGCGGACGATTTCGAGCGCGAAGCCGACAACGAAGCCGAGGCCGAGCCGGAGGCTTAACATTGCGGCTGATCGCAGTAGGCAAGCTCGGCCACGACGCCCCGGAAACGGTGCTGTTTGCGCGCTATGCGGCGCGCATCAAGCCCGCCATGAGCCTCGTGGAACTCGCCCCCGGGTTCGGCAGTGCCGCCGAGATCAAGCGCCGGGAGGCCGAAAGCCTCCTGGCCGCCCTGACGCCGCAGGAATTTGTCGTCGCACTCGATGGCGGCGGGCTGACGCCAGATAGCGCGGAACTCGCGAAGCTCCTCACCAAATGGACGGATTCGGGCAAGAAACTCGCTTTCGTCATCGGCGGCGCGGAAGGGCTGGAGGCCAGCGTCATCGCCCGAGCCGGTGCCAAATTATCGCTCGGCCGGCTCACCTGGCCGCATATGCTGGTGCGCCCGATGCTGGCGGAGCAGATCTATCGCGCCCAGATGATCAATGCCGGGCATCCCTATCATCGCGCGGGGCGCCCCTGAAGGCATTGCGGCACCCTTGACGGGCAGGCGCGCGGCGCGACACTGAAGCCAACCCGGGCCATTCGCAAAGAGGAAAACGTCCATGACCAAACCCGTAATGCTTGTCATTCTCGATGGCTTCGGCTGGCGCGAAGATAAGGCCGATAACGCCGTGGCGCTGGCAGCCAAGCCGAATTTCGACCGGTTATGGGCGAGCTGCCCGCATGCGTTCCTCACCACCAGCGGACGCGTCGTCGGCCTGCCCAACGGGCAGATGGGCAATTCCGAGGTCGGTCATCTCAATATCGGCGCCGGACGGGTCGTGATGCAGGAACTGCCCCGCATCGATGCCGCGATCGAGGACGGCACGCTGGCGCGCAACCCGGCGCTGCAAGGGCTGATTGAGAAGCTGAAGCAAACCGGCGGCACCGCGCATCTGATGGGCCTCATCTCGCCCGGCGGCGTGCATTCGCATCAGGACCAGGCCGTGGCGCTGGCGAAAATCCTGCACCAGGCCGGTATTCCCGTCATCGTGCATGCCTGGATGGACGGCCGCGACACGCCGCCTGAGGCCGGGGCCGGTTATATGGGCGCGTTCGAGGCGGCCCTTGGCGGGAATGCGAAAATCGGCACGCTGATCGGCCGCTATTACGCGATGGACCGGGACAAGCGCTGGGAGCGCGTGCAGCTTGCCTACGACCTCATCGCCAAAGCGCGGGGCGAGAAATTTCCCTCCGCCGTCGCCGCCATCAAGGCGGGGTACGCGGCCAAGAAGACGGATGAATTTCTGCCCCCCGCCAGCATTGGCGATCATGCGGGGATGCGGGATGGCGATGCGATCCTCAGCTTCAACTTCCGCGCCGACCGCGTGCGCGAAATCCTCACCGCTTTGCTCGATCCGGCGTTTGACGGCTTTGCCCGCACGCCGATCAAATTCTGCGATGCGGTGGGCATGACCGCCTATAGCGACGCGCTTGCCCCCTTCATGCAGACGCTCTTTTCCCCGCAACGCATGGAAGACCTGCTGGGCGAGGTCGTGGCGGCCCGGGGCCTGAAACAGTTGCGCATGGCGGAGACGGAGAAATATCCGCATGTGACGTATTTCCTGAATGGCGGGCGGGAGGTGCCGTTCGAGGGCGAAGACCGCATCATGGTCCCCTCACCCAAGGTTGCCACCTATGACCTGCAGCCGGAGATGTCCGCGCCGGAGCTCGCCGAAAAGGCTGTCGCGGCCATCAACTCCGGCAAATACGACCTCATCATCCTCAACTTCGCCAATCCGGACATGGTCGGCCATACCGGCGTGCTCGCGGCGGCGATCCGGGCGGTGGAGGCGGTGGATGCCGGGCTCGGCGCGATCGCCGATGCCGTGGCGGCGCAAGGCGGCGCGCTGCTGGTCACGGCGGATCACGGCAATTGCGAGACGATGCGCGACCCGGAGACCGGCGGCCCGCACACCGCGCACACGCTCAACCCCGTGCCGGTCCTCTGCGCCGGGGCGCCGGCAGGGGCGAGGCTGCATGACGGCATCCTGGCCGATCTGGCGCCGACCTTGCTGGCCCTGCTCGGCATCGCACCGCCCGCGCTGATGACCGGAACATCGCTGATCGCGTGAGGCAGGTTCCGGCCCTCGTTTTGCTCCTGGCCCTGCTGCCGGTGCTGGCGCAGGCGGATGCGCGGAGCGATGCGCAGCAGGCTTTAACCCAGCACCAGCATGCCGCCGCAACCGCCCGCCTGCGCGAACGGGCGGATGCGGCGCAGGCGGCCTTGCTGGCCGAGCAACAGGTGGAGGCCGCCGCCGCTTTGCGCCGGCTGGAGGATGCAACCAGCACGGATGCGCAGCATCTGAGCGACCTGCAAGCCTCCCAGGCCACCTCCTCGGTGCAGTTGCAGCAGGCGGAGGCGGATTTGGAAAAACTCCTGCCGGTGATGCAGCGCCTCTCCGCGCAGCCGGAGGCGACATTGCTCGCCTCCCCGCAATCGCCGCAGGATGCCGTGCGCGGCATCGCCATTCTGCAAGGTGTCGCCGCCGCCATCACGGCGCAGGCAACCCAGGTGAAAACCCTTTCCGCCCAGGTGACGTCCGAACTGGCTGCGGCCCGCGCGGCGCAGATGCAGCTCGCCATCGCGGTCACCACGCAGCAACATGCGGAGGATGCGCTCAGCGCCCAGATCGATGCCGCGAAAAGCGCCGAAATGGCGGATGCCGACACCGCGGCGCGCGAAGCCCAAGCGGGCCTCGCCGCACAGCACAAGCTCGACAGCCTCGCCGCCGCCGTGTTGCGGCTGGTGCCGGCCGGGCCGCAAATGGCCAATCTGCCGGCCGGAACCGGCGGTGCGCCGGTTGCCGGGCATATCGTGCAGGCTTTTGGCGCCGCCACGCTGGCCGGCCCGGCGACCGGGGTGAGCTATAGCGCTGCACCCGGGGCGCGCGTGGTCACGCCCTGCGCGGGCGATGTGATGTTCGCCGGCGCCTTTCCCGCCTATGGCCTCATGATCATCGCCGATTGCGGCGCTGGCGCCAGTGTCGTGCTGGCGGGGATGCACCATCTGGATGTCGCCACCGGCGAGCGCCTCGCGCGCGGCCAGCCGGTGGGCACGATGCAGGCATATGACCCCGCCAATCCCACGCGCCAGCCGGTATTATATGTGGAATTGCGGCGTAACGGCGTACCGGCGGACCCCACCGCCTGGCTGGCGGCGAACAGGTCTGGATAATCCGCGCACAATACTATCTAATATAGTCGGGTGCATTCCCCGGATAGGTTTAAGGAATATAGGCATGCGGTTGCGTAGCGGGTTGATGCTTAGCGGAATTTTTCTGGCGGGGATTGCGATCGGCACGGTCGCCCAGCCGCTGCAGCGCGCCATGGGCCAGAATGCGCCGGATGACAGCACGTATCAGCAACTCTCGCTGTTCGGGGATATCCTGACGCAGATCAAAGAAAATTATGTCATCGATCCGCCTTCCGACAAGCTGATCTATGACGCCGCTAACGGCATGCTGGCAGGGCTCGACCCGCATTCCAGCTACATGAACCAGCAGGACTACGCCAATATGCAGGTGCAGACCTCCGGCCAGTTCGGCGGGCTGGGGCTTGAGGTCACCGAAGCCAGCGGTCTGCTCAAGATCATTACGCCGATCGACGATACCCCCGGCGCGCGCGCCGGCATCAAGCCGGGCGACATCATCGTGGAGATCAACGGCAAATCCGCACAGGGGCTGAGCCTGGATGACGCGGTGACCAAGATGCGCGGCGCACCCGGCACGCAGATCACCCTCACGCTGAAGCGCAGCGGCATCAACACCCCGGTGCATGTGACGCTGACGCGCGAGATCATCAAAATCCAGGACGTCAAAGACAAGCTCTACACCACGCCAGCCGGGCCGGTGGGCTATATCCGGCTCGACAGTTTTGATGAAAACGCCGATCCGCATATCCGCGCCGCCATTAAAACGCTGGAAAGCCAGGCGCATGGCAATATTCACGGCTATATTCTGGACCTGCGCGACAATCCGGGCGGGTTGCTCGACCAGGCGGTTGCCGTCAGCAATGATTTCCTGAACAGCGGTGAGATCGTCTCCACGCATGGACGCCATTCAGAGGATGACCAGGTCTGGTATGCGCAGTCGGGCGACATGACGCATGGCGCGCCCATCGTCATTCTGACCAATGCCGGTACCGCATCGGCCGCCGAAATCGTCACCGCCGCCTTGCAGCAGAACCGCCGCGCCTTGGTGCTCGGCACCAAGACCTTCGGCAAGGGCTCCGTGCAGACGATCATGCCGATCGATAATGCCGGCGCGCTGCGCCTGACCACGGCGCTGTATTTCACGCCCTCGGGCAAATCCATCCAGGGCTATGGCGTGACGCCGGATGTGACCGTGAGCGATACCCGCGACCCGCAGGACGCCTTCGCCCAATTGCGCGAGACGGATTTGCTGAACTCCTTCACCAATCCGACCGGAGAGAAAGCGCCGCCGCTGCCGCCGGCACCGCCGCTGCCCGCTGTTGCCAAGACCATCGCGAGCGTGCCCCCGGCCAACTGGCCGGCCTTCGACCCGACCAAGCCGGACACCGATTTCCAGCTCCAAATGGGCCTGAAACTCGTCGAGGGCATGTCGCGCTCCGGCACGACCACGGCGTCGAATTGAGCGATCAGGTAGCAAGTCCAGGGGCGCTGCCCCTGGACCCCGCGAAGGCTCGGCTGCGGAGCAGCCTCGATTACATACGCGTGCGCTCCGCGCACGAGGCCCTTCGATCCGCGTTCTTAAGCAATGGATTGCAAAGGCGAGCCTTTGCCGGGGGTCAAGGGAGCAGCGCCCCCTTGTTTTGCTCCTGATGGCTGACTTGGCCGCGTTGCCGTACCGGCTGAATGTCGGCGCGGTGTTGTTCGCACGGGATGGACGGGTGCTGGTGGGCCGCCGGCCTGGGCTGTTGGCGGCAGCGTGGCAGTTGCCGCAAGGCGGGATCGATGCGGGGGAAGACCCGCGCGAGGCCGTGTTGCGGGAATTGGCCGAGGAGATCGGCACGGCGAAGGCCGAGATTATCAGCGAGCATCCGGAATGGCTGCAATATGACCTGCCGCCGGAACTTCTGGGCGTTGCCTGGGAGGGCAAATATCGTGGGCAGCGCCAAAAATGGTTTGCCTTGCGGTTTTTAGGCGAGGATTCGGACATCAGGCTGGATGCGGACAGCCATCCGGAGTTCGACGCCTGGAAATGGGTGGAGTTGGCGGCATTGCCGGACCTTGCAGTGGCCTTCAAGCGTACGATCTACCAGATCATCGCGCGGGATTTCGCCATCTACGCAAACCTTAACCCATGAGAGAGTTGGAACATTGAGCATGATAAAACTGACGGCCGCCGACGGGCATGAATTCCAATGTTTTGAAGCCGGCAATGTGAACGCCCCGCGCGCCCTCGTGGTCGTGCAGGAGATTTTCGGCGTGAACGCGCATATGCGCGCGGTCTCCGAGCGCCTGGCGAGCTATGGCTACCGGGTGCTCGCGCCGGCGATCTTCGACCGCGCGGAACGCAATGTCGAGCTCGATTACGTGCAGGAAGGCATCCAGAAAGGCCTGGCGCTGCGGGCGGAAATCCCGGAAGCGAAAACGCTGCTGGATCTCGAGGCCACGGCGGCGGCTTTCGGGGACAAGCCGGTCGGGATCATCGGCTACTGCTGGGGCGGCTCGCTCGCCTGGGTTGGCGCGACCAAGAGCAAAAGCTTCAAGGCGGCGAGCGGCTGGTATGGCGGCGGCATCGCGGCGCAGAAGGATCTGACGCCGAACTGCCCGGTGCAGTTGCATTTCGGCGAAGAGGATCACGGTATTCCGCTCTCGGATGTCGAGGCGATCAAAAAAGCGCAGCCCGGTGTCGAGGTGTTTACCTATGCCGGCGCGCAGCACGGTTTTGGCTGCGAGGCGCGCGGAAGCTACAGCGCGAAGGATTGGGAACTGGCCGAATTGCGCAGCCTGGCGTTTTTCGCCGAGCATCTGCGCTGACATTGCGCTGCCGCGCGGCAAGGCGCGGCAGGCTTCTCCTCGCCGCGCGCGGGGCCCCTTAAAACCGCCGCGTTCAGATATGGCAGGGTCGCTGATTGACCGCTTGCGTTTACGCGCAAAGCGGTCATTTTATGTGCGGTTAACGCAAGCCGACGAAACAAACCGACATTTTAGGATCATCATCCATGCCGCCATATCGCTCACGCACCACCACCCATGGCCGTAACATGGCCGGCGCCCGCAGCCTGTGGCGGGCGACGGGGATGCAGGACGGTGATTTCGGCAAGCCGATCATCGCCATCGCCAACTCCTTCACGCAATTCGTCCCGGGCCATGTGCATCTCAAGGATCTCGGCCAGATGGTGGCGCGCGAGATCGAGGCGGCCGGCGGTGTGGCCAAGGAATTCAACACTATCGCGGTGGATGACGGGATCGCCATGGGGCATTCGGGCATGCTCTACAGCCTGCCCTCGCGCGAGCTGATTGCGGATTCCGTGGAATATATGGTCAACGCGCATTGCGCCGATGCGATCGTCTGCATCAGCAATTGCGACAAGATCACGCCCGGCATGCTGATGGCCGCCATGCGCCTCAACATCCCCGTGGTGTTCATCTCCGGCGGTCCGATGGAGGCCGGCAAAATCGTGCACGGCACGACGACGCAATCGGTCGATCTCATCACCGCCATGGTCGTCGCCGCCGACCCGACGGTGAGCGAGGCGGAGACCGAAGCGGTCGAGCGTTCCGCCTGCCCCACTTGCGGCTCCTGTTCCGGCATGTTCACCGCCAATTCCATGAACTGCCTGACCGAGGCGCTGGGCCTGGCACTTCCGGGCAATGGCAGCCTGCTCGCCACCCATGCCGACCGGCGCGAACTCTTCCTCGAGGCCGGGCGGACCATCGTGAACCTCGCGCGGCGCTACTACGAACAGGACGATGCGTCCGTACTGCCGCGCAGCATCGCCAATTTCAAAGCCTTCGAGAACGCCATGTCGCTCGACATCGCGATGGGCGGCTCGACCAACACGGTGCTGCATCTGCTCGCCGCCGCGCATGAGGGAGAAATCCCCTTCACCATGGCCGATATCGACCGGCTTTCCCGGCGCGTGCCGAATCTCTGTAAGGTCGCCCCCTCCAAGTCGGATGTGCATATGGAGGATGTTCACCGTGCCGGCGGCATTTTCGCGATCCTGGGCGAGCTGAACCGTGCCGGGCTGATCCATGCCGAACTGCCGACGATCCACGCCGCCACGCTGAGCGAGGCGCTGGAACGCTGGGATGTCGGCGCACCCGGGGCCAAGGCGAGCAACGCCGCCGTCACCTTATATTCGGCCGCCCCAGGTGGCGTGCGCACGACGCAGGCCTTCAGCCAGGACCGCCGCTATCTGGAACTGGACCTGGACCGCGAAGGCGGCGTGATCCGCGACGCGGCACACGCCTTCAGCCCGGATGGCGGGCTTGCCGTGCTGGCCGGCAATATCGCGCTCGACGGCGCGATCGTGAAAACCGCCGGCGTGGATCCCTCGGCACTCGTCTTCACGGGGCCGGCGCGGATTTTCGAGAGCCAGGATGCCGCCGTCTCCGCCATTCTGGGCGATAAGATCAAAGCCGGCGATGTGGTGGTGATCCGCTATGAGGGGCCAAAAGGCGGGCCGGGGATGCAGGAGATGCTGTATCCGACGAGCTACCTCAAATCCAAGGGCCTGGGCAAAGTCTGCGCGCTGGTCACCGATGGCCGTTTCTCAGGCGGCACGGCGGGATTGTCGATCGGGCATGTCTCGCCGGAAGCGGCCGAAGGCGGGGCGATCGGCCTGCTCGAAGAGGGCGACCAGATCGAGATCGACATTCCCAACCGCATCCTGCGCGTCGCCCTCAGCGAGGAGGTGCTGGCCAAGCGCCGCGCCGCGATGGAAGCGCGTGGGTCTGCCGCCTGGACGCCGGAGCGCCAACGTGTCGTCACCCCGGCTTTGCAGGCCTATGCGGCGATGACGACCAGTGCCGCGCGCGGCGCCGTGCGCGACGTCACACAGCTCACCCGCAGCCGCTAACCGCCTCCCCTTGCACGACGAGCTGCTAGAGCGCGATCGTTTTAGGTCCGCGCATCTTGCGCGGCGCTAAAACGTAAATCGCCCTCAATAAAAAAGCTGAGCATGATCGCACTTAAAGCCATCATGCTCTAGAGCGGCAGTTTCGTCGTGCGTTTGACCGTGCGCAGCGTCAGCGTGGATTGCACGCGGCTGACGCCCGGCATGCCGGTGAGGACCTCGGAATGCAGCCGCTCGAGGTCTTCCATATCCCGGAAAATGACGCGCAGCAGGTAATCCGACTGGCCGGCGAGCAAATAGCATTCTTGGATCTGCGCCACGAGATTGACCCGCGCCTCGAACGCATCGAGCGTTTTGCGGTCCTGGCCGTCGAGCGTGATGAACACATAGGCCGTGCCGGGATAGCCGGCGGCTTTCTGGTCCAGCACGAGATGCGTGCCGGCCACGAGACCGCTTTGCATCAGCAGATGCAGCCGGCGCAGGCAGGCCGAGGGGGATAAGTTGACCTTGTCCGCCAGATCCGCATTCGAGAGCCTGCCGTCATTCTGCAGCGCGTTCAGAATCTGGACATCCCGCGCGTCAAATAGGTTCATTGATATAAACTTCGAATGTTTGTGCCTACAACGCAATCATTCACCAGTTTATTGCGAGTGTCTATTGAATATTCGCAGTTAATTTCACGGTATCCCGCTAAAATCCTGTGCCAGCGATCGAACGGTCGGTCGTATCCTGGGATGGGAAAGGGCTGTGTCATGCGCATCGGCGTACCGAAGGAAATCAAGGATCATGAAGACCGCGTCGGGCTGGTGCCGGCCTCGGTCCGGGAGCTGACCGGGCGGGGCCATGAGGTCTGGGTGGAGCATGCGGCCGGGCATGGCATCGGCGTGACCGATACGGATTATGAAGCCGCCGGGGCCAAAATGGTCGCATCTGTGGATGACATCTGGGCTGCGGCCGAATTGATCGTGAAGGTGAAGGAGCCGCTCGCCGTGGAGCGCAAGAAGCTGCGCCCGGAGCAAATCCTGTTCACCTATCTGCATCTCGCCCCCGATCCGGAACAGGCGCGCGAGCTCATCGCCTCCGGGGCGACCTGTATCGCCTATGAGACGGTCACGAGCCCCAGCGGCACGCTGCCGCTGTTGACGCCGATGTCGGAGGTCGCCGGGCGCATGTCCGTGCAGGTGGGGGCGCATTATCTGGAGAACGCGCATTCGGGGCGCGGCATTCTGCTCGGTGGCGTGCCGGGCGTGCCGCCGGCCGAGGTGCTGATTTTGGGCGGCGGGGTATCGGGCGCCAATGCCGCCCTGATTGCCATCGGCATGGGTGCCGAGGTGACGGTGGTGGACCGCTCGATCGACGTACTGCGCCGCCTAGTGGCGCAGCATGGCACGCGCATCAAAACCCTGTACTCGACCAGCGAGGCGATCGCGGCGGAGATCGCGAAAGCCGACCTCGTCATCGGCACGGTGCTGATCCCGGGTGCCGCGGCGCCGAAGCTCGTGACCCAAGCGCTGTTACGGACGATGAAAAAGGGCTCCGTCATTGTCGACGTGGCGATCGACCAGGGCGGCTGCACCGAGACCTCTCGCCCCACGACCCATTCCGAGCCGACCTATGTCGTGGACGGCGTGGTGCATTATTGCGTCGCCAACATGCCGGGCGGTGTCGCGCGCACCTCCACCTTCGCGCTCAACAACGCCACTTTGCCCTTCGTGCTGGCACTGGCCGCGAAAGGCTGGCGGCAGGCGCTGCGCGAGGACCGCTATTTGCGCGACGGGCTGAACGTGCATGCCGGACAGATCACCCACCCCGCGGTGGCAGCCGCCCTTGGCCTGACTTTGATGCCGGCCGACATGGTCCTCAATTAACGCGCGCCCCTCTGTTGCTGCGAGCGGGGTAAAAAAGATTGCCCGCTTTCCGCCTGGGGATGTAACCTTTCCCGTTGACCGGTTGCACCGGTTGTCCCTTTGGGAGGGCGGCATGGCGTTCACGATGACGGGCGTCAGACGGGAGGAACGGACCCGGCTGTATTTGCCGGACCGTACGGAGAATGCTGCCGTCTCTCCCGAATGTCCGGCCAGCCCCTCCGCCCCGGAGCCGCCATTCCTGGCTTTTGCCCGGGACGTGCAGCCGCAGACCGCCTTGCGCGCCGCCATCACCGCCGCCTATCGCCGCCCGGAGGAAGACTGCCTTCCGCCTTTGATCGCGGCTGCCACGCTACCGGCCGAAGCGGCAGCACAGGCGCAGTCTATGGCGCGGGATCTCGTGGCAAACCTACGCGCCAAAGCTCGCCACGGGGGCGTGGCGGCGCTGTTGCAGGAATACCCGCTCTCCGCCCCAGAAGGCGTGGCGCTGATGTGCCTGGCCGAGGCGCTGCTGCGCATCCCCGATCGTGCTACCCGCGATGCGCTGATCCGCGATAAAATCGGTGCCGGAAATTGGCACAGGCCTATGGGCAGCAGCCCTTCCCGCTTCGTTAATGCCGCGCGCTGGGGCCTGCTGCTCACCGGCAAGCTCACCGCTTCGCATAGCGAGCCTGGCCTGTCCGCCGCGCTGACACGGCTGCTGGCGCGTAGCGGCGCACCGGTGGTGCGGGCTGGCATGCATCTGGCGATGCGGCTGCTCGGCGCGCAGTTCGTTTCCGGGCAGCGCATCGGCGAGGCACTGGCCAAGAGCGCCAGGACCGAGGCGCGCAGCTTTCGCCATTCCTACGACATGCTGGGCGAGGCCGCCCTCACCGCCGAGGATGCGGCGCGCTATCTGCGCGATTACGAACAGGCGGTGCATGCCATCGGCCGGGCCGCGCAAGGCCGCGGGATTTATGAAGGACCAGGTATTTCCGTCAAACTTTCCGCCTTGCATCCGCGCTACGCCCGCGCGCAGCGGGCCCGGGTGATGGCGGAGCTGGGGCCGCGTTTGCAGCGCCTTGCGAGCCTCGCGCGCGGTTACGATATCGGCTTCAACCTCGATGCCGAGGAAGCCGACCGGCTGGACCTCTCCCTCGACCTGCTGGAGATGCTCTGCCTTGACCCGGTATTGGCCGGCTGGGACGGGATCGGTTTTGCCGTGCAGGCCTATCAGAAGCGCGCGCCCTTCGTTCTGGATTTTCTCATCGACCTCGCGCGGCGCACAAAGCGGCGGCTGATGGTCCGGCTGGTGAAGGGGGCCTATTGGGATACCGAGATCAAGCGCGCGCAGGTCGAGGGGCTGGAAGGCTTTCCGGTCTTCACCCGGAAAACCCATACCGACCTCTCCTACCTCGCCTGCGCGCGAAAAATGCTGGGGGCAGCGGATGCGATTTTCCCGCAATTCGCCACGCATAATGCGCAGACACTGGCGCATCTCCTCGCCATGGCGGGGGAGAATTTTAACCCCCGCGACTATGAGTTCCAATGCCTGCATGGCATGGGCGAGGCGCTGTATGACGAGGTTGTCGGCCCTGAAAAGCGCAACCGGCCATGCCGGATTTATGCGCCGGTCGGCACGCATGAGACGCTGCTCGCCTATCTCGTGCGCCGCCTGCTGGAGAACGGCGCGAACAGCTCCTTCGTGCATCAAATCGGCGATCCCGGCATCGAAGTCAGCGCGCTGATCGCCGATCCGGTGCAGGCGGCGCGCGGCGTTTCGCCGCTGGGCACGCCGCATGCGCAGATCGCTCTGCCGCGCGCGATGTTCGGGCCTGAGCGGGAAAATTCAGCGGGACTCGATCTTGCCAACGAACAGCAAATTGGCGCGCTCGCCACCGCCCTGCGGGCCGAGGCGAGCATTTTTTGGCGAGCAGAGCCCATGCTGGCGGTGGAAACAGCAGGCGGCCCGGCTTGCCCGGTGCGCAACCCCGCGGAGCTGCGCGACATCGTGGGCAGCGTGCGCGAGGCAAGCCCAGCACTGGTGGACGCGGCATTCGCTTATGCGCTGGAGGCTGCCCCCGTTTGGCAGGCTACCCCGCCGGCGGCGCACGCTTGCGTGCTGCGGCGGGCAGCTTCGTTGTTCGAGGCCAGGCGCCCGGAGCTGGTGGGGCTGCTCGTGCGCGAGGCCGGTAAGTCGCTTCCCGCCGCCATCGGCGAGGTGCGCGAGGCGGTGGATTTTCTGCGCTATGACGCAGCACAGATCGCGCGGGAGTTCGACAATGCGACGCATCGCCCGCTTGGGGTGGTGGTTGCGATCAGCCCGTGGAATTTCCCGCTCTCCATCTTCACCGGCCAGATTGCCGCCGCTTTGGCCGCCGGCAATGTCGTACTGGCCAAGCCGGCAGAGGAAACGCCGCTGATCGCCGCCGCCGCCACGCGCCTGTTGCGGCAAGCTGACATTCCGCCCGGCGCGCTCCAGCTTCTCCCAGGTGATGGCGCGCTGGGTGCGGCGTTGGTGGCGGATGCGCGGGCGCAAGGCGTGCTGTTCACCGGCTCCACGGCAGTGGCGCGGGCGATTCAGCTTCAACTGGCCGGACGGCTGGATGCGCGCGGCATGCCCATTCCGCTCGTCGCCGAAACCGGCGGACAAAATGCAATGGTGGTGGATTCCTCTGCTTTGCCCGAGCAGGCCGTGGCCGATATCATCGCGTCGGCCTTCGACTCCGCCGGGCAGCGCTGCTCGGCCTTGCGCATTCTGCTGGTGCAGGAGGAAATCGCCCCCCGCCTGATGACCCTGCTGCGCGGTGCGTTGGTAGAATGGCGCACCGGGCGGCCCGACCGGCTCAGCACCGATATGGGGCCGCTGATCAGCGCGCAGGCGCTGGAGGGTGTCGCCCGCCATATCGCAATGATGCGCCAGCGCGGCTGCGCAATCTTTACCCCGGATTTTGCGGCCACGGGGCTGCACGGGTACTTTATGGCCCCGGCGGTGATCGAAATCCCCTCCCTCGACCTGCTGGGCGGCGAAGTCTTCGGCCCGGTGCTGCATGTACTGCGCTATCGGCGCGAGGAGCTGGCCCAGCGGATCAGCCAGGTGAATGCACTGGGCTATGCGCTGACTTTTGGCCTTCACAGCCGGATCGATGCGACGATCCTGGCCGCCACCAGCCAAATTCAGGCCGGAAATATCTATGTAAATCGCAGCATCATCGGTGCTGTGGTCGGCACACAGCCTTTTGGCGGACATGCGCGCTCGGGCACCGGGCCGAAAGCCGGCGGGCCGCTTTATCTGCGCCGTTTGCTGGCCGCGTGTCCGTCCACGCATGGGCTGCCCACCGGCCCCCCGCGCAAAGCTTTTCAGGACTTCCTCGCATTCCTGCACGCCCAAAACATCGATACTGCGGCTTTTGCGGCCTATGGTGCCAGCGCCCCGGACAAAACGGGCATGCTCCTCCCCGGCCCGGTGGGCGAACAGAACCGCTACCGGTTGCTACCGCGCGGCCGTGTGCTGTGCCATGCGGACACGCAGGAAGCGGCGCTGCGGCAGATCGCGGCAAGCCTGGCCACCGGCAACACGGCGCTGGTGCAATGCGCCGCCGCCTTGCCCGTTTTGCAGAGATTGCCAACTCATCTTGCCGACCACATCCAGTCTGCCCCGGAGGCGGCCAGGGTGGATGTCGCGCTATTCGACGGCGATGCCTGCGCGCTCCAGGATTTCATGACGGTTCTCGCAACACAAACCCACGCTGTCGTGACCGTATACCCCATGCGGGAGGGCGATTATCCGCTCGAATGCTTGATGGCCGAACAATCCAGCAGCGTGAATACCGCGGCGGTAGGCGGCAATGCGAATCTGATGACCACCAGCGAATAAAAACACCGTGTCTATCGAAACGCGATCGGTCCCGCGAAGAGAGATAGCTCCCAAAACAAAGCAACGACGATCATGCTACAAAAAAATACACCGCTTAAACTGAAATACTCTTCTATTCTACAGCATTTTACAAATTTCTTTTCTCAAACCGCATTATGATAGTCATTAACACCCTTAACATTCAAAATTGCGTTGACCATCTTGAACATCGCGATGCGGCATAAAAATTAATCGCGGCGACGCACGAGCGTCACCAGATCATCTCCAACTTACACGCCAATCGTTTAGGGCCAGCATGCTCTTTTTTAACATCGGCAACCTCTGGAGTTTGACAAAAAATTTTATCGTGCCGGCCGCCCTAACCTTGGTATTATTTTTGATATCCAACACAGCATTTGCGTCGACGCTTGATTTGACGGGCTACATGGTGACTTTCAATGAAAGTTTTACAAAATTGGATATTTCCTCATACGGACCGAATACACAATGGATTGCGCACACGCCGTGGAATGGTGATTTTGGCGACGCCATTTTTGACAATCCCGGACCGAACGGCCCCTTCTCGCTTTCTCCCAATGGCTTGCTGATTACCGCGCACAAAGATTCCAACGGAAAATGGCATTCCGGGCTGATCGCCTCCGTCACCAAAGATGGCCCTGGACAACACGGTTTTTCACAACGCTACGGCTATTTTGAAATGAAGGCCAAATTACCCACCGGACCGGGAACCTGGCCCGCCTTCTGGCTGATTGGCACCGACAAGTCGAAATCGACTTCCGAGATCGACGTCATCGAATATTACGGCGCCTTTGATAAGGATTATCACAGCACGGAACATATCTGGGTCAACGGCAAGGATAAATGGCAGCATTGGCATGTAACCAAGGTGCAAAGTGGCATTTTATCGCAGCAGTTCAACACGTTTGGCGTTCTGATCGAACCCGACCAGACCAGCTTCTATTTCAACCGCCAGCTCATCTGGACGACGCCCACCCCGCCCGAATACCGCCAGCCGATGTATATCCTCGCCAATCTCGCGCTTGGCGGCGGCTGGCCGATCAATCACCTTTCATCACCACAAGTCATGGACATCCAATATATCCGGGCTTACGCAAAGCCAGCCTCGCCCAATTAAGACGCCGACACGCTTGCGCCTGGCCCCGCGCTCCAGCCCCCCCTAAGCCATTTTGCCTGCCGACCACCGGTGAAAAGACCTGAAGAAGTCGACTATTTTCCACCAAAAGTAGCGCTGATTATTGATTATTTAATTTTTGGTTGCTAACTTGGTATACTTTCACCGCTTGGAACGACTTGATAGGACAAATGACCTATAAATCTCGAGCGCCTAAAGCCCATACCGACACCTATGCTTACGCGAGCGCACCGGAGCACATGGCAGACGCCAGGGTAAAGGCCGAATTTCGGTCCAAGGTTTTATCCGGCCGACGCCTGCCGCCGGGCATGGCTCTGCTGGTCATGGTCACCATCTCTCTTGCGATATGGGCCATGTTTTTTGCCTTAATCCATTTTTTAACCCGTTAAGCACCGCAGGGCGGCAGAAAATCCCTGCCTAAAGCAGGGCCGTCTCGTCGAAGCTCACGGAACAACGCCGCCAAGCTGATTGCCAGCGATGCGCCGCAGTCACGCAATGCCCCCTCAAGCAGAAACCCAGCCCGCGCGATCGTATCGCGCGATAACCCATGAGCGCCGCATTGGAGTTCATTCCCTTTGAAATGGCAACGCCTTTTTCCGACACCATTACAACTCCAGGCCCAACCAGACAAAGCAAAACCATTCATTTTAATATTCGAAGACACAACCTAAATTAGAAATATCTAAACTTTTTAACAAAAACCTAGTAAATCGTTTTCGTTCTTATTTTCTTGATCCAACAACACAAAACCTCTCTCTGCTGATATCAAAAAAACAAAAGAATCTTTTATTGTAAAAAGATTCAATAAATTACTTCATCGTTTTTATTTTACCCATTGAAATAACGGTAATTTTTGCGTCCAAAATATGATGCTCTAAAGACATTCAAACCCTAATACATCTTTAAATAACCTAAAATAAACTTAACTCTTTGGCACCGACCAATCTATTTCTTGGCGAAATAGTTCGGATAATGCGCAAAAATAAGACATCTTAGGCCACATCCTTCCATATAATTTCGTATAATTTACGGTTTTATGACTTATTTTTACAAATAGGTGCTAATATGACCTACAATTCCGTTCTTAAAGCTCTTTTTTTAGACGGGCGCCCCGAATTTACGATGAGCGGTGAAAGCACGTCCAAACATATTTCAAATATCGGTACATTATTTGTTGCATATACGGCACTTACGGTAGATTTTTCTGTTTTATTTATGATGGCGATCCTGTTCATCCGACACAGCTTTATGTCGCCCATTCTCCAGGTTGATGGTTTAGTGACCTCGCTCTGCCTGAGCGTATTCGTGCTGGTCCTGTTCCATCTTCGAAAACTCCAACGCATCGAAACTGTTGGAAAGCTTCAAGTTTATCACGACAGAATTTCAACGGCCTCTTCCATCTCCGCGGTCACGCTGATCTTGCTCTATCCTGTTTTCAGCATCTATTTCGCCCCGGCGGACGACCAGTCCGCCGCCGATTACTGGCTCTGGGCAGGAATTTGGTTAGGCACGACCGCGCTTGCACTTTTCAGCTTGCGGTATGCATTCATCCAAAGTTTTTGCGTTTCCGTATCCCACGAACTTGCCGCACCTAAAATTGTCATTGTCGGCGCTACGGCGCTCGCAGAGCAATTCATCGAGCGCGCAAAAACGGATGTTCTTGGGGCGCGCGTGAACGCTATATTTGACGACAACGCGTCCGCTGCAACACCAGCGATCGCGGATGTTCCTGTAAAGGGAACGATCGCTGACCTGTTCTCCTACCACAAGGAAAATGAGATCGACACCATCGTGATCGCCTCGCCGATAAAAAATAACGACGGGATGCGGCAGCTCATTCAACAATTAAGCGGCCACGCCGTCAAAGTAACGATGCTGCCAGACCTTTTGGATTTAAAATACCCCTCCAGAGAGCATGAACTTTCAGATCACGTATCGACAATTCATGGGATCACGATCACCGATGCTCCATTGGAAAACACCGGACGGCTTATCAAAAGTCTGTTTGACAAAATTATTGCGGCCACGGCGATCGTGTTATTCGCGCCGCTCATGATCTGCTGCGCGGTCGGCATCAAATTAACCAGCCCAGGGCCAATTCTTTTTAAGCAAAAACGAATTGGATATCAAAATTGCGAATTCGACGTGTTCAAGTTCAGGTCTATGCATATTTCGGACTGCAATACCGGAAAGCTAACAATGCGAAATGACCCTCGCGTCTTTGCCTTTGGTCAGCTTATGCGAAAATTAAGCTTCGATGAACTACCGCAACTTTTTAATGTGCTGAACGGGGACATGTCCTTGGTAGGCCCCCGGCCGCATATGCCGGAAGCCCGTGCCGGTGGTCATCTCTATTTCGATGCGGTTTCCGAATACCTGGCACGGCACCGCGTGAAACCTGGCATCACCGGATGGGCACAGGTGAACGGCTGGCGCGGGCCGACAGAAACGATTAATCAACTCGAAATGAGAGTCATGCATGACCTCTATTATATCGAGAATTGGTCGTTCTGGCTTGATTTGAAAATCCTCGTCAAAACCGTCTTTGTCGGATTCGGTGGAAAAAATGCCTTTTAACGCCCTCACGGATCACGGGATATGAAGGTCGCCGTTATCATCGCCTCCATCCGGCGGAGGGAGGAGATCAGCCAACTGCTCCGTCATCTGGCACGCCAAACCAAACAGCCGGACGCCATCATCCTATCCGTGGAACAAAAATCCGACCTACCCGATTCGCTCGATCCGAGGGTGCAGATTGTAATGGGGCCGAAAGGCCTAACGGGGCAGCGCAATCGCGGCTTGGAAAAAGCCTTGAAGCGCTGTGATATCGCGGTTTTTTTTGACGATGATTTTTTGCCCAGCGACGATGCGTTGGCAAATATCTCCGACCTGTTCGAAAACAACAGCGATATCATTGCCGCAACGGGCTATGTGATACGCGACGGCGTTACCTCGGGCGGAATCAGCTATGATGAGGCGCTTTCGACCCTTAAGCGGCACAAGAGCAGTGCCGTTCTTCGCAATATCGATACGCAGAGCCTCTATGGTTGCAATATGGCCTTCCGTTCGTCCGCGATCGGCAACACAAGGTTCGACGAGAAGCTTCCTCTTTACGCATGGCAGGAAGACGTGGATTTTGCCGGACAGCTCTCTCGCAAGGGAGGGCGCGTCGTAAAAACCAATGCGTTCTTCGGCGTGCATCGCGGCGTGAATAAGGGGCGGTCGCCCGGATTGGCCTTGGGGTACTCCCAAGTCATTAATCCTGCCTATCTGATCCGCAAGGGCACGATGCCGCCCTTGAAGGGCGCAAAGCTGATGGTGAAAAATCTGATCGCCAATCATGTCAGGGTGTTGCGGCCAGAGCCGTTTATCGATCGGGCCGGACGCATGCGGGGGAACTGGATCGGGCTGTCGCACCTCATCGCGGGAAGAGTTGACCCTACCGCCATCCTAAGGCTGTAGTTGCTGGCGTTTTCCGCGGCCTTCGCCACCAGAGGCGCACTGGCTTCACTCCCCACAACCGTCAGCCTGTCTTGCGCATATGGCAGAATGCCCCCCTGTACCGTTCATCTCGTCAGTGACCGGTTCATAGCATTACACTGACTGGCACGGGCCGGCCCGCTGGGAGCGACCCTTTCCCCCCTGTGCTTCGAGCACCTGGGGGGGACAAGTGCCCCGGCGGGTTGGCCGCGATGGAAGCCCGGTGGGGAGGTGCGCCGTTGAGCGCCAGTACAGGGATCGGCAGTCGTCGTGGTGGCCCGCCTATCATGGAGAGGGGGAGAACATGGCTGATGATTTGGGATGGTTTGTGGGCGTCGATTGGGCATCCGAGACGCACCAGGTGGCCTTGCTGGATGCCCCCGGTACGGTGATTGGGGAACGCGCTTTTCCCCATGGCGGTGCTGGCCTTGGCGCCCTTTGTGATTGGTTGCTGGCGACCACAGGGGCCGTGGCGGCGACGATTGCGGTCGCCATTGAGGTACCGCATGGGCCGGTGGTTGAAACATTTTTGGAACGCGGCTTTTCGGTCTTTGCGATCAACCCGAAGCAACTCGATCGCTTCCGGGACCGGTTTACGGTAGCGGGCGCCAAGGACGATCGGCTGGACAGCCGGGTCTTGGGTGATTCTCTGCGCACCGATCGTTACTGTTTTCGCGCCTTGCATCTGGCCGATCCCGTCGTGGTGGAACTGCGCGAATGGTCGCGGATCGCCGAGGAGTTGCAGCAGGAGAGAACCCGCCTCGGCAACCGCGTCCGCGAGCAGCTCTGGCGCTATTATCCGCAAGCGCTTGAGCTGACGGATGATGTGGCGGCCGACTGGTTTCTTGAGCTTTGGACGTTGGTGCCGACGCCGGCGAAGGCGGCCAAGACGCGTCGGGAGAGCATCGCCCGGTTCTTGAAGGCACATCGCATTCGACGCATCGACGCCGACACGGCGCTGCGCCTGTTGCGGCAAACGCCGCTCTCGGTCGCTGGCGGCACGATCGAGGCGGCCACTGTTCACATCCGTACCGTAGCGGTGCGGCTGAAGCTCGTGAACCAGCAAATGAAGGCGGCGCACCGCCAGCTCGACGTCCTCTGCGGCAAGCTGGCCGGCACCGGGGAAGCTGAACCGGGGCAACGCCCAGAGCAGCGCGACGTGACGATCCTGCGGTCCTTGCCGGGAGTCGGAAGGATCGTCCTCGCCACGCTGCTCGCCGAGGCGTGGGAGCCCCTGCGTCGACGAGATTATCACGCGCTGCGCAGTTTGTGTGGGGTTGCGCCGGTGACCAGGCGCAGCGGCAAGCGCTGCGTCGTCGTCATGCGGCAAGCCTGTCACATGCGCCTGCGGACCGCCGTCTATCATTGGTCGCGCACCGCCATTCAGCACGATCCGGCAAGCCGCGGGCGTTATGCCGAATTGCGCAAACGCGGTCATTCCCATGGCCGTGCGTTGCGCACGGTCGCCGATCGGATGCTGGCCGTGGCCTGCGCGATGTTGAAGACGCACACACTGTTCGATCCGGCACGGCGTGCACCGCAAACGGCGGCGTGACGCCGTCAAAACAATCCCTTTGTTCGAGACGAACGGCCATCCCTTCGTCCCGATCCAGCAGCCGCCTGAGCACCGCGCGCAAGCGACGTCCAGGAGGCCGCTTGCGGCACCGGCGAAGCCGGCGCGAAGCGTCCTTGACGAAGCGAGCACGGTGCTATCATCGATCAAACGGGACATCTGCCGCAGGTCGCAAATTCAGGGGTTACAGCCCCAATTGGCTCTTGAATATTGGTGGGGAGTCCCCCCACGGTGAGGTCAATGCGCTTATAGGAGAGAAACCGGGGCGTTGCCGAGAAAGCCCCGCTCCACGATTGCGCCCCTCACCGCGCGCCCCAGGCTCGCGATGCTATAATGCTTTGTAATGCCGCCGCCGCGCACATCCAGGTCATGTCCCGCGTCCGCGCCAGACCGGCGACCCGTAGATCTGCTTGCAGCTTGGGATCGTCCAGCACGCGTAGGACGCGATCTGCGATATCCTCTGGCGAAAAAGGGTCACAATAGATCACCGCATCCGCGCAGATTTCACGCAAGACCGGAATATCCGCCGCAACCACGGGGCACGCGCTTGCCATCGCTTCCACCACCGGCAGCCCAAATCCTTCATAGCGCGAGGGAAACACAAAGCAGCCCGCCGCCTGATACAAAGCTTTCAACGCTGCGTCGCTGACACGGCCGATATAGCGTGCCGGCTGCGGCAATATCCCTTCTCCGCCCCCCTGAAAGGCGAGACCACCCAGGCCTCCGGCGATGACCAACGATACGTCCTTCTCGGACAAACGCCTGGCGAGCGCGCCGAGCGCCACCAGGTTTTTATGCAAAGCCAGCGTGCCAACCGCCAGAACAAACCGCCCTGGCTTCAGCCCATGCGTCGACAGCACTGCTTCATCCGCAACAATGCGGCCGACATGGTCGGCCCCCTCCGGCATCACGGCCACCTGGGCCGGGTCGGCATGCAGATGCTGGATGATTTCCCTGCGCGAAAATTCAGACACGGTGACGATGGGAGTGCCAAGCTTGACATGGACCGTTTGCAGCATTTTGTACCAAAGCCGAAATCTCCGGGAATAGGCCTCCGGCGTGCTGAAAACGCCGGCGTCGTGAATGACCAGGAGTTGGCGGCGCCCGCGCAAAGGCGCGGTATTTCCCAAATTGACGAGAAAACCGTCCGCTGCGTGGCGGGGCAGATCCCATTGTTCCCAAAGCTGCCCCTGCCTCCGGCCAACCTCCACCGCGCCCGGCCAGGCCGACGCGCCGCCTGGGGGAACCAGCAGGCGAACGGGATGGCCCGGAAGCCGCTGCAGCGCCGCCGTCAGCTCCGCGGCAAAGCGCTGGACGCCTGAGAGCGCCTGCGTTGCAAAGCGGCCGTTAATGTAAACACCTTCCAGAGTGCTCAGCCTTTCAAAAACCGAAATCGGCCATAGGAGCTGCGCGGATCGAATGTGTTGCCATAGGGCACGGCCGCTCCGGGAATTTTTGCCTCGTAGCGCACACGGGCAGCCGTGGCGATGAGCAAGGCGAGCAACAGGTAGAAATCCGGCGAGGTAATCGAAGGTGCCGAAATAAAGGCCGCCGCAAGCATGCCTAGAAGACCCGCCGCACAACCATGCATCACGAGGACGGGCGCTTTCGACGTTGCGACGCGATGCGCCGCACGGATATGCCGCACGATACCGACCGTAAACCACAACAAGCCCAAAATCCCCCAAACCCCCACCGAGGCGCAGAGTCCCGGCCCCAGGCTCGATGACCGGTTGCTGCCCCACCCGACGCCCAGACCATAGCTTTCGAACATTTCCTGTATACTATCCAGGTCCGTCGATGTCCGGTCGTTAAACGAGGACGATTCCTGCTTCGTCAGGGTCGCATTGACGATGGTTGCGGCATCCTGCGCCACGCCCGGCGCCACGGCCGGGACGGCGACGATGCCGATCGCGACCACCGCCACGGCGCCGACAACGCCAATCGCCGCACGTTTGCGCAGGCTCGGCGAGCCGGTGATCACCGTATAAAGCAGCAGCCAGGCGATCATGATGGCAAGCGCCGCATAACCCGTCGTCGAGGTGCTCAAGAGCAGGACGCCTACGCCCAAGACGAGCACGATGCGCGGCAACACTGCCTTATCTCCGTTCAGGATCACCCAGGAAGCAGCACTCACCGCACCGCACAAATACCCGGCCAGCGCTGCCGGCTCGCTGAATGGACCGGTAATCCGGACCACTGAGCCAACGGCTTCCTCGCTCAACAGCGCCCAGCCCGGGTTTGAGAGAAAAAAATTCGTTGGAAACCAGACATGCGCCTCATTTCCCGCGAACTGCCACAGCGATATCGCGATCACGAGACAATTCCCGACAAAGAACGTATCGAGAAGCAGACGAAAATTTATCCCCTCGCGCGTCAGATAAATCGAACCGGTCAGGGCCAAGGCGGCATCTACCAGGAGGTACAGATCCTGGGTATAATTTCCCGAATTCGGCGCGAGCGGTGCCAGAACGAAGAACCCCTCGATCTTTTGCGGCCAGACCAGGATTTGGCCTTCAAAAAGCCGCGGAATAAGCAGCGAGCTGGCAATGGCGCCGAATACCACGAGCAAAAACGGCAGCATCACGCCAAGCACGATCTTCTCGGCCGGATAACGGGTGCCAAGCATCACCTTCAACAAGAAAAGCCCGATGAATAAGGTAGCCGGCACCAAAGCCGGCGTGACGCCATAGCCGCCCGTGACGAACACGGCGGCAGCCCCGAAAACCGCGCCGATGAAGACAAGCTGCAAAAGCCGCATGGGCGTGCGCCAAAACCACAGGCATAATGGAAGCATGACAGCGCCCAGGCCGGTAATCATTCCACCCACGCCACGCCGAAAAAGCCGCCGTACAGGATAACATTCATGTGAAACCAACCACGGATGGTGTGAGCCCCCATGCGCCCCACCCAAGCGCAGCCCGATCCGGCACGAAGTCCAGCTTGGCCGCCCGATCACTTACGCAACGATCTGAAACCAGCAAGTATTCCGCTCCAATCGACGAACCACGAAAAAGGGAACCACCCGAAATTAAGGTCCAGCAGATAAAGCCAGCACGCAGGACGGCTAAAAAATCAGGCAACATCATCCAGAATGACTTTAAAACGGTATCAGATTTCTAGCCGGCCTTCAATATTTTCGATTTATCCCGAACGGAATGTCATTGGGTTAATTTTCTCTAAAATCCTTCGTCTCATGTTTAAATCCATGGAATTAAAAATGGAATTAAAAATTTTCTTTATCAAAATGACAAAATCTGCAATGTTACCGCATAGTATCGTCAAAAGGCATTTAAATATGAAACTTTTGCACAATTGCTGGGAAACGACCACTCTTCGACAAGCCAACAGGAACCTTCAACGCTTAGTTGCGTTATGTTGCGCCGCAGCGTTGTTCGGCTGCAGCGGCCCACCCCCCGTCTCCGGAACGGTCATGGCACCGAATTCTGGCCCGGAATCTGCCGTCGTCTCAACGCAGTCGCAGACATTATCACTGGCGGAACAAGAATTTGCTTCCAATCGCCAGATCAACAGTGCCTATCGATTGGGGCCGGATGATATCATATCCGTATCGATCTATTCCCATCCCGAACTCTCCAGCCCACAGCCGGGGGCGTCGGTCGGGAATGGCGGCGTCATGATCACGAGCGATGGCACCGTCGGGCTGCCGCTGATCGGCAGCATCAACCTGAACGGCCTGACTCTCGCGCAAGCCCAGCAAAAAATTTCCAACGCCTACGCAACCTATATCAATAACCCGAACACAACCGTCCAGCTTATCGCTGCGCAAAGTCTTAGATATTATTTATTAGGCGCTTTCACGACCCCAGGCGTAAAATACCCTGGTCATGCGTTAACATTATTGGATGCGTTGTCGCTCGGCGGTAGCGTCCAATTGGAAAATGCCGATTTGTACCAGGCTTATGTCGTACAGAACTCGCGCAAGATGCCGATCGACTTTCATGCATTGCTGGTCGATGGTGACCTGTCGCAAAATATTACGCTCCAATCGGGCGATACAATCGTCATTCCGCCTGCCTCCACCGAGAATGTTTTCGTCTTTGGCGCCGTTGGAAAGCCAGGTGCGGTACCATTTCAATCCGGATCACTCTCGATCCTGCAGGCGCTCAGCGTCGCCGGCCTAGACCTGCCGAACTATACCTCCGCACGGCTCAATCAGGTGCATATCATCCGGGCGCACGGCAAAAGTGCGGATTTTATCATCGTAGATGCCACAAAGATTCTCCAAGGTCAGGCATATCCGTTCGCGCTGGAGCCGGGCGATATCGTGTTTGTGCCCCCCACCCCGGTCGCATCATGGAATCAGGTTCTGAATATGCTCCTTCCCTCTCTTCAAACAATCAACGGCGTCTTGAACCCGTTCGTCTCGATCGCCTATCTCTCACGTAACAACGGCAACTAGGACGCGAGCCGTGACAACCAATCTCCCGGCGACGACGTTTGCCCCACCCAACGATACGATTGACCTCGGACAGGTGGGACATATCCTGCGTCGCCGGCTGGCAACGATCCTATTCTTTGTAATCATTGCCACGCTTTTAGCACTTTACCATGTTTTATTTTCGATTCCGCAATTTACCGTCCATGGCGCGCTGTATCTTGGCGACACGCAAGGTGCCGATGGCGGTGGGTCATCGGCATCGGGTTTGAATTTTATGGCGGATTATTCAAATCAGAGCGACGTCGAAACACAAATCGAACTCATCACGGCCGGGACCCTGGTGCAGCATGCGGTCCTTGAAACCGGCCTGAATGCGCAAATCACGCCGGCCGGATCGCCGCCATTGACCTATCTACGCTGGAAACTCTACCATGGCGGAAGCACCAGCTCGTTTATACCGGGTCCAGAAACGCTCCAGGCGCTCTATGCCACAACGGCTGGGAGTTACCGGATCGTGCTCGGCGCCAACAACACCTATACCCTATCGTCGCGGGCAAGCTGGTTTCAGCCTTCGCGGCTGATCCTGCGGGGGGAATTGGGCAAGCCGGCATCTGGCAATGGCGTTCAGATGCTGCTGAAGCCTGCCACCGCCAGTTTTACTGCCGCGCCGGGCCGGAGCTACGATCTCAACGTGACGTCGCCGACCGCTTTGGCGGAATACCTGCTGGGCAATGCCTTAAAGGTGGAGGCCGGAGGTTCGGTTACCCAGCCGACGCAAATTGCCTTCCTGAACTTTCGCTGGAATGATCCCTACCAGGCTCAGGCATTCGTGAACCAGGTGATGCAGGATTATATCGGCACACAGCTTGCGTGGAAGACAGAATCGGCCTCCACCACGGAACAATTCGTGACCGACCAGCTTGCGCATGTCAGCGCCTCGCTCTCTCAAGCGGACAAAAACCTCGCCGCCTACCAATCCCAGACGGGGATTGTCAGCGTTCCGCAAAACGCCCAGGCGGTTATTGACCAGTTAGCGCAATACCAAACGCAGCGCACGGCCGTTGCGCTGCAGAAAGAGGCGCTGCAGCAACTGGACAGCGAATTGCATGCCTCCAAGAGCGTGCTGAATCCGTATCTGATCAGTCAGACAAATGACACCGTGTTGTCGACCCTTACGAGCAATCTTTCCGAAGCCGAGGTCAAGCTGAGTCAACTCCAGGTACAATTCACTGCAAATTCTCAAGACGTTAAAAGTCAGAATGCGCAAATCGAGGAACTCGAAGCATCGATTCAAACGATCGTCCGGAATGATCTCGCGGCGGCAGATACAAATCTGAGCAACATCGATGCGATCATCGCCAAATATCAGGAGCAGATCAAGGCGATGCCGGCGGAGTCCCTCAAAGTGATCGCGCTTCAGCGATCCACGGATGTGCTGGGACAGCTTTATGTCCTGCTTATGGAAAAGGAAGAACAGGCGCAGGTCTCCAAGGCGGCCACCATCATCAATACGCGCATTGTCACGCAGGCGGACATGCCGCTGGCCGCCACCTCGCCAAAGGCGCTTATTACCATCCTGTTTGGCGCATTGGTCGGCCTCGTCCTCGGGGTTGGCCTGGTCTTCGTACAGCGTAGTTTCTCGGGCCGGTTTGAAACCGAGGAACAAATTCGCTCGGCCATTCGCCTGCCGGTTTATGGTGCGGTCCCCCGGCAGAGCAAGGCCGAAATCACGGCGAATATTTTTGGCCCCACGCTGCGGAATCCGTTCTCTGAATCCTTCCGCCTGCTACGCCGCAGCATTTACCGCAACATGCCTGCTGGCAAAGGCATGGTGATCCTGATTATCTCCGCCACCAAGGAAGACGGGAAGACGACCATCGCCGCGAACCTCGCGAAGAGCCTTGCCGATGATCGCAAGCGCGTGGTGCTCGTCGATGGAGATCTGCACCTCAGCCGGATCCGGGGAATGCTGAGCTTGGGCGGACGGCCGGGTCTGACGGATTGGCTGGCGACCGACACCAAACCGCCGATCCATCCTTGGCCGGATGAAAATTTTATGATCCTTCCCGCCGGCATGTCGACCGTTGCGCATCGGCATAATGAGCGGCTCGGCGAAGAAAAACTCGCCGCCATTTTTAAAACCTTATCCGAGGAATTCGAATTCATTATCGTGGATAGCCCACCTTTGCCGACCGTATCGGACGGTCTTATCCTGGGCACATTCGCCGACTTGATTCTGTCCGTAGTCAGCGTTTCACACACGCCGCGCCGCACCCTCAACCTGCATAACGAACTCATCGACACGCTGGAGCGGCCGCACGGGATCATCATCAACGAAGTCGATGGCGAGGATTACGGCGAAAACGACGCCTATTTCCTGGGAGATGCTGTCCGCCGGACGAAATTCACGGGCTGGTTCAAGCGTGAATAAAGCAGGGTGGCCATCGTCCCGGTAAAACCGGAACCATGGCCACCCTTTGCCACTCGGAGGTAAAAACCGTTACGAGGCGGGTTTCACGTCGGTGCCGGCGCCCGGGCCACGCTGGGCGTGAATTTCTGCCGCCGTGATGGATCCCTGGCGGAAGCCGAACTGGCCGATCGTATAATTGCCCAGCGCTGCCAGCTCATCATCGGTATAGCTGCCGGTAAAGGCAGGCATGGCCATGACACCCTGGGCGGTCTCAATCTGCGTCCCATGGGTCAGCACCCGGATAATATTGGTGCCCGCCGGATCGCCGGCCGATTGTGAACCGCGCAATGCCGCCCAATCCGATTGGCGGCCATTACCGTTCGGCAGGTGGCAGCCTTGGCAGGTTTGCTGGAACAGATGCTGCCCAAGCAGGTTCTGTGCGGTCATTGGCATGCCATTGGCCTGCACATCGGCCGGCCCATCCGGTTGCGCGGGAACCGCCCTCAGGAAGACGACCATGGCATGGATATCGGCCGGCGTGAGGTAGCGCGTGCTATCCTCGACCACCTCGGCCATCGGGCCGGAAGCAGGCCCCCGACCATCGGCATGGCCCGTCGAGAGATATTGCTCGAGCTGCGCATCGGACCAACTGCCCAGGCCGCTCGTCGTGTCGCTCGTCAGGTTATAGGCGAGCCATCCCCCCTGCTCCGCTCCCGCAAACGCCTTGCCGCTTTGCAACCCCATCATGAAATTGCGCGGCGTATGGCATTCGGCACAATGGCCGAGAACCTCGACGAGATAGGCGCCGCGGTTATATTCGGCCGATTGGGCCGGATCCGGATGGAAGCGGGCATCCGGGTTGTACAGCAGATTCCAGAAAATCATGCCCCAGCGCTGATCGAAGGGAAAACGGATCTGGTCGGCCGGCACGCGCGCCTGCACCGGAGGCAGGCTCATCAGATACGCCTTAATGGCCAGCGCATCGCTATCGGAGAGGCCGGTATACGACGTATAGGGCATCGCCGGGTATAAATGCTGGCCATTGCGCCCGATCCCCTTATGCAGCATCCGAATCCAGGCGGCATCCGAATAGCCGGCAATGCCGGTCGCCGCATCCGGCGTGATGTTCGGGGAATAGAGCACGCCGAAGGGCAGCACGAAGGCACGCCCGCCGGCGAAGGGCTGCCCCTGCGGTGCGGTATGGCAGGCTTGGCAATCCGCGGCACGGGTCAGATATTGGCCGCGCGCCACAAGGTCCGATGCCGCATCCGCATGCGCGGCCATCGGGGCGAGAAACGACAGGAATGCCGCCGCAAGAATTTTATGCATCTGCTTCATCCTAGGACGGCACCGTCTGGTCGTTGCCCGACGCCACCAATTGGCCATCGCCAAAGGGCATGCGCCGTAGCCGCCGCCCGGTTGCCGCGAATATTGCATTGCCCAGAGCCGGCATCGAGGCGGTGGTGCCCGTCTCGCCGATCCCGCCCGGGGCCTCATTGTTCATGATCTGATAAATCTCGATTTTTGGCACTTCGTTCATCCGCAACGCGCGATAATCGTCGAAATTGCCCTGGTCGATCGTGCCATCCGTCACGGTGATATGGTTGTACATCGCCGTGCCGAGCCCCAGGAGAAGCCCGCCCTGGATCTGCGCGCGCAACGTGTCGGGATTGACCGTCGATCCGCAATCCACCGCCACCACCGCGCGGCGGACCTGGATTTCCCCTTGCGGATTAACCCCTGCCTCCACGACGCAGGACATATAGGTGCCGAAGGCGAATTGCAGCTCGATGCCTCGGCCGACACCCGCCGGCAAAGCGCTGCCCCAGCCGGATTTTTCCGCGGCGAGATTCAGCACTGCCAGCGCGCGCGGGTTCTTCGTCAGCATTTTCCGGCGGAACTCCACCGGGTCCTGCTTGGCGGCGGCGGCCAGCTCGTCGATGAAGCTCTCGACCACGAACACGTTGTGCGTCGGTCCGACGCCGCGCCACCAGCCGGTGCCCAACCCTTCCGGCTCATGGCGTACATAATCCACAAGGCTGGCGGGGATTTCGTAGGGCGTCTCCGCCGCGCATTCCACGGCATCCGGATCGAGCCCGTTGACCATCCCCGCCGGGGCCCAGCGCGCCATCACCGAGGATCCGGTCACGCGATGCGTCCAGCCGACAATATTGCCGTTCGCATCCAGCCCGGCGCTGATCCGGTCATAGTAATAGGGCCGGTAATAATCGTGGCGCAGATCCTCCTCGCGCGTCCATACCAGTTTCACCGGATAGCTCACCTGCTTGGCGATTTGCGCCGCGACCGCGATGCTGTCGATATCCAGCCGGCGGCCGAACGCGCCGCCAATATAGAGGTTGTTGACCTTCACCTTCTCCGGCGGCAGGCCGGTCAGCGGCGGCCACGGCATTCTGCGCGCGCACCGGCACCTGCGTGCCGACCCAGATCTCCGCCTGGTCCGGCTGAATATGCAGCGTGCAGTTCAGCGGCTCCATCGGCGCATGCGCCAGGAACGGCAATTGATAGACGGCGGAGATTTTGGTGGCGGCGGCATTGATCGCGCCGGCGGCATCGCCCTCCTGCTTGGCGATCACCCCCTGTTTTTGCGAGGCCTGATCCAGCGAGGCGATCAACGCCTCCGTGGTCACGCCGCCATTCGGCCCGGCATCCCAAACCGGCTGCAACGCCTTCAGGCCCTGAATGGCCGCCCACATATGCATCGCCCGATCACCGCCACGGCCGTACCATCCGCCGTGCGGATCACATCGCGCACGCCGGGGACCTGCTTGCGCCGCCGCCTCGTCGATGCTGACGAGCTTGCCACCGCGCACCGGCGTGATCGCCAGCGTGCCGATGAGCATTCCCGGCACTTTCGCGTCGATGCCGAACACCGCCGTGCCGTTGACTTTCGCCGGCGTGTCCAGGCGTTTCGCGCGGGTGCCGATCAGCGTGAACTGCGACGGATCCTTCAGCTTGACGCCGCCCGGCACCGGCAGGGCCGCCGCCAGCGTGGCAACCTCGCCGTAGCTGAGCGTGCGCGCACTGGCCGGATGATGGATCACGCCGCGCGTCACCTGGCATTGCGCCGGATCGATCTTCCATTGTTGCGCCGCCGCCTGGACCAGCATGATGCGCGCGGTGGCGCCGGCCTGGCGCATGCGCACCCAATCCGCCCGGGTGGATGCCGAACCGCCGGTCGCCTGGTCGCCCAGCAACGGGTCCTTATATTTCGCAAGGTCGGGCGGTGCGGCCTCCATCTGGATCTGGTCGAGCCCGACATCCAGCTCCTCGGCGATCAGCATCGCGGTGCTGGTATAAATGCCCTGCCCGAACTCGGTATGCGGCGAGATAAACGTGATGACGCCTTGCGGGTCGATCCGCAGGAACGCGTTCGGTTCAAACTCGGCCTCTGCGGCGGCGGATGCCTCCGCGGCGCGGGCCAGGCCCGGCAGCGAAAAGCTGACAAGCAGGCCGCCGCCCGCGAGGAGCCCGGCCTTCAGCAGGGAACGGCGTGTTGGCTGTTCATATCCCATCATCTTGCCCCTTAAGCTGCAGCGGCCGCGTGAATCGCATCGCGGATCCGCACATAGGTGCTGCACCGGCAGATATTGCCGGACATCGCATCATCGATCTGCGCATCGGTCGGATTTGGCGTCTGATTAAGCAAGGCGGTCGCCGCCATGATCTGCCCGGACTGGCAATAGCCGCATTGCACGACCTCCTTGTCCAGCCAGGCCTGCTGCACCTTCTTCCCGTTCGGCGTGCCGCCGATCGCCTCGATCGTGGTGATCGGCTGGCTGCTGAGCGCACCGACGGGAAACTGGCAGGCACGCACCGGCTCGCCCGCCGACATGCACCGTGCAGGCGCCGCATTGCGCGATGCCGCAGCCGAATTTCGTGCCCGTCAGGCCAACGACATCCCGCAACACCCAGAGCAAGGGCATGTCCTGCGGAACATCGACATCATAATTTTGGCCATTGATAAGCAAGCTGACCATGAATCTCTCCTCTGTTAGCGCGCTACATGGGTTGCAACGCACCCGCACAAGGCCAAACACTGCATTATTTGGCCAAAAGGCCTATTTAAAGAACTTCGGCCCTTTTGAAAATGGCAACTCACACAACGATATTTCCGTTTTGCCATAACGGATTGTTGGGAATCCGTTGCAATGCTGCAAATACTCTAAACGGCGGTTATTTCCCCCGCGCCCGGCGCGCCGAAGCGGCCGGGTTCGGCGCCAATAGCGCCATGACCGCCGGCGACGAGGCCACGATCCCTTCCCGGATGAAAGCCTCGTGATTGGCCTCGATCGTCGCAAGATCGTAGAGATAATTGACCATGATGCCGTAGGATTCGCGCAACCCGCGCGGCGTCGGATTGCTCATCCAGTTGATCCGCTCGAGCCGCGCGCCATTGCCCAGATGGAAGCGGGCGACCGGATCCGCCCCTCTGACATTGCCGCCGGAGGTCAAATACAGCGCGCAAAGCCGCAGCAAGGCCGGGCGCACGGCCTGTTCCAGCGCCGGTGCCTGGGCCCAGGCACCATCCGCCAGCAGCTTGCGCAACGCAACCAAAGTGGGGCCGGATTCCGGTATTTGCGCGACCGCAAGCAGCGGCGCGCGCTCCCCTTCGGCAACCGTGCTTTCCCGAACATCCTCCGCGCTAACCGCCGCCTCCAGCCACTGGCGGAATCCCGGCACGGGCGAGAGTGTGGCGAATTGCCGCAAAGCGGGCAATTCCGCGCGCAGATCCTCCACCACCTGCTTGATCAGGAAATTGCCGAAGGAGATGCCGCGCAGTCCTTCCTGGCAATTGGAAATCGAATAGAAAATCGCCGTATCGGCTGCATCCGCCTGATGGTGTTGTGCCGCTTCGCCGGTCTCGCGGTCGAGCAATGCGCTCACCGACGCTGCCAGCCCGGCCACCAGGGCGACCTCGACAAAAATCAGCGGCTCGCCTGGCAGGGCGGGATGGAAAAAGGCGAAACAGCGACGGTCCGCCGCCAGCCGGCGCCGCAAATCCGCCCAGCCTTGGATCTCATGCACCGCCTCGTAGGTGATGAGCTTTTCCAGGATCGCGGCCGGCGTCTGCCAGTCGATCCGGCGGATTTCCAGGAAACCGCGATTGAACCAGGAGGCGAAGAGATGCTTCAGATCCGCATCCAGGCGCTTTATGCCCGGCCGCGCCGCCAGATAAGACGGCAATTCCCGGCGCAAAGCGACGAGTGCCGCCGTGCCGCCTTGGGCCATGTTCATCCGGCGCAGCAATTCCTGACGCGGCGGCTCCGCGCAATCGGCAAGGATTGCGGCGGTTTCGGGCGAAGGCACTGCGATATAGGCTTGCGCCGCCTCGGTCAGGCGCGCCGGGTCGGGCTGGAAATGATCGGAGAGGAAGCCGTAGAAATCCCCCCGTTCCTCCGTCGTGAGGGCGCCCAGCACCGCCAGCAGCTCACGGGCAACCGCGGCACCCGACGCCTCGCCATGCGCCGATAATAAAGAGGTCGCCAGCATCCGCGCGCGCCAGGCCGGGTCGATGCTCTCCGCCGGAATGGGCGCAAAGCGCCGGCCGCGTTCGGCGATGGAGAGCCAGACCCGCTCCAGCCAGGCGCGCGCACTCCGCGCCCGAAAGACAGGCGCCCCCGCAAGCGGATCGGTCATCGGTGGTTCCAGATTGCCTGACATCGTTTCCTCGTTGTGCCGAGGCTAACGCACAACGCGGAAGCGATCAATTTACTTTAAAATACTGTTGATTTTACCTAAATAAAACAAAAGGCTCTAGACCAGTAATTTCTTAAGTTCGGCAAGGATCGTATCAGGATCCTTGCCCCACCTCCACTCGCATTCCTTGAGGTGAAGTTCGAAGTTTATTTTGACGCCGTTGAAGCGCGCCAGACGCCTTTTGGTGTAGGACCAAAAGCTCTCGATGCCATTGATGTGGACCGGGCCGTCGGTGAACGGGTTGCCTTCCTTGCGGTACTTTTTGATGCGGAAATGCTTGTCGTAGCCGACATCAACCAGCCCATCATAGCTTTGCCAGCCATCAGTCATGACGCTGCTCTCAGGGCTGACTTTTCCCCGAATAATATCTTGTAAAGTTTTGGCTTTTACATCCGGGACAATTTCCGTGAAGACGGCCCCGCCGCGCTCGAAAATACCGAATACAGGCTGTTTTCGTGTACCGCGCCCGCGCTTGCGTGGACCTGGTATGCCGCGTTGGCGCTCAGGGCCAAAATAGCTCTCATCGCATTCGATAACACCAACCAAGGCGGCGATTTGCCGGCTCTGGTGAGCGTGGATTGCTGCTCTAAACAGCCCATAGTAACGGTTGACCGTCTTGCGATCGAGACTGAGCAACCGGGCGGTTTGGGTGGCCGTGAGGTCCACCGCAAACGCCCACATGATTTTTCTCTGCCTATAGGCTGATAACCCGTTCTTTTTGTTGAGCATTAGACCATAATACCTCAGTATTCATGGTCTAGGAGGGTGTCGGACTCTGGTTTTTCGTTGACTAATAATGCGCGCCTGTACGGGTAGGCGCGCGTTGCGTCAGTTTCAGCTGGCCGGCCTGTTTGGCCATGGCGGTGGGTACAACGGCTTGGTTTTGTCTTGGTTGCGCCTGGGCCGATGGAAAAACCATCCTATTCGCCTCATTGGTGGGTGGAGAGGATGAACATCCGTTTCACGTTCCAAGCCATGGTCACGAGGTTCCACTCGCTCCGGACGTTATCGATTCCACGCAGCATGAATTGCCGGAAGCCCATGACAGATTTGACGATGCCAAACACAGGCTCAGGAATCTGCTTGCGTAATGCATAGAGTTTCCGCCCCTGCGGCGTGTTCAGCCGGTGCGCCATGGCTTGCACCGGCGTTGGGTTCTGCGGTGCTTTCGACGCCTGGGCGAAACGTTCGCTCAACGGTGGGTGATGCGGTTGCCGGCCCATCGCGATCAGCGGCTCAATCCCGGCCGCCATGCATGCGGTCACGTTCCCCGCGCTGAAATAGCCCGTATCCGCCAACAATGTTTCCGCTTTACCCAAGGCATCAGGCAAGGCGCTGATTTGCTCCAGCATCGGTTCAATCTGCTGCTTGTCGTTGGGCGCCTGCACCACATCCACCGCGACCACCAACAGGCTGTCCGCCGCCACCGCCGCCTGGGCGTTGTAGCACTGCTCGAAACCGCCGGCGGCCATCGGCATGATGCGGGAGTCTTCGTCCGTCAGATTGATCTGATCCGTAGGCAGCGGCCCCTCGGCCGGTGGCGCGGGCGGCTTGCCGCCAGGCTTCTTGCCCGTGGTCTTGGTCTTGGCCTCGCGCGCCTTGAGCTTCGCCTCGTGTTCCGCTTGCTCACGCACAAAACGCTCCCTGGCGCGCGCCTCGATCTTCACGCGAGCCGCCGCCAGCTTCTCCAGGCGATCCTCCCGCCGCGACAACTCTTCCGGGATCGACATCCCGTCGGGAATGTCAGCCTGATCCGCCGCTTCGGCTTTGGCCATGAGTTCGGCCACCTCGGCCTTCAGTTGCACCTCAATCTTACCCGCGCGCTCATACGACAATGCTTTGTGACGGCTCGCGTTGGCGTGAATTTTGGTCCCATCCAGCGCCACTGTCCCCAGCTTCAGCACCCCCATTTCGCGTGCCAGGCTCAGTACCTGAACGAACAGCGCCGCGATCTGGGGCAGAAAACGACGCCGGAACGTGGCAATGGTGTCGTGGTCAGGATGGTCATTCGCCGCAATGAAGCGGAACGCCACCAAATCGTAAGTCGCCCGTTCCAGCTTGCGGCTGGAAAACACGCCGGTCGCGTAGCCATAAACCAGAAGGCCAAGGAGCGGCGCTGGGTGGTAGCTGGCCGAGCCAGTGCCACGATAACTTTTGCTCAGCGCCGTCAGGTCGAGCCCCTCAATCACCTCCACCACAAACCGGGCCAGATGCCGCTCAGGTAGCCACTCGTCGATCGACGGTGGCAACAAAAAACCGGTCAGACGATCCGTCGGGCGGAAATTGGTCATGCAACATCCAGGCAATTAGGAAAACCAACGTGATGATTCTAACCCCAGTACAGAGCGCACGCCAAGCCGTAAGTCCGACACCCTCCTAGAGCCAACAAAATACCCCCTAAAGCGCGCTTTTCAGCCGGTGGGCGAGTTCCCCGGCAAGGCCACGGCGGAAGAGCAGCACGCAGGCCATGAAAATCACCCCCTGGATCACCACGACCCAGGCACCGAACGGGGCGAGGTAATATTGCATCGCCACGACGATCAGCGCACCGAGCAAAGGGCCGAAAATCGTGCCGATCCCGCCCAACAGCACCATGAGGACGACAAGGCCCGACGTGGTCGGCCCGACATCGGACAGGGTCTCAATGCCCATCACCTGCGCCTTGAGCCCGCCGGCAATGCCGGCGAAGGCGGCGGCCAGGATGAACACGATCCATTTATACTGCTCGGTTTTATAGCCGAGCGAAATGGCGCGGGGCTCGTTCTCGCGGATCGCCTTCACCACCTGGCCGAAGGGGGAGTGGATGATGCGATGCACCGCCAGGAAGCAGGCGATAAAAATCACCGCCACCAGCGTATACATCGCAAAATCGTTCTCAAGTGGCAGATGGCCGAACAAGGCGCCGCGCGGAATGCCCTGGATGCCATTCTCTCCGCCGGTAAATCCCGTCTCCTGCACGGCGAAAAAATACACGATCTGCGCCAGAGCCAGCGTGATCATCGCGAAATAAATCGTCTGCCGGCGGATGACGAGCCAGCCGAAAACCGTGCCGAGCGCCGCCCCGCCGAGCCCGGCGGCGAGAATTCCGAGCTCCGGCGTGAGCCCGATGCTCTGCACCAGATAGCCGGCAATATAGCCGCCGAGCCCGAAATAGGCCGATTGCCCGAGCGAGAGCAGGCCGAGCGAGCCCATCAGGAGATTGGCTCCCATCGCAAAGATGGCAAAGCACATCACCTGCATCACCACGATGGGATAAAACAGAAACGGTGCGGCGATGATCACCGCGACCATGAGGATAAAGCCGATGGATTGCGTGCGGGAAAATCCGAACATGCTAGGCGATCTTCCCGAACAACCCGGCCGGGCGCGCGAGCAGCACGACGGCCATCACGACGAACACGACAACGGCCGAGCCCGGCGGGTAAAACACATCCGTAAAGCCCTCGATAATGCCCAGCGCAAAGCCGGTGAGGATAGCGCCGCCGATCGAGCCCATGCCGCCGATAACGACCACCGCGAAGACCGTGTTGATCAACTCCGCCCCCATATCCGGGTTGACCGAATAGAGGGGGGCTGCGAGCACCCCGGCGAGCGCGGCCAGGGCAACGCCGCCGGCAAAGGTGAGCGCGATCACACGCGGCACGTTCACGCCAAAAGCCTGCACCAGGGTTGGATTTTCCGTGGCGGCGCGCAGCAGGGCGCCCAGGCTGGTTTTCTCGATCAACAGCCAGGTGCCGCCGCAAATCACGATGGCGGCGAAGATGACAAAGCCGCGATAGACCGGCAGATACATGAAGCCGAGATTGAGCACGCCCGAGAGCAGCGCCGGCGCATCGTAGCTGACCCCCGAACTGCCGAAGTAATTAGTGAACCCGCCCTGCAGAACCTGCGCCAGGCCGAAAGTGAGCAACAGGCCGTAGAGAATGTCGAGCTGATAGATCCGCCTTATGACCGTGCGCTCAAGCACATAGCCAAGCGCGCCAACGATGAGCGGCGCCACAATCAGTGCCCACCAGAAATTCAGCCCGAGATAGTTGAGCAGCCCCCAGGTGACGAAGGCGCCCACCATGAACATCGCACCATGCGCGAAATTGATGATTTTCAGCAACCCGAAGATGATCGCCAGCCCCATCGAGAGCATGGCGTAGAATGAGCCGTTGATGATGCCGAGCAGCAATTGCCCGAATAGCAGCGGCGCCGGCTTGCCGAAAATCATCACCATGGAAATTTCAGACCTTCACCAGCTTGCAGCCTTCGGTCGCCAACGGCTCAAACGTGTCCGCCGCCGGGGTGGTGTGCAGCAGCGTGTAATAATCCCAGGGAATGCTGCTCTCGCCCGGCTTTTTCACCTGGAAGAGGTAAGACGGGCACATGAACCTGCCATCCTCACGGATGGAGCAATGGCCGAAGGCGTCGTCATCCGTCGGCATCTTCTTCATCTGGTCCACCACCGCGGCACCGCTACCGGCGGCATCCACGCCGATGACGTCCACGGCCTTCATGAAATGCGTGACGCCGGAATAGCAGCCGGCCTGGCCCATGGAGGGATAGTTGTTCGGCGTCTTCGGCAGCACGCGCTGGGTGAAGGCGCGGGTACGGGCGTTCAGATTCCAGTAGAAACTCTCGGTCAGCACGAGCCCCTGCGCGATGTCCAGCCCCATGCCGTGCACGTCATTCAGGAAGATCAGCAGCCCGGCGATTTTCATGCCCGATTGCGTGATGCCGAACTGATGCGCCTGCTTGATGGAATTCACCGTATCCTTGCCGGCATTGGCAAGGCCCAACACCTGCGCGCCGGAGGATTGCGCCTGCACCAGGAAGGACGAGAAATCGGTCGTTTGCGGGAACGGGTAGTCGACATCGCCCACCACCGTGCCGCCGGCGGCCTTCACCACCGCCTCCGTCTGGTCGCGCAGCAACTGGCCGAAGGCGTAATTGGCGGTGATAAAAAACCAGCTTTTGCCGCCCTGCGCCACCATCGCCCCGCCGGTGGAATGCGAGAGCATATAGGTGTCGTAGGTCCAATGAATGGTCTGCGCATTGCACGCAGCACCGGTGAGTGCGGAGGTCGCGGCGTTGGAATTGATATAGGCCTTGTTCTTCTCCGCCGCGACGCCGGCAATGGCGAGTGCCACCGCGGAATTCGGCACGTCGATCAGCAGATCCACCCCGTTATCGAACCATTGGCGGGCGAGCCCAGCACCTATATCGGGCTTGTTCTGGTGATCGCCCTGGATCACGGTGACATTATAGCCTTTGTTGGCGGCGCCGAAATCCTGCAACGCCTGCTTCACACAGGCCACCGAGGTCTCGCCGCCAATATCGCTATAGGTTCCTGAAAAATCGCTGCACACGCCGATGGTGAGGGATTTTCCGGCAGCGCGCGCGGGCAGGCTGGGCAGCGTGCCGGCGGCGGCGGCCAGCGCGGCGGAGCTGAGAACGGAGCGGCGGGTGAGTTTCATGACGCATGTTCCTTTTTCTTGATTTTATTTTTGACTTTTATTTTCGGTTATTTTCGGTGATGTTTTTCAGCTTAGATCCCCAAGCGTCGTTGCAGCCCCTCCATCCGGCTTTCGAGCAAATGGCTCGGGATCATCTCCACCACCTGCCCATGTTCCACCACGTAATGCCGGTCCGCCAGTTTGGCGGCGAAGCGGAAATTCTGCTCGACCAGCAGCACGGTAAAGCCCCGGCGCTTGATCTCGGCGATCATCCGCCCGATCTGTTGCACGATGACCGGCGCCAGCCCCTCGGTCGGCTCGTCCAGCAGCAGCAATTTCGCCCCTGTGCGCAAAATCCGTGCAATCGCCAGCATCTGTTGCTCGCCGCCCGAAAGCTTCGTCCCCGGGCTTTTCGCGCGCTCCTGCAAATTCGGGAACAAGGCGTGGATATCCCCGATGCTCATGCCCCCCGGGGCCACGACCGGGGGCAGCAGCAGGTTTTCCTGCACCGTCAGGCCGGAGAAAATACCACGCTCCTCCGGGCAGAAACCGATACCGGCGCGGCCGATCATGTCCGGCCTTGCATGGATCAGCTCTTTCCCCCCGAACATGATACTGCCCTGGCGCTTGGGCAGAAGCCCCATGATGCATTTGAGCGCGGTGGTCTTCCCCGCCCCGTTGCGCCCGAGCAACGTAACCACTTCCCCCTCCCGCACCTCGAAATCCATCCCATGCAGGACATGGCTTTCATCATACCAGGCGTGCAGGTCCCGCACCTCAAGCATCGGCGGCACCGAGATAGGCGGTGATGACATCCGGATGCTGCGAGACGGTGGCATAATCGCCCTCGGCCAGGATCCTGCCCCGCGTGAGCACGGTGATGCGGTCCGACAGGCCGGAGACGACGGAGAGATTATGCTCCACCATGAGAATGGTGCGCCCGGCACGCAGGCGCCGGATCAGGGCCACGATGCGCGTGACATCCGTCTCGGTCATCCCCGCAGTGGGTTCATCGAGCAGCAGCAATTCCGGGTCGAGCGCCAGGGTCGTCGCGATCTCCAGCGCGCGTTTGCGGCCATAGGATAATTCGCCCGCGATCACCTCCGCCGCATCCGACAGGCCGACATCGGCGAGCAATGCATGCGCCCGATCGTCGAACCGGCGCAGCACCTTGTCGCTCCGCCAGAAATCAAAACTCCGGCCGCGCGCCTTCTGCAACGCGATCCGAACATTTTCAAGAACGGTGAGGTGACCGAACACGGCGGAGATCTGGAAACTGCGGACCATGCCGAGCTGCGCGATTTCCGCCGCCTTCAGATGCGTAATATCTTCCCCCTTGAAGCGGATGCTCCCGGCACTGGGACTCAAGAATTTCGTTAAAAGATTAAAACATGTCGTCTTCCCAGCGCCGTTCGGCCCGATCAGCGCATGAATGCTGCCCGGCTCCACGCGTAGATTGACATCACGAACCGCCTGGAAGCCGCTGAATGCTTTTGTCAGGCCGTGGGTTTCCAACAGCGCCTCGGTCACCTTATTTCTTCCCATCAAGGCTTGTTTTTTACGATGTTTGCATGAACGGCCGTGCCGCGCAATCAAGACTTGCACTCTATGCGCGAAGAATTTCAAAAGGCTGCTCCAGGCACCAGCATAGGGCGCAGGCCTGCCAATGCGGCTTGCCGCCCGGCACGAAGAGTTTTATGATGCAACCATCGACGGCGCGAACCTGTTTTGGAGCAATAATGGTCAAACGCACCAGCCATGAGGCAGCTTCCTGCCCGATCGCGCGATCCCTGGATGCGATTGGCGATGGCTGGTCGCTGCTGATCATCCGGGACGCCTTGCGGGGCAAACGGCGCTTCAGTGAATTTCACAAAACCACGGGGGGCGGCCAAGAATATTCTCGCTTCCCGGCTGCGCAGCCTGGTTGCGTTCGGCATTCTGCAAACTGTCTCCGCTCCTGATGGAAGGGCGCAGCGGGACTATGTGCTGACCGATAAGGGGCGCGACCTCCTTCCGGTCATCGCCGCTCTCCGGCAATGGGGAGAAAAACATTTTTTTGCTCCGGATGCGGCGCCGCAACCAGCAACTACATCCGCTGCCGATTGAACCCGTTAAAAAACGACCTTGAAAGGTTAAGCATGAAAACACTCGTGATTGGCGCCGGCGCGGTCGGCGGATATTTTGGCGGCCGGCTGCTGGAGGCCGGGCAGGACGTGACGTTTCTGGTCCGGCCACGCCGCGCCGCACGGCTGGCGCAGGACGGGCTGGTTATTCAAAGCCCCTCCGGCAATCTGCATCTCCCCAACCCGCCGACACTCCAGGCCGGCGTCGCGCACGCGCCCTTCGACCTGATCGTGCTGAGCTGCAAGGCCTACGATCTGGAGGATGCAATCCACGCCTTCGCGCCTTTCGTCGGGCCGGACACGGTCATCCTGCCGCTGCTCAACGGCATGCGCCATCTGGACCGGCTGGAGCAGCTTTTTGGCGCCAAATCGGTACTCGGCGGGCTATGCCTGATTTCCTCCACTTTGGATGAAGCTGGCCGGATCCTTCACCTCAACGACATGCATACGATCACCTTCGGCGAGCGGGACGGCATGCGGACCGACCGCATCGACGCCATCGCGGCAATGCTCTCAAGCGCCAAATTCACGGCAAAACGCAGCGATGCCGTGATGCAGGAGATGTGGGAGAAATGGGTGTTCATCGCGACCCTGGCAGGCATTACCTGCCTGATGCGCACCAGTATCGGCGATATCATCGCGGCGGGGGGCGGCGATTTGGGCACGGCTTTGCTGGCGGAATGCGCCGCCATCGCCACGGCGCAGGGTTTTACGCCCGGCGATGCCGCGTTGCAGCGCAGCCGCACCTTGTTCACCACCGCACGCTCGCCGATGACCGCCTCCATGCTGCGGGATATCGAGGGCAACGGGCCAACGGAGGCCGAGCATTTGCTGGGCGATTTGCTGCGGCGTGGCGAAGCGCTGGGCATCGCGGCCCCGCTGCTGCGCATCGCCTATCTCCATGTCGCCACCTACGAGGCCAAACGGGCCCGTTTGGCCAAAGCCGGGTAACCGAAAACCGGGCGGCATGGCTGGGCCTGCCGCCCCCTCGCCTACTCCACGCTGTCGCGCACATCCGTGAGCAATGGCACCGCCGGGTAGACATCCTCATCCTCCATTGCCTGCGCCGGCGGATGAATGAGTAATTTCCAGCCGGCGCTTGATCGCCGCGAATTCCGCCGCATTGAACTGCGCGGCCCGGCGCGGACGTTCCAGCGGCACCTCGATCAATTCCTGCACTTCGCCCGGATGCGCCGAGAGGACGAGGATGCGATCGGCGAGAAAAATCGCCTCATCCAGA
This sequence comes from uncultured Pseudomonadota bacterium, assembly GCA_963737355.1. GTDB lineage: Bacteria > Pseudomonadota > Alphaproteobacteria > Acetobacterales > Acetobacteraceae > Acidocella. Next base: position 458,964 of record CAVTSC010000007.1, on the reverse strand, counting down.
TCATGCGTGATGAACACCACGGTGATGTCCACCTTTTTCCAAATCTCCAGCAGATAGGCCTGCATCCGCGCGCGCGTCTGCGCATCGAGCGCGCTGAACGGCTCGTCCATCAGTAAAATGCGCGGATGATTGACCAAGGCACGGACGATCGCGACGCGCTGCTTCATGCCGCCGGATAATTGGTGCGGGTAGGCATCCGCGAATTTCTCGAGGCCGATCAAGGCCAGCCATTCACGCGCCTGCTTCTCCGCATCGTGCTTGTTCACCTTGTTCATGCGCAGGCCGAACATCACGTTCTTTTTCACGGTTAGCCACGGGAACAAGGTATAGCCCTGAAACACCATGCCGCGCTCGCGCCCCGGCCCGTTGACCGGCTGGCCATCGAGCAGCACCTCCCCGCCGCTCTGCGTCTCCAACCCTGCGAGGATGCGGATCAGCGTGGATTTTCCGCATCCCGACGGGCCGATGATGCAGAGGAATTCCCGGCGATGCGTCTGGAACGAAATTTTATTGAGCGCCGTGACCTGCTTTTTCCCGGATTGGAAAACCTTGTCCAGTCTGTTGACGCGCAAAATAACATCGCGCGCCTTCAACCGGGCAAGGCGCTCCCGGACGGAATCCGACTGGTCGAGGTAAGATACCGCGGGGTTCTCGGTCTCGGACATAGGTGACAACTCCTGATGGCTGGCGGATCAGACGGACGCGCCGGAACGATCCCAAGGAAATAATTTTCGGCCGAGTGCGGCGAGGATCAGATCCGTCCCGAGGCCCAAAATGCCGATCATCGCAATCGCCGCATACACATTCGCAAAATGCAAATACCGCGCTTGCTGCGTGATGAATAACGAGATGCCCGAAGTCGCGCCGATCAATTCCGCGACGATCAAATACGTCCATGCCCAACCCAGCAAGATCCGCTGGTCGCGGTATAAATCCGGCAACACGCTGGGGATGACCACTTGGGTCAGCAGCCGCAAATTCTTGGTGCCCAGGGTCAATGCCGCCTCGACCAGCGAATAATCCGCCTTGCGCGTCGTGTTCGCGATAATCAGAATTTGCTGAAATAGCGTGCCGATCACGATGATCGCGATTTTCGGGCCATCGTAAATACCGAGAATGGCAACCGCCAAAGCACCGAAAGCAGGGGCTGGAAGGTAGCGGAAAAACTCCACAAACGGCTCGACCAGACGCGACACCGCGCTATGCGCGCCACAAAAAATCCCCAAAGGCACGCCGATGATCGAGGAGATCACAAACCCCCAAAAAATCGTTTGAATACTCTCCCACAGGCTCTGATGCAGCCATAACCCATCCTGGTCCACCGGCGGGGTTGTGAAGGAGACATAAAACGCTTCGAGCACCTCGCCCGGCGCCGGCAGATAGACCGGATTGGCCGGGCTCCCGACCGGCGGCGCGGTGTGGTTCTTCTGCCGCATTGGCCATCTTCGGCGGCAAAAGTCGCCTTGTCGATCCGCATGCCGGCCTGGAAATAATCAACATCTCCGGGATCGGAAATCAACATATCGGGATGCCAGATAAAGGGCACGTAGCTGACCGCCGACCACAAAGCGAGCGGCAGCAAAATAGACGCAAAACCCAGGATAATTCTGGCACGACGGGTTAGCCGGAGCGCGTACCCGGAACCATTGTCCGGGTACGGCCTGCCGCTTGGGCGTGTCGGAAGCCGTCGCGCATGACGGCCTCCGCAACGGACTGCATTTAGTTCACCCCCATCAACGAACCGTTGATGTAGTCGGAAATGATCCTGCGGCTGCTTATAGACATTGTTGCGCACGTTGAAGGCATCCGCATTCATGTCCGAACCGTAAATCGAGGAGAGCTTGTCGCTCTTCACGAAAGCCGCTTTCGCTTCGGCATAGCTCAGCAGCTTGGTGCCCGCGACATAGCGCTTATAGGTGTTGAAGTCGACGCCATCACGCGCCGCCATGATCCTCAGCGCATCCGCATGGGTTTTCGGATCGTTGACATAGGCCAGCACGCGATACCAGACCTTGATCACTTTCGCCCAATCCTGCGGACGTTCCTTCAGGCTTTCCGGCGAAACGGCCAATCCGTCATAAATCAGGCCGGGCGCCTGGGCGGAGGTGAAGATCGCGCGCGAGCCCGGGAGCTGCATCTTCGCCTGATCCGTCGATCGGCTGCCACATGCCGACCGCCGCCACGGAACCGGATCCCAGAACTTGCGGCGTATCGTTGGTCACGGTGTTCACCAGCGTCCACCGCAGCTCAAGGACATGCCGTTATGGGTCAGCGCATAGTCGAGCAGCAGATGCTCCACCAGGCCAACCTCGATACCCACTTTTTGCCCTGCCAATTGCTTGATGCTGGTAATGCCGGGCTTGCCGATGATCTGGTCATTGCCGTTGGAATAATCCGTCAGCATGATCAGCTCGTTCTTGGCGCCGTCCGCACCCGTGCTTAAACCATCGCCATTGGCAACGAAATCGCCATCAAGCTTGCCTGCGGAAAAAGCATCGAGCGACGCGGAATAGTCGAACCATTGCATGTCGACATTGACACCGGCCTGTTTGAACCAGCCTTTATCGATGGCGATCTGCCACGGCGTCCAGCCGGGCCAGTCACTGAAGCCGATCCGCAGCGGCGTATCCGCCCGCCCCTGCTGGGGGGCGGCAACAAACCCTAACAACGCGACCGTAAACGCGCAGGCAATCTTGGACACTCTTTTCATTATACCCTCATGATAGAGAACAGTATGCAGCGTTAGTCGTTTCGGAACACGCAAAAACCGTGCCGAACCTCGCAACGAAGCGGCGCCCAGGGACGGCTTATAAGATGAGCGACTTTGATGGGGTGTGATTATGCTTTTTTCAAATAAGCCCAACAAATAACCGCAAAGCCGCCGACAAAATAATCATTCGCAATCGAACCGTAGCGGATCGCCCGGCGCTTACGCATCACAAACCGGCTTACAACCTAAAACGCCCGCGGCTTAGCGGATGTTCGTGTCAACTACAAAACATGCGGAGACATTGCCTTCGGATGCCACAATTTCCCAACGCTGCGCGCGAGCCGCACCTTCCGGTGTGAGGTCGCCGACATGCAATCCGGCCGTTCCGGACATGCCGTGATGGAACATCATGCGCTCCCGAAACGGCAGCGTGGAGCGCGTGATGCACCAGCCATCGGCCAAGATCTGGCCAAAGGAAATCTCTAGATCAACCAAGGCATGAACGGTTTTGAGATCGGCCGCGCCCGCAATGCATTCCGCAAGGTTCTCGCCCACGGCACGCCCCTGCCGGTCCCGCGCATACGCGAACATCTCGCCGACACGCAGCAAACTCCCCCAGCGTCCATCCTCCAAGCCACGCAGCGTCAGCGCGGCGCAGGGCAGCAGCGTCGCGGCGGGGGCCCGGTGCCAATGCTCGACATAATCGCCCTGCACCCCCTCCTCCACCAGAATATCCCCCTGCCAATAGAGCTGGCCGACATCGCCACCCGCGCGCGAGGGTTGATAGTCGATGCTACGGAGCCATTCAAAACTTCCCGCGCCGGCGGCAAAAATCCCGGCAAAACCCTGCTGCGTGGCAAGCTTCGCACAATCTTCCATCGTCAGATCCCGCAAGCAACGCACATGCGGGAACTGGCCAGCCAATGCCGGAAGCTGCCGAATATCCGCATAGGTGGCAATGCCTTGCAGCCAGCTAACCTTGGTCTCCGTATCCCGCCTGCCATCCGGCCATGCGATCAGAGAGCGGGTCCATAATCCGGCGAGATCTGAGACATTCAGCATGGCAGCGCCTTGTTTAATTGGCCGTCGCGGCGCGGTAGTTGCGCCAACCGCCATAGGCGGTGATGTCTGCAGCACCTTCCAGTGCAAAAGCCTCGCACAGGAAACCTGGATGCGTCGTGCCATCGGCCAGCCGCACCTTGCCGATGCCCATTGGCGCCGGCAGCGCCGCCACGAAGCGGCCGAAATTCTCGGCCGTCAGCGCCCAGACTTCCACCGCAATGCCATCGCCCGCAAAACCCGGCATCTGCACCAAACCGGGTTTCGGTGGCGTCGTGGCCAGTGCAACAAGCTTATAATCCGGCGCGGTATGGGTGGCGCAAACCAGCCTGGCGCCCAGTGCCAGCAATTCATGGTTGAGCACCATGCCGGAGAGATGCGCGCCCGCAACGACAAGGGTGATTTCAGGCTTCGGCGGCGCCAGGCGCGCTTGCGGCTGCATGCGGGCCTTGCCCGCCCCCGCACCGATCGCCATGTGCAGCCTATCGGCATAGGCCGCCAGCGCATGTTCCGAGAATGCCTGTCCGATCAGCGTAACACCAAATGGCAGCCCCTCGGCGCCGAAACCGGCGGGCAGGGCGATGCCTGCGAGATCCAGCAGATTCACGAAATTGGTGTAGCTGCCGAGTTTTGCATTCGCCCCTAGCGGGTCCGCCTGCATTTGTTCCACCGTATAAATGGTGGGCGCCGTGGGCAGGAGCAAAATATCACATTTCGCCAATTCGGCCTGGGCCAGATGGCGCAGCGCCTGATTGCGGTAGATGTCCAAATACGCATCGGCGGCGGAGAATTTCGCGGCCCCCTCAATGATGCTGCGCACCACCGGATGGATAGAATCCGGCGAGGCTTCAAAGAAGGGCTTGATCGCCGCCAGCCGTTCGGCGACCGGCGCGCGGCCATAGAGCGAGAGCGCGATATCGCGGAACGGCGCATAGTCGAATTCCATCAATTCCCAGCCAAGTGCTGCAGCTTTCGCAAGGGCTGCATCGTAGAGCTTCTCGGATTCCGCATCGCCTGCGAAATCGCGATCACAGGCGCGCAAAATCCCGGCGCGCGGCGTGGCGGGCAACACCGTATTGGCCGGTGCGCGCGAATAGCAATCCCCTTCATCCACGCCCTCCGCCACCTGCAACACGCGCCATGAATCCGCGGCCGAATTCGCAAAAATCGCGACGCAGTCGAGGCTTTTGCAGGCTGGTACAGTGCCCGTGGCGGGAATGCGGCCGATCGAGGGTTTGAGGCCGATGACATTGTTGAAGGCGGCGGGCACACGGCCTGAGCCGGCCGTATCCGTGCCGAGCGAAAATACCGCCAGCGCCGCGCCCACGGCCACCGCGGAACCGGAAGAAGAGCCGCCAGAAACATAATCCGCATGAAACACCGAGCGCGGCGCGCCATAAGGCGAGCGCGTGCCGTTTAGTCCGGTGGCAAACTGGTCGAGATTGGCCTTGGCGAGCAGGATCGCCCCGGCCGCGCGCAGCCGCGCGACCACCACGGCATCCTGCTCCGGGGTATAGGCAAAATCCGGGCAGGCGGCGGTCGTCGGGACCCCTGCGACGTCGATATTGTCCTTCACGACAAAGGGGATGCCAAAGAGTGGCTTGGCGTCGATATCGGCAATGTCGAGTGCCGCAGCTTCCGCCAGCACAGTCTCGCGCGCCATCCGCGAGATGAACACCGCCTTGTCGGCATAGGCATCGATGCGCGCGAGCAGCGCAGTGACAAGCTGCACCGGCGTGAGCGCCGCGGCACGGTACGCCGCATGGATGCTGGTGATTTCAAGCAGATCAGGGATCATGGGATAACAACTCCAAGGCGTTGGCCGGCCCGAACGACCTGGCCTTTGGTTCCGGCGATGCTGTGCAGAATGCCCGAAGCGGGGCTGCGCACCTGCACCTCCATTTTCATGGATTCGATGATCATGATGGGATCGCCGGCACGGACGGTATCACCCGGCGCCGCCAGCATTTGCCAGATGCTGCCCGGCACTGGCGATGCAATGCCGCGCATGCCGGCACTGAGCGGGGCTTCCTCAGCTACGGGCTCGGCCTCGCGCTCCTCGAAGCTGTTGAGCCCTTTCGCCGCCCAATCCGCCCGCTCCGCCGCGAATGCCGCGCGCTGCGTCGCTTGGAACGCGTCGATCGAGGCCGCATGATCGGCACAGAAAGCCCGGTATTCGGCAAGCGAGAAGGTCTGCTCCTCAATCCGCAACGGGTATTTGCCAAACAGGAATTTGGCACGCGCATCTTCCAGTTCCTCATTGCTGACCTCGAAGAAGCGGATCTGGTCGAAATGCCGCAAGAGCCAGGGATGGCCGGGCGCGAAAGGCGGCGTCTCGCGATGCGTGTTCCAGACCTGCAGCGTGCGGCCGAAGAGCTGGTAGCCGCCTGGCCCTTCCATGCCATAGATGCACATATACGCGCCACCAATGCCGACGGCGTTCTGCGGCGTCCAGGGCCGCGCCGGATTATACTTGGTCGTCACCAAACGATGGCGCGGATCATACGGGGTCGCCACCGGCGCGCCGAGATACACATCCCCCAGCCCCAGCACGACATAGGACGCATCGAAAATAATGCGTTTCACCTCCTCGATCGATGCCAAGCCGTTGATGCGGCGGATGAATTCGATGTTATCAGGACACCATGGCGCGTTGGGGCGCGTGGTCTCCTGGTATTTGCGCATGGCAAGCTGGATCTGCGGGTCGTTCCAGGAGAGCGGCAGATACAGGATGCGGCTGCGCACCACCATCGCATCGGGCGCCGGCAATGTCGGGAGCATGGCGTTCACGGCCGCCATCACCGCATCGCGGGAAATACGCGCGGAATCAAAATGGATCTGCAGCGAGCGTATCCCCGGCGTGAGGTCGATGATGCCGGGAATGGCAGCCTCGCCCAACGCATCGCGCAAGGCCTGCACGCGCAGGCGCAGCTCGAAATCCAGCTTTTGTTCGCCGAATTCGATGAGAATATCCTCATCCCCCGCGCGGCGGATCACGATATCCTGTTCTGCCGTCAGGATCGCCGGCGCCTCATCCGCGCGCACAAAACGCACTTTATCACCAGGGCGAAGCTGCCCCATTTTCCACAAATCCGCCTTGGTCAGCACCGCCGGGCAGACAAATCCGCCGAGCGAGGGACCATCCGGGCCGAGCAGGATGGGCATATCACCCGTAAAATCGATAGCGCCCACCGCATAGGCATTGTCGTGGATATTGGAGGGATGCAGCCCGGCCTCGCCGCCATCCGTGCGCGCCCAGGCAGGTTTCGGGCCGATCAAGCGGATGCCGGTGCGCGCCGAGTTGTGGTGCACCTCATAGGTCGCGTTGAACAGCGTCTCGATATCCGAGGCTACAAAAAAATCCGGCGCGCCGTGCGGGCCGTAGCGCACTTCAAGCGCCCAGTCCTGCGTTAGCGCGGCGAAGTCCGGCACGCTCGGCGCCACGGTCGGTGCATCGGCGAGGCGCAGCGTATCCCCCGCGCGCAACGCACCGCCATTATGCCCGCCAAACCCGCCCAGGGTGAAGGTGGCGGTGGAGCCCAGATATTCCGGCGCATCAAAACCGCCGGCAATGGCGAGATAGCTCCGCTGCCCGGGCCCGGTAATGCCGCCCAATGCGAGGATCTGCCCGGCCTTCACCGCCACCGCCTGGTTGCGCGGCATGGCGATCTCGTCGAGCAACGCTTCCATCGCCGCACCAGTCAGCGCAATCATGGCATCGCAGGCGAATTTCAGGGTCGGCCCGGTGAGGGTCAGCTCCAGCGCCGTCGCACCCGGCGCATTGCCAAGCAGCGCATTGGCGGCGGCAAAGCTTTTATCATCCATCGGGCCGGAAGGCGGAATGCCGACTTCCCAATAGCCAAGGCGCCCCGGAAGACTTTGCAGGGACGACAATGCGCCGCCATCCAGCACCGCAATGCTGCGCGGCTGATAGGCAAACCCCGCCAGCGTGCGCGTGGTCATGCGCCCCGCGGCAAATTCCGGCAGGCCGAGGATTGCATGGCAATAATCCGCATTCGTCTCGATGCCGCTGATATCGGCGGCTTTCAGCCCGTCGCGGAGCTTGGCGATCGCGGCTTCCCGCGTCGGGCCGGTCGCGATGAATTTCGCTATCATCGGGTCGTAGAAGGGCGAGACGCTGGTGCCCGTCTCCACCCAGCAATCGACGCGCAGGCCCGGCGGTGCTGCGAAATGCGTGATCACACCGCTGGCGGGGCGAAAATCCTCAGCCGGAATTTCAGCATAAATCCGCGCCTCGATCGCCGCCCCCTCGGGGATGAGCGAAGCCTGCGCCGGCAACACGAATTCGCCCGCTGCCTGGCGGATCATCCAGTCCACGAGGTCGACGTTGAAAACCTCCTCGGTCACCCCGTGCTCGACCTGCAAGCGCGTATTGACCTCCAGGAAATAGAATTTTTGGGCTTGCGCATCATAAACGAATTCCACCGTGCCCGCCGAAGCATAGGCGACGGAAGCCGCCAGTGCCACCGCGGCGGATTGCATTTGCGCCAAGGTTTCATCGGCGATGTTCGGCGCGGGCGTCTCCTCGATGACCTTCTGGTTGCGCCGCTGCAGCGAGCAATCGCGCGCGCCGAGTGCGACCACCTTGCCCCGCCCATCACCAAAAATCTGCACTTCGATATGCCGCGCCTTGGCGACGTATTTCTCCAGAAACAACGCGGCATTGCCAAAATTATTCGCGGCAAGGCGGCCGATGCTTTCAAATTTCTCCTGCAATTCCTGCGGAGTCTCACAAAGCACCATGCCGATGCCGCCGCCCCCCGCCGAGCTTTTCAGCATCACGGGGTACTTGATGCGCGCGGCCTGCGCCAAGGCTTCCTCGGCGGTGGCGATAAGGCCCGAGCCCGGGAGCATCGGCACGCCGGCTTTTTCGGCCAGCGCACGAGCGGTGTGCTTCAGGCCGAAATCTCGCAAATGCGCCTGCTCCGGGCCGATGAAAACGATGCCCGCTTGCCGCAGGCGTTCAGCAAATTCCACGCGCTCGGAGAGAAACCCATAGCCCGGATGCACCGCCTGCGCGCCTGTCTGTTTGCAGGCGGCGATGATGGCGTCGATGTTAAGATAGCTCTCCGCCGCCGGCGCCGGGCCGATATACACCGCCTCGTCCGCGGCCAGCACGCCGGGGGAAAAACGGTCCGCCTCCGAATATACCGCAACCGAGGCGATCTTCATCGCCTTCAGCGTGCGGCAGATACGCAGCAGAATTTCGCCACGATTGGCAATGAGTATTTTGGTAAACATGAAATTATTCCAGAAATGCGCCGGCGCGCGCTCAGCTCTCGGAGATGACGATGCGGATCGGCGTCGGCTTGAAACCGTTGCACGGATTATTCACCTGCGGACAGTTGGAGATCAGCGCCAGCACATCCATCTCCGCGCGCAATTCCACATAGCCGCCGGGCTCCGAGACGCCGTCATCCACGGTGAGCTCGCCATCCGGGCGGATCGGCACGTTCATGAAAAAATTCACGTTGGAAACCAGGTCGCGCTTGCCCATGCCGTATTTTCCAAGCTCGGCCAGGAAATTTTCCCGGCAAGCATGCATGAAGCGCGTCTCATGGCCAAAACGCACGGTGTTGGATTCACAGGAACACGCACCGGCGCAGGTATCGTGATAGCCGCAGGTATCGGCAATCAGGGTGATCATCGGCCGCATCTCGTTGGAGAGCAACACGGAGCCTGTCCCGAGGAAAAACGGGCCGCCGGCACCGGCCTGCGCGGCCAGCGTGTCCTGCGCGGAATAGCGCTCGGTAGTATCCTGCGCGTTATAGAACAGCGCATCCACCGCCTGCTGGCTTTCCAGATCGATGATGCGCATCACCTGCCCGGCTTTGAGCATGGCGGAGAAGGGCGCGCGCGCGGGTATGGTGACGTCGGAAATTACACGCATGTTTCAAATCGCTCATCGGTGTTGGTGAAACCGCGCACGGCTTCCTCGGTGAAATGCCGGCAGAGATCGCTCGCATCCGGTGCGGCATGCGTGATGGCGATCTCGATCGGACCGGTGGCAGCGCTAACGGGGCTCAGCGCGTGCGGGGTGTTGGAAAGGGCGACGAAGAGGTTCTGCTCGGCACGCAGCTCCACCATGGCGCCCGGCGGCGGCGCGCCCTGATACTGGAAACGCCCCTTCGCATCCGTGACGATGTGGGAGAACAGGCTCAGCGCCGGCCCGACATCGCGCCGCGTCATGCCGAATTTCGCGGCGGCGAGGCGCAGATTATCCCGCCCATTGCGGCCGGAGCCCGTTTGTGCGGGCGAGTTTGGGCCGATGATGCTGTCATGCCCGGCGCCGGTATCCGCAATGATCGAGGCCAGCACACGCCCCATATCCGAGAACAGCACGCGCCCCGTGGTCAAATTGGTCGTCCATTGCAGCTTGACCGTATCGCCCGCGTTATAGCGTTCGGAGACGTCATCCGCATTCCACAGAAACAGCGCAGCCCCCGGCGTGCCGGCAGGGTTGGCGATGCGGATCACATCGAAACGTTTCAGACGAAGCGCGACATAACATCCGGCAGGAATGGATTTGGTTTTGCGCACGCGGGCCGGATCAAGCGCCGAGATTTCCGGGATCGTACGCACGGTCGCGGCACGGGCGCGCGCGGCGGCCTGCAACGCCTCGTAACGGGCGCGGTATTGCTCAGGCGCTAGGCTGTTGAGGTCCAGCATGCGTGTCTACTTGGCGAAAAAAATAGCAATCGCGCCGAACACCGCAAGACGGCGCATGGCGGGAGGGCCAAGCATTTCCAGCCTGATTATACCGGATAATTCGCTGCTGACGTCACGCATCTTTTTCAGCCCCCAGAGGTTAATTGAACATGAACAAGCAAGGGGCATGCCAACAACCGCACGGATCATGCGCGCAACACGCGTTTTTTATTTCGTTTTTATTTCCTTCCCATGGAGCCCATCCCCGAGCCGGTGTTTTTTCATTGCATTGCGCAGCTGGTGATAGCCAAGCCCGAGCAGCGCTGCCGCCTGCTTCTGGTTGAATTGCGCGGCGGCGAGCGCTGATTCAAGCAACGCCTTTTCATACGCATCCACCTGCGCCCGAAAACTGCCGGAAGCCGGCGAAACATTTGCTGAAACCGGTGCCGGCGCGGATCGCGGCACGGTGGCGCCAAACGGGTCCAAAATCACCTCCTGCAATGGCTTGCGCGCATTCTCCATGCGGCACACGCTGCGCTCCACGACATTGCGCAGCTCCCGCACATTGCCCGGCCAATCATACGCATTCAGCATGGCTTCAGCCGCCGGCGCGAACCCGGCAAACACATCCCGTCCCAACTCTGCCGTCATGCGCTGCGCGAAATGGCGCGCCAGCAGCAGCACATCGCCGGCGCGCTCGCGCAAGGGCGGCAGCACGATCACGTCGAAGGCCAGGCGGTCGAGCAGATCCGCCCGGAACTGCCCCGCTACCGCGCGCGCCCGCAAATCCACATTCGTGCCGGCGATGATCCGGACATCGACCTGCACCGTATCATTCCCGCCAACCCGCTCGAAGCTGCCATATTCGATGACCCGCAGCAGCTTTTCCTGCACGGCATGGGGAGCATTGCCGATCTCGTCCAAAAACATCGTGCCGCCATCTGCGAGCTCGAACCGGCTCGCGCGCCGCCGCCCGGCCCCGGTAAAGGCGCCCGCCTCATGGCCGAAGAGCTCGCTATCGAGCACGCTTTCGCTCAACCCCCCGCAATTCAGCGTCAAAAACGGCCGGTTCCAGCGGGGCGAAAGAAAATTCAACCGGTTGGCGACGAGCTCCTTGCCCGTCCCCCGCTCGCCGATGATCAGCACCGGCCGGTTCAGCGGCGCCAGCGCCGATACATGCGCTAGCATATTTTGCAGCGCCGGGCTCTCGCCGATGATATTCGTCGTTTCCACCATATTTTAGCGTTTTTCACCAAATAATTCGTTTTTATACTAACACGATTGACGACGACCACGCGATCAAAATTATTTTCGAAGACATTTCAATGCGTTATAAAATTGTGTCGATGCCATGAATTTGGCACGCTTGATGCTACCCACCTCGCATCCGGCGCTGCCCGGGGAAAGGAGCAAAAATGACCATATTTTCGCGTCTGAGCGACATTGTGAACGCCAATCTCAACGCCTTGCTCGACCGCGCCGAAGACCCGGCAAAGCTCATCCGCCTCGTCATCCAGGAGATGGAGGACACGCTGGTCGAGGTGCGCTCCAGCGCCGTGCGCATCATCGCCGAGCGCAAGGAACTGGAACGGCGCATCGCCGGGCTGATCCAGGAGCGCGATGAATGGGCGCGCAAGGCGGAATTTGCGCTGAGCCGCGCCCGCGAGGACCTCGCCCGCGGCGCGCTGCTGGCCAAGGCCCAGGTCAACCACAACCTCGATGAGGCGCAGGCCCATCTCGCCCATATCACGGAAGGGCTGGAGGCACAGAACGCCGACCTCTCAAAACTCCAGGCCAAGCTCGCGGATGCCAAAACCCGCGAGAAATTTCTCGCCAACCGGCGCAACACCGCCACCGCGCAGCTCAAGCTGCGCAGCAAACTCCATGACGGCCGCGTCACCGATGCCTTCGCGAAATTCGAACGCGTGGAGAAGGCGCTCGATGAAATGGAAGGCAAAGTGGAAGCCTATGATCTCGGCCACACCAAAACGCTCGCCGACGCCTTCGCGGAGTTGGAAGCAGACCAGTCGGTGACGGACGAGCTGGAAGCGCTGAAAACCCGCATCAAGCCCGCCGCGACGGAGGCGTAACATGGTTTTTCTCACCTTCCTGCCGCTGGCTCTGCTCAGTGCCGTGACGCTCGCCAGCCTGGCCGTCACGCTGTGGATCGAAGCCCAAGCCCGCCGACGTAAACCCATCCTCCCCGACCGGCCATCCGCGCAAATCCTCCATTTCAGTCCACAGAGCCCCCCTTTACCGTCCATGCGCGAGGCGACGTGCCAGCCGGTTCCGGCGCCCGCTTTGCGCCTCATCTCCACGGGAGGATAAAATGGACGATAATTTGACCGCCGTGCTGATCGTTGTTCCCGCCATCCTCGGCGTCATCTATCTCCGATACCTGAAATTCAAGGTGCGATCCGGCGACCGGCTAAATGCGCAGGATAACGCTTCCCTCGAGCATATGACGCAGGTCGCGCAACGCTTGGAACAGCGCGTTGCCACGCTAGAGCGCATCCTGGATGCCGAAACGCCGGGCTGGCGCCGCAACACGAACCCGGAGGTCCATTATGGCAGCTCCATGGGATAATTTGTCCGAACGACTGAACATCTATCGGAACACGCAGGACGGTTGGATCGCCGGCGTCTGCGCGGGAATTGCCGACCGGCTCGCCGTCAAGCCCGTCTGGGTCCGGGTCGCCTTCGTGCTGATCGGCCTCGTCCTGCATGGCTTCATCGGCATCATTCTCTATTTCGTGCTGGCCTTCCTGCTGAAACCGCGCGCGGGCGCCACCGCTTCCGCCTCCCCCGCGGGCGTCCAGATGGCGTATCGCGATTTTACCGCCAGCATGGCCCCGCCCTTCGGCGCCACGCCCAGCGGCCAAATCGCCGCCTTGAAAAGCCGCTTCGCAGCGCTCGATGCGCGGCTCAACGCCATCGAGGCCGCGGTGATGACCGACGAACTCTCGCTGCGCCGGAAATTCAAGGATTTGGGAGGGTAGAAAGGTGCCGCTTTTTTGAAAAAAAGCGGCGCAAAAAACTTTTACGACTTCAGAGCCGGGAGCGACAAACGCCCCCGGCCCAGGTTAAAAAAGTTTTTTTGCTTCTTTTTGTTCACAAAAAGAAGTCTTTTCCTACTTCAGGCCGGAAAGCCCTCAAGCACGATCTTGCCGCGCACCGTACCGGTTTCAATCAGCGCGTGGACGCGCTTGAGATTGGCGGCGTCGATCGGCGCATAACGCGCCGTCATCGTCGTGCGTAGCTTGCCGGCATCGACCAGGCGCGAGACCTCGCCCAGCAGCCTGCCCTGCTCGGCCATGTCCACCGTTGCGAACAGCGTGCGCGTGAACATCAGCTCCCAATGCACCGAGACGGATTTACGCTTGAAGATCATGATATCCAGCGTCGCGGGATCGTCGATCACGCCAAACCGGCCCTGCGGCGCGATAAGCTCGGCGATCTGCGCCAGGTGCTGCGCGGTCTCGGTCGTGGCGAACACGAAAGCCGGTGCGCCCAGTCCAAGGGCCTCCACCTGTGCCGCGAGCGGCTGGCTGTGGTCGATCACATGATGCGCGCCCATCTCCAGCGCCCAGGCCTTGGTCTCCGGCCGCGAGGCAGTGGCGATGACCGTAAGATCCGTGCAGGCCCGCGCAATCTGAATCGCGATCGACCCGACGCCGCCGGCCCCGCCGATGATCAGGAGCACAGGTGCGGCCCCCGGCACCGGCCGCTTCACATCCAACCGATCGAACAGCATTTCCCAGGCAGTCACGGCGGTGAGCGGCAATGCCGCGGCCGGTGCCCAGTCCAGGCTCTGCGGCTTCAGCGCGGCGATGCGCTCATCCACCAGATGATATTGCGCATTGGTGCCCGAGCGCCCAAGCGCGCCGGAATAGAACACGGCATCGCCCAGCTTGAACTGCGTTACGTCCGGCCCGACTTGCGTCACGACCCCCGCCGCATCCCAACCCAGCACGCGCCACTGACCTTGCTCCGGCGTCGCACTCTTGCGGATCTTCATATCGACCGGGTTGACCGAGATCGCCTTCACCTCGACGAGAATATCCCGCCCTTCGGCTTTGGGCATCGGCAATTCGATATCGACGAGCGCATCCTCACGCTCGATGGTTCCGGGAATTTGGTATCCAATGGCACGCATAGTCTTCTCCAAATATCTGCTTCCCCCCAATTAGGGGGTAATCCGCCGACATAGAAGGGCTTGTGTCCTAAACCGGGTTGCGATGCGCATCCAACGCGGCCGCCTGGCGCGCCAGCTCCGTGATCCCAGCCCAATCGCCCGCCGCGATGGCGCTGCGGTTGACCATCCAGGAGCCGCCCACGCAAATAACGTTGGGCAATTTTAAATAACGCGGCGCGGAGTTGGGCGTGATCCCCCCGGTCGGGCAAAAACGCAGTTGCGGCAGCGGCGAGGCGATCGCGGAGAGATACGCCGCCCCGCCGGCCGGCTCGGCAGGGAAGAATTTGGCGAAGTGATAACCGCGCTCGATCAAGCCCATCGCCTCGGAGGCGGTGGCAATGCCTGGCAGAAACGGGCAATCCAGCTCGCGCGCCGCATGCAGCAGCACCGAGGTTGCCCCGGGTGCGACCGCGAAGCGCGCCCCTGCCTTGGCGGCATCCGCAAACTGTCCCGGTGTCAGCACCGTCCCCACGCCGACGATCGCCTCCGGCACTTCCGCGGCAATGGCGCGGATCGCCTCCAACGCCGCCGGCGTGCGCAGCGTGACTTCGATCACCTTCAACCCGCCCGCCACCAGCGCGCGGGCCAGCGGCACGGCATCCGCCAGCGCGTCGATCACCACCACCGGAACCACCGGTGCCGCCCGCAAAATTGTCTCCAAACCCGTTTGCTGACTCATGTCCTCACCCTCTTCCTCACCCATTTTTAGAATTTTTGAACGGTCCTGAAATTTTGCCCCGTCCCCTAAGGACACCAATAGATCTCCGGCTCGAACTGCCGCTCGAGCACCGCGCGGATCGGCATTTCACTCACCGGCCCCGGCTCACAGGCCGCCTCCAGCACCGCCAGCTTCGGTGCCCCTTCGATATGCACGGCGAGAAAATCCGCCGCCAGCAAAACCGGCAGGGTCAAGGTGACGCGCGGCTCACCCGCCGCCTCGGCGCGCATGGCCTCCACATATTGCCCATGGGCCGGGGCCAGCGCCGCTTCCAGCCGGTCGCCCTGAGGGAAAAACGATGCGGTATGGCCATCCAGCCCCATGCCCAGCACCACCGCCGCAAATGGCGCCGGCAACGCCCGGATGGCGGCCTCAACCCCAGCCAATCCGGCCTCCGGCGTGGCCGCGTCATTCACCAGCGGCACGAACCGCGCGCTTGCCGCCCGGTTTTGTAACAGATGCGCCCGCACCATGGCGGCATTCGAGCGGGCGGAATCCTCACCGACCCAGCGATCATCCACCAGCGTGACAACCACCCGCCCCCAGTCGAGCTTCTTGCCCGACAATGCCTGAAAGAATTTAACCGGCGTCTGCCCGCCGGAAACAGCAAGCCCCGCCGCCTCCTCCCGCGCCAACCGCGCCACCAGGGCGGACGCCACCGCGCCGGCAAGCGCCTCGGCCAGGGCCTCCGCCGTGGCGAAAGCGTGCATCATAACCCGCCATCTAGCCAAGTGCGCCCATCGCGCTCGATCAGCGCCACCGCCGCCGAAGGGCCCCAGGTGCCGGCGGTATAGGGCTTCGGCACTTCGGTGGAGCTCGACCACGCATCCAAAATCGGGTCGATCCAGGTCCAGGCCGCCTCCACCTCGTCGCGGCGCATGAACAGAGTTTGGTTGCCGCGCACCACATCCAGCACCAGCCGCTCATACGCATCCGGGTTGCGCACGCCGAACACGCTGGCGAAGCTCACATCCAACGGCACTTCGCGCAGGCGCATGCCTCCCGGGCCAGGATCCTTGATCATCAGCCAGAGCTTTACCCCTTCATCCGGCTGCAGGCGGATCACCAGCCGGTTGGCCGCCAGCGGCCCCGCCGATTCATCGAACACCGAATGCGGGATCGGCCGGAAGGCGACCACGATCTCCGACACACGCTCAGCCAAGCGCTTGCCGGTACGCAGATAGAAGGGCACGCCGGCCCAGCGCCAATTGAGAATCTCCGCCTTCAGCGCCACGAAGGTTTCCGTCGTGCTGAGATCCGCGCCGAGCTCGTCGAGATAGCCCGGCACCGCCCCGCCGGCGGATGCCCCCGCCCGGTACTGCCCGCGCACGACATGCTGCGTCGAGAGCGCATCGCCGACCGGCTTTAGCGCCCGCAGCACTTTCAGCTTTTCATCGCGCACGGCATTGGCATCGAGCCGCGCCGGCGGCTCCATCGCCACCAGGCAGAGGAGCTGCAAGATATGGTTCTGCACCATGTCACGCAACGCGCCCGCCGTGTCATAATACCCGGCGCGTCCCTCCACGCCGAGGCTCTCCGCCACGGTGATCTGCACATGATCGATATGCGCGGCATTCCAGAGCGGCTCGAAGAGGCCATTGGCGAAGCGCAGCGCCATCAGGTTCTGCACCGCCTCTTTCCCGAGATAATGGTCGATCCGGTAGACGCGCTCCTCAGGGAAAACCTGCCCGATCGCATCATTCAGCCGCCGCGCGGAGTCCAGGTTCTTGCCGATCGGCTTTTCCACGACGACCCGCGCATTGCCGTGCGCCAGCCCGAACCGCCCCAAGCGCTCGCAGATCGGCCCGAACAAAGCCGGCCCGGTGGCGAGGTAGAACACGTTCACCCAATCCCGATACGGTGTCAGCGCCTCCGTCAGCGCCTCCCACCCGCTATCGCTATCCGCCTCCGCCATCACATAGCTCAGCCTGGCCAAAAACCGCTCGAGCTGTGCTTCCGTCCGTTCCGATTCAGGAACATGATCGAGGATCGCCTGCCGCGCCATGGCGGCATAGGCCTCCGTGCTCAGCCGGGCCCGCGATGCGCCGATGATCGCCGCGGCATCCGGCAATTGCCCGGCGCTATCCCGGTGAAACAAGGCCGGCAATAATTTCCGCCGCGCGAGATCGCCGGTGGCGCCAAACACCACCAAAACAAAGGATGCAACAGGAATGACGCGGCTGGTCATGAAATCAGGATTCCTCGGTTAAATCGCGTTGGGCACGAAAAATCGGCCAGTATCAGGCATTAGCATGATACAGTTGCGGCACATTTCCAAGAGCAGCATGTGCTAGATGCCTCCCGGGCGACAAACCTGCGCCGCCGCTAGGCCGACGGCCGCCGTGATGCGCCAGGGCAAGGTAAATTTCGGGGTAGCGACCATGCCACGCCAGCCACCCTTGCCAACATAACGGCGTCTAAATTTCTAAACGCACCGGGGATGGCCGGCGCATGACCCCGCAGGGCATTTTTGCAGAATCATGGCCTACACGCCGGAAATTCAACTTGCCTGAACCGCTCACTCAAAATTGATAAAACTTCAAAACGATTACCATCTCACACCGGCGCCGCAAAGCGCGATTCAGCGCGAAATTCCGCCGGCCATCGGCGTATATTTCCTGCTTTTACCTATCGATATACACACAAAGCGCATCGATATTGTTTTTGACATCAAGCGATGTATGATCCGAAATGTTTGGTGAAAAATCCCGCAAAACCCCTTGCCCCAACAAAGAAGGAGTGCTTGAGTAACGAACAAAAACAAATTATTGGCGCACAAACTTGCACGAATATCACGAATAGGCCAAATCAGACGTACCAAATCAGACGTACCAAATCAGACGTACCAAATCAGACGTACAAGCCCCATAAAACCAATAAACCAGCGCGACGGATGCGAACAAGACAACCAAGCCTGACAGATCAGCCGAACAACCAAAATCATACACCTGAACAGCAACGGCAAAAAGTAACAGCAACAACAAAAAGTCTGGGGAGTTTTTTGACCATGTGCGGAACGGCTGCCGACCAGAGCGTAAGCACGCGATGACGCTTCTTGATCTTCAAGGAATCGGGAAATCCTTTGGCGCTGTCCAAGCCCTCAGCCATGTGAGCTTTTCGATCGCGCCCGGAGAAATCGTCGGCCTGATGGGCGATAACGGCGCGGGCAAGTCAACGCTGGTCCGCATCATCGCGGGCGTGTTCCGTCCGAGTGAAGGCACGATGCGCTTCGGCGGCGAGGAGGTGCATTTTCACGCGCCGGTCGATGCGCGCAATGCCGGGATCGAGGTCGTGCACCAGGATCTGGCCCTCGCCGACAATCTCACCGCCGCCGCCAACATTTTTCTCGGCCGTGAGCTGCACCGTCGCGTCGGCCCCATCCGATATCTCGACCATGCGGCGATGGACCGGCGCTCGGCCGAGCTGTTCCGCGAACTGAAAAGCGAAACACGCGCCGGCGAACTCGTGCGCCGCATGTCCGGCGGCCAGCGCCAGGCGGTGGCGATCGCCCGCACGCGCCTGGCCGATGCCAAACTGATTCTGATGGACGAACCCACGGCCGCGATCAGCGTGCGGCAGATCGCGGAGGTCCTGGCGCTGATCAACCGGCTGCGCGACGCCGGTGTCGCCGTGCTGCTCATCAGCCACCGCATGCCGGACGTCTTCGACGTCTGCGACCGCGTGGTGGTGCTGCGCCGCGGCCGTCTCGTCGCCAATAAAAGCATCGCCAGCTCCTCGCCGCAGGAGGTCACCGGCCTCATCACCGGCGCCGTGGAGGCCGCATGATGCGCAGCACGCTGGTTGAACCGACATTCCCCCTGGAGACCCGATGAGCGACTTCACCAATATCCGCCGCGTGTCGTGGCATTCACGCGGCTTCCTCGCCTCGCAAACGGCCTATGTCACGCTGGCGCTGGGCCTGCTCGTCATCGGGATTTCGGTGGTCGCGCCGGTCTTCCTGTCCTTGGGCAATATCAGCAACGTCCTGACGGACTTCTCCTATATCGGCATCGTCTCCCTGGGTTCGACGATCGTCATCATCACCGGCGGCATCGATCTGTCGGTCGGCTCTTCGATGGCCCTCTCCGCGATCATCACGGCCCTGCTCTTCCAAACGCTCGGCGCCACCGGGCTGGCCGGCATCCCCGGCGCCGTGCTGGTCCTCTCCGCGCTCGGCGGCTTATGCGTGGGCGCGCTGATCGGGCTGGTCAACGGGCTGCTGATCGCGCGTGCCGGGCTCGCACCGTTCGTCACCACTTTGGGCATGCTCAGCATCGTCCGCGGCCTGTGCTATGCCATCACCAGCGGCCAGGGCGTCGATATCAACGGCGCGGACAGCGCCTTGTTCTACCGCTTGTCGGACGGCACGCTGTTCGGCGTGCCGGTGCCGCTGCTCTATTTGCTGGGCCTCGCGTTGCTCATGGGCTTTATGCTGCACCACACCGCGCGCGGCCGCTATGTGTTCGCGATCGGCGGCAATGAACGCGCCGCGGCGCTGAGCGGCGTGCCGGTCACGCGGATCAAAACCGGCGTCTATATCGTCTCCGGCCTGTCGGCGGCCTTTTCCGGCATCCTGCTCGCCGGCTGGCTGGGCTCGGTGCCGGCCAATCTCGCGGATGGCTACGAGCTGCGCATCATCGCCGCCTCCGTCATCGGCGGCGCCAATTTGCTCGGCGGCGTCGGCGGCCCGCTGGGTGCGATCGTCGGTTCGGCGCTGATCGAGGTCATCCGCAACGGCCTCGTGCTGGCGCGCGTGAATACCTATTGGCAGGACACGCTGGTCGGCGTCATCATCATCGCCGCCGTTCTCGTCGACCGCCTGCGCAGCCGGCGCCTTGGCCAGTAGAGGCCGCGCCAACCTATAGACCCAACGGAGGACAGCACGAAGATAACGACGCGTTGACTGCAGGAAACGACCCTAAAACTCAGAACGGAGGATATAACAATGAAAAACTGGATCCTGGCCGCCAGCGCAACCGCGCTGATCGTAACATCCGCCCTCAGCATCGCTCCCGCCAAGGCGGATAAAACCTACACCTTCGCCATCGTGCCCAAATCCCTCAACAATCCGTATTTCGATCTGTCGCGCGATGGCTGCATGGCCGAGGCGGCGAAACTCGGCAATGTCAAATGCGTCTATACCGGCCCGGTCAACCAGGACGCGGCGGCCGAGGTGCAGACGGTGCAGGACCTCATCACCCGCGGGGTTAACGGGATCGCGATCTCCGTCGCCGATGCTGGCTCGATGCAGCACGTCATCGCCAGCGCGCGCCAGGCGGGCATCCCGGTCATCACCTTTGACGCCGATGCCCCGCAATCCGCACGCCAGGTCTATGTCGGCACCGACAACGTCGCTTTGGGCAAAGCGCTGGCCGAGCAACTGATCAAGGCGCATCCGACCCCCGGGACCTATGCGATGATCTCCGGCGGCCCGGCAGCGGAAAATCTGGCGCAACGCGTGGATGGCGCGCGCGAAGTGCTGAAAGCGGCCGGCTGGACCGAAATCAACGGCTCCCCGACCTTCTGCAACGATGATAGCGCGCTCGGCGTGCAGCAGATGACCGACCTT
Source organism: uncultured Pseudomonadota bacterium (assembly GCA_963737355.1). Classification (GTDB taxonomy): domain Bacteria; phylum Pseudomonadota; class Alphaproteobacteria; order Acetobacterales; family Acetobacteraceae; genus Acidocella. The sequence continues at coordinate 438,044 of CAVTSC010000007.1, read as the reverse complement.
GCCACCGGCAATCCGAACCTCTCCGCTATTGTGGCCGTCGGCGGCTGGCCGCTCTTCGCGGCGAACGCCTATACGGATTTCTACACGAAGCATAAAGCGGCGATCGACAGCGGCAAGCTGACCATCGTCTCGGCAGATACCCTTCCGGTGGAATTGACCGCATTGCAGAACGGTCAGGTCTCCGCCTTGGTGGGCCAGCAGCCTTATGCGATGGGCGCCAAAGCGATGGACATCCTGCTCGCGCTGAGCGAGGGCAAGACCGAAGCCCCGATCCAATATGTCGGGCTGGACATCGTGACGAAGGATAATGTCGCCGCGTTCCTGAAGGACTAAACGCTTACGCCCACGCCAACCGCCTGAGCAACCGGCCTTGCGATGCGGATCGCAGGGCCGATTGTTTTTGCGCGGCCGCTACCAGCGCCGATACGCCCGGTTCCGATTCCAGCTATAGAGCAGCGCGACCACAGCCACCGCCAGGCACAGGATCTCGCCCAGCGAGAGATGCCGCAACAGCCGGAAGATCACCTCATAGACCATCGCATGGATCGCTGAGGACAGGATCATGTGGCCGATCCAGCCACCGCCAAAAGCGTGATGAACCCCAAAGCCGGGATAATAGCCTCCGCTCGAACTAAAGCGGTCAAGATGGGAAAAATGTTTCATATCTTCTGATTAAGGGCTTCGCCTCACCGCTTCCAGAGACCTCTGGGCAGCGCCCCTGACCCATTGCGGCCACATCCTCCCAGCCCCCCGATCCCCTCCTCTTGACGTCCCGCACGACCTGCCAGCAAAGGGGGAGGATCAGCCTGCCCCTGGTGGGAATCGGCGGCACGGCCCGCCTACATAATTACAACATAATAAATATCATCCATAACGTCCGGTTGAAGACCTTGTATGCTAGACAATCTAAAGTTATTAAAAAATTAACGTCTTGGCTAAGTTGGACTGCACTACGGACTGACGGTTCTTTGTGGCCCCGATGAGTTGTCAAAGCGCTATGAATTACGATGAGGACCGCGCTGTGAAAAATCTTCCCATTGTTGCAAAATTTCTGACTATCCTTAGCAGTTTTGGTCTGTTTGTCGTCGGCACGACCTTTTACATGACGAGCGAAATGCAGCGGCTGGCCACCGGCTTCTCCACCGTCGCCAACACATCGCAATCCGCCGCTTACTACGTAACGCAGGCCAACCAGGCCATCGGTGCCGCCGATACGGATATCGGCTGGCTCCTGGTCGCCACCTCGGCCGAGCAAAAGCAATACGAGGCCACCAGGCTTACCCAAAACCACGGAACGTTTGACGACGCGCTGACCAATGCGGAAACCGCGTTCCCCGCGCGCACGAGCGAATTTGAGGACCTGAAGCAACAGGGCGATACGGTTTTTGGTAGCGCGGAATGCACACAGACGGTCAACCTGGGCCAAATAATGCCCGAGCCGGCCAATCTGATCGCGTCGCAAAACGGCCTTTTCGTCAGTTGTCAGCATAGCTTTGCCTCGGTTATTCACGGCCTGGTCGCGGAAAGCGGCTCGCTGCGGGCATTGGCCAGCAATAACGAGGACGGCATGGCTGCCGCCGCGCACGGCACCATCTTCAACACCTTTGCACTGATGCTGGCCGGCCTTGCTGCGGTCCTGGTCGGCAGCTTTTTTGCCATCCAGTCCTGGGTCGTATCGCCCATCAAAGCCCTGCAGACCGCGATGCGCAAGCTCTCCGGCGGCGATCTACGGGCCAAAATCCTCGGCGCCGACCGCAAGGACGAAATCGGCGGCATGGCCCGCGCGGTTCAGGTCTTCAAGGATGGCGGACAGGAGAAGCTGCGCCTGGAAGAGGAAGCCAAGGCCATTACCGCGCAGATTGAGGCGGACCGCCTGCAGGTGGAGGCCGAGCGGGCGGAAGTGGCGACGCAGCAGCGCCTCGTCGTGACCGAGCTTGCCGCCGGGTTAGAAAAACTGTCGAAAGGCAACCTTCTCGTTCGCCTGACCTCCACCTTCCCGGCCGAATACGAAAAGCTGCGCCAAGATTTCAACGCCGCGATGGAAACATTGCAGGACACCATGCAGTCGATCGCCGTGAATGCGCAGGGTGTGCGCGTCGGTGCAGCGGAAATCACGCAGGCCTCGGACGATCTGTCGCGCCGGACCGAGCAGCAGGCCGCCAGCCTTGAGGAAACCGCCGCGGCGCTGGATCAGATCACCGCAACCGTGCGCCGAACCGCGGATGTCGCGAACGAGGCTCGCTCTCTGGTCTCGACGTCGAAAACCGACGCTGAGCGCTCCGGCGATGTCGTCCGTAACGCGGTTCACGCAATGGGCAGCATCGAAGGCTCCTCGCGGAAGATCAGCAACATCATCGGCGTGATCGACGAAATCGCGTTCCAGACCAACCTGCTGGCGTTGAATGCCGGCGTGGAAGCAGCACGCGCCGGCGATGCCGGGCGCGGTTTCGCGGTCGTGGCGACAGAAGTCCGCGCGCTCGCGCAACGCTCCGCCGATGCGGCAAAGGAAATCAAAACACTGATCTCCGCATCCGGCCAGCAGGTCGAGACCGGCGTGAAACTGGTGAGCGAGACCGGCGCGGCGCTGGAGCGCATCGTCGCACAGGTGAACCAGTTGAACGGCCTCGTGGTGGAGCTCGCCGCATCGGCCAAGGAGCAGGCAACCGGGCTTTCGGAAGTGAACTCCGCGGTCAACCAGATGGACCAGGTGACGCAGCAAAATGCCGCCATGGTCGAGGAATCAACCGCCGCCAGCCACAGCCTGGAGGAAGAAGCCGCGGAATTGGCGCGCCTCGTCGGCGGTTTCACGATCAACCAGGAGGCCGAAACGCAGGCGGCACGCCCCGCCCAGCGCAAGCTACTCGCGACGAGCATGCGCACTAAACCCGCCCTCCCCAGCGCCGAACGGGCGGCACCTTCCGCAGCGCTGTCGCGCAAGGCGGGCGGCGCGCGCCTTGCCCTCGCCGCCCCTGCCGAAGGAGACTGGGACGAGTTTTAACAACCAGGACGTCGTCGGACGGCCAAGCCGGGTGCCCGACGACTTTTGCCTGCCAGTCTCCCCGACTGGCAGATTGGCGTCGAGCGCCATCGCAAATTTCCACCTATGATCTGAGTGAGAGCGTTTATGCCAACCATCCTGATAATTGATGACTCCGCCACCATGGTGATGAGCCTCGGCCAGATTCTGCAGACCGCAAACTATGAAATCGCGACGGCGCATAACGGCAAGGAAGGGCTCGAGATGCTCAACGGCGGTCTTAAGCCGACCATCATTTTGACCGACCTGAACATGCCGGAGATGGACGGGATCGACTTCATCAAAGCCGCGCGGCGCTTGCCCGGTACGAAATTTACGCCGATCATCGTGCTGAGCGGCGAAGCGGACGGCCGCAAACGCGATGAGGCGAAGGCGGCAGGCGCCTCCGGCTGGTTGACCAAACCGCCGAAACCGCCTCAGTTGCTGTATGTGGTTAAACAACTTCTTCCCATGGGTTAAGACTTGCAAAACCGGGCAATGATGGACAGCTGCGCGAATGCTTGACAGTATGTTAGATGTAGAAGTGTTCGACCTTTTGGCGGCGGCGCGCACGCCGCAGGTTCGCTCGCAGCTCATGGAGAATCTCTGCGAACTGATCATGCGCAAGGTCAGCTTCCTGATGTTCCAACGCATCCGCTGCAAGACGCAGATCCTTAGCTGCGTGAACGGCGTGGTGAGCCACGATGCCGCGTTATCGTCATTTCCCGACATTGTGTTAGCCGGCATCGTCGACCTGGCGCCGCTGGATGCCCGCGCCATCATCGCGGTTGAAGGGGATCTGATCGGCGCGGTGGTCGATGAAGCCTGTGGCGCCACCAGCAGCGACATGTTTGTCCGTGAAGAACTTTCCGTCATGGAAATACGCTTCGGCAAACAGATGATCGACATCACCATCGAAGCGATCGCCGAGGTCTTGAGCAATCTTGTCGCCCTCAAGGGCAGTGTTACGCAATACGAAACCTCGCGCGGGATGCTCTCGATCGACGAGGCCCAGGCATGGATGATCTCAACCACCGGGATTTTTGAATCTACCTTGGGCTTCGGGTCGATCAAGCTCATTATTCCCTATGCGGCGTTAGAATCGCTCGAAACCAAAATCACCTCGCGCGGCACCCTGATCGCCTCGGACAAGGTCGACAGTGTATGGATGAAGACGCTGGATCGCATGGTCGATGAAACCCCCGTCGAAGTGCGGGTCGAGATCGCCCGCGCGCGCGTTTCAATCGACGTGCTGGACAATCTGCGGGAAGGCCAGGTCCTGCCCGTGACGCTGCTCCCCTATGCCGTCGGCGTGGTCGGCGAAAGCGACATGTTCCTCGCCGATTATGGCCAGAGCGACGGCTATGTCTGCTGCAGATTAAAGGGCGCGCCTGGGCATGAGAGCGCCGATGGAACGCCCGATCCGCACAAGCCGGTCGCGGAAAACCGGCGCCACCAGCTCGAGCGCATCCAAACATTGCCGCAAACCTCCCTCTCCCGCCGCAAAGGCGGCATTCTGAAAAGCATTACGACAGCCCTCACCGTTGAGCTCGGCCGCGTGGACCTCTCCGTTGCAACGTTACGGCAATTGCAGGAGGGCAATATCGTCCCCCTCAACCAAACCATCGACGAGCCGCTCGGTATTTTCGCCAATGGCCGGCGCTTTGGCTATGGCGAGGTCATCTCGCTGGGCCGGAATCAATACGGAATCCGCTTCATGCATTTGGCCGACGATTTCGACGCGTTGGACGCGATTGCGGCATGAGACTGCGGGCAACGCCATCCTCGGCCAAGCGCCAGACTACGCGTTCACGGACGCTTGCGTTCATGCATGCGCGTCCTAAACACCACCCCTCAGAAAATTTCAGTTGCTGAAATTTTCTTAAACCTGGAATAGAGGGAATTTCAAACCATGGAATCACCTGAATCGCTCGGCGTTCTCACATTACCGTCAAACTTGAATCTGGTTGCGGCGGCACCACTCAAGGCGCAATTTCTGGCGCTGCGCGGCGAAGCGATCTATGTAGACGGCGCAAATGTAACGCGGCTTGGCGGACCATGTCTTCAGGTTCTTCTGTCAGCACGGAAGACTTGGATCGCCGACGGGGTCGATTGGGTGAACAGGAATTTTTCACCCGAGCTGATCGCCGCGTTAGAAGAAATGAGCGTTGATTTAGGCGAACTCGGCCTGGAAAAGGAGCTGACAGAATGACGAAAACCATTTTAACGGTCGATGATTCCCGGTCGATGCGCGATATGCTGAAATTTTCCCTGAGCGAGGCCGGCTTTCGCGTCGTCCAGGCGGAAGACGGCGTGCATGGACTCGAAGTGCTCCAGACGGAGACACCGGATGTCATCGTGACCGACATCAACATGCCGCGGATGGACGGTTTCGGATTCATCGAAGCCGTGCGGCGCGATACGGCGCAACGCGGAACGCCGATTCTCGTGCTAACAACCGAAGTGGATGCCGATAAGAAAACCCGGGCGAAGAACGCGGGCGCCACCGGCTGGATTGTCAAACCGTTCGATCCAGTCAAACTCGTGGCGGCAATCCGTCGCGTAATGGCCTGAGCGCGGAAGACCATGACCTTGGACCCTATGGCCGCCATCCGGCAAACGTTTTTTCAAGAATGCGAAGAACAGCTCACGGAACTGGAAGCTGGGCTGACGCGCATGAATGGCGGTGCCGCCAATTCGGAGACCGTCAATGCGGTCTTCCGGGCCGTGCATTCCATCAAAGGCGGTGCCGGCATTTTTGCGCTGGACGACCTGGTGCGCTTTGCCCATGTCTTCGAGACAACGCTGGATGCCGTCCGGAGCAACCGGTTATCCGCCACGCCACAGGTCCTGAATATTCTGCTGCAGGCTTCCGATACGCTCACCGATCTCGTGCGCGCGGCGACAGGTGCTGGCGCTGTCGAGGACGACAAAATCAAGAAGGTGGTCGCAGCACTCACGCAATTGCTGGCGCCGCCCTCGGACACGGCTGCGGCAACGGCCGCCGAGAAACCAAAGGCCCCACCCGCCGCGCCGGTGGAACCCGCTAACAATGCCCCGGCGGATAGCGGCGCGCACATCTATCGCATCCTGTTCAAGCCGCGCACCGCCCTCTATGCAAACGCAAACGATGTACCGCCCTTGCTGCGCGAACTCAGCCGGCTGGGACGGATTGAAGTTCAGCTAGACGACAGCGCTCTGCCCAAGCTTGAGGAACTGGATCCTGAAGCGGCCTATCTGGCATGGACCATAACCCTGCACGCGCCATGCGATGAGGCCACCGTTCGGGAAGCATTCGAATTCGTTGAGGACGATTGCGACCTCGATATCTCGGAACAATCCAGCGGCACAGCAGCAGAGGCGTTCGTCTCCGATGTCGATGACGACGGCAATCTCGAATTCGAAATTTACGCCCCCGAAGGCGAAGGCATAGACTTCGAACTTTTCGGACCGTCGGAAATTCCCGATGAGCCCACGGTTGAGCCAGAGGTCGAGCCCTCCCCGATTGCAGCGGATATGGTCGCACCGGTCGCAACGGACGCCGCCGCAGCAGGGCCTGTGGAAGCGATGGCGGCCCGGGCGGAAGCCGGCGCGCCGGTTGGCGCGACAATTCGTGTGGACCTCGATCGCGTCGACCGCCTGATCAACCTCGTCGGCGAACTCGTCATCAACGAAGCGATGCTGAGCCAACGCGTGATGGAAGCGGGCATCACCCGCGCATCCGGTGTCGCGATGGCACTCGACGAGTTGGAACAACTAACGCGCGAGATCCAGGATAGCGTGATGGCAATTCGGGCGCAGCCCGTCCGCTCCGTCTTCATGAGAATGCCGCGGCTCGTCCGCGAAGTCGCGTCGCAAACCGGAAAGCAGGTGCGTTTGCTAACGGAGGGCGAAGGCACGGAAGTCGACAAGACCGTCATCGAGCGCATTTCCGACCCGCTCACGCATATGATCCGGAACGCCATCGATCACGGGCTTAAATCAACCGAGGCACGGATCGCCGCCGGGAAGCCGGCGGAGGGGACGGTAAAACTCACCGCCGTTCACCGTTCCGGGCGGATCGTGCTCGAAGTCTCGGACGATGGCGGCGGCATCAACCGTGCCCGCGTCAAGGCGAAAGCCATCACGAGCGGCTTGATCAGCCCCGATGCGCAATTAACCGACAGCGAGATCGATAATCTCATTTTCCTGCCCGGCTTTTCGACCGCGCAAACCATCTCCAACATTTCCGGACGCGGTGTGGGGATGGACGTGGTGCGGCAATCCGTGCAAGCGCTCGGCGGCCGCATTTCCATTGCCTCCACGCCAGGCCTCGGTTCCACCTTCACCCTCAGCCTACCACTCACGCTGGCAGTGCTGGATGGCATGGTGGTCCGCGCGTCCGGTCATACATTGATCATCCCGCTCGGCGCCGTTATCGAAACCTTGAAGCCGAAGCCTGAGAATGTGCACGCACTGGATACGCAGATGCGCGTCCTCTCATTGCGCGGCGGCTACATCCCGCTGATCAATGTTGCCCAACTCTTGGATTCAACGATCAGCCGGCAGATCTCTCGAAGACCGTCGCATTGCTGGTTGAGAGCGAAGGCGGCAAGCGGGTTGTGCTGCTCGTCGATGCCATCGACGGCCAGCGCCAGGTCGTGATCAAGAGTCTCGAAGCAAATTACCGCGCCGTACGCGGCATCGCCGCAGCGACGGTGATGGGCGATGGCCGGGTCGCGCTGATCCTCGATATTGATACCATCGTGTCGGCAACGCTGTCCGAAACGGGGCGTCCGGTCGACGACAAGCCAATCGAAATCTCTTACAATCGTGAGACGAGCCATGTTTGATTCTCTAACCAAACGCAACGACGTACGTGAACTCATCGCATTTCGGGTCGGGCTTCTTGAATGCTGCATCGACATCATGATGGTGCGTGAAATCCGCGGCTGGACCCCCGCGACGGCGCTGCCGAAATCGCCGCCATTCGTCCGCGGCGTCATCAATCTACGCGGCTCCGTCCTGCCGGTGGTCGATTTCGCGGTGCGTCTGGGATTACCCGAGACGGAACCGACTGAACGCAATGTCATCATCGTGATCCAGAACGGTTCGCAGCAGATCGGCCTGCTGGTCGATGCCGTCTCGGATATTTTGACGATGACGGAGACGGACATCCAGCCAACGCCGGATGTATCCTCCCCAATGATGAAATTGTTTGTCCGCGGCTTGCTCTCCGTCGACAACCGAATGATCAGCCTCATCTCGCTTGAGCACCTGTTGCCGGCACTCGAACCCGAAGCGGCATGATGAACAATCCGCCTGTCGCGGGACCAACGGCCGATCGCGGGATGGAATTCGGGGAATTTCCTCTGACGACCAGGGATTTCGAGCGCATCGCCGCCATCATTCACGCGGATGCGGGCATCTCGCTGCAGAACAATAAAATCAACCTGGTTTATTCGCGTTTGGCAAAGCGCCTGCGCGTGCTTGGCCTGCGAACCTTCAAGGAATATTGCACGCTCGTGGGCTCGCACGATGGCGAGGCCGAGCGCGGCGCGATGATCCGGGCGCTGACCACCAATGTCACGCGGTTTTTTCGCGAACCGCATCATTTCGAGCATCTGAAATCCAACGTCTTGTCGCAATTGCGCCTCGAGGCGCCTAAGGGACGGCGTGTGCGGCTCTGGTCGGCTGGCTGTTCCAGCGGTCAAGAACCCTATTCGATGGCCCTGACGGTTCTATCGCTGCTGCCGGACGCGGCCTCCTACGACATCAAAATCCTCGCCACCGATATCGACGAGAATATGATCGAAAAAGGCCAGGCCGGTGTCTTCGAACGCAGTGCCATGAACGATATTCCCGCCGATCTGCGGCAGCGCTGGTTCGTCGCCTCGCATGACGGAACCGGCGCGATGCAGGCAGGAGATGAGCTGCGCAGCCTGGTGACGTTCAAAAAACTCAACCTGACCGCGGAATGGCCGATCAAAACCGGCTTTGACGCCATATTCTGCAGGAATGTCGCGATCTATTTCGACACGGAAACGCAAGACAAATTATGGTCGCGCATGGTGCCGCGGCTCAATCCGTCCGGCGCGCTGTATATCGGCCATTCCGAGCGGGTCGGTGGTCCTGCGGAGAAGCTGCTGGTGAGCGATGGCATCACAACCTATCGCCCGCTGGACTGGAAACGGAGCCAGGCATGACCGTTAGCGTTCTTGTCGTCGATGATTCGGAGACGATGTGCCGGTTCGTCTCGGCAATCCTGCAGACCGATCCCGAAATCGAAGTGGTCGGCACCGCCGCCGATCCGAACCAGGCGCGAGAAGCGATCAAGCGTCTCAACCCCGATGTCGTGACACTCGATGTCGAGATGCCGGGGATGAACGGGCTCGAGTTTCTCGAGAAAATCATGCGCCTGCGTCCAACCCCGGTCATCATGGTGTCCACGCTGACGCAAGAAGGCGCGGATGTGACCTTGCGCGCGCTGGAAATCGGCGCGTTCGATTGCGTCGCCAAGCCCAGCATCGGCCATGCGCACAGCCTGGACGTATTGCCGGACCTCGTGAAGGCCGCCGCCAAAGCACGGCACATCCTGCGCCCGGCACGCGCCACCAACCGGCAGGAGCCCACGGAATATTCCCCGGACGGCCGCATCATCGCCATCGGCGCATCGACCGGCGGCGTCGAAGCGCTGATTCGAATTCTTGAGGAATTTCCGCAAAACTGTCCGCCGACGCTGATCAGCCAGCACATGCCGGCGACGTTCACCAAGAGCTTCGCGCAACGGCTGAACAAATTATGCCTGCCGAACGTGACGGAAGCAACCGAGGGTGCGCCCATCGTCCCGGGTCAGATCTATCTGGCTCCAGGCAACACGCATCTCGAAGTCACGAAATCAACCCATCCGCGCTGCAAGCTGAGCGACGCCGACCGCGTCAACGGACACCGGCCCTCCGTGGACGTGATGTTCAAATCCCTGGAGCGAAATGTCGGGGATCGAACGATCGGCGTGATTCTGACAGGCATGGGACGGGATGGCGCCGAGGGTCTGCTCGCGCTGCGGCGCGCCGGCGCCGTCACCATCGGCCAGGATGAAGGCAGTTCGATCGTCTACGGAATGCCGAAGGTCGCTTTCGAAATCGGCGCGGTGATGCATCAATACCCGCTGGATCGCGTCGCCCCGCATCTGCTGCATCTCTCAAATGCCCGCCGCAGGGAACGCGCATGACCTTGGGAAACCGCGCATTTAAACCTGTCGTCCGCGACGCTTGAGGAATTGATCGCATGGCAGGCAGGCAAAGCGAACCGTTGGAATTTCGCCGCATCCACATCGTGCAGGGAGAGCAACATGTCGATAGCGATCCCGACATCGTCCTGACAACCCTTCTCGGCTCTTGCGTGGCCGCCTGCCTATGGGACCCGGAGGCCGGCATTGGCGGCATGAACCACTTCCTGCTGCCTGGCGTGGAGACGGAGGCACGAGACACGTCCGTGGGCGCGTCAAAGCGTTACGGCGTATATGCCATGGAACTGCTGGTCAACGACCTGCTCCACCACGGTGCGCAACGCCGCCGGCTGCAGGCAAAATTGTTCGGCGGCGCCTGCATGGTTCAGGGCCTGACCGATATCGGCGAGCTCAATGCCAGTTTTGCCGAACAGTTTTTGCGCACGGAAGGCATTGCGCTTGTCGGCGGCAGTCTGCGCGGATCGCACGGACGTCGCATTCAATTCTGGCCCAGCACCGGCCGGGCAAGGCAGTCCCTCCTCAAAGCCGAACAGAATTCCATTTTCAACACGGAACGCAATGTCGCCTTGCCCAGACCAATCGGCAATCCCGGCGTCGTTGAATTGTTTTAAGCCTTACATGAAATTGACGGACGCATGAACCAAAGCGCTGCAGAAGCTGACAACCTGAAAAAAATCCTCGCTATTTTGGGAAAGGAAATCAGGGAGCTTGGCCAATTAACCGAACAGCTTCAAACCACATTGGGCCCCGCCTTGTTGCGGATCGTGGATGACGTGGATTGCCACAAAAACGTGCAGCTGCTTGATCTGGTATCGCAGCGATTGGGCGGCATTTCGGCCTTCCTCCATTCGCTGGCACCGTTGGTCCCGCCTTCCTGGCATATCGACTCAACGGTGGCGTTGCGCCATGTGAGCTTGTCCGATCTTGCACGGCGCCTGAGCGGTCAAGCTTCCGCGGCGCCGGAAGACCAGGCCGGCGACCTCGAAATGTTCTAGAGCATGATCGCTTTAAGTGCGATCATGCTCTAGCTTTTTTGTTAAGGGCGATTTACGTTTTAGTTCTGCGCAAGATGCGCGAACCTAAAACGATCGCGCTCTAACGCCATTTGCCCCAGCGGGGGCGAATTTTCTGACGGCGACGCGCCACGCCGAAGCGGCGCGCACGCCTACAAGGCCGGTGCGCGAGGCGGCGCCCTGGGCGGCAGGCGCCCGGGATGGCCAACACCCCCCCAGCCCGTCCGCCACACACAACCCCAGGCTGCACCCAAAGGTGGGCACCGATTATCCCCCAAGAAATAAAGTAAACGAAGAATAAATTTATGTTGACACCCCGCCATTTCTTTTCTTACCGTAAAAAAAGAATTAGGAGGCGGTTATGGGACAATCTACGCGTTCGTCGGTTTCCAGCGTATCCATCGAGTCAGGCGGGCTAAAGCGCAACGCGTTGGGCCTGCCTAGCGCCCTTGCAATGTCGCTGGCTTTTATCTCGCCGACGATCGGCGTCATTTTCATCTCATCCTTGATTGGCGGACAGGCAGGCATCGCCTCGCCTTTTGTCTTTTTACTCGGCACGATCGGCATCGCGCTGACGGCCTACAGCATCGCGGAATTCGCCCGCCGGGTGACCTCAGCCGGCGGCTTCTACAAATTCGTCTCGCTTGGCCTCGGCAGCCGGGCCGGGTTTACTTGCGGAATTGTGCTGCTCTTTGCTTATGCCTTGCAAAGTCCACTCAATTCCAATCTGTTCGGCGGCTTCGTCAGTGCCGCCTTGATCAATGATTTCGGGATCAATGTTCCATGGTGGGCGCTCATGATCGGTATCGTCGTACTGGTGGGCGCGCTCTCCTGGTATTCCGTGCAAACCTCGATGAGCTTCGGCATCGCCTTTCTGATCGCTGAAGTCACGGTCGCCGCCATCCTGCTGCTCCTGATCGTCTTCAAAGGCGGCGATGCCGGGCAGATCCCGACGGCCTTCACGCCAATTCACGCCAGCAATGGCTGGGGCGGGCTCGGCAAGGCCTTCGTGTTCATCGTACTCGCCTTCTTTGGCTTTGAATCCTGCCTTACGGTTGCTGAAGAAACCAGAAATCCACGACGCAACCTGCCAATCGCGCTGGTCGGCTCCGTCACCATGGCGGGCTTGTGGTTCTCCTTCGCCATGTACGCCATTGTCATCGGCTTCGGCGCCAAGCATATGGATACGCTGGCCAACTCGTCCGAACCGCTGCGCGACCTTGCGGTCCATTATATCGGCCCCTGGTACGGCATTCTGGTCGACATGGCCGCCTTCTCCGCCATCATCGCCGTGCTGCTCGCCATCCATACCGCGAATTTCCGGATCCTCTACGCCCTGGGCCGCGACGGATTGCTGCCCCGCGCACTCGGCCGCACGCATCCCATCCACATGACACCGCATGTCGCCATCATCTGCTATTCGATCGGCACGCTGGTGGTAGGGCTTTCCGCGGGCCGTGCCTGGGGACCGATCAATGCCTTCGGCGACCTTGGTTATCTCTCCTCGCTCGCCATGCTGCCGGTCTATATCATCACCAATGTCGCTTTGCCCGTCTTCATGCGCAAACATTATCCCAGCGAATTTTCGGCCATCCTGCACATCGTGCTGCCCTCGATCTCGTCGCTGATCTTCATTGTCGGCATATACCTGAATGTGTATCCGTGGCCGGCCGCACCGATGACCTTCTTCCCCCTCATCGTCCTTGCCGTGATCGTCGGCGCAGCACTCTGGGGCGGCATCCTGCAGAAAAAAGGTTCGCCCTTGCTGCACCGGCTCGGACATGTGCTCTTCGTGCAGGACGAGACCGCACCACTGGCCGAGGATGCGCAATAAGCAACGCTTATCTGGCCGGAACAATCAGTTTGTGATAAGCGCGCCGGTCAATAGAGCGCCGGCGCGCGAATAATTACCAGAGGAACCACCATGGCAAGACTAACGTCCAAAATCGCCCTCATCAGCGGCGGCGCTTCGGGAATTGGCAAGGCAATCGCCCAGCTTTTTCTTGAAGAAGGTGCCAGCGTCGTTATCACGGACATCAACGCCGCGGCACTGGAACAGGCCGTCGCCGAATTATCCGCCTTCGGGAATATCTCCGGCGTGGCAGGCGATGTGCGCGCGATGGCGGATGCCGGCCGCATGGTCGGCGCCGCGGTTGAGCGTCATGGCGGGCTGGATATCCTCGTCTGCAATGCCGGCATCACCAGCGTGATGCCGATCGAGCAGCTCGGCGAGGAGGAATGGGATGCGGTGCTGACGACCAACGTGAAAGGCATGTTCACCTTGGTCAAACACGCCATCGCGCCGATGATCGCGCGCGGCGGCGGCAAGATCGTGACACTCGGCTCCGAAATGGGAATTGTTGCAGTTCCGGAATTGCCCGCCTATAATGCCAGCAAGGGCGCTGTCATCATGTTCACGAAATCCATCGCGGTCGATCTGATCCGGCACAATATCCGGGTCAATGCGCTCTGCCCCGGCATCACCCGCACCCCGCTGCTGCAGGCGGAGGTGGATAACAGCCTCGACCCGCAGGCCACCGCCGCCGCGCAAGCCTCCTGGGCGCCCATCCTGCGGGTGGCCGATGCGCGCGAGATCGCGCAAGGTGCCTTGTTCCTGGCAAGTGATGAAAGCTCCTTCGCCGTCGGCTCCTGCCTGGTGCTCGATGGCGGGTTTACAGCCAAGTGATGGACCATGCTCAAATTTCTCGGTGAACGCCCGATCCAGACGCTAGGCTCCGGCCGGCAGACACAAACAGCCCCCTCGGTGCCGGCGGATATGCGCGTCAGCAATCTCATGCGGCTGCTTAAGGAACTGCGCCAGACAGAGATGCTCTCGCGTTCGGATCTGGCAAGGCTGACCAATCTCGGCATTCCCACGGTGCACCGGCTGATCCAGGACCTGCTCGCGGCCGATCTCATCGAGGAAATCCCCGCCATGCAGGATAGTAGCCTGCGCGGCCGCCCTGCGGTCATGTATCACCTGCTCGATCGCGGGGTCCTGGTGGCGGGCGTCGATGTCGGCAACGAGACGACGCGCTTTGCCATCGCCTCCGCCTCCGGCCGCGTTCTTCTCTCGCGCACCAAGCGTTCCGCGCGGCTGCTGCGCCGGCTAGCGGAGGGCATCGCCGAAGAAGTCGAGCAACTCATCGCCGAGCTTGGCGCCAGCCGGGCCAATCTTGCCGGTATCGGCGTCGGCGTCGCGGCGGTCGTGGACCCGGTCAGCGGCATTCTGCGCAACCCGCCGCAGCAGCGCCATTTGCAGGACCTCCCTTTGGGCCAGTTGCTGCAGGACCGCCTGGGCTGTGCCGCGAGCATCCGCCAGGACGACCATTTCGCGGCAGTGGCGGAGAGCAGCAGCGCCGGCACGTTTCCCGGGGCGAACCCGCTGGTGGTGCTGGAAATCGGCACCGGCATCGGGGCGGCGATGATCGTGGACGGCGTCACCGTCATGGGGGCCCACGGCCGGTTTGGCCGCATCGCCGGCTGGCCGGTCAGCACGCCGCGCCGCGGCGTCGCCAAATCCACACTGGGGGCGAGCCTCATCGCCTCCGGGCTGGTGGAGGATTACCACCGCCGCGAGGGCAAGGGCCAGGTCTTCGACGGGCTTTCGCTCTTCACCGCGGCCGAGGCGGGCGACACGGTGGCCGATGCCGTGCTCGCCTGGGCCGGCCGCGAAATCGCCGAACTCGTTATCCGGCTGCACCGTCTGTGCGACCCTGCGGGCATTGTGCTGGGCGGCGGCTTCGCGCGCGGCTTTGCCGTCTTGGAGCCGCATCTGCGGCCGCATCTGCCGGCGGACATCGTCCTGGCGCCGAGCATATTGGGCGAACATGCGGTCGCCCTCGGCGCGATCCTCGCCGCCCTGCCTTTCGCCGAGACCTGGGTCTCGCAGCGTCTCAGCACCCTCGATTCTTAAAGCAGAACGCAAACCAGCCGATCTTTTCAATTCTTAAAGCGAGGTGATCTCATGATTCCAACAGCTGCATTGGTTGGCGGCAAGCCCCTGACCGGCACGGATCTGCTCAACATCCTCAACCCTTCGAGCGGCGAAGTTTTTGCGCTGACGCCTGATTGCAGCGCCGCCGATGTCGCGCATGCCGTGGCGACGGCGCAGGAAGCCGCCCCCGGCTGGCGCCGGCGCAGCGTCGCCGAGCGCGCCGCCGTGCTGCGGCGCACCGGCGCCCTCGTGCTCCGCGACCTCGCCAAGCTCGCAGAGCTCGAAGCCCGGCAGACCGGCAAGCCCTTGCGCCAGGCCAAGCGCGACGCCGAAATCACCGCGCGGTATTTTGACTTCTACGCCAGTGCCATCGAGACCTTCGCGGGCGAGACCATCCCGCTGAACGAGGACACGCTGATCTTCACACGCTGGGAGCCGCATGGCGTCACCGCGCATATTGTGCCCTGGAACTACCCGATGTCCATCATGGCGCGCTCCGTCGTTCCCTCGCTCGCCATGGGCAATTGCTGCGTCCTGAAACCCGCCGAGGAGACTCCGCTCACCGCTTTGCATATCGGCGCGCTGGCGCTTGAAGCGGGATTGCCACCCGGCGCGCTCAACATCGTCACCGGAAGGGGCGAGACGACGGGGGCAGCCGTGGTCGCACATCCGGGCATCGGCCATATCTCCTTCACCGGCTCCGTCGAAGTCGGGCGCCTGATCAGCCATGTCGCGGCGGAACGGCTGATCCCGGTGACGATGGAACTTGGCGGCAAATCCCCCAACATCGTCTTCGCCGATGCGGATCTGGACCGCGCGATCCCCATCATCGTGAATTCAATCCTGCAAAATGCCGGGCAAACCTGCTCGGCCGGCGCGCGGCTGCTGGTGCATGAGCGCATCCACCGCGATGTCGTAGCCCGGATCACCGCCCGCTTCGCCGCCACGAAAATCGGCCCGGCATTGGAAGATCCCGATCTCGGCCCCTTGATCTCCGCCGGACAGCGCGATCGCGTCCAGGCCTTCGTCGAGGCCGCGCTTCCCTATGCGAAGCTCCTCCACGGCGGCAACGCCCCCACGGGTGGCGCCTTCGGCAACGGCTTCTTCTTCGAGCCGACATTGATCGATGCGGTCGATCCCGCAAGTGCCCTCGGCCAGGACGAGGTTTTCGGCCCGGTGCTGGCGATAACCCCCTTCAGCACGACGGAAGAGGCCATCAGCCTCGCCAACGGCACGGATTACGGCCTCGTCGCCGGGGTATGGACACGCGACCTCGCAACCGCGCATCGCATGATCCAGGAAGTCGCCGCCGGCCAGGTCTTCGTGAACACCTATGGCGCTTCAGGCGGCGTGGAAATCCCCTTCGGCGGCATGAAGCGCTCCGGCTTCGGGCGTGAAAAAGGCGTCGAAGGGCTGCGCGGCTTCGGCCAGTTGAAGACCGCGGTCGTCGCGCTATGAGCGAGCTGACAGCCATTTGCCGCCTTTGCGCAATCCCGTTACCTTATTAAACCAAATCCGCCATAAACCTTTAAGCCAAAGACGTTTAAAATTAACATCAATGAGGGACCCCAAGATGCCGGAAGCGCCAGACCTCTCCGCCAACGCACGCAGCACGGTACAGCGCCAGGCGCGCGTGGATCTGGCGGCCGCCTTGCGCCTTGCGGTCGCCAACGGCTTTCATGAGGGCATCGACAACCATTTCACCCTGGCAACGCCGGGTAAACCGCACAGCTTCCTGCTCAACCCCTATGGCCTGCACTGGTCGGAGGTGCGCGCCAGCGACCTGCTGGAAGTGGATTTCGACGGCAATCTGATCTCCGGCACCGGCATTGCGGACCGCACGGCGGTCTGCATCCATGGGCCCATCCACCAGCGCGGCTTCGCCTGCGTGCTGCACACCCATATGCCCTTCGCCACCGCGCTGACGCAGCTCGAGGACATGACCGTGGAGATGATCGGCCAGACCGCCCTCTCCTTTCACGACCAGATCGCCTACGACCCTGCCTATGACGGCCTGGCGCTCGATCTCGCCGAAGGTGAGCGCATGGCCGAAATCATGGGCAAAAAACCCATCCTGATGCTGGCCAATCACGGCGTGATCGTCTGCGGCAAATCGGTCGCCGAGGCGTTCAACAGCCTCTATTTCCTGGAGCGTGCCTGCCAGACGCAGATTCTGGCCATGTCCACCGGCCGCCCCTTGCGCCGCCTATCGCCCGAGATCGCGGCGAAGACCTACCGCCAGATCAACCATCTCCAGCTCCCCGAAGGGGAAAATATCTACGACTATCATTTCTCCGCCCTCAAACGCCTGCTCGACCGGCGCGAGCCGGATTACGTGGAATAAGCCTGCCCCCGAACCCGGCGGAAATCTTGAAAATAAATTTCTAGAACCGAATAAAGGTGTAGAACCGAATAGTTCAGCGTCGTCCTCCCTTAAAGGAACAGGATCATGACACGCGGAAAACTGCTCACCCCCATCGCTTTGGCGACCCTCCTGGTGGCATTCCCCCCCCAAACCCAAGCGCATGGCTGGGGTGGAGGCTGGGGTGGTGGCTGGCGCGGGGGTGGCTTCAGCTTCAGCTTCCCGATCGCGCCGTATTATTATTATCCGCCACCCGTCTATTACGCGCCCCCGCCAGCCTATTACGCGCCGCCTCCGGGCTACTACGCGCCCTATCCGGGCTATATCGCGCAATCCCCCGCCGCAGCGCCGCAAGCCGCGCCCAATGCGCCGGCCCAATCCTGCAATGCGGGCAGTTATGTCTGCCCCATGGAGGTCACCGTGCCCGTGGGCGCAAACTGCTATTGCCGCGGCAATAACGGCAACCGCGTCTACGGCGCCGCGCAGTAACGCAGCCGGCCCCTAATCCGGGCCGATCTGATGGAGCACCACCGGCTCGATCATATAGCCCCCGGCAGCGAATGGCCGGTCGTTGACGGCCAGCAGGACGAGGCATGCGGCCAGTGCCGTCGCCAGGATGAACAGCCCCGCGACGATGGTCGCGCGCCGGTCGATATGCACGAGCGCCATGGTCGAGAGCAGCAGCGCCCCCAGAATAACGATCACGGCCCATTGCAGCGGCGCGATCACCGCCTGGCTGAGCAGAATACGCTGTTGCCGCGCCTCCAGCGCCTGATCGATCTCACTCACCGCGCGCTGCTGCGCGATGTCCTGGCCGGGGCTCTGCGGGGCGAAGCTGAGCAGCGTCGCCATCGCGCTGCGCAGCGCCGGGGGCGGCTGCCGCAGGTCGGCCTGGCCGTGTTGCATCGCCGGCCAGTCCTGCGCATCGACAAATGCCAGATAGCGCCGGATATCCGCACGCACGGCGCCCTGTACATCCCCCGGCAGCGCGTCCGCATAGAGCAGCGTTTCGTGGATTGCCGCCGCCTCCGCGGCGACATCGGCATGCGCATGGTCCAGATTGGCCCATACCCGCGAGGACAGGAAACCGATCAGCAGGCCCGTGATGACGGAAAGCGGCGTCAATATCACGGGGGTCAGGCTTTTCAGATCCGGTGCCAACCGCCAGCGGGAGAGCATGGCCGTCACCGCGAAGATGAGTGCCGCCAGCCCATACCAGAACCCGAACACCAGAAGCGCGATCTCCGGGGTCGGGTGCGCCTCGATCCACAACATCGTCCTCTCCTCACGCAGATTTCGCCTCGCCCGATTTCCGCCGGGCGGCGTTAGCCCTGCTTCAACGAGGCATTGATGCAGTCGAGCAACTCGGTCACGCAAAACGGCTTCGGCAGATAGCCGACAATGCCGGACTTGAAGGCGCGTTCCCGGTCCCGTTCATCCGGAAAGGCCGTGACGATAATGGTGGGAATGACGATGCCCGCCGCCACCAGATACTCATGCAGCTCCAGCCCCGACATTCCAGGCATCCGCATATCCGTGATCAGGCAGGCCGTCCGGTGGAGATCCTCGGATGCCAGAAAATGCTTGGCGGACGGAAAAGCCACAGCGGCGAAATCCATCGCCCCTGTAAGATCCAGCATGGCTTCGCGGAGCGATGAATTGTCGTCGACGATCGAAATCATAGGCTTCTGCGGCACGTTATCCGGCCCTCCATCCCACATCCGACATCCGACACTAGGCTCGCGCTACGGTAGAAAGCCATTATCCGAAGGTCGGATTTCGACCCATATTCGTCTAGGCACCCTGGCCCAAAGCGATAGGAGCCCCCATCTTATGGCTTAGCCGTCTAATACTTTAGTTTAGGCACCTCCGCATTAATTGATACGACAGACAAATATTGCGGCATTCGTTACGCAAAATTTAGCGTCTCCTGACGAGCCTTCCGGTTTGCGGCACAGCCGATCCTGGGCGCCAATGGCAGCTAAAATCCCGTTGACCGATCAAAACAACCCGCCACACGCGCGGACCAGCCCCCTCGTTCAATCACGGCGCGAAAACCGCTCGAACGCGCTCCCTTCTGCCAGACCGGGTACGTAAATAATATTTTTTAGACATTGTTAAATATTGCAAAGATACAAACTTTATGCTTAGTAACCCTTTATTTTTCTATACAATTTCAAAACCAACAAAATTTATAGACGCCGTTCCGTTGCAAAATCCACTACACTTTCGTCCAGAAGATTCCGCATCCAGCTAAAAACTCAAAACAAATATGTGACCATGAAAGCTCATCCGATGAGATTCAGCATCATCATACCGAACTACAACTATGAAATTTTCGTTGGAAAAGCCATCGAGAGCGCGCTTGCGGTCGAATGGCCGGATCTCGAGGTGATCGTCGTCGATGATGGTTCGACGGACAATTCCAGATCCGTGATCGAAAGCTTTGGCGATCGGATTACCGCGATCTTCCAGCCGAACCGCACGCAGCTTGTCGCCTGCAATGCGGGCTTCGAAAGAGCCACCGGAGATGCGGTGATCTTTCTTGACTCCGACGACATGCTGGCACCTTCCGTCGCCGCCGAGGTGGCCGCTGTCTGGAGCGAGCGGGTCAGCAAGGTTCAATTCCAGCTGATCCGCATCGATCGGAACGACACGCCCATTCGCACCCTATTTCCAACCTATGACCCGGTTCCGACACCCGATTTGATTCGCGCCTGGATGACCACCTCCGCCGCCTACCCCACGCCGCCAGGTTCAGGAAATGTTTACGCTGCCAAATTCCTGAAGAAAATCTTCCCTCTGGACGATTCCTGCGGCGCCTTCTCCGATTCCGCCTGCCTCGCCGCCGCCCCTTTCCTCGGAGATGTCATCACGATCACAAAACCCTTGGCCTATTATCGCATGCACGGAAAAAACGACAGCAACCTGTTATCCGATCCCAAGCGCTTCGGGCGGGAAGTCGCCCGCGCGCAAGCAAGGTGGCAGTTTTCGCAAAAAATAGCTGAAATCATCGGATTACACCTGCGCGAAAAGACCCTCTTCAAAAGCCTCCACCTCCTGCAACTCAGGGTAGCGTCTTTAAGACTGGCGCCAGACGTTCACCCACTCGCGAACGACAACCGTCATCGGGCCATCGGGGATGCGGTTCAAGCCCTTTGGTCTTTTCCCGCTGCTTCCCTGAAACATCGCACAATCCTCGTGGCCTGGGCCGTCCTGACGCTCCTCGCCCCCAAACCCTTCGCGATCAAACTCATCGCCTTGCGTTTCCCCTCCTAGCGGGTGCCGCCATGTCCTTGAAATTCTATCGCAGAGCCTTTGTCGCAGCGTTCGTCAGTGGTTACGGCATCATAGGGCTTGAAAACGCCCTCGCGGCCGATGGAGGTGATGCGAATTTCCTTGCATTATCCCGATTCTTAACCGGGAGAACGGATCTTGACCCAGATCTTTCCAAACGTTTCTTTTCCGCACTCACCGTCCAGGATCCGCATTTCGTACAAAAGCTCAAACACCTCGCCGCTGCCATCGCATCCCAAGCCCCGCAAAGTGTTGATGCGCTTGATCTGATTAGCCTATCCCCCGCGGATCAAAGCTGTGCCCTGGCGATTATCGCGGCTTGGTATAGCGGCATGGTGGGCAGCGGTCCTGGCGCCACGCTTGTCACGTTTAATGCCGCTTTGCTCTACGATTTCACGCGCGATGCGGTCACTGTGCCAACTTATTGTGCATGGGGATATGATTACTGGACAGCCTCGCCCCCCTCGGCGCCCATGGCAGGCTTTGCGCCGCTGATCCTGCACCCCGCCGTTCGCTATCGCTGGTTTTCTCAGGCAAGCAACTAACAAAGGGAGCGCCCGCATTTGACCGACACGCTATCCGCAGATGTCGTAATCGTCGGCTCCGGCGTTGCCGGCGCACTCGTGGCCAATGAGCTCGCCGCGGCCGGATTATCCGTCCTTATCCTTGAAGCCGGCCCACGCGTCGCGCGCGGAGAGATTGTCGAGAATTATCGCAACAGCCCGGCAAAAAACGATTTTGCCTCCCCCTATCCGCCAAGTGCACTCGCCCCGCATCCGCAATACAGCCCGGCGAATCATTACCTGATCCTCAAAGGTCCCGATGCCGCCGCCTATGCCCAGCAATATATTCGCTATCTCGGCGGCACCACATGGCATTGGGCCGCCTGCGCCTGGCGGCAAATGCCCAACGACTTTAAACTCTTCAGCACCTATGGCGTCGGGCGCGATTACGCAATCTCCTACGCCGATCTGGAGCCGTATTATTATCGCGCGGAGGTCGCACTCGGCGTGTCCGGACCGCAAATGCCCGCACTGCAATCCCCGTCCCAAAGGACAAACCCTTATCCAATGGACCCACTTCCCCTAGGTCACAACGATACCGCATTCACGCGCATCGCGAATGCCTGCGGATACAACAACGTGCCCGAACCGGTCGCGCGCAATTCCACGCTTTACGCCGATCGCCCGCAATGCTGCGGCAATAATAATTGCATGCCAATCTGCCCGATCGGCTCGATGTACAGTGCCGATGTTCACGTCACCAGCGCCGAACGCTCGGGCGCCCGGATCGTCACGGAGGCCGTCGCCTATCGGGTCGAGATCGGAAAAAATTCTAAAGCCGTTGCCGTGCACTATTTCGATGCCAGCAAACAATCTCAACGCGTTACCGGAACGTATTTTGTTCTCGCCGCCAATGGCATCGAGACACCGCGTTTGCTCCTGAATTCAGCCGACGACGCCCATCCGCAAGGTGTGGCCAACCGCTCCGGCCAGGTCGGCCGCAACATGATGGACCATCCCGGCATCAGCATACGTTTTTTGGCAAAAGACGCGATGTGGCCAGGGCGCGGGCCAATGGAGATGAGCTCCATCGTCGATTTTCGCGACGGCGACTTCAGACGGGAAATGGCCGGTGCGAAACTGCAGCTCAACAATATGAGCCAAGCGCGAAATGCCGGTATCAAGGCGCTATCGATGGGCTTGGTCGGCAAACGAACTCGACGAAGAAATCCGCTATCGCGCGGCACATACGGTCGAAATCAATTCGCTCCACGATATCCTGCCAAACCCGGAAAACCGCTTGACGCTCAGCACCGAATACAAAGATCCTCTCGGCATCCCCCGCCCACAAATCTATTACGATGTCGGAGAATACACGCGGCGCGCAGGCGCACGCACGCGCGAGGTTTACCAACAGCTTGCACACGCCATGGGCGGCACGGAAATTGAAATCACAAAGCCCTTCCTGCCGAACAATCATATCATGGGCGGCACCATCATGGGGCATGACGGGGAAGCCTCCGTGGTGGACGCGGATTGCCGCACCCATGATCACGCAAACCTGTTCCTGGCGACCAGCGCCGTCATGCCGACCGCCGGCACGGCGAATTGCACCCTGACGATCGCAGCCCTTGCCTTACGCGTTGCCGATCGCATCAAAGCCGAGCTCGGCCACGCATAACACCGCCACGACGAACGCATCCCACCTCAACAGCGCCCTCGCTTATGTGAAGGCCACTGAATCCGCGTAGATCCGCCTTCCCTCCAAGTCCAAAAATTCAATGCTGATCCCGCGTTCGGCGCGCGTCTGCACCATCTGCCAAGCGGCGGGAAAGCGCACGCTCATCGGCCCGGTGAACGCCAGCGGCAAAATTTGGGTCGCCATCCGAAAATCGACCTGCCCAAAAAAACGCGTCCTCCAGGCCGCATCGCGCCCGCCCAGGGAAAGCCCCCAGCTCGCCAGGTCGAACGGCATCCACCCACGCCCGGCAATCCAAACCTCCGCCCAAAAATGATTGGTCGGTGCCAGCGCGTAGAGCAAATGACCACTGAGCATCCGCGCCGGAATGCCGCGCGCACGGCACAAGGAAACCAACAGCGCCGAGCCTAACTGGCAGTCATACCATTTGTGCTCCAACACCCAATCGCATGCCGCATTGGCAGGCACCTGGTCATAATGGATCGCCCCACACCAAAGCGCATCCATCATATAGGCCCAGAAAACCTGCAATATCTCCCAGGGATCCTCCCTCTCCCCCGCCAGCGCATCGGCCAGCACCTGCACGCGTGGCGATACGCGCACCAACCCTTCGGCCGGCCGGCGATAGGTCTCGGCCTCGGCCGGCGCCAGCGGTTCCGTACACGCGGCCGCAGACTGGGCCGTAAACGCCATGTCAACGCCGATCTCGACCACCTGGCTCCGCGGCACCGCCAAGCGTACCTCGATGCGCCCCGGGTCAAACTTCACCTCGGCCGATAGGGAAGCCGCGACAACCGGCCTCATCGCGAGATCATCAACATACGCGCCGGGGAGCGGCACCGGCAGGCGCAGCCGGATGCGTGAACCGGCCTCGAACTGCCGCAGATCGAAGCAACGCCGCAGCGTCATGCCGAACCGCCGGGTCGCCTGGCTTGGCAGCGCGCCTTCAAGGACAAGGGCCCGCCCGGTGTGGACATAGCGCTCGGCCCAAAACGGATCGCGCCCCGAGCGGCCGGCCCAGATCAAAAAATTCACCACCTCCACGGGATCGAACCGGCGCTCGCCATCACCGCACCGAACCCCCAGGCCCAGACCAATCCACCGCTCCAACGCCGCCTTTGTCTGCGCTGCCGCCTCCACGCGGTCGCCGGCGCGCAATTCAAAGGCCCAGCCCGCCAAGAGCAATATCTCGACCATTCGCGATTCCGGTAACATCCGGTAACGATCCGAGGTCAAACTCCCTAGCCGGTTCGCGCTTTGCACATGCATTCCATTGGCATCCCAATCACCGCTCAACGCTTCTATAACTTGAAAGTTTCAATGTTGTCATAGAAATAATATTGATTGTATTCTTCCCGACAAGAATGATAAGCTCAAGTCGATAATATCTTAGTCAATTTCCACAGGCATCAACGACCTGACTTTGATTAAATGTTTCCTGTGATCAAATAGTCACTGCGATTAAATATTCACTGCGGTTAAATAGTCACTGCACTGCGATTAAATATTTCAGGTTAAACAATGCAACGTCTTACGTTATTTGCAAAAGGCAATGTGGATCTCCATGATACGCTGCATTCCTGCCGGATCGCCGGCGAATTGCTGTGGAATGGAATCAACGAGGTTTTGCGCACCCAGTATCCCGGCACATTGATACGAATCCGGCACGAAACTTGCACGCGCTCGGACGCCTTGCTCGAAGCGTCAGGCACCCCGCCCGCCGCGCTCCTTGCGCGCAATCTCCCGCTTGGCACCTATTCCGCGGCGTCGCAGTTCAGCACGGAATTGTTCGAAACCAACGCCGATATCATTATCTTATCGATACAACAAGACATTAACACCGGCTTGGTCCGCCACGAAAAGGACGGGTTTCTCTTCTACCCGTACGGGCTTGAAAGCTGGCCGGATGCGGATAAAAAATGGCTGGCGACAAGCTGTTTCCGCACAGATCCTTTGGACGCTGCGGGCACCTTCAAAAATTTCTCCAGGATCATCGAACGCATTCGCGACCACACGGAGGCGCCGATTCTGGTGTTCAACATGTCGCCCATCGTGCCCGGCGAGACCATCCACTGCTTTCAAGGGCTGGGCGAAACATTCTCCACACGGGTCAAAAAATTTAATATTGCAGCAACTGAATTATCCGAACATACTGGCGTGTCCATCATTGACGTCGATACGGTCATTGCCCGCGCAGGCGCTGCGGCTCACAAGCTCGATGCCGTCCACCTGACACCCGCCGGCTATCGCCTCGTTGCCGAGGAGGTGGTGCGGGTGCTGGCCGATCTCGGTGTTTTTGTCACAGACCCGGAGGCTGCATGCGCGGTAGTGTGATTGTTCGCTCCAAAGACGAGGCCGATCGCCTGCGCCTGACCCTTGCCTCCTTGGTGCAACAGACGGAACCGGCCGAAATCATCGTCGTCGATGACGGATCGACGGATCATACAAGCGCCGTCATCGCCGAAGCCGCGACAAAATTTCCCATCATTGGCATTCACCATGCAGCACCGCTGGGCCGCTCCGCGGCGGCGAATGCCGGGGCCGAGCGCGCCTCCGGCGATATTCTCATCTTTCTCGATGGCGACACGCTGGCCGCGCCGGACTTCGTCGCCGCCCATCTCGCGCGCCATCGCAGCCCGTATCATGGCTCACTTGATCTTATCGGCCGCGGTGAAACCTACCATTTGCGCTGTACCCGCTTCTTTGCGAACCCCGAAAGCGGCACCCCGCAACCCGGCCAGGAAGCGCGTATCGCACGCCTGGCTGCGGCCGAGCTGTCGCGCATGCGCGTCACGCGCGAGGATCTTGCCCGCCATTTCGATAGCGTCGACTCCCGGGCCAGCCCCGGCATCTATCCTGGCGCCGGACCACGCCTGCTCTACGAGCTGGAGATGCAAGCATTGCAGGCCCATCCGGATTGCGACATGCTCTGGGTCGCCGCTTCCGGCGCCAACCAATCGGTCGCGCGAAAAGCCTTCCTGGAAAGCGGCGGTTTCGATCCCGAGCTGACCATCAACGAACATCGCGAACTCGCGCTGCGCCTGTGCCAGGCCGGGCTGCGGATGGCGCCGGTGGCGGCCCGCAGCTATCACCTGACGCATCGCAGCGGCTGGCGGGACCCGCTCGCGGATACGTCCTGGGAGCAGATTTTCTACCGCGCGCATCCCATTGCGGCGGTGCCGCTGCTTTCCGTGCTGTGGGCCAGCCTGGCAGACCCTTCGCCGCTGCCGGAATCTTGCCGCATCGCCTCGCTTCCCGCCCTGTCGGAAGCGGCCCGCCTATGCGGCGCCACGCAGGGCATCGCGGCGGTTCGTGAACAGTATTTCCGTGCCGCCAACCTGACCGCGGACCTCGCCCCATGAACACCCAGCTTGCGCTCACGCTGCACGCCGTGGTGAGCCCGGCCGAACGGCCCGCGCTCGAGGCCGCCGCCATCCTGCTCTCCAACGAACTTACCGCCGCCGGGCAGCAAATCCTGGTGCGTTGCGCATTCCTGCCCAGCCTCGCCGACATCGCCGGGATCGACCTCGCCGCGGGCAATACGCCGATTGTCATCACCTCGCTCCTGCCGGAACTCGACAACCTCGAAGAGCCCTGGCCGGTGGCGGAACGACGCCTGCGCGCTGCGTATCAATCGGCCAACCCGGAGCGTGAGCGCGCCATTTTTGTCAGCACCATTTTCCGTTACGTCGCACGCGACTGCATTGCGGCACGAACGGAGCCCGGGCAAGCCCCCCAAGCAACACAAACACAAACACAAACACAAACACAAACACAAACACAAACACAAACACAAACACAAACACAACAACTGCGCGTCCGCATCGCGCGCCTCAATCTTTTTGCGGCGGAAATTTCGCGCGAACTGGGGTGCAATGTGATCGATATCGACCGCATGCTGGCCGATATCGGCGGCCGCGTTCTGGGCACCGATTATCAGCTCCGCGGCCCGCATGCGCGCGACGCGGTCGCGGCCAACATCGCCCTCACGCTGCTGACGCTTGGCCTGGACGATTACGCGACCTACGAGGCGCAGGAAGCGGCACGTGTGGCCATCGCAGCACGGCTGCACGCATGGCAAAACGACCTGGCGCCGGCGCATGAGATGGTCCGCCGGGACGTCATCGCGTTCGGCGCTGGCCGCCGCAAGCAGCGCGTCTCCATGGTCGTCAACACCGTGCAGGAACAGCATGTGAGCTGGCTGCTGCGCGGCGTCCTGACGCGCCGGATCAGCCTTGCCGATGCCTTTGCCAAGCTCACGCAGGTGATCGGCCGGGATGGCTGGCGCAAGAGCTTCGCAACCCTCTTTTCCGGGCTGCTCACTTTGCTGCGCGACCGCGTCCGCGCCCAAAAACTCCACCCATGAGCATGACGGAGCACGGCATGTCAGCCCCCAGCCTATCAGTCCCCAGCACGTCAGGGCACGGCCTATCCATCGATGCGTTACGCAGCATGATGCTGATCCGCGCCTTCGAAGCCGCGCTGGCGCGCCGCCGCGACCATGGCTTCCAACTCCTCTCGGCCGGCGAAGAAGCGGTCGCCGTAGGCCTCTGCTCGGCGCTGAACGAGGACGATCAGTTGCTGACCAGCGGCCGGTCCATCGGCCCCGCCCTCGCCCGCGGCCTCGATCCGGGCCGCGTCATGGCAGAGCTGCTTGGCAAAACCGGCGGGTTCAATCGCGGCAAAGGCGGGCGCGGCCATATCGCCGCCCCCTTCCGGGGCTTCTTCGGCGCGCATGCCGTGGTCGGCGGCAATATCAGCATCGCGGCCGGCGTTGCGTTGTCGCGCCAATTATCCGCCGCCCCCGGCATCGTCGCGGTCTTGTTCGGGGATGGCGCTTGCGGCACCGGCGCCCTGCATGAAAGCCTGAACATCGCGGCGATCTGGAAGCTGCCTTTGCTGTTCATCTGCAACAACAACCAGCTCTCGGTTGCAACACCGCGCGCCAAGGCGCTGGCGCCGGCCCAGCTCTCGGACCTCGCGCACGCCTTTGGCATCCCCGCGCGCACGGTCGACGGCATGGACCTCTCGGCCGTCACCCGCGCCGCAACGGAGGCTACCGCCGGCATTCGCGCCGGCGGCGGCCCCGCCTTCCTGGAATGTCTCTCCGGGCGTTTTGGCAGCCATTCCACGACCGCCCGTGAAACCCGGACGCAGGCCGAACTGGCCGAGCTGCGCAGCCGCTGCCCGATCGTGCAGTACAGCGCCGCCCTACGCACCGCCGGCCTGCTCGACGATGCGGGTGCGGACGCGCTGGAGAGACAAGTCGCCGCCAACGTGGCGCGTGCGATCGACTTCGCAGACGCCTCCGCTTTGCCGGATGCAACCGAGGTATTGACCGATGTCCTCTGAGATTTTGGCGACGAAAAACACGACCGTGAAAATGTATTTCCGGGAAGCCATCATCCGCGCCTTGCGCGAGGAGATGCGCGACGATCCCAACATCATCCTCCTGGGCCAGGATATCGGCGCATTTGGCGGCTCGTATCGCGAGTTTGACGGGCTATACGCGGAATTCGGGTCCGCGCGCGTTCGGGATATGCCGGTGGCCGAGGCCGCCATGGTCGGCGTCGGCGTCGGTGCCGCCGCCGCCGGCCACCGGCCGGTGGTGAGCATCACCTACATGGATTTCCTCATGCTGGGGTTCGACCCGCTGATCAATTACGCGGCCAAGCTGCGCTACAAAACTGGCGGCCAGCTCACCGCGCCGATTGTGGTCAAAACCACCGCGGGTGCGCGCGGCCAGGGTGTGGCCCATTCGCAATGCCTGGAAGCCTGGCTGATGTCCGTGCCGGGCCTGAAGGTCGTCGCCCCCTCCACGCCCACGGATGCCTATGGCCTGTTCAAGGCCGCCCTGCGGGAGACCGGCCCGGTGGTCTATGTCGACCACAAGCGCCTGTTTCCCATTCCAGGCGAGGTCCCGGTGATTGAGGCCGTCACGCCAATCGGCCTTGCTGCCATCCGCCGTCCCGGCACGGACCTTACCCTCACCACCCATTCCTTCATGACGCTGGTGGCATTGGAGGCCGCGGAACGTCTCGCGGCGGAGAACATCTCGATTGAAGTCATCGACCTGCGCAGCCTGGCGCCACTGGACATGGAGACGATCACGGCTTCCGTCCGTCGCACCGGCGCCCTGCTAACCCTCGAGGAGGGCCAGGCGACCTGCGGCGTCGGCATCGAAGTCGCCACCCGCGTCCGCGAGCAGCTCGGTCCGGCCGCCAACCGGCTGCGGACCGCCCGGCTCGGCGCACTGCCGGCGCCCGTATCTTCGAATCCGGTCCTGGAAGCCGCCTGCCTACCCAATGCAGACCGGGTCGCCGCTGCCGCCCGCGCCTTGCTCACCGGCTTTGAGCGGTCCGGCGACGAAGTTTCCGACACCAGCGCAACGCATTCATGGAGCCCTATTGCATGATCTACCAGATTTCCGTCCCTGGCCTCGTCGCCGATGTTGAAGAAATCCGCGTCCTCGAATGGCACGGCAATATCGCAGACGCCTTTGAGACGGGCGACTTAATCGTCGAACTCGAAACGCATAAAGCGCTCGTCGAGGTTCGCGCCGGCCAGCGCGGTTTTCTCCGTCAAATCCTCGTGGAGGCCGGAAACTGGCAAAAAATCGGCGCACCGCTCTGCCTGCTGAGCGACGAGCTTAACGAACCCCTCCCCGCTTCCACGCAATCGGCCGAAGATCTCTTGGTCGCATTCGAGATCACCTAGCTTCCGCCTGGGGTCCCGCCTGGCAGCCTCCGGCTTGGCGCATCATAAGCGGCGGTCGCGATCGTCGTAATCGTCGCGGTCGCCGTCAATTCGCCTCCAGGCATGCGAAAATCTCGTCGCGGATCACCCCTTGCATGAGGCCGCTCTGATGCATCCCATCCGGCAAATGGGCGGCACCACCCAGCTCAGCCGCCATATGGTCGATATCGATAATCGAAATATCCCGTTCATCCGCCAGCTCGTGCAGCATCAGATTTAGCTCTTTTGCCGCAATCGTCTCCAAGGTTGCGGCCATCGGCGCATCGAACGCCTCATAGCTGGTGATATCCTCCTGCCCGGAGGTCGACATGCGATTGAGAATCAGAAATTTAGCATCGACTTCAGCCGTCACCGTATCGAACAAGCGTTCGTAATCGCGCTTGATATCTGCAACACTCCGTGTAACCGGCTTGAACGCGGTATCGAGCCAGGCGCGTATCCCGGGTCCGGCAGCAGCTTGGAAATGCCGCATGACGTGCAACGAATAGCCCAGTTCACGATGCTGCAAAATCGTCGAAAATTCCGCGTTCAACGAAAGCAGCACGGCATTGCTCGGCCCGGCCCGGCGAATGCCTTCCGGCGTCAGCAACGCATAACCATCGCGGATCGGGGATCGTTCCATCGCCGTCAGCAAGGCGCCGGCAAAAATCCAATCCTCCGCGGAAGGTTCGACGCGCCCTTCCGTCAGTGCCCGCCGGATATCCGCGGCAATCGCCCGAAACGTTGCCGGCGTTCTCAAAAATTGCTCGCGTAGCACCGGGGCACAGGGCGTCACCGGATGATCGCACATGAAAACGATTTGCGCGGGAAAGGGCGCTGCCTCGAACATCGAGGTAAAGGCCCCACGGTCACCACGCAGCGGGCCCGTGGCATCACAAATTCCCATATTCAGCAATGTGGGCCCGGGCAAAACCGCCTCTTGCCGTGGCGCGGCGATCCCCGGCGCGTCACACCACCAGGCCCGGCTCCGGCTATGCCAACCCGCCAGCATGCCGGCCTCCACATTGGCCAGCGCGCTCATTCTTCTCCCGGCCACCATTAGCAACCGTAATCTGCCTGCCGCTTCCAGCATGTCTTGACGCAGCGCCGTGCTGTCATCGACCTCGAGAACGCCTAAAACACTGTCGGCATTCCAAGGCTGCACGCCAAAACTGCCCAAATGGCCGCCGAGCGACACACCCTCCGCTTTACGCACCCGCCCCCCGAACCGCGGCGCAAAACCCACCTGAAACTCCTGCTCGCCGTCGAAAGGATTGGCCACCATGCGCGCCCCCGGCGCGCGCTCAAGCCCGACATTGCAATAGGCGATCACCTCATTGGGCTGACAGACATAGCCATCATCACAAAGCCAGGTCACGCCGGAACGCTGAATTAAAAACGCATCATCCTGCAGCGGGCCAAATTTTAACGGTAACGGGTTCAATGCGCCCCTCCTGACCACATGCCGGGATGATAAACGATCCCCGCCACCGCGCTGCGCACCGGCCGGCCAATGCTCCCCTCAACCGGCTCATCCGGCTCCGTGCTGAAGATCGCAATCGGCTGCGTGATTTCCCAATTGGTCCCCGCCGTCACGGCGAGCGTGCGCAGCCAAAGATTTTCGCGCAGGACCATGCGATAATACGAGATCGGCGGACAATCCTGTGCGAATGTGCTACCAAGATCAACACTCAGGTCAAGGATCCTGTCGCCGGCCCGCATCCTTGTATCGGATGTCGCGTAAATACATTCAATCAATGCCCCCGACATATACGGGTTAATTTTTGGAATTCGCAATTCATAAAGCAATGATGTAATCCTATGATCGTTACAATTTCGGATTAGCTGACATTCAAGATAACCGCTGCCAGGCCATATGAAAAGAGGAAACAATTGCATGGCGACCGTTTTGCAGGATACGCGCCTCCCCCCGTTGGTCAGTTGCCTGATGGTAACCCTTCCCGTCCCGCAGCGCTTTGCCTATGCCCGCGCCAGCATCGATGCCTTTTGCCACCAAACCTACGCGCCTACCGAACTGGTGCTGATGATCAATGGCGGCACGGAAAACGGACGCCAGCACCTCATTGCGCATGTCGCCAGCCTGAACCGCCCGAACATCCGGATCATCGAACCGGAAGGAGAACTCACGCTTGGCGCCTTGCGCAATCTAAGCCTCGAACACGCCGCCGGCGAGATCATCTGCCAATGGGACGACGACGATCTGCACCACCCCGAGCGGCTGCAACATCAGGTCGAGGCGCTGCTGCATGGCGGTTACGACGCGCTGTTCCTGCAAGATGTCATGCAGTATTTTCCGCATCCGCAAAAACTCTACTGGACCAACTGGTCGGCCACACCGGCCGGCGGCCATCCGGGCACGCTGATCGCGCGATCAAGCGCGTCGATCCGCTATCCCATCGCCGGACAAGACGCCCGCCTTGGCGAGGATCTACGCGTTGCCCTCGCCTTGAAAGCCCAAGGCAGCGTCGGCTATCTTGCCGCCGCACCGCATCTTTTCGTCTATGTCAGCCATGGCGAGAATTCCTGGAACTCGGAGCATCACCGTCGCCTGATCGACGATCTGGCCATCTCCCCCGGCCTGCTGCGCCGGCGCGAAGCGCAGATCCGTGATGGTTTGAAGCCATTCAACTTCCCATCTGATCTCCTGCAGGTCACCGGCAATAGCGGCCTGGCCTTCATCCTCTGAATCCGGCAAGGCCGATGCACCTAAAATGCCCCGCAAATCGTGCCGCTCGCCCATTCGGCCGCTCGCCTGGCTTGTCATGTCGCTAAAACGCCATCTCGCCTGGATGGCGATCTCGCAATCCGCCTTCTTTGTCATTCAGTTCATCGCCTCGGCGCTTCTCGCGCGCTTCATCAGCCCTTACGAGATGGGCATCTACACCGTGGCGCTGGCCATCACCGGCATTCTCAGCATCATGCAGGCAACCGGGTTGACCGGATTTATTGTCCGGGAACCGGAACTGACCGCCGACCTGATGGCTTCGACGTTCACGATCAATGCGTTAATATCCTGCTTTGTCTGCGTATTAATCCTAACCGGCAGCGTCTTTGCGGCATCCTTCCTGCACGCAGCCGGCGTCCGGCGCGTGATGCTCGTCGTGGCGGCTCTTCCGGTCATCGGGATGTTTGAGTTTTTACCCGCGTCCAATCTCGAACGCGAGGCCAATTTCAAGACCATTGCCTTGATCGGAACCTGCCGCGTTTTGATCGCGCAAGGCGCCAGCGTTGGCCTGGCCGTTGCCGGCTTCAGCTATATGAGCATCGCCTATGGTCAGGTCGCCGGCGCAGTGTTCAGCGCCATCGCCTATGGCATTGCCGGACGCCGCTTCTTCAACCTCACACCGCGGCTCACGGAATGGCGGCGCATCACCAATTTCGGCGTCCAAATGCTGACGGTATCCGGCGCCTATGCCATCAGCGGCCGCCTAAGCGATCTTTTGCTCGGACGCCTGATCAGCCTGACCGCCCTCGGCCTTTACGGACGCGCCTCCAGCCTGAACAATCTGATTCAAGACAATATCTATATGGTCATCGTCCGTGTGTTGTTCGTTGATATCGCGGAACGCGTGCGCCAGGGCGAATCCCTTCGCGCCAGCTATCTGATGACCATCGAAATCCTGACCGCCGTATTATGGCCGGCCTTCGCCGGACTCGGCATTGTCGCAGGGCCATTCATCCATTTCGTCTATGGCGCAAGATGGGTCGCCGCCGCCCCTCCCTTGCTCATGCTCTCACTCGCCTCCATGGTGCATGTGATGGTCAGCTTGAGCTGGCAATTATTTGTCGTGCGCCACGAGGTCGCACGGCAGACGCGGCTGGAATTGATGCGGACCGGGCTGGGGCTTGGCGTCTTCGGCATCGGCTGCATGTTCGGCCTCACCGCCGCGGCGGCAACGCGGATCATTGAGGCCGTGTTCACGGTCGCCATTTACCGTCCGCATATTGGCCGGATGACGGACACACGGACTCGGGATTTCCTGCCGATCTATCAACGCAGTGGCGCGTTAACCCTCATGACCATCGCCCCGGCGGCATTGCTGATGACGGCGCATGGTTGGGCCACCACCACGCCCTTAATCCAGGTCACGGCTGCCATTCTATGCGGCGCCGGCCTGTGGTTCCTCGGGATCCTATGGCTTGACCATCCACTCGCCGCCGAGATCCGGCGGCTGCAACACCATTTTGCCAACAACCTGACCGGGAGCGACTCCCATCCCAACGAGCTCGAACATTGAAGCCCCCGAAACACGCAAAACATCCGTCTATACGTTAATAAATCGTAATATCATGACGCGGCCGCGATGATTTTACCCTCCAAAACCCGCACCGAAATTTCGCGCGCTATTACGGATGATTTTACACCAAACACTTAAAAATGCAGCAATATCCATCTCCAAAATACAACAAACCACAAACCCGCCCAGCACGAATTATTTTCCGTCATTCCACAAAAAATTGTTGTATTCACCATTGCGACCTTATAATATAATTATCTCAAGCGTCTTAAAATATAAGAATACATTAGAAATATTGCGAATTTTGCGAATACCGATTTGGTTCAGCGTTTACCAGGAAACGGCAATACCAGAATTTACAAAAATCGAGTTTTCTCTAAAGTTGTTTTTATATGAAGGGCGACGATTATTGGAGATCATTGACAGAGCACAGCATCTGAAATTTCCTGACGCTTCTTTTGCGGGGAATTTCAGGACTCCCATGCGGGTTGCATTCGTTCACGAATGGCTGGTGACATACGCAGGATCCGAAAAAGTATTATCTGAAATGTTAAAGGAATTTCCAGAAGCAGATCTTTTCGGCCTGATCGATTTCACCAAAGGTCGCTTCCGCGACAAATTCATGGGCAAAGCGTTCAAGACGAGCTTCCTGCAAAAATTTATTTTTTTTCCCCACATCTATCGCTACTATTTTCCGCTGATGCAGATCGCCGTCGAGCAATTCGATCTTTCCGGATACGATCTTGTCATTTCCAACAGTCACGCCGTGGCGAAAGGCGTGATAACCGGTCCAGATCAGTTGCATATCAGCTATTGCTACACCCCAATGCGCTACGCATGGGATTTGCAGCATCAATATCTTCGGCAGCAAAATCTCGACAAGAACATCAAAGGTCTGTTTGCCCGGTATTTTCTTGGCGCGGCACGAATTTGGGACACCCGAACCGCGAACGGTGTCGATCACTTTATATCCTGTTCAAAATATATCAGCCGGCGCATTTGGAAAGTCTATCGCCGAGAATCGGACGTCATCTATCCAGGCGTTGACACGGATTATTTTCAAATCGGTACGGAGAAGGAGGATTATTATTTCACCTCCTCGCGCCTGGTTCCCTACAAACGCGTCGCACTGATCGTCGAAGCCTTCGCACAGATGCCGGACAAGCGCCTCGTCGTGATCGGCAGCGGTCCGCAATTAGCGGCGGTCAAGCGCATGGCGGGCCCCAATGTCAGCGTGCTGGGTTTTCAGGAGGATGAAGTGCTGTTGCAACATATGCAACGCGCGAAAGCCTTCATTTTTGCCGCCGAAGAGGATTTCGGCATCACCCCGCTCGAGGCGCAAGCTTGCGGCACGCCGGTGCTCGCCTATGGGCGCGGCGGCGCATCCGAGACCGTTATCGACGGCGTCACCGGCCTGCACTTCTGGAGCCAGAGCGTCGAGGCGATTTGCAACGCCGTAAACAGGTTCGAAAAATCCGGCATTGTGTTTGACCCCTTGACGATCCGAAAACATGCGGAACAGTTTTCTATCGCCAAATTCCGGACCAAATTCCACGACAAAGTCTACGAGCTTTGGAACGAACACGTCCAATCCAGAGAAAATGTAAGGGATATAGTGGATTCATGAAAAAGGCCTTTGTCACCGGGATCACCGGACAGGACGGCGCGTATCTGGCGGCACTCCTTCTGGAAAAAGGCTATCGCGTATTTGGCGGTCATCGTCGTTCGAGTTCGCATAATTTTTGGCGCCTGACGGAGCTCGGCGTCCTCGATCACGAAAATCTCTCGCTCGTTGAGCATGACCTCGGCGATCTCGGCTCGAACATTCGCGCCGTCGACACAATCGAACCCGATGAAATCTACAATCTCGCGGCGCAGAGTTTTGTTGGCGTATCCTTCAAAGAACCCACCACCACGGCGCAGATTTCCGGCGTCGGCGCCTTGCAATTGCTGGAAGCGGTGCGCACCGTCAACCCGAAAATAAAACTCTATCAGGCATCATCCGCGGAAATGTACGGCAAGGTGCAGGAAGTGCCGCAAAACGAGAAGACGCCGTTCTATCCGCGCAGCCCCTATGCCACGGCAAAACTGTTCGGACATTGGTCGGCGGTGAATTACCGTGAAGCCTATGGCATGTTCGTCTGCTCCGGCATTCTGTTCAATCATGAATCACCGTTGCGCGGCACGGAATTCGTAACACGCAAAATATCCCAGGCAGCGGCGCGGATCAGCCTGGGGCGCGCGTCGGAATTGCGGCTCGGCAATCTCGACGCAAAGCGCGATTGGGGATTCTCCGGCGAATTCGTCGAAGGCATGTGGCGGATGCTGCAGGCCGAGCAGCCAGACACCTACGTTCTGGCCACAGGCAAGAGCACGAGTGTGCGGGATTTCGCCATCCAATCCTTTGCCACCGCCGGCATCGAGCTCGCCTGGGAAGGTAAGGGAAATGCCGAAATCGGCCGGTGTGCCACCACTGGGCGGAGGGTCATCAGCATCGACCCGCAATTCTATCGGCCAACCGAGGTGGACGCGCTGATCGGCGACGCTGCTAAGGCCGAACGTGTCCTCGGCTGGAAGCCGGTCATAGGTGCGTCGGAACTGGCGCAGGTCATGGTTGCGGCCGATCTCAAGCGCGAGTTGCATCCTTCCACGCGCGCCGAGTGGCAATAACCTAACCAGCGCGGATCCCGGACGATCAAGCCTCAATCGGCAGCGACCATCGGCCCAGCCCTAGTCAATCTCGGAGCCGCCTATATATGCAGGGGAGTTTCCAAGGGAACCGCAGGATGCGGCACCCAACCCAGCAAAGGCTCACTATGCGCAATATGCCCACCCCATCTGCCCGCACTGCCGGCACAAAGACCCGCCTCGCCGCGCTGCTCGCGATCTCCCTGTTCGGCACGCTGCCCTATGCCGCACAGGCCGCGCAAGCCGCGCCCGCGAATTTTACCGTTCCGGCGGCGTTCGCGCCGGGTGCTGCCGCCATCACCCGGCTGGCGCACGGCCAGGCAAAAATCCTTGCGGCATTCCAGGTAACGTCCGGGATCGACGGCTATGGCATCGAGGCCGGCCCCGGCCAGACGGGGATCGTCTACACCACGGCGGACGGGCGCTACGTGTTCATGGGCGATCTGTTCGGGCCTAACGGCGCAAACCTCTCCACCAGCTACGCGCAGACCTATCTGCCGGCAGTCGCGACGCAGACACCGTCCGCCGCCCAAATCTGGCAGCAATTGAAGGGAACCACGCAGTTCCAGCTCGGCAACCCGAAGGCGCCGAAACATGTGGTGATGTTCCTCGACCCGAACTGCATCTATTGCCATCTCACTTACGTGGCCATGGAACCCTATCTGCAGAACGGCACCTTGCGGCTGTCGATCGTGCCGGTGGGCGTGGTCAAGGCAACCTCCCAGGGCCGCGCCGAGGCGTTGCTGGCCGCTCCCGACCCGGTGAAGGCCTTGAACCTGGATGAGTCGAATTTCGACGTTCAGAACGAGGAAGGTGGCTTGGCCGAGGCGGTAAATCCGCCGGCGAAAGTCGTGGCCGAGATCAACGCAAATGATGCCTTCATGCAGACCAACGGCATCGATGGGACGCCGTATCTGATGTTCCGCGACGCCAGCGGCGCGGTGCAGGCCATTTCGGGCATGCCGCAGGATATCAAAGCATTTATGGCCGGCGTGCACTAACGCATGGCATGGCGGAGGCAAAAGCCTCCGCCGCATCGGCGGCTAACGCCGGTCTTACTCCCGCGCGGCAAAGCATCGATCGGTCAGGGCAGATTTACGCGATCCCTGAATCGCGTTATTGTTCGGCATCAAAAACGAAAGTGCCGCAAAGCAATGAAAAAATCCGTCCTCGCTTTTCTCTTATTGGCCGGCTGTTACCCTAACGGGCAGTCCGGTTATCTAGCCTTCGGACCATTTGCGCCCACCCAGCATCTAACATCCGCGCAACTGGCGGCAGCCGATGATGCGACATGCAAATCCTACGGCGCCGCCTTTGGCACGCCGGACTATATCCAGTGCCGGGAGCATATCAGCGATCAGCGCGCGGCCGACCTCCGGGCAAGTGGCGATGCATCAGACGCCGCTTTGGTCTACGCCCCAACGACATCGGCAACACCATCGCAGACAACCCCCGCGCCGACCAAAACCGCCAGCGCGGTCCGTGAGTTCTGCTATACGGACGGTTCCGAGAAAACCTGCACGCCCAGCCAGTAGAAGTAGCCGCTTTTTTGAAAAAAAGCGGCGCAAAAAACTTTTGCGCTTATGAGCCGGGAGCTACATGCGCCTCCGGCCCAAATTAAAAAAGTTTTTTTGCTTCTTTTTGTTCACAAAAAGAAGCCTTCCTTCTCTGGCTTACAGATAAACCGCCTTCATCGCGGCCGAGGGATAGCGCTCGCCCGCCGCGGCACCGCGCGGGATCGCTGCGGAAATTTCGGCGACTTCCCCTGCGCTCAGCA
Organism: uncultured Pseudomonadota bacterium; assembly: GCA_963737355.1. Classification (GTDB taxonomy): domain Bacteria; phylum Pseudomonadota; class Alphaproteobacteria; order Acetobacterales; family Acetobacteraceae; genus Acidocella. The sequence continues at coordinate 399,530 of CAVTSC010000007.1, read as the reverse complement.
CCACGCGCATGGCCCCAGCATTTTCATCCAGCCGTTGCGCCGAACGTGTCCCGGGGATCGTCACGACATCCGGCCCCTGCGCCAGGACCCAGGCCAGCGCGAGCTGCGACGGCGTGCAGCCTTTATTCGCCGCAATCGCCTCAATCCGCGCGACGAGCTCCCGGTTATGCGTGAAATTCTCGGCCTGAAAGCGCGGATGCGCGGCGCGGCGCCCATCGATATCGGCGAACGCCTTGAGCGCACCGGTCAGGAAGCCACGGCCGAGCGGGGAATAGGCCACAAAGCTGATGCCGAGTTCCGTCGTAACCTGGCGTGTCTCTTCCGCTTCGCTCCGGTACAGCAAGGAATATTCGGTCTGCACCGCGGCGATCGGATGCGTCTTATGCGCCCGCCGAATAGTCTCCGGGCTCGCCTCGGAAAGCCCCAGATAGCGCACCTTGCCCTGCTCGACGAGCCTTGCCATCGCCCCCACGGTTTCCTCGATCGGCACGGCCGGATCGACCCGGTGCTGGTAATATAGGTCGATCACCTCGACGCCCAGGCGCTTGAGGCTGGCCTCGCAGGCCTGCATCACATAATCCGGCCGTCCGTCCACGCCGTTCGCCCCGCTATCGCGCTTCACCTGGCCGAACTTCGTCGCCAGCACCACCTGCTCACGCAGGCCCTGAATTGCCCGGCCGACGACCTCCTCATTATGGCCCCAGCCATACATGTCGGAGGAATCCAGGTGGTTCACGCCGTTTTCGATCGCGTGGCGAATCAACGCCTCGGATTCCGAATCCTCGGCGGCGCCATAAACGCCGGAAAGCGACATGCAGCCAAGGCCGACCGCAGAGACCAAAAGCCCGCTGGCGCCTAATTTCCGCGGCGCCGGCTTGTTGAGATCCATCTGTTCCATCTACGCATTCTCCATTGGGGCCGGTGGCCTGGCCACAGCCCGCCGCGACGATATCCTGGGAAAGCCCGTTATGGCTGTCCTGCTGTCATAATGCCACGGCCACCGCAACGCCGCCAGCCCGGTGCCGGCATGGTCCCGCCACCCGGAATGAGGGAATACCCGCCATACGCTCTCCACCAGAAGGTGCATCGCCGAAATGAATGCGCAGACGCTTTAACAAAAGCTTCAACAAACTAACAAAAATCCATTGCTTTCACGGCTGTATTTAATCGGCGCCTACGTTACATCCAACGCGTTCGGGTACGCGCCATCGCCAGGGCAACGATTCGCAAACCGGACGCGAATGATTTGGACGTGAAGACCGCTGGCCGATTGCAAAGGATAGGATCTCGTGAAGCACATTCCCATTATTGGAAAAATTCTTTCGATATTGGCAGCCTTCGGCATCTTCGTCATTGTAATCTCCCTCTACACGACCGGCGGCATGCGGATGATCGCCAGCCGCTATGCCGACCTTATCGATCACCAGGGCCAGGCCGCCCTCTACCTCGCCAGAAGCAGCCAAAGCCTCGCCAACACGCGGGCAAGCATCGCCGAATTCATGATCTCCACGATGGATGCGAGCAACCAGGCGGATCTCGTCGCCATCAATGCCAACGAAAAAATCTTTCACGACGACATGGTCCAGGCGGCCGCTTTGGACCCGTCAGGTGCTGCCGGCATCATGGCGCTGGAGAAGCGCGATCTCCAGACGGTCGACGATAGCTGCCTGGACGCGATCAATCAGGGCCTGAACGCGATGGACAGCCCCTCGGTCCTGAGTGCCCAGGCCGTCTTCCTCAAGGAATGCTCGCCGATTTTCCCCGGCCTCACGCTCGGCATCACCAACGAAGCGAACCGTATCGCAGGCACGGTGACGGCCGATGAAGCCAATTTGCGCGGCCGCACCGGCAGCACCATTCGAACCACCTTCCTGGCGGTGCTGGGCGGGCTCATCCTGGCCGTGCTCGCCGCCTTTCTCGCCGTTCGCATCTGGGTCACGCTGCCGGTGAAGCGGCTGCAAAACGTCATGGGAAGACTTCTCGCGCGGCGATCTGGCCACCGACATCACCGGTGCCGAGCGGCGCGATGAGATCGGCGACATGGCCCGCGCCGTCCAGCGCTTCAAGGATGCGGGCATCGAGAAGACCAAGCTGGAGGCGGCAGCGGCGGCGGAACGGGCTTTGGCGGAGGCGCAACGCCTGCGCCACGAGGATGAGCGCAACGCGGCAGCCGAGGAGGTCGCCTTCGTGGTCGATTCCGTTGCGGCAGGGCTTGAGCGGCTCTCGGGGGGCGATTTGCTGTTCCGCCTCGGCACCGCGTTCAAGCAGGACTACGAAAAACTGCGCGCAGACTTCAACGCCATGACCGAGCGTCTGCAGGAGACGATGCAGGCGATCGCGGCGAACACCGAGGGCGTGCAGTCCGGTGCCGAAAACATCAGCCGGGCGGCCGATGATCTCTCGGCGCGCACCGACCAGCAAGCCGCCAGCCTGCGGGAAACGGCCGCGACCCTGGACCAGATCACCGCCACGGTTCGCAAGACCGCGGAAAACGCAACGCAAGCGCGCGCCACGGTTGGCGCCGCCAAGGAAGACGCGGCGCACTCCGGCGCCGTGCTGCGCGAAACCGTGCGGGCGATGGGCGCGATCGAGACCTCCGCAAAGCAGATCGGCACGATCATCGGCGTGATCGACGAGATCGCCTTCCAGACCAATCTTCTGGCGTTGAATGCCGGGATCGAGGCGGCGCGGGCCGGGGATGCGGGGCGCGGCTTTGCCGTGGTGGCCACCGAGGTCCGCGCCCTCGCGCAACGCTCGGCCGCCGCCGCGAAGGAGATCAAAGCCTTGATCTCAGCCTCGGCCCAGGGGGTCGCCGCCGGCGTGCAGCTCGTGGGCGATACGGGAACCGCACTGGCGCGCATCGTCGCGCATGTCACGCGCCTGAATGATCTGGTCGGTGACATCGCCGCCGCGACAGGCGAGCAGGCAAACGGGCTCGCCCAAGTGAACAGCGCGGTTGGCCAGATCGACCAGGTGACGCACCAGAACGCGGCGATGGTCGAGCAATCCACCGAAGCCAGCCATGATCTGGCGGAAGAAGCCGCCGAGCTCACCCGCCTCGTCGGCCAGTTCCGGATCGGCAGGGAAACCGGTCGGCCCGCCCCAGCCGTAAGATCCGCCCCGGCATTGATCGCGCTCGGGACCGCATAGGCGCCGGGGCCGCAAGGCCCCTGCCCCGGCCTGCGCCGAAAAGCCCGTCCCATCGCGCCAGGAACGATCGCCCGATCCGCTGCGCCTTTGGTTGCAAATGCGGGGCTTCCAGGCCGCCACTCATCATCGTCCAGCCGCGCCACAAAATGGCGAAGCTGAACATGTCATGAGATTAACATGTCAAAACGTCCAGCAAACGCACAATTGCAATAATTTATGACAAAATCATCCAACACCAAGAATCATCAACAAGAGGAACAACCGATGGCCACATCCAAAAAGCCGAATATCCTCGTCATTTGGGGAGATGATATCGGCATCGCGAATCTCAGTTGTTACACTCATGGGCTGATGGGCTATCAAACGCCCAATATCGACCGGCTTGCCAAGGAAGGCATGCTCTTCACCGACGCCTATGGCGAACAATCCTGCACCGCCGGCCGGGCCTCCTTCATCACGGGACAAAGCGGCTTTCGCACGGGCCTGACCAAGGTCGGCGTTCCCGCGGCAACCGTCGGCCTCCAGGCCGAGGATGTGACCATCGCCGAACTCCTCAAGAATCACGGCTACGCAACCGGCCAGTTCGGCAAAAACCATCTCGGCGATCTGAACAAATTCCTACCCACGGTGCATGGTTTCGATGAGTTCTTCGGCAATCTTTATCACCTCAACGCCGAGGAAGAGCCGGAAATGTACGATTATCCGCCGGAGGAGGATTTCCCGAAATTCAAGGAGCGCTTCGGCCCGCGCGGCGTCCTGCATTGCTGGGCAACGGAGGAGGACGACCCGACCGAGCACCCCCGCTGGGGGCGCGTCGGCAAACAGAAGATCACCGATACCGGCCCGCTCACGAAAAAACGCATGGAGACCTGCGACGACGATTTCGTCATGGAAGCCAAGGATTTTATCCGGCGCCAGCATGACGGCGGCACGCCTTTCTTCGTGTGGCTCAACACCACCCACATGCATCTCTTCACGCATACAAAGGAATCCAGCCTCGGCCAGGCCGGCCGTTGGCAATCGCCCTATCACGACACGATGATCGATCACGACAAGAACATCGGTGATATCCTAAACTATCTCGATGAACTGGGCATCGCGGAGGATACTTTCGTAATGTACAGCACAGATAACGGGCCGCATATGAACTCCTGGCCCGATGGCGGCATGACGCCGTTTCGCAGCGAGAAGAACACGAACTGGGAGGGCGCCTTCCGCGTGCCGCTTCTGGTGCGCTGGCCCGGCAAGATCAAGGCCGGCTCAATCTCCAACGAGATCGTCCAGCATCACGACTGGCTGCCCACCTTCCTTTCAATGGCCGGCGAGCCGGATGTGGTGGAAAAACTTCTCAAAGGCCACACCGCGCACGGCAAGACTTTTAAAAACCATATCGACGGCTACGACCTCTTACCGTATCTCACCGGGCAAACAGAAAAAAGTCCCCGCAAGCTCTTCATGTATTTCGACGATGACGGCAATGTCGTGGCGCTCCGCTACGACAACTGGAAAGTCGTCTTCATGGAGCAGCGTTGCCCGGGCACGCTGCAGGTTTGGGCCGAACCGTTCACCCCCCTGCGGCTACCGAAACTCTTCAATTTGCGAACCGACCCGTTCGAACGCGCGGACATCACCTCGAACACCTATTACGACTGGTTCCTGCACCACGACTACATCATCTTCGCGGCACAGACGATCGCGGCGCAATTCGCCGCGACATTCCAGGACTATCCCCCAAGACAAAAAGCGGCCAGCTTCACCATCGACCAGGCCTTGTCGAAAATGGCCGACGCCTCCAGCGGCGCCCTGCACTAGAACGGCCCGCATCAGGCGGCGGGCACCCCCGCCGCCTGCCTCCCCGATCTTAGCCTCCTATGGTTCCCACACTCGCGTCTTGCGCGATCTCTCTTATTGGTCTTATGTATTCCGTATAGGGAACCATTGAACGGCTACGAAAACAAAGCGCATAAAAGCGCACGACCGAACTGGGGAGACAAAAAACGAATGAAAACAACTCAAACCGGATTCTTCTTCGCGTTCGCGCTGGGCCTCACCGGCGCAACCTGCCTGAGCTCGGCCGCCTTCGCATCCGGTTTTGCGCTGCGTGAGGGAACCGCCGACTGGCTCGGCAACGCATTCGCCGGCGAGAGCGCCAAGGCCTATGACGCGAGTACCGTCTGGACCAACCCGGCCGGCATGGTCCGGCTCGATCAGGACGAGATCGACGGCTCGGTCAGCTATATCGCCCCCTCCTTTAACTTTACCGGCAGCAACACCAACCCCCTCACCGGCGGCAATGTTTCAGGCACCACCGGCGGCAATGCCATCGCTCCCGCCGCTTCCGGGAGCCTTTTCGGCGTCTGGGTGCTGTCGCCCAAATTCCGCCTCGGCTTTAGCGTGACCTCCCCGTATGACGAGCGCGTCAGCTATCCGGGCGATTTCGTCGGCCGCTACCAGAGCCTGGTGTCGAGCATCACCGACATCAATTTTGGCCTGGCACTTTCCTATAAAGTGAATGACCATCTCTCGATCGGCGGCGGCCCGAACGTCGATTATTTCGACGCACGCCTGACGCAAGCCCTGAATGTTCCCTTCCTGAGTGCGGCCACCGGCCAGGACCCGCTCGCGGATATCCACGGCAACGATCTCGGCGTCGGCTATAATGTCGGCATCCTATACCAGTTCGACGACGCGACACGGATCGGCATCGATTATCGCTCCCGCATCCGGCATAACATCACCGGCGAGGAAAAGATCACCGTCCCGGCGCTCTACTCGCTCCTCAGCCCAGAAACCGCCGCCATACTCGCCGCCGCCAATAGCGGGGCGACGACCAGCATCACCCTGCCGGACGATCTGGACATCGGCCTCTATCATCAAATCACCGAGAAATGGGCGGTGATGGGCAGTGTCGAATGGACCGACTGGTCCTTGTTCAATGCGCTCGACGTCACGCCGACCAACGGCGCCCCCGGGACCACGATCGGGGAAGACTGGCGCAATACCTGGTACGCCGGGATCGGCACCAATTATCAATTGCTCGACAAGGTGATGCTCCAAACCGGCTTCGCCTACGACGAATCCCCCGTCACGGACAGCAACCGCACCACCCGCGTGCCGGACGCCAACCATTACGATCTCGGCTTCGGCGTGCAATACCAGATCCTGCCGAGCACGAAGCTCCAACTTGCCTACCTGCATGTCTTCTCTCCGGGCGGCACGATCAACAACACCGCATCGAACTCGCCCTTGACGCCGAGCGGCACGATTATCGGCAATTACGACGCCGCCGATGACAGCGTCACGGCGGGCCTCACGGTCAAATTCTAAAAAGTCGACCAAGCATACGCATCGGCGCCGCCAAGGATTTTGGCGGCGCCGACATGCCGTAGGGCACCCATCGCCCGCATTTTCTCTCCTTGACTTCATTGCGACCACGCCGCACCCTGCCCCCTGAATCTGTACCGCACGCCAACCAGGCGAGACCACCCGACATCACCCAAATGCAGCACTTAAGCCACAGGGGGGACGGTCATGTTACATGCGATCATCAATGCCATCGACTTGCTGCGGGCGCAGGCGCTATCCCTGTCCACCCTCACCAAATTCGCCTTCATCATGGCGATGCTCGTCGGCGTGCCCTATCTCTCCCGCCGCTGGCACCTACCCGTCGCCGTCGGCCTGTTGCTCAGCGGCATCCTGGTCGGCCCCTACGGGCTGGACCTGATCGGCCAGCACCGGCCGATCGCGGATTTCTTTGCCGAGCTCGGCAAGCTTTTCCTGATGTTCTTCGCAGGCCTGGAAATGGATTTGAACCGCTTCCTCGAGGCGCGGCGCAAGACGCTGGTCTTTGGCCTGTGGACGACCTGTACGCCATTGCTGCTCGGCACCCTGGTCGGGCTCGCCTTCGGCTATGGCGCCCTCCCGGCCATCGTGCTCGGCTCGCTTCTGGCCTCGCACACGCTGCTCGGCAGTTCCATCGTTCAGGAACATAAGGCCAATGGCCTGGAACCCATCGCGGTCGCCGTCGGTGCCACCGTGATTTCGGACATCCTCTCGCTGCTGGTTTTCGCTTTATGCCTATCGACCTATGTCGGCGGCTTCTCGGTGAAGTCGATCTCGCTGCAGATTTTCGAGATCGCGGTGTTCGTGCCGCTGATCATCTTCGGGGTTGGCCGCGCGGGCGGCTATGTCCTGACCAGGATGCAGGAAAACGAGGAAGCCTATTTTATCGTGATGCTCATCATCATCGCCGTCGCCAGCGCGCTCTCGGACCTCATCAACCTGCCGGGGATTGTCGGCGCGTTCCTGGCCGGCCTGGCGCTCAACACGGCGGTGCGGGACAAGCCCGCCAAGGAAAAATTGGAGTTTTTAGGCCGCTCCTTGTTCATCCCCTGCTTCTTCATCGTCATCGGCTTCCTGATCGATCCGCTGGCATTCCTGCGCAGCATCATCGGCAACTTCCCTTTGGTCGGCGGCGTCATCGGCGCGCTGCTTTTGGGCAAGTGGATCGCCGCGGAAGCGGCCGGGCGCAGCTTCGGCTACAGCCGGATCGCGCGGCGCACCATGTGGTCGCTCACCCTGCCCCAGGTTGCCGCCACGCTGGCCGCGGCCTTGGTCGCCTACGATACCTTCGATCCCGCCGGGCACCGCTTGGTCGATGCCAAATTACTCAACGTCGTCCTGGTGCTGATGCTCACGACCTCCATTCTCGGCCCCGTGCTGACCGAACGCTTCCTGCCGCGCATGATCCGCGACGACGCCGTCGATTACGGCAACAACCGCGCGCGCAATGCGACCCAAAACGGATAAAAGCGCCCGCTTTTCATTCTTTCGGTTCTAAAACGCCCGTCAGCGATCGCGAGGACCGCGATGTCGTCCCCCCGCCTGGCAGCGCAACGGCCTTCCCCGGGGAGGTGACGATGCGCAGCTTCGGTGGCGTCCTGGGCGGGGCCTGCTTGCGCACCAAAGCCGGGGCCGGGGCACGCTCGCCGGTGCTGAATTGCCCGACCAGGCGGGCAAGCTCCATCGCCTCATCGGAGAGGCTATGGCTCGCCGCCGTCGCCTGCTCGACCATCGCCGCATTCTGCTGCGTCACCTGCTCCACCTGGCTCACCGCCGCATTCACCTCGCCCAGTCCGCGCGCCTGCGCCTGCGCCGATGCCGCAATATCCGTCACCAGCGCATTCAGCTTCGCCACCTGCTCCCCGATCCGCGCGAGCGCATGACCGGTCTCGTCCACCAGCTTCACGCCGACATCGACCTGCTGTGTCGAGGCCGAAATCAGCGCCTTGATCTCCTTCGCGGCATCGGCCGAACGTTGCGCCAGGGCCCGCACCTCGGTCGCGACCACGGCAAAACCACGCCCGGCATCACCCGCGCGCGCCGCTTCCACCCCCGCATTCAGCGCCAGCAAATTCGTCTGGAAGGCGATCTCATCGACCACGCCGATGATATTGGCGATCTGCTTGGACGAGGCTGCAATGCCATCCATCGCCCCCACCGTCCGGCGCACCACCTCGCCCGAGCGCCCCGCATCCTCCTTCGCCGCCGAGACCAAGCCGCGCGCCTCGGCCGCCCCTTCCGCGGTCTTGTGCACCGTGGCGGTGATCTGATCGAGCGCCGAAGCCGTCTCCTCCAGGCTGGCCGCCTGCTGCTCGGTGCGGCGCGAGAGATCGTGGGACGCCTGGGTGATCTCCCCCGCGCCCGCGCGCACGCTTTGCGCCACGCTGGTGATTGCTTGCAGGGTTTCCTGCAGGGTCGCGATCGCGGCGTTGAAATCCGCCCGCAGCGCCTCGTATTCGGCCGCCAGGGCCTCGGTCAGCCGGAATGCCAGATCCCCTTCCGCCAGATGCTTCAGCCCCTCGGTCAGCCCCGCGATCGCCAGGCTCTGCTGGCGCACCGCCTTCTGGCGCTCGGCATCGAAACGGCGCCGCGCATCATTGGCCGCCTGGCGCTGGAGAATCGCCTGCGCCGCCGCCGCCGACTGCGCCGCAACGATCCGCTGCAATGCCTCGATTGCCGCCCCGGTCGCCGCCAGCCCGCCGGTGCGGCGCGCGGCTGTTGCCGCGCCCGTCGCCACGGCGGTGTCCTTCCGGACGCCGGCGAAGAGCAGCCCGATCACCGCGCCATCGCAGGTGATCGGCTCATAGAGCGCCAGATAGATCTCGCCCAGGATCTCCGTCTCGCCGCGATAGCTCAGACCCTGCCGCAATACCCGGTCATAGGCCGGGCCAGGTGTCAGCCTTGTGCCGAGCGCGCGCGCGCCATTGGCCTTCTGCACATTCGTGGCAATCCGCTGATCGCCCAGAAAAATCGTCGCAACCCCGCCGAACTTCGCCTTCACGGCATCGACCAGCGCGCAATCGCCGTTCATCCGGCGCATCCCGAACCATAGCGCTTCCCCCGCAACCCGCGGTTCGCCCAAGCCATAAAGCGACATGCGCAGCAGATCGAGATTCTGTTCCAGGCCGTTTTGCGCTTCCATTTCGCGCGCCTGCCCCAGCGCCTGGGCGACGGCATCCTCCGCCTGCCGGCGCAAGCGCGCCACCCGCACCAGAACATGTCGCATCGATACAACCAAGGCTACCGCAACGATTGTCGTTCCGCTTGCCACCAGCACCGCCAGCATTCCAGCCCCCATTCAGCCCCGACAAGCGCAGCACCGTCAACACGCCATGCGGGGCACGCGCGCCGGCTCGGCCTTGCCATATCCATAAATCCCAAAACACGCTTCCGCCGGCATGCGCTCCCCCTCGGTGGTTCTTGTCTCTTAGTCAGGAGGAGCACTCAGGCCGTTAGCCTCACAACCGCATTATGCGAGACATTACGATACCGGGCAAGTTCGCGACTTAAATACGGCAATGCGCCGCAAGTGCCCTGCCGGCGCCCACCGCTGGGTTCGGTTTACGCGCAGTTAATGCTGACATCGCAACGGAATAGTGCTAAGTCCCCCCGGGGGACGGGAATTCGCCATTTGGGGAGGCCACCCATCCCACGACGACGCCGTTGAAGCGTCGCAATTTGGGAGTGAAGCCATCTTGACATGCGCCGCACCCGCTTTTTCATTCCCGCGCCGTCTGGCCTGGTGGGGCCTTGGCCTCTGCCTGGCCATTTCAGGCTGTACCGGATCGGCAACGGATGTTTCCAGCGCCCCTGACGCGACAACGCAAAGCGCGCAGCAAGCCGCCGAGGCCAACGCCTATTTCGCAGGCGTGACGGACGGCAAGGCCGACCAGGCGGCACAGGACCGGCAGCGAATGGCCCCGGCATCGGCTTCGCCCGCCGCGTTGGCGGCGGCGCGGCAAGCTGGCTTCACCCAGGGCGAGGCCACCGGACGGCAGGTGCAGATGCAAGCGGACCAGATGCAAATGCAAGCCGTTTCGGCTGGGGCGCGTCCCTCGGCCACGGCATTGCAGGCCAGTTTTACCCAAGGCGAGGCCGCCGGGCGGCAGGAACAGACACAGGCGGACCAGGCGCAAATCGCAGCCGCGACGGCGGCAGCACAGCCTTCGGCCGCGGCATTGCAGGCCAGTTTTACCCAGGGCGAGGCCGCCGGGCGGCAGGCGCAAACACAAGCGGATCAGGCGCAACTCGCAGCCGCGACAGCAGCGCGCCCCTCGGCCGCCGCCTTACAAGCCGCGCAACAGGCCGGCTTCACCCAAGGCGAGGCCGCCGGACGGCAGGCACAAACGCAGGCGGATCAAGCGCAAATCGCAGCCGCAACAGCAGCGCGCCCCTCGGCCGCCGCCTTACAAGCCGCGCAACAGACCGGCTTCACCCAAGGCGAGGCCGCCGGGCGGCAGACACAAACACAGGCCGATCAGGCACAACTCGAAGCCGCAACAGCAGCGCGCCCCTCGGCCGCCGCCTTACAAGCCGCACAACAGACCGGCTTCACCCAAGGCGAGGCCGCCGGGCGGCAGGCACAAACGCAGGCGGATCAGGCACAACTCGAAGCCGCAACAGCAGCGCGCCCCTCGGCCGCCGCCTTACAAGCCGCGCAACAGACCGGCTTCACCCAAGGCGAGGCCGCCGGGCGGCAGGCACAAACGCAGGCGGATCAGGCGCAAATCGCAGCCGCGACAGCAGCGCGCCCCTCGGCCGCCGCCTTACAAGCCGCGCAACAGACCGGCTTCACCCAAGGCGAGGCCGCCGGGCGGCAGGCACAAACGCAGGCCGATCAGGCACAACTCGAAGCCGCAACAGCAGCGCGCCCCTCGGCCGCCGCCTTACAAGCCGCGCAACAGACCGGCTTCACCCAAGGCGAGGCCGCCGGGCGGCAGACACAAACACAGGCCGATCAGGCACAACTCGAAGCCGCAACAGCAGCGCGCCCCTCGGCCGCCGCCTTACAAGCCGCGCAACAGACCGGCTTCACCCAAGGCGAGGCCGCCGGGCGGCAGGCACAAACGCAGGCGGATCAGGCGCAACTCGAAGCCGCAACAGCAGCGCGCCCCTCGGCCACCGCCTTACAAGCCGCGCAACAGACCGGCTTCACCCAAGGCGAGGCCGCCGGACGGCAAGCACAAACACAGGCGGATCAGGCGCAAATGCAAGCCGCACAACACGCCATGGCCCAGGCAAAGGCGGCATCGACCAGCACGGCCGAACAAGTCGCGCAGCAAGCGGTTCAGGAAACCCAGGAGATGCAGAAAATTTCCCGGCTCTGCCACGTCGCGCCGTCGGACCCTGCTTCAGCGGCGTCACCCAGCACCGCGGACCAGTTCGCGCAGCAAGCGGTGGAGGAAACCCAGGAGATCCAGCAAATCTCCCGGCTCTGCCAGGTCGCACCGCCGAATATGTCGCTGGACCCGAACGCGCCATAACCGGTATGCTGCCGCCCCAGCCTTCGCTCCCTCCCGGGGCGCATGGCACGTGCAGCGCAACATCGTCCGCGATGGTCTAAGGAGATTTCGCTATGAACGCGCAAGAGCATCGCACGGCTCTGGATCGCCATTGGGCCGCCTCCGATGCGAACGATTTCGAGGTTGAGCACCAGATTTACCGCGAGGACGCGGTGCTCGAATATCCGCAATCGGGCGAGCGGATCCGCGGCCGGCGGAACATTCAGTCCTCCCGCGCCGCCCAGCCGAACCAGAAACGCTTCACCGTGCGGCGGATCATCGGCGCGGGCGACCTCTGGATCACCGAATATGTCCTAACCTATGACGGGCGGCCCTCTTACACGGTGAGCATCATGGAGTTCCGCGACGGGAAGGTGGCCCGCGAGACCCAGTATTTCGGCGACCCGTTCGAACCGGGACCTTCGCGTGCACCATGGGTCGAACGGATATCCTGAAACCAAGCCGCCGCATTCACCCTGTATTGTAACAAAATCTCCTTGACACGCTAACCTTCGGATACGTAACATTCGCTGTCTGATGCGTGTGGGATCCACGCGCTGTCAACGGAGGCCGCAAGATGCGCCAGTCTGGCTAACCAAAAAAAAGCCGCGAAGCCTTAGCTGTTCGATATATTGTATGATCCACCTTTTGCTACGCCTCGAGCGGTTCACACCACATATCGAGCGTTACGTTCTTCTGCGGCGTCTCCATTCGCAGTCTGCTTGCATCGGAGAGTCGGATGAACACGCTTGGAAAACAGCTTATCAAGGCGGCGGGGCGGCCTGCCGGGTTCGATTACATGCGCCTTGGCCTAGCCATCGCGGTCATATGGTTTCACACATTTACCGTCGGCAATATCGAGCGCCAACTCTGGACCGGGCCGCTCGGCCCCATTTGTTTCGCCGGCGTTCCTGCCTTCTTCATCATGAGCGGCTTCCTCGTTGCCGGCAGCCTCCAGCGCAACGACCTGCCTTCTTTTCTTACCCTGCGCGCATTGCGAATATTTCCAGCACTCATTGTCGAGGTCGTTCTCTCAGCGCTCATCCTTGGCCCGCTCATCACAACGCTGCCGCTCTCCGCGTATTTCTCAAATCAAATGTTCCGTGATTATTTCTTGAATGTGTTGGGCGACATTCATTACAACCTTCCGGGGGTCTTCGAGCATCTGCCTTATGCGAAATGGGTCAATGTTCAGCTCTGGACCGTTCCCTTCGAACTGAAGGGCTATCTTGGGCTCGCGTTGCTGGCACTGGCCCGTATGCACAAGCGGCCGATCCTGTACATGACCATGGTCATGACGGTTGCGCTCGGCGCCTTCGCGCACGAACTCATCTCCCACCATTTTTATCCGGGCTATGGCCGCCCCTCCGGCGCTTTCGTCATCCTGTCATTTCTGTTCGGCGTGGGTCTGTTCAATTTGCGTGACCGCATTCCCTTTTCCTGGTCCATTTTCCCGATCGCCGCTATCCTCGCCTACATACTCCTCTCTCACAACGAGACCCATTATTTGGCGATGCTGCCGCTTGCATACGTAACGGTATTCCTCGGGCTCTGCGATCCGCCGCGCACATCGGTTGTTCTAGGTACTGACTATTCCTACGGAATGTATCTCTATGGATTTCCGATCCAGCAAACCATCGTCTTTCTTCTGCCCGGTTTGCGCTTTTGGTATGTCAATTTCATTTTCGGCGTGATTTTGGCAGCATGCTTCGCGGCCTTCTCATGGCATTTGGTCGAAAAACGCGTACTGACACGAAAGACGGAAGCGGTGAAGTTTGTCCAAGGCCTGGTGCGCCATTCTATCCTGCGCCAACTGTTTCAGTGGGAGACCGGCTGAGGCGGCAAAACATCACCAATCCCGCTCGCCAAAATCTCCTGCACGCGCATCTACGCGGTTTCGAGCTGCGTTTCGATTAGGGCCTCTTTCGGCATGATGGCCGGGATCGACAGCACGCTGATGATCTGCTGCTCGCGCATCAGCAGCCCTTCGACATACTCCCGGGACGCGGCACTGCCGGTCTCGGGTGCCACCTGACGCATCACGTCGGTCACGGTGATGATGTCGGAGACCGCGTCAACGAGCAGGCCGATTGCTTGCTCCCCGGCTTCGATCACGACGACGACCGAACTCGTGCCCGGCGCCGCGCTCGGCAGGCCCAGCCGTTCCGCCAGATCGACGATGGCCAGCACGCCGCCGCGCAGATTGATCATGCCCTTGATATAGGACGGCGCGTGCGGGACGGGGGTGGACGATCTCCACCCCCTGATTTCCCGAATGGCTTGGATATTCAGAGCAAATTCCTGATCGCCCAAGCGCACGCACAGCACCTGGCTGGGACGCTCAGCGAGGTTATTCGTCATCATTTTAGAATTCATCCCAGTTATCCTGCGCATTGGCGAGCGCCGGCGCGCTCCCCTGGCGCGGCAGCATGGCGACCTTGCTCGCGGAAGTGGTCACGACGCGCTTTTTCGGCGCTACCTTGGGCGCGGCGCGCTTGAGCACCGGCGCAGAAATGTTTCCGCCGATGCGGAATTCTCCAACCAGACGGGCGAGTTCCCGCGCCTCTTCGGAGAGGCTGTGGCTCGCCGCGGTGGCTTCCTCGACCATCGCCGCGTTCTGCTGCGTCACCTGGTCCATCTGGTTCACCGCGGCATTCACCTCGCCCAGCCCGGTCGACTGCTCCTTCGCCGAAGCCGCGAGCTCCGCTACCAGCCCGTTAAGCTGGCTCACCTGGGTGACGATCCGGCCGAGCGCCTGGCCGGTCTCGCTGACCAGCTTCACGCCGGTCGCCACCTGCTGGCCGGAGCTCGAGATCAGCGCCTTGATCTCCTTCGCGGCATCGGCCGAGCGCTGCGCCAACGCGCGCACCTCGGTTGCGACCACGGCAAAGCCACGCCCGGCATCGCCGGCACGCGCCGCTTCCACGCCCGCGTTCAGCGCCAGCAGATTGGTCTGGAAGGCAATCTCGTCGATCACGCCGATAATGTTGGCGATCTGCTTGGACGAGGATTCAATCCCGTCCATCGCGCCGACCGTCTGGCGCACGACATCGCCGGAGCGCTCGGCATCGGCCTTCGAGGTCGAGACCAGATCGCGCGCCTCATTCGCCACCTCGGCGGTGCGCCGCACCGTCGCGGTGATCTGATCGAGGGCCGCCGCCGTCTCCTCCAGGCTCGCCGCCTGCTGCTCGGTCCGCCGCGACAGATCATCCGAAGCCTGGGTGATCTCCTCGGCGCCCGCGCGGACACCTTGCGTGTTGCTCGCGATCGACTGCATCGTCTCTTGCAGTTTCTCCATCGCCGCGTTGAAGTCGGCGCGCAGTTTCTCGTAATCGCCGCTGAACGCGGTGGTCAGGCGGAACAGCAGATCGCCGGCGGAGAGTTTTTCCAGCCCCGTGGCGATGGCATGCACGACGAATTCCTGCTGTTTCGCCGCCGCCGCACGCTCGGCCTCGACGCGCTGACGCTCCTGCTCGAGTGCCGTGCGTTGGGCCACGGCTTCGGTTTCCAGGCGCTGCTTCTCAATACCCGCATCCTTGAATACCTGCACGGCACGCGCCATGCCGCCGATCTCATCCTTGCGCTCCGTTCCGATGACGTTTGCTTTCAGGTCGCCGGAGGAAAGCCGACCCATCACTCCCTGCAGCCCCTTCACCGGCGCCGCGACCCAAGCGCGGACCGCAAAGAAGCCGCCCAGCATCATCAAAGCAAGCCCCCCCAGAATGAGGGTGAAGGTTAGGCCGATCGCATTGCCAGTTCCGGTTTGAATCGCCGCCCTGCTCTGTTGCACGTCGGATTTCATCACGTTGCCTTCAGACAAAACGTCTGCTGTCAACTGCGGAAAAAGTGGCGCACAATTGTTCAAAAATTCTGCCTGCGCGGCCTGGTCCTGGGCCGAGGTCGTTGCCACCGCGGCAAGCGTCACGGATGGCGCACAGGACGTATTGATCAGCATATCGCCGCGGGCCTGCAGCGCCCGGAGTGCAGGCCCCTGGTCTGGGGCTTCCGTCGCCGCACTCGCCATTTGCGTGTCAAATAACGCCGTGGCCTGCTTCAGTTCAGCCAAGGCCGCTTGGTTCTCCGCCTCGGTGTTGGCGATCATAAGTGTCGCCATCGCCGCCCGAGCTTCCTGGAGCGCACGGTTTCCGATCACCGCCGATTGAACCGCCGCGACCGACGTATTGGCGACTTTCACAAATCCGCTGGTGATTTCCCGCATCTCGCTGGTCGTATAAAATGCAACTGCGATGACAAACACGCCAAAGACGCCAAGAACTGTCAGGATTTTACCGACAATGGGACGATTTTTCACGCGAACCCCTGCTAATCAAAGATGCTCTCGAGGCATCTGGGTGAAGCTGAGCGATGCGTTATCTCTGGTGAAGATTACGCTGCCCTAAATATATTGGCGGCTGATAACCACAGGTGGTAACAATTTGAAATACAATTCTCGTTAAAATTGTACTGTTTTGAAAAAATAAATGATTAGCAAATATCGTCGCCCCGTATCTTCTGCTTTCCGGCCCATCTTCACACCCCGGGCCTTAGCAAGCTCAAAGCCGACCTCACGGGCCATTAAACGACTGATCGGGGATGGTCGAGGCAGGGTTGATGGAGGTCGACGCCCCCGCTTTGGCGGATCGCCTGAAAACCCTGAAAGCCAAACGTGCCAGCCTGCAAAGCCAGATCGGCACCGCCTCGGCCAGGGAGCCGGCGCACAGGCAGTGCCTAACGGAAGCCAAGCTCAACAAACTCTCGGTTGCCATCCACGGCGCCTTACGTGACCAACTGCCGGAGATACCCAAAGCCTATCTCAAGTTGTTCGTGACAACGTCATCATCAGCAAGGAGGAAATCCGCATCAGCGGCCCCAAAGGCGTGCTGGCTAAAGCGGCGATGAACGACCTCCTGAACAAACCGGAAGAAGTTATTACTTTTGTTCAAGAATGGCGTCCCGTAGGGGATTCGAACCCCTGTCGCCGCCGTGAAAGGGCAGTGTCCTAGGCCTCTAGACGAACGGGACGAGGCACGTGCGCATTAGGGCAAGGCCGAATGTTTGACAAGTCACCCCGCGGGTCATTTTCCGCAGATTTTCCGTCCGCGGTGATATTTATCCGCAAAACAGGCGCCGATGCCGCCATTTCCGCCCTCGCCCAGCGCGCCAACTCCCCTCGCGCGCCGCCGCGCGAGACTTGCTCGCAGCGAATCGCCCCTTTTCAGGGCGTGCCGCTCAAAACCACGCGCCCCTGGCCGCTCTGCGGGTCGATGACCAGCAGCCGATCCCCGGCCGGGCCGCTCACCCATACCGCCAAATCCCCGCCGGCCCCGGCAATGCCTGAGATTTTGTCGCCCGGTGCCAGATGCATTCCTGTCATGACCATTGGAACCGGTACCGTCGCCGCGGCAATATTCGACGGCGCGGGATTCCTGGCATAGATCCTATGGATGACCACCCCGATCACCAACGCCGTGCCAAGCACGATCAGCACCCCCAAGATGCCGACCAGCGCCTTTAGCCCCCGTAAATCCTGTGGTTGATCCTGCATCCCCGCTCCCTGAATTCTGCTCCGTCGCCACACCAGAGGACGCCGGCGCCAGGCTCGACAAATTCCTGGCTGAGCGCATCGGCACCATCTCGCGCTCCCGCGTCAAGGGCATGATCCTGCAGGGCCTGCTCCTGCGCGACGGCATCGTCACCACGGATGTCTCGCAAACCGTACAGCCGGGTGCGACCTACCAGCTCCACCCCCCAGCCCCCGAACCCGCCACCCCGCTCGGCCAGGACCTGCCGCTGACCATCCTCTACGAGGACGCCTATCTCCTCGTGCTGGACAAGCCGGCCGGCCTGGTCGTCCACCCCGCCCCCGGCAATCCGGACGGCACGCTGGTGAATGCCCTCATCGCCCATTGCGGCGAGAGCCTGACCGGCATCGGCGGGGAGCGCCGCCCCGGCATCGTGCACCGGCTGGACAAGGACACTTCCGGCGTCATGGTCGTCGCCAAAACCGAAATCGCCCATACCCGCCTCTCCGCCGCCTTCGCCGCGCGCGACCTGGAACGGGAATACAAAGCCATCTGCTGGGGCGTGCCCTCGCCCGCCTCCGGCGCCATCACCGGCGATATCGGCCGCGACCCGCGCGACCGCAAACGCATGGCCGTCGTCACGCGCAACGGCAAGCACGCCCTAACCAATTATCGAATAATCCGTCACTTCGGCACGGCCGCTTCCCTCATCGCCTGCCGCCTGGCGACGGGGCGCACGCATCAAATCCGCGTCCATCTCGCCCATATCGGCCACCCGCTCATCGGCGACCCCACCTATCTGCGCCGCCGCCCGGCCGTGGCGAAAACCCTCACCCAACCCGCACTGGATTTGGCGCTGGATTTCCCCCGCCAGGCCTTGCACGCGGAAACCCTGGGCTTTTCCCACCCCATCACCGGCGAGGCGCTGCGTTTCTCCGCCCCCCCGCCGGCGGATTTCCATGCCCTCGCGGATGCATTGCTCGCATGCGCATAAAACAGGACCTTTGGAGTCCTTATTCTGTTGACCCGCAGCCTCCATCTCTCATAGATTTACTTGCAACCCGTTGATCGGGCACTCCGTCTGGCCAAAAAGTTACTGCCTTTTAAGGGGTAGCCCCTGGTCTTGATGCTAAGGATGGGGTGTTTCGGTCGTATTCATAATGATCTGCCATTCCGCGATGTGCCGTTTCCTCGGGCTTCGCAGACAGATCAAACTAAGGAGTTTCCACCCCATGGCCTCCACTGTGTCCACCATGGCTCCCGATGCCAGCCTGACGCGGTATATGCAGGAAATCCGCAAATACCCGATGCTGGCCCATGAAGAAGAAGAGCGCCTGGCCCGTGCCTGGCGCGACACTGGCGACCAAAATGCGGCCCATACCCTGGTCAATTCGCATCTGCGGCTCGTGGCCAAAATTGCCATGGGCTATCGCGGCTACGGCCTGCCGGTGGGCGAGCTGATCTCCGAAGGCAATGTCGGCATGATGCAGGCGGTCAAACGTTTTGACCCCGATCGCGGCTTCCGCCTCTCGACCTACGCCATGTGGTGGATCCGCGCCGCCATTCAGGAATACATCCTGCACTCCTGGTCGCTCGTCAAAATGGGCACCACGGCGGCGCAGAAGAAACTGTTCTTCAACCTGCGCCGGCTGAAAGGCCAGATGCAGGCCATCGATGACGGCGACCTGAAACCCGACCAGGTCGCCAAAATCGCGCATCTGCTGGACGTGCCGGAGCAGGACGTGGTGAACATGAACCGCCGCCTCTCCTCGCCCGATAACAGCCTGAACGCGCCGATCAAAATGGATGGCGAGGGGGAATGGCAGGATTGGCTGGTCGATGAGAGCGACAGCCAGGAAACCGAAATGGCGGACCGCGAGGAACTCACCGGCCGCAAGGCCCTCCTCGCCACCGCCCTGAAAACCCTGTCCGACCGCGAACGCCATATCCTCATCGAGCGCCGCCTGAAGGACAACCCGACCACGCTGGAAGACCTCTCCCAGCAATACAACATCTCACGCGAACGTGTGCGCCAGATCGAGGTCCGCGGCTTCGAAAAGCTGCAAAAATCCATGAAAGCCCAGGTCGCCGAACAGCGCCAGGCGGTGCAGGCCGTGCAGGCCAGGATGGCCTAAGGGAGTAAGGCCAAGGGGCTCTGCCCCTTGGAACCCCGCGAAGGGCCGCGCCCTTCGAACCGCGATTTTAAGGGATATAAAAAGGGGGCGCCCCGGGTGGTTCTAACACCTGAGGCGCCCCCTTTTTATATCCCTTAGGTCATGGATTCCAAAGGCGAGCCTTTGGCGGGGGTCCAGGGGGCAGAGCCCCCTGGCCTTGCTTCCTCAGTCGTCCCGGTGCACGCGCTCCATGCGCTCGTGCCGTTCCTGCGCTTCGATCGACAAGGTCGCGATCGGCCGTGCTTCCAGCCGCCGCAGCCCGATCGGCTCGCCGGTTTCCTCGCAATAGCCATAAGAGTTGTTCTCAATCCGCGCGAGCGCCTGGTCGATCTTTCCGATCAGCTTGCGGGCCCGGTCTCGGGTCCGCAGCTCCAGGGCCCGGTCGGTTTCCACGCTGGCCCGGTCGGTGACATCGGCTTCCAAAATCCCGCCTTCGCCGAGCGATGCGAGAGTCCCGTTCGCTTCCTTTACCAGATCCGCCCGCCAGCGCAGCAATTTCTGGCGAAAATACTCTGTCTGCATCGGGTTCATAAATTCCTCGATATCCGAGGGCCGGTAATCCGGTGGCAACGAGATCAGCATGCCGTCCGTTCCTTTGATTGTATCGGGCGAATCGCCACTGACCGCCCGTAATTGAGCGGGCTTATAGCGATGCGCCTGACCCAAGCCAAGGCCATAATCCAGCAAGACTGACCCATCGACGATCCTGCTGTTATTCACAATGCACTTCTGCATCGCAGCATCTGGATGCGCATCACAACCCGTGCCATTTATTCCGTTATGTCGATGACCAAACGATGACAATGCCGCAACTACCATTTCGCGGGCTGAGCCTGACCTTGCAGGATGCCGCGGCGCTCGCTTTCACACAGGGGGCGGGCGCCACCATCGCGCTCGGGGAGGACGATGCCGCAGCCGCAGGCATCCTCGCCCCCGCAGGGCCGCTCCTCACCGCAAAGGAGGCAGGTGCGGCGCTCGCACACGGCACCGGCCGCGTCTTTTTCAGTTTCGGCAACCAGGCCTCCGCCCCGGAACCGGCAGAGCTCGCCCCCCTGCTCGATCTCCTGATCCACCGCACCGGGCTTGGCTTCATGGCCGCCACCCTCGCCGCGCCGGCTTTGGGCCGTACCGTCTACCAGGGGCATTTGTTTCAAGACGGCAAACTGCGCTGCAACCTGCACCACGCGCTGGGCGAACATCTTTCCGGCCGGATCGCCATCATCGCGCACGACATCATCGCCGCCGGCGCGCCGGCGATCCAAAAACGGCTCGCAACCTGCCGCGAACAAGGCATCGCCTTGGCCTTGCTCGATGCCGTCGATCCCGCGCAATGCGCCGCGATTGCCGCGGCCCTCGCCCCGCAATTGCTCACCGGCGGCCCTTCCTGGCTTCTCCCCGGCACCGCAACTCCCGAGCCCGCCGCCCCCGCCGGTAGGCTCGCCATCCTCTCCGGCGCGCTGGACCGCCAGACGCTCTACCAGCTCGGCGCCGCGCGCGGCGTCCTGCCCTTCCTGCAACTGGATTTCACCCACCCGGACCTGACCGAAGCCAGCCTTGCCTGGGCTGCAGCGCAGGAGGGCGATTTCATCCTCTCCGCCTCCGCCCCACCGGACCAGCGCGCGCCAAACGCCCCGGTCGCGGCCCTGCTCGCTGACATCGCGCACGGCCTCGCCGCGAGCGGCGTGCAGAATTTCGTCCTCACCGGCAACGACACAGCGAGCGCGATTCTCGCCCGGCTCGGCGTCAAAACCCTCATTGCCGGAGCCACCACCGCCGGGCTGCGCTGGCTCCATGCCCCCGGATACAATTTTTTACTTAAATCCGCGGGGTTTGGCGGCCGCAATCTCTTCCTCGACGAATTAGGGCCACAGATACGCCTTAATAAAACGGCTGAATGCGCATCATGAACATCGAACCCAAATTCCAGACGCAGCCGGACGCCCCCGCCGGTACCCCGACGATCTCGGTCGTCGTGCCGGTGCATAACGAGGCGCCGAATATTCCGCCGCTCATCAGCGCAATCAGCGTGGCGCTGTCCGGGATCGACCACGAAATCGTCTATGTCGACGACGGCAGCTCGGATACCACGCCGCAGATCCTCGCCGACATCGCGGCAAGCCTGCCCACCCTCATCCGGGTCCGCCACCTCCAGAGCTGCGGCCAGAGTGCCGCCGTCATCACCGGCGTGAAAACCGCCCGCGGCGCGTTCATCGCCACGCTCGATGGCGACGGCCAGAACGACCCCGCCGATATCCCCGCAATGCTGGAAGCCGCAATCAAGGCCGAGGCCGAAGAAGCAAAGCCCGTGCTCATCGCCGGGCACCGTGTCTCGCGCCAGGATTCCGAGGCAAAACGCTGGGGCTCGCGCATCGCCAACAGCGTCCGCGCCAAGCTGTTGCAGGACGGCACGCCCGATACCGGCTGCGGCTTAAAGCTGTTCCGCCGGGAAGCCTTCCTGGAACTGCCGCATTTCGACCATATCCACCGCTTCCTGCCGGCCCTCTTCATCCGCGCCGGCGGGCGTGTCGTCTCGGTCCCCGTCCGTCATCATGCGCGCGCGCATGGCGCCTCGCATTACGGCACCTGGGACCGCCTGAAAGTCGGCATCGTCGATCTCTTCGGCGTCGCCTGGCTGCAACGCCGCTGGAAACAGCCTCAGATCGACCCAAACCGGTAAGCCCCCATGACCCGCGCCTCCGCCACCGCCGCTACCCGCGTCCTGAAACCTGCCCTGATGGCCGGCGGCCTGATCGCCGTGGCCGCCGCCTTGCCGCTGCTCGGCGCCGCCTCGGCGCAGAACACGCTGGACAGCCTGGTCGCACAAGGCGGCGTGCGCGGCCCGGCGATGTTTTTGCTCCTCGCCACCTTCCTCACCGCCATCGGCCTGCCGCGCCAGGTCCCGGCTTTCGTCGCCGGCT
This sequence comes from uncultured Pseudomonadota bacterium, assembly GCA_963737355.1. GTDB lineage: Bacteria > Pseudomonadota > Alphaproteobacteria > Acetobacterales > Acetobacteraceae > Acidocella. The sequence goes on along the minus strand of CAVTSC010000007.1, from coordinate 376,923 downwards.
ACGCCTTCGGCCCCTGGTACGGCACGGCGATCGCGCTGGGCAGCCAGGTGCTGGCCTGCAGCCTGGATTTCATCTGGGCGCGCGCCATCGGCCAGGCCTTTGTCCGCCGCCGCTTCGGCAAAATGCTGAGCAAAATCGACAGCACCCTCTCCGCCCAGCCCTTCATCGCCACCCTCACGCTGCGCCTGATGCCGGTGGGCAGCAACATCCTGCTCAACCTCGCGGCGGGCCTGTCCTCGGTCCGCGCCCTGCCCTTCCTCGCCGCCTCCGCGCTCGGCTTCATCCCGCAAACTGTCATTTTCGCCGTCTTCGGCCGTGGCAGCGCACCGAGCCACACGCATATGCTCCTGCTCGGCGCCGCCATGTTCGCCGCCTCCGCATTGCTCGGCCTGCTTCTGCTGCGCCGTTCGCGCATCGCGCCTGCCGCGTAGAGGAAGACTTCTTTTTGTGAACAAAAAGAAGCAAAAAACTTTGTTAACCTAAGGCTCGGGCGCGCTTAACGCCCGGCTTGCCGCGATAGACGTCTAAAAACCCCTCGACCATCACCTCACGCCCCGCCGGTGCCGCAATCCCCGCCGAGAGCCGCTCCCACAACCCCTCCTCACCGCACGCCCGGCGCATCGTCTCGGCCAGCGCGCGCGCATCTCCCAGCGCAAACAGCAGCCCATCCACCCCATCGGTGATCCGCTCGGCCGGGCCCCCCACATCCGAGGCAATCACCGGCCGCCCAAAACTCCAGGCTTCCGAAATCACCAGGCAAAAAATCTCCCACCACACGGAGGGCACGATGCACCAGTCGATCCGCGCCATCCGGCTCGCCAACTGGTCATGATGGTAGGAGCCGTTGAACACCACATTGCGCTCCGCCAACGGCCGTTTTTCCTCCACCGCGAAAAACGCCTCAAACGCCTCGCGCTGCCCCGCCGAGGCAAACTGGATGTTATCGCCGTTAATCTCGACGTGGAAATCAACAAACCCTTCCGCGCGCAGCAGCCCCACCGCCTCCAAAATCACCTGCACGCCCTTGGCATCGACCAACTGGCCGAAAAACCCGAACCTATTGCGCGCCCGCTGCGCCGCCGCAGCCCCCTGCCCGCCGCGCAGCAATTTCATTCCATTCGTCACATGCACGAATTTCTCCCGCTCCAACCCCCAGGCGCAAAACTGCTCGACCATGAAGCGGCTTGGCGTGGTAAAAACATCCACCACGGCGAGATGCGTCTTCATCCACATCTCACGCATGAAAAAATGCTCCGGCGGATACTCCGGCCGGCATTGGTGGCAGCGCACGGCTGAAGCGCGCGTGCAGAGCGACCGATCGGTCCAGCGCACCATATGCCCGTTCGCCGCACAGATCGTCGAGAACTCATGCGCCGTGAACACAATCCGCGCCTGCGGCAACACACGACGCGTCAGCGTCAGAAAATCGATGCCGAACAGCATGAAGTGATGAAAATGCACGATATCCGGCCGAACCAGAAGCAGAAACTCCTGGAATGCCTCTACCAACAAAACGTTAGAAGTCTTCTCCCAGACAAAATCATATTCCTGGGAGAGAAACAAAAACTCACCCGGCCTGCCATCAAACCCGGTAATGCGCGCCCCGCTCTTGAACATAGCCGGCGATGTCCGGTCGGCCCCGGCCAGCAGCACCGGCTCAACCCCCGGAACCTGCTTCAGCCCCTCGAACAATTCATAGGCCACCTGCTGCGAACCGCCGCGCACGAGTTCGGGATGATGCAGGGCGATCAACAAAACTTTCATGCCCGCCCCCGCCGCGCCGGCTTGCGCGCCATCGCATCCGCGCCCCGCAACCCGGCATGCGCGGGTGCCACCCCCAACAGGTCACGCCGCACCGCCTCGCCCCAACTCTGCGTGAACAGCCAGCGATTCACGATGGCACCGCCCTCATGCTGCGGCAATCGCATCCCGCCTTTGCCCTCCAAATGCCATAGCCGCACATCCTGCAGCCACGGCATCCGCCCGGCCGCGATGCTTTTCAGGCACAGATCCGCATCCTCGTAATGCCCAAAAACATAATCCTGCGTGAATCCCTCAAGCTTCTCGAACCACGCTCTCGCCATGGACATCAACGCCCCCGTCACCGCCGGCACCGGCCGGGGCTTTAAAAACGCCTCCGTCTCCGGCGGCGCACCCTTGCCGTAATGCTCCACCCGCAACAGGCTGACCTCGCGCCGCACCCCTTTCTCGAAACGCGGCAGCGTATCCGCGCAAAAACACATCCCCGCATGCATCAGCGCGCCATCGTCATAATAGAGTGGTGCTCCGAACAAATCCGTCTGCACCGCAGGCAACGCGTCCAGCAACGCCGAATGTTTTTCCACCCAGTTCGCATCGCGCGGAAACACATCCGGGTTCATCATCACCAGCCGGTCGCTGCGCGCATAGCCCGCCGCGACATTATTGGCCGCCCCAAACCCGGCATTGGCATTGAGCAGGATGACACACATATCCAGCCCATAGATCATCGAACATTGCCGCGCCGATTTCAAAACCTGCTCGGCAATCCCCGGACTATTGCAAACATAAATAAACTCGTAATCCTCGATCCCCTTCTGGCGCGCGAACATCGCATTCTGCAAAAACACATATTCCGCCCGCCCAAACAGGCAGACGATGATCGAGCCCTTATACCGCCGCCCCTCACGCCCGAAGCGCTCGACATAGGGCGCATTCACCGCGCGGCGGCTGAGCATTTTATTGAAATCGACCAGTTGCGCGCCGATCGCAGGCGCAATCGCCGCCGCGGCCGCGAAAGTCGCGTTCCCGAAATACCGCGCCTCGGCCAAATGACAGAGCACCGCGGCCCGCATCGCCGCATCCTCGATCAACTCGGCGACGACGCGATGGCCACAAGCAGCGCCCGATTTCATCCGCAGCACCACGCTGCACGCCCCCGCCGGCAGCCGCCGCGCGGCATAGATAAACCCCCAGAACCCGTATTCATGCTCGGCCCCATGGCCGAGCTCCGCCTCGGCATCCACCCGCCGCGTCCGCGCCAGGCTGTTTCCATCGAAGGAAATCGACCAACCGGCAAAATACAAATCCACGCTCTCCAGCCGGTCCAGCGCGTCATTCACCCAGCCCTCGACGAAAATACCGCCGGACTGCGAGAGGCTCACCCCATCCACCGCACCGGCCGGCACCGCGCGATAAAAACCGCCCGCCGCCTCGCCTTCGCGCATGCGCACGCCCTCACGCGCCATCGGAGCGAGCCGAAACGGCCGCCCTTCCCGTCGCCCATGGCGCTCAAAATGCTCCCGCCCGGAGCGGAACGTACCCGCCGCCACCGCCGCCCGCACATCATTGTTCAGGCGGAGATAAGTCTCCTCATCGAACGGGATGCCGGCTTTGTCCCCCGCCTCCAGAAGCACTTCCCGCGTGCCGGAAACATTCCCCACAGCCTCGGCATCGTCCATCGAACTTCATCCCAGACGGCGCCATTTTGTCAGGCGGCGCAAAATATCCATCAGACCGTAATTGTTACAGGTTAACGGTCTATTTCGCCTCGCACAACCCGCTCGACCCGCGCGTTCAGCCGCCCTGCTTCACCGCCGGCACCGCATTCAAATACACCGCGACATCCCCGGCATTCTGAAAGGTGAAATCGCACGGGATCACACTGCCAGACACCACCGCATCGCGCACCCCGCGCAACAGCAAATGCGGACCGGAAGCACGCAGCGTCACGGTCTGCCTGGGCGGAATCGTCAGTGCCTGCAAGGCCTTGCCATCGCCGCCCACCAGCGCGGTTGCCTGCGCGATCGAACACGCCCAGCCGGTCAGCACATCGGCGCTGCCACCGGCATTATGAATGCTCACCCCGGCCTGCGTCGTCTCGCCGGCCTTGCGGGTCTGTTCCACCGCGCCATGGTCCACCGTTACCCCGCCCGCGGCCGAGGCCGTTCCCGGTACGGAAAATGCTGCTGCCAGCAGCGAGACCGCCAGCAGCCACGCCCCAAAGTTTTTCATGCCATTGTCTCATATTTCTCGAGCTGCCAGGAAACCGGCTCCCGCCCCGCTGCGTCATACCATTCGGCCACGAGCGGATGCGCCCGCACCGCCGCGCAATATGCCAGTGCCTCGGCCCCGAGCTTCGGCTGATAGGTCAGCAGCCGCGCCACCACCGGCGCGAACATCGCATCCGCCGCGTTAAAATCCGCCCCGAACAGATACGGCCCGCTTGCCCCAAAGACCGCCCGCGTACCCGCCCAAATCGCCTCGATCCGCGCGATATCGGCAAGGCACTCCGGCGTCTGCCCCAGCCCTTTATAATCCCGCCCGAGATTCATCGGCATGGCGATCCGCAAGGCGCGGAACCCGGCATGCATCTCGGCGGCGATTGCCCGCGCATGCGCGCGCGCAATGCGCTCGGCAGGCCAAATCACGGGCACCAACTCCGCGCAATATTCAGCAATCGCCAGGCTCTCCCAAATCTTCGCCCCGTCATGCTCGAGATACGGCACCATCCCGCTCGGCGAGACCGCCTTCACCCCGGGCGTATTCCCGCCTTGCAGCGGAATCACCACCTCCTGAGCCTCCAATCTGGCCAGCTTGACCATCAGCCATCCACGCATGGACCAGGAGGAATACCGTCGCGTCCCGATCGTGAGTGTCGCCACCATCGCTGCTCTCCCTTAAATTACAGGGAGCGGCGTATCACGGATGTCGAAATTTCGGAATGCGGCCGTACCAAAACCCCCGTCCGGCAATCCTCGATGAAGGCGAGCACGTCCCGCCATACCGGGGCTCGCCAGGCGAAATACGGCAGCATGGCGAGGAGCAGCCCCAAATGTCCCAGCTTCGGATAAATCCGCGTCTCCACCACCCCGCCCGCCTGCCGCACCCGTTCGGCCAGCGCCGTGGTATGGCGCGGCGGCACCCTGCGGTCCCGGGCGCCGGTGGCCAGCAGCATGGGCGCTGCGTCGCCATGCGCCCGGCCCACCGGCTGCGTCTCGTGCAGCCGCGCGTCCGCCAAATCCTGTCCCTGCTCGAAATCATAGGGCCCCGCCAGCCCGATCACGCCCGCCACCGCCAGCACCTGGGGCCCAAGGGCCAGCATCACCGCATGATAGGCCCCCGCCGCATGCCCCATCAGGAACACCGCCTCGGCATCCCCGCCCAGGACACCGACATGACCCATCACCCATTCTGTGGCCCGCACGCTATCCTCGACAACGCCCGGATCGCGCGTCTTGGGATAAACCCGATACTCCGGCACCACCACGACGAACCCGCACGCCACCAGCCGTGCCGCGAGAAACGCGTAATCGCGGCACTCGCGGCTTCGCCCGGCCCCGTCCCCGGCCCCGCCGGAGAAGAACACGATCACCGGCCGCTGCCCCCTGCCCCGCGCCGGCGCATAAACATCCAGTATTTGCCTGGCATGGCCGCCATAGGGAATGCCGCGCGAAATTTTTACGCCATCGAAACCGACGGCTTTGTTGAGCAGGTTAATCGGGCGCGGCAAAAACCCCATTGCCCGGACTATAAGAAAGCCACTGCGCGGCGCAAGCAAATTACGAAAACCCGCGGATAAAATCCGCGCCATTTTGGCAGTCCGGCGCCGCCGTGATAACCCCACGCCATGCACATCCCGCAATCCACACAAGCCGTCTGGGCTGGATTATCGCTCGGCCGGCCCCTGGTCATGGGCATCCTCAACGTGACACCGGATTCCTTCTCCGATGGCGGAAACCATGCCAGCCCCGAGGCCGCCATCCAGGCCGGTCTCGCTATGCTGGAAGCCGGTGCGGACATCCTCGATATCGGCGGCGAGAGCACCCGCCCGAACGCTGAAACCGTGCCGCCGCATGCGGAAATCGCGCGCATCCGCGACGTCATCGCCGCGCTCGCCGCGAAGGGCGCCGTTATCTCCGCTGACACCCGCAACGCGGCGACGATGGAAGCCGCCCTGGATGCCGGCGCGCGAATCATCAACGACGTCTCCGGCCTGAAGCACGACCCGGCGGCCCGCGCGCTCATCGCCGCGAAAGGCTGTCCGGTCATCCTGATGCATATGCGTGGCACGCCTGGAACGATGAACTGCCATGCACATTACGCTGATCTCATCCCAGACATCCTCGCCGAGCTCACCGCCACGCGCGACGCGGCCCTGGCAGCCGGCATCAAAGCGGAACATATTGCGCTCGATCCCGGCTTCGGCTTTGCCAAGCTCGGCTCCCAGAACCTCGCTTTGCTGCGCGCCACCGCGCAATTCGCCGCCCTTGGCCACCCTTTGCTCATCGCCTTGTCGCGCAAAAAATTCATCGGCGAATTCGGCGGCGAACCGGATGCGCGCAAGCGCGCCCCCGGCTCCATCGCTGCCGGGCTTTATGCCGTGGCCCAAGGAGCGCATATATTGCGCGTGCATGATGTGGCCGAGACGGTGCAGGCTTTGCGCGTCTGGCAGAGGCTGATAGCGGGAGACGATGGAGCATAAACCAAAACGCCGTTTGTTCGGCACGGACGGCATTCGCGGCAAAGCCAACAGCGCGCCGATGACGGCCGAGATCGCCCTGAAACTGGGCCAGGCCGCCGGTCTGCTGTTCACCCGCGGCAACCATCGCCACCGCGTCATCATCGGCAAGGACACGCGCCTCTCCGGCTACATGCTCGAACCCGCCCTCACCGCCGGTTTCATCAGCGCCGGCATGAACGTGACCCTGGCCGGCCCGCTGCCAACGCCGGCCATCGCCATGCTCACCCGCTCGCTACGCCTGGACCTCGGCGTCGTCATCTCCGCCTCGCACAACCCGTACGAAGATAACGGTATCAAGCTCTTCGGCCCGGATGGCGCGAAACTCTCGGATGAGACCGAGCTTGAAATCGAGGCGCTGATGGAGATGGACCTCTCCTCCCGCCTCGCCGCCCCGGACAGTTTGGGCCGCGCCTCGCGCCTGGTCGATGCCGCGGGCCGCTATATCGAGGCCGCCAAATCCTCGCTCGAACGCGGCCTGCGCCTGGATGGCCTGCGCATCGTGCTCGACTGCGCGAATGGCGCCGCCTATAAAGTCGCCCCCGCAGCCCTCTGGGAGCTGGGTGCCACCGTCATCCCCATCGGCGTCGAGCCGGACGGGTTCAACATCAACAAGGAAGTCGGCTCCACCGTGCCGAAAAACCTCTGCGCCGCCGTGCTGGAGCATGGCGCGGATATCGGCATCGCGCTGGACGGCGACGCCGACCGCGTCATCCTGGCCGATGAGCGCGGCGAGATCATCGATGGCGACCAGATCCTCGGCCTCATCGCGCAGGACATGCATGCCGGCGGCCGCCTCACCGGCGGCGGCATCGTCGCCACCGTGATGTCCAATCTCGGCCTGGAGCGTTTCCTCACCGGCCTCGGCCTGACCCTGCAACGCACCCAGGTGGGCGACCGCTATGTCGCGGAGACCATGCGCGCGGAGCGCAAAAACCTCGGCGGCGAGCAATCCGGCCACGTGATCCTCTCGGATTTCTCAACCACCGGCGATGGCCTGGTCGCGGCCCTGCAGGTCCTCGCCGTGCTGGTGCGCAACGGCAAGCGCGCCTCCGAGACCTGCCGCGTCTTCCAGCCCTTGCCGCAGCTCCTGCGCAACGTGCGCTATAGCGGCCCCTCGCCGCTGCTGCTCCCGCATATCCAATCGGCCATCGCGAGCGCCTCGGCGCATCTGCACAACAAGGGCCGGGTGCTCATCCGCGCCTCAGGCACCGAGCCGCTGATCCGCGTGATGGCCGAAGGCGAGGATTCCAGCCAGATCGCCCAGATCGTGGACGAGCTCTGCGCCACCATCGCGCACGCCACCCGCCCCGCGGAAGCCGCCGAATAATGTTCCGCGTGCTGACGATCGCGGGCTCGGATTCCGGCGGCGGTGCTGGCATCGAGGCGGATATCAAAACCATCTCGGCGCTGGGCGCCTATGCCTGCACCACCATCACGGCGGTCACCGCGCAGAACACGCTGGGCGTCGCCGGCGTGCACCCGCTCCCGGCGGATTTCGTGCGCCTTTCCATCGCAACCGTGCTCGCGGATATCGGCGCGGATGCCATCAAGCTCGGCATGCTGGCCAATGAAGACATTATCCGCGCCGTCGCCGCCAGCCTGCCGGAGTCCATCCCCGTCGTGCTGGACCCGGTGATGGTCGCGACCTCCGGCGCCGTGCTGCTGCAAGATGGCGCGATCAGCGCGTTGCGCGAACACTTGATGCCGCGCGCCGCCATCGTCACGCCCAACCTGCCGGAAGCCGCCAAGCTCACCGGCCTGCCCGTCACGACCGAAGCGGAGCAAATCGCCGCCGGCCGGGCGCTCCTGGCCATGGGGGCCAAGGCTGCCCTCATCAAAGGCGGCCATGGCAGCGGCGAGACGCTCACCGATTACCTCGTCACCGCCGAGGGTACGCAAGCCATCTCGCTGCCCCGGCTGCACAGCACCAATACCCATGGCACCGGCTGCACCCTGGCCGCCGCCATCGCCACCGGCCTCGCCCAGGGCATGCCCCTGCCGGATGCTGTCCGCCGCGCGCGGCATTATTTGCAAAACGCCATCCGCACCGCCCCCGGCTTTGGCGCCGGTCACGGCCCGGTGAACCATCTGGCCAGCGCACTGCCCGAATAATTCAGGCATTTCCAAGGCATTTTTCGGGCTCTTTTCGTGCTCCCCCGGAACAATGCAACACTGCCATGCCACCCTCCAAATCCCGTTGCACTGCAGCAAAACCAGGAATATTGCATTGCACCATAGTTTGGTTGGAAGCGCCCTTCTCAAACCGTGAAGGATCGTAAAATGTCTCAAAAAAGTACTTTTGCTCAAGCTGGCGAAGCCATGTTGCTGGCCGCCGAAGGTGAGCGCGAAATCGCCCAGGCCCTGTTCGCCTGGATCGCCCGCGTGTTCTCCCGCCTCGTCCACAAGCCCACCCGCGCCGCCAGCTTCCGCTAATCGGCCCGGAGCCTGGCTCCCGGCATAATCGTAGGGTAGGGGCGAAATGCCCCTAACCCTTACGCGAAGACTTCTTTTTGTGAACAAAAAGAAGCAAAAAAACTTTACTAACTTTTAGACTGCGCGGGCCTCACGCCCCAGTCCCAGGGCCAAAAGTTTTTTACGCCGCTTTTTTTCAAAAGGCTCTAGACCAGTAATTTCTTAAGTTCGGCAAGGATCGTATCAGGATCCTTGCCCCACCTCCACTCGCATTCCTTGAGGTGAAGTTCGAAGTTTATTTTGACGCCGTTGAAGCGCGCCAGACGCCTTTTGGTGTAGGACCAAAAGCTCTCGATGCCATTGATGTGGACCGGGCCGTCAGTGAACGGGTTGCCTTCCTTGCGGTACTTTTTGATGCGGAAATGCTTGTCGTAGCCGACTGAGCTGGCCCCCGCGGTGAGGACCACTTTCGGCCGGATTTAAGTTGAAGTCGGCGCCGTTCTATCTTCCATATAAAATTAGGCTGCTTGCTGCTGTTGTGGCTGTGGGTATGTGGGCAACGCGTTAGCGTTGTCCAAGCGAAGCGTCATATCCACAGCCATCGGCGGCAATACGCCGACCATCGCTTCACGCCAGACCTCCATCGGCGCTCGGTTACCCAGGGCCTGATGGGGGCGCCTATGGTTATAAAAAGAAATCCAATCGGCGATCCCGGCCCGCGCCTCGATCCCATCGGCGTAATACTTGATATAGAGATCCTCGTACTTCAGCGAGCGCCAGAGCCGTTCGATGAAGACGTTATCCATCCAGCGCCCCTTGCCGTCCATCGAAATTCTGATCCCGGCGGCATTCAACGTGCCGGTGAATTCCGCCGAGGTGAACTGTGACCCTTGGTCAGTGTTGAAGATCTCCGGCTTGCCGAAACGCGCTATGGCCTCCTCCAGCGCCGAGACGCAGAAACGCACATCCATCGTGTTCGATATCCGCCAGGCCAACACCGCGCGGCTGTGCCAGTCCATGATCGCCACCAGATACAGAAAGCCCCGGCCGATCGGTAGGTACGTGATGTCAGCGCACCAGACCTGATTCGCCCGCTCGATCACCAGGTCCCGCAGCAGGTAAGGGTAGATCTTGTGTCCGGTACCGGGTTTGCTGGTCCGCGGCTTCGGCCCAAGCGGCACGATCCCCATCAGCCGCATCAGTCGACGCACCCGTTTGCGGTTCACCCGCACGCCATCGGCCGCCAGCAACGCAACCATCCGCCGTGATCCCAGGAACGGCCAGCGCAGGAATAGCTCGTCGAGCCGGCGCATCAGATTGAGATCATTATCGTTGGCCACATGCCGCGTCCGATATACGCCCGATCGCGCCACGCCGAGCATCGCACATTGCCGACGGATCGACAGCTCAGGATGGTTATGATCGAGCTTCGCTCTGCGGTCCGGCACGCTCATTTGCCGAACCTCTTGGCGAAAAAATCATTCTCGATCGTTAACTGCCCAATCTTCGCATGCAGTTTTTCGATCACACGGCTCGACGCTGCCTCGGCATCCTGACCAATCTTCGGGTCAAACACCCGGGCCGCGTGCTCCTGCAACTGCTTCTTCCAGGCATAAATCTGGTTAGGGTGAACCTGGTAGCGGGCCGCCAAATCAGCAACCGTCGCCTCCTCCCGCAACGCCTCCAAGGCGATCTTCGCCTTCAGCGCCGCATCAATCGTCCGTCTCGTCTTGCTCATAATCCGCTCCATCTACACGACAGAACGGCACCGCTTCCACCTTAACCACCGGTCCCAAATCCCGGGGCCACCTCAGTCCACCGCAAACGCCCACATGATTTTTCTCTGCCTATAGGCTGATAACCCATTCTTTTTGTTGAGCATTAGACCATAATACCTCAGTATTCATGGTCTAGAGCCTTTGAAAAAAGCGGCTGCTTACTTCCGCGCTTATATTCTTCAAAACAAAAAGGCCGGGAGCATACCACCCCCGGCCCTTTGCTACATCCGGTTTCCCGGGCGCTTTAGTGCGACAATGCCTGCACGATCTCTTCGGTCATCTTCTTCGCATCACCGAACAGCATCATCGTGTTGTCCCGGAAGAACAGCTCGTTATCCACGCCGGCATAGCCCGACGCCATCGAGCGCTTCACGAACAGCACCGTCTTCGCCTTGTCGACGTCCAAAATCGGCATGCCGAAAATCGGGCTCGCCGGATTGGTCTTCGCCGCCGGGTTGGTCACGTCATTCGCGCCGATCACATACACCACGTCCGCGGTCGCGAACTCGTTGTTGATCTGCTCGAGCTCGAACACCTCGTCATACGGCACATTGGCTTCCGCCAGCAGCACGTTCATATGCCCCGGCATACGCCCTGCCACCGGATGGATCGCGTATTTGACCTCGACATTATCCTTCTTCAGCGTATCGGCCATTTCGCGCAGCGCATGCTGCGCCTGGCTCACCGCCATGCCGTAGCCCGGCACGATGATGACCTTGGACGCGTTCTTCATGATGAAGGCCGCATCGTCGGCGGAGCCGATCTTCACAGCCTTATCGCCACCCGGGCCCGCCACCGCGGCAGCGCCCGTGGTCCCGAACCCACCCAGCAGCACATTGAAGATGCTGCGGTTCATGCCTTTGCACATGATGTAGGACAGAATCGCACCAGACGAGCCGACCAGCGCGCCGGTCACAATCAAAGCCAGGTTGCCGATGGTGAAGCCGATGCCCGAAGCCGCCCAGCCGGAATAGGAATTCAGCATGGAGACGACGACCGGCATATCCGCGCCGCCGATCGGGATGATCAGCAGCAGGCCGAGCGCGAGTGCCACCACCGCGATCATCGTGAACAGCACGATGCTGCCGCCCGAAGCCACGAACAGCACGATCAGCACGAACAGCAGCACGCCGAGTCCGGCATTGAGCTTATGCTGGCCGGGGAACATGATCGGCGTGCCGCTCATCAGCGCCTGCAGCTTGGCAAACGCAATCAGCGAGCCCGTGAACGTCACCGCGCCAATCGCCAGGCCGAGCGACATCTCGATCAGGCTCTCGAGATGAATATGATGCATCGTGCCGATGCCAAAGCTCTGCGGCGCATTCAGCGCCGAGGCGGCGACGAACACCGCGGCCAGGCCAACAAGCGAGTGGAACGCCGCCACGAGCTGCGGCAGCGCCGTCATCTTGATCCGCAGCGCCGCGATGGTGCCGATGGTGCCGCCAATGGCAACGCCCAGGACAATCAGCAGCACGCCGCCGAAGGACATGCCGCCATGCAGCAGTGTCGCGACAATGGCGATGGCCATGCCGATAATGCCCATCCGGTTGCCGCGGCGCGACGTCGTGGGATGCGATAGCCCCCGCAAAGCGAGGATAAACAGGACCGCCGCCACCAGATAGGCGAAGGAGGTAAGGGACTGATTCATCTGGCGTCTGCCTTATTTTTTGCGGAACATCGACAGCATGCGGTTGGTCACCACAAAGCCGCCGAAAATATTAATGCTGACCAGCACCACGGCCAGGAAGCCGAAGAGATGCGCCACGGAACTGCCATGCAGCCCGGTCGCCAGCATCGCGCCGACGATGATCACGGAAGAAATCGCATTGGTCACCGCCATCAGCGGCGAGTGCAAAGCGGGGGTAACGTTCCACACCACGTAATACCCGACGAAAATCGCCAGGACGAAAATGCTGAACAGATAAACAAAAGGTGCGGCCGGCGGCGCGTTCTGCGCCACCACGGCGGCCACGCCGGCCGCGTTCTGCGCCAGAATGGACGCCTGATGCGCAAGGTCGGCCGCCTGCGCGGCTAGATCGGCTGGTGTCATAAAATTGCTCCCTGTCCGTTATGCTGCTGCGGGAATGAAATTCGGGTGAACCACCGCCCCATTGCGGGTCAGCATCACGCCTTTGATGAGGTCGTCCGTTTCCACCAGCTTCGGCGTCTTGGTTTCTTTGTCCCAGAACGTCGTGATGAAGGTCAGCAGGTTGCGCGCATAAAGCTGGCTGGAAGCGACCGCAATACGCGAGGGCCAGTTGCGATGCCCGATGATGATCACGCCATTCTCGGTGGTGATCGTCTCGCCCGGCACCGTCGCCGCGCAATTGCCCCCAGCATCCGCCGCGAGGTCGATGATGACGCTACCCGGACGCATGGAGGCAACCATTTCCGCGGTCACGATCACCGGCGCCTTGCGCCCCTGCACGAGGGCGGTGCAGACGATGATGTCGTTCTTCGCAACGGTGGTCGCCATCAGCTCCGCCTGCTTCTGGCGGAACGCGTCGGACATCTGCGTCGCATACGCGCCGGTCTGCTTGGCGGTCTCCTCATCCTCGACGCCGACATAAACCGCGCCGAGCGACTTGATCTCTTCCTTCGCGGCCGGGCGCACATCCGTGCCGGACACGATGCCGCCGAGCCGGCGCGCGGTGGCGATCGCCTGCAAGCCGGCCACACCGGCGCCGATCACCAGCACGCGGGCCGGCGGCACCGTCCCTGCGGCCGTCATCATCATCGGAAAGCCGCGCGCGAAGGCGCCGGCAGCCTCGATCACGGCGCGATAGCCGGCGAGGTTCGCCTGGCTGGAGAGCACGTCCATGCTCTGCGCGCGCGTGATGCGCGGCATCATCTCCATCGCGACCCCGTCAATGCCGGCCGCGGCCAAAGCCGGCACCAGCGCCGGGTCGGCAAACGTATTCATCGTGCACACCAGCAGCGTGCCACGCGCCATCAGCGCGCGGATTTCGGGCTCCGGCGCCTGCACGGCAAATAAAATCCCGGCATTGCGCAACGCCGTTGCGGCATCCGGCGCAATCTCGGCGCCGGATGCCGCAAATTCCGCATCCGAAATCGCCGCCGTCCCCCCAGCGCCTGTCTCAACCGCAACACTCAGGCCAAGCCCGATTAACTTCTTCACCGTATCCGGGGTCGCAGCCACACGGGCTTCCCCGTCACGACGTTCTTTCAAAACAGCGAGACGCATTGATCAATCCCTTAATCTGACGATTGAAGCTCAACCATGATTGAGCCGCATTAAATATTCAAGAGCGCAAACCGCGAGGCCTGGCCCCGCCAAACCTCACAGAATCCGCCGTTTTTGGCCTTTCAGCCTCGACTCCGAATGCCCCTAAAACCCGGAGCGTTTCACACGATAACCACCGCGACATGCCCTTTTTCGGCGGAAAATCCTAGATAACGATAGCCAAGTCCCGACTCCAAAATGAATTCCTGGAACGCTTTGTATTCATGTCCCCGCCAGCCCGGGTAATTGAAATATTCATCAAATACAATCACGGTTCCCGGCACAATACGTTCGCGCAAGTGCTGGAAAATTGTTACTGTACTGACATAAATATCACAATCGACATGCACCAGCGCGCAGGGCCCGGCATGCTGTGCGAGGAATTCCGGCAAGGTCTTGTCGAACCAGCCGACATGCAGCTTCGCATTCGCCGGCACTTTCGGCAGGCGGCCGCGCAGCGAGAAGGCGCCGGCCCCTTCCTTGGTGCCGCTCCAATCGCCGGGCAGCCCCTCGAAACTGTCGAAGCCATGCACCTCCCGCTTCGTCAGCCCGGCCAGATGCCGGAGCGAGGCGCCCTTCTCAACGCCGAACTCCATCACCAACCCTTCGGCCGGGCCACGCGAGAGCGCGAATTTCAGCAGGTCCAGCCGGTCCGGCAGCACCATCGCCTCACTCATATGCTCGATGATATACGCCACCGCCTCGCGCTTGGCGTGCAGCCGCAAATCGATCCACAGATCATTCGCATAGAATGAATACAGGATTTTCCGGTAAGCGCGGGCAATAACCCCCTCACCGAATCCACGTTTGAAAATTGCCATGATCCGCGGTTTACTTCGCCACCGGCACACCGGCAATGCGCAGCGCCTCTTCCTGACGTTGCGTCAGCGCCGCCTCGTCGAAATCCGCGACCGTTTCATGGAACAACCGGCTCCAGTTCAGCTCCGCCTTCAACCGCAGGAACACGCTGCCCAGGCCGATCGCGGAGCGGTCCATCAGCACGAACTCGCGCGGCGGCCGCACGCCTCCGGTGCGCTGCAGCCCGGCATGCACCTTCTGCGCCACCGTCCGGCCGAACTGCGTATCGCCATCCTCCTGGATCGGCCGCACCCGGTCCTCGATCAACGGCTGGTACAAAAATTTCGCCCAGTCGTTCAACACGTCGATCTGCTCGTCGGTGATGCCCCTAAAACCCCAAATATCATAGGCGTGCCGCGCACGGGCGACATCATCATCGCGCACCGCGGCATAGAGCTCCAGCACGCCGCCCACGAATTTCGCCGGAAACACGCGGATCGAGCCATAATCCAGCAGGTTCAGCCCGCCCGTTTCACTCACCTGGTAATTGCCCAGATGCGGATCGCCATGAATAATCCCATAACGATAAAACGGAATATACCAGGCCCGGAACAATGCCGTGGCCAGCGCATTGCGCTGCTCCTGGCTCGGATTGCCCTCCAGCCAGGTTTGCAGGCCGACCCCGTTCAGCCAATTCATCGTCAGCAGCCGCCCGGTCGAAAACTCCGCCACCGGCTCCGGCACGTTCACATCCGGCACGCCATGCAGCATCGCCTGATATAGCCGCATCTGGGCCGCCTCGCGCCGGTAATCCAGCTCCTCGCGCAGCCGCTCGGACAGCTCGACATAAATATCGTCCTGGATGATGGCATTATCCATCCGCCGGTACACCGCCATCGCCATCTTCACCTGGCGCAGATCCGCCTCGATGACATTCGGCATATCCGGATATTGCAGTTTCACCGCCACTTGCCTGCCATCGGGCAGCGTCGCGCGATGCACCTGCCCCAGGCTTGCCGCGGCCACCGCCTCGCGGGTGAAGGATTTGAATTTCTGCTCCCAATCCGGCCCCAGCTCGCTCTGCATCCGCCGGCGCACGAACACCCAGCCCATCGGCGGCGCGTTGGACTGCAACTCCGCCAATTGCGCGGCATATTCCGGCGGCAGCGCATCGGGCACGGTCGAGAGAAACTGCGCCACCTTCATCATCGGGCCTTTGAGATTGCCCAGGATCGCCTTCAAATCCCCGGCATGGCGCGCCTGATCGGTCTTGATCCCGAATACCCGCTCGCCGGCAATCCGCGCCGCAATCCCGCCAACCGCCCCGGAGGTGCGCGCAAAACGGCTGATATCGCCCAACAGGCTCCCTTCACGCTCAGCCATTACGCGGCAAGCTCGTCGATAAACCCGGAGATCACATCCAGCCCCTTGGCCCAGAAATCCGGCCGGCTCGCATCCAGCCCGAACGGCGCCAGCAACTCCTTGTGCCGCAGCGTGCCCCCGGCCTTGAGCATCTCCATATAGTTGCGCGCGAACGCCGCCTTGTCATCGGCCTCCTGATACACCGCATACAGCGCATTCACGAGGCAATCGCCAAAGGCATAGGCGTACACATAAAACGGCGAATGGATGAAATGCGGCACATAGGCCCAGAACAGCCGGTATTCCTCCGCGAAATTGAACACCGGGCCCAGGCTCGCTTTCTGCACCTCGAGCCAGATCTCCCCGATCCGCTCGGGCAACAACTCGCCGCTGCGCCGCTCTTCATGCACTTTGAGTTCAAACTGGTAGAACGCGATTTGCCGCACCACCGTGTTCAGCATATCCTCGACCTTCTGCGCCAGCATGATGCGCCGGCGCTGCGGATCGGTCTCGGCATCCAGCAGCGAGCGGAAGGTCAGCATCTCGCCGAACACGCTCGCCGTCTCCGCCAATGTCAGCGGCGTGCCGGACATCAGATACCCCTGCCCCGCCGCCAACACTTGATGCGCGCCATGCCCGAGCTCATGCGCCAGCGTCATCACATCGCGCGTCCGGCCATGATAATTCATCAACACATAAGGGTGTGCGGAGGGCACGGTCGGATGCGCGAACGCCCCGCCCGCCTTGCCCGGCCGCAGCGCCGCATCGATCCAGTTCTTCTCGAAGAACGGCGTGAGGATCTCTTTCAGCTCCGGATTGAACTTGCCATACGCCTCGAGCACGCGCGCCTTGGCCTCCGGCCAGGCAATTTCGCGGTCATCATCGCCCGGCAACGGCGCATTGCGGTCCCAGTATTCGAGCTTCTCCAGCCCCAGCCACTTCGCCTTCATGCCGTAATAGCGATGCGCGAGGCGCGCGTAGGAGGCCTCCACCGCCTGGGTCAGCGCCTCCACCACCTCGTCCTCGACCATATTGCCGCGATTGCGCGCGGAGGACGGCGTCGGATAATGCCGCCACTGATCGACGATCTCCTTATCCTTGGCGAGCGTATTGGTGATCAGCGAGAACAATTTCTCATGCTTGCCCATCGCCTCGCCCACCGCCTTGCCGGCGGCCTCGCGCACGCCGCGGTCGGGATCGGAGAGCTTGTTCAGCGCCGCCGAGAGCGTCAGCTCCTCCTCCTTCACCCGCACCCGCATCGCCGCCGTCGTCTCATCGAACAACCGGCTCCACGCCGCATGCCCGGTCACATCCTTCTCGTGCAGCAACTTTTCCAGCTCATCCGAGAGCTGGTGCGGCAGAAACACCCGCAAATCCCGGAACCACGGCGCATAACGCGCCAGCGCCGGGTCCTGCAGCTTCTCCCCCAGCTCCACTTCACCGATCAGGTTCAGCTCCAGCGTAAAGAACAGCAGATGCGTGCTGATCACTGTCACCCGTTCGGACATGTTCTGGTAGAACTTGCCATGCGCCGGATCGGTCGAATCCGCGCTGAACAGCAATTGCGCGTAGGACATCACGCGGCCGAGCATCTCCTCGATCCGCGCATATTCCGCCATCGCCCCGGCCAGTTCCGCGCCGCTGAGCCCAGCGAGCTTACCCCGATATGCCGCCTCGAATGCGACCGACGCCGCATCCGCCTGGCCCAGATCCGCCTCGATCCGCGCATCATCCGGTGCTGCATACAGATCGCCCAGATCCCAGACCGGCAACCCGGCCGCCCCATTGCCTGCAAAGCCTTCCGGATGCCGCACAATCTCTGAATCCCGCATAAACAACCCGCTCCTGATACTGCCGCCAGATGTAGGCACTTAACCACGATGGTCAATTTTTGGCAGCCCGCTTTTCTCGTCCTCCCCCCGCAATGCGGCCATGCCCGGCTTGTCATTCGTTGCCAAACCCCTCAAACCCCATGCACCAAGTAGGGGATTTCATGGCACACGGATTGAAACGCGATGCAGGCCGCATCGGCCTCCTCTTCGCCAGCATTGGCGGCATGATCGGCTCGGGCTGGCTCTTCGGCGCCTTGAACGCCGCGAAAATCGCCGGCCCCGCCGCGCTCATCTCCTGGGTCATCGGCGGCATCGCGGTGCTGCTCCTGGCCTTCGTCTATGCCGAGCTTTCCACTTTGTTCCCGCGCCCGGGTGCGGTCATCGTCTTCCCCAAACTCTGCTTCGGCGGCCTTGCCGCGCAAATCATGGGCTGGGTGAATTTCCTCGCTTATGTTTCCGTGGCCCCGGTCGAGGCCGTCGCCGTCGTCTCCTACGCCAATAATTTCTGCGCCGGCCTCGTGGTGCCGGCCACGGGCGTGCTCACGCTCGAGGGCCTTGCCGCCGCCATCGCCCTGATGGTGCTGTTTCTCATCATCAACCTCGCCGCCATCCGCCTCGTGCTCTTGATCAACAACGCCATCACCTGGTGGAAGCTGCTGGTCCCCGCCGCGACGGTCATCGCGCTGATCGCCGTGCATTTCCGGGCGCAGAATTTCACCCAGTTCGGCTTCGCGCCCGCAGGGGCAGGCGGCGTGCTCGCCGCCGTCTCGGGCTCGGGCATCATCTTCACCTTCCTCGGCTTCCGCCAGGCCATCGAGCTTGCCGGCGAATCCGCCAATCCCGCCCGCAACCTGCCCTTCGCGATCCTCGGCTCCGTCTTGCTCTGCCTGGTCCTGTATCTCGGGCTGCAAATCGCCTTCATCGGCGCGCTCACGCCAGACGATCTCGCGCATGGCTGGGCGCATCTCAGCTTCCAGGGCGTCTCCGGCCCCTTCGCGGGCCTGGCCAGCGGCCTTGGCCTCACCTGGCTCGCCGTCACCCTCTACGCGGATGCCGCCATCTCCCCCGGCGGCACCGGCATCATCTACAACACCACCGCCGCCCGCGTGATCTACGCCACTGCCGATGAAGGCCTGTTCCCCAAACGCCTCGCCCGCATTTCCGCCGCCGGCGTGCCCATCGCGAGCCTCGCCTTGAGCTTCGTCATCGGCCTGCTCTTCCTCGCCCCGCTGCCCTCCTGGCGGCTGCTCGTGACCTATCTCTCCTCCATCGGCGTGCTTGCCTACGGCATCGGCCCAGTCGTCCTGCTCAGCTTCCGCACCACCCTGCCGGAAGCGCAATATCCACGCCCCTTCCGCCTCGGCTACGCCACGCTGATCAGCGCGCTCAGCTTCATAGTGGCGAATTTCGTGGTGTTCTGGGCCGGCGCCAACATCGCCGACCATCTCTTCGGCGGCCTGGGTGTCGTCTTCCTCCTCTACCTCGCCCACCAGCTCGCAACCCATCGCAGCCTCAAGCATCTGGAATGGCGCGGCGCCTGGTGGTTCCTGCCCTATTTCGGCGGTCTCTGGCTCATCACGTATCTTGGGCCGCAACACGGCACCGGCACGCTCTCCGACACCACCGGCGCTTTGGCCCTCGTGCTCTTCAGCCTTGCCATACTATATCTTGCCCGAAGCTGCGCCCTCGCCGACCCGGCGGAGGCCAAGCAAGCTTTGCATCGTTAAAAAGCCCCGTCATTGCGAGCGAAGCGAAGCAATCCAGCCGAGCCACCAGCACACAGGACGCAACCCCCGCCAATGGCCCTTCTTATGCACCGCATGCTTCTGGCACTCAGCCTCGCCTCGGCGCTCTCCACCCCCGCTTTGGCGCAAACCGGCCTCCCAACCCTCCAGGTCACCAGCACGACCTTCTCCAATGGCGGCGAGCAGCCCCAAAACGTCGAATTCGCTGGTTGCGGCGGCGCCAATATCTCACCCGAACTGCGCTGGGCCGGCGCGCCGGCGGGCACAAAAAGCTTCGTGGTCACCGAATTCGACCGTGACGCGCGCGCCGGAATCGGCTTCTGGCACTGGCTGCTCGTGGACATCCCCGCATCGGTCACCCGCCTTCCAGCGGGTGGGGCACCGCCGCCGGGTGCCATCGCGGGCATGACCGATCACGGCCTGCCCGGCTATCAGGGCCCCTGCCCGCCCGTGGGCGACCTCCCCCATCACTATATTTTCACGGTCAGCGCGCTCGACATCCCCGCTTTGCCCGGCATGACGCCCACTTCCACCGGCGCCTTCGTCGCCGCTTCATTGCGCGGCCATATCATCGCCCAGGGCAGCATCATCGGCACGTTTGCCCGCTAGCGCATGCGCGAACCTAAAACGATCGCACTCTAGAGTGCGATCGGCATCGCATCGCCTGGATCGGGCAAAATCTTGAATCCGCGCCATCCCCGCCTCACCTGCCACATAACGGAGGACGGCATGGCATACGAACTCTATTATTGGGACGGCATCCAAGGCCGCGGCGAATTCATCCGCCTGGCCCTGGAGGAAGCCGGCGCCGCCTATAAGGACATCGCCCGCGCGCCCAACGGCACCGCCAAAATGATAAAGCTCATGGCGAGCCCCAACGACGCCTATCCGCCCTTCGCCCCGCCCTTCCTGAAACATGGCGACCTGCTGCTCTCCCATATCGCCAATATCCTGCATTATCTCGGCCCCAGACTCGGCCTGGTCCCCGAGGACGAGGTGCTCCGCTACACCGCCCACGGGCTGCAACTCACCATCGCGGACATGGTGACCGAAGTGCATGACACCCACCACCCGATTTCCGGCGACCTCTATTACGAAGACCAGAGAGACGCCGCCAAAGCCCGCGCGCGCCATTTCCTGAACGATCGCGTGCCGAAATTTCTTACCTATTTCGAGCGGGTGCTGCAGCAAAACCCGCAGGGGAGCGCGCATGCCATCGGCAAATCCATCTCTTATGTGGACCTCTCGCTGTTCCAGCTCGTGGAGGGGCTGCGCTATGCCTTCCCGCGCGCGCTAAAGGGCTACACCCATGAATACCCGGCTCTGGCCCGGCTGCACGATGCCGTGCGCCGCCGCCCGAACATCGCCGCCTATCTCAAATCGGACCGCCGGCTCGCCTTCAACGATTCCGGCATCTTCCGGCACTATCCGGAGCTCGATCAGGACGCGCGCTAAGCCATATTTAATTTCGAAATCAAAACAACATCATGTCAACCGGAGCGTTTCCGGGAAAAGTTATCTTTATTAACTTATAGTTATATGAGTTATCCACCCGCAATGTTCCACGTGGAACATTGCGGGCATCAGAAAACCTGGAATGCGATCGTTTTAGGTTCGCGCATCTTGCGCGGAGCTAAGACGTGAATCGCCCTCACTAAAAAAGCTAGAGCATGACCGTACTTAAAGCGATCATGCCCTAAAGCCAGCTCACATGCCGATGGCGCGCCGGTACACGTCGAGCAGCGTCTCCTGCTCCTCGATCTCGGCGGGTTCCTGCTTGCGGATGCGGATGAGCTGGCGCAGCACCTTGACGTCGAACCCGGCGGATTTCGCCTCGGAATAGATATCCTTGATATCCGAGCCGAGCGCCTTGCGCTCCTCTTCCAACCGCTCGATCCGCTCGACAATGCTGCGCAGCCGCTCGCCGGCGACATTGGTCGGTTTGTCTTCGGAGACTGCATCAAGCGCCATAATCGCGATCCTTATATCTGGGCCCCAGGGGATAGAGCCTGACCTTACCTACCGTCAATGGCCAGATTGCTGGGCAAACGCCGCCTGCGCCTCGGGGCTCGCCGCCTTCTGGTGCAGCGCCTGCCACTCTTTGTACGGCATGCCATAGATAATCTCGCGCGCCTGCGGGTCGGAAAGTTCGACGCCCATCCCCTGCGCCGCCTCGCGATACCAGCGCGACAGGCAATTTCGGCAGAATCCCGCGAGATTCATCAGGTCGATATTCTGCACCTCCGGCCGCGCGCGCAGATGCGCCACCAGCGCGCGGAATGCCGCCGCCTCCAATTTTTCAGTGGTATCGGCATCGATCTGAGGTTGGCTCATGTCGCATCTCCTGTCATAAAGGAATCGTGGGAGATCATAACGCCAAAAAACTGCTCGCGATATTCCAGGCAGCCATCGCCGCCGCGGACCCTGGAATGTGCCTGAAACAGCATTTGCCCGCCCCGGCGAAAGGCCGCAACATCATCATCGGCGCCGGCAAAGCCGCCGCCGCCATGGCCGCGGCACTCGAAGCCGCCTGGCCCGACCAGCCGCTTGAAGGCGTGGTCGTCACCCGCTACGGCCACAGCACGCCGACGCAAAGAATCAAGGTTCTGGAATCCGCCCACCCAGTGCCGGACGCCGCCAGCGAAGCCGCCGCGCGCGAAATCCTCAGCCTCGTGCAAAACCTTAACGCCAACGATCAGGTCATCGCGCTGATCTCCGGCGGCGCCTCCTCGCTGATGGCCCTGCCCGCCCCTGGCCTCACTTTGGACGACAAAAAACTCGTCAACAAAGCTTTGCTCGCCTCCGGCGCGCCGATCTCGACGATGAACCGCATCCGCGCGCAGCTCTCAGGCATCAAGGGCGGCAAGCTGGCGCGTGCCTGCCAACCGGCCAAATTGGTCACCTTGGCGATCTCGGATGTTCCCGGCGACGACCCGGCGATCATCGGCTCCGGCCCGACCTGGATCCCCGGCGCGGATTACCGCTTCATCGCCACCCCGGCGATGTCGCTCGCAGCCGCGGCACAGCTCTGCGACATGCCCGTAAAAATGCTCGGCGATGCGCTGGAAGGCGAAGCCGCCGAACTTGGCCGCGCCATGGCAGCCATGGCCCTGCAGGAAACCGGCCCGGTTGCATTGCTTTCGGGCGGGGAGACGACCGTGACCATCGGCAATGCCAGGCCCGGGCGCGGCGGGCGCAACACCGAATTCCTGCTCAGCCTCGCCGTCGCGTTGGACGGCGCGAAAAACATCTACGCGCTGGCCGGCGATTCCGATGGGATCGACGGCACGGAGGATGCCGCCGGCGCAATCATCCGCCCGGACACGCTGAGCCGGGCGCGGGCGCAAAAT
Organism: uncultured Pseudomonadota bacterium; assembly: GCA_963737355.1. GTDB lineage: Bacteria > Pseudomonadota > Alphaproteobacteria > Acetobacterales > Acetobacteraceae > Acidocella. The sequence continues at coordinate 353,900 of CAVTSC010000007.1, read as the reverse complement.
CTCGACGCGGCAAAAATGCTGGCGGCGCATGATAGCTACAGTTTCTTTGCAGCGTTGGGCGACCTTGTCGTCACTGGCCCAACCCTGACCAACGTGAACGACATCCGCGCCATCCTGATCACATGAGGTTTGCATGACTGAACGCCTGCGCCGTCATCGCCGTACGAAAATCATCGCGACATTGGGCCCGGCAAGTTCGACGCCGGAAGTGATGGCCCAACTCTTCCAGGCCGGGGCGGATGTCTTCCGGCTGAATTTCTCGCACGGCTCGCATGCCGACCACGCCCAGCGCATCGAGACCATTCGGGCATTGGAGAAAAAATTCAACCGTCCGATCGGCATTCTGGCCGACGTGCAGGGCCCGAAACTCCGGGTCGGCCAGTTCCAGTCCGGCCGCGTGCAGCTGCAGGCCGGGCAGACCTTTATCCTCGACATGAACCCCGCCCCCGGCGACACGCGGCGCGTCTGCCTGCCGCATCCGGAAATTCTCGCCGCCGCGGAAATCGGCGCGACGCTGCTGCTCGATGACGGCAAATTGCGGCTGCGCGTCGTGCGCAAGCGCGACGATCATCTGCTGACCGAAATCATGAATGGCGGCGTGCTCTCCGACCGCAAGGGCGTGAACATCCCGGATGTCGTCCTGCCGATCCCCGCCCTCACCGAAAAGGACCGCGCGGATCTGAACTTCGTGCTGCCGCTGGGGATCGATTATATCGGCTTGTCCTTCGTGCAGCGCGCGGCGGATGTGGAGGAGACCAAAGCGCTCGCCGCCGGGCGCGCGATGGTGATGGTCAAGCTCGAAAAACCCCAGGCACTGGATAATCTCGACGAGATCCTCGACAGCGCCGATGCGGTGATGGTCGCGCGCGGCGATCTCGGCGTGGAATTGCCGCCGGAAGACGTGCCGATCGCGCAGAAGCGCATCATCCGCGCCGCGCAGCAGCGCGGCATGCCGGTGGTGGTGGCAACGCAGATGCTCGAGAGCATGATCTCCGCCCCCGCCCCCACCCGCGCGGAAGCCTCGGACGTGGCGACTGCCGTTTATGACGGCGCGGATGCGGTGATGCTTTCCGCCGAATCCGCGGCCGGCCAGTATCCGCGTGAAGCAGTCAACATGATGGATCGGATCATCGCGCGGGTGGAGCGCGATGAGGATTGGCGGCGCGGCATCGATGCCAAGCGCCCGGCGCCGGAGAAATCCTCGGCGGATGCGATCGCCGCCGCCGCCGTGCAGGTGGCGCACACGATCGGCGCGGTTGCCATCGTCGCCCTCACCGCCTCGGGCTCCACGGCCCTGCGCGTGGCGCGCGAGCGGCCGGACTGCCCGGTGCTCGGGCTCACCACCAGCCTCGCCGCCGCCCGCCGCCTGGCCCTGGTGTGGGGCGTGCATGCCGCGGTGACCGGCGATGTGCGCTCGATGAGCGAGGCGGTGACGAATGCCGCGAAAATCGCCCGCCTGGAGGGCTTCGCGCAGAAGGACGATGAAATCGTCGTGGTCGCCGGCGTGCCGTTCGGTCAGCCAGGGACGACCAACGCGCTGCGAGTGGCGCGGCTGTAATGCCGGAGCACAATTCATTCGCTCCAAGAAGTGTTTTAATTTGAATGAGTTACGCTGATTAATTAACTACTTGAGTGTCTTGGCGACGCCTGGATTTGTTTGTATTGACGGTGATCGAGCGTTTTTGCTTTTCTGACTCAAAGGGTTTTTTACAGTGCATCTCAAACAGGCTGGTGGCGGCATGAAAACAAAGGGGCTGGCGATTGGCTTGGCACTGTTGGCATTGGCGAGCTGCGCCAGGCGGCCGCCGGTGGTGGCCGAAGCGCCGCCGCCGGCCCCTGTCGGGCATATCTATGTCACACGCGTGCAGGTTCCCCCGTTGGGGACGTCCCGCCGGCTGCGCCTGAGCCCGGCCGAGGCTGAGCAAGTGCAGCAGGCGTTCAATGTCATCGCGCTGAAATCGGCGTTGATGGTTGCCGCCCTCTCCTGCGGCGAGCAGAACCGTTACGATGCGTTCATGACGCAATTTCAGCCGCATATTCTGGCGGAACAGCATGTGATGGATGCGTATTTCCGCCGGATGGGCCGCTATGGCCAGAGCCAGGAAGACGCGTTCGTGACGCTGCTGGCAAACAACCAGTCTGTGACCGGGATCGGGCAAGGCGCCATTTTCTGCCTGAACAACACGGCCGAATTCGATGCCGTTTCTGGGTTGAAGACGCCGGATAGCCTGGACAGCTTTGTCACCGATCTACCCCCCGCCGCGGCCGCGCCGGGGCCCGCGGTTGCGGTGGTGACAACTGCCAAGCCGGTAGTGGTAGTGCACCATATGCGCGTTACCTCGATCCATCATGTCCGCCACCCGCATCCGGCGGTCACGACCAACGAGCATCCGGCGAGCAAGCCGGTGAAGGTCTCGTCCACCGCACATTAAGTCTAAAAAAAACCCCGGCAGTACCGGGGTTTTTTTACAAGAGCCGGGAGCTAAGCGCGCCCCCGGCCCAGGTTAAAAAAGTTTTTTTGCTTCTTTTTGTTCACAAAAAGAAGCCTTCCTCTTCTCCTCTTAGTGGAGGACGATCTCCACGCGGCGGTTCTGCGCCTCGCGCACGCCGGGGCCGGTCGGCACCAGGAGATGCGTCTCGCCATAGGCGTGGATTTCGATTTCCGACTGCGCCACGCCATCGGCGACGAGCTGCGCGGCCACGGCCTGGGCACGGCGCTGCGAGAGACCCTGGTTATAGGTCGGCGTGCCGGACGTATCGGTATAGCCCGAGACGTTGATGGTGGTGACGTTGTTGGTGTGACTGTCGGACGCGGCCTGGGCGATGACCTGGGTGGCGCGCGGCGTCAGGTTATATTTATCCCAGTCGAAGAAGACGAGGTAGGTCTTGGCCGGGGCCGGTGCCGGGGCCGCCAACGGAGCCGCCGGGGCCGGCGCCGGGGGCACAGGCTGCGGGGTGAAAAGCTGGTAGCGCGCGCCGACCAGGATCTGGTTGTTGTATTCATGCACGGCCTTGAACGCGGCGGACATGCCATCATACGACCCATCGAATTTGCGCGAGCCGGTCAACCCGACGAAGCGGTATTCCAGCGTGGCGGAGAGGCCCGGCACGGGGGCGATGGGGAAGGACAGGCCGGCGATGCCCTGATAGGCGAGTGCGCCCTTGGTCTCGTTGAAATAGGTCCCGCCGGGGTCGAAACCGTCGAACGCGTCTTCCTGCCAGCCCAGGCCCCCGCCAAGATAAGGGTAGATATAGGGGCTGCCGATATCGAGGTCGAACAGGACGTTCGCGAACACGCCGTACCGCGCCTCGTGGCCACCGGAGGCATAATCGGTGCCGCCGAGCTTGGCCTTGCTGAAATTATTGTCGATATAATCGCCCTCGAGTTCGGCGCGGAAGCCGTTGCCGAAGCCGTAACCGAGGCTGGCTTCGCCGGTCCAGCCATTTTTCGTGATGATTTTCGTCTCGTCGGGCACGCCGGTGCGGTTGACGTAGATGTCTTTGCCCTTCTGGCTGCTCTCCATATTGTAGCCGGCGCCGCCGGCGACATACGGGCCGGTGACGGGCTGCGCGGATGCGGCGTGGGACAGCGCGAATGGCGCCGCCAGCACAGTCGCGGTGAGCAGGGCAAAACGAAACTTCATCAATATGACTCCTCAAATGGTCGGCGTGCTCAGATCCCAGAGTAGCCTGAACTTATAACCTGAACTTATCCAGCGTTCGGAGAGTCCCATATGCAGGGATGGTATTCATGTTTGAAGGGGTATGCACTAAAAATACTGTATTTCGTCGTGATTTGCACATCGCTTAAGCAAATATCCCATGCGCGAAAGCGCGCCCGTATGGCATTTCCGCAAATACCGCGTCTGCAATAAAAAGCCCTGGCGGTCGCCCGCCAGGGCTTTGCAGACATTGCTTTTGAGAAACGTTACTGCAGAACGATTTCCACGCGGCGGTTCTGCGGCTCGCGCACGCCCGGGCCGGTCGGCACCAGCAAATGCGTTTCGCCATAGGCATGGATTTCGATTTCGGAGGCCGAGACGCCATCCGTGACGAGCTGCGCGGCAACGGCTTTCGCACGGCGCTCGGAGAGGCGCAGGTTGTACGGCGCCGTACCGGATGTATCGGTATAGCCGGACACGTTGATCGTGGTCGTGTTTGCGGCTTTGCTGTCCGATGCGGCTTGCGCGATGATCTGCACGGCGCGCGGGGTCAGGTTGTAGCGATCCCAGTCGAAGAAGACGAGATAGGTTTTCGCCGGGGCCGGCGCGGGTGCCGCGACCGGAGCCGGGGCTGGGGCCGGCGGCGGGGGCGGGGGGTTGAAGATCTGATAGCGCAGGCCGACCAGGAAGGTGCTGCTGGATTCCTGGCCCAGATGCGCGAAGGAGGTATCCGGGTTGCCCGCCGGGTAACCGCCCACGACGCTGAAGGCGTAGTTGCGGCTCTGCACCTGCTGCATGAACTTGTATTCCGCAGTCAGCGACAGGCCGGGCACCATCGGCAGCGGATAGGCGAGCCCGCCGATCAGGTTATACGCGAAGCTGCCTTCCGCGCCGGAAATGGCGGCCGGATAGCTCTTCAGGAAGGAGTTGAAACGCTGCCACTGATAGCCGGCGCCAACGCCGACATAGGGGAAGACCGGGAGGCCGACGGGGATGTCATACAGGACATTGGCCATCACCCCGTAAGTGTTGCTGCCGCCGGTCAATGGAAAATTACCGTACAGCTCGGAATCCACCTTGGAGGCGTAGTTGCGGTTCCAGTCTCCGGCGATCTCCACGCGGAAGCCATCGCCAAAACCGTAGCCCACCGCGGCATCGCCGGCGTAGGAATTCTTGAACAGCAATTTACCGGTGGCGCCGGGAGCGGCGTAAATGTTCACGTTGACGGGATTCAGGATACTCGTGCCGCCTTCAAGGCTGACATAAGGACCGGTGACGGGCTGCGCATGCGCTGCAAGCGGCAGCACAAGGCATGTGGCGGCAGCGAGGGCTAAACGCAACTTCATAACTTAACTCCAATGAGATTGGGTCCGATACGAAATGTATTTAGCGAGGAGAGTGGCGATTAAACCAGGACAATTTCAATTTTAGCGTTAACATTTCAAAGTTGTTGCATTTTAGGCACAATTACGCCGCAGCTTTGCGCCGCCGAATCCATTCAGAATAACGCCGCGGCTGTTAGGAGCAGTCGATAACCCTGAAGGTTTCGCTTGCATCGCCAACCACGGTCGCACCGGGTTCGGAACGAACCATCCAGCCGCGATACAGGCTGGTCCCGCTGTCATCCGCCTGGTTTTGCACGGACAGATAGACCGCGGCGTCCGGCAATTGCCCGGGCGGGCGCACCATGCAGGCCTGCACGCTGACCTGAAGATCGCCGACATTCTGCTGCCCGCCGACGGGAATGGAAATTTGGGCGGTGCTGCCATCGACCTTGTCGAGCACGCCAAGCGTGGCGGTTTTCCCGGGATTCCAGGTATTGGCGGGAACCGGCGCGACGTCAGGCGGCGGCGCCGGGGTGGCTGGCGCCGTGCCGGGAGCGGCGGATGCCGCGCTGCCAGGCGTCGTGCTGCCCGCGGGCGCGCTGCCAGGTGCCGTGCTGCCGGGCGTCGTGACCGTGGGCAGGGTGCTATCGGGCGCCGTGCCGTCTGGGGCGGTTTGCGGCAGCGCCGATGCGTCGGGGGCCACGGGGGCCACCGGCGCGGCCGGGGGGAAAGGCGTTTGCACCAGGCCGGGCGGCGGCGGGGGCAGCGGCGATGCGGGCGGCGTTGCATCCTGCGGGCTAGGCAGCGGGGTTGCAACGATCGGCGGCGCGGGGGGCACGGCGATCGTGCTTTGCGCCTGCGCGAGGCCGAACGAACCGGCGAACAGCGCCAAGGCGGCGGCGGAGCAATAGCGCATTATGGGACCGTACCATTCGAGGCCGGAGCCACGGGCCCGCCCGGGGGGCTGGCCGGCTGGCCGCCGGATTTGCCCGAGCTGCTGCCCATCGAGAAGATGAATTTGCCGAGCAGATCCTCGATATTGATCGCCGATTGCGTGACCGCGAAGGACTGGCCGGGGGCTAGCATGGTGTTCGACCCGCCCGGTGAGACCGCGATGTAATTGCCGCTGAGAAGGCCGTCGGAGGTGATGGAGGCGCTGCTATCGGCGGGGATCTTGATGTTGTCGTCGATCACCAGCTTGACGATCGCGGCATAGGTGTTGGGGTCCAGCCGCGCCTGCGTGACATGGCCGATGGTGACGCCGCCGATCTTCACGTCCGCGCCGACCGTGAGGCCGCCGATGCTGGAGAATTGCGCCTGCAGCGGATATCCCCCGGTGCTCACCTCGCCAGCGCGGCCGAGCGCGAAGATGAGAAACGCCACGGCAACGATGATGATGGCGAAGCCGGTGAGCAGCTCCGGGAGTTTACGCGTCATTAACCGTTATCCGGCGTCCAGGATTCATAGTCGGCAGCGGCGCGGGCGCGTTTGCCGCCCTGATAATCATGCCCGGCGGGGCGATAGCTCGCCGCGGTGCCGGTGAGGTTCGGCTGGTGCGGGCGCTGCCAGGGTTTGGCGCCGGTCTCGGGCAAAGGCTGATCCGTGAGGTGGTGCAGCCAGGCATGCCATTCCGGGGCGACGGATGAGGCGTCCGGCGTGCCGGCATAGACGACCCAGCGGCGCGCGCGGGCGTTTTGGGCCGCCCCGGGACGCTCGAAATACTGGTTGCCCAGCGCGTCCCGCCCGACATGGCCGCCGCGGCGCAGCGTGTAGAGGAATAATCCGGGGTTACGGATAAACCCGCGCAGGCCGCCAAGCTGGCCCATTGAGACTCTGGCATCGGCTTTTGATGTGCTCATGCGGCGAGATATAGGAGAAGGCGCAGCCGAGGTCCATGATGATGTGACAGGATGTTGCTGCGATACTATCCACAGGATTTTGTGGCCAAAACGATCTTTTACCACTATATTCACTTTAATTGGTTGCCTTACCGTCATAAGCTCCCGGTATGGGCACTTATAAGACTGACAAATCCTGGCACGGTATCAGACAAGTGGTTCTCAAAGGGCGCGCGGACCCGGATGCCGCCGGAAGGGATGTGAAGCTCCCCGCCGCTTGGGGCAAGGCAGCCGCGGATGCGTTGGCAGCCATGCTCCCGGATACGCGCTCGATCGATCTCGCATTGGCCGCCGAGGCCTGGATCGCGCCGATTGCGGCAAGGGCCGAGACGGCCGGGATGGCCAGCGGCATGGGCGCGGCTTTGCATGCGCTGCTGGCCGCGCGCAAGGCATGCCCGACGGCCGGGATGTGGCAGAATAATGCGGCCGTGGCGCCGGGGTTCCTTTTTAATCCCAGCGTATTTTTCGACGAGTTCGGGCAGTTTTGATATTGCCGGGTATGGCGAGGCAGTGCGCCTTGCGGTGACGGCGCTGACGCTGGGCGCGCCATCGGCGCAGCTTCTGAGCATCGGGTTCACCGACCTGAATTTGTTCCTGGCCCGGCTGGGGCTGGCCTATGACTCCCATGCCGCGCGGGATACGGCGGTCATGCTGACCGCGTTTATGGCGGCACACGCGGATATCGCCTCGGCCGCTTTGCTCGCGCGCAAGGCGGGGCCGGGCTATCCGGTGATGCCGGCAAACCTGCCGGAGGCCTGCGCGGTGCCGGGGCTCCAGGCCGCGACCCTGCTGGCGCAGGAGCGTGCACAAGCGGCGGGGATGCGGCGGCACGCGGCGTTGCTTGGCTTTGCCCCAGAACCGGCGGTGGAGGCGTTGCTCGGCGCGGAGACCAGGAATTTCGCGCCGGCGCTCTCGCCGCTGAATGCGGAGGGGCAATTGCGCCAATGGGCGCAGGCCAGGCTGAGCGCGCAGGGCTTGGGCGCGGAGGCGGCCTTGGCGATGATGTTGGGCGGCGCGGAACTGTTCCCCCCCGTGCGCGCGGCAGCACACGGCGCCATGCATGACGCGCTGGCGCCGCTGGTGGCGCAGATGCCGGAACGGCCGTCAGCGCCGATGCAGGCCAAGCGAAAATCCGACCGCCAGGTGCTGCCGGCACGGCGCAGCGGCTATACCCAGAAAGCCAGCGTCGGCGGGCATAAGATTTTTCTCTCCACCGGCGAATACGGCAACGGAAAACTGGGCGAAATCTTCATCGCGCTGCATAAGGAAGGCTCGGCCTTTCGCGGGCTAATGGATTCCTTTGCCATCGCGGTGAGCATTGGACTACAACATGGCGTGAACCTGGAAGACTATGTGGAGGCCTTCACCTTCACGCGCTTCGGGCCCGCCGGGGCGGTGGAGGGCGATCCAGCCGTGCTGGCCGCGACCTCGATGATCGACTATGTCTTCCGGAATCTGGCCGTGAATTATCTGGGCCAAACGACCCTCAACCCCGCGACGCCGGAAACGGCGGATACGGTGGGGGATGGTGCCGCCGACCGGGCGCCGCTGCTGCCGCTGGACCTGCCGGATGCAGCGCCGCGTGAACGCCGCCGTAACCTGAAACTTGTGAGCAACGCATGACCGTTATCGAACGCCTCAACGACCTCGGCATTACCCTCCCCACCCCGATGCCGCCGGTGGCAACCTATGTGCCCGTCACGATCGCGGGCAATCTCGTGACCGTGAGCGGGCAATTGCCTGCGATCGACGGCAAGGTCGCGGTCACCGGCAAGCTCGGCCTGAACGTCGCCCTCGAGGAAGGCCAGCATGCCGCCCGGCTCTGCCTGATCAACGTGCTGGCGCAGCTCCATGCCGCACTGCCCGGCGGGCTGGACAGCATCACCAAGGTCATCCGCCTCGGCGGGTTCATCGCCGCCACGCCGGAATTCTCGCAGCACGCCGTGGTCATGAACGGCGCCTCCGACCTCGCCGTCGCCGCCTTCGGCGAAGCCGGACGACATGCCCGCGCCACCATCGGCGTGGCCTCCCTGCCGCTGGACGCCGCCGTCGAGGTCGAGGGTACGTTCTGGCTTGGTTGAGGCTTAGGTCTTGGGATTGGGGTGGCCCCGAGCAAGCAAGGCCAGGGGGCAGAGCCCCCTGGCCTTGCTTGCTTATGGATCAACCACATCCCCCGAGGCTATAAGCCACAACCATGAGCCAGCACTTATCCTCGCGTCTCCCGGTCCGCATGGCGGTGAACATCCTGTTGGATGGGGTCTTGGCGGCGTTTGGGGTGGGGGTGAGTTTTTGGCTGGCCGATCCGGCGCGGCCTTGGCCGACGCCGATGGTGTTGCCGTTGGCGGGGGCGTTGCGCGATCTGGTTGATTGGCGTGCCGTTCGGGCTGGCGCGGCTGCATTGGCGGTTTGTCGTCGTTCCGGGACCTTGCGATGATCGGGGCGGCGGCGGCGGTGGCGGCGTTGATGCTGGTTCTGCTACTGGTCGGTGCTGGGCTTGCCGCTCCCCTCCCCGGCTTTTCCGGCTGATTTTGGCGCTGGCGCTGGTGGCTTTGCTGACCGGGCCGAAGCTTGCCTACCGGCTGGCGCGCAGCCGGACGGCGGGGCGCGAAGAGGCGGCGCAGACGGCGATTCTGGTGGGCACATGGCGAGACGGCGGAACTGTTTCTGGCGGCGCATGCGCAGGCGGTGGCCGCACCCTACCGGGTGGTGGGGCTGATGGCGCTCTCGGCCAAGCATGTCGGGCGGCGGGTGCATGGGTTGAATATTCTGGGCGCGGTCGAGGATGCGGAGGCGGCGCTCGCGCGGCTCGTGGAGACGCCGGACCTGCTGATCATCACCGCGCCGGAGCTTGCCGGCGACGCGCTGGCGGGGCTGCTGGCGGCGGCGGAGCGGCATAAGATCCGGGTATTGCGGGCGCCGAGCCTGACACGGCTGTTGCCGGCGGAGCAGAAAATCGAATTGCAGCCGATCGCCATCGAGGATCTGCTGAACCGCCAGCAGGTGCGGCTGGACCGTGCCGGGCATGGCGCGGCTGATCGCGGGCAAGCGCGTACTGGTGACGGGGGCCGGCGGGAGCATCGGCTCGGAACTGGCGCGGCAGGTGGCGGGGTTTGGCGCCAGCGGAAATCATGCTCCTGGATAATGGCGAATTCGCGCTCTGGCAGATCGACCTGGAGATCGCGGAGCTGCACCCGCGATTGCGCGCGCCAGACGGTGATCGGCGATGTGCGGGACCGGGCGCGGATGCGGCGTCTGTGCCAGTCCTTCCGCCCGGAGCTGGTGTTTCATGCCGCGGCGCTGAAGCATGTGCCGATTGTGGAGGCGAACCCGCTGGAGGGCTTGCAGACCAATGTGCTCGGCACGCAGCGCGGTGGCGGATGCGGCGGCGGCCAGCGGGGCGGCGCTGATGGTGCTGATCTCCACCGACAAGGCGGTGAATCCCAGCTCGATCATGGGCGCGTCCAAGCGCTTGGCGGAGATGTACTGCCAGGGGCTGGATGTGGAGGCGCGGCATGGCGGGGCAAGAACATGCGCTGCGTGACGGTGCGGTTCGGCAATGTGCTGGGCTCGACGGGCTCGGTGGTGCCGCTGTTCCGCCGGCAACTGGCGCAAGGCGGGCCGCTGACGGTGACGCATCCGGACATGCAGCGCTATTTCATGACCGTGCGCGAGGCGGTGGGGCTGGTGTTGCAGGCCTCGGTCGCGGGCAGCGGCGAGGCGGCGATTCCCGATGGCGGGATTTTTGTGCTGGACATGGGCGCAGCCGGTGAAAATCGTCGATCTGGCGCGGCAGATGATCCGGCTGGCGGGGCTGCGGCCGGAGCGAGGATGTGGCGATCCGCTTCTACCGGCCTGCGGCCGGGCGAAAAACTTTTTGAAGAACTGTTCCATGGCAGCGAGAAGCCGGTGCCGACGGAGTTTGAGGGCTTGCTGATGGCAAGCCCGCGCGTGACCGATGTGCGGCTGGTGGCCGCGGCCCTGCGCGAGATCGAGGTTGCGGCGACGGCCAATGACGCGATCGGCGGCGGTGGCGATTCTGGCGCGCATGGTGCCGGAATTTGTGCTGCAGGATGGTCTCGCAGTTTCCGCGCCGGCGGGTTAGATAGCGTTGTTATGAATGCAGAAAATTTTTCGCCGGTTCCGTTTCTCGATCTAAAGGCGCAGCAGGCGCGGATCGGGCCCGCTTTGCGGGCCAGGCTGGATGCCGTGCTGGCGCATGGGCAATATATTCTGGGCCCGGAAGTGGCTGAGCTGGAGGCGAAGCTGGCGGCGTTTTGCGGTGCCGACGCATTGCGTGAGCGTCAGTTCCGGCACGGATGCGCTGCAGATCGCGCTGATGGCCGAGGGGATCGGCCGGGGCGATGCGGTGTTTCTGCCGGCTTTCACCTATACCGCGACGGCCGAAGTGCCGCTGCTGCTGGGTGCCACGCCGGTCTTCGTGGATGTCGACCCGCGCAGCTTTCAGATCGATCTGGCGAGCCTGGAGGCGCGGATTGCCGATGTGAAGCGCGCGGGCGTGTTGCGGCCGCGCGCGGTGATCGGCGTGGATTTGTTCGGCCAGCCGGCGGATTGGCCGATGGCCTGCGCGCGATTGCGGCGCGCGAGGGCATGTTCACGCTGGATGACTGCGCGCAGAGCTTTGGCGCGGCATTTCGCGGGCGAGCGGCTGGGCAAGGCCGCGGATGCGACGGCGACGAGCTTTTTCCCCTCCAAGCCGCTGGGCGCTTATGGCGATGGCGGCGCGCTGTTCACCGAATCCGCCGAGCGGGCGGCGCTGTATCGCTCGCTGCGCACGCATGGCGAGGGCACGACGCGCTATGAGGTGATGCGGATCGGCATGAATGGCCGGCTGGATACGATGCAGGCCGCCGTGCTGCTGGCCAAGCTCGAGGTGTTCGAGGCGCGAGATCGCAGCGCCGCGAGGAGATCGCGCGGATTTATGATGCGGCACTGGCCGGTGTGGTGGAAACGCCGGCGCGCGTGCCGGAAAGCGTCAGCGCCTGGGCGGTGTATTCCGTGCTGCTGCGCGACGAGGCTGACGCGCAATGCAGCGCAGGCGGCGTTGAAGGCGGCGGGGATTGCGAGTGCGGTGTATTATCCGCGCGCATTGCACCAGCAGCCGGCCTATGCCGCCTGCCATGACGGCGTGGCGCTGCCGGTGGCGGAAGGCTTGGGTCAGTCGCATCATGGCGCTGCCGATCCACCCGGATTTGACGCGATGCGCAGGCGACGCGCGTGGCGGCCGTGCTGCGCGCGGCAGTGGCCGACTGACATGCCGCGCGGCGATCTGTTCCCCGAGATCGGGCCGTTCGAGACCGGATATCTGCCGCTCTCCGACGGGCATGTGATGTATTGGGAACAGGTCGGCAACCCGCGCGGCAAGCCGGTGTTGTTTCTGCATGGCGGGCCGGGGGCCGGCGCCGGGGCGGTGCATCGGCGGTTTTTCGATCCCGAATATCTGGCGGGTGATTATTTTCGACCAGCGCGGCGCCGGACGCTCCAAGCCGCTGGGCAGCCTGGTTGCGAACACGACGCCGCATCTGGTGGAAGACATCGAGATGCTGCGGAAATTTTTGGGCATGGAGCGGCTGCTGCTGTTCGGCGGCTCCTGGGGCTCGACGCTGGCTTTGGCCTATGCGCAGGCGCATCCCGCAAGCGGTGATGGGCGCGGTGCTGCGCGGCATTTTCCTCGGGCCGGCCGGCGGAGGTGGAATGGTTTCTCTACGGGATGCAACGGGTGTTTCCCGATGCGCATGCCGCCTTCGCGCAGTTTCTGCCGGAAGCTGAGCGCGGCGATCTGCTGGGAAATTACCTGAAGCGGCTGATCGATCCGGACCCGCAAGTGCATGGGCCGGCGGCGCGGGCCTGGAGCGTTTATGAAGGATCCTGCTCGACCTTGCTGCCGAGCTTCGAGGCGGTGTCGGCCTTCGCGCAGGACCGCTCGGCCATCGGGCTGGCGCGGATCGAGGCGCATTATTTCGCGCATGATCTGTTTTTGCCCGAAGGCGGGTTGCTGAACCATATGGCGGCGCTGCGGAATATTCCCGCCGAGATCGTGCAGGGGCGCTATGACATGATCTGCCCGGCGCAGTCGGCGTTCGAACTGGCGGCGGCGTGGCCGAAGGCGCGGCTGACGCTGGTGCCGGATGCCGGGCACTCGGCGCTGGAGCCGGGCGTGCGGACGGCGCTCATCGCGGCGCTGGATCGTTGCAAAAATTTGACATAGCCCGCGCGATCGCCGCCCATTCCGGTTGCGGCACGCGGGGTCTCGGAGGGATTGGGTGATGCTATCGCGACGGAATCTCCTCAGCCTGGCGCTGGCGCTGCCGGCTGGCCGGGCCTTGGCCGGCACGGCATGGCAAGGCGCCCTGGTGATGGGAACCGGGCGGCCGGGCGGGGATTATGAGGGGTATGGCACGGAATGGGGCAGCCTGTCCGCGAAGGCTGCCGGGGTCGATATTGCGTTCCGCGCCTCGGGCGGGGCGGCGGCAAATATCCTGCTGATCGAGCAGAACATGGCGCAGCTCGGCATGACGACGCTGAGCGTCGCCGAACAGGCGCGCCAGGGCAGCGGGGCGTGGACGGCGGGAGTAAAATTCCAGGAATTCCGGGCGCTGTTCCCGATGTTTCCCTCGGTGCTGCAAATCGTCTCGCCACAGGCCGACCGGCATTACGAGCCTGGCGGCGCTGGCGGGGCAGGTTGTGGGGGTAGGCCCCGATGGCAGCAGCGGCATCGCCACGGTCCCCTCCATGTTCTCGGCGATCGGCGTGATTCCGCAGCAGGTTGTGACCGGCGATTTTGAGCATCAGGTGCAGGAGATGCTGGCCGGGCGGCTGGCGGCCTGCGCGTTTATCGGCGCGCCGCCCTTGCCCGCCCTCGCCCAGGCGGCGATGGGGCGGAAGCTCTCGCTGATCGGATTCTCGGAAGCCGAGATCGCGCAGGTCCGCCGTACTCACGCCGGGGATGAGCGCCATGGTGCTGAAGGCGGGGGTCTTCCCGGGCCAGAGCATCACGGTGGGCAGTGTGGGAACGATGAATTTCGCAATCGGCAGCGCGACACTGCCGAATGCCCTGGCGCGGGCCTTTACCTTGGCGGCGTTGCAGAACCAGCCCCGGCTCGCGGCTTTGGTGCCGGCGGCGGCCGAGACGCCGGAAGCCGGGCCGATTTTTAAAAGCGGAATCCCGTTTCACCCGGGCGCGGTAGAGGCGATGCGCGAGTTCGGGATGCATATTCCCAGCGGGTATGCCGGAGGGTGAGGCGCCCCTCACCCATCAAATTGCTTTAGATCAGCTTCCCGTCACGCAAAGTGAGCGTGCGGTCCATGCGCAAAGCGAGATCGGGGTTATGCGTGGCGATGAGGGCGGCGACATTTTCCGAGCGGACGATGTGCAGCAATTCGCCGAAGACGATGTCCGCGGTGGCGACATCGAGGTTTCCGGTCGGCTCATCGGCCAGCAGGAGCGAAGGGTTGTTGGCAAGCGCGCGGGCGATGGCGACGCGCTGCTGCTCGCCGCCGGAGAGTTTGCCCGGCAGATGATGCGCGCGGGAGGCGAGGCCGAGCTTGCCGAGCAGTTCCATGGCACGGGCTTGCGCCGCGGTTTTGGATTTGCCCGCGATCATCTGCGGGAGCGCGATATTCTCCAGGGCGGAGAATTCCGGGAGCAGATGGTGGAACTGGTAGACCATGCCGATGGTATGCAGGCGGATTTTCGTGCGCGCATCGTCGGATTGTTTTCCGGCATCCTTGCCATCGATGATGACCGCGCCGCCATCGGGTTTTTCCAGCAAGCCCGCCAGGTGCAGCAGCGTGGATTTGCCCGAGCCGGAGGGCGCGACCAAGGCGACGATTTCCCCCCGGGCGAGCGAGAGCTCCGCACCTTTGAGGACCGTCAGCGAGCCGTCGCCGGTCTTATAGGTGCGGTTGATGGCTTGGAGCTGGAGGAGCGGGTTATTCACTGCGGAGGGCCTCGATCGGGTCGATGCGGGCGGCGCGCCAGCTCGGATACAGGGTCGCGATGATGGAGAGCGCGAAGGACATCAGCAGCACCTCGGTAACCTGATGCCAATCCAGCTTCGCCGGCAGGGATTCCAGGTAGTAGACCGTGGGGTCGAAGAGCGGCGTGCCGGTGATCTTCGAGACAAAGTCTTTGATCTGCTCGATATAAGCGCAGAACACCACGCCAAGGCCAAAGCCGATCAGCGTGCCTAGAATGCCGACCGAGGCGCCGCACATGAGGAAGATGCGCAGGATGGCGCCGGAACTCGCCCCCATGGTGCGCAGGATCGCGATGTCGCGCGCTTTGTCCTTCACCATCATGATCAGCGAGGAGATGACGTTGAAGGCGGCGACCACGATGATGAGGGTGAGGATGAGGAACATGACATTGCCCTCCACCGTTACCGCGGCAAGGAAGGAATCGTTGTTCTGGCGCCAGTCCTGAATATTCACCGGCGTGCTGGGCAGCGCGTTGACGATGGCCTGCTTGATGGCGTCGTCATGGTCCGGATCCTTCACGAAGACCTGGATCTGCGTGGCCGCACCGGGCTGTTGCAGCAAGGCTTGCGCGGCACCGAAAGGCACGAAGACGAAGCTGGAATCGTATTGCTGCATCCCGGTCTGGAAAATGGCGACGACGCGGAAGGTCTGGATGCTGGGGATGGTGCCGATGATGGTGGCCTTGCCCTGCGGCAGGATGAGCGTGATGTTTTGCCCGACCGTGACGCCGAACTGGCTGGCAAGGCCGCCGCCAATGGCAATTACGCCATCGCCGGTGAGATCGGCCAGGCTGCCGGCGACGACGTGGTTGGAGACGGTGGGCAGGGCCGCCAGCCCCTCTTGCGTGATGCCGCGCACGATGCCGCCGCTCGCCCCGCCTTGCGGGCCGGAGAACAGAACCTCCCCCTGGACGATGGGGAAAGCCGTCGTGACGCCGGGGATGGTGCGGATTTTGGCGGAAATATCGTCGTAATTGGCGAGCGGCACACCGGCGCCATAGACGCCGATATCGCCGTTGAGGCCCAGGATCTGCGAGAGCAGCTCCTGGCGGAAGCCGTTCATAACGCTCATCACGATGATGAGCGTCGCCACACCCAGCGCGATGCCGACGAGCGAAAAGATGGCGATGACCGAGACGAACCGCTCGCCCCTGCGGGCGCGCAGGTAGCGCGCGGCGACTTTACGCTCGAAGGCATTGAACATCAGGCGAGGACTTTGGCGAGCGCGTCTGCAACGGAAAGCTCGAAGCGCTCGCCGGTGGCGCGGCGCTTGAGCTCGACCTGGCCGTTCGCCGCACCACGCGGGCCGACGATGATCTGCCAGGGATGGCCCATGAGATCGGCTTCGGCGAATTTCGCCCCTGCCCGCTCCTCTCGGTCGTCGTAGAGGCAGTCGGCCCCGAGTTTCGCGTGCAGCTCCTCGCAGATTTTATCGGTGGCGGCATCCCCCTGGCGCAAATTGAGGATGGCGGCGCGGAAGGGCGCGATGGCGTCGGGCCAGATGATGCCGGCCTCGTCATGCTTCGCCTCGATGATGGCGCCGACCAGGCGCGAGACGCCAATGCCGTAGCTGCCCATTTCGGGGAAGATCTTCGTGCCGTCCGGGCCGATGACGCCGTAATTCATCGTCTCGGAATATTTTTTGCCGAAATAGAAGATCTGGCCGACCTCGATGCCCCTGCCCTCGCGCTTGCGCTCCTCCGGGATCTGCGCCCAGGCGGCGGTGTCGTGCTTTTCGTCCGTGGCGGCGTAGATCGTCGTCATCTGCTCGTAGAAGGCATCGAGATCCGTGGCGGCCTGCGCATCGCCCGCCTCGAAGGCGGCATCGTAGAACACGCCGCTCTCGCCCGTGGGCGCCAGGACGTGGAATTCATGCGACAGATCGCCGCCGATCTGCCCGGTATCCGCGCGCATGGGAATGGCGGTGATGCCGATGCGCTGGAAGGTGCGCATGTAAGCGAGCATCATTTTTTTATAGGCAATCAGCGCGCCTGCGTAATCGAGGTCGAAGCTGTAGGCGTCCTTCATCAGGAATTCGCGGCCGCGCAGCACGCCGAAGCGGGGGCGGACCTCGTCGCGGAATTTCCATTGGATGTGGTAGACGATCTGCGGCAGGTCGCGATAGCTCTTGGTGTTGTCGCGCAGGATGGCCGTGATCATTTCCTCATTGGTCGGCCCGTAGAGGAGTTCGCGCTCATGCCGGTCGGTGATGCGCAGCATCTCCTTGCCGTAGGCGTCGTAGCGGCCGCTCTCGCGCCATAGATCGGCACTCTGGATCGTCGGCATCAGCAATTCCTGCGCGCCGGCGGCATCCTGCTCCTCACGCACGATCTGCGCGATTTTATTGAGCACCCGCAGGCCCGCGGGCAGCCAGGCATAGATGCCCGACGCCATCTGGCGAACGAGGCCCGCGCGCAGCATCAGCCGATGCGAGGCGATCTGCGCTTCGGCCGGGGTTTCTTTCAGGGTGGGGATCAGGCTTTGGGAGAGGCGCATGGGGAACCTTTGAGAAGAGCAGAGGCTGTTTAGAGCGGATCGCATGCGAATACCAAGAGGGGGGTAAGCGCGCGGCTTTATGTTGGCGATTTTTGGCCCGTGCCAGCCCCTGCGGGCAAAAATGCGGCAGCGCGGTCGAGCCAGCGGTCGGCGGCGCGGCGGCAGGGGATTTCGACGCCCAGATGCAGCACAATAGCTAGGGCGAGGGTGATGGCGAGCATGGCAGCCGCAAAGAGAAGGCCATGGGCGGAAGGCCGCCAGCCCTGATGGCGGAAGGCCTGCGTGACCACGAGCTCGGCCAGCGCAAAGCTCATGTAAAACGCATAGGAAAGCCGGCCGAACCAGAGCAGTGCCGGCACCCGGCCGAGCATCGGCGCGCGCTCGGCATCCGCGTGCATGGTGAAGGCAAATTGCAGAAGCCATAGGCCGATGACCGCGAACAGATCCGTACCCAGGCCGGTGCCGGCAAGCGCCAATGCCGCGCCGCACAGGGCAAGGATGCGCAGCGGGGCGACATCCGCATAGCGCGGCACAAAGCGCGCGGTGCTCATGCCGATGAGGAATTCGGGGAAGAAGCGGATCAGCCCGTCGCCGAAAGCCAGATTGAGGTTGTGTTGGTGTTCCGTGACGATGAGGCCGAGCAGCGCGAAGGCCGCGACGACGATCTGGATCGGCACCAGCTCATCGAAATAAGAAACGACGCGCCAAAGGAGGGGAAATAGCAGGCAGCCCGCCCATTCGGTGCTGATCGACCAGGCGGGATAATTCCAGGCCCCCTGCGCGGCCAAGCCCCAGCCCTGCACCAGGAACAGGTTTTGCAGGAAGACCGAGCGCGCGAAGTGCCCGGGATCTCGCGGCGCGATGCCGTGTAGGAGGCCGGCCAGCAGAATCGCCCCGAAGAGGCAAAGGGTTACGGCATGAACCGGATAGAGGCGGGCGAGCCGCTTACCCCAGAATTTGAACGCGCCGGACGACTCCCGGGCGAGTTCCGGGTGCATGCGCGCCAGAATCAGGCCGGAGAGGATGAAAAAACCGTCCACGCCGAGATAGCCGCGCCGGATGAGGCCGGAAAACGGGCCGAGCCAGGCGGAGAAATTGACATAGAGATCGACATGATAGGCAAAGACCCAGGCTGCGAAAGCGGCGCGGCACACCGTGAGGTCCGTGATTTCCTGCTTGCTGTTCATTCGAAAATCATTTCCTAGCCGAACAGAAAGAAGCCCGCCAGCCCAGTTCGGGCGGCGGGCCAAGTTCAGGGAGGAAACGCCAGTCACACGGCAGGATGAAGAACCAAACCTCATCCGCCTTTATAATGCGCCGCACCACAAAAACCGTCCAGGAAAAAACGCCCGCAAACGGGATGTTTTTTAGGCGCTTAGGCGTTTTTTGGCTTAAATTTCAGCATTTAGCTGAATATAAGGCGATTTTTCGATCATTTATTCATCACCCCTAAATTCGCAACAAATGCGCCTCGACGAGCGGGCGCTTGCCGAAACGTTTGCCGATGATGCGCCGCAGGCCGGCGCGCGCGGCGTCGATGAAGGGGGTGTCCTGGTTGCGCAAGGCGGACGGCAGATCGCGGAGGAGGTCGAGGAACTCGGCCTCAACCTCGAGCCTGAGCAGGCCATCGGCTTCGTCCAGCAGGCCGGGTGCCGAAATCTTTGTGCCGCCGAGAAGCCTGCCCGCGCCATCCGTCACGAAGCTGCCGATCACCACGCCGTTGAAGAGCATGCGCCGGCGCGCCGAAAGCACGCCGCCTTTCAGCGGGACGATCCGATCGCCATCGACCGCGAGGCGGCCGGTGGGGATGGAATCCACCACCGCCGGCTCACCCGGGCCAAATTGCAGGACATCGCCGTTTTCCAGCATCAGGGCGGAAATGCCCAACTCCTGCGCGAAGGCCGCCTGGGAGGAAAGATGGCGCCATTCGCCATGGGTGGGGATGACGTATTTGGGGCGGACGAGCTGGTAGAGCTTTCTCAGTTCCTCGCGCGCCGGATGGCCGGAGACATGGGTGAATTCATCTTCATCAGTGATGACCTCCACGCCGCGGCGGACCAGCGCGTCCTGGACGGCGGTGATCGCACGCTCATTGCCGGGGATCATGCGCGAGGAGAAGATGGCCGTGTCGCCCTCGCCCAGTACGGCGAAGCGATGCGTATCGGCGGCGATGCGGGCCATGGCCGAGCGCGGCTCGCCCTGGCTGCCGGTGACGAGGAGGAGCAAATTGTCATCCGGAATGGAGCCAAGGTCTTCCTCGGGCACGAAATCCGGGACATCCTGCAGATAACCGGCCTCCTGCGCGGCGGCGACGTAATTGCCGAGGCTGCGGCCGACCAGCGCGACATGGCGGCCGGCGGCCTCGCCGGCGGCGATGACGCTGGAGACGCGCGCAACATTGCTGGCAAAGCAGGTGACGGCGATGCGGCCGGGGATCTTCGCGATCAGGGTTTTCAGGCTTTTACGGACATCGGCTTCCGAGCCGGAATGGCCCTCGACCATTGCATTGGTGGAGTCGGAGACGATGGCCAGCACGCCGGCATCGCCCAAAGCTTTCAAGGCGGCCTCGTCGGAGACGGCGCCGACCACCGGGGCGGGGTCGAACTTCCAGTCGCCCGTATGCAGCACGGTGCCGTAAGTAGTGGTGATGGCGATGGCCTGCATTTCCGGGACGGAATGCGTCATCGGGATATAGCGCAGGCTGAAGGGTCCCAGCGCAAAGGCGCCGCCCGGCTTGATGATGTGGAGCTTGACCTCGCGGCCGAGCCCGGCCTCCGAGAGTTTCCGGCGGATGACGGCCGCGGCAAAAGGCGTGGCATAGATCGGGCAGCGCAATTGCGGCCATAGACGCGCGAGACCGCCGATATGGTCTTCATGCGCATGGGTGACAACGAGGCCGAGCAAGGCATCGCGCTGTTCCACGATGAATGTCGGGTCGGGCAGCAGGATTTCGGCCTCGGGCGAGTCCGGGCCGGAGAAGCCCATGCCGCAATCGACCGCGAGCCAGGCACCGTCGCAACCATAAAGGTTGAAATTCATGCCGATCTCGCCCGTGCCGCCGAGGGGCACGAAAATGAACCCTCCCTGAGCATCGCCCCGGACGGGTGCCGGGGATTTGCCGGTGGATTTTTTCATCAGATAAACAGCTCCTAAACTAGTCTTCGGTTATTCGGTGTCGATAAACCTTGCGCGGTCGCGCGGCAAAGGCGGGGCGGTGTTGCGCATGGAGAGCAGGCGTAGGCCATCCAGCGTCAAATCAGGGTCGATGGTGGTGAATCGGGCCGTGCCCTCGGCGAAAAGCGGGGCGAGGCCGCCGGTGGCGATTGCTTTGAGCTTTTCGCCGTATTCGCCTTCGATGCGCGAGAGCAAGCCCTCGATGAGGCCGATATAGCCCCAATAGGTGCCCGAGCGCATGGCAGCGATGGTGTTGGTGCCGATGACCGATTGCGGCCGGCCGATGCCGATGCGCGGCAGGCGGGCGGCGGCTTGGTGCAGGGCCTCGATCGAGAGATTGATGCCAGGCGCGATGATGCCGCCGAGATAGGCGCCGTCGCGGTCCACCACGTCGAACGTCGTCGCCGTGCCGAAATCGACGACGACCAGCGGGCCGCCATAATGGTGATGGGCTGCGAGCGCATTCAGCAGGCGATCGGCGCCGACCTCCTCGGGCGTGTCCATCTTGATCGCAAACCCCCAGTCGAGGGCGGCGCGGGCGACGATGGGTTCCACGTCGAACCATTCCCGGCAAAGGCGGCGCAGATGATAGAGGGCCGCCGGCACCACGGTACCGATAATGGCGGAATCCACCTCGGCCGGGGTAATGCCGGCACGCGTCAGCAGGGCTTCCAGCCAGACGCCATATTCATCCGAGGTGCGCTGCGCCGAGGTCGCATGGCGCCAGGTGCCGCGCCATTCCGTGCCGTCATGCACCGCGAACACGATATTGGTGTTGCCCGCATCGATTACCAAAAGCATCTCTTGCTCCCCCTGCCCTTCAGGCGCGCCCCAGCAGGACATCGCCCGTACTGATGGGGTCGATACGATTTTCAGTCCGTAACAGCAATTCACCCGAAAGCGAGAGGCCGGCGAAGGTGCCGGTCTGTGTGCCGTGAACACCCCGGACGGAGAGTTCCGTGCCGATGGGATGGGCGCGCTCCAGCCAAGCCTGCCGGATGGCCGCGACCGGCTGGTCGTGCCAATGCGACAGGCGGCGCAGAACGGCGTTGGCGGCGTCCGCCGGAGACAATGTCACGCCATGGGAGAGCAGCGCGGTCGTCACGCGGCCGGGAATTTCCGGGGCGTGGCGCAGATTCATGCCGATGCCGATGACCAGCCAATCGAGTTGCTGTCCGGCGGGGGCGGCGTCGATGAGGATGCCGGCGAGCTTGGCGCCGCCGATCAGCACGTCGTTCGGCCATTTCAGCATCGTCGGCGGGGCAAAAAATTCCTCGACCGCCTCGGCTACCGCGACCCCGGTCAGGAGCGAGAAAAACCCGGCTTCGGCGGCCGGGCGGGCCGGGCGCAGCAGGATCGACAAATTGAGGTTATGCGCCGGAGCCTTCCAGCTACGGCCGCGGCTGCCGCGCCCCGCGGTCTGCTTCAATGCAAGTACGGCCAAACCTTCCGCCTCGCCCGCGCGGGCGCGGGCGGTGCATAGATCCGAGGTCGAGCCGAGTTCCTCGTAGGTTTCGAGCCGCCAGGCGATCAACCCATCAAGGCCTTCGCGGCGGCATCGGCGGCCTGAACCAGCGGGCCGGGGAGGAAGACGAACAGGCAGGTCACGATCGCGCCGACCGCCATGACGAAGCGTACGCCACCGGCCGTTTGATCGAAGCCCGGCTGGCCGGCGTCGAAATACATCACCTTGATGACGCGCAGATAATAGAAGGCGCCGATGACGCTGGTGAGAACGCCGACGACCGCAAGCGTATCCAGCCCCGAATTAACCGCGGCCGAGAAGACATAGAGCTTGCCGAAGAAGCCCGAGAGTGGCGGGATGCCGGCCATGGCCCACATGAAGATGGCGAGCGCCAGGGCAAAGCCGGGCCGTTCGGTCGAGAGCCCCGCGAGATCCGCGATGGTCTCCACCGCCTGGCCACGGCGGCGCATGGCGATGACGCAGGCGAAGACGCCGAAGGACATCACGATATAAATCGCGAGATAGACCAAGGTGGCCTGCACGCCGGCCTCGGTCCCCGCAGCGAGCCCCATGAGCGCGTAGCCCATATGGCCGATCGAGGAATAAGCCAGCAGGCGCTTGATGTTGGCCTGGCCGATGGCGGCGAGCGCGCCGAGCGCCATTGAAAGGATGCTGAGGATTTCGATCAGCGAACGCCATTGCGCCAGCAGATGGCCGAATGGCCCGAGCATGACGGAGAGCAGCAAGGCCATGGTGGCGACTTTTGGCGCGGTGCCGAAAAGGGCCGTGACCGGGCTCGGCGAGCCCTCATACACATCCGGCGTCCACATATGGAACGGAGCCGCGGAAATTTTGAAGGCAAGGCCGATCAGCACGAAGACGATGCCGATGACCGTGCCATAGCCCGCCCCCGCCGAGAGGATGCCCGCGAGTGCGACGAAATTCGTCGTGCCGGCAAAGCCATAGACCAGCGAGATGCCGTAGATGAGCAGGCCGGAGGCCAGCGCGCCCGAGGACGAAATATTTCAGGCCCGCTTCGGTCGAGCGCAGCGAATCCCGCGCCGAGGCGGCGAGGATGTAAAGTGCGAGGGATTGCAGCTCGAAGCCGACATAGAGCGACATGAGATCGGCGGCCGAAACCATCACGATCATGCCCAGCACGGCGAAGAGGACCAGGATCGGGAATTCGAAGCGGGCCATGCCCTCGCGGCGGTTGAAATCCGTCGAGAGGATGAGGGCGGCGGCGGCGGCGAGGTAGACCAGCAGATCCGCATAGCGCGTGAAGGTGCTGATCTTCAGCAGGCCGCCGAAGAGGAAGCCATCCGGCGTATTGAAGCTGAAGGCCGCGGCCAGCACCAGCAGGATGACCGAGCAGACGGTGGTGGCGGTGGCCTGGTTGCGCTTCGACAACACGCCGAACATGAGCAACGCCATGCCGCCTATACCGAGCAGCAGGCCGGGGATGAGAGAGGGGAGCAGCGAAGAACTCATTTTGTTGTCACCATGGCCAGGGCCGCGTGGGGGGTAAGGGCTGCGACATGCGCCTGCACCATGGCGCTCACCGACGCGTCAAAAACATGCGTGAAGCTGCTCGGATAGATGCCGAGCCAGAGGACCAGGAAGGCGAGCGGCACCAGCATGGCGTATTCGCCGGCGCGCAGGTCGCTCAGCTTTGCCGAGTTCGGGGCGGGTGACTTTATCGAACAGCACGGCGCGGACCAGCACGAGCATATAGGCCACCGCCAGCACCATGCCGGCGCCGCCCAGCAGCGAGACCCAGAAATTCACCTTCATGGCACCGACGATGACCAGGATTTCCCCGATGAAGCCGGAAGTGCCCGGCAGGCCGATATTGGCCAGCGAGAAGAGCATCAGCATCGAGGCATAAACCGGCATGCGCACGGCAAGGCCGCCCAGGCGCGAGAGGACCAGGGTTTCACCGCGCGCCAGCAGCACGCCGGTGCAGACGAAGAGGCCCGCGATGACGATGCCGTGCGAGAGCATCTGGAACAGCGCGCCCTCGATGCCTTCCACCGTGAAGGTGAAGATGCCGATGATGATGACGCCCATATGCGCGACCGAGGAATAGGCGATCATGCGCTTCATGTCGGTCTGCGCCAAAGCGACGAAGGAGACGTAGATCACCGCGACGACGCCAAGCGTGAACATCAGCGGCTCAGCCGCGGCGGAGGCCTGCGGGAGCATCGGCACGGCAAAGCGCAGGAAGCCGTAGGCGCCCATTTTGGAGAGCACGGCGGCCAGCATGATGGTGCCGGGCAGCGGCGCCTCGCCATACGCATCCGGCAGCCAGGTATGCAGCGGCCAGACCGCGGCCTTCACGCCGAAGGAGGCGAGGAAGGCGATGAACAGCCACATCTGCACATGCGCCGGGATGGGGGTGTGGAGCAGCGTGACGATGTCCGTGCGTGCCGGCGTTGCGCCACATCCAGACCAAAGCCAGCAGCATGAAGAGCGAGCCGGCCAGAGTGAAGAGGAAGAATTTCACCGCGGCGTAGATCCGCCGCTCGCCGCCCCAGACGCCGATGATGAGATACATCGGCAGCAGCACGGCCTCGAAGAAAATGTAGAAAACGACGAAGTCCAGCGCGCTGAACATGCCCACCGTCATGGTCTCCAGCAGCAGGAACGCGATCATGAATTCGCGAACGCGCTTGGTGATCGACCAGCTGGAGAGGATCGCGATGGGGGTGAGGAAGACGGTGAGCAGGACGAGCAGCAGGCTGATGCCATCCACGCCCATGCGGTATTCCACATCGACGCCGGCCAGCCAGGGCACGGATTCCACGAACTGGAAGCCGGGCTGGGACGGGTCGAACTTGGTCCAGAGATAGATGCCGAGCGCCAGGACCACGAGGCTGGTCCAAAGGGCGGCGAAGCGCGCGTTGCGGGCGACCGCCTCCGCCTCCCCGCGCAGCGTGGCGAGGTAGAGCACGCCCAGCAGCGGGAGGAAGGTGATGAGCGAGAGAATGGGGAAGCCGGCCTGGTTCATTTTAACGCACCCAGAGGAAGAGGCTGAGGAAGGCGAGCAGGCCGATCAACATGATGAAGGCATAAAGGGCGATGGAGCCGGTTTGCAGTTTGACCGTCTGCGACGAGGCATCCGAGGTGAGTGTGCAAGCCCGCTCGGCACACCGTCGATGACCTGCTCGTCGCCGAAATGCCAGGCGAACTTGGCCAGGCGCAAGGTCGGCCTGACCAGGACCGCGTCGTACAGCTCGTCAAAATACCATTTGTTGAGCAGGAACAGGTAGATCCAGGAGAAGCGCTGCGAGAAGATCGCGGGCAGCGCCGGGACCAGCACGTAGAAGAGGATGGCGACCGCGATGCCCCCGATGGCGAGGATGAGCGGCGCCAGGGCAGCCCAGGCGGGGATGGTATCCAGCAGGGCCATCGGCGAATTGGCCGCAACCTGGATGCTGGAGCCCCAGAAGGGCAGGAAATTTGCGCCGATGAAGCTGCTGCGGAGCAGGAAGCCGCTGGCAAGCGCACCGAAAGCCAGCAGGACCAACGGCAGGAGCATGACCAGCGGGCTCTCATGCACATGGTCCTGCACGTGCTTCGGCGCGCGCGACGTGCCGTGGAAGGTGAGCAGGAAAAGCCGCGAGATGTAGAAGGCCGTAAGCCCAGCCGTGAAGACGCCGCAGGCCCAGCCATACAGGCCGACAGCGGAGTGGCTGGCGAAGGCGGCGGCCAGGATCGCGTCCTTGGAATAATAGCCGGAGAAAGGCGGGATGCCGGCAAGGGCGAGCGCGCCGAAGAGCATCAGCACCCAGGTGACGGGCAGCTTGCGGGCGAGGCCGCCCATGAGGCGGACGTCCTGCTCGTCGGACATCGCGTGGATGACCGAGCCGGCGGCCATGAACAGCAGCGCCTTGAAGAAAGCGTGGTTGATGAGGTGGAACATCGCCACCGGATAGGCGCCGACGCCGGCCGCCAGGAACATGTAGCCGAGCTGCGAGCAGGTGGAATAGGCGATGATGCGCTTGATGTCGTTCTGCACGCAGCCGATGGTGCCGGCGAACAAAGCGGTGGTGCCGCCGATGACCGTGATGACTTCCATGGCGACCGGGGCGGCGTTGATGAGCGGCGACATGCGCACGATCATGAACACGCCCGCTGCGACCATGGTGGCGGCGTGAATGAGGGCGGAGACCGGGGTCGGGCCTTCCATCGCATCCGCCAGCCAGGTGTGCAGGAAGATCTGCGCGGATTTGCCCATGGCGCCGATGAACAGCAGGATCGCGATGACTTCGAGCACGGGGAAGCTCGTGCCGAACAGGGTGTAGCGGTCCGCCATATGGGCGGAGACGCCGGCGAAAATCGCGTCGAAGGAGATGGTGTGGAACACCAGATAGGTGAGCGCGATGCCGACGGCGAAAGCGAGATCGCCGACGCGGTTGACGATGAAGGCCTTGATCGCGGCGGCGTTGGCGGCGGGGCGCTCATACCAGTAATTGATGAGCAGATAGGAGACGAGGCCGACCCCTTCCCAGCCGAAGAAGAGCTGGAGCAGGTTGTTCGCGGTCACCAGCATCAGCATCGCGAAGGTGAAGAGCGAGAGATAGGCGAAGAACCGGGGGACGGTTTTGTCATGCGCCATGTAGCCGGCGCTGTAGATGTGGATGAGCAGCGAAACCGAGCTGACCATGGCCACCATGACAAGCGAGAGCATGTCCTGCCGCAGGGTCCAGTCCGGCGTGAAGCTGCCGACCGAAATCCAGTTGGCGATGCGCAGCGGCGCTGCGGGCGTCGCCGGAATGGACCAAAGCCGCGAAGGAGGCGACGCCGGCGATGGCCGAGATGACCATGAACAAGATGCTGGCGCCGATCGCCAGTTGCTTGCCCAGGAACGGGCGTCCGACGCCCGCGAGGATGGCGCCGATAAGCGGCGCTAAAACGGCGATTAACGTGAACATATCAACCCTTCATCAATGTCACGTCCTCGACCTCGATCGAGCCACGGTTGCGGAAATAGATGACCAGGATGGCAAGGCCGATGGCGGATTCCGCCGCGGCCACGGTAAGCACGAACATGGTGAAGACCTGGCCCACCATGTCGTGCAGCGCGCCTGAGAAGGCGACGAAGTTGAGATTGGCGGCGAGCAGGATCAGCTCGATCGACATCATGATGATGATGATGTTCTTCCGGTTCATGAAGATCCCGAAAATGCCGATGACGAGCAGCAGTCCGGCGACGAACAGGTAATGCGAGAGTGCGACGGTCATTAGCGTGCCTCCTCCTTCTGGCGCGGCATCTCAGCCCCCTCGCCCAGCTTGGCCGAGACCATGCTCAGCGTATCGGCGGGCATGCGGGCGTGCTGGACGGCGAGGTTCTGATGCTTGCCGCGCTTGCGATCGCGCAAGGTGAGCACGATGGCGCCGATCATCGAGACCAGGAGGATGACGCCCGCGAGTTGGAACAGCACCAGGTATTTCGTGTAGATCAGGTCGCCCAGCGCCTGGGCGTTGGGGATGCCGGCCGGCGTCGGGAACAGCCGGGCGGCGGCGGCACCGGGGGCGATGCTCCAGCCGGTGACGATGACCGCGAGTTCGACGAAGAGGATGACCGCGACCAGCGCGCCGATGGGGGCGTAGCGCTGGAAACCTTCGCGCAGAGCCGCGAAATTCACGTCCAGCATCATGACGACGAACATGAACAGCACCGCGACGGCGCCGACATAGACGATGACCAGCACCATCGCCAGAAATTCAGCGCCCGCCAGCAGGAACAGCACGGCGGCGTTGATGAAAGCGAGGATGAGGAACAGCACCGAATGCACCGGGTTGCGGCTGCTCACCACCATCACGGCCGAGGCCAGGAGGATGAAGGAGAAGAGATAGAAAGCGAGGTTTTCGATCATATTTCTGCTCCCTACCGGTACGGCGCGTCGAGTTCGAGACGCTTGGCCAGCTCCGGCTCCCAGCGGTCGCCATTCGCCAGCAGCTTGGCCTTGTCATAGAGCAGCTCTTCGCGCGTCTCGGTGGCGAATTCGAAGTTCGGGCCTTCGACGATCGCATCGACCGGGCAGGCTTCCTCGCACAGGCCGCAATAGATGCATTTCGTCATGTCGATATCGTAGCGCGTGGTGCGCCGCGAGCCGTCATCGCGCGGTTCCGCCTCGATGGTGATCGCCTGGGCGGGGCAGACCGCCTCGCAGAGTTTGCACGCGATGCAACGTTCCTCGCCGTTCGGATAGCGACGCAGCGCGTGCTCGCCCTTGAAGCGCGGGCTCGTCGGGTTCTTCTCGAACGGGTAGTTGATCGTTGCTTTGGGCTTGAAGAAATATTTCAGTGTCAGCGCGAGACCGGCGACGATCTCGCTCAGCACCAGCCCCCATGCCATGCGGCCGAGACGATTCATGTGCAAACCTCAACCATTGGGCAACAGCCCGAAAATTTCGAGAAAACCGGCCGTGAGGACGAGCCAGATGAGGGAGATCGGCAGGAAGACCTTCCAGCCCAGGGCCATCAGCTGGTCGTAGCGAAGACGCGGCAGCGTGGCGCGGACCCAGATGAAGACGAACAGGCAGAGGAAGATCTTCAGCAGGAACCAGACCACGCCCGGCACCCAGATGAAGGGCGCGAACGGGATGGGCGAGAGCCAGCCGCCGAGGAACAGGATCGTCGTCATCGCGCTGATGAGGATCATGTTCGCGTATTCGCCGAGGAAGAACAGCGCGAAGGACATCGCGCTATATTCGACGAAGAAGCCGGCGACGATTTCCGTCTCGCCTTCGGCCAGGTCGAACGGCGCGCGGTTGGTCTCGGCGAGGCCCGAGATGAAGAAGATGACGAAGAGCGGCAGCAGCGGAATGGCGAACCAGATATGGCGCTGCGCCGTCACGATGTCGTTCAGGTTCAGGCTGCCGACGCAGATGAGCACGGTGACGATGACGAAGCCCATGGAGACTTCGTAGGAGACCATCTGTGCGGCGCTGCGCAGGGCGCCGAGAAACGCGTATTTCGAGTTGCTGGCCCAGCCGGCGATGATGATGCCGTAGACGCCGAGCGAGGAAATCGCGAACAGATAGAGGATGCCGACATTGATGTTGGCGACCGCCCAATGATCGTTCACCGGGATGACCGCCCAGGCGATGACCGCGAGGCCGAAGGTGATCATCGGCGCGATGGTGAACAGCAGGCGATCCGCACCCGTCGGGATGATGGTTTCCTTGAACAGCATTTTGATCGCATCGGCGAAAGGCTGCCAGAGGCCGAACGGGCCGACGACATTGGGGCCTTTGCGCAGCTGGATCGCGCCCATCACCTTGCGCTCAAAATAGGTGAGATAGGCAACGCCGATGAGCAGCGGCACGATGACCGCCAGCGTCTTGAGCAGCGTGAGGATCAGGATGCCGAGATCGGTTTGGAAAAACGCACTCATTCCGCAGCCTCCGCCAGCGCCGGATAATGGGTGGCGACACAGGCGGCCATGGTCGGGCTGGCGCGGCTGATCGGATCGGTCTGGTAGTAATTCGCCAGTACCGGCTGCAAAGGGCGCGCTGCCGAGGGCGGCAGGCATCGCCCGCAGGGCGGTGTCAGGTCCGTGCCGGCGAGGCGGCGGAGCTCGCCGGTCGTACCCAAACTGCGGATATTTCGCGGCGAGATGCGCGCGCAGTTCCGCCAGCGTGTCATAGGGCAACGCATGGCCGAGATAGGCGCTGATGGCGCGCAGGATGCGCCAATCCTCGCGCGCATCGCCCGGGCGGTTTGACGGCGAGAAAGCCCTGCTGCACGCGGCCCTCGGTGTTCACATAGGTGCCGTCTTTTTCCGTGTAGGCGGCACCGGGGAGGATGACATCCGCGCGGGCGGCACCGGCATCGCCGTGATGGCCCTGATAGATGACGAAAGTGTCGGCGCCGATGGCGGAGGTGTCCAGCGCATCCGCGCCGAGCAGCCACAGTATATCGACGCCGCCGCCCAGCATCGCGTTGGTGGATTTGCCATCCGCGGCCGGGCAGGAAGCCGATATCCAGCGCGCCGACCCGCGCGGCGGCGTGATGCAGGACGTTGAACCCGTGCCAATCCGCGTTCAGCATGTTGCATTGCGCGGCAAGCTTCCAGGCGGCGGCATGGATCGCAGCGCCATCCGGCCGGGCGAGTACGCCGGCGCCCAGAATGATCATCGGGTTTTTCGCGGATTTCAGCGTTTCGGCGAAGGGATGCGTGCCGTCGAGCAGCGCCCGCGAGCGCTTCCGGCCCTGTGCCGAGATGCTCGGCGGGATAGGTGAGATCATGCGCCTGGCCGATGAGACCGACGGGGAACGTCGCCGGCCAGCCAGCGCTTGCGGATACGGGCGTTGAGCACCGGGGCCTCGTGGCGCGGATTGCTGCCGATGATGAGCAGCGCATCCGCCTCCTCGATCCCCGCGATCGTGGTGTTGAAGAGGTAGAAGGCTCGGCTGGAGGCATCGAACACCGCGCCGTCCTGCCGGCAGTCGATATTCCGCGAGCCGAGGCTTGCGAAAAATTCCTTCAGCGCCAGCATGCTCTCGACATCGGCAAGGTCGCCCGCGATGGCGCCGATGCGCTCGGGCGCGGTCGATTTCACCTTGGCGGCGATGGCGGCGAAAACCTCTTCCCAGCTCGCAGGGCGGAGTTTGCCGGCTTCGCGCAGCCAGGGGCGGTCCAGCCGGCGGCGCTTCAAGCCATCGACCGAGAAACGCGATTTATCGCCGAGCCATTCCTCGTTCACATCATCGTTGATGCGCGGCAGGATGCGCAGCACTTCGGCACCGCGCGCATCGATGCGGATATTCGCGCCGACGGCGTCCAGCACGTCCACGCTGTCGGTCTTGCGCAATTCCCAAGGACGGGCGGTGAAGGCGTAGGGCTTGGAGGTGAGCGCGCCGACCGGGCAGAGGTCGATGATGTTGCCGGAAAGCTCCGAGCTCAAAGCTTTTTCGACATAGGTGCCGACCTGCATGCTCTCGCCGCGCGCGGTGGCGCCGAGTTCTGCCGTACCGGCAACCTCGGTCGTGAAGCGGATGCAGCGCGTGCAGTGGATGCAGCGCGTCATGGTGGTGCGCACCAGCGGGCCCCAATCGGGCTGTCCGACGGCGCGCTTGTTCTCATCGTAGCGCGAGGTGTCGCGGCCATAGCTCACCGCTTCGTCCTGCAGATCGCATTCGCCGCCCTGGTCGCAGATCGGGCAATCCAGCGGGTGGTTGATGAGCAGAAATTCCATCACCCCACGGCGCGCCTTGCGCACGTTCTCGGTGTCCGTATGGATGACCATGCCATCGGCGACCGGCTGGCCGCAGGAGGCGACGGGCTTGGGCATTTTTTCGACTTCGACCAGGCACATGCGGCAATTGCCGGCGATCGAAAGCCGTTCGTGATAACAGAAACGCGGGATTTCCTTGCCGGCGGCTTCCGCCGCTTGCAGAACGGTGGAGCCGTTCGCGACCTCGATCTCGATCCCGTCGACGGTGACTTTTGCCATGACTTACTCCGCCGCCTGGGCAAGTGAACTTGGGGGCTGGTAATCTGTCGCCCGCTGTTCAACCAGCGGACGGAAGGCGCGCAGCAGGCCCTGGATGGGCCAGGCCGCGGCATCGCCAAAGGCGCAGATCGTGTGCCCCTCCACCTGCTTGGTGACCTGCTCCATCAGGTCGATATCCGAGAGCTGTCGCCTTGCCCTGCACGATGCGATCCATCATGCGCATCATCCAGCCCGTGCCCTCGCGGCAGGGGGTGCATTGGCCGCAGCTCTCATGCTTGAAGAATTTGGCGAGGCGCCAGATGGCTTTCACGACATCGGCCGATTTATCCATGACGATGATCGCACCGGAGCCGAGGCCGCTGCGCACATCGCGCAACGAGTCGAAATCCATCAGGATGGTGTCGCACACATCCTTCGCCAGGATCGGCATCGAGGCGCCGCCGGGGATGACGGCCTGCAGATTATCCCAGCCGCCGCGCACGCCGCCGGCATGTTTCTCAATCAGCTCCTTCAGCGGAATGCCGAGTTCTTCCTCGACATTGCAAGGGCGGTTCACATGGCCGGAGATGCAAAACAGTTTCGTGCCGGAATTTTTCGGCCGGCCGAGTGCCGAGAACCAAGCGGCACCGCGGCGCAGAATGGTGGGGATGCCGGCAATGGTTTCCACGTTGTTCACCGTGGTCGGGCAGCCGTAGAGCCCCATGGCGGCGGGGAATGGCGGCTTCATCCGCGGCATGCCCTTTTTGCCTTCGAGGCTCTCCAGCAATGCGGATTCTTCGCCGCAGATATATGCGCCAGCACCACGATGGACGCGAAGGTCGAAATCCCAGCCGGTGCCGGCGGCGTTTTTGCCCAGCAGGCCTGCGGCGTAGGCTTCGTCGATCGCGGTTTGGAGATGCACGGCCTCGTTATAATATTCACCGCGAATATAGATGAAGCCGGTATGCGCGCCCATGGCGAAACCGGCGATCAGGCAGCCCTCGATCAGCTTTTGCGGCTCGTGGCGGATGATGTCGCGGTCCTTGCAGGTGCCGGGCTCGCTCTCATCGGCGTTGACGACGAGATAGGACGGACGGCCGTCGCTCTGCTTGGGCATGAACGACCATTTCATGCCGGTGGGGAAACCCGCACCGCCACGGCCGCGCATGCCCGACGCTTTCACCTCGTCGATGATCGCGTCCCGCCCGCGTGCGAGAATATCCGCGATGCCATCCCAATCGCCGCGCGCACGCGCGCCGGCGAGGTGCCAATCCTGCTGGCCGTAGAGATTCTGATAGATCCTGTCAGCGTCGTTCAGCACTGTCTACTCCGCCGGGCTGATGTTGGGCAGCAAGGTCGTCTGGTCGCTCACCGGAGCGGAGGCTTGCCGGCCAATGGTGGAGCCAGCCGGGGCCAAGGGCGCGCCCGATTTCAGGCTTTGCAGCAATGCCTCGGTCCGTTCGGCATCCAGGTCTTCGAAATAATCATCGTTGATTTGCAGGATCGGCGCGTTCACGCAGGCGCCGAGACATTCCACTTCCGTCATGGTGAAGAGGCCATCTTCGCTTGTCTGACCGAAATCATGGATGCCTGTGGCTTTTTTGCAGGCGGAGACGATGTCATCCGAGCCGCGCAGCCAGCACGGCGTCGTCGTGCAGACCTGCAGATGATACTTGCCCACCGGCTTGGTGTTGTACATCAAGTAAAACGTTGCAACTTCGTACACACGGACCGGCGCCATGCCGAGTCGTTTCGCGACGACATCCATGGCGATGCGCGGCACCCAGGCGGAGCCGGTCTGGCGCGCCATCTGGCGCTGCACGATATCGAGCAGCGCCATCACCGCGCTGGCTTGCTTGCCCGCGGGATAGCGCGCCACAGCGGTCGTGATCGCTGCCTCGGCGATTTCATCAAATACGAAATCTGTAGGCTCTGCCTGCATATTCACCGGTCGATCTCACCAAAAACGATATCAAGGGAGCCAATGATCGCTACCGTATCGGCCAGCATGTGGCCTTTGGCAAGCTTGTCGGTCGCCTGGAGATGCGAAAAACCGGTCGAGCGGATTTTACAACGATAGGGACGGTTGGTGCCGTCGGCCACGAGGTAGACGCCGAACTCGCCCTTCGGCGCTTCCACCACCGTATAGGTGGCGCCGGCGGGCACGTGATAGCCTTCCGTGTAGAGCTTGAAGTGATGGATCAGCGCTTCCATCGAATGCTTCATCGCGGCGCGAGTCGGCGGCGTGATTTTATGGTCCTGCAGCTTGATCGGGCCGGGCCGCATCTTCGCTAAGCACTGCTTAATTATTTTAACGCTCTCGCGCATCTCGGCCATGCGCACGAGATAGCGATCGTAGCAATCGCCATTGCGGCTGACCGGGATATCGAATTCGACCTCGGCGTATTTATCATAGGGCTGCGCGCGGCGCAGGTCCCAGGCAATGCCGGAGCCGCGCAGATTGGGCCCGGAGAAGCCCCAGGCCAGCGCATCCTCGGCGGAGATGACGCCGATATCGACGGTCCGCTGCTTCCAGATCCGGTTGCCGGTGAGCAGCGCCTCCATGTCGTCGATGAATTTTGGAAAGCTCTCGGCCCAATCAGCGATTTTCTCGGCAAGGCCGGCCGGCATGTCCTTGGAGACGCCGCCGGGGCGGAAATAATTGGAATGGAAGCGCGCGCCGGAGACCGCTTCGTGGAATTCCAGCAGCTTCTCGCGTTCCTCATAGCCCCAGAGGCCCGGCGTCAGCGCGCCGCAATCCAGCGCGAAGCTGGCGACGGTCAGCAGATGGTTGAGCACGCGGTTGATCTCGGCGAACAGCACGCGAATCCATTGCGCGCGTTCCGGCGCCTGAATGCCGAGCAGCTTTTCCGTCGCCAGCGCGAAAGCGTGCTCGCAGGCCATCGGCGAGACGTAATCCAGCCGGTCGAAATAAGGGACGGCCTGAAGATAGCTTTTATATTCAATGAGTTTTTCAGTGCCGCGATGCAGCAGGCCGATATGCGGGTCGGCGCGTTCAACAACTTCGCCATCCATCTCTAGGATCAGGCGCAACACACCATGGGCGGCCGGATGTTGCGGCCCGAAATTGATGGTGTGGCTGTCGATTTCGATGGTTTTTGTGGTGGGACAGTTACTTCGCTCATTTTTGGTCTCCCCGCGCCTTTTCATCGCCTGGCAGGGTTGTCATGCCCTCCCAGGGCGAAAGGAAATCGAAATTGCGGAATTCCTGGGTGAGTTTGACTTTATCGTAGACAACCGACTTACGTTCTTCGTCGTAATGGACTTCCACATAGCCGGTTAGCGGAAAATCCTTGCGTAACGGATGACCTTCAAACCCATAATCGGTGAGGATCCGCCGGTGATCGGCAAGACCTTCAAAGGCGATGCCGAACAAATCCCAGATTTCCCGCTCCCACCAGGTGGCAGCTCGGCCATAGCGCGGAGACGGAAGCAATCGGCGTTGCCGCATCGGTCTGAACAACAACTCGGATACGCGCGTTCCGCATGACAGAGAGCAGGTTGTAGACCACCTCGAATCGTGCGGCGCGTTCAGGGATAATCGACAGCCGCAAATATCCATGACCTGGGCAAAGGCGAAGTCGTCGCGCAGGCGCGCGAGCAGCCCGTAGGCGTTCTCGGGCGCCACATGAACCACCAACTCCCCCAATGCGCGATGGGCGCTGGTAACACCGCTCAAGCCCGCGACGGCATCGCGTTCAGTATCCGCCACGGTCGCATCGACCATCTCTATTTCTTCAGCCACGCAAAATCGTCCCTGTCCGCCGAATTTTTTTCTGCAACTGCATGATCCCGTACACCAACGCTTCGGCCGTTGGCGGGCAGCCGGGCACGTAGATGTCCACCGGGCACGATGCGGTCGCAACCACGTACAACCGAATAGGAATAATGGTAATAGCCGCCGCCATTCGCACAGCTGCCCATCGAGATGACCCAGCGCGGCTCTGGCATCTGGTCATACACCCTGCGCAAGGCAGGAGCCATTTTATTGGTCAGCGTGCCGGCGACGATCATGACATCGCTCTGCCTTGGGCTGGCGCGGGGGATAATCCCGAATCGGTCGAGATCGTAGCGCGGCATGTAAGCGTGGATCATTTCCACCGCACAGCAGGCCAGGCCGAACGTCATCGGCCAGAGGCTGCCGGTTCGCGCCCAGTTCACCAGCTTGTCCATGTTCGCGACCACGAAGCCTTTGCCGGCGATCTCGCCGGTGATGCCCTTGATCACGGCATCCTGTGCGGGCCCCTGCGGCACCTGCTCCCGATTCCAGGCGAGCGAGGCAGTCTCTTCCGAAACGCTCATGCGGCTACTCCCAATCCAGTGCGCCCTTGTTCCATTCATAGACAAAGCCAACGGTCAACACAGCAAGAAAACCGAGCATGGAGAAGAAACCCAGAAGACCGATATGCGACAGGCTTACCGCCCAAGGAAACAAAAAGGCGATTTCAACGTCGAAAATGATGAACAGAATGGCGACCAGATAAAATCGCACATCAAACCGGCGCCTGGCATCGCCAAACGCATCAAAGCCGCATTCATAGGCCGAAAGCTTGGCTGCGTAAGGCTTCTGATGCGCTGTGAAGATGGAACCAAAGACGAAAGCCACGCCGATAAGGGCCGCGATCGCACCAAACACGAGAATGGGAAAATACTGCGAAAGGACCGGCTGCACCGCGCGTCTCCTATCCTTGATTAATCGGGGTTACAAAACCAATAACAGAACCGAAACGCCGTGTCGCACCGCGACACGATCTGGTCAAGATCCATGTCCCAGAGGCCAGCTTTTTAAAGGATATTACACTGAATAAAGGGCCGGTGCGATAAGAACCACACTGGCGCGAGTGACGGGGCTCGAACCCGCGACCTCCGGCGTGACAGGCCGGCGCTCTAACCAACTGAGCTACACCCGCATTGCAGTGAGCGGCGGTGTAACGGGCTATCCGTTTTACGTCAAGCGTGTGACGCAAGAGAATTTAGCCAATTCAACCAAAAAATATTAAGATCGTTAAAAATGAATGCCATACGCGGCATTCGGTATAGGCGGTGACGGGTTTGAACCGCCGACCCTCTCGGTGTAAACGAGACGCTCTACCGCTGAGCTAACCGCCCATTGTGAAAAGGACGGCTCGCGCCGTCCCTATTTCCGCAAACCTTAGTTAACAGCATCTTTCAAGGTTTTTCCAGCCTTAAAACGGACCGAGGTGGAAGCGGGGATGTCGATTTCAGCGCCGGTACGCGGGTTGCGGCCCTTGGAAGCTTCACGCTCGGCGTTGCGAAAGTCCCAAAGCCGACCAGGCGAACTTCCAGCTTCTGCTTCAGCGATTTTTCAATCGCGCCGAACACGGCGTCCACAACCTCTGCAGCCTTAGCCTTCGAGATATCGGTTTCTTCGGCAACGGCGGCAATCAAGTCGTTCTTATTCACGGGCAAAACTCCCTGTTATGGTTCAAACAAATCGCCCATCTGCGTCCCATGTTAGACGCAGACGGTGAACGAGTGGACAGCAACGCCAGTAGATACCTAACTTGCGTAGCTGCCGTCAAACCTCAGCCGTTAGTGCGGCAGGGATGAAGCCCGCGTTGCGCCGGAGGCGGCCGCGATGTCGTCGCTCGTTTCTTCCCATTCGATCGGCTCGGGCTTGCTGCTCAACGCCTGGGCGATAACCTCGTCAACATGTGAAACCGGAATAATGGTCAGACCTTCTTTCACATTCTCTGGAATTTCAATGAGATCCTTCTCATTCTCCTTCGGAATGATCGACGGTGGTGATGCCCGCCCGCAAGGCGGCCAGGAGTTTCTCCTTCAAGCCGCCGATCGGCAAGACGCGGCCACGCAAGGTGATTTCGCCTGTCATGGCGATATCCCGGCGAATCGGGATGCCGGTGATCGCGCTGACGATCGATGTCGCCATCGCGATCCCCGCGGACGGACCATCCTTCGGAGTCGCACCTTCG
Organism: uncultured Pseudomonadota bacterium; assembly: GCA_963737355.1. GTDB lineage: Bacteria > Pseudomonadota > Alphaproteobacteria > Acetobacterales > Acetobacteraceae > Acidocella. The sequence goes on along the minus strand of CAVTSC010000007.1, from coordinate 316,462 downwards.
GGCACATGCACGTGGATGTCGCGCTTGTCGAAGAAAGGCGGCTTGATGCCGAACTGCACGGCGCGGGAGCGGATGTAGGAATAGGCCGCCTGTACGCTCTCCTGCATCACATCGCCGAGCTTGCCGGTTTGCTTGACGCTGCCTTTGCCCGGGAGCAGCACGCTCTCGATCGTGAGGATCTCGCCGCCGACTTCCGTCCAGGCCAGGCCCGTGACGACGCCGACCATGTCCTCAGCCTCGGTCTCGCCGTAGCGATATTTCGCAACGCCTGAGAATTTCTCGAGATTTTCCTTCGTGATGTCGACCTTCTTGACCTTAGTGGTCACGATTTCCTTGACCGCCTTGCGGGCAAGATTGGCGATCTCACGCTCGAGGTTACGCACGCCGGCTTCGCGCGTGTAGGTCCGGATGAGCTCGTGCAGCGCATCGTCGCTGACCGACCATTCCTCGGGCTTCAGCCCATGCGCTTCGCCCTGCTTGGCGACGAGATGGCGTTTGGCAGATTTCAACCTTTTCATCCTCGGTATAGCCGGGGATGCGGATGATCTCCATGCGGTCCAGCAAGGGCTGGGGCATGCGCAGGCTATTCGCGGTCGTGACGAACATCACATCCGAGAGGTCGTAATCCACCTCCAAATAGTGATCCGCAAAAGTTGCGTTCTGTTCAGGATCGAGCACCTCGAGCAAGGCGGAGGACGGATCGCCGCGCCAATCGGCACCGAGCTTGTCGATCTCATCAAGCAAGAACAGCGGGTTCGAGGTCTTCGCCTTCTTCATGCCCTGGATCACTTTGCCCGGCATCGAGCCGATATAGGTGCGCCGGTGGCCGCGAACTTCCGCCTCGTCGCGCACGCCGCCCAGCGACATCCGCACAAAAGTCCGTCCCGTGGCCTTGGCGATGGATTTGCCCAGCGAGGTCTTGCCCACGCCCGGCGGGCCGACAAGGCAGAGAATGGGACCGCGCAGTTTCGGGCTGCGCGACTGCACCGCCAGATATTCGATGATGCGTTCTTTAATTTTCTCAAGCCCATAATGGTCGGCATTGAGGATGCGCTCGGCCTCGGCCACATCGTTCTTGACTTTGCTGCGCTTCTTCCAGGGAATGCCCAGAACCCATTCAAGGTAGTTGCGCACGACGGTCGCTTCCGCGCTCATCGGGCTCATGCTGCGCAGCTTCTTCAGCTCCGCCATGGCCTTTTCATGCGCCTCCTTGGACAGCTTGGTGGCGTTGATCTTGGCTTCGAGCTCGGCCGTTTCGTCCTTGCCGTCCTCGCCCTCGCCCAGCTCCTTTTGGATCGCCTTCAACTGCTCGTTGAGGTAGTATTCGCGCTGGGTCTTCTCCATCTGCCGCTTAACGCGGTTGCGGATTTTTTTCTCGACCTGCAGCACGCCGATTTCGGATTCCATATGGCTGAATACGCGCTCCAGCCGTTCGCTCGCGCTATCGAGTTCGAGCAATTCCTGCTTGTCCGAAATTTTCAAACCCAGATGGCTGGCGACGGTGTCGGCCAGCTTCGAGGGCGATTCGATCTGATTGACCGACACCAGAACTTCCGGTGCGATTTTTTTATTGAGCTTGATGTACTGCTCAAACTGCGCAACGACGGTGCGGCCGAGCGCCTCGATCTCCTTGCTGTCATCGGCAAGGTCCTCGATCGGCGAGGCAATCACCTCGAAATAATCCTCGGTGTCCTTGAAGCCCGTGATGCGGGCGCGCTTGATGCCCTCGACGAGCACTTTTACCGTGCCATCCGGCAGCTTCAGCAATTGCAGAATAGTGGAGACGGTGCCGACTTTGTAAATATCCTCGGCGGTGGGATCGTCCTGTGCGGCATTTTTCTGCGCGACCAGGAGGATCTGCTTGTCCTCCTTCATCACGCTTTCCAACGCCCGTACGGATTTATCGCGCCCGACGAAGAGCGGCACGATCATATGCGGGAACACCACGATATCGCGCAGCGGCAACACCGCCAGAGTCTCGGAGGGTGGTGCAGATTTTGTAACGTCAGACATCATGATTTCCTTCAAGCCGCACCGGCTGCCCTGATAGGCACAGCCTATGGTGCCGGGTCATCCGGCCACAAAAGACATATCGGTATTACGAAGCGGGGTCACAAGCCCTCCGAAACCGCAGCTGGGGTCGGCGCCTTTTCAGGACGCCGTCTCCACGCGCTTCTCGGAATACAGGAATAAGGGCTCCGCACGGCCATCCGCGACTTCGCCGCTGATGACCACTTCGTCGACGCCGTCCAGCCCGGGCAGGTCGAACATGGTGGCCAGCAGGATCGACTCCATGATCGAGCGCAGTCCGCGCGCCCCGGTTTTACGTTTGATCGCCCGGCTGGCGACAACTTTCAGCGCATCTTCCGTGAAGGTAAGCTTGACGCCCTCCATCTCGAACAAACGGGCATATTGCTTGACCAGCGCGTTCTTCGGCTTGCTGAGGATCTCGATCAGCACGGTCTCATCGAGGTCATCGAGCGTCGCCACCACCGGGAGACGGCCGATAAATTCTGGAATAAGGCCGAATTTCAGCAAATCCTCCGGCTCGATTTCGCGCAGAATAAGGCCGGTGCGGCGTTCGTCCTGGCTGCGGACATCCGCGCCGAAGCCGATGCCCGAGCCCTTGCCGCGCTGCGAGATGATCTTCTCCAGCCCAGCGAACGCGCCGCCGCAGATGAAGAGGATGTTCGTCGTATCGACCTGCAGGAATTCCTGCTGCGGATGCTTGCGCCCGCCCTGCGGCGGCACGGAGGCGACGGTGCCTTCCATGATTTTCAGCAAAGCCTGCTGCACGCCCTCCCCGCTCACATCGCGGGTGATCGAGGGATTGTCCGATTTGCGGCTGATTTTATCGACCTCGTCGATATAGACGATGCCGCGCTGCGCCCGCTCCACGTTGTAATCCGCGGCCTGCAGCAATTTGAGGATGATGTTCTCCACATCCTCGCCGACATAACCGGCCTCGGTCAGCGTGGTGGCATCCGCCATCGTGAACGGCACATCGAGGATGCGGGCCAGGGTCTGGGCGAGCAAGGTTTTGCCCGAACCCGTTGGGCCGACCAGCATGATGTTGGACTTGGCGATCTCGATATCGTTGTTCTTGGTCGCGTGCGAGAGGCGCTTGTAGTGGTTATGCACCGCCACACTCAGCACTTTCTTCGCATGCGCCTGACCGATGACGTAATCATCAAGCACTTTGCAGATCTCGCGCGGGGTCGGCACGCCATCGCGTGACTTCACGAGATGGGTTTTGTGCTCCTCCCGAATGATATCCATGCAGAGTTCGACGCATTCATCGCAGATGAACACGGTCGGGCCCGCGATAAGTTTACGGACCTCATGCTGCGATTTCCCGCAAAAGGAACAATACAGCGTGTTCTTCGTGTCGCTCGATTTGCTGCTCATAACCACTCCACAGCGCGAAATATAAAAGAGAAGACTAGCCCCCAGTTCGGGACCGCACAAGCACCCGCTGGGCGCCCCTAAAAATCGTTGGAATTCAACTGTTTGACCGCAAGGGCGACGGTCTTCAGGTTGTCATTCGGAGCGCTACCGCCAAAATTCCGGCCCGAAATTTCCATTCAAGGCCGGAATTGTAAGCCATCAGCCCAATTCGGCCGATGACGTCGATCCTACTATTACGCCGCGCCTTTGTTCGCGGAGTCGGATTCCGGCGTGCTAGCGCTCTGTACTGGCTGGTTTTTTACCACTTCGTCGACAATGCCGAATTCTTTGGCTTCCTGCGCCGACATGTAGGAATCACGTTCCAGCTTTGCTTCAATCGCTTCCAGCGGCTGGCCGGTATGATCGACATAGATCTGGTTCAGCCGCTTGCGCAGGTTGAGGATCTCGCGGGCCTGGATTTCGATATCCGTGGCCTGCCCCTGAGCACCACCGGAGGGCTGGTGCACCATCACGCGGGCGTTGGGGAGCGCGAAGCGCTTGCCGGCTTCGCCGGCGCAAAGCAGCAGGCTGCCCATGGATGCCGCCTGGCCGATGCACACCGTGCTGACCGGGCTGCGGATATATTGCATCGTGTCATAGATCGCGAGGCCGGAGGAGACGACGCCACCCGGGCTGTTGATGTAGAAAGAGATATCCTTGTTGGGATTCTCGCTCTCCAGGAAAAGCAACTGTGCGCAGATCAGTGAGCTCACCTGGTCATAGACCTGGCCGGTGAGGAAAATGATCCGTTCTTTCAGCAGCCTGGAGTAGATGTCGTACGAGCGCTCGCCGCGCGCCGTCTGTTCGACCACCATCGGCACGAGGTTGTTGTTGTAAACCTCGACTGGATCCCGATCCCACATGTCTGAAAAATCCTTGTTCTGTATAACCGCCTGCCCCGTCACCGCGCCGCGCCTTCCATAAGGCCGCGGCGCGGGCGGAACGAGACGTCATGAGCCCAAGTTAGTAGATCGGGCGCGCGCGTCTAGTGCTGCGTTAAGATTCCGGGTCAGCCGCCAGTTCTTCCGGGGTGACGCTGGTTTCTTGCAGGACCACCTTACCGAGCAGGAACTCCACGACTTTGTCTTCAAAAATCGGGCCGCGGAAGCGTTCCAGCTGTTGCGGATTTTTCTTGAAGAATTCGACAACCTGCATCGCCTGGTCGCGATAGCGCATCGCCTCGGCGAACATCGCGCGCTGCATGTCCTGCTCGGTGACCGCAACGCCGTTGGCGCGGCCGATTTCGGCCACCATCAGGCCGAGGCGCACGCGGCGGTCGGCGATGGCCTTGTACTCGGCCTTCAGCGTCTCTTCATCCTTGGCGGCGTCTTCCGGATCGCCCCGGCCAGCGGCCTTTTCCGCCTCGACCTGGCGCCAGATCTCGGCGAACTCGGCCTCGACCAGCGAGACAGGTGCCGCGAACGTCGCACGCTCGGCCAGCGCATCGAGCAGGCCGCGCTTGAGCTTCAGGCGCGTCATCTGCTCGTATTCGCGGCTGATCTGCTCGGAGATTTTGCCCTGCAGATCTTCAAACGATTCCAGGCCGAGCCCTTTGGCGAATTCCTCGTCAACGGCGGGGATCTGCGGCACGGCCAGCGCCTTGGCGGTGATCTCGAACTCGGCCTGTTTGCCGGCCAGTTCCTTGGCGCCGTACTCCTCGGGGAAGGAGACGCTGATGGTGCGCGTCTCCCCCGGGGCCAGGCCTTCGACCTGCTCGGAGAAGCCGGGGATGAAGCCGGGGCCCGCGACGATCAGCTGAACGTCCGAGGCGGTGCCGCCCTGGAAGGCTTCGCCATCGATGCGGCCGATGAAGTCCACCGTCAACTGCTCACCCTTGGCGGCGGGACGGGCTTCTTCCACAGGCACGAAACTCGTGCGCTGCTCGGCGAGCTTGGCCAGGGCGTCGCTAATCGCGGCATCGCTAACCGCGGCGACCGGCTTGCTCAGCGTGATCTCGCCGAATTCCGGCAGGGAGATTTCCGGCAGGAGCTCAAGCTCGAGGGTGAATTCGAGGTCCGAATTCGTGCCCGGCTTGGTGACTTCGAGCTTCGGCTGCATTGCAGGACGCAGGCCACGTTCGGCCAGCAGCTTGTCCGACGCTTCGTTCACCGCCCCTTCGATCACTTCCGCGGCGACGGCATCGGCATAGCGCTTGCGCACCATGGACATCGGCACCTTGCCCGGACGGAAGCCCGGCAACTGCATGGTGCGGCCGAGCTCGACCAAACGCTTCTCACGCTTGGCGGCTAGCTCGGGTTCGGGAACCACGACCGTGAAGCCACGCTTCAAGCCGTCGGAGAGCGTTTCGGTAACCTGCATCGACGAAAATTTCCTCAAAAATCAACCAAAAACCAAAAACTGGTGCGGGCGGAGGGACTTGAACCCCCATGACTTGCGCCACCAGAACCTAAATCTGGCGTGTCTACCAATTTCACCACGCCCGCTTCCAAGCCAACCTCAAGCCGCGCCGTCTAGCGCAACTCCCGGCACTTAACAAGCTTGGCTCTCGTATATTGCCCAATAACCGACTATCTGCCATCCCAGATGGACCAGTCGCGAGATCATTTGGACGCCTTTCAAAGCCGATCCAGGCGCGTGTGCCGATGGGTCATCGCGGGCTTGCTCGTCATTTTGTTCGTGCCGGTGCTGGCGGCCGGGGTCCTGATCGCACGCTTCGACCCGAACCGGTATGCGCCGGCTTTGATCGCGGCGGTGGACCACGCCACCGGGCGGCAGCTCACCCTGAACGGGCCGATCACGGTCAAGCTCTCGCTCACGCCGGTGATCGCGGCCAGCGATATCAGCCTGTCCAACCCGCCGGGCTTCGCCGATCCGCAGATGCTGACCCTGCGCGGCGTCGAGGCCAAGATCGACCTGCTGGCGTTGCTCTCGCACCGTTTGGACATCCTGCAACTGGTGCTGGTGACTCCCCATATTGTTCTGGAGCGCGACAGCAAGGGCGCTGCGAACTGGGATTTTGCGCCGCCGCCTACCCTGCCCTCCGGCGGGACGACCGGTGGGTTGCCTTCGATGCCCGGCAGAGCCGGCGGGTATAAAATCGCGCTGGAAGCGGTCAAAATCTCCGATGGCCTGCTGACCGTCAAAGAGGCCGGGACGGCGGCGCCGGTCACGATCGCGCTGCCGACTCTGATCGGCACAGCCGATTCGCTCGCGGCACCGCTGCATCTGACCGCAAAGGCGATGTTGGGAACGACGCCGTTCAGCGCCGCTGGCGTGGTCGGGCCGATCACGCAGTTCTCCAGTGCGGGAACCGGCCCCTGGCCCGTGGACATGGCCTTTAAGCTCGGAAGTGCGACCGGCACGATTCGCGGAAAATTCGGCCGGCCGCGCACCGTACGAGGCTATGATCTGACCGTAAACGCCAACATCCCCGAGCTCGAGGCACTCTCCGGCGCCCTGCCGGCTGGGGTGCTGCACGGTATGACCTTGCCCGCACTCCACGGATTGGCTGCCACGGCGCGGATCGTCGACCAAAATTCCACAATCCCGGCGATCGATGGGCTTTCGATCAAGGCGGGCCGCTCCGATCTGTCGGGCCTGCGGCCGGGGTTGGTGTTGAACAACCTGGATATCGAGATGGCGTCGCTCGACCAGCCCATCTCCATCCAAGCTTCCGGCCGGCTGGGTAACAGCCCGCTGACGCTGACGGGACATTTCGGCGCACCGCAGGCATTGCTCAACCCGGCGCTTCTTCCCGCCAGCATGCCGCCCCAGGGCAGTTATCCGGTCTCGGCGGCATTCCAGCTCGGCGATGCGACGTTAACCGTAAGGGGCGCCATCGCCACGCCAGAGACGCTCGCCGGCGCGGCGCTGGCGCTGAATGGGACGATTCCCGACCTCTCCGCATTCTCTCCGCTGGTCGGTCGCCCTTTACCGGCATGGAAGCATATCGCGGTACAGACCACCGTGATCGATCCGGGCGGGCTTGGCTTGCGCAATGCCGCCGGGCTCGACGGGCTGGTGGTGACCATGGACAACGCGGCCTTCGGCGGCGCGGCCAGCCTGTATTTTGGCGCGCAGCCGCGGTTGCAACTGGCCCTGAAATTTTCGCAGGTGAATGTCGATGCCTTGCAAGCCGCAATGCCGCCGCCCGCGGCATCCACCGCCACGACACCTTCCCCTGCCCCGGCCAGCGCGCCCGCGACGGTCATTCCCGATACGAAGCTGCCGCTTGCGCTGCTGAAGCGGGCGAGCGCGGATATACAGATCTCGGCCGACACGCTGATTTGGAACCAGGCGATTTTCAGCGCGTTGCAGGCGCATGGGGTGCTCCGCGGCGGCGTTCTGTCGGTGAGCCCCATCACCGGGCAACTACCGGGGGGGGCCGTGACGGCAAGCGCCACGCTGGACGCCACCAAGGAACCGGCCGTGGCAAGCATGAAGGTGAACGCCCCGGCGCTCGCGCTATCGCCCTTCTTGCACGCCTTCGGCCTGCCAGGCACGGCGGAGGGCACGGTCCAAGCGCAATTTTCCGCAACCGGCAGCGGCGATACCCCGCACGCGCTTGCCGCCACCCTCAACGGACAACTTGGCCTTGCCATGGTGAATGGCATCGTGGATGGCGCCGTGCTGGACAGGCTCTTCGGAACGGCGCTGCGCATGGTGGGGCTGCCCGTGGGGCTCGCCGTCGCACAGGGGCCGGTCGCGGTCCGCTGCGCGGCCTTGGCGATGGATGCGACCAACGGCATCGGCACGATCCGCGCTTTGACGCTGGATTCCAACCGGCTGTTCCTCCAAGGCGGCGGGAACATCGATTTCGGCCATGAGACGCTCGGCGTCATCCTGCGGCCACAAATGCGGGTGGCCGGAACCGATATTGGCGTTCCGGTAGAGATCGGCGGCAGTTTTGCGGCACCGGCGACGGCGGTTCCCCCGCTCAGCGCCATCCAAGCGGCGGCGGCCGGCGCGGCAGGACTATCGACCAGCCTTGCCCAGCCGGAAACCGCCAATAATTCGATCTTCGGCAAAGCCGAAAGCCTGCTGGGGATCGGCGCCGCCAAGGCTACCGGCGATGCCTGTCCGGCCGCGTTGAGCCTTGCCCGCTTGGGACAGCCGGGCCCGGCGGCACCGCCGATGGGAAAAGCGGCGGAAACATCCAGCGGCACGCCCCCGCCGCCCCCCGGACCACAAAACCTCTTGAATACATTGTTAGGTAAATGAAGCGATTTTGGACACATACCGAGACGGCGCCGGAGGGTGAGGATTTTATCGTCCGGCTCGATACGAGGCCCGTCAAACTGCCGAACGGCAGGCCGCTTGCCGTGCCGTTTCAGGCGCTGGCCGAGGGCATCGCCGCGGAATGGGCCGCAATAAGCGAGGATTTTACACCGGAGGACCTGCCGCTGACGCGCTTGGCCACCACGGCGCAGGAGCGTGTACGCGAATACCGCAGCGAGATCGTGGCGCAGCTTGCGGCCTATGGCATGAACGACCTCCTCTGCTACCGGGAGACAAGTGAGAGGGCGCTGGCGGAGCGCGAGGCCGAGCTTTGGCAGCCTTGGATCGACTGGGCGCAAGCACGCCTGGACATCGCCTTGCAATGCACCACCGGGGTCGTGCCCATCGCGCAAGCGCCCGCATGCCGGGAGGCTTTTACACGGCATTTGAGCGCCATGAGCGACTACCAGCTTGCGGGGCTCGGGGTGATCGTGCCGGCTTTGGGCAGCCTGGTGCTGGCCTTGGCGGTGGAGGAAGGCGCGCTGGCGGCCGAGATGGCCTGCAACTGCGCGCATCTCGGCGAGCTCTGGCAGGAGCAACGCTGGGGCACCGATGCCGAAGCCGCCGCCCGGCGGAAAACTGTCGCTGAGGACGTGGCCGTGAGCGCGCGGTTCATCACCCTCTGCCGACGATGAAAAGCGTGCATGTCCTCATCACCGGCCGTGTCCAGGGGGTGGGCTACCGGGATTGGTTGGTGGCGGAGGCGCGGCAGCTTGGGCTTAGCGGCTGGGTCCGGAATGTCGGATATGATACAGTCGAAGCGCTGCTCGCCGGCGATGCTGCCGCCGTCGAAGCCTGTTTGCAGAAATGTTGGCGCGGACCGAGACTGGCGGCGGTGACGGCGATCACCGAGACCCTCGCCGAGGCGCCGGTCGAGGGCGGCTTTGTGAAACGGGCCTCGCTGCCAAGTCCGCTTTAAATACGGCCCAAATTCTGCATCCAAAATATTGCGTTTACAGCACGGTCAGGCCTGATAGGGTCCACCGGCGGGAAGAGGGAGATAAATTGGATGAGCACGAACAGCGAGTTGATGGCACGCCGCGAAGCCGCAGTGCCGCGCGGGGTTGGCAATGCCCATGCGGTGTTCACGGCGCATGCCGAAAATGCCGAACTCTGGGATGTCGAAGGCAAACGATATATCGACTTCGCCGGCGGCATCGCGGTGCTGAATACCGGACACCGCCACCCGAAAGTCATGGCGGCGGTCGCCGAGCAGCTCGCGCATTTCACCCATACCTGCTTCCAGGTCACACCCTATGAAAGCTATGTCGCTTTGGCGGAGCGGTTGAACGCCCTGGCGCCGATCGAGGGGCCGGCCAAGACGATCTTTTTCACAACCGGCGCCGAGGCGCTGGAAAATTCGATTAAAATCGCCCGCGCCGCGACCGGGCGTTCCGGCGTCATCACCTTCGCCGGCGGCTATCATGGCCGCACGCTGCTGACGATGGCGATGACCGGCAAGGTATTGCCGTATAAAAAGAAATTCGCGCCGCTGCCGGCGGAAGTGTTCCACGTGCCCTTCCCCCACGCGCCCTTCGGCGTGACGGTGCAGGACAGCCTGCGTGCGATCGACATGCTGTTCCGTGCCGATATCGAACCCGAGCGGACCGCAGCGATCGTGCTGGAACCGGTGCAGGGCGAAGGTGGGTTTATCCCGGCGCCCACCGAATTGCTCGAGGCCCTGCGCAAGCTCTGCGACAAGCATGGCATCCTGCTGATCGTGGATGAGGTGCAGACCGGTTTTGCCCGCACGGGCAAGATGTTCGGCATCGAGCATTCCGCCGTGAAGCCGGACCTCATGACCGTGGCAAAATCGCTGGCGGGCGGCTTTCCGCTTTCCGCCGTGATCGGCAAAGCCGCGATCATGGATGCGGCGGAGCCCGGCGGGCTCGGCGGCACTTATGCCGGGTTCCCGGTTGCCTGCGCCGCCGCGCTCGCCGTGCTGGACGTGATCGAGGAGGAAAAACTGATCGATCGCGCCAATCACATCGGCGCGAAGATGAAAACCCGGCTGGATGCCATCTCGCGGCGCAACAACACGATCCCCATCACCGAGATCCGTGGCCCGGGGGCGATGGTGGCGTTCGATGTCGTGAAGACACGGGGGACGGATGAGCCCGACCCCGAGATGACCAAAAAAGTGCTCGCCAAAGCCCGCGAGCATGGGCTGATCCTGCTCTCCTGCGGGGTGTATGCCAATGCGATCCGGCTGCTGGTGCCGCTTACCGCATCGGATACGGTCCTCGACGAGGGGTTGGACATCCTGGAGAAGGCGCTGAGCGTTTAGAAAAACAGGAAGCTCATCAGCACATAAATCGGTGTGAGGATGACGATCATGATGCCGGAATAGGTGAAGAAGCCGGGCATGCGCACTGCCCGGCGGGAGGCGATCTCGCGGATCATGAGATTGGGCGCGTTGCCGAGATAGGTAACCGGCCCGAAGAACACCGACCCGGCGGCAATCGCGGTGAGCAGTCGGGCCGGGGCGGCGCTCAGATTTGCCGCATGTCCCCCTGCGGCTTCGAAAAAAATCAGATAGGTCGGGGCGGCATCCAACACGGCCGAGGCGATCCCTGAGGCCCAGAACCAGGCGAGCGGCTCCGGCGACAGGTTCGCCGATTGCAGCAGTTGAAAGACCGGCGTGATCGTCGCGAAAATCGCAAAAAACAGAATCGTGATCTCCCGCATCGCGTTCCAGGCAAAGCGGTTCTGGGCGCGGATGGCCGCCGGGGTAAAAATTTCAGAAATGGCGATGCAGGCCAGTTCCAGCAGCGTAACGCAGAGATGCTCGATCGGAATCCGGGCGAACAGAACGGTCACATAGCCCGGATGCCAGACGCCTTCGAGCGGGATGGCCAGCATCAGCAGGAGCAGGAGCACAATATTCAAGCTCCCCCGGATATGCAGCTTTTGCGGTTTCAACTGCGCTTCCCGCCGCGCGAAATAGAGATCGGCGCCGTAGCAGAGGAGCAGCACCGGCACGGCCAGGACAGCCAAAGGCAGCCAGAGATGGATCGCGGGCCAAAAGAACGGCACGCCGCGCAGGAACCCGACCAGCAGAGGCGGATCGCCGAGCGGCGTAAGCGCGCCGCCGCAATTGCCGACCAAGATGATGAAGGCGAGGACCAGATGCCGCTTCTCGTAGCGATGCCCGTTGGCCGCGAGCAGAGGATGGATCAGCAGCAAGGCCGCGCCGATCGTGCCCATGACCGAGGCGAGCAGCGTGCCCAGGATCAGGAGGAGAAGATTGCCGGACGGACGCCCCCAGGGGCCACCGCGGATCGCGATGCCCCCGCCCAGCGCATAGAGCGCCAGGAGCAGGATGATGAAGGGCAGGAATTCGGCGAAGGTGACCTGCCACAGCGCCAATGTGGCGTTGCGCAGGCCTGTCGAGATCGTTTGAAACGCGAAATCCAGCGCCACCCAGGCGGCAATGATCGTCGCCATCCGGCGATGCCAAAGCCGCGGTGCCACACCTGGAAAAATGGCGAAGCTGAGCAGAATCCCCAGAAAGGGAATTGCGCGGCCGAGTTGCTCCATCAGCCGAAGACCGATACGTTACGGTTCAGCATTCAGGAGCCCGTTTCCATGGAAGTGTCAGGTGCGCGACTGATTACGGCCCCGAAAGAGCAGGTCTGGGCCGCGCTGAACGATCCGGACATTCTCAAATCCTGCCTACCCGGCTGTGAGCGCCTGGAAAAACGTTCGGACACGACATGGGAGACCGCAGCGTCCATGACGCTCGGCGCTGTCAACGCGCGGTTTATGGGCACTGCACTGCTCTCCGATCTCGATCCACCCAACGGATACACTATTTCCCTGCGGGACCAAGAAGGCGAGTCAAATTGGATAACCGGCCGTGCGAAAGTCTTCCTTGCCGACGAGGCGGGCGGTACCCGGCTCTCCTACCAGCTTGAATGGCCAGACGGTCAACCCGCCGATCGGGCGGCGCGGGACGTTGCGGAGGCGTTTTTTGCCCGATTTGCCGAGCATGTGCATGGCACCGCGCCGGAGCCCCTCTATCACCTGGCGCATGAGGACCATGACCATGACCCCAGCAACCCGCATTATTTCGGGCTGCCGCTCGGCGTCATCATTGCCGGGGTGATCGCCGCCGCCGCGGTGACGATCACGATCGCGAAGGTCTTGCTGTAGCCCTGCCCGCGCAGGCGCCGGGGATGAGAGGTTGCTCAATGGCGGCCGCTATACGATCTATCCGCAGGCTTGAAGCGGAGCGCGGCAGTGGAACAGCGGGAACTTGAAAGTGATTTTCGGATGACGGGCAAGCTGCGCGTGGCGGCCTTGCTGCTGGCCGCCGGGCGCTCGACGCGAATGGGACCCCAGAACAAGCTGGTGGCGGCCATGCCGAACGGCCAACTGATGATCGCCCAGACCCTGGACAATGTCGCCGCATCCACCGCGCAGGCAGTTATCGTCGTCACCGGGCATCAAGACGGCGTGATCCGTCAGGCGCTGGCCGGCAAACCTGTCCGGTTCGTCCATGCGGCGGATTATGCGCAGGGGATGTCCGCCAGCCTGCGCGCGGGCATCGCCTCCCTGCCCGCCGAGATCGACACCGTGCTGATCTGCCTGGGGGATATGCCGCTGGTCGCTCCACCGGTGCTGGACCGGATCATCGCCGCCTATGATCCAGGAGCGGGCCGGGAGATCGTCATCCCCTGCTTTAACGGCCAGCGCGGCAATCCGGTGCTCTGGGGCAAACGGTTTTTCCCGGATCTGCTGAACCTGTCCGGAGATGCCGGCGCGCGGCAGATCCTGCACCGGTACCCCGAATGCGTGACAGAAATTCAGATGGAAACGGATGCCGTGCTGCAGGATTTCGATACGCCGGAGGCGTTGGCTTCCCTGGCGAAATGAACCACGAATTTTGCCCCGGCCTCGACCAGCGCATCGGCCGTGGCAGCGCCCAGTTCGGCGGAAGATCGCGGCCAGGCGAGCGCCGTCGCATTGCGGGGGACCTGATCGAACTCCACCGGCGCCTCGATGGCAAGGCCGTCAAAGTCCAACGTGCCGAAATTCGAGACCGGCAGGCCCAACAACGTCGTCTCCGCCTCGCCGCTCGCACCACCCGCCTGCATTGTCTCGGGCCGCAGCGCCTGGGTGAGCGAGAGCAACGGCTCCGCGCCATGGCCGAAACGGGCATCCTGGCCGTCCCCAAGCCGTGCCGCCATTAACTGCCGTGCAATTTTCCAAAGATAGAAGGACGGGATGACCAGACCATGCCGCCGCCTGACCTCCAACGTCACCTCATGAATCACAGGCACATTGCCGCCATGGCCGTTCAAAATGATGATCCGCGTCAGGCCATGACGCTGCAGCGTGGCCAGCAGATCGCTCAGGACGGCGCGGAAGCTTTCCGCCGAGATCGCCATGCCGCCCGGGCTCGAGCCGAAATAATCCGCGACGCCGAAGGGCAGGCAGGGGGCGACGAAGGTCGGTACGCCAGCCGCCATGGCCGCCTCGGCTATACGCAGGGCCAAGGGCTCGGCCAGCAGGTAGTCGCCCATCGGCAGATGCTGGCCATGGTCTTCGTGACTACCGAGCGGCAATAGGATAACAGGGTTTGAACCGGCCACCTGCGCGAAGGCAGAGGCCGTCATATCGCCAAGACGATAGTTTTGTGTAGGATTGTCCATAGATCGATCTTGCCGCCTTTACTGAGTATCTCAAAGTAATGAGTTCATAAATCGTGCAAAACAACGAATGGGGGCATAACTTGGCTGAACGCAGCAATAAAATCATTCCGGTTGTGCTCTCTGGCGGTTCGGGGACACGCCTATGGCCGGTCTCGCGTAAGAGTTTTCCCAAACAGTTCTGGCCGATGATTTCCGAGCGCTCGATGCTCACCGATACGGTGCTGCGGGCGGCGCACCCGCAATTCAGCGCACCCATCGTGGTCACGAATCAGGAGCACCGCTTCGTGGTGGCCGAGCAGTTGCGCGATGCGGGGGTTCGCGGCGGGCAGATTTTGCTTGAGCCGGTCGGGCGCAACAGTGCCCCGGCGATCGCCGCAGCCGCCTTGTTTGCGGCCGAGACAAACCCCGATGCGGTGCTGTGGATCATGGCCGCCGATGCCGCGATCAGCGACCTCGAGGCATTGCAGGCGGCGGTTGCCGCCGCGATTCCGGCCGCGCAAGCCGGGTATCTGGTGACCTTCGGCATGCAGCCGACCGCACCGGAGACCGGCTATGGCTATATCGCGCAAGGCACGCCGCTGGAGGGCCTGCCCGGCGTGTTCCGGCTGAACCGCTTCATCGAAAAGCCGGACGCGCAGAGCGCTGCCCGGATGATCGAGGCCGGCGGTAATCTGTGGAATTCCGGCATGTTCATGTTCCGCGCCGGCATGCTGCTCAGCGAGATGGAGCGCTATTGCCCGGAAGTGCTGAGCGCGGTGCGCGGCGCGATGGAAACGCGGGTGCGGGATCTGGATTTCATCCGGCTCGGCAGCGAGGCTTTCGAAGTCCGCCCCGGATATCAGCATCGATTATGCGATTGCCGAGAAGACCGACAAGGCCGTGGTCGTACCCGCCGCGATCGGCTGGTCGGATGTCGGATCCTGGTCGGCGCTGGCGGATATCGCGCCCAAGGATGCCAACGGCAATGTCGGGCTCGGCGACGTGGTGCTTGAGGACAGCGTGAACAGCTATGCGCGCAGCGACGGAATCCTGACCGCTTTGCTCGGCGTGCGCGACCTGGTGGTGGTCACGACGCAGGATGCGGTGCTCGTCGCGCATAAGGATGAGTCGCAAAACGTCAAGAAAATCGTCGACCGGCTGAAGCGGATGAAACGCTCGGAAGCCGACACGCATAACCGCACCTATCGCCCCTGGGGATTCTATGAGAGCCTGATCCAGGGCGACCGCTTCCAGGTGAAGCGGATCGTCGTGTGGCCGGGGCAGAAATTATCGCTGCAAAAGCATTTCCACCGGGCCGAGCACTGGGTCGTGGTCACCGGATGCGCCTCCGTGACCTGCGATGCGGAAATCCGCACGGTGCATGAGAATGAGAGCATCTATTTGCCGCTCGGCTCGGTCCACCGCATGGAAAATCCCGGCAAGATCCCGCTCACCGTGATCGAGGTGCAATCCGGCGCCTATCTCGGCGAAGATGATATCGTCCGCTTCGAGGATACTTACGGGCGCAACTGACGCAGTTGCGCCCGTAAGCCCCTATTGCATCAGACGCCGGCTTCGGCCGGCGTCAGCAATGTCAGCGACAGCGCGTGCAGGCCGCTGTTGAATTCCGGCGCCAGCGCCTCATGCACGGCCCGGGAACGCGCCACGCGTGACTGGCCGGACAACGCCGCCGAGACCATCCGCACGCTGAAATGCGTCTCGGCGCCGGTCAGGCCATTGCGCTCGGCATGGCCGGCATGCCGGGCGCTCTCATCGACGATCTCCAATGTCACCGGCGCAAAAGCCGCCTCAAGAACATCGCGAATTCGTTCATACCTGTTCGTCATAATCACTGTATCCTAGCGCCGATCGAGTGTTGCCAATTCAAGTCAAGCGCGCACATTAGGACCATGAACACGACGACACGCAAGCCTCGCGCCTTTGCCCCCGACCCGGACGCGCCGGGCCAGATGTGCGACGCGCTGGGCTGTGCCCTGGCGGGGGAATACCGCGCGCCGAAATCCCGCGCCGGCACCCGCGAGTTTCACTGGTTTTGTCTGGAGCATGTCCGGGAATTCAATGCCTCCTGGGATTATTACAAAGGCATGTCCGCCGACGAGATCGAGGCGGAACTACGCGCGGATAGTTCCTGGCAGCGGCCAAGCTGGCCGCTCGGGCAACTTGGCCAACGTTCGCGCATGGACGAGGCGGTGGAAAACGAATTGCACGCCTTTGCCTTCGGGGCGCGCCCGAAGCCCGCGCCAAATCCCAGCATCCCAGCCGAATTGCGTGAAGCCCTTGGGGTTTTTGGCCTGCCCTGGCCGGTGACGCTGGATGTCGTCAAGGCGAAATATAAGGAGCTGGCCAAGCGCCATCATCCGGACGCCAATAACGGCGACAAACGATCTGAGGAAATGTTGAAAACAATCAACCTTGCCTATGCGGCGTTACGTGGCAAACTGACCGCGAACCATGCCCATGCCTCCCAGACGGCCGGGAGCTGAGCCAGGTTTTATTGACGACTGCCCGCCGATATCTCTGCACGAAGCAACAGGATTAAATTTTCGATGAACAATATCGCCGCGATCGCCGAAGCCCGCAACACGCCGACCTCGGCGGTCAACATGCCAGACATCACGGTCAAAGCGCGCGAGGTTTTCGGGATCGATGTGGACCTCGAGGTTCCCGCCTTCTCGGTACGCACCGAGCATGTGCCGGAGGTCGACCCCGCCTATAAGTTCGACCGGGAGACGACGCTGGCGATCCTGGCGGGCTTCGCGTTCAACCGCCGGGTGATGGTCCAGGGTTATCACGGCACCGGCAAGTCCACGCATATCGAGCAGGTCGCGGCCCGGCTGAACTGGCCCTGCATCCGCGTCAACCTGGACAGCCATATCAGCCGTATCGACCTGATCGGCAAGGATGCCATCGTGCTGAAGGATGGCAAGCAGGTGACCGAGTTCCGCGAGGGAATTCTCCCCTGGGCGCTGCAGCACCCCTGCGCGCTGGTGTTCGACGAATACGATGCCGGCCGCCCGGATGTGATGTTCGTGATCCAGCGCGTGCTGGAAGTGGAAGGCCGCCTGACGCTGCTCGACCAGAACCGCGTGATCAAGCCGCACCCGGCCTTCCGGCTTTTCGCCACGGCCAATACGGTCGGCCTCGGTGATACGACCGGTCTGTATCACGGCACGCAGCAGATCAATCAGGGCCAGATGGACCGCTGGAACATCGTGGCGACGCTGAATTACCTGCCGCATGCGCAGGAAGTGGCGATCGTGCTCGCCAAGCTTGGCGTGCCCGCCAGCGATGTCGCCTTCAAAAAGCGGACCGAGAGCATGGTGGCGCTGGCCGATCTCACCCGTGCCGGCTTCATCGCCGGGGATATCTCCACTGTGATGTCGCCGCGCACGGTGATCACCTGGGCCGAGAATACGCGGATTTTCGGCGATATCGGCTTTGCCTTCCGGCTGACCTTCCTCAACAAATGCGATGAGGCGGAACGCAACACGGTGGCAGAATATTATCAGCGTTGCTTCAACGAGGATATCGCGACCGGCTTGCGCAAGCAGGCGTAACGCCGATGAGCGCCAGCAACGACCAGGGCAAGGCAGAGGATTTCAAGCGGGCAACCGCGAGCGCGCTCCGGGCAATCGCGCAGACCCCGGATGTGGAAGTGGCCTATCAGCCGGGACCCTCCGGGCTTGCGGGCAAGCGTGCCCGGCTGCCCTCCCCCTCCCGCGCTCTGAGCGCGCCGGAGATGGCGAAGCTGCGCGGCGTGGCGGATGCGATCGCGCTGCGGCTGCGTCATCACGACGATGCTCTGCATGTCGCCCGCGCGCCTGCCTCCCGCGAAGCGCGCGAGGCTTATGACGCGCTCGAACAAGCCCGGGTCGAGATTGTCGGTGCCGCGCATATGGCGGGCGTGTCCGCCAATCTGCGCGGCAAATTGAACGAGGAATGCGAGAAAGAAGGCCTGGAGCGCATGACGCAGCGCGACCAGCTGCCGCTGCCGGCGGCGCTCGCTCTGCTCGCTCGCGACCGGATGGACCCCGCCTCTGTCCCCGATTCGGCCCGAATATCCTGGCCCTCTGGCGCGATACGCTGGGCGAGGATGCCGAGGCGGCCCTCAACGAACTGGCCTCCAGCAAAGCCGACCAGTCGAGCTATACCAAAGCATCGCGAAAACTGCTGGCAGCCCTCGACATGGCGGATGCCGAAGCAGAGACGACCGAGGACGAGGAATCCGAGGACGGCGAGGACGACGGCGAGGAAACCGCGCAGCAGGATAATTCCCAGGATGGCGAGGGCGAGAGCCAGTCCGAGGAAAATGCCATGCTCGCGGCGCAGCCGGAAATGTCCGAGGGCGAGGCGACGGAGGAGAATACCGAGGAGGATAGCGACGCCCAGGACGTGTCCGCCGAGGCCGATGACGCGCCTGCCGGGCCGCAGCAGCGCCGCGCCCCGGTGCTGAGCGACGACCATACGAACTACCGCGCCTTCACCCGCGCCAATGACGAAGAAGTGGATGCCGAGGCGCTGTGCGATCCGGAAGAGCTGAGCCGCCTGCGCCAGCAATTGGACCAGCAATTGCAGCATCTGCATGCCGTGGTCGCGAAACTGGCGAACCGGCTGCAGCGCCGCCTGCTCGCCCAGCAGACCCGCGCCTGGGAGTTCGACCTCGAGGAAGGGATGCTCGATGCCGCCCGGCTGTCGCGGATCATCGTCGATCCGCTTTTGGCGCTGACCTATAAGCGCGAGCGCGATACGGATTTCCGCGACACAGTGGTGACGCTGCTGATCGACAATTCCGGCTCGATGCGTGGCCGGCCGATCACGGTGGCGGCCATGTGCGGCGATATCCTGGCGCGCACGCTGGAGCGCTGCGCGGTCAAGGTCGAGGTTCTGGGCTTTACCACACGTGCCTGGAAGGGCGGACACAGCCGGGAGCAATGGGTCGCTGCGGGCAAGCCGCCGACACCGGGCCGACTGAACGATCTGCGCCACATCATCTACAAGGCCGCCGACACCCCTTGGCGACGTGCGCGCAAGAATCTCGGGCTGATGCTGCGCGAAGGGTTGCTGAAAGAGAATATCGACGGCGAGGCGCTGCTCTGGGCCTATCGGCGGCTGCTCGCCCGGCCCGAGCACCGGCGGATTCTCATGGTGATCAGCGACGGTGCGCCGGTGGATGATTCCACGCTCTCGGTGAACTCCGGGAATTATCTTGAGCGGCATTTGCGCGACGTGATCCGCGACATCGAGAGCCGCGAGCTAGTGGAACTCATCGCGATCGGCATCGGCCATGACGTCACGCGCTATTACCGCCGGGCGGTGACGATCGTGGATGCCGAGGAGCTGGGCGGCACCATGATGCGCAAGCTGACCGAATTATTTGATGAGGATGCGGCGGATGCCTGGGTGCGCATTGCCGGTCAGCGCGCCGCGCTGATCGCGTAAGGCAACGTCGACGGTCCCGGGCAGGTTGCGGCCAGGGCGCTGGCGCTGGCGCCGGGCGGCCGCACCTGGCGGCCGAGCATTGCGGCCAGGCGATACGCCACGGCGATCGAGTGGCGGTATTGGCATTGCCGCGTCAGATGGTCCTCCCCATTGAAAAAATCGCGGACGGGGTAGAGGCTGTCATTCGGCAAGGCGACGAACAGGCCGCCATGCGAGGTATAAACGGCGGCGACCGCGCGGATCGTCCCCGGGGCGAGCGTGGCGGTTGCAAAATCGCTCGGCAGGCCGCCGACCACGATTACCCCCTTGGCCCTTTCTTCAGCAACGAAGCGCGCGATCAGCGCCGCGCCATAGCCGGTGCTGATTTCCAGCCCATCTGGTACGCGGCGGGGGGGACTCCCCACCAATATTCAAGAGCCAATTGGGGCTGTAACCCCTGAATTTGCGACCTGCGGCAGATGTCCCGTTTGATCGATGATAGCACCGTGCTCGCTTCGTCAAGGACGCTTCGCGCCGGCTTCGCCGGTGCCGCAAGCGGCCTCCTGGACGTCGCTTGCGCGCGGTGCTCAGGCGGCTGCTGGATCGGGACGAAGGGATGGCCGTTCGTCTCGAACAAAGGGATTGTTTTGACGGCGTCACGCCGCCGTTTGCGGTGCACGCCGTGCCGGATCGAACAGTGTGTGCGTCTTCAACATCGCGCAGGCCACGGCCAGCATCCGATCGGCGACCGTGCGCAACGCACGGCCATGGGAATGACCGCGTTTGCGCAATTCGGCATAACGCCCGCGGCTTGCCGGATCGTGCTGAATGGCGGTGCGCGACCAATGATAGACGGCGGTCCGCAGGCGCATGTGACAGGCTTGCCGCATGACGACGACGCAGCGCTTGCCGCTGCGCCTGGTCACCGGCGCAACCCCGCACAAACTGCGCAGCGCGTGATAATCTCGTCGACGCAGGGGCTCCCACGCCTCGGCGAGCAGCGTGGCGAGGACGATCCTTCCGACTCCCGGCAAGGACCGCAGGATCGTCACGTCGCGCTGCTCTGGGCGTTGCCCCGGTTCAGTTTCCTCGGTGCCGGCCAGCTTGCCGCAGAGGACGTCGAGCTGGCGGTGCGCCGCCTTCATTTGCTGGTTCACGAGCTTCAGCCGCACCGCTACGGTACGGATGTGAACAGTGGCCGCCTCGATCGTGCCGCCAGCGACCGAGAGCGGCGTTTGCCGCAACAGGCGCAGCGCCGTGTCGGCGTCGATGCGTCGAATGCGATGTGCCTTCAAGAACCGGGCGATGCTCTCCCGACGCGTCTTGGCCGCCTTCGCCGGCGTCGGCACCAACGTCCAAAGCTCGAGAAACCAGTCGGCCGCCACATCATCCGTCAGCTCAAGCGCTTGCGGATAATAGCGCCAGAGCTGCTCGCGGACGCGGTTGCCGAGGCGGGTTCGCTCCTGCTGCAACTCCTCGGCGATCCGCGACCATTCGCGCAGTTCCACCACGACGGGATCGGCCAGATGCAAGGCGCGAAAGCAGTAACGATCGGTGCGCAGAGAATCACCCAAGACCCGGCTGTCCAGCCGATCGTCCTTGGCGCCCGCTACCGTAAACCGGTCCCGGAAGCGATCGAGTTGCTTCGGGTTGATCGCAAAGACCGAAAAGCCGCGTTCCAAAAATGTTTCAACCACCGGCCCATGCGGTACCTCGATGGCGACCGCAATCGTCGCCGCCACGGCCCCTGTGGTCGCCAGCAACCAATCACAAAGGGCGCCAAGGCCAGCACCGCCATGGGGAAAAGCGCGTTCCCCAATCACCGTACCGGGGGCATCCAGCAAGGCCACCTGGTGCGTCTCGGATGCCCAATCGACGCCCACAAACCATCCCAAATCATCAGCCATGTTCTCCCCCTCTCCATGATAGGCGGGCCACCACGACGACTGCCGATCCCTGTACTGGCGCTCAACGGCGCAACTCCCCACCGGGCTTCCATCGCGGCCAACCCGCCGGGGCACTTGTCCCCCCAGGTGCTCGAAGCACAGGGGGGAAAGGGTCGCTCCCAGCGGGCCGGCCCGTGCCAGTCAGTGTAATGCTATGAACCGGTCACTGACGAGATGAACGGTACAGGGGGATGACTGAGCAGCGCGGGATCGGCGTTGGCCGCATCATTGTCGATGCGATCGCCCAGGGCATTATATTCCCCTGCCAGCACGCGCGCCGGGTCGATGGCGCCGCTCCGTGCGAGGGGAAATTCCACCAGGGATTCCAGCAAATCCGGTAGATTGCAGCAAAACACCGCACCCAGGATGCGCCCGGGCGGCAACCGGACTAAGACCTCGCGGTCATGGCGGAGCAACAGCCCGGCATTGGCGCCGGCGCGGTATTGGGCGCTTGTGGCGGTGTATTGCTGGAGTTCCATAGGCATATAGAGGATATCGCCAGGATGCAGCAGGGGCGCGTAACGGGCGAAGAGATCATCCAGCCCGATCCCGACGGCGATGCCCGCATTCTCGCAAGGCAGGTCGAGCATGGCGCCCATCACCACGCAGGAATGCGAATAGGGGCCGTTCGAGCCCGCGAGGATGACGAACCTGGGCGACGGCATCGCGGCAAGCCTGTCAGTTTTTTGCGCGATCTCCCGCCGCAGCAGGCCGAGCGATAAAGGCCGGTCGGCCAGGACGGCAAAGACTAGGATGTAGAGGCCGACCGACAGCGCGCAGAGGGCAAGGATCCGCCGCACCGCTCAGAACTGGAAATACAGGAATGGCACCGTATAGGGTGCGAAAAACAAAGCCTGCAGGCTGAGCGCGAAACCCGCCACCAGTGCCGCGCTGCGCCGCCGCTGGGTCATGCTGTGCAAGTCGGGGAGTGCCAGCACGACGAACCAGCCCAGGCCAAGGAGTAGAACCGCTTGCGGAAGGCTCAATGTGCGCGCGTCGCCGAGATAGGGCAGCACCGGCACGGCGCGCCCAAAATGCCCCAGCACCGGCAGCATGTGGATATAGAGCGAGGGGATGGCGATGCCGTTGAACCCGAACAAGCCGCGATAGAACTGCATCGCCGCGGCAAATCCCGCCGCCCGGAACGGCACCCAGGAAAGCACCACGGCAAGCAGGGTGAGCAGCCACGAGACACGCGCGGGAAGCCGCAGACCCAGACGCTCGCCCCAGCCATGGAGCACGAGGAACGCGCCATGCAAGCCGCCCCAGAGAACAAACTGCCCGCTTGCGCCATGCCAAAGCCCGCCGAGCAGCATGGTGAGCATGAGGTTGAAGATCCGCCGCCCCTCGCCGCGGCGGTTGCCGCCGAGCGGGATGTAGAGATAGTCGCGCAGGAACGCGCTCAGCGTGATGTTCCAGCGCCGCCAAAAATCGCCGATATTCCGCGCCTGGTAGGGACTGTTGAAATTGACCGGGAAATGGATGCCGAACATGCGGGCCAGGCCAATCGCCATGTCCGAATAGCCGGAAAAATCGAAATAGATTTGCAGGGCATAGGCCAGCAGGGCGACCCATGCCTCGATGAGGGAGAGCGGGTCGTGCCGGGCGGCGGCGGCAAAACCGGGATCGGCAAAGCGCGCCAGCCCGTCGGCCAGGACGAGCTTTTTCGTCAGCCCCAGCAGAAACAGTTCTGTCCCTTCGGCCAACCTGGCGCGCCAGCCGGAGAGCGGCTGTAACTTCCCAAGCTGGGGAAGAATATGCCCTGGCCGCACGATCGGCCCGGCGATCAAATGCGGAAAGAAGACGATGAAGCAGGCATAATCCAGAAAGGCCACCGGCTTGATCTCACCGCCCGCGGTATCGACCAGGTACATGATCTGCTGGAAGGTAAAAAAACTGATTCCAAGCGGGAGCAGAACGCCGCCGAAAGGCGGTGCGATGCCCAGCGTCCCGGCAAAAAAAACGCTGTATTTGAAAAATCCGAGCAGGCCCAGGTTAAATACCAGCCCGGTCACCAGCCATGCCTGCCGCCGCATCGCCGTGTGCAGCCTGATTCCCAAGGCAAAATTAATCAGCACCGAGCCCAAAAGCAGCAACACCAAAACCGGCCGCCACCATGCGTAAAAGAGCAGGCTGCACGCCAAAATCCAGCACAAAGCCGGGCGGCGGCCGAACCGGCCGATGCCAAGATAACCACCGAGCGCAATAGGCAAGAATGCCAGGATGAACAGCTTGGTGTTGAAGAGCATTTATGAACGCTCGTTAAAATTGTATTTTTATTCTTTAATCGAATCGAATAATGTCTGCAATTGGACCTTGGGCTTGGCAATGCTATAGCGCCGCGCCACTGTATTGGTTCCCATGAACGAAACACCGCTGACCCACCCTGCCCTTCTGCCCGCCGGCCTGTGCGATGTTCTGCCCCCTGAGGCGGAGCTCGAAGCACGCTCCGTCGAAGCGATCATGGATTGCTTCGCCGCCCACGGGTATCAGCGGGTGAAACCACCCTTGCTGGAATTCGAGGACAGCCTGTTTTCCGGCTCCGGCGGTGCGACGGCCGAGCAGACCTTCCGGCTGATGGACCCCGACAGCCAACGCATGATGGGCTTGCGGGCCGACACCACGCCGCAGATCGCCCGACTGGCGACGACCCGGCTGGCCAATGCGCCACGCCCGCTCCGCCTTGCCTATGCCGGGCAATGCCTGCGCGTTCGCGGCTCGCATCTGCAGCCCGAGCGCCAGATCGCCCAGGCCGGCATCGAGCTGATCGGCCATGACACCGCCGAGGCGGATGCCGAGATCATCCTGACCGCGGTTGAAGCCCTGGCGACGATCGGCCTGACACGCATCAGCGTGGACCTGACCATCCCCCGGCTGGTGCTGCATCTGCTGGAGAACATCCCCGCCGCCAACCACCCTGCCCTGACCCGCGCGCTGGACCGCAAGGATGCCGCCGCGGTTGCCGAGAGCGGCGGCGCCATGGCCGGTTTATTGCTGCAATTGCTGGACGCCACCGGCCTCGTCCAGCGGGCGATCCCAGCACTGCTGGCGATCGACCTGCCCGAGAACGCAAAGAACCATGCCATCCGGATGGCGGAAACCGTAACGGCTATTCACCGCCACCGGCCGGACCTGCAACTGACCGCGGACCCTGTGGAGTTTCGCGGCTATCAGTACCATACCGGCATTTGCATGACACTGTTCGCCCCCGGCCGGCAGGCGGAGCTTGGACGCGGCGGACGCTATTTATGCGGCGATACGGAACCCGCGACCGGTGTAACCCTGTACCCCGACACCATCACGCGCGTCGCCCCTCGGCAGGCGCTTCGCCCGCGTGTTTATCTGCCGTTCGGCACCACGCCGGAAGCGGCCGCCAGCTGCCGGGCGCAGAATTATGCAACCATCGCGGGCTTGGCGTTTCACGCAGCGCCCCGCGACGAGGCTTTACGCCTCGGATGCAGCCATGTGTACATAGACGGGGCGATCACCCCGGTTAAGGATTCGAAATGACCAACGTAACGATTATCGGCGCACAATGGGGTGATGAGGGCAAGGGCAAGGTTGTGGACTGGCTCGCCAGCCGCGCCGACATCGTCGTGCGCTTCCAGGGCGGGCATAATGCCGGGCACACGCTGGTCGTCGGCGACCAGACCTATAAGCTCTCGCTCCTGCCCTCGGGCCTGGTGCGCGGCAAGCTTGGGATCATCGGCAATGGCGTGGTCGTGGACCCGTTCGCGTTGCTGGCTGAGATCGACCGGGTCACGGCGCAGGGGCTGCAGGTGACGCCGGCAACGCTGCGCATTGCCGACAACGCCATTTTGATCCTGCCGCTGCACGCGGCGCTGGACAGCGCCCGCGAAGCGGCGCGCGGCGAGCGCAAGATCGGCACGACCGGCCGCGGCATTGGCCCTGCTTATGAAGACAAGGTCGCCCGCCGGGCGATCCGCGTGTGCGATCTCGGCGAGCCGGAGACGCTGGCGGCCAAGCTCGATGAACTGCTGCTGCATCACAATACGCTGCTGGCGGGGCTCGGCGCGCCGACCTTCGATAAAGCCGAGCTGCTCGCCAGCCTCCTGGCGTTGGCCCCCCGCATCCTGCCTTTCGCCGAACCGATCTGGGAACGGCTGGCCCTGGCCAAGCGGGACGGTGAGCGCATCCTGTTCGAGGGCGCGCAGGCGGTCATGCTGGATGTCGACCACGGCACCTATCCCTTCGTCACCTCCTCCAACACCGTGGCCGGCACCGCGGCGTCGGGCAGCGGCATCGGGCCGGATGCGGTCGGCCGGGTGCTCGGCATCGCCAAGGCCTATTGCACGCGCGTCGGCTCCGGCCCCTTCCCCACGGAGCTGCATGACGAGACCGGGCGGCAGCTTGGCGAACGCGGCCATGAATTCGGCACGGTGACGGGCCGTAAGCGCCGTTGCGGCTGGTTTGATGCCGCGCTCGTCCGCCAGGCCGTCAAAGTCGGCGGCATTAACGGGCTGGCACTGACCAAGCTCGACGTGCTCGACGGGTTCAGCGAACTGAAAATCGGCGTTGGCTATACGATCAACGGCAAAACCTACAAGCATCTGCCGGCCGGCATGGCGGCCCAGGCTGCCGCCGAGCCGATCTATGAAACGCTGGAAGGCTGGAGCGGCTCGACGCGCGGTGCTCGTTCCTGGGCGGAACTGCCCGCCGCCGCGATCAAATATATCAAGCGCATCGAAGAACTGGTTGAGGCGCCGGTGACGCTGCTCTCGACCAGCCCGGAGCGCGACGATACAATTCTGATGCAGGACCCGTTTGCCGGTTAAGGCATCGCCCTTCCCCGTTCTGCGCATGACGCCGTGATGCGCAGAAAGGTGCTGCAACCGCTGCTGGGCGGGCTGGATATGGGGGTCGCCCTGCTGGCCCAATTCGGCCTGAGCGAGCATTTTATCCGCTTCGGCGTCGTCGGCGTTTTGGGGTTTTGCTGGGATACCGCGACGGTTTATGCGCTTCGCGGGATCGCCGGCTTATATATTGCCGGTACCGCAGCTTTTATCGTGGCGGCCAGCGCGAATTGGCTGGTCAACCGCCTTTGGACCTTCCGGGGACATGCGCATGCGCCGCTCCATATCCAATGGGCAAAATTTCTTGCCGCCAACGCCGTCGGATTCGTTTTCAACCGTGGTACATTTTTTGTATTAATCTCAATAAGTACAGTTTTCTACAACACCCCCGTGCTGCCGATTATTGCCGGCTCCCTCAGCGGATTGCTGTTTAATTATTTCCTTTCCAAACGGTTTGTTTTTAGCTAATACAACCTCAAGTAAAAAAATTTTAATTAAACAACAACCTTAAGGCGGTCTTATCATGGCAGAGCTTCGTGCGTCCGCCGGAATCGAGCCTGAGCAAGGCTGGAATGACCAACCTGAAGTTGTAAAATTTTCGAAGCTTCCGGCCGAGTTCATATTTCGGGCAACTGATTTTCTTTCGATCATTGCCCCTCCGTTCGCGTTAAGCCTGATCCGGCAGGCATCCGAAAAGCTGGAGCTCAATCTTGGGTTCTGGACGCTGCTTTCGGTCATCACCACGGCATTGATTGCATCGCATGGCGGCTACCGGGGGCATCCAGGCCAAACGCCGCCCAGGCAGACCGCACTGGCGATCTGCTGTTTTCTAGCAGCCGCCACCGCCATGCTGTTGATGGCGGTTCTATTGGGGCATCCCCGCATCCTGGCACGGCGGTGGACCGCAGCCGACCTGCTGGCGACCACGTTACTGATCGCTTTTGCCCGCGGCGGTTTGGCGCACCGGCTCGCCGATAACGCGGCCGCCAGCCCCCCGGGCGGCGCCATCGTCATCTGCTACGACCGCTGCCCCGGTGACCTGACGCAAACGCTGGAGGCGCAGCATATAGCCCGCCGGATATCCGGCGTGTTTTACCTGCATGCCGGAAGGTCGGCGGATCTGCCCGGGCCCTGGCCGATACTCCCCAGCAGCGACGCGTTGCTCACCTCGATCCGGCACAAAAATATTCAGGATGTCGTATTCATCCATCACCCGGAACTGGACGCGCTCGCAGGCTGCCTGAGCCGCGAATTGCTGTCGGATCTCCTGATGTTTCCAGCACGGATCTGGCTTGCCTTCGATGTCTCAGCCAATTTGCCGGACCCGTTGAAAGGCCGACTGGGCACCTGCAAGCTCGTGCCGATCGTGACGGATGAGCTGATCAATTCAGCCAATGCCGCCAAGCGCGTCTTCGACCTGGTGGGCGGTATTCTATTGCTGCTGGCATCGTCACCACTGCTAATACTTACCGCGTGTCTGGTAAAAGCCAGCGGCCCCGGCCCCGTTATCTTTCGCCAGCTTCGCATAGGTGCGCATGGTCGGCAGTTTCATGTCCTGAAATTCCGTACCATGATGCACGACCCGCACCGTGCCTTCGCCCAGGCGACCCAAAATGATGGCCGGGTGACGCGGATCGGTCGGTTTTTGCGCCGCACATCGCTCGATGAGCTGTTGCAACTGATTAATGTCATCAAAGGCGACATGTCATTGGTCGGCCCCCGGCCGCACGCGCCCGAGACCCAGGTGGAGGGCATTGATTTCGAGAACGCCGTGCGGCTCTACCGGCTGCGTCATCGCGTCAAACCCGGCATCACGGGGCTTGCGCAAATCCGCGGCCAACGCGGTGAAACACCGGCTTTGTTCATGCTGGAGCAACGACTTGCGAGCGATCTGGAATATATCCGGTCCTGGTCGCTGGGGCTCGATATCGCGATCATGCTGCGGACCGTGCCCCGCGTGATTGCGCAGACCAATGCCTGGTGAATCCCTGAGAACGGAGCCCTTGCGGCGCATCGCCGGATGCGCCCCGCCGCTCGGGGCCTATGATGCGGATATCATTATCCTATCCCTGAACCGGCTCGGCGAGACGATCGACGCCGTTCGCTCCGCTTTGGCCCAACGCGGCGTCCGCCATCATATCACGGTCCTCGACCAGGGATCGACTGAGGAGACGCTACGTGGCCTGAAGGCGGAATTCGCGAAAGCGGCGAATTTCGCCTTATATCGCACGCCTGAAAATCTGGGGGTTGCGGGCGGGCGCAACCTTGCGACATCGCTCGGCCATGGCAGCGTGATTATCGCGCTGGATAGTGACGCGGTGCTCGCTCAGCCCTGGATCGCGGCACGCGCGGTCCGCGCGTTCCAGCAGCAACCCGATCTCGGCGCGCTCGGCTTCAACATCCTCGCGGCAGACGGCATGCATCCCGACCGCTTCAGTTGGGGCTATCCGAAGCGCCTGCTCTCGCGCTTTCGGGAACGGTTCGACACGACGACCTTTGTCGGCGCCGGACATGCGATAAGGCGGGTCACTTGGAATAAAGTGGGCGGTTACGATCCGGACCTGTTCTTCACCTGGGAGGAATATGATTTCTGCCTGGCGGCAATCGCGCTTAACTGGCGCATTCGCTACGATGGCACCCTGACCGTCATTCACAACATCTCGCCCAGCGCCCGGGTACCTTGGGAGGCGGCGCGGACGCGCCTTTTTATCCGCAACCGGCTGATCATCGCCCGGAAATGGGGCACCTCCTGGCTCGCCCTCACGCCCCGTATCCTTGCTTACCTGATCAAGGCAGGACTTGATGGCCGCTTGCGCGCCACAGCGAGCGGCATCGCCGCGGCGCTGGCGGGCGATCCGCCCCGCAAACGCAAAATGCCCAAAGCGATGCGGCGCTATCTTGCGCAGAACGAATCCCGGCATCGCGGCTCCTGGCTGGAGCGGTTGCGGACCGAGATTCTCGCCCCCATGCGCACCGACCCATAATCAAAACCTAGGGCGATATGGCCAGCGGGTGATGCGTCTCGACCAGGCGCTGCAGCCGCTCAGCCAGAACATGGGTGTAGATTTGCGTGGTCGCGATATCGGCATGGCCGAGCAATTTCTGCAGGCTCCGCAGGTCCGCCCCGCGCGCGAGCAGATGCGAGGCAAAGGAATGGCGGATCACATGTGGGGAAAGTCGGGCGGGGTCGATATTGGCCTTAACCGCCACCTGCTTGAGCAACAACGCAAAGCCTTGCCGGGTCATCGCCAAGCGCGGATCGCGGCCGCTGAACAGAAAGCGCGGCGGGGATTTCGCCTTGGCCGTGGCATCGCGCAGGCGCAGGGCGGCAGCCTTGGCCAGGTCCGAGAGCGGCACGATCCGCTCGCGCCCGCCTTTGCCCTTCACCATCAGCACGGCCGCATCGGTGGCGAGCGCGCGGGCCGGCAGGGCCAGAAGCTCGGAAACGCGCAAGCCTGTGGCGTAGAGAATTTCCAGCCCCGCCGCGGCTTTCAGTCCCGGCAGGCCAGGGAACGCCCGCGCCTGCTCGAGCAGTTGATCCACCTCGGTCTCGCTTAAGAATTTAGGCAGGCTTTGCGGCAGGCGCGGCGTCTCGAGTTCCGCTGTGGGATTGTCCTCCCGTATCCCTTCACGCAGCAAAAACAGGAAAAACTGCCGCAAAGCGGAGAGCCGCCTGGCCTGGGTGCGCGCCGCCATGCCGGTCTGTTGCAGCGAGACCAGATAGGCGCTCACCTGTGCCGCTCCTGCTCTGCCGGGCGCGATGCCCGCGGGGTGCAAAAACACGGCAAAATCCTCAAGATCCGCCTGGTAAGCCGCAAGCGTATTGCGCGCAGCCCCGCGCTCAGCGGCCAACATTTCCAAAAACGCCTCGGTATGGCCATCTATCGTCATGCTGGCGATGTGATAAGCCTCTCCTACGATGGGACTCAACAGCGAAATTTTAGCGGCCTCCGACCGGAGCATTGTGCTCGTCGGGCTTATGGGCGCGGGGAAGACGGCGATCGGCAAGCGGCTGGCCGTGGAGCTCGGCCTGCCGTTCTACGACGCCGACCACGAGATTGAGCGCGCCGCGGGCATCACGATTGCCGAAATTTTCGCGAAACACGGCGAAGCGCATTTCCGCGCCGGCGAAAAACGGGTGATCCAGCGCCTGCTGGCCAATGGAAGGATTGTGCTCGCCCCTGGCGGCGGCGCGTTTATGGACCCGGAAACGCGGGCAACCATTCGAGAACGCGCCATTTCCATCTGGCTGCGCTGTCCCTTGCCGATTTTATTGCACCGGGTCCGTGGGCGAACCCACCGGCCATTGCTCAATTCCGGCGATCCGGCGGAAATCCTCCGGCGCCTTTCCGAGGAGCGCAGCCCGTTTTATGCGCAGGCGGATATGATCGTTGATGGTTCAGAGGATCCCCCGGACGTGACCACAAGCAATGTTGTAACCGCACTGGCCAATTTTCATCCCCCCCGCCGGGTGGCGGTGAAGCTATCGCAGAACGCCTATGATGTGGTGATCGGCGATGGGCTCCTCAGCCGCGCCGGGGCGTTGATCGCCCCCGTCCTGCCGCAGCCGCGCTGCGTGATCATCACGGATGAAGCCGTCGCCCCGCTGCATCTTGCAACCTTGCAAAACAGCCTGAGCGAAGTCGGCATCCGCCATGCCGCCGTGGTGGTCCCGCCGGGTGAGGCCTCGAAGAGCGTGCAGACCTGGCAAAAGCTCGTTGAGACCCTGCTGGCGCAAAAGGTCGATCGCCACACCACGATCATCGCGCTGGGTGGCGGCGTGATCGGGGACCTGGCCGGTTTTGTCGCCGCCTCCACCTTGCGCGGCCTACCTTTCATCCAGATCCCGACGACGCTGCTCGCTCAGGTCGATTCCAGCGTCGGCGGCAAGACGGGCATCAATTCGCCGCACGGCAAGAACCTGATCGGCGCCTTCCACCAGCCGAACATGGTCATCGCCGATAGCAGCGTGCTGGGCAGCTTGCCGGCGCGGGAGCGCCGCGCCGGCTATGCCGAGATCGTGAAAGCCGGGCTGATCGCGGATGCCGCGTTTTACGAATGGTGCGAGGCGCATGCCGGCGCCATGCTGGCGGGCGATGCCTCCCTGCAGGCCGAGGCCGTGGAGCGGGCCGTGCGGTTCAAGGCGCAGGTCGTCGGCGACGACGAGCGCGAGACCAAGCCCAATAACGGCCGCGCTTTGCTCAATCTGGGCCACACCTTCGCGCATGCGCTGGAGGCCGAGACAGGGTATGGGCAGGGCATCCTGCATGGCGAGGCCGTGGCGACAGGGCTGGTGCTGGCGACCCATCTCTCGGCCCAACTCGGCCTCTGCGCGCAGGAAGATACGAGCCGGGTTGCAGCGCATCTGCACAGCGTCGGGCTGCCGACGCAAATCGCCGGCCTGCCGGCGGAGCATCTGCTCGCGCATATGAAGCAGGACAAAAAAGTGCGGGATGGCCGGCTGCATTTCGTGCTGACCCGCGGCACCGGCCAGGCTTTCACCAGCAGCGACGTGCCGGAAGACGCGGTGCGCGCGACCCTGCTCGCGGGCGGCGCGATTTAGAACGTTGATCGCTTTAAGTGCGATCATGCTCTAACTTTTTTATTGAGGGCGATTTACGTTTTAGCGCCGCGCAAAATGCCCGGACCTAAAACGATCGCGCTCTAGAGCATGATCGCTTTTAAGCCGGTGCGCTCAGGATTGCGCGTCCGGAGATAAGACCTCGCATCCCGTCGGACCGGCGGCCAGCCGGTCGCAGGCATTCTCGGCGTCCTCGCGGCCCAAACCGACGATACGCGCACGGTATTTAATGCCCCCTCCGGCATAGACAGAAACCACCATGGCATGGCCATTGACCAGCATCTGCACCGCTGAAAGCTCGGCAATGCCCAGAGCCGCTCGCGCATTCGAGGACGAATTATACGCACCGACCTGAATTGCCCATCCGGCATTGCTAGGTGCCGCGTCATGCGATGCGTATCGCGGCGCTCGCGACGGCGGAATTTCCGCCATGGCGGCGGGAATGAGCGAGAAGGAAGGATGCGACACACGCGCCGGCGGCGGAGGAGGGGGAAGCGGTTCGGACACAGTCTGCACCGGCTCATGCGTGAACACGGCGGAGGTGGATGACGGAGGTGAGGACGGCGGAACCGGCTCGGAGACGGCCTGCACCGATCCCGGCGTATACACTGCGGAGACGGATGACGGCGGCGCGGGCGGCGGTGATGCCGGCGCGGGTGCTGCTTGCGGCGGCTCCGCCGCGAACATGGACGAATCCGAGGGAGAGGACGGCATGATCGCGGCGACCTGGACGGGTGCTGTCGGTGTATCCGGCGCTTGCGGCCCGGGCGCGTCAGGCACGAAGCCCGGCGGCAAAATGCCCTGGGCGTCGCCCGCCGGCTGCGTGTTCAAGGCAAGCTGGTCGGCCTCGGAGCGATGCGCCGGGTAATAGCCCTGAATATTCGGCGCGATCATCGCCACGTAATTCACCGTCTCATCCGGCAGTGGCGTGTGATCATTCATGTAGGCATCCAGCCGTCCCGGCCCCGCATTATATGCGGCGAGAAAGCCTGGAGACCCGTAAACCTCGTACATCTCGTGGATATAGGCGGCCCCGGCCATGATATTATCGTAGGGATTGAAGGGGTCCGCCCCTAGCCCATAGCGGGCGGCCATCTCCGAATAGGTCTCAGGCTCAAGCTGCATGAGCCCCATCGCACCGGCCGCGGAGACGGTGAGCTGACCGTCGATATATTCGTTGCCGCCGGATTCCACCCGCATCACCTGACGGATCCACATGGCCGGGACATCGAAACGAGCGGCGGCAATGTTGATATAGGGCCCCCAGGGATCGCTCGCCGGGCCGGGCGGCTTATAATTCCCTGCCGCATGCTCGAGGTAATAATTCGTGGAATAGCCCTGCGCCGCGCGATTGCCACCCGCAGCGCAGGCCGACAGCAGCGCAAGGCCGGCACAGCCGACGGAAAGCCTGAAGGCGCGACGGGAACGGCCCGGCGTCGCGAGAGCGACCCGGCAACGGGATCTGACGGTCACAGTTGAAGCCTCCAGCACGTTACGCCACTGCTTTACACTGTTCCGCTCAAAAACGGCTTAAACAAGGCGCTGTAACCCCCTAAACGAGAACAGAACTTGCATCAAGAAAAACTTCCCCGCGCGCCGTCCTATCTCATGGAAGCGGGGAATGATAACGACGGGTCACGCAGGAGGAAGATGGCATGGGGCAAAGGCGGTGTTACGCACGTTGGGGGATGGTTTTGTTGCTTGCAGCGCCGCTGTTGGAAGGCTGCGCGAGCGGCGGCCTGCCCGCGCCAACGGCGCAAACCTCCCCACTGAACGGGCGGTTTAGCACCGGCACGGTGGTCTCCATCCGGCAGATCAGCCCTGCAGACCAGGATGGCGCCGTCACCCAGGTCCTCAATGCCCTAGGCCAGGCGACAGCGCCCGACCCCGAAGGCGAAGTGGAACTGGTGATCCGCCGGTCGGATAATTCGGTCACCGCCATCGTGCAGCCGCAAAAACCCGGGCAGCCCAGTTTTGTTCCCGGTGAAAAGGTGGCGATCGTCGAGGCCGCGGCGACGGTCGTCCGCCCGGAATAGGCTTTGCACCCCCCTCAACCATCTCCACGGTTGATGCCGCAGGCCCATTCGGCTATCGCGGGGGAATGAACATGATGATGCCGGAGACATCACCGAAATGCTGCGGCTTTGGCCGTTGGTCTGGACGCTGAGCCTCTTCGATATCCGCCTGCGCTATCGTGGCTCCTTGCTGGGCCCCTTCTGGCTGACGTTATCCACCTTGGTCATGGTCGCCACAATCGGCTTTCTCTACGCGCGCCTGTTTCACCAGAACGTTTCCGGCTACCTGCCCTTCCTGTCGATCTCCCTGGTATTATGGAGCTTCATCAGCACGATCACGGCGGAAGGCTCCGTCTGCTTCACGCAGGCGGAGGGGACCTTCAGCTCCGGCATGGTGGTCCGCCTCGGCTTCGCGCTCGCGACCGCGATCAAGCCGCAGATCCTGCTGATGGATGAATGGATTCTCGCCGGCGACGCCTCGTTCCTCGACAAAGCGCGCCACCGGTTGGAGATGATGGTGCGCGGCGCGGATATTTTGGTGCTGTCCTCCCACAGCGCCGATATCATCCTGCAGTGGTGCAACCGCGTAATCTGGATGGATGGCGGGCAGGTGAAGGCGGACGGAACGCCGGAGGAAGTGCTCTCCGCCTATCTCAGCCCTGAACAATTCGCGCTCGTTAAAGCGAACGCGAAAGCCGCCTGACCCCGATGGCAGGCAGCGGCATTGCTTACGTCAACGGCCAATACCGGCCCTTGCGCGATGCCGTGGTCAATATCGAAGATCGCGGCTACCAGTTCGGCGACGGCATCTATGAGGTCATCTACGTCCATGCCGGGCGGCTCATCGATGCCGCGCTGCATCTCTCCCGACTGACGCGCAGCCTGAAGGAGATCGCGCTTGATCTGTCGCTTTCACAAGCGGCGTTGACGGTCATCATCGGCGAGGTGCTGCGGCGCAACCGGGTCAGCACGGGGCTTGTCTATATCCAGGTGTCGCGCGGCGTTGCGAAGCGGGATCATGCCTTTCCCGCCGCCCCCATCCGGCCCGGCCTTG
Source organism: uncultured Pseudomonadota bacterium (assembly GCA_963737355.1). Lineage (GTDB taxonomy): Bacteria > Pseudomonadota > Alphaproteobacteria > Acetobacterales > Acetobacteraceae > Acidocella. Next base: position 281,292 of record CAVTSC010000007.1, on the reverse strand, counting down.
TCGTTATGGCCCGCCATCGCCCTGCCCCGCCGCAGGATATCGCGGCCTGGACGGGCTCTGCCATCACCCTGCCCGACGAGCGCTGGGCACGCTGCGACATCAAATCCGTCAATCTGCTCCCCAATGTCCTGGCCAAGCAGCAGGCGCGCCGCGCCGGTGCCTTCGAGGCGATTTTCTACGACGCGGAGAACAGGATCACCGAGGGGGCATCGACCTCCGTCTGGATCGTCGATGCCGAGGGAAATCTCCTGACGCGCCAGTTGGATCGGCATATTCTGCCCGGCTGCACGCGCGCCGCGGTGATCGCGGCACTGGCAGAACGGCAGATGCAGCTCCGCGAAGTGCCGTTCAGCCTGGAGACGCTCCGCACGGCAAGAGAAATTTTCCTCACCAGCGCTACCGCCTTCGTCAAGCCGATCACCGTTCTGGATGGCGCACCGGTGGGAGATGGCCAAGCCGGCCCCGTGGCACGGCTGCTGTTCGACTGGTACCTGCGGCATCTCGCCGCTGCCTGAACCCCATTGCCAGAACAACGGCGCCGCAACATGATGTTCGGCAACCGACTGCCTATATTCAATCTTGCAGTCCTGCTGAAGGTTTCAGCCCATGTCTAAGTCCATGTATAATCCGCCGGCTTTTGTCGAAGAACGTCCCGGGGAACTTGAGGCCATCATGCGTGCGGCCTCGCTGCCCGTCCTGATATCCCCTACCCGCGATGGCCTGGTCGCCACGCATCTGCCCTTGCGCTTCGAGGCACCGGACCGGCTGGTGGGCCATGTCGCGCGGGCCAACCCGCATTGGCGCGAGTTTGACCCGCAAGCAGAGTCGCTCGCCATTTTCACGGCGGTGGACGGCTATATCAGCCCGAGCTGGTATCCCAGTAAGGCCGAGACCGAGAAAGTGGTGCCGACCTGGAATTACCAGGCGGTGCACGCCACCGGGCGTCTGGAAATCATCGAGGCCCCCGGCCCGCTGCTGAAAATCGTCACGGGCCTCACCGAGCTGTATGAGGCAGGGCGTGTAAAACCCTGGGCGGTGAGCGATGCGCCGGAGGAGTACGTCGCCGCACAGCTCAAGGGCATCGTCGGGCTAGTCCTGCATATCACGCGGCTGGAAGGCAAAGCCAAGCTGAGCCAGAACAAGTCCAAAGCGGATCGGGAAGGTGCGATCGCGGGCGCCGAACCTGAGAATCCGCGCCTTGCCGAGGCGATGCGCAAGGCGATGCAGCGCTAGACCAGCTTGCCTTCGAAAGGCGGCAAATAATCCGGTGCGTCGAATTCGATCACCCAGAGGTCCGGATCGTAGGAAACCTGCTTTTTCACATAGGCGTCGGTCGTCTGCTCGGACACCGGCTCCGGACCCGTGCCGCGCATCCAGGCAAGCTCGCCCTGCATGTCGCGAAACTGGGTCAGCGCTACATTGCCCGTCCGGCCGCGCAGAATCACCAGCACCCCGCCCGCATCGGCATCGCCCTTGCGGATGACCATCCCCGGCTTGCCGTCGGCACTGCCCAGCCGCAATGCCGCCGACACCCAAATTCCAGCCTTGATCCGCGGCGCACCCATGCTAATCCCTGATTGTACTGAATGGTTAATCTTTGCACCCTGCGAACTGAACGTTTCAAATTCGGTACAAATGTGTTCAGTTGGTCTATTCTGCGTGCGACCCATCATTTGCTCAAGTCCCAAGGAGACTCGTTCATGAACCGCTCGGCCTGGAGCGCCGCCATCATGGCCATCAGCCTCGCCTGCGCGCCGGCCGCAAATGCCGCCGACAAAGTCGTCTTCGGGCTGGATTGGGTCGCCGAGCCGGAATATGGCGGATATTACGAGGCATTGGCCACCGGTATTTATAAAAAATACGGGCTGGACGTGTCGATCGTGCAGGGGGGGCCGCAGGTGAACAACGCGCAACTGCTGGTGGCCGGGCGCCTGACCTTCGACATCACCTCGAACGCATTTCTCGCGCTCAATTTCGTGCAGCAGGATATCCCGTTCGTTGCGGTGGCCGCAGGCTTCCAGAAGGATCCTGACGCGCTGATCGCGCATCCCGGCACCGGCGATGACAGTTTTGCAGAGCTGAGGGGTAAACCGATCGCGGTCAGCACGGATACGCGCGCGAGCTGGTGGAACTACCTTAAGGCCAAATACGGCTATTCCGACAGCCAGTTGCGCCCCTACGGCTACAGCCTCGCCCCCTATTTCACGAATCCGACCGACATCCAGGAAGCCTATGTCACGGACGAGCCCTACCTCATCGCGCAGCAAACCAAGCAATGGCCGGTTGTTCTGATGCTTTCGGATGCCGGGTTCGACGGCTATGCGAGCCTGATCGCAACCAGCGAGAAGCTGGTGCAGAGTGATCCCGGCCTGGTGCAGCGCTTTATCGATGCCTCGGCGGAGGGGTGGTATGCCTATCTCTACGGCGACCCGAATCCGGCTTTTGCGGCGATCCAGAAGGCCAATCCGGACATGACATCCGGCATCATGCATTTTGGCTACGACCAGTTGAAGCAACGCGGCATTGTAGATTCGGGCGACACCAAATCCCTCGGGCTGTTTGCCATGACGGATGCGCGCTGGGCGGCCTTCTTCGACCAGATGGCCGCGAGCGGGCTTTACGATAAATCCATGAATTATAAAGCAGGCTACACGCTGCAATTCGTCGATCACGGCTTCGGCGTCCAAAAATAATGCTCTGCATCAACTCCGCTTCCAAGCGCTTCGACAACGGCATGCTGGCGTTGGAAGACATCTCCGCGAAAATCGAAACCGGCGAGTTCGTCGCATTGCTTGGCCCATCGGGCTGCGGCAAATCCACCCTCCTGCGCCTGCTGGCCGGGTTGGAGCTGCCGAGCGCGGGGGCTGTGGTTTGGGACGAGGGCAAAAAGCCGGGGCCGGGCGATATCGGCTTTGTCTTTCAGGATGCGACATTGCTGCCCTGGGCCGATGCGGCGGAGAATGTGTATCTGCCGCTGCGCCTGCGGGGGATGCGGCGCATTGACGTCTCCGCCCGTATCTCAATCGCCTTGGCGCAGGTCGGCCTGAGCGAGTTCGCCGGCACGCGGCCGAACGGGCTCTCAGGCGGGATGAAGATGCGCGTCTCCATCGCACGCGCCTTGGTCTCCGAGCCGCTCGTGTTACTAATGGACGAACCCTTCGCGGCTCTGGACGAATTCACCCGCCACCGCCTGCAGGAAGACCTCCACGCGCTCTGGCGACAAACGGGCAAAACCATCATTTTTGTCACCCATTCGATTTATGAGGCCGCCTACCTGGCCAGCCGGATCCTTGTCATGAGCAGCCGACCCGGCCGCATTGCGGCGGATATCCGCACCTCGATCCCTGAGACACAAAATCGGCGAACCAGCCCTGAATATGTCGCCCTCGTCGCGGCCGTGACCGAGACTTTACGCCAGGTGATGCCGGGTTGAGCAAAACACTGGAACGCATGGCGCCCTTCGCCTTCGGGCTGGTCGCCCTCGGCCTCTGGCAAGCCGCGGTCTGGGCCTTGGGCGTGCCGCCTTATGTGTTGCCTGGCCCGATTGCGATCGCGCGCGCCTATTGCTCCGATTATGCGGTACTGAATCCCGCCTTGCTCTCCACCCTCACCGTCACCTTCGCCGCTTTGGCGGCGGCCACCACCATCGGCGTCGCGCTTGCCGTCGCGATGGCGGCAAGCGCGCTCCTCCGCGCCGCGATCCAGCCTTGGGCCGTGATCCTGCAGGTCACCCCCGTGGTCGCCATCGCGCCACTAATCATCATCTGGGTCAATCAACCCTTCATCGCCCTGGTGGTCTGTGCCACGATCGTCGCGTTTTTCCCGATCCTCTCGAACACCGCGGCCGGGCTGGCGGCAACGCCTCAGGATCTGGTGGACCTGTTCCGGCTGAACGGCGCGACACGCTGGCAAACCCTGTTGCTGCTCCGCCTGCCCTCCGCCATGCCCCATTTCCTGGCCGGGCTGCGCATCTCGGGAACATTGGCACTGGTAGGCGCGGTGGTCGCCGAATTCGTCGCCGGCTCCGGCGGGTTCGCCTCGGGTCTCGCCTACCGGATCATCGAGGCGAGCTACCGTCTCCAAATCCCGCGCATGTTCGCCGCACTCGTCCTACTGGCGATCAGCGGAATCGTCATTTATGCAGCCCTCGGCATGCTGGCCTCGGCATTGCTGCGCCGCCGCGACGGCGCTTGAAATTCCCCCTTCGTTCTGCAACTCTGACGCCCTACCGGAGACTTATATGACCACCAGCACGCCAAAACCCCTCAGCAAAGGCCAACTTGCTTACGAGCAGGAACGCGCCAAAAAAGCCGGAAAATCGCTCGATGAATGGCTGAAGGCCAAAGCCAAGGCGGAAGCGGATGAAGCCAAGAAAGCTGCGCCGAAGCCGGTGAAAAAGCCTGGCTTTTTCAGCCGTCTGATCGAGAAAGCGCACAAGCCCCTGTAATCCGCTCCGGATGGGTAAAAATCTCGAACCCATCCTGGCGGGCGACCGCGATCAAGGTAATGCCGGCCGCGTGCGCATCGCGCACCGCACGTGCGCTGGGCACCGATACGGCGACCATGATCCCGGCACCGAGTATGGCGGTCTTCTGAATCAGTTCGATCGAAACCCGGCTTGTGAGCAGCACGACGCCGTCGCGCCCAGGCAAGCCGCTGCGCGCGACCGAGCCGATCATTTTATCGAGCGCATTATGGCGCCCCACATCCTCCCGAACGCTTAAACTGTCATCCGCCGGGTTGAAAAAGGCCGCGGCATGCACCGCCCGGGTTTCCTGATTCAGCGTCTGCAGAGGGTACATGCGCGCCATCGCCGAGGCGATCTGCTCGGCGGAAACATGCAGCGCGCTTTCCACCACTGCCGGCGTCCGCACTGCCTCGCTCAAGCTATCCATCCCGCACAGCCCGCAACCCACGGGCCCAGCGATCCGACGCCGCCTTGCTTCGAGCCTGTCCCGCTTCGCCGGGGTCAGCACCATGCGGCACTCCAGACCGAGCGGCAGCACGAGAATCTCCAACTGCTCGACGTCCGAGGGAGATTCGATGATGCCTTCCGACAGGGAAAACCCGACGGCGAAATCCTCAAGATCCATCGGGCTTGCCATCATCACCGCGAAGGTCACCCGGTCATAGGTCATCGCCACCGCGACTTCCTCGGGCAGCGCGCGTTCTCCTTGCAAAAATTTATCGCGCCATGCCACGACGCTGGCCCGTGTGACGGGCGAAGGTGCCTGTTTCATGACTGGCTTTCTAAGCACTGCCCTGCGCCGACGGTAGCTCGGCTTGCAGGACGCAGAAATGAAAAAAGGGCAAACCGAAGTTTGCCCTTTTTCAAAACGTCGATGGCGTAAAAACTTACGCTTCCTCGTCTTCCGTGACTTCCGGCTTCGGACCGCTATCCTGGCCCTTGGCGGACACGTCGCGGTCGACGAATTCGATGACCGCCATGTCCGCCGCATCGCCGAAGCGCATGCCGGCCTTCAGCACGCGGGTATAGCCGCCATTGCGGGTCTTGTAGCGCGTGGCCAGGGCATCGAACAGCTTGGCGACGATCGTCTCGTCCCGCAGCTGGTCAAACGCCTGGCGCTTGGCATGCAGGCCACCGCGCTTGCCGAGCGTGATCAGCTTTTCCGCGACCGGGCGCAATTCCTTGGCCTTCGGCAGGGTGGTGGTGATCTGCTCATGCTTGATGAGTGCCACCGCCATGTTTCTGAACATGGCAGCGCGATGGGAAGAGGTGACGCCGAGTTTTCGACCGCTGAGACCGTGACGCATGGTAAAAGATTCCTGTTTACGCTTTTAGAAGGGTTGGTCGGAACGCTTGGCCAGTTCCTCGATATTCTCGGGCGGCCAGTCGGTCACGGTCATGCCAAGGGAGAGACCCATGACAGTCAACACTTCCTTGATTTCATTCAGAGACTTACGGCCGAAATTCGGCGTCCGCAGCATCTCCTGCTCGCTCTTCTGCACCAGATCGCCAATATAAACGATGTTATCGTTCTTCAGGCAGTTGGCGCTACGAACGGAGAGCTCAAGCTCATCGACCTTACGCAGCAGATTCGCATTGAAGGGCAGTTCGATCCGCGGCTCTTCGGCGCGCAGGCGCTGCGGCTCTTCGAAGTTCACGAACATGCCGAGCTGGTCCTGCAGGATGCGTGCAGCCAAGGCAACCGAGTCTTCCGGCGTGATTGCGCCGTTGGTCTCGACCTCGAGGATCAGCTTGTCATAGTCGGTCACCTGACCCACGCGGGTTTTTTCCACGCGGTAGGACACGCGGCGCACCGGCGAATAGATCGCATCCACCGGGATCAGCCCGATGGGCGCATCTTCCGGACGGTTGGCGGAGGCCGGCTCATAACCGCGGCCGGAGCCGACGGTGAATTCCATGCCCAGCGTCGCACCATCGTCGAGCGTGCACAGCACCAGATCCGGATTCATGATCTCGATGTCGTGGCCAGCCTGGATCTGCCCGGCTTTGACTTCGCCAGGCCCCGTCGCGGTCAGGACCATGCGCTTCGGCCCCTCGCCATGCATGCGCACGGCAAGCTGCTTGATGTTCAGGACGATGTCCGTCACGTCTTCACGGACGCCAACCAACGTCGAGAATTCATGCAGAACGCCGTCGATGCGGACCGCCGTGACGGCAGCCCCTTGCAGGGACGACAGCAGAATCCGGCGCAGCGAGTTGCCCAGGGTCATGCCAAAACCGCGTTCCAGCGGCTCCGCGATAATGGTGGCGACGCGGCCGGCATCCGAACCAAACTCGATATCGAGCTGTTCCGGTTTGATCAGCATTTGCCAATTGCGTTGCAGAGACAAATTTGATTCTTTCAACATTCAACCCTCCGGCCCGGCGACGAAACCGCGCCCTGGCCCCTAACCAAAATTCTGTTCCGGCTCAGACGCGGCGGCGCTTCCGCGGCCGGCAGCCGTTATGCGGAATCGGCGTCAGATCGCGAATCGCAGAAATCTGGAAACCCACCGTCTGCAGCGCGCGCAAAGCGCTCTCACGTCCCGAACCCGGGCCGCTCACCTCGATCTCGAGCATTTCCATGCCATGCTCGCGGGCCTTGCGGCCAGCATCTTCAGCAGCGACCTGGGCGGCGTAAGGCGTGGATTTCCGGCTGCCCTTGAACCCCTGGCTCCCGGCGGACGACCAGGCGATCGTGTTGCCCTGAGCGTCGGTGATGTTGACCATGGTGTTGTTGAAGCTGGCGAGAACGTGCGCGACACCGGAAATGATGTTCTTGCGTTCTTTTTTGCGGGGGCGTGAGGCGGGTTTCGCCATTTCGGTATTCCTGTGACTGCTGACGGTAGGGGCGAAAGATTACTTCGTGACTTTTTTCTTGCCGGCGATCGCGACGGCCTTACCCTTGCGGGTACGGGCATTGGTGTGCGTACGCTGACCACGGACGGGCAGGCCTTTACGATGGCGCAGACCGCGATAGCAGCCCAGATCCATCAGACGCTTGATGTTCATCGCGTTCTCGCGACGAAGATCGCCCTCGACCCGGTAGTCCTTGTCGATCAATTCGCGCAAACGCAGGATCTCATCTTCGGAGAGCTGGTTCACGCGACGATCTTCGGGGATAGCCAACGCCGTGCAAATGTCACGAGCCTTAACCGGCCCGATGCCATAAATATAACGTAGGCTGATCAAAACACGCTTATTCGTGGGTATGTTAACGCCGGCAATACGCGCCACGTGGTCTCTCCTGAGGTCATAACAAGTTGCGGCGCCCCGATCGGGAGCGCCGCGAAAGCGGGTTATAGCGCTCGCTCAATCAGAGTCAATGTTGAGCGATCAATTTCTCGTGATATACGGCCAAGTTAGGATGCGGGCACCCCAACCTGTCGCAGCACAGCTTCGATCTGTCGTTCGACTTCGTCCATCTCGGCCATCCCATCCACCGTATATAACCGGCCCTTGGCCTTATAATACGGCAAAATCGGCGCGGTCTGGGCGTTATAGGCTTCCAGCCTTGCATGCACGGTCTCGGCTTTGTCATCCGGCCGGCGGATGAACTCCATCCCGCCGCAGACATCACAAACACCGGCCTTCGCCGTCGGCTTGAACGTATCGTGATAGCCCGCACCGCATTTGGCGCAGGTAAAGCGCCCGCTGATTCGCTCGATCAGCACAGCCTCATCCACCTTGAGCTCGATCACAGCATCGAGATCCACCGCAGTTTCATGCAGCAGACGGTCAAGCGCTTGCGCCTGCGGCACCGTCCGCGGGAAACCATCGAGAATGAACCCCTTGGCGCAATCGGGCCTGGCAATCCGCTCGCCGATCATCCGAATGATCAGCTCGTCCGACACCAAGCCGCCGGCATCCATGATGCTCTTGGCCTCGAGTCCCGTGGCCGAGCCCGCCTTCACTTCCGCCCGGAGCATATCTCCCGTCGAGATCTGCGCCACGCCGTAGCGCGCTTCCAGAAGCTTCGATTGCGTGCCTTTGCCGGCCCCCGGGGGCCCCAGCAAGATCAATTCCACGGTCTACTCCTTCACTTTCGGTTTTTGCCGCGGTTTTTCCGTATCAGCCCCTCATATTGATGCGCCAACAGATGCGACTGGATTTGCGCCACCGTATCCATCGTGACCGAAACAATGATCAGAAGTGATGTCCCGCCAAAATAGAATGGCAGGCTATAATTACTCAGCACGAATTCGGGCAACAGGCAGACGATCACGAGATACGCCGCCCCTATCGTCGTCAAACGCGTCAAAATCGTGTCAAAATACTTGGCCGTGTTCGCACCTGGGCGAATGCCCGGGATAAACCCGCCGTTTTTCTTCAGATTCTCCGCAGTCTCTTCCGGATTGAACACGATCGCCGTGTAGAAATACGAGAAAAAGATGATCAACCCGGCAAACAGAATCATATAGCCAGGCTGGCCGTGGCTGAGCTGGTGTGCCGCCGCCTGCAACCAGCCGGGCCCGCCCCGCGAGAAGCCCACGATGGTCGCGGGGATCAGCAGCAGGGAGCTGGCAAAGATCGGCGGGATAACGCCCGAAGTGTTGATTTTAAGCGGCATATGCGTGGCATCGCCACCAAACACCTTCTGGCCAACCTGGCGCTTGGGATACTGCACCAGGATCCGCCGCTGCGCGCGTTCCATGAACACGACGAATCCAACGACCAGCAGGCCGATGATGAAGAACGCAATGATGAAAATGGTCGACAGCGCGCCGGTGGAGCCGAGTTCGAGCATGTTCGCGATCGCTACCGGTAGATTGGCGACAATGCCGGCAAAAATGATCAGGCTGACGCCGTTGCCGATGCCGCGCGACGTGATCTGCTCGCCCAGCCACATCAGGAACACGGTGCCGCCCACCAGCGAGACCACGCAAGTGAAGGTGAACATCGCCCCCGGATCAATCACCGCCGGCCCCAACGTCGTTTTCATCGCCGACAGCCCCACGGAAATACCATAGGCCTGCACCGCGGCGATCAGCACAGTGAGATAGCGCGTATATTGCGTGATTTTCTGCCGCCCCGAATCGCCCTCTTTCTTCAGGGCTTCGAGTGCCGGGACCGCCGCCGTCATCAACTGAATGATGATGCTGGCACTGATATAAGGCATGACATTGAGCGCAAAGATCGTCATCCGCCCCAGCGCGCCGCCGGTGAACATGTTGAACATGCCCAGGATGCCGCCGCCATTCTGCGTCATCTGATGCGCCATCACCGTCGCATCGATGCCCGGCACCGGGATATAGGTCCCCAGGCGGAATACAATCAGCGCCCCCAAGGTAAACCAGATGCGCTTCTTCAGATCCGTCGCCTTGCCGAAAGCGCCAAGGTTCAGGCTTGATGCCATCTGTTCTGCGGCCGATGCCATGCGTTATCCTTCATATCAGCAAAAACGGCGCTTGCCCGTAGGCTTTGCGCCACGGCCAAGCGCCGTTAACGAGCGCCATTGTGCCGGATTTTAACCGGCAGAAGCAATAGGCTTTAAGCGGTCGCCGCTTCCGCCTTTGCAACCAGGGTCTTCACGCTGCCCCCCGCCTGCTCAACCGCTGCAACCGCAGCCGCCGAAGCGCCGGAGACTTCGATGTTGATGGCCCGGGTGATCGTGCCCTTGGCGAGCAAACGCACACCCTCAACCTTGCCGAGGCGAACCAGACCGGCATCCTGAAGCTGCGCTTCGGTGATCGGCTGAGCGGCATCGAGCTTGCCGGCCTCAAAGGCGGCTTCCAGGGTGCCCAGGTTCAGCGGCGCGTATTCCTTGCGGTTTACGTTGTTAAAGCCGCGCTTGGGCAAACGACGATAGATCGGGAGCTGACCACCCTCGAAACCGTTCAAAGACACGCCTTCACGCGCCTTCTGGCCTTTGACACCCTTGCCGGAGGTCTTACCCTTGCCGGAACCAATGCCGCGACCGAGCCGCTTGGACTTCAGGCGCGCACCGGGATTGTCGCGAATTTCATTAAGTTTCATGATCAACCTGGCTTAAGCCAGCTCCTCCACCTTCAGCAGATGCGCCACTTTGCGCACCATGCCGCGAATTTCCGGGGTGTCGTTAACTTCGCGGCTCTTGCTGATCTTGTTCAGCCCGAGCCCGATCAACGTCGCCTGCTGGCCAGGCTTCTGGCCGTTCCCGGAGACAATCTGCGTAATGCGGATTTTTTTCTCAGACATCGCTCGCCTCCACCGGAACTTCCTTCGCAGCCGTTCCATAAAGGTCCGCCACCTTCTTGCCGCGGCGCGAAGCCACGAGGCGCGGGCTGGTTACGCCAGACAACGCGGCAAACGTTGCCTTGACCATGTTATGCGGATTCCGGCTGCCGAGCGACTTCGCCACGACGTCACCGATGCCCAGGGTCTCGAACACGGCGCGCAGCGGACCGCCGGCGATGATGCCCGTACCGGCCGGAGCCGCACGGATCACGACATCGCCCGCACCGAACGTGCCACGGATATCGTGGTGCAGCGTACGGCCTTCCTTCATCGGAACGCGGATCATGGTCTTCTTCGCGCGTTCCGTCGCCTTGCGGATCGCCTCGGGAACCTCACGGGCCTTACCCGCGCCGTAACCGACGCGGCCCTTCTGGTCGCCAACCACCACGAGCGCGGCGAAAGCGAACCGACGGCCGCCCTTCACCACTTTCGCAACACGGTTGATCGTTACCAGCTTGTCGACCAGCTCATCACCGGTCTCCCGATCGCGTTCGCGCTCACGGCTTCTGCCGCCACCGCCGCCCTCACGTGCTTCGCGTGCCATCCTGAATGCTCCTAGAAGTCGAGGCCGCCCTCGCGGGCCGCCTCTGCCAGGGCTTTCACCCGGCCATGATATAAATAAGACCCGCGATCGAACACGACAGCAACCACACCGGCCGCCTTGGAGCGTTCCGCGATCAGCTTGCCCACCGCGGTCGCCGCATCCTTATCGGCACCCGTCTTCAGGCTGGCCTTCAGATCCTTATCGAGCGTTGAAGCCGCAGCCACCGTGCGCCCCTCAGCATCGTCGATCACCTGAGCATAAATATGCTTGCCCGAGCGAAAAACCGACAAACGCGGCCGGCCACCGGATTTCTGCCGAAGCTGATAGCGAAGACGCTGCCGACGGCGCGTCTGCAATGAAAGATTTGTCGACATTACTTCTTCTTACCCTCTTTCCGGCGGATCGCTTCGCCTTCGAACTTCACGCCCTTGCCCTTATACGGTTCGGGCGGACGATACGAGCGCAGCTCAGCGCAAACCTGACCGACCTGGCGCTTGTCCATCCCCTCGACCTTGATCGAGGTCGGCTTCTCGCAGGAAACCTTGATCCCTTCCGGAATCGGATAGACAACATCGTGCGAGAACCCGAGATTGACGACCAGGTTCTTGCCCTGCACCGCGGCGCGGTAACCGGTGCCGTTGATCTCCAGGGTCTTGGCGTAGCCGACGGAGACACCCTTCACCATGTTTGCGATGTTGGCGCGCGTCGTGCCCCACATCATACGAGCCTGAGCTTCGCGGGTCTTCGGCGCGATCGAGACCTTGTTGCCCTCGATCGTGGCCTCGACCTTATCGGTCAGGGAGAGCGACAATTCGCCCAGCTTGCCTTTGGCCGTCAGAACATTACCGGCCAGCGCCACGGTGACGCCTGCAGGAACTTCGACGGGATATTTGCCAACGCGTGACATTTTTCTCTCTCCCTTAGAAGACGCGGCAGAGAACTTCGCCGCCAACATTGGCAGCGCGGGCTTCCACATCGCTCATCACGCCACGCGGCGTGGAGAGGATGGAAACACCCAGACCGGAATAGACGCGCGGCAGTTCCTTGATCTTGGAATAAACGCGACGGCCAGGACGCGACACGCGGTTGATCTCTTTGATCACCGGCTGCCCCTCGCTGTATTTCAGCTCGATGCGCAACTGGGCTATCCCAGGGCGAACCTCTTCACGGACGAAGCCGCGAATGAAGCCCTCACGCTTGAGAACATCCAGCACGTTGGCGCGCAGATTGGAGGCCGGGGCCACGCAAACGGTCAGACGCGCATGCTGCGCGTTACGAATACGGGTGAGCATATCACCCAACGGATCGGACATCGACATTGTTCTTTTGCCCTTTCCTTACCAGCTGGCTTTAACGACGCCCGGGATCTGCCCGGTGCTTGCGAGATCGCGGAAAGCGATTCGGCAAAGTTTGAATTTGCGATAATTGCCCCGCGAACGGCCGGTCAGCTCGCAGCGCAGGCGCACACGCACCTTTGCGCCGTTGCGCGGCAGTTGCGCGAGCTTAAGGCTCGCCTCGAAACGGTCCTCCACCGGCAGAGTACGATCCATGATCGTCTCTTTCAGCGCCGCGCGTTTGCCCTTGTCACGGGCCGCCATGCGTTCGCGCTTACCATTGCGGTTGACCTGCGATGTTTTAGCCATCTTCTGCTACCCTCCGGAACCTGCCGGTAACTGCCGGCCGTTTTCCAAAAATACCCAACAACCAAACGCTCACTTAGCGAATGGCAAATTAAACCCTTTTAGCAAGGCCTTGGCTTCGGCATCGGTTTTCGCGGTCGTCACGAAAATGATGTCCATGCCACGGATTGCATCAACCTTATCATAGACAATCTCAGGGAAGATAATCTGTTCCTTGAGGCCCATAGCAAAATTGCCGCGTCCGTCAAAACCCTTCCCGCCGGGAATCCCGCGGAAATCACGTACGCGCGGCAGCGCGATGGTCACGAGACGATCGAGAAACTCGTACATCTTCGCTTTACGCAGCGTCACCTTACAGCCAATCGGCAGGCCAGCGCGGATCTTGAACCCGGCGATCGCCTTCTTCGCGATCGTCTTCACCGGCTTCTGGCCGGCGATCAGGGTCAGTTCCGCAACAGCGGCGTCCAGCTTCTTCTGGTCAGCCGCGGCTTCACCGACGCCCATATTGATAACGATCTTTTCCAAGCTCGGCACTTCGAACGGGTTTTTGTAACCGAATTCCTTGAGCATCTGCTCCCGCACAACCTCACGGTAATGCGTCTGCATGCGCGGCAGGGCTTTCACTTCACTCATTGCGGCCTCCTCAGCCATCAATCGCAGCGCCGCTCTTGCGAGCAACACGCACTTTGCGGCCACCGTCGAGCACGCGGAAACCAACCTTCGTCGGCTTATCGGTGTTCGGATCGATCAACGCCAGATTCGACAAATGCACGGCAGCCTCGCGTTCCACGATGCCCCCCGGCTGGCCCATGCCTTTCGGCTTGGTGTGGATCTTCGCCACGGCCACGCCCTGAACCACGGCGCGGTCCTCTTTCGGGATCACGCGCAGCACTTCGCCGCGGGTGCCCTTGGAGGCTCCGGAAATCACCTGAACCTTATCGCCTTTTTTGATACGCGCAGCCATGATTACAGCACCTCCGGCGCCAGGCTGATGATCTTCATGAACTTCTTCGCGCGAAGCTCACGAACCACCGGCCCAAAAATACGTGTGCCAATCGGCTCCATCTGCTTGTTCAGCAGCACGGCCGCATTGCGGTCGAAGCGGATGGCGCTGCCATCGGCGCGGCGCACGGGGAATGCGGTGCGCACGACCACGGCCTGGTGCACGTCGCCCTTCTTCACCTTGCCGCGGGGGATCGCATCCTTCACGGAGACGACGATCACGTCGCCAACAGAGGCGGTCTTGCGCTTGGAGCCACCGAGCACCTTGATGCACTGCACCCGGCGCGCACCGGAATTGTCGGCCACATCGAGGTTCGATTCAACAATAATCATTTCTCAGCTCCTCAGACGCTGGCCGCAGGGGCGGCGTCGGCGATTGCCGCACCGTTGCGCTCAGTCACGATCCAGGTCTTGCGCTTGCTGATCGGCGCGCATTCTTCAATGCGGACCAGATCGCCCTCAACGCAGGCATTGGCTTCATCATGCGCCGCATATTTCTTCGAGCGGCGAATGAACTTTTTGTACAGCGGGTGCATGATACGACGTTCGACAAGGACGGTGATCGTCTTGTCCATCTTATCGCTCACGACCCGCCCGGTCAGAACACGTTTCGGCATGGTACCCTCTTAAACCTTCGCAGCCGAACGCGCGCGCTCAGCCAGAATTGTCTTCACCCGCGCAATATCGCGCCGCACCGCACGCACGCGGCTGGTGTTTTCCTGCTGACCGGTCGCGCGCTGGAAACGCAGGTTGAACTGCTCCTTACGCAAATCGAGCAACAGGCTCGTCAATTCGTCCGGCGTCTTCGCCCGGATGTCGCTTGCAACCGTCATCTCACGCATCTCCAATCCGGGTAACAAATTTCGTCCTGATCGGCAGCTTGGCTGCACCGAGGGCCAGCGCTTCGCGGGCCAGCGACTCCGCGACGCCGTCGATCTCGAAGACGATACGGCCAGGATGCACGCGTGCGACCCAGAATTCCGGGCTACCCTTGCCCGAACCCATACGCACTTCAGCGGGTTTGGTGGAGACCGGGAGATCCGGGAAAATCCGGATCCAGACGCGGCCCGCACGCTTCATCGCACGGGTGATCGCGCGACGGGCGGATTTGATCTGCCGTGCAGTGATCCGCTCCGGCTCAAGCGCCTTCAGGCCGAAAGCACCGAAATTCAGCTGCGTGTTGCCTTTGGCCAGACCATGGATCCGGCCCTTATGGGCTTTACGAAACTTCGTACGCTTAGGAGACATC
The DNA here is from genome assembly GCA_963737355.1 of uncultured Pseudomonadota bacterium. Lineage (GTDB taxonomy): Bacteria > Pseudomonadota > Alphaproteobacteria > Acetobacterales > Acetobacteraceae > Acidocella. The sequence continues at coordinate 266,173 of CAVTSC010000007.1, read as the reverse complement.
ATAGCAAATAATCCTTAGCGCTGCGGCGCTTGCTCTGCGGCGCGCTTATCCTGCGCCAGCGGGTCCTGAACCAGAATCTCGCCTTTGAAAATCCACACCTTCACGCCGCACGAACCATAGGTCGTCTTCGCCGTGGCAACGCCGTAATCCAGATCGGCGCGCAGCGTATGCAAGGGCACGCGGCCTTCACGATACCATTCGACGCGGGCGATCTCAGCGCCGCCGAGACGACCGCCGCAGGTGATCTTGATGCCCTGGGCGCCAAGACGCATCGCGGACTGCACGGCGCGCTTCATCGCACGGCGGAAGGCCACGCGGCGCTCCAGCTGCTGCGCAATGTTTTCGGCAACCAGCGTGGCATCGATTTCCGGCTTGCGGATTTCCATGATGTTCAGGGAAACCTCGGCCTTCGCCATCGCCGACAATTCCTTGCGCAGCGAGTCGATGTCCTGGCCCTTCTTGCCGATGACCACACCCGGACGCGCGGCATAAATCGTCACGCGCGGCTTCTTCGCCGGACGCTCGATCACCACCTTGGACACGCCAGCCTGGCTCAGCTTGGCACGCAGGTGATTGCGCAGCTTCAGATCGTCATGCAGCAGACGGGCATAATCCTTGCCCGCATACCAGCGGCTGTCCCACGTGCGGGTAATGCCAAGGCGCAGACCGATCGGATTGATCTTGTGACCCATATTACGCGGCCTCCCCGGCAGACTTCACAGTTTCGGATTTCGAGTGACCCGGGCGCGTATCGCGCAGCGGCTTGGCAACCGGTTCACGCTCTTCCACGACGATCTTGAGATGGCTGAACCACTTCTCGACGGTCGCCGAACGGCCACGGCCGCGCGCATGGAAGCGCTTCATCACGATGCCGCGGCCAACTTCGGCCAGCTTCACGACCAGCTTATCAACGTCGAGCTGGTGGTTGTTCTCGGCGTTGGCGATCGCGCTCTCGAGCGTCTTTTTCACTTGCTTGGCGATACGGCGCTTGCTGAAGGTGAGATCAGCCAGGGCACGGCCTGCCGGCAGGTCACGAATGGACGCGGCAACAAGATTCAGCTTGCGCGGGCTAACGCGCATGTTGCGCGTGATCGCCTGTGCCTGAATATCCGCAAGGCCGCGTTCGGCTTTCGGTTTGCTCATCTTAGCCCCGCTTCGCTTTCTTATCAGCCGAGTGACCGGTGAAGGTCCGCGTCGGCGAGAATTCACCGAACTTATGGCCAACCATATTCTCGTTCACCTGCACGGGAAGAAACTTCTTGCCGTTGTAAACCCCGAACGTCAGGCCGACGAACTGCGGCAGGATCGTCGAACGGCGCGACCAGATCTTGATGATCTCGTTACGACCGGACGCCCGCGAGGCTTCCGCCTTGCCCAACAAATACCCGTCAACAAACGGGCCTTTCCAAACTGAACGCGACATCTATCAGCCCTTCCCGCTCTTAGCGCGGCGGATGATAAGATCATCCGTACGTTTATTGCTACGTGTCTTGTAGCCCTTGGTCGGCTTGCCCCACGGCGTAACCGGATGACGGCCACCGGAGGTACGGCCTTCACCACCACCATGCGGGTGATCGACCGGGTTCATCACAACGCCGCGGTTATGCGGCTTGCGACCCAGCCAGCGGCTACGGCCGGCTTTACCGATCTGCTCATTCTGGTGATCGGCGTTGGAGACCGCACCGATCGTCGCCATGCACTCAGCGCGCACGACGCGGAGTTCACCGGACATCAGCTTGATCTGGGCATAGCCCTGATCCTTGCCGACGAGCTGGGCGAACGTGCCGGCCGAACGGGCCATCTTGCCACCGGCACCGACCTTGAGTTCGATGTTGTGGATGATCGTGCCTACCGGGATCGCGGCCAGCGGCATGGCGTTGCCGGGCTTGATATCGACGCGCGCGCCGGAAATCACCGGATCGCCAACCTTCAAGCGCTGCGGCGCCAGAATGTAGGCGAGCTCGCCATCGGCATACTTGATCAGCGCGATGAAGGCCGTGCGGTTCGGATCGTATTCCAAACGCTCGACGGTCGCGGCGACATCGTATTTGCGACGCTTGAAGTCGACGATACGATAGGATTGCTTATGTCCACCGCCGCGAAACCGGCTGGTAATACGACCATGATTGTTACGGCCGCCGGTCGAGTGCTTGCCTTCGGTCAGACCCTTGACAGGCTTGCCCTTCCACAGCTCGCTGCGATCGATCAGAACGGTGCCGCGAAGGCTCGCCGTAACTGGATTAAAATGTTTCAGTGCCATCAGCCGCGCCTTATGCCAGACCGGTTGTGAAATCGATGCTCTCGCCTGCGGCCAGAGTCACGAACGCCTTTTTCACGTCGGAGCGCACACCGGGACGGCCCTTGAACCGCTTGGTCTTGCCCTTGGTGATCAGCGTATTCACGCCGGTAACTTTAACTTTAAACAAGGTCTCGATCGCCGCCTTGATCTCAGGCTTCGTCGCATCCTGCGCCACCTTGAAGACGAACTGGTTCTTCTCGGAAAGCAGCGTCGCCTTCTCGGTGATCAACGGCGCGCGCACGACCTCATAGATCCGCTCGGCGGAGATTTTCACGGTGCTCATGCCAGGCGCTCCTTCAAGCCATCGATGCCGGCCTTGGTAATCACCAGCACATCGTGACGCACGATATCATAAACATTCGCGCCAACGACGGGCAGGATATCCAGCCCTTCGACGTTGCGGCTGGCGCGCAGGAAGGTCTCGTTCACCGCGGAGTCGACGATCAGCGCCGACGTCCAGCCGAACTTCTTCACCTTCGCGGCAACATCCTTGGTCTTCTCCACGGCACCAACGGCATCGAGGACAATCAGCTTGCCTTCGGCGGCCTTCAGCGACAGCGCGGAAAGCAGGCCCAGGCGGCGCACTTTCTTGTTCAGCGAATAGCCATGGTCGCGCACGACCGGACCGTGGACAGCGCCACCGGTGCGGAATTGCGGCGCACGCAGGCTGCCCTGACGCGCATTGCCCGTGCCCTTCTGCTTGAACGGCTTGCGGGTCGTGCCGCTGACTTCGCCCATGCCCTTGACCTTGTGATTGCCGGAGCGGCGCTTGGCCAGCTGCCAGTGAATCACGCGAGCGATGATGTCGGCGCGCGGTGCGATCCCGAAAATCTCGTCCGGCAGCTCAGCGCTTCCGGCGGCCTTCGCATCGATGTCAAAAATATCAAATTTCATCGACTCAGCCCTTCAATGCTGCGGGGTAGGCGGCATCAGCCGGCCGTGCCTTTTTAATTGCATCGCGCAGCAAAACATACGTCCCCTTGGAGCCCGGCACGGCGCCACGGATCAGAACCAAATTGCGCGCTTCATCGATCCCGGCAACCTGCAGGTTCAACGTCGTGACGCGTTCCTGACCAAGATGACCAGCCATCTTCTTGTTCTTGAAAGTCTTGCCAGGATCCTGACGGTTACCCGTCGAACCGAGGCTACGATGGCTGATGGACACGCCATGGCTTGCTTCCAAGCCGGCGAAGTTCCAACGCTTCATACCACCGGCAAAGCCCTTACCTTTGGTCACGCCAGCAACGTCGACAAACTGACCGACGGAGAAATGCGACGGCGAGATAACCGCACCGGCTTCGAGCAGGGCGTCTTCCGCGACGCGAAACTCAACCAGCTTCTGCGCCGGCTCAACCTTCGCCTTCGCGAAATGCCCTTTCTGCGGCTTGCTGACATTCTTGAGCTTGGCCTTGCCAATCCCAACCTGCACAGCAGCATAGCCGTCCGTCTCAACCGTCCGCGCCGCCACAACCCGCACCTCATCGAGATGCAGCACCGTGACCGGCACATGCGTGCCGTCATCCTTGAACAACCGGGTCATCCCCAGTTTTTTTGCAATCACACCGGTACGCATAATTCCACCTGGTCTTAGATCTTGATTTCGACTTCGACACCGGCAGCGAGGTCGAGCTTCATCAGCGCGTCCACGGTCTGCGGGGTCGGGTCAACGATATCCAGCAAGCGGCGATGAGTCCGAATCTCGAACTGCTCGCGGCTCTTTTTGTCCACATGCGGCGAACGGTTCACGGTGAACCGTTCGATATGTGTCGGCAACGGAATTGGCCCCCGCACCTGCGCGCCCGTGCGCTTCGCCGTGTTGACGATGTCCTTTGTGCTGTTATCCAGCACGCGGTGATCATACGCCTTCAGGCGGATACGGATGTTTTGGTTGTCCATCTTAACTCAAGCTCTTTTCACAGATACGGGGGGCCGAAACTTACTTCGTTACCTTGGCAACAACGCCCGAACCAACGGTCCGGCCGCCTTCGCGGATGGCGAAGCGCAGACCTTCGTCCATGGCGATCGGGGCGATCAGCTCAACGTCGATCGACACGTTATCACCGGGCATCACCATTTCCGTGCCTTCCTGCAACGTGACAACGCCGGTCACGTCGGTGGTGCGGAAATAGAACTGCGGGCGATAGTTGGTGAAGAACGGCGTGTGACGGCCACCCTCTTCCTTCGTCAGGATGTAGGCCTGAGCATGGAACTTGGTGTGCGGGGTAATCGAACCCGGAGCCGCCAGAACCTGGCCGCGCTCGATGTCTTCACGCTTCGTGCCACGCAGCAGCGCGCCGATGTTGTCGCCAGCCTCACCCTGATCGAGCAGCTTGCGGAACATTTCAACGCCGGTCACGATCGTCTTCGTGGTGGCGCGCAGGCCGACCACTTCAACTTCCTCGCCAACCTTGATGACGCCGCGCTCCACGCGACCGGTGGCAACCGTGCCACGGCCGGAGATCGAGAACACGTCTTCAACCGGCATCAGGAAGGGCTTGTCCTTGGCGCGCTCGGGCTGCGGAATGTAGCTGTCCACGGCTGCCATGAGCGCCAGAACGGCCTGCTCGCCGATTTCCGGGGTCTTGTCTTCGAGGGCAGCCACTGCCGAACCCTTGATGATGGGGATATTGTCGCCGTCGAAGCCGTACTTGCTCAGCAGCTCGCGCACTTCCATCTCGACCAGCTCGACCAGATCGGGGTCAGCCAGGTCCATCTTGTTCAGGAACACGACCAGCGCCGGCACGCCAACCTGGCGGGCGAGCAGGATGTGCTCGCGGGTCTGCGGCATCGGGCCGTCAGCAGCGGACACCACCAGGATCGCGCCGTCCATCTGCGCCGCACCGGTGATCATGTTCTTCACGTAGTCGGCGTGGCCAGGGCAGTCCACGTGGGCGTAGTGACGGTTGTTGGTCTCGTACTCAACGTGAGCGGTCGAAATCGTGATGCCGCGAGCGCGTTCTTCCGGCGCCTTGTCGATCATGTCGTACGCGGTGAACGTCGCACCGCCGGACTTCGCCAGCACCTTGGTGATAGCAGCCGTGAGGGAGGTCTTGCCATGATCGACGTGGCCGATCGTGCCAATGTTCACATGCGGCTTATTCCGCTCAAATTTCGCTTTGGCCATTTTACTGCTCCGTGCGGGCTAAAAACTTAAAGATTTTTTACTGTATATATTACCAACGGTAGTGGCTGAAAGCCTTATTGGCTTCGGCCATCCGGTGGGTGTCCTCACGCTTCTTCACCGCAGAGCCGCGATTGTTCACCGCATCCTGCAATTCGTTCGAAAGCCGCTCTTCCATCGTGTGCTCGCCGCGCTTGCGGGCGGAGTCGATGATCCAGCGGATCGCCAACGCCTGGCGGCGCTCGCTGCGCACTTCCACAGGCACCTGATAGGTCGCACCACCAACGCGGCGCGACCGAACCTCGATCGCCGGCTTCACGTTGTCGAGCGCCTCATGGAACAGGCGAACCGGGTCGGCATTCGCCCCGCCACGCTTCTTCAGCACATCCAGCGCACCGTACACGATGCCTTCGGCGGCGGATTTCTTGCCGTCATACATCAGCACGTTCATGAAACGGCTGATGACCACATCACCGAACTTAGCGTCCGGGAGAACTTCGCGTTTTACCGCGCGGCGACGTCTGCTCATCTAACTGCTCTCCCTTACTTCGGCCGCTTCGCGCCATACAGCGAACGACGCTTGCGACGCTTCGGCAGGCCCTGCGTATCCAACACACCACGCAAAATATGATAACGCACACCCGGCAAGTCTTTCACGCGACCACCGCGGATCAACACGACCGAATGCTCCTGAAGGTTATGACCTTCACCAGGAATGTAGCTCACGACCTCAAAACCGTTGGTCAGGCGCACCTTCGCAACCTTACGAAGCGCCGAGTTCGGCTTCTTCGGGGTTGTCGTATAAACGCGCGTGCAGACGCCGCGTTTCTGGGGGCACCCCTCGAGGGCCGGCACCTTGTTACGCTTCGGCGCTGGCTCGCGACCCTTGGCGATCAACTGATTAATGGTCGGCATATTTTTTCCTGCATCGTGTTCAAATCCCGCAACCTTCGCTTACCAACGTAACGGGGCCATCCATAAAAAACAGCCGCAAGGCGGAATACCCACCTTACGGAATTCTCCGCCAGCACGCGGCCTAAGTCCCAGAAGGAACGGCGCCGCACGCGCTAGACTTTATAGACAACCCGCCGCCGAAAAACTTCCAGTGCACGAGAGCGCCTTCCTTAAGAGCCGCTCATCCCCAAGTCAAGCTTTCTGGGTCGCTCAACATGAGAAAAACCCTGCCAGGATAAAAGGGCATGGCTTCCGGCGAGTCGCCCGGCACCGCAAACGCAGAACGGCGCCCCCTTGCAGGAGCGCCGTTCCAAAGAATCGAGCCAGGGAGCGAATCCCTGGCATAATTCTGCAATTATTCGGCGGCGACTTCCGCCTTGGCGATCGCCGGACGCTGGCCACCCAGCGTCTGACGGTCGCGCCCGGCAGCCACTGCACGCAGACGGTTCATCACACTGCCCGTACCCGCCGGGATCAAGCGCCCGACGATGACGTTCTCCTTCAAGCCCGACAGCGAGTCGGTCTTGCCGGCCGTTGCAGCCTCTGTGAGCACCCGGGTCGTCTCCTGGAAGGAGGCGGCCGAGATGAAGCTTTGCGTCTGCAGGCTGGCCTTGGTGATGCCCTGGAGCACCGGCAGGCCCACGGCCGCACGTTCATCCTGCGCCAACTTGCCGTTCTCGATATCGAACTCCACGCGGTCGACGAGCTCGCCAACCAGGAAGGTCGTATCCCCCGGTTCGGTGATTTCGATCTTCTGCAGCATCTGGCGGACGATCACTTCGATATGCTTATCGTTGATCTTCACGCCCTGCAGGCGGTAGACGTCCTGGATTTCGTTGACCAGGTAGTCCGACAGCGCCTCGACGCCCAGCACGCGTAGAATGTCATGCGGCACGCGCGGACCATCCACCAGCGGATCGCCCCGGCGGACATAGTCGCCCTCCTGCACCGAGACGTGCTTGCCCTTGGGAATCAGGTACTCGGTTTCCTCGGACGTCTCGTCGTTCTTCACGATCACGCGGCGCTTGGCCTTGTAATCCTTGCCGAACTCCACACGACCGTCGATCTCCGCGATAATCGCGTGATCCTTCGGACGACGCGCCTCGAACAGCTCGGCCACGCGCGGCAGACCGCCGGTAATGTCGCGAGTTTTGGAGCCTTCACGCGGAATACGCGCCAGCACGTCACCATCGGCCACCGTCGCACCCGGTTCCACCGAGAGGATGGAGTCGGGGCTGAGGAAGTAGCGGGCCTCGGTGCCATTGGCCAAACGCAGGATCTCGCCCTTGGCATCTTTTAGGATCAGCCGCGGCCGCAGATCCGCACCACGCGCGGACTGCTTGTAGTCGACCACCACTTTCGAGGTCAGGCCGGTCACTTCGTCGGTCCGCTCCACGAGGGTGATGCCTTCGATCAGGTCGGCATATTCCACGATACCGGCACGCTCGGTGATGATCGGCAGGGTGTACGGATCCCACTCGGCCAGCTTCTGGCCACGCGTGACCGCCGCACCTTCATCGGCCAGCAACCGGGCACCGTAAGGCACACGGAAGCGGGCACGCTCGCGCTTGGCATTGTCGGTGATCACGATTTCGCAGTTACGGCTCATCACCACCGGCACGCCCTGGCTGTTGGCCACGACATTGCGGTTGCGGATCGCGATCGTGCCGTCATGGCTCGCTTCCACGTTGGACTGCTCGGCGCCACGCTGCGCCGCACCACCAATATGGAAGGTACGCATGGTCAGCTGCGTGCCCGGCTCCCCGATCGACTGCGCGGCGATAACGCCGACAGCCTCACCGGCATTCACCGCGGTCCCGCGCGCCAGGTCACGGCCATAGCAATGGCCGCAGACGCCGATCTTGGTATCGCAGGTCAGCACCGAACGGATTTTGACCGATTCGACGCCCGATTTCTCGATCTTCTCGGCTTCATACTCCTCGATCAGCACATTCGCGCCGACGATTTCCGCCCCCGAGGCCGGATCGAACACCGCAGCCGCCGTGGTCCGCCCGAGCACACGCTCGGCCAGGCTGGAGACAACCTCACCGCCATCCATCACCGCACTCACGGTCAGGCCGCGCTCAGTGCCGCAATCTTCCTCGATGATGATGCAATCCTGCGCCACGTCGACGAGACGGCGGGTCAGATAGCCGGAGTTCGCGGTCTTCAACGCCGTATCCGCAAGGCCCTTACGCGCGCCATGGGTCGAGTTGAAGTAATCGAGAACCGAGAGGCCTTCCTTGAAGTTCGCGATGATCGGCTGCTCGATGATCTCACCGGACGGCTTGGCCATCAGCCCGCGCATACCGGCGAGCTGCGACATCTGTGCCGGCGATCCACGCGCACCGGAATGGCTCATCATCCAAACCGAGTTCGTCTGCTTGCCGACTTCCTGACGGGAAATCTCTTTCATCATCGCCGTCGCGACCAAGTCCTTACAACGCGACCAGGCATCGACGACCTTATTATAGCGCTCGCCGGCGGTGATCAGACCGTCCTGATATTGCTGCTCGAACTCGCGCACTTCCGCCTGCGTGGCGGAAACCAGCGCGGTCTTGGAGTCGGGGATCCGCATATCATCCTTGCCGAACGAGATACCGGCCCGCGCCGCATGACGGAACCCAAGGCCCATCAGGCGGTCACAGAAAATCACCGCCTCCTTCTGGCCGCAATGGCGGTAGACGAGGTCGATCACGTCCGAGACGTTCTTCTTGGTCAGCATCTTGTTGACCACCGAGAACGGCACGTTCACGTTCAGCGGCAACAACTGACCGATCAGCATGCGGCCCGGCGTGGTCACAACCATCGCCTTTTTCTTCACGCCTGCCTGATCGATCGTCTCGATCCGCGCGCGGATCTTGTCATGCAGCTTCAGCGCCCCGGCCGACATCGCGAATTCAATCTCGCCCACCGAGCCGAATGCGCGCGCATCCTTCTCCTCGGTCGCGTTGAACTCGGCGGTCTCGAGCGAGAGGTAATAGAGTCCGAGCACGATATCCTGGCTCGGCACGATAATGGGCTTACCATTCGCGGGGGACAGAATATTGTTGGTCGACATCATCAGCACGCGGGCTTCCAACTGCGCCTCGATGGAAAGCGGCACGTGCACCGCCATCTGGTCGCCGTCGAAATCCGCGTTGAACGCGGTGCAAACAAGCGGGTGGAGCTGGATGGCCTTGCCCTCGATCAGCACCGGCTCGAAAGCCTGGATGCCCAGACGGTGCAAGGTCGGCGCGCGGTTCAGCATCACCGGATGCTCGCGGATGACCTCTTCGAGAATATCCCAAACCTCGGGGCGTTCCTTCTCGACCATGCGCTTGGCAGCCTTAATGGTCGTCGCCAGGCCGTATTTCTCCAGCTTGGCGTAGATGAAGGGCTTGAACAGCTCCAGCGCCATCTTCTTCGGCAGGCCGCACTGGTGCAGCTTGAGCTCCGGGCCCACCACGATGACCGAACGGCCGGAATAGTCGACGCGCTTGCCGAGCAGGTTCTGCCGGAAACGGCCCTGCTTGCCCTTCAGCATGTCGGAGAGCGATTTCAGCGGCCGCTTATTGGTGCCGGTGATCGCACGGCCGCGGCGGCCGTTATCGAACAGCGCGTCCACCGATTCCTGCAACATGCGCTTCTCGTTGCGCACGATGATATCCGGCGCACGCAGTTCCATCAGCCGCTTCAAGCGGTTGTTGCGGTTGATCACGCGGCGATACAGGTCGTTCAGGTCGGAGGTCGCAAAGCGCCCGCCATCCAGCGGCACCAGCGGGCGCAGCTCGGGCGGAATCACCGGCACGACATCCAGCACCATCCACTCCGGATGGGTGCCCGAATCGAGGAAGTTCTCGACCAGTTTCAGGCGCTTGACCAGCTTCTTGCGCTTGGTCTCGCTATTGGTCTCTTTCAACTCAGCGCGCATACGCGCCTTGTCTTCGGCGAGGTCGATGCCCATCAGGATGTGCTTGATCGCCTCGGCGCCGATCCCGGCGCGGAAGCCGTCATCGCCGAACTCATCCTGCTTGTTGTACAGCTCGTCTTCCGAGATCAACTGATGCAGCTTAAGGTCGGTCGTGCCCGGCTCGAGTACGATATAGCTCTCGAAATACAGGACCTTCTCGACATCTTTCAGCGTCATATCCAGCATGGTCGCAATGCGGCTCGGCAGCGACTTCAGGAACCAGATATGCGCGACCGGCGAGGCCAGCTCGATATGGCCCATGCGCTCGCGCCGGACTTTCGCCAGCGTGACTTCAACGCCGCATTTCTCGCAAATGATGCCGCGGAACTTCATCCGCTTGTACTTGCCGCACAGGCATTCGTAATCCTTGATCGGCCCAAAAATCCGCGCGCAGAACAGCCCGTCCCGCTCCGGCTTGAAGGTACGATAATTGATCGTCTCGGGCTTCTTGATCTCGCCATACGACCAGCTGCGAATCTGCTCCGGCGAGGCGATCTGGATTTTAATCTGATCGAAAGTCGCTGCCTGACCCGTCTGGCCAAGAATTTTCATTAAATCATTCATCGTTCATCACCCTTTAACTGCCGGATGCGGGAGCTTATCCCCGCACCCGGCAACAGATTAGGAAGCGGTCTGTTCGAGATCGACGTTGAGCCCGAGGGACTTCAACTCTTTCAGCAGCACGTTGAAGCTTTCGGGGATGCCGGCTTCAAAGTTATCCTGCTCGCGTACGATGGCCTCATAGACCTTGGTACGGCCGGAAACGTCGTCGGATTTCACCGTCAGCATTTCCTGCAAGGTGTAGGCGGCGCCGTAGGCCTCGAGCGCCCAGACCTCCATCTCACCAAAGCGCTGGCCACCGAACTGCGCCTTGCCGCCCAGCGGCTGCTGGGTCACCAGGCTGTACGGCCCGATCGACCGCGCGTGGATCTTGTCGTCGACAAGGTGATGCAGCTTGAGCATGTACATATACCCAACCGTCACCTTGCGCTCGAACAGATCGCCCGTCCGGCCGTCCACCAGCTGCACCTGGCCCGAAACATCGAGCCCGGCCTTCGCCAACATCGCCTCGATATCCGGGATACGCGCACCATCGAACACCGGCGTTGCAATCGGCACGCCCTTCTTCACGTTGCCGCAAAGCTCGATCAGCGCCGCATCATCCATACCGGCGATCTGCTCGGCGAAGATCTTCTCGCCGTAAACATCCTTCAGCAGGTCCAGCAGCTCTTGCTTGGCAGCGCCGGTGCGGCGGTATTCCTCCACCGCGGCGCCGACCTGCTTGCCCAGATTCGCACAGGCCCAACCCAGATGCACTTCCAGGATCTGACCCACATTCATGCGGCTCGGCACGCCGAGCGGGTTCAGCACGAGGTCCACCGGCGTGCCATCGGGCAGGAACGGCATGTCCTCCACGGGCACAACCCGCGAGACCACCCCCTTATTGCCGTGACGGCCGGCCATCTTGTCGCCCGGCTGCAGCTTACGCTTCACCGCGACGAAGACTTTCACCATCTTCATCACGCCAGGCAGCAGCTCATCGCCGCGCTGCAGCTTCTCGACCTTGCTCTCGAAGCGATCCTGCAGACGCTTCACCGCGGCATCGAATTCGCGCTTCAGGATCTCGATCGACGCCATCACGGCATCGTCCTGCACGACCACATTGCGCCAGCTACCGCGCGGATGCTCCGCCAGCACTTCGGACGTGATGACCGTGCCGGCCTTGATGCCCTTGAAGCCCGAACCAGCGGTCTGGCCCAGCAGGGTCTCGCGCATCCGGTTGAGGAAGGAACGCTCCTGAATCGCCCGCTCGTCGTCGCGGTCCTTCGCCAGACGCTCGATCTCCGCCCGCTCGATCGCCAGCGCGCGCTCATCCTTGTCGACGCCGCGGCGGTTGAACACGCGCACATCCACGATCGTGCCGGCCACGCCGGGCGGCAGCTTCAGCGAGGTGTCGCGCACATCGGAGGCTTTTTCACCGAAGATCGCGCGCAGCAGCTTCTCTTCCGGAGTCATCGGGCTCTCGCCCTTCGGCGTCACCTTGCCGACCAGGATATCGCCCGGATTCACCTCGGCGCCGATATAGACGATGCCGGCCTCGTCGAGGTTGCGCAAAGCTTCCTCGCCGACATTCGGAATATCGCGCGTGATTTCCTCCTGGCCGAGCTTGGTGTCACGCGCCATGACCTCGAACTCCTCGATATGAATCGAGGTGAACACGTCGTCACGCGCGATCCGCTCGGAGATCAGGATCGAGTCTTCGAAGTTGTAGCCGTTCCAGGGCATGAACGCGCAGAGCGCGTTACGGCCCAGCGCCAATTCGCCGAGCTCGGTCGACGGACCATCGGCGATGATGTCGCCCTCGGCCACGCGGTCACCCACGCGCACCAGGGGGCGCTGGTTGATGCAGGTCGACTGGTTGGAGCGCATATACTTACGCAGACGATAGATATCGACACCCATGGTGGCGCCGTCATCCGCCGTCGCCCGCACCACGATACGCGCGCCATCGATCTGGTCGATGATGCCCGCCCGCTTCGCCACGATGGTGGCACCGGAATCGCGCGCCACGGCGGCTTCCATGCCGGTACCGACCAGCGGCGCGTCGGAGCGCACCAGCGGCACGGCCTGACGCTGCATGTTCGAGCCCATCAGCGCGCGGTTGGCGTCGTCGTTTTCCAGGAACGGGATCAGCGCCGCCGCGACCGAGACGAGCTGCTTCGGCGACACGTCGATCGCGGTCACGTCTTCCGGCTTCACCAGAAGGAAGTCGCCGTTACGGCGCACCGAGACGAGATCATCGGTGAACTTGCCGTCCGGGTCCTTCTTGGCGTCGGCCTGCGCCACGGTGAGGCGCTCCTCTTCCATCGCGGAAAGATATTTCCACGAAGGCTGCACCACGCCTTCCTTCACCAACTGGTACGGGGTCTCGATGAACCCGTATTTGTTCACCTTGGCGTAGGTCGCGAGGCTGTTGATCAGACCGATGTTCGGGCCTTCCGGCGTCTCAATCGGGCAGATACGGCCATAATGCGTCGGATGCACGTCACGCACCTCGAAGCCCGCGCGCTCACGCGTCAGACCGCCCGGCCCAAGTGCGGAGAGGCGGCGCTTATGCGTCACTTCCGAAAGCGGATTGGTCTGGTCCATGAACTGCGAGAGCTGCGAGGAGCCGAAGAACTCGCGCACCGCGGCGGCGGCCGGCTTCGCGTTGATCAGGTCATGCGGCATGACGCTATCGATATCGACCGAGCCCATGCGTTCCCGGATGGCGCGCTCCATGCGGAGCAGGCCGACGCGATACTGGTTCTCCATCAGCTCGCCCACCGAACGCACGCGGCGGTTGCCTAGATTGTCGATGTCGTCGATCGCGCCGCGGCCGTCCTTCAGCTCGCACATGATCTTGATGGTGCGCAGAATGTCTTCCTTGCGCAGCGTGCGCACGGTGTCCTCGGCCTCGAGGCTCAGGCGCATGTTCATCTTCACGCGGCCGACAGCCGAAAGGTCGTAGCGATCGGCATCGAAGAACAGGCCGCGGAACAAAGCTTCTGCCGTCTCGGAGGTCGGCGGCTCGCCCGGACGCATGACGCGATAGATATCGATTAGCGCATCTTCCCGGTTGGCATTCTTGTCGATCGTCAGCGTATTGCGGATCCACGGGCCATTGCTCTGGTCGACGGCCAGGGTCGGCAACTCAAAAATGCCTTTCTCTTCCAGCAGCGCCAGCTTGGCCTCGACCAGCTCCTCGCCGGCTTCCGCGAAAATCTCGCCGGTCTCCGGATCGTACAGGTCAACGGCGATAAAGCGCCCGACCAGGTCGTTGCGGGCCACCAGCACGCGCTTGGTCTTCTCCGCGATCTTGCGGACCACGCGGGCGGTCAGCTTCTCGTCGTTCTTTGCGACCACTTCGCCGGTATCGGCATCCACCAGATCCTCGATGAGCTTCTGGTTGCGAAATGCCTCCGCCTCGAACGGACGGGCCCATTGGCCGTTATTGCTGGTGAACACCACCTGGCCATAAAACGTGCCGAGGATTTCCTCGGCGTCCATGCCCTTGATCTCGCCGATCTCGAGCGTCTCGCCCTTGGCCTCACGCGCGGCGCGCAGCGCCTCGGTGGCAACGCTGGGGAGCGCGTAGAGCAGCGTGGTCACAGGCAATTTGCGCTTACGGTCGATGCGCACATACACGATGTCCTTGGCGTCGAACTCGAAATCGAGCCACGAGCCGCGATAGGGGATCACGCGTGCGGTAAAGAGATATTTGCCGGAGGAATGCGTCTTGCCCCGGTCATGGTCGAAGAACACGCCCGGGCTGCGATGCATCTGCGAGACGATCACGCGCTCGGTGCCGTTCACGACGAAGGTGCCGTTATCGGTCATCAACGGCATGTCGCCCATATAGACGGGCTGTTCCTTAATATCGCGGATCGACTTGGCGCCGGTATCCTCGTCCAGATCCCACACGATCAGCCGGAGGATGACCTTCAACGGCGCCGCATAGGTCATGCCGCGCTGGATGCACTCCTCGACGTCGTATTTCGGCTCTTCCAACTCGTAATGCACGAATTCGAGGCGCCCGCGCCCAGCGAAATCGTCGATCGGGAAGACCGATTTGAAAACTTCCTGGATACCGGAATGGGTCCGCGAATCCGGCTTGACGTGCATCTGCAGGAAGGAGTCGTAGCTCGCACGCTGCACATCGATCAGGTTGGGCATGGGGGCCACTTCGGGGATACGCCCGAAGCTTTTACGAATGCGCTTCCGGCCGGTGAAAGACCCTTTACCAAGACCACCATTCATTGCGTTCATCGCGTCACCCTTGCTTTAAAATTTTCGCTCAGTCTTACAAAAACAGGTGGCAGGCGACCACCTGACGGTGATCGCCTGCCCTTTAGGCGGAACAGACGTCGCAGCACGCAGGCTGCAACGCGTGCAAGGACTTACTTGACTTCGACAGTCGCGCCCTGCTCTTCCAGCGTCTTCTTGATCGTAGCGGCCTCATCCTTGGTCGCGTTTTCCTTGATGGTCTTCGGCGCGCCCTCAACCAGGTCCTTGGCTTCCTTCAGGCCGAGACCGGTGATGGTGCGGATTTCCTTAATCACGTTGATCTTCTTGTCGCCGCCATTGGCGAGGATCACGGTGAACTCGGTCTGCTCGTCAGCCGGAGCAGCGGCAGCGCCACCGCCAGCCGGAGCAGCGGCGACAGCCACCGGAGCAGCAGCGGAAACGCCCCACTTCTCTTCCAGCAGCTTGGACAGCTCAGCAGCTTCCAGAACGGTCAGGCTCGACAGCTCTTCAACGAGCTTGGTAAGGTCGGTCATTGTAAATATCTTTCGTTAAGTAGGCTTTGATAGGTTCAATGCAAGGCCGCACCACGCGACCCGGCAAAATACGACAAGATCTGCGAAGTGCCGTTAGGCCGCTTCGCTCTTGTTGGCATCGGCATACGCCGCAAAAACCCGTGCGAGTTGTCCAGCCGGCGCCTGAAGCACGCCTGCGACCTTGGTTGCGGGAGCATTGAGAAGCCCCAGCAGCTTGGCGCGCAGCGAATCCAGCGACGGCAGTTCGGCGAGCGCCTTGACACCAGCCACATCGAGCAGCTGGGTGCCGAGCGCACCACCGACCAGAACCAACTTGTCATTAGTTTTGGCGAAGTCGACAGCAACCTTCGCCACAGCAACCGGGTCCGCAGACCAGGAAATCGCCGTGGGCCCCTTCAGCAGGGGCGAGATGCCATCAAACCGGGTTCCATCAAGAGCAAGCAAAGCCAGACGATTCTTCGCAACCTTGAAGCTCGCTCCCGCCGCCCGCATCCGCCGGCGCAGCTCGGTCACGTCGGCGACCGTCAGACCCGCATTGCGGGTCACAACAACCATCGACGTCTCGGCAAACACCGTAGACAGCTCAGCGACGAATTCACGCTTCTCTATGCGATCCACATCCGTCTCCAACTTGACGGTAACGCATCGTCCATGCGCTACCTGGTTACCCAAGGTGCTTCAGGACCATCCTAAAGCACCAATCGCCTGTCCTCTTATCAGAACCACCAAACCCTTGCGAAAAACAAAGCATCTGGCACCTCGTCTACCGCGTGCGGGGTTTAATCCCCATTAAACCCTTGCGGGTGCATCCGGTCTCGGACAGGTATCGGCGGGGTTGCCCCCGCCTGCCCGCAGCAGCTTACACCGCTGCGAATTTCTTACGCCGTAACGGTCGCGACATCCACGTGAATGCCAGGCCCCATCGTCGAGCTCACCGCCACTTTCTGCAGATAGGTCCCCTTGGCACCCGTCGGCTTCGCCTTCTGCACGGCATCGACCAGCGCCTTGGCGTTCTCGACCAGCTTCACGTCATCGAAGCTCGCCTTGCCGATGCCGGCATGGATGATACCGGCCTTCTCGGCGCGGAACTCAACCTGGCCGGACTTGGCGGCGGTCACAGCACCCTTCACGTCCATGGTCACGGTGCCGAGCTTCGGGTTCGGCATCAGGCCGCGCGGCCCGAGGATCTTACCCAGACGGCCAACCAGCGCCATCATGTCGGGGGTCGCGATGCAGCGGTCGAACGCGATCTCGCCAGCCTGAACCTTCTCGGCCAGGTCGTCAGCGCCAACCACGTCGGCACCAGCAGCCAGCGCCTCGTCAGCCTTCGCGCCGCGCGCGAACACGCCAACGCGCAGAGTCTTGCCCGTGCCGTTCGGCAGCGAGATCAGGCCACGGACCATCTGGTCGGCATGGCGCGGATCGATGCCGAGATTGAGCGAAATCTCGATCGTCTCGTCGAATTTCGCCTTGGCGTTCGCCTTGGCCAAAGCCACAGCTTCGGTCAGCGCATAGTTCTTGCTGCGGTCCACAGTGGCGCGGGCAGCGTTCAGACGTTTGTTATGAGCCATCGGTTCAGCCCTCCACCACGGTCACGCCCATCGAGCGCGCCGAGCCAATCAACATCCGCACGGCGCCATCCACGTCATTGGCGTTCATGTGGATCATTTTCTTCGCTGCAATTTCCCGCAGCTGCGCCATGGTGACCTTACCAACGGCCGCACCCTTGCCCGGGGTCGTCGTGCCCTTGGAAATGCCAGCGGCCTTCTTCAGGAAATACGTGTTCGGGGGCGTCTTGGTCACAAAGCTGAACGTACGGTCACCAAAGGCGGTGATCACGACGGGAACCGGCATGCCAGGCTCCATGCCCTGCGTCAGCGCGTTGAATTCCTTACAGAACTGCATGATGTTCAGGCCGCGCTGACCGAGCGCCGGACCCACCGGCGGGGACGGATTCGCCTTGCCTGCAGGGATCTGCAGCTTGATATAGCCGACAATCTTCTTTGCCATCTCTGGCTCCTTAATCCTTTGGCCACAGCCAATGGACCGCGGTACAACCGGCCGGGCGAACCATCCCCCGACCTCCCACGTTCCTTGAGGGGCGGAGCCTTACATGATTCCAGGCCACCCTGTCTATATCTCGTCCGCAATTTGCCTATATTCCTGCCATGCAAAATAGCGCGGCACTGCTGGTCATCGACGTCCAAAACGACTTCTGCCCCGGAGGAGCGCTCGCCGTGCCGCAGGGCGATGCCATCATCCCCGTGGTGAACCGGCTCGCACAAAAATTCGCGACCGTGGTGCTCACGCAGGACTGGCATCCGCCGGGCCACATCTCCTTCGCCACATCCCATCCCGGCAGGCAGCCCTTCGAGAGCATCTCCCTCCCCTATGGCGCGCAGACGCTCTGGCCGCCGCATTGCATGATGGCGACGGAAGGCGCCGCGCTGCACCGGGACCTCGACATCGCCCATGCCAGCCTGATCCTGCGCAAAGGCGCGCAGCAAAACGTCGACAGCTATTCCGCCTTCCTGGAAGCCGACCGGACGACAAAAACCGGGCTGGACGGCTACCTCGCCTCCCGCGGCATCACCGAAATCTATGTCTGCGGCCTGGCCTTGGACTATTGCGTCGCCTGGTCAGCCCTGGATGCCCGGCGTTTCGGCTTTGCGACGACCATCCTCGAGGATGCCTGCCGCGCCATCGACCTTAACGGATCGCTCGAACAGGCCTGGGAGCAATTTTCACATGCCGGCGTAACAAGGAGCACCAGCACCGCCCTTTAGCTCCCAGGCTGGCTACGGCCGGCGCGGCCTGTTTCAACCGTCCGTTTCGACAGCCCCATCGCCCGCCTCAGGCGCTATCGAAGGCAAACTGGGCTCGGCCGGTGCCTCGCTCAGTTCAGCCGCCGGCTCGGCGCCGGATTTTTTTCCCTTCGCCTTCGCGTCTCGTTTCGCCTGCTTGGCGCGGTTACGCTCCGCCCGCTCAAGCCCGTAATTTACCTTAAACGCCATGGCTACCTCCCAAAAAAATTATGCCAGCGACCCTGCGGCCGCTGGCATAATTCACTCAACTACGCAGGGTGGAGCAGAATCAGCCGACGCTGATGGAGCTGACTTCCGGCCCCTTGGCGCCCTGCACAACATTCATGCGGACGGACTGGCCTTCTTGCAGAGGGGGCAAACCAGCCTGCTCAAGCGCGGTGGCGTGCACGAACACGTCCTTGCCGCCGCTTTGCGGGCTGATGAAACCAAAGCCCTTGGTCGCATTGTACCATTTCACGACGCCGGTCATCTCGACCGCCGGGCCGCTCGCCTGCTGGCGCGGCGCACGCGGGCCGGACGGCCGCGGACGATCGAAACCACCGCCGAAACCGCCGCGCGACGGCGCCTCGCCGGTGCCCTCGGTGACCGAGATCACCTGGTCGACCTGGCGGCCTTTCTGGCCCTGGCCGACGCGGACCTGCAGCACGGAACCCGGCGTCACCGCCTGGAAACCGGCATTCTGCAGGGAGTTGGCGTGCAGGAACACATCCCCCGAACCATCCGCCATTTCAACGAAGCCAAAACCCTTTTCAGAGTTGTACCACTTGACCGTGGCTTTGGCCTCGGGCGCAGAAGACTGGGACCCAAACCCGGAAAAAGACGGCGGGGGCGGGGGCGTATTGCCAAAAAAATTATCGTCGTCGAAACCGCGGCGACGGGGCTGCCGCTGGCGGTCGTTTTTCGGGGGTCGCACTATAAAAACAGTCCTCTGCAATCGTTCAAACCGCCCGGCATGTGCCGGGTTTACCTAGCATAGGGCACGGGAGCCTTCGCTTCAATCCCGAATTTCCACTCCCTGCCTTCATATAAGGGCAAAATGCGCCCGCTGGTCTTGGTATTTTCCACAAGCCGCACTCAGCGCCGCGGCACGGGTTTCGCGACGAGCCCGCTATAATCCGCGGTGGGCACCAGCAATCCACCGGCCCCGGCGGGGCAGGCAAGCGGCCCGGTCGCCGTCGGGCCACCCGCCCAGGACAGCATCACACCATCCGGACGCACCGCCAACACGCTCAGCACGCCGCCTTCATGCGACATCAGCGGAATATCCAGCGTGCAGGCCTGGCCGGGTTTCGCCCAAGGGGACGCCACGGGCCGGGCGGGGATGGTGTCATAGAGCATCATCCAGCGCGACGTATCCATCTTAATGATATCGCCCGGCGTCGCGACCGGCGGCGCATCGATAATGGCCGCAGAGACGAGCCGCGCCAGGATCACCACGGCCAGTAAAGTGAGCATAAAATTCGTGGCCGTCTCGGTCCGGACTTGCCACCATTTGGGCGCGAGCCGGACCGCCGTCTTCACCTCCGGTTTTTGCCGGCGAGGTGGACGATTTGAATAACGCAGCATTGTAACCTCAGACTTCAAAACAGGTGTGGGTCTACAGACCCTTTGATCAATTAGCGATGTCGATTTTTCGGCGGTCCCATAAACGGTTGGTAAAATCCCGTACATTGCTGTCCGGCGCGGCACGGGCTAGGAGCCGCCATGCCTTTTCCTATCAAAAATCCTGCGCTCGCCCGCGCCCTGCTGGCGCGCGGCTATAATGACCCCACCCCTGTCCAGCTCGCGGTGCTGAATGCTGACGCGGAAGACCGCGATCTGCTCGTCTCCGCGCAAACTGGCTCTGGAAAAACAGTCGCTTACGGCCTGGCCATGGCCTCCACCATCCTGGGGGAGGCCGAGCACCTGCCGGCCACGATCCAACCTTTGGTGCTCGTCATCGCCCCTACCCGAGAGCTCGCCCTTCAGGTCCATGCCGAACTCACCTGGCTCTATGAACCTGCCGGAGGGCGCATTGTGTCCTGCGTTGGCGGCATGGATGCCCGGCGAGAACAGCGTGCGCTGGCGGCCGGCTGCCATATGGTCGTCGGGACTCCAGGCCGCTTGCAGGACCATATCAACCGCGGCCATCTCAAGCTCAACGAATGCGAAGTCGTCGTACTCGACGAAGCCGACGAGATGCTCGATCTCGGGTTCAAGGACGAGCTGGAATTCATCCTGGCCGCCGCCCCCGAGACGCGCCGTACCCTGCTCTTCTCCGCCACCATCGCGAAGGAGATCGCCTCCCTCGCCCGCAAGTACCAGCAAAACGCGCTGCGCATCGACACCGTCGCGCGCAACCAGCCGCATTCCGACATCGAATACCGCGCCATCCGCATCGCCGGCCACGAAATCGAGATCGGCCTCGTGAACCTGCTGCGCATGCATGATTCCCGCGCTTTGGTCTTCTGCGCGACACGGGATTCCGTGCGCCACCTGCATGCCAGCCTGCTGGCCCGCGGTTTCAATGCCGTCGCGCTGTCCGGCGAGCTGACCCAGAATGAGCGCAACGCCGCGCTCAGCGCCCTGCGCGAAGGCCGCGCCCAGGTCTGTATTGCAACCGACGTCGCGGCGCGCGGGCTCGACCTACCGGACCTCGACCTCGTGATCCACGCGGATCTGCCGACCAACAAGGCCACCATGCTGCACCGCTCGGGCCGCACGGGCCGCGCCGGCCGCAAGGGGCTCTGCTTGTTGCTCGTGCCCAGTTCCAAACGCCGCCGGGCAGAACTACTGCTGGGTTCGGCCAGCATCGAGGCGAGCTGGGAAAATCCCCCGACGCCCGAGCAGATCCGCGCCCGCGACCAGGAGCGCCTGCTGGAAGACGAGCTGCTCACCCGGGTACCGGCCGAGGACGAACTCAATTTGGCGCAGGCGCTGCTGGCGCGGCAGAGCCCCGAGGCCATTGCTGCGGCCCTGATCCGGCTCTATCGCGCGCGGCTCCCCGAGCCCGGCCATATTACCCTCCAATCCGCTGCTCCCCAGCGCGAAGCCTTCGCACCGCGCGGTGAGCGCGCGCCCCGCGAGCCCGCCCCGTTCACGCGGCGGACGGATGGCGCGCCGATGGCCTGGTTCCGCGCCGCCGTCGGCCGGGGCAACAATGCCGACCCGAAATGGCTGATCCCGCTGATTTGCCGCCTCGGCGGCGTAACGAAGCAGGATATCGGCGCGATCCGGATTTTCGACCGCGAGACAAAGTTCGAAATCCTGCAGGAAACCGCGGCGCGCTTCGCCGCCGCGATCGCCACGGCCGGCTCGGATGAAATCGCGCTGCAGCCGACCACCCCGCCCGGCCCCGGCCCCGCCCGCGACCCGGGCCCGCGGCCTGCCAAAGCCAAGCCGTTCAGGCCCGCGCGGGCCGAAGGTGCCAAGCCGAACGAACAGGAGCGCCGGCGTAAAAACAAAGTGATGAAGCGGGAATATTAGAGCGCGATCGTTTTAGGTCCGCGCATCTTGCGCGGCGCTAAAACGTGAATCGCCCTCAATAAAAAGCTAGAGCACGATCGCACTTAAAGCGATCATGCTCTAATCCCGAAAATTCTCGTTGGATTCGGGAGCCATGCTCCCGGATCCAATGGCGTCCCTAATACCGCCGCAGCAGGGCCACCAACCGGCCCTGGATCTTCACCCGCTCGGCCGGAAAAATCCGTGTCTCATAGCGCGCATTCGCTGGTTCCAGCGCGATCGACTGCCCGCGCTGGCGCAAGCGTTTCAGCGTCACCTCATTTTCATCGACCAGGGCAACGATGATCTGGCCGGTCTCCGCCACTTCGCCTTTGCGGATGATCACCGTATCGCCGTCCAATATCCCGGCCTCGATCATGGAATCGCCCTCGACCTCCAACGCGAAATGATCGCCCGAGCCGATCAGCGCGACCGGCACCTCGATCTCTTCCTCATTATCCCGCATCGCCTCGATCGGCAGACCGGCCGCGATTTTGCCGTAGAGCGGCAGTGATACAGCCCCCGCCACGTTGGCCGCGCGCACGCTCGGAATTTTACCGGAAAAATCGCCGCGAATGACATTCGCGGCAAAGCGCGGCACCTCGCGCGCCGGCGGGGACAGGTCATCGGAGAGCCGCACCACCTCCAGCGCCCGCGCCCGGTGCTTATGGCGCTTCAAAAAACCGCGCTCCTCGAGCGCCGTGATCAAGCGATGAATGCCGGATTTGGACCGCAGATCCAGCGCTTCCTTCATCTCTTCAAAGCTTGGGCTGCACCCGGTCTGCCGCAGGTGTTTATCGATAAATACCAGCAATTCGTGTTGCTTGGTGGTCAGCATAGTTGCCTCCGGTGTTGCCGCGCCCAATTCGGAACAAAGCGCTAACTTTCCGGATGTTCTAGTTTGGTTCTTGTTTTCGCGTCAAGCGTTTCAAAGCCTAACGCCGCTCACCTCTGGATGGCGGCCCTTATAGCCGGATGATCTCCACCAGATCCCCTGCTTGCAGAGCGGCCTGATGCGGCGGGCGCCGGATCAATGCATCTGCCCGCGCAAGATTCCGCAACATGCCGGAATCCTGCACCGAGAACGGCGTGGCGACCCAATCCATGCCCTGCCGCAGCAAGGTCGCGCGCATATAATCCTCGCGCTGCTCGTTCGGTTTCAGCGCAGCCCCCAGCCGCGCCCATTCCATCTCGGGTGCATCTCCGGGCAAGCCGCTCATCCGGTCGATCGCGGGACGCAGGAACAGCAAGGCGCAAACCAGAGCAGCGACCGGATTTCCCGGCACGCCCAGCACCGGCATATCGCCCAGTGCCCCGAACATCAGGGGCTTGCCGGGCCGCATCGCGATTTTCCAGAAATCGAGAACCAGGCCGCGTTCGGCTAGGCCTTGCCGGACGAGGTCGTGCTCGCCAACGCTGGCACCTCCCGTCGTCACCAGCATATCCGCCCCGCGCGCCGCATCCGCCCCCGCCGCAATCGCCGCAAGATCATCGCCGGCGATCGGCAGAATCACCGGTTCACCGCCCGAGGCTGAAACAAAAGCCGCCAAGGCATGCGCATTCGAGCTGACGATGCCCCCCGGCCCGATCGCCTCGCCGGGCAGCGAAATTTCATCGCCCGTCGCGAGAATGGCGATACGCGGCCGCTTATGGACGCTCAGCCAGGGGTAATTACCGGCAGCCGCCAAGCCGATATCGCGCGCGGATAAACGTCGGCCCGCTTCGACCAACACTTCGCCCGCGGCAAAATCCTGGCCGGCCGAGCGGATATGGCGTCCCGCCTGTGTGGCCTCGCGCACCGTGACAAAGCCATCTTCCGCCACCGCATCTTCCTGCAGCAGCACCGCATCAGCCCCCTTGGGGATAAAGCTCCCCGTGAATATCCGGACCGCCTCCCCCTCGCCCACGGTGGCCGCAAACGGATGCCCGGCAGGTGCTGCGCCAATCACGCGCAACCGCGCGCCGAGTTGTCCATCACCGGCACGCAGCGCATAGCCGTCCATGGCCGACACATCTGCCGGCGGCTGCGTCAAGCGCGCCTGCACGGGGGCGGCCAACACGCGCCCTACAGCCTGCGCCAGGGAGACCGTCTCTACGCCCGTGCGGCGCAACGGCGCCAAAATCTGCGCGCGCGCCTCGTCAACGCTGATCATGGTTGCGAAAAATCCCCGGATTTGCCGCCGGATTTCTGCACGACCCGGATCGCCTCGATCCGCATACCGCGATCGACGGCCTTGACCATGTCATAAATCGTCAGCGCCGCGACGCTCACCGCCGTCAGCGCCTCCATCTCCACGCCGGTCTTGCCCGTGGTGCGCACCGTGGCGGAAATCTCGACGACATCCTCCCCCAGCGCGAGATCGACCGTCACGGAGGAGAGCGGCAGCGGATGGCAGAGCGGGATCAGATCCGAGGTCCGCTTCGCCGCCATGATGCCCGCCAGACGCGCCGCGGCCAGCACATCGCCCTTCGCCGCCTTGCCCTGGCCGATCAAGGCCCGGGTGGAAGCCTGCATCAGCACGCGGCCCTTGGCGGTTGCCTCGCGCACCGTATCCGCCTTGGCGGAAACATCGACCATGCGGGCAGCGCCCGTCTCGTCGATATGCGTCAGCCCGCTCATGCGGTGCCGAGCAGGTTGCGTACCGCCACCGTCACATCCGGCTGGCGCATCAGCGACTCGCCCACCAGAAAGCCCTGCACGCAGACTTTTTGCAGCCGCGCGACATCCGCATGGACCTTGATGCCGGACTCGGAGATCAGGAACCGGTCCGGCGGGCAAAGCCGCGAGAGCCGCTCGGTGGTCTCCAGCGTGGTCTTCATCGTTTTCAGGTTTCGGTTGTTGATCCCGAGCAACGCGGTCTGCAGCCCGAGTGCCCGCTCCAGCTCCGCCTCGTCATGCACTTCCACCAGCACATCCATATCCAACCCACGCGCCAAATCTTCCAGTTCGCGCGCCAGCGAATCCTCAAGGGCCGCCATGATCAACAGGATGCAGTCCGCTCCCATCGCCCGGCTCTCATAGACCTGCCAGGGATCCAGCACGAAATCCTTGCGCAAAACGGGTAGGCTCACTGCCGCCCTTGCCGCGACCAGATGCCCGACATCACCGGAAAAATATTTCTGATCCGTCAGGACCGACAGACATGCAGCACCGCCTTCCGCATAGGCCAAAGCGAGCGATCCCGGATCAAAATCCGTGCGAATCAATCCGCCCGACGGCGAAGCCTTCTTGATCTCCGCGATCAGCCCCGGCCGCCCGGCGGCGGAGGCATCCATCAAGGCACGGCCAAAGCCCCGTGGCTTGTCCGCATCGCGGGCGCGCTGCTTGAGCTCGTCGAGCGAAACCTGCGCCTGCCGGCGCACCAGCTCCGCTCGCGTATCGGCGCAGATTTTTGTCAGAATGTCTTCGTCTACCGCCGTAACCGTCATCCGTGGTCTTGCTCCTGGGAGGCTATCCTAAGCCGGTCGAGTACGCGACCAGCCGCACCGCTGTCGATCGCCGCGGCCGCCAAGGACACCCCTTCCGTCAGACTCGTCGTGGCGCCCGCGACGATCAACGCCGCAGCCGCATTAAAAAGTATTGTATCGCGATAGCCGCTTGGGCGCCCTTCGAGCATCGCGCGCAACGCCGCGGCATTTTCTTCCGCGTCACCACCTTTGATCGCTTGCAACGGCACGGGTTGCAGCCCGGCAGCCGCGGCATCGAGGGTAAATTCCGTGATCTCCCCATCCCTGAGCGCCACGACCTGGTTTTGGCCCGCCAATGTCAGCTCATCCAAGCCATCGCCATGGACCAGCCATGCGGATGTCGTGCCCAGAT
Source organism: uncultured Pseudomonadota bacterium (assembly GCA_963737355.1). Classification (GTDB taxonomy): domain Bacteria; phylum Pseudomonadota; class Alphaproteobacteria; order Acetobacterales; family Acetobacteraceae; genus Acidocella. The sequence goes on along the minus strand of CAVTSC010000007.1, from coordinate 240,398 downwards.
CGCGCAGCGTCTCGGCCATTGGCCGCAGCCAGGCGGGCGAAAAAACGCCGATCAACTGGCGCTTCACGCCGGCCGGATTCGCCAGCGGCCCGGTCAGGTTGAAGATCGTGCGCGTACCCAGATCCACCCGCACGGGTGCCGCATGGCGCAAGGCAGGGTGGTGCCGGGGGGCGAACAGGAAGACGCAACCGGTTTCCGTCAGGATTTCCGGGAGCCGCGCCATGCCAGGCTCGATATTAACGCCGAGGGCCGCCAGCACATCCGCCCCGCCGGCGCGCGAGGACAAAGCACGGTTGCCATGCTTGGCGACCGGCACGCCGCACGCGGCCAGCACAAACGTCACGGCGGTCGACACATTTAGCGTAGCCGCCCCATCCCCGCCCGTGCCGCAGACATCCATGGCATTCGCCGGCGCAGCCACGCGGGTCATGCGCGCCCGCATCGCGGTCACCGCACCGGTCAGCTCCGCCACGGTCTCGCCACGCGCACGCATCGCCATCAGCATGCCGCCGATCTGCCCGGGACTCGCCAGCCCGTCCATCACCACGCCGAAAGCGGCCTCCGATTCGGCAGCACTCAAGGTCTCGCCTGCCGCCAGCCGCGCCAGCACAGGTTTCAGGGAGGGCGTCATACCGCGGGGCTAAGCCGTTTAAGACTGCGGGCAAGATCCAGGAAATTCTTCAGAATCTCATGCCCATGGCTGGTCGCGATGCTCTCCGGATGGAATTGCACGCCGTAAATCGGCTGCGTGACGTGGCGCAGCCCCATGATGATCCCATCCTCGGTCGACGCCGTGGGCACCAGGGTGTCCGGCAGGGTCGAGCGCTGCACGATCAGCGAATGATAGCGCGTGGCCGTGAACGGGTTGGGCAGGCCGGCGAAAACATCGCTGTTCTCATGCAGAATCGGGCTGGTCTTGCCGTGCACCGGCTCAGGTGCCCGCACCACCTGCCCGCCAAAGGCCTGGCCGATCGCCTGATGCCCAAGGCAAACCCCCAATAAGGGCATGCCCCTCTCCGCCACGGCGCGGACGACATCGACGCAGATCCCCGCCTCATTGGGCGTGCAGGGCCCGGGCGAGAGCACGATCGCCTCCGGGTTAAGTGCCAGCGCTTCTTCCGGCGATAGCGCATCGTTGCGCCGGACCACGCATTCCACGCCGAGATCCCCGAAAAAATGTACGAGGTTGAAGGTGAAGCTGTCGTAATTATCGATAAGTAAAATCATTGGTCACGCTCCGGCGCCACAACATAACGCACCGCATCCTCGGCCGCACGGAACAGCGCCCGCGCCTTCTGCACGCTCTCGGCATATTCGGCCTCAGCCACCGAGTTCCGCCACGACGCCGACCCCCGCCTGCACATACATCTTGCCGTCCTTCACCAAGGCGGTGCGCAGCCCGATGCAGGTATCCATCGTGCCATTGGCCGCGAAATAGCCGATGCACCCGGCATAAAGCCCGCGCCGGGAGGGCTCGAGCTCCTCGATGATCTCCATCGCCCGCACCTTCGGCGCGCCCGAGAGCGTCCCTGCGGGGAAGCCTGCGATCAGCGCATCCAGCGCATCGCAATCCTGGCGCAGCCGGCCTTCCACGGTCGAGGAAATATGCATCACATGCGAGAATCGCTCGATGGCAAAGCTCTCCACCACCCGGACGGAGCCGATCTCGGCCACCCGGCCGACATCGTTGCGCCCGAGATCGAGCAGCATCAGATGCTCCGCGCGCTCTTTCGGATCGGCCAGCAGCTCCGCCTCGAGCGCCAGATCCTCCGCCTTGTCCGCACCGCGTTTGCGCGTGCCGGCCAGCGGACGGATCGTCACCACGCCATCGCGCATCCGCACCAGGATTTCCGGGCTGGAGCCGACCGCGACGAAATCCACGAAATCCAAATAGAACAAAAACGGCGCCGGATTAACCCGGCGCAAGCTGCGATACAGCGCGAAAGGCGGCAGCGTGAACGGCGCCTCGAAACGCTGGCTCGGCACAACTTGAAACACATCCCCGGCGCGAATGTAGTTCTTCGCCGTCTCCACCACGGCGAGGAACTCCTGCTCCTCCATATTGGAGGTCTGCTCCAGAGGCCCTTCCATGCGGCCGACGAGCTTGGGCACCGGCTGTTGCTCCAGCGCTTTCGCGACATTGTTGAGCCGCAGCTCCGCCGCCGCATAGGCCGAGGCGGCAGAAACTCCGGCACGCGGATAGACCGGCGCCGCCAGCGTCATCTCGTCGGTCACGCCGTCGAAAATAATGAACAGGCCGGGCCGCACCAAAATCGCATCCGGAATGCCCAGAACGTCCGGGTTGGTCGCCGGTAGTTTTTCCATCAGCCGGACCATGTCATAGCCGAGATAGCCCGAAAGCCCGCCCGTCATCGGCGGCAGGCCTTCCGGCACGTCGAGCCGCGTCTCGGTGATCAGGTCCCGCAGACTATCCATCGGCGCATCGCCCACCGGAAAAAACGCCGTCGGATCGGTGCGCGCGTCCCGGTTGATCGTCGCAACGCCTTGCTCGCAGCGCCAGACGAGATCCGGCGCCATGCCGATCACGGAATAGCGCCCGCGCGCCGCTCCACCTTCCACGCTCTCCAGCAGGAAGGAGTAAGGTTGGCCATGCGCCACCTTCAAAAACGCCGCGACGGGTGTGAGCAGATCCGCAATATCGTGTCGCCAGACCAAGGCACCCCGCCCGGCTTCATAGGCGGTGCGAAATTCCTCGTAACGGTCTGGCGATATAGCGGTCATTAGCTTTCAATCACTGATAAATCTGCGCGAACAGTTTTTGGTTCACGGTCACCTTGTCGCGGGTCTGCAACCCGGCCAGGAAACTCTCCCCGACATCGGTTTGTAAGGATTTGGCCATGGATTGCTGCACCTCGGCATAATCGGAGGGATCCTGCGCCGGGGTCGGTTGCACGATCTTGGCGAGCACGGCCACGGTAAAGCCCGTATCGGTCTGTTCCATCGTCGCCTGCCCCTGCTTCAGGCTGAACAGGATATTCACCATCTGGTTGGTAATCCCGCTGGCCGGCGCATTGCGCGTGAAGCCCGGCGTCATGGTCACAGAATAGCCCGCGGCAGAGGCCGCCGCATCCAGAGTCTGACCTTGACTCGCCGCATGCATCAAATTGGCGGCAGCAATCTCGGCCGCGCGCATCACCGCGTCATTCGTCCAGGCCTGCAGCACCTTGGCCTTCACCTGGTCATAGGGTTGTGGTGCTGCGGGCGTCACGGATGCCACCGTCAGCGCGAAATAACTGCCATCCGGCCCGTTCATGAGCTGGGCAGGATCGTTCACATGCGCGGCGAACGCAGCCTTCAGGATCGCAGTCTTCAGCGCATCGCTGCCGGGAATCGGCGCCTTGCTTCCATCCAGGGCATTGCCTTGCGCATCCAGCGTACCCTGCAATGCAACCAAACCGAGATTCCCCGGCAATTGGTCCAGCGGGGTCTGCCCGGCCAGCGCATCCTGCAGATTATCGACATCCTGCGCGACATCGGACTGCGCCTTCTGCAACTGCAATTGCTGCTTGATCTGCGCCTTCTCCGCGACCTCATTCGGGCCGTTCGAGCTCACGCCCGTTACCTTGAACACATACATGCCCGTGGTGCCCGCAATCGGGCCAACCACCTGGCCGGGGTTCGCGGCAAACACGGCCTGCCCCAGCGTCGGCGAGGGGATCTGCGATTGCTGTGCCTGATCAAGTTCGACCGGGTTGGCGCCGAACTGCTTGGCCTGCGCCTGCATATCGCTCCAGCTCGCACCGTGTTTCCAGGCCGCCTCGAGCCGCGAGGACGCCGCGAGGTTATCGACCACGAGGATTTGCACGCTGCGCAGCGGTACGCTGGGCTGTGCTGCCGAAACCCGGGCATAGGCCGCATCGATATCCGCGTCGGACACATTCTCCTGCGGCGCGAGCAATGCCGGCGAGAGAATCACGAGTTTGATCGTGCGATATTCCGGCGCGATGAAATCGGACTCATGATTGCGCCAGTAGCGCTGCAACACCGCATCGTCGGGCGGAATTGGCGCCGGTTGCGCGGAGAAGGGGATCTGCACCGTCTCGGCGAAACGCTGCTCGGCGATGAAGCTGAACACCTGCTGCACCAGCTCATCCGGCGGCGCGACACCACCCAGCACCGAGCCGATCAACTGCCGGCCGGTGATGTCATTTTTCGCCTGATTGATGAACTGGTCCGGCGACATATTATTCTGCGCCAGAACCTGCAAGAAGGTCGCCTTGTCGAACACGCCGTTCGCCTGGAAAGCGGGAATGGCATCGAGCGAATTGCGGATCGCCGCGTCCGGCGCGCTAACACCGAGCCGCTGCTCCTCCAGCGTCATCACCTGCTGGCGCAGGACATCCGAGAGCGCGTTGTTCGCGAGCTGCTCGCGCGTCGCCAGATCCGGCTGGCCTTGCCCGGACTGGCTCTGCTGGTTCAACGCCTGCTGATAGGCCGCCTGCACCAGTGAAATATCCACGGGCTTGTCGTCGACATGCGCGACCGCCGTGTCGCTGCCGATCAGCGAGACGACGTTCGAGACGCCCCAAAATACAAAAACGAGCACGAGCAGCGCAAAAAACGCGCGCGCAATCCAGTTTTCCAGCAGTTTTCGAACCCAAACCAGCATGCGCTCTATTTACCCCAAACCGCCACCTCTATAGCTAGGCGTCCTGAACTGGGCAATTGCGAGGCTAGGATTAGGTAGCATCGCCCCTCTGCCCCTCCATCGGATCACGGCGGCTGATCCAAGGTGCCGGAATCTGAGCACCGGCTTTTGGCCGCAACCCTGGTTCGGGCTATGATCGTTTCCTAACGCTGAAAGGGACCAAAAATTGCGGCAGCTCATTGCAGGTAATTGGAAGATGAACGGCAGACTGGCGGATGTCGCCGCTTATGCCGAGGCAATCCGGCAAGCCCCGGGGCATGTCGATGTCCTAATCTGCCCGCCTTACCCGCTGCTGGACCGCTTTGCCGCCGCCCTGGAGGGCAGCGCGGTCTCCCTGGGCGCACAGGATTGCCATGCGAACTCACAGGGCGCGCATACCGGGGATGTCTCGGCGGTACTGATCCGGGAAACTGGGGCCAGCTTCGTCATTCTCGGCCATTCCGAGCGCCGGGAGAACCATGGCGAGACCAATGCGGAGGTCGCGGCCAAGGTCGCCGCCGCTGTCGCCGCCGGTCTCACGCCCATTGTCTGCGTCGGCGAGACCGAGGCTGAGCGCGATGCCGGCGAGGCCGAAGCCGTGGTGCGCAGCCAGTTGCGCCACAGCCTGCCGCAACCTTTCAACGGTGTTGTGGCGTATGAGCCCGTCTGGGCGATCGGCACCGGCCGTACGCCAACCGAGGCGGATGTCGCCACCATGCACGCCGCGATCCGCGCCGCGCTCGTCGAACAACTGGGCGAGGCGGGTGCCGGCCTACGCATTCTCTATGGCGGCTCCGTCAAGCCGGGCAATGCCGCCGGCCTTCTGGCCCTGCCCGAAGTCGGCGGCGCCCTGGTCGGCGGCGCCAGCCTGGCCGCGGCGGATCTGCTGGCCATTGCTGCCGGCGCGCCAGCCGTCTAGAAACCGACGCAACAGTTTTCCCAAGGTACCGATGATCAAAGTTCTTCTCGTTCTGCATGTTTTCGTCACCATCGCGCTCATCGGCGTGGTGATGATCCAGCGCAGCGAAGGCGGCGGGCTTGGCCTCGGCGGCGGCCAGGGCATGGGCAATTTCATGTCCGGCCGCGGCACCGCCAATTTGCTCACGCGGGCCACCGCGATTCTCGGCACCGCATTCTTCGTGCTCTCGCTGGGCTTGGCACTGCTTTACAAGAGCAGCAGCGTGGATGCGGCCGCATCCATCCTGAACGCCCCGGCGACGAACATCCCGGCGCCGCCCGCCCCCGGTGCTGCGCCCACTTTGCCCGCCTCCCTGCCGCCGACACCGGCGGACGCCCTGCCCGCCCCTGCGGCACCCGCTGCTCCCGCCGCGCCAGCACCCGGGAATAGCAACGGTCAATAGACCGCCGTTCCGTTTACGCGCGGCTGCCCCCAGCCGCGCGCGCATTTCTCCCCTCTCGCTTTTCCTGCGACTCATGTATGATCGGATTCCATGACGCGGTTTGTATTTATCACCGGCGGCGTGGTCTCCTCACTCGGTAAGGGCATCGCGTCGGCGGCACTTGGTGCATTGCTGCAGGCCCGCGGTTATTCCGTTCGCCTGCGCAAGCTTGATCCCTATCTCAATGTCGATCCTGGCACGATGAGCCCGTATCAGCACGGCGAGGTGTTCGTAACCGATGACGGGGCGGAAACCGACCTCGATCTCGGCCATTACGAGCGCTTCACCGGCGTTGCCGCGAGCAAGCTCGACAATGCCACGACGGGTAAAATTTACTCCGAAGTCATCGCCAAGGAACGGCGCGGCGACTATCTCGGCGCCACCGTCCAGGTCATTCCGCATATCACCGACGCTATCAAGGACGTCGTGCTGCGCGGATCCTCTGAATTCGACTTCGTACTGGTCGAGATCGGCGGCACGGTCGGCGATATCGAGAGCCTGCCCTTCCTGGAAGCCATCCGCCAACTCGGCAACGAGCTCACGCATGAACGCGCCATGTTCGTGCATCTCACCTTGGTGCCCTATATCCCCTCCGCCGGCGAACTGAAGACCAAGCCGACCCAGCATTCCGTCAAGGAACTGCAAAATGTCGGCATCCAGCCGCAAATGCTGATCTGCCGTTGCGACCGGCCCATCCCCGACAATGAACGCCGCAAGATCGCCAGCTTCTGCAACGTGCGGACCGAGGCGGTTATTCCAGCGCTGGATGTGAACACGATCTACGCCGTGCCGATCTCCTATCACGAGGCCGGAATGGACCGCGAAGTGCTGCGTCATTTCGACCTGCCCTTTGAGAGCGCGCCGGACCTCTCGCGCTGGCGGCATATCGTCGAGACCGTGCGCGCGCCGGAAGGCGAAGTCCGCATCGCCGTCGTCGGCAAATACACCAATCTGCTGGACTCCTATAAATCCCTGGCCGAAGCGCTCGCCCATGGCGGCATCGCCAATAAGGTGAAGGTCCAGCTCGAATGGGTCGATTCGGAAATCTTCGAACAGCCGGATTCCGTCGAGCAACTGGACGGCGTGCATGGCATTCTCGTGCCCGGCGGCTTTGGCGAGCGCGGCACGGCGGGTAAAATCGAAGCCGTCCGCTTCGCCCGGGAACGCAAGGTGCCGTTCCTTGGCATCTGCTTTGGCATGCAGATGGCGGTGATCGAAGCCGCGCGCAACCTTGCCGGCATGACCAACGCCTCCTCAACCGAGTTCGGCCCCTGCGACCTCCCCGTCGTCGGCCTGCTCACCGAATGGGCGCGCGGCAACGACATCGAACGCCGGCGCGCCGATGGCGACCTTGGCGGCACGATGCGACTCGGCTCCTTCCCCGCTGCCCTGGCGGAAAACTCCCTGGTGCGCGCCGTCTACGGCAATGCGGCGGAGATTTCCGAACGCCACCGCCACCGCTATGAGGTGAATATCCACTACCGCGAGCAGTTGGAGGCCACCGGCCTGCGCTTCTCCGGCCTCTCGCCGGACGGCGTGCTGCCGGAAATCGTGGAATACCCGGATCACCCCTGGTTCATCGGCGTGCAATATCACCCCGAGCTGAAATCCAAGCCCTTCGCGCCGCACCCGCTGTTCGAAGGCTTCATCGCCGCCGCTGTCGCGCAGTCGAGACTCGTATGAGCGAGGTGCGCGTCGGCGGGCTGACGATCGGCAACCATTTGCCCTTCACGCTCATCGCCGGCCCCTGCCAGATCGAATCGCTCGGCCACACGATGGAAGTGGCGAGCGCGCTGGCCGAGCTTTCCAAAAAGCTCGGCATCGGCGTGATCTACAAATCCAGCTTCGATAAGGCCAACCGCACCTCAGCCAATGCCGCGCGTGGGATCGGCATGGCGCAAGGCCTCGAAATCCTCGCCCGCGTGCGCGAAACCTTTGGGATGCCGGTCCTGACCGACGTGCACGACGCCGCCCAATGCGCGCCCGTGGCCGAAGCCGTGGACGTGCTGCAAATCCCCGCCTTTCTCTGCCGCCAGACGGACCTGCTGCTGGCCGCCGGCCAGACGGGCAAGGCGATCAACGTCAAAAAAGGCCAGTTCCTGGCGCCGTGGGACATGAAGAACGTCGCCGCGAAAATCGCCAGCACGGGCAATGAGAACATCCTGCTCTGCGAGCGTGGCGCGAGCTTCGGCTATAACACGCTGGTCAGCGACATGCGCTCGCTCCCGATCATGGCCGAGACCGGCTATCCGGTGGTGTTCGATGCCACGCATTCGGTGCAGCAGCCGGGCGGCCAGGGGACTTCCTCAGGCGGCGACCGCCGCTTCGCCCCCATTCTGGCCCGTGCGGCGCTTGCGGTCGGCTGCGCCGCCGTGTTCATCGAATGCCACCCGGATCCGGATAAAGCCCCGTCCGACGGGCCGAACATGATTTTGCTCCGCGAAATGCCGGCCCTTATCGAAAAATTGATGGCGTTCGACCGCTTGGCGAAGCAATAAGGCTGGAGCTTTTGCTCCAGCCCCTCAAATAACTACCAGGAAAATCCCGGTAGAATCGCAACTGGCGCAACCCCGGCCATTGCGGCTTCAGCCGGGGCCTGCTCGGCATTCAGCGCATGAATGCCCGAGAGCACCCAGCACGCATCCACCCCGGCGGCCTTCGCACCGGCCATGTCCGTCCGCAGCGAGTCGCCCACCGCCAGCACGCGGGATTTCTCCACGCCCAGCATGGCGATCGTCGGCGCATAGATCGCCGCATCCGGCTTGCCGCGCTGAATCACTTTCCCGCCATCGACCCGATACATCTCGGCCAGCAGGCCGGCGCAGATGATGCGCTGGTTGTCGCGGATCACTTCCAGATCCGGATTGGCACAAACCATCGGCAGCCCGGCTTCCAGCGCGGCGCGCAGGATCGGCGCATAAACGGAGGGATCCTGGGGCCCCAAAATATCATCCGGGCCGGTATTGAGCAGAAAATCCGCATCCTTGGGTGCGTCCACCTCGATCAGCCCCAGGGAATCAAACACATCGCGGTCGCGCGGCGGCCCTAAATGGAAAATCCGCTCGCCCAGCTCGGCGAATTCATCCGTCCGGTCGCGCAGCGCCAGATGCACCGCCTCCCCGCTCGACATGATGCCCGTATAGAGCGCGGGCGCGATGCCCATGCCGGTCAGCGCCGCGGCGATGCCCATCGGCCGGCGCGGCGCGTTGGAGAGAAACACCACGGATTTGCCCGCTTTCTGTAGCCGTTCCAGACAGTCCAGCACACCGGGATAAGGCCTCACCCCGTCATGGACCACGCCCCACAGATCCACGATGAACCCGTCATATTCCGCCGCCAGGCGTGCAAAACCGCTCATTTGCCAGCCCCAACGGCTTGGCCGACGCTGCTGAACCCGCGCTGCCGCAGCAGGGCAGCCAACCCGGTTTTCAGCCGTGGAATCATCGCGGGCCCCTGATACGCAAACGCCGTATAAACCTGCACCAGGCTCGCCCCCGCCAAAATCTTGGTCAACACATCCTCCGGCGACGCCACGCCGCCAACGCCGATCAGCATTAATTTCTGCCCCGCCAGCCGATGCACCCGCGCCAGCATGGCGGTGGACGGTGCCATCAACGGCGCGCCGGAAAGCCCGCCCGCCTGCCCCTTATACCGCCCGCGCAGCGACTCCGGCCGCGCGATGGTCGTATTGGACACGATCAGCCCGGCAACCTGCTTCTCCAGGCACACGCCAACCACGGCCTCCACCCCCTCATCGGAGAGATCCGGCGCGATTTTCACGAAAACCGGCTTGTCGGTCGAAATCGCGCCGAGGATTCCCGCCAGCCGCGCCTCGCCCTGCAAATCGCGCAGGCCCGGCGTATTGGGCGAGGAAATATTCACCGTGACGTAATCCGCATAGGGCGACACCGCCCCCACCAGCGCCGGATAATCCGGTCTCCGGATTGGCACCCTCCTTATTGATGCCGACATTGGCCCCAAGCGCCACCTGCGCGCGGTCCACCTTCTGCAAATTGCCGAGAAACACCTCGATCCCCGCATTGTTGAAGCCCATGCGGTTGATCACCGCGCGGTCTTCCTCCAGCCGGAACAGCCGGGGCTTCGGGTTGCCCGCCTGCGGCCTCGGGGTCACTGTGCCCGCTTCGACAAAGCCAAAGCCGAGCCGCCCCAGCGCATTCACCGCCACCGCGTTCTTATCGAACCCGGCCGCCAGCCCAATGGGGTTCCGCAGCACCCGCCCAAAGGCGGAGATAGCCAGCATGGGATCATCCGGCGTGGAATCCCGCCCCGCCAGGCCCCAGGCCAAAGCCCGCAAGGAGAAATTATGCGCGGTCTCGGGGTCGAGCCGGCGCATCACCGGCATCAGCAAATTCGCAGCGTTGGAATACATTATTTCACATAAATCAGAATATTGGCGTCCAGGCCTGCCGTCTTCGCGGTCAGGCTGACACGCTCCGCGGGCACGCCGTCCGCGATGATGGCATTTGCCACTTCCGTCGCGGTGCCGGAGAGCGCCTGCAGATTAGCCGCACTGCCATCCGGGCTTGCCGCCTGCGGCGCCTGTGCCTCGACATCGAACACGGCAGTCGGCTTGATCGCCAGCGCCTGGCGCACGGCAGCCGCCACCGGGGCGGCAAAATCCTGCGTGCCGGGCAAAATCGTCACCAGGGGGATGCGCCCGGCAAAGGCCTGGCTCGCACTGATGGTTGCGGTATCCGCGCCGATCGGCGCCGGTGCGAAGGTCTGGCGCCCCGGCAGGGTGCAAGCGGCAAGGGCAAGCGGAGCCAGAAGAAGCATAAAGCGCATATGCAAGATGTACCCATGCAGGGCTTGCACGGCAACAGGCGCAGCATACGGCCTGGATGGTGTCCCAAATTGATATCCCGGCCCACAGCCCCTAACTTGCGCTCACCACTTCAGGAGCAGCCTATGAAAACCATCCTCGTCACCGGCGCCACCGCCGGTTTCGGCGCCGCCTTTGCCCGCCGCTTCATCCAGGACGGCCATCGCGTCATCGCCACCGGCCGCCGCACGGAGCGCCTTGCGGAGCTCGCCGCCGAGCTTGGCGAAAACCTCCACACCGCCCGGCTGGACGTCACCGACACCCAATCCGTCGCCGGATTCCTGGACAGCCTGCCGGAATCCTGGCGCGAAATCGATGTGCTGGTGAACAATGCCGGCCTGGCGTTCGGCCTCTCCCCCGCCTGGGAGTCCAAGCTCGAGGACTGGGATACGATGATCGCCACCAACATCACCGGCCTCGTCCACATCACCCGCGCCATCCTGCCCGGCATGGTCGCGCGCAATCGCGGCACGATCCTGAATCTCGGCTCGGTCGCGGGTGAATATCCCTATCCGGGCGGCCATGTGTATGGCGGCACCAAAGCCTTCGTGCGGCAATTCTCGCTCAACCTGCGGGCCGATCTGGTCGGCAAGAACATCCGCGTGACGGATATCGAGCCCGGCATGGTCAGCGGCTCGGAATTCAGCAATGTGCGCTTCGGCGGCGATGCCGCAAAGGCCGCGGCGGTGTACGCCGGCACGCAATCCCTCACCCCCGAGGACATCGCCGAAACCGCCTCCTGGATCGTCTCTTTGCCCGACCATATGAACGTCAACCGGATCGAGCTGATGCCGAGCTGCCAGGCCAACGGCCCATTTGCGGTTAAGCGCGACTAAAGGATAGACAACCCACACGCGCATTCGTAACCTGTTCGCAACATTAACGGGTTCAAAATGACGATTGCGCGTGTGAACAGCTTTGCTTTCGCCGGGATCGACGCCCAACCGGTTGAAGTCCAAGTCCAAATAGCCAGTGGCCTGCCGAATTTCCTCATGGTGGGCCTGCCGGACAAGGCGGTGGGCGAGGCGCGCGAACGCGTGCGCGCCGCACTCACCGCCATGGGCCTCGCTCTGCCGCCCAAACGCGTATTGGTGAACCTCGCCCCGGCCGACATGCTGAAAGAGGGCAGCCATTTCGACCTTCCCGTCGCCCTTGCCGTCCTCGCCGCGATGGATGTTCTCCCCCGCGAGGAGCTGGCCGAATTCGCGGCTTTGGGAGAACTCTCGCTCGATGGGCGCATCAATGCGGTGGCCGGCGTGCTCCCGGCGGCGATCGCCGCATCGGCGCGCGATCTCGGCCTCATCTGCCCGGAAACCCAGGGGCCGGAGGCAGGCTGGGCCGGGGATTTAACCGTGCTCGCCGCACCGGATCTGCTCTGCCTCGATCAACCATTTCCGCGGCACGCAGCTGCTTTCCGCACCGCCCGCCGGCATGCTCGGCGGCGGCACCAAAACCCTGGACCTCGCCGATGTGCGCGGCATGGAAACCGCGCGGCGCGCGCTCGAAGTCGCGGCCGCCGGCGGCCATAACATGCTGATGATCGGCCCGCCCGGCGGCGGCAAATCCATGCTCGCCTCGCGCCTGCCGGGGTTATTGCCCGATCTCACCCCGCGCGAGGCGCTGGAGGTCAGCATGGTGCATTCGGTCGCCGGCATGCTCGATGGCGGCCGGCTGGTCACGCGCCCGCCCTTTCGCGAGCCGCATCATTCGGCCAGCATGGCCGCGATCACCGGCGGCGGCAACCGCGCCAAGCCGGGAGAAGTCTCGCTCGCGCATCGCGGCGTGCTGTTCATGGACGAAATGCCGGAATTCCCCCGCGCGACGCTGGAAGCCTTGCGCCAGCCGATGGAAGCCGGCCACACCACCGTCTCGCGCGCCGCGGCGCACATCACCTACCCGGCGCGCTTCCAGCTCATCGGCGCCATGAATCCCTGCCGCTGCGGCTATCTCGGCGATGGTGCCCGCGAATGCGGCCGCGCGCCGCGTTGCGGCGAGGACTACCAGACCAAGCTCAGCGGCCCGCTGCTCGACCGCATCGACATCATCATCGAAATCTCGCCGCTGACGCCGAAGGAACTCACCTGGGCCCCGCCTGGCGAATCGACCCGCCTCGTCGCTCCCCGTGTGGCCGCCGCGCGCGCAAAACAGCGCGCACGCTATGGCGAGGAAGGTGCTGCCACCAATGCCGAGGCGCTGAGCGATCTCATCACTTTGTCCGACGATGCCAAGGCGTTCCTGGAAATGGCCGCGACCAAACTCCGGCTCTCGGCGCGCGGTTTCACCCGCACCATGCGCGTCGGCCGCACCATCGCCGACCTCGCCGGCATCGAGCATGTGCAGAAAAGCCATATCGCGGAGGCGCTGGCCTACCGGCACCGAATCCCGGGGCGGGCGGTCCTGCAGGGGCAGACATAAACGCTTGCCTATCGAACGGAGGCCAAAATTTCCGCGACCGTCGCGTTGAATTCGGCCAAGCCGTTTTCCGCCGCAAGCCGCGCCAAGGCGTTTTCCCGCAGCCCCAACCATAAACGCGCATCCCGGTAGAGCCGCGCGATCTGCTGCGCGAAAGCTTGTGCATCCTGCACCGGCGCCCCCAGAATTTCCTGCCCCTCCGCCCAGCCCAACTGGCTGACCAGCAGATCGGTTGCCACGCAAGGCAGGCCAAAGGACGCCGCTTCGTAAATCTTATACGGCGTTCCCGCCGCAAAACGCGTCGGCGCGATGAACACGCGCGCCGCATCGTAAAACGGCGCGAGATCGCCCACCGCCCCATGCAGCTCGATCCGCCGATCCGCCGCAAAGCGCGAAAATCGATCTCGGGCGCCGTGTACCCTACAACATGCAGCACCGGCGCCTCACCCAATTCAGCCTCCAAGGCGCGGCAAAATCTCCGCCTGATACCAGCGCAGGGCATCCAGACCCGGGCTATCCACCTGATGAATCGCGGTCACGAACAACACCCCCGCACGCGCCGCGAAACATGCGCGGCGTCGGCGCCACGCGGCGCGCCGTACCGAGAATCGCCACCTCGCCAATTTCCATCTCTCGGAGCAGCCCTGCCTCACCTGCATTCACCGCGAGAATTTTCGCGCAAATTTCCGTGCCGGCAAATTCCGCGCTGCAAGGCGGCGTCAAAATCGAATTTTTGTCCCGCCAATCCGGCGCGCGCGGCATCCCGCTTGGCCGCAACGGCCTCGCGTATCCAGAATAATCGGCACGCGCGCGGGATCGATTTGCGCCTGGCGCAACATGCGGCAGCATCGCGCGCGAAATTATGCGCGCGCGCGACCCAGATCACATCATAAATGCCCTTCCGCTCCTGTAAAAACGCCGCCAGCCCAAGCGCATCCCGATCATGCAGAATTTCCGCGCTCTCCGGCAGTTCGCCGAACAGGCTCATGACATCATACGGCGCGCCATTCATCGGATAGACATGCACCTCGTACCCTGCGGCGGCGATCGCATGCACGATATCGTTGGAGCGCACGAAGCCCGAGCCCAGCCGCCGCAACGGCACGGTATCCTCCACGAACAGCACCACCGGTCTGTTGCTCCGGCTGCGCGCCTGGAGCAGCGCCTTGTCCGACGGCGCCGGCCTGGTCGCCAAAAACGCCTGATGCTTACGGCTGAAAAATCCGCTTGCCCGCGCCGCATCAGCGCCATCGAGGCTTCAGTGGTCGCGGCACTGCCGAATTCCAGATGGTGCACGGTGACAACCGGATCATACACAATCCGGTATCCCGCGCCGATCATCCGCACGCAGAGATCCGCATCCTCGAAATAGGCCGGCTCGAATGCCTCATCAAAGCCGCCGAGCTCGCCGCACCAAGGCGGTGCGGCACAGCAGAAACACCGCCGAGCAATAATCCACGTCGCGGACAAAATTCGCCTCCGGCGCCAGCGGCGACGCATCGCGCATATAGCCAATGGTCGTGCCCTCGTTCCAGATAATCGAGCCCGCCTCCTGCAATCGCCCATTGCGTGCGGATGATTTTTGCCCCAACCGCGCCGATCTCCGTGGCACTCCCCAACCGCGCGCAGCGCGGCGGCCACCGCGCCATGGCCAGCTCGACATCATTGTTCAAAAACAGCAAAGCCGGCGCCGTGACATGGCCAAGTGCGAGATTGCAGCCGCGCAGAAACCCGACATTGCTGTCCATCCGCAAAATTTTCGCACCGAGCACAACATCGCCGATCCGCCTGGTCTCATCCGTGGAGTCGTTATCCACCAGAATCAGCTCGATCGCCGCCGGCGAAATTATCGCGCAGCGAAGACAGCGCCAGCATGGTCAGCTCGAAACGGTTGAACAGCACCATGACCACCGCCAGCGAAGGTGCCGCCTCGCCCCTAAAATCCAGCTTCCGCCGTCCGAACACTGCGAGATTGTGCCGCGCCTTTTTCAAAAACTGCACGCGCGTCTCCGCCTCGCTGATCGCGGGGATCACCTCCGGCGGCGCATAGGCAAATTGCTCCGGCACCCCCACCTGCCGCAAATGCGCGAAGGCATCCCTCACGGCGCCTGAATTCAAGTCATTGCGCACGCGCTCATGCATGTCGCGGTAATAGGCAAGGTCGATCTCCGCGCAGGGCTGGCGCAGTTCGAACGCGCCGTGCTGCACGAATTGCTGATAGCCAGAGCGATAAAGCCCGTTCTCGATCGCCGTCGCGATATCCGGATAGCGCCGCCGGTAAAACGCCTCGGAGAATTGCGGCACGGGGTCGAGATGTTCCGGAGCCGCAGCGTTCAAATAATGCTCGATTGCCGACAGATACCGCCCCCGCGCAATCTCCGCCTTCGCCACCGGATGATGTTCGACATACCAGAACGGATCAAAATAGATCGACGGCGCCAACTCCTCCCCACATCCAAGCCGGCGCAAAAAATGCACATAGGGCCCTGCCGCGTCGATCTCGGCAGCATCCATCCCGGCCTGCACGGCGCCAGCGCGGTAAAACAGGCCATCGAACAAAAAATGCCCCATCCGCTGCTCGCGCTGGCCGGATTTCAGGTAATGGTCGTAGCGGCCATAGCAGTGGTGCTGGTCGAGATTCTCCAGCGTCATATCCTCATATAAATCCGCATACAGCGCATCGTCGAACAACCAATGCGGCGAAACACCGCGATGCCCGTGCTGGCAGAAATGATCGAAGCCCGAGCGGTAATGCCCCGCTTGCACCAGCTCCGCGATATCCGGATTGCGCGCCAGATAAAACGATTCGTCGAATAAGGGACTCGGGCTGTGGCCGAGCCTGGCGCCGAGGCGTAAGTAATAGAACAGCGCCGCACCTGGCGGCTTGCCCGCGCATACCGCCCGCGCATCCGCATAGCGCCGCAAATACCATTGGGGATCAAACACCGCCCAGGCGGGCTTTATCGCACAGGCGGGATCCAGCAATTCGTGCGCGGGATAGGGCATGGTTTCATCCGTGCTGATCGTTTCATCGCGATGATGAAACGATCAGCACGGATGTCAAGAAACGCTCAATACCTTGAAAATCGCCCCGCAGAGTTTTGCGAGCTCATCCGGCGCGATGGTCAGCGCCGGGGTCAAATAAAGGATGTTGCGGAACGGCCGTATCCACACGCCTTGCGCTACCAGCGCCATGCGCAGCGCCGCCGGGTCTTTAATGGCGGCCAGTTCCACGACGCCGATCGCCCCCAGCACGCGCACATCCACAACCCCGGGCAGGTCCCGGCACGGCGCGAGCTCCGGCGGCAAGCTGTGCCGAAATCGCGGCCGCCTGCGCCAAGCGCGGCTCGGACTCGAAGAGATCCAGCGAGGCATTGGCCGCCGCACACCCCAGCGGATTGGCCATATAGGTCGGCCCGTGCATCAGCGCGGTCGCCGGGCTGTCGGATAAAAACGCCTCGAACAGCGCATCGCTCGCAATCGTCGCGGCCAGCGGCAACGTGCCGCCCGTCAGCGCCTTGGAGAGCGTGAGAATATCCGGCACCACTCCGGCCTGCTCGAAGGCGAACATCGTGCCGGTGCGCCCGAAGCCGGTGAAAATCTCATCGAAAATCAGCGTCAGCCCATAGTCATCCGCCGCCCGGCGCAGGCGCTGCAACACTGCTGGCGGATGCAGCACCATGCCCCCCGCCCCCTGCACCAGCGGCTCGACGATGATCGCCGCAAGCGAGTGCGCCTGCGCCTCGAGAAATGCCTCGAAAGCCGCGATGCTTGCCGCATCGCGCGGCAGCGGGATCACGGGATGCTCCGGCAGCAGCCCGGTGAACAGGCTGTGCATCCCCTCCTCGGGATCGCAAATCGCCATCGTCCCGAACGTGTCCCCATGATAGCCGGAGGAAAAAGCCAGGATTTTCCTCCGCCCCCGCTCGCCCCGGTTCAGGCGCGACTGCACGGCGATCTTAATCGCGACCTCGACCGCCACGGAGCCGGAATCGGTAAAAAACACGCGGTTCAGCGGCTCCGGCAGCAAGGCCGCCAACCGTGTCGAGAGCCGGTAGGCCGGCTCATGCGCCAGCCCGCCGAACATCACATGCGGCACGCGCTCCAACTGTTGCGCCACCGCCGCCCGGATATGCGGATGGTTATAGCCATGGCAGGCGGTCCACCAGGAGGCGATGCCGTCGATGAGCACCCGCCCGTCCTCGAGAAAAATCCGGCTGCCTTCCGTGCGCACCACCGGCAACGGCACCGGTGCGGTCTGCATCTGCGCATAAGGCAGCCAGACATGCCGCCAGCCATCCTCGAGCCAGCTCATGCGCTTCAGCCGGCTTCTGCCGCCCCAGCCGCATCGTTTTCGGGCCGGATGCCCAGCTTCGCGAACAGCGCCTCGTCATGGCTGACCGTGGCGTTCTTCGTGGTGAGCAGCTTGTCGCCATGAAAAATCGAATTCGCGCCGGCCAGGAAGCACAAAGCCTGCGCCTCGTCGCTCATCGCCTCGCGCCCGGCGGAAAGCCGCACATAGCTCTTCGGCATGGTGATGCGGGCCACGGCGATCACGCGCACGAAATCGATCGCATCGATCGGCGCGGAAGCCGCCAGCGGCGTGCCCTCCACGGCGACCAGCGCGTTGATCGGCACGGATTCCGGCGGCTGCGGCAGGCTCGCCAGCGTCGCGATCAGCCCGGCCCGGTCCGTCTCATCCTCGCCCATCCCCACAATGCCACCGCAGCACACATTGATCCCGGCATCCCGGACGTTCGAGAGCGTATCCAGCCGGTCCTGATAGACGCGCGTCGTGATCACCTTGCCGTAATATTCGGGCGAGGTGTCGAGGTTGTGGTTATAATAATCGAGCCCGGCCTCCTTCAGCCGCGCGGTTTGCGGCTGGGTCGAGCATGCCCAATGTCACGCAGGTCTCCAGGCCGAGCGCTTTGACGCCCTCGATCATCGTGCAGACATTTTCCAGGTCGTGGTCCTTCGGCGAGCGCCAGGCCGCCCCCATGCAGAAACGCGCAGCACCCTTCGCCTTCGCGGCGCGGGCTTCCTCCAGCACCTTCTCCACCGCCATCAGCTTGCCGGCCTTGGTCCCGGTCTCGTAGCTCGAAGCCTGCGGGCAATAGCCGCAATCCTCCGGGCAGCCGCCGGTCTTGATCGACAGCAGCGTAGAGATCTGCACGCGCGCCGGGTCGAAATTCTCCCGATGCACCGTCTGCGCGCGGAACATCAACTCCGGGAAAGGCAGCGCGAACAACGCCGCCACATCCGCACGGCTCCAGCGCGGTTGGATCTCGATATGGCTGTCAGGCACTCGGTAATCTCCTAGGTCGATTGCCCTTCAGGTTAAACCCATGCTTGAAGCCTGGAAAGGGTAGGATCATGCGCAGCTATTTTATCACCGCGACCGGCACCGATATCGGCAAAACCTATGTCACCGCCGGGATCCTGCGCGCGGCGCGCGCGGCCGGGCGGAAGTTCAGCGCTATCAAACCCGTCCTCTCCGGCTATGACCGCCCGATGGCCGCGGCCTCGGACCCTGCGATTCTGCTCGCCGCCATGGGCAAGCGGGTCACGTATCGCAACATCGCCGCCATCACCCCCTGGCGCTTTACCGCCCCCCTTTCGCCGGACATGGCCGCCGCCCGGGAAAACCGCCGCATCGATTTCGGCGCGCTGACGAGCTTCTGCGATGCGGCCATCGCCGGCGCACCGGACACGCTCCTGATCGAAGGCGTCGGCGGCGTCGCCGTGCCGCTCGATGCAAGGCACCTGGTCGCGGACTGGATCGCAGCGCTTCGCATGCCGGCGATTTTGGTGGCCGGGACCTATCTCGGCACGATCAGCCACACGCTCACCGCAGCCGCCTTCCTTGGCGTGCACGGTATTCCCATCGCTGCCATCGTGCTGAGCGAGAGCACCCATGCTCCGGTCAGCTCGGAGGAAACCGCCGCAACTCTCGCGCGGCTGCTGCCCTATCCGATCGACATCATTCCACGGGATTTTAACGACCGGTCGTTTCGAGCACTTGCCGCACGCCTGTAGTCGAAGGTAGCGCCTTCTTTTTGTGAACAAAAAGAAGCAAAAAAACTTGGGGCTGTCCCAGATCCTGAACGGATCTAGGATAGAAAAATGGACCTAAGGCATTGTCGTATAAGGGAAAAATACCAGGATCGGCTGGCTGAATTTTTCGTCGCAGGCGTGACGGCACGGACGGCCGCCGATTTGCTGGGGATCAACCGCAAATCGGCGGCATATTTTTATCATCGCCTGCGCCAAATCATTGCTGTTGAGATGGAAAAAGCGTCGCCCATCGCGGGCCGCGTCGAGGTCGATGAGAGTTATTTCGGCGGCCATCGGAAGGGCAAGCACGGCCGGGGAGCCGCCTGCAAAGTCCCAGTTTTCGGGCTGCTGAAGCGCGGGGGACGCGTCTGTACGGTCATGATCCCGAACGTCCAACAAACCACGCTCATGAGCATCATTCGTGAGAAAATTGTACCAGATTCAGTGGTTTATACAAATTCGTATGCAGCTTATAACGCCCTGGACGTCTCCGAATTCCACCATTTCCGCATCAACCATAGGCAGGAGTTTGTCGGAGATGGGCATAACCATATCAACGGCATCGAGAACTTCTGGAACCAGGCAAAGAGGCATCTGAGGCGATACAACGGCATCCCTAAAGCGAACTTTTTCCTCTTCCTCAAAGAGTGCGAGTGGAGGTTCAACAACGGAACGCCGGCAGCCCTCTTGAAAGACCTCAAGCGCTGGGTGAAGCTCCACTCTCAATAGTTATCTGGGACAGCCCCAAAAACTTTTTTACTTTAGGCCGTGCTCGCAGTCGCGCCGCAGTCTCAAGTCGCAGAAGTTTTTTGCGCCGCTTTTTTTCAAAAAAGCGGCTACTTTCTACCGCCGCAGCGCCATCTTGATCGGCCCCTGCGCGCGGCCATGGGTGAACTGGTCCACCACCGGATCCGTGCTGGTCAGCAGCCCGGAGGCCGGGCCGCTCCACGACACCCGCCCCTCATAGAGCATCGCCGCCTGATCGCCAATGCGCTGCGCGCTCGCCATATCATGTGTGATCGCAACCGAGGTGCTGCCCAGCCGCTTCACGCAATCCACGATCAGCTCGTCGATCACGGCACCCATGATCGGATCCAACCCCGTCGTCGGCTCATCGAAAAACATGATCGCGGGCTCAGCCGCAATCGCCCGCGCCAGCGCCACGCGTTTCTGCATGCCTCCTGAAAGCTCAGACGGCGACAGATCCGCCACGCCTGCATCCAGCCCAACCTGGGCCAGCACCGCCACGGCCTTATCCCGCGCCGCCGCCCGCCGGATTTTCCGCTCCGCCAGCAGGCCGAACGTGACGTTTTCCCAAACCGGGAGCAAGTCAAACAGCGCGCCGTTCTGAAACAGCATGCCGATCTGCGCGCGCAACTGCCGCGCCCGGCCACGCGAGGCCCGCAAAACATCCTCGCCGTCGATCTCGATCACGCCCGCATCCGGCGTCACCAGCCCAAGCACGGATTTGATCAACACAGACTTGCCCGTACCCGAACCGCCGATCACCACCATGCCGGTCCCCGGCATCACGTCGAGATCGATCCCATCCAGCACTTTTTTCGCGCCGAAGGATTTCTTCAATCCCCTGATCCGGATTTTCGGGATGCTCATTTGACGAACAGAACCTGAGTGAGAATGTAGTCCAGCGCCAGAATGAGGATCGAGGCCGAGACCACCGCCGCGGTGGTCGCCGCCCCCACACCCTGCGCCCCGCCGCGGGAGCGATAGCCGTTAAAACAGCCCATCAACGCGATGACGAAGCCGAACACGCCCGCCTTGATCAGCCCGGAGACCACGTCTTCGCTTCGTAAATTCGTGAACGTACTCACAAGATAAACATTAGGGTTGAACCCGAGTTTCCAGGTCGCCACCAGAAACCCGCCCATCACGCCCAGAATATCCGCAACCACCACCAGCAGCGGCATGGCGATGATCCCCGCCACCAGCCTCGGCGCCACAAGATATTTCATCGGCTCGGTCGAGAGCGTGGAGAGCGCATCGATCTGATCCGTCACGCGCATGGTCCCAAGCTCCGCCGCCATCGCCGCCCCGGCGCGGCCAGAGACCATCAGCCCGGCCAGCACCGGGCCCAATTCGCGCGTGACCGAGAGCACGACCACGCTGGCAATCGCGCTCTCGGCGTTGAAGCGCGAAAACCCGGTATAGGATTGCAGCGCCAGCACCATGCCAGTGAACAAGGCGGTCAGCGCCACCACAGGGAGCGCGTAAAAGCCGATCTCCATCAGGCTGCGGCCGATCATGCGCGGATAATAAGGCGGCCGGAAAATATGCGAGAGGCCCGAGAGCGCGAAGATCGTCAGCTCGCCGATCAGACCCACCACGCTCAAGGCAGCCGCGCCAATGGCGGTGATGACGTCCAGGACCCTAATCATTCGCCGATATACCGCCGCGCATAACGGCGCCCCAAAGAGGTGAGGATCTCGTAGCCATTCGTGCCCGCTTCCGCCGCCAGCGCATCCGGTCCGTGACCTAGCCCCATCAGGCGCAAGACATCGCCCGGCCCGGCCGGCACATCAGTTACATCATAGGTCGTGAGATCCATCGACACCCGGCCTACCAGCGGCACGGGGGTAGCGTCAAAATAGGCCGTGCCCCGGTTGGAGAGGGCGCGGTGGAGCCCGTCGGCATAGCCGACGCCGATCGTGGCGATCCGGCTCGGGCGCTGCGCCGTCCAGTGCCCGCCATACCCCACGCTCTCGCCCGGCTCGACCTCGCGCACCGCCAAAATCGGCGCGCTCAGCCGCACCACATCCCGCATCCGGGTTTCGCTCGCCCGCCCCGGCGTCGGGTTGATCCCGTATAAGGCCGCCCCGGGCCGCGCGAGGTCGGAGGCGAATTCCGGCCCAAGAAACATGCCCGAGGAATTAGCGAAGCTCGTTTTTGCCCTCGGAAACTGCTTGGCCGCGCCCCAGAATTTTTCCGCCTGACGCGCATTCATCGGATCCTCGGGCACTTCCGCGTTGACCAGATGCGTCATCACATACTCCACCCGCAGGCCTTGCAGCAGCAGCCTATCCTCGCGCAATGCCGCCAGCTCGCGGGCGGAGAGCCCCAGCCGTGCCATGCCGGTATCGATATGCAGAATGACCGGCAGCACCCGCCCAAGCCGCGCCGCCTCGTCGCGCCACCAGGCGATTTCATGCAGCGCGCCCAGCACGGGAACGATTCCCTCAGCGGAAAATTCCGCCGCCTGGCGCTCCAGCAGCCCGTTCAGCACGCCCAGCATCGCGCCCGGGATCAACTTGCGCACCGCCATGGCCTCGGCGAGATGCGCCACCAAAAAGTTTTGGCACCCAGCCGCCAAAAGTTTCGGCGCCACCTGCAGCGCCCCCAACCCATAGGCATCGGCCTTGATCACGCCGGCCGTCGCACCGGGATGCATCGCATCGAGCGCGCGCCAGTTCCAAGCGATCGCATCCAGGTCGATTTCCAGAAGTGCGGTCATCCCGCCCGTCCCCCGCGCGCAACGCCGGCGTCACTCATGCGTCACTCATGCGTCATGCGTGGTATCGAGATCGGCAAACCGCGTAAATTCGCCCTCGAAAAACAGATCGATCTTGCCGGTCGGACCATGCCGCTGCTTCGCCAGGATCAGCTCGGCCTTCTGGTAGACATTCTGCATGTCCGACTTCCACTTCTCCATCGCCTCCTGGAACTTGTCATCCCGCTCGAAGGCGACAATCTTCGGCTCTTTCTGCTGCAGGTAATATTCATCACGATAGATGAACATCACCGCATCCGCGTCCTGCTCGATCGACCCCCGACTCGCGCAGATCCGAGAGCTGCGGCCGCTTGTCATCGCGGTTCTCCACCGAACGCGAGAGCTGGGAAAGCGCGATGACCGGCACCGCAAGCTCCTTCGCAATCGCCTTCAGCCCCTGCGTGATCTGGCTGATCTCGAGCACGCGGCTCTCCGGCCGGGTTCCCGCCGCCGGGCGCATGAGCTGCAGGTAATCGACCACGATCAGCCCCAGCCCCTGCGTGCGCATCAACCGCCGGCAGCGCGTGCGCAAGGCCGAGAGGGTGAGGGCGGGCGTATCGTCGATGACCAGCGGAATATCCGAGATCTCCCGGCTGACCTTCACAAAATTATCAAAATCGCGCGAGCTGATTTCGCCGCGCCTTATCTTATCCGCCGAAACCCGCGCTTCTTCCGCCAACAGACGTGTTGCGAGCTGGTCGGCGCTCATTTCCAGGGAGAAAATCGCCACGCATTGCTTGGCCGCGGCATTCGGGTTGTCGATCCGCGCATTGGCCAACAGCGCCTTGGCCGCGCCGAAGGCGATCTTCGTCGCCAGCGCGGTTTTGCCCATGCCCGGCCGCCCCGCCAGGATGATGAGATCGGAGGGATGCAGCCCACCCATCCGCTTATTCAAATCCCGCAACCCCGTATCCAGCCCGGACACCGATCCCTGATTCTTGAAAGCGCTTGACGCAACCTCGATCGCCGCCGTCAACGCCTCACGGAAGCTCAGCCCCTTACCCTCGGAGCCGCCTTCTGTGGCGAGGTTGAACAAGGTCTGCTCGGCCGCCTCGATCTGCGCACCACCATCGAGCTCCGGCTCAGCCCCGAAGGCGCGGTTTACCACCGTCTCGCCGACATCGATGAGCTGGCGGCGCAGCCAGGCATCGCGGATCACCCTTCCGTAATCCCCGGCATTGATGATGCCGACCATCGCCGAGAGCAGCTGCGCGAGATAGGCGGTGCCGCCTACCTCGTTGAGCACGCCGGTATGTTCGAACTCCGCGCGCAGGGTCACCGGATCGGCGATCTGTCCGGCCTCGCAGCGCCGCGCGATTGCCTGGAAAATCCGCGCATGCACCGGGTCGGCAAAATGCTCATGCGAGAGAAATTCGGAAACCCGCTCATACGCCTTATTATTGGCCAACAGCGCGCCCAGTAGCGCCTGCTCGGCCTGCGGATTGCTGGGGGGCAGGCGTTGGGAAAGTCCGAGGAGTGGCGTATCAATCGAATTCATCTGTCCTCTCCTAGACCAAAACCTCGAGTCGCGTCATTGGACTGGGCTGTGGACAAGTTGTGTATAACGCGGGAACTATGTTTTCCCGCCTGGGAGAGCGATGCATGAACGGGGCGGAAAGTCTGGTACACACGCTGCTGAACGCAGGGATCGACACGGTATTCGCCAATCCCGGCACCAGCGAAATGCATTTCGTCGCGGCGTTGGACCGCATCCCCGGCATGCGCTGCGTGCTCTGCCTGGATGAAACCGTCGTCACGGGTGCCGCCGACGCCTATTACCGCCTCACCGGCAAACCCGCCGCAACCCTGTTGCATTGCGGCCCGGGCCTCGCCAATGGGGTGGCCAACCTGCACAATGCCCGCCGCGCCCGCTCCGGGATCGTCAACATCGTCGGCGACCAGGCCAATTACCACCGCCCGCTCGATGCGCCGCTCACCGCCAATGTCGAGGGGCTGGCCCGTCCGGTCTCGGCCTTCATCCGCCGCTCCGGCTCCGCCGCCGAAGTCGGCACGGATGCCGCCGCGGCGATCGAAGCCGCGCGCACCTATCCCGGCCAGATCGCAACCCTGATTCTGCCCGCGGACACGGCCTGGGACAATGGCGGCGTGATCGCAGACGCCGCCGCCCCGGCCCCGGCGCACCAAGCATCCGCCACGGCCGTCGAGACCGCCGCCGCTTTACTGCGCAACGGCCAGCCCACCATGCTGCTGCTGGGCGGCACCGCGATGCTGGAAAAGCCGCTGTCCGATGCCTGGGCCATCACCCAGCAGATGGGTGCGAAATTACTGCTCGAACGCTCCCCTGCCCGCCTTCCGCGCGGCCGCGGGCGCGTCCAGGCCGAGCGCATCCCCTATCCCGTGGACCAGGGCATCGCGGCCTTTACCGGCATAAGGCAACTCATCCTCGTCAATACCGGCGAGCCGGTTTCCTTCTTCGCCTATCCCGGCAAGCCCGGCCTGCTCTACCCGCCGGGCTGCGAGGTCCATGTCCTCAGCACGCCGGAGCAGGATGGTCCCGCCGCCTTGGCCGCACTCGCCCAACTCCTGGGAACACCCGCCATCCCACCCGCCGATCCCGGCCCGCTGCGCGGCCCAGCCACGGGTGCCGTGACGCCGGAAGGCGTCGCGCAATCCCTCGCGGCCTTGATGCCCGAAAACGCCATCATCATCGACGAGGCAATTTCCTTCGGCCGCGGCTTTTTCCCCGCCACCCATCCCGCCCCGCCGCATGACTGGATGATGCTCACCGGCGGCGCCATCGGCGATGGCATTCCCATGGCCGTGGGTGCGGCCATCGCCGCACCCGGCCGTCGCGTGATCGCTTTGCAGGCGGACGGCTCGGCGATGTACAGCGTCGCTGGCTTATGGACCCAGGCGCGCGAGCGGCTGAACGTCACGACCATCATCCTCGCCAACCGCAAATACAACATCCTGCTGAACGAGCTCGCCGGAGTCGGCGCCAATCCCGGCCGCACGGCGCTCGACATGCTGGACCTCTCCAACCCCGCCCTTGATTGGTGCCAGATTGCGGGCGGCATGGGCATTCCCGCCGCCCGCGCCGCCTCGCTCGATGAGCTCAACACGCATCTCGCCGCCAGCATCCAGCGCGACGGCCCGTTCCTGATCGAACTGGTGATATGAGCCTGTAACATGAGCCTGCCGCTCAAACGGCGCTTCGATCCAGCCTCGTTCTTTGCTCCCGCCTCCATCAGCCTGAGCGGGAGCCAAACGCCGCTCGGCCAAAAAATCCGGCAAAACCTGCGCGCGGGGTTCTCCGGCGTGCTCGGAACTCGACGGCGATGACCTGCGCGACGCCGATCTCGTATTGCTCGCCGATGACAGCGCCGATATTCCCGCCGCCCTGGCACAGCACGCCGCGCGCGGCGCACGCGGCGCCATCGTGCTCTCTGAAGCGCCCGGCCTCGCCGGCATGGTCAAATCCACCGGCATCCGCGTCCTGGGCCCGCATTCCTATGGCCTCGTCCTGCCGCATCTTGGCCTAAATGCCTCCATCTTCGGCCAGATCCCGCCGCCCGGCCGGGTCGCGCTGGTCGGCCAATCGGCCTCACTCGCCCGCACCGTCGTCGACTGGGCCATCCCCAACAATGTCGGCTTCAGCCATATCATCGGCATTGGCGGCAATGCCGATATCGGCTTCGGCCGGGTCCTGGACCATCTCTCGCGTGATCCCGGCACGATGGCGATTCTCCTCGAGATCGACCATCTGCGCGACCCGAAACTCTTCTTCTCCGCCGCCCGGGCCGCCGCACGGCTGCGCCCCGTGGTGGCGATCGCCCCGGGCATCCGGCTCTTCGATCCGCAGCGCCGGGCGCAGGCGGCGCTGGAAGCCGCCTTCGCCCGCGCCGGCGTGCTGCTCACCGGCACGATCGGCGAATTCCTCGCGGCGACGGAAACGCTCACCCGCGTCAAACCCGCCCGCGGCGAGAGCCTCGCGATCCTCTCGAACTCACGCTCGGCCGGCCGGCTGGCCGCCGATTGCGCGCTCGAATCCGGCCTGGCGCTCACCGAACTCGGTCCCCAGACCGCCCAGGTGCTGGCGCTCAGCCTGGGCCATCCCCCGCCGCCCGGGCCGATCTATGCCGGCCGCATCCCAACCCGCTTGGCCGACCTCGCCGCTTTGCTCTCCTCGGCTCCCGAGGTCGGCGGCATCCTGATCGTCCACGCCCCTTCCGGCGAGGATGACAGCGCCGCCATCGAGGCGATCGTCGCCTGCGCCAAGACCGTGCAGGTCCCGCTGCTGATCGCCGCCCTGGGCGAGGCCAACGGCGCGCCGCACCGCCGCCGCCTGGCCGCCGCCGGGCTCGCCTGGTTTGCCACCCCTGAGCGCGCCATCGCCGGCTTCACGCATCTCCTGCGCAACCGCCGCAACCGCGCCGCGGCCCGCGAATTGCCGCCTTCCGCCGTGCTGCAGGACGCCCCGGACAAAGCCGCCGTGGCACAAGCCCTCAGCGCCGCCCGCGCCGCCGGCCAGGCGATGCTGGCGCAGAATGCCGCACTCCCCCTCATCGCGGCCTATAACATCCCGGTCCTGCCCACCCGCCACGCGCCCACCGCGGATGCAGCCGTCGCCGCCGCGCAAAAACTGGGGTTTCCCGCCGTGCTGAAACGCGCACATCCCCACACACCCGCCTTGCGCATCCCCGGGACCATCGCGCTCGACCTGCCGGACGCCCCTTCGGTCCACCAGGCCGCGCGACGCATCCAGGCCCGGACCACCGCACAGGATGCCGCATCCGGGGGCGGCTTTATCGTGCAGCCGCAAGCCCCGCGCGGCACGGAATTACGCATCCGGGTCGAGGATCATCCACTGCTCGGCCCGACCATCGCCTTTGGCGCCGGCGGCGGCGATCCGGACGATGTCTCGACGCTGGCCGCCGACCTGCCGCCGCTCAACCTCGCCCTCGCGCATGCCTTGATCCAGCGCGCCCCCATCGCCCCGGCATTGGCGGCGCATCGCGGCATCCAAGCCGCCGGCATGGACGCCATCGCCGCCACGCTGGTGCGCGTCAGCCAGCTCATCATCGACACGCCGGACATTCTCAGCCTCGACCTCGACCCGCTTTTCGCCAACGATCAAGGGGTCGTTGCCGCCGATGCCCGCATCCGGCTCCGCCCTTCCGGCGCGATCCGCCCGGCACTCCTCATCTCGCCCTATCCGGCGGAACTCACCGCTTGCGTCAACACCAAAGGCCGCGATTTCGTGCTGCGCCCCATCCGCCCGGAAGATGCCGACGGCTATCGCGCGATGTTCAGTCGCTTCAGCCATGAGGACCTGCGCTACCGCTTCTTCTCCGCCATCCGCCAACTTAACCCCGAGCAGATCACCCGCATGACCGATATCGACTATGCGCGGGAGATGGCGATCATCGCCGTGGACGCGGCCACCGGCACGCCGGCCGGCGGCGCGCGGCTGGTGCGCAACGACACCGACGGCGCGGTTGCCGAATTCGCCGTCGGGGTGGAACCCGCGGCCAAGGGCCTCGGCTTGGCCACGGCGCTGATGCGCGCGGTCATCGCCTGGGGCAAATCCCAGGGGGTCGCCGAGATCAACGGCCAGATCCTCGCCGACAACATCCCGATGCTTGCCCTCGTCCGGCGCCTGGGCTTTGCCATCACGCGCGTGCCCGATGAGATGGATATCGTTGAAGCCAGATTGCGCCTTTAAATTCCCGAAATCCCCTTGTCAGCGCCCCGCCCCTGTGCGAAAGCCTCGCCTCCCCTGCTGGGCGCGTGGCATCGCGCCCGGCTAGTGCTCGTCCCGATTTTGGGAGGTCCAGACCCGGACCGGAGCTGAAACAATCCGAAGGGAGTTCACATGCCGTTATATGAAACCGTGGTTATCGCACGGAGTGAAATCACACAGGCACAGGCTGACGCTGTCGCCGATGCCGTTACCGCCCAGCTCGAGACCGATGGCGGCGCTGTCAAGAAGCGTGAATATTGGGGTCTGCGCAGCCTGGCCTACCGGATCAAAAAGAACCGCAAGGGCCACTACATCCTGCTCGGCCTCGACGCCCCGTCCGCCGCGATCAACGAAATGGAACGCCAGCTCACCCTCAACGAGGACGTGCTGCGCTTCATGACCGTGCGCATCGAAGAAATTTCCGAGGAACCCTCGGTCATTCTCTCGCGCAAATCCGACGACCGCGAGCGCGGCTTCCGTGGGCCCAAACCTGCCGGGCGTTTCGAGACCGGCCGCAAGCGTGGCTTCGATGAGCGTGAAGAATTCCGCGCGCGTGACGAGTTCCGCGCCGACCGTGACGATTACGGCGTTGAGGAGGAAATCTGATGTCCGAGACTACTGAACTGACCCCGGGCGCCCGCCGCCCGGCCGTGGGCGCCCGCCGTCCCTTCTTCCGCCGCAAGAAATCCTGCCCCTTCTCGGGCCCTGGCGCGCCGGTGATCGACTATAAGGACGTGCGCCTTCTGTCCCGCTTCCTCTCGGAGCGCGGCAAAATCGTCCCGTCCCGCATCACCGCGGTTTCCGGCAAGAAGCAGCGCGAACTGGCGAAAGCCATCAAGCGCGCCCGCTTCCTTGCCCTCCTCCCCTATGTGCTGACCTAAGGGATCCGGAAGAATGGCAAACGTAGAACTGATCCTGCTCCAGCGCGTCGAGAAACTCGGCCAGATGGGCGAAATCGTTAAAGTGAAGCCCGGCTATGCGCGCAACTATCTGCTGCCGCAGTCCAAGGCCGTGCGCGCGACCAAGGCAAACCGCGAGCGCTTCGAGCGCGAGCGGGCACAGCTCGAGGCGCAGAACATCAAGCGCCGCGACGAGGCCGAGCGTGTGGCCGAGCGCATCCAGGGCCTGAGCGTCATCCTGATCCGTCAGGCTTCCGACGCCGGTGCCCTGTACGGCTCCGTCTCCACCCGCGACATCGCGGAAGCCTCGACCGAAGCCGGTCTGGGCATCGAGCGTTCGCAGGTCCTGCTCGAGCAGCCGATCAAGATGCTGGGCATCTCCTCGGTCCGCGTCGCGCTGCACCCTGAAGTCATCATCGACGTCAAGGTGAATGTCGCCCGCAGCCCCGAAGAGGCCGAGAAGCAAGCCCGTGGCGAGACGATCGCCGCCGAGCGCGACGAGCGTCCGGAACTCGGCCCGCTCTTCGGCGAGGAAGAAGCCACCGAAGAAGCCTAAGCCGTACCCCTCCGGCCGCGCGAGGCCGGAGGACATGCCTGACCCAAAAAACGGCCCCTGCACTCAGTGCAGGGGCCGTTTGCATTCCAGCGTCTTACTTTTATATTCCAAGCTACTTAATTTATGCTCATTGTAACGGAGAGTAAGATGAGCTGGATCTTCAAGCGTGTGATGGACCGCATTTTGGCGAGCGCCGTCCAAAAGGGCCAGTTCCGCGTGATCTGGCCTGACGGGTCTGAGAGCAAGTATGGGGACGGGCAAGGCCTGCGGGCCGGCATCCGGATTAAAGACAACGAAACCCTGCGCCGCCTGGTCCTGCATCCGGGCCTGGCGATTGGCGAAACCTATATGGACCAGGGCCTCATCCCGGTGGACGGCACGATCCATGAAGTGCTGCACGTGCTGCTCGAGAACACGCGGTACCGCCCGGTGCCGGTCCTGGCCTGGAGCGAAAAGCTCGGCCGGCTGCTGCGCCCGATTCTGCAGGCCAATAACGCCGTACGCTCGAAGCATAACGTCGCGCATCATTACGATTTGAACGGCCGGCTCTATTCGCTGTTCCTGGACCGCGACCGGCAATATTCCTGCGCCTATTTCCCGCGCGGCGACGAGACGCTGGAAGAAGCGCAATCGGCCAAAAAACACCACATCGCCGCGAAACTGCAACTCGACCGCCCGGACCTCGAAGTGCTGGACATCGGTTGCGGCTGGGGCGGCATGGCGCTCACGCTGGCGCGGGATTACGGCGCGCGGGTCACCGGCATCACGCTCTCCGAGGAGCAACTCGCCGAGGCCCGTGCCCGCGCCGCCGCCGCCGGCCTGTCCGACCGCGTGAAATTCGAGCTGATCGATTACCGCGCCATGAACCACGAATTCGACCGCATCGTCTCGGTCGGCATGTTCGAGCATGTCGGCGTGCCGAATTTCCCGACCTTCTTCAGCACGGTCAAGCGGTGCCTGAAGCCCGACGGCGTGGCCCTGATCCATTCGATCGGCCGTTTCGACGGCCCCGGCGCCACCAATGCCTGGATCGCGAAATACATCTTCCCCGGCGGCTACTCCCCGGCCCTCTCGGAGGTGCTGGCGCCGCTCGAGAAATCCGGCCTGATCTCCACGGATATCGAGATCCTGCGCCTGCATTACGCGAAAACCCTGGACCATTGGCGCCAACGCTTCGCCGCCAACCGCGAGGCCATCGCCAAGCTGTATGACGAGCGCTTCTGCCGGATGTTCGAGTTCTACCTCTCAGGCTCGGAACTCGCCTTCCGCGCCTCGGATCATATGAACTTCCAGATCCAGCTCGTCCGCAACCAGGAGGCCCTGCCGCTCGCACGCGATTATATGTTCGAGC
This sequence comes from uncultured Pseudomonadota bacterium, assembly GCA_963737355.1. Classification (GTDB taxonomy): domain Bacteria; phylum Pseudomonadota; class Alphaproteobacteria; order Acetobacterales; family Acetobacteraceae; genus Acidocella. The sequence goes on along the minus strand of CAVTSC010000007.1, from coordinate 209,023 downwards.
AGGAACGCCGCGCCGCGCTCTCCAACGCCGCGGAATAAAGTCAGCCTATAGGCGCATGCCGGCAGGGGAATTGCCCCTTGGCGGCATGCTCGACTAACCCCCGCATTCGGCTAAGATTGCCGTATGCAATTTCCCTGGTCCAAGCCGAAAATCCCCGTCATCTCCCTGCGCGGCATCATCGCGGCCCGCCCCGGCGCGATCAGCCTGGACGCCTATACCGCCCCCATCGAGCGCGGCTTCGCGCTGGCCAAGCGCAGCAAGCATTTGCTCCTGGCCATTGAGAGCCCCGGCGGTTCCGCCGCTCAATCCGATCTCATCGGCCAGTTCATCCGCCGCCGCGCGGCGGAAACGGGCGTGGAAATCACCGCAATCATCGGCGATGTCGGTGCCTCGGGCGGCTATTGGCTGGCCTGTGCGGGCAACAAAATCTACGCCAACCGACTCTCCATCGTCGGCTCCATCGGGGTCATCACCGGCGGTTTCGGCCTGGACAAGCTCATCGCCCGCTACGACATCGAGCGCCGCCTTTTCACCGCCGGCGAGAACAAGGCGCGCATGGAGATGTTCTCGCCGCTGCGCCCGCAGGACGAAGCGTTCACCCGCGCGCTGCTGGCGGAGGCGCATGAGATGTTCAAATCCTGGGTCCGCGAACGCCGTGGCGACCGCCTCACCCCCGATGAGAGTAAGATTTTCGACGGCGGCTACATGACCGGCGAACGCGCGCTCTCGCTCGGCCTCATCGACGGCCTCGCCGATGTCGACATGCTGGTCAAGCAACTCGGCGGCGAGAAAGCCAAACCCGTCTGGCTGCGGCCCAAACCCCCGCGCGGCCTGCTGCGCTTCATCACTCGCAGCGCCGTCGAATCCGCCCTCGACATCGCCGAGGAACGGCTGTTCGCGCCAAATTTGCGTTGAATCAGCCTATGTTCAGCGCCAGACGGTGAGCAGCGCCAGAACCAGCAGCGCCACCACGGTCGCCACCACATTGCCGAAGAGAAATTTGGTGAAGAACTTCCAGCCATTCTGGGAGACGGTGTCAAACTCCTCCGCCGCCGGCAGCATCGTTCCCTGGTTCGTTTCCGTCGCCATGTCGTTACGACTCCCGCGATAAAAGACCGAAGGGAGCTTTACGGTTTCGCGGCTGCCTCTGGCAAGCGGATTCTAGAGCAGGATCGCTTAGGTGCGATCGTGCCCTAGCTCTTTTACAGAGGGCGATTCACGTTTTAGCTCCGCGCGAGATGCGCGAACCTAAAACGATCGCACTCTAATCGCCAGCGCCGCCAATGCTTCCGGATAAAGCCGGTGTTCCTGTGCGAGCACCCGCGCGGCCAGCACGGGCTCGGTATCCTCCGGCAAAACCTGCACCTCGGCCTGCGCCACGATCGGCCCCTCATCCATGCCCTCGGTCACGAGATGCACGGTGCAGCCATGAACCGTCTCGCCCGCCGCGAGCACACGGGCATGCGTATCGAGCCCGGGATAGGCCGGCAGCAGGCTCGGATGGATATTCAGCATCCGCCCCTGCCAGCGCCCCACGAGATACGGGGTCAGCAGGCGCATATATCCGGCCAGGCAGACAATCTCGATACCTTCCTGCGCCAGCGCCGCATCGATCGCCCGCTCATGCGCCTCGCGATCCCGCCCGAAAGGTTTGGATGGCACCGCCAGCGTCTTCACGCCCAGCGCCTGCGCGATCTCGAGTGCCTTTGCGTCGGGCTTGTTCGAGACCACGAGCGCGATTTGCGCCGGATAATCCGGCGCCTGCGCGGCCTTGATCAGCGCCTCCATATTGGAGCCGCGGCCCGAGCAAAACACCGCGACGCGTGGCTTCACGCAAACAGCCTTTCCACGCCTGCGATCTCGATGCCGGGCGTCTGCGTCACCTGCCCGAGCAGGAACGGCGTCTCGCCGGCCGCGCGCAGCACGTCCATCGCAGCCTGCGCATCGGAGACGATCAGCGTCATTCCGACGCCGCAATTGAACACGCGCAGCATCTCCTGGGCTGCAACGCCGCCGGTCTTGGCCAACCACGGGAAGATCTCCGGCATCGCCCAAGGCCCGTTCAGACTGGCCCCCAGCCCATCCGGCAGAGCACGCGGCAGATTGCCCGGCAGCCCGCCGCCGGTAATATGCGCCGCCCCCTTCAGCAGCCCGGCTTTATGCAGCGCCAGCATCGGCTGCACGTAAATCCGCGTCGGCTGCATCAAGGTCTCCGCCAGGCTCTTGCCGTCCGCAAACGGGGATTCCCAGGTCAGCCCGGCATCCGCGATAATCCGGCGCACCAGCGAAAACCCGTTGGAATGCACGCCCGAAGACGGCAGCGCCAAAATCGCATCGCCCGCCGCCACACCCACAGGCAACAGCGCGCCGCGCTCGGCAGCACCCACCGAGAACCCCGCCAGGTCGTAATCCCCGGCGGCATACATGCCCGGCATCTCCGCCGTCTCGCCACCGACCAGCGCGCAGCCGGAAATCCGGCAGCCCTCGGCGATACCCGCGATCACTTTCTTCGCGGCCGCCACATCCAGCGCGCCCGTGGCAAAATAATCCAGGAAGAACAACGGCGCCGCACCCTGCACCACGAGGTCGTTCACGCACATCGCGACAAGGTCGATCCCGACAAAATCATGGATCCCCGTATCGATCGCGATCTTCAGCTTGGTGCCGACACCATCGGTGGTGGAGACCAGGATCGGGTCCGCGAACCCTGCCGCCTTCAGGTCGAAGAGCGCGCCAAAGCCGCCCAACCCGCCCAACACGCCGGCGCGCGTCGTGGCTTTCGCCAGCGGTTTGATCGCCTCCACCAGCGCGTCGCCGGCCTCAATATCCACGCCGGCATCCCGGTACGTTACGCTGGTCATCTCAGCCTCCAATGCGCTAAGCCATCTTCATGACTTCGCGATTCCACACGCAAAAAAATCTGTCGCGTTTCTACACAAGCGATTGCACCACGCAATCGGCAAGAACCGCATCGCAGGCAGATGCGCCAGGTTGCCTGGCAATCGCAAGCGCAAATTTTGCACCCGGGCCGGCCGCATGACCGATTACCACCCGGAGGGCGCACGCGCCTATAAAACACAATGGCAGCGCTTAGCACTCATCGCGGTGTTTCTGCTCGCGGTTTGGGGCTTCCTGCGGCTGTTCTCCTCCATCCTGACCCCCTTCGTGGTCGCGGCGGGCCTCGCCTATTTTCTCGACCCCGCGGTCAGCCGCCTGGCCAAAATCGGCCTGCGCCGCCCGGCCGGCGCGCTGCTCGTCCTGGTCGCCGTTATTCTGTGCGTCGTCCTGTTCGTCCTGCTGCTCTACCCGGTCATCAGCAGCCAGGCCGCCGCCTTCGTCACCAACCTGCCCGCCTATACCCGCACGGCCGAGAAGGATTTCGGCAGCGTGATCCTCAACCTGCAGCACCGGCTGGGCCCAGGTGCGATGAGCCAGAAGCTGCGGGACATCGCCGCCAACCAGGCCGGCACGCTGGTCTCCTTCGTGGGGACCGCCGCCACCAACATCATCGGCAGCGGCTTTCGCGTCGTGAACATCCTCACGCTGTTCATCATCACGCCGATCGTCACCTTCTATTTCCTGCGCGACTGGCCGAACATCATCAACCATGTCGATACCTGGCTGCCGCGCCCCTATGAGGCCGTCATCCGCGCCCAGGCGATCGAGGTGAACCGCATCCTGGCCGCCTGGATTCGCGGCCAGGCGATCTGCTGCCTGGCGCTGGCCATGATCTACGGCATCGGCCTGACGATTGTCGGGCTCGATCTCGGCCTCGTTGTCGGCATCGCCGCCGGCCTGCTCTCCTTCATCCCCTATGTCGGTACGGTGCTGGGCGCGGTTGCCGCCATCCTGCTCTCGCTCAGCCAGACGCCCGGCTGGCACGGCGTGCTAATGGTGCTGGTGGTCTTCGGCTGCGGCCAGGCGCTCAACGATTATTTCATCCAGCCCCGCTTTCTCGGCGACCGTGTCGGCCTGCCGGCGGTCTGGGTGATCTTCGCGCTGTTCGCCGGCGGTGCGGCCTTCGGCTTCCTCGGCATCATGCTGGCGGTCCCGGTCACGGCCACGCTCGGCGTGCTCGCCCGCTTCTGGCTGCGCCGCTATTTGCACAGCCCGCTCTACCTCGACGCCCCGCCGGACTGATGAAGCAACTGGCCCTGCCCTTCGCGGAAGTCCGCGACTATGCAACGGAAGATTTTTGCGCCGCCCCGTCCAACGCCATGGCGCGCGACTGGCTGGCGCGTCCGGAAGCCTGGACGAACGGGCGGCTGATCCTGTGGGGAGAGGCCGGCTGCGGCAAAACGCATCTGCTGCATGTCTGGGCGGCCGCCGCGGGGGCTGAGATCATGAACGGCGCCACGCTGCACGGCCTCATCCGTCCCACCCGCGCGGTCGCCATCGATGACGCGGACATCGTCGTCGATCCGCGCACGCTGCTGCATTTGCTGAACGCCGCATGGGAGGAGAAAGTTCCCGTGCTGATGACCTCGCGCCTGCCCCCCGCGCGGCAGACCATCCCGCTTGCCGACCTCGCCAGCCGCCTGCGCGCCACCGAAACCGTGGAAATCCGCGCCCCGGAGGAAGAGCTGCTGGCCTTGCTTCTCACCCGCCTCACGGCCGACCGCCAGCTCAATCTCAGCATTCCGGTCAGCAATTTCCTGCTCACCCATGTTCCCCGCACCGCCGGCGCGCTGCGCGAGGCCGTCGCCCGGCTGGACCGCGCGACACTCGGCCGCGGCATCCGCATCACCCGCCAGCTCGCCGCCGAGATCCTCGAGGAAATGGTCAACGCGTAAACAATCATTACAGAGTCATCATCTCCGTCCATAATCGGCTCTGATATAGGAGGCTCCATGGATCAGTTAGCCACACCGCCCGCGCCTGAATTCAGCCTCAACAGCCCCACGCGCTTCATCAACCGGGAAGCCTCCTGGCTGGACTTCAATTTCCGCGTCGTCTCCGAGGCGGAAAACGCCCGCCACCCGCTGCTGGAACGCCTGCGCTTCGTCTCCATCAGCGCCTCCAACCTGGATGAATTCTACTCCGTCCGCGTCGCCGGGCTGATCGGCCAGGCCCGCGCCGGCGTGCTGGAACGCTCGGCCGACGGCCTATCCCCCGCGCAGCAGCTCACCGAGATCAACGCGCGCGCGCGCAAGCTCATCGCCGCGCAGCAGGCCGCCTTCGCGCATGTCCGCGCCGAGCTCGCCACCGCCGGCCTCGTCATCAGCGCCGCCGCCCAGCTCAACGCCAGCGACACGCATTTCCTCGATTCGTATTTCATGGAACGCGTCTTTCCTGTCCTCACGCCGCTCGCGGTGGACCCGGCGCATCCCTTTCCCTTCATCCCGAATATGGGCCTCGTCATGGCCCTCACGCTGGCGCGCGACGACGATCCCAGCCAGATGTCAGCCCTCATCCCGCTGCCGAGCCAGGTCGAGCGCTTCGTCCGCCTGCCCGCCACGGGAGGGCCGATCCGCTTCATCATGCTGGAAGAACTCGTCAGCATGTTCCTCTCCCGCCTTTTCCCCGGCTTCCAGCTCAAGGGCTCCGGCCTGTTCCGCCTGATCCGCGACACCGATGTGGAATTCGAGGAAGAAGCCGAAGACCTCGTGCAATCCTATGAAACCGCGCTGAAGCGCCGCCGCCGCGGTGTCGTCATTCAGCTCACCGTGCAGGCGGACATGCCAGGCGATCTGCGCGAATTGGTGATCGACGCCGTCGATGCCCCCGCCGACGAGGTCTATACCGAGACCGGCATCATGGGCCTTGTCGATGTCAAGCAGTTGATCGTGGACAACCGGCCGGACCTGCTCTTCGCCCCTTATACCGCCCGCTTCCCCGAGCGCATCCGCGACTTCGCCGGGGATTGCTTCGCCGCCATCCGCGCCAAGGACATCCTGGTCCACCACCCGTTCGAGAGTTTCGACGTGGTCGTGCAGTTCCTGCGCCAGGCCGCCGCCGACCCCGCGGTCGTGGCCGTCAAACAGACCCTCTACCGCACCAGCCGCGACTCCCCCATCGTCAAGGCGTTGATCGAGGCGGCCGAGGCCGGCAAATCCGTCACCGCCATGGTCGAGCTGCGCGCGCGCTTCGACGAGGAAGCCAATATCCGCCTGTCCCGTTCGCTCGAGGCCGCCGGCGTGCAGGTCGTCTTCGGCTTCATCGGCCTGAAGACGCATGCGAAAATCTCCTATGTCGTCCGGCGCGAAGCCGGCTCGCTGCGCGCCTATGCGCATTTCGGCACCGGCAACTACCACCCGATCACGGCGCGGATTTACACCGACCTCTCCTTCTTCACCTGCGACCCGTCTTTGACCCGCGACGCCGCCCGGCTGTTCAACTACATGACCGGCTATGCCCGGCCCGAGGCGATGGAACAGCTCGCCTTCTCGCCGCTGACCACCCGCAAAACGATCGACACGCTGATCGATGCGGAAATCGCCAATGCCAAAGCCGGCAAACCTTCCGGCATCTGGCTCAAGATGAACTCCCTGGTCGATGACCGGCTGATCGACCATCTCTACGCCGCCTCGCGCGCCGGCGTGCGCATCGCCATCGTCGTGCGCGGCATTTGCTGCCTGCGCCCGGGCGTGCCGGGCCTCTCCGAGAACATCCACGTCAAATCCATCGTCGGGCGCTTCCTCGAACATTCGCGCATCTGCGTCTTCGCCAACGGCCACCCGCTCCCGGCGCGCGAGAACAAGGTGTTCATGTCCAGCGCCGACTGGATGGCCCGCAACATGGATGGCCGGGTGGAAACCTTCGTGCCCATCCATAACCCGACCGTCCACGCCCAGGTCCTCGACCAGATCATGGTGGTCAACCTGCGCGACGATGCGCAATCCTCCGAACTGCGCCCCGATGGCAGTTGGGTACGCGTCACCCCCGGCGACCCGCCGGCCTCGGCGCACGAATATTTCATGACCAACCCCTCGCTCTCCGGCCGCGGCTCCGCGCTGCATGGTGATCTGGGCATGGAAAAGCCGAAACCGAAATATAAGCGGCGTGTCGACTAAGTAAGTAAGCAAGCGCCAGGGGCTTTGCCCCTGGACCCATTGGGGCCTTGGGCCCCAAACCCCGGTTTCTTTAGGCTAGGGGGTTTACGCCTAGGGCTGCCAAACCCGCCCAGGCTGTCGTGCTCAAAGCGGGACGGCGGTAGTAATCAAACGCCTGGGCAGGTACGCCTTGCTGCAGCGAAGGACCTACCGTGAGGCCGGTGCTCAGCATCGGCGCCACGGTGGCGTAGACATAGCCTTCTGGCGAGATTTCCTCGGCCACCTTGTGCAAAAACATTTGCGCCAACGGGTCCTGACCGAGCGCCAGCGCGGCAAAGGCCGTGCCCTCCAGCCAAATACTCCGGCTCGCATCGGAAAAGCCAATTCCATTGCCGCGGCGCAATGCCGCAATCGCGCTCTTCGCCGATTGCGCGGAGCCGAGCCCCGCCAGAAACGGCCAGGTTCCGGCATCCGCCGCCAGCATCGCGTTGCGCGTCCCATCCGGCCCCAACCCGGCGCCAAACACGCCCGGAGCGCCGGAATACATCGCCTGCACGAAGCCACCGGCATGTGCTGCATCCTCCGCCCGGCCGAGCTTGCGGAACACGGCGTAGAGATCGGTATTTTGCTCGGTACTCTGCCAAGTCAGCTTCAGCGGCGCCGGCTCAAACCCGTAAAACCCGCCATAATATCCGCTGGGCGCCCGCAGCTGGTCGTCCAGCCAATCCCCGGCGGCATCCGCCGGCGCGCGCATCCCCAGTGCCGCCCATAACAGCATCGCCCAGGCCACCGGCCCGGTCTGGCTACCCACCTGATACGGATCCTCCGCCCAATGCCCAGCCTTCGCGTCCCACCATCCCGGCAATTTCACCGGCCCGGCAACAGCTCCGGCCTGATACGCATTGCGCAGCCTTCCATCCTTCCAGAACCGGTCATGCGCCTGGGCGATCGCCAGCGCCTGGCCGATCCGGCGCGCGTCATCGCCATGCCCCGCTGCGAGAAGCAACAATCCCGCCAGGGCATTGTCATACACATAGGCCGCATTTGCCTGCGTCAGATCGAAATCCGCCCGACTTGGCCCGGTTTCCACCAAATAGCTGTTGAGCAGGACCGGCCCGTCCGGCAGCGCCGCCATCCGCTCGCGAATCGCGGCGACACAACTTACGCCAAGATCCTGCGCATATGCGAAAGCCGGCATGAGTACCCCCATGCCGGCCATTGCGCAGAACTGGCGTCTGCGGATCACTCCAGGATTTCGGCCAGGATCTCGGTTGTGCGGCCATTCGCGATGGTCGCCGCCCGCGCATCGTAATGCACGCCCTTCACGCGCGCGAATGCATGCTGCACGTCCGGATACACGAAGGCATCGATGAACGCATTGTCCTCAACGCCGTCCAGCACTTTCTCGATGATCTCAGGCGAGGCGAACTCATCTTTCTCCGCGATATGCACCAGCAGCGGCGCCTGGATGTTCTCGAATTCCGGCACCAGCGCATCAAGGCCGACGGCATAGTAGGAGACATTCACATCGGCATCCGAACGGGTCGCCATCATCACGGCCAGGCGGCCGCCAAGGCAGAAGCCGATCGTCCCGGCCTTGCCGTTCGACCCCGGTAGCGTGCGTGCCGCCGCCAGCGTGGCCTTCAGATCCTCAACGCCCTTATCCTGATCGAACGCGTTCAGCAGCGCGAAGGCCTTCTTCCAATCCTCTTCGGTCTTATCCGTGAGGTTAACGCCCGGCTCCAGCCGCCAGAACAGATCCGGCGCAATGGCAATGAAGCCCTGCTCCGCCATCTCCTCGCAAGTCGCGCGCAGCGCGTCATTGACCCCGAAAATCTCCTGGATCACGACCACCACGCCCGCCGGCGCCTTCAGCGCGGCCGGCTCATACACGAAGGCCGAAAACTCACCGGCCCCGTCGGCCGCCTTTATCTTAATCTCACGCATCGCAATTTCTCCAGGTTGTGGCCTACAGATAGTGCTCTTCCAGCGGAGTAAAACCGTTAAAATTCTGGCTCGCATAAGTTGTCACATAAGCGCCCGCATCATGGATCAACACGCGCGCGCCGGCCGCAAGGTGGAGCGGCAGTTGATACGGCGTCTTCTCATACATGACATCCACACCATCGCAGCTCGGCCCGGCCAGCACCACCGGCCCGGTCGCACCCTCGCCTGCGGTGATGCGGTAGCGGATCGCCTCGCCCTCGGTCTCCGCCAGCCCGCCGAAACGGCCGATATCCAGATACACCCAGCGGCGTTCATCCTCCGCCATGCGCCGGCACACCAGCACCACTTCGGACGCCACGACCCCGGCATTGCCCACAATTGCCCGGCCCGGCTCGATCACGATCTGCGGCAGCGCATCGCCCAAATGCCGGGTCAGGGCGCCCAGGATCGCGGCGCCGAACGCCTCCACCCCCGGCACGTCCTCCTGGTAGCGGACCGGAAAGCCGCCGCCGAGATTGAGCATGCCGAGCTCCAGCCCGCGCGCCTTCAGCACCGTGAACACCCCGGCCATCTCGGCGATCGCGCTCTCATAGGCCACCGTCCCGGTCTGCTGGCTGCCAACATGAAAGGACAATCCATGCCCCACCAACCCGAGCTGCGCCGCGGTCAGCATCAGCTCCTGGGCACGCGCCGGCGTGGTGCCGAATTTCTTGGCCAGCGGCCAATCCGCGCCCGCATTGGTCACGGCGATCCGGCAAAATACCTTCGCACCCGGCGCGTGGGCAGCGATCTTTTCCAGCTCCTCGATCGAGTCAAACGCGAACAAGGACACGCCGAGCGCATGCGCCGCGGCGATGGCGGAAGGTTTCTTCACCGTATTGCCGAAGCTGATCCGGTCCACCGGCGCGCCGGCCGCCAGGCAGGCCTTAATCTCGGCCAGGCTGGCGGCATCGAAACACGCCCCCTTGCCCGCCAGCAGGCGCAGGATCTGCGCCGCCGGATTGGCCTTCACGGCATAATAGATGTTCGCCACCGGCAAGGCCGCGCGCATCGCGGCATAATTCTGCGCCACCTGCTCCAGGTCGAGCACAAGGCAAGGCGTCGCGGGCGACGCGGATTGAAGAAATGATGCGATCTTGGGATTCACCGCACTCACCTTTCCTATGAAGGCCCGCCTGATCAGGCGGCGGGCGCGGTTGCGAAACGGTCCAACGAACCAGCCACTTTCGGGTCACCCCGGCAGTGCTGCCAGAACGCTTGACGTCGTTGCGTAACCAATCCTCACGAAAAAGACCGGCAGAGGCACGTGCGTTGCAGCGTGGCGCGGCCAATAGGGCCAAAGCCCGCATGACGCAAGAGGCTAAATCGGGATGCGCTGAGGCAGGCGCGACATCGTTTTAACCCGCCACCAAATTGTCACCAATTGCAACCTCTACTGCCCAAGCCCCGCGCCTCGGGTTATTGTAACAACCATGGAATCCCTGCCGCATATCCTGGTCGTGGACGACGACCGCGAAATTCGTGACCTTTTGGCCAAGTTTCTGGAGCGCCAACGCCTGCGCGTCACCACCGCGCGCGACGGCAAGGAGGCGCGGCGCGCCTTCGTCAACGGGCATTTCCAGCTCGTCGTGCTCGACCTCATGCTGCCCGGCGAAAACGGGCTGGAGCTCGCCCGCTGGTTCCGCACCGAGACCAAGGTCCCGATCATCATGCTCACCGCCATGGCGGAGGAGACCGACCGCATCATCGGCCTGGAGCTCGGCGCGGACGATTACGTCTCCAAGCCCTTCAACCCGCGCGAACTGCTTGCCCGCATCCGCGCCGTGCTGCGCCGGACCGGCGATGCGGAGGAGCGCTCCCCGGAAAACGCCGCCAAAATCTACAGCTTCTCCGGCTGGGTGCTGGAGACGGCACGCCGCCGCCTGCTCGACCCGAGCGGCGTGGAAGTCGCGATCACCGGCGGCGAATACGACCTGCTGGTCGCCCTGCTGGACCGCCCGAACCGCGTGCTGACGCGCGACATGCTGCTCGACCTGCTGCGCGGCCGCCAAGCCGGCCCGTTCGACCGCGCAATCGATGTCGCGGTGTCGCGCCTGCGCCGCAAGCTCGAGGATGACGGCCGCCACGCCCAGCTCATCAAAACCGTGCGCGGCGGCGGCTATGTGCTCTCCACCCCGGTGGAGCGCAGTTGAGGCTTTCCTTCTGGCCACGAAGCCTTGCCAGCCGCACGATCCTCATCCTGCTGGTCGGCTTCGCCTTCATCCAGCTCTTCGGCCTGCTCCTCCACACATTCAACCAGATCAACCTCGAGCGCATCGAGGAAGAGCGTGACCTCGCCACCCGCGCCGTCATCATCTACCGCCATATCGTGCTCGCCCCCCCGGCCGACCGCCCCGCACTGGTCGCCAAGGAGGCACTGCCCAATGGCGATACGCTGACCCTGGAAACCGAGCCGCCGACACGCGCCGGCACGTTCGACCTACCGCTCGCCGCGCGTCAGATCGTCCGCGCCAGCATCTATGCCTATGGCATCCCCATGGGCCTGCATCCGCACGGGCTGATGCTGCGCGGCATGGACGATCCACCGCGCGACATCATCAGCTTTGGCATGCCAGACGGGTTTTCCTTCGGCCACGCGCCAATGCTCCCGCCCGACCAGACCTATTCCCCCGGCCCACCAGGACCACCAGGACCACCGGGGCCGCAGCCCGATGGCAGGGGACCGCCCAGAGCCTGGCTTACCTTGACCTCGCCCCTTTCGCCGCCGGCGCCCTGGCGCTCCCCCGGCTTCGCCACCGCCTTCATCGTCATGACCGTCCTTGGCGCCGTCATGATCTTCTGGGCGGTGCGACGCCTGATGGTACCGGTGCGCACCCTGGCCGTGGCCGCCGAGCGCCTCGGCCGCGACGTGGCGAACGCACCGGCTCTGCCGGAAACCGGCCCGAGCGAAATCGTCACCGCCGCCGTCGCCTTCAACACCATGGCCGCGCGCATCCGCCGCTTCGTCGAGGACCGCACCTTTCTGCTGACCGCCATCGGCCACGATTTGCGCACCCCCATCACCCGCCTCAAGCTGCGCGCGGAATACATGGAGGATGAGGAACAGCGCACCAAAATGCTGGCCGATCTCGACGAGATGGAAGCCATGGTCTCCGCCACCCTGACCTTCGGCCGGGACATCGCGGCAAGCGAACCTGTCGCGCGCATCGACCTCGCCACCCTGCTGCGTACTATCCTGGACGAAGCCGCCGATGGCGACCCGGAACGCAGCGACATGCTGGAATTCACCGGCCCCGACCATCTGACGATCCATGCCCGCCCGCTCAGCCTGAAACGCGCCATCACGAACCTGGTCGCCAACGCGCTGAAATATGGCGACGCCGCCCAAATCACCCTCCGGCAACTGCCCAAGAGCCTGGTGCAGATCGACATCGAGGATGACGGTCCCGGCATCGCGCCCGAGCTCATGGAATCCGCCTTCGAGCCCTTCCGCCGGCTCGAGACCAGCCGCAACCGGGAGACCGGCGGCTCCGGCCTCGGCCTTGCCATCGCCCGCAACATCCTGCGCGCCCATGGCGGCGACATCGTGCTGCACAACCTGCCCCAAGGCGGGCTGAAGGCCAGCGTTACATTACCGATATAGACTGTTGCCCGCCCGGCGGCGCTATGGCACTGCCAAGGCATGATCCACGCGCTCTACACCCGCATCCTGGCCCTCTCCGAACGCCCCTCCGCCCCGCTCTGGCTGTTCCTGATCGCCTTCGCGGAGGCGAGCTTCTTCCCCCTCCCCGGATGCGCTGCTGATCCCGATGGCCCTGGCCCGCCCGCGCAAAGCCTTGGGCTTCGCCGCCATCGCCACCACCGGCAGCGTGCTCGGCGGCGCGCTCGGCTATGCCATCGGCTTTCTGCTCTTCGCCAAGCTGGCGCAGCCGATCATCAATTTCTACCACTACCACGCGGCCTTCGCGGCCTTTCAGGCCAAGTTCGCGCAATACGGCGTCTGGATCATCCTCATCAAAGGCCTGACCCCGATCCCGTATAAAATCGTGACCATCGCCGCCGGCGCCGCCGCCTTCAATTTCTGGCTGTTCATGGGTGCCAGCGTCATCACACGCGGCGGCCGGTTTTTCCTTGAGGCCGTTCTGCTCCGTTATTTCGGCGAACCGGCCCGAATCTTCATCGAAAAACGCCTCGGCCTCATCACCGGGCTGTTCGCGGCCGCTTTAATCGGTGGTTTTCTACTGTTGAAGTTTGCTTAAGGAAAGAAAGTAGCCGCTTTTTTGAAAAAAAGCGGCGCAAAAAACTTGGGGCTGTCCCAGATCCTGAACGGATCTAGGATAGAAAAATGGACCTAAGGCATTGTCGTATAAGGGAAAAAGACCAGGATCGGCTGGCTGAATTTTTCGTCGCAGGCGTGACGGCACGGACGGCCGCCGATTTGCTGGGGATCAACCGCAAATCGGCGGCATATTTTTATCATCGCCTGCGCCAAATCATTGCTGTTGAGATGGAAAAAGCGTCGCCCATCGCGGGCCGCGTCGAGGTCGATGAGAGTTATTTCGGCGGCCATCGGAAGGGCAAGCACGGCCGGGGAGCCGCCGGCAAAGTCCCGGTTTTCGGGCTGCTGAAGCGCGGGGGACGCGTCTGTACGGTCATGATCCCGAACGTCCAACAAACCACGCTCATGAGCATCATTCGTGAGAAAATTGTACCAGATTCAGTGGTTTATACAGATTCGTATGCAGCTTATAACGCCCTGGACGTCTCCGAATTCCACCATTTCCGCATCAACCATAGGCAGGAGTTTGTCGGAGATGGGCATAACCATATCAACGGCATTGAGAACTTCTGGAACCAGGCAAAGAGGCATCTGAGGCGATACAACGGCATCCCTAAAGCGAACTTTTTCCTCTTCCTCAAAGAGTGCGAGTGGAGGTTCAACAACGGAACGCCGGCAGCCCTCTTGAAAGACCTCAAGCGCTGGGTGAAGCTCCACTCTCAATAGTTATCTGGGACAGCCCCAAAAACTTTTGCGACTTCGGAGCCGGGAGCGAAATGCGCCCCAGGCCCAGCGGAGAAAAGTTTTTTTGCTTCTTTTTGTTCACAAAAAGAAGAAACCTTTTTTTCCTTCACTAAAAAAAAAACCGGGGCGTCACCGCCCCGGCCTTTCGTCACTCACTTATCCCGGAACTGCGCCTCTCCGGCCTCGATCGCGGCCTGCGCCGCGGCCAGCCGCGCGACCGGCACGCGATACGGGCTGCAAGACACATAATCCAGTCCAACCGCCTCACAGAAGGCGATGGAAGCCGGATCGCCGCCATGCTCGCCGCAGATCCCAAGCTTCAGCCCGGGCTTCGTCGCCCGGCCCTTCTCCGCCGCAATCCGCACCAGCGCGCCCACCCCCTCGACATCGATCGACACGAACGGATCCTTCGTCAGGATGCCCTGCTCGATATAATGCGGCAGGAATTTCCCGGCATCGTCGCGCGAGAAGCCGAACACCGTCTGCGTCAGATCATTCGTCCCGAAGGAGAAGAAATCCGCCGCCCCGGCAATCGAATCCGCCACGATCGCCGCGCGCGGCAGCTCGATCATCGTGCCGATGCTGTATTCGATGCTCGTGCCCGCCTCGGCGAAGACCTGCTCGGCCACCTTCTCGATCTGCGCGCGGGTGATGTCGAGCTCGCGCTTGACGCCCACCAGCGGGATCATGATCTCCGGCACAGGTGCGGCCGCCGTCTTGCCGACCTCGACCGCCGCCTCGAAAATCGCGCGCGCCTGCATCTCGTAGATTTCCGGGAAGGTCACGCCCAAGCGGCAACCGCGATGCCCGAGCATCGGGTTGGTCTCTTCGAGCTCCGCCGCACGCGTGGTGATCGCGGCTTCATCCATCCCAAGCGCCTGCGCCACCTCGGCCAGCTCCGCCGCGCCATGGGGGAGGAACTCATGCAAAGGCGGGTCGAGCAGGCGGATGGTGACCGGCAGCCCTTCCATGATCTTGAACAGCGCAACAAAGTCCTCGCGCTGGAAGGGCAGCAGCTTGGCCAAAGCCGCACGGCGTCCCGCCTCGTCATTGGCCATGATCATCTGGCGCACGGCGCCGATCCGCGCCGGGTCGAAGAACATATGCTCTGTCCGGCACAGGCCGATGCCCTCGGCGCCGAATTTGCGCGCGGTCTCCGCATCCAGCGGCGTCTCGGCATTCGTCCGCACCTTCAGGCGCCGCGCCGCATCGGCCCAGCCCATCAGCGTGCCGAACTCGCCCGAAAGCTGCGGCTCGATCATCTTCACGGCCCCCGCGAACACTTCGCCGGTCGCGCCGTCGATCGTGAGGATATCCCCCGCGCGCAGCACGACACCGCCGGCGGACAAGGTCTGCGCGCCGTAATCGACATTGATGCCGCCCGCACCGGCGACACAGGGCCGGCCCATGCCGCGCGCCACCACCGCCGCATGGCTCGTCATGCCGCCGCGCGTGGTGAGAATGCCGCGCGCCGCATGCATGCCGTGAATATCCTCAGGGCTGGTCTCGATGCGCACGAGGATCACCGAATCGCCCTTCTGCGCGCGCAACTCCGCCTCATCGGCCGAGAACACCACCGCGCCGGAGGCCGCGCCCGGGCTCGCCGGCAGGCCCTTGGCGAACAGCTTCGGCGTCGCCTTCGGATCCAGCGTGGGATGCAGCAACTGATCCAGCGAGGCCGGATTGACGCGCAGAATCGCCGTCTCGCGGTCGATCAGCCCGCTCTCGGCCATCTCCACGGCAATGCGCAGGCTCGCCGCCGCGCTGCGTTTACCGCTGCGCGTCTGCAACATATAGAGTTTGTTCTGCTGCACCGTGAACTCGATGTCCTGCATGTCCTTGTAGTGTTTTTCAAGAACATCGCGAACCTTGTTGAGCTCTGCATAGGCTACCGGCAGCGCCTCTTCCATGCTGATCTCGCCCGGCTTGGCATAGGCCTTGGAGAGCGGGCGCGGCGTGCGGATGCCGGCCACGACGTCCTCGCCCTGGGCGTTGACTAGGTACTCGCCATAGAATTCGTTGAGCCCGGTGGAAGGATCGCGCGTGAAACAGACGCCCGTTGCGCAATCCTCGCCCATATTGCCGAACACCATCGCCTGCACGTTCACGGCGGTGCCCCAATCGGCGGGGATGTCATGCAAGCGGCGATACACATTCGCGCGCGGGTTCATCCAAGAGCCGAACACGGCGCCGATTGCCCCCCAAAGCTGGTCCGCCGGGTCCTGCGGGAACGGCGCGCCGATCTCCTCGGCCACCATCGCCTTGTAATCCTCGACGACACGCTGCCAGTCCTGCGTCGTCAGCGCGGTATCCTCGATGACATCGGCATCGAGCTTGGCGGTCTCGATGATTTCCTCGAACCGGTGATGATCGACATTCAGCACGACGGAGCCGTACATCTGGATGAACCGGCGATAGGAATCCCACGCAAAGCGCGGATCGCCCGAGCCCGCAGCCAGGCCCTGCACGGTGATGTCGTTCAGGCCAAGGTTCAGCACGGTGTCCATCATGCCCGGCATGGAAACCCGCGCGCCCGAGCGCACCGAGACCAGCAGCGGCTTGTCCTTGTCGCCGAACTTGCGGTCCACGGCAGCTTCAATCCGCGCCAAGGCGGCATCCACCTGCGCCTTCAGCTCCGCCGGGTAATTTTTGCCGTTATCGTAATAAGCCGTGCAGACTTCCGTGGTGATCGTAAAACCGGGCGGCACGGGCAGATCGATGCTCGCCATCTCCGCGAGATTCGCACCCTTGCCGCCGAGCAGGTTGCGGAGTGATGCATTGCCGTCATTCACGCCAGCACCGAAATTATAAACCCATTTGGTCATTACAAAACTCCCTAGCCTTCGATTTTGGAAAAGTCGGCAATCTGATGCATCGTATCACGTAACTGCGCGAGCAATCGCAACCGATTAAGGCGAATTTTAGGTTCCGAATCGTTAACCGTTACTTTCTCGAAGAACGCATCGACCGGCGCGCGCAATTGCGCCAACCCCGCCATCGCCGCGCCAAACTTACCTTGGCGGAAATCGTCAACGGAGCTGTCCTGAATGGTCTGCAACGCCCGCAACAGCGCGCTCTCTTCCTCGACGGACGGGGTAAAGGACGAAAGATCGGAAGTATGCGGCCCATCCTTCGCATCCTCGATCTTCAAAATATTCGCCGCCCGCCGGTAGGCGACGAGGAGATTCGTTCCGTTCGCCGTCTCCAGGAAATCCCGCACGGCATTCACGCGCTGCATGATGCGCAACAAATCATCCTCGGCCCCGGCACTCAGTACGGCATCGAGAATATCGAACCGCTCGCCCTCACTGCGCAGTTTCACCCGCAGCCGCTCGATGATGAAGGCGAACAAATCCCGGTTGCCGCCGATCAACCCGTTCAGCGGCAGCGTCAACCGGTTTTCCAGGACAATCCGGATCACGCCCAACGCCGCCCGGCGCAGCGCATACGGATCCCCCGAGCCGGTCGGCTTTTCCCCGATTTCAAAAAATTTCGTCAACGTATCGAGCTTATCCGCAAGCGCGACGCTGATCGCAACGATCCCCTCAGGCACCGCATCGCTTGGCCCCTTCGGCTGATAATGCGTCTTTATCGCAGGCCCGACGACCGCGCCGTCCCATTCCCCAGTGCCGCGCTCGGCGTAATACCCGCCCATGACGCCCTGTAATTCAGGGAACTCTCCGACCATGCCGGTCACCAGATCGGCCTTGCTCAGCAGCCCGGCCCATTCGGCCTGTTTACGCTGATGCGCCTCCGCACCCAGCGCCGCGGCAATCTCCACCGCCAGCGCCGCAATCCGCGTCACGCGCTCGCGCTGCGTGCCGATCTTGGCATGGAACGTGATCCGCTCCAGCTTCGGCAGCAACGCATCCAACGGCGTCTTGCAATCGAGATCCCAAAAATGCCGCGCATCGGCAAGCCGCGCCCGCAGCACGCGCTCATTCCCGGCAATAATCGCCGCCCCGCCATCCTCCGCCGCGAGATTCGCAACAAAGGCGAAATACGCTGCCGGCTTCTGCGCCGCATCGCGCAGGGCGAAATATTTCTGGTTCACCTTCATGGAGAGCTCGCGCACTTCCGGCGGCAATTCCATGTAGTCCGCATCGATCCTGCCGATCAGCGCAACTGGCCATTCCACGAGCCCGGTCACCTCATCGAGCAACCCGGCATCCTCCGCGATGCTCAAGCCCAGCGAAGCAGCGCGCTCGGCAAGCCCTTCGGCGATCATAAGCCGGCGCGCATCCTGGTCCACGACGACATAATGCGCGCGCAATTTCTCCGCCCAATCCGCCGCGGATACCACCGCAAACGCACCCGGCGCATGCACGCGATGCCCCTCGGTCTCATTGCCCGCCACCACCGGCCCGAGGCTGAACGGCACCACCATGCCATCGAGCAGGCAGACCACGCGGCGCAACGGCCGCACCCAGGTGAACTCCGCGCTTTGCCCCCAGCGCATGGATTTCGGCCAGGCGAATTTCGCCAGCGCCGGCGCCAGCACCGTTGCAATCAACTCGGCCGCCGCCACCGGTTTTTCATCCCGCCGCAGCCAGAAATACCCGCCCTCGGCCACAATTTCCTCGCGGCTCGCCTGATATTTCCCCAAAAACCCGGCCAAAGCTGCTTCCGGCGCGTAATCCCGCGGCCCGCGCGCTTCCATCACGCCGCCCGGCTTTTCCGGGGCAATCTGCGCCGCCAGCGCGATCCGCCGCGGCCCATAAAACGTCCGAACATTCGCCAACGACAATTCGGCAAACGCAGCACTGCAAATGCGCAGCAATTCCTGCGCCGCCGCCGCCTGCATCCGTGCCGGAATCTCTTCCGAGAAAAGCTCGATAAAAAACTCAGCCATGAACTTCACCCGCTACCCATGCTTCGGCGCAAGCCTTCGCCAGATTCCTAACACGCCCGATATACCCGGCCCGCTCCGCCACGGAGATCACGCCTCGCGCATCGAGCAGATTGAACAAATGGCTGGCCTTGATACACTGGTCATAGGCCGGCAGCGCCAATTTTTGCGCCACCAGGGCGCCGCACTCTTCCTCGGCATCCTTAAAATGCCGGACCAGCATCTCCGTATTCGCGAATTCGAAATTATGCGCGGAATATTCCTTCTCGGCGCGCAAAAACACATCGCCATAGGTCACGCCCGCGCCATTGAAGTCGAGGTCATAAACCCGCTCGACACCCTGCACATACATCGCCAGGCGCTCCAGCCCGTAGGTCATCTCAAAACTCGGATGCTCCACGGCAATCCCACCAACCTGCTGGAAATAGGTGAACTGCCCCACCTCCATGCCATCGCACCAGACCTCCCAGCCCAGCCCCCAGGCGCCCAAAGTCGGACTCTCCCAGTCATCCTCGACAAAGCGGATATCGTGCAGCTTGCGGTCGATGCCGATCGCATCATAGCTCGCCAGCAGCAGCTCCTGCGCATCCGCCGGGCTCGGCTTGATGATCACCTGATACTGATAATAATGCTGCAACCGGTTTGGATTCTCGCCATACCGCCCGTCGGAAGGCCGGCGCGAGGGCTGCACATAGGCGGCCCGCCACGGCTTCGGCCCCAAAGCCCGCAGCGTCGTCGCGGGATGGAACGTCCCCGCCCCCATCTCCACGTCATAAGGCTGGAGGATCGCGCAACCTTGCCTGGCCCAGAATGCATGCAGGGTCAGAATAATATCCTGAAAACTTTTCGGCTTTGGGCTGCTATGGACTGTCATGAACCGTATATGCGAAAGGTGAAGCGGAATGCGCCGCAGCAATACGGCCCTGAAGGGTTGAGAGCAACCACGGCGACAACTTTAAGGGACGCGCCTTATGAGTAGAATCCTCCGCTGGGGCGGTGAAGACTGGATGGGAATTTGGGCGGTCGCCGTCATCGGCGGTGGCATGTTCGCCTTCCGGGAACTCGCGATCGTGCCCCGCGCCACGGTCGGCCTGTGCGCTGCCGCCAACGCGCCCGCCATCTGCGCGCCGCGCGCCGCCGTGCTCTGGTTGCAGTATCAACAGGCTTTCGGCTGGGCCGCCTTGGCGCTGGGCCTCGCCGCCTTCATCTCCGGCCGGCGCGCCCTCGCCGCACTCGGCCTCGGGCTCGGCATTGCCGCGGTCGTCAACTACAACGCCACCACCGGCATCATTGGCGCCACCCTTGCGCTCATTTCTTGGATCGGCCTGACTACGGGCCGGTACGAGAAGCAGCAGCCGCTTTTTTGAAAAAAAGCGGCGCAAAAAACTTTTGCGACCTCAGAGCCGGGAGCTAAGCGCGCCCCCGCCCCAGTTAAAAAAGTTTTTTGCTTCTTTTTGTTCACAAAAAGAAGAGTTTTACTTAACCTAACCCTAGCTTACCCATCGCCAAAAACTTCTCCCGCCGCTTGGCCCGCAGCGCTTCCGGCGTCAGCCCTTTCAGCGGCGCCAAGGCCTGGGCGATCGCATCACCCAGCGAGGCCAAAGCCACGGCCGGCTCGCGATGCGCACCGCCCACGGGTTCGGGCACGATTTCGTCGATCAGCCCGAGCCTCTTCAAATCCTGCGCGGTAATCCGCATCGCCTCGGCCGCCACCGGCGCCTGGGCGGCGTCGCGCCATAGAATCGAGGCGCAGCCTTCGGGCGAGATCACCGAATAGATCGCATGCTCGAACATCAGCACGGTATTGCCCGAGGCGAGCGCAATCGCCCCGCCCGAGCCGCCTTCGCCGATAATCGTCGCCACCAGCGGCACCGGCGCGCTCAAACACGCCTCGATCCCGCGCGCGATCGCCTCGGCCTGGCCGCGCGCCTCGGCATCGATGCCCGGATACGCGCCCTTGGTATCCACAAACGTCAGAATCGGCAGGTTGAATTGCCCGGCCAGCTCCATCAGCCGGCGCGCCTTGCGGTAGCCTTCCGGCCGCGCGCTGCCAAAATTATGCTTAATCCGTGATTCGGTATCCGTGCCCTGCTCGGTGCCGATCACCATCACCGGCAAACCGCGAAACCGCCCCATGCCGCCCACAATCGCCGCATCATCCGCAAAGGCGCGGTCGCCGGCCAGCGGGACGAAATCGGTGATCAGCGCCGCGATGACAGCAGCCGCCTTCGGCCGTTCAACATGCCGCGCCACCTGGGTTTTCTGCCAGGGCGTCAACTTGCTGTAGATGGTTTTAAGCTGGCTATCCGCCTTGGCCGACAGCCGCGCGACCTCATCGGCGATGTTGATTTCGCCGGGCGATGTCACGCGGCGCAATTCCTCGATCTTGCTCTCGAGTTCGGCCACGGGTTTTTCGAAGTCCAGAAATTGACGCATGGGACCCGGCGTTTAGCACATATCCGGTGCGATGGAAGCCTTTGTTACTGGCCGCCTTTGTCCCAGGGCGCATTGCCGAGATTAACCTGCTTCGGCGTCGTGTTGCTGGCACTCAACGCGCCAACCCCGGCACCGATGCCAGCCCCCAGCACGATGCCCACCGGGCCGCCGACCACGCCGATCACCGCCCCCGTCGCGGCCCCGCCGGCCGTGGTGCCCGAGAGCCGACCGGTCCCGCTGCCGCAGCCGCTCAAAACCAACGCGACGCCAACCACAAAAATTTTGCCGCGCATAACGCCCCCAGCGAGAATGCCTGTCTTGTTTCAGACCGCACCGCGCCGGGCAAGCGCTATTCGCGGTTAAGAACGCTTAATAATCCTTAATAAGTCTTATAGGGCAGGAACTTACCGCTCAACACCATGCGCACGCGGTCCCCCTTCGGGTCGGGCTGGCGCTCCAGGCTCATCTCGAAATCGATCGCGCTCATGATCCCGTCGCCGAACTCCTCATGGATCAGCTCTTTCCAGGTCGTGCCGTACACGCTGACCAGCTCATAGAACCGATAGACCAGCGGGTCCGTCGGCACCGCGGTCGGCAGCGCGCCGCGATAGGGGATGGAACTCAGAATACCGGCCTCCTCGGCCGAAAGCCCGAGCAGTGCGGCGGTCTTCTGCGCCGCCTCGGCCGTCATGGTCATCTGCCCCAGGCATGCCGCACAGGTCCAAACCGGCGCCTGGCCGATCTCGGCGGCAATCTGCGCCCAGCTCAGCCCCTTCTGCGCCTTCAGCTTCAAAATCTTCTGCCCCAACTCCGTTTTCGCGTCGTTCATCACAAATCCATCCTAAATTTCACGATACATTTAAAGAACACGGGCGAAATTTCCATCTTTTCCACCCCCGTTATTTGAAGAACCCCCAAAGCCACCATATCGTTACGTAACGAGTTAACCTGGAGGCATGAAATGTCCGACCTGCCGAAACCTGCGCTACCGTTCAAAAAACCCGGCTGGTTGGATGATTTCAAATCTTTCATCATGCGCGGCAATGTGGTCGATCTCGCGGTCGGCGTGGTCATCGGCGTCGCCTTCACCGGCATCGTCAACAGCCTGGTGAAAGACATCATCACCCCCATCATCGGCCTGATCACCGGCGGCGTGGATTTCTCCAATCATTTCATCACCCTTAAAGGCCCGGCGGAGCCGACCCTGGCGGATGCGGCGAAGGCCGGCGCGGTGACCATCAATTACGGCGTCTTCCTGAACGCGGTCTTCAACTTCCTTATTGTAGCGACCGCCATTTTCTGGATGATCCGCCTGGTCCAGAAACTGCACAAAGCCCCTCCCCCCGCCGACCCCGCGCCCACCCCAACGGAAGCCCTGCTGGGCGAAATCCGGGATCTTCTTAAAACGAGATAGCCCCGCTGCGCGGCAGCCACCCCGCTTCATCGATAAATGCTATAGGGACGGAACATCCGCCCGGGGCCACTTAAGCCGCCGGGGCGAACATCCAGGCACACCGGAGCATTTGCCATGTCCCCCGCCTCCCCCACTCCGATCAGCGCAATCACCAGCTATCACGCCCACATCTATTTTCAGGACGAGGCCGAGCGCGGACGCGCCGCCTCCCTGCGCGATGACATCGCCGAACGTTTTTCCGTGCAGCTTGGCAGCTGGCATGACCGCCGGGTCGGCCCCCATGACCGCCCGATGTACCAAGTGGCCTTCGCGCCTGAAATTTTTGCCCGCCTCGTGCCTTGGCTGATGCTCAACCGGATGGAACTGACGATCCTGATTCACCCCAACACGGAAAACCCGCGCCGCGACCATCTGACGCACGCTATCTGGATGGGTGAGGTGCTCCCGATCCTCCGGCCCGAGCAATTGCCGGCCGCAACCCGTCCGGATCACGCGGAAATCGTCGTCCCCAACACGTCACCGACCCTCCCGGCATACCGCCCAACCGCCGCAAAACTCGGATGAAAACGCGCTGTTTTGTTTGGCTTTTTTTCGCGCCGCCCCAAGCGGCAAACGCCGCCGCCCCGCCACGGCGTTCTTTTTATTTACATATTCTTAATTTTAACACGTTATGCGCGAATGTTAAACAAATTTATTGACGAATGCTTCTTGTGGTTGTAACGTTGCCTTAACGCAACGGAGGCTATTATGAAAATCCTTTCTTTTGAGACGATTTCTAATAAAAAAGACCTTCTCACCGCTTTTCTCCGGTCGCGCCTTGCCATCGTCGATGAAACCAACGACTCCGAGGAAGCGCTCGATCTCGTCAAATTCTATGATTACGACCTGATCCTGCTACGCCTTTCGGAGGAAAGCCTTGGCGACCTCGAGATCGTCCGCAAACTCCGCCTGGCCCGCGTGCGCGCGCCGATCGTCACGCTCGCCCGCTGCTTGAACGAAGCCGCAAGGCTGCGGGTCCTGCAAGCCGGCGCCGACGATCTGATCGTCGATGCGCTCTCCCATGAGGAAGTCTTCATGAAAGTGCAGAACCTCATCCGCCGCAGCCGCGGCTTCCAGGACAACGCGCTGCGCATTGGCTCGGTCGAGATCAACATGAACGCGAAAAAAATCTACGCCCGCGGCAAGCCGGTCACCTTGACCAAAAAAGAGTACCAGATCGCCGAGATCCTTGCCTTGCGCAAAGGCGTGGTGCTGAGCAAGGAGGCTATTCTCGACCATCTCTACGGCGGGCTGGACGAGCCGAACCCGAAAATCATCGACGTCTTCATCTGCAAAATCCGCAAGAAGCTGCAGGCCTTGGGCGTGGATGATTTCATCGAGACCAATTGGGGCCGTGGCTACATGGTCATCGATCACCGCCAGGACGCCGCCACGGACCCCAATCCGCGCGCCTTGGTGGAGGCCCCCAGCCGCGCCATTGCCTGAAGCGCCAAGCGGCCTGCCTTCCCTCGGGCGGACCGCGAGTTACGCATAGCTTAGCGCTTGAGCTATGCTCAAATAACATAACATCCAACGTTCATTCTGCATTACATCCCGCTTCCGCTTTGCCCGGAAGGGGAAAGTAAAGATGCATCGCACGTGCCGAGAACCCTTGGTTATGGGTACAGCAACGACGAGACGCATCCTGGTAGGTCGAGAGTTGGTCCGTTGGACCGGGATCAATTGGGAGACGCCTATGTTAGTTGACCGGACGTTATCGATGCGAAGTCCGCGCATCATCGCCTGACCACGCCGCGCTTGTCCAAGCGCGCGTCGTGTTTTGCTTTGTTTTCGAACAATCGGCATCGCGGCCATCCCGCATGCCGGCGGATGACGAGGATTTTTCCAGATGAGCCTGATTCAGAACCGTGCCGCCGTTGGCCCGCTGCACCGCCATTTTTCGCTGCGTGCCGATGCCGCCAGCACCTTGGCCACGGTGGCCGGCACGGTCGCCTCGCTGCGTCCGGAAGAGCCGCTGCATTGCATCCGCCCGGACGTGATCGCCGCCTCCTCGCGCGCCTTTGTCCAATCCTTCAATGGCGACGTGCTCTATGCCGTGAAATGCAATCCGGAGCCCGCCGTGCTGCGCGCGGTTTGGGAAGGCGGCGTGCGGCATTTCGACTGCGCCTCCATCTCCGAGGTCTCGCTTGTCCGCCGGCTTTTCCCCGGGGCTGAAATCCATTTCATGCACCCCGTCAAATCCCGCGCCGCCATCCGCGAGGCCTGGGTGCTGCACGGCGTGCGCGATTTCGTGCTGGATTCGCCGGCCGAGCTGGACAAGATCCTTGGCGAAATCGCCAAGCCGGATGCCGCAGCACTCAACGCCCAGCCCGGCCTGTTCATCCGCCTTGCCCTGCCCGATACCGGGGCGGCGATCGATCTCTCCTCGAAATTCGGCGCGGATCTTGAGACGGCCGTAGCACTTTTGCGCGCCGCGCGACCGATTGCGGGGCGGCTCGGGGTGGCGTTTCATGTCGGCTCGCAATGCATGGACCCGCTGGCCTGGCGCGATGCCATGGCGCTGGCAGGGAATGCCATCAAGGAGTCCGGGGTGCGGGTGGATGTGATCGATGTTGGCGGCGGATTTCCCGTCGCCTATCCCGATATCGACCCGCCGCCGCTGGGCGCGTTCATGGCTGAGATCGATGCCGCGTTCGACCTGCTGGAAATGCCGCAAATCAAGCTCTGGGCCGAGCCCGGCCGCGCGCTGGTCGCTGGCGGCGGTTCCGTCGTGGTGCAGGTGCAGCTTCGCCGGGGCAATATGCTCTATATCAATGACGGCGTGTATGGCGCGCTGGCCGATGCCGGGGCGCTCAATTTCCGCTTTCCGACGCGGCTGATCCGCCCCGGCCGGGAAATTGCCGCACCGCTGAAGGCCTTCGGCTTTTTCGGCCCGAGCTGCGATTCCGCCGACGTCATGCGTGGGCCGTTTCTGCTGCCCGAAGATGTGGCGGAGGGCGACTGGATCGAGGTTGGGCAACTCGGCGCCTATGGCGCCTGCCTGCGCACCGCGTTCAACGGCTTCGACCGCGCGCTGCTGGTCGAGGTCTCCGACCGCGCGATGCTCGAGACCGCCGGCTATGCGCCGGCAGGCCAGGATATTCCGCAGGCCGCTTGACGGGGAAGCAAATGTTCCACGTGGAACATTTGCTTCCGATTCGGGAGCTAACATGTTGTTAGAAAAGCAAAAAGCGGCCGGAAATAATTCGGTTGACATGATGTCATTTTGATACCGAACCAAAACAACAAGAAAGTAGCCGCTTTTAAAAAAGCGGCGCAAAAATTTTTGCTCCTTTAGGGCTCGGCGTGGCTACCAGCACGGGCCAGAGTAACAAAGTTTTTTTGCTTCTTTTTGTTCACAAAAAGAAGTCTTCCTCTCCGCTTGGCCGCACGGCGCCACGTGGCTATGCTGGACCGGTTCCGGAGAATGGAGATCGGTATGCTATTGGTCACACGCGATATCCCGCCCGCCGTCGTGGCACGGGCGGCACAAAGCCATGAGCTTCGGCTGTTGGCGCTGCAGGGCGCTTTCGATCCGGAAATATTCTTACAGCATCTCGGCGGCGTGGAGGCCATTTTATGCACGCCGAGCGACCGGTTTGATGCCGCACTGATTGCACGCCTGCCGGAAGCAGTAAAAGTGATCGCCACGTTCAGCGTCGGCCTCGAGCATATCGACCTGGCCGCCGCCGCTGCGCGCAATATCGCGGTTTGCAACACGCCGGATGTGCTCTCGACCGCAACCGCGGAACTGGGCTTGACGCTCATGCTGATGGCGGCACGGCGCGCGGGCGAAGGCGAGCGGCTGTTACGGGCCGGAAATTGGACGGGATTTTCGCCGGTCTTTCATCTCGGGCGCGGGGTGGCCGGCAAGGCGCTCGGGATTTTCGGGATGGGGCGGATCGGCCGGGAATTGGCCGCCATGGCGCGCGGCCTGAACATGACCGTGCATTACCGCAACCGCACGCGGCTCTCCCCTGAATTGGAAGCGGGCGCGATTTACCATGATGACGATGCCACCTTCCTCGGCGCGATCGATTTTCTCTCGATCAACGCACCGGGCGGGGCTGCGACGTTGCACTGGCTGAACGCGGAACGCATCGAGATGCTGCAACCGCATGCGATCGTCGTGAATACCGGACGCGGCAGCACGGTGGACGATGAGGCGCTGATCCGCGCCTTGGCGTCGGGGCGCATCCTGGCGGCGGGGCTCGATGTGTTCAACAATGAGCCGAAAATCCATCCCGGCTATTATGCGCTGGAGAATGTCGTGCTGCTCCCGCATATCGGCAGCGCCACGGTGGAGACGCGCGATGCGATGGGGTTTTTGGCGCTGGAGGGTATTGAAAAGGCAGTGAAGAAGTGAAGGAAGGTCTTCTTTTTGTGAACAAAAAGAAGCAAAAAAACTTTGCTAACTTCGGGCTGGGGCGCGCTTAACTCCCGGTTCTGAGGGAGCAAAAGTTTTTTGCGCCGCTTTTTTTCAAAAAACGGCTCCTTCCTGCTGGAATAAATTCGCAGCTGTCCCGGTCTTACCTGCATTCCGATCCGCTTCATGGTGGAGCGGCGGATTTTTCAGGAGAGACGCGATGAACAGGTTTATGCTTGTAGCCCTTGCCGCCGCCTTTGCGGGGCCGCTCGCCAATGCCGCGACGGTGAACAATGCGATGACGGCAGCCTCGGTCACCCACGCGACCGATCCCGCGCGCAGCCTGCCCAATTCCACGCCTCAGCTCCAGGCGGAAGTGCGAATGCTACAAAACCAGGTGCAGCAATTGCAGGCGCAGCAACAGGCGCAGGACAATGCATCCGCGGCGCAACTGAATCAGATTGGCGTTGGAGGGTAGGAGCGCAAAAAACTTCCTCGACGTCAGAGCCGGGAGCTACGCGCGCCCCGGTCGCAATTAAAAAAGTTTTTTTGCTTCTTTTTGTTCACGAAAAGAAGTCTTCCTCTTCTCTTAACGATGCGCACATGATCAATGCGGAAAACGCACCATAACGGAGGGTCATTTGCGCTGGTCAATTCTCGCGGCGATGCTCGCGGCCTTTGCGGGCACCGCCGCCCATGCCGATGAAATCAGCACCACCATCCCGACACGGCCTGGGGTAACGGAAAGTTTTCTGGCCGATTTTCCGGCGCATCCCCTCGCCGCTGCCATTCTGTTTCCCGGCGGCGATGGGCATTTCGTGATCCATCGCGAACCGGATGGATCATTCGATGCCAACCGGAATTTTCTTAGCCGCACGCGAAAAATGTTCGCCGCCGCGGGCATTGCGACGCTGCTGCTCGACACGCCCTCCGACCGGCCGGATGGCATTGGCAATTCGTTCCGCCAGGGGCGCAAACATGCGCAAGATGTCGCCGCCGCCATCGCCTGGCTACAGCAGCAGACGGGCAAGCCGGTCTGGCTGGTCGGCACCAGCATGGGGACGATTTCCGCCGCCGCCAATGCGATCCGCCTGCACAAGCAGATCGCCGGGCTGGTGATCACTTCCTCGATCAGCGCGCCGGGCCGTGTGGCGCCGGATGCGGGTCTTGCGGCGCTCGATCTCAGCGCCATCGACGTGCCCGTGCTGGTGATGGACGACACGCTGGATGCCTGCCGGGTAAGCCCGCCGGGCAATGCCCCCGTGCTGGCGAAACGAATGACGGCCTCGCCGCGCGTTGCGACGGTGTTGATCCAGGGCGGCAGCACGCCGCTTTCCGCCGATTGCGATGCGTTGTCGTATCACGGGTATTTTGGCGTTGAAGGCCAGGCGGTGGATGCGATGACGAAGTTTATTTTAGCCAAGTAGCCGCTTTTTTGAGCCGGGAGTTTCATGCGCCCCCGGCCCAAGTTAGCAAAGTTTTTTTGCTTCTTTTTGTTCACAAAAAGAAAACTCCTTCCTGTTCGCTTATCCTTCCTAGCACGCATTCGTGATCGGCCCAGCGGGAATAAATCCCGCCAAGTGCGATCTTGAGAGAACATAGCGAAGGAGAACGGCGATGCGTAACCTTCAAGGCAATACCTCACGGCGCGAAGCTTTGGCTTGCGCGGGATGGATCGGCACCGGCATGCTTTGGACGTTGGTGGGCGGCGTGCCGGCCACGCTTGGGATGCTCGGCGAGGCGCGGGCGGCGAGCGCGGATGATTTCACCTTTGTGCAGATGAGCGACAGCCATATCGGCTTTAAGGCCGGGCCGTATCAGGATGTTGCGGGCACGCTGACGCAGGCGATCGGCAAGATCAATGCGCTCGCCGCCAAGCCCGCCTTCATGCTGCATACCGGCGATATCAGCCATCTCTCGAAAGTGGATGAGTTCGACACCGCGGATCAGATCAACGCGACCTCGGGGCTGAAAATTCATCACGTGCCGGGCGAGCATGACATGCTCGACCCGGGTAAGCGTTTATATCTCGCGCGCTATGGCCAGGGCACGAAGGGCGATGGCTGGTATAGTTTCGATGACCACGGCGTGCATTTCATCGGGCTTTCCAACGTCACGCATAACGCGCCCGACGGGCAGTGGCTGCTGGGACAAGAGCAGATTGCCTGGGTGAATGATGATCTGCGCGGGGTGAGCGCCTCGACGCCGATTGTCATCTTTGCGCATATTCCGCTCTGGACCGTGTATGCCGCCTGGGGCTGGGGCACCGGCGATGCCGCCGCGATTATCCCTGCGTTGCGCCGCTTCGGCTCCGTCACGTTGCTCAACGGGCATATCCACCAGATCGTGCAGAAAGTGGAAGGCAATATCCGCTATCATACCGCGCGTTCCACGGCGTTTCCGCAGCCGGTGGCGGGGAGCGCGCCGCATGAGGGGCCGATTTTAACGCTCCCGGCCGGGGAGATTGGCGCGTATCTCGGCATCACCGAGGCCAGCGTGCAGGAGACGCCAAGCCGGCTCGCCGTGACGGATTTCACCCTAACCGCAAGGACATGAGCCATGCGCGCAAAAACATTTTCCACGCTGCTGGCGGCATCGCTGGTTCTCGCCGGTGCGGCGCGGGCGAATACGGTGACGGTGACGATCCGCAATTACACGTTTGTGCCGGCGGCGGTGAGCGTGCATCCGGGCGATACGGTGGTCTGGACCAACCAGGACAGTAATCCGCACACGGCGACCGCGCTCGATGGCAAGAGCTTTGACAGCGGCGCGATCGACCCCGGCGCCAGTTGGCATTTTGTGTTTTCCAAAGCCGGGAATTACAGCTATCACTGCGCGATCCATCCGGATATGCACGGAGTGGTTACCGTCAAATAATTCCGTGTTCATTTCTGCATCCTTGTCGAGGAGTGCTGGAATGATGGCAGAGGAGGAACGCGCCGCCCGGTTTCGTGCTCTGGTGCTGCCGGAGCTGGCGGGGCTGCGCCGGCTGGGCATCGCGCTCACCGGTAGCCGGCAGGAAGGCGAGGATCTGGCCCAGGAGACCGTGCTGCGCGGCCTGCGGTATTTCGACAGCTATAAGGGCGATGGGTTCCGCGCCTGGATGGCGGTGATCATGCGCAATGTGCATCGCGACCGGCCGCGCATGACGCAGAGCGCGGTGGCGGAAGAATGGCTGGAAAACATCCCGGATGGCGCGCCGAACCCGGAGCAGTTGGCCATGGCGCGGGACCAGGCCGCGTTGCTGCGCGGCATGGTGGCGGCTTTGCCCGAGGCGCTGCGCGAGGTGCTGCTGATGCGCGAGTTCGGCGGGCTTTCCTACGCGCAGATTGCAACTGCGCTCAACATGCCGGTGGGGACCGTGATGTCGCGGCTGTCGCGGGCGCGCGAGGAGTTGCGCGCGGCGTGGTTTGCGCGGGAAGGTGGAGTGAGGTCATGAGTGCGACAGCCTATGCGGAACAGCTCAGCGCGATGCTCGATGGCGAATTGCCGCCGGAAGAGATGGCGGCGATGGCGACGCATCTGGCCTCGTGCGCGGATTGCGCGCGGCACCTGGCGGAGCTGGCGGCGCTGCGTTCGGCGTTGCAGGATACGGTGCCGGATGCCGATGCGCCGCCCGAATTTTATGCGCGCATTTCAGGATTGTTGGAGGCGCCGGCTGGAAATGTGGTCGCGTTCCGGGCGCATCCGGTGCGGCGAAATGCAAGCTGGGTTGCCGCTGGTGCGGCGATTGCCGCGATGCTCGTGCTCCTGCTGCTGCCGCATCCTGATCCGACGCGGGATTTGATGAGCGTGCGCGATGCGGCGTTGCGCGGCGGTGTGTCGCAGATGGCGGGCAATGTCGCGGCCCCGCTGGCGTCCGGGTTCCGGCTGGTCTCGGCGCGGGCGGATATCGTCGCGGGGCACAAGGCGCGGGTGTTTGCCTATGCCCGCGCGGATCAGACGGTCACGCTCTGTATCTGGCCCGCCAATGGCGAGCCGGCGCATGGCGTGCGCGCGGCGCGCTATCGCGGGATGGCGATCCGCTATTGGAATGACGGAAGCCAGGAGTTTTGGGCGGCGAGCAATGGTGCTGCGGCGACGCTCGATGACTTCGTCACCGCTTTGCGCGGCGCTTGAGCCTATTTGGACGCGTTGGTCTGCGCCAGTTGCGCGAGATAGGCGATCAGATCCGCGCGCTGTGCGGGATCGGAGAGGCCGGCGAAGGGCATGCGCGTGCCGGGCACGTCGGTTTGCGGCGAGGCGATGAATTTATCCAGCGTGGCGTCGTCCCAGGTGAGATGCGCGTTGAGCAAAGCCTGCGAATAGGCATAGCCCTTCGTGCCGCCGGCCGGTTTGCCATAGACCACGGCCAGGCTCGGCCCGAACAGCGTGACGCCGGGGCTGATGGAATGGCAGGCCGCGCATTGGGCCTGAAACACGATCTGGCCCTTGGCGGGATCGCCCGCCGCGTGCGCGGCACCCATGCTCATGAAGGAAAAGCCCGCGAACAGGGCCAGGAGCGAGGCGATGTGAGGGGGGGTAGGGCGTGTCTGGCGCATCCGAGGACTCCTAATTGGGTTGTTGTAGGGTTCATGGCTTGCCTTCGATGCCTGAACGTAACCTAAACCGGCGAGATCTGTCTATTTTTCCGTCGAAAACGCCGGGAGTGCCGCCTTATTGCACCCGGGGATTGTCCTTAACGTTTCATCGCGCATGTTTCCGCGAATGGCGCTTGGCTGTTGCGGAATTCAGCCCATATGACGCCTAGCGCGTTTTCCCCAAGCGGTGCCCCT
Organism: uncultured Pseudomonadota bacterium; assembly: GCA_963737355.1. Taxonomy (GTDB): domain Bacteria; phylum Pseudomonadota; class Alphaproteobacteria; order Acetobacterales; family Acetobacteraceae; genus Acidocella. The sequence continues at coordinate 177,182 of CAVTSC010000007.1, read as the reverse complement.
ATTTGCGGCGGCACGAAGATGGCTGCGCTTGAACAAACCGCGCTCGGATAAACCGCTTTTGGACAAACCGAGGACGAAACGAGGAACGCTAAACCGGGGAACGCCGCAGCATGGAGCAGGCTGACACTGCACAATTCGGGCAGAAGGTGCTGGTTTTACAGGGCGGTGGCGCGCTCGGCGCCTATCAGGCCGGGGTCTATGAGGCGCTGCACGAAGCCGGGATCGAGCCGGACTGGGTGATCGGGACCTCCATCGGCGCGATCAATGCCAGCCTGATTGCCGGAAACGCGCCGGGGCAGCGGCTGGAGCGCCTGCGGGAATTCTGGCGCCGGCTGGAATATAAGGGGCCCGCCGACACATTCGCTGCCCTGCCCGGGGGCACCCAGATGGCGCGGCTGTTGACGATGGCCGGCGGGCTCACGGAGTTTTTCACGCCCAACCCGGTGGCGATCTTCGGCAATAGCTGGCCGATGGGGGCGGAAAACGCCGCCCTCTATAGCACCGCGCCGTTGCGAAAAACCTTGGCCGAGCTGGTGGATTTCGACCGGATCAACCAGCGCGGGACGCGGATTTCCGTGGGCGCGGCGAATGTCTGCACGAGCCAGATGCATTATTTCGACAGCCGGGACACGGCATTTCGCATCGAGCATGTGCTCGCCTCCGGCGCGCTGCCGCCGGCCTTCCCCGCGGTGCGGGTGGATGGGCAGCTCTATTGGGATGGCGGCATCCTCTCCAACACGCCGCTGGAAGCCATCTTCGACGATAATCCCAGGCGGAGACTCGCTGATTTTTTCGGTGCAGGTCTGGAATCCGGACGGCGCGGAGCCGGACACGCTGGGCGAGGTGTTCTGCCGCCAGAAGGATGTGCAATTCGCCAGCCGGTCGCGGAGCCAGGTGGCGCGGCAGAAGCAGATCCACAAATTGCGCCATGTCATCGCCGAGCTCGCCGGACGGCTCCCCGAGGCCGAGCGCGCCGCGCCCGAGATTCGCGAACTGGCGGGCTATGGTTGCCTCACCCAGATGCATGTCGTCGTCTTGCTCGCCCCCAGCCTGGCGGATGAGGACCACACCAAGGACATCGATTTCAGTTCCGGCGGCATCCGCGCCCGCTGGGATGCCGGCTACCTGCAGACCGTCGCGGCCATCGAAAAAGCCCCCTGGACGGCGCCTGCCGATCCGCTGGAGGGGGTGCTCCTCCATAGGATCACGCCATGACGCACCAGACCGCCCAGGTGGCCAAGCCCGGCGGCGCGCAGGACCATCTGCGGGCCGAACTCGCCGCCGGGCTCACCGCCAAGCACGCCGCCATCCCCCCAAAATTCTTTTACGACACCATCGGCTCGACCTTGTTCGAGGCGATCTGCCTGCTCGATGAATATGACCTGACGCGCACCGAGGCCGGCATTTTCGAGACGCATCTGGCGGCGATGGCGCGCCGGATCGGGCAGGGCAGCGTGTTCATCGACCTCGGCGCCGGTAATTGCGCGAAGGCGGCCAAATTGCTGCCGGCGCTGCGGCCGGACATGTATGTCGCGGTCGATATCTCGGCGGAGTTTCTGCGCCGCGCGGTGGCCAGCCTGCAGAAGCGCTTCACCCAGACCCGCATGACCTGGCTGGATGTGGATTTCACGCGGAATTTCGAGTTTCCGCACGAGATCTCCCGCCGCGCGGCGCGTGCTGTTCTATCCCGGCTCCTCGATCGGCAATTTCAACCCGCTCGAGGCGCAGGGTTTCCTCTCCCGCCTGCGCGCGAAAGCCGACGGGCTGCTGATCAGCATCGATCTGGTCAAAAAACCCGCCGAGCTGGAGGCTGCCTATGACGATGCGCTCGGCGTTACCGCCGCGTTCAACCTCAATATCCTGCGCCGCGTGAACCGCGAGCTGGAGGCGGATTTCGATCTGCGGTCCTGGCGGCATGTCGCGCTGTTCAATGCGGAGCTGAGCCGGGTGGAGATGCATCTGGAGGCGCGCGCGGCGCAGATGGTGCGCTGGCCCGGCGGCGGGCGGCCCTTTGCGCAAGGCGAGCGCATCCATACCGAGAGCAGCTACAAATACCGTCCTGCGGATTTTCTGGAATTGCTGGAGCAATCCGGCTTCCGACCCATGGAGAGCTGGACCGATCCGGGCAAGCGCATGCTCGTATGCTTTGCGGCCGTAGAATGAGGGGAGCGTTCCATGGATGATATCCGCACGACCAAAAGCAGCCTTGCGCCGCTCGCGGAACTGGCTGCACGGTTCAGCGCGGTGCGCGCGCAGTCGCTGCGCCTGGCCGAGCCGCTCTCGCCGGAGGATTGCGCGGTGCAGTCCATGCCGGATGCAAGCCCGGTGAAATGGCACCTCGCGCATACGAGCTGGTTCTTCGAGACGTTTATCCTGGAGCGTTTCGAACGCGGATTCGCGCCCTTCGACCCGGCTTTCCGCGTCCTGTTCAATTCCTATTACAACGGCGTCGGCGCGAAACACCCGCGCCCCGAGCGCGGCTTGATCACCCGCCCGTCGCTCGGCGAGATTCTCGCCTATCGCCGGGATGTGGACCGGCGCGTCGCAGCCCTGCTGGGCAATGCGCCGCCGGGGCGCGCGGCGATCGCGGAGCTGGTCGAACTCGGGCTGCACCATGAGCAGCAGCACCAGGAGCTGATCCTGACCGATATTCTGCATCTCTTCAGCCGCAACCCGAACCTGCCGGCCTATCAGGCGGAGGCGCCCGCCCTTGCGCGCGCGGGAGATTTGTCCTGGCGCGCCTTCGAAGGCGGCGTCGTCGAGATCGGTCATGCGGGGGATGGGTTCAGCTTCGACAACGAGACGCCGCGCCACCGGGTCTTTCTGGAGCCCTACAGCCTCGCCGAAACCCTGGTCAGCAATGGCGCGTTCCTGCGCTTCATCGCGGCCGGTGGCTATGGGGACCCGGTGCATTGGCTGGCCGAGGGCTGGGACTGGGTGACGGCGAACAACATCGCCCATCCGCTCTACTGGCGGCGCGAGGGCAATGCCTGGCGGGAATTCTCGCTGCGCGGCGCAACGCGGCTGGATGCCGCCGCGCCGGCGCTGCACCTCTCCTATTACGAGGCCGATGCCTATGCGCATTGGGCCGGGGCAAGGCTGCCGACGGAAGCGGAATGGGAACATGCGGCGGTGCAGGTGCCCTCCCTGCCGCTGCTGTTCGGCGCCGCCTGGCAATGGACCAGCAGCGCCTATGCGCCCTATCCGGGCTTTGCCGCAGCGCGCGGGGCGATCGGCGAATATAATGGCAAGTTCATGGTGAACCAATATGTCCTGCGCGGTGGATCCTGCGCCACGCCGGAGGGGCATTCGCGTCCGACCTATCGCAATTTTTTCCCCGCCACCGCGCGCTGGCAGTTTACCGGCATCCGGCTGGCGCGCTGAGCGCGCCAGTTGATGCGTAAGTGACGCTGCCATTTGTTTCGATATCGCATATTCCACAGGAATGGGGATAAGCCTGTGGATTTGCCGTGTACCGCGGTGCACAAGCCGCGAGCCGCCTGGGCTGGGCTTGGTTGGCGGGGCCGCTAGCGGTACAGGGGCGCTGAAGCTGGGCACGGTGGCGCTGGATGGCACCAAGATCCACGCCAATGCCAAACCGCTACAGCGCGCTGTCATATGAGCATGCGGGTAAGATCGAGGCCCAGTTGCAGGCCGAGGTGGCCGAGTTGATGGTAAAAGCTGAGGCGGCGGATCAAGCGGACGTGCCTGACCGGATGTCGATCCCCGAAGAGTTGGCGCGGCGCGAGGAGCGTCTGGCGGCGATTGCCCGGCGCCAAAGCCACGATCGAGGCGCGGGCAAAGAAGCGGCATGCGCACGAGCAGGCGGAATACGAGGCGAAGCTGGCGGCACGCGAGGCCAAGGCAACGGGCAAGAAGCCTACCGGCAAGCCACCCGCGCCGCCGGCCGAGGGGCCGTTGCCTACGGATCAGATCAATCTGACGGACGAAGACTCCCGTATCATGCCGATGGCCGCCGGCGGTTTCGAGCAGTGCTACAACCCCCAGACTGCGGTGGCGGCGGACAGCCTGCTGGTGGTGGGGGTGGATGTGGTGCAGGCGCCCAAGACAAGCAGCAAATTGAACCGATGCACACAAGGCTGGATAGTTTCTCTGCCGGTACATCGGCCCTGATCCCCTCATGCGGATCCCACCATCGCCGACGCCATTCTCGATCGCCTCGTCCATAACGCCTATCGCATCGAGTTGATCGGCGAGAGCCTCCGGCACATGAAAAATCCGCCCCTCCCCACCCTGTACCGTTCATGTCGTCAGTGACCGGTTCATAGCATTACACTGACTGGTACGGGCCGGCCCGCTGAAAGCGACCCTTTCCCCCCTGTGCTTCGAGCACCTGGGGGGACAAGTGCCCGGAACGACCATCGCCGCGCCGCCGATACAGGGGGGAGATCTGCGAGACGGGCACAAACACCATGCGGTCGGCGCTGAGAGAATGGCCACGTCGCCGCACCCGCCATCCGTCACCTGAGCAACAGCCAGTGCCACACTTCGAATAATGAGGCCGGGCTCGGCACGGCCTTTGGTCAAGCCGCGTTCCGAAGACCTTCCAGTCCATTTTGTTGTTTGTGTTTGCTTGGTCCATCCATAAGCTGGGGCCATGCCAGAGCAAACGCCACGGCCCCCTCAGCCGCCACCCATAGCCAAGCGGTTAGCCACCTTCTGGCCTAGCCTTGCCCCGGTCGTGGAGGCGCTCGAGCCTGCCCCGTCTGCGAATACTGCGAGGCAATACCGCAATGCGATGCGGCGCATGATGGAACGTCGTCAATGGCCAGAAGACATAGGCCAGCGCAACCGCAAATCCTTTAATTTTTATCGGGCGGCGCTGGTGTTCTGCACGGGAGAGAGTATCCGCAAGGTTTACACCAGGATTACCGAGGACGGCAGCACCATACCCCTTGAAGAGGCTGCGCATCTGTTCGATCGCCTGGAGCAATGTCTGGATATCCTGCGGCGCTATCCTCCGCATGGGGCCCAAGCCGATTGCCGGTGGTCAGTACCACCGGAAGGTCAAACCCGGAAAGGCAAGCGGCGCGGCCTGTCGCGCCTGTCGGAAAACTGGCGAGAGATGCTGGTGGAAGCCTGCCCTGTCACATCGGAATATGCTGCACCTTTGCTTTTGTCGGCCCTGGTGGGGCTACGCCCGAGCGAACTGCGGCATGGCGCAATCGTTGGGGCCAAGCATGACCACATTGCGGTCAAGATCGAGGGCGCCAAGGTCACGGCCAAAACCGGCCAGCCTGAGCGGGGCTTGGTGTTTCCCATCGATAACGCGATAGCGCGCATGCTCGCCAGCGTGGTGGCGGAGCGCGGCAAAGGCGGCTTACTGCTTGTGTCAATTACTGATCCTCGGGCATTCTGCGATTTTGTCCGCTCCCTATCGAGGCAGGTTTTCCCCAAGGCAGGCTATATTGTCACGCCCTACAGTTTTCGCCACGCATTCGCCTCGGATCAAAAAGCGCAACAGGCTGGCGGGGAGGTTCTGGCCAAGGCGCTGGGGCATGTTTCAGGACGGTCACAACGGGCCTACGGCAGCGCCGGACAAGGACGGCGCCCTCTCGTCACAATCACGGCTGTGGAGGCGTCACGGCCGCTTCGGGCACTGGACCGAGCAAAAGGGTACCAGCTACAACAGTCTAGCGAGCAAGATTCGACGCTAAACCTGCTGCCAAATTAGACCCGGCAGGGCAAAACCGCCTGTAAGGCACGATCCATCCGCATCGATCAGCCTGATTCGCTGGGCATGGGTTCGTGTCATGCAGGCTCCATGCCGGAGGCGTCAACGTCGTGGCACACAGGCCGCGCAATATTCTGAACGTCCCGCAAGACGATCATTTCGAGATTACGGCCGAAGCTGCGCGAAACCGCATCGAAGTTAAGAAAATTTCAGACCGGAAGCCGGCGGCGATTCCATTGTGTTGACCAGAGCTCGGACGAAAATTTTACATATTGGAAGGGTGTCATTGGTATATGGCACTTGGTGAGTAGGCCGACGGGATTTCACCGCCAGCCTCTCGCAGAACGGTGCGTGAGACACTCACCTCACACTGCTCCCATCAGGCAAACCCCCAGATCATTCTGAAATACCAATGACGAATAACAAGCATAGATCGCGACCTTGGTCATAATCATCTTTCCTCAGTCGTGCCGAAGCCAGTTTTCGAGTGGTAGATGATCAACCCGCGAAAATTCTTGCTCGTTGTCGGTGACGATCGTATGGCCGAGCGAGATAGCGTGGGCGGCGATCAGCATATCATTCCCACCGATCGGCATTCCAGCGGCTTCTCGCCGGGTGCGCAAATCGCCATAGGCAATTTCGGCAGGCGTCTCAAAAGGCAGAATTTCAAGTCCGCTGAGCACGCTCTCCAATTGCGCTGTCAAACGAACAGATCCTTTCTTGGCAGCCCCATAGCGCAATTCTGCGGCGACGATGATGCTGGTGCAGACCAGTTCCTCGCCGATTTTGGTAATGTGCTTGGCGATTTTGCCCTGCGGGTTGCGGACCAGGTCCGAGACAATGTTGGTGTCGAGCAGGTAACGCATCATAGATTAACCGGGCCGGGGACGGGATCGTCGATCGGCGGAAAATCCTCGTCGATCGGCGACAATGCCGCCAGAATGACCAGCAGCGATTTCAGCGGGGCAACTTCGATGATCAGTCTATCGCCCTCCTTGCGCATGATGGCATCTTCGCCCGGAAGCTCGAATTCGCGTGGAATGCGAACGGCTTGGTTTCGTCCGTTCTTGAATAGTTTGACATGGCGCTCGGTGTTCATGAAGGGCTCCATCTGACATATGCCTAGACATATGCCAAATGAAGCCGAATGCCCAGGGGCCAGTGTGGGAATTAGCATCGGATATCCTCCTGATTGTCATTGGGGGCGGATCGGGCCTGAAACGCTTCTCGCGCCATCTATCGCCCGATCAGTCGGGCGATACGGACGACCACCGGATCGATTTTCCGTTGAACGTCGGCCGGATTATTGCCATTCGCGTTGGCGACCGCTGAACCGGCTGAGCGCCCTTTATCCCTCTTCACGGCCAATCCCTCCGGGAAGAGACAAGGCTGTAGTGCGACATGTGTGTGAACGGCCTGCGGGGCGCTGCCAATTCTGCGCTGAAACCAAAAGGCAACCCGTCAAATTCTGTGCAGAGGTACTGGCGGGAGATCGACGCCGGCATGGAGCTTTGCGGTGGCCCGAATTGCCGGCGGAATTGCTGCGGGGAGGAGCGCGACCGCTTTGCGCACAGCATCGCGGCAAAGAATATCTCCCAAACAGCCATGATATATACGCTGTAATAGACCACCTTTGGTATATACGATGGTAGATACTAAAGAGGGTGACGTGGCCCAAACCGCCAAATTGTTTAACAACGGTCGTAGCCAAGCTGTGCGCTTGCCGGCGGCATATCGCTTCGACGGCGCGGAAGTATTTATTCGCCGCGACCCCGATAGCGGCGATGTGATTTTGTCTCGCCGGCCGGAGAGTTGGGACGATTTTTTCAGCGCCTTGAAGGGCGCCAAGGTGCCGGCCGAATTTCTTGAACAGGAAGAGCGGCGTCAAGCACCCCAGGACCGCGATCCATTTGCGGATCACGTAGAATGATCGAAACACGGCGGATGCTAGATACCAACACAGTGAGCCATCTGATCAAGGGCAATGAATCCGTCGGTCAACGCTTGGTCGAAATTCCGATGGCGTCTCTCTGCATCTCGGCTGTAACGGAAGGCGAAATGCTATTCGGCCTAGCCAAGAGGCCCGAGGCGACCAGGCTTCATCGAGTGGTCCGGGAGTTTCTACGCCGTGTTGACGTCCTGCCGTGGGACACGGCGACGGCCGAAGTTTATGGGAACCTACGCGCGAGATTAGAGGCGTCGGGAAAAATCTTGGGTTCACTCGATCTCTTAATCGGATCACATGCAGTCGCGACGAACTCGATCCTCGTGACAAGTGATAGTGCGTTTAGCATGATTGATGATCTTAAATTGGAAGATTGGACCAACAAATGAACGTATCTTTTTAGGGGCCGGGATTCGCGTTGGGTGTCCCATGCCAATCCGTGTAAATATCCCCAAATTCAGCAAAAACTCTACCGAAAGCGAAATCTCGTCGAGCGCTTTCTTCAACAAGACCAAACAGTTCCGTGCCATCGCCACACGCTTCGAAAAGCACGACGCCAATTACCTGGCGCTCGTCAAGCTCGCATCAGCAGGAATTGGGATGCGATTTATGAGTTTGTGGCCTAAAATAAGTCTGGTTCGATTTATTATTTTAGGTCCACTGGGGATCAATCATGCAGACCGTCAACATCCACGCCGCCAAAACCCATCTCTCCCGCCTGCTAACCCGCGAGGCGCCTCGCGCAGACAAACCAGCCGATCGCCATCATCAGTAGGGATTTGTTTTCCTGGCTCGAGTTTTCGGCGTTGATCGATTCAAACGTTTTGGTGGTGATCTCAAGCTGCGCTTGGCGGTCTCCGGCGTGAGCTTGGTAAGACCTGATCCGTAGATGCAGTTTTCGCAGCCCGCACAACAACAGCGGATGAGCCCCCGCCGGCCAACTGATCTCGTCGAACAGGTCCAGACAGCGCCGCACGGCGGCTTCCCAGGCAGCCAATTTCTTAACCGACGGATAATCCGCCATTTCTTCCGTCAATCGGAGCCCCTCGGCGAAGACCGGATCGATTTTCGCCAGCCAACCATAGCGACAGTGGATGACGCGAGCAGCCCAGGACATGTCGGCCCTCATGTTCGAGTTGCGGAAACAAATACCGCGTAAAAGCTCGCGCTGGTTTGGCAGGCAATAGCCCTCGCGGACCTGCGTCACCCTTCTGCTATAGCGCTCGTCAGACGCGGCGGCACGATCGGCAGTAGTCAGACCATCTCCGGAAGAGGGGATGGTGGCGTTGGCATTGGATTTATCTCTAATGTTAAACACAAAAGACCCCCATTCACAAAAAGACAGCCATCATCAATAATCAAAAAAGATGATGACCCTGTTTTGTGCGGGCCTCCCGTGGTGTCGGCTCCTATCATCATCCTCGCCAACACAGCGAAGACGTACTTCGGAGCCCAAGCTCGGCGACATACTCTATTATGACCACTCCAACAGGCTTCTTCCGAACTGATCCTGCTGGTGTCCCATGCGACATGACCTGACGCACGGCGAGGTCGTCTTTCGACGGCCAGCCATAGGCTCATCGTTTACCGCTATTATTGTGATGCGTCAACAATTTTCGACTAAGGACCTGACGCAAAATAACCAAATCAAGGATTGTCGTGTCATGATGCGTCGGAGTTGTTTGGAAGTCCGTTATCGTGGCTGCTCAGGCAAAGGGCTGGACAGGTTAGCCATGATCTGATTCGGTGGCCCGATGACTTTGGGCCAATGTTGATGATCGACACGGATGCGATCAAGGCGCGCTTTGAGAGGCTGGTGCCCTATCTTGACGAGCGGGCACGGCGGCTGTTTGCCGCGAATGAAGCGCTAACGGCAGGCTGGGGCGGTGTCACGGCGGTGTCGCAAGCGACGGGGGTTGCGCGCAGCACAATCGTGCGTGGTCTTGCGGAGTTGCGAAGCGACAATGCCCCACTGACGGGCCGTATTCGCCGGCCTGGCGGCGGCAGCAAGGCGAAGATCGAGACTGAGCCCGGACTGCTGGATGCACTGGAGGAACTGGTCCAATCGGCGATCCGTGGCGATCCCGAGGCAACCCTGCGGTGGGTCAGCCGGAGCCAGCGCCGCCTCGTCCGCGGACTTGCTGAGCGCGGTTTCACTGCCAGCCAGAAATTAGTCGGCCGGTTGCTACGACGGCTTGGCTTCAGCCTTCAGGGCAACAAGAAGACGCGCGAGGGTGCCTCACATCCTGACCGCGATCGGCAATTTGAAAACATCAACGACAAGATCAAACGGTTCCAGAGCACCGGCCAGCCCGCTATTTCGGTTGATACAAAGAAGAAGGAGTTGGTCGGCGACTTCAAGAATGGCGGCCGTGAGCTACGGCCCAAAGGCGACCCCGAGCCGGTGCGCGTCCACGACTTCAAGATACCCGAACTGGGCAAGGTTGCGCCTTACGGCATCTACGACATCACAGCGAACGCGGGCTGGGTTAATGTTGGTATCGATCACGATACTGCTGCCTTCGCAGTCGAGAGCATCCGGCGCTGGTGGCAGGCTCTGGGCAAAATCCGCTATCTCAGCGCGACCAGCCTCCTGATCACGGCCGATTGCGGTGGCAGTAATGGCGCTCGCGTTCGCTTATGGAAGCGCGAGCTTCAGACTTTCGCCAATGAAACCGGTCTCGCCATCACGGTCGCCCATCACCCGCCCGGCACCAGCAAGTGGAACCGTATCGAACATCGGCTCTTCGCCTTCATCACACAAAACTGGCGCGGCAAGCCGCTGATCAGTCGCGAGGTCATTGTCCAACTGATCGGAGCGACGACGACTGGCAAAGGCCTTGATGTGCAATGCTGCCTCGACGAAAATCAGTATCCCAAAGCCATCAAGGTCTCGGATGCCGAAATGGCCACCATCAATCTCGCCTGTGACGATTTTCACGGCGAATGGAACTACACGATCTCACCACAACCAAGAGCTCAAGATGATCGATGACCCTGAGAAGACCGCTCTCTTTATTTCAAGGCTCAAGGAGCTGTTACCGATCAATGCAGGCATCGCTAAAGATCTACAGCGCAACCTTGCAGCAAAATCGCCCGAAATACCAATTCCAGAAAAATGCCAAGTGGTCGATGTGCTGCATCTCGGCGACGAGGGCGGCGTTGCCTGTTGCCTCGACATTGGTGGCTCGGACACGGCGGCTGTCCATATCGTCTCCATCACCCACCTCCTATTCGATCGTCGCTCTCCGCTGTTCCGCGACATCGACACGTACCAACGCCGTCGCATAAAAAAACTGAAGAAGCAGCGCGGCCGTAGCTGCTGACGCCAGACATTGCGGCGCCTCGATCCAAATCCCTGCTACCTACCGGTCAGATGAAGCATTTGTTCCGCGTCAGCCCCTAACTTGGTGGGCCAGGACCGGGGCTTGAATCCACCCCATCGCTGCCGATCCGGCGGTCAGCGCCTTCTCGGCCATCCGGCGCGGCTCCAGGAAGGCCGGGAAGTAGCTGCCACGGCGCAGTGTGGGGATGCGTAGCTCCACCGTGCCAGCGCGCGTCTCCCAGTCGCGATCCCGGTAGCCATTGCGCTGGTTGCGGCGATCGGTGCTGCGCGCGCCGGGCGCGGCATTGCAGATCGCCTCAGTCTCCAGCTGCATCAGCCGCTCGGCGGCAAAGCCGATCATCTCACGCAGAAAACTGGCGTCAGAGGACTTCTCCAAACGTATGGCCCGCCCCGTCTGCAAGTAGTTTTTCCTGATAAGCTGGTCGGTCTGCTTCAACGTATCCGGCCTGGGAGCAAGCCCCTGGCCAAGATGGCGATCCGCACATTCTGATCCTCATAAAGCTGTCGGCGACAAGGCCGCCGTTTTGGAGACCAGGTTTTCAGAATGCGGATGCCCGGGATCGTCAGGAGCCGGCGCGCCGCTTCATCCTCACGAGCATGGGCCGTGAATTCCTCCTCAAAAACCAGAATGCGCCGATCCAATTCCCCCCACTCAGCGCGCATGTCTTCGATCAAGTTGCGCATCCGGGGCGTCAGCGTGCCGCTGCCGGGACTGTCGATGTTCTCAAGTAAAATAGCCAGATATCGATCGAGTTTGATCCGCCCCCTATGGTACGGTGATGCCGCGTTCCAATAGGATGGCGCGCAGCTGATTGATGAGCGCGGTGCGCTCTCCCACTAGCCGCTCACGCGCTCGATGCAAGGTTTGCATGTCGAACTTACCTTCCGTCTTCATCGGAACAAACCGCATCGTTGGCCGCGTTGCCGCCTCGGCGATCGCCTCGGCATCGCGATCACGCAGGCCGGCAAATCCTGCGTGAAAATTGCCAGAGTCTCTGGCCGCATCCGGCGTCGTTTGACCACCGCACCGCTCGCATCCAAGCCCACAACACTGCAACTGTTCTTGCCCAGATCGATCCCCAGGATAGTTATCTCGTTCGCCACGTTCCCCTCCTTTTCTGCTCATGGTCCCGGCAGACTATTCCGCCGGAGCGAAGAGGGGCGGGCCATTCCATAAAGCTGGGAAAGCGCAATCTTATCGTCGATCATCACGGGGTTCCTTGGATTAGCGTTGAGAACTCGCAACCCAATTCTACCCATAAGCCACCGCGGTGGTCGCCAATCGGCCTGCCTGCGCCAGACTCTGAGCGGTCGCTACGGCGGGCCGATCAGTGGCCTCCTACACCACCAGCAGGGGCACGATCCATGAATGAACCCAGAACTTATATGACCGCATGACGGAGCGGCGCGAACACTCCCTTGACGTTTGGCTACTCAAAAGGTCAACGGGTCCAGTCGAAGCTCGGCTTCTTGTTTAAGGATAGGCTTGAAATTCACCTCCCCATCGGCACCAAATATGACGCCTATCCTTTCAAGCGTTTCTTGAAGACGGCGAAGATTGGTCACCGTCAACGGTGGTGGTCCGTCCACGGACTCCGCTTTCAGCACCGTCGTTCGAGCCACGCCTGCCATCTCGGCCAATTCGACCGCAGACACTCGGGCATAAGCCCGCGCAGCGCGAAGTTGTCCTCCAGTAATCATCGGTCCCCCAATCGGTCGATTTTGTAGCCCACCCTCCCAAGGGACGCCATTGCCGATCGCAAACGCGGACTTTTCTCCGTATAAGCAGACTTTTTATTTGTTTTTCTGATCTTTCGTGCTATGCGACGACTCTGAGCCGCCATTCCAACTCTATCGGCTCCTTCTGAGCGTCCAACCGATGAAACGGCTGGACCACGCGTTGCAGCGCGCGGTCCAGCCTGACCCACCGCATTTTAGGAGAACCAAATGCAACAGGTTACCGCCAGTATGACGTCCCTTCTGGGCGCGCACCAGCCGCTTGCCGCTGGCTGCTTCCGAACGCCCGCAGGCAACATCCCCCAGATAAGGCCCCCTGCCACGCCATCCGCGATGAAGCACGCCCCCTCGGCAGCGAGGCTGACCGGCGAGGCGGGCACCAATCTGGTGTTGTCCAAGCTCCAGGGCTGGGACATCCGGGCCCAGGCGACGATGCCCGGTATTGCCTACGACGTCATCGCCGACGTCGAGGGGGCGGGTATGTTGCACATCCAGGTCAAAATCCGGCTCCGGCCGAAGGGCCGGCAGACGGACCGGCGCCGTTGTCACAGAGACAGGACTTCCGTCCTGGGCCGGATTTGCCGCATAGGCCATCCTATTCTCCAGTATTTTCGCTACGGTATCGCCACGATCGCGCCGCACGGATCATGGGATACGCGACATGACACATACGATCAGGCGCGATATCGTGGCGGACGAATTGCGTCGCCTGGCGGCGCAGGAGAAGGACGAGAAGGTGGCCGCGCGGATGCGGGCGATCTCCTGGGCCCTCGATGGGCTGCCCCGGAAGGAGGCGGCCGCGCGGGAGGGGATGAGGCGGCCGGTCCCGGGGGCTGGATCGAGCGATACAACAAGGCGGGTCTCGAGGGCCTGCGCGACAGGCCGCGGGGGCGGAGCGCACCCCGCGCGGGAACCCTGACGGAGAAGCGTCCCGAGCTCGCCCGGTGGTTCCCAGAGGACAAGAACGGCATGCCCGCCTGCGCCGTGCCGCTCAAGTCGAACCTGGTCCGCGAATGGCAGTGCTGGTCCTGCCACGCGGACGGCATCGAGAAATACTATCCGCGGTTGTTCATCACCAGCCACGCGGCTGGGACTGCAGTACCAATCGCATCGCCCAGGTACACGCCACCCACGGGGGCGGACTCTGGTGATGCGCAGACCGGGCCGCACGTCATCGTGCATGGTGCCGCGATGGGGGTACACAGGCTCTCACGGTACCTGATCCTTTTATGCAGAAAACTCGAAGCGTATCTTAGCCGGCCGGACATTCGATTATTCAGGTACTCATTTCTCCAAATAACCCTTTTCCCTCAGCCACTCCTTGAGGATGCGCTCGACTAATGACGAGACCGAGCGGTCATCATCTGCAGCGGCTTTCTCAAGAGCGGCTTTGACTTCCTCACCAATGCGAAAGCTCAGGGCAGATAATTTAACCATGTGCGAAATTCTCATACAATGTATGTTGACAAGTCTTTCGTATTGTATGAAAATGTATGAATCCCTGCAATAGACGCGGCCGAGCCTGAGGCTCCTCCCCCTCATGCCCCGGCGTAACCCAGGAGACCAGACTCATGGATAAGGCTAATTGCAACGACAGCGATCAACCGCGGCTCACGCACGCCCACCCGAAAGCATCTCAGGAAACCCTTATTGGCGAAGCAGGCGTCCACCTCGTCATATCCAAACTGTTGGCTTGGCGCATCCCGACGCGGGAGGCCATGGCGGGACTTCCGTATGACATCATCGCTGACGACGAAAATGCCGGGCTGCTTCGAATTCAGGTGAAAACAACGACACGCCTCTATGGCCGTAAACTGCGCTTCCGCATGCGGCGAGGCTTTTATTACTCCCGGCGCGGGACCTTCGACTACGAAGCGACGGATTTCGACATTGCCGCCTTCGTCCATTTGCCGGCGGGCAAACTCTGTTTCTGGGTCGCGCCGAGGCGCAGCATCGCCATCTATCCTGAGTGGCTTACCCCTCCGGACGTCGAATATAAAACTTGGCTTCTTGCGCTGGAGCATTACGAGCGGCTCCGTACCAAGCGTGCGGTGCGCCTATTGCCGGCATGTGATGCGACGCCGGTAACACCCTCCGGCTCGTCTACTCCATCGGTCCCACCAAAGACCGGGCCCTCAGCTGCCCTGCCCCGCATTCTCCCCCCTGCTGATAGGAGCACCGCGCAATGAGCCAGAATGCCGCTTCCTCGGAAGCAGAAGCCGAAGACGTCTTTGGCCCCCTGATGACGCAGGATGAATTGGCATCTTCGTGCCCGGAACCGAAGGATCCGGCCGGAACGGCTGTCACGTGCCTGCCCAAAGCACGAGGAGCCTGCCCGTGCCGCCCGAACACGCCCGAACACGCCCAAGCGCGGGCCTCGCGCGCGACCGGCGTGAGAAGGTAACGGCAGCGCAACTTTTAGGGGCCCCAGCATTGATGTCTCGGCCGCCTGCCGCCACCGAAGAGCCCGCCGCCCGGCCGAAATCACGAATGTCACCTAGCTGCGCAGCTCGCACTGCGGACGATCGAGCATCGCTGCCATGCCGCCGCTTTATCCTGGCTCGCCGCGATGCCCCCCCGGCGTGCTGCCGACGCCTCCCGAGACGCCATTCCAGCCAACCTTCCCCAACTTCTGAGCCGGAGCTGATCATGCAGAATGACCTCCACTTCGAACCGCGACCGGACACGCCCGCGCCCGAATCTCAAGCACAGGACTTCGAGTCCGGGGAGGAGACGCCCTTCGATTGCGGCCATTTCCTCGCTGCGTGCATGCTCCGCGCCGCCATCGGCAAGACCGGCACGCCGCTCCCGCTCGGCCTCTACCTCCTGCAAGCGCCCGGCGATGATTGGTGCCAGGCACTCAAGCACGCGGTGCGGGACGTCTGTTTGAGCGGCCACGGCCATGGCGATAAGCGCCGGAGGGTCGGCTCCAGTCTCCCACAGCTCCGGGTCTTTGAATTGCCCTCCACGGCCGATCGCAAGCAGGCCGAACAGCTCACCCCGAGCGTTCAGGAGGCGTTGGCACTGGACCAAACGGTGATCGTCATCGCGGGCAATCTCGCCATCGTTCCGGCGGCGCTCCAACAGGCGAGCGACCGGATCTTCAAGGTGCCGGCACCACGCCGCCAATTAGTGTCGTCCCTGATCCGCGCGATGGTGCCCACCGCGCGGCGGCTGGAATTCCGTGGCCTCGCCTGCGAGGCCCTTACCCCCTCGCTGCTGCGCCTGGCCTATCGGCGAGACACCAGCGCCAACGCCTTCCTCCGGCGCCTGAGGGCCATGACGTCATCCGCGCCTGGCATTGGGGCCGGCAAGATCATCCCGCTTGACCGGCTGCATGGCGTCGATGAGGCCAAACGCTGGGCCATGGAGCTGAAGGCTGATCTGACACGCTACCGCCAGGGCCAACTCGCCTGGCAAGACCTCTCGCGCGGCCTGCTCCTTGCTGGCCCACCCGGCACGGCAAAGACGACCCTGGCCGGGTCCATCGCCAGTTTCTGCGGCCTGGGCTTTGTGGCAACCAGCTACGCGGCGTGGCAGCGCACCGGCACCGGCCATCTCGGCGATGTTCTCCGCGCCATGGCCGCTTCGTTCGCCGAGGCCCGCGCCCACGCGCCCGCATTGTTGTTTTTCGACGAGCTGGACAGTCTCGGCTCCCGGGGACAGGGGAGCAAACACGGCGACTGGTGGCGCAGCGTGATTAATGCCCTGCTTGAGCAAATCGACGGCAGCACCCGCAATGAGGGCGTGGTCTTCGTCGGCGCCAGCAATTACCCCGAACTGATCGATCCCGCTTTGTTGCGCGCGGGCCGGATGGAGGAGCGCATCATCCTCCGCCGTCCCAATGTCGCGGCGCTGGCGAATATTTATCGCGATCAGCTGCAAGGCGAATGTGGCAAGGCGGTGGACGTGCGGGCTATCGGCCAAATGAGCGCCGGAATGACCGGCGCCGACGTGGTCAAGACCTGCGCCACGGCCCGCCGCCGTGCCCGTAATGCCGGGCGGCTGGTCACGCATGACGACCTGGTGGTGGCGATCGGCGGTGAAGAAAACCGCGTTGACCATGACAGCCAGCTCCGCATTGCCATCCATGAGGCGGGTCACGCCGTTGCCGCCATGGCATCCCCGGTGCTGACGCTCGACCAGGTGATGATTGTCAGCCGGGGTGACGTGGAAGGGGGCACCATGATGCGCCCCAAGAACGAGACCGTGATCACCCCGGCCGTGTTTGACGCCTTTCTCACCGCGCTCCTCTGCGGCCGGGCAGCCGAGGAGATCCTGCTGGGTGAGATCAGCGCGGGCGCCGGCGGCCGCGAAGGGTGCGACCTCAGCCGCGCCACCCTACTCGCGGCCGAGGCCGAGCTCTCCCTGGGCATGCGGGATCAGGGGCTGATCTGGTATGCTCCTCTATCGGTCGAAAAGTTGGCCCAATT
The DNA here is from genome assembly GCA_963737355.1 of uncultured Pseudomonadota bacterium. Classification (GTDB taxonomy): domain Bacteria; phylum Pseudomonadota; class Alphaproteobacteria; order Acetobacterales; family Acetobacteraceae; genus Acidocella. Next base: position 160,026 of record CAVTSC010000007.1, on the reverse strand, counting down.
GTTCGCCCACCGCCGCGACCTCGAGCAGGCGGTCCGTGAGCGGCTTGATGCCGCGTATGGCCGGGCGCGGGAGCTGATTAGGATCAAGGCGCCACTGGTCCGAAGACTGGCCAGGCAGTTGCTGACCAGCAAGGTGATGACCGGCGAGGAGATCGCCGCGCTATTCCGGGATGCGGGCGGCGCGGATCCGGCGCCAGCCCCAAACCGCAGCGCCAATGACGGCTGGATTTATTGAGCCTGGACTCAAACCCATGCTGCGATAGATGTGTGCTGTTGATCGATCAGCACGCATCTATCGGGACAAATCTATAAAAATAGACAGTCCACCGAACCATGAGGCTAACGCCACCCACTCTGGCGTTAAATCATTTGTACGAATTCTTATAATTTTGCTACTAACTTTCGTGAAAGTGAACAAAGATTCTTGCGTAAAAATGAGCCCAGGAATTTCTGTGCGGTTTTAGTAGTTTGTTTTTAAGAAACGCTCTAAGTTTCTTCTTTTTCTGTGACCTAATGGGGGGTAAATCCGAAAAATGCGGGCAAGCCGTCCCCTTGGGCCGAAAAATCGTTACAGATTGTAACAAAGCTACCTCAGGACGCCCCCTATTCAGGGTCATTCGAATGGCGATGAATGGCCAGCCCCATTGGCGGGATCTACACAAAATGTGTAGCCCAGGACAGCGGGTCCGCCAAAAGCCCCAGAAAGCCAGCGGTGGCCGGCCCAAGAAATCGGGCCTGTCCGCACAAAAAACGGTCAAATAAATCGTTTGATTCTCAAAATAAATTCATTCGATCAAAAAAAAATATCGCCGTCTGCGGCGGCTCTGCTGGCCCTCCGTGCGCGCTGTTGCAGTGATGGGGCAGGCAGTCGAGGAGAGCGGTGGTCGATGATATTCCCGGAGAAAATCGCTCCGGAAAAAGGCGTCGTCATACCGGAAGAGGCGAAGGTCGTTTCGGATCTGACCTGCTTCTCGATGATCTCCGCGGTCGGTGGATCGCCGACGATCCGCTTTGCGGCTCGTGCTGGCGCTTTACCGCGGTGGCGTGCGGATTCCGACGGAAGCCAGCCAAGGATACCAATTTGATGTCGGCCACCGTTCCGATCTGAAGAGTTAGCCACCATTCCGCTTTCATTCCGGCCACCTGCCGGGGCTTTCCTGCGTTTCACCACCGGGAGAACTGCATGCCGGCAAAGAGAGCTGACGATGCGGCAGATACGACAAACGTTCCGGCTGGCCCGAGAGGGCGTCAGCGCGCAACAGATCGGGGGTATGCTCAGTGTCGCGCGCAACACGATCCAGGATAATCTGAGGCGGCCGCAGCGGCGGGGTTGACCTGGCCGTTGCCGGCGGATCTCAGCGATACGGTTAGGAAGAGCGGTTGTTTGCCCGGAATGGCGCGCCCCCCGGCGCCGTATCGAACCAGCCTGGAGCGACCTGATCTGCGACCTCAAGCGCCCAGCGTCAATCTGATGCTGCTCTGGGAAGAATATCGCACGGTGCATCCCGACGGGTACAACTGCAGCCGGTTCTGTGATTTGATCAGGGAGTTCGAGGCCAGGCTGTCGCCGGTCAAGCGCCAGGAGCACCTCGGCGGGCAACAAGGTCTTCGTCGAGTACTCCGGCAAAAGATCGGCATTCCCGACCCGGTCACGGCGATGGTGCGCTTTGCCGAAATTTTCGTCGCGGTGCTGGGCGCGTCGAGTGACGAAACGCGTGCCGAGGCGGTAGCGGCCGGCGCCGGCGCCTGTGAGGCGTTCACCTACAAAAGCATCGCCTCGGTCATCGCCAACAGGCTCGACATCCGGCACAATCGGCGGTTGGCATGTGCTGCAGCCGGAGCGCATCCGGGTCATGATCGTCAGGGGCGGCGCAGGCTCCTGGCGGCGGGCCAGGATGTTGAGAACGACGTCCGCGGAGTGTACGCCTTCGCGCAGCGCTTCCAGACAGGCCGCTTCCACCGCGGCAGACCATCGCTCAGCACCGCGGGGCCAGAATGGCGACCATGCCGGTCACCGTCAGCACAGCCGGCAAGCTTGCTGCGGCTCCGCTCCGGCCCTGCCGGCAGCACCCAGTTTTGAATGGCGCGTCGTTGCGCAGCGCGCCGGGCTTCGGGCAAGCACCTAACGTGGTGCCAGGGATCGAACACCGTCTGATCCCGCCCGAAGCAACGCGGAGGCGCGCCGGCAATCCGCCCGACCTGACGCAATTCGATCCGCTCGGCATAGGCCCGGACTTCGACCGGCCGCCCAACGGCGCCGGCGGCGACGGAGTATCTGTTGTTGAACCGCATGAGATCAGGTCTTCGACACCGAGGCCGTTACCGCATGGAATCCGTCAAACCGTCCGGCACAAGCCACCAGGCTGGGCCGCTCTGCCTCGAACATCTGCCTGATGGTTCACCCCCCCTGTACCGTTCATCTCGTCAGTGACCGGTTCAGAGCATTACACTGACTGGTACGGGCCGGCCCGCTGGGAGTGACCCTTTCCCCCTGCGCTTCGAGCACCTGGGGGATAGGCGCCCCGGCGGGTTAGCCGCGATGGAAGCCCGGGGCTGTATGAGCCAGTCTCAATCCGCGACATGCGGCGTCCGCAGGGGGGGACCGGGCGGACCGCACCAACGCCAAACGTAATGTCGCCTCTCCTATACGCGGATACAGCACAAATTTCCGCAGAAGCCGCGCACCCCAAAGCCGTCCCAGTTACATCCCAATTTTCCCCACATAGACGAACGCTACCCGTTGCGGACGTGAAATCCATCTGTTATCTGGGATGGCGACATATGATTCAGATCGGTTTCGATATGATCTGCAACATTCGCTAGCTTGATAGGCCGGAATTTGCGTTAATATGGGTAAGCCACTGAGAGCAACGGTCTACAATACAGTCGACGACCTTCCGGCGCATGTTTGGGACGAACTGCTCGCCGATACGGCGATCGCAATGTCGCGGTCATTCTGGCGTATCCTGGAGCACGCGCGACTGAATGATTTCGAATATCGCTATGTGCTGTTTGTCGATGACCAGGGACAGGCCCTCGGCTTGTCGGCTTTTTACTCTGTCACGACTGATATCGCAATCTTTGCCCCAGGGCCGCTTCGCGTCCTGCTCAACGGGGTACGGCGGGTATTTCCGAACTTCCTGAAGCTGCGCATGCTTGAATGCGGCACGCCGATTACCATAACCAGTCCGCCTTTCGTGCGACGATCCGATGTCACTGATGAAAAGATCATTGTGGCGCTGCACGATGTGCTGCAGAAGACCGCTCGAGCTGAGGGGCAATTTCTGATCGTCGTGCGTGACTTCGAACCGAATGCCCATGCACTTGAGCATGCGTTCCGGCGACACGGCTACCATTGGATCGACAGCCTGCCCAACACCTATGTCGACATAGAATGGGCTACTCCCGCGCAATATCTAGCTTCGATGCGCAGTTACTTTCGCAGCAAGACGCTGAAGCATCTCAAGCGAAACCAAGCCGCCGGGGTCACGCACCGTTTGACCGATGACTTCACTGACCTTGCCGAGACACTCCACGCGCAGTGGATGGTCGTGCATGAAAGCGCCAGCGAATTTCAGCGTGAGGTCCTAACCCCCGACTTCTACCGCCGCTTCGCTCAGGACATGGGCGCGTGCTCAAAGGTCATTTTATTCTACCGCGACGACTTGCTGGTTGGGCACGCCCTCCTCTTGGTAGACGGCGAGACACTTCGCTGGCTTTATGTCGGGCGGACAGAGGCGACCAATGACGGCCTTTATCTTTACATCGCACAAACAGTCGTCGAAACCGCCATTCTCCTTGGCGCAAAGCGTCTTGAGATGGGACTGACTACCTATCCTATCAAACAGGATCTTGGCGCCGAGGTAACGCCGATCAAGCTCGCCATACGCGCCACATGGGGCATCATCAACCCCTTCGTCGGACTGGGCTATAAGCTGCTCAACAGCGTCCCCAAACCTAGCCCGAGGCAGATTTTCAAGACCGAACAACGCCGGTCATGACTGAACTGTCTGAGCCCATCCTCATTACCGGGGCGACCGGATTTATCGGTGGGCAGCTCGCCGAACGGCTGATCGCCCGTGGGATACGCCCGCGCCTCCTGGTAAGGGATCCTTCGCGCCTGAAGCCCACAGTCGCGGCGGCAGCGGATGTTTTCGTCGGCGATCTCGCCGACCTTGCGGCGTTGCGCGCTGCGGTCCGGAATATCGATACGATCTTCCACTGCGCGGCGAACGTAAATACCTGGGACCGTTGGGAGAATTATCTCACGGCCAATGTCGATGGCGTGCGGCACCTTCTCCAGGCCATGGAGCGCGAAGGGGTTCCCCGGGGGCGTTTCGTGCATCTGTCCAGCGTCGATGTCTACGGCTTTCCACCCCATGCTTGCGATGAGAGTGCCCGTTGCGATGGTGGTGCGTTCGGGTATGGTCGCAGCAAGGCGCTCGGCGAGCAGGAACTACGCGTCGCCGCGGAGCGCCTGAACCTCTCCTATGTTATCTTGCGCCCCACCAATGTCGTCGGCCCGCACAGTCAATTTATCCATCGTATGGGGCAGGAGCTGCGGTCCGGACTGATGCTCAAAATCGATCACGGCCGCGCCGATTTCGGCTTCCTGTATATCGACAATCTGCTGGACTGCATGTTGTGGGCGGCCTCGGCCGCCGCCGCCGAGCACGAATGCTTTAACGTGAGCGACCCCGAGCCGGTCAGCTGGGCGCGGTTCATCGCGGACTTCCGCACCGGAATTGGTGGTCGCGGGTTCGTTCTGGACCTTCCTTATTTCCTGTCAAACGCCCTCGGCACGGTGATCGAAAGCCCCTCGCGACTACTGGGTTTACGGCGCGAGCCACTTCTCCACCGGTTGCTCGTCCGCATTTTCGGTCGCACCTGTGGGCACGATACGCGCCGACTGGCTACGGCCGGCGCACCGCTCGGCACGGTCGATTATGCTGAGGCGATGCGCCGCTCCGTCGCATGGTATCTTGAAGCTTTCGTATCTTGAGAGACACCCGGCCGCATTTCGTATTCCTGCAAGGCATGCCGTCGCCGTTCTTTTCCCGAATCGCGGCGGAATTGCGTGCGAACGGGTGCCGAACCACGCGGATCAACCTCTGTTTTGGCGATCTCTTGTTCTGGCGTGGCCCCAACGCCGTGAACTATCGCGGCAGCTACCGCGCCTGGGGAGACTATATCGACCGGTTCTTCGTCCGCGAGAGCGTCACCGACCTCGTCCTGTTGGGCGAGCAACGGCGATACCATCGGGAAGCCGTCGCTGCCGCGCAGGCGCGCGGAATCCGGGTAACCGTTACGGATTTTGGCTACATCCGGCCGGATTGGATCACGTTTGAGCGCGATGGCATGAGCGGCGCCTCGCGCTTCCCGCGGGATCCGAAAGCCATCAGCGCCTTGGCAGCCAGGCTGCCCATCCCTGATTGGCGCCCCCGCTTCGTCGATGGCGCGTTTCAGATGGCGTGGCGAGACCTCACCCATAATTTTGCGCAGTTGCTGTTTGCGTGGCTCTATCCTGGCTACCGCCGCAGCGACGCACGTCCGCACACCTTGATCTATACCGCCGCCTGCGCGTTGCGCTTGTTCACGAATTCCCGGCTGAAGCCGCGGGCTGATCAATTCGTGCGCGATCTCGTAGGATCCGGCGCGCCTTATTACGTCTTCCCGCTGCAACTGGATTTCGATTTCCAGATCATCGCCTATTCCAACTTCGACGGGGTTGGCCAGGCCATTCAGCAGGTTCTCGAATCCTTCGCCAATCATGCTCCGGCTGACACCCGCCTGGTGCTGAAGGAACATCCTTGGGATCCCGCGATCACACGTTGGGAGCCGATCATGGAATCCCATGTCAAACGCCTCGGACTCCACGGCCGGGTCGACTATTTGCGGGGGGGCAACCTGGATGACCTAGTTCGGGCCTCCCAGGGCATGGTCACCGTGAACAGCACCGCCGGGATGCGCGCTTTGCAGCTTGGCCGCCCTCTAAAGCCACTTGGGCAGGCCATCTACGATGTGCCGGGCCTTTGCTTTCAAGACAGCCTTGATGCATTCTGGAGCAACGTCACGCCTCCCGATGCAGCACTCGTGACTGATTTCCTCACCGCGCTCGCAGGCACCATCCAGATCCGCGGCGTTTTCTTCGAGGAGTCCGGTCTCGGCCCGGCGGTCGAGGAAGCGGCGCAACGGCTCCTGGACGGAACCGTCGGCGAACCCGCCAGTCTTGAAGCGTCGCTACCTAACCCCAACCGACGCAGCAAAAATCGAACAGATACATCCTTGGTATATGAGATACATCAATGAAAATTCTTCTTACCGGCGGCTGCGGCTTTATCGGTTCGGCGGTGATCCGGCGCGCGATTGCCGGCGGCGCGCATGATATCGTCAATATCGACAAGTTGACCTATGCGGCCTCCGAGGCGGCGCTGGAAACGGCGCGGGACCACGCCCGGCATACGTTGGTGACGGCGGACATCACGGATGCGGCGGCGATGCGGGCGGCCTTTGCGGCGCATCAGCCCGATGCGGTGATGCATCTCGCGGCGGAAAGCCATGTCGACCGTTCGATCGACGGCCCGGCGGATTTTATCCACACCAATATCACCGGGACCTTTGTGCTGCTCGAAGCCGCGCGGGCCTATTATGCGACGCTGGAAGGCGAGAAGCGCGCGAAATTCCGCTTCCACCATATCTCGACCGACGAGGTGTTCGGCGCGCTGGAAGATGGCGATCCGCCGTTTAACGCAGAGACGCCCTATGATCCGCGCAGCCCGTATTCGGCGAGCAAGGCGGCCTCGGACCATCTCGTGCGCGCCTGGGGGCATACTTACGGCCTGCCGGTGATCGTCTCTAATACCACGAACAACTATGGCCCCTGGCAGTTTCCCGAGAAGCTGATCCCGCTGATCGTGCTCAACGCGCTCGAGGAGAAGCCCCTGCCCGTCTATGGCGATGGGCTGAATACGCGCGACTGGCTGTTCGTGGACGACCATGCCGAGGCGCTGCTGAAGGTGGTCGAGACCGGCATACCGGGGGCGACCTATTGCATCGGCGCGCGCCAGCCGCGGCGCAACATCGACGTGGTGCGCGCCATCTGCGCCATTCTGGACAAGAAGCTGCCGAGCCCGAACGGGCCGCGCGAACGGCTGATCACCTTTGTGCGCGATCGGCCCGGCCACGACCATCGCTACGAGATCGACCCCAGCGCGGCGGAGACGGCGTTGGACTGGAAGGCGGCGCATGATTTCGAACGCGGCCTGGCGGCGACCATCGACTGGTACCTGAATCATCAGACCTGGTGGCAGGCCATTCGCGGTGAAAAATATTCGGGCCAGCGTCTGGGGGGAGCCGAGAAATGATTTGCAAAGGTATTTTGCTCGCCGGCGGCTCCGGCACGCGCCTGCATCCGATGACGCAGGGCACGTCCAAGCAGCTCCTGCCGGTCTATGACAAGCCGATGGTGTATTATCCGCTCTCGACGCTGCTGCTGGCCGGCATTCGCGAGGTGCTGATTATCTCCACGCCGACGGACCTGCCGCAATTCCAGCGCCTATTCCATGACGGCTCGCATCTGGGCATCCGCATCAGCTATGCCGAACAGCCGAGCCCGGACGGGCTCGCCCAGGCATTCCTGATCGGCGAGGAATGGATTAACGGCGAGGCCTGCGCGCTGGCGCTGGGCGATAATCTGATCCATGGTGACCATCTCTCGACGCTGCTGCGCGCCGCGGGCACCAGGCCCGAAGGGGCGACGGTGTTCGCCTATCAGGTGCGCGACCCCGAGCGCTATGGCGTCGTCTCCTTCGACGCGCAGGGCAAGGCGATCGAGATCGTCGAGAAGCCGAAAACCCCGACCTCGCCCTGGGCGGTGACGGGGCTGTATTTCTACGACCATCGCGTCACGGAATTCGCCCGGGCGGTAAAGCCCTCGGCGCGCGGGGAGCTGGAGATCACCGATCTCAACCAGATGTACCTGCAAGCGGGCACGCTGCATGTGGAGCGGCTTGGCCGCGGCACGGCCTGGCTCGATGCCGGCACGCCGGATTCGCTGCTTCAGGCGGCGACCTTCGTGCAGACCATCCAGACGCGCCAGGGCAATCTCGTCGGCTCGCCCGAGGAGGTCGCCTTCCGCATGGGCTATATCGACGCCGCGGCACTGCGCGAGCGCGCCGCCCTGATCCGCAAGACCGAGCTCGGCCGCATCCTCCATGACATCGCAGACGGGGCGCATCCGTAATGAACATCGAACCGCTCAACATCCCCGAGGTCCTGCTGATCACGCCGCCGAAATTCGGCGATTCGCGGGGGTTTTTCTCGGAGACCTGGAACGCCGGCAAACTCGCGGCCCAAGGTTTTGAGGAAGACTTTGAACAGGATAATCAGAGCCTCTCCACCCTGCCCGGCACGATCCGCGGGTTACACTGCCAGATTGCACCGAATGTCCAAGGCAAACTGGTGCGGGTGATCAAGGGGGCGATCTGGGATGTCGCGGTGGATATTCGCCGCGGCTCCCCGACTTACGGACAATATGCGGCGGCAGTGCTGAGCGAAGCGAACTGGCAACAGCTCTGGGTACCGCGCGGCTTCCTGCACGGGTTCTGCACGCTCGAACCGGACACGGCGGTAATCTACAAGGTCACCGCCCCCTATGACCGCGCGGCGGAACGCGCCGTGATTTGGAATGACCCGACACTGGCTCTGCCCTGGCCGGTCGCCCCCGAAAACGCCTTGCTCTCGGAGAAGGACATGTGTCTGCCGCGCTTGAGCGACTGCGAGGACTGGTTTTTCGCATGATTTTCATCACCGGCGCGAGCGGGCAACTGGGGCGGGCGCTCGTGGCGGAAGCCACCGCGCGCCAATTACAATTCATGGCGGTGAGCCGGCCGGAATTTGATTTCGGCCAGCCAGCCACGATCGATGCCTGCTTTGCCCATGCCCGACCCGATCTGGTGATCAATGCCGCGGCCTACACTTCGGTGGATGCGGCCGAGATCGAGCGCGAAGCGGCGCAGGCCGGCAACCATACCGGCCCGGAACGGCTGGCTTGCCTGTGCGCGGCGCACAACGTCCCGCTCATCCATATTTCCACCGATTACGTGTTCGACGGCACCAAGGGCGAACCCTATCTCGAGACCGACCCGACCCATCCGGCCGGCGTATACGGGCTGACTAAACGTGACGGGGAGACCGCGGTGCTGGCAACCGGCGCCAAGGCGGTCATTCTCCGGACCTCCTGGGTCTACGCGCCTTACGGCAAAAATTTTCTTCGCACCATGCTGAAGGCGGCGCAACGCACGAACGTGCTGCGCGTCGTCGCCGACCAGTGCGGCGCCCCGACCGCGGTGCCCGATCTGGCGGCGGTGATTTTGGCGATCGCCGAAAAAATCCGCGATCACGGATGGCAGGACGTCTTACACCGGCATTTTTCACGCGACCAATGCAGGCGAAACCACATGGCACGGTTTTGCTTGCGCGATCTTCGAGGAAGCCAAGGAACTTGGCCATCCACTCCCGCGCATCGACCCGCTCACCACCGCGGACTGGCCCACGCCGGCAAAACGCCCAGCGGATTCAAGGCTCAATTGCGAAAAGCTCCGCCGCGTTTTTGGCTGCGTCTTGCCGCCGTGGCGCGAAAGTTTGAAAAACGTGTGTGCAATGCTCGGCCAAGGTGGGTAGGCAAGGAAAGGGAAGTGCTATTTTTTGTGAACAAAAAGTAGCAAAAACTTTGCCGTTTTGGGCCGTGGTGATTTCGGCGCCACGGGCCCAAAACACCAAAAACTTTTGCGCCGCTTTTCGTTCTTTGCTTATTGCCAATGGCCAGAATTCCCGTATCCACCCGGTGAGGAACGCGGTTGGATTTATTTGGGGTTGTCTCGGTGGATAGCGATGAGTTCGCACAGGTTTTCGACGCCGAAGTCTGAGAAAGCCATGACGCCTTCGTCGTTGGGGCCGTGGACCCAGATCAGGCCGTCTTCTGGCTCCATGCCATTGGCGATGTCCCAGAGCCAGTCTTCATTTTCGCCGAGTTCCTGGGCGACAAGGGCGATGGTTTTGACGGCGTAAACCTTATTGAGCTGCGTGGTCATGCCGCGTAAGGCACCGTTGCGACCGGCCGCCTGGTCCAATTCCACGGCATCAATTCGCCGAGCCTGTGTATCGGATGATTGGCGATGCGGGCGAGGATATCGGCGAGCCATGCCTGCGGGTCGACGCCATTCATTTTCGCCGTGGTGATCAGGCTGTACATCATCGCGGCGCGCTGACCGCCGCGGTCGGAGCCGGCAAACAGCCAGTTGCGGCGCCCAAGAGCAATTGAGGGGCCATTCTGCCCATATCAGCCGAGAAGTTGTTGTCTATTACCGATGGCACGCGCTGTATGGCCGCAAGATCCGGCAGCTTTACGCTGAGCGGCGATCTGGACGAGAGATCGCCGTTGTCGAGACTGAACCTGGCGTGGCGATTGTAGTCGCTGCCTGGATGCTTGATCCGGTTACTTGCTCAGCGATGACTTTGGGCCCTCCGACCGTCGATCTTCTCGGTCTGACCGATCTTCATCAGCTCCTGAAGAGTTTTGGACTCCGCCGAATATGTTCTGATGAACACCCCATTGAGGAGGTTCATCATGCGATCGCCGTTGCATCCGAGTGTCTTAAGCAAGCCGCCCCGTCAATTCGCAATACCGCTGGATCCACCAGTGTTGAGCGGGATGACGAGCACCGATCGCAACACTGCGATCCGCCGTCTAGCACGCATTCTGATGGAGGCCGCCGGCGTGGAACCCGAGGAGATGGGCGATGATGAACGCTGATAACTTACCGACGACAGTGCTGAGCCGCAAGGCGGTGGTGTATGTGCGTCAGTCAACCCAGACGCAGGTGCAAGTCCATCTCGAAAGTCAGCGTCGCCAGTACGACCTCGTCGATGAAGCGCGCCGCCGGGGATTTCAGGATGTCGAGGTCATCGACGACGATCTGGGCCGTTCTGCCAGCGGAACCGTGGCGCGCCCGGGCTTCGACAAGCTCGTCGCCGGGCTCTGTGCCGGCAAGGTCGGTGCCGTACTTTGCTTCGACGCCTCCCGTCTCGCCCGTAACGGCCGGGACTGGCATCATTTGCTCGAACTGTGCGGTCTCGTCGATGCTCGCGTCATCGACCTTGATGGTGTGTACAACCCCTGTCGCCCGAATGACCGGCTGCTCCTCGGCATGAAGGGCAGCATCAGCGAGTTTGAACTCGGCGTTCTGCGATCGCGGATGCTGGATGCTGCACGGTCCAAAGCCCGAAGAGGTGAACTCCGAATTTCCGTGCCGATTGGCTATATCTGGCATCGGGAGATCGGTCTCGGCCTCGATCCGGATTACCGCGTACAGGAAGTCACCCGCCGGATTTTCCAGCGCTTCCGAGAACTTGGCAGCGCCCGACAGGTTCATCTAGCGCTCAAGGCCGAGCAGATACATTTCCCAAGCCCCTCCGACGGCAAGAGGATGACGACGTTCGATTGGACGCCGATCCGATACCGCAATGTCATTTCGGTGCTGAAGAACCCCTTTTATGCCGGTGTCTATGCCTACGGCAAAAGCGTCAATCGAACCCAAATTGTTGATGGGAGGGCGCGCAAGACCTACGGCCACCACCGTCCTCTTCAGGACTGTGAGATATTGCTGAAGGATCATCATGATGGCTACATCGACTGGGGGGAGTTCGAGCGGAACCAGAAGCAACTCGCCGCTAACGCCTACGGCCATCGGGACGGTGCCAAGTCTGGTCGCGGCGGCCGCGCCCTCCTCGCCGGCCTTCTGGTTTGCGGGCGGTGCGGGCGTCGGTTAAACGTCGTCTACGCTGGACGTTCCAGCCAGCCCGTCTATCGATGCGATCGCGGCATCGCTGCGGTCGGCGCGCGCCGGTGTATGATGTTCGGCGGGGTTCGGGTCGACGCGGCGATGGCCCGAGAACTCATTCGCGCCGTCGAACCAATGGCGATCGAGGCGGCGCTTCTGGCGGAGCGGAGGACGATGGAGCAACAAGCCGAACATCGACGCATTCTGGAGCTTGAACTCCAGCAGGCCCGTTACGAGGCATCCCTCGCGGAACGCCGCTACGCCGCCTGCGACCCCGACAATCGGCTGATCGCCGCGACCCTGGAGAAGAACTGGGAGGCGGCCCTACGCCGCGTCCGCGACTGCGAGACGCGTCTTGACGCGACCACTACCTCCGCCCCCCGGTCGCCGGCGATACCGGAGCTGACCGGCATCGCCGAGGACCTCGAGGCGGCCTGGAAAAACACCAGCGTCACCATGCGCTCCCGCCAACAACTGGCGCGTGCCCTCATCAATGACATTATCGTCGACATCGACGAGCAGGCTCGGGAGATTGTCTTTATCATCCACTGGAAGGGCGGGCAGCACTCCGAACTCCGTCTCCGTAAACCCCAATCTGGCGAACATGAATGCCGCACGTCTGACGAGGCTCTGGCAGTCATTCGCAGTATGGCGAGTCGCTGGTCCGACCAGGACATTGCCGCCACCCTCAACCGGATGGGATTACCAACCGGCCAGAGCAAAACCTGGACGGCACACCGGGTCGGCTCGATCCGGCGTGTCCGCGCCATTCACGCCTACAAGTCCGCAGAGAAGGATGGAACTTGGCTGACTTTGTTCGAGGCGGCCCAGCAATACGGCGTCACCAGCCACAGGATACGTAAGCTGATCAAAGCCGGCGTGCTTCGCGCCGAACAGGTCGTTCCCGGTGCGCCTTTCCAAATCCTCGCCGCGGACCTTGCCGCCCCCTCTGTGGCGGCGGCGATCGGGCGTAAAGGCCGCCCGTGTCACCTGGCCGCGGACAATCAACTTCCAATGTTTCCAGATACTTGAAGAGGGGGTGTATAATGACCCACGCGTCGCCAGGCTTCGAATGGCCCGCTCCGCCGCGTTGTTCGACAGGCAAATCCGCCCATCGCTCAGGAAGCGCGAGAAGGATGACCAGCGGGTGAGCATGTAATCCATCGCTTTGGCAACATCATTATGGCGCGAGAGTTTGGCGCGCTCGGCCCGCATCCAGATCTCGAGATCGGCGACCAGCCCGGCGCTGAGCTCCCGGCGTACGGCCAGCCGCTCGGCGGCCGGTTTGCCGTTGATCGCACGCTCGATCTCGAAGATCGCGTCGATCCGCTGCACCGCGGCCAGCGCCATCGGCGCGACGAAGGCCGGTGTTCGGCCCTGGGCCTTGCGTTTTGCGTTGCGGGCGATGTCAGCCAGCTCGAAGAACTTTCGCCGCGCATGCGCCCAGCAGGCAGCCTCAACGATGGGGCCCGGTGTTCGTCTGGCTTCGTAGAGTTTGTTGTACCCGCCATAGGCATCGGCCTGGAAGATACCGCTGTATCCGGCGAGATGGGTCTGCGGATGAATGCCAGCCCGGTCACGCGAATAGTAGAACACCGCACAAGGCGCCCCCGCGCCGCCGAACGGCCGGTCGTCGCGGACATAGACCCAAGTGCGCGCGATATCGGTCTGGCCCCGCGCCATCACCGGCACGGTGGTGTCATCGCCATGCACGCGCTCGGCCGCGAACACCATTGCTTCGATATGCCGGAACGCCGGCTCCAAGGCGACGCAAGCGGCCCCGACCAGATCGGCCAGGGTCGAGACGCTGAGCGCCACCCCCTCGCGGGCAAAGCGCTCGGACTGGCGGTTGAGCGGCTGATGCTGGCCGAATTTCTCATAGGCGATCATCGCCAGCAGGCTGGGACCTGCGAAGGCGCGCGGGATGACATGGAACGGCGCTGGTTCCTGGCTGATCGTCTCGCAATCGCGGCAGGTGAATTTCTCCCGGACATACTGAAGCACCTTGTGCTGGCGCGGCATGCTCTCCAGCGTCTCGGTCACCGTCTCGCCAAGCTTGGCAAGCCGCGTCCCGCCACAGCATGTGCAGGCATCGGGCCCCGGCAGGACGATCCGCTCGCGCGGCAAATGATCGGGGAAGTGTTGGCGCGACGGGCGCTTGCGGGTGAAGCCGGCGACAGAGGTGATGCGGCCCTTCGCGGCTTCCTGCTCGGCGCGCAGCTCGTCCTCGGTGGCAGTGGCCTCGAGCTCCTCCAGTTCAAACTCCATCTGGTCGAGCAGACGTGCCGTGCGTTCCGCCCGTGGGCCGTAGATGGTGCGCTTGAGCTTCTCAATCTGCAGCTTCAGATGCGCGATATAGGCCGCGATGTCCGACCGCTCAGCCTGGGCTGCAGCGGCCTCCGCCTTGGCGCTGTCGCGCTGCGCGAGCGCAGAACGGACAATACCCTTCAGTGCGGCAACGTCGTCCGGCAGGGCGGCAGGATCGATATCCATAGCCCGATAGAATCACAAACCCAAAGTGTTTCGCTACAGAATTCAGCATATGGCCCGAGGATTTCCGGCTATCCGGCTGCCTGCGGACGCCAGCTTTGCTGCGGATGTCGCCAGTCGATGCCTTCAAGCGAAGGCGTCTAGGAATATCCCCTCTAGTGAGGCTGACGAATCATTTTCGGAGGTGGTCCAGGTTCTGGATCCGCGGCACCCCCTCTATGGGCGATCCTTGCGCGTGATCCGTCGCTCGTCGCACAGAGGCGGCAACTTTCCACCATCCTATGAAGTTGAGCATCGATTCGGAACAAGTCTGTTGGTTCCGATCTCTGCTACAGAACCTCAAAAGCCGAATGCGAATCGTACCAAGTTGAGTATAGAGGCACTGAGTGATCTTCTATCAGCGGCCGAATGTCTCGAATGTGATGAGCGTGGATCCGAAAGATCTTTAGGCGACACTGCCACCGGCTCTAAAGCGCCAGATCATCGACGACGTCGCCGCGGTTCTGGCGGAGATGTCTCGTGAAGTCCGAACTGGTCAAACCGACGCACCTGGCGCGCAAAGCGGTGGTCTACATCCGGCAATCGACACCCCATCAGGTCGTGAGCAACCAGGAAAGCCTGCGGCTCCAATACGCGCTTCGCCAGCGCGCTCACGAACTCGGCTGGCATGAGGCGGATATAGACGTGATCGACGCGGATCTCGGCATGAGCGGGGCATCGGCTGCGCAGCGAAGCGGCTTTAAGGAACTTGTTGGCCGGGTTGGGCTTAGTGAAGTGGGGTTGATCCTCTCGATTGACGTAACGCGCTTGGCGCGCAACTGCTCAGATTGGTATCCGCTCTTGGATATATGCGGCTTGCGATGTTGCCTCATCGCCGATCGTGACGGGGTTTATGATCCTGGCAGCCCCAACGGCCGGCTGCTCCTGGGACTTAAG
This sequence comes from uncultured Pseudomonadota bacterium, assembly GCA_963737355.1. Taxonomy (GTDB): domain Bacteria; phylum Pseudomonadota; class Alphaproteobacteria; order Acetobacterales; family Acetobacteraceae; genus Acidocella. Next base: position 144,760 of record CAVTSC010000007.1, on the reverse strand, counting down.
GGGACGATATCTGAACTTGAACTGCACACGATCCGCAGTCGTTTGACCGCCGGACTCCTCGCCAAGGCCGAACGCGGCGAGTTGGCACTCACCTTGCCGGTCGGCTTCATCCGCGATCCGAGCGGGGTGGTCACCAAGGACCCAGACATGGCCGTGCAGGAGCGCCTGGGGCTCGTGTTCCAAATGTTTCTAAAGTTCCGCACTGTGGCAAAGGTTATGCGTATGCTCAACGATCGCAGGCTTGACCTTCCACGCCGCGACCGGCATGGCGATTTGTACTGGACGCGGGCGACGATATCTTCGGTTGGGGTGATCCTGAAGAACCCCGCCTATGCCGGTGCATTCGTCTATGGCCGAACTCGCATGCGTGAGCTCGCTCGCGAAGGCGCATCACGGGCAAAGGCGCCACGAGCAATCGAGGAGTGGCGGATTATCGTGAAAGACCGATATCCCGCCTACGTGGACTGGCCGACTTACGAAATGATTCGTAATATCATAAAGGATAACCGGGCCGAATACATGCGTATCAAGACGAGAGGGGCTCCACGCGACGGCGATCTTCTGTTGCACGGCATCGCCTGGTGCGCGCGGTGCGGCCATAAGATGTACGTTCGCTACAAGGGCGGTGGGCAATATGTTTGCAACCATCTGCGTTCCAATGAGGGCTTGCCGGCCTGTCAGTATATTCGTGCCCCTCGCGTAGACGAGGTTGTGGCGGATGCCTTTTTGACAGCCCTAGCGCCTGCCGAACTTGATGCACTGTCTCAGGCACGCAGAGCCCAGCAGCAGGTTGATGGCGCGCTGCGAACCAGCACAGAACGACAGCTTGAACGATTGCGCTATGCAGCTGCGTTGGCCGAACGGCAGTTCAACCGTGTCGACCCTGATAATCGTCTCGTTGCCGCTGAGCTGGAACGTCGCTGGGAAGCGGTCTTAAGTGAGGTCCGCGCAGCCGAGGAGACGATTGCTCAGCAATCCTCACCCCAGACCATCGTTCAGATGGGGATGGGCAAGGGCCTCCAAGACAAGGTGATCAGCCTCGCCGGCCGCCTTCCCCAGATCTGGGCCGACGCGGCCACCACGGATGCTCAGCGCAAAGCGCTATTGCGCTGTCTCGTCGACAAGGTCGTGCTCGACCGAGGCGAGCGCGACGTCGCTCTAGCGAGAATTGTCTGGCGCGGTGGTGCCGTAACAAATCTTGAGGTGAAGCTGAAGGTCAACTCTGTTGCCAAGCTTACGCGCGGGATGGAAATGCGCGATCGCGTGCTCGATCTCGTCAACGACGGCACGCACGATGACAAGATTGCAGCTGTCCTCACGGCTGAGGGCCATCGCTCTCCCAACTGCGAAACCGAGGTCCTCCCCACCACCGTGCAGCGGATCCGGCGTGGCGCCGGACTGAAGGCGGCCGAGCCACATCGCAGGTGGTTACACGAAGCCAGCCTGCTCAGCCCTCCAGAGCTGGCCGCCAGGCTAAATATTCCGGTGAACTGGCTCTACGTGCAAATCAGGCAAAAACGCCTCCTGATCGATAGGCAGTCGACAGGGGGTTACCTCTTCCGGGACACCCCTTCCGTCCTTGATTCAATAAGGAAGTTACGAAACCATACCATCGACCACATCGACCTCAGAATCTGTCAGCCTCATTAGGAGGGGCATCAACATGCATGATCGAGCAGATACCCCATCTGTCCGGGGGTGAGTGCTACGACGCCGTCGACGGTCTGCGGCCAGATAAACTTTCCGCGGTCCAGCCGCTTGGCGTAAAGCGACAGGCCAATGCCGTCATGCCAGAGCGCCTTGAGCAGCGAGCCGCTACGTCCGCGGAAGAGATAAACGTCCCCCGCGAATGGATCACGGCCGAGCCCCTCCTGCACCTGCAGCGCCAGCCCACGCATGCCACGGCGCATATCGGTTTGACCCGACGCCAACCATACCCGTGTCCCGGACGCCATCGGAATCATCCGCGCAACACCGACATTACCTGGCGCAGCGCCGTAGCCCCCACCTGATCATCGACCCGCACACACGTGCCATCCGGCAGCACGATCTCGATCCGGCTCGCGCCAAATTCCGTTGGTCGCGCGGGTGGCCGCGTCGTCTGCGGATCGGGTGCGTTCATCGGCGCATCAGCAGCTCTCACCTGCCGCACAGCTTCAGCCGGAGCCGGCATCACCCGGATCGGGATAAATTCCGCTACCGGCTGCGCCGCTGCTAATTCACCGCACCGAACCTGCGAACGCCATTTCCAGAGCTGACCACGTGAAATCTCGTGGCGCCGCGCAACCAGCGCAAACACCGCCCCCGGCGCTTCCGCTTCCGCCACAATCCGAAGCTTCTCTTCCAACCGCCAGCGACGGCGACGCTCAATCCCAGAAATGATCTCCATCCCACCGTCCCCTGCTCATAATGACGCTCATAGAAGCGCCGTTATGAGCGCTCCTTGCGCGGCCGCGGCAGGCGGTTCAGACCGGATGGATACGAATTCCCCCCGATCATAATGGCCGGGAACCCAATAGGCGCCGCGATGAGGGGCATGCGCGGGTGGCCTGCGTGCGTAAACGACGCACCCGCCGAGAGGTGCGACCGCGAGAATAAGAAGCAGCCTCATCATACCAAGTGTCGAAAGTCCTGACTCCTGAGGGGATTGTCGCGCTACCTCACCGCGCTTGCAGGCACCGTCCAGATCCACGGCGTTTTCTTTGCGGGATCCGGTCTCGGCCCGGCGGTCGAGGAAGCGGTGCAAAGCCTCCTGGACGGAACCGTCAGCGAACCTCGCTGCATTGAAGCGCCGTTACCTGACCCCGATGAAACGCCGCAGAAAGAATCGGTAGACGCCCCGCAGTGGCCGTGTGCGCCCCTCATCGTGCGCCTTCCAAGCCTGCAACTCGTCTAGTGCCTGCTCGGGCGTAACCGTGGCATGGCCGCCAATATAGAGCGGATAGAGGATCAGAGCCGCCGCCACGAGTTCATCCAACCCGAGGCGCCGCGTCCGACGCGGATGGGGCAACGTATCGTCGGTCAGCCCCCACCCCGCATAGAACGGCGAACCATGGCAGACCACCCGCTTTCCCCGCAATAGCGCCTCGAATCCGGCAAGCGAGGTCATCACCTGGACCTCGTCAACGGCGTTCAGCAACTCACCCATCGCGACGTCGGTGACAATCTCATCGCACCATGCCGCTGCCTGGGCGTCTTCGCTTCCCTCGCGGCGCAGCCGGGCGACCACATCCGGGTGCGGCTTGTATACGAGATATGAATCGGGCCGCGCTGCCCGAACCGCGCGCAGCAACGCCATATTAGTGCGGAGTCCGGACGCGCCAAAAGCGAGAGAAGCGTCGCTCTCGACCTGCCCCGGCACAAGGACGACCTGGCGCCCAATGCAGGGTCTCTGCCATCTGCGGCCACTAACATTATACTTGGTGAGCCCCGCCGCAAGCACGTGCTCCCGAAGCGCTTTGGCTCTAGCGAGCACTTCCTGGCTGAAACGCCCAAACTCCAGCAGATATTCGAGGTCGGATTCCCGTGTCGCGTCGTAATAGATCCCCCGCGAATCGACGACCCAGGATAGCGGGCGCGTCAACTCTGCCCCCAGCCCAACCGAGCGCAGGAAGCCGTCCTCCATACGAATAATGGGCACATCGTTGTCCAGCCCGTCCGGCGGCGGTGCCATGCCCCAGAGAAGCAAAGCCCCGTCTCGTGGAAGCTTTGCGCCAGCGGCGAGGAACCGCACCGTGCGACCGACAAAGCAACGCCTGACGAACCGCCATTTCCAGCGCGGGAATGCATAAACGTGGATCACGTCAGGCAAGTTCGAAGGCCGCATCCCCGCCAGATGCGCCGCGGGCGACGCCTTGCTACCGGTCACGTCGGTTTTCCGTGCGGAGCGTCTCTACGAAGGGGGTGACGCGCGCGAAATGCTGCTCCCAGCTTGGTGCCACATACCCTTTCATGCGCACGATCTGCGCGGCGCGTGCCGGACTCCCCGACCGCGCATAGTCAAGCACATGCCGGCGCCAGCCGGGCCCGTCGAGCGGATCCAGGTAATCAGGAACGGCGCCGGCAATCTCGCGAAAGACCGGAAGGTCGCTGACAATCACGGGGACTCGATGCGCGAGCGCTTCGACGAGCGGCATTCCGTACCCTTCGACGAAGGATGGAAATAGGAGCGCCTGAGCGTGGTGCAGCCAGGTCGAGAGTTCGTCATCGTCACACCCCCCGAGTTCGATCACTTTGATCTTTAAACCTGGGCTACGCTCAAGCAGGTCCAGCACCTGTTCGCATTCCCATCCGCGTTGCCCGATAATCACCAGGGTCGGAATATTCGGAAGGCCGGCCTCGATCATCTGCCGCCACAGATGGAGCATCATCAGGTGGTTTTTGCGCGGCTCGATCGTGCCCAGCATCACGAAATATGGCTGCTGATGCGGGGAGGAGCGCTGCGGTGCCGGCAACGCCAGCGTTCCAATCGACGCAACGATGAGCGGAGGGGCGGCCAGTTCAGTGGCCTGTGCGTACTGACGCAATTCGGCAGCGGTCGCCGCGGAATTCGCGATCAAGCCGCTCCCCGTTGTTAACATGGTCCGCAGTCTCCGTTCGTGCCGACGCGCCTCGCCTTCCCTGCAATATTCCGGGTGGGTGACAGGGATCAGGTCGTGCAGGAAATACACAGGCCGCAAGTCAAACCGGCGTACCGCTTCGGCATAGCCCGGCTCATCCAACCCGCTATGCCCGGTGTTAAACAGCAGCGCGCCGCGGGGGACCGACGAGCCTAGAACATGGCCCATCGCGACGACCGAGCGGATTGTCCGCGCGGAATGCTCTGTTTCCCCGAGAAGCGCGGCGAAGATCCGTTGTGATCCTCGCTCTCCCGGAGATACCCAGCGGTCCCAATGTCGCACCAGCGCTTGAGCGCCGTCGCGAAACCGCTCGATATAGGCAAGACTGACCCGGTCCACTCCGGTGGGTCGCTTGCCCTCGAGTAGCCGCGCGGCAAGACGGGTGACGTCGAACAGCATCACGCCCCTTACTTGCTTGTTGAACTCTGCTGCCCCGCGGCATTGGCCGATACGAGCCCGCGGGCAGATTTTGATCCCACTAGCTGCAGAAAATTCTTCCATTGCGGCAGAATCCGCTCAGGCAAGTATTTAGCGCTTTGCGCTAACCCCGCGACGCGCAACCGACTCTGTAATTCTTCCGCTCCATCCTCATAGATCATGGGGCGCAGGGCATCGACCAAACTCTTAGTATCATAGGGGTCGAAATACATGGCGGCGCCTCCATACACCTCTCGATGCACCGGAATATCTGACGCCGCCACCACCCCGCCGCAACGCATGGCCTCCGCTCCCGAGAAGTCGAACCCCTCACCTACACTGGGACAAACAGTGACCGTGGCGTGCCGAAACAAAAGCCGCAGGGCATCTGCCGGAACATTCTGAAGTAGGAAAAGGCTCCCCTCCTCAATCCATGGCAGCATGCCTTCCAGAGCGGTCTGATAATCCCAGCCGATATGACCTACCAGAATCAGCTTTAGGTCAGGATCCTTACTGTGTAGCGCCTCCCAGGCCGCCAACAGACGGGCGTGATTTTTGCGTGGTTCGATAGTCGAGACCATCAGCAAAAAGCGGCTTCCCGCCCCGAGCACACGTTGATAGTAACTCGCCTTTTCTTCTTCTTTTCCAAAGTTACGAGAGAGCCGATACATATGTCCCCTGCCCTTTGCAGAGCCTCTTAACTTCCCATCAAAATCTCCATGCAGATAGCGTTGGACGATATCCGGCACGCGCTCTGGCTCAAGCTCAGCAGGGTAATAATGTGACGGCAGCATGTTGTGGATTGTGACTGCCCGAGCTTCGGCCTCGGGGAACAGGTTCAGCAAATCAGATCGCGTGGACTCTGAGACACATACGAAATAAGCACCATCGCGGACATTGGCTGCCAAAGCGTGATAATGGCTCGCCTGATGAAACGCACGATCGGAAATCGTGTGGGGCATCAGGATGGGTATTGCATCGTGATAGTGGATGACCAGCGCCGTATTGCGATGCACGCGACCTGGAAACGGCGTTTGGGACACAAAGACATCGAACCCGCTCGTCTCGAGTTGAGGGTATTTCGGCGCACCGAAAATCTGAGCACGCTCGATACCCATCATATGCATCCGGCGCCAGGGGGCGGCGCAGACCGCATAATTACCGCGCAACACCGTGGCACGATCGGCCGCAGGAAGAGTTCTCCCGAAGAGCTCCTGCCATATGAAGTCTTCAAAATAGCGCGTTTCAAAATGGCCCAGGGGTATTCGCCCAATACCGAGCCAGCTTCGCAGGCGCAGGATCATATCCTGACGAAAATCGGCGATCCATTCGCCGACATCCGTCTTCCAGTCCATGGAGGTACGGCCTTTGAGCGACACCACCACACGCGCGAAGCGATGGACACGCTCCGCCTCCGAGGTTGCCTTTTGGCCGTACATGCCACCACGAACTGGCCGCTTCGACATTTGCAGCAAGCCTGAGAGCTGAAAATTCGGCACGGATGCCAGGGCGGAAAACAACAGACGTGTTTCCTGAGGGATGCCGTAAAAACCATCCAGAGCGGGACGCGTTTCCAAAAGAATACGCTTCGTTATCGGGGATGCTTTATGAGTGTTGTGCACGCTGTCTCCAAATCGCCCAGGCATGCCTCTTCTTTAAACCCATTACCACGCCTCTTCAATGAGTTGGCCACCCCTCGCTCCTATCGGAAGGTCGGCCAACCAAACTGCGCTTCCTCCATCTAACCACGCTCTTCTGGGGGGCCCATACCGTAGCGTTAATCTCTCAGACTGCTTAACAGCCCGTTGATAAATCACGTTTGAACGCAGCGGCGCTTTGGCTTGCATCGTCGAGCCATCGACGCCGGTCCGCTGGCCTTGATCAGGCCATGCCGGGCCTAGCGCTCGAACCCCCAAGTGAACACCTGGTCGTGGAGTTCCATCGGCAGGTTGCTACGGCTGCAGCTCAGCCAGGAATAACTCGGCACGTGGTAGTGTCCCTGGTCGTGGTGGACTTTTGGAATTCATAACGGTGTAGATATGGGTGGCCATCGGATCGGTGGGGTACGGTGGAGTTGCGAGACTTCAACCTGAACCTGGAGAACCCGATGACCGAGGAGAGATTACCGCTTGCCGAGCTTTTGGCGAAGGCCGGCGACGGCGATTTTTTGCGGAGCGTGGCGGAGGCGGTGCTGCAGATGCTCATGGAAGCGGATGTCGAAGGTCTGATCGGGGCTGGCCGCGATGAGCGCCAGGGGGATCGCGCGACCTACCGCAATGGCTATCGCGACCGGGCGCTTGATACCCGCCTGGGCAGCCTGCAATTACGGATCCCGAAACTGCGGCAAGGCAGTTACTTCCCGCCTTTCCTGGAAGCGCGCCGGACTTCGGAGAAGGCATTGGTGGCGGTGATCCAGGAAGCCTGGATCGGCGGCGTCTCGACCCGGCGGGTGGACGATCTGGTGCAGGCGATGGGGCTATCGGGGATCAGCAAGAGCTCGGTCTCCAAGCTGTGCAAGGACATCGACGAGCGGGTGAACGCCTTCCTCGACCGCCCGCTGGCCGGCGACTGGCCGTATCTGTGGCTTGACGCGACCTATCTCAAACAGCGCGAGGGCGGACGCATCGTCTCGGTGGCGGCCATAATCGCCGTGGCGGTGAACACTGAAGGACGGCGTGAGATCGTTGGCCTGCACATCGGCCCGTCCGAGGCCGAAACCTTTTGGGCCAGCTTTCTCAAGAGTTAAGCAGCGGCCTTCGGCCGCACCGCGCGGGGAGAGAAAATGTTCCTACCGCGCTTGGATAATTTTCGGTAGCGGGGTGATTCAAACCGGGACACGACGTCCGCGGGATTGACGGGCCAAGGCAAGTCGAGGTCCTTGTCGTTCCAGATCACCGCGCGTTCGGCTCCGCGATCGGAGGGTGCGGTCACCTGTAGACGACCTCGGTACCTGGATAGAGGGTAACGAAGCTGTGCGGGGATCCAGAGCTGAGCACCGCTGGCCGCGGAAAGCCCGGCGGCCGCGTGCTGGCCAAAGGTGGGCGAGCCGTGGCGGATATCGACCGCGGCGTCCCACACCGCTTCACGCACCACACCGCTTCACGCACCACACGGATGAGCGTGTCCTGGACATTGGGCGCGACCTGACAATGCAGGCCGCGGACCGTGCCACGCTTCGCCGAGCAGGAGTGGGTTGTCCTGCACGAAGCTGTCGTCAAACCCATTCTACGCAAGCCTGCCCGCGTTCCAGGTTTCCGAGAACTAGCCGCGGGCATCGGCGAAGCGCGGCGGTGTAATAAGCAGGATGCCCGGGATCGCGAGATCTTCGATGATCGCGCTCATGCGTACACCCCGTCCGCGATGTCACTGAGCACCCGGCCGAGCTCCGTCTTGCCCAGGAGCTTGGCTCGCGCGCGCAGCTGGTTAACGTCGATATAGCCCATGCGATAAGCGAGCTCGTCCGGGCTACCGATCAGGTTGCCCGTCCGCGTCAAAGGAAACCACGCCGTGGCGCTCTGGATCGCGCACCTGGTAGGGCCAAGACGATCGAGCCCTCGGGGCGGGCCGCCGCCGCGCGCAGCACCGTGGAGAGGTCGTCGCGTGGCCGGCCCGTGCCAGTGAATATAACGCTCTGAAATAGTCACTGACGAGATGAACGGTACAGGGAGCAAGTCTTGCGGTCGGGACGCCTTCCTGTAGGTTTAGCACCCAGAGAAGCACTGAAGCCGGAGTTTACCTAATTATGTTTGACCGAACCGACTTTACTTGCCGCGTTCCACAAGAACTTGCGGTTAATGAAACCGATTTGCACGGCGTCTTACTAGTTGGATCGTGCCTGCTGTTCCATTGGCCGAGCTATATTAATTCAACCGGAGTTCACTGCCATTGGACAGTTTTCAACAATGCGGCGAAACTGCCAATGGAAACGCCCAAGCCAATTGACGAATACAGCTTTCAGATAGTACAGATACCCATTCGCTCAGTAATACCAGATGGAAAGCTGGCATCTCTTTCTTTCCACGATATTGACGGGCATCAGCGGATGTTCGAGGAATCTGTCGGACGACTTTCTGTACTATTAGACTCCGCTATGGCGTTCAACAAAATGCATGGGATACCGGCGTTCGTCCTTAATTTCCTTGTTCCGCAACAAAGCGACATTGGCAGGCTCCTGCCAAGATATGACATCCGCAACTATCAGTTCTTTATCGAGCAGCTTAATATCCAGCTAGAAAAGCAAGTCCGTGAATTCCGGAATTCACATATACTCGACATCGATTCAATATCATCATCATTTGGCCGCAGAAACTTTCAAGACGACATCTTGTGGGCGAATAATCATGGGTCGCTGATAAACGATTGGGACTTTAACCAAGACCAAAATAGGATTTCTCCAGTCACAAAGGCATCTGGTCTCTTTGGTATCGAGGACATGCCAATCTCGTTCTTGACAGCCGCTTGGGCGGAGGCAGTAGCGATGTATCGCACACTCCGTCAGACGGATTCGGTGAAGCTAGTCATCGTCGATCTCGACGACACGCTCTGGCGTGGCGTTCTGGCTGAGCAAGACCAACTCACGGGTCTCGAAACGGAGGGGTGGCCGTTAGGGGTAGTGGATGCTCTGATCGCTTTAAAAAAGCGTGGCGTCTTGCTTGCAATTTCCAGCAAGAATGATGAGGAAAAGGTTCAGAAGTTCTGGAACGCAACGATTGGGCACAAACTCCCGCTAGAAAGCAGCTTTGTGGTGAGGAAGATCAACTGGAGCCCCAAGACAGAAAACATCCAAGAGATCCTAACAGCAGTTAATCTCCTACCGAAAAGCGTTCTATTCGTTGACGACAACCCGGTCGAGCGTGCCGCAGTCACGCAGGCTTTCCCTGGCATCCGAGTTGCTGGAGCTAACCCTTACACCCTCAAGCAACTCCTGCTTTGGAGCGCCGAAACTCAGGTCGCAACTGTCACCGCCGAGTCAGCGACTCGCACCGACATGGTGCAGGCCCAGGTCGCCCGTGAAGGGGCGCGGGCTAAAATGTCGCGTGAGGAGTTTCTGCGTTCGTTGGATCTGAGAATCCAATTCGAGGATATCCGGTCGGATCGGCACGAGAAGTTTGCTCGGGCGTTTGAATTGCTCAATAAAACCAACCAGTTCAACACAACCGGCAAGAGATGGTCTCTTCAAGAGGTCTCCGGTGCGTTTGCGGCCGGCGCGCACCTTTTGACATGGACCGTTCAGGACGCTTATTCCCACTATGGCCTTGTTGGAGTGGCGATCATACGCGACAACGCAATCGAGCAATTCGTGATGAGCTGCAGAGTTTTTGGCCTGGACATCGAGATTGCGGTAATATCTGAAATTGAGCGGACGCTCACTGGCTCCCCTCGCCTAGAAGCCCACTATCAAGAGACTGCTGCCAATTCGCTTTGTCGGGACTTTTACCGGAGGGCCGGATTTTCGGAATCCTCGGGAATGTGGATCAAAGAATCTAGGATGATCTCAGACTTGCCGGATCACATAGCCGTTCAAGCTTAAAGTCTCTGCACCCAGATACCCTCTGCGAACAAATACCGCCAGCTATGGCCCTGCGTTGCTGAACAGGACGTGGACACCACGTCCCGCTCGGCCGCAGCGGTCTGGCCGCTGTTGGCGTCAACGGTCAGGATGGTGATGGTCTGGCTACAGAGGATATCGACTGTCTGCCCGTCAAATGGGGCAGCGGGCAGAGTTTCCGTACAAGATTGCGGCATGATGCACCTTTGTCTAAGTTATTGAAATTCCGCAGCGGTCTGTCGAAGATCTACCGATACTGGGGATATAGGCGATGTCGAGCCGACACCTGGCAGCTCCAGGTCTAGCCGCAGCGTGACGTACTGCGCGCCTGGACAGACCTAGCGGGCGGGACGCGTCTTTGTGTGTATCATGCGGATGAAGGCAGCGATCCGGCGGATGATGGGGGGCTTCCTGGCAACGCCGCCGGGTGCACTGGAAGCGGAGCAAGAACGACCGCAACGACGCGGAGGCGATCAGTGAGGCCGCATCACGTCCGACCATGCTCACGGTTCCGGTCAAATCGGCGGATGACCAAGCCGGGACGATCATCGTGAAGTATCGAGCACTCATGGTGAACCAACGGACCCAGGCGATCAACGCGTTGCGGGGGCATGCGGCGGAATTCGGAATCATTGCTGCCAAAGGCTGCGCGAACGTTAACGCACTGCTTGCTATTCTGTTAGCCGAGGAAGCGGTTTCGGCAATTGCAATTGCGATGTTTGAGCAAATGGGCCAGCATGTCGCCGATCTCGACGCCAAGGTTGACGTGCTGGAAAAACAACTGCTCGAACAGCACAAGGCCAACGCGGTCAACAAGCGCCTCGCCGCAATTCCCAGTGTCGGGCCAATCACCGCGAGTACCATGGCGCTGACCGCGAACCCAGTGAACTTTGAGACTGGGCGACATTTTGCGGCCTGGATTGGGCTGACATCACGAGAACATTCCACCGACCGTAAGCATCGCTTGGGAAAAATAAGTAAGGCAGGTCTGGCTACACCCGCCTTGCGCGACGCCCAGACACCGGCATACTACAAATCAACCCGACAGAGCTTCCACTTATAGAAAGCGAAACGATGTTCAGACAAAGCCGGCCACCTCTGTCAAACGAAGCAAAAACGACCACAACGACGCTGAAGCCATCAACGCAGCAGTGGCCCGGCCCAGTATGCGATCAGTAGTGGTCAAAGCCGTCCACCAGCAGGCCAAGAGTATCATCGTGAAGCACCGCGAGCTCCTGATTTGCCCGCGCACCCGGGCGATTAACGCGCTACGTGACCATGCCATGGAATTTGGTGTGGTTCCTGTCAAGGGCACTGCCAAAGTTGAAGCGCTATTGGCTGTACTGGCCGCTGCCCCTGCGATCCCGGCCGCGGCACGCGCGATATTTGTGCAAATGGGCGAGCATATCGAGGCTCTGGAAAACCGCATCGCCGATCTGGATGCCGAGCCTCCCCCACCTCGCCCATAGGCGGGCTGCTGCCTACAAGCTTGATCGCACCACAGCAACAAGGAGGATTGATTCTGAAATCGATTTCGGGAAACATGAAACCATCAGCTCCCCCCCAAACGACAAGCAAGGAATTGGCAATACAATAATGAAGTGTTTTCTCCATATCGGTAGCCACAAGACAGCGACATCGTCTATTCAGGAATTTATTTACAACTCTATTGGCCAGAATTCTGGGTACAATTTTGTCTACCCAAAGTGCATTATATGGCCATACGACAGGTCACACAATCTCCTCGGAATTCACTTTTGGGACGACATCAGAAACGACCTTAAAATTGGCCTCGAAACCATAATTAATGCCCTAAAAACAGAAGTAGAAGGGCATGAGAACATTATCATCAGCTCGGAGATGATGGAAAAAGTTCCGTTGTCAGGAAACATGCATGCATTTTTGCATTTCCTCCGCGTTATCACTGACCTGGGCTACGAAATATTTGTTTCATATGTCGTCCGCAGGCAAGATTTTATGGTAGACTTAATTTTCAAGCAATGGATTGCGGGCTATGATACCAAGTTCTGTGGGAACGCCCAGAAAATGGCAGAATATGAAGTACCGCAGTTGTTCTACGGCAAGATAGCGGAAGCTTGGTCATCCATTCCACTAATAAAGCACGTTACGGTAATTCCCTTTGCCGAACGCAACATCAACAAGACTGCCTCTGCTCTTCTCGGATCCTTCGGACTTAGCCATCTAGTTAGCGATTTCACGCAGCTCCCTACCGCAAACCGCTCGTTAGATGGCGACTTTTTAAGACTTAAGCATTTTATTAATAAATCACAATTCACAAGACAGTTTAATGAAGAATATTTTGATGCAATAGTAAATTCAGATATTTTGATCAAAGATGTTGAGAAAATCACGATTTTTACGCCACTTGAAAGAATTCGATATTTATCTTTATTCGAAGATGATCTCAAGTTACTGTGTAAGCGGTATGGTTTTTGTCCTTTCGACTGGGAATCTCCTCTTTTCAACAATCTGGAGTCTCCCTCTTTTCAATAATCTACTGCCATATTCAGTTATTCAGCCAAGTGAGATCGCAGCAACAACCGAAAAAATCTCTCACGTTTCCCAATCTCTGTCCAATCAAGTGCGGGATATCGCCGGTCGCCTAGTTCCCGACGACTAACATGGCCACAAACAAGCGAACTGCGCGTGTCGCCGGACAAAGTCGGCTGAAATGCCGCTCCCCCCTCAAATCGAAGAGATACAGGAAAATTCAAGGAAAGACTAAAAATGAGCCCCTCACAGTTCCAATGCGCTCCAAGTGCGACTTGGCTCCTCTCTAGGATAGTGTGGGAATGCGCGCCTGTAAGAGGTGGCGCGCGTTGCGTCAGTTTCAGGTGGTCCGCCTGTTTGGCCATGGCGGTGGGTACCTCTAAGTGGTCGTGGATTGGAAACGGTCGCCGCGAGTGGTTCTTGGTTAAGACCTAACTCCCCGTGCTATTCGGCGATAGCTTCGTGGCTTGGTGAACAAGCCGGCCCTGCGCACAAAATTTCTGACAGTCCCGGCGGGGCGCAAGCTAAACTATAGCCTCGGGGGCAACCGCAAGAACCGCGAGGGCAACACGCCCGACCGTGACGCGCAGTTCAACCACATCAACGCGCAAGTGACGGCGCCCCTTGAGGCGGGGACCCGCGATCTCGGTGGGTACCAAGAAAGAAGGAACTGGTCGGCGAGGTGCCGTTTATCGAAATACGCAATCTGGCCGCACAGCGCCCTTGGCTATCGACCGCCGGCACCCGAGGTGATAGCGCCTCTAGCCTGCGCAAAAATACCATGGCCGGGCGATCGCCCGGCCATGGCATCAGCGCTTCACACGTGCGCTGAATTAACATTCTAATCGGATCACCCGATGGGGGCCGACCACATGCCCCCATCGTGCTAGATCGACGACCGTTCGACCGGAAACACGTCGCCTCTTGCGGAGTCTTTTCGCCACCCCTTCCAGAGAGTTGCGCTTGGGTCAGCCTGCGACAAACTGCGTCATTTCTCTGATTCTCTCGCCAGAAATGGCCCAATGTCGGGAGCTATTTACGCGTTCATTTTCCGGAGAGAACAACAATTTAATCTCTCGCTCAAACGACCTAACCTCATACTTTTTCGCCCGCTCACGAGCAGCTTTAGAAAAATCTCTCATTTTTGCTGTATCTTTTACAATCCGTTGTGTTTCTTCAATAAGAGCCTTGATGTTTTTGACTAGAACTCCAGATCGATTTTGCTCAATGATCTCTTTTGGACCCGCCGCGTCCAACGCAAACGGCACACAGCCGTATGACATAGCCTCAACAATCGAAATTCCAAAATGCTCATATTTCTCAGGCGACAGATTTTTACCCTGAAAGCCAGTTCCGTGCCAATAAATTGCAGAATCTTCGTAAAGCCTTATCAATTGCGACGGCTCAATGTTTATATGAAAGAAAATGGGCAAGCCCCTCGCACTTCTTTCTAACTCTTCTAAATACCGGCGATGTTCCAGCCCCGGCTGCAACCCACCAACGAAATGCAACTCAATTCCGTCAACGCGGTTCATTAATGTCTTGAAGGCTGCAATCAATTCAGAATGCCCTTTGTTATGACCGCCCACAAAAAAACGGCCGACAGACAAAATTGATAATTTCTGAGCACCAAGTCCTTCTAATTTTTTAGAACCCGCAGCATTCGGAACTGGGACAGGTGGGCTTACAATCACAACCTCAACGTCCTTCACATTAAATTTTGCTAGCTGTTTTACATAATGGTCCTTCGTGAATTGTGAATTTACGATCACCACATCGTATTGTGATAGATGACCGATGTTCCTAATGATATGGTCTCTATTCTGAGGAAACGGAAACTGACAATGGAAAACATTAAATTTTCCAAGACCTCTTACCGGCGGAAGGACCTCATTGCCCATAACAATAGAATAGTCGAATTGGCTTTTAATTTCACCAATAGAGACGCACTCAAAATCAAAATAGTCGATTTGTAAGTCACGCAACATAGTTAATATTCTAATACGCGAATATCGCTCAGGCGTAACTACATAAACTCGCCCATGCGTTAGCTTATGCCATGCAGCCGCTGCGCTCAGCAAGTAGCGCTCGCCACCACCAACCGTCAATGGATAGGGTGTAAACACAGCAAGGGTCACTGGGCGTCGACTATCGGCACCTCTCTCCACGAGATCCCGGCTAAATCCAGACCAAATTATTTCTTGCGCAATAGATATGCTTTTCTCGCCATTCTCATTTTGGCTTAAATACTCACTCCAACGACCAGAAAATCGAATTCTGTTAGTTGGTATTATATCATGGATATGCCCAATCTGCTTTCGTACCGATTTATCTGCCGACGTAGCGTTTTCGACATGGTAGACGACTGAATCACGTACAACCCTTACGCGCCCGCCGAATAAGGTGATTTTTGCACAAAAATCGGTGTCCTCATAATACACCGGCTCATATCTATAGTCGAAACCACCAACCAAACTAAATGTTTCTTTTGAAACAACAATGCAAGCGGCGGAAGAATATTGTACATTTTGCACAAACGGCAAGGTCCGTTCGTCATAGTTTTTTAAATCCTTATATTTTTGAACGACCTGCCCGCAGGGCGAAACCGTTCCACCAAATTCTTGCAGTGTTCCGTCAGGAAATCTGAAAAGCGGTCCTATCGCGTCCTTTTCATTTCCAGCCTCATACACTTCGAGGAGCTTCTCAAGCCATCCATCCGTAAAACACAAATCATTGTTTAATAGGCACAAAACCTTTCCTCTAGCAGATTCAACTCCTATATTGTTACCCTCCCCAAAATATCTATTTGTTTCCAAGCGTATTAGCTTAACATTTTGCGGAATATGCTGCGTTAAAATATAATATTCTTCTGGATCACTCCCATTGTCTAAAACAATAAGTTCCCTGTTGCTCATATCTGTATGAAACATTAAAGACGCAACGGTCTGCAATGTAAGATACGACTTGTTGTAGTTTAACATAACAAAGCTAACATCAGGTCCAGCCGACTTAACGCTTTTTTTATCAAACCTATGGAGACGGAGCCAGGCCGCTACGGATGCAGCAGACGATTTCGCCCCTACGCAGGACTTCAAATGGCGGCGGTTAAGATATCCAAAGTTTGGAATTTCATGCGGATGAAACGGTCCAGCACCATTAATATCAACAACGTTCTGTTCCGAATTTTTGACAAATGGATGAGGTGACCGTCCCTCCACTTTCCCAAATTCAATGAAATGCTGAAGCGCCGACATCCCCATACCATGAATGCCAGGTACAATCTCGTTGTAATAATCCTCCGAAATTAAGGGATGCGGATCAAGCCCTTCCCTGAATCCGAACTTTAGATAATGCATAATGGCGCTGGTATTTTCCGGAAAGCTTGAGTGATATATTTTTTCAAACTGCTCCTTATAGTAATGGCTATCAAAATAGGGATGCGGTGAGATGCTTCCTAATTGTCCTCCCGATAGGATACTTAAATATACGCTCAAGCGATCAGCCATAGAAACGCTGGACACATTAATTGCTACGAACTCGGTATCATAGATCAAGCTTGGCGAATGACCGAGCCCAATACCTTCATTCAAAAAATATGTCAGAGGATCAATATTTAAGTCGAGATAATTAGAATACTGACTTCTATAACGACCCGTATTAAATAATGGATTTGGATTATAATCCTTGTTTGCACCAATCTCTACAAAATGCTGCCAAGGCGTAAATTCAAAATCTCTTACCTCGGGATATGTATCAATATAAAATTCTTCGTCAAACGCCAATTGTCCGGATACGTTAGGACTTTTAAATTTCTTATCACTCATTTTCGCGCCTTCAGCCTTAATATTTTCATTATTGAGTCCAGTATAAGCACTGACCCAGCGGAGCCAGTCAAAGGTTTTGTCCCCTTCATTTATCCACTTTCCGGAAAGTAGAAGCCATCTAAATTCGCCTATAGGTATTTTTTTTAGATTAACATATAGTTTCTGCTGATCAGCGAGTTCTTTTGGTAATCCAAATTCGTTAAATCTTTTGCCCTCAACCGACGACAACATTTCAAGAATCGTCAAAAGGCGATTTTTGTGGCGTGCTAACCTGCCGGCATAATGAATGACACCACTTTTATCTGGCTCTCTGCCCAATATCACTTTGAACGCCTGAGGCAAAAATAAATAAGGTGAAAGACCTATTAGCTCCTTCCAATCACTGCGCCGCTCCACATTCGAATAATTTATTTTGTTAGACACATTATTACTCCGCATTTTTAAGCGAAACGGCCCACACGCTCGTGACATGGCCCCCAAAAGATTGGTGACCTCGTTAGGTTGGACTCCGTTCTAAGTTAGGTTCCGTAGTTGCTATTATCCAAGAGGGTTATCATTTTTTGATAAGTGCTATAATGCTTCATATATCATGATAGCATCTTCCACCTTCTCGTAGACCGTTAGCCGCCCTGCCTCAAGAACAGCAGCGCGGTTGCAATGCCTACGAATTAGGTCCGTTTGATGCGCAACGATAACCATCGCGCGATCGCGCCGTTTCTCGAACAATTCATGATCACATTTCACGGCAAAGCGATGGTCGCCGACCGACATACCTTCGTCGATCAAGAAACAGTCAAACTCGATCGCCATCGAAATCGCGAAAGCAAGGCGCGAACGCATACCGGAAGAATAGGACTTCACCGGTTCGTTCAGATACGCACCTAACTCGGCAAACTCTTCGACCAAGTTTAGCGTCTTTTTGAAATCCACCCCATAGACACGCGAGATCAGGCGAGCATTGTCCTTCCCTGTCAAACTCCCCTGGAACGCATCACCGAACGCCAGAGGCCAGGAGACAGACATGCTCTTGCGGACCGTCCCTGCGTGCGGCCGGTCCGATCCACTCAAGATGCGGATCATAGTTGATTTCCCCGCGCCATTACGGCCGAGAATCCCCCATTTTTCTCCGGGCCTAACACACAGATTTACCTGGTCGAGTACACGGCGTTGCCCCCGCCCGTGATTGATCGGATAACTTTTGCAGACATCAATCAGTTCCAACATGATGCTTCGCGCGCCCTAGCTAAGCCGTACCTTGCGGATCGCGATATTCGTGAGGGCCAAAGCAAAGAGAAGCATGGCCGTAATAGCAAACAGCGTATATCCGAGATTATAATAAGTTGGCATGCGCGCCCCATAGTATCCATGGTGAAAATACTCCACGGCATCAATCAGTGGAAAATAAATAAGAATGTCACGAAACTCGGGAGGGGCCCGATACAGAGGAAGAAAAACCCCCGAGAAAGGCAACATAAAATAGAGGATGATATGAGAGACTCGCTCGATTGCTTCGCTCAATTCTGCAAGCGCCGCCATTATCAGCACAAATGCGAATGAAAATAGAATGATAACAAAATAGCCTAGCATCATAGTCAAAACATCGGCCGGCCACTCACAAATTCCAATATTGACGAAAATCAAATATAAAATAATAAACGCCCCAGCCGATCCAGAGAATTCCAATAATATGCGCGAATAAATAATATCAATCGGCCGAATGGGCTGGTGGTGCAAGAGCGCCCGGTTGACTTCAAGGGCCTTAGTGACGCGTCCTGTTCCATTCCGCCAAAACATAAGTGTCGGGTAACTGACCGCGAGATATTCGGCGACAGAATACGTGCTCGCGCTGTCAATGGTGGAAAATAATACCATGACGCCGACGATGAACATCGACGGTTCCGCGATCAGCCAGAATACACCCAGCCCTTCCCGGCCAAACCGCGTGATCACCTCGCGCATGGTAAGCGCCCAGATCACACGCCCCTGGATGCGCAACTGCTCGCGAAATGTGAGGCTGGACTCAACGGTCATGATGTTCCTTGACGCCCGCGATGATCACGCTGAAAATTCCCCACAGGAACATACCCAGAACGAATACAGCCAATATTCCGCGCATCCGCTTCGGCTCGAGCGCCTGGTCGGGCAGATTGGGCGCGACCACGGTCTCAATATAGAGCTGTTGTTTCTGCGCCCTGATCCGCGCCTGTTCGAGTGCGTCAATCGCGGCGGCCAGCTCCTTTTGCGTGAAGTCCTGCGAGAGCGAGAGGTCTTCATAGGCAACCGACTGAGACGCCAGCGAATTCCGGTTGCCAGCCACATCGGCGGTCTGCTGCGCGATGTCCTCGCGCGTCGATTCGATCGCCTTTTTTAGCGACGGGATCTGAGGATTGTTCGGAGTACCCAGCAAAACCTGGGCAAGCCGGGACTGCTGCTGAATTAGCTGATCCTGAAGCTGCTCGACCAATTGCAGCTGCAGCGCGGACTGCGGAGCCGGGTCGAAAATCCCGTGCCGGTTACGAAAATCCGCCATCGCAACGCCCGCGGACTTCACCTGCGCTTCGTCATCTGCGACTTCCTTGACGTAGAAGCGCACCGTATCGTCATCGGCCTGAGCGTTAATGCGGTCAACGAGCTGCTGCGCCAAGGCCAGCAAATTCTGGTTTATCAGTTGTGCATCCGACGCCGTGTAAGCACCCACAGTAATGGTGCTGATATTCGACGTCACATCGACATCGTCGCCGACGACGTTGCCATAATACTTATAAAAATTCTCAAACGTCTTTCGGAAATAAATCAAGCCGCCGAATCGATTGATATAGTCGATATTTGGCGTGCTATACATCTGTTCTATATTGATCGCCTTCTGCAGTTGCTGCAGCGCGCTTCTAGATAGCAGGTAATCATGAACCGCATCGACGCCATATGTATCGCTAGAAAGCCCCGTACCAGAGAGCAGAGAGGTTAGACCAACACTGCTCGTCGACGGAGACTGCGGGTTGTATACAATAAATTTCGACTGAGAAATGTATACATTGCTTGCGATGAGCGCCATAATACAATACTGCAAGACTTGTCGGCATAATGACGACGAGGAGAAACAGTCGATTGACTTTCTTCACAAGGCTTTTGGCGAGATCAAACATCTTTATATAACAACTTCTCGTGATGAGTTAACGATACGTTATGCGATCGCTTGGCGGCGCTATTTCCCGACGGCAGCGTCGGCCCTCAAACACTGACAACGGCCATCCCATATTCCAGGCGGCCACTCTACCCGATGGCATCACCTAGCTGGACGTTCCAGGACATCACTGCGCCGTTCCGGATCACGCCGCCAACCGGTCGATCGTCATGCGAAGCTGGGCTTCCTCATGCACCGCGCTGAGGAAGAAGCGAAGTCTTGCCGCCTTCTCCTCTACGGCCGGATGGATGATGGGTTGCACGTTGATCCCCTGCTCAAAAAGGCGGTTAGAAAGCCGCGTTGCTTTCAATGACGAACCGATGATCGCCGCCATGATCGAATGTCCCTGCGACAGGCCGGTATCGATCCCTCGCGCCTGTGCCAGCGCAAGAAAGGTCTGGCCATTCTCTCGCAGGCGCTGCACGCGCCACGGCTCCTCTTCGAGTATCCGCAGCGCCTCGATCGCTGTTGCGGCAAGCGGCGGGGAAAGTCCGACGCTGTAGACAAAGCCGGGGGCTGTATACTTGAGCAATTCGACGAGCGCACGGCTACCGGCGATATAGCCACCGCAGCTCGCAAGTGTTTTCGACAGCGTCCCCATCCAGATATCGACCGCATCGCCAGGAACGCCGTGATGTTCGGCGATGCCGTGGCCGGTCGGGCCAAGAACCCCAAGAGCGTGGGCTTCATCGACCATCAACAGCGCGCCGTGCCGGTTCTTGACCTCGATAAAGCGCGGCAAGTCGGGGATATCGCCATCCATGCTGTAATGGCCCTCGATGACGATCAGAACACGTTCGAAGTCGCCGCGTATATCGGAGAGCAGGTCATCGAGCGCCTCCCAATCATTGTGAGGGAAGCTCCGTCGATGTGCGCCGGAAAGTCTTGATCCCTTCGATGATGCTGTTATGCGCCAATGCATCATGGAGCACGAGATCCTTCGGGCCGAAGAGACTGCCGATGGTACTGACATTCGTTGCATGGCCGCTGACAAATGCGATGCAAGCCTCGACGCCGTAGAACGTCGCAAGCGCCTGTTCCAGTTCACGCTGGATCGGGCGCTCGCCCGCGACGAGACGGCTCGCCGATGCGGATGTGCCATAGCGCTCAATCGCTTCGACAGCCGCCTTTCTGACACGCGGATGGCCATTCAGGCCCAAATAGTCATAACTGGAGAAATTAATGTATTCGCGGCCGCCGATCATGGTCGTCGCCCCGGCGGCGCCGTCATGAACCCGGAAAAACGGGTTGTCCACGTGGAACTGCCGGGCAGCGGTCTGTGAGACCAGCAAACGCACATACTCGGGATGCCGGTCGAAGCGGAGAAACTCTTCCGGAACCGACCCCATGGCGCTGCGACGAGGAGCTGGCGCGGGGGATGCCGGCCGCCGGCTGCGAAATCGCTCGAGCAGACTGGCGCGGGCGCCGTCGGTAAGTCCGGGCCTTGAGCGGAAACCCGCATCCTCATTCATGCGACCAACCTCGTGCCGCTGGCGGCCGCTTCTCGAACCTGCTCGACGAGAGTTCCAATGTCCGCCAGGATCTCCGCATCGGCATGATGGGACGCGAGAGCCTCAGCGATGTCACGGGTCGTGTCTCCTTCGCCTCGCTCCCCGGAGAGGCTTGCGAGCAAGCGCTCCGCAATGCGCTCGAGGCTCGGATTCTCGTTAATGAGCATCGGGGGCACCGTGACGCCAAAGCGCTTCTCAAGCGCCAGAGCCAATTCGACCGCCATCAGTGAATCCATGCCGAGTTCGAAGACTGACTGCGCGGGGCCGATACGCTCCGCCGGCAAGCGAAGAATTTCGGCGATTTCCTCGGCGAGAATACTGATCAGCATCGACCGAGCATCTGCTTCCGGCATCGAACGGATCCGCAGGCGCAAATCGTCGTCGCCGGTCGAATCCGGAGCGCTGCCAAACCGACGGCGTAATTCGTCGAATCGCGTCTCATGCGCCGCCGGCAGCATTCGTTGGAGGGTCGGCCAGTCGAAATCCATCACGGTAACGACGCCATGACCATGTTCCAGCACCTGGTCGAGTTGCGCCAGCGCGCGATGTGACTCGAGTGCGCTGGCGCCCAGCCGGGAGTGCAACGCGTCACGCGCGGCGAGGTTGCTCGTCAGCACGCCGACATCGGCAATCGGCCCCCAAGAAACAGCGCAACCGGCAAGACCTTGACGCCGTCGTAGCAGAGCGAGCGCCTCGAGTGCCGCGTTGGCGGCGACGTAGTTTGCCTGCCCCGGATTGCCGAGCAGCGTCGTCGCCGAGGAAAACAGCACGAACAGATCCAGCGGCAAATCGCGTGTCAGTTCATGCAGGTTCCAGGCGCCGTTGAGCTTGGGCGCGAGGACGCGGGAGAACCGTGCCTCGTCGAGATTGCCCAGCAGGGCGTCGTCAAGGACCATTGCGGCATGCACCACACCGCGCAGCCCAGGCATTGAGCAGGCGATGTCGTCGAGCAGGGTCGTAAGCGCCTTGCGGTCGGCCACGTCGCAGGCGAAGGCGCGTGCGTTAACGCCTTGGCCCCGTAGCGCCTCGATCTGCGTCGCCGCGCCGGAGGCTTCGATACCGCGGCGGCTGACCAACGCGAAGTGGCGCGCACCACGTTCGACAAGCCAGTCCACTGTGGCACGCCCGAAGCCAGAAAGCCCCCCCGTGACCAGATAAGTGGCATCCGGGTTCAAGCGGATCTTCTGGGAGCCGCTTGCTTGGCGGACATGCCGCGGCGCGATCGTGAGATCAACAACAACTTTCCCGATCTGCCGCGCCTGTTGCATATGGCGGAAAGCGTCGACCACCTCGTCAGTGGAAAACACGCGGTGCGGTAAAGGGCTAAGGTGTCCTTCCGCAAAGAGCGCCATGACCTCGCTGAATACGACCGTCGCCAGTTCAGGACGCGCCAGCCATCAACTGGTCTGCATCGACCCCGAAATAGCTAATATTGTTCCTGAACGGGCGCAGGCCGATCGCTGTATTTTCGTAGAAATCCCGCTTGCCAAGTTCGATGAACCGCCCGAACGGCTTGAGGGCGCGCAGATTGCGTTGAATCGCCTCCCCCGAAAGGGAGTTAAGCACGACGTCGACCCCCTCCCCCCCGGTCAGATCACGCACGACCTGGTCGAAATGGGGACTGCGGGAATCCAGCACATGGTCGGCACCGAGCAGGGCGACGAAGTCCCGCTTGGAATCGCTGCCGGCGCTGGCGAATATCTCCGCCCCCAAATGGCGGGCAACCTGAATTGCCGCGATACCTACGCCGCCCGCAGCGCCGTGGATCAGGATCCGCTCGCCAGGCCGGAGATGCGCGAGATGGGCCAGTGCGTACCAGACGGTAAAGAAGACTGTCGGGACGGTTGCCGCCTCGGCATAGCTCCAACGCGCCGGCATTTTCGAGACGGCGCGTGCCGGCACGACGACATGGCTCGCAAAACTCGCCCCCGCGAAAGCCAGCACATCGTCGCCCACGGCGAACTGGCTCACGGCACTGCCGCAGCGGCTGACCCGCCCGGCGACTTCGAGGCCGAGCGTCGGGCCGGCGAAACCGTTTTCCAGGGCTTCATCCGCGAGCAGCCCCATCGCGTACATCACATCGCGGAAGTTCAACCCGGCGGCGCGTGCCTCGATTTCAATTTCGTCCGGCGCGAGTTCCCGGCGCGCGCAAGCGCGCCAATGCAGATTGCGCAACTGGCCAGCCAAGGTGAAATCCAGACGCCAGGCCGCTTGATCGCCACCCGCCTCTGCCTGCCGATCGCCTGAATTGGCCGGCACGATACGCAGGACATAGCGGGCCATTCTGGGTGAGAACGACTTCGGAGTCGTTCTCGTTGCCCAGAAATTCGCGTTCCAAGCGCGCCCCGAGCCCAGCGGAGGTGTCAGGCAGATCGATTAGGGTGAGCCGCAGCGGATGCAACTCGTTGGCCGCGCTGCGGACCATGCCCCAGATCGCGGCACCGCCGAGACCCGGCAGGTTCATCCGGATATCCTCGTGCAGTGCACCGCCGCGCGTGACGATCCATACGCGGGAATCAGGGGCACGCCGGGCGATCTCGAGCAAGCGTGTGCGCAGAGCCTCGCAGTCCCGCGCAAGCGTTGCTGCGTCCGTTTCAACAGAAGGCGCCGTGGGAAAAATCACCCAATGATCGCAACGGTCCAGGGCGGCATCGCACGATACGTGCTGGCCGTTGGCCCGCAGCGCTTCGGAGGTTGCCTCGGCGAGTTCCTTCCAGCCAGGTTCGTCCGCGTACACCACCCAGCTTTGCGGCGCCGGCGTGTCGAGCTCCCGTGTCTGCGGTTCCGGCCGCGCGATGAGGAGAAAGCTCCCCAGTCCCAGCGCCGAACCGGCGGGGTCCAGTACAGCCTGCAGCTCTCGCCAGCCAAGCTCCTTTAATAGATCCGTCCAGTTTTGCGGCGCGAGCAGGCTGCCTTGCGGTTCGGCGTCGCCGTGCCACCAGGCAACGTCGATGCCTCGCGCAAAATCGCTCGCCCGATCGGGGTAACGCTCGGTCAGCAGCAGCACACCATCTTCTGCCAGATATCGGCGGATTTCGCGGAGTGCCCGTGCCGGTTGGGCAACCTTATGCAGCGCGTGGTGAACGACGACGACATCGAAATACTTCGGCGTGTACGGCCCGGTTGCCACGCTGAAATCCGTGGGATCAAGCGCGACCACCTCGACATCGCCATCTGCGTGGTCGAGTTCCAATCCGGCACGGATCTCGGCGTCGCTGCGGGCGATCACGTAATGGAGATCGGATGCCGGCAGCATTGGGCGCAGGCGGGCAAGCATCGCATCGTCGCCCATGCCAATGTCAAGAATGCGCACAGGACGGCCGACAGGCCATTGCTGCAACAGCGCCGTGAGCGCGTCCACCACCGCCTGGTTCGACGCGGCATAGACCGGATTGCGGTCATCCAATTCGATGACGCCAAGAGCGGCGGAAAAGGCGCTGCAATCCGCATCCGGGTCTTTAACAAGCAGCCGTCCTACGCGCCCGATGCGCAGCAATTCGGGCGCTACTGCCGGGCAGTCGGCAAGTACCGCCGCCCAGATCGAGCCGGTCGGCGGAATGCTTTCGTCGAAAATTACGGCTTCGTCCTCGTCTTGGATCAGCCCCTCGTCCCGCGCCAGCGCGAGCAACCAGCGCTGCAGCGGATGGCCGTCGCGCCAACGCTGGCGCAGTCCAGCATCGCCGGCTCGCAGGGCGTCGCGGGCATACGCCAGCGGCAGCATCTCGAGCAGAGGCGCAATCTCCTCGAAATACCGGCCTTGCTCGGCGAGATCTCGCCCTCCCTCCGGGCCAGCTAGTAGCACCGGGCGGAACACCTCGCTGGAAGGCAGCGCGGGCTCCTCCCCGGTCAGTGGAGCCAACTGCGCACGCGTGATCCAGGTCGAGGGCGGTGCGACGTGCTTCGCCAGCGCGGCAGCACGAAAACGCGCAGTGTCGAGCCGTGCGATCATCCGACCTTCGGCGTCCAAAAGCTCGAAATCGACCGCAGCCGACCGCGCCCCAAATTTCAGCAGGCGGCCGCGCAATTCAACGGCCGGTCCCGCATCAGCCTGGAACATCAGCCGCCCGAACCCGATGGGAAGAAATGCGACTTCGCGTCCCATATCCGGCTGTGCGCCGAGCCAGCCGAGCACGGCCTGGAAGCACTGGTCGAGCACCGCCGGGTGCAACAGATAGTGGTCCTGCCCAGGGATACCCGCGGGCCAGTTCAACCGTGCCCGCAACGTTTGCGCATCAAGGTCGATCGCCTCGATGCCACGGAACAGCGGGCCATATTCCAGCCCCAACGCCGTAGCAAGCGCGTAATGATCTTCGGCGACGACCGGTGGCCGGCCTGGCTCCGGCATTGGAATCGACGGGGCGAGCGTCCCCGGCGCCGCGCCGAGCAGCCGACCCTGCGCATGCACGGTCCAGGGCGTGTCGGAGAGGCGCTCCCGCCCCTCGATCCGGAAGCGTAAATCCGTTGGCGAGAAGATAAAGCGCAGCGTGCGCGCATGATCGCCGTCGAACACAACCGGGGCAAGGATGTAGAGTTCCTCGACGATATGAGACGTCGTGCCGAACCACTCGCGCGAGGCGGCGAGTGCCATTTCCAGATAAGCGGCGCCAGGTAGAACCGCGGCACCGCCGACCTTGTGCTCGGCAAGCGCGGGCATCTTGAGCGGGTCGAGATGCATCTCCCAAGCAGCGGGCATTTCCTTCAAACGATAGCCCAGAAGGTCGTGGCATACCTTGCGGTTAAACAGCCCGTAGCTCTCGACCGTACCGGCCACCCAGTAGCGCTGACGCTGCCAGGGATAGGACGGCAATGGCGCATGGGGGGCCGAGCCGACGCCAAAATACGCCGTCGCATCGACCGGCACACCAAGCAGAGCAGCGCGCAACGCTGCGGCCCGTGCATTTTCCACCGTGTCTTCACGACGCGGCGCGGTGCCGAACGTCCTCCCGTCTATACCGGCGGCATCGAGACTTTCGGTAATATAGCGCTGCAGGATCGCATTCGGGCCGATTTCGACAAAGAGGCGATATCCATCCGCCGCCATGGCGGCAAGCGCCGGGCCAAAGCGCACGGGATCGCGCACATTGTGCCACCAATACTCGGCGCCAAGCGCATCGCCCCCTAACCGCCCCCCGGTGACGCTGGAATAGAACGACAGCTGCTCCGACGTCGTGCGCAGCGCTTTAAGTCCGGTGGCAAGCTGCGCTTGGATGGGGTCCATGCAGACGCTGTGGAAGGCGTAATCGAGATTCAGCTCGCGGTAGAAGACACCCGTCAAACCCGCGGAAAGCGCGGCAAGCGCCTCGGGCCGGCCGCTCACGGTGACATTTTGCGGACTATTGTCTGCCGCGATTTCGATCTCCCCGGCAAGCCCCGCCTGTTGGAGATGCCCGCGCATCGCCTCGATCCCAAGCCCAACCGCAGCCATGCGGCCGGTGCCGCGGGTAAGCGCCTGAGCCTGACTACGCACGACAATCACGAGACACGCCATCTCGAGATCGAGAGCGCCTGCGGCCCAGGCCGCGGCGATCTCGCCAACGCTGTGCCCCATCGTGGCACCAGCGGAAAGACCGTGCTCTCGCAACAGCATCGTGGTCGCGACCTGCAGGGCAAACAGCGCCGGCTGGGCAATCGCGGTATCCTCAAGCGCGGCAGGATCGTCGCTCGCCAGCGCATCGAGAATATCGGGGCCGCCGTGCCGGCGTATGAGCCCCGCGATATGGGTCATATGGTCCGCGAAAACAGGGCTGGCCTGCAGGAGGCGTCGCCCCATGCCGGTCCATTGGGCGCCGTTCCCAGAATAGATGAAAGCCAGAGGTACGGCGCCGGACATAGCCCGTTCGCGGATCAGCGAGGGCGCATCACCCCCGGCCGCAAAATCTTCGAGGCTGCGCAACATCTCCGCATCTGCCAAATCCGGGATCGCGACACGCTCGGCGAGCCAGTCCCGACGCGTCCAGGCGGCATGGGCGATCGGCCCATGCGCAGACGGATCGGCCAGCAAGGGCAGATAGCGCCCGGCCAAATCACGTAGAGCCGCATCATCGTGAGCCGATATGACCAAAGGCGGCGCGGCCGCCGGCACCGTTGCGAGATGAGGCGCTGCTTTGGGGCTCTCGACGATCACATGCGCATTGACGCCGCCAAAGCCAAAGGAATTGACCGCCACACGCCGCGGCTGCCCGGGCTCCAACGGGATCTGCTGGCGCGCTACATTCAAGCCCAGACCATCGAAATCAATCGCCTCGTTAAGATTCGTCGGCATGCAGAGTTCGAGGGATGACGCCGTTCTGGAGCACCATCAGGGCTTTCGCGAGGCCCGCCATCCCGGACGCTGCTTCCATATGGCCGAGATTGCTCTTGATCGAGCCGATAGGCAGCTTCTGGGGGCGGTTCCTGCCGTAAACGGCGCCTATCGCGCCGGCTTCGATCGGGTCACCGACGCGGGTGCCGGTCCCATGCGCCTCGAGATAGCTGATATCCGCGGCCGTTAGGCCCGACCGCTCGAGCACGCGGCGCATCAGCTCTGCCTGGGCAGCGCCGCTCGGAATCGTCAGACCGGTCTTGCGTGCGCCATCGGTATTGACGCCGCTGGCACGGATCACACCGAGGATACGATCGCCATCACGCTCGGCCTGGGACAATGGCTTCAGCACGAACATGCCGCCACCCTCAGCGCGCACATAGCCATCGCCGCCCTCGGCGAAGGCGCGGCAGCGGCCTTGCGCAGAGAGCATCGACGCCTTGGTGAACCCCACGAAGGGATAAGGATGGAGCAGCAGGTTAATGCCGCCGACAAGGGCGGCCGAAGCCTCTCCCGCGCGCAGCGCGGCACAAGCTTGGTGTAAGGCCACCAGAGAGGAGGAGCAGGCGGTATCAACGGCCACACTCGGCCCATGGAGGTCGAGCACATAGGACAGGCGGTTTGCAGCCACACTCATCGTGTTGCCCGTCATCATATGCGCCGTGATGCTCGCGAGATCATCAAGCACACGCATGCCATAGTCGAGGCCGGAAATCCCCAAAAACACCGCACAGTCGCTTCCCGCAACCGCCGACGGCGGGATTCCGGCATGCTCCAAAGCTTCCCAGGCAAGCTCCAGCAGCAGGCGCTGTTGCGGGTCCATCAGTTCTGCCTCACGTGGCGAAATCCCAAAGAACGCCGCATCGAAATCGCCGATCGCCTTCAGCACGCCTGCGTCAAACGTAATGCTACGGCCAGGCTCGGCTCGCCGCGGGTGCTGGAGCTCGTCGACAGCCCATCGATTTGCATCGATTTGCGTGACGAGATCATCTCCGGCCATGAGTGCCCGCCAAAGCTGGTCAGGACCACTAATATCGCCCGGAAGACGCAACGACATCCCGATAATTGCGATGGGCTGCAAGGATTGATTCGTTTTCAACGTCAATTCGCTATTCTGGCGTCTGCGCCAAATTCGTCACAACGCATCACAAGTGAGGTGCCGTGACGACTAGAGATTGGCCGGTCACCAAGGGCCAGAATTGCTGCGCGAAGCTCGCCCGCCACACAGGCCACGGACGCCCTCCCCTTCCCGCCTGACAAATATGACAGGGGGCATCACATCAAAAACCACCCCACCATTCCGCGCCAAGACGGAAGAGAATCGCTCAATCTGATTCATTGAAATCGCCTTCATCTTTCGTTGCGGCCCAAGTCAAGTTATCGTGAAACGAACGATCCATTTCATCTAACGATTCGACTACACTATTTAACCATTGTCGAAAAGCCCCTCTTGCCCTAAACGGGCGCGTTTCGTGTCGAAGCCTGCCCGATCCGCACTTGATGTGTGGGCCGGACTCGCTGCCGGTTCCGGTGACCTGATGATGAATGATGACCTTGGCGACCTTCTTGAACTTCGCGTTCCACACTCCGCCCTGTGCCAACTCGATCCGAGTCACACCACGACTTATTCCGTAGGAGCTCTTTATACTTCATGCCGCACCGTCAGTAGCCATCGACCTAGCCGATCAGGATCCGCTTGCGCTGAGAGATCGACTGGCAGCGGGTGGGTCACCTAATTCTAACATCTATCTATAGCGATTTCGTTTGGAGCGGAAAATTTCATGTTGGGTAATTTGTGCCACCAGTACCGCGCGGCTGTTTTTCGTCTCCGTCTGCAACAGCGACCGGCGCAGAACGTCCGATGAAAAAAAATCTTAAAAATGCCATATTAGGAGTCTGCCTGGGCCTTGGTGGCTGCTCGCCATTCCTGCCGCAAGGCGGGCCGGACACGGCAAGTGTCGAGGCAGCGCCACAGGATCCCTCCCTACACGGCATCGAACTCGTCAAAGTCAACTACGCAATAGCCAACCAATTACGTACGGAGTTGGAGCAAAACCAGTTTCCCGGCTATTTCAGCGGACCGGAGCATACCGAACACCACGTCGCGCCAGGCGATGTCCTCCAAGTTTTTATTTGGGAAGCGCCGCCGGCCATGTTGTTTTCCTCCCCGACAGCAACCACAGACGGGATGACAACAGGCGGCACAGGCATGATCACCCTGCCGGACCAGACCGTCGATAATGCCGGCGATATCACTGTGCCGTTCGCGGGCACGATCAATGTCGGCGGCCTCGCGCTTTCCCAGGTCGAATCGCTGATTACCGCGAGGCTGCAAGGCAAGGCCAACCAGCCCCAGGTGCTGGTCAGTCTGGCAGCAAATAACACCCAGGATATAACTGTTGTCGGCAATGTGGCGCACAGCATGGAAGTGCCGATCAACCCGGGGGGCATTCGCTTGCTGCGCGCGCTTGCCATGGCCGGCGGTGTCATTGACCCGGTGGAACAGACGTCAATCCAGCTATCGCGTGACGGCCATGTCGCCGCGCTACCGCTTCTGACCATACTGAACAATCCGGACGAAAATATTCCATTGCAAGCCGGCGATGTCGTGACGGCGCTCAATAAACCCTTCAGCTTCACGGTCTTGGGCGCAACTCAACAGAATGCCGAAATCAATTTCAAGGAGAGCGGCATCAGCCTCGCCCAGGCAATCTCTCTCGCCGGCGGTCCCGACGACAACCGCTCCAATCCGTCGGGGGTTTTTCTCTTTCGTTTTGTATCGCCTGAGGCCTTGTCCTGGCCGGTGCCGCCGCATGCGCTGGTGCAAGGCGAAGTTCCAACGATTTTCCAATTTAATCTCAGGGATCCCGCGACGTTCTTTGCCGCGCAGACATTCCCCATGCAGGATCACGACTTGCTCTACGTCTCGAATGCTCCCACGATTCAACTCGGGAAAGTTCTTAATCTCGTCGGGCAGATCGTCTATCCGTTCACGACCCTGCAAACGATGGGGGTCATCAAATAAGTGCTCTGGCCCGGCTAACAGCCAACCGGGCCTCGATCGCTTCGCAGGCTGCTGTGGCACCGTCCTCGGCAGCCACGTAGGGCGCGACGGCGCGCACCCGTTCGCGAACGAACGGACCGTCGAGCAGCTGTGCAAGAGCTGGCATAATCAGCCCTGCGTCAGCTTCACCATGCATCACTTTCACATACCCCCTCCGTTCAGCACGGCGGGCATTATCGTGCTGATCCCAGTCGCCGGGTAACACCAGAGACGGCACGCCGAAGCGCAGTGCCAGGCCCAACGTTCCGATACCGGCGGAATGGATGATAGCGCGCGTCTCGGGGAGGATCGCGGAATAAGGGAGATAGCCGGTAACCATGATATCCGGCCCCTTCGGTATGGCGCCGTGCAGGCTCTCAGCCGCGACGATGATGGCGCGACATCCGAGCCGTCGGCAGGCTGCGATTGCTTTCTCGAAGAACCTACCTGGGGCCATCCGCCGGCTTCCCCCTGGGGCGATCAAAATCGGCGGAGGGCCCGATCGGGCAAATTCGATAAGATCTTCGATCCTACGCCGGTCACCCAAAAACAATGGCTCGAACCAACAAAAGCCCGTGATCTTCGTGAATGTCGGCCAGTCGGCTTGCTGCTCAAGCAGGCAAGGAGATGTCAGCATCAAATTGAGTTCGGTCGAATACATGCCCTCAAACCGAGCATGAGCGGTCCGACTAACACCGAGGCGGCGCCTGAGGCGACGCTCCGCTGTCATCATGGCATGGGTGGCCAATCTCGCTAGGCCGATATACGTCGATTCTGCCCTCCCACAGAAGGACGTCAGCCTCTGCAGCCGGTGCAGATACGGCCAGAGTGGTGGATCCAGCCTCGACGGGATGGCCAGTGGTGACGCGGCACAGAATACCCAGGGTTTGCTCAGCACATCCCTGACAATGGCGCCGGCATAAGCGAGTTGATTCCCGAGGATGACATCGGCATCGCGCGCCAGCGGCAAAAGCTGGCTAACTTCCGCACCCAGATCGGCTGGCGGCAGAATTGCACCGAGCTGTTCGCGCAAGGTATTCCGCGTGTTGCCCCGCATGGACGCTCTATCGACGTGCGGTGCCGTCCCTATTGGGACGTGTTGAATGCCAAGCATCGTGCAGGCCGGGGCATGATGGTGTTCCCCGGCTACAACGACCTCGTGGCGACGCGCGCGCAGCGCTGCGGCGATCGCGAAGAGAGGAAATACGTCGCCAAAGCCACCTTTTGCTACAATGAGGATATGCGCCATATGCCCGGTTTCTGTTTTTTCATTCGCACCACATCCCTCTGCGACTGAAAACGCGGACCGGCAAGCCCAGCGCGGGGGGAAGCATTGTTCTCCGCTCCGGTGTCGATGACATCGGGCCTTGCCGCCGGGGATCAAGGACCAGGGCATGAGCTGAGGGGCTGAGACCATCCATTGGCGAGGCGGGTCAGGAGCTCGGTGAGATAGGCGTACGGCTCGACGGCATTTGAGCATGCGCGCGCAGCCGCGCGACCACCGGCCCCCCCCCGCCGCGGCATATCCCATGCAAAATGCCAACGTGGAAACGATCGATCAGGACGCCTTGGCGGCCGCCACGTCCCGACGGTGGCTCAGTCTGAAATCCACTGTCCTGCTGTCATTCGAGTGGCGACCGACAAGTCGTGATGGACATCTCAAAGCATGGGAGCCAGCATTTGCGTAGCTTGCTTGTCGGTGGCGTCCAGCCAGACATGCGCCTCGATCGGCCATCCGGCGCGCTCCAGGAAGGCCGGGAAGTAGCTGCCACGGCGCAGTTTGGGAATGCGTAGCTCGACCGTGCCGGCGCGCGTCTCTCAGTCGCGATCCCGGTAGCCATTGCGCTGGCTACCGGGATCAGTGCTCCGCTCGCCGGAGCGGCATTGCAGATCAACTACATCATCAAACGAACGTAAACATATAAGGCTCTAACAACATGGCCGGCTCTGCGGTTTGCGGCAGCAGGCCAATGTCAACGATCCCGCGTCAGTTGCGCCCGTAGGTATCCTCGAACCGCACGATATCGTCTTCGCCGAGATACGCGCCGGATTGCACCTCGATCACCGTGAGCGGAATTTTGCCGGGGTTTTCCATCCGGTGGATGGAGCCCAGCGGCAGGTAGATGCTCTCATTCTCATGCACTGTGCGCACTTCCGAATCGCAGGTCACGGACGCGCATCCCGTCACCACGACCCAGTGTTCGGCCCGGTGGAAATGCTTTTGCAGCGATAATTTCTGCCCCGGCCATACGACGATCCGCTTCACCTGGAAGCGGTCGCCCTGAATCAGGCTCTCATAGAACCCCCAGGGCCGATAGGTTCGGTTATGCGTATCGGCTTCCGACCGCTTCATCTGCTTCAGCCGGTCGACGATTTTCTTGACGTTCTGCGACTCATCCTTATGCGCGACGAGCACGGCATCCTGCGTCGTGACGACCACCAGGTCGCGCACGCCGAGCAGGGCAGTCAGAATTCCATCGCTGCGCGCATAGCTGTTCACGCTGTCCTCGAGCACCACATCGCCGAGCCCGACATTGCCGTTGGCATCCTTGGGCGCGATTTCCGCCAGTGCCGACCAGGAACCGACATCCGACCAGCCGATCGCGGCGGGCACGACCACGGCCTTATCGGTCCGCTCGGCAATTGCATAATCGATGCTGATATCCGGGGCCGCTTCAAAAGCCTCGCCGCCGAGCCGGATAAAATCCAGGTCCCGGGTCCGCGTTTCCATCGCCCCCCGCACGGCGCTCAACACATCCGGGCAATACCGCTCCATCTCGCCGAGCAGCATGCCGGCGCGGAACATGAACATGCCGGAATTCCACAGATTTCCGCCGGCCTCGATCATCCGGGCGGCGGTCTTCGCATCCGGCTTTTCGATGAACCGGTTCAGCCGGAACACCCCGGGCAATCCCTCCAGCGGCGCGCCTTGGGCGATATAGCCATAGCCGGTCTCGGGCGAGGTCGGCTGCATGCCGAAGGTGACGAGATACCCCGCCTCCGCGGCCGGCGTCGCGGATTGCACGGCAACCTCGAGCGCCGCCAGATCGCTGATCGCGGCATCCGCGGCCATGATCCACAGCACCGCATCGGGGTTCGTCTCGGCCGCGAGCAGGGCCGCCGCCGCGATCGCCGGCGCGCTGTTACGCCCAACCGGCTCCAGCAGGATCTGCCCGCCGCGAACGCCCGCATTGCGCAACTGCTCGGCCACCACGAAGCGGTGCTCCTGGTTCGTGACCACGATCGGCGCGGTAAATTGGGGATGCGCCGCCCGCAGGACCGTATCGGCGAGCATCGAGTGCTCGGAAATCATCGGCCAGAATTGTTTGGGGAAGCTCTTGCGCGAGACCGGCCATAGCCGCGTTCCCGAACCACCAGAGAGAACAACCGGAACGATTTTATTGCCGTATTCCATTAAAGCCATTCAACACCTAATCGTCGGTTTACATGCCTATTCGCGTCACAACCCAAATGTCTCTAAGCGATGTGACGCATGAAGCGTTTGATGACGGAATCGCAATACTTTGTCCAGTTCGTGAGAGCCTAAAATCTTTCGGCATAGCGTCGCTGGGAGGTGCATTGAGCTCTGCCCCCGACGTGATGTCGATCCCCGAAGAACCGTCGCGGCGGGAGGATCGCCTGGAGAAGTTGGTGGCGGCCCGGGCGAAAATCGAGGCGCGCGCCAGGAAGCGTGTTTGTGCGTGAGCAGGCTGAGTACGAGGCGAAGCTCCGGGCGCCAGGCCAAGGCGGCGGGCAAGCAGCCCGGCGGTAAACCTCTTGCGCCTCCGGCCAAGGGGCCGCTGCCTAGAATCAGATCAATTTGACGGACGAAGACTCCTGTATCTGCCTATGGCCACCGGCGTTTCGAACAATGCTCCAACGCCCAGGCCGCAGTGGCGGGACAGCCTGCTGAAACGCATATTCATCCCCCGCCAGTGAGGAGGGTAGGGTGGTATTTCCATTAGCCAAGGCGCGACCAAGCCCAAACCAAACCGTTGCCTCCGCCGCCACGGCCAAATTTTGCCGGCCATCTCAAACTGACGCAAGCAGCGCCTATATTTACAGGGGCGCATTACCAACTAAAAACCCGCGTCCGATACGCTGCTCTCGTGTCCGCATGCAAGGGGTTGGTCGCGATTATTCGTTCCGCATTGGCGGATAACCAAGTCTGACTATAGCGATGCGCAAGGCAGGAGATGGGGCCGGAAGACGCCGGTTGAACAAGCTCTCAAGCGAGCTTGGGTTGCGCGATACGGGCAATCGCCCAGATGAAGCCGACCGTTTCGCGAGCAATGGCCGTGGTGACCACGACCTTCGGTTTGCCGGAGGACCAGACGGCGATATCTCGCGCACAGTCGAACCCGCGCTTTCCACGCAATATCTCGGATCTCCGCGGATAGTGGCTCAAGACGGTGGTGGATTTTTCGGCCGACGCGCGCCGACATCCGGTATGTCCAGGTCCGCTCGATCAGCACACGCCGGGCTAGCGCATTGCCGGCCTTGGTGATGCCGCCACGGCCGCTCTCAGCCAACGACACACCGTTGCCTTATGCACATCCAAGCCAACAATTGTGATATCGTCCATCAGCTCCGCTCACCATGTATGAGGCTCTGCGCCGGCTACTCGGCACAACCCTCCACACCGGACATGACGAGGGCGGGCCGCCGATCGCTCAGCGGACATAGGGCCTAGAATCGATATACCAGCCCGAAACTCACCACCGGGAAGAATTGCGCCAAACTGATGTCATGATTAATCGTAACCTGCTCGTGTTGAATTTGCCCGACAACTCCGGGGATCGCCAGCATCGCGGCGTTTGACGCATGCAACTGAACATTCGAGGAACCTTCAAACATCACGCCCAGGCTGCCTGTGAACGTCAAGCGTCCGCCCTCGAAAGGTTGGCCGAACCCGATGCCGACATAGGGCGCAACGGCGTAGAAGTGTGTCTTTCCATCGACAGTGCCTAACGCAGCATAAGGAGCGGGAGCTTGGCCCGAGACGGAAAGCTGATTATTGTTGAAATAAACCCCGGCCTGCACGTTAAACCAACCGCCAAACGGATAGAGGGTCAGGTAAAGCGGGATGGCGCCCAGACGCACTTTGCCCTTGAACGGCATGCAGAAGTGCGTTTTGTTGTCGACACTCACGCAATCGGTAGCCATGGCACCGTTAAACCCGAAAGCTGTTAAGCCGATATTGAGGTTGAGGAAACGCGAGATAATCGGGGTCGCTGCTTCGACGCCGACACCCGTGGTGCTGATCACCGGGCCCAACGCCACACTGGGCGGAGATAACGCGCTAGCACACGAGGCTTGCACCACGAAAACGAATGCCAGCGCCAACGACAAATGGTATTTTGGACGAACAAAATCCATCTAAAATACACCCTTATTTTATTTCTTTTAGGTAATGTATTGTAAAATGCAGATTTCTCTGAAGCCTCTATCAACTCCGAGATGATATTTTAGACACATCAAATACAAGCTTAATTATATTTCTTTTGCGTAATTTTTCGCAAACTGCGGATTCCCATGGAAGCCGGCCAGGGATACCGATTTGATGTCGGCCACCGTTCCGATTTGATCGCGGTCACCTGCTAGGGCTTTCCAGTGTTTTCGGTTGGGTCAGCAACTCGGGCATTTTTCCCCTCGTAAGTCACCACGGGGAGGACTGGATGCCAGCAAAGAGAGAGCAGCCAGACTTTCTTCTCACTAGCCGAGGCCACCAGGCGATCGCCGGGATGGTTGCGCGGATCAACACGCATATCATGCGCCGGCTGGGCGTCAGCCGGCAGCATCTGTTTGAGACGATCGAGTGTCCGGCTTTGGCGGGGTTGCCGGGAACCGATTACGAATATGCCTAGGGAACTTCTGCGTAAAGGCGACCTGATGGCGTCTGTTATTTTGTCGGTCGTTTTCGTGTTGGTTTTTTTCTGAAGAACCGGATTTTTTGGCTATTTCGACGCAGTGATCCTATGCCGTTTGGAATCGATAGCGGAGGATGTACAAATTCGTCAGCCCGCAAGTTGCGAACAACCGGTTGGCATTCTTCTCCAGGCCGCGATACCGCACCTTGGTGAACCCGAATTTGAGCTTGATCACTCCGATCACATGCTCGACACGTGAGCGCACCTTGGACTTCTCCTGATTCCTGGCCCGCTCAGCCTCATTCACAACACCGCGGTGCCGGTAACGCCGGTTGGTACGGTCGCGCGCCTTGGGGCGTTCTCCTTGATGACCTCGCTCTGGCCCTGATACGCCTGGTCGCCCCAGACATCGCGCTCCTCGCCGTGCAGCAGGTCACCCAATACGGCGCTATCATGCACATTCGCTGCGGTCGCCACCACCGAATGGATCACCTTGGCGTGGCGGTCCACGCCAAAATGCGCCTTCATGCCAAAGTACCATTGGTTGCCCTTCTTGGTCTGGCGCATGTCCGGGTCACGTGCCTTCGCCTCGTTCTTGGTCGAACTCGGCGCGTGGATGATCGTCGCGTCCACAATCGTACCACTGGAAAGCCGTAAGCCTTTGCGCTCCAGGTGTACGTGGATGCATTCAAACATCCGCCGGCCAAAATCATGCTGCTCCAGAAGATGCCGGAAACGGCAGATCGTCGTCTCGTCGGGCACCGGTTCGCGGCCGAGATCGATACCTACGAACTGCCGCATCGACAGAGAATCGTATAACGCTTCCTCGGCGGCAGGATCCGATAGGTTGAACCACTGTTGCAGGCAGTAGATCCGCAGCATCCGCTCCATACCGAAGGGGCGCCGGCCGCTCTCTCCTTTCGGATAAAACGGTGCAATCAAGCCGCACAGCTCGGCCCACGGAACAACTTGCTCCATCTCATCTAAAAATGCCGCACGCTTGGTCGTCTTCGCGTAGCGATCAAACCCAGCCGTCGAAAATGTCGTCTGCTTCAAATCCGCCCCCACCCATGCAGGCATATGCTACAAAATTCAAAACGGAACGGGAATCGTAAAGTTATGCAGAGATTCCCTAGTGCTGACTGGGTCGATTATCGTGTCCAGATCTGCGGATTTTTCTACTCAGTGCCGCATCAACTGATCCGCAAACAGATCGACACCCGGGCGACGGAGCGCAGCATCGAGGCCGGCTTCATCGGAATACGCACAAAGCGCCGCATGAAACGGATAAAACGGCTCTCAAAGGTCTTGGGATCGAGTAACCGCGGCAGTCCCGCCCCATAGGGACAAAGCGGGGTTTTCTGGTGCAGAAGTTCAGGTGCAAACTCGGCATGCTTTACGGCGATGCCGCCTGTGACTGGTTGGTGGCCTGCATCAGGAAGTGAACAATTTAACCAAGGTCGCGACCTCAAGCGCCAACGTAAAACCTGCCATCCACTTCAAAATCTGCACGTCTGTGACCATTCAAAATTCCCTTCCCATTAATCCCCGCATATCCCCCCTCACCCGCTCGACCATCCTCAAAGTCACGCGATGGCAGACGGCTCACGCATCGGCGACGTTCACCCGCAGGAAGGCCGCATAGGCCACTTCATCCCACGCGCCGGCGGCGAGAGCGAGCACCGCCGCAGCCGCATCTTCCTCGCTGGCCGTAAACCGCTTGCCATTGAGTTCGAGGAACAGCACGCTCAGGATGAAGCCTGTTCGCGTATTGCCATCAACAAACGGATGGTTCTTGACGATGCTCCCCGTATAGGCCGTGGCCAAAACAACCAGATCTGGTGCATCCTCGTAGGCGGCAATTTGCTGGGGGCGGGCTAAGGCCGACTGCAACAGCCTCTCATCTCGAACCCCGCCAGCCCCGCCATGGAGGATTAGCGCCCGGTTGTGAATGGCCAGAGCGTCATGCGCGTCCAGCCACATCCAGCCGGTCATTTGGCCAGAACGGCCAGGGTATTGCGGTAGCGCTTCATGATCTCTTCGGCCTTGTCCATCTTGGCGGCGAAGCCGGGATCATAGGCCGTCAGGTGGTAGCCGCCATCCGGGGTTTCTCTCAGGTACAGCACATCACCCTTACCCACCCCCAGGCGGGCCAGCATGTCCTTGGGGATCACGACGCCGGTCGAGGTTCCGATGGCGGTCAGTTTCAAGGTGGTCACGGCGCCCTCCAAAGCATAATTATATTGATTATAATATCGCCCAAGTCAGGATCAACTTCTACAATGACTGGGCTGCGGAGTGGACTCTTGCGCTCAAGATCTCGATGCCAATGACACGGCCGTCTGCATCAATATCGAGTAGGACACCAGGTTCGATTTCCCGCGTCTCGGACACCGCCGTGTCCTTCGAGGCTATGCGGACATAAAGGGCATCAGCCTCCGGGTCATAGGTCGTGGAGATCATAATCTCACCTCCCTATAAAACGAGCTTAATGATGTTGACGGAAACCGCGTGGCGGCAATATTTCCTGGCCAGCCCGGCGCCAAAACTAGCCGTGATCCGGACCGGCGCCTGGGACCGCCACGATGCCAAACAGCAGCGCAATTTCGAGGCGCAACTGGCTGCCTTCAGGCCGGCGGGCGAGGAACTGACGGAGGTCGACAACGCGGATACCGGCGCCATGGCGCAATACGAGGCGGCGCGGATCTACCGTGAGCTGGTGGCCGCACACTTCCAGTCAATGCAATGCGCTGAACCAGTCACGGACCGAGATGAACGGGGGCTGCCCCTCTAAAGTGCCGGCGGATTCAACGCATGCACCCAAATCTTGGCCAAAGTCTCCCGGTCGTGCTCCGTGACTTCGTGCGCATCCAGGATTTTCGGCAACTTGCCCACGGCAACCACGATGTCCTCATAGATCTTCTCGGCCCCATCCCGGCTAATGCCGAAATGGGGATGGGCCTGGAAGGCGATCGCCGGGTTGGCCTCTGGCGAGATACCTTTCGCTGGCGCCAACACCAGCCGCTGCGGCTGATGCACCGAGAGATCGAAGATGGGCGATAAGCGCCATTTGGCGTCATCCCGGATGAAACCGTGATTGCGCAGATGATCATCGGTGTTGTGGATGAAGCAATTGAACAACATCCGGCGGAACAGGTCGTGCCAGCAGGGTTGGACGCCAGCTAGCTGGGCTCGGCGCGCGAGATCCATGTAGGTGAACTCCGCATAGAACTGTGTCGGATCTGCCGCGAGCATGGTGCCAGCACTCGTGTAGCCAAGCCGCGCACCATTGCTGCGGCGATCGAACCTACGGACCAGCAGTACCGTGCGGTTGCCGACCCGTTGCGTGAAATGCACCGGCGTCTCGATACCAGCAGCCGCGGCAAGCGATAGGCACGTTGCCTCCACCTTCGGGTCGTCAAATCGATCGCCTGCCGCGGGGAACTTCACCATGTGCAGGTGGCCGTCATGCAGCAGGTTTGCTTTCGGCCTAGCTCCCCCCTGGTCAGCACTGTGCCGGAAAAGCCGTTGCAGATGGTGGGTGTTGGCGTGGCCTGCCTCCACGGCCTCGGCTGCCCGAAACAATTCCTGGAGCGTATCCTCTTCCGACGGCAGCGCGAGCAGCGGCTGCGAGCCCGGCAGCCAGCGCATCGGCCCGCTATTTGGCGTCGGGCCAAAGGAAAGCTCCCCCGTACGCTCTTCGCCAACGGCCGCCAGGAACTCGCCCATGCCGAATGTCTGGCTCGGAAAGGCCGCCTCGATGATCGATTTACCCCACCCATCCGGTGCAGAATCGTAGAAGGGCAATGGCACCGCATACGGCAGGCCGCTAAATGAACTGCTCTTCAGCGTCAGAATTGCTGGATCGATGGCAAACCTGTCCTTCCGCCCCAGCCAGGATTTGGCATAGCGGAATCGTGACAGGCGCATCTTTCTGCTGCCCTCGAAGGAGAGCAGGCCCATGGGGGCTGGGCCTGCCGTCAAATGAGCATAGACGACAATCTGGTCGATACGGCCTTCCTTAGAAATCTGCCACATCGCGCGATCCTCTGGCCCGTTTCTGGGAACTCATCTCCAGCTCCTCGCCGAGTTCGTCCTTCTGCAGGGCGTCCGCAAGCCTGCCCTGGAGCCCAAGGGCGGCGAGCACGCTCACCATCGCGCCGATCGAAACGCCCGGCTTGCCCGATTCAAGATCGCCCACCGTGGCGCGGTTAAAGCCTGTTCGCTCGGCGATCTCGGCCTGGGTGAGGCTCCGCCGGATTCGGGCCAGGCGGATTCGACTGCCGAGGAGCTTCAACTCCGCTTCTTCCGCCCCGGACAGGAACTGCTGACGCTTCGACATGTCGGATAAAGCCACCACAAGGCCAATTTATGCTGATTTTATCCGACATTTCCGCGGAGGGAGCAAGGGGTTCTAGCCGGACAGATGAATTCGACCACCGTCGCTTGCTCACGCAACGCCTACAAGGCGTTCTTCGCCTTCAGCGCCGCATCAATCGTCCGTCTCGTCTTGCTCATAATCCGCTCCATCTACACGACAGAACGGCACCGCTTCCACCTTAACCACTGGTCCCAAATCCCGGGGCCAGCTCAGAGTTCGATGCCCCCACCCCGGGCCTGTGGACGCGCGGTCTGTTGATCCGACGCAGTGTCACCGATGGTGAATGCGCCTATTTCACCACCTGGTGCCCGCACGGCACGTCGATCGTCACTTTGGTCTGCGTGGAAGGAACCCGTTGGCGGATCGAGGAAGATTTCGAGACCGCCAAGAACGAACTCGGCCTCGACCATAACGAAACCCGCTCCTGGCATGGCTGGCATCGCGATGTCTCGCTCGTCATGCTCGCCTACGCCATGATGACGGCTGTCCGCTATCGTGCCAACACCATCACACCGAAACAAACGAAGCCCAGGACAGGAAAGAACTCATCCGATGGTCCGTCCAGGAAATCCGGCGGCTCGCCCTGAAGCTCGCTCAGCGCCAACTGCCCGTCGCGCGTATCCTTAAATGGTCAATCTTCAGACGGGCCCATCAGGCCGCAGCCAGACACGCCCATCTTAAGTCAACAAAAATGCAACTGTAGTGTTAGGCCCGATGGACCCGTGAGGGGGCTCCTGGCACTCTATGCCGAGTTATTGGCTGGCGAGGTGGAGATCGGCCTTGACAACTATATGTAGTAACGTTTATACATTTGGCGCACCGTCTCACGGAGACTATTTTCATGACGATCACGACCCTCTCCAGCCGGGAGTTCAACCAAGACACCAGCCGTGCCAAAAAAGCCGCGACGGAGGGGCCGGTCTTCATCACCGACCGCGGCAAGCCTGCCCATGTCTTGCTCAGCATCGAGGACTACCGGCAGCTGACCGGAGGACCGCGCAAGATTGCCGACGCGCTGGCGATGCCCGGGGCTGACGACATCGACTTGACGCCGCCCCACGCCCGCATTGGCCTGCGTCCTGCTGATCTCTCCTGATGCTCATCCTCGATACGAATGTCGTGTCCGAGCTGCGCAAGGTGCGGGCTGGCAAGGCCGATCCGCACGTGACGCGCTGGGCTGATGGTGTTGATGCGGAACAGCTCTACGTATCCGCGATCACCATTCTCGAACTCGAACTCGGCATCTTGCAGATCGCTCGCAAGGATTTCGCGCGGGGCGCCCTGCTGCGCGCCTGGCTCGACACGTTGGTGTTGCCGGAATTTGACGGGCGGATTCTTCCCGTTGACGTCGCCGTCGCGCAACGGTGCGCGTCCTTGCATGTGCCCGATCCGCGGTCCGAACGGGATGCACTGATCGCGGCCACCGCCCTGGTCCACGGCATGACGGTCATAACCCGGAATGTCATCGACTTCACAGCCACGGGTGTTCCCCTGCTGAACCCGTGGGATCCGCCACCTGACTGACCGACGACGCTTAGGGAGTCGGGGCGGCTGGGTTCCGTCTACCTCGCGACCTCTGAGGGGCGTGCCGTTGCAACAATAGCGGGCGACTCTATTTCATTGATGCGAGGGGCGCAATTCGGCATAACGCCCACGGCTTGCCGGATCGTGCTGAATGGCGGTGCGCGACCAATGATAGACGGCGGTCCGCAGACGCATGTGACAGGCTTGCCGCATGACGAAGACGCAGCGCTTGCCGCTACGCCTGGTCACCGGCGCAACTCCGCACAAACTGCGCAGCGCGTGATAATCTCGTCGACGCAGGGGCTCCCACGCCTCGGCGAGCAGCGTGGCGAGGACGATCCTTCCGACTCCCGGCAAGGACCGCAGGATCGTCACGTCGCGCTGCTCTGGGTGTTGCCCCGGTTCGATTTCCTCGGTGCCGGCCAGCTTGCCGCAGAGGACGTCGAGCTGGCGGTGCGCCGCCTTCATTTGCTGGTTCACGAGCTTCAGCCGCACCGCCACGGTACGAATGTGAGTAGTGGCAGCCTCGATCGTGCCGCCAGCGACCGAGAGCGGCGTTTGCCGCAACAGGCGCAGCGCCGTGTCGGCGTCGATGCGGCGAATGCGATGTGCCTTGAAGACCCGGGCGATGCTCTCCCGACGCGTCTTGGCCGCCTTCGCCGGTGTCGGCACCAGCGTCCAAAGCTCGAGAAACCAATCTGCCGCCACATCATCCGTCAGCTCAAGCGCTTGCGGATAATAGCGCCAGAGCTGCTCGCTGACGCGGTTGCCGAGACGGGTTCGCTCCTGCTGCAACTCCTCGGCGATCCGCGACCATTCGCGCAGTTCCACCATGACGGGATCGGCCGGATGCAAGGCGCGAAAGCAGTAACGATCGATGCGCAGAGAATCTAAAGGTTTCTGTGAGGTCGCGCACGGTCGGCGTCGCGCCGCGATGTTGGTGGCGACCTCATTGAAATCACCAGAGTCAGATTCCGACACCGGGCGAGCCCAGTCTTGATCTGACCAGCAGCGCACAACCGGTTGTGCGCTGCTGGTCTGCGTTCGTCCAGGCGGGGAGCGTTTGTCCCGTCCGTAACCGAGGCCAGCGCCCGGCCAATGAGCGTCTATAGCGGCGAAGTCGTCTTCGACATGGCGCGGCGGCGATTCGCCATCGTCGCCGATCATATCTGCATGCCGGAGGGCGACCGCGACCGCATGCTCTACCCGAAGCGCTGGCGCGTCCTGCGGCTTTACGGCCGCACGGCCAAGGCGGCGAATGTCGCCGGCGACATGGTGTCGCGACGCAGAGGGGAGCCTCGGGACGAAATTGGCGTATCGACGTTCATGAGGGCCGACGTGTCAACCCGGTTTTCGTTTTAGGATCGGCAAGACGTAAGCAACTCCTGGCCAGCATCCCGCCGCAGAAGTACAATCATGAACGGCTGATCCAAATGCTGATGCCACTGCCCACCGATGCGCGTTTCACCGATCGCACCAAG
This sequence comes from uncultured Pseudomonadota bacterium, assembly GCA_963737355.1. Taxonomy (GTDB): domain Bacteria; phylum Pseudomonadota; class Alphaproteobacteria; order Acetobacterales; family Acetobacteraceae; genus Acidocella. Next base: position 100,549 of record CAVTSC010000007.1, on the reverse strand, counting down.
CTTCTAACCCAGAACCCAATTAATCGCCTATCAATCCGCAACATAATTCGGAATTTTTGGGGCAATCGATCCTAATTTCCGAGAAGTTTTCTATCCGATAAAATTGTCAACAAAATGAACTTGCGCGCGGAAAAACCTGAAAGAGGATGCGCAATTCTACTCCGTCACGCAACCTGTTTGGTTCGCGGCGACACCGCCAATCCCAAAAACACCAGCACGGCCTGATTAAGACGCAAAATATCCTCGTCGTCCAAACGCCCTACGCATGCGCCAACCTTCGAATTCGGAACGGTCGTAATCTTGTCCACCATCAGGCGGCACGCCGCGCGCAGGCCATTGCGCTCGTTCGGCTCCACAGCCAGACGGAACAAAGGCGCCTCCGTCTCGTCGGTCGTGAAGGCACAGACGGTAATTGAATCCGTCCCATCAAAAAGATCATCTTGAACGATCACAACGGGCCGCGGTTTACCCGCATAATCCTTACCGCCCGCTACGGTCCAAATATCGCCCCGCCTCATTCATCGCCCCAATCCGACACCGCCTCGATGAACGCCTGATCCTCATGTGCCTGGGCGCTGGCGGCGACGGCGAGCGACTGGCGACGAGCCTCCGAGCGGAAAGCGGGTGCACGCACGTCCGGCACCCAAATCTGGATAGGACGCAGACCCTGCCCGCGCAGGCGGTCTCGATGCTTCTGTACCTTCACGCGGGTGGACTTAGGTTGAAATGCCGAAGCCATGATGGCCCTCCAAAAGTTACATGTAACCTACTCCAGCTAAGCGAGTTTGGCCAGAGTTTTTCCCCAGGCCACCCTGCTCACCTGTACCTACCTTTCTCACGCTGCAACCAAGCGGCGGCGCATTCATCATTGAATTGGTTGGTATTTTTGGCGGCAGCGCCGTCTGGGTAAAATTTTGAGCAGCGCCAAAAACCAAATTAAACCAACGACCTGCGCCCCTGTACCGTTTATTTCGTCAGTGACCGGTTCATAGCATTACACTGACTGGTACGGGCCGGCCCGCCGGGAGCGACCCTTTCCCCCTGTGCTTCGAGCACCCAGGGGGGACAAGTGCCCCGGTGGGTTGGCCGCAATGGAAGCCCGGTGGGGAGTTGCGCGTTTGAGCGCCAGTACAGGGATCGGCAGTCGTCGTGGTGGCCCGCCTATCATGGAGAGGGGGGAGAACATGGCTGATGATTTGGGATGGTTTGTCGGCGTCGATTGGGCATCCGAGACGCACCATGTGGCCTTGCTGGATGCCCACGGTACGGTGATTGGGGAACGCGCTTTTCCCCATGGCGGCGCTGGCCTTGGCGCCCTGTGTGATTGGTTGCTGGCGACCACAGGGGCCTTGGCGGCGACGATTGCGGTCGCCATCGAGGTACCGCATGGGCCCGTGGTTGTCGGCGCCAGCAATTACCCCGAACTGATCGATCCCGCTCTCTTGCGCGCGGGCCGGATGGAAGAGCGCATCATCCTCCGCCACCCCAATGTCGCGGCGCTGGCGAATATTTATCGCGATCAGCTGGAAGGCGAATGCCGCGCGACGGTGGACCTGCGGTCCATCGGCCACATGAGCGCCGGAATGACCGGCGCCGATGTGGTCAAAACCTGCGCCACGGCCCGACGCCGCGCCCGCAATGCCGGGCGGCTGGTCACGTATGACGACCTGATGGTCGCGATCGGCGGTGAAGAAAACCGCGTTGACCATGACAGCCAGCTCCGCATTGCCATCCATGAGGCGGGTCACGCCGTCGCCGCGTTGGCATCCCCGGTGTTGACGCTCGCCCAGGTGACGATCATCGGCCGGGGGGACGTGGAAGGGGGCACCATGATGCGCCCCAAGAACGAGACCGTGATCACCTCCGCCGTGTTCGATGCCTTTCTCACCGCGCTCCTCAGCGGCCGGGCAGCCGAGGAGATCCTGCTGGGTGAGATCAGCGCGGGCGCCGGCGGCCGCGAAGGGTGCGACCTCAGCCGCGCCACCCTGCTCGCGGCCGAGGCCGAGCTGTCTCTGGGCATGCGGGATCAGGGGCTGATCTGGTATCCTCCTTTAACGTCCGAAAAGCTGGCCCAACTCTTCGCCCGCCGCCGCGACCTCGAGCAGGCGGTCCGTGAGCGGCTTGATGCCGCGTATGGCCGGGCGCGGGAGTTGATCAAAGTCAAGGCGCCGCTGGTCCGAAGCCTGGCCAGGCAGTTGCTGACCAGCAAGGTGATGACCGGCGAGGAGATCGCCGCGCTATTCCGGGATGCGGGCGGCGCGGATCCGGCGCCAGCACCAAACCGCAGCGCCAAAGACGGCTGGATTTATTGAGCCTGAACTCAAATCCGTGCCAGGATGAATGCGTGTTGTTTATCGATCGGCACGCATCTATCGGGACAAATCTATAAAAATAGACGGCCGCTGGTGTTAAATCATTTGTACGAATTCTTAGGATTTTGCTTCCAATTTTCGCGAAAGTGACCAACGATTCTTGCGCAAAAATGAGCCCGGGTATTTCTGTGCGGTTTTGGAATTTTTTTACTAAGAAACGCTATAAGTCTCTTCTTTTTCTGTGACCTAATAGGGGGTAAATCCAAAAAAGGTGGGTAAGCCGCCCCCTTGGGTCGAAAAATCGTTACAGATCGCTACCAATTTACCTCAGGACGCCCCCCTATTCAGGGTCATTCGAATGGCGATGAATGGCCAGCCCCATTGGCGGGATCTACACAAAATGTGTAGCCCAGGACAGCGGGTCTGCCAAAAGCCCCAGAAAGCCAGCGGTGGCCGGCCCAAGAAATCGGGCCTGCCCGCACAAAAACGGTCAAATAAATCGTTTGATTCTCAAAATAAATTCATTCGATCAAAAAAACATCGCCGTCTGCGGCGGCGCTGCTGGCGCTCCGCTCGCGCTGTTGCAGTGATGGGGCAGGCAGTCGAAGAGAGCGGTGGTCGATGCGATTCCCGGAGAAAATCGCTCCGGAAAAAGGCGTCGTCATACCGGACGAGACGACGGTCGTTTCGGATCTGACCTGCTTCTCGATGATCTCCGCGGTCAGTAGATCGCAAACGATCCGCTTTGCGGCTCGTGCTGGCGCTTTACCGCGGTGGCGTGCGGATTCTGACGGAAGCCAGCCAGGGATACCAATTTGATGTCGGCCACCGTTCCGATCTGAAGAGTTAGCCACCATTCCGCTTTCATTCCGGCCACCTGCCGGGGCTTTCCTGCGTTTCACCACCGGGAGAACTGCATGTCGGCAAAGAGAGCTGACGATGCGGCAGATACGACAAACGTTCCGGCTGGCCCGAGAGGGCGGCAGCGCGCAACAGATCGGGGGTATGCTCAGTGTCGCGCGCAACACGATCCAGGATAATCTGAGGCGGCCGCAGCGGCGGGGTTGACCTGGCCGTTGCCGGCGGATCTCAGCGATACGGTTAGGAAGAGCGGTTGTTTGCCCGGAATGGCGCGCCCCCCGGCGCCGTATCGAACCAGCCTGGAGCGACCTGATCTGCGACCTCAAGCGCCCAGCGTCAATCTGATGCTGCTCTGGGAAGAATATCGCACGGTGCATCCCGACGGGTACAACTGCAGCCGGTTCTGTGATCTGATCAGGGAGTTCGAGGCCAGGCTGTCGCCGGTCAAGCGCCAGGAGCACCTCGGCGGGCAACAAGGTCTTCGTCGAGTACTCCGGCAAAAGATCGGCATTCCCGACCCGGTCACGGCGATGGTGCGCTTTGCCGAAATTTTCGTCGCGGTGCTGGGCGCGTCGAGTGACGAAACGCGTGCCGAGGCGGTAGCGGCCGGCGCCGGCGCCTGTGAGGCGTTCACCTACAAAAGCATCGCCTCGGTCATCGCCAACAGGCTCGACATCCGGCACAATCGGCGGTTGGCATGTGCTGCAGCCGGAGCGCATCCGGGTCATGATCGTCAGGGGCGGCGCAGGCTCCTGGCGGCGGGCCAGGATGTTGAGAACGACGTCCGCGGAGTGTACGCCTTCGCGCAGCGCTTCCAGACAGGCCGCTTCCACCGCGGCAGACCATCGCTCAGCACCGCGGGGCCAGAATGGCGACCATGCCGGTCACCGTCAGCACAGCCGGCAAGCTTGCGGCGGCTCCGCTCCGGCCCTGCCGGCAGCACCCAGTTTTTGAATGGCGCGTCGTTGCGCAGCGCGCCCGGCTTCGGGCAAGCACCTAACGTGGTGCCAGGGATCGAACACCGTCTGATCCCGCCCGAAGCAACGCGGAGGCGCGCCGACAATCCGCCCGACCTGACGCAATTCGAGCCGCTCGGCATAGGCCCGGACTTCGACCGGCCGCCCAACGGCGCCTGCGGCGACGGAGTATCTGTTGTTGTCGAACCGCATGAGATCAGGTCTTCGACACCGAGGCCGTTACCGCATGGAATCCGTCAAACCGTCCGGCACAAGCCACCAGGCTGGGCCGCTCTGCCTCGAACAATCTGCCTGATGGTTCCCCTGTACCGTTCATCTCGTCAGTGACCGGTTCAGAGCATTACACTGACTGGTACGGGCCGGCCCGCTGGGAGTGACCCTTTCCCCCTGCGCTTCGAGCACCTGGGGGATAGGCGCCCCGGCGGGTTAGCCGCGATGGAAGCCCGGGGCTGTATGAGCCGGCCTCAATCCGCGACATGCGGCGTCCGCAGGGGGGACCGGGCGGACCGCACCAACGCCAAACGTAATGTCGCCTCTCCTATACGCGGATACAGCACAAATTTCCGCCGAAGCCGCGCACCCCAAAGCCGTCCCAGTTACATCCCAATTTTCCCCACATAGACGAACGCCACCCGTTGCGGACGTGAAATCCATCTGTTATCTGGGATGGCGACATATGATTCAGATCGGTTTCGATATGATCTGCAACATTCGCTAGCTTGATAGGCCGGAATTTGCGTTAATATGGGTAAGCCACTGAGAGCAACGGTCTACAATACAGTCGACGACCTTCCGGCGCATGTTTGGGACGAACTGCTCGCCGATACGGCGATTGCAATGTCGCGGTCATTCTGGCGTATCCTGGAGCACGCGCGACTGAACGATTTCGAATATCGTTATGTGCTGTTTGTCGATGAGCAGGGGCAGGCCCTCGGCTTGTCGGCTTTCTACTCCGTCACGACTGATATCGCAATCTTTGCCCCAGGGCCGCTTCGCGTCCTGCTCAACGGGGTCCGTCGGGTATTTCCGCATTTCCTGAAGCTGCGCATGCTCGAATGCGGTACGCCGATTACCATAACCAGCCCGCCTTTCGTGCGGCGTTCCGATGTCACTGACGAAAAGATCATTGTGGCGCTGCACGATGTGCTGCAGAAGACCGCTCGCGCTGAGGGACAATTTCTGATCGTCGTGCGTGACTTCGAACCGAATGCCCATGCACTTGAGCATGCGTTCCGGCGACACGGCTACCATTGGATCGACAGCCTGCCCAACACCTATGTCGACATAGAATGGGCTACGCCCGCGCAATATCTAGCTTCGATGCGCAGTTACTTTCGCAGCAAGACGCTGAAGCATCTCAAGCGAAACCAAGCCGCCGGGGTCACGCATCGTTTGACCGATGACTTCGCTGACCTTGCCGAGACACTCCACGCGCAGTGGATGGTCGTGCATGAAAGCGCCAGCGAATTTCAGCGCGAGGTCCTGACCCCGGACTTCTACCGCCGCTTCGCTCAGGACATGGGCGCGTGCTCAAAGGTCATTTTATTCTACCGCAACGACTTGCTAGTTGGGCACGCCTGAATCTTCAACGCGACACCATCCTCTGGATTGCTAAAAGGACCTGTGGCCAATAAGATTTAATGGAATTCTTTAAATGTACGTTAGATGAAGAGGTCTAGGTGAATCGAAAACAGCGCCGTGCAGCAGAAAAAACTGCCTCGAATCCGTCACAAACGACCATAGCTGCCGATCCCACTATTCCGACATTATTTGATAATGCATTACGTTTCCATCAAGCTAATCAATTAGCCGAAGCTGAGCAGCTTTATCGACAAGTATTAGCGGCAGATCCCCAGCACGCAGATGCGCTTAATCTCCTTGGCGTGATCGCCCATCAGGTCGATCGGAACGATGTTGCGATCGAATTCATCCGTCAGGCGATCGAAATCAACAAAACATTTGCACCGTACCATTATAATCTAGGCAAAGCTTTTGCTGCGCTAAGCCGCTTCGACGAAGCCGTCGCCGCCTACGCTGCAGCCATTCGGCTCGCGTCGGACTATGCTGAAGCCCATAACAACCAAGGGGTGTTGTTAGAGAAGCTTGGCCGCTTCAACGAGGCTTTTACCGCATGCAGCGCTGCGATCCGCCTTAAGCCGGACTATGTTGAGGCCCACAATAACCTTGGCGTTACATTGGAGAAGCTCGACCGCTTTGATGAGGCCATTGCCTCCTACAGCAAAGCCATTCATCTCAAACCAGACTATGCCGATGCTTATAATAACCTAGGCGCTCTGTTGGGAAAGCGCGGCCGCGTCGACGAGGCCATTGCCACGCTTAACACCACCATACGCCTCAAGCCGGACTATGCCGAAGCCTATTCCAACCTGGGCTTCGTGTTCGAGAAAGCCAATCGCTTCGACGAAGCCATTGCCGCATGCACCACTGCAATCGGCCTGAAGCCGGAATACGCTGGGGCGCATTCCAACCTCGGCGTCGCGTTGCAGAGCCTCGACCGCCTGGACGAAGCCGTTACTGCTTACAGCGCAGCCATCCGCCTCGAACCGGACTATGCCGGAGTCTACAATAATCTTGGCGTCCTGTTGGAAAAGCTCAACCGCTTTGACGAGGCCATTGACGCTTGCGGCACTGCGATCCACCTTAAACCGGACTTTGCCGAAGCTCACGCCAACCTAGGCGTCGTGTTGGAGAAGCAAGGCCGCTTCGACGAGGCGATGGCTGCCTTCCAGACAGCCATTCGTCTTAAACCTGACCATGCCGAAGCCCGCTCTAACTTAGGCGTTATGTTGGAGAGAATCGACCGCTTCGACGAGGGGATTGAAGAGCTTCTCACCGCGATCCGTCTTCAACCAGACTTTGCCGAAGCGCACTGCAACCTGGGCGTTGTGTTGGAGAGGCGCGACCGCTGCGACGAGGCCATTGCCGCTTACAATGCAGCCATCGATCTGAAACCTGGCTTCGCCATGGCCCACTCCAATCTAGGAGTTGTGCTGGAGAAGCTCCACCGGGCCGACGAAGCAATTGCCGAACTTCACACTGCGATCCGCCTTAAACCGGACTATGCCGAAGCCCACTCAAACCTAGGAATTGTATTGGGTGGTCTTGAGCGCTTCGACGGAGCGATTGCCTCGCTTCGCACTGCGATCCAGCTCCAGCCGGACTTGGCTTTGGCACACTGGAACCTAAGCCTCACCTACCTAAAAGCGGGTTTGTTCCGGGAGGGTTGGGATGAGTATGAATGGCGGTGGTCCGTAAAAGGAATGCAGCCGATGCGTCAGTACGCCAAACCTCTGTGGTCCGAGGATATCTCGGCCACTGGCCCGGTTCTGTTGTGGCCAGAGCAAGGGCTGGGGGATTCCATCCAATTTGTTCGCTATGCGCTGCTGATCGCGCAGTCCGGTGGCACGGTAATCCTGGAAGCTCCCGCGCCACTGAAGCGCCTATTCGCGACAATCCCTGGCATAACGATCGTCTCAGAGGGAGAGGCGGTGCCGGACTTCAGTGTTCATTCCGCTCTGCTTAGCCTGCCAGGCCTTTTCGGAACAACGCTTGCAACGATCCCGGGGAGCGTCCCCTATCTGCAGGCATCCCCTGATGAAATCACTTTTTGGCGCCACCAGTTGGCCGACCGGCCAGGGGTAAAGATCGGGGTTACCTGGCGTGGATCCCCTAACCATAAACGAGACCGGATGCGCTCGATGACGCCTGCTTGGTTCTCCCGTTTCCTCGACATTCCGGGTGTGAGTGTTGTCAGCCTCGAAAAAGATGGTCTGGACGAGGAGTGCAATGCGCTGGCGCCGCAGCAATCCGTCCTGAACGCCGGCCCGCGGCTAGGAGACATGGCGGATACGGCAGGCTTAATCGCGAACCTGGATCTGGTTATTTCAGTTGACACCTCGGTGTGTCATCTGGCCGGCGCCCTTGGCGTCCCGACATGGACGTTAGTGGATTTTGGATCTGATTGGCGCTGGCTCACGGCGCGCAACGACACGCCATGGTACCCCACCATGCGGCTGTTTCGCCAACCGAGCCAAGGAGATTGGGCTAGCGTCGTCGAACGCGTGAGCGCTGAGCTCTGTTTATTTGTGGCGTCGCGCGCGACGAGCGCAACGATGCCGGCGCCCTGCCCTTCGATGGCGTGAATCCTGCGCCCAGCACACGCACCGTACCGCATGACGGAGGGTGTGCTGGGAAGGGCGCTCGTTTTTGAGCGCTTATACCAACGTGCCTAAATTTTGACTTCTGCCCATTCACGTTTTCCGATAGAACGGATGAGATCTGGCCTATTGGTGATGGTGTTCCAGGCGTTACAGCAAGCGTCGAGGATGGCCTGCGGCGCGGCCGTCGAGCGCTGCTCGTGCCAACTCGGCGAATTTTTTTTAAAAATCTCCTGCGCATCAAGGTCGGTTTGCGGGTGCAGTGGCCTCGCCTAAAGACGGCGGTAGCCAAGCCGGCGCAGCAGTTTGCCGACGCTGCTGGCATGCAAATAGACGCCAAATCGACCCGCGATGCGGTCGCGCAGGTCGACGCGACGAAACCGCACGACGCCATCACGGGCAAGATCGGGACCTTCTTCTACCCAGGCAGCAACCTCCTCTTCTTCGGCCTGGGTCAAGCTCGCAGGACGGCCGCTCCGGGCGCGGTCGGCCAGCCCTATAAGCACCGCCTCGTTATAGCGATGAACCCAGTCGCGCAGGGTTTGTCGATCCATGCCGCAGGCTTGCGCCGCAGCTTCGCGACTATAGCCATCCAGCACCATGGCAATCGCCAGAATGCGCCGCGCCTGCTTGCTGTCCGAGGCGCGCCGGGCCGCAGCCCGCAGTTCAACCAGCGTCAAATCCGTCCGTGTAACCGCTGTCGCAACCATGCCACCCCTCGCGAATCGGAGAAGTCAGCATCGACTCATATTTGCCCGTTGTTGGGAATCTCCTCACGAGTCAGGACTTTCGACACTTGGTATTATTTGACGGGATCCTGCCGTTAAGCTGCGCCTTCGAACCCGAAGGACCGATGGATCCGCCGAGGCGCGGTTAACCCAGAGGCCAATCGTTGACGTTGGTAACCTCGACCATGCCAGACACGGGAATATTGGACTCCCGCGGCAGTCCAAGCATGTTTACCGAGACAATGTTGCCGTAGATATTTTCAGGGTTGCCGAAATGATTTTCGGGGTTGAACAGCAGCGGCAAATGCCACCAGAGTCTGGTAGTCCAGTGACCAGAGATACTCGATCAGTGCGGCGGACGCCATTCGGCGGTCGTTCTCCACATAGAGGGTCGGCCGCGTTCTCCGGAGAATTCTGCTCAGCACCTTGCAAAACCCGGAGTTCAAAACCTTCGACATCGACCTTGATCAGGCTGATCTGAGCGTCGCCAAGGGTATCGTCCAACCTCACGCACGGCACCGAAACCCCGGTGGCCGTGTGGCCCGCCTGGAACTCCACCCCCCCGAAATTGCCATGGGCACCATAGTCCGGCGCCTGGAAATGCACCGTGCCGCTGGCCGCGCCGCAGGCGAACGGCCAGGCACGGACATTCGTGATGCCGTTGAGCGCCAAGTTTGCACATAAATTCTGGAAGATGACGGGTTGCGGTTCCAACGCAACAAGCTGGCGGCCCTGAGCGGCGAGAAGCTTGGCGAGCGGAACCGTATGTGCGCCGATATTTGCCCCGACCTCCACCACCGCGCCGGTGGTACCCAATAGCTGCTGCAGGAACTGCGATTCCGTCTCACTGAATTCACCATAGGTGATCAGCGCCTTGCCAATATATTCGTCATTGCGGTTGCTGAGTATCCAACCGTGACGCGAGGCCACCAGCACATAAGGTGGCGCCATGTCGATAAGCTTAGCGTCTGACACGGGTTGGACGCCGATCACTGTCAACACATTATTCACATTATTCATCATAACTTCCTGTAAGTTCAGCCGTCGAAAGCATCTTTTACGCTACGAGGACGAGGCGCGCGGCAAGCCGGTCGCATTTGCTGCCGGCAATGGCAAGGCGGCTCCGCCCGCGGCACTACGCCTCCGCGATCAGTCGTCCGCTTTCCTCGACGCCAAGGGCCTGCATGCTGCGCAACGCCGCGTTGAGGCCATTATGCAAGGAGGATGCGCGCCGGCTGGCCTGCACCGAGCGGGCTGCGAAGCGCTTGAGCGCTAGGCGCAGAGAGTTCGGCCAGGCTGGCAGCGTCGTCCTGCTCGGCATGGCGCAGATATTCCGCGGCACTCTGCAAATTCGCCGTGCCGAAGCGCTTCATGGTGTCGGCGATATTGGCAAAGGTCGGCTCCGCCGCGCTCAGCGCGGATTCCACCTCGCTCGCCGCCCCGGCGATCTGCTGCGGGCGGCCTGCGAGCATCAGATCGTCCAGGCTCTGCAGCTTAGTGCTCAGCTCCGCGACCAGTGCCAGCCCCTGATGCAGCATGGCGACGACAGCGCCGCGATCGGCCGAGAGGAAGGCGGCTTCGTCCTCGGTCATGGCGCGGCTTCCTTCATAGCGTTGGTGATGGAACGCGCCAGCGTGTCGGGCGAGACATTATAGGTGCCATTCTGAATCGAAGCGCGCAATTGCGCCACCGCCTGCTGGTTCACACCGCTGGAACCACGCGCGGCGCCGAGCAACTGGGTCATCGTCTGTGCGTCGGCACTCAGGGTCACGGCGTCTCCGGAACTTGCACTCTCGGCGCTATCTGCCACGGCGCCGGCGCGGCCGGTGGCGGCCGCGCCGCTCTGGCCGGAAATTTCCGGCGCCACGGGGTTCTGGCCGAGAGAAGTGATGCTACTGGTCATGACGCGTCCCCAGGTTCAGACGATTCAAGCATATCATGGACCAGGATTTCCATGGCGCGGTCGAATTCGTCCAGCGCCGCGGCGTCGTTCTGCGCGTTGGCGCGCAGCAGGGTGGTTTGCAGCGCAGTATAGACATGCATCAGCGCGGGGCCGAGCGTGGTCCCCGGCGCAGTATCGAGAATGCCGGTCATCAGCACCAGCAGACGGTCGGCCCGGTTGAGCATGTCCGCCTTTCCCGCCATGTCGCCGGCCAGCATCGCCGCCTTGGCCTTGCGCGCGTAAAGCCGCAGGCCGCGCCAGCCATGGCGCAGCCAATCCAGCTCCTCGGCACCGTCGAACATCGTCGCGCGGTAGCCCGCGATCATTTCCATCATCATCAAATATTAGCCTGAGCTGGTGGCCGTGGAGGTAAAGATGTCGAGATAAGACTGGGTAATCGACGCGGTGCTGGCAGCCGATTCCGCCGTTGTGTATTCCGCGGCGAGATTTTGCAGCTGCGCCGTGTCCGCCTTCGTCATCGTCGTGATTTCGCTGTTGATCGACGTGACCGTCGAAGTGAGGGAATTGGTCTGCGCCTTGATCAAGCCGCCAGCCACGGAAGTGCTGCTGCCGGTGCTGGTGCCGGTGGAGCTGCCAAGCGCCTGCGTCGTTGCCGTGCTCAGGCTGGTGGAAATCTGTTTCATCAGATTCTGTACCGCGGTCGGATTTTTCGCATAGGCGGAGGCGAAGGTCGTGCTGTTCAATGCCACCGCGCCCTTGCTGCTCACGGTCAGGCCGATCGAATTCGACGTCATGCCGCTGGCCGCAGCTGCGGAAACGGCAGAGAGCAGTTGGGTGGAGATGCTCTCGGCGGTGTAGTTGCCGGCCAGCGCGCCCGATTTTGCCGTCGTGCTGGAAGCGGACGACGTCGACGACGTGGCCGCGGAGCCGGCCCAGTAGGTTTCCTTGGTGATCGATGCAATCGCCGCATTCAGGTTGGTCGCGACTTTGCCGACCGCGCTGGATACCGCGGTGGTCGAGGAGGCGATGTTAAGCGTGCTGCTGCCTTTGCTGTTCAGTGTCAGCGACACGCCGGTCATGGCGCTGCTGATCTTGTTGCTCGTGCTGGTGATCGGCACGCCGTTCATTGTCAGGCTGGCATTGGTGGCGATCTGCGCGCGCGTCATCGTGCCGCTCGTGAAGGGCATCGAGCTGCTCGTTGTGCTGGTGCTGGTCGGATTGGTGTAGTCGAATGCTTGCAGCTTGCCGGTGCCGGTGACGTTAAAGGCTTGCGAGGCGCCGGTGGCACTGCTTTGCAAGGTCAGCTCGGCGCCATTCGCGGTGCTGACCACGCCGGCCTTCACGCCGCCGGCCATTTTATTGATGGCGCTGGCGACGCCGTTCAACGTCATGCTGCCGGAGCCGACCGTGACCGTCTCGGTCTTGCCGCTTTGCAGCGTGAAGGTGAGCGTGCTGCTGCCGGTGGTGCTGCTGCCGGTCGTGAAGGTGGGGAGCGTCGCGGCAGCCGAGCCCATCGTTTGGGAATAGATTTCCTGCACCGAGGCCAGCGCCTTCACGTTCACATTATACGTGCCGGTCTGCGCGGCGCTGCTGGCGGTGGCGGAAAGCACGTTGCTGGTGCCGACTGACGCGGTGCGGGTATTGATGGTGGAGAGATCCGTGATCCCCGATAGCGAGGTGGAAAGCGTAGAAAGCGTGCCCTGGATCGTGCCCCAGGCGGAGATATCCGCCTTGTCGGTCGTGATCTGGTCCTGGAGCTGCGTGATCGGCGCTTCCAAGCGCGCTTCCACCGTCGAAATTTCACTGGAAATCTGGCTGGACCCGAGACCTGCGACTGAACCGCTCATATCAACGTTTCTCTATAATTGTTTCAAATACTGTTTAGACGAAAGCCGGTCCGGCCGGAGGTTTTGCCTCCGGCCGGGGGAGTAAAGTAAAAGATTACGGCAGCAGCGAGAGGTAGGACTGCTGCAGCGTGGTGGAGCTCTTAAGCGCCGCCACACCTGCCTGCGCCTGGATCTGCGCCTGGGTCAGCTGGTTGGCGACCTGCGGCAGGTTGGCGTCCTGCACCGTGCCCAGCGCGCTGGTCACGTTCTCGCTGGTGGTGTTCAGGTTGTTGATGTTCGCGGTCAGGCCCTGCTGCACGGCGCCGAGCTGGCCACCGGTGTTGTTCAAGGACTGCAGCGCGTACTTGACGACGTTGATCGCCTGGTTCGCGCCGCCCTGGGCGTTAAGGCTCGTACCACCGGTACCGTTGACGCTCGACACGTCGATGTTCGCCAGCGACGTAAACGAGCTTGTTGTGCTGATGTTATCCGTGTTGGTGCCGATGGTAACTTCGCTGCCGGCCGCGACCTGCACGGCGCCCTGAACCGCGTAGCTGCCAGCGGCAAGTTTGGTGGTCGCTCCGCTGCTCACATCCACTTTCATATTGGCGGCATTCGCCTGGGTCAGAATCAAACTGCCCGCGCTATTTTCCGTGGCCGAAATGCCCGTATTGGCCGTGCCCTTGTTGATGCTGGTCACCAAGCTGGCCATGGTCGTACCGGACGCCTGATAGGAGGTCCCGATCGTAGTGCCGCCGCCGCTGGCGGAGAGCGTCATGGTCACACCACTCGTCGCTCCGGTGGTAAATGTGCCCGCATTATAGACGTTGCTGGCCGAAGCCGTCACGCCCTGCGCGCCGGCCATCGTGTTGATCTGCGAGGCCAGGCTGGCAGCACTTTCGTTTGTGGCGGTCGGCGTGAAGGTACCCATGGAAACCCCGCCAACAGACAGGCTGACCGCACCGGTCCCGAAAGCCCCAACCGTCGTGCCGGTGATGGCGGTCGCGGTCGAGGTCGTCCCTGTCGTCTGGTACATGCCCAGGTTGGAGGCGGAGGTGTTGGCAATGCTCAGCTGCATGGTCTGGCCTTCGTTGGCGCCGACCTGGAACTGCACATTGTTGAACGAGCCATCGAGCAGGTTCACGTTGTTGAACTGCGTCTGGGAGGCGATGCTGCTGACCTGACCGACCAGCTGGCTCACGACGCCCTGCAGCGACGTTGCTTCCTGCGAGGTTTCGGTGCCGTTGGCGGCCTGCACGGCGGTGGAGTTGAGCTGCTGCACAACGCCGATCTGCTGCTGCAGCGCGCCCTGCGCGGTCTGCAGCAGGGAGACGCCCTGGTTGGCGTTGGAGACAGCCTGGGTCAGGCCGTTCAACTGTGAGGTGAAGCCCTGCGCGGTGATGTAACCCGCCGGGTTGCTGGCGGGAGAGCTGATCGACAGACCGCTCGACATTTCCCCTTCAAGGGTGTTGTTCAAGGTCGAGGTGTTGCTGATGTCCTGCAGCGCGCCAAGGGCGCCCGTATTGGTGAGAATTGAGCCGACGGACGACATTAGAAATCTCCTGTTTTGATGTTGCCGTTAACCCTTTATTCATTTCCTCAACCGGAAGTTTTCCTGCTTCCCTAATTTTTTCTTAAAAAAAATCGGCACGACGTGTCAGTTCAACGCGACAAGCAAACCAGCCTTGGTGACGAGGGCGGAAAAATGCTGGCCGCTGGAGGGGTTGGTCAGGAGAATGGTCTCGCCGATCCGCCCGGTCTGGTCGGCCCGCGCGTTCACGGTGATGTCCAGATTGCCGCTCTGCACATGGACCGAGACAGTCTGCCCCGCCTGCACCGCCGCCGGCTCGGCGACGTTGCTGGGGGTGAGGATCGTCCCGGGATTCACGCTCAAGATCGCGGTGGTGCCGAGCAGCGCGTCCGCGTCGTGATACACTTGGCGTCCGGCGAACAGGGAGACCGGCTCATTGCGCAGCGCGACATCGTCACGGGTCAGCGCCTGGCCGGCGGCGATCGGTCGTGCGGCGACCTCGACATTTTCCGTCGCCGCGACGGTGACGGTGACATATAAGGTCCAGCCCGGCGCGGGGCAGCGCACCGCAGCCTGCTCATACGGCTCGGTCCCCGTGACCGACACGCTGAGCGGGGCGGTGCAGGACTGCATATAGTGGGCGCCGATCACCGGGCCTAAGCTGATCGCGGATCCGCTCGATAAAGTCGGCGACACCGCTTGGCGGATCGCCGTGACGACCGCCTGCGGATCTTCCGTCGCCGCCGCCGCTGGCAGGGCGGCGGCCGCGAGGGCCAGCACCAGCGCCGTTCTCATTCGGCCGCGCGCGAGACCGGCGCCTCCGAAGCCTCGTCCATCCAGGGCGGCGGCGCGTCCTCGACGGAGGGCAGCGCCAGCGCCGCGGTGCGGGCCGCCTGGCCGCGCGCCAGCGTGGTGGCGAGGTCGGTCACCGCCTGTTTCAGCGCATGTTGCCACGCAGCCAGCTCATTTGGCAGCGTCAGCGCGCCGAGGCTCTCCGGCATGTCCAGCCGCTCATCCACCAGCAAATGGCAACCGGCGGCAGCGGCCAGCAGGGTCTTGTAGTGGTCGTTCTCAACCGCCCGGTCGACGGGACGGATGAAGACCTGCGGCGCCAGCGCAGCGAGATCCCGCGCCCAGCTATGCTCGTCCTCAGGCGCGCGCAGCCGGGCGATCGACCCCGTATATTGCGCCCCCGAACGCTCCACGACGATCCAGGAGATCGTGCCTAAGGTTTCGTTGATCAGCTCAAGCAACCAGGGTGGCGCGCTACCCTCGTCAATCCACAAGACGCGGGGATTGGAATTCAACCCGACGCCGCGTTTCAGGTCCTGCCAAATGGGCCGCGACAGGGCCGGACGCCACAAGGTGACGCTGCGGCTGGGCGGCAGCAGTTTTTTCACCTGCTGCACCAAAGCCGGCGAGGTGGCGATGAGGTTTTTTGCGCCGGCGAGCACGGCGCGCTGTTCCGGTTTCGGCGCCACGGTCAGCAGCGCCGTGTACGGCGCATTGCCCGGCCCCACCGTCTCCGGATTCAGCCGCACCCAAGAAGTTGGCGCGCGACGGCCGATTTCGGCGGCCAATAAAGCATCCGGAACCCAGCTCGCCTCCATCCGGCCGTCGACGCGCAAGGCGCGGGCGGCGTTCAGCAGCGCCATGCCGGTATCGATCGGGCCGCTGAGGAGCAGGCTAACCGGGTCGGCCGGCGCGCCGCGCTGTAGACCCAGGCGCGGCTCCGCGCGCAGCAAATCGCCGTGCAACGACAGGGCCGGGTGGTGGTAAAAATCTTCCCAGGGCAGCGCAGCCGCCTTGCTGCCCTGGCGATGCGCGCCATCCGCATCGATGCGGATGCTCTCCGGTTCGATGAGGAAGGTCACATCCGGCGTCCACACGATTTTGTGTCCCCCCGCGCGCAATTGCGCGCAGAGATCGATCCAGAGCGCATCGTGGCTGAGCGCTGGCATTGTCCAGGCTTCCAGCGCCGTGCGTTTCGCCAGCACCACGGCGGGTGCCACGGCGCTCGCCTCCTGGTCCACGGCGAGCCAGCCGCCCTGCCCCGGATCGTCGGCGAAATGGTCGGCGCCCAGGCGTGCATCCGCGCCGATGACGATCGGCCCCTGCACGGAGAAGCGTTTCGGATCCATCGCGACCGGCACCACGGCGCGGGCGGCGACCATCGCCACCGCGGAATCCGCCAGGCGGGTGCGCAGGGAGGCGAGCCAGCCTTGCGTCATCGGCAGCGCGCGCGCATCGATGATCGCGACATGCGCGGTCGTCACCAGCGCCAAAGCCGCCGCCAGCGCGCCGGCCGGGGTGAGATCGGCGTGCGGCTGCACCGCCCGCACGGTCTGGCCGAGCGTTGCCTCCTGATCGGCCACGGCGGTCAGGTAGCGCGCCGTGGGGGCCGGCAGCTCTGCACCGGCGAGCACGACCGGCCCGGTCATCACACTGGTGGTCAGCAGCCCGTTCATCCAACGGTCCAATGCGGCGATCTCCGCGCCGTCGCAGAGCAGAATGATCGACGTGCCCGGATCATCCACGTCCCGGCGATGCTGGAACAGGCCGAGATTCGCGCGCGGCTCGACCACCGCCGGGATGCCCTGGCGTTCCAGATGCTCGCGCACCGCCTCGAGGGCGCGCGGCCCGAACACGGTGGACGGCACGTTGTCGCGGCGGCTGAGCTTCGCGCGGGTGAACAACGCTTCCGGCAGGCGGACTGCCCTCCCGTCCGCCTCGGCCAAGCGTAGCTGGTAGTCGTATTCCTCGACGCCGGCGCGCTCCGCATCGAGACCGCCGAGGCGGCTTAGCGTGTCGGCGCGGTACCAGACCCAGTCGCCCAGATAGGCAGCCTGGCGCAGCCGCGTGACGTCCCAGTTCGGCTTGAAGCGGACCCAGGCGCCGGTATCGGTCTGCACCGTCTCGTCGCAGTAGACCAGATCCGCCTCGCTGCGCGCGGCTTCCAGCGCGAAGCGCAGCACCGCATCCGGCGCCAGCGTATCGCCCGCGTTCAGCAGCGCCACGTAATCCGCCTGCCCGGAAGCTGCATTGGCCTCGGCACAGAGCACGCGGGTCAGCTCGCCCGCCTCGGCGGGGGCAAGGGTCGTGGTATAGCCCGCAACCTCCAGGGGCTCGGCGGAGACGATCCGCACCTGTGCGGGTGCGTGCCATTGCCCGCGGATGGATTCCAGCGTGTCGTTGACGGCATGCGCCCGGCTCGGCGGCACCGCCACCAGAACCTGCACGCTCGGCAGCAAGGGGGCTGCATCGCGCAGCAATTGCAGGCGTTTCTTCGCGGCATCGTCGATGCGCTCCGCCGGACGCAGCCCGGCATCGGCCGCCGCCCCGGCCGCCACCGCACCCTGCGCGCCGCCGCCGAAGCCGGGCACGATCACGCCCCGGCTCTCTCCCAGCTCGCGCAGGAAGCCGGTCAGTTCGGCACATTCGACGGCGAACCCGTCCCAGGTCGCGGGCGCGAAATCGCGGGCCTGCACCGCTTCCCAGACGCGCAGCGTGAGCGCCTGCAATGGCTTGAAGAGGGTTGCCTGCGAGGCCGGTTCGCTGCGGTTGAGCTGGCCGGTGAGGAAGGCACGCGCCTCGCTCAGCCCGTTGGGCACGCGGTTGGAGAGGGCTAGCCCCAGATCCTGCTCAATCCGGCGAATTTGCTCTGCCGGATTGGCCAGCAGGTCCTGATAGGTGAGCCAGCTGCGCGGCAGATGCCTGGCATGGCGCTCGGCGCTGATCAGATAGTCCAGCCAGAGCAGCAGCGCATGGGCCCGCGCCAGGCCGTTCTTGCGATGCTGGCTGGAAGCGACGACCCAGGGATCGCGGCAGATATGGATGACATGCGGCTTGTGCCCGGCCTGCGTGATGGCACGCTCGTAGATCGGGAACAGCCGGCACAGATGCGGATGCTTGATGCCCCAGAGCGGCTCTGTGGCAAAGCGGCGGCGCAGGATTTCGTCCAGCCGGGTGAAATGGCTGGCCATGTCGGCACGCTCCGCCCAGCCATCGGGCAGACCGCGCACATCCGTCCAATCGACGCCGAGATGGGAGAACACCCCGACATCCCACTCGATCAATTCCGGAATTTCGTAGAAGCCAAGCGGATTATGCTCGTTGGCATCGGCGTCGTTATGCAGGCTCACCCCTAAGCGCTGCAAGGCGCCGGAGAGGGCCGAAGTGCCGCTACGGTAATAGCCGGCGATCAGAATGGCGTCAGACACGGCGTGCTCCTTAGATGTAGCTGAACAGGCTGAGGCTCTGCACGCTGCTGAAGGCCTTCATCGCGGCCTGCACGGCGGTCATCGTCTCATCGAGCGAGGTGAGCGCTGTGGGCATGTTCACCCCCACGGCGTTCTGCACGGCGGTTTGCATCGAGTCCTGCTGACTGGCGTCGCTGGTCCCCGCGTTAGTGACGGCCTGCAGCGTCACGCCGGTCTGCGCCGTCGCCGTCGTTACCGATTGCTGGTATTGCGCGAGGCTGGAGAGGTCCTGGTTCAACTGCTGGCGCGTCTGCGCGGATTGCGCGCCGCTGCTGCTGGAATCGCTCAACGTTGTTGCGATGCTCTGCAGCAGGCTGAAGGCGGATTGTGCGCGGCTCGGCGTGATGGTGAAGCTGTCGCCGTTTGCCGGCGTGCCCTCGAGCTCAAAATCGACGCCGCCGAGCGTCAGGGACGTGCTGCCCGGGGTTAAAGTGGTGGGACCAGAGGTGGTTCCGTTCTGCGTCGTGGTGTAGGTAAGGCCGCTACCAGTGTTGGCAAAATTCACGGTAATTGCGGAAGTGTTGGGATCGCTTTGCTGGAAGGTTTCTGCGGTACTCAGCGGGCTCGACGGCCCCTGCGACACGAGATAGGCAGTGCCGGTATTGCCGTTGCCTGCCATGACACTGGCATAGCCGTCGCCTTCCAGCCCGGACATGAACACATCACCGTTTGCAATGGTTGAGGCAGAACTGTCCGGCGAGATCGCGGCCTGGCTCTGACCGCCATCGCCCATATACGTGACGCTGCCGTTGATGGTCTGGAAGGGCTGCAACGAGCCGCGCGAGCCGCCGAACAGATAGGTGCCGTTGGTGCCGGTGGTGTTGGCGAGCCCGACCAATTGCTGCCCCGCCGAGGTGACCTGGCTGGAAAGCGACTGCATGTCCTGCGCGCTTGTCGTGCCGTTCAGCGCGTCTTCGATAACCGACTGCACGTTGTTGAGCAGCGTACTGACCGACTGGTAGGTGTTGCTGACGCTGCCAAGCTGGCCCTGAATATCGGCCTGGGTCGTCGTTTCGCTGTTCAGCGCGCTGATCTGGTCGGTGCCGAGCGTCGCGGTCTCGTAGGCTGCCGGGTTCTGATCGGGTGTGGTCACCGCCACGCCGGAGGAGATCTCCTCCTGCAACGTGTTCAGCAGCGATTCCTGCTGCGTGAGGCTCGACGAGAAGTTCGTGTAATATGAGAGTTCCATGGTTTTCCCTTCAGTCTTGCTGAATGCCGCGCGCTGTTCGCGCGATACTGTTAACGGATGTCATGTCTCGGCGCCGTCCGTCGCATGGCCGCCGCGGCGGAGCGGCGCCTGCTCCTGACGCAGCGTGGCCAGGCGTTCCATCGCGATTTCTGCCTTGCGGTGCACCTGATCGAGCCCCTCGCGATGCGCCTGGGTCCGGGCGAGGTTTTGCAGCGCGGCGTCGAGCTGACGGCGCGCCATTGCCTCCGTCTGCGTGATCTGCACCTCGGCAGCCTGCGAGGCGCGGATGAAATGCCCGGCGCGTTGCGCCTGCCCGGCGGTGACGACGCCTCCGCCGCGCCAGCTCTCACCGAGCCGCTCGCGGTAGCCCGCGAGCACGCCGCGCTGATGCGCGATCTGCGCCAGCGATTCATTATGCCGCTTGATCTCTTCCTGCACCCGCTCCTCGCGCATCGCGGCGATGAGGTCGAGCCGTTGGACCGTGCGGATCTTCAAGGTGCTGCATCCGACAGGGCGGCGGTCAGCCGCGCCAGGGCGGTCTCGTACGGCACGGCCTCGACATTCTGCCGCAACACGCTCTCCATGACCGGGCCGCGGCGGATCGCCTCGTCGAGCAGCGGGTCGCGCCCTGCCACATAGGCACCGAGATCGATGATGTCCTGCTTCTCCTGCCGGCGCGTCCACAGCGCGCGGAAGCGCGAGGCCAGCATCTGGTGCGACGGGCTGACCAGGCTTGGCATCGGCCGGGACAAGGAGGCCGCGATGTCGATCGGCGGATAAAACGCCGCCTCCGCCAGCGCGCGGGAGAGCACGATATGCCCGTCCAGCACCGAGCGCGCGGTATCGCCGACCGGATCGCCGACATGATCGTCGCCTTCCACCAGCACGGTGTAGATGGCGGTGATGGAGCCCTGTTTCGCGCCGCCATTACCGGCGCGCTCAACATAGGCGGCCAGCGCGCCGAACACCGAAGGCGGATAGCCCTTGGTTGCCGGCGGCTCGCCGACGGCAAGGCCGATCTCGCGCAGCGCCATCGCCAGGCGGGTCAGGGAATCCACGACCAGCAGCACATGCGCGCCCTTGTCGCGCCAATATTCGGCGATCGACGCGGCAAGATACGCGCCGTGCACGCGGCCTAACGCGGTGTCATCCGCGGGCGAGGCCACGACCACGCTGCGCGGCTTCGCAGCACCCAGATGGTCCTCGACGAATTCCCGGATCTCGCGGCCGCGCTCGCCGATCATGCCGACGACGACGACATCCGCCTTGGCGTAGCGCGACATCATGCCGAGCAGCGTGGTTTTGCCGACACCGCTGCCGGCGAACAGCCCGACGCGCATGCCGCGGCCCAAGGTCGCCAAAGCGTTGATCGCGCTGACGCCGACATCGAAGGGCGTGTCGAGCCGCTCGCGGCTCATCGGGTTGATTGGCACGCCGCGCAGCGGCCAGGGATCGGTCACCTCGGGCGCCGGCAGGCCGTCAAGCGGCATGCCGCGCGCATCGATGACGCGCCCGAGATGCGCCGGGCCCATCAGCGGCGCCGGGGCGCGGCTCTCGACATGCACGCGGGCACCGCGGATCACGCCGCGCGTGCCTTGCTCGGGCATGATCAGCAGCGCTCCGGCCTCGAAGCCGACCACCTCGGCAGCCAAAGATTGTCCGTCCTCGGTATCGATCAGGCAGCGCGAGCCGATCGGCGCGCGCAGGCCGCTGGCGCGCAGCACCTCGCCGCTGGAGCGGACGACGCGGCCATAGCGGCGCACGGGATCGCGCGCGGCAACCCCCCGCACGCGCTCGGCACTCAATGCGCGCACCCGATCCAGCGAAATCATGGCGCGATGCCTCCCGCTTCGTCGCGCAGCATCAGCCCCGCGCGTAAGGAAGCCAGGCGGGTTTCGATCGTGGCGTCCCATTCGATCCGGTCCAGCGGATCGCCGTCGGGGGCGATGATTTCCACGAAGACGCCGCCGCGGCTGATCGCGGGATCCGCGAGGAGCCGCGCATTCTCGATCGCCACGACCGGCGCCAGCACCGCGTGGTCTTGCGGGTGCAGCCGCGCGACGATGCTCTGGCGCGGGCCGCGTTCGGACGCGGCTTCGGCGATGAGCTGCGTGACCAATTGCTTCAGGCTTTCCGCATCCGCGCGGACTTCGATGCCGATGATATGGCGGGCGAGCACGAAGGCGAGATCGGTCACCATTTCGGCGAGGTCCCGCTCCTTCTGCGCGAGCGGTGCCGCCAGTTGCGCCACGGCATCGTGCAAGGCCTGGATGGCGGGGCCGACCTCGGCCGCGGTTTGCGCCTGCGCAGCCGCCATGCCGGCGGCTTCGCCCTCGGCGCGGCCTTGCGCCTCGGCTGCCCGGCGCAGGGCAGCCACCTCCTCGCGCACGCGCCGCGCGATCTCCGCCTCGGCCTCGGCCGCGATATGCTCCTGCGTGGGGCCGGATTCCTCCAAGACCTCCCCGCCACGGCGCGATACCGTGACGAAGCTCATTGTTCTTCAGCCTCGCGCGGATTCGCGGGCGGACAGATCGCGGGCCGATATTTCGCGGGCCGATTTCAGGTAGAATTTGGCGGCGAGTTTCACCGCCGGTTCGCCCAGCGCCAAGGCGGCGCGGATCAGCACGCCGACCGTCGCGGCGGTGAGCAGCCATACCGCGGCGGCGGGGATATCGAGCGTGGCGGGCTCATTCACCCCGGCCCAGAACAAGGCGCCCGCAACCGCGAGCAGCACCGGCCGGAACAAGGTTGCGCCGGCTTTGCCGCCGCGCCCGTTGCGATTTAACTTTCTGTTCGACATGATTTCCTCGGCCGGGGCTAATGCGCGACGGGATCGGGCGCGTGGATCACCACGACGACACGGCGGTTCTGCGCGCGCCCGGCAGCCGTGGCGTTGCTGGCAAACGGCGCATATTGTCCAAAACCCTGTGCCGAGAGCCGGGCGCCGTCGATCCCCTTGGTGCCGAACAACGCCACGACGCTGACGGCGCGCTCGGCCGAGAGCGACCAGTTCGAGGGGAATTGCGCGGTCGCGATCGGCTGGTTGTCCGTGTAGCCCTGGATCACGATGGTGAAGGGATCCGGCAGGGCTTTCAGCTTGTCCGCGACATTGCCGAGCACCTGGGCCGCCGCCGGCATCAGCGTTGCCTGGCCGGTCTGGAACAACGCCGAGGCGTTGAAGCTGATCGTCAGCGTCAGCGGGTCGGAGGACATCGACACCTCCTTCTGCTGCACCAGCGGCGCCAACATGCCCTGCAGCTTGAACTGCACCTGCTGCAACGCCGCCATCTCGGCCTGCAATTTATGCGCGATCGCTTGCGGGATACGCGGCGATTGCGGCGAGGGATGCTCCACCGGATGCGGCACCGGCGACGGCTGGTGCGTGCATGATACCCTTGCTCGCCGATTGCGCGTTCACGATCGGGACCGGCGTGCCGTGGAAAGCCTGCACGATGCTCTCGGCCTCCTGCTGGATCTTGATTTTGTTCTGCGTGGAGGACGCGAACAGCACGACGAACAGCGCAAGCAGAAGCGTCAGCAGGTCGGCATAGCTAACCAGCCAGCGCTCGTGGTTTGGCTTTTTCTTCTCGCGTGGCTGCGGCTGGATG
The DNA here is from genome assembly GCA_963737355.1 of uncultured Pseudomonadota bacterium. Lineage (GTDB taxonomy): Bacteria > Pseudomonadota > Alphaproteobacteria > Acetobacterales > Acetobacteraceae > Acidocella. The sequence continues at coordinate 77,177 of CAVTSC010000007.1, read as the reverse complement.
GCGCATGCTCAGGCGGCCTCGGCCATCGGCTCGCCGCGCATCCCCGCGCTGCGCGTCGGACTGCTTTTTCTTTCTTCTCCTTAAGGAAGCTCTGAGGCCTTGGCGGATCAGAATGCCGGGCTTGCCTTCGGAAAGCAGCATGAAGCCCTGGATCATCACCTGGCGCTCGCGCTCACGCGCCTCCGCCAGACCGACCAGGCGCTGGCCGATGCGGCAGGAAAATGAGATTGGCGGCGCCGACGCCGTAGATCGTCGCGACGAAGGCGGTGGCGATGCCTTCGCCGAGCTCCGCCGGATGGTCGAGGCGCATCATCACATGGATGAGGCCGAGCACCGCGCCCATGACGCCGATGGTCGGCAGATAGCCGCCGCCGGCCTCCCAGATCTCGCCCGAGACATGCTCCTCGCGCGAGGATTTCTCCGCGAGAACGCTCAGCGTCGCATGCAGGTCTTCCTGGCTCGTATTGTCGATGATCATCTGCAATCCGCGCTTCTGAGAAGGGATCGCGTGACGTTGGCGAGCTCGCCCTCCAGCGCCAGCACGCCCTGGGAGCGCGCAAGGTTCGACCAGTCCGCGACCTGGTCGATGAAACGCATAAAGATCGACCAGCGGCGGCTTGATGAGCCATCTGAAGCGGGCCAAGCCGGCGAGCAGCGGGCCGAAGCCAAATTGCGTCAGCAGCGCGGTCAAGGTGCCGCCGAAGACGATCAACAGCGCGGTGACGCTGAACAGCGACTTGATCGGATCGCCATCGCAGAGGGCCGCCAGGATGATGACGGCCAAGCGCGGCAATGATCCCAATAATCGCAGACATTATACGGGCTCTCCATTGCATGGGTCCGACATCCGCTGCGCCAGGCGTTGCAGCGCGCGCTTGCGGATGCGCGAGGCGTAGCCCTCGCTGATATCGAGGATGGCGGCGATTTCCCGGTTGTTCATCTCGTTGTAAAAATGCAGCGCCAGCACGCGGTATTCGAGCTGCGGGCAGGCGCGCAGCGCCTCGACGAGGCTGCTATGGTCATCGGAGCGCAACAGGCTCGCGAGCGGGTCTTCCGGCGAGCTGCCGTTCATTCACGGCGGCATTGTCGACGACATCCGGATCGAACATCGCTTCGCCGCGGCGCAGCACGCCTTCGCGGCGCAGGCCGTTGATCATCGCGCCGCGCACGCGGCGGATCGCGAAGGCCTGGAACTCGACGCCGAGCGTCGGGTCGAAGCGCTGCATCGCTTCCAGCATGCCGATCGCGCCCCATTGCAGGAGCTCATCAAGATCCGCCCAGGGCATGCGCGCCTTCAGCATCAAGGCGATGCGCTTGATCCAATTCGCCGTAAAGCGTGCAGCGCATCGGTATCGTCCGGCAGGTCTGGGCGTGTCACGCATCGGCGCTGTCCCGGGCTCGCGGTCTGCACGACCTGCAGCGGCATGGTCTCCGGGATCTCCTCGAGCGCGATGACCGGGATGATGCCGCTGACGATTTTGGCGACCGCGCGGCGCAGCGCGCCCTGGACGACGAGCACCGGCTTCTAGCCCGCGCGCGCGCATGGCGCGCGCGGCATTCTCGGCGGCCTGGCGCAGATGCGCGGCGGTTTCGGCCTCGATCTCCTGGCCGATGCCGGAATCGCGGCCGGTGCGCATGGATTTGGCGATCAGCTCCTCCAGGCGCTGCTGCAGCACGGCGACGCGCAAGGTCGGTCTCGGTGCCGGCAAACTGGCGTGACGATGAAGCGGCCCAGCCGCATGGCGCACCGCGGCCAGCAGCCGGTCGACATCCTTGTTCGGCGCCGTCGGAGGCTTCGACCAGGGCTTCGGCGATCCGCTCGAAATCGCGGATCGGCACTTCCTCGGCGAGCAGCGCCTGCAGGACCTGGCGGATCAGCCCCATCGGAAGATTGGTCCGCGACTCTTCGGCCAGACGCGGCGTGGTTTCCGCCAGCCGCGTCATCAACCCTTCCACCTGCGGGCGGCCGAGCAGGTCGGCGCCGTGGCGCTTCAGAATTTCCGCGAAATGCGTGGCGATCGCGCTCGAGGCGTCCACCACCGTATAGCCCAGCTCCTCGGCCTGCGGGATGGCGCTTTGCGCGATCCAGACGGCGGGCTGGCCGAAAGCCGGGTCTTTGACCGCGCGGCCGATGGTCAGCTTCTCGGTCACCATCGGGCCTTCGATGGCGAGCCACTGGCCGGGCCAGGCCTCGCCGCCGCCGATGGCCGCGCCGCGCAGGCGTGAAGCGGTAGCCATGGGCCGGCAGATCGCTGATATCGCGGATATGCACGGCGCGGCACCAGAAATCCCATCGCGCGGCCGTAGCGCTGGCGCACGGCGGTCAGGCGGTTGAGCAAGCGGCCCTCGCCCTGGCCGACCAGCGGCGTGAGCGCGAAGCCGATGTTCATGCCCAGCGGATCGACGCCGGTGACATCGGTCAGCGTGTCGATCTTCGGCTCCGCTGGGCCCGGAAGCCGCCGCGCCGCCGGCCTTGGCGGCTGCCGCCGCCTCGGCGCTGGGGCGCGAGAGGCGGCAGGCGCATGATGCCCAGAACGCCGCCAGCAGCAGGAAGGGGATATGCGCCATCTGCGGGATGAGGCCGATGGCGCCCGTGATGGCGGCGGCAATGCCGAGCGCCTGCGGGATAGCGGCTGATCTGCGATTTGATCTGCTGGCCGATATCCTCGCCGGTGGAGACGCGGGTGACGACGAGGCCGGCGGCGATGGAGATGGCGAGCGAGGGGATCTGCGCGGCCAGGCCGTCGCCCACGGTGAGCAGCGTGTAGGTGCGCGCGGCATCCGCGAGCGGCAGCCCGTCCTGCAGCGTGCCGATGAGCAGGCCGCCCACCATGTTGACGACGAGAATGATCATCGCGGCGACGACGTCGCCGCGCACGAATTTCGACGCGCCGTCCATCGCGCCGAAGAAATCGGCTTCCCGGCGCAGCGTCTCGCGCCGCTTCTCGGCCGCCTGGGCGGCGTGAGCGCGCCGGCATTGATCTCGGCATCGATCGCCATCTGCCGCCCGGGCAGACTGTCCAGCATGAAGCGCGCACTCACCTCGGCAACACGGCCGGCACCCTTGGTGACGACGGCGAAATTGATGATGATGAGAATGAGAAAGATGATGCCGCCGACGACGTAATTGCCGCCGACGGCGAACTGGCCGAAGGATTCGATGACATGCCCGGCCGCGCCGGGGCCGGTAAAGCCGTTCAGCAGAATGGCGCGCGCGGTGGCGACGTTGAGTGCCAGGCGCATCAAGGTCGTGGCCAGCAGCACAGAGGGGAAAGAGGAGAATTCCGCCGGCGAATGGATGTAGAGGCTGGCGGCCAGGATCACGAGACCGGCGGCGATGTTGAGCGCGAAGAGAAAGGAGATCGCAATCGGCGGCAGCGGCATGACGAGCATGACCAGCACCAGCAGGACCACGATCGGTCCTGAAAGCTGGGTGGCGCTGAGCGCGCCCGGGCGCGGCTGGACGGCGGCGTCAGCCATGAATCATCATGGGCATGCGCGTTGAAGATATTGATCGCATAATGCTCGACGCCGCCCATCATCAGCGGCCCGCCGAGCGTTGTCAGCACGGCGGCGCAGGCGAGCTTCAGGATAAAGGCGATGGAGGCCTCACGGATCTGCGTCATCGTCTGCAGCATGCCGGCGAGCAGGCCGACCAGCAGCATCGACAAAAGCACCGGCGCCGCCAACTCGGCGAAGGCGATCCAGGCGCCGACACTGACCTGCGATGCGGTCACGCCAGCCCGTCTTTTGCCTGCTCGGTCTCGTCCGCGAGAGCGGTGACGCGGATGCCGTATTGATCCTTGGCGACGGAGACGACCTCGCCGAAGGCCAGGCGATGGCCGTTGGCGAAAATCGTCAAGCGGCTCGCCGACGATCTGGTCGAGCACGATGATCTGCCCTTGGCGCAGCTGGCGCAGATCCTTCACCGCAATATTCGTGCGCCCGAGCTCGACCGTGAGGACCACCGGCACGTGCTCGATACCCGCTTTGCTTGCGATCGCGGGGGTGGCGGAGAGGAAGGGCTCCAGCCGTTCGAGTTCGACGCGGTCGTTGTCAGCTTCACTCATGATCGGCCTCTAATCCTTCGGCATGGCCGCCGGCTCCGGCATCCAGGCAAATGGCGGAGCGCAGATCGGCGGGAGAAATGTTTTGCACCGGCTTACGCATAGGCGCGCACGCCCTCGGGCCCGGTTGCGGTGGACCGCGAAGCGGCCGCGGTCACCGTCCCGGTATCCCGCTGCCCGCCGCCCTGGCCGTTGCCGCCGGAAGCATTGCCGCCCTGCCCGCCGCCGCCCACCTGCGTCTGGCCCAGCGTCAGCCCGGCGGCGCTCAATGCCTGGCGCAGATCGGCCATACTGCCATCGAGCAGTTGCGCGGTCTGCATCACCGAGGGCACGAATTGCACGTTCACCTGGTTGCCCTGCCCCACGGAGACATGGACCGAGAGCGAGCCGAGGCCGGGCGGGTCCAGGCGCAAAATGGCGGTGCTGTTGCCGCTCTGGTGCATCGCCAGCACCGAGGCGGCGAGGGAAGCGGGGGTCGCAGGGATTGCGGCGTCCATATCCGGCATCGCGCCCGGCGTCGCCGCGGCCGCGCTGGCCGGCGTGGCTGTTGCAAGCGTGGCTGTTGCAAAGGCTTGGCCGGCGCCCGTGAGCGCGGCAATGCCGCCGCCCAAACCCGCCATGGGGCTGGCCGGTGCGATGCCGGCCTGTTGCAGCGCGCCATTGCCGGAGGTAGCCGCCGAGGCCGCGGCAATCGAGGCGGTCTTCGCCGCTGCGGCCGCCACCGGATGGGGCGCATCATTGCCCACATGCTGCGCTCTGGCGGCGATCGCGCCGATGGTGCCACCGCGACTTGCGTTCGTGGCCGCCGCAGGTGTTGCCGTGGACGATGCCGTGGCGGCGAGGACGGGGGGTGAAGCGACGGCGGGAGCCGAGGCCGCCCCCGATGCCCCGCCGGCAAGCGCTGCCTCGGCCGAAGCCGCCAAGGCGGATTTCGCCGTTGCGCCATGTGCGCCAGGGCTGGCGGCGGCATCCTGCCCGGCCGCACCGCTCACATCCGGCGCGTGGGTTTTTGCCCCCGAAGCGGCGGTGCTGGACACGGGCTCGTGCGCGGCGGCCGGCGCATGCGCGGCATCGCTCCCCGCAGGCTTGGCGGATGCGTCATGTCCCTGGACGAATTGCAGAAAAGCCGGCCCGGTGCGGGTGACGAAATCGACAAAAGGCTGCGTGCCCGCCGTGGCGGTTTGCGCCTGGCTGTGCTTATGCGCCGGTCCCGAGGCCGCATTGCCGCTGGCCGCAGCACCCGCCGGCTTGTGGCCTTGGGTGTTCTGCGGGGTGTCATCGGCCGCGTCCTGGGCCACGTCTTGGGTCGCGCGGCTCGGCTCCTGGGCGGGCGCGTGCGGCGTCCCGCTATCGGACACCTGCGGCTGGGGCGCCGCTTGGGCGGGGGCCGACGGCGCGGGCGCAGGGGGTGCGGCTTCGGGCTGCGCGGCCGCGGCGGCTTGCTGCGCCGTCGCGGCGGTATCCGAGGTTGCGGACTCCGATATGGCCGAATTCGAGGTCGCGGAATCCGCCATGGCATCTTCCGGCGCGTCGGCGCTGGCCTGCTGCGTATTGCCCGCGGCCTCCTGCATCGCCTGCGACCATTGCTCGGCCGCGGCGGCACCCGGCGTTTGGGGAGCAGACGCCGGGGGGATGAGCGCAGCTGCGGCGAGACTGGCGCTGAGACTTGGGTCCATCACACGAGCTCCTCGGACGCGTTGATGGCGATGCGTCCCTCGCCGGAGAGGCGCAGCGCGGTTTCCACGATCTCGCTTTGCGCGGCGAGCACGTCGCTCTTGCGCATCGGCGGACCGCTCTTCAGTTCTTCCTTCAGAATTTCCACCGTGCGGGCCGACAGGTTTCGGAAGAAGCGTTGGCGCAGCGCATCGTCGATCAGGCGCAGCGCCGGCGCCAGGCGATCGGTGGCGACTTCGCGCAGCAGGACCTGCAGGGAGCGGTCGGAGAGCTTGCCGAGATCGATGAAGGTGAACAGATTTTCCCGGATCTTCTCGGCGGTTTCCTTGTCGCGCGCATCGATGGCGTCCATCACGCGCTCGGACACACCGGCTTCCAAATGGTTGAGGATGTCCGCCGTCTGCTTGGCGCCGCCGAGATTCGCCAGGCGCCGCCCGCCATCTTCCGAATTCGCCAGCAATTCGCCCATCATGGCGCGCAGCTCGGAAACGGCGCTCGGCAGGACGGTGTCGAGTGTGGTGAAGCGGTAGAGCGTCTCCGTCACCAGCTCCTCCGGCAGGAAAGAGAGCATGGCGGCGCCCGTATCGTGCGGCAATTGCGCGAGCAGCAGCGCCAGCGTCTGCGGCCGCTCATTGGCAACCTGATGCGCCAGCATGCGCGGATCCGCCTTGAGGGAAAAATGCAGCCCCGCGGCGAAGCCCTTGCGCGAGAAACGGTTGACGATGTCGCGCGCGCGCGCCTCGCCCAGCGCTGTAACCAGGACGCGGTTGACGAACTCATAGCCGCTGCCATCCGGGCCGACGCCAAGATCGACGGCGAAATTGCCCATGACGTCCTCGCGCGTGGTCTGCGGCACCTTGCGCATCGCCACCATGGCGACCGAGATATTGGAGATCGTCGCCTCATCCATATGCCGGAGCACCGCGGCGGCAACGTCCTCGCCGAGTTCCAGGAGGACCAAGGCGGCCCGCTCGACGCCGCTCAGCGGCTTGTCGTCTTTGATCTGTTCGCTCATTCTTCTTCGGCCCAGCCTTGGAGCAGCCGTGCGACGCCGGTCGGGTTCTCCGCCGCTTTCTCGCGCAGCTCGGCAAAGGCGTCAGGCGGGGTCACGACCTGCAACTGGCGCACGGGCGGCGGCGGCGGGGGCGGCGACAACATCGACCGCGCAACGCCCTCGCTCAGCCCGCCCAGCCAGCGCCCCACGGGCAGCGCCACGCCGAACAGCAAAGCGAGTGCCGCGACGACTTCCAGCAGCGCGCGCGAAACCGGCCCCGCCGCCTGCAGGAGGCTGTCCGCATTCGCGCCCATCGCCGCCTGGCGCTGGAAGGGGGTGGCCAGCACATTCACTTTGACAACCGGGTAGGCGAAGGCACCGGCGATCGCCGCCTTCACCTGATCGATCGATGTCGTGCCGAGTGCCGCCTTGTTCAGCACCACCGAGATCGCGAGGGCGTTCACGGTCCAATTCGGCTTCGTGATGTCGCTGTCGCTTTGATCGACCACATAGGTCTGGTCGAGATTCTTGCTCGTATCGTGCGGCGGCGCGGGAGCTGTTGCGGCGGGTGTGGCGTCCGGTGCGGCCTGGCCGTTGCCAGCGCCGGTGGGCGCGGGCGGGGCGGTGGCGGTTGTGGCCGCGGGCGGCTCGTTGGAGAGCGCGCCGGGAATGCCCATGTCGGTGTTCAGCGATCCGGTGCGGTCGGTCTGCTGGCTCGTCTGATGCTGGACGATCTGCGTCGGCCCGTAGCTGATCTGATGAATATGCGTCTGCGTGAAATCGACATTGGCCGACACGTTGGTGCGGAAATTACCTTCGCCGACGATCGGCGTCAGCAACGCGGCGATGCGTGCCGTCGCGGCGTTCTGCACATCCGTCACGGTTTGAATCTGCGCGCCGGTCGCCATCGTGTTATTGGCGGGATAGAGCACAACGCCGGAGGTCGTCTCGACCGTCACCTGCGCCGCGGCGAGGCCGGGGACCGCACCCGCGACGAGATTGGCGATCGCCGCCCCTTGGGCCTGCGCCGTTGTGTCATCGCCCGCCACCACGACGGAGGCGGTGGGCTTGGGCTGATCCGCGAGAAACGCCGTGTCGGGCGGAATTGCAAGATAGACCTGCGCCGATTGAATGCCGGCCAGGGTTTCGATGGATTGTTCGAGCGAGGCTTCCAGCGCGCGCGTCGCCAGTGCGTTCTGCGCCAAATCCGATGTGGTCATCGGCGCGTTTTCAAGCTTGTCCCAGCCGGTCGAGGCATCGCTGCCCGGCACCTGTGCGGCGCCGAGCTGCAGACGCGCTTCGGCAAGCTGCGGTGCGGGCACCAGAATGACATTTCCCGCCGCCTGCAATTCATAAGGAATGCCGAGCTTCTGCAATTGCGCGATGACCTTGCCGCCATCGGCCGGCGACAGCCCGTCATACAGCGCCGCGTAAGGCGGGCCGCTCATCTCCATCGTGGCGACCACGGCAAAGGCAACCGCGATGACGCCGCCGACCATCCAGCCGATTAACGGCACGCGCGCGAGCTGCACGCGCGTCATGCGCAGATATTTCTGCCAATCGGCCATCAGAACTGCATATTCATGATCGACGAATACGCGGAGACGACCTCATTGCGGACGGCCACCGTCGCGTTCCAGGCGATCTCCGCACGGTCGCTCGCGACGACCGCCTTGCCGAGTGTCGCCCCTGGCGCGCCCACCGCATAGCTGGCCTCCGCCGCGGCGGCACCGCTCTGCGCGTCGCTGACACCGCGCAAAGCGGTATTGACCATATCCATGAAGTTGCTGCCCGCAGCAGCGTTGGGGCTAGCCTGCGCCGCACCTCCGCCCGCCGCCAGACCGAGGACTGAATTCAGGGGGGCAATGGTCACATTAAAGCTCCGACTTTCAACACAAGACTACCTACCGAAAGTTGCAGCCGCACATGAAAGAAAGGTGTCCTAGAAATAATGTGAGCGCAGCGCAAGCGTTTTTTTGCTGAAAAAGATTTTGTCGTTTTTCCGCAAAAAACTCTCGAACACACTTTGCTTTTGGCGACTTTTCGTTTAATCGACCAAAATCTTGCCAAAGATTTGTTAACGCGATTCAACCGCCGTTACCTCATCTCTCCGCGCCGGCTGAATTATGAAGGAAAGTTAATGCACCTTCAGGTAGCATACTGAGGCAAAATGCAGATCGGTTTTCTCAATCTCTACAGTGGCGTTCTGAACGTTCGACAGGAGCGCGCCTCGACGATCGCAGATAACATCGCGAATGCCGACACGCCAGGATACAAGGCGCAGGACGTGTCTTTCGACCAGGCACTAACAGCGCAGCTTGCCGACCCCTCCATCGATTCCGCGACGCCGTTATACCGCACGGATGGAACCGTCGGTCTCGACGGCAATGACGTGGACCTTGATTCAGAGCGCGTCGAAGCCGCGCAGAACAGCGAGCAAACCACCGCTGCCGCGACCTTCCTACATCAATCCACCGCAGACCTGATCACCGCGCTGCGGCCGAACCCGAGCGGTAACTGACATGTCCGGAGCAGATATTTTTTCCATCGTCGGCAGTTCTCTCGATGCGCAGAATGCGCGCATGGGGGCGATTGCTTCGAATCTCGCGAATTTAGATTCCGTCACCGCACCTGGCGGCCAGCCGTATCGCGCGCATGAGGTCGTCTTCCAGGCAACGCCGATCGGCGCGCCGGACGATGACAGCTTCGGCAATGCCGATGCCGGTGCGAGTGACGCCAGCGCGGCGGATCCGGGGGTCAGCGTGGTCGGCACCGTGCTCAGCAACGCGCCGCCCAAGCAGATCTACGATCCGGGCAGCCCCTATGCCAACGCGCAGGGCTATGTCACCGGCTCCAATGTCTCGCAGGTCGGCCAGATGGTCGATCTGATCGACAGTTCCAACAGCTACAGCGCATCGGTCGCGGTGTTGCAGCAGGCAAGCCGCGTGGACCAGCAGATCCTCTCCAGCTTTCAGGTGTCCTGATGACCAATCTTGCCGTTTCCAGCCTCTCGAACGCCGCGGCATCGACGACTGCATCTTCCGCCACGTCGACGGCCGGCAGTTCCAGCAGCTCTGCGACCTCGATGACGCAGGCGAATTTCCTGCAACTGCTCACCGCGCAGCTGCAATATCAGTCGCCGACCTCGCCTGCCGATCCCACCGAGCTTGCCTCGGAATTCGCTGCGATCTCGACGGTGAACGGGATCGACTCCCTCAACACCAAGGTCGCCAGCATCCAGTCCGCCGGGACGGCCTCGCAGATGGGGCAGGCCGCATCGCTGGTGGGCAAACAGGTCGGGGTCTACGGCGACACCCTCACCACGAATGCCACCGGCGCCGCCGCAGGCGCGTTCGATCTCGAAGGTAGTGCCAGCGACGTTACCGTCAGCGTCATGAACTCGGCCGGCCAGGTCGTCGGCACGCAGGATCTCGGCGCGAGGTCCGCCGGCCAGCAGACATTCAATTGGACCGGCGGCACCGCGAATACGCAATACACATACGAGATCAACGCCACGTCGACATCCGGCTCCGCCATCCCTGCGGGGACCTACTCGGTCTTCACGGTCGACGGGGTCAACATGTCCAGCACGGCGCCGACCCTCAATGTCGCCGGCTACGCGTCCCCGCTACCAATTTCTGACGTCCAAACGATTCTCGGAGGGTCTTCTTCATGAGTTTGCAAACCGCACTGACCGGGCTCGACTCCGCGCAGACCGGCCTCGACACCGTCTCCAACGATCTGGCGAACGCCAGCACCACCGCGTTCAAGAGCCAGACGGCGCTGTTCGCAGATGTGTATGCCTCGGGTTCGACGAATCAGCCCGGCATCGGCGTCACCACCTCGTCGATGAGTTCAGATTTCGCACAGGGTGCGACGGTGAGCACCGGCAATCCGCTAGATGCCGCGATCGAGGGCAACGGCTTCTTCATCGTCGACCAGAACGGCCAGCAGGAATATACCCGCGACGGCTCATTTGAACTGAACTCGACCGGCCAGCTGGTCAGTTCGGCAACCGGCGCGCAGGTCATGGGCTTCCAGAGCAATGGCGCGAATGCCGCCGCCGGCACGCTCGGGCCGATCACCATCAATACCGGCGCCGTGCCGGCGAAGGCGACCGCCAATATCACTGTCCCCTTCGATCTCAATTCCAATGATGCGCCGTTGACCGCCGCGGGTTTTAATCCAGCCAATCCGGCGACGTATAACGAATCGACCTCCGTTACGACCTATGATTCACTGGGCAACGCCAACAAGGTCGAGCTGTATTTCGTGAACACGTCCACCGCCGGCAACCCGCCGGCCTGGACGATTTTCGCACAACCTGAAACACCGTCCGGCACGATGGTCACGGGCTCAACGCCCACCCAGTTGACGACGCTGAATTTCACGACCAACGGCACGCTCACCAGCGGCAGCCCGGCGGCGTTGGCCGTCAACTGGATGAACGGCTCGGCGAATTCCAACATCAACTTCAACTTCACCGGCACCACGGTCGGCGCGCAGACTTTTGCCGTCGCCGGCACACCGACCAATGACGGCTATGCGCCCGGCGCCTATAGCGGCACGACACTGAGCTCCACCGGCGAGCTGGTCTCCACCTACAGCAATGGCCAGACGGTCAATTCCGGCACGCTGGCGATCGCCAATTTCATCAACCAGGAAGGCCTCAACCCGGTCTCGGGCAATCTCTACGCGGCCACGACGTCTTCCGGCCAGGCGGCGGTGAACGTGCCGGGCTCCGGCCAGGCCGGCACCGTGGTCGGCGGCGAGCTGGAACAGTCCAACGCCTCCACCTCGCAGCTCCTGGTCTCGCTGATCCAGTATCAGCAGGCCTATCAGGCCGATACCTCGGTGATCCAGACCGAGCAGCAAGACGGCACGCGCCTGACGCAGATCTGACCATGGGTGCTGATTCCCTCTATACCACCATGGCCGGCCTGCAATCGGTCAATGCCGATATGCAGGCGACCTCGTCGAATCTCGCCAATGTGGATACGCCCGGCTACAGCGCCATTCAGGCGGCGGTGGAGTCAGCCCCCTATGTCGGCAGCAACGCCCCGGGCGGCGCCGATGCGGTGAGTGTGACGCCGAACCCGGATTTCACCGCCGGGCCGCTCAACCATACCGGCGATGCCTTCGACGTGGCGGTGAGCGGCAATGCCTGGCTGGAAGTGCAGACGCCGACCGGCAATGCGATCAGCCGCGACGGCAGCCTGCAGGTGACCAGCGCCGGTATTCTCGCCGATACCGCCGGCAATCCGGTGCTCAGCACCACGGGCCAGCCGATCAGCGTGCCGACGCTGGCCAAACTGCAGATCGGTTCCGATGGCACGGTCTCCGGCGTGCCGGCCAACACGCCGAACGGGCCGACCCAGACCTATGGGCAGATCAACATCGTCGCGACGCCGGCCGGCAATCTCACGCCGATCAGCGGGGCGATGTTCGCCGTCCCGGCAAATGCGGCGCTGCAACCCGCGGCCAACGGCTCGCTGCAGCAGGGCTATCTGAACGGCAGCAATGTCGATCCGACCACGGCGATGATGAACATGATCGCCGATAGCCGGTCGTATCAGTTGCAGACCGATCTTATGAAAAACCAATCAAGCGGCGGCGAGGCGCTCAACACGCTGGTCGCACAAGGGTAACTGAAAGATGGATCAATCACTCGATACGATCGCCACCGGCCTGACCGCGAGCCAGACGATGATGGACACGATCGCGAACAACCTCGCGAACGTGAACACCACCGCGTTCAAGTCGGAGACGCCGGAATTCCAGACGCTGCTGTACCAGAACGGCATCCAGCCGGGCGGCCAGTCGACCGGACAGACGGTGTATCCGAGCGGCCTGGAACTCGGCACCGGCGTGCAGGTTGCGGGCATCAAGGATGTGCTGACCCAAGGCACGCTGACCACGACGAACAATCCGACGGACCTTGCGATCAACGGCAGCGGCTATTTCCAGGTGCTGCTGCCCAGCGGCCAGCTCGCCTATACCCGCGACGGCTCCTTCCAGCCGAACCAGAACGGCCAGTTGGTGACCGCCGACGGCTACCAGGTGCTCCCGGCCATCACCATTCCCGCGAATGCGACGAGTGTGACGGTCGGCCTGGACGGCACGGTGTCGATCACCACGCCGAACGCGAACACGGCGACGCAGATCGGCCAGATCCAGCTTGCCAGCTTCATCAATCCGCAGGGCCTGCAGCCGCTCGGCAACAACCTGTATGCCAACACCACGGCGAGCGGTAACGCCATTGTCGGCGCGCCGCAGACCAACGGGCTCGGCTCGGTCAACCAGAACGAGCTCGAATCCTCGAATGTCGACGTCGTCAACGAGATGGTAGACATGATCTCCGCCGAGCGCGCCTACCAGCTTGGTACGCAAGCCGCCTCGGCGGTCGACAACCAGCTCAACTACCTGGCGCAGGCCGCCTCCGGCGCATGACCCGCACGCGGCGCCTCATTCCGGTTCGCGCCCTCGCGGGGCTGTTCGCCTGCGCGCTCGCGGGCTGCGCGACGACGGCGCCGGGCCCCATGGCCATCGTCAAGCCGGCGGCTTTCCCCATCGAGGTTCAGCCGCAAGTGGCCTCGACCGACGGCTCGGTGTTTCCCACGACGGCCTCCGGCTCGCTCTACGAGCCCAGGCGCGACTGGCGGCCGGGCGATCTCGTGACGATCAACATCGTGACCAGCACGACCGCGGCGAACACCGATGATGACTTCGCTCTCGCGCAAGGGCACGATCAATAATTCGCTGACGAGCTTCATGGGCGTGCCGCTGACCTTCGGCAATTTCAAGGGCACGCCCTTTTCGCCGAATATCGTGACGAGCTCCGACCAGGAATATACCGGCGCCGGTTCCGCCGCGGCCTCCAACAACATCACCGGCCAGGTCGAGGCGGTGATCACGCATATCGACGCGAACGGCACGCTGGCGCTGGCCGGGCGGACGAATGTGAACATCAACGGCAATGTCGTGAGCATGGTGGTGACCGGCTATGCCAGCCCGGATGACATCGCCGCCAACACAACGATTAGTTCTAATAACGTCGCCGACATGAATGTTCAGTATGTCGGCAACGGGCCCATCAACGAGGCGCATCAGGTTCCATGGCTGCAGCAAATCCTTTCAAAAGTCTGGCCGTACTAGGCCTGGCTGCGCAGCTCCTCGCGCTGCCCCTGCCCGCCTCGGCCGCCACCACCACGACCATCGGCTCGCTGGTGACGGTGGCCGGCGCGCCGTCGAACCAGCTCTACGGCTATGGGCTCGTGGTCGGGCTGCCGGGCTCGGGCGACCAGACGACGGAAGTGCCCTACACGCAGCAGGCCATTCTCAACATGCTGCGCAACATGGGCATCGCGCTGCCGAACGTGACCTTCATGCAGCCGCAGGATGTCGCCTCGGTGATGGTCACGGCCGAGGTGCCGGCCTTCGCGCATGCCGGCCAACATATTGATGTCAGCGTCTCGGCGATGGGCAATGCCACCTCGCTCAATGGCGGCGTGCTGCTGCCGACCCCGCTGCGCGGCGGCAATGGCGAGGTCTACGCCCAGGCCCAGGGCCCGCTGCTGGTCAGCGGCTTTTCCGCGGGGGCGGCGGGCAGCAGCACCAGCGTGAACGTGCCCACCGTCGGCTCGCTGCCCGGCGGCGGTATCATGTCCATGACCATTCCCGCGACCTATACGCAAGACGGCATCACCTCCCTGCTGCTCAACACGCCGAGCTTCCAGACCGCGCAGCAGATCGCGGATATCATCGACAACACTTACGGCTCCGGGGCCGCCACGGCCGTTTCCCCCGGCGAGGTCGATCTGCAGAATAACGGCACGGCGCCGGTGCGCTTCATGGCCGCCGTGCTGTCGCTGCCCATCACCCCGGCCGACCAGGAGCCGACCATCGTCGTCGATGCCCAGAGCGGCACGATCGTGATGAATGCCGGCGTCTCGCTCGGCCCCGCCGTGGTCAGCCACGGCGATCTGACCGTGAACATCCAGACGACGAACAGCGTGAGCCAGCCTGCACCTTTCAGCAATGGCGGCCAGACCGCCGGCGTGCAGAACAGCGTCGTCAACGCCACGCAGGGCAAGGCCAGCGTCGTCAACCTGCCGAAGACCACGACCCTGGCCGATGTCGCCCGCGCGCTGAACGCCGTCGGCGCCTCGCCGCAGGATCTCGTCGCCATCGTCGAGGCGCTGAAACAGGCCGGCGCCATCAACGGCAAGATCAAAGTGATCTGATGGCCATCGCCGCACCGCCCTCCGCCCTCCAATCCGGCGCCGCCGCGACCGGCGGCAACGCCAAGGTTGCCTCGACCGTCCAGCATCTGACCGGCATGCTGTGGTACGAAATGCTCTCGGGCATGAACGATACCGGTTTCGACAGCAGCACGCTGGGCACCGGCGGCAGCGCGTTCCAGAGCATGTTTCTCTGGAATATCGCGCAGAACGACATGGGCAAATACGATTCCGCGCTGACCGCGGCGACGATCAAGCAGATCGGCAGCCGCGCGGCGGCGGATCTGCCGCCGGCGCCGACGGAACCGGTGACCGACAGCCTCGTCGATTTGTCGTCCGGCGCCGGCGCCGCGGCCATGGCGGTGGCGCAGAGCAGCACGACGGATGCGATCTCCTCCCCGCCCCCGATGGCCGCCACGCATGGCAGCTTGATGGACCAGGCAACGAATTTCGCCCGCGCCGTCTGGCCGCAGATCACCTCGGCGGCGCAAAAGCTCAACGTGCCGGCCGTCGCTTTGCTCGCGCAGAGCGCGCTGGAGACCGGCTGGGGCACGGCGGCCCCGGGCAACAACCTGTTCGGCATCAAGGCAACCGATGGCCAGAGCGGCACGCTGAAGACGACGCATGAGGTCGTGGACGGGGTGCTGACGCAGCAGAACGCCTTCTTCCGCAATTACCCCTCGCCCGCCGCGAGCATCTCGGACTATGTCGGGCAGATCCTGTCGGGCTTTCAGAATGTCGCGGGCCAGAGCACGGTGGGGGGCTTCGCGCAGGCGCTGCAATCCTCCGGCTACGCGACCGATACAAATTACGCTGCCAAGATCATCAGCATTTCGCAATCCCCGATGATGGCGCAGGTGCTGCAGGCGATCGGCGGCGCCCCTGCAACCATCGCATCCAATCAATAGCGCGGCACAGCCGGAGAAGGGTAGACCATGAGCGGATTAATGTCGGCGATCAACACGGCCTTATCGGGCATCGAGGCCTATGAGGCGGGGATCAACGCGGTCTCGGAAAACCTGACGAACCAGACGGTGGCCGGCTATGCCGCCGAGACCGTCGACATCACCACGGCGGGTTCAACCGCCGGCCAGCCGGGCGAGGGCGTGAACGCGCCCGTGATCACGCGCGCCGCCGATGGTTTCTCCGCCGGATTGCTGCGCACCGCGAGCACGGCGGGCGCGGCCGCCGGCGTGCTCTCCTCCGGGCTGACGGATATCTCGAACGCGCTACAGAATAACGGCGATATCCAGACCTCGTTGAACCAGTTCTTCGAAGATGTCGGCACGCTCGCCGCCAACCCGACCAGCGCCGGCGCGCGGCAGACCGTGCTCTCCGACGCGCAGAACGTGACCACCACCTTCCAGAGCGCCGCCACCGCCCTCACCACCACGATGACCGGCGCCACCACCAGCCTGCAGCAGAATGTCAGCACGGCGAATGGCCTGCTCGGCCAGCTCGCCGCGCTCAACAAGGACCTGACCACGGATCCGAACGATCCCTCGCTGATCGACCAGCAGGAATCCGCCCTGGAATCGCTGTCGCAGATTTTGCCGGTCAACGTGCTGCCGGAGAGCGATGGCGGGGTGATGGTCGCGACCGGCGGGACGATGCTGCTCGACCAGAGCGGCGCGCAGACGCTCAAAATGAGCGGCGGCACGCTTGGCAACCCGCCCGTCATCACCACCAACTCCTCGACCACGCCGCTGACGCTGACCGAGAATGACGGCACGCTGGGCGCCAATATCCAGCTCTGGAACGCCGGCTCCCAGGCGCTGCAGGGGCTGAATGCGACGGCCGCCGTTGTCGCCGCGAATGTGAACATCTCGCAGGCGGAAGGGCTCACCGCGACCGGCCAGCCGGGCACCAATCTCTTCACCGTGCCGCCGCCCAGCATCATGGCCAACCCCGCAAATACCGGCACCGCGGCCCTGAGCAACGCGCAGATCACCACCCCGAGCGCGATGCCCGCCGATGGCGGCCCCTTCACGCTGAGCTATAACAGCGCCAATCCCGGCACGGGCTGGATGGCGACGGATCAGGCGACCGGCGCCACCCTGCAAGTGACCTCGCCCAATCCCGGCGTGCTGGCTTTCGCCGGCATGACCATGACGATGACGGGAACGCCCGCCAATGGCGACAGCTTCACCGTCAATCCAGCACCCGGAGCCGCGAACGCCATCAGCGTGGCCCAGACGAACCCGGATGATATCGCCGCCGCCGATCCCTATGTCGCAACCCCGGGCCTGGTGACGGCCAGCGGCACGACGGACATGAATGGCGGCACGATCACGGCCGGCCAGGATACGGTCAGCGGCACGCCGGCGACCGGCACCGGCGATGTCACGATTCCGGCAGGCACCGGCACGCCGCCCTATCCCGACGGCCTGGTGGTCGTGTTCAGCTCGCCCACCATGTACAACGTCTATGATGGGTCGACCTACAACCCGACCGGCACGAATACGCCGCTGGCGAGCGGAACCCTGCCGGCCAACGGCACCAGCACGATCTCCATCGCCTATCCTTCCACCGGGGCGGCTGCCGGGCAATATTGGGAATTGCCGATCTCCGGCACGCCGGCCACGGGCGATGTCCTCTCCCTCACCCCGGGCGGGAGCGATAGCGGCAGCAATGCCACCCGCATGGCGGCGCTGTGGACCAACACTGCCACCACCTCTACCGGGTCGATGCAGCAATCCGTGATCGGCTTCAGCACCTCGCTCGGCGCCAACGCGCAAACGGCGCAGCAACTGGCGACCTCGACCACCGCGCAGGTGAGCTCGGCAACGACCAATCTGGAAGCGATCGCCGGCGTCTCGAGCGACCAGCAGGCGGTCGTGCTGACGAACTACCAACAGGCCTATCAGGCGGCGGCGCAGGTCATCACCTCCGCGCGCACCATGTTCCAATCGCTCATCACGGCCATTTGAGTGCGTCTCGCAGTACGGCCGGCGACCGCAGGAAAAACGCAAACGGCTCCTTTCGAGACCGCAAACCGGCCGCAGGGCAGGCATCACGACAAGACGACAGGCGAAGAGATGACGATAACATGAAACTTGGTCAGATATTGGTGATCGTGGGCGCGGTGGTGCTGGCGGCGGGGGCGGGCATTGCCGGCACGCTCGGCATGCAGAAATTCCTGCCGCATGGGATCGGCGGCGCTGTCAGCAGCATCGCTTCCGCCGGGCCCGGCGCGAAGAAAGCCGCGCCGGCACCCGCGAAGCCGCAACCCTTGTTCTTCGCCGATCTGTCGGATGTCGTAGTCAGCATCCCGCCGCAAACCGGCGCGCCGGCGACCTCCTATGTCGAGTTCGGCATCCAGTTCGCGACCCATGACCAGAACGCGGTCACGAGTTTCGGAACCTTCCAGCCGATCGTCAAATCGGAGATCATCAACCTGTTGATGAACGAGACGAGCAGCGCCCTGCAGGATCCTCAGGTCCGCTCCGGGCTGATCCAGAACTGCCTCGATATCGCCAATGGCGTCATGGTGAAGAATACCAACAGCACGACACCACCCTTCACCGCGGCCTATATCACCAACCTGGTCGTGCAGGACTAGGCATGCCGAGCGTTCTCGGCCCGGCGAGCCTCTTCTCCACATTTGCGACCCTCGCCATCATCCTCGGCCTGCTCATGGGCACCGCCTATGTGGCGCGGCGGCTGCGCGGCGGCGGGTGGAAAAGCCGCGCCGCGCACGCCGCGGCGATCGACATCGTCGCCACAAGGCCGCTCGGCCCGCAAGCCTCGCTGATGATCGTCGAGGCCGAAGGGCAGCGCTTTCTCATCAGCACCGGGCGCACAGGCGTGACGGCGATCGGCGCGCTCGGGCCGGCCAAAGCAGGGCCATTCGGGGCGATGCTCGCGGATGCCGAGCGGACCGCGCCCGCCGGACCCGACGCATGAGCGCCGGGAAATTTCTTGCCCTCGCGGCACTCCCGGTGCTGTTCCTGCTCGCCGGAACCCTGGCCGCGCAGGCGGCGCCGGTGGATGGGCTGACGCTGCTGAGTTCGACCACGAATCCAGGCGGTTCGGCCTATTCGCTGAACGTCCAGACCTTGCTGGTCGTTACGGCCCTGGCCTTCCTGCCGGGTATTTTGCTGCTGATGACGGCGTTCACGCGGATCATCATCGTGCTCTCGATATTGCGCCAAGCGCTCGGCCTGCAGACGACGCCGCCGAACATGGTGTTGGCCGCCTTGGCCTTGGCGCTGACGGTTTTTGTCATGCGCGGGGTCATCCAGCAGGAGCAGGACACGGCGCTGAACCCGTATCTGGCGGGGCAGATCACCTTCGAGACGGCGCTGCAGAAGGCCGAACCGCCGATCCAGAATTTCATGCTCGCGCAAACCCGCAAGGACCCGCTGCATCTTTTCGTCGATCTCAGCGGCGGGCATTATGCGACACCGCAGGATATTCCGCTCACCGTGCTGGTCCCGGCCTACGCGACCTCGGAGCTGGAGACCGCGTTCCAGATCAGTTTCCTGATCTACATCCCCTTTGTGCTGATCGATCTCGCGGTCGCCTCGGTGCTGATGTCGCTCGGCATGATCATGGTCTCACCGACGCTGATCTCGCTGCCGCTGAAATTGATGATGTTCGTCTCGATCCATGGCTGGGTGCTGGTACTGGGTTCGCTTGCGAATAGTTTTGTCCAGCACGGGTCCTGAGCCGAGGGGCGCGCCATGCCGTTCTATCTGCAACTGACGCATCTGGCGCTCGCCACGGAGCTGGCGACTCTCCTGCCGATCCTGCTCATTCTGCTGGTCGTGGGCCTGGCCACCGGGATTTTCCAGGCGGCGTTCCAGATCGAGGACACCGCCTTCGCGTTGCTCCCGAAGATCATCATCATGATCGGCATCCCGCTCTTCGGCGGGCTCAGCATGATGCGCGCCTTCGAAGTTCTGGCGACGGGCTGGATCAGCCATGCCGGGGAGATCGTCCGTCAATCATGGTCCTGAGCGAAACACAGATCCTCACCTGGCTCGGGCATTTCCTGTGGCCCTTCCTGCGGATCACCGGCATGTTCCTGACCGCGCCGTTCTACGGCTCGAGCTATATTCCCGCGACAGTGAAGGCGCTGCTGGCGGCGGCACTCGCGGCGGCACTCGCGGGCTGGCTGCCGGACCTGCCGCCTTTTCCCTCCGATCCGATCTCCGCGATCTTCCAGGGCGCGATCCAGATCGCCTTCGGCGCGGTGCTCGGCATGGCGATGCAGATCGTGGTCACCATCGTGGCCAGCGCCGGCGAGATCATCGGCCTCTCGATGGGGCTTGGCTTTGCCGAGATGCAGCTCCAGCAAGCCGCGGCCACGCCGATCCTCTACGACATCCTGTTCTGGGTCGGGCTGATGGGATATCTCGCCGCCGGCGGGCCTATTTTTCTGTTCGCGGCGATCGCGCATTCCTTCCAGTCCGGCATCGGGGTCGATAATATCGCGACCCTGGGGGATTTGACGTCGCTGGGCGGCGTCGTCATCGGTGCCGCCGTCTGGCTGGCGCTGCCGGTCGTGGCGGTCACGCTCAGCATCAACCTCACTGTCGGGTTGACGACGGTGTTTGCGCCGCAGCTCGGCCTGCTCACCATCGGCTTTCCGCTGCTCATCCTCTCCGGCCTGTGGATCCTCATCGGCTCGATCGGCTTCATGGACCAGGATCTTCGCCACCTGCTGACCCTCGGGATGCACAGCGTCATGGCCATGATGTCGCATGGCTGACGACGGCCAGGACAAGCAACACGCGCCAACCGAGCGGCGGCTGCGCGAGGCCGCCGAGAACGGGCAGATCCAACGCGCGGGCGATCTGCCGAAAGCCGCCGTCATCATCCTCGGCACCACCATCGGGTTGGGCGCGGCCGCGGGCATCGGCTACCGGCTGGAGGATGTGGTGGCTATCGCGCTCTCCCAGGCGGGAACCGCGACATCGGGGATCGCTATGGGCTGGGCCGGCAGCGTGATTGCGCAATTCGGCCCGCTGCTGCTGCTCATCGGCGCGCTTGCCATCGGCTCCAGCCTGTTCTCGGGCGGCTGGATCCTGAGCATTCAATCTTTGATGCCGGACCTGTCGAAATTCAATCCGGTCCACGGGATGGGCGAGCTGGTCTCCGCGACGCATCTCACCGAGACCCTTAAATCCATGCTGAAATTCATCGTCATCGGCGGGGTCGGCGGCGGTATGATCTACCTGCACGGCCCGGATTTCGCGGCACTGGATGCGCTGAATTATCCCGGCGGCGAACCGGTGGTAAAACTCTGCCTGCAGATCCTTGTTGCCATCAGCATGGTGATCCTGGTTTTGGCCGGGGGCGATGTCGGGCTGCAATACTGGTTGACCCGGCGCAAGCTGCGGATGAGCGACACGGAAATCCGCAACGAGATGAAGGATGCCGTCGGCAATCCGCATGTGCGCCAGCGCCAGCGGGCGCTTGCCCGGCGCATGGCGAAGGCGCGGCAGATGAAGCGCCTGCCGGAAGCCTCCGTCGTGGTCACCAACCCGACGCATTTCGCCGTCGCCATCCGCTACCGGCGCGGCACCGACCCGGCGCCGCTGCTGCTGGCCAAGGGGGGCGACCTGCTCGCCCAGGAGATCGTGACCGCAGCGCGCGGGCATGGCATCCCCATCGTCGAGGCGCCGCCTTTGGCCCGCGCGGTGTACCGCCATGTCGAGCCCGGCGAGCATGTGCCCGTGGCGCTGTACCGCGCCTGCGCCGAGGTGCTCGGCTATATCTGGAAGATGCAGCGCTGGCGCGCGACCGGCGGCAAAAGGCCGCTGCCGCCCTCCGTACAGAGCCTGGATATCGAGCCGGATGGCTATGAGGAAGGCGAGGAAGCGCCAGGCGAGGACTGAGTTTCCGCCGACCAGGACAAGACGGCTTACCTAAACGCAATTTTTCGGGATAAGATCACCGGCGCAACGACGCCGCGATAAGAAACGTTTAGCCCGAGAGGAATTTGCCCATGCCGATCCATGAGGAAACCACCCCGAAAGCCGTGCGCAAAACCCTGCCGCTGCCGAAAAACCATTTCAAGCACGCCATTGCGGCGGGGCAGCAGCAGATTGGCCTGTGGTGCAGCCTGCCGAATGCGTTCACCGCCGAAATCGTCGCCCCTTCCGGCTTCGACTGGCTGCTGCTGGATACCGAGCATTCGCCGAGCAGCGTGCCGACTGTGCTCGCGCAATTGCAGGCCGTGGCCCCCTATGATGTCTCCCCCGCCGTGCGCGCCACGACGAACGATACCGTGCAGATCAAACGCCTGCTCGATATCGGCGCGCAGACACTGTTCATTCCCTATGTGCAATCCGCCGCCGAGGCGGAGCAGGCGGTGCTGGCGATGCGCTATCCCACGGCGGGGGTGCGCGGCGTCTCCAGCCTGACGCGCGCCAACCGCTTCGGGCGCGTCGAGAATTATTTTGCCCGGGCGCAGGAGGAGCTGTGCCTGATCGTGCAGGTGGAGACCGAAGCGGCGCTGAATAATCTCGAAGCCATCGCGAAAACCGATGGCGTGGACGGGGTGTTCATCGGCCCGGCGGATCTCTCGTCCAGCCTCGGCCATCCGGGCGACCAGAACCATCCCGCCGTGCGCAAAGCCATCGACGACGCCATAAGGCGCATCCGCGCCTGCGGCAAACCGGCGGGCATCCTGACCGCAGATAAAGCCTTCGCGCAGCATTGCATCGATATCGGCACGATGTTCACCGCCGTCGGGATCGACATCATGCTCCTCACCCGCGCGGCGGAAAGCCTGGCGCAGGAATTTGGGCGCTAGAAAGTTGCCGCTTTTTTGAAAAAAAGCGGCGCAAAAAACTTTTGCGACTTCAGAGCCGGGAGCGGCCAACGCCCCCGGCCCAAATTAAAAAAGTTTTTTTGCTTCTTTTTGTTCACAAAAAGAAGAGCCTTCCTAACTCCCCACGCCGCGCGTGTTCACATACAGCGCATAAAGCCCATGGCTTGCCGCCATGAACAAACGGTTGCGATCGCGCCCGCCGAAGCAGAGATTGGCGCAGCGTTCCGGCAGGGCGATCCGCCCGATGGCGGTGCCTTCGGGGTTGAAGACCATGACGCCGTCCAGCTCCGGCGTGCCCATGCCCCAGCCGGCCCAGATATTGCCGTGAATATCGCAGCGTATGCCATCGGGCGTGCCGCCCGGGCCGGCATCGACGAAGAGGCGGTTATTCATGAGCTTCACGCCGTCCTGCACGTCGAACACGCGGATTTTCCGGGTCGGCTCGCCGCGCGATTCCACGACATAGAGCAGGCGCTCATCCGACGAGAAACACAGGCCGTTCGGCCCCGCGACATCATCCGCCACGATTTGCGCAATGCCGGTCACGGGATCGATACGGTAGATGCAGGCGGGGATTTCGGCCGCCGCGATGCTGCCCTCATAATCGCTGCTCAGCCCGAAAGGCGGGTCGGTGAACCAGATGCTGCCATCGGATTTCACAACCACGTCATTCGGCGAGTTCAGTCTCTTGCCCTGCCAATGATCCATCAGCACGGTGAGGCTGCCGTCATATTCGGTGCGCGTGACGCGCCGCCCGCCATGCTCGCAGGTGATCAGCCGCCCCTGTAGGTCGCGCGTATTGCCGTTGGCGTGGTTGGAAGGCTGGCGGAACACGCTGGTCTCGCCGGTGGTTTCATCCCAGCGCAGGATGCGGTTGTTGGGGATGTCGCTCCAGAGCAGATACCGGCCATCGCCGAACCAGACCGGCCCCTCGCCCCAGCGCGTGCCCGTGGCCAGCCGCTCGACGCTGGCGTTGAACAAACGCAATTTCAGAAAACTCGGATCCAGGACCTCGATCGACGGATCCGGATAGCGCAGTTGCGGTTCCCAGGCCATTACACGCGCCCCCGCAAGTGCCGGCGCTCAGCGTCCATCTGCAGAATACTCATTGCTTCTCCTTGAACTAACCGGTTGCCAGCATGGCATAGCCGCCGCCGCGCGGCGAGACCCGCAAAATGGCTGCTTTGCCATTGCCCGGACCGGCACATTGATGCAGTCTCGTATCCAAACAACGCCCTAAAATAGATCGATCTGACATCGACATGTGAGGAATGCGCCATGGCTTTAAAACCGGAGACCCGCGAAAAACTGCGATTGGTGAGCACGCCGACTTTGGCCACCGCCTTGTACAAACGCGGCCTGCGCCAGCAATTCATTCAGGACGTGCGTCCGCTCTCGCCGTTGCACACCAGCATGGTCGGCGAGGCGTTCACGCTGCGCTACATGCCCGCGCGCGAAGACCTCAATCCGCTCAGCGTGTTCCGCAACCGCGAGCATTTGCAGCGCAAGGCGATCGAGGAATGCCCGCCAGGTGCGGTGCTGATGATCGACAGCCGCAAGAACCCCCGCGCGGCTTCGGCCGGCGGCATTCTGGTGACAAGGCTGATGGTGCGCGGGGCGGCGGGCATCGTCACCGATGGCGGCTTCCGGGATTCCGCCGAAATCGCCGGGCTCGGCTTTCCCGCCTTCCATACCAGGCCGAGTGCGCCGACCAATCTCACGCTGCACCAGGCGGTGGAGATCAACGGACCGATCGGCTGCGGCGATGCGCCGGTATTTCCGGGCGATGTGATCGTGGGCGATGCCGATGGCGTCATCGTGCTGCCCGCGGAGCTTGCCGATGAGCTCGCCGATGAGGCGACCGAGATGACTGCCTATGAGGATTTCGTGACCGCGGAGGTGCATGGCGGGCGCTCGATCCTCGGGCTGTATCCGGCCACCGATCCGCAGGCGCTGGCGGATTTTGCCGAATGGCGGAAGCAACACGGGCGGTAGGACGCTTATCCTCCGTCCAGCCTGACAACAAGAAGCACAAGAAGCACAGGAAACACCTAAAATGCTGAATTTTACGGAAACGGAACTCCGCCGCATCACCCAATTGATCGTGCGGCGCATGGGCAGCGATGCGGCGGAGGCCGAGCGGGTCAGCGACCACCTTATCCGCGCCAATCTCTCCGGGCATGACAGCCATGGGATCGGCATGCTGCCCGCCTATATCGCCATGCTGCGCGACGGGCTGCTGGTGCCTAATCAGGCGTTGGAGACGGTGCTCGATTTTGCCGCCTTGCTGGTGTTCGACGCGAAGCGCGGCTTTGGCCAGAACATGGCGCTGCAGGCGGTGGAGCGCGCCATTGCCCGGGCGCGCGAGCTCGGCGCCTGCGTGCTGGCCTTGCGCAACAGTGCGCATATCGGGCGCATCGGCACCTATGGCGAGCAGGCGACGGCGGCGGGCATGGCGTTTATCGGCTATGTCAATGTCGCGGACCATCACGATGTCTCCGCGCCCTTCGGCTGCGGCGAGGCGCGGCTGGGCACCAACCCGTTCGTGACCGCCGTGCCGGGGGCGGAGGGCCCGCTGCTGCTCGACATGGCGACCACCACCATCGCCGCCGGCAAGGCCCGTGTGGCGCGCAACAAGGGCGTTGCGGTGCCCGATGGCTGCCTGCTCGACGGTGCGGGCCTGCCGACCAACGATCCCGCCCCGTTCATCGATGAGCATATCGGCGCGCTGACGACCTTTGGCCTGCATAAAGGCTCGGGCCTGGCGGTGATGTGCGAGATCATGGCCGGTGCCGTGGCCGGCGGGCAGCGCACGGACGAGCCGCGCCACGGGAGCACGGTCAACAGCATGTTTGCCGTGCTCATCGACCTCGACCGCCTGCGCGGCGCTGGGCAAGTGCAGGAAGGTGTTGCCGCGACGCTCGCGCATATCCGCGCCGCGCGCCTTGCTCCGGGCTTTGCCGAAATCCTGCTGCCGGGCGAGCCGGAACGGCGCAGCGCGGCACAGCGCAGGCTTTCCGGCATCCCGGTGGATGAGCGGAGCTGGGCGCAAATTCTGGAAGCGGCCGCAACGCTCGGCCTGAGCCCGGCGGAACTCCAGGAAAACGCGCCATAGCACGCGGCGCGGATGTTACGATTGACCATCCACGATACCGTAATGAATGTTTTCCGCTTGACTCCTATGTAATTCCCGCATACCGGTTAGAACCATAAGAACAAAAAACGGGGAAACAATGTCCAAGATCCCGGTACTTCACAAACTTGGCGTAACCGCTGTTGGTTGCGCCGCTTTCCTTTTTGCCTGCAACGGCGCGCATGCCGCCGGCACGATCGAAATCGGCCTGCTGACGGAACTGACAGGCCCCGCCGCGTTGAGCGGCAGCCATACCGTCAATGGCGCGCGAGCTCGCGGTCGATGAAATCAACGCGCATGGCGGCATCAATGGCAAGCAGTTGAAACTGGTGGTCGAGGATGATCGCGACCAGAACCAGGCCGGTGTTTCGGCTTATGAAAAACTGGCCTCGGACCAGAACATCGTCGCGATCATCGATTCCGTGCGCAGCACGATCGTGCAGGCAACACTGCCCTATGTCGCGCGCGACCAGATCCCGACCATGATCGGCGGCACCGATCCGAAGCTGACCCATGTCGGCAATCCCTGGGTGTTTCGCTTCCGCCCTAACGATACCTATGCCTCCGCAGGCGATGGCGAGCTATGCGGTGGACGCGCTCGGCGCCAAGAATGTCACGATCCTGTATGATTCGGATGCCTTCGGCTCCGCCGGCAATAGCCTTGCTGAGGCCGCGCTGAAAAAAGCCGGCGCACAGGTCGTGAGCGACCAGGGCTACACCACGGCGACGCAGGATTACACGTCCTTCCTCGAGACGATCAAAAGCTCGAACGCCGATACGCTCGGCACGTATATGACCAATTCGGAAGATGAGGCGCAGATGCTCAAGCAGCTGCGCCAGCTCGGGATCAACATGAAGATCATCGGCTCGCCGTCGATCGCCACCGCGGTCAACATCCAGCTCGCGGGCGATGCCGCCAATGGCTGCTACGGCGTCTCCGATTTCGTCGCCGATGGCACGCCGGAAGCGAAGGCTTTCACCGCGCAAATATGAGGCGAAATATAATTGCCCGCCGGATCTGTTCGGCGCCTGGGTCTATGACGCCGTCACCGTCGCTCGGCATGACGATCGCGCAAAAATGGCACCTCCGCCACGGCGATCCAGAGCGGGCTGCGTCAAGTGCAAGGCTATCACGGCGTCGAAGGCACCTATGATTTCGATCAGAACGGCGATGGCCTGCACGGCTACTGGGTCGTGCAGGTCGAGAACCAGAAAGGTCATTCCGATCAAATACGTCGATTTCGGAAAGTCTTCGTCCTAAGCTGCGTAGTTCTTTAGGCGCGTGTCGCGGCGCGACGCAAGCGCGGGCTGAGGCTTCCGAACGGGCTGTGAGGAGGAGAGACGCCGCGTGTTTTCCGAATTCGTGCAACTGGCGGTCACGGGCATCGCGGTCGGCAGCATCTATGGCCTCATCGCGCTCGGCTTTGGCCTGATCTACACCTCGGTCAATGTCGTGAATTTCGCGCAGGGCGATTTCGCGATGATCGGCGCCTATTTCATGGTCAGCCTGGAGCTTGGCGCGCGGCTGCCGCTCTGGCTGGCGCTGATCCTCAGCGTGCTGCTGGCCGGTGGCTTGCGGCGCGTTGTTCCAGCTGCTGATCTATCAGCCGGTGCGCAACCGGCCGCGCAGCTTCCTGCCGGTGATGATCGCAACGGTCGGCGCCTCGGCCTTCATCGAACAGCTTTTCCTCATCCTCTACGGGCCGGTGCCGTATCAGCTGCCCAGTATTTTCCAGCGCGCAATCGATCCAGCTCGGCGGCGTTTCGCTCTATCCGCAATATCTCGTCATCATCGCCGTCACCGCGGCGATGGTCGGCCTTGCTCAACTGGTTTCTCGAAACCACCAAGCTCGGCAAGCAATTGCAGGCCAGCGCGCAGGACCCGGACACGGCGCGGCTGATGGGCATTCGCGTCGCGCGTATGGCGGGGCTCACCTTCGCGATCAGCACCGGCGCTCTCGGGCCTTGCCGGGCTGCTGATCGCGCCGGTCTATACGGTCACCTCGACCATGGGGGCCACGATCGCGCTGAAAGCCTTCGCGGCGGCCATTGTCGGCGGGTTCGGCAGCATGAAAGGCGCGATTCTCGGCGGACTCAGCCATCGGCCTCGTCGAGACCTTCGGCGGCGACCTATATTTCGGGCACGTATCGCGACGCGTTTCCGTTCATCTTCCTCATCCTGTTTCTCATCTTCAAGCCGCTTGGCCTGTTCGGTGAGAAAGTCTCGCAGAAGGTCTGAGCCATGGCGGGCGCGCTCGATCGGACAAGGCCAGGCGGCGACGCGATGATCAAGCAGATCCTTAAATTCCTGCCGTTTCTGATCGCTGCTCGCGCTGATCCCGCTGCTGCTGCCCGGCGGGCGGCTGGGCTCGTATTATCTCACTTTGCTCATCCTCTCGCTGCATCCTATGCCATCGCGGCCTTGGGCTTGACGGTTCTGCTCGGCTATTCCGGCCAGATCTCGCTGGCGCAGGCGGCGTTTTTCGGCATCGGCGCGTATATGTTCTCCATCCTCGCCGTGCGCTACAGCCAGCCTTATTGGCTGGCGGCGCTCGCGGCCTTGGCCGTGGCGGCTGCCTTCGGCTTCATCCTCGGCGCGATTTCGCTGCGCCTGGCGAGCCATTACCTGGCTCTGGTGACGATCGGCTTTCAGATCATCACGCAACTGGTGCTGAACAACTGGCATGGCTTTACCGGCGGGGCCGACGGCATTTCCAATATTCCCCGCCCCGCCTGCTGGGTTTGGATTTTTCCAGCGATCGAGAATTTCTATTGGTTCTCCATCGGCGTGTTCGCGTTGGCGCGCCTATGTCGTCTACCGGCTGCGCCATTCCCGGCTGGGCGGCGCGCTGCTGGCGCTGCGGGAGGATGAAATCGCCGCCGCCGCCAATGGCATCAGCGTCTTCTGGACGAAAGTGCTGGCCTTCTCTGCCTCGGCCGCACTCGGCGGGCTGGGCGGCATCCTGTATGCCTCCGGCTCGCTCTATATCAGCCCGGATGTGTTCAGCTTCTACCAATCGGTGTCGTTCTTCGCGATGGTGCTGGTCGGCGGGCGGGAATCGATCATCGGCACGGCTTTGGGCGCCGGGCTGATCACCTTCCTGCCGGAGGTGCTGCGCTTCCTCCAGGCCTATACGGTCGCGGTCTATGGGCTGCTCGTGGTGGTCGTCGTGCTGTTCATGCCGGAGGGGCTGTACGGGATGCTGCTGCGCGGGATCGCAGCACTCACCCAGCACCTCCGCCAAAGCAGGATCCCGGCCGCCGCCCCGCCGCCCGCCGCCGCCCTGCAGTTGCAACGCCCGGTCGCCAGCAGCGAGCCCTTGCTGGAGATCAAGGACCTGACCAAGCATTTCGGCGGCGTGAAGGCGGTGAACGGCATCAGCCTCACAGTGTGCAAAGGCGATGTCGCCGTGCTGATCGGGCCGAATGGCTCGGGCAAGACCACCGTGCTCAACGTGCTGAGCGGCATCTATCCCGCGACCGCCGGCAGCGTCCTCTATCGCGGCCAAAACATCACCAACACGCCGCCCACGCGGATCAACCGGCTCGGCATCTCCCGCACCTTCCAGAATATAAGGCTGTTTCCAGAGCTCACGGCGCTGGAGAATGTCGCGGTCGGCTATTACGCGAAAGGCTCGGTCGGCCTGCTGGGCACACTGCTCTCGCGCCCGCGCGGCTATCGCGAGGAGCGCGAAGCCCGGGAGAAGGCGCGCGAGACGTTGGCAGCGCTCGGCTTCTTCCGCCTGGACGTGAAGGCGAAGAACCTGCCCTACGGCCAGCAGCGCATCGTGGAGATCGCGCGCGCCATCGTCGCCGCACCGGATCTCCTGCTGCTCGACGAGCCGGCGGCGGGGATGAACCACGAGGAGACCGCGGCACTCTCGCAAATCCTCTACCGCATCCATGCGCTCGGCCTGACGATGCTGCTGATCGAGCATGACATGTCCTTCGTCTCCAGCGTCGCGACGCGCGCCTATGTCATGGATTTCGGCCAGAAGATCAGCGAGGGCCCTGTGCAGCACGTGCTCTCCGACCCGGCGGTGATAAAGGCGTATCTGGGCGATGACATCGAATATGCTTGAAGTCGATCACATCCAGTCGAATTACGGCGCGGTGCGCGCGCTGCATGATATCAGCCTGCAGGTGAACCAGGGCGAGATCATCGTGCTGCTTGGCGTCAACGGTGCCGGTAAATCCACGACGCTGAAAACCATCTCCGGCCTGCTGCATCCCAGCCAGGGCAGCATCCGCTTCCAGGGCGAGCGGATCGACCGCTTGAGCCCTGAGCGCATCGTGCGCTTAGGCCTCG
Organism: uncultured Pseudomonadota bacterium; assembly: GCA_963737355.1. Taxonomy (GTDB): domain Bacteria; phylum Pseudomonadota; class Alphaproteobacteria; order Acetobacterales; family Acetobacteraceae; genus Acidocella. The sequence goes on along the minus strand of CAVTSC010000007.1, from coordinate 46,977 downwards.
CGCATGTGCCGGAAGGCCGCCACGTCTTCCCCGGCCTCACGGTGCGGGAAAATCTCGTCATGGGCACCTCCAACCGCAAGGCGAGCCGGGCGGAGACGGAGCAGGATATCGAGCGCGTTTTGCACATCTTCCCCGACCTCAAGCGGCTTTATGCGCAAAGCGGCTGGTCGCTCAGCGGCGGGCAGCAGCAGATGCTGGCGATCGGCCGCGGCCTGATGGCCCGGCCGCAATTGCTGATGCTGGACGAGCCCTCGCTCGGCCTCGCTCCCGTCATCGTCAAGCAGGTGTTCCGCACGATCGAGGAGATCAACCGCCAGGGGGTCACCGTGCTGCTCGTCGAGCAGAACGTGAATCTCAGCCTGCGCATCGCGCATCGCGCCTATCTGCTGGAGACCGGGCGCATTTTGCGCACCGATAGCAGCGCCAATCTGCTGCAGGATAGCGGGTTTCGCAGTGCGCTGCTTGGCGCCAGTGGGCATGGGGCGGATTAGCGAGGATCTCTTCTTTTTGTGAACAAAAAGAAGCAAAAAAACTTTGCTCATTTGGGCCGCGGGCGCGCGTGGCTCCCGGCTCTGAAGGTGCAGAAGTTTTTTGCGCCGCTTTTTTTCAAAAAAGCGGCCCTTACTTGCCTTGCGTCTACGCAACGAACGCCGCATGCTCGCGTTATGATTTACGATTTCTGTGTGATCGGCGGCGGCATTGTGGGCCTCGCCACTGCGATGGAATTGCTCAAACGCGAGCCCGCCGCCTCGCTGCTGCTGCTGGAAAAGGAAGCCGCCCTCGCACGGCATCAGACGGGACATAATAGCGGCGTCATCCATGCCGGCATCTACTACCAGCCCGGTAGCCTGAAGGCGGAGCTCTGCAAGCGCGGGGCGCAGGCGACCAAGGATTTTTGTACCGAACATGGGATAAAATTCGAAACCTGCGGCAAAATGCTGGTCGCCTCCACCCCGCTCGAGATGCAGCGCATGGAAGCGCTCCAGGCCCGCGCGCAGCAAAACGGCCTCAACGTGGAACGGCTGGATGCGGCCGAACTGCGCCGGCGCGAGCCGAACATCGCCGGGCTCGGCGCGCTGTTCCTCGCCGCCACCGGCATTGTCGACTACCGCGAAGTCTGCACCGCGATGGCAAGCGAGATCACGCGCGCGGGCGGCGAGATCCGCCTCTCGACACAGGTAACCGCGATTGCGGAGAGCGGGGATTTTGTGACCGTCAGCGCCGTGGATGGCATATGGCGGGCGAAAAAACTGGTGGTATGCGGCGGGCTGCAATCGGACCGGCTGGCGCGCCTCGCAGGCGTTGCGATCAACCATCAGATCGTGCCGTTTCGCGGCGAATATTACCGCCTGCCCGCGAGCAAAAACGGGGTCGTGAACCACCTGATCTACCCGATCCCGGATCCCGCTCTGCCGTTCCTGGGCGTGCATCTCACCCGCATGATCGATGGCAGCGTCACGGTCGGGCCGAATGCGGTACTCGGCTTCGGGCGTGAAACCTATCCGAAATTTGCCGCCAACTGGCGGGATGTCGCGCAATACGCAAGCTTTCCCGGGTTTTGGAAAACCATCTGGCGGAACCTGGGCTCGGGTGCGGCGGAAATGAAGAACTCGCTGTTCAAGCGCGGCTATCTCGCGCAATGCCGGAAATATTGCCCCGGCCTGACGCTGGAAGACCTGCTGCCGCATGAGGCCGGCATCCGCGCCCAGGCCGTGCTGCGCGACGGCACGCTGGTGCATGATTTCCTCTTCGCCGATACGCCGCGCATGGTGCATGTGTGCAACGCCCCCTCGCCCGCCGCGACCTCCGCCATGCCGATCGGCGCTATGATCGCCGATCGGATTTTCAAAGCTGCCTGAACCACGGTCCGTTGCGTTGTCGTTTTCATCGCGATTTGTTAGGCTCACGTCATGAAAAAAATCCTCATCACCGGCGGGTCACGCGGCATTGGGCGGGCGACGGCAATCCTGGCCGGGGCCAAGGGTTGGTCCGTGGCGTTCAGCTATGTCAGCGATGAAAATGCCGCGCAGGAGACCGCGCGGCTCGTCCGCGCCGCCGGGGGCGAGGCGATCGCTTTACGTGGGGATGTCGCCGTGGAAGCTGAGGTTCTGGCACTGTTCGAGACGGCGCAGCGCGAATTGGGCGGGCTGGATGGCGTCGTCGTCAATGCGGGGATCACCGCCCCGGCGTCGACGCTCGCGGAGATGAGCCTGGAGCGGCTGCGGCGCGTGTTCGACGTGAATGTGCTCGGCGCTTACCTTTGCGCGCGGGAAGCCGCACGGCGCTTGCCTAACAATGCCGGCGGCGGGTCCATCGTGCTGGTCTCCTCCGCCGCCGCCCGCCTCGGCGCGCCTTTCGAGTTCGTGGATTATGCCGGCGCCAAAGGCGCACTGGACACGCTGACCATCGGCCTGGCGAAGGAACTCGGCGCGCAGAATGTGCGGGTGAACGCCATACGCCCGGGGCTGATCGAGACGGATATCCATGCCGCCGGCGGCCAGCCGGACCGCGCGCAGCGCCTGGGCGCCACCACCCCGATGGGACGCGCAGGAACGGCGGAAGAGGTGGCCGAGGCGATCATCTGGCTGCTCAGCGATGCGGCCTCGTATACGACCGGGGCGATCCTGGATGTGACGGGCGGGCGCTAGGAAGGTGCCGCTTTTTAAAAAAAGGCTCTAGACCAGTAATTTCTTAAGTTCGGCAAGGATCGTATCAGGATCCTTGCCCCACCTCCACTCGCATTCCTTGAGGTGAAGTTCGAAGTTTATTTTGACGCCGTTGAAGCGCGCCAGACGCCTTTTGGTGTAGGACCAAAAGCTCTCGATGCCATTGATGTGGACCGGGCCGTCGGTGAACGGGTTGCCTTCCTTGCGGTACTTTTTGATGCGGAAATGCTTGTCGTAGCCGACATCAACCAGCCCATCATAGCTTTGCCAGCCATCAGTCATGACGCTGCTCTCAGGGCTGACTTTTCCCCGAATAATATCTTGTAAAGTTTTGGCTTTTACATCCGGGACAATTTCCGTGAAGACGGCCCCGCCGCGCTCGAAAATACCGAATACAGGCTGTTTTCGTGTACCGCGCCCGCGCTTGCGTGGACCTGGTATGCCGCGTTGGCGCTCAGGGCCAAAATAGCTCTCATCGCATTCGATAACACCAACCAAGGCGGCGATTTGCCGGCTCTGGTGAGCGTGGATTGCTGCTCTAAACAGCCCATAGTAACGGTTGACCGTCTTGCGATCGAGACTGAGCAACCGGGCGGTTTGGGTGGCCGTGAGGTCCACCGCAAACGCCCACATGATTTTTCTCTGCCTATAGGCTGATAACCCGTTCTTTTTGTTGAGCATTAGACCATAATACCTCAGTATTCATGGTCTAGAGCCTAAAAAAAAAAGCGGCGCAAAAAACTTTTACTCCTGTTGAGCCGGGAGTTACACGCGCCCCAGGCCCAGGTTAGTAAAGTTTTTTTGCTTCTTTTTGTTCACAAAAAGAAGACTTCCACGCCAGCACCCCGTGCCCGGCCGCCCTGCCGGTGGCAAAGCAGGCCTGCAACAAATACCCTCCGGTCGGTGCTTCCCAATCCAGCATTTCGCCCGCCGCGAACACGCCGGGGCGACGGCGCAGCATCAGCCCTGAATCTAGCTCCGCAAGGTGGATCCCCCCGGCGGTGGAGATGGCGCGGGCGAGCTCACCGGGGCCGGTCAAGCGCAGCGGCAGGGCTTTGATGAGCCCGGCCAAGGGCGCTGCGTCCCCGGCATGGCGCGCCTCCTGCACCAGGCCGATCGCCACCGGGGAAAGCCCCGCGCGCTTGCGTAAGGCATTGGACAGCGACTCCCGACCCGCCCCGGCGAGGCGCGCGGTGAGCACCTCGCGGCTGAGATCCGGGCGTAGATCGACGCGCAATTCCGCGGCACCGTGCTGCGCGATCGCCTCGCGGGCCAAAGCGGATAGGGCATAGGCCGCACCGCCCTCGATCCCCTCACTTGTGATCACCAACTCGCCCGGCACGTTGCGCCCCGCGCAGGACAGGATGATGCGCTTGAGCGGGCTGCCGGCGAAGCGCTGAGCGAAATGCGCCGACCAATCGACCCTAAAACCGCAATTAGCGGCGCGCAGCGGAGCGATCTCGATCTCGGGCAGCAACGCCGTCCAGCCGCCATCGGCCCCCAGCCGGGGCCAGGAGGCGCCGCCCATGGCCAGTACCACGGCATCGGCCGCATGGCGCGCGCCATCGGCGAAACATAATTCCCCCTGCGCGTCCCAGCCGGTCCATGTCGCGCGCGGCACCAGCCGGACGCCGAGGCGCTGCAAGCGGCCGATCCAGGCGCGCAGCAGCGGGCTTGCCTTCATCGCCGTGGGAAACACCCGGCCGCTGGAGCCGACAAAACTGGGCTGGCCCAACCCCTCGCACCATGCCCGCAAGGCTTCGGGCGGAAACGCGGCAAGCCAGGGCGCCATCCAATCCTGCGCCGCGCCGTAGCGGGGCAGGAAACGCGCCATTTCCTCGGAATGGGTGATGTTGAGCCCGCCGCGCCCGGCCATCAGCAGCCGCCGCCCGAAACTCGGCATGCGCTCGAACACCGTGACGTCGAGACCGCCCTCGGCCATCACCTCGGCGGCCATCAACCCGGCAGGGCCGCCGCCGATGACGGCGACGCGATAAGGGGGCGTTTGCGGATCCACGCGCCCATATGCACCAGGGTGCCGAGAAAAGGCCAGATGCCGCCGCGCCGCACCGTTTTTGATCCATATCAAGGCCGGGCAGGCTGGGCTGCGGCAAAACAACCGGCCCCACTTGGCCGGCCATCCGGATTTCCCAGCCCCCATCCCAGCAGACGGAGCGTTCCGCATGATCCCCCCCCATATCGCGCATGCTTTGCTCGGCCTATCGCTCGCCGGACTGCTGCCGCTGGCCGCCGTACAGGCCTGCACGCGCGCGGTTTATCTCGGACCAGATCATCTGGTGATCACGGGACGCAACATGGATTGGTTCGCGCCGATGGGCACAAATTTATGGATTTTCCCCCGCGCCATGCAGCGCGACGGCGCCGCCGGCCCCAATTCCGCGCATTGGGTGTCCAAATTTGGCAGCGTCGTCGCCTCGGTCTTCGATGGCGCAAGCGCCGACGGCATGAACGAGAAGGGGCTCGTCGTGAACCTGCTCTACCTCGCCGAGACGCAATACGAGGCCCCGTCCCAGGCAGGGCCGAGCCAACCCATCTCGATCGCGGCCTGGGCACAGTATATTCTCGACAATTACGCAACCGTCGACGAGGCGGTGACGGCGCTGCGCAACCAGCCCGTCTATGCGGTGCCGGTGATGAGCCCGGACGGGCATGAGGGCCAGGTGCATATCTCCCTCTCCGATGCGGGCGGCGATTCCGCGATCCTCGAATATGTCGATGGCAGGCTGGTCATCCATCACGGAAGGCAGTTCCAGGTGATGACGAACTCGCCGGTTTACGACCAGCAACTGGCGCTCAACACATACTGGGAGCAGATCGGCGGCACGGTGATGCTGCCTGGCACCAACCGCGCCGCGGATCGCTTCGTGCGCGCGTCTTTTTATATCGATGCCGTGCCGAAAACGGCGGATGCCAACGAGGCGGTCGCGGAAGTGTTTTCCGTCATGCGCAATGCCTCGGTCCCGCTCGGCATCACCACGCCAGGCCAGCCGAACATCTCGAGCACGCTATGGCGGACGGTGTCCGACCAGCGCGACCGGATCTATTATTTTGAATTCGACGCGCTATCCCAGCATCGTCTGGGTCAAGCTCGGCGACATCAACTTCGCCGCGGGTCAGCCCGTGAAGGAGCTCAAGCTCGCGGCGATAGCCGATGCCGCCAAGGCGAAGGGCGATGTCACCGCGCTGTTCGCGCCGGCAACGGCTTTCACCTTCATCGCCGCGGAAAAATCGCCCTAAACGCGGTCCGGCGGGTCCGTGTTGCCCTAACCGTGATCCCAACACCCCCTATATGTATCTTAATAATTGCGCTTTAGGATAGGTGGCCAGCCTTACCCGGGGAAGCTGGAGGGGCTGCGGATACCTTCCGCCGTGTTTCCAAACAAAACACGCGGTTAACTTGCAGATGAGACGTGGCGAGACGAGACGAGGTGAGACGAGACGAAAATGAAGCTGGATAAAACTGCGACACAGGACGACAAAAATTCAACGCAAACGGCCACGCTTGCGCAACCGCCGTCGCACGCGGTGGACACATCCGGTTCCGGCGCAGAACAGCGGCGGGCCGAGCGGCAACCGATTATCGGCTTCAACCGGCTGGCGCCGCGCACCCGGCTCGTCCTCGACGCGGACGGCAAGGATGTGCATCCCTGCCGAATTGTCGATGTTTCCGAGCGGGGGTATCGCATCTCGCTGGTCCATGAACGCACCATTCCGGTCGGCGCGGAGATCATGCTGGAGCATACCGATGGGTGGCGCCGCCCCGTGCGCGTGCGCTGGGCTTTCAAGAATGAATTTGGCCTCGAAATCATCGGCACGAACACGCGTGTGATCCTGGGGCCCGCGGAGGAGGACATGCTGGAGTGCGAAATCCTGGCGCTCACCGATATCGGGTACCGGATTTCGCTGGAGACGGAACGAAAAATCGCCGGAACCTTTCTGCTCGAGCTTGCGAACGGCTCCCGGCGCAGGGTGATGGTGCGCTGGACCTATAAAAACGAGCTTGCCGTCCAGCTTGTCGAAAACGCCCCGCGACCCAGCCCGAACTCCGCCAAAACGGCGCCAGGCCCATTTGGTAAGCCCACACGATAGAAGCCGGCCTTCGGATCCTCCCGTTGCGGAGGGTCGCACCGTGCTGGCCGGAAGGCCGGCATGATCTGGCCGAGCGTGGCGCAGACGACCGAGGCGGTGGCCGCGCATTATGATGAGCTGGACAGCTATTATCGTGAGATTTGGGGCGAGCATCTCCATCACGGCTATTTTACCACAAGACGGGAAAGCCCGGAGACGGCGGCGCAAGCGCTGATCGCGCTTTTGGCCGCAAGGCTGGACCTGCTGCCGGGGCAGCAGGTCTGCGATATCGGCTGCGGCTACGGTGCGACGGCGCAATATCTGGCCGAACGCCATCATCTGCATGTGACGGGCCTGACGGTCTCCGGCGCCCAGGCAAGACAGGCGCAGACACGCATCGCGGCCTCCGGCAGCGTGTCTATCCAGCAAATGGACTGGCTGGCGAATGATTTCGCGGCAAACCGCTTCGACCGGGCCTACGCGATCGAAAGCTCGGAGCATATGCCCGATAAGCAACGCTTTTTCAGCGAGGCTTTTCGCACGCTCAAACCCGGCGGGGGGCTGGCGCTATGCACCTGGCTGGCCTGCGACGATCCGCGCCCTTGGGAGATTCGCCATCTCCTGGAGCCGATCTGCCGCGAAGGGCGGCTGCCCAGCCTGGGGAACGCGGCGGAGTATGGCGCGCTGGCGCACGATGCGGGTTTCGATCGCCTCCGTGTCGAGGATCTGTCCGATCGCGTCCGCCATACCTGGTGGATCTGCGTATGGCGGCTCATGGCCCGGCTTGCCACCCAGCCGCGCTACCGGCGATTTTTGTTCGACCCTGCGGCAGCGAACCGGGGTTTTGCCCTGACGCTGTTCCGGTTGCTGATCGCCTACCGGACCCGCTCGTTGCGCTATTGTCTCATGACGTTTCGCAAGCCCTTGGCTGCACCGCAGGTTCCAGAATGAATGACGGCATGGGGGTTTCGCGCATTGGCCGCCGCGCGGCGTTGTTCGCGGGCTTGGCCGGATTGGCCGGATTGGCGGGCGCGGGCCCGCTGCGCGGCGCCATTCCGCTCGACCCGGAAACAAGGCGCTGTATCGTGCCCGTGATGCTGGATGGACGAAAGGCGCGCCTGGTGCTCGATACCGGGGCGGAGCGGTCCGTGCTGACGCTGAGCGCAGTGCAACGCCTTGGCCTGCCGCTGGACCGCTGGGTCGAGACCACCTTGCGCGGCGCCGGCGGCATGTTTGAGACCCATGCGAATGCCGATATCGGCTCGGCCACGCTTGGCGGCTGGCGGCTGTACCAATATCCCGCACAAAGCGGCTTGAGCTTCGCGGTCACCGCGACTGAGCTGGGCGGCGTGGACGGCCTTCTCGGCGCCGACATGCTGCGGCACTTCACGCTGGACCTCGACATGCCACGCAGACGACTGACGCTCGGCCTGCCAAGCGCGGCGGCCTTTTCCCCGTCCGCCCTGCCGCTCAGCCTGCTCTGGCCGAATTTATTGCTGGCACCGGTACGGCTGGACGGGCGGAACCTCACCGCTTTGATCGATACAGGTGCGACAGAATCCCTGGTCAACGCGCGCGGGCTCTACCGGCTCGGCCTCACGCCGGAGCGGCTGGCACGCGACCCAATTGCCGTGACCCTGGCCGTCGGCGGCGATTTTGCCACCCGCCTGCAGCGATTTTCCGAATTGCAGATCGGCGCCGTCTCCCTGCCCGCGCCCGTTCTACAGACCGCCGACGTGCCCGAAGCCGCCTATGATCTGACCCTGGGGTTGGACGTGCTGGGCCGGCATGAAGTTTTGCTCTCCTATGCGCCGTTGGCCATGGAATTGCGGCCGGGCTGAACGAACGCGACGTTATGTTGAGCCTCCCTAATCCAAATCCCAAAAGCGCCGCTCGGCCTCGTTTTTGGCACTCGCTTGGCTGAAGCCGATATCGGCGAGCATCCGGTCATCCATCCGGCCGAGCGCGCGGCGTTCCGCTGTCACGCGGCGGGCGCGGGAGATCCAATCCGGCCCCGTGCGGAACATGAAGACGAGGCGCGATGCAAGTGAGCGGGGGCGGCGCCGTTGCGCCGTCGTCGAAGCCGGGAGCGAGAGATAAGGCATGGCAAACTCTCCATCAAAACCAAGCCTGTGATTTACGCCTGCCGCCACCATAATAAAAACGAATTTCTTTTATTCGCTAAATGAGCTACACTGCTTTTATGCAAGCGATCCCTGGCCTGGATTCGGATATCCTGCGCAGCTTCGTCTATGTTGCGGAGGAGCGGAATTTTACCCGCGCCGCGACGCGCGTGAGCCGTACGCAATCCGCGGTCTCCATGCAGATGCGCAAGCTTGAAGACATTCTCGGCCAAACCCTGTTTCATCGCGGCCGCGGCGAGGGGGTGGAACTCACCCCGCATGGCGAATATCTGCTGGCGCGCGCCCGCGAAATGCTCACCATCAACGACCAGATCTGGTCGAGTTTCCGCCTGCCGGACATCAGCGGCGAGGTCAGGCTCGGCACGCCGGATGATTATGCGCTGCAATTTCTTCCAGGCATTTTGCGCAGCTTCGCCCAGGCGCATCCGGCCGTGCAGATCACGGTACGCTGCGCGCCCTCCTGCGAACTGGCGAGCGCGATGACAGCCGGGGCGCTTGATCTGACGCTCCTCTCGGAAGGCAACGAACCGGAGCATGCGCCGACCACCTTGCTCTGGCGTGGCAAACTGGCCTGGATGAGCTCGGTGATCGACGATCCGCTGCGCCGCGACCCGCTGCCCTTGGCGCTCGCCAATAATGATTGCGCCTGGCGCCGTGCCGCTTTGCGCGCGCTGGACGCCGCCGGGCGGCGCTGGCGCATCGCTTATGTCTCGGACACGCAGATCGGCACCATCGCGCCGGTGATGGCCGGGCTCGCGGTCAGCGTGACGCCGCCGACGCTGCTGCCCCCCGGCGTGCGCCTGCTGCGCCCTGGCGAAGGCGATTTGCCGGAATTGCCGGAATTCGGCGTGCTGATGATGGTCGGCGCCACCAAAAACCCCAAAACCGTGGCGGCTTTGGCGGATTTCATCGCCGCCGGTGTGCGCGCCCAGGCCGAGCGGGGCGCTCTGGGCGCCTGAGGCGCGCCATCCCGCCCAAACTCACGGCGGAGATGGCAAAGGGGTTCACGCTGTACATGGTCAAGGCGGTGATCTCCAATTTCTGGCGCTGAGCGGCTCGCCATTGGCGGCGCCCGCGCCGCGCTTTATGCTGCCCCACCCCGACGATGAGGCAGTATTTTGACCCTTGACCTGCGCGATACGACCCAGCCGGCTGATGCCGTGCGCGACGCACTGGGCCTCTCCCCGCATCCGGAAGGCGGGCATTACCGCGAATTATGGCGGGATGCGCCGCTTTCGGGCGCGCGGGGAGCGGGCACCAGCATCCTGTTTTTACTGGCGGCGGGAGAACGCTCGCACTGGCACCGGGTCGATGCCGCCGAGATCTGGCTCTGGCAAGCCGGCGCCCCCCTGCTGCTTGAGATTGCCGACGCCAATGCGCGCCGGAGCTTGGCCCTGGGGCCAGATTTGGCCGGCGGCGAGGCGCTGCAAGACGTGATTCCGCCGCATGCCTGGCAAGCGGCAAGCAGCCTTGGCGCCTGGAGCCTTGTCAGTTGCGTCGTCGCCCCGGCCTTTGAATTCTCCGGTTTCGAGATGGCGCCTGCAGGATGGTCGCCTGCCGGCATCTGAGCCGGGCTGACCGCGCCGAGGCAATGCGCGCGCGATGCATTGCGTCTCGCCGTCGCGCCGCAATTCCGGCAATTGCCGAATAACCGACCAACGCGCCGCAGATTTTAAAGCAATCCGACAACAGAGGCACGCCTTCCTGGCCCGCCCTCTCTGTTCGGCACGACAATTGCTTCGCCTTCGCTTGGTTGGTCATTGCCGGCCGTGTTCGGCATGATGCGTTACAAAGGAAAAGTGATGTTAAGACTATTCATCGGGCTTGGCGTGCCCTTCATCGCCGTCGTGGCGATGCTGCCGGTGGTGAACGAGGTGACGTTTACCCTGTTTAACATTCCATTTTTATATCTGTGGATGTTTGCCTGGTTCATCCTGACCTCGGCCTGCCTTGGCATCTGCTGGCTGTGCTTCGACCGGCACCGGCCGGAATATTAAGGAGCGCATTCCCATGTCCGCAACCATCGTCTTCGCAATCCTTATCGCCGCTTCGCTCGCACTCGCCTTTCTGGCAAAAAAGGGGCATCACTCCACCGATGTCCGCGAGTTCTTCGTTGCCTCGCGGCAGTTTGGCGGTTTTCTCGTCTTCTTTCTCTCGGTTGGCGAGATCTACAGCATCGCCACCATCATCGGTTTTTCCGGCATCGTCTTCGCCAAAGGCGTCTTCGGCATCTGGTATCTCGGCTATTTCATGCTCGCCTCGGCGGTGGCGTATTTCGTCAATCCGCTGATCTGGCGTGCAGGAAAATTATACGACGCGGTGACCATCGCCGATTTGTTCAAGGGGCATTTTAAAAATCATGCCGGTGCTCGGGTGCTGGAGCTGACGGTGACGATCTCCGCCATCACCTTTCTCATCCCCTGGGGGCAGCTACAGTTTGGCGGTCTGCTCGTCGCGTTAGGCGGGCTTGGCTGGCACATCAATCCCGCCATTCTGGTCGTTATCGCCGGCGCACTTGCCTTCTCTTATGTCGCAATCTCGGGGATCCGCGCGCCGGCCTATGTCGCGATTTTGAAAGACGCGCTTCTGATCATGGCGGTCGTCATCACCGGTGGCGCCGCCATGACGCAGACGCATCTTTCCACGATCTTTCATACCGGCGCGCCGCTGGTCGGCAGCCACCTGAGCGCGCCGCAACTGCGCTTCTCGATGTCCACGATCGCCTTCCAGGCGCTCGGCTTCTTCATGTTGCCCTTCAACACGCAGAACCTGTTCACCGCGAAATCCGAGCAGACCATCCGCCGCACGCAGGTGTTCATGCCGCTCTACATGATGATGTTCCCGTTCCTGGTCGTCGTCGGGTATTACCTGCTGGGGACGCATGCGCATTTGAGTTCGCCGAACGGCGCCTTCATGGCGGCGGCGACGCATCTGCTGCCGGGCTGGGTGCTCGGCATCGTCATTGCCGGCGCCACGCTCACGGGCCTGCTGGTGCTGGCCGGCACGAGCCTCGCCATCGGGCCGCTGGTGTCGCGCAACCTGTTCGGCCATGTGCCGGAGCAGAAACAGCGCAGTGCTGCGCAATTGGTCATCGTGCTGTATCTCGTGCTGTCCATTCTGCTGACGCTGATCGCGCCCGGCCTGCTGACCACGATCCTGAACACCGCCTTCTTCGGCATCACGCAGTTCTTCCCCGGCATTCTCGCGATCATGTTCTTCCGCCGCGCCAATCCGCTGGCGATTGCGGCGGGCATCATCGTGGGCGACGTGCTCTCGGTGGCGTTCTTCGCGCTAAAAGTGCCGACGCATGATTTCAACATTGGCGCCGTCTGCCTGTTGATCAACGCGGCGATCCTGATCGGCGGCAGCCTGCTGGCGGGACGCCGGACGCTGACGCCGATCGCGCTGCGCGGCACCAAGGTGTTTGCTGCTGGTGATTAAGTAAGTAGCCGCTTTTAAAAAAAAAGCGGCGCAAAAAACTTTTGCTCCTTGAGCCCGTGGCGCGACTACCGGCACGGGCTCAAGGTAACAAAGTTTTTTTGCTTCTTTTTGTTCACAAAAAGAAGTCTTCCCTTCTCTCAATCAAGCCAGCGACGAACGGCGGATTTAATGAACGCGGCATCCGCCGGGCTGGAGGACGGATTGCCGGCGCGATGGCCCCAGACGCTGGGGATCGTCAGCAATTCCGCTTGGCCCAGATGCCGCATCTCCACCTCGTGATCCGCGACACGGAAATACAGATCGGTCTCGCTTGGCATCAGCAGCACCTTGGCCTTGATGGCGCCAAGCGCCTTGGCGAGATCCCCATTATAGAGCGCATTGGCGCTGATATCGCCGTTCTGCCAGGTGACGAGCTGCGCGTAGCAATCGGCGGCGTGGCGCTTCAGGAACGAAGCTTCCCAGTCGGTTTTCAGATAGGTCTCGAGATCCGGCGCGCCGAACGCGCTGAGATGCAGGTTTGCGCGATAAAAATCCTGGCTGAGCGCCCAACCGGCATAAATATGCCCCATGGCGCGCAGCGTGCCGAGCGGCTCGCTGGAGAAGCGGCCGCCGCCAATATGTTCAGGCGCTGCCTCAAACGTGCGCAACAGGCCGGAGATGAACACCTTGTTGTGCACGGCGGTCTTGGCGCTGCTGCAAACGACAATGGCGCGGTCCACCGCATCCGGGAACATCGCCGCCCAATGATAGGCCTGCTGCCCGCCCATCGAGAAACCATACACCGCATGCAGCCGCTCGATGCCGAATTGCTCGGTCAGCAGCCGGCGCTGCGCGGTCACGTTATCCCAGGAGGTCACCAGCGCCGGGTAATCCGCGGTGTTGCCAGCCCCGGAGGAGACGCCGTTGGAGAACATGTTGGGGATGATGATGAACCAGCGTGTCGGGTCCAGAATCCCGTCCTGCCCGATCAGCCATTCCATGTCGCCATGCTTGGCGCCGAAGCTGCAGGGGTAGAGAATAACATTGTCGCGCGCTGCATTCAGCGTGCCGTAGGATTTCCAGACGAGTTTTGCGCCGCGCAACACCTCGCCGGATTGCAGCGCAAAATTTCCGAGCTGAAATTCACCGGTTTCCGTTGGCCAGTTCATATAAGCAGACTTCCTTTCAATAACCGTGCCCCCATTGCCATGGGGAAATAGTGAGAGCCTTACCACCCGATCCGAAACCGCGCGACACCGGATGCGAGGTTGACGCTAACACGCCAGGAATGTCACAAAATCCCCCCTCGCCTGCTTCGTTGGAATCGGCAAACCTAAGGACTGAAGATCATGACTGCCCCTCATCAAACATTGCTGCATTCCATTTGGGCTGTTCAAAGCGGCACGGTGGCGCGCGATGCGCTGATCGCCGCGGCCGAAACCCGCGCGGCGGCGCTGGAGCCATGGCTGAAAGCCTTTTGTTACCTGCCGGAAAAACGCCTCACGCAGGATGCAGCCACAGGCCCGCTTGCCGGCATTCCGGTCGGCGTGAAGGATATCATCGCCACCGCCGACATGCCGACGACCAATGGCTCGCCGGTTTATGCCGGCGTGATCCCCGCAACCGATGCCGCGATCGTGACGCAGATCAAGCACTATGGCGGGACGGTCTTCGGCAAGACGGTGAGCACGGAATTCGCATGGCGGGAGCCGGGCCCCACGGTGAACCCGTGGAACCGGGCACACTCGCCGGGCGGCTCCTCCAGCGGTTCGGCGGCTTCCGTCGCGGCGGGCATTGTGCCTCTGGCGCTCGGCAGCCAGACCATGGGCTCGATTATCCGCCCGGCGGCGTTTAACGGCGTTGTCGGCTATAAAGCGAGTTTTGGCGCGGTCGCGCGCGAGGGGGCGCACCCGCTCGCGGGCTCGCTCGACCATATCGGCTTCTTCACCCGCTCGGTCGCCGATGCGGCGGCGGCATTCGCGCTGTTCGTCGCGCAAACCCCTGAAATGGTGCGCTCGGAAGTGAATTGGCAGCACTATTTCTCGCCCAAATCCGCACCGAAGCTCGCGGTGATGCGCACCGGCGTCTGGGCCCGCGCGAGCGTCGAACAGCAGGGCAATTTCGCGGCGCAGCTCGCGGCGCTGCGCAATGCCGGGGCCGAGCTCGTGGAATACGACCTGCCGGAGGATACCGGCCTGATCCTGCAAGCGGCCAATGACGTGCTCCACTACGAGGCCGCACAGCTCTATCGCGACCTCATCGCGGCGCATCCCGGCAAGACCAGCGCGCATCTGAAGCAACTCGTGGCGGACGGCCTGGCCGTGAGCGAAGCGCGCTATCAGGCGGCGCTGGCGCTGCAGGCGCGCCTGCGGGCAGGGCTTGAAGCCTGGATCAGCCCCTGCGATGCCATACTTACCTTGCCCGCCACCGGCCAGGCGCCGCGCGGCTTGAACGATACCGGGGATGCTGCGTTCTGCGTGCCATGGTCGCTGCTTGGCGTGCCCGCACTCAACCTGCCTTCCGGCTGGTCGGCAGACGGCCTGCCGCTCGGCCTGCAGCTTGTCGGCGCCTTTGGCAACGACAAAAAAACACTCGAGGTCGCGGCCTGGGTGGAGGGCATCATTCGGTTCGAGGAACGCATCGTCGCCTAGGCTTGCGGCATTTTATCATTGACGGCCGCGCCACCCGGTCGTTTGGGGAGCGGGCAACGTTTTGCGCCTATTTTCCAGTTTCGTTGCTGATTACGTCGAGAGAGAAACGGGCCTATGAGAACGACAATCCAAAAACATCTGTCGCGGCGGCTGGCGGGCTACACGCGCCTGTTCCTGAGCTTGATCTTCCTCCAGGCGGCTGCGGATATGAGCCCGCAGACCCTACGCAGCGCCTTGGCGAGCCCGCTGGACAGTGCCGGTCAAGCGGCGGTCCTCGGCGATTGGATGACGGAGAACGGCGACTGGGTCGTCCGGATCAGCCCGTGCAACGGGAAACTCTGCGGGCGGCTTGTCGTCCTCAGCAAAAGCCGCCGGCCCGATGCGATGCGGCTGGATGCCAGGAACCCCAACCCGGCGGAGCGCAGCAGGCCGTTATGCGGGCTGAGCCTGCTGGGGGGCTTCACGGCCTCGGACACGCCCGAAAAATGGCAGGGCGGCTGGGTCTATGATCCCCAGAACGGCGAGACCTATGCCAGCCATATGTGGCTCGACGGGCCGGATACACTGAAAATCCGGGGCTATGTGCTGACCCCCCTGCTCGGCCGCAACGAAACCCTGAAGCGCGTGACCCATTCCATCAAGCCCTGTTCGGCCGCCCCGGCCGGATAGTGCGTCGCCGCCCGGGGGGATATTCTATTGATCCTCCGGCCCTATGGACATAAGTTGCGGCACTCGCGGCACGGCCTCGTGCGGCCGGTTATTGTCGTCCTCCCCGGCCCTTCCCGGCCGGCCTTTTTGATGGTTTTCCATGAGAGTTCTGTTCGCCTTCGAGAATTCTCTGCCCAATGCCGAGGCAGATGCCGAGGTCTTTGTCACCACCGCCAAATATCTCGCCCCGTACACAACGGGGTCATGGCTGCACGCGCCGGTCGCCAAAACCTCCTCGCGGCAGGCTGTGGACAGATTGGCAGGCATGCCCGTCGTGCAAGCCTGGGCGCCGGCGGCACCGGCGGCATTGCGGCACTTTCTCTGCGGCCTCACCATCGTGCTGCGCCGGGAATTCCGGAAGGCGGATCTGATCTATACCCGCAATCTCTGGGTCGCCTGGATGTCCATCTTGTTCGGCCAGCGCGTGGTGTTCGACCATTACCGCCCCTGGCCGGACCAGATCCCGCCCCTGCAATACTGGCTGTACCGGTTGTTCTGCCACCGGCGGTTCCTGGGCAGCATCTGCCACTCGGAATACACGCGGCAGAAATATATCGAACTCGGCGTGCCGGCGGAAAAGCTCCGCTGCGTGCATAACGGTTTTGAGCCCGCGCGCTTTGCGGCGCCGATCCCGCTGGCGCAGGCCAAGCAGCTTATCGGCGTGCCGGCGGAGGCCAAGACCGTGATCTATACCGGCCGGGTGAACCATAAAAAAGGCCTCGAGCTGGTCATCGAGGCGGCGAAGCGCCTGCCGCATCTGCTGTTCCTGTTCGTCGGGTCCTATGGCGAAGGCCCGGTGGAGAAGCTGGCGCAGTCCGTGCCCAATATCCGCATCATTCCCTGGCAGACCGAGGCGACGCTCGGCCAGTATATCTTCGCCGCGGATGTCCTGCTCATCCCGCCTTCGCTGCAGCCTTTGGCCAAATTCGGCTCCACCGTGCTGCCGCTCAAGCTGTTCTTCTATCTCGGCTCCGGCCGCCCCATCCTGGCCGGCGACACGCCGGATGTCGCCGAGGTGCTGAAGCACGACGAGACCGCTTTGCTCTGCCGCCCGGACTCGCTCGAGGCGCTGGTTTCAGGGCTGACGGCCCTGACCGGCGAGGACACGCTCGCCAACCGCCTGGCCGAAGGTGCCAGGACAGACAGCCAGAACTACACCTGGAGCGCGCGGGCGAAGAAAATCGCCACCACCGTCGCGGACTGGCGGCAGGCTGCGGGGGCGGCCCGGAAGGGTGGCTGGGGCAAGGCCCAGTCCGACACCTGGGCGCGGCAATCCCGTCGCTGGTTCCTGCATTTCGCGCGGACGCGATCCTGGATCCTGCCGCCGGATGCCGTCCCGCCCGCACGCTGAATGGACGCGGAAATCAACAACGACGCCGACGCCGCGGCGATCAACAGTGACGCCGACGCTGCGGCGATGGAAACCCATCGCCGCGATCTCGGACGCGGCTTCAACTGGCTGGGCGGCGCCACCATCATCGCCAAGATCACGGATTTCGCGACGATCCTCGTGGTGCTGGTCTACCTGACCAAGCAGCAAATGGGCATCGGCTCGCTCGTCATCGCCATCGCCACGGTGGTGGAGGCGTTTGACGGGCTGGGCACGGGCGATGCGCTGGTGCAGGCGCCGAGCATCTCCCGCAAGCAGCTCGACTCCCTGTTCTGGTTCATCCTGGGCTCCGCCATGCTGATGGCCCTCATCACCCTCGCCGCCGCCCCGCTGGTGCAGGCGATTTACGGCTCGGCCGGCATGGCGGCCTATTTCATCGCCGTGGCGGCCAAGCAGCCGCTGGTGGGGGCCGCGGTAATCCCGCTGGCCCTGCTGAACCGCGAGCTGCGCTACGAGCGCATCGCGGTCATCAATGTCGCCGCCACCTTCGGCGCGGCACTCACCCGGCTTGGCGTCGCACTCGCAGGCGGAGGCGCCTGGGCGCTGGTGAGCGGCTACACAGCCAGCGGCGTGTTCATCCTGGCCGGCGCGCTGCTGGCGCGGCCGTTCCGCCCGGCCTGGCAGTTTCAAATGGCGCCGATCCTGCCGCTGCTGCGCTTTGGCCTCCGCTCCGCCTCGGCCAATGTGTTCGAGCAGACCTTCAAGAATATCGACTACCTGCTGGTCGGCTGGTTCTATGGCCCGGCACAGCTCGCCGTGTACCGTGTGGCCTTTGGCCTGGCGATGGAACCGGCCTTGGCGGTGGGCACCCTGATCAACCGCACGGCGCTGCCCGTCTTCGCCCGCGTCGCCACGGTGCCGGGCCAGTTGCGGGAGGCGTTGCTCTGGTCGCTGCAGCGGCTTGCCACGCTGGTCGCCCCGTGCATGGTCGCACTTATGCTCATGGCCGTGCCGCTCATGGCGCTGCTGCATGACAGCCACGGCAACAGCTATGCCGCCGCCGCCTTGCCGCTGCAGATCCTGGCCGCGGCGGCGATCCTGCGCGTGAGCTCGCAACTGCTCACCCCGGTGCTGATGAGCTCCGGGCATCCGGGCACGGCGGCTTGGGTTTCCGCCGCCACGCTGACGCTGCTGAGCATGGGGATATTGGCCGTCGGCTGCATCGTCCACGCGCATGACGCCATCGTCGCCGTCGCCGCCGTGTGGTTCGCCGCGTATCCGCTGCTGCTCTGCTGGGGCGTGCGGTATTTGCGGCGACACTGGCAGATCACACTGCCCGATCTGCTGCGCCCCTTCCTCACCCCCGGCATCGGCATCGCCGCGATGGTGGCGATGACGGAGGCGGTAACCGCGGCGTTGCAAGGTGTGGCGCCAAACCATCAACCGGCGCTGCGGATCGGCATCGTTCTGGCGGCCGTGGGGCTCACCTATGCCGGGCTAATCCGTCATGCGCGCCAAACTTCCGAGACCGCCCTGGCAAGCACACAAGCGATCGCAGTGCATCAGCTCTAGCTTAGCGCCGCGCAAGATGCGCGGACCTAAAACGATCGCGCTCTAGCCCGGCACGCGGCGCACGGCGTTGCCTCGCGGCCACCAGCGCAGGCCCTCCACATCCAGCAATATCTCCCCCGCCAGCGTGTGCCAGCCCGAGCGGTCCCGGCCTGGCGGCTGGGCATACATCGTCTCTTCCGGCGGCCAGCGATGCGAGAGCGCCCAGGTCCAGGCACGGTGACGCAGATAGACCCAGCGCAGACGCCGGGCGATGGCCAGATCCGGGCGGACCACGCGCTTTTCCGCCCAACACGCCTGCGCCCCAAGCTGTCGCGCCAACGCCCAGGTGAGTTTGCTGGTGTAATTGGAAAACCAGACCGTATAGCCGAGCTCGGCCTGCAACGCGGTCACGGCACGGTAGACCTGGATATGTTCGGGATGCCCGTACTCGCCCCAGGGATTATGTGTGTACACATCCGCGCAACCGGCGAGCACCGGGCGCAATTTTGCCCGCAGCGTGTTGAAATTCTCGTCATAGCGCTGCCTTGCTGCCCCGTCGGCGATGTCCATGCCGGTCTGCGTCATCACCGGACGGCGCCAATCCACCAACTGGCGTGTGCCGCTTTCCGGGATCGCGAGGTCGACGAGGGCAGGCAGCCGCAGATTGGCCACCGCCCGGCGGCGCGCTGCCGCCTTTTCCGGCTTGCCGAAGGGCGCGCCATAACAGAGCACGATAGGCTCGGCCGCCGCCATGGCGGAACTCAGCCAAAGGATCTCATCGTCCGGATGCGCGGCGACAACGGCGCTGCGTCTGCTCATGGCGTCTTCACCAGAGAATCATACAAGGTCTCGAGTTCCGCCGTCTGCCGGGGGAGGTCGAATTGCTGTGTCACGCGGCGGCGGGCGGCCTGCCCCATGCGCCACCGCAAAGCCGGATCCGCCAGCAACGCGCCGATCCGCGCGGCCAGGGCCACCGGGTCGCGCTCGGGCACCAGGAAACCGGTTTCGCCATCGGCGATGCCCTCCGGGATGCCGCCGAGCCGGGAGCCGATGCCCGGCACGCCGGTGGCCGCGGCCTCCAGCATCACCATGCCGAGCCCTTCCACCCGCCCGGTGGCGGTGCGCACGCTGGGCAGCACGAGCATCGCGGCGCGGCGCATCCAGCCCAGCACATCGGCATGCGGCATGGCGCCCAAAAAATCCACCCGCGCTGCCACGCCACAGGCAACGGCCAACGCCTGCAGCTTTCCGCGCAGCTTGCCGTCCCCGATGATGACCAGCCGCGCCGCTTGATGCGCCGCCGCCACGGCGGCAAAGGCGCGGATGAGATATTCCGTGCCCTTCACCGCCTCCAGCCGGCCCACATGCAGAATCACGGGGGCTTCTTCCGCCGCATCGCGCGGCGTTATGGCGTCGCAATCCACACCGATATAGTGCACGCGCGTGCGCTCGGGCGGAAAACCCATGCCGAGCAGCCGTTCTCGGATGAAGCCGGAGGCGCAGAGGAACAAATCCCCCCGCCGCGCCAGCCGCCCCCGGAACAACGCGTAATGGACCCAGGCCGGGTTGCTGAGCAAAGCGGCGGTGGCGAGCGTGGCGTCGAACCCGTGAAAGGTCGTGACGAGCGGAATGCCCAAACGCTGCGCCAGCGGCAAGGCGTACACGCCCTCCACCCCGAAATGCGCGTGGATGAGGTCCGGCCGCCGCCCGTCGAGCAGACGCTGATAGGGGGCCGGATTACGGCTGAGCATCTGCCGCGCGACAGCGGGGATCGGCGAGCCGCAGACGCGGTCCTGCATCGCCAAAGCCTGCGCCCCCGAAGGTGCCGCGCCATAGCGCAGCCGGCCTAAGTAAAGCGGCTGGTAGCGGCGCAATTGCTGCGCCTGCTGTGTGATAAACGGCTCGGAGATCTTGAACAGGTTATGGCGGAAAATCGCGACCTGGCGCATTTGCCCTCCTGCTGCCCGCTTGGCCGATCGCCGCGCGGGTTTTAGCCTATTCCGCCAGAACGAGCTTGGCCTCGCCCCGCACGGCCTGGCCGCCGGAGATCAGCCCGAGCGCCTGCCCCACTTCGGCGAACAGGCGGATGGCATGGTCGATCTGGGCCGGGCTATGCGCGGCATTGACGCTGGAGCGCAGCAGCGCCAGTCCTTTCGGGGTTGCGGGCGGCAGGCTCACATTGGTGTACAGCCCGGCCTCGAGCAATTTGGCCCAGAAGGTGAAGGCGGCTTGCGGATCCGGCATCACGGCGGAGACCACCGGGCTCGGCTGCGGCCCCAAGGTGAAGCCCAACGCCGCCAGCCCGTTATACAGGCGGTGCGCGTTGTCATTCAGTTGCCGGCGCAAAGCAGGGCGGATGCGCATCTGGTGCAGCGCCTCTTCCGTCGCCGCGATGACGCCCGGCGGCAGCGAGGCGGTGAACATATAGGGCCGGCTGGCGACGCGCAGAATGTCGAAGCCCTCCACGTCGCTGACACAGAAGCCGCCGACGCCGGCCAGGCTCTTGGAGAACGTGCCGACAATGAAATCGGCATCCGCTTCCACCCCGGCTTCCTCCGCCAGGCCGCGCCCGGTCTCGCCCAGAACGCCCAAAGAATGCGCCTCGTCGACGATGAGATAGGCGCCATATTCGCGCTTCACGGCGGCGAATTCGCGCAGCGGGGCAGTGTCGCCCAGCATGGAGTAGATGCCCTCGACGACGATGATCTTATCGCCCGGTGCATTGGCCAGGCGGCTCAGCCGTTTGGCCAGATCCTCGGGGCTGTTATGGCGGAAGCGCGTCACCTCGGCATAGCCAAGGCGCGAACCGTCATAGATGCTGGCATGGGAATCCGCATCCAACAGCAGATGGTCGTTCTTGCCCGCCAGCGCGGAGATGATGCCGAGATTGGCCTGGTAGCCGGTGGAAAACACCATGGCGTGGCGGCGGCCGTAAAAATCGGCAAGTGCCCGCTCCAGCCGCTGATGCCCGTCATAATTGCCATTGGCGACGCGCGAGCCGGTGGTGCCGGTGCCATACAATGCCGTCGCTTCCGCCGCCTTGGCGACCACGGCGGGGTCGTAGGTCAGGCCGAGGTAATTATTAGTGCCCAGCAGCAGGATCTGCCGGTCCTGGATCATCGCCTCGGTGGGCGAGAGCACGCTGTCGAACGAGACATTGAAGGGATTGGCGCCTGCCTCATCCAGCCGATCGTACTGCGCCGCCAGCGAGGCAAACTTCTGCAAAAGAGACATAAACTACGCGGCTTCCTTGAGGAGGCTGACCGTCGCGATCAGGTCTCCTAGGGTGGCGATCTCGGCGATTTTGTCCAGCGGGATGGAAACATCCATCCGGTCCTCGATTTCCATGATGAAATCCATCACCGCGACCGAATCCAGCCCCAGATCGTCCACAATATGCGTCTGCTCGGAGATTTCGCCCGCCTGGGGCAACTCGGCCCGCAACGTGTCAAAGATGATGGTCCGGATATCGCCGACGAGATTAGCCATATTTCCTACGCGCAGCCTCTTGGTTGAATGCCCGTTAGCCGGGAGGGGGTCTGCCCGTGCAAATGACATTGGTGCAATAAAACATATACATTACACCCCGCGCTCTATAGAGAGCGGATACCGTATTGTCACTGCTTTTCTCGGCAACCCAGATGGGGGCCCGGCGGCGGTAGCCGGGATGGGGTTTTTGCCGTGTTTTACCCGCCGACAGGATGAATGATTTAGCGCATTGAATATCGACCGTTATCTGATCCGGGAAATCAGCAAGCCGTTTGCCGCGATTCTTGGCATCCTCGTGGCGCTCTTCGCTGGCTACAGCCTCGCCAGCATCCTCTCGGATGCCGTGAACGGCCTGTTGCCGATCGCCACCATTGCCCAATTGGCCGCGCTCAAGGTGATGATTTCGCTGGAAGTGCTCATCCCGATCTCGCTGTATATCGCCGTCGTGCTGGCCCTGGGGCGGCTCTATGCGGATTCCGAACGTACCGCCATGGCCGCTTTGGGCATGACCCCGCCCCGGCTCGGCCGCCCGGTGCTCATCCTCGCCGCCGGCCTCGCGGTCACGGTCTCCTGCCTGTCCTTGGTGGTGCGGCCCTGGGCCTATGCTACCTCCCACACCCTTACCGAGCGCGCCGCTGCCATGCTCAACGTGAATGCCATGGAAGGCGGCACCTTCTATGTCGGCCAGAACGATCGCCTGGTGATCTTCCTCGCCTCCCGCGCGGGGCCGAACAGCCCGGCGCGGGACGTGTTCGTGCAGCGCAAGCTGAACGGCCATAACGAAGTGATCTTCGCCAAGCTCGGCGTGCCGCTGCCCGCCAAGCCGGGTGAGCCGCGGCAGGTCTACCTGACGGACGCGCATCTTTATCAACTCGACCCGCAAGATGCCCGGAACGACCAGCTCCTGAACGTCCAGGGCATCACCTTGGATCCGGACGGTACCCCGGCCGGCGCGCCTGGCTACAGCCCCGTCGCGGCCAGCACCGCGCATCTCGCGGGCTCGAGCGCCCCCCGCGATGTCGCCGAGTTCCAATGGCGGCTCTCCACCGGCATCTCCACCCTGCTGCTCGGACTGCTCGGCATCCCGCTGAGCCGCGGCCGGCCCCGGCAGAACAAATACGCGAAATTCGGCCCGGCGATCCTGATCTATTCCGGCTATTACTTGCTCTGCACCTCGGCGCGGACCTGGGTCGAGCACGGCCAGGTCGGCCGCATCCCCGGCCTGTGGTGGGCGCCCGCCCTGCTCGCCGCCTTCCTGCTCGCCGCCATTTATGCGCCGAGTTTGCGCCAACGCTTCCTGAGCCCGCGTTTGGCGCAACCGCTTTCAGCCGCGCCAGGCGCGATCAAGCAGATCGGCAGCCGCGATGCTGCTTGATCGCTATGTTAGAAGTGCTGCGCTCCGGTCCTTTCTCCTGGTCTCCGCGGGGCTCACCGCCTTGTTCAGCCTGCTCACCTTCGTCGAGCAGCTCAGCTATGTCGGCCAGGGACACTACCGGCTGGGAGACGCGCTCATCTACGTGCTGCTCACCGCCCCCTATCGTTGGCTGCAGCTAACCCCCGTCTCCATGCTGCTGAGCAGCCTGCTGGCATTGGGAGCATTTGCCCGTAATTCGGAGCTGACCGCGGTGCGCAGCCTTGGCGGCTCGGAAATGCGCATCATCGCAGCACTGCTGAAGCTCGCTTTGCCCATCATCGCGGTGCTGTTTCTCGTCGCGCAATTCGTGATTCCCGCAACGCAGGGGCTGGCCCAGCGCGAGCAGGCCGCGGCGCTGGGCGATGCCGTGCCGCTGGTCAGCACCGGCGGCTTCTGGGCCGAGAAGAACCGGCAATACCTGAATGTGGAGAATTTCGAGACCGCCAACCAGATGTTCGGCATCAAGATCTACGCCTTCACCGAGGATGGCGCACTGCGCAGCTACATCCAGGCCGACCGCGCCGCCATCGCGCCGGACGGCACCTGGGAGCTGACCGACGTACAGCGCACAAGCGTCGACGGATCGCAATTCGTGACCGACCAGCTCGCCACCCTGCAATGGAGCAGCTTCGTCTCCGCCCACGACGTGCAGTTGCTCGCTTTACCGCCGGAGACGATGCCGCCGCTCGCGCTCTATGCGTATATCCAGCAGTTGAAGCAGGCGCATCAGCAGGCCATCCGCTACAAGCAGCAATTCTGGACGATGGTCAGCATCCCGCTCTCGATCATCGCCATGATCCTGATTACGGCCCCCTTCGTGTTCGGCTCGCAGCGCTCGGGCAGCGCCGGGCGGCAGCTTTTGATCGGCACCGTTCTCGGCATCGTGTTCCTGCTCAGCCAGCAGATCACCGGCTATCTCGGCCTGCTGCTGGATTTGAACCCGGCGCTCTCGGCGCTGGCCCCCTCGGTGCTGTTGCTCGCAATCGGCTGGCATCTGCTCCAGCGCGCACATACCACGCTGGGCGGTCCCTCACGCCTCGCCCAGGCTATGGAGAAATTCTCGGTAGCGCGCCTTCTGTCCGGCCAGCAGGACCAGGATGACGAGGCTGAGGCCAAAGATCTCAAACAGAAAATATAACAGCGGCGCTTTCAGCAATGCCGCGATGAAGATGGCGAGCGTGCGGTAGTTGGAGGACAGCACGCCCCATTTGCGAATGGCGGGGGCAAAGGCTTCGCGGTAGCGTTGGCGCAGGGCCGCATCCTGCTCCGGCCGCGCGGCCAAAATCGCCGCGAAGCGCTCATGGAACTGCACGGCACTGCCGGCGGCCAAGAGCTGCACGCGGGTATACAGCCGGTGCAGCATGTCCGGCAGGCGCTGCGCCAGCGGCAGATCGCCGCGCGGCGCGGTCAGCGCCGGCAGGGCCGCGGATTTGCGCCCCCAGCCCCAGAAATTATATTCCTGCCGCTGCATCTCATAAGTGGCGGATTGCACCGCATGGCAGATGCCGGAGACCGCCACCACCGCCCATGCCCAGCCGCCCAGCGTATGGCGCATGACGAGCACCAATCCAATGTAAACGGCGGTGAAGGTGACGTAGTCGCAAATCCCGTCCAGCACCTTGCCGAACTCGGAATAGCTTTTGGTCAGGCGCGCAAGCTGCCCATTGGCGCCGTCCATCACATGCCAGGCGAGCATCAGCCCGAACCCGGCCAAAGCGCACCAGGTGCTCTGATAGAAGTGGTACGCGACACCGGCGAGCAGGCCGCAGGCCATGCCGGTGAGCGAGACGGCATTGGGCGAAACGCCCAGCCGGGCGAAGATTTTGACGAGCCCGGCGGAAATCGGATGGATGAAATAGAGGTTCGTCACCTCCTCGATTTCCGATGTACGCCGGACCGGCTCGGCCGCATCCTTCGCCAGAGGGGCATTGCTCACAACGCGGGCCTCAGAGCTGGCCGGAATCGAGCAGCTTCTCGGCTTTCGCGAAGGCCACCGGATCGTCGACATCGATCCAGATCCGGTCCCCGATGTCGAAGATCCGCGCCTTGTCCCATTCCGCGAGCACGTTCATGGCGCCGGAAATGCTGTCATCCCCGCGCGCCTGGCTTGCCTCCAGGGCGTCGAACATGACCGGCGTGCACCGGAATACGCCGGTATCGAAGGCGGTGAAGTCACGGATGACCTTGCCGATATGCAGCAGACGGTCGCCCTCGCATTTCACGCGCGTCACATCCTCGGGATCGTTCAACGGGCTGTCGAGATTGAAATCCACCGCCAGCGTCACCGTTTCCGGCGCGTGCGGGGCTTCCATCAGGCCACGAAAAATCTCCGGATCCACCAGGTGATCGCACATCGTCAGCAGAAACGGCTCGTCCAAAAACTGCTTGGCCGCCATCACCGAGACGCCATTGGCGCGGTCCCAGGCGCGGTTGAGGATGCGCGTAATGTGCACCCCCTCGCGCTGGGCAAATTCGCCCAGATGCGCCTGCAGTTCTTCCGCGCGGTAGCCGGTGACCACGATAAACTCGGTGACACCGGCACTGCGCGCGTTACGGATGACGCGTTCGATCAGCTTTACGCCGCGAATGGGAATCAGCGGCTTGAGCTCGCCCTTTTCCCGCAGGCGCGTGCCCTGCCCCGCCGCGACGATCAGGCACTTCATACGACGGCGGAGATTTTCAGCACCGGGCGCGCGCTGATGAATTCCTCGGTCATCTCATAGGCCACGTCATCGGTGTACTGCACCGGCGGATGCTTGCAGAAAAACGCGCTCGGGCCTTCCAGCACGCCGCCGATGCCGTTCTCCAGCGCCAGCTTGCAGCAGCGGATCATGTCGATGACCACGCCCGCGGAGTTGGGCGAATCCTGCACCGAGAGGCGCAGTTCCAGATCCATCGGGACGTCGCCGAACAACAGGCCTTCCATGCGGATAAAGCAGATCTTGTTGTCGTTCTGCCAGGGCACGTAGTCGCTCGGGCCGATATGGATGTCCTCGTTCTCCATGCGCTTCTTGGCGACGGACTGCACGGCCTCGGTCTTGGAGCGCTTCTTGGAAGCCAGGCGCTCCTGGTTCTTCATGTTCAGGAAGTCGGTGTTGCCGCCGGTGTTCAACTGATAGGTGCGCAGCAGCTTCACGCCGCGCTTGGCGAAGATATCCGTCAGCACGCGGTGCGTGATCGTGGCGCCGAGCTGAGATTTGATATCATCGCCGATGATCGGCAGGTTACGCGCCTTGAAGCGGTCGGCGAAGCTCTTATCGCTGGCGATGAACACCGGCATGTTGTTGATGAAGGCAACACCCGCCTCCAACGCGCATTCGGCATAGAAGCGCGCGGCCTGCTCGGAGCCCACCGGCATGTAGTTCAGCAGCACTTCCGCGCCGCTATTCTGCAGCTCGGCGACGATCTCGGCTTTGCTCAGCTCGGGGGCATCGGAGCGGATGAAGGTGCGGTCATCGGCATAGGCCGCCATGTGCTCGGAGATGCCGTCCAGCACCTGACCCATGCGCACGATCACGCCGCAATCGGGAATGTCCTGCTGAAACACCTTAGTGCAGTTCGGCTTGGCGAAGATCGCGCGGTTCACATCCGTGCCAACCTTGCGGGCATCGACGTCGAACGCCGCCACGACCGTGATGTCACACGGGCGGTAGCCGCCGATCTCGGTGTGCATGAGCCCGACCACGCCCTCGCGGCAGCGCTCCGGCGTGTAGTAGTAAAGTCCCTGAACCAGCGAGCTGGCACAGTTGCCAACGCCAGCAATTGCAATGCGGATGCCGCCTTTATTCGCCACGATAAACCTCGTCTGCATTAAAAATTATAGTTGGGAAAACGGCATTGCCGCGATGTGCCGGGCGCTGCGTCGCCACGGAGCGAAAGCGCTGGGCGCCTTCCAGTACTTGGGCATCCCCGCCTTGGGAAACCATCTCGGCTCAGGCCGGGCCGCCCCTATCTTAACCGTCGCCAATCCACTTCTCCTGCCAAGCGCAGTACAGTCGGAACCGGCGCCAGTCTCCTGACTCTTTCGCCGCTTCCGCCTTACATTGCCCGCGCTTATCGTAAGGTCAGGACGGATAGTCGCGCGGTATTCAGTCGCGTCCACCTACTGCGTTACACAACGTCTCGCAAGTTAGAAAGGACGGCCTGTGAACGGCGAATGCCGTATGTCACGCATAAGTGCAGCGCGGTGGCAGCATGACATCGGCCGGAAATTCACGCCTCCACCGGAAGATCCGGCAGCACGGCGCTCACCATGGCGCTGTAGAGCTGGTCCTGCCGGTGCGCCCGCACATAACCGGGAGAGATCTGCGCGACGCGGGACTTGGTCCGGACGGAGGCATACCAATGGGCCACGCGCGTATCGGGCCCGAGCACCGCGCCGAGGGCTGCGCCGGAATCCGCGCAGGGCCGAAACCAGTGCTCGGAGATTTCCGGCGGCAAAGGATAGAACACCTCCGGCGCATGGCTGGTGAGCCCCGGCGGCGGATCGCGGTCCACGATCGCCTGCAGCAAATCGGGCCCCAGCGCGTAGGGCTCGGCCAGCCGCGCCGGCGGCAGTGCCGCCATCGCCCGCAGATAGATTTCGAACAGCGGCGCACCCGGCGCCCCGCCCATCACGGCATTGTTCACGCCGCGAAAATATAGCCCCTGCACATGCCGGAAGGCCCGCCACCCTTGCGGTGCGCGGCGCATCGCCTTGCGCATCGCATCCAAGGTGAGATGCCGCGCCCAGACCCAAGGCGAGCGCGAGCTGCGCACCCAATGCGGCCAGACGATATATTCCTGGCCGATGAACTGCTCCACGCCGAGCAGCGGCGCCAAGGGGGCGACGGTGAGCGTGTCGAGATCCAGATAGACCCCGCCTTGGCTGTAGAGGATCGCCGCGCGCAGCACGTCCGCGCGCATCACAGGGCTGCTCAGCCGAAAATAGAGCTCGGTCAGCCCCTCCCCCAGCCCCAACGCCGCCTGCACCGGGGCCAGGCAGGCGCGCGGATCAGTATGAGAGAGGCGAATGCCCGGGGTCTGGCGCAGCGCGCGCAGCACCGGACCGTCTTCCAGCGCATCGGTGTGGTGCAGAATGACCTCATCCATGCCGCCGCGGGCAGCCGCGGAGAGCACCGCAAACGCATAGGCCCAGGGCAGACGCGGGCCGATCCAGCAAAAATGTGTGCGTTTTGGAATAATCAATGGTCCAGCCTACCGGGAAACCGGGATTAGTCAGGGCCGGGCAGCTAGGCCAGAGGCGGCTGGCCTGTCAATCGCGACGCGGCCGCACCACGTTGCATCCGGTCGAACAAAGGCATTGCCATTCAAGTTTGGCTCTGTTAGCCGCCGACGGTGTCACAGCAACATTCCCTCCCGACGACAGAACCGACCCCGACCCATCATCTGGGGCTGCGCAAGCGATACGCCGATTTCGGCACCATCGCGCAAGCCTTGGACTATGCGGCGCAGGGGCCGACAGGCGTCAATTTCTATTCCGGCAAGGGCGCCCTTGTCGAAGTTCTCCCCTATCATCGGCTCCGCGAGCAGGCGATCGGCCTGGCCCGGCGCATGCTGGCGGCCGGGCTGCGCCCTGGCGATCGCGTGGGTTTGGTGGCCGAGAGCGACGGCGACTTCGCCCGCGGCTTCTTCGCCTGCCAATATGCCGGCCTGGTGCCCGCACCTTTGCCTTTGCCCGCCGCCTTGGGCGGCAAAGAGGGCTATATCTCGCATTTGCGCCGCATGATCCAAGGTGCTGACGCGCATGCGGTGTTCGGCCCCGCGGTGCTGGAAGCCTGGCTGGCCGAGGCCGTGGCGGGGCTCGATCTCAAGTTCGCCGGCACCATCGCCGCACTCGACGATATCTCGCCCGATGCCGCCGAACTGCCGGGGCAGGACGCGGACTCCCTGGCCTATCTGCAATTCTCCTCGGGCAGCACACGCTTCCCGCTCGGCGTCGCGGTCACGCAGCGCGCCTTCATGGCCAATGCCCATTACATGTCCAAAGACGGGCTGGAAGTCACGGATGACGATCGCGGCGTGACATGGCTGCCCTACTATCATGACATGGGGCTGGTCGGATTCCTGCTCATGCCCATGGCCTGCCAGATGTCCGTGGACGTTCTGCCGACGCGCGAATTCGCCCGCCGCCCGCTGCTCTGGCTCGACCTCATCACGCGCAACCGCGGCACCATCTCATTCAGCCCCTCCTTCGGCTACGAGCTTTGCACCCGCCGGGCGCAGACCGCCTCGACGGACGGGCTGGACCTCTCCACCTGGCGCCGCGCCGGCATCGGCGGCGACATGATCCGCCCGCATGTGCTGGCGCGCTTCGCCGAGCGTTTCGCCGCCCATGGCTACGCCCGCGAAGTCTTCGCCCCCTGCTACGGCATGGCGGAGGCCACACTGGCGCTGAGCTTCACCCCCGCCGGGCAGGGGGCGCCGAACGATGTCGTCGATGGCATCATCCTGGAGCGCGAGCACCGCGCCGTGCCGGCGCATGCGCAGTCCGAACGCACGCGCAGCTTCGTGTTCTGCGGCCAGATGCTGCCGAACCACGCCATCGAGGTGCGCGACGAACAAGGCAAACTGGTGCCCGACCGGCAGGTCGGCCGCCTCTTCGTGCGCGGCCCGAGCCTGATGATCGGCTATTACGGCGCGCCGGAAGAGACGACCCGCGTGCTGGACGCGGATGGCTGGCTGGATACCGGCGATCTCGGCTATCTGGTGAACGGGCAGATCGTCATCACCGGCCGGGCCAAGGATCTGGTGATCGTCAATGGCCGCAATGTCTGGCCGCAGGACCTGGAATGGGCCGCCGAGGCGGAAATCGCCCATTTGCGCAGCGGGGATGTCGCGGTCTTCGCTGTCGATAACGGCGTCGACGAGGAAGTTGTCATCCTCGTGCAATGCCGCGTGACCGAGCCCGCCGCACGCGAGGCGCTGCGTCTGGAAATCGCCAAATTCTTCCGTGGGCGCCACGGGCTGGAGACGCGGGTGGTTCTGGTGCCGCCGCACAGCCTGCCGCAAACCTCCTCTGGCAAGCTCAGCCGCAGCCGCGCCCGCGCTTTGTATCTGGAAGGCGCGTTCCCCAGCGCCCCCGCACAGGCACAAGCCGCCGAATGAGCCCGGGCCGCGTCGTCGCCATCACCGGCGCGACGGGATTTCTCGGCCTGCATCTCATTCCGGCTTTTGCCCAAGCCGGCGCGCGGATCCGCATCCTCGCCCGGCGCAATCCGGCGCATCCGGCGTGGCAGGGCATTGCCGTCGAGACCGTCCATGGCAGCCTGGAAGATCCTGCCGCGCTGGCACAATTGGTGACCGGCGCGGAGGTGGTGGTGCATGCCGCCGGGCTGATCAAGGCGCGCAGCCGGGCGGAATTTTTGCGCACGAACCAGGACGGGAGTGCCGCCATCGCCGCCGCCACACGGCTGCATGCGCCAGGCGCCCATTTCATCGCCGTCTCCTCACTTGCCGCGCGCGCGCCGCATCTCTCGGATTACGCCTTCAGCAAGCAAGCAGGCGAGGATGCGGTTCGCGCAGCCTATGCCGATGCGC
Organism: uncultured Pseudomonadota bacterium; assembly: GCA_963737355.1. GTDB lineage: Bacteria > Pseudomonadota > Alphaproteobacteria > Acetobacterales > Acetobacteraceae > Acidocella. Next base: position 15,976 of record CAVTSC010000007.1, on the reverse strand, counting down.
CGCAACGCTTAAGCATCATCCGTCCCCCGGCGATCTATGGCCCGTGGGACCGCGAAACCCTGGCGATCTTCAAGGCTGCCACGCGCGCCTTCGTGCCGGTCTTCGGCCAAAGCCGAGCTGCCATCATCCATGCAACGGATGCCGCCGCCGCCATCGCGGCCATCGCCATGCAGGCCGGACCCGGCGGGGCCTACACGCTGGCCGACGATCACCCGCAGGGCTACACGATGCCGGAATTACTGGCCGAAGCGGCGCGCGCCACCGGCAATGCGCCGCGTTTCATCCGCATGCCGGACTGGGTTATTCGCGCGGCCGGACATCTCTCCGGCTGGTGGGGGCAAAAGCGGGGGCCCGCACCGATCTTCACCGCCGGCAAGGCGCGGGAGATCCTGCACCCGGACTGGTCGGTTTCCCCCACGGAACTGCTGCCCAGGCGCCTCTACACACCGAAAATCAGCTTCGCCGAAGGCTTCGCCGCCACCGCCGCCTGGTATCGCCAGGCGGGCTGGCTGAAATAACGCGGGGTCAGAGCGGCTTTTCGTAGACCCGGTAGGTCTTGTAGGCCTCGGCCCCCAGGCTCTCATTCATCCGGCGCATCGGCATGTTGTCCTCCAGAATCCAGGACAGCTCGATATGCGTGAAGCCCATTTTCAAGGCCTCCTTGCGCACGGCATCGATCATCAGGAACGGCAGCAGGCCGCCAATGACATCCTGCGCTGCCGAACGCCGCACGCCCATCATCGGCACGCGCGCGGTCTTCACGCCCTTCACCTTCAACCGCCAAAGCAGCTTGGCCCAGCCAAAGGGCAGCATCTTGCCGTCCAACCCACGGATCGCCTCGTTCAAATTCGGTAACCCGACAAGGAAGCCCACCGCCTCGCCATTGCGCTCCACCACGCTCACGAGCTTGGGGTTCAGCAGCGGTTTCAGGGCCTTGGCGAGGTAATCCGTCTCCGTCTCGGTCAACGGCACAAAACCCCAGTTATTCGCCCAGGCATCGTTGAAGATATCCGTGATCGTGCGGATCTCTTCGTTATAGCGCTTGAAATCGATCCGCCGCACGGTGAGTTCCGGCGGCAGCGGACGGGCAAGCAGCCGCCGCACACTGGTCGGCAGCTCGACGGTCATATCGTAGAGATAGGCGTAAAGGTCCTTGACCTTGGACAGGCCCAACGCTTCCAGCCGCGCGCCGATATAGGGCTTGTCATGGCCCATCATCAGGATCGGCGGCGTGTCGAAACCGGCGACCAGCAGGCCGGATTCCTCATTGATGTTGAGATTGAACGGCCCTTGCATGCGCGTCATGCCGCGCGCGCGCAGCCAATTCTCAGCGGTTTCCAGCAACGCCTTGAACACCGCCGGATCGTTCTCCGCCGCGATCATGCCGAACAGGCCGGGATCATCCGGGCGCAGCGCCAACGCATTGCGGTCGATCTGCGCGCTGATGCGCCCGACATCGCGGCCATCCTTGCGCGCCAGCCAGAACTGCACCTCGGCATGCCCGAAGAACGGGTTTTTCGCGGTCAGCGCTTCCCGCCGCTCCATATGCAGCGGGGCGATGTAATGCGGATCGTCCCTGTGCAACCGTTCCGGAAGCCGGATGAAACGGTCAAGCAGCGCGGGGCCTTGAACCTCAATGATTTCGATGCCGCTCACGTCGTCTCTACCGCCTGCCCTGCCATGTTCTTGAACCTTCGCAGAAATCGTACTTCTACGCCCGCCCGACTAGCATGCGCCATTGTCCCGTGGCAAATGATCGCCGGGCGGGCTGAAATGCTAGAAAGCCCGCTCACCCATGACATTTCCCGGCGGATCGTAATCGCAGACCAGAACGTCGCGGCCATCGCTCTCGGCGAACCCGCAGCCAACCTCCGTCGTCGCCTTCCAAACCATCTGGCTGTAATGGCCCACATCCATCCAGTTCCCGGTGGTGGAAATCGCGGGGAAGTCGCCATTCGTAAAGTAACCCTGCTCACTGCCCCACAGATCGACCAACTGCGTCAGCGTCTGCGTGCCGGCTTGCGCCATCGCCAGGTTCTGGCCCGGCCCGCTATGCTCGAGCGCTCCGATCTCAGCCAAATGCTCAGCCCATTCCTGCGCACGCGCCGCCAGTTGGTCGGACCAGCGCAGCGGCGGCAGACCGAGACTTGCGCGATAGGCGTTATGCGCGGCCAGCAGCTCGGCTTCGCTGCTTTGGTCTGCATAAGCGGGCGCCGATAGGGTGAGCGTCAGGGCGGCGAACAGGGTGGCGATGGCTAGTCTCTTCATGACATCCTCGGTTGGTCCAGCTAACGGCCGGTATCGGCCTAGCCGGCGCGGCGAATAACGAGGCGTTATGGCGGAGATGTGGCGCCCGAGCGGCGATCCACGATCCACGCCCCGGACGTGCAAAAGCCCGCTTTGGAGCGGGCTTTTGGGTTTACGATGCGTTGGAATTTGGTTGCGGGGGCCCGATACCACCTTGATTTGCTGCTTTCGGGATGAGTCCAGCGTCATCAGACTACGAATTTGAGGGTCAGGAGTTCGAATCTCTTCGGGCGCGCCACGAAATTCCTTGAAAATCAAGCACAAACGGACCGGTCGGCAGCGGCCGGCCCGTTTTGGTTTTGGGGCGTCCCACCGCATTCCCCCGCGTTGGCCAAATTTGGCCGTGGATCGCCCGGTGGGGACACAGGACGCACAGTTCGCCGTGCACGGCTACAGCCGCTCCAGGTGCCGCAGGATCCCCCATGACCGCCACCTCGTCGGTGTGGTCCCATTCGGGCCAGGACCGCTGCTCGAAGGCCCTCGGTGGCCGACCACGCCCTGCACCATCGCGTGGTCACCAGCACCGTCTCAACGACCTCATTGTCTATCCCGTATGCGCCTATCGCATCGAACTGACTGCGTATTCCGATGAAGCCGGCCATGCATTCCAATCTGAAGCCGGCCACCCATTCCGAAACGAAGCCGGCCAGTGTTCCGATTTGAAGCCGGCCACCTGAGCGTCGTTTGGTTGGGTCTTGGTGAATGATTGTCGGGTCCTTTTCGTGGGTCAAGTTGGTGTGCTGGTGAGGGGCGGATTTTTCATTTTCCGGAGGCTCTCGCCGGTCAACTCGATGCGATAGGCGTTATGGACGAGGCGATCGAGAATGGCGTCGGCGATGGTGGGATTGCCGATGATTTCGTACCAGCGGTCGATTGGTACTTGGCTGGTGACAATGATTGAACGCATCTCATGGCGGTCATCGATGATCTCGAGCAGATCGCGGCGCTGGTCAGCGTTGAGTGTTTCTGGGCCCCAGTCGTCGAGGATGAGCAGGTCTACCGATCGCAGACATCGCTTTCACGCGCTTATGGCCACCCGCTGGATGCGTGGCGAGCCCCGCTCGAGGCGCACGGGCTGTCGCCATTACTTATCGAGGAAATCAAGCGAACAGTCGGCTAGTGTTCGTCCACTGCTAAGCAGAGATTCGTGGCTTGGCCAACGGAACGACCATGCGCTCACGGTTAAGGTCTGTAACGGCTGCATGGATGGCTTCGTCGAGTGCGGCGCAGTCGGTGAAGGTTTGATGAGCGAGGTGATGCGCCTTGAGATCGTGCCAGACCACCTCGATGTCATTCAGTTCTGGCGCGTATTTTGGCAACCACTCGGCCGTGAGCCAGTGTGCACGTGCGGCGAGGGCTACACGCGCAAGCTTGCTGACGTGGATTGGCCCGTTGTCCTCGACCAGCACGACCGGCCTGGCTGACCTGCCGGGCATGGGGCCGTAGAGATGGTCGAGCTGCTCGAGATGCGCCACGAAGTCGCTGCTGCGCTTGGTGGGGCTGGTATGGACGATGAGTTGGCGCGTGACATGATCGAGCGAGCCCAGCATCGCCACTTTCTGGGCTTGTCCGGGCGCTTGCACGCGCAGGTCGGCGCCAGACTTCGCCCACGCTCGCGCGAGATAGGGATGCGTTAATGCCTCGCTCTCATCGCCGTAGAGAAGAACGATGTCGCCGGCTTCGGCCTGACGCTTGCGCAGTTGCAGGCGCAAACCGATCCGATCCACCTCGCTGGCCGTCTGCCGTCCCTTCAGCGTGTGCCGGGGCCGCCGCCAACGGAACTTTTTTTTCGCAACACCTTGGACAATTGTGAACGGCTGATGCGGACACCCTCGCGCGCTTCAATTTCGGCGCGTAAGCGGGCAATCGTCCAGTTTGGCCGGTTGGCCACGGGCTCCTCGAGCAGCGGCGTGACCACGCGCAACGCCGTTGTACTCTTCACCGGCACCGGCCCAGGTGCGATGCTCGCCTTCAGCGCGTCCACACCGCCCTTGCCGAAATCGCTGCGCCACAGCCGAACCGTGTCCTCTCGCACGCCAAACGCTTCGGCGAAGCCCCCATCACGCGCCGGATCGCCGCCTTCAGCCCTTCATGCGCATCGGAGATCACCAGCTTCACGCCGCGCAAGCCGCGCCGCACCAGGCTCTTGAGAAAACTGGCCCAGAAGGTTTCGGCCTCGGACGGGCCGATGTGCAGGCCGACGATCTCACGCCGTCCCTCGGTGTTCACCGCCACAGCGATTATGGCCGCGACCGAGACGATGCGTCCGCCCTCACGCTGTTTGAGATAGGTCGCGTCAAGCCACAGATACGGCCAGTCGCCAGCCAGCGGACGGTCGAGGAAGGCGTTCACCCGCTCGTCGATATCCTTGCACAGCTTGGAGACCGAGCTCTTGCTGATCCCCGACAGCCCCATTGCCTGTACCAGATCGTCCACCCGCCGGGTCGAGACGCCGCCGATCCAGGCTTCCTGGATCACCGCCACCAGTGCCTTCTCCGAAGTCCGGCGCGCTTCCAGGAAGGGCGGGAAGTAACTGCCTTGCCGCAGCTTCGGGATCCGTAATTGCAGGCTGCCCAGACGGGTATCCAGCGCCCGCTCGCGATAGCCATTGCGGTAGGTCGCGCGATCCCCCTGGCGCTCATAGCGGCCAGCCCCGATCAAACCTTCGACATCCGCTTCCATGAGCATCTGCAGCACCGCCTCCGCCACGCTCCGTAGAAAATCGCCGTCGCCGGCCTTCGCCAAAAGCTCGGCAAGCGGTAATCTCTCCTCGGTCATCGGGTTCTCCAGGTTCAGGTTGAAGTCTCGCAACTCCACCGTACCCCACCGATCCGATGGCCACCCATATCTACACCGTTATGAATTCCAAAAGTCCACCACGACCAGGGACACTACCCAGAATGGCGATGGCGGCGAGGATGACGAAGCCTCTGTAGTTTACGAGAAGCTTGTCGTATCTGGTTGCGACGCGGCGGAACTGTTTAAGCTTGTTGAAGAACCGCTCGACAAGGTTGCGCTCCTTATAGAGCGCCTTGTCAGAGGCGATTGGCGTGCGGCGGTTTGATTTTGGCGGAATGACCGGCTCGGCGCCGTTGGCGAGCGCGGCTTCACGCAGATGATCGGCGTCGTATCCCTTGTCGGCGATGACGGCTTGCGCCTCGAAACCGTCGAGCAGGTCGTGAGCCTGGGTGATGTCGTTACGCTGACCTGGCCCAAACAGCAGGCGCACGGGATTGCCAAGGGCGTCTGTGGCGGCGTGAATTTTGGTGCTCAGGCCGCCGCGGGACCGGCCCAAACCCTGGGCATCCGCCCCCCTTTTGCGAGACGCGCCCCAGCCGCGTGCTGGTGCGCGCGCACAATCGTCGAGTCGATCATCAGCCATTCGAGGTCGGCTTCCGTGGTGAGCGCTTCAAGAAACTTGTCCAGCGCGCCGTGCTCGATCCAGCGGTAATAGCGACGCTTTACGGCCTGATGCTCACCAAAACGCGTCGGCAGATCACGCCAACGTCCGCCAGAGCGGGCCATCCACAGCAAAGCATCCACAGCGCCGGTTGTCACAACGTGGCCCCCGCTCGCCAGCACGCCCCCCAGGAACCAACTCCTTCAGCCGCTCCCACTGGTCGTCCCGAAGCGCGTCAACATCCCGTATCATCAAGCCGATCCCAAAAATCAGCATTGAATCAGACTTGTCGGCGCGCCGGAATCCCCCCAGTCAATAATTCGTCACTACGGCCTAGTACAACATCCCGTAAATAGCTTGAATAATTAAGTGCTTGGGCTAACATGTCGGGATGAGCCGAGGTCGTCATGCAACGCCAGTGAAGCTGGCCAAGAAGGAACAAGTTGAGCTGCTATCGCTGATCGAACGCAGGACAGCGGCCCAACGGGATGTGATGCGGGCGCGGATCGCCCTGTGGGCCCACGAGGGACATTCGAATACCGTGATTGCGCGGGAGCTGGGTGTCTCAGTGCAGACGGTTAGCGCGTGGCGCAGGCGCATCGCCCAGCAAGGTGCGCGGGGCCTACGCGAGGGTGAGCGCAGCGGCCGCCCGCCACGCATCACGCAGGAAACGCGACTGCAGTTGATTGCGCTGGCATGTGAAGCGCCAGAACCCGAGGGGCGCGTCACGCCAACGCTGGACGAGATTGTGGTGCGCGCAATCGAGCGCGGCATCGTCGAACAGATCAGCCGCAGCCATATGCAACGTATCCTGCAGGCCGGCGATGTGCGCCCGCACCGGGTCAGGCAATGGTTACACAGTCCTGATCCGGCCTTTCGCGAAAAGGTCAACGTGATCTGCGAGCTGTATCGCAAGGCGCCCAAAAACGCAGTGGTGCTCAGCATTGATGAGAAGACTGGAATTCAAGCCATTGAGCGCAAGCATCCGGGGCGCGCGCCAGCTCCGGGCCGGCTGCGTCGTCGCGAATTCGAATATGTCCGCCATGGCACCCAGACGCTGATCGCCGCATTCGATGTTCATAGCGGCCAGGCGTTGGCAGAGTGCCGCGAGCGGCGCACCCAGGATGACCTGGTCGCCTTCATGGAGCGCGTGGCGCTCGCGCACCCGAACAAACAGATACACGTCATTTGGGACAATCTGAACACGCATTGCGCACGAGCTGTCTGGCAGGCGTTTAACACACGGCACGGCGAGCGGTTTCACTTCCACTTCACGCCCCTGCATGCGAGCTGGGTCAATCAGATCGAACTGTGGTTCGCCCGCTACACGCGCCGGGTGCTACGCCACGCCAGCCACACCAGCACCGCGCACCTGCGCGAGCGCACCGAGCAGTTCATCCACGAGCATAATCAGGCGGCACGCCCTTTCAAATGGAGTTTCCGGGGCTATCCGCTGCAAACCGGCGCATCATAATCGAGGAACGACATGCCAGCTTTACCCGCCAGACACTCCGCAGCCGAACTCCAGCGTCAACTGCGCCGCCTACTCGGCCATGAGCAGATCGTCACGCAAGCCTATGGGTGTCACCTGCTGATCAAACGTCTGGACGATGAGGAGGCAACGGTTGTGGCGCGCCTCACTGAACTCAGCCGCAATCGTTATAGTGCCGCCTTTCGTAGCCACAATGGCCGATGGGAACCGCTGCCCGGCACGGGGTCTCTCGACGAGATGACCGAGGTCGTCGTCACGCTCCTACAGCCTTACTTGCAGCCCAACATTTATTAAAGATATTTACGGGATGTTGTACTAGGTTCCGCCGAAAGCAGCCGTTCGCCGGCGCAGGCTGGTAGCGGCTCTGCGCCCATCCCTGCCGTTCCGGCACCTCAAGCCGCCACCCAAAACAGCACGTTGAATCAAGTTACTAAATGGAGATGGCGTGAGTTCACGTGGCCTGCATGGTTTAGACATTCACATAGATCAGGATGCGTGGCTTATTTCCGACCGCAGACAGCGCCCCTCTGGCCTTTAAGGCCGACAACCGTACTTAACGATCGTCAAGCCTCCGGATACTAACAATATTCGCCAACTACACAGCTAGCTCTCGATCAAGGTGGGCACCCGTCCTCGATCCAGCGGCCGAACAGCTCGATCCGGGACTGGGGCCAGGGTCCCTCGCCCCGCGGCGGGGGCGGTGGCATCACAGCTCCTCCGATCCCGCGAATACGATCATAGATGGCGGAGGCGTGTGACTTTACGTCCTCATAACTCGCCAGGTTGAAGGCCCGGCTCATTCCCTGAATATCCCGATCCGTGAACAGCGGACGAATATCGGCTTTGAAGCTTGTACGATCTGTCATTTCACCACCATGTTGCTATTTCAATTGTCGCGATCTCGATCAATCCACCGAATTCTAGCAATATCAGATCAAGGAGGTGCGCATTCAGCACCCGATGCCGTGAGAAACCGCATCAATTCGTTGGCGAGCGCCACGGGCTGCTCCTCGGGAACGCAATGGCCGGAATTGGGGATCACGGCTGGGGTGACATTCCGGAAATAGGGCGTGAGAGATTCTGCCATGTTCGGATCGAGGGCTTCCGCCCACTGCCAAGTGTCAACGGAGGCGAATGAAGCGGGCGGTGGCGATCCTCCGTCGTCATTGCCGGAGCGTGCTAGCCCCAGGGAAAGGTCTCCTTATCCTTAATGAAACCAGGAGAGCCACCATGGCGGCGCCTTCACATAGACTTCCGTCTCTACCGACATGCCGGGCGAAATGTAACGCGGTAGCTGTAACGGATCGTCGAATACGATCTTCACCGGCAGCCGCTGCACCACCTTGACGAAATTGCCGGTGGCGTTCTCCGGCGGCAGGAGCTCGAAGATCGACCCGGTGCCCTGCTGCAGGCTGTCGACGTGGCCATTGAGTCGCAGAGAGGGGAAACCATCGACCGCGATGCTGACCGGCTGGCCGGGCCGCATACGGGTGATCTGGGTCTCCTTGTAATTGGCGATGATGTAGCGGGTTTCGGGAACGATGGAGAACAGGGTCTGCCCGGGCTGCACGAAGTTGCCTACCTCCACGGTCTTGTTCGCGATGCTGCCGGCGCCATCCGCCTCAATTCGGGTGTACGAGAGGTTCAGGCGCGCCTGCGCCAGGGCTGCCTGCCGGTAGGCGATTATGGCGCGCGCCTGGGCAAGTTCGGTGTTCAGCACGGCGACATGCGCCTTGGCCTGGTCTAGGGCCGCCTGATCGTGCTGCATGTCCGCCCGCCTCTGGACGATGTTCGCCTGGGTCTGCTGCAATTGCTGGAGCGTGGCGCCGCTTTCATGCACCAAGGAGGTGTAGCGTGACAGCTCCTGGCCGGCGAAAATCAAGGCGGCCTGATCGCTGAGGATCGTCGCCGCGGCCTGCGCGATGATCGTGTTCTGCTCGGCCAGCTGCGCCGAGGCATTCGCGGCATTCGCCTCCGCGGTCTGCAGATCCGCGGCGGCGCTGTTGACCGCGTTGCGATAATCGCGCGGATCGAGCTCGACCAGCAATTCCCTTGCCGAAACCTGCGCGTTGTCGTCGACATGCAGGGCCTGAACATAGGCTGCGACCTTCGGCATGACCGAGACCACATGCGCCTCGACATAGGCGTCGTCGGTCCGCTCTTCGTAGAGTCCGGGCACGTAAACGTAGACGGCGACCGTCAGCAGCGCGACCGCGACGACGATCTTGAGACCGAGCGCGCCCGGGCGGAAGCGGCGCCTGGGCGCGGGAGATGCGCCTGCGGCACCCGATGCCGGTGGTGGACCGGGCGGTGCGGCCTGGGTTTTAGCCTCAGTCGACACGGCGGAACTGTCGTTCATTTGCGGACCACCGGTGTCGGAGGGATGATTGGGATCAGGCACAAAGCGAGGAGGCCGATCACCGCCATGAAAGCGAAGGCGTCGGCATAACTGAGCACCGCAGCCTGAGCCGTCGCGGTTACCGACAGCAAGGCAGGGGCGGCATGCATCCCGTCGAAGGCGGAATGGCCGCCGCGCGCCGTCAATGTGGCGGCGGCGGTCGTCAGCCAGTCCCGTGTCGTCGCGTCGGCGATGCCGATGCTTTCGAACAGGCGCGTGGAATGCAGCGTCTCGCGCCGTTCAAGCAGGATGGTGAGCAGCCCGACGCCCAGGGAGGCGCCGAACTGCCGGAACGTCATGTAGATGGTGACGCCGTCGAGCAACTGGATCTGGTCCATCCGGCCCACGGTGCCGCTGCCGATCGCCGGCAGCAGCGGCGACAGGCAGAACGCATAGAGCACCAACGGCAGGAGATAAGAACTGTCAGGTGTATCGGCGGTGAGCAGATGGTTGAATAGGGCCATCGACAGGATCAGCATGCCGAGGGCCGCGGCGATCACCTTGCGCTGGCCGAAGCGGGCGATGACGCCAACCATCAGCGGCCTGATCGCCGCCGCGGTGAGGGCATAGACGCAGATGATCCGGCCGGTCTGGGTGGCGCTATGCGTTTGCGTGTCGATGGTGCGGAGAAACTCCGGTAGCACGTAGAGACTGCCCGACAGGATCATGCCGGCGCAGACGCCGATCAGCGCCGAGGAGAGCACGTGTCGGTTGCCGAGGAGGGTGATCGAGACCAGCGGTGCGGGGTTGCGCGGGCTCGCCTGCCAGAAGACGAAACCGATCAGCGATAGGCTCGCGGCCCATGCCAGCAACTGAATGCGCGGCGAGCCGAACCAATCATCGATCGGGCCGCGGCTGAGGATGACCTGCAGGGACACCAGAGTGATGCCGATCAACGCAATGCCCGGCCAGTCCGTGCGCACCAGGCGCGGTGCCGAGGCCGGCGGCACCGCCGGATAATAATGCGCGAGCAACCACACTGCACCGAATGCGTAGAGCAGGTTCGGCAGGAAGATCAGGCGCCAGTTATAATGGTCCGTGACATAGCCGCTGACCAGCAGGCCCGCGGCGCTCGACAGATAGAGCAACGTGGAGATCCGCATCAGGGAATCGCTGCGCTGTTGCTTGCTGAGCAGCATGTAGACACTGGCCCGCCACCACATCACCAGCCCAGCGCCGGCGAAACCCTGGATCGCGCGCCAGAAAAGCATGGTGTCGAGATCGGGCGCGATCGCGCAGCCCATGGAGGCGATCGCGAATAGGATCGTGGTCGCGATCAGGAAGCGCTTGTAGCCGTAATGCCCGGCCATCCACATCGAAACCGGCACGCCGAGCAGCAGCGCCGAGCTGTAGACCGTAAGGATCCAGCTCGAATTCGTCCTCCGAGATGCCGAGCGTGCCGGTGAGATCCGGCAGCACCAGGTTCATGCTGTCAAAGGTGTAGAATTCCATGCCGGTCGCGAGCCCGAGGCCGACCAGCAGCAGGCGAACCGCGTGGGTGGACGGGGCCGCCAGTGGGGATGCGAGTGCGGGCACCGGCGGCGTCGACGATGCCGGTGCCGGCTCGATCATGTCTGCCCCCTGCACACGGCGCTGCATACGGGGATGATGCCGTCGCTACGCGCCGGCTGGCAACCGGCAGGCGGAGCCGGCGGCAAGATCGCGGCAAAAACCGTCAAAGAACGCGCCTTTTCAACAATCCGGTCAGCCATGATGCAGCCGCCGCCAGGCGCCGGGGCTGATGCCGACAAACCGCGTGAACGTCCGGGTGAAGGCGCTCTGGTCGGCGAAGCCGGTTGCGAGTGCGATTTCCGATAAGGACAGGCCGGATCGCCGCAGCAGGTCCTGCGCCACCTCGATCCGGCGCGCGAGAAGCCAGCGATAGGGCGGCAGCCCGGTCGTCTGCTTGAAGGCGCGGGTGAAATACTTTGGCGACAACCGACATTCGCACGCGATCTCCGCAAGCGCGATGCCGCCATCCAGATGCGCGTCGATCAGGGCCTTAGCCCGCCGCTCCTGCCAGGGCGCGAGGCCGCCGCTGGAGGACTGACGCGGGCTGATCCCCCCATAGACATGCGCGAGATGGACCAGCAGCGCGAAGCCGATATGATCGACGATGATCTGTGGCGCCTGCCGGCGGCTTTCGAGCATCGGCAGCAAGCTCGCGCCGAGGCCGGTGATCACCGGATCGGCAATCCTGCCGGCGGACGGCCAGGCAAGGCGGCCTCTGGGCGCCAGGAAGGCATCGGCGACCTCGTCGAGTGCCGCCTGCGGAATGTAGAATTGCACAATATCCCAGGGGCTCTGCAGCGAGAGCTGCGGCGATGCGGCTAGATCGAGGCAACTGACCGTATCGCCGCAGCGGCACACGAGGTTGTCGAGATGGTGCGCGACGATATAGGATTTTTCTCCTGGAATCGGGACCGAAAGCAGAAAATCCGGCCGGTCGCATTTGATCCTGGTCGCCGCGAGCACCGATTTTCTCGGCGTCGACATGGTGATCGCCCGCACCTCCTTCACCCCGAGATAGGCGCGCATACGATCGCCGTAGGCCCCCTGTTTCTCTGTCATCACAGCCTCGCTTTTCCTGGTTCTCGTCGCCCGGATTGCAGGCGGTTCCCGGGTTCGCGGGAGGCCGCCCGTTAGCCGGGCCGTTTGCCCGGCACGTCAGGCCGCATCGACCAGCACGATCTCGGCGTCCTCGATGCCACGGATTTCGACCATCTCCTGGCCGGTGATTGCGGCGCCGTCGCGCGCCTCGATGCGCGTGCCGCCGACCTCGACCACGCCGCGCGCCGGCACCAGATAGGCATGCCGCACGGGATTGAGCGCGAGCGTGACGGTCTCGCCGGCGAGGACCGTCACGCCCATCACCCGCGCATCGGCACGGATCGGCAAGGCATCCGCGTCATCCGGAAAACCGCTCGCCAGGGTCACGAACCGGCCCGACCGGTCGGCCTTCGGGAAGGGCTTCGCACCCCAGGAGGGCGCACCCCCGCGCGTGCTGGGCTCGATCCAGATCTGGAAGATCCGCGTCGTCTCGTCCTCGAGATTGTATTCCGAATGGCGGACGCCGGAGCCGGCCGACATTACCTGGACGTCGCCGGCCTCGGTGCGGCCGGTATTGCCCAGCGAATCCCGATGGGTGATCGCGCCCTCACGCACATAGGTGATGATTTCCATGTCCGCATGCGGATGCGGCGGAAATCCGGATTTCGGAGCGATCTCGTCGTCGTTCCAAACGCGGATGCTGCCCCAGTTCATGCGCTTGGGATCGAAATAGCCGGCGAAGGAGAAATGATGTTTGGCGTTGAGCCAGCCATGGTTGGCCCCACCGAGCTCGGTGAATTTCCTGCGTTCGATCATGGTCGAAACTCCGTTTCTGCATACGAGGACGATCCCCGCGCCTAGCGGAAAATGGGCCTGGACGCTGATCCAGAAAACAGAAATAATAGAATTTCATTGTTTCCGTTTTTGTGGTGATGATCGATGCCGATCCCCGATCTCGAAGCTTGGGCGATCTTCGCCAAAGTTGCGGAAACCGGGTCCTTCGCCGGTGCCGCGGCGGAATTCGGCATCACCAGCGCGACGGTTTCAAAGGCGATCCAGCGGCTGGAGACCAGGATGGGTGAACGGCTCATTCACCGGACGTCGCGGCGCCTGGCGCTGAGCGAAACCGGCCGGGTGCTGGTGCTGCGCGCCGCGCAGATCCTTGCCGAAGGGGAGGCCGTGGAGGCCGAGGCGCAGGCGAAATCGGCGACGCCGCGCGGGCGGGTGCGGCTCGCCGCACCGATGTCGTTCGGGCTGCGCCATGTGGCGCCAGCGCTGCCAGATTTTCTCGCGACCTATCCGCAAATCTCGGTCGACCTGCAGCTCGACGACCGAATCGTCGATCTCATCGCCGGCGGCATCGATATCGCGGTGCGCATCGCCGATCTGCCAGATTCGAGCTTGATCGCGCGCCGGCTCTGCGCGGTGAAGCGCCTTGTGGTCGGCAGCCCGGCATATTTCGCCGCACACGGAACCCCGCAACGGCCGCGGGACCTCAAAGCCCATGCCTGCCTCGGCTACAGCTACCTAGCTTCCGGCGAGACCTGGCGTTTCACCGATGAAGCCGGCACGGAGGAAGCGGTCAGCGTGAGCGGGCCAATCTCGGCAACCAATGCCAATGCGCTCGCCGCAGCACTTGAGGCCGGCATCGGCATCGCCTTGCAGCCGGATTTCCTGGTCTGGGAGGCGATCCGGGACGGCCTTCTGGTTGCCGTGCTGCCGGGATGGCACGCGCCTCCCCTCACCCTCAACCTGCTGACGCCGGCCGGCAGCCCGCGCGCGCCGCGGATCAGCGTGCTGATGGATTTCCTCGCCCGGCGTTTCGCGACCGGCGCCGCGCCCTGGACCCTGGCGAAGGATACGGGACCCAAAGGCGCCGGCAGCACGGCGCAACTCAGCCCTTGATGAAGGCCAGCACATCTGCGTTGAACTCGGTGCCGTCAGACATGGTGATCGTGCTTATAAAAGGGATTCCTCTGTTTCAGGGGGCAGTATCAGGCGATTGTGTTCACGAACGTCGCGATGTAGTGCACCACCGTTTTCGGGTACTGATGATGGGGCCCATGCCCGGCTTGCGGGAAGGTGATGACCTCCAGCGTGTTCCACCGTGCGTTCAGGGCATGCCAGTTCTCGACCGGGGACATAGTGTCGTGATCGCCGCATATCGCGAGGATCGGAACCATCGTCGTGCTTAGCTTCTCCCAATAGCCTCCCTTGTCCGTGAAGGGATGCACGCCCTGCTCCTCACGCAGCAGGCGCATATAGAGATGTTCCGGAATCGGCGTGTCACGGTCGGTGGTGCGCATCGCGATCCGGTCGTGGCTGGCCTGGGCGGCTTCCCGCGATGCTTCGGAATTCGGCTCGAAGAACAGGATGGTCTCGTCTTTCAGGTCATTGTCGAATTTTAGGGCTGTGTCGAAGAAGATCTGCTCCGGCCCCTTCACTTGTTGCCCTGGCGGGATCGAGCCGATCAGGATCGTGTGGCTCACCATTTCCGGATAGAGAGCGGTGAAAGCCTGCGCCGCCTGGCCGCCTTGGGACCAGCCGGCGATAACGATTTCCTCGTAGCCCAAGATCCAGGCGAGATCCCTGGCGTCATCGGCGAGTGCGCGCGGGTTGAAGCTCGCATTGCCGGTTGAGACGCCGAGGCCGCTATAGTCGAAATAGATGACGGTGAAGGATTCCGCGAGCGTATCGAGGAACGCGGGATCCCAACTGTCGAGGATGCCACGAAACCGATTACACAGAACGATCGGCTTGCCTTCCCCCAGGGTCCGGTAGGCTAGCTGGCGGCCGCTCAGGTCGGCGAAGAGCGTGGGCGCCGTCACGGCACTGTACTTGTTGATCCGCGTGGTCATGCCACGATCTTTCGAAATGGGCGCGGATCACTGTAGACGGCGTCACTTTTTGGTCTTGTCCCCGCTTGCCCCTTTTTGGCGGAATCCGCCACTGACCGCTCAGCTTCGCCGCAGGCGCCGCCATGCGCCCGGGCTGGTTCCCACCAGCTTGGAGAACGCCCGGGTGAATTGCTCTGATCGGCGAAGCCCGAGGCCAACGCGATGGAGACCAGGTCGTCGGTAGTGGTTTCGAGAAGGCCCTTGGCCGCCGCAATGCGTTGCTTCATCAGCCAGCGGTGCGGCCCCATCCCCGTCGCCTGCTTGAAGGCACGCGAGAGATAACTGCCGGACAGCCCGCAGGCGCCGGCGAGCTCCCGAGGGAAACTTCTCCCCGCAGGCTGAGGAGTAGGTGTTCCTTCGCCCGACGCTCCTGCCAGGGCGCGAGGCCGCCTTTGGGAAGCTTGATGCGCGGCGCCAGGCCGCCATCGTTGCGGGCCGAATGCAGGGCGACGGCCGAGGGCGCGTGATCCGCGAACGACTGGCTGGCTTCCCAGGGCTTGGTGAGGATCGGGTGAACGCGAGCGCGAGATGGAAGAGAACCTCGTCGCGATCGACATGCGCCGGCGCTGCGAGCATTTCGATCCGCGGCGCGTGCAGCTCGTTCGTGAGCTGCTCGAACATCCAATGCGGGATGCGGAAATTGAGCGTGTGGAACGGCTCGGGCAGATCACTCGCCAGCGATTGCCGAAGGTCGTAAATGCCGAACCCGCCTGTCGCCGCTGCCGGTTTGCGGACCAGCACGCCGTCCGCCCAGTGATCATGCGCACCGAACGGGCGCCGGCGAACGACCGCCATCCAGGCCGGCTCGATCCGGTTTGGGGATGTCAGTCCCATGATTGGGGCAGTTCACTAGATAGCGGGTGACAAAGGCACCCGGCTTGCCCGGCGTGCGGATCGCAATCTGCTCGACGCCATCGAGGCGATCGGGCGAT